>NZ_JAFCAR010000010.1 GCF_016820245.1 Jannaschia sp. Os4 | reverse complement strand
TGAAGCGCCCCGAGTTTCTCGGAGGCTTCTGACTGTGAGAGGATGGAGCCATGGGGAAGACATCGAAGAGATACGCGCCTGAGGTGCGCGAACGGGCGGTTCGAATGGTGGGCGATCATGCGTCCGATCATGCGAGCCAGTGGGCTGTGATCCAGTCGATCGCGTCGAAGATCGGCTGCACGGCGGAGACGCTGAGAAGGTGGGTCCGCGAGGCTGAGAGGGCAGCCGTGCCTGGAGCCGAAGCCCGTGTCGAGGAGGCGGCGCGGGTGAAGGCGCTGGAGCGCGAGGTCCGGGAGCTGCGCCAAGCCAATGAGATCCTGCGCAAGGCGTCGGCGTATTTTGCCCAGGCGGAGCTCGACCGCCCAATGAGACGATGATCGCGTTCATCGATGCGCATCGCGCGTCCCACGGGGTCGAGCCGATCTGCCGGCTGCTGCAGATCGCCCCATCGACGTATCACGCGCACCGGGCGAAGCGGGACGATCCTTCCCGGCTGTCCGGTCGCGCCAAGCGGGACGCCTGCCTGCGGGTCGAGATCGCGCGCGTGCATGCCGAGAACTTCGGCGTCTACGGGGCGCGGAAGGTCTGGCGGCAACTGCTGCGGGAAGGCTTCGAGGTCGCCCGCTGCACGGTCGAGAGGCTGATGCGTGCCATGGGCCTGCAGGGCGCCGTGCGCGGCAAGAGGATCAGGACGACCATCCCCGACCCGGCGCAGCCGTGCCCGCGCGACAAGGTAAACCGACAGTTCCAGGCGCCCGCGCCCAACAGGCTGTGGGTGAGCGACTTCACCTACGTGGCGACCTGGCGAGGCTTCGTCTACGTCGCCTTCGTCATCGACACCTACGCCAGGAGGATCGTCGGCTGGCGCGTCAGCGGCAATGCCACCGCAGGCTTCGTTCTCGACGCTCTGGAGCAGGCTATCCACGACCGTCGACCTGCGAAGAATGGCGGCCTCGTCGCCCATTCGGATCGTGGATCGCAATACCTCGCGATCCGCTACACCGAGCGCTTGGCCGAGGTAGGAATCGAGCCCTCCGTCGGCAGCGTGGGAGATTCATACGACAACGCGCTCGCCGAGACGGTGATCGGGCTATTCAAGACCGAGATCATCCGGCCGCGCGGACCTTGGCGCTCGCTCGAGACCGTCGAGTTTGCGACTCTCGAATGGGTCGACTGGTTCAACAACCGACGCCTGCTCGGACCTATCGGGAACATCCCGCCCGCAGAGGCCGAAGCCACCTACTACGACCGGATCGACATGCAGCAGCGAGCCGCGTAACTCAAACCAACCAGCCTCCGGGAAACTCGGGGCGCTTCA
>NZ_JAFCAR010000009.1 GCF_016820245.1 Jannaschia sp. Os4 | reverse complement strand
CATTCGAACCGCCCGTTCGCGCACCTCAGGCGCGTATCTCTTCGATGTCTTCCCCATGGCTCCATCCTCTCACAGTCAGAAGCCTCCGAGAAACTCGGGGCGCTTCAGGGCAATCTTTGCGAACAAGAACGAATGGGCGAACGAGACGCGAGGGTCCGCGTTTCGTCGGGCCGTTCCCATTCTTGGGGGGCGAACTCGCGCATCACGCGACAACCTTGGTGGCGGCGGCTGGAGGGATGTCAGCCACACCTGGTTTCGCAACGGCCGAGGTGCGTTTCAGTACGCTATGTACCAGCAAACCATGGACGACATGGTGCCGGAAATCAGGCCGGCGTGGCTCACATGCCCGATCTTGGATGCCCTGATCTGGATACGGAGCGTGCGAGGCCATCGTGGCGACCCCACCCTCGGCTACGGCATGCAGGCCTTCGTGGACAATCGAGATGGCGCGGGGATGGTTGGCGAACGAGGCGACGATGAGCCGTCGAGGAACATCCCCGCCGCAGCCGCCTCGGCAATTTACGAGGTGGGTCCGATAGGAGCTGTCGATCAGACAGTAGATGCCGTTATGCGAGACATGGCCGGGGCATTCGGAAACGAACTCAACGATAGGAAGTTCTCTATTCGGTGGAGCGATCACGATAGGAGTTCTTGATATTTTGCCGGTCTATGAGCCATGAAGCATCGCCCTCTATCAATTCGTGCCATGGCCTTAGTCAATCGAGCACTTCGGCAAGCGTTTCCCGATAATGCGGGACAGCGATGTATGTATGCGACTTACGCTCTTGCAGCTCTCCTGAGAGACGGGACGTATGAGGCAACAGTCATCGGCGGTGACTTTGCTGCGCTCGTGCCAAGTCGCAGAAGCTCTGGTGCGGCATTTCATGGTTTTGGGGGCAGCACGGATCTTGGAACTGCGTCCCATTATTGGGTTGAATCCGAAGGTCGCCTTCTAGACTCCAGTACAGTGTTACTTCCATTAACTGCAGCGAAACCGATCGAGGCTCCACCCGCAGTCTATTGGCCTCTGAATACCGATTTACCTCGCTACCTTCGCTACAGACCCCAAATGCGAGTGGCCCCAAATGCAACGTTCAGCGCAATTCAAGAACAATGCGAAAAGGCAGAACGCTTCACCAGCGATTGCCGCCGGCGCATGTCTGCAACGAAAGGAGTAGGATACGCCAAACTTCCAGTCGTGGATGGACCAAACTATGCTCGTCGCAATGCTCAAAGAAACGCTTGGGCGAACGCCGCGTGGCGCTACGAGCACTCGACCCATCTAAGTGACCCTCCGTTTTAGAGAATGACTATTCTTTAAAGCGGCCATAGAAAACAAGAGATTAATTGTTTTGAGACCCGTATTGCTCTCACGCAGAAATATTTTTGAACGCTGCCCGATTGACCGCCTGCTTAAATGGAGCCGCACCAAAGCGCCGAGCTCTTTTATCGACATTTGATCTGGCTCGGCAGGAACGCAGAGGCTTGGAACAGCCGATCAGCTACGGGTTGGCCATCGTCCTTTCACGCTCTACCGCGCGCCCCTCGAGCAGGAAGAGGTGGTTTACCGCAAGCAGCTCGATCAGCGCCTGCTGCTCGTCCACCTCGCCCTCGCGATGCACGCGAGCATTTCGGTAGGCCGAGTAGGTCCCGACAAACAGGTTGACCCGACCGACCACCTCACCCGACGATAGGTCCCGCCAAGTCAGGGGACCATCGGGCCTATTGAACGCTACGGGAAAGAGCTTGCTCGCCGGCATGTCGTTCGGATCAATTCCGTTCGCGAGTAGGCGCTCGGCGATGATGGTTTCCAGTTTTCGAAACGCCTTCATGAGGGCCGCATCGGGATCGACCCAGAAGTCGACGGCAAGATCGAACAGCCGCGGGTCGAGGACGGCGTAGGGAATGGACGCCTGGCTTGCATGCCATGCGCTTCCCTCAGGAGCAAACGATGTCACGTAAGGGTGGACATAGTCATAGACGTCCGGTCCGTACGTCGGCCGTGTACTCTCGATCTGGCGGAGGTCGTCAGTGGTCAGCACACATCGATCCAGCCGATCCAGGAGATCTATCGATACATGTATCTCGCCGACCATGATCCGGTGAAGGTCGAGGAGATGAAGGCTCCGACCGAGACCGCGCGGCCCCTCTCCTGGGTAGCCCGACGTGAAGCCGGTCCGGATTGCGACGGGGCCGTCATCGGTCGCAAGTAGAAGGCCATGCCGGGCATCGTGGCCCTTACGGCACGTCAGGAGTCGCGCGTCTTCGATACGCGGATCGTGCAGGAGCAGACGTTCGACAGCCCGTACACAGGAAGCCGTCGTATTGGGAGATCCGTGATATTCGATCGAGGTGAGCATCTGCATCACCGTAAGACTGTAGCTCTCGTAATGCGACCAGTACCAAGCATCATCCCGACTGAGGTCCGGCCCGACGACCCGAACATGTGCCTTATGTCGACCGATAGCGGTCGAGCCGCAGACGTATTTCCGCTCTGGGCAGGCGACAGCGCGGATGCGCGGAAAGAGCCGTCAAGCCGTCATTGAGCTCTTTGCTCGAGCAGACCTCATGCACTTCCAACTCGTCGAAAAGCCAGAGGACGCCGTGCATGGGAAGTCGCGCGCGCCGGGCAAGTGCGCGCAGCTGACCGTCGCCGGTCAGGAGCGTCCAGCCACGCTCGCGTGCAAGGCTGAAGGCATAGGCATCCGGCAAGGAAAGCGCGCCGTTGTGCCGCCGCACTTGCGCGGCCAACTGTACCTCTGCCCCTGAAAGATCTTCGATCTGCAGTCCACGTGCGACGAGGTCGTCGCCACCATGGGGGGCCAACTCTTGGTCGAAGAGAAGATCGGGCACCACGAAATCGTGCGGCAACGCGAAAAGGCGCGCCGTCAGACCGGCGCGCTCGATGTCGATGAGCACGGAGGTGTCGGAGACGAGGATCGGCATCGCGCCGTTATGCCACGGCGTCGAGCTCCTTCTCCAGCCCGCGAACGGTCATTCCAAGCAGTTCGGCCGCGCGGGGCTCCCCAATAAGCCCCTCGGAAAGCGCACGGAAACACAGTCGACGGAATCGCATCGGCTCTTCGCGTTCGGGATCGAAGGCCTCCGGTTCCTCGTAGGGTTCTGCCCGCCAGCCATAGCGGTCGTAGAGATCGAAGAGATCGCGGTAGAGCGACCGATTTATGATCTCGAGGTCCTTGCAGCGGTACGTGAGCGCCTGAAGGCTGACGCCGTAGCGGCGCTTCAGCACGCGAAGCTCGCCCAAGCTGATCTCCTTGCGCCGCTGGCCGATCTCTTGGCGCAGCACCTCGCCCGGCACTAGGAAGGCGCCAGCAAAACGGTTTGCGACCTTCTCAGAATCGACGCCGTCGGCCACATCCAGGACCAAATGCGCCAGTTCGTGCGCGAGACTGAACCGCTTACGTTCGGACCAAGCACCCTTAGCGATCATAATGATGGGTACCGGCGGATGACCATCACGCTCGACCCTCGCCGCGAGCCCATCGACCCGTGGGGAGTCAACCGACACGATCTTAATTCCATGCTCCTCCAGTAGCTCAGCGAGCTTCGGTACAGGATCGCCACCGAGATCCCATTCGTGGCGCAGCGCATCAGCGGCGCCATCCGCCTGCTCGACGGACGCGATTTTGAACGCGGGGGAGCTCGGCGGCACCCAGTGCAACGTGGGCAGGCGCAGCATTTCCTCGACAAGGAGATAACGTTCGATGAAGGCGAGCGTTCTGGCCTCGATCGCAGCGGCCTCCTTGCGCGAGGTCGAAGCCGGCTTGCGAAATTCGACCCCCTCGAGCTGCAGGTCACCGTCTCCGAGCAGGTAATCGATTTCGACATCGAGAGCCTGCGCGAGTGCGGAGAGCACAGAGGAGCGCGGCATGTCCTCGTCGCGCTCGTACTTACCGATGGCTTGCGCAGAAACCTTGCGATCCATCGTTTCCGCCAAGGCACGCAGCGACAGACCGGCTGCCGTGCGCGCGGACTTCAAACGTCGTCCGATCATGGTCGTCTCTCCCTACAGGTTACATTCATGCGCACAGTCCACGATTTTGTAAACCGGAGACCTTGCGGCACATAGTCCGGCCGCCTAGGTTTACAATCGAGTTGTGAACAGAGTGTTCCGTAAACCGGGCGGGAATGAGTTAGTGCGGAGTCAAGAGGCAGAGAAAGTAGGGCTATGGGTTCGGCGTGTCCTGAGCATCGACGGCGGCGGCATCCGCGGCATCGAACCGGCGGCGTTCCTTGCCACGCTGGAGAAGGACCTCGACGAGCCGATCGGATCGTATTTCGATCTGATCGCTGGAACTTCGACAGGCGGCATCCTTGCCATCGGGCTCGCGATGGGCCTGCGCGCGTCCGAGCTCCTCGACCTCTACGAGACCCGTGGGCCGATCATCTTCCGGGAAGGACCGGAACGCGGGGCCGGCCGGAGATGGTTGCGAGAGAAGGCACGGACGTTCGGTCGCCAGTTCTTCCGCCCAAAGCATGATGCGGAGGTGCTTCGGACCGCGCTGCACGGCGTCCTCGGTGATCGGATACTCGGCGATGCTCGCACGCGCCTCATAATTCCGGCTTGGGACGCGGATCGCCGCAGCGTCTACATATACAAGACGGCGCATCACCCACGGCTGAAGACGGACTACCGCAAGCCAGCGCTCGACGCGGCCATGGCGACCGCGGCCGCACCGACCTACTTCGCGCGGCATCGCACCGTCGATGCGACCGGCCTCCTCGACGGAGGCGTCTGGGCAAACAACCCGATCGGCGTGGCGGCGGTGGAAGCGACGACGCTGCTCGGTTGGCCGGGCGAGGACCTGCGCATCCTAAGCCTCGGCTGCGGCGAGGAGGTCTACCTCTTCAACGATGCGGCCGGCTTCAAGGATCTCGGGATCAGCGGACTGACGCGACTATTGATGGATGGTCAGTCCAGAGGTGCCATGGGCATGGCAAAGCTGCTCACTGGGCACCCCCACCAGGGCAATACGATCCATCGCTACGCGACGCCCGTGCCAGCGAACTTCTTCAGTCTCGACGACGCGACCAAGATCGACCGCCTCAAGGGACTCGGCGTCTCCGCCGCACGACAAGCGCAGCCGATCCTCGAGCCCGTATTCTTCGCGGCCCCAGCTGCCCCTTTCGAGCCGTACCACCCCATCTCAGCCGCAAAGGGTCACGCAGCATGAACGCCCCGTTCCGCCCACTCACCCCGCAGGACCGCCTCCGGCGTGTGGAACTCTATCGCCTTCTTGTTGAGATCTGCGAGGACCTTGCGCCGACGAAGGAGCAGTTCGAACGTGCCTGCTCCGCCTACGAGGCTGTGGCGACGTGGATCGTCAGCTCCGACGACCCG
Source organism: Jannaschia sp. Os4 (assembly GCF_016820245.1). Lineage (GTDB taxonomy): Bacteria > Pseudomonadota > Alphaproteobacteria > Rhodobacterales > Rhodobacteraceae > Jannaschia. The sequence continues at coordinate 26,004 of NZ_JAFCAR010000009.1, read as the reverse complement.
CTGCTGGCGTCTACACTGGTCTACCTGCATGGCAGCGGCGGTCTCGGCACGACCATCAAGCCCATTGGCCGGATGGAGTTCGACATCGATCTGATCTGCCTCCTGCTTGGCGTAAGCCGCAGCACGGACCCCGCGGCGGTCAAGGCGGCGGTCGGGAGGCGGCTTCGCGAGCATGGCCGCTACGCGCACATGCTCCAGGAGAAGAAGCGCTGCTGGCGCCTCAACTATGCAGGCGAGTTCCACCTCGATCTGTCGCCGACGATCGCGAACATCCTCTGCCCAAACGGAGGGGAACTGGTGCCGGACAGAGCTTTGTCATCGTGGCATCCGACGAACCCGCGGGGGTATCGCAAGCTCTTCGAAAGGCGGGCCGCGCTGACCCCTCAGATCGTCAAGCGCTTCGCCGAGTCGCAGAACCGCGCCGAGGCCGAGCCGTTTCCGGCCACGCTCACGCTCGAGAACGTATTGAACCGCATCGTGCAGATCCTGAAGCGCCATCGCGACGTGCACTTCCTGGACGTCCGCGAGGATGTTGCTCCGATCTCGATCATCATCACGACACTCACGATGAGAGCCTACGAAGCCGTCGTTCTGCGGGAGGTCTATGAGGACGAGCTCGATGTGCTGATCGCCACGGTCCGAGCGATGCCCCTGTTCATCGAACGCCCGTTGATCGATGGCCGCCCGGCCTACGCGGTCTGGAACGAGACGACGCAGGGCGAGAACTTCGCGGACAGGTGGAACCGTGAGCCCGAACGGGCGGAAGCGTTCTTCGGCTGGCATGCAAAGGCGCTGGAAGATCTGGAGGTCCTTCGAGACACCTCTGGGCTAGACCGGGTCCGCAATCGCATGGAGGCAGGCTTCGGTCAGGCGGGGGTTCGCGTGATGAGCCGCCATCAGGATCGGTTGACCGAGGCTCGGAAGTCGGGACAACTTTGGCTCGCCCCGTCGGCGGGACTCATCACGACCCCGGCCCCAGCATCGACGCCGGTCCAATCCAACACCTTCTTCGGCGACTGAGATGCGCACGGCGTGGGAACGCAAGGTGCTGACGCTCGCGCAACAGCACCTGTTCCTGCGGACAAATCCTCTCCTCATCGGGGCAGACGGACGACTGACAGCAACCGAACTAGTCTGGAAGTTCGACGCCTGCCCGGACGCGCTATCTCGCACCTACCGGCTGCGCCTTCACTACTCACGGGACGCGGCGCCGTCCGTCACCGTCGTGAGCCATGACCTCCGCGAGCTGAGTGGAGGACGGACGCCGCCGCACCTCTACCACAACCCAGATCGCCTCTGCCTATACCTGCCAGGCACCGAAGAATGGGACGGCACGCGGCGCCTGGACCAGACGATCGTACCATGGTCGTTCTTGTGGCTCGCCTACTTCGAGCACTGGCTGGCGACGAATGAATGGGGCGGGGGTGGGCAGCACCCAGACCCGAACGCCCCCTGCACCGGGAACAGGGAGGAGCGCCGTAAGTTTGCAGCGCAAGATCGCTAGCGGATTGTTAGGCGAGAAATTGTGTGAGCCTTCGCCGCGCCGCAGCGCCCGGGTTCTACCTCAAGGTCCGCTTCGGGCCGCTAGCGGCTCTCCGCCCTTCCGTGCGAAGCCTCGATGTCCTCCGCCATCACGGTAAGGGAGATGCCGAGTTCCCTGGCCAGTCCCACCATCACGCTGAGCGTGGGCTGTCGCCGGCGAGTCTCGAGCAGCGAGATGTAGCTCGTGGATAGGCCCGCGCGATAGGCAAGTTCTTCCTGCGACAGCCCCTGTGCGCGCCGACGGCTCTGGAGGGTGCGCGCGAAAGCGTCGATGGCTGCGTCGTCTCTGCGGTCCATCCCGGAGGGTATTCGGCCGGTTGATCCGCACGGCTAACGACTATAGTCACAAACGACTATAGTCACTTCGAGGCGCGACGCCTCGCGCACGAACGGACCGCCCCCATGCCCAGACGATACGCCTGCCTTTCCCTCGGAACGGCCCTTGCCTTGATCCTCGCAGTCTCGTCTGCGACTGCGGACGAACCCATCGTTGGCCCGACTGACGAGGTGCGCATATTGCTTCTGTCGAGGCTCTCCGGGGAGGTGCCGAACTTCGAAGCGTTGGCACGAGCGAGTCCTACGGTCAGATCGGCGGACGAGTTCGACAGGGCGGATGCCGTCGCCGCGGAGGTCGCCCGGCTCAATGAGCTCTGGTCGGACTTCGACGAGGAGACGGCGATTCAGATCAACCTGCGAGGGCGTCTTGGGGAGTACGATGCCGGGGCAGGGGGCTTTCCGCTCGACGTCTTTGCGCCCGGTACCTTCGTTGGGGGATCGACGCCGATTACTTACCGCAATGCTTCGGATGCACGGATCTTCCCGGTGCCTAGCGATCAGGGACGGGACGTAGTAGCGCAGACGGATGCGGGTCTTCGCGGCGTGACGGTCTCGGTAACGCTCGACCGGCTGGCGCCGTCGGTCGTCCGGGCCGGTGCCATCGAAGGACGGATCGCGGAAGTCGTCGTCACGGGTGCCGTCGGCGACGAACTCGGTCGCTACACGCCGACCTTCCGGGAGTTGCCCGATGACAATGGCGGTGATCTGGACGCGGATGCCGTCGCCGGGTCGATTGGGGAGACGCTATCGATCCCGGTGGCCGGTTCGACGTGGGCCGAGATCCTCCCCTTCCTGGAAGCCCAGCCCTTCGTCTTCGGTACGGGAGGTAACTTCTCCGGGGTCTTGTTCTCGATCATTGATGGAGAACTGAAAACCCAGCGGCCTCTCGATCAATACCGCGACCTGACGCTGGCCTTTGGCCCTACCGAGGAGGCTGCGCGGACGGCGTTCCAGCAGGGCACACGACGGTCGTTCGGCTTCGACGCACCCCGGCCTTTCGGCGCGTTGGACTGCTCGACGCCGGGCGTCGTGGATCGGTGCGGCCTCCTCCACCTGGAAAAAGTTGGAGACGTCGACATCTTGGTCGAAGCGGTCACGGCCGCGGAGCTGACCGGTGTGCGATACGATACCGAGGCCGCGACCGCCCCGTTCGACCCGGCGGCGATCGCGTCGATGGACCGTATCGAGACCCTCGTCGGCTATCAGGAGCAGGAACTCGGCGGGCCGGGTACGACGTCGGCGGCCGCGCATCTGTACTATGCGGGCGATCTGACGAACACGCCTATCCCGCTGCACGACCCCCGTGCGGGATACTCGGACCGCATCTCCGCGAAGTCGATGTTGTGGGTCGTAGACGGGCAGGGGGACCGCACGATCTACGTCACGCGGTCCAGCCTGCCTTAGCCAGCGGTCATCCAACGTTGGCTGATCTGTGGGGGAGTAGTTGTTCCTATTGCAACTCCGCTTCTCTTCCGGTCGGGCCTCTTGGCCATCCGTCCCTCCCGGTGACCGCACGCCAGAGCATTGCGACATACCGGTCATGCGGCTCCGCATCGTCGAGGACGTGCTCGTCGTCGCGTTGCCAATGCGGCCCGTGCTCGATCCAATGGACGTGGATCTGCGCCGCGAGATCATCCTCGTTCGTTGGACAGAGCGACGCGATGACGTCGACGTGGCGGCGCAGGAGCGCGTAGATGACGTCGCTTCGGTTGCGGGCGGCTCGGGTGTCGTCTGATAGGGTGGCGAGCCAAGCTCGGCGCGTCCTCATCTACGCGCGGTAGCGGGCAGCGATCGCCGTGGAGGGCGCGGGGAAGGGCGTCGTCATTGGAGCCTCCCGCGCTGGGTCTCGGGCGGCCATGCTGCGACGACCGCCGCAAGCCGATCCGCCAGGTCCCGCGCGCGGAGGTCGCGCGCGGCGCCGAGGAGGATCGTCGGGGCTTGAACCATCGACTCCCGCGCTTGAACGTCGGTGAGGGGTGGCAGGATCCGACCGCGGAAAGAGACCGCCGGTACGATGTGAGACCGCGGTCCGAGCCGGTACCACCGTGACCGGGTCCGCGCGTGGCCCGCGTCAGGATCGCACCAGACCGTCTGCGATGTCACGATGGCGGTCTCTGGGAGGATCGGATGGCCCGCAACGAGCCCCGCGATCGCCGGGAACGGCCCGCGCGCGGCATAGGACCAGTTAGCCATGATGGGCGCGTCCTTCAGGTCTGCCGGTTCGGGGCCGCCGCGGACGACGTCCTCGAATGCCGGAAGCAGCGCGGCGATCTCGCGGAGGATGATGTCGGGACGGGGTCCTCTGGATGTATCGGTCATCGAATGGTCCTTCAGTGAAGTGTGGCTGCGAGGTGCGGGGAGCTCGCTACGGTGTCGTCGCCGACGCTGCGGAGCGGCGCGGTCAGTTCCGCCAACCGCATCGGGCTCAGCTCGCGCTCGGACCGAAGCGCGTGCGCGATGCGGAGCACGTCGCTGCGGTGCGCCGACACGATCTCCCGCGCTCGACGGTCCGCCGCGGCCAGCCGCAGTTCGAGCTTCCGTCGAACGCCAAGGGGCAGCTCGCATCGTCTCGCGCGCGGGACGGGCGTGTTCAGCCGACTCCCCTCCAGTCCCCACTCGGTCTCCGCCCGCAGCGCGAGGTCCGTCGCGCGGTCGAGGTCCGATCCCTCGCCCAACCCGGCCCCATGGCTGACCCTGCCGAGGAGGACTCCCTCGGCTGCCCGTCCGGCGAGGAGCGCCACGAGCCGGGTGTCGACTGTGTCGGACGTCATGAGCGCGGGCATCGCGACCTCCACCTCGCCGCCACGATGGGTCAGCCGGGCGGGGCCGGAGAGCGGCAGACCCAAGACGGCCGCGACGATGACATGGCCCGCCTCATGGACGGCGGTGGCATGCACGGTCGCCGCGTCGTGGGCCGGGGCGATCTCATGGGCGGCATGGGCTAGGTCGTCCGCGTTCAGGGCGTCGCCGCGTCGTCGAGCCATCCCGGCCGCGAGCCGGACCACGGCGGCCGCATCGGCGCCGGAACGTCCGACGAGGTTGCTGGCCACGGATCGAATATCGATCTCTGCGGTGCCGCCGCCGATCGCGGTTTCGACGTGGGACCGTAGGATGGCCTCGATCCCGGCGCGGTCCGGTAGATCGAGAGGCAGGTGCCGATCGAAGCGACCTGCGCGCACGATCGCCGGATCCACCCGGTCGGGATGGTTCGTAGCGCCGATGACGGCAACGCCGGGTGTCGCGTGCAATCGGGACAACTGTTCCAGCAGCCCGTTGACGACTGCGGCCATGTACCGGCCGTTCCGCGCGCGTGGATCGCGCGTCCCGAAGCTGTCCAACTCGTCCAGGAAGAAGACGCTTGGGGTGCGAGCGATCGCCTCTTCCACCCTGTCGGACATCGCCGCGAGGTAGTCCCCCATGTGGCCGTACCGTTGACAGTCCGCGAAGGAGGTGGAGACGAAGGTCGCATCCGCCGACCCCGCGATACACGCAGCGGCAAGGGTCTTGCCCGTGCCGGGCGGCCCGGCGAAGAGCAGACTTGGCGAGACGTTCGTCCATGCAAGGCGACCGGCCTTCCAGGCGCGCAGATCGGCGGCGAGGCCGTCTAGTGCGTTGCGAACCCGGGGCGGCACGTGGAGGTCGGAGAGGGTCGGACCGGAGGGCCGCGGCAGAGCCTCGGCGAAGGCGGCAAGTTGACGGGCGGCGCGAAGAGGCGAGGTCTCCGCCAGAGCCCGGCGCCACAGAGCATGGGGGAGGGCGTCGAGCGCCTGCGCTGGTGGGAGCGCCGCACGGATCGCGTCCTCGGACAGCTGGCCCGTGGTCGAGTGCGTCGCGCGGAGGAGCTCGACGACGTCGGAATCGCCGAGGATTGGCCATTTGACCTCGCGGCTGACCACGGCGCGCGCGGCGGTGGTGAGGTCGTCGAGGCCACCGACGATCACGATAGCGGGGAGACCACGACCGACCGTGTCGTCGAGCTGCGCCACCGATCGGGACGGACGCCGAGAGCCGCGTGCGACCTGCGCCGTCTCCTCGCCGGGCATGAGGACGCGCGGGAGAGCGTCAGGTTCGGGTGCCCGCAAGCCGACCGCCCGGGACCCGGCTCGCAGGAAGGCCGGCATGAGCGCGGAGAGGTCGTCCATGACCGTCTCACGCGCCGCCCGCATCGGTACGGTCACGACCGTCAGCGCACCGGGGGCCATCGCGGCATCTATCGCCTCCGGGCCGTCGAAGATCCGAGCGAGGCGGCATGTCACGAGGAGGCCGGCCACCGGCGGCGTGGGTGACGGGGCGACGCCGTCGATGCCGGCGGCGCAGGGGTCATCGCCACGGGCGAGGCAGGCGGCGATCTCCTCCGGGTCCATCTCGTCGGCGAGGGGCGGGACGGTGCCAGAATGGGCCATAGTGACCGCAAGCGGGACGGAGGGCGGCGAAGCCTTCTCGGCAGCATCGATGCCGCGCTCCAGTTCCTCGATGGAGAGGCCGTCGATCGGGTCGGCGTCAGATGCACCGACCGTGGCGTGGCGCAGGACGAGATCGCGGAGAGTAGCGCGTAGGATGCGGGCATGCGGAGAGACGGCGCCCGCGGACGCTTCGGAAAAATTGGACATGGGGAGGTCCCTAAAGGTGGGGGTCAGGCGGCTCGTGGAGCCGCGACGTCGGAGGCATCGGCCGTCAAGTCGATGCCGATGCCTATGAGCGCTTCTTCCAAGGATGCTCGCGGGTCGGCCCGCAGTCCCGGGATCGCCCGGGTCGGAATGCGCAGATCGGAACGCATCTCGTGCGTGAAGAGGACCGCATCGTCGGCGAGGCAGACGAGGGCCAAGATGTCGAAGGCGTCGACGTCGTAGGCGCGCACGCCTCCCGGACCGTTTCGGTAGCCCTTTCCGATGCTGAACGTGTAGCCGCCATCTCGGGGCGTGCCGCAGGTCTTCACTTGAATGCGGGCCAGCCCACCCGGCGTGTAGACCAGCCGGTCGGACGCGAGGTTGCCCGGCACCGGCATCGGAAGAAGGCCATGGCGCATCAGGAGGCTGTCGACGAGCGCCTCACCGGCCGTCCCGACCAGCACCGCGTTCGCGCAGATCGTCTCGCCTCGGACGTTCGGGAAGTTCCAGAGGGATTGCGCGGCCACGACAGGTACGGGCACGCGCGGCAGGTCGAGACCCGCCAGGGAAAGCTGGACGGCCATGAGGGGCCTCCTTCGAGGATGTCGGGAGCCGGCCGCGGAACCGGTCCGCGGCCGTAGGGCAGGCGCTGGAAACGGGATCAGGCCGCGGGGGCGAAGTCGCCTGTCGGATCGCAGGCCGTCGCGTCGTCGGGCAGGAAGGCCGACTGGATCACCGACGCCCGGTACATCCAAGGAAGCAGGTCGCCGAGAAGCTTCTCCTCGGGACCGGTGGGAGCGACGTAGGTCCGCAGGACCATCGTGTCGGTCACCAGCCTGAAGAGCGCCGCTTTGTCGTCCACGCCTGTCAGCGAGAGCATCGCGACGATGCGCGTGGCGGTCTCCGTGAGGGGGCCTGGGCCAGCTTCGCGATGGGCACGGACGAAAGCGCAGGTTGCCGCTTCGGCCGCGCACCAGGCGTCGACGGCTGCGTCCTGCGCGGTACCGAGATCGACGTCGCTGGAGCCTTCGTCTAGCGCGACCGTGTCGAGGCGTTCTTCGCGAAGGACAGCCGTGCGCAGTGTCGAGACGATGCGCTCGAAGCCGGAGATGGTGAACGGTGTGGGTTCTGCGTCCGACGCAGTGCGGGTATGGGTGGCCTCAGCCATGGTGCGATCCTCCTGAGATCGTGTCGTGGTCAGGGTGGCGTCGGGGGTAGGAGCCCGGCGTCATCCGCGACGCTATTGCAATACCAGTATCACTATGTCAACAGGTTTTCGTGCGGCGGCCTCCGTTCTTTGGTGGGCCGTATCCGACTGAGGATTTGCGATCATGGCACCACCCAAGAGAAACACCCATCAAGTAATGCTACGCGTCCATCAGACGGTGCTCGACGCGCTCGATGACCTGATCGCAGGAGCCGACGACGAACCGTCCCGTCCGGAGATGATCCGCCGGATCCTGACGCGGCACCTGCGCGGGCAGGGGTACGACATCCAGGACAACGACGCTGCGGTGGAGCTCCGGAAGGGCGACTGACCGGGTGCGGAGCAGATCACGGTCCCCGAGCGCCTCGCATGGGCATGTACGGTCGGCCCGGACGGACGCCTGCTCGGGTTGTGTATTGAGATATGTGATCTTCGACCTCCGCCCGCGCTCAGGTCTAGTTCCTCATCATTCGTTGGTGGCCGGCTGACGACTCGCATCCTGTAGTTCCAAGAGGTCGGAACGCCTTGTGTCGTTGAGATCCGATGCCTTCAACGCCTCCTCCGGCTGCCTTCTCTTCACCTCAGTTGTCCACATCCCAAGTAGTGCAACTCCTTCTTCACTGACCTCGCCATCCTCCATTCTCCAGCTTGTTGAACGACATTCCGTCGTCCGCACAGCGAGTGGCCTGATCCGGGGCCGGTAGGAGAAACGATGACGAGACGACGCCCGAGGGGCGCGGCCCCGACAAAGCCGCGGCGCATCCACCTCACGGATCGCGAATGGAAGGCCATCGGCGCGGCGGCGTCGGCTCGGGCGGTGTCCCGGTCTCGCTATGTGGCCGAGGCCGCGCTCCGCGCGCCGGTCTCGTCCGGCCCCGAGGCGATCGAGCTCGTCGACGAGATGCGCCTTGCCATGGACGGTGTCTCGAACTTGCTCGCCTCGGTCATCGAGGGGGCTCCGCCGGTCGATGCGCTGCGTGTCTGCGGCGCGCTCGACCGGATCGACGACCGTCTGATCCGGACGCTGGACGCCGTATCGGGGCGGGGTGGATGATCCAGGTTTGGTCGCGCTATACGAGTGGTCCAGCACACCGCGTGATCGGCTATCTGCTCGATGACACGGTGCCTGTGGTGATGGGAGGACGGCGCGAGCACATCGTCCGCGATCCGGCCCCCGAGCTCCTGCGTGGCGATCCCCGCGTCGTCGCCCGGACCATCGATGCGCTGGAGACCAAGCGGCGCTACCGATGCGCGACACTCAGCTTTGCGAGAGATGATGTCGATATCGAGAAGTGGCGGCGACGGGACCCTGAGGCTGTCCGCAGGATCGACGCTGCGATCGAGCTATGGAGGGAAACGGCCTTCGCTGGGATCGTCCCCAACGCGCGCCCGCCCATGATTGTGAGCACGCATCTTCACGTCGGTCGGCTAGAGGTGAACCTCCTCGTCCCGAGCTGCGTGATGGTTCCGACGCCCATGGATCGGCGCGTCCCTCGGGCGTATAACCCCCACCCGCCTCTGTCCGCGAGCCGGGCGCTATGGACGGCATACGAGGATGCGGTGAACGGCGCGTTCGGTTGGCGAGACCCTCGCGATCCTGGGAACCTCTCACCGGTCCGTGGCCCGTCTTGGCTCGAGAAGAGGGCGGCGGCGCTCGATCGCTGGATCGAAGCTCGCGTTGACGAGGAGGGCGACGGGACCGGGGATACACCTGATCCGAAACCTGCGGCAGGACTCGATCAAGAAGACCCGCGGGTCCGGTTGCTCCGCGCGACCAAGTCCATTGCCCGGGGCGGTGCGACAAGTCGGGACGCTCTCCTATCTGGTCTCGATCCGACCTTAACCGATCTCGGCTGGCTGGTCGACGAGGTGCGTGACGACGCCTTCGTACTCGCTCCCCAAGACGGCGTCCCCCCGGTGTCGCTCATGCTCCATGGGGCGCTTTGCGAGGCGTCCCCGACACCACCCTGTCCTGTGGCGATCGCCGCGCGGGAGCAGGTCCTCGCCACCGCGCCGGATCGCCTGGCCGCCGCCTGGCGGATGCGTGCGGAGGACAACCTCCGACTATACGGTTCGTCCGTCGCGCGCGTCGACCGCAGTTTCGACCCGCGGCCGATCCTGCGCGTTCCGGCTACGCCTATTCTCTCGGCTGGCCTTGCGCTGTGCCGCATCGCCAAGACGCTGCTTGATCGGATCGCCGGGATTGCCGGACGGGTAGCCGTGCGCGACGCGCTGACCGGGTGGGCGGCCCAAGGCGGCTTCGCGGACGTGCGTCGCGCCTTCGCCGATCTTGCAGGCACGCCGCCGATCGTCCTGCGGCAGGCCACGGGGTCCGAAACGCAAGTTCTTCACGTGGCCGCTGACGACGATGCACCCGCACCCTGACGGGGCATCCTCTTCTGCCCCCGAACTAGACACCATCCGAGAAAGGGTTCCCCCACCATGACCGACGTCGCCCCCGCTGCTTCCGCGCAAGACGCGCTCCACGCCGACGTCCGCCGTCTCCTCGACGCCGTCGAGACACTCCTCGCCCGAAGCGATCGCCCCGTCGCGGAGCCCATCGAGCAGATGCTCGCGGACCTCTCCGCGATCCGATGCGACCTCATCGCCTGCGCCGCCGCGATGACGCAGGTGGCGGATGCCGTTCGGATCCTCGCTGAGCGGCCGGACCCGGGCGCGGAGATCGCGCGGCTAGATGCGCGGTTGGACCGGGGTGTCTGAGGACCGGAAGATCGACGGGCGACGGTGACCGGCCTCTACGGTCGCGCGGTGGCGTCTTCCCGAGCAGGGTCGGTCTCCATCATTAGCTGGAGGCGATCGTCGAGGGCCGCAGCGTCGGGCCATTCGTCCTGAGTGGCTGCCCATGTTCCGAGGTCGCAGAGGATGTTCACGGAGGGGCAGGGCAAGGTGCGTAGGTCGACCGCGTTGATCTGTGTCGTCCCGCTGAGCGACCGGACATGCGCGTCGACCAAGGTCGTTCCGAGATACGCGGTCAGGCCGAGGGCCAAGGCCTCCGGAAGGCCGCCTCGGTCTATGTGGAGGACGTTGAATTTGTCCTGAACTGAAATCCGCGCGGTTCCCGCCGGCAGGTCTTCTGGACGGAGAAGGGCCGGCATCACCCGTCGAGCGCCTTCTTTGAACGCGTAGCGGCGCACAAGGATGTAGTTGCCCACCGGGTAGGCCAGGTGGCTCGGCGCGTCGATCGACAGCGCCTCTTCGTCGCCTCCGTCCGCGTGAGGCCATTCGATTCCGACGCCGACGTGGTGCCGCGTGTGCAGGAGCGGGCGGGTCTTCCCTGAGCCACCCGATCGGAGGTGATTGATCACGCGTGACCGGATGACGGGACCGGTCGAGACCGACACGCCGAAGTCGGAGAGCGTCAGGTCGAACCCAGGTCGAGCGTCCAGCGGGACGTCTGCATCGTGACTGGGAATGCGGATGCGGCACTGCGGGTCGCCTGGGCGAAGGAGAGCGAACGGGCGGTGCTCGGTCTGGGCGAAGTCGGACATCGAGTCGTCGGTCGAGGTGGAGACCGTCACGCAACCTTGATAGGCGCCGCGCCGGAGGTGCACGATGACGATCTCCTGCAACACGTCGTCGTCCCCGAAGACCGTGTTCCGGCTTCCGTAGAGGTGGACATGGGTGAGGGCGGCTCTGTCGATAAGCCATTGCCGGAACGCGGCATGCGTCGGCCCGGCGAGGAACGACCTCGGCAGGATCGCCACCAACTCGCCCCCGGGCACCAAGCGATTGAGTGCGAGCGCCACGAAGGCGGTGTACGTGTTCGACACGTCGATCCCGGCCTGCCGGAGCGCCATCCGGACGTTCTGCTTGGTCGATATGCGTCGATACGGCGGATTTAGGACCGCATGCGTGTAGGTCATACGGTCGAGCTTCCTGCCATCGAGGCCCCAGCGCAGGAAGCAGTCGCCGACGTACCTCACCCTTGCGCCCCTCCGCCGTGCCGACGCGAGCACACCGGAGAGGGGCCCCAGCATATCGGGGTCGGTCTCGACCGCATCCGCAGCCTCGACCCGTCCGAACCGCTCAAGCACGGCCGCGAGCAAAGCGCCCGCGCCGGCCCCGGCGTCGAGCAGCCGGACCAGATCATTCGGCTTTTCGAAGAGGGACGCCGCGAAATGGGCCGTCGCGGATGAGGTGAGAAACTGGCCGAGGGCCTTCTTGGATGCGCGGTCCACATTCGCGTGTCGCGTAAGGCGAAACCGCTCTGGTCGACTGACGACGGAAGCGGGACGCGGCGGCCCCGGGAAGCGGGGCAGCATCGCGAGGAAGGCTGGATCGAAGGTCAGTGTCGTGTAGCCGGTGGCGGGGGCAGGGGCAGGGGCGGGCATGTGTCTCTCGTGGATCTGTGGTCTGTCCACATCTCCACCTATGCCACTTGAGTAGGTGGAGATACGCCACGGGCGGCCCGGGTCGGCGGTTCATGTGGATAAGTCCGGATCAACGGTGATGGAGGCACTGAACAGGGCCCTCCATCGAAGTTCGGGCCCGCATCTATCGCCCGCTGACCATTCGGGCGGGGCGTTTCATTTCTCACCCGTGGGACGCCGACCTCGTCGATTGCCGGGTGCTCTCGCTGGAGGCGATCTATCGTTCCGCATGGGTCTTGACCCTCTCCGCCGTTCGTTCCGAAAGGCGGAGACCACCCTGCTGGAACCGTCGAAGCGTTCCACGAGACCGTCCCGGATGGGTGCACTTGAAGAAACGTGGTTCAAGCGTCCGCTTCCGCAATGCTCCGCAGCATCGGGCAATCGGTTCGACCTTCGGCACAGTTGGCCGTCAGCTCCGTGAGCGCGGCCTCCATGTGGCGCAGGTGCTCGATCTTGCCGCGAACCTCCGCGAGATGCCTGCGCCCCAGCTCCTCGGCGGTGCCGCAGGACGCGGGCTCGGTCGCGAGGGAGCGTAACGCGACCGACGCCTCTATCGAGAACCCCAGGTCGCGGCACCGCTTGATGAACCGGAGCGCCGCGATCCCGGCCTCCGAATAGACCCGCCGCCCGGCGGCCGTGCGGGCGGGCTTCGCCACGATGCCCGCCCGTTCGTAGTAGCGGATTGCTTCGATGGACACGCCGCTCAGACGGGACGCCTCGCCGATCGCGACCATGTGATCCCCTTTGCGCTTGCTTCTGTAGCCACTACAGGTGGCAGAAGGTCTCCCATGTTGTCGAGAACCGAAAGCCCGCCAAGCACCGACCGAGACCCGAGCCGCATCGTGCTCGGCGCGGCGGGCGTGATCGCCCTTCTGAGCGCGTCGTGCTGCGTGCTGCCCATCGGCCTGTCGATCCTCGGGCTGGGGGGATCGTGGCTCTTGATGCTCGGCCCCTTCGTCGCCTATCGCATCCCGATCCTGCTTGCGGTCGCCGCGGTCCTCGCATGGGGCTGGTGGCGCATCTGGTCCCGGCGGCAGTGCGGCGCGGGACGCATGGGTGCCCCCGTCTTCCTCGCATTCGCCACGGCAGCCTTCGCCTTGGCCGCCAGCGCGCCGCTCTGGGAGGCCGACGCGGCGCGGACGATGTTTGCACTCTGGCGGGAGCACGGATGATGGACAGGCTCCTCGCACTCGGGCTCGGCGGTCTAGGACTGGCCGCGCTCTGCTGCTTCACGCCCCTCCTGCCGTGGCTCCTCGGCATCCTCGGGCTCAGCGGCGCCCTCGGATACGTCTACCGCGACGACGTCCTCCTGGCGGTGCTGGCCGGTTTCCTGATCCTAACGGGGTATGCCTTATGGCGACGCAGACGAACGAAGTGACGCTCCGGTCCACCATTACCTGTCCCCAATGCGGGCACGCAGCCGACGAGACCATGCCGACCGATGCGTGCCAGTGGTTCTACGAATGCGCGTCCTGCGCGGCGGTCCTCAGACCGAAGCCGGGCGACTGCTGTGTCTACTGCTCGTATGGGACGGTTGCCTGCCCCCCGATCCAAGAGGGCAACGAGTGCTGCGGGTAGCCGCCCCGCCCCCACTCACCTCTCCCGCAGGTCGGCCCGCGCATCGCGGATGATCGACCAGGACGAGTGGAGGAACAGTCCGGCGATGGCGAGGGCTACGATCAGGTCGGGCCACGCGCTGCCCAACCACCAGACGAGGCCCGCCGCGACCACGACGGCCGCGTTGCCGATGGCGTCGTTGCGCGAGAAGAGCCAGACGGCGCGCATGTTGGCGTCGCCCTTTCGGAAGCGCAGGAGCGGCAGGACGGCCGCGACGTTCACCGCGAGGGCGATCAGCCCGAAGAGCCCCATCAGCCCCGCCTCGGGGGGCGTGCCGGCGAAGGCCCGCCAGACCGTCGTGGCGATCACGCCGAGGCCCAGCACACCGAGGAACACGCCCTGGATCATCGCCGAGCGGGCGCGCCAGGCGAGGCTCCAGCCAATGGCCAGCAGACCGAGGAAGGTGATCGCCCCGTCGCCGATGAAGTCGAGCGCGTCGGCGAGGAGGGCCTGCGATCCGGCCCAGAAGCCGCCCACCATCTCGACCACGCCGTAGCCGAGGTTCAGGACCACGACGATCCACAGCGCGCGGCGGTAGGCGGGGTCCTGATGGGCGGGCGCGGCGTCCTCGCCCTCGGCGATACGCTCGAAGCCGTAGCCCGTCGCGCTCACGGCGGCCTCGATGGCGGGCAGGTCGGCCTCGGACGCGCGGAGCGTCATGACATGGGTGGCGGCCGAAACCTTCACGGCGTCCGATGCGACCCCGGCGCCCTGGGCGGCCCGCTCGATCTGCGCGGCGTCCTTGGCGCAGTCCATGCCGGACACGCGGTAACGGACGGGTGGGAGCGCCGGAGCTTCCGCGGTAGGATGAGGAGACGGATCGCTCATGGTCGGGGCTCGCGGAGGGAACGGGAATGACGCTCGACGTATCATCACCCGCTGATGCGTCGAAGGCAATCGCCCGAACCGGAGCCGATGCCCTGCATCTGCGCGCCAAGCTCTTCCGAGGCCTGGGCGACCCGAGCCGCCTCGCGATCCTCGCCGCGCTCGATCCGGCCCCTCGCACCGTGGGCGAGATCGTCGCCGCCACGGGCCTGACCCAGCCGAACGCGTCGAACCACCTGCGCTGCCTGTCCGAATGCGGCCTCGTCCTGCGCAAGGCGAAGGGGCGGCACGCGCTCTATCGCCTCGCCGATCCGCGCGTGTCCACGCTCCTGCGAGACGCGGACGCCCTGCTGGCGGCGGTCGCGACCGGCGTGCCGGACTGCGCGCACTACGCAGAGGGCGACCCGGAGCCGCGCTGATCCGTCAATGCTCGCCCTCGCAGGCACCGTGGTCGGCGAGGGCGTTCAGAACCCGGCAGGGCCGTCCGTCGGGGTGGCCGTCGCAGGCGGCCACGACCCGCGCCAGCTCCGCCTCCAGCCGCCGCAGCCGCTCGATACGATCCCGAACCTCACCGAGGCGGTCCGTCGCGATCCGGTGCGCGTCGCCATGGGCGACCTGGGGCGTCTCCTGCAACGCGATCAGCTCGGCGACGGCATCGAGGTCGAAGCCGAGCTGCCGGGCATGGGCGATGAAGGACAGCCGGTCCAACTCCGCGTCCCCGTAGCGGCGCTGTCCGCCCTCCGTGCGGCCAGGATCGGGCAAGAGGCCGCGTCCTTCGTAGTACCGGATCGTCGTCACCTTCACGCCCGTCCGCTTCGACAGCGCGCCGATGGAATTGCCCTGCATCGCGATCGCCCCTTGAAGCTACAGCCGCTGTAGATCGTATCCCCCATGATGACGAGACGAATCAAGAGCGCCGCCATGACCGACCGCCACCTCCGCCGCACCGACCTGCTGGACTTCGACGCGCCTGCGATCCGCGCGCTTGTCGCAGCGCGGGGCTGGGCCGCCCTGCCGCCCTTCGAGCGCATCGGCGCGGCCTACGACTTCGCGCGCGACGACATCGCGTTCGGCTACAACCGCGACGACGCGATCCCGGCCTCGGCGGTGCTTCGGGACGGCTATGGGCAGTGCAACACCAAGGCGACGCTGCTCATGGCCCTGCTGCGCGGCTTGGGCATTCCCTGCCGCCTGCACGGGTTCACGATCCACAAGGCGCTTCAGCGCGGCGTGGTGCCCGAGATCGCCTACCGCCTCGCGCCCGAGAACATCCTACATTCCTGGGTGGAGGTGGAGCGGGACGGGATATGGACGAACCTCGAAGGGTTCATCCTCGACGCGCCGTTCCTGTCCGCGCTCCAGACCGCGTTCGCCGGCCGCACGTCGCTCTGCGCCTACGGGGTAGGGACGGACTGCCTGACCGATCCGCCGGTCGCCTGGACGGGCAACGACACCTACATCCAGCGCACCGGGATCAATCGCGACCTCGGGCTCTACGACGACCCGGACGCCTTCTATGCCGAGCATGCCCAAGAGTTCGGGCTCGTGCGCGGCATCCTCTATCGCCGCGCGATCCGTCACTGGATGAACGCCCGCGTCGCCGGCATCCGCCGAGGGCGGGTGCCGGCCATCCCCGGCGGCGTGCGTCCTGCGCCCCCGGCGGACGTGGCCCCTCGGGCAGAGGCGGGTTGATGGGGGCCGGACACGATCACGCGCACGACCATGGACATGGGCACGCGGGCCATTCCCACGGACCGACCCTCTCGACCCACGACACGCCCGAAGCGCGGCGCTCGAAGGAGCGCGCGATCCTCGTCGCCGCGATCCTGACGGGCGGCTTCATGGGGGCGGAGGTGGTGGGTGGGCTCGTCTCGGGCTCGCTCGCGCTCTTGGCCGACGCGGGCCACATGCTGACCGACTTCGCCTCGCTCATGCTGGCCTGGTTCGCCTTCCGGCTGGCACGCAGACCCGCGGACTGGAAGCGGACCTACGGGTTCGATCGGTTCTCTGTGCTCGCTGCCTTCGTCAACGGGCTCAGCCTCTTCGCGATTGCCGCATGGATCCTTGTCGAGGCCGTCCAGCGCCTGCGCGATCCGCACGAGGTTCTCGGCGGACTGATGCTCTGGGTGGCCGTAGGTGGCCTCGTCGTGAACGTCCTGGCGTTCTGGGTGCTGAGCCGGGCCGAGGGCGACAACCTCAACGTCCGCGCCGCTGCGCTGCACGTGCTGGGCGACCTCTTGGGCTCGGTCGCGGCCATCGCCGCCTCGCTCGTCATCATCTGGACGGGATGGACGCCGATCGACCCGATCCTGTCGGTGCTGGTCGTCCTGCTGATCCTCCGCTCGGCTTGGGCCGTCGTGGGGGAGAGCGGGCACATCCTGCTCGAAGGCGCGCCCGCCGGCTTCGACGCCCGCGCCGTCGCTGCCGACCTGGAGGCGCAGGTGCCCGGCGTTGCGCGCGCCCACCACGTCCACGCCTGGTCGATCACGCAGGAACGCCCCATGGCCACGCTGGAGGTTGACCTCGCGCCCGGCGCGGCAGCGGACGACGTGCGCCGCGCCGTGAAGGACCGCGTGCGCGAGACGACCGGAATGGAGCACGTGACCGTCGAGGTAGCGGCGGGCGCGGCGCAGGACGGGTGAGGGCGGGTCGTCCTATCCAAGACCCCGTCGCCGCCCCAATTCCCGATAGAGCGCGGGCGACGAGACCCCAATCCAATCGGCGACGCCCACCCATCCGCCTGCGTCGGGCGCGCCGTGGAGATCGAGATAGGCGTCGAGCCGGTCCGACAGTCGGCGCAGGCGCATCACCTCGATGCGCGCACGTAGGCCCTGGACCTCGCGCGCGGCCTGGGCCAGCGCGGCCGCGGCGGGGGAGGCGCCGAGCCACGCGTGGATCGCGCCCACCGGGCGGCTGGCGACGCGGACCTCGGTTTCGCAGATCGCATCGCAATGCGTCGTCTCCGAGAAGAGCGAGGCGAGCGCGACCACGTCCCCCGGTCCCGCCGTGTGCAGGTCCAGCGAACCGCCATCTTCGAGCGCACGGCGCAGGATTACCCGGCCCTCACGGACGAGGAACAGGTCCCGCACCGGATCGCCGCGGTGGAACAGCGCCGATCCGGGGCACAGGACGCGCTCGCTGGCAACGGCGAAGGCATTGATCCAGACATCGGACATGATCCGGATCATGTCCCATCGACCCGACCTCGTGCAATCGAATGGTCACCACAACCAGTCGAAAGTCCTCCCATGCCTGTGATATCTCGCATCCTGCCACTCGTCCTGCTCAGCGCCGCTCTCCCCGCCTCCGCGCAGCACGCCGTCGATCACGCTCCGTCCCCCTATGCGGGCGAGCAGACGCGCGAGATTGCGTCCCTATCCGACGAAGACTTGGCGGAGTTGGCCAGGGGCGGAGGCTGGGGGCTCGCACGGTCAGCCGAGTTGAACGGCGTGCCCGGCCCGGCGCACCTTCTGGAACTGGCGCACGAAATCGGTCTCGATGCGGAGCAGCAAGCGGCCATCGAGGCGATTCGGGACGAGATGAGGGCGGGCGCGATCACCGCGGGCGAGCGGTTCGTCGAGGCCGAGCGCGCCCTGGACGCGGCCTTCACCGATGGCTTTCCGGATGCGGCCACGCTCGCCGGGCTCGTCGCCGAGGCGGGGGAGGCGCGGGCGAGCCTTCGACTCGTCCATCTGTCGGCGCATCTGCGCACGATGCCGCTTCTCACGCAGGACCAGATTGCGCGATATGCCGTCCTGCGCGGTTATGCCGATGACCCGTGCGACAGCGTCCCCGAGGGCCACGACGCGACGATGTGGCGGCGCCATAACGGCTGTAGCTGAGGGCGGGGGGTCCGGGCACCAGGGACCGGTTGTCGAACGATCATACCCCCTGTAGGTATGGGGCCATGCTCCGTGTCCTGCTCTCCCTCTTGCTGGCCGTCACCGTGATCGGTGCCGGGGCCGCGTCGGCTGGCCACGGGCTCGCGCATGACGCGCCCCAGGTCGCGCACGACATGCAGGATATGGACGCGGACCATGCGACCGCGCTTGCGGACTGCTGCGATGCGACCCAGGTCAAGGTCGGCGGATCGTGCTTCGTGGATGTCGTCCCGTCGGAAATGCTCGTCCTCGACCGGGGAACGTTCTCCGAGCGGATGACCCTGCCGCCCCATCTGCGTGCCTCCGCTGGTGTCGGCCCGAACGTCCCGACCGGTCCTCCAAAGGTCTGAGCCGTTCGCCCCCCTCCGGGGCTTCGCGCTCAACCTGATGATAAAGGACCAGATCCATGACCACCCGTCGAACCTTGCTCGCGCTGTCTGCCGCGAGCCTCGCCGCCGCGACCCTTCCGGCCCGCGCGGCCACCCCGATGCACGTCCACACCGCGCCGTCCTGCGGCTGCTGCCACGCCTGGGCCGACCTCGCCCGCGCGCGGGGCCATGCCGTCACGATCTCCGAACTCGTGGACCCCGAGGAGGAGAAGACCGCGCTCGGCGTGCCGCTGGAGCTGGCCTCCTGCCACACGGTGGAGGCCGGGGGCTACGTCTTCGAGGGCCACGTCCCGTTCGAGGCGTTGGAGGCCGTGCTGCGCGACCGTCCGGACATCGTCGGGCTCGCCGTACCGGGGATGCCCATGGGCTCGCCCGGCATGGGCGACGATCCGGCCGCGCGCTACGACGTGATCGCCTTCGGCGGCGCGGCGGGCGCGGGGCGGGTCTTCTACCGCGCCGGGACGGCCCAGCCCTTCGCGGGCTGAGATGCGCCGTCTCGCATTGGCCGGGGCCGGCGGCCTCGCGCTTGCCGGTCTCCTCGGGGTGGTCGTCCTACGACCCGCCGGAGCGGAGGCCGTGCGTCTTGTGCCGGACGACGCCGAGGTCGTCGCCCTGGGCGCGCAGGTCTACGCGGCCGAATGCGCCGCCTGCCACGGCGCCGCGCTGGAGGGGCAGCCCGACTGGCGCAGCCCCGGCCCGGACGGCCTGCTGCCCGCGCCGCCGCACGACGCATCGGGGCATACGTGGCACCACGACGACGCGACGCTCTTCGCCCTGACGAAGCACGGGCTGGCGGGCCTGATGGACGACGCGCCGCCCTCGGGCATGCCCGCCTATGACGGGGTGCTGACGGACGCCGAGATCGTCGCCGTGCTGTCCTACATCAAGTCGACCTGGCCCGCGGACGTGCGGGCCCGGCATGACGCCATCAACGAAAGGGCCCGGCCATGACCGCGCCCGGAGGAGAGACCATGATCCGATCTACCCTTCTCGCCATGTCGATGGCTCTCCTGGCCGCCGCGGCCTCCGCCCACAGCAAGACCGACGGCACGACCCCCGCCGACGGCGCGACCGTCGCCGAGGTGCCGATGCTGCACATGGTTTTCGACGCGCCCATGCGCGTGATCGCGGCCACGCTGACCGAGGGCGGCGCGGATGTCGCCATCGAGCGTGGGACGGGCATGGAGCCGACTTTGGAGTTCCACGCCGTGCCCGCAGCGCCGCTCTCCCCCGGCACCTACCGGCTCGACTGGCGCGGGATGGCGGAGGACGGCCATCCGATGCAGGGCGGCTTCGGCTTCACGGTCTCCGAATGACCGGCGCGTGACGGGCCTCGCTCCAATCGACGGGCTGGCGCTGCTGGCCATCGCGGCGAAGGCCGCGGGCTACGCCGCGGCGCTGCTGGCGATGGGGGGCGTGCTGTTCGACGCGGCCTTCCGGCGGCTGGCGGACCCGGCGGTGCTGCGCTTGGCCCGGCGGCTCGCGGCGGGCGCGGCGGTGGCGGGCCTCGCGGTGCTGGCGGCGCGCTTCGGCATCCGCGCGGCGCGCATCTCCGGCATGGGGCTGGAGGGGGCGACCGACCCGACGATGCTGGGCTTCGTCTGGCAGAGTCCACTGGGCACGGCCGCGATCTGGCGCGGAGTGGGGGAGGCGGCGATCCTCGCGGTCCTGCTGCCGGGCGCGGGGCTCTGGGTCGCGGTCGGAGGGGCGGTCGCAGTCGGCGCCTCCTATGCGCAGGTGGGGCACACGCTGGGCGACCCGCGCGCGGCGCTGGCCGGGCTGCTGGTCCTGCACCTTCTCGCCGTCGCCTTCTGGGTGGGCGCGCTCGCGCCCCTGCGCCGAGCGGCGCAGGCGCCGGACGGAGCGGCGCTGCTACATCGGTTCGGCGTCGTGGCGGCGGGCGTCGTCGCTCTCCTCGCTGCCGCCGGGATCGCGCTCGCCTGGCTGCTCTCCGGCTCGCTCCTGGCCCTTCTCGGGACCGCCTATGGCTGGGGCCTTCTCGCCAAGGTGGCCGTGGTCGCCGCGCTCCTCGGCCTCGCCGCGCTAAACAAGTGGCGGCTCGTGCCCGCGCTTGCGGCGGGCGCGCCCGGCGCCCCGGCCGCCCTGCGCCGCTCCATAGCGGTCGAGGGCGCGGCGGTCTTTCTCATCTTTCTCGCCACGGCGGCGATCACCACCGTCACGACCCCGCCGGTCAAACTCTGAACCCCGGAGCCCGCCATGCCTCTCACCCGACGAACGCTCCTCGCCTCCGCCTCCGCGGCCCTCGCGCTGCGGCCGGGCCCGATGCGCGCCCAGGACGCGATGCCCGAGCTGCGCGCCGCGCCCGCTCTGGCCCAACTCGCGCCCGAGGGCTACGGCGCCACGCCCGTCTGGACCTATGGCGGCGCCGTCCCCGGCCCGGAGATCCGCGTCCACGCGGGCGAGCGCGTCCGCCGCCGCTTCGTCAACGGCCTGCCGCAGGACAGCGCCGTGCACTGGCACGGCATCCGCATCGCCAACGCGATGGACGGCGCGGCCGGCGTGACGCAGGACCCGGTGCCGCCGGGCGGCACCTTCGACTACGACTTCGTCGCCCCCGATCCCGGCACCTACTGGTATCACGCCCATGCCCGGTCCTGGGAGCAGGTCGCGCGCGGGCTGGCGGGCCCGCTGATCGTGGAGGAGGTCGAACCCTGGCTCGGGCAGGAAGGGACCGCGACCCGCGAGGTCACGCTGATGCTGGCCGACTGGCGCCTTCAGGAGAACGGCACGCTGCACGAGGAGAGCTTCGGCGACCTGCACGATTGGTCCCACGGCGGGCGGCTCGGGAACACGGTCACCATCAACGGTCGGAGTGACGCCGCCATCTCGGTGCGCGCAGGCGAGCGGCTGCGGCTGCGCATCATCAACGCCGCCACGGCGCGGATCATGCCGCTGCGCCTGGAGGGCCACGCCGCCACGCTGATCGCGCTCGACGGGCATCCCGTCGCACCCCGGCCAGCGGAAGAGATCGTCCTCGCCCCGGCGCAGCGCGCGGACGTCGTGATCGACTGCACGGGCGCGCCCGGATCGCGCGCGCAGGTCCTGCTGGACGCGGGACGGGGCGAATGGGTGGGGATCGGCTCGCTGGCCTACGGCCCGGAGGCCGCGCTGCCCCTGTCCGGCGTCCCGGTCCGCCCCCTGCCGATGACGATGGATCACGCGCTCGATCTGGAGAATGTACAGGACGAGGATCTGTTGATGGAGGGCGGGGCCATGGGCGGCCTGCGCACTGCCCGCTTGAACGGCGTTGACCGCGACTTCCGTCAGCTCGTCGCCGCGCGGCGCGTCTGGGCCTTCAACGGCGTGGCGGGCGACATGGACCAGCCCGCCTTCCAAGTGCCGCTCGGCCGGACGGTGCGCCTGACGCTGCGCAACGACACGGCCTGGGCGCACGGCATCCATCTGCACGGGCACCATTTCGAGGTGCTCTCGCGCGGCGGACGGACCGACCCGCACCGCGACCGGCGCGATACCGTGCTGGTGATGCCGGACGAGCCCGTGGAGATCGCCTTCGTCGCAGACAACCCCGGCCGGTGGCTCCTGCACTGCCACATGCTCGGGCATCAGGCGTCGGGGATGCTGAGCTGGTTCGAGGTGGGCTGAGCGCCTAGCCTCGTGCCTTGTCCAGCAGCTCCAGCAGCTCGGTGAACTTCTCTCGCTGCTGCGCGGGATCGCCCGAGGCCACCGCGTCCTCGATGCAATGCGCGGCGTGGTCGTCGATCACGAGCTTCTCGACGCCCTTCAGCGCCGCGCGGATGGCGGCGATCTGCGTGAGGATGTCCACGCAGTAGCGGTCCTTCTCGACCATCCGGGCCACCCCCCGGACCTGGCCTTCGAGGCGTCTGAGGCGCTTGAGCGTGGCGTCGCGGTTCCCGTGCATGGCCATCCTTAGACCGCGCGACCTCGGAGATGTCGACCGAAACGCGGAACATCCGGGCCGCGGCAGTTGTTCGCATACCCTGCAGGGGTATATGGATCAGACATGGCAGACGAACAGAAGTCCCACGGAAATTATGGCCGCTTCGCCGCGATGATCGCGACCTCGACGGTCGTGATGTACGGCCTGATGTACCTGAACACCTACGCGCTCGACCACGTGTTCTTCAGCCAGACGCGCCTGTGGATGGCCGGCTACATGGGCGCAATGATGGCGGTGATCATGCTGTCCTTCATGCTGGGCATGTATTCGAGCCGCCGCATCAACGTCGCCATCTTCGCGGGCGCCGCTGTCGCCTTCGGCGCATTCCTCTACCTTGTGCGCAGCCAGGATACCGTCGGCGACGTCGCCTGGATGAAGGCGATGATCCCGCACCATTCCATCGCCATCCTGACCTCCGAGCGGGCGAACCTCTCGGACCCGCGCGTGCGCGCGCTGGCCGACGCCATCATCGAGGCGCAGCGTGCCGAGATCGCCGAGATGAAGCGGTACATCGCAGACATCGAGGCGACCGGCGATGCGCCCGCCGGCACCCCCCGGACCGAACCCTGAGACAAAGGAGACCCTCATGCCGAAGGACACCCGAGACGTCGCCGACGTGACGACCGATCCCGCCGCCTCCGCGACCGGCAAGACGGCCGTCCTCTACCGCATGGCGCTGCCCGACCATCTCTGCCCGGCGGGGCAGAAATCCCGCTGGCTGCTGGAGCGGAAGGGCTACGAGGTCGACGACCGCCTGTTCCGCGAGCGCCCCGAGGTCGATGCCTTCAAGGAAGACTACGACGTCCCCACCACGCCCCAGATCTGGATCGAGGGTGAGCGTATCGGCGGTTATCAGGCGCTGCGCCAGAAGCTCACCGGCTATGACCCCGATGCGACGACCTACCGCCCGGTGATCTACCTCTTCGCCGTGGCGGCCGCGACGGCGCTCGCCCTGTCCATCGGCTTTCTCGGCGCGGTCACGTGGCAGACGCTCGGCTGGTTCATCTCCGTCTCGATGATCCTGCTCGGGATGCAGAAGCTGCGCGACATCGAGAGCTTTACCTCCATGTTCCTGAACTACGACGTTCTGGCGCGGAGATGGGTACCCTACGCCTACGTCTATCCGTGGGTGGAGACCGGGGCCGGTATCCTGATGACGGGGATGCTGCTGACCTGGCTCGCTGCCCCGGCGGCCCTCTTCATCGCGAGCGTCGGGGCCTGGAGCGTGTTCAAGGCCGTCTATCTCGACAAGCGCGAGCTGAAATGCGCTTGCGTGGGCGGCGGCTCCAACGTGCCCCTGGGCTTCGTGTCGCTGACCGAGAACCTGATGATGATGGGCATGGCGGTCGTCATGCTGATTCGACTGATCGCGTGATGCAGGCGAAATCGCATCGGCGCCTCCTCCTGCTGGGTCTAGCACTCGGCGGGGGGTACCTCGTCGCCGGCCGCGCGCTTCCCACCCTGCCGTGGTTCGCGGCAAACCTCGAGTTCGAGGACATAGACCAGCCTGCCGGCTTCCGCCGCATCCGTGCGGGCGAGACCTCGACCGGCGGCTTCGATCCCTTCGCGGGTATCGACAGCGCCGGTCCTGCGGAGCCCGCGCCCTCCGCCGTCTCGGCCGTCCGCCAGGACATCTGCAACGCGCTCTTCGAGGGATGGACGCCCGGCTCAGGCACCGTGCCGATCGCGTCCTTCTCGGACTACAACTGCCCCATCTGCCGCATCACGACGCGGCGGATCGCCGGGGCCGCGCCAGTGCAGGATGGAACGGCACGGGTCACATGGCACGAGCTGCCGATCCTCGGAGAGACCTCCGTCCTGGCCGCCAAGGCCGCCCTCGCGGCGGATAATCAAGGGGTCTACGCGGCCTTCCAGGACCGTCTTCTGCGAAGCGCCTTCCAGCCGACGGACGGCTACATCGACGCGCTCGCGAACGACCTCGACCTGGATCGCGACCGCCTGGCCAGCGACATGCAAAGCCCCGACATCGAAGCCCGGATCGACCGCAGCCTCGCGCTCCGCGACATCTTCGGCTTCCGCGGGACGCCCGCCATCCTCGTCGGCCGCACCGTGGTCGAAGGCGACATCGGGGAGGCGACGCTGTCGCGCCTGATTGAGCTGGAACGCGAGGCAGGACCTCCGCCTGTGTGCTAGCTCATGGAAGCGGCGGACGACGCAGTTGGAGTCGCGTTTTCTTTGAGGAACAGTTCCAAACGTATGGTCACGAGACAGCCGTGATCTGTTTCGAGAGGGTCGGTTCCGCCTCCGTCCGTCGATGAGACCCATCCTGAACGGCCAAGAGCGCGTCCACGATGTGCAGGTCGGGGACGCGTTCGGGGTCATTCCGGTCAGGTCTCATCGGGTGACGCTGACCGGACCGACCCCTGCGAAACAGATCGCACCCGTCTCCCGACCATGGCCGTGGCACAGACCCTCATGTTTCTCTAACACGCCAGATGTGGATACTGTATCCACAAAGAATGAATTGGTTTGAATGCATCGACGGTCACACTTGTGGGAACCCCTGTCGGCTCGTTGTCTCAGGCGCGCCAGAACTCGAAGGGCAGTCTCTTGCAGAGCAGCGCTTGGACTTCCTCAAGAAGCACGACTGGGTCCGGAAGGGACTCATGTTCGAACCGCGCGGGCATGATGCGATGTCCGGGGTCATTCTCAGGCCGCCCATGCGAGATGACTGCGACGTAGGGTTTCTCTTCATCGAGGTGAGCGGCTGCTTGCCTATGTGCGGCCATGATACGATCGCGGCGACGACATACGTGATCGAGCGGCAACTCGTCACTCCGCGAGTGCCAGGCGTGCTCTCGATCGAGACGCCGGCGGGAAGGGTGGATGCTGCATACGACCTCGTCGACGGACGCGTCGAGCAGGTTTGCTTCCGCAACGTCGCCTCGTATCTCCATAAGGCGGGCGTGGCGGTGGATGTGCCGAACTTGGGTACGGTAACGTTGGACGTATCCTATGGTGGCAACTTCTACGCAATCGTTGAGCCTCAGGCGACTTGGTCCGGGCTCGACGATTGGCCGCCATCGCGGTTGTTAACCGTCAGTGACGCCGTCCGTACGGCAGCGCAGGACGCAGTGCAGCCGATTCATCCTGAGGACGAGCGCATCCGCGGCGTGTCGCACGTCATGTGGTGCGATGAAGTGAAGCGCCCCGAGTTTCTCGGAGGCTTCTGACTGTGAGAGGATGGAGCCATGGGGAAGACATCGAAGAGATACGCGCCTGAGGTGCGCGAACGGGCGGTTCGAATG
>NZ_JAFCAR010000008.1 GCF_016820245.1 Jannaschia sp. Os4 | reverse complement strand
CCTGCTCGGACCTATCGGGAACATCCCGCCCGCAGAGGCCGAAGCCACCTACTACGACCGGATCGACATGCAGCAGCGAGCCGCGTAACTCAAACCAACCAGCCTCCGGGAAACTCGGGGCGCTTCAGATCAGGAGATCGTGTGACTAGGACCAGCCGAAGGTTGAACCGGAGCGCGTGTACCGATGAATTCTTGATGAAGATCGCCTCGTGGAACAGTTTCGCGTCTATGCCTTACTGCTCCGCCTTCCGAAGCGCCGCAGCGCAGTTATCCAAGTCCAATCGCTCCGCTTGGTCCAATGCGGTCAAACCGTCATGGCCCCGGGGATCGAGCCGCGCGCCCGCTTCTAGGAGCGCGGGCACGACGGCGTCGCAGGCCCGCCGCCACACTGCATCGATCAGGGCGGTATAGCCGTTGTTCGGCCCTTGCGCCTCAAGGGGACCGCCAGCCTCCAGGAGGAGCCGCACCACATCGTCGTGACTGCCATAGGCGGCCTTGTGGACGGGGGTCGCCAGCATGACGAGACCGGTAGTATTGGGATCGGCTCCGGCGTCGAGGAGGCGGGCCACGATGGCCGCATGACCCTCCTGCGACGCCAGCACGATGGGGGTGAAGCCGTTCAGCGCCCGGCCTTGTGGGTCGGCTCCGTCCGCGAGCGCGGCTTCCACGCCCGCGAGATCGTCCGCCACAATGGAGTCCAGCAAGCGCGACAGCGGCGTGGATCTGGCACGCGCGGTCGCCTCTGTCTCGATTAGGGCGAGGATCGAAGCGGCTTGGCCGTCCTCGATGCCCGCCGATTCATCCGCTTCCGCCTCGGCGCGCGCGAAGCACAGGGCATCACAGGGTGCGGCGGTCCCATGCAAATGCGCGGCCACGTCGATGCGAGCCCCGCCGCGCAGTAGCGCGCGGACGGCGCCGGGCTGGCGATACCAAACAGCATCGATCAGGGCCGTGTGGCCGTTGAGAGGGCTCTGCTGGTTCATGAATGCGCCTGCCCCCAAAAGGTGCTCCACAACGCGGACGTTGCCGCCCATGGCGGCCTTGTGCAGCGCGGCCGTGCCGGTCTGGCGCTCGATGCGGTGGACGTCCGCGCCTGCCGCGAGAAGTAACTCGACAATTGCTGGGTCGGCGCGCCCTGCGGCGATCATCAACGCGGTGTGACCATCAGGATCGACCGCATTAGGGTCCGCATCCGCGCGCAGGATATCGCGTACTTCGTGGATGTCACCGGCCCGTACGGCTTCGGGGAGGGGCGGTCGGCTCCAGGCAATCGACGCGCAGACAAGTGCAAGACCCGCGGTCAGGGCGAACGTGAGGCGCATGGCAAGGTCTCCTATCAAGATTGGTGGAGGTGGGCGAGCGTCGGTCGCGGCGCCGCTACCTTGGGGCGATCGACCGATCGCGTGTCACCGGATCTGCTCCACGAGCGTCAGCCGATCGGGCATCTGCCAGCTCTCGACGATGCTGCCATCCTCGATGCGGTGGACGGCGATGGCGGAGAACTCGACCGCGCGGCCCGTGGCCGGGTAGCCGAACACCTCGCCCGTATGGGTGCCGGTGAGCGTGCCGATCACGGTCACCACGTCGTCGGCGAAGTGCAGGCTGTCGATGGCGAACCGGATGTCGGGGATGCCCTCCATGTAGGTGGCGATCTCGTCGAGATAGCTCTCCACGTCGCGGGTCGGGCGGCTCGGGCTCTCGCCGTGGACGAACCATTCCTCGCCCAGCGTACCTTCGAACAGATCGTCATCGCGCGCGTTCAGCCCTGCATAGTAGCGCTCGACCATGTCGAAGGCGCGCTCCCGCTCCAAGAGCGGCGAGGCCAGCGCGTCGGCGAAGTGGCCCACGTCCGGCGCGGCGGAGCGCAGGCGCAGGTAGCCCAGCACGAGGTTGTCGCGGGCCGGGTCGATGACGAGGATCTCTCCCTCGAACACGCGAAACTGCGTCAGCTCCTCGATGTTGGTGTAGTGCGACACTACCAGCAGGGGGCCGGAGCGGTCGGGGTCGCCCGCCCATGCGGAGATGCGGTCGCGCAGCGGCGTGACGTCGGGCGAGCCCCGCAAGCTCAGCAGCAGGTTGAGGTCCGGCGTCGTCTCGACGGGCATCGCGGCGGCGATCCCGGGGTCCACGTCGCCCATGCCTTGCAGGAGGCTCTGCACCGTCTGCTGATTGCGGCACCATTCCGATGCCACGACACGGGCGGGCACGATGCCGTTGGAGGCCAGCAGGCTCCCCATGTCGCGCATGTTGCGCCTGCCCTCGGGGGACATGATCCGCTGGTTGGCGCAGTCGGTGGGGGCCACGTCGACCTCGTCGAGCTTGGACCAGTCGGTGGGTCCATGTCGCATCAGGAAGACGAGGTCGCCGCGGGTGAAGATGTCGACGAGCTGCTGGTAGGGCTCGAAGCGCAGTCGGTCCGCGACCTCCCGCCCCCCGCCTGCCCCCACGGCCATCGCCATCTCGCCCATGTGAGCGCTGATCTGGGACACATCGGGACTGGAAGCATCCTGTGCGACTGCTGGGTCAGTCGAGAGATGCGCGGCGAGAGCGAGGATCAAGGCGGTGGTGCGGATCATCTTTGTCTCCGGTTCAAGCTATGCCGGTTGCGGGGCCGACCCCGCGCGGTGCGCGAGGTCGGGAAGGACGCTCAGGTCGCGTCTGGCGCCTCTGCGCCGTTCCACTCCTGCACGGGCGGCGGCGCGCGTTCGCCCTGCACCTCGATGGCGTCGAGGGCCGCCGTCATCTCAGCAAGCTCGTCCGGCGTCAGCGTCACCTGCGCCGCGCGGGCGTTCTCGCGCATGTGCTGGAGGTTCGTCGTGCCGGGGATTGGGATCAGGTCGTCGCGCTGCGCCATGAGGTAGGCCAGGGAGACCTGGCCCGGCGTCGCACCCTTCCGCTCCGCCCAATCGCGCGCGACCTGCACCAGCCGCAGGTTCGGCTCGCGGTTCGCAGGCTCCATGCGGGCGGTGTTGGCGCGGTAGTCCGATGGAACGAACTGCGTGTTCATGTCGATGGCACCGGTCATGAAGCCGTAGCCCAAAGGCGCATAGGGAACGAAGCCGATGCCCAACTCGCGCGTCAGCGGCAGCACATCCGCCTCGAAGCCGCGGAAGAGGACAGAGTACTCGTTCTGGACCGCGGCCAAGGGGCGCTCGGCATGGGCGCGGCGCAGCGTGTCCAGGCCCGGTTCGCTCAGACCCCAGTGCAGCACCTTTCCCTCGTCGATCATCTCGCCCACGACGCCTGCCACCTCGGCGATCGGCACCTGCGGGTCGACGCGGTGCTGGTACAGCAGATCTATGCGATCCGTCCCCAGCCGCCGGAGCGAGCCCTCGACGGCCCGGCGCACGTGGTCGGGGCGGCTATTGACGCCGCCGCCGAACGCGCCCGTCTCGGGATCGACATCGAAGCCGAACTTCGTGGTGATCTGCACCTCGTCGCGGAAGGGCGCGATGGCCTCGGCGAGGATCTCCTCCGCCGCGAAGGGCCCGTAGAACTCGGCGCAATCGAAGAAGTCGACGCCTTCCTCCTCGTGGGCGGCCCGGAGGAGGGCGACCATGTCCGCGCGTTCGGGGATCAGCGAGGTGAAGGTGCGGTGGACGTTCTGCACGCCCATCCCGATGGCGGAGGTCTCGAGGCCCCCGAGCATCCGACGGCCGGGGGCGGCTGCCGTCGATTGCGCGCGGGCCGTGCCGGGGGCGAAGGCGCCCGCGGCGACGGCGGTCGCGGCGACGGCCGCGCTGGTTAGGAGACCGCGGCGGGTGGGGGAGGTGGGTGTGTCGGTCATCGTCGAACTCCGTTTGGTGAGGTCAGGGGGTTGGAAGAAGCGGCTGCCCCTCGACACCGGGCAGGGAAACGCGAAGCATCCGGCCCCCGTCGCGGAAGGTCGGCCCCGTGGCGGCGGTCACGAAGAGCGCGTCGCCCGCAGGGTCGAAGGCCATGTTGGTGATGGAAGGCGCATTGGTATCAATCGGGTCGAGCATCGTGCCATCGGCCGCGATGCGATGGATGAACGGCGTGCCGAAATGCGCGACGTAGAGAGTGCCGTCAGTGTCGAGCGCCATGCCGTCGGGTTCGGGACGCCCCGATGGCGTCCATGTCGTCTCGGTCTCCGGCAGCACGGCGAAGACGGATGACGGACCCAGCGTGCCCCGCCCGTCGACGGGGAATGCCAGCACCCGGTTTGCACGACTTTCGCCGACGAGCAGCATGCGCCCATTCGCGCGCAGCACCACGCCATTGGGGAAGTCGATCCCCTCCGCCGCCAGCGTCGCCGTGCCTTCGGCATCAACGTGGAACACGCGCCCCGGGTCGGGTTCGCCGAAGCGGCCCGGATCGGTGAACCAGAAGCCGCCCGCCCCGTCCGGCGTCAGGTCGTTGGGCGTCAGGAAAGGCGCGGCACCTTCGGGAGGGACGATCAGTCCAAGCGGCGCACCGTCCGAAGAAAGCCGTAGAGGCCCGTCCGGCGTCTGGACCACGTGGATGCCGTCGTCCAGCACCTTGTGGCCGTTCGGCTGCATGACCTCGGCCCAAGTCGTGAAGGTGCCGTCGTCGCCGAACATGATGACGCGCCCGTTGAACGGATCGGAGGCGAAGAGCCGCCCCTTCGCGTCGAACACAGCGCCTTCGCCAAAGTCGGGGAGGACGGCGAAGGTCTCGATCATCTGGGCTACCGCGAGCGCGGGCCAAGCCGCGCAGACAGCCGCGAGGATCGCCGGGCGCAGCGGCACCGGGAACGTTCTCGGCGCGACCGGGGCGGTCGTGCGGTCGACCTCGTCCCCGGTCGCGCCCGCGCGCGAAACGCCCCGCCCCCTCAGGGAGGTCAGGACGGCGGGCGTCCCGCGCGATCTCATGCCGTGTAGCGCGCGTTCGCGCCCGCGGCGACGTCGATGGTCGCCCCCGTGACGAG
The DNA here is from genome assembly GCF_016820245.1 of Jannaschia sp. Os4. GTDB lineage: Bacteria > Pseudomonadota > Alphaproteobacteria > Rhodobacterales > Rhodobacteraceae > Jannaschia. The sequence continues at coordinate 28,167 of NZ_JAFCAR010000008.1, read as the reverse complement.
GCGCGCGGCCTCGGTCGCGAGGTAGACCGCCGAGGGCGCGATGTCCTCGGGCTCCAGAAGGCCGATGTCCATCGGGTGGTAGTTCTCGTTGAGCCACGCATTGCCTTCGGCGCGCTGCTCCTCCGTCTGCGGCCCCGACAGGCCCGTGCGCACCGCCGTGGGCGCGATCGCGTTCACCGTCACGCCCTGCGGGCCAAACTCGATCGCAGCGGCCTTCACCAAGCCCTGCAACGCCCACTTGGACGCGACGTAGGCGGGGTTCGTGCCGTTGCCCTGCCGCCCAAAGGTGGACGAGGTCACGATGATCGCTCCGCCCCCGTTGGCCACGAGCGTCGGGCCGGCGGCGCGGATCGTGTTGGCGGTGCCCTTCACGTTGACGTCGGTGATAAGGTCCCAGTTCGCCTCCCATTCGTCGTCGGCGGTGTCGAGGAAGGGCTGGTTGCCAGCGATGCCCGCGTTGGCCACGACGACGCCCACGGGCGCGACGGACCCGGAGGCCTCGCGGAGGCCGTCACGCATCGCTTGGCGGTCGCGGATGTCGGCCCGCACGGTCGCGCAGGAGACGCCGAGTGCTTCGATCTCGGCCCGCACCGCCTCCAACTCGTCCGGCGTGGCCATCGGCACGCTCCAGCCGTCGATGTCGGCGGCGACGTCGAGCGCGATCACGTCTGCACCGCCCCGCGCCATCTCGAGCGCGATGGCACGACCGATGCCGCGCGCGGCGCCGGTCACGAGAGCGGACCGTCCCGCGAGCGGGCCATTGGCTTGCCCCTCCTGCGCCTGCGCAGACCCGGCGGCGAGGGTCGCGCCCGCCGCGAGGCCCGCGGCCCCGGTGGCAAGCAGAGTGCGGCGGGTCGTGCCGCCAGTAGTGTCGTCGGTCATCGTTGGTCTCCTCGTCTCAAGCGCAGGGCCGCAGTCGATTGGTGTCGCGGCTGCCGTTCTCGATCGCGATGGCGGTCGCCGTCGCGCGGTCGAGGCAACTGAGGTCCGGGCTATGCGGCCGGGACGGGGCGCCTCCGGTCGGCGCGCAGGCCGAGACCAGTAAGGCCGCCACGACGCAGAGCCGGACCATCATGCCGTCCACCGGATGTTCGCGCCGGCGGCGACGTCCACGATCTCGCCGGTAATGAAGGCTGCGCGCGGGCTCGCGAGGAACGCGACCGCGTGGCCGATCTCGACGGGCTCCAGGAATGCGATGTCCATGGCATTGTAGCCGCCGTTCGACAGCGCCTCGTTGGCCTGCTCCAACGCGTCGCCCTCCGGCATCCGGACGCTCTCGACGGCGGTGGGTGCGACGGCGGTCGCGGTCACGCCAGCTGACGCGGCTGCGGCGGCCGCGGACTTCACCAGCCCGTTCACGCCCCACTTGCTCGCGACGTATTGCGCGTTGCCCGCGCTGCCGTGGCGAGCCACAGACGATGAGGTGACGACCACCCGGCCGCGACCACGCTCCATCATCGGCGGCATAAAGACCCGGATCGTGTTCGCGGTGCCGTTCAGGTTGACGTCGATGGCCACGCGCCACTCATCGCCCGTCATCTCGTCGAAAGCGGCGGAGGTCACGATGGCGGCGTTCGGACACAGGATATCGACCGGACCCAGCTCCGCCTCGACGGCGGCGCGGGCCTCTCGCAACGCGGCCTCGTCGCGGATGTCGGCGACGATAGCCATGGAACGGACGCCCTCGGCGCGGACCAGCTCGACCGCTTCGTCGAGATCGGCGCGCGAGGCGAGTGGATAGCCGATGCCGGGAATGGCCTCCGGATCGGCGATGTCGAGAATGGCCACGTCCGCACCCATCCGCGCCAGTTCCAGCGCGATGGCCCGCCCGATGGCGCGCGCGCCGCCGGTGACGAGGGCGATTTGGCCCGCGAGCTCGCCTGCGGGCGCATCCTGCGCCCGGGCGGCGGTGGTTCCCAACGTCGTCGCGGCGGCGGCGAGCGCACCGCCCGCCAGCATCGCACGGCGGGTTGGATCGGTGTCGTCGGTCATGTCGGTCTCCCGTGTCGTTCAGGTTTGAGCCGCCCACTATGCGGACGGCTTGGCATCAGGTATTCGGATTCGGCGGCGCAAAGGGTCCCGTCAGCATCCCCATCGTCACGTCGAGATCGGTGCCCTGGATCGACGAGGGCGCATCGCCCATGGCGAGGAACATCACCACATCGGCCATCTCGGTTACCGTATTGGTGGTGTGGCGGACATTCGGTGCCTGCGCTTCGTCGGGATCGTTGCCCTGCGCCTCGATGGAAGCGCGGCGCATGGGCGTGTCCACACCGCCCGGCGAGATCGAGTTGATGCGGATGCCCTGCATCCCGTAGTCGAGCGCGGCCCCGCGGGTGAGGCCCAACACCCCGTGCTTGGAGGTCGAGTAGGGGCCGATCCCTGGGAAGCCGCCATGCGCGCTGACCGAGGCATTGTTGACGATCACGCCGCGCAGGCCGTGGCGGCCCCACGGCTCGTTCCCGAGCATCACCGGGATCTCGTGCTTCATCGACAGGAACACGCCGCGTCCGTTCGTGGCCCAGACGTCGTCGAAATCCGCCGCCTCGATCTCGGCCAAGGGGCCGTTGCCCGTCAGCGAGCCGTTTCCGAACACCACGCCCGCATTGTTGAAGGCCACGTGGAATGGGCCGTAGTACTCCGTCGCGGCGCGCACGAAGTCGACGATCTGCGCTTCCTCGCGCACGTCGGACTGCATGTAGAAGGCGCCCCCGCCGCTGGCCTGTACGGCCGGGTCGGCATTGATCTCCGCGGCGATCCGCTCGCCCATCTCGGCGCGGCGTCCGTTGAAGGAGACCTTGGCCCCTTCGGCAGCGAAGGCCCGTGCGGTGCCTTCGCCGATGCCAGAGGTGGCGCCCGTTATGAGGACGTGGCGGTCCGCGAAGCGTGGGGACGCGGCAGGGGCTTCTTGCGCCGTCGCGGATCGGGTCGCAGCGACGGTGGCGAGGCCGGCCGCGGCGGCGCCGAGAAGGCCGCGGCGGGTGGTGTCGGTTGTGTCGGTCATCGAGATCTTCCTTCTTTGGTGATGGGGGATGCGATCGTGCGCGGCTGGGAAGCGAATTGCATCCTGGCTTGCCCGAAGAGAGCGGAACGGCTCCTGCGTTCGGTCTTCGTCATAATGCGTCCGTTGATCGTGTGCGGTGGCCGCGATCGGCCGCCATTCGGAATGACAAACGGGGGGGAGGGGGAGGGGTTGCCGCGACGATTGGGCATACCGAGAGGCTTTTGGAGCCGTCGCTTCTGAGAACCGATTGATGAGCCAAAGATTATCCCGACTGCCTCCGGTTCCCGGCCACTTGAAATCGGCAAGATCGGGACGGTCGCGATCCACGTCGGCCTCGCCGCATTGCGGATCCTCGCTATGTTCGGGCGGTGACCTGGACCATGCAGACCGACGACATCGATGCCTTCTGGGGCGTCATCCCGCCGCCTGACGAGACCGTCGAGCCGTCCGTAAGCGAGCCCTATAGCCTCGGTTACAACTTCACCGGCACTCACGCCGTGGTCGACGTGGAAGGCCGCGGCGAGCGCCGCTCGCTGCACGGCATGACCGGCGGCTTCAACGGCGCGGAGAGCATCCGCTGGGTCGGGCTCGACCGCCCCGCCGAATGCATCTCGGTGCAGGTCTCCGAACGTCTGCGCCGCGCCGTGGCCGACGAGATGGCGGCACCCGGCCTCGTGGACCTCGCGGATGTCTACGATTGCGAGGATGCAGTCCTCACCGCGCTGGCGCTGCGGTTGCGCGCGACCGGCCGCGGCGCCTGGTCGACCTCCGCACTGGAACTCGAGGAGGTCGTGCGCGCGGCGTTGCGCCATATCGCAGTCGACAGTTTCGGCGGACGACTTCCACGGGCGAACGCCAAAGGTCTGGATGGCCGAAGACTCGACCGCGTGGTCGAGTTCCTCGACGCCAACATCACCCGTCGGACCACCTTGGAGGAATTCGCCGCCGTCGCGGCGATGAGCCCGTTCCGGTTCCAGGAAGCCTTCAAACACAGCACTGGCCTGACGCCCCATGCGTTTCAGACGGCGTGGCGCATGGACCGGGCGGCGGAGATGATCCGGGACGGCGCGACGCGGGAAGCTGCGGCAGGGGCCATCGGGTATACGCCCGGGCATGGGTTCCGGGACGCGCTTCGGCGGCACACCTGACTGTAGGCGATCGCCGCCGGCGCAGATCGACCGGAGGGCTAGTCGGGCTGAGGCGACTTCTCGACTTCCCCCTATACCCGGATTGGGCGCAGGAAAGCAAAATGACCGTCTGACCCCTCCGCCACTCATAACGTACGATGCGAGGCATGTAGGGAACACCGCTGGATGAACGGAGAAGGCATTCGACGGCCCCGGGTCGGATAGGTGGGTCCATCGCAATCCAGCAGGATCCGCCGGGCCTGTCGTCGTACGATCCGACCGACGTTTTGCATGATCGGATCGCGGTCGAAGTTTGGACCATGGGTCGCGTGCTTGCGCGATGGGCGAAAGTCCGACCCACCTCAACCATCGTGAGGCACCGCGCCGTATGCGCGCAACATCGACGGCGTGAGCCCGTAGCGATTGCGGAAGTTCCGGGTGAGGTGCGCGTGGTGGGAGAACCCGCAGCGATGTGCGATCTCTGCGATGGGAAGGGTGGTATCCGGCAACAGGGCTCTCGCCCGCTCGCAGCGCCGCCGCTGGACGTAGGACCATGTCGGCTCGCCCGTCTCGGCCTTGAACCGGCGTGCGAAGTGGGATGGCGAGAGGTTGGCGACCGCCGCCAGGTCCGCGACGGCGAACGGCTCCGCCAGGTGCGCTTCCAGATGCTGCACGGCCCGCGCGATGCGGGGGTCGATGGCCCGCCGAGCATTGGTCGGTCGCGGCGAGTCGGCAGACGCTTGAAGGGCGTGCTCGATGAGCAAGTCCAGCAGCCGGACCGTCGCGCGCGCGATCTCGCCCTCGGCGGATCGTAGCGCCCAGGCCCGCCGCAGCAGCGCCGGGATCAGCGGATCGTCGATGCGCCGCGCTATGGGCGGCGAAGACGAGAGCGGCATCCGAAGGCAGAGAAGGTTGCCCCGCACCCCTGCGGTGCCGCCCTTGCCCGGCGGGACTAGCGCGAGATCTCCCGCATGCAGGGGACGAGCGAGGTCGGGAACCGGAATGCCCCGGGTCGGCGCGTCGAGTACGAGGATGAGCGTGCTTACCCCGTTATCCGCCGTGATGTCGCGCACGAGCGAGATCGTCCGCGGCTCCGCCACGCGACCCACGCTGCCGTCGGCCTCTCGGAGGAACGCGCTGCTCCCGGGGTCCAGTGATACTCGCTCCAAGACCATGATCGGGGAAGAAGCACGAGCGAGGCACCCGGTATTCCGGGCGGGCCGGGATTCCGTGATCCGAAAGACGAAAGCGCCGACGATCCTGTTACGGACCAGGCGCGCCGCCCTCCGCTCGGCCCTCATCCGTTCGTCCTCGGTCATCCCGCTCGAGCAGCAGTCGGATCAGCACGAGCGCTGCCTCGGCGACCGGCTGGGGCGCAAGCCACACGCGGGGGCAAAGCAGCGCGACGAGGGGGTCGTCGATCGGGCGGGCTGGACCCGTCACCGCCAAGCCGGGCAGCAAGACCCGCAGCGCGCGAAGCGTGCCGCGGATGACGAGCGTCGCGCGGGATGGTAGGAGGATTGCCGCGCCCGAACGGTCGCGCGAGGGTGCTGCGGACCACGCAAGTCTGCCCCGCCCCGCGATCCGCAGGAAAACCTCCGGCGCCTCCCCCGCCCGCACCAGATCGCCAGATCCACAGGCTTCGTGGTGAACGCTCCCACCTCGCAGGTAGCGGATGCGCGTGTCGTCGGACGGTGGGAGAGTGTCTGACGTCATCCTGTGATGATCGCGCGCATTCGACAGGCCGTATTCCGGAATCGTCGGCGAACTCGCCGCGGGTTCCACAACCGCTCGACGATTACGGAAGAAACGATCATTCTGTGCTATAGACTGATCCCGATCCGTCGCGTGCGCCCCTCCCCCCGCGGTCGGACGTGAAAGGAGGCGGGCGACATGACACAGCAGACCGCGTCATCCTTGGCGGACTTCTATCGCGACCCGGCCTCGCCCTACGCAGGCTTCCCGCAGGAGCATCGGTCGGGTGGGTCGATGCCGGTAAGACTGTTAAGGGTAAAGCAAGGCGAAGTTGAAGCCTCCGATCCCGCCGTCCCTGATCTCAATATCATCGTAGGTTTGAAGGCGGACATCCCATTCGCATGGGACATCGGCGATGGTTGGATGGAACACCAAGTTTGGCGACCCGGCGAAATCAACGTCGTACCTCCCCATACCACCGCAGCGTACCGATGCGACGGGGATCACGAGATACTGATTCTCGGTCTCAAAGCTAACTTTCTTTCCAGCGTTTTGGACGATCATCGAATAGGCACTCTTTCGATCTTCGAACACTTGGCAGCCGCAGATCTCTTCCGCGACGAGCCCCTGCGACGCACGGCCATGCAGCTCTGGACCGAAAGCGCGCGCACGGGCGGCACGAGCGACCTTCTAATCGACGGGCTCACCCAAGTGCTTCTTGCCCGACTGCTCGACAAGGCGGGTGCCCTGCGCAAGCCGCAGCCAATCCTGCCACTGTCCCCGGCCGAATTGGCTCGCATCGACGCACTGGTCGAGCACCGCATGGGCCAGCGCCTCACCGTCGAGGACCTCGCCCGCGCCCTCGACATGCCCCGCTGGACCTTCGCCGACGCCTTCAAGACCACCACCGGCGACACGCCTCACAGCTACGTCACCGCCAAGCGCGTCGAGAAAGCCTGCGAGTTCCTCCGCCTCGGCGACATGCCGCTCGCCGAAATCGCCTATGCCACCGGATTCGCGTCGCAGAGCCACATGACCGATACGTTCCGCCGCGTGATGGGGACGACGCCTGGGAAATGGAGAACCGAGGTGCGGGGATGAGCGGTCGCCGGATCGGATCGCTCCGCGGCATGGCGAACGGCCTCGACCGTGCCGGGATCGTGCACTCCCGCGACGTCGGCGAAGGACTGTCGCGGTTTGACTCGCAGCCGGATGTCCTCGGTACCCTGTCCGTCGGACAGGACCGCGTGGTCCTCACCCGGCCGGGCGTCGATGCGTGGAGTGGGACCGTCACGTTGCCGCGGGACGTCGTGATCGTAAACGCGGGCGGCTATGCGCACGTCACAGGGGTCAACACCGACGCCCCGCGCGAGTGCGAGGTGCCGGGCGACAGCTGGACGTTTCACCCGAAGGACACGGAGATCCGCAAGCTCCACGTCGCCCATCGCGGCACCAGCCTGATGGTGGAGTACGCGGACGGCGTCATGGCAGGCCTGCGCGCGGCCGCGGCGGGCTGCCTCCATTCGTTTCAAGGCCGCCGGAGCCGGGCCGCCGTCGAGATCGGCGCCCGGCTCTCGGAGGCGGTCCGAGCGCCGGGCCGCGCCGATCCCCTCTACCTCGAAGGCCTCGTGGTAGCGCTGCGCGGCCTGGTGGCGGCGGAGATGTCGGGCGTCGGGCATGCGACGGTCCCGCGTCTGAGCGACGCGCGGCTCGGGCGCGTCATTGACCACGTCGAAGCGAACATCGGCAGCGCGCTGTCGCTCGCCGCGCTGGCGGACGTGGCCGCGCTCAGCGTCAGCCAGTTCTCGCGCGCTTTCCGCGACGCCTTGGGCGAGCCGGCCTGGGCATACGTCCAGCGGCGGCGCTGCGAGCGCGCGTCGGAACTGCTCCTGCACGGGGACGCGCCAATCGCCGCGGTGGCGGCGTTTTGCGGCTTCTCGAGCCAGGCGCGGATGACGCGCGCGTTCCGCAGGCGATGGAACGTGACGCCCGGCAACCTGCGCGAGGGCTAGGGGTAGGACGGCACGATCCTGCAAAGGAACGCGCGGATGCGGCAACGACGGCCCCCCGGGGCCGACCTATCCTTGTGATCGCAACACAATGATTAGGGAGGCGCGCGACGCCATGCGGTACAAGACCCTCGGCCCCACGGGCCTGCGCGTCTCCGAGGCCTGCCTCGGCACGATGACCTTCGGCGAGGATTGGGGCTGGGGTGCACCCGAGGAGACCTGCCGCGCCATCTACGAGGCGTTCCGCGAGGCGGGCGGCAACTTCGTCGACACGGCCAACCTCTACGTGAACGGCGAGAGCGAGCGCATCACCGGGCGCCTGATCGCCGAGCGTCGGGACGAGGTCGTGCTGGCGACGAAGTACTCCAACGCGATGGCGCCGATGCATCCAAATGCCGGCGGCAACCACCGCAAGAGCATGGTGCAGGCGCTGGAGGGTAGCCTGAAGCGCCTCGGCACCGATCGGATCGACCTCTACTGGGTGCACAACTGGGATTTCGGGACGCCGGCCGAGGAGATCATGCGCGGCCTCGACGACCTCGTCCGCGCGGGCAAGATCCTTCATATCGGCCTGTCGGACGCGCCCGCCTGGGCGGCGGCGCAGTGCAACACGATGGCCGAGCTGCGCGGCTGGACGCGCTTCGCCGCGCTGCAGGTCGAGTACAGCCTGATCGAGCGGACAGCCGAGCGCGAACTGATGCCCATGGCCGACGCCTTCGGCCTCGACATGCTGGCGTGGTCGCCGCTCGCGGGCGGGCTACTCACGGGCAAGTACAACGAGGGGTCCGGGGGCGGGTCCAAGGACGGCTCCGGGAACCGCCGCCTCGACGTCTCGGACACCCATCCGAAGTCCGACCGCAACCTCGCCATCGCGCAGAAGGTCGTCGACGTCGCGAAGGACCTCGGCACCGAGCCGGCCGCCGTCGCGCTGCGATGGACGATGGACCGGGGCACGATCCCGCTGATCGGGGCGACGAAGCTCGAACAGCTCGAGTCCAACCTCTCCGCGCTCGACCTGACGCTCGACGCAGACCAAACGAAGGCGCTCGACGAGGCGAGCGCCATCGATCTGGGCTTCCCGCACGCGTTCCTGACCGCCACGCGCAACATGGCCTGGGGCGGGGCGTGGGACGATCTCGACAAGCGCAGCGTCCACGGTCTCCAGCGGGAGCTGAAGGCAGCGAAGGGCCAGGAGCTCGACCTGTGAGCACGCCGCGCACCGCCCTCGTCACCGGCGGCAACCGGGGCATCGGCTACGCCGTCTGCGCCGCCCTGCTCGAGCGCGGGCTGCGGGTCTGGATCGGCGCGCGCGACGAGGCGGCGGGGCGCGAGGCGGTCGAACGGCTGGGCGGGCCGTCGGAGAGGATCGACTGGGTGACGCTGGAGGTCACGGACGGCCTGTCCGTCGAGGAGGCGGCCGCCACGATCGACGAACGCGGGAGCGCGATCGACGTGCTCGTCAACAACGCGGGCATCTATCCGCAGGCGCCACTCTTGGAGGCCGGGGCGGACGACCTGAGCGAGGCGCTGGAGGTCAACACCGTCGGGCCGCTGCGGACGACTACGGCGTTCCTGCCGGGTATGAACGCGCGCGGCTACGGGCGGGTGGTCAACATGTCCTCGGGCTACGGCGCGGTCTGCGCGGGCCTGTCGGGCCCGCCGCTCTATTCCGTGTCGAAGGCCGCGCTCAACGCGCTGACGCAGGCGCTGGCCGCCGAGGCCGGGACGGGTGTCGCGGTCTCCGCGATGTGCCCCGGCTGGGTGCGCACCCGCATGGGCGGCAACGGTGCCGAGCGCAGCCCCGAGGAGGCGGCGGACACGGCCGTCTGGCTGGCGACGGCGGAGAGCACGGAGGCCAACGGCCGGTTCTTTCGGGACCGTAAGGAGATCGGCTGGTGAGACGAACCGACATGAGAGGAGATGCAAATGCCTGAGGTGAACATCCTGCGCGAGGACCTCGCGTTGCAACATGATGGCGGCACGACCGAGACCGTCTCTGTCGAGACCGTTCGTCTCAAGGCCGGCGATCGCGAGGTGGTGGGCAACCTCTACCGCCCGAAGGGTGCCGGGGGCGAGGTGCCCGCGGCGGTGGTCGCGGGCTCACTGACCTCCGTCAAGGAGATGATGGGCGGCATCTACGCCCGCGCGCTGGCCGAGCGCGGCGTCGCGGCGCTGGCGATCGACTATTCCGACTACGGCGAGAGCGGCGGCGAGCCGCGGCTCTTCGACGATCCGAGCAAGAAGCTCGAGGATCTGAAGGCGGCGGCTGGGCACCTCGCAGGCCGCGACGACGTCTCGGGCGTGGGCATGCTCGGCGTGTGCACCTCAGGCGGCAACGCCATGTACGTCGCCGCCGATCCCGGCCCCGTCGGCGCCGTCGCGACGGCGGCCGGCTGGTTCTCGGAACCGTCGATCACGCCCGACGCCTATGGCGGCGAGGACGAGGTCAAGAAGCGCCGCGAGGCGGGCGAGGCCGCGCGCCGCAAGTACGAGGAGACGGGCGAGGTCGAGACGATCCCAGCCTATAGCGACACCGACGAGACCGCCTCGCACATGGGCCCGATGGAGTACTACATGGACGCGGCCCGCGGCGGCGGGGTCGCGGCCTACGACAACCGCCTCGCGGTGATGTCCTGGGGGCCGTGGATGGACTTCGATCCCGTCGCACGCGCGGCCGAGGCCAAGGTGCCGGTCCTGATCGTGCATTCCGACGACAGCGCGTTCCCCGACCAGGCCAAGAAGGTCCACGAGGCGCTCGGCGCGCATGGCGCGCTTCATTGGACGACCGGCGCGCATTTCGACTTCTACGACCACGCCGACAAGGTCGCCGAGACGGCCGACGCGGTGGCGGCGCACTTCAAGGCGCATCTTGCCTGACGGCGGGCTGGGCGCGCCGGACAGAACCAAAACCATGGGGAGAAGAGACATGACCGACGAACAAGACAACGACCACGAGATCGACCCGCTCCGCCGGGGCCTCCTAGCCGGCGTGCCGCTGACGGCCGCCGCGCTCGCCCTCGGCGCCGGCGGGGCCGCCGCGCAGCAGGCCGCCTCCGCCCCCGCGCCGGGCCGCCGGATGCTGGGCGGGCTGGAGACCTCCGAACTGGGCCTCGGCGTGCAGAACATGCACCGGACGTTCCACACCATCGTGCCGCACCGTGACGACGTGATCGCGCTGATCCGCACGGCCTACGAGGAGGGCGTAACCTTCTTCGACTGCGCCGAGGTCTACGGGCCGTTCCTCAACGAGGAGATCCTGGGCGAGGCGATGGCGCCCTTTCGCGACGATGTGCAGGTCGTCACCAAGTTCGGCTACGACATCGATCTCGAGACGGGCGCCTGGGACGGCGGTCTCAACAGCCGCCCCGAACACATCCGCGCCGCCGTCGAGGGGTCGCTCCGCCGGCTCGGCACGGACCGGGTGGACCTGCTCTACCAGCACCGCGTCGACCCCGACGTGCCGATCGAGGACGTGGCGGGCGTTGTCTCGGACCTCATGGACGAGGGCAAGGCGCTGCATTGGGGCCTGTCGGAATGCGGCCCCGCCACGCTGCGCCGGGCGCATGAGCTGCTGCCCTTGGCCGCCGTCCAGTCCGAGTACTCGATGCTCTGGCGCGGGCGCGAGGACGACATCATCCCGATCACGCGGGAACTCGGCATCGGCTTCGTGCCCTTCGCGCCCTTGGGCTACGGGTTCCTGACCGGGGCCATCGACATGGCGACGAGCTTCGCGCCGGGCGACTTCCGCGCGAACACGTCCCGCATGGATGTCGGCGAGGACGGGGGCGGCAACCGCGCGGCGAACATGGCCATCGTGGACCTCGCCCGCGAATGGGGCGCGCGCAAGGACGCCAAGCCCGGGGAGATCGCGCTCGCCTGGCTCCTAGCCCAGGGGGATAGCATCGTGCCGATCCCCGGGACGACACAGCTGCCGCATCTGCGCGACAACATCGCGGCCGCTCAGGTCACGTTCACCGAAGGCGAACTGGCCGAACTGACCGCGGCGCTCGACGCGATCGAGGTGCAGGGCGAGCGCGCGCCGCCCATGGTGGCGGAATGGTCCGACGTCGAGGCGCCGGACGCGACCTAGACCCACGACCGCGATCCCCTCGGCCCCCGCCACCCGCGCGGGGGGCCGGCATCGCCCCGAGTCAGGGCCCGAACCAGGGAGAGACGAGATGAACGAGGACGACGAATGCGGCCGTAGCCGTTCGAGCCTCGCGCAGTCCGCGAGGACCGGCCCGATCCGAAGGCGGAGCCTCATCGCGGCGGGCGGCGCGCTGACCTTGGCCGCACTCCTGCCCCAGACGCCGTGGTCGGTCGGTGCCGCCGCCGCGCAGGACGGGAGCGGCATCGCACGGATCGTCGGCGCGCAGCGGTTCCGCGCGGGCGACGCGATCGTCACCGCGCTGTCTGACGGCTACTTCCCGAGCGATCCGGAGATCGTCCAGGGCGCCTCGCCCGAGGAGCTGCGTCCGCTCTTCGAGGCGGCGTTCCTCGACATGGACGACTATGTTGGCTCGGTGAACGCCTATCTCGTCGATCTGCCCGGACGGCGGCTCCTGATCGACGCGGGCGGGGCGCTCGAAGGCGTCCCGAGCCTCGGGCGGCTGCCCGACACGCTGCGCGTGCTCGGCATCGACCCCGGCTCCATCGACTCCCTGCTCGCGACGCACATGCATCCCGACCATGTCGGCGGCGCGCTCACCGCGGGCGGCGCGCGCGCCTTCCCGAACGCTAACCTCGTTCTGAGCGAAGTGGATCTGGCCTTCTGGCGGAGCGCTGAGGCCCGCGAGGCGGGGGCGGAGGGCTACGAGCAGAACCAGCGTGTGCTGGCCGTCTTCGGTCCGGATCGTATCCGCGCCTTCGCCGATGGAGCCTCGGTCGCGGAGGGCGTCACGCTGCGCGCGCTGACCGGTCACACGCCGGGGCACAGCGGCTATGCGATCGGGACCGGACCGGAGGGGCTTCTCGTCTGGGGCGACGTGGTGCACGTCCCCGCCGTCCAGTTCCCGCGCACCGACCTCGGCGTGGCCTTCGACATCGACGCCACGCAGGCGGCGCGCACGCGCGTGGCGATCATGGACGAGGCAGCGGCGGGCCGCCTCCGCGTGGCGGGGATGCACAACCCGTTTCCAGGCGTGGGCTTCGTCGCACGCGTTGCGGGGACGGGCAGCTTCGCCTTCGTACCATCACCTTACGACCACCGGCTCTGATGCGGTGCGCGGCGCCGGAGGACCGAGGACGATCGGCAATCGAGATGCAAAGACAGGGAGACTGATATGACCGATAGAATACCAAGGGGCGGCCTCAGCCGCCGGGGATTACTGAAGGGCGGCGCGGGCGCCGTGGGCGGCTTCGCCGCGACCGCCGCGATGGGGCAGGGTACCGCACCGCCCGCAGCCCCTGCGGGCCCGAGCGACCCGCGCGATCCGCTGCCCTTCGAGGTCACGCTGAACGGCGAGCGCATCCAGGCTTCGGCGGAGCCGCGCACGACGCTGCTCGACTGGTTGCGCGAGACGCGCGAGCTGACGGGCACCAAGGTCGGCTGCAACCACGGCCAGTGCGGGGCGTGTACAATCCACATCGACGGCGAGCCGCGTCTGGCCTGCCTGACGCTCGCCCAGCAGGTCGAGAGGCGCGAGGTCACCACGATCGAAGGGCTCGCCGCCGTGGCCGCGGCGGGCGGCTACGCCGAAGACGGGCTGCACCCGATGCAGGCGGCCTTCGTCGCCAATGACGCGCTGCAATGCGGCTACTGCACGCCGGGCCAGATCATGTCGGCCGTCGCGGTGGTGAACGAGGGTCATGCATCGAACGCGGCCGAGGTGCGCGAGTACATGTCCGGTAACCTCTGCCGTTGCGCGGCCTACCCGAACATCACCGCCGCCGTGCTGGAGGCCCGCGAGCGGATGCCCGAGGCGGCCGCGGATGGCGGCGGGGCGCGGCAGGAGCTTCACCTTCGGACCGGGGAGGCCTGATCGATGAACCCCTTCTTCTACGAACGCCCGACTACGCTCGCCGACGCCACGTCCCGCGCGGTCGAGCCGGGCGCGATGATCTATGCGGGCGGCACGACGATGCTCGACCTGATGAAGCACAAGGTCTACCAACCCGAGCGCGTCATCGACATCACCCGTCTGCGCGAGCCCGGGTTGCGCGAGGTCCGTCGCGACGGCGACGCGCTGGTCCTGGGCGCGCTGGTGACGATGCATCAAGCGGCCGAGGACGCGGTGGTGAAGGCGGAGGCGCCCGCGATCTCGGAATCGCTCTGGCTCGCCGCCACGCAGCAGTTGCGCCACATGGCCACCTTGGGCGGTAACGTCCTGCAGCGCACGCGCGACCCCTACTTCCGCGACCCTTCCTGGCAGGCGGTCATCACGCGCAACGATCGGCGCGACAGCGGCGAGCCCGAGGGCGCGAACCGGCTGGGCGCGGTGCTGGGCACGACGGAGACCTTCCTCGCCTCCTATCCCGGCGACATGGCCCAAAGCCTCGCGGCCTTCGGCGCCACCGTCGAGATCACGGGGCCGGACGGCGATCGGACGCTGCCCTTCGCCGACCTCCACGTCCTGCCCGCGAACCGCGAGACGCCGGAGCAGGTGACGCGGCTCGCCCCCGGCGAGATCATCACCGCCTTCCGGGTGGACCTGAGCCCCGCGACGCGGCGCTCCACCTACGTGAAGGTCCGTGACCGCTCGTCCTACGCCTTCGCCAATGCCTCCTGCGCCGCCGGATTGGCGATGGACGGCGACACGGTCGCCGACGTGCGCCTCGGCCTCGGCGGGGTGGCCACCGTACCTTGGCGCGCGACGGCGGCCGAGGACGCGCTGCGTGGCGGCCCGCTCAACGACGAGAGGATGCAGGCGGCGGCCGAAGCGGCCTTCGCCGACGCCCGCACCTTCCACCACAACGCGTTCAAGGTGCCCCTTGGACAGAATACCATCATCCGCGCGCTGACCATCCTGCGCGACATGGAGGGCTGAGCCATGGCCGAGACCTACGACGTATCCGAAGCGGCCACCGGCCTCCCGATGATCGGCGCGCCTGAGCCGCGCTACGACGGGCGGCTCAAGGTGACGGGGCAGGCGGTCTACGCCGCCGACGCCCCGGTCTCCGGCGCGCTCCACGCCGCCCTCGTGCTGGCCCCCCAGGCGCGTGGCACGATCACCGCCATCGACACGGGTGCCGCCGAGGCCGTGCCCGGCGTGCGGCTGGTGCTGACGCACGAGAACTTTCCCCCCAATCTCGGAGCGGTGACGACGTTCTCGGCCGGAGGCGTCGCGCAATCCTCCTGGCAAGGCTTCGAAAGCCCGGAGATCCGCTTCGCTCAGCAGCCCGTCGCCCTCGTGGTGGCCGATACGGTCGAGAACGCGCGCGAGGCGGCCAAGCTGGTCGAGTTGACGGTCGAGGCGGCGGACGGGGCCGTGGCGTCGATGTTCGCGGACGCGGCCCCTGCGGCGCGCGACATC
Organism: Jannaschia sp. Os4; assembly: GCF_016820245.1. GTDB lineage: Bacteria > Pseudomonadota > Alphaproteobacteria > Rhodobacterales > Rhodobacteraceae > Jannaschia. The sequence goes on along the minus strand of NZ_JAFCAR010000008.1, from coordinate 12,860 downwards.
GGCGAGGCGGTCGAGCCGATCGAGGTGGGCGACGTGGACGCCGTCCTGTCCGGCGCGGCCCATGTCGTCGAGGCGCGCTACACCACGCCGATCCAGCACCACAACGCGATCGAACTCTATGGCACGACGGCCGAATGGCGCGCGGGCGACCTCGTGGTGCACTGCCCGTCGCAATGGATGACCGGCACCCGCGCGTCGCTGGCCACCAAGTTCGGCCTGCCCGTGGAACGGGTGCGCGTGGTCGCGGCCGTCACCGGCGGGGGCTTCGGCTCCAAGGCAACGGTCATGGCGCACACCTTCCTCGCAGCCCAAGCCGCGCGGATGGTGGGGCGGCCGGTCAAACTCTACGTGTCGCGGCACGACATGTTCTCGGCCGGGTCCTACCGTCCTCAGTCGACCCACGACATCCGTGTGGGCGTCGATGCGGACGGGCGGCTGACGGCGCTCGGACACCACCAGGTGCAGCAGACCAGCCGCATGGACGACGTGCCGCTGCCCGGCACTGAGATGACCACGCGCATGTACGGCTGGGACGCGGTGCGCGGCACGAACGCTCTCGTCTCCACCGACACCAACACGCCGGGCTTCATGCGCTCGCCCGCCGAGGTGCCCGCCTTCTTCGCGTTGGAATCGGCCATCGACGAGGTGGCGCTCGCGGCAGGCCGCGATCCGGTCGAGGTGCGCCTCGCGTCGGACAGTGCGACCGAGCCGGTAGGTGGGTTGCCGTGGACCTCGCGCTCCTTGGCCGAGTGCCTACGCGTGGGCGCCGCGTCCTTCGGCTGGGAGGGCCCGTCCGCCGAGCCGGGTAGCCGCATCCGCGACGGGCTTCTGATCGGGCACGGCGTGGCCTCGGCCATGTACCCCGTCTACTCATCGGCCGCGGTGGCGGACGTGCGGATGGGGTCGGACCTCTCCGTGCGCGTCTCGGCGGCCGTGCAGGATATCGGCGGCGGCACCCACAACGTCCTCAGCCAGACGGCGGCGGCGATCCTGGGCGTGCCGCTGGAGAACGTCACCGTGGAGCTCGGCGACAGCGAACTGGCACCGAACGGCGTGGCGGGCGGCTCGCGCCAGACGGCGTCCATCACCGGCGCCGTCAAGGATGCCTGCGACCGCGTCATCGCCCGCCTCATCACGGTGGCGACCGCCGAGGGTGGCCCGCTCGCGGGCGCGGATCCAGCGGCGGTCTCCGTGTCCGGCGGCGCGCTCGTCGCGGGCGACCGCTCCGCCCCGCTGCGCGAGGTGGTGGGCGCCGTGCCCTTCGGCGTCGTAAACGAGCGGGGCACCTGGGTGCCCGCGAGCGTCGACCGCTCCTCGATCATGAGCCTCTACCGCCGCGGTGCGACCCCGCTGATCGGGCTGACCACCGACACCCATGCCCGGTCGTCCTTCGGCGCGCACTTCGTGGAGGTCTCCGTCGATCCCGTCACCTACGAGATCCGCGTGCCGCGCCTGGTCGGCGCCTTTGCGGCGGGGCGCATTCTCAACGAGATGACGACGCGCTCGCAGCTGATGGGTGGCATGATCTGGGGCGTGGCCTCGGCGCTGCACGAGCAGACCGAAGTGGACAACCGCGCCGCGCGCTTCGTCAACGCCGACCTCGGCGAGTACTTCGTGCCGGTCAATGCCGACATCCCCGACCTGAGCATCGAGATCGTCCCGGAGGAGGACCCCCATATTGGGCCCATGGGCATGAAGGGCGTGGGCGAGCTAGGTATCACCGGCATGGCCGCCGCAGTAGCGAACGCCGTCTACGATGCCACCGGGGTCCGCCTGCGCGACCTGCCCATCCGCATGGAGCACGTGCTGCAAGGCATGCGCGCCTGACGAGACGGGCTCCAATCGAGACGGGCCGCGGCGGATGTCCCCCGCCGTGGTCCAGAACCGGCGCCTCGTCCCTCCCCGTCCGGGCGCCGGACTTGGCCCGCCGCCGCGCGCCGCACCGCAGCGGTGGGTCCCTTTTTTCTATCCCAACCCTAGGAGAACCGACGATGACTATCTTAACCCCCCGTACTGCCCTGCTGTGCTGCGCCGCGCTCGTGGCACCGGGCTTCGCTGCTGCGCAGGACGCCGCCGACCGCATGGCCGTGATCGAGCTGAGCAACGCGCTCGACGCCGCCGTGGACCGAAAGGACTGGGACCTCGCGCGGTCCTACTTCACCGACGAGATCGAGGTCGCGATGGGGTCGCCCGACGCGCAGGCGATGCCCGCCGACGAACTGATCGGTGGCTGGGAGACCAATCTATACGAGGGCAAGCCTTCCTTCCATCTGCGCGGCGGCCATGTCGTCACCTTCGACGGACCGGACGCTGGCACGGTCGAGAGCCAGGGCTACGCGTGGAACCGCATCGAGGGGTTCGAGGGCGGCGACCTGTGGGAGGTGTGGGGGTCCTACACGTTCGACGTCGTGCGGGAGGCCGACGGCTGGCGTCTCGCCTCCTTCGTGTTCCAGCCCCACCACACGCGGGGCAATGAAGCGATCCCCGGCCACGTGCCGGACTAGGCGAGTGCGCGGGCGTCTCACATCGGTCCGGCCCACTCGTCGCGGGGCGTACGCCCCGGCGGGCCCGCGGAATGTCACGACGGGCACCACCGGCCGATGGCCCTGCGAGGCGACCGACGCCGAGATCCTGCGGCAGGCGGCCCTCGATCGCGTGGCGAGCTTGCCGGTCGCCCTCGTGACGCTGATTGCGGTCGTGGGCTCCGCATACCGCGCACCCGGCGCCCTGATGCTGGTGCACGACGACGGTACCTGGATGGGCCAGATCACCGGCGGTTGCCTGGAGGCGGCCGTCGCCCTAGAGGCGCGCAAGGCGATGGCGGCGGGCGCGGCCCGCACGCTGCGCTATGGGGCGGGCTCGCCGTTCATGGACATCCGGCTTCCCTGCGGCGGGGGCGTGGTGCTGCACGTCGATCCGTGCCTCGACCCGGATGTGATGATCGCGGCCTGCACGCTGCAGAGGGCCCGGCGAGCCTTCGCCTTCGCGTTCGATCCCGCCGCGCCTGATCCCAATCGCGATCTCGTCGCACCGGACGCCTTCGTCCCGCCAGGCCGCTTCGCCCACCGGGTCGCTCCGAGGACGCGCGTGCTCGTCGCCGGTCGGGGAGCGGAGCTCTTCGGGATGGTGCGCCTCGCCGTCGCCGCGGGGCACGAGGTCGTCGCGCTGTCGCCGGACCCCGACGAGCGCGCCGCTTGCGCCGAGGCGGAAGCCCGCGTCCACGCCTGGACCGCCCCGGACCGTCTCCCCTCCCTTCCGCCGGACCGGTGGACAGCCTTAGCGTCCCTCCTGCACGATTCCGACTGGGAGGGGCCGCTGCTCGAATGGGCGCTGCCCAGCCCGGCCTTCCACGTCTCCGCCATCGGCGGACACCGGACGCGCGAGGCCCGCGCGGTGTGGCTTTCCAGACGCCTCGCCCCCCGTCTTCTCGCTCGCCTGCGCGCCCCGGCGGGGCTCGTGCCGTCCTGCCGCGATCCGAGGAGCCTCGCCGCCTCGATCCTCGCGCAGATCGTGGCGGACGGCGCGGCGGCGCAGGCCGATCTCTCCGACGGACCGCTCGGCGGCCGGTCCGCGCTCGCCGCCGAATGATGCCTGCGACCCGCGCGGACGATCCTGGGGCGTGCGCCTTCGACATCCATGCACTACGCTCCGTCCGATGACCGACCGTCCAGAACACCAGTCCGCCGTCGACTCCGCCCCCGCAGCTGCCAGCGCGTCCGTCGATCCGACGGACCCTTATGCCCGCGAGCAGCAGACCTTCCCGCATCTCTCGGGCGAGGCGGTGGACCGCATCCGCCCATACGGACGCGAGGAGACGCTGGCCCCCGGCACACTGGTCTTCGAGCGGGGCGAGCGCAGCGTCGACTTCCTCGTGGTCCTCGAGGGCGGCGTGGAGATCGTCGAACGGGGCGCGTCGGGCGAGGAACGCGTGAACACCGTCCACGGCCGATGCCAGTTCACCGGCGAGTTGGACCTCTTCAACGACCGCCGGATCCTCGTGGATGGGCGGATCGCGGGGCCGGAGGGCGGCGGGGACGCGCGCATCCTGCGCGTCCCGCGCGCCGCGTTCCGGCGCATGGTCTCCACCGAGGCCGATCTGGGCGAGACGATCACCCGCGCCTTCATCCTGCGGCGCACGGGCTTCATTCGCCACGCGGAGGCGGGCGCAGTGCTGATCGCGGATCACGCCGACGCGGGCGGCCTGGCGGACGCCATTCGCATGAAGCGCTTCCTCGGGCGCAACGGCTACCCGATGCGCTACGTGGAGGCCGCGGACCCGGAGGCGGCGCGGCTGATGGACGCCCGCGGACTGACGGAGGACGACCTTCCCGCCGTGCTCGCCCCCGACGACGTGACGCTTTCCCGACCCTCCATCCCCGACCTCGCAGACGCCCTGGGGCTGACGGAGGCACCGGAGGCAGGCCACGTCTACGACGTCGCCGTGGTGGGCGCGGGACCCGCGGGCCTGTCAGCGGCCGTCTATGCCGCCTCCGAGGGGCTCGACACGATCATCGTGGAAGAGGAGGCCCCGGGTGGGCAGGCGGGCACGTCCAGCCGGATCGAGAACTATCTGGGCTTTCCCATCGGCATCTCGGGGCAGGCGCTCGCCGGGCGGGCGTGGATCCAGGCGCAGCGCTTCGGCGCGCGCATGGCCGTCTCCCGTGCGGCTCGCGGATTGGACTGCGACCGCGCCGAGGACGGTCGCCCCTTCCGGGTTGCCTTGGACGGCGGCGCGACGGTGGACGCCCGGGCGGTCGTGCTGGCCACCGGCGCGACCTACCGCAGGCTGGGCCTGCCCGGCGAGGGGGGCTACGAGAACCGGGGCCTGCACTACGCCGCCACGGCGCTGGAGGCGGGGCTCTGCGAGAACGCGGAGGTCGCGGTCGTGGGCGGCGGCAACTCGGCCGGACAGGCGGCGGTGTTCCTGTCCCGCTATGCCGAGCACGTCCACGTCCTGGTCCGTGGCGACGGGCTTGCGGACAGCATGTCCGACTACCTCGTCCAGCGGATCGAAGATTCCTGCCGCATCACCCTGCGCACGCGGACCCAGATCACCGCGCTCCACGGCACGCCCGCGCTGACGGGTGTGACGATGGAGGGGCCGGACGGCGCGGAGGAGCGCCCCATCACCCATATCTTCGTGATGATCGGCGCGGTGCCCAACACCGGCTGGCTGGAGGGCTGCGTCCAAGTGGACGCCAAGGGCTTCGTGTGCACCGGCACCGACGTGACCGAGGGCAGGCCCAAATCCGCCTTCGAGACGTCCCGGCCCGGCGTCTTCGCCGTGGGCGACCTGCGCGCGGGATCGGTCAAGCGCGTAGCCTCCGGCGTGGGCGAGGGGTCGGTTTGCGTGTCCGCGGTGCATGGGTGGCTGACTACGGACGAACGGAACGAGGGTCGCCTTGACAGTGAGGCGCGGACGACCGGCTGAACAGTTCCACGAGTATGCCCTAGCGACACGCTAGCGTCGCAGGGGAAGACAATCCGCCGGGCGTTGACCGTCACTGGGAGTAAGAACAGCGGGTTGGAGCCGTCTGGATCGTGACGGAAGGAAGCGAACAGAGGCTGGCAGTATATTTGGACGTCTTTGCCGCCGCAGTCGCTGGTGCTAGCATCAACGCCAGTACCGAGCGGGGCGTCCCCGCAAAGGAAAACTGTACCCTGAAGCGTACCTTACAGAGGAGTTCGAGAAGAATGCCTAGCTATGTCAAACACCTACGTATGAGGTGTGGCGGAGACGAAGGGATTCGAACCCTCGAGACGGTTTCCCGCCTACTCCCTTAGCAGGGGAGCGCCTTCGACCACTCGGCCACGTCTCCGTCGACCGGCCTATAGCCGCGCCGCCCCAGCCGCAAGACGCTCAGCCGGCGAAGCGCAGGCCGGTGAGCGTCGCGCGCAACGCGCGGGTCCGGGGCGCCACCGCCTCGGGGTCGCCCGTCAGACCCGCCCGGAGCAGCGCGGCCACCTCCGGCGCGTGCGCCGGGCCGAGGCCGCGGCGCACCGCCTCGGGCGTGCCGATCCGCAGGCCGTTCATGTCCCCCGCCGCCGCCGCGCCCGGCAGGCCGATCCCGCAGGCCAGCAGCCCCGCCCGGCGCAGCCGCCGCGCCGCGCGCTGGCCGCCGCCCGGCGTCTCCAGCGCGAACTGGTGGCTCCGCGTCCCGCCGCCATGGACCGCCAGGCCCGCCGCCGCGCAGGCCTCCGCCAAGGCCCGCGCGGTCCCGACCATCGCGTCCGCGTAGGCCGCCCCGAACTCCACCCAGTCCTGCAGCGTCACCGCCAGCGCCGCCACGCGGCCCGCGTCGAAGTTGGCCGTCAGCCCGGGGAAGGCCACCGCGTCGAGCCGCTCCGCCACCTCCGCCTCCCGCGTGACGATCAGCCCGCCCGCCGGGCCGCCCAGCGACTTGTAGGTCGACATCGTCATCAGATGCGCCCCCTCGTCCAAGGGGTTGGGCCACGCGCCGCCCGCGATCACGCCGCACAGGTGGGCGGCGTCGAACATCAGCCACGCGCCGACCTCGTCGGCCACCTCGCGCAGCTGCGCCACCGGATGCGGGCGCAGGTTGAGCGACTGGCCCACCGTGATCAGCTTGGGGCGGACCTCGCGCGCCACGGCCCGCACGCCCGCCACGTCCACCGTGTAGCCGCCCGCGTCCACCGGCGCGGGATGCACCCCCAGCCCGTAGCGCCCCGCGCAGCCCGGCGCGTGGTGCGTGACGTGGCCGCCCACCTCGGCGGGCGGCGCGACGATCCCGTCGCCCGGCCGCGCCAGCGCCATGAACGCGAACAGGTTGGCCAGCGCCCCCGACGGCACCCGCACCTCGGCATGGGTCGCGCCGAACACGCGGGCGGCGAGGCGGGCGGCGATCACCTCGATCCGCTCCACCGCCTCCAGCCCCGTCTCGTACTTGTCGCCCGGATGGCCCAGCGACGGGCGCGACCCGAGCCCTGCAGAAAGCAGCGCCTCGGCGCGCGGGTTCATCACGTTCGTCGCCGGGTTGAGGTTCAGGCATTCGACGTCGTGGATGCGCCGCGTCTCCGCCGCCGCCGCCTCCACGGCGGCGCGGGGGTCGGCGGGCAGGGGCAGGTCGGCCTCGCGGCGGCGGGCCGCCTCCGAGAGCCACGGGCGGGGGGCGAGATCGGTCATGCCGCCTCGATGCCCGCCCGGGGGACTGGCGGTCAACGCGGGGACCGTGCGAGACGAGGGCAAGGAATCCTTGCCCTCGCCCCCGGACCGCCCGATGCCCCTCGCGCCCCCGCTCCCGCCCGGCCTGTCGCTCCATGCGCTGCGCGCCGTCGAGGCGGCGGCGCGCGCCGGCGGCTTCGCGGCGGCGGCGTCCGAACTCGGCGTCACCCCGGCGGCGGTCGCCGCGCAGGTCAAGGCCCTGGAGACCCGCACCGGCGTCCCCCTCTTCGCGCGCGGCCCCCGCGGCGTCGCGCCGACGGCGGCCTGCGCCCGCCTGCTGCCCGCCCTGACCGAGGCGATGGCGCATCTCGCCGAGGCGGCCGCGATCCTGCGCGAGGAGGCCGCGCCGCCGCTCCGCGTCGCCGCGCTGCCCGCGCTCGCCCAACTGGTCCTCGCGCCGCGGCTGCCCGACCTCGCGGCGCAGGGGCTGCCGGTCTCCCTCCACGCGATGGAGGCGCCCCCGGAGGCCAAGCGCGACCGCTTCGACGTCGCCCTCTTCTACGGCCCGGACGGGCGCGACGCCCTCGTCCCCGTCGCCGCGCCGGGCGTCGCGGGGCCCCGGCTCGCGGACGCGACGTGGTCGGCGGACTGGGCGCTCTGGGCGCGCGCCACGGGCCGCCCCGTCCCGCCGCCGGGCCCGGAGCACTCGCTCTACGCCCTGGCGCACCGCGCGGCGATCGACGGCGGCGGCGTGCTGATGGGGCGGGTCGCGCTCGTCGCGGCGGACCTGCGCGCGGGGCGGCTGGTGGCCTGCGGGCCCCGCGCCGACCTCCCCGAGGGGCCGGTGGCGCGGGCGCTGCACGGCGGGGCGCGCGCGCGCCGCCTCGCCGACGCGCTGGCGCGGATCCTGTCCGAGGCGGCCTAGAGCGCCGCCAGCCCCCGCTCCACCGCCGCCGCGAGCGGCCCCGCCGGCTCGATCCCGACGGACAGGCGCAGGAAGCCCTCGGGCACCGCGTCGCCCCAGCGCGCCCGGCGGTCCGCGCTTGTGTGCGTCCCCCCGAACGACGTGGCGCGCAGGATGCCCGAGGCGTCGAGGAAGCGCTCCGCCGCCGCCTTGTCCGCGAAGGTCGCGCCCACCACGAAGCCCGGCGCCGCCATCTGGCGCGCCGCCAGCGCGTGCTGCAGATGGTCCGCGCGCCCCGGATAGGACACGGCCACCCCCGCCCCGGCCAGCCGGTCCGCCACCGCGGCGGCCGACGCGCACATCCGCTCCAGCCGCAGCTCCAAGGTCTCCAGCGAGCGCGACAGCAGCCACGCCTCGAACGCCCCCGGCACCGCGCCCGTGAACTTCCGCACGTCCCGGAGCCGCGCCTCCAGCGCGGCGTCCGCCGTCGCCGAATGCCCCAGCAGCAGGTCCGAATGCCCCCCCGCCGCCTTGGTGTCCGCCGACACCACCACGTCCGCCCCCAAGGCGAGGGGCCGCTGCAGCAGCCCCGTGCAGAAGGTGTTGTCCACGCACAACCGCGCGCCCGCCGCCCGGCACCGCGCCGCCAGCGCGGGCAGGTCCACGATCTCCAGCCCCGGGTTGGACGGCGTCTCGACCACGACCAGCGATACGCCGGAGAGGTCCGCCGCCGCGAGATCGCGCGTCGGCACCTCCACCGCCTCGATCCCCAAGGGCGCGAGGATGTCGCCCGCCAGAACCCGCGTGTGGAAGTAGCCGTCGGCGGGCACCACCACCCGGTCCCCGGCCTTGAGGCAGGCGAGCATGACCCCCGCGATGGCCGCCATGCCGCTCGTCGAGAGCACGACCGGCGCCCCCTCCACCTCGGCCAGCCGCGCCTCCGCGCCGTCGAGCGTCGGGTTGGCGTAGCGGGAGTAGATCGCGTCCGGCGCGGGCTGGTCGCCCAAGCGGAAGGTCGTGGTGGGGATCAGCGGCTCGGCCACCGGGTCGCCGTCGGCCAGCCGCGCCGTCCGGTGGTGCAGCAGCCGCATCGCGGCCTGTTGGATGTCGTCCGGCAGCATCGGCGGCCCCCCCTTCGCCGGGCGTGACTCCCGCAACGCGCTCGGTCTAGCAACCCCGCATGAGCATCCTCGTCTTCGGCGACTCCAACAGCCACGGCACCGTGGCGCTCACCGCGCTGGGCGCCTTCGACCGCCACCCGCCGGGCGTGCCGTGGCCCGACGTGATGGCCGAGGCCTTGGGCCGCCCCGTGACCTGCGAGGGCCAGCCGGGCCGCACGACGGTCCACGACGACCCCATCGACGGGCCGCACAAGAACGGCCTCGCCGTCCTGCCCGCCCTCCTCGAGAGCCACCGGCCCCTCGACCTCGTGGTGGTCATGCTGGGCACCAACGACTGCAAGGCGCGCTTCGCGCTGCGGGGCTGGGATGTGGCGGCGGGGGCGGCACGGCTGGCGCAGGAGGTGCAGCGCAGCCAAGCGGGGCAGGGGGGCGCGGCCCCGGACGTGCTGCTCGTGGCCCCCGTGCCCGTCGAGGAGGCGGGCGTGCTGGCCGAGATGTTCCAAGGCGGGCGCGCCCGGTCCCGCGCGGTGGCGCCCGCGCTGCGCGCGCAGGCCGAGCGGCTGGGCTGCGGCTTCGTGGACGCGGGGCGGCTGGTCAGCGTGGACCCGGTCGACGGCGTCCACCTGACCGCCGAGGCGCACCGCACCCTCGGACGCGCGATGGCCGAGGCCGTGCGGACGCGGCTCCGCTGACGGACCGGCTCGACCCGGCTCCGCAAGGGGTCAGGGACTCATGCCGCAATGCGGCGAAAGTCCTCGACGAGACCTGTGAAGGCTCCGTCCGTTTCGTGAAGACCGGTCGCGCGGTTTCGTACAATTCGTACGAAACCACGCCGCCCGGGCCGTCAGGCCGAGCCGTTCGCCTTCGGGTGCAGCACGACCCGCGCGCGCATCGCCACCCGCTCGTAGAGGTCGATGATCTCCGAGTTGATCAGCCGCGCGCAGCCGTTCGACACCGCCGAGCCGATGGTCCCCGGCGCGTTCGTCCCATGGATGCGCAGGAACGTGTCGCCCCGCCCCTCCTGGAACAGGTAGATCGCCCGCGCGCCCAGCGGGTTGTCCGGCCCGCCCGGCACGCCGTCGGCGTATTGCGCGTAGGAGGCGGGGTCGCGCTCGATCATCTCGGGCGTCGGCGTCCACGAGGGCCATTCCTTCTTGGCCCCCACGTAGAACTCGCCCGATTCGTACAGGCCGGGGCGGCCGACGCCGCAGCGGTAGCGCATCGCCACCCCGCCCGGCATCGTCCAGTAGACCATGAAGGCGTCGGGCAGGACGTGCAGCTCGTTGGCCGCGACGTCGGCGCGGGTGCGGACGAGGACAGGGTCGAACGAGGGGCCGCGCGCGGACTGGGCGCGCGCCGCGTCGGCGGCGAACAGGCCGGTCAGGGCGAGGCCGGAGGCCAAGCCGGTGGTCAGGAACTCGCGTCGTTGCATCGGTCGTCTTCCCCAAGATGGCAGGGCCACAACATAACCACGACGCCCCCTGCCCGCGAGAGGCGGGACGTTCACGTTTCGGCAAGGCCCCGCCGGTGTGGCAGATCAGTCGAGGCGGCCCACGAGGCCGAGGAACCGCTCCTTGATCGCGTCGAGGTCGCCGTCCACCGCGACCCGCACCGGAGGACCGTCGGCGCGCACGGTCTCGCCGACCGCGTCCCCGTCGAGGATCACGTCGATCCCCGTCTCCTCGAAGGCGAACAGGTCCGGGTCCGTGTGCGCGAGGATCGCCGCCGGGTCGTGCAGCCCGCAGCCCGCCATCCCCTTGGACGCATAGAAGTCGAGGTAGAACGCCCCCATCTCCCGCAGCCGCCCGCCCATCGCCGGCGCCTCCCGCGCGAGGCGATCGAAGTCGTCCGCGGTGCAGCAGACCCGGTTCGTCACGTCGAGCCCCACCAGCGTGACGTTCGCCCCCGCGCGCAGCACCTCGCGCGCCGCGTGGGGGTCGTGCCAGACGTTGGCCTCCGCCCGCGCCGTCACGTTCCCGCCAGAGAGCGAGCCGCCCATGATCACGAGGTGGTCCAGCCGCGCGGCGAGGCCGGGATCCCGCTGCATCGCCTCGGCCACGTTGGTCAGCGGCCCGATCGGCGCCAGCACCAGCAGCCCCGCCTTCGACGCCTCGATGATCAGGTCCGCCGCGTCCCGCGGGTCCTTCCCCCGCGACGGCGCCTGCGCGGGCATGTCGCCGAACCCCTCGGCCCCGTGCACCCAGTCCACGGCGTCGAACCGGCCCAAGGCTTGGCTGACGTCCGCCCCCTCCGCCACCGGCACGTCCAGTCCCAGCCAGTCGCACAGCACCAGCGCGTTGCGCGTGGCGGTCGCCGCGCGGACGTTGCCGAACACGGTGGAGAGGCCCACGAGGGAGAGGCGCGGGTCGGCGGCGGCCATGGCGATGGCCATCGCGTCGTCCACGCCGGGATCGGTGTCGATGAGGATGCGGTCTGTCATGGCCCGGGCGCCTACCGCCCGCGCGCACGCGCCGTCACCCCCCTTTCTTGGCGGAAGTATCCCGGGGGAGGCGCGCAGCGCCGGGGGCGGAGCCCCCTAGCCGGAGTGCAGGAAGTGCAGCACGTCGCCGTCGCGCACGACGTAGCCCTTCCCCTCGGCGCGCATCTTGCCCGCCTCCTTGGCCTTCTGCTCGCCGCCCAAGGCCACGAAGTCGTCGTAGGCGATCGTCTCGGCCCGGATGAAGCCCTTCTCGAAGTCGCCGTGGATCACGCCCGCCGCGCGCGGCGCCGTCGTCCCCGCCGGGATCGTCCATGCCCGCGACTCCTTCGGCCCCACGGTGAAGTAGGTCTCCAGCTTCAGCAGCGCGTAGCCCGCGCGGATCAGCCGGTCGAGCCCCGCCTCCTCCAGCCCCATCTCCGCCAGGAACTCGGCCTGCTCCGCGTCGTCGAGCTGGGCGATCTGCTCCTCGATGGCCGCCGAGATCACGACCGTGCCGTTGCCCTGCGCCGCCGCCATCTCGGCCACCGCCTCGGAGTGGGCGTTGCCGGTGGCCGCGTTCTCCTCCTCGACGTTGCAGACGTAGAGGACGGGCTTGGCCGTGAGCAGCTGAAGCATCTCCCACGCGCGCGCGTCCTCGGCATCCACCTCGACGGTGCGCGCGGGCCGCCCCGCTTCCAGCGCGGCCTTGGCGGCCTCCAGCAGGCGCTGCTGGTCCTTGGCCTCCTTGTCGCCGCCCTTCAGCTTGCGCACGAGGTTCTGCATCCGCCGCTCGATCGACTCGAGATCCGCGATCATCAGCTCCGTCTCGATCGTCTCCGCATCCGAGACCGGGTCCACCCGCCCCTCAACGTGGGTGACGTCCCCGTCCTCGAAGCAGCGCAGCACGTGGGCGATGGCGTCCGTCTCGCGGATGTTGGCGAGGAACTGGTTGCCGAGCCCCTCGCCCTTGGACGCGCCCTTCACCAGCCCGGCGATGTCCACGAAGGTCATGCGCGCGGGGATGGTCTGCTTGGACCGGGCCATCTCCGACAGGGTGTGGAGGCGCGCGTCCGGCACCGCCACCTCGCCCACGTTCGGCTCGATGGTACAGAAGGGGAAGTTCGCGGCCTGCGCGGCGGCGGTCTTGGTCAAGGCGTTGAAGAGGGTGGACTTGCCCACGTTCGGCAGGCCCACGATGCCCATGCGGAAGCCCATCGGCGGTCTCCTTTGTCGGTTCGCCGCCCTCTAGGGCGGCGACCGGGGGGGGGGGGGGGGGGGGGGGGGGGGGGGGGG
>NZ_JAFCAR010000007.1 GCF_016820245.1 Jannaschia sp. Os4 | reverse complement strand
TCGGGCGTGACCCACCGCCGGAAGGGCAGGGCGCACGTGCTGGAGTTCTCGGACGGGATGGGGCGCGCGGCGCTGGAGGCGGCGTTCCGGCTCTACCTTGAGGACCGCTTCGGCAAGTGATTTGCCAATTGGCAATTCGCGCGGCGAGACGGGGCAGGGCGGCTTGACGCGAGGGGCGCGCCTTCGCATATGTCAAAGGCATATCCCGGAGGTGCCCGATGTCCGCCCCGACCCCCGCCCGCGAGGCCAAGCTGTTCCGCAACAACCGCTCGCAGGCCGTCCGCATCCCCGCCGACTGGGAGATGCCGGGCGACCGCGTCACCATCCGCCGCGACGGCGACCGCCTCGTGCTTGAGCCGGTGCGGCGGCGCGGGCTGCTGGGGCTCTTGGCGTCGTGGGACCGGCTAGACGAGGACCTGCCGCTGCCCGACGACCCGCCGCCCGCGTCCGAGGACGTGCTTTGACGGGCTGGCTGCTCGACACGAACGTGCTGTCCGACCTCGTCCGCCATCCTGCGGGCGCCGCCGCGCGGCGCTTGGCGGAGGTGGGCGAGGCGGGGGTGGTGACCTCCGTCGTGGTCGCCGCCGAGCTGCGCTACGGCGCCGCGCGCAAGGGCTCCGACCGGCTGACCGCGCGGGTCGAGGCGCTGCTGTCCGAGATCCCGGTCCTGCCGCTCGCGCCGCCGGTCGACGCGGCCTACGGGCGCATCCGCGCCGCGCTGGAGGCGAGGGGCACGCCGATCGGCGGCAACGACCTGCTCATCGCGGCGCACGCGCTCGCCACGGGGCGGGCCGTGGTCACCGCGAACGTCCGCGAGTTCGAGCGCGTGGACGGGCTCGCGGTGGAGAACTGGCTGGCGGGGTAGGGGCCTTTCCGGGCCGCCTCGGACGTCAGACGGAGACGTCGGCGAGGACGGCGGCGCGGTCGGCCCCGCCACGCGCCTCGTTCCGGATCACCGTCCCCCGCCGCAGCGCCACGACGTGGTCCGCGAGGCCCCACGCGAAGTCGAACCGCTGCTCGACCAGGACGATCGCCATCCCGCCGTCGCGGCGCAGCCGGTCGATGACGCGCCCGATCTGGGCGATGATGTTGGGCTGGATGCCCTCCGTCGGCTCGTCGAGGAGGAGCACCTTGGGCCGCGTCACGAGGGCGCGGGCGATGGCGAGCTGCTGCTGCTGGCCGCCCGAGAGGTCGCCGCCGCGGCGCCCGCGCATCTCGGCGAGGACGGGGAACAGATCGAACACGTGGTCGGGGACCGCGCGCGCGGCGCGGGGCAGGCAGGCGAAGCCGGTGGCGAGGTTCTCGGCCACGGTGAGCTGGGGGAACACCTCGCGCCCTTGAGGGACGTAGGCCACGCCCGCGCGCGCGCGCGCCTTGGGGCCGGGGGGCAGGGGGGCGCCGTCGAGGGTGACGGTGCCGTCCATCGGGTGCCGCCCGGCGAGCGCCTTGAGCAGGGAGGTCTTGCCCATCCCGTTGAGGCCCATGACGCAGGTGACCGCGCCGCGGGCGGCGGTCAGGTCGACGCCGTGCAGGATGCACGAGCCGCCATAGGCGAGGGTGACGTCGCGCGCCTCAAGCATGGCGGGCCTCGACGCCGTCCTCGGGGCGGCCCAGATAGACGTCGATCACCTTCGGGTCCGCCGTGACGTGGTCGAGCGAGCCCTCGGCCAGCACGCGCCCCTCGTGCAGCACGGTGACGCGGCAACCGAGGCGGCGGACGAACTCCATGTCGTGCTCGATGACGACCACGGCGCGGGTGCGCGCGGCCTCGACCAGCATGGCGGTGGTGCGCTCGCGCTCGGCGGACGTCATCCCGGCGGCGGGTTCGTCCACCAGCAGGAGGCGCGGCTCCTGCGCCAGCAGCATCCCGATCTCCAGCCACTGCTTCTGCCCGTGGCTGAGGATGCCCGCCGGGGTGGCGAGCCTGTCCGCCAGCCCCACCCGCGCGGCGACCTCGGCGGCGGCGGCCCCTTGGTCGGGGCGGCGGAGCAGGACGTCGAGCGGGCGGCGCGCGGCGCGCAGCGCCATGGTCAGGTTCTCGGCCACGGTCTGCGCCTCGAACACGGTGGGCTTCTGGAACTTCCGCCCGATGCCGGCGCGGGCGATGCCCGCCTCCGACAGCCGCGTGAGATCGCGCGACATCTCGCCGTAGCGGATGGTGCCGCCGTCTGGCCGGGTCTTGCCGGTGACGAGGTCCATGAAGGTGGTCTTGCCCGCCCCGTTCGGCCCGATGATCGCGCGCAGCTCGGGCTCGCCCACGGAGAAGGACAGGTTGTCGATCGCCTTGAACCCGTCGAACGACTTGGAGACGCCGGACACCTCGAGCAGCGCGCTCACGACGCCTCCTCCTTGCGCAGTGCGCCCGCGTCGGGGCCGAGGTCGCCGACGCGGCGGGCGGCGCGGCGCTCGGCCCAGAGATCGACGAGGCCGCCGAGGCCCTTGGGGGCGAAGAGCGTCACGAGCACGAAGGAGAGGCCCAGCAGGACGAGCCACCAGTCGGTCCACCTGACCGTGTAGGGACCGAGGTCGATGTCGGGCGCGCCGCCGCCGGTGAACCACGAGGAGGCGAGGCTGACAACGGCGGCGCCGATCACCGCGCCGTAGAGCCGCCCGCGCCCACCGATGGCGACCCACACGGCGAGGTAGATCGAGGCGATGGGCGCGATCTCGGCGGGGTTCACGATGCCCGCCTGCGGGTAGTAGAGCGCGCCCGCCGCCCCCGTGGCCATCGCCGTGACGGTGAAGACCGCGAGCTTGTAGTGCTCCACCTCGTAGCCGAGGAACCGCACCCGCGCCTCGTCGTCGCGGATGCCGCGCAGAACCGAGCCGAAGCGGCCCGCCACCATCCACGCCGCGCCGAGATAGGCGAGGGCGAGGGCCGTCGCGGAGGCCCAGAGGAACCACAGCGACAGGGTCGATTGCGGGACGCCTTCGGCGCCGGGGACGTTCTGGAGGCCCGACAGCCCGTTGTTGCCGCGCAGGCCCGAATCGTTCTGGAAGAGCCAGAGGGACAGGGCGAGCGTGCCCGCCTGCGTCAGGATCGACAGGTAGACGCCCGCGACGCGGGAGCGGAAGGCGAGCCAGCCGAACACGAGGGCCACGAGGCCGGGGACGAGCACGGCGAAGGCCAGTTGCAGCGGCAGGCTGCCCGCGAAGGCCCAGAGCCACGGCACGTCGCTGGAGCCGACGACGCCGAAGATTTGGGAGCCGATGGCCTCCTCGATCTCCAAGGGGGTGGGGGGCAGGGGGCCTTGGGACAGGGTCGTGAGCACGATCCCCTCGGTCCGGGCCCACATCAGCCACATGCCGACCGCGTAGCCGCCGATTCCGAAGAACGCCATGTGCCCCAGCGACAGGATGCCGGTGTAGCCCCAGACGAGGTCCATCGCGAGCGCGGCGAGGCAGAGGCAGAGGGTCTTGCCGAGCGTCTTGACCGTGGAGGTCGAGACGAGCCCCGCCTCGGCCCCGACCGTCGCCGCGAGGGCGAGACCGGCGAGGGCGACGAGGACGGTGGCGACGTCCGGGCGCAGCAGGAGCGGACGGGGGGCCGGCCCGTCCCGCCCCCCGGCGCGTTCCGGGGCCGCCGGGGGGGCGGGGGCCGTGACGGGAACGGGGGCCGCGACGGGGGCGCTCACTGGGCGAACCTCCCCTTCTGGGCGACGATCCCGCGGGGGCGGACTTGGATGAAGAGGATGATAAACAGGATCATGTAGGTCTGCGCCGCCAAGGTGTTGGACGGGTTGAGCCACTCGATCCCCTTCTGCAGCCCGCCGATCAGGCCCGCACCCGCCAGCGTGCCGAAGACCGACCCCACGCCGCCGACCACGACGGTCATGAAGGACTGCACGATGTAGCCGGACCCCATCTCGGAGGTGACCTGCGCGAAGAGGCCGATGGCCACGCCCGCGACCCCCGCGATGCCGGAGCCGAGCGCGAAGGTGGCCATGCCGACCCGGTCGGGGTCGATCCCCAGCGAGGCGGCCATGCCGGGGTTCTGCGTCACCGCCCGCACCTCCAGCCCGAGGCGCGTGCGGCGCAGGACGAAGACGAGGAGGGCGAGGAACAGCAGCGCGAGGACGAAGATGGCGATGCGGATGTAGGAGATGCCGACCACGTCGTTCACCACCCACGCGCCCGCCAGCCAGTCCGGGGAGGTCAGCGGCACGGCTTGGGTGCCGAACACGTTCTTGAAGACCTGCTGCAGCGCGACGGAGATGCCGAAGGTCGCCAGCAGGGTCTCCAGCGGGCGGTGGGCGAGGTGGCGGATCACCAGCCGCTCCAGCGCGACGCCCGCGGTGGCGGCCACGAGGAAGGCGAGGGGAAGGGCGACGACGAGGCTGGCCGTGTAGTCGGGCACGACGGTCTGGACGACGTAGCCGGTGTAGGCGCCGATCATAATGAACTCGCCGTGGGCCATGTTGATGACGCCCATGACGCCGAAGGTGATCGCCAGCCCGATGGCGGCGAGGAAGTAGATCGAGGCGAGCGAGAGCGCGTCGAGGCCGAGGTCCATCGCCTGCGCGCGGGCGACGCGGGCCTCCACCTCGGCGAGCGCGGCGGCGGCGGCGGCGGTCACGGCGGCGTCGGGCTCGTCGTAGACCTCGGCGATGACCGTGGCGGCGAGGAGGGCGGCGTCCGCGGCGGGGTCGGGGCGGGGGGCGGCCCGGCCCTCGGCGGCGAGGCGGTCGAAGGCGTCCCACCGGGCGGCCTCGGTCGAGAGCCCGGCGACGGGCGCGCCCGCGACGCGGCCGCCGTCGATGGCGAGGATCAGGGCCGCGTCGCGGGCCGCGCGGGTGATCTCCGGGCGCAGCAGGCCCGCCTCGACGAGCAGCGCGCGGGCGTCCGCGGCGGCGATGTCCTCGCCGGGCACGAGACGCCGGGCGACGTTGGCCTCCGGCGCGGGGTCCACGACGACCTCGGAGGACAGCACGCCGTTGAGGGCCGCGCGGGCCTCGATCGAGACCTTGCCCGCCAGCCCCTCGATGGCGGCGACGCGCGCGCCCGTGTCGGCGGCGAACCGGATCGTGAGGATGCGCTCCAAGGCCTGCTTGCGCGCGCGGATCGCGCGGTTCTCCTCCGTCTCGACGGAGGCGCGCAGCGGGGCGAGCAGGTCGGGCGTGGCCCCGCGCGCCAGCGCGTCGAGGGCGGCGCGGCGGCGGTCCGGGTCGGGGTCGTCGAGCTGGAACCGGACGAGGGCCGTGGCGATCAGGCGGCGGACGCCCGCGTTGGGGCGCAGCTGCTCGGCCTCGCGGCGGGCGACGGTGCCCGCGTCGGCCCCGTCCTCGATCGAGCGGAGGGCGTAGGCGTCGCCGTCGCGCGTCCCGAGGAAGAAGAGGCCGTCCGCGTTGCGCCGCACCACGCCCCGGTCCGCCCACGCCTCGAGGAAGGCGGGCATCGCGGGCAGGCCGGAGTTGGCGAGATCGTCGAGCACGGGCTGGATGGTGCGCCGCGACGGCGCGGCGATGGCCTCGGCGTGGGTCTGGAGCAGGGTCTGCACGGGGCCGTCCTGCGCGGCGGCGGGCGGCGCTAGCAGGGCCGCGGCGGCGAGGGCGAGGAGCAGGCGCATGGGCGGACGTCCGGGACGGGGCAGGGGGGGGCGGGGGCCGCGCGGCGCGGCCCCCGGCGGCCGGTCAGTAGTTCGACTGGATCTGCACGCAGGTCCCGGCCTCGGTGTCGTACATCCCGCAGCCGAGGCCCGGCCAGTCGGCGGTGAGCTTGGCGCTCTCGGGCAGGTGGTCGGTCCACGCGTCGCCCGCGACCTCCTCGGTCTGGGACACGATGTCGAACTGCCCGTCCTTGGTGATCTCGCCGATGAGCACGGGCTTGGCGAGGTGGTGGTTGGGCAGCATCACGGCCGTGCCGCCGGTCAGGTTCGGGAACTCCTGCCCGTACATCGCCTCGCGGACGGCATCGACGTCGGTGGTGCCGGCCTCGGTCACCGCGTTCGCCCACATGTTGAAGCCGATGTAGTGGGCCTCCATCGGGTCGTTGGTCACGCGGTCCTCGCCCATCCGGGCCTTCCACGCGGCGACGAATTCCTCGTTGGCGTCGGACTCGGCGGACTGGAAGTAGTTCCACGCCGCGAGGTGGCCGACGAGGTCGGTGGTGTCGAGGCCCGAGAGCTCCTCCTCGCCCACGGAGAAGGCGACGACGGGGATGTCGTCGGCCGAGACCTCCGAGGCGGCGAGCTCCTTGTAGAAGCCGATGTTGGCGTCGCCGTTGATCGTCGAGATCACGCCGACCTGGCGCCCGTCCTCGGCCATCTCGACCACGTCGCCTACGATGGTCGCCCAGTCGGAATGGCCGAAGGGCGTGTAGTTGACGAAGATGTCCTCGGCGGCGACGCCCTTGGACGCGAGGTAGGCCTCGAGGATGTTGTTGGTCGTGCGCGGGTAGACGTAGTCGGTGCCGAGCAGCGCGAACCGCTCCACGCCCAGCTCCTCGAGGAAGTAGTCCACCGCCGGGATCGCCTGCTGGTTCGGCGCGGCGCCGGTGTAGAACACGTTCTTCGACGATTCCTCGCCCTCGTACTGGACGGGGTAGAACATCAGGCCGTTGAGCTCCTCCAGCACGGGGAGGGCGGACTTGCGGCTGACGGAGGTCCACGCCCCGAAGATCACGTCGACGCCCTCGTCGGAGATCAGCTCGCGCGCCTTCTCGGCGAAGAGGGGCCAGTCGGAGGCGGGATCGACGACGACCGCCTCGACCTCGCAGCCGAGCAGGCCGCCCTTCTCGTTCTGCTGGTCGACGAGCATCTCGACCGTGTCCTTCAGGGTCGTCTCGGAGATGGCCATCGTGCCCGACAGCGAATGCAGCACGCCGACCTTCACGGGGCAGTCCGCGAGGGCGGGCGCGGCGAGGAGGGCGAGGGCGGCGGTGGAGGTGGTGAGCGTCTTCATGGTCTGTCCCCTGTTGACTGTGCCCGCAGGGGAGGAGCCGGCCCCCGGCCCGTCCAGCACGCCGCCCCCCGGGCGTGGGCCGCCTGCACGGGACTGCCCGGTTTTCGGGCATGCAAACCCGCACTTGTGCGAACCGACGTCGCCGGGCGGTCGGGTGCCCGGCCCTCGCCGGACGCGCCGCACGCGGCGGGATCCGCCGCGCCCACCCATCCAGCGGGGCGTGGGCGGACGGCGCTGCTAATCTGCATTATGTCATCAGGACGGGACCGGTCGGCGCCGCGCGACGTCCCTTCGTGGCCGGAAGCCCGGCGCTCATGTCGCGGCGCCGCGACGTTCCGCGACGAACCGTTACGTCCGGCCCGCACCGGGCGCGACATCGGCCTGCGATCCCGATCCCGACCGAACCCGGGAGACCTTCGATGACCGCCCTCCGCGCCCAGCCCTTCGCCCCCGCCCCCGCGTCCCGCCCGCTGCCGCCCGTCCGCCCCGTCCGCAGCCTCGCGCCGCGCGCCGCGCTGTTCCGCGAGGGCGACCGGGCCTCGCACGTGTTCGAGGTCGTGTCCGGCACCCTGCGGCAGACCCGCCTGCTGGAGTGCGGGCGCCGCCAGGTGGTCGCCTTCGCGCATCCCGGCGACATGGTGGGCTTCCCGGCGGACGGCGCGCATCACGCCGACTGCGAAGCGCTCACGGCCGTCACGGTGATCGCGCATCCGCGCGCCGCGCTCGACGGGGCGGGTGGCGAGCCGGACCTGCACCGCCGCCTCCACGGCGCGGCGCTGCGCGAGATCGCACGCCTGCAGGACCACCTGCTGCTGCTCGCGCGCAAGGGCGCGGTGGGCAAGCTCGCCTCCTTCCTCGGGGATCTCGCGGACCGCCACGGCGCGCCCTGCGCGGACGGCACCGCGCTCGACCTCGAGATGCCGCGCACGGACATCGCGGACTACCTGTGCCTGACCATCGAGACCGTGAGCCGCACGCTGACGCGGATGTGCGACGAGGGCGTGCTCCGCCGCGAGGGGACGTCGCGGCTCGTCGTGACCGACCGCGACGGGCTGGGGGACATGGCCCGCGGGGAGTGAGGCGGCGCGCCGTCGCGCGCGCCCCGCGTCCCGCGCCGATCCCCGTCACGACCGTGCCACGCCCGCGCCCGCAGGGTCGGGCCATCATCCGGAGGACCGCCATGACGCCCAAGACCGTGTTCGCCTGCCTCACGGACGAGGCGCCCGCCCCCGCGCTGTGCCGCGCCGCGGCGACCCTCGCGGCGGGCTGGGACGCGCACCTCACGGGGCTGCACGTCAAGGAGGGGCTGACCGTGTCGCCGTCCTTCCGGGTGGAGCTGCCCCGCTCCGTCTACGCCATGATCGACGAGACCCAGTCGGCCCACGCGGACCGGCTGCAGGCCGCGTTCGAGGCGGCCAGCGGCGGCCTCGGGGCGCGGGCCGAATGGCGCTGCGTGTCCGCGGACGGCGACCTCGAGTCGGACCGCATGGTCGAGGCCGTCCGCGCCGCCGACCTCGTGTGCATGTCCGCCGCCACCGGGACGGGCACGTTCCAGCAGCGCTTCCTCCACGAGGCGGTGATCCGGCAGGCCGGCCGCCCCGTCCTGGTCGTCCCGGAGGCCGCCGAGGTCGCGGGCCTGTCGCGCGCCGTGGTCGGGTGGCGCGACACCGCGCAGGCGACCCGCGCGCTGCACGACCTCCTGCCGCTCCTCGCGCCCGGCGCGTCCGTCAAGCTCGTCGCCTTCGAGGAGGGGCGCCGCCTCGGCGACGCGGGCGACGCCATGACGGACCTCGCCGCCGCGCTGTCGCGCCACGGCTTCGCGGCGGAGGCCGCGCGGCGCACGGACCGCGTCGACTCCGTCTCCGCCGCGCTGGAGGGCGAGGCGCGCGCGTTCGGGGCGGACGTGCTGGCGGTGGGGGCCTACGGCCATTCCCGGCTCTACGACCTCGTGCTGGGCGCGGTGTCCCGCGACCTGCTGCGCGAGACGCACCTCCCCGTCCTGTTCTCCCGCTGAGCGGCGGCGGCGGCGGCGACACGCGGCCGCCGGGCGGCCCCTTGCGGCGGAGGGGCGGGGCGGGGCACCGTCCCCCCACCCCGCGAGGCCGCCCGAGGCCCCGTCCCGCGATGCGCCCCGGAGCCCCGACTTGTCCCACGCGCCCCTTCCGCCGCTCCGGCTCGAGCGCCTCGACGACCATCCCGGCCTCCCGTCCGGACCGCGCGCCGACCCGTCCGGCGACGCCCTCTGGCGCGCCGTCTTCCGGGAGGACGGCCTCGCCACCTACGCGCTGCTCGACGCGGGCCGGGTGCCGGGGCTCGTCGAGACGCTCGAGGGCGCCGGCCTGCCCCATCGCTGCCTCTACCGCGGCGACGCGCGCCGCGACCTCGGCGAGGCCGCGCCGTGGCTGGTGGCGCTCGCGCCGGGCGCGGACCTCGCGCGGCGGCTGCTGACGGGCGGCCCCGCGCCCTTCCACCTGTGGGACCGCGCGCCCGGCATCCTGCTGCGCGCGGAGGGCGGGCTGGACGCGGTCGTCGCGCATCTCCGGCGCCTCACCAAGCTGCGCGACGGGGAGGCGTGGACCTTCTTCCGCTTCTGGGAGCCCGCCGTGCTGGAGGCCTACCTCGCCGGGCTCGACGACCGCCCCGAGGCGGGGTGGCGCTGGTTCGGCGGGCGGGAGGGCGCGCGGATCGCCGAACTGCTGCTGCCCCGCCCGGAGCGCGACGCGCTGACCCGCGTCACCGCCGCGGCCTGCCCCGCCCGCCCGGTCGGGCCGCTCGTCCTCGAGGAGCGGGACCGCGCGCGGATCGCGGCGGCGCGCACGGAGCTGCGCCTCGACCGGATGGAGCGGCTCCTGCGCGACACCTTCCCCGACCTTCCCCCGCCCGAGCCGCTGCCCCGCCTCGTGCGGCGCACCGTCAGCCGCGGGCAGCAGTTCGGCCTGCTGCAGATCGACGCGCTGTTCACGCTCTGCGCGTGGGAACTGGCCTACGGCCCCGGCTTCGAGGGCCGCGACCCCGAGGGCCGCATCGCCGCCATCCTGCGCCGCGACGTGGACGAGACGCACAAGATCGCGCTCCTGCGCGCGCGCATGGCCGAACTCGCGGAGGGGCGGCGGGCCTAGACCGCCTCGCCCGGGCGGTTGGGGAACTCGCGGCGCGTCCGGTCCCGCCGCCCGCCCATCCCGATCGAATCGGGATTGGCCGAGACGTGCGCGTAGTTGTTGACGATGAAGTGCGCCGCCGCCCCGCGGACGTGCGTGCCACCGATGATGCGCGCCGCGTCCGGCCGCAGCGGGCCGGGGATCTCGTACTCCCCCCCGGTCGGCAGGTCGAGGAAGGCGGCCTTCGCCTCCACCGCGGCCTTGTGCATCGCCGCCATGGCGACGCGGGACAGGCCGAGGCGCACCCACGGGCGGTGCAGGACGCGCGTCGCCTTGGTCCCGTAGAGCGTCATCGGCATCCCGAACGTTCCCGGCACGGTGACGGACCGGACGGGCGCCGCGATGGTGCGGACCGCGTCGAGCTGGTGGGGGAGGATGAACCCGTCCTCCAGCCACGGCGCCGCCTCGGCCGCCGTCGCGGGCGTGGCCTCGCGGTCGGCGCGCCAGCCCTCGGCCATGCCGCGGGTCGGGAACTGCGCGTGCTCCGTCCCTTGGATCGGCGCGGTGTCCCCTTGGTCGCGGTAGCCGCCGCCCACGTCCCCGTGCGCCCCGGGCATCCGCAGCCGCTCCCCGCCCCCCGGTTCGTTGTCGTTCAGGGGGAAGTTCGTCCGGTACTCGTCGTCCGCCGTGATGTGGAAGATGCGGTCGGCCTGCTTGGTGTGCAGGTGGACGTTGGCGCCGTAGTTGTACTCCACCCCGGCCAGCCCGATGGAGGCCACGGTGTCGAACACGCCGACGAACCGGATGCGGATGTTCCGGTCCTCGGGCAGGCGCCCGTAGACGTTGCGCCCGATCCACGGCTCGTAGGCGACGAAGCCCTGCCGAAAGGCGTTGACGAAGTAGCGCGCCGCCGCCGCGCCCCGGCTGAACCCGAACACGTCGAGGACGATCTCCTCCGGCTCGATCCCGGGGGAGGCCTCGTTGATGACGGTCCCGATCCGGATCGCGGCGTTCGCGACGATCGACTCGACGCCCGTCGATCCCATGCCGAACGCCCCGCCCGTCAGGCGGCTGTCCTCCTCGCCGTCCGTGGTGCCGATGCCGGGGAAGTACTCCGAGCGGAACTTGCGGCACACGCCGGTCCCGTTCTCGTTGACGACGTCGTAGCCGTCGCCGTCCTTGTAGACGTCCGACAGAAGCGACACGTTGCTGCGCGCGTTCGCGTAGGAGCCGGTCTCGCCGCCGATGCCCGCGTTGACCGCGTTGTTGAACGTTCCGTCGAAGAAGCAGCCGATCTCCAGCGCCGTCTTGGGGCAGGTCGCCGCCACCGAGGTGACGTCCCCCGACAGCCCCGCCTCGGCCACCGCCGCGTCGGCGCGCGCGGCGATGGGGTCGCGTGCGTCGGTCATCTCATCCTCCCCCGCAGGGCGCTGCCACGGCGGTCGCGCCTTCGAGCGCCCTCCCCAGTCGAGGGATCGCGTCCACCTGATCGCTTAGGTCGCGATCGAGGTCGGGCCGCCGCCGCGCGCAGCCCTCCGCGATGTCGCGCAGGATCACCTGCGTCGTCTCCGGAACCGGGTCCGAGCCGATCACGACCCGACCGCCCGGATGCAGCATCACGGAGAGATCGGCGTGCAGGAGCGGCTCCGGCCCGATCGCGAGGTCGGCCGACTCGACCGGGATCGTCGCCGCGTAGGCCCGCCCCGTCGCCAGTTCGATCCATTCGACCGTCACGTCGAACCGCTCCGGCACCCGTCGGATGGGCTGCATCACGCCGCCCATGCCGTCCCGCGGGAACGACCCGATCCCCCCCCGGGCCACACTCGGCACGAGCGGATAGGTGAACGGCCCCGCCTCCAGCCGCGTGACATAGGCCGGACCGTCCAGCCGCGTCCCCGCCGCGAGGTCGAGCCTCACCTCCCGCTCCCCGTCCGGGGCGCAGCCCGTGGCCAAGGCCACGAGCAGGGCCATCATCAGCCGCGCGCCGCTCACGGCCGCACCCGTGGTCGGGGCTCGCCCGCCCGCGCGCCGACGAAGCGGATGTTGTAGCGCCCGTTCTCGTAGTCCTGCAGCTGGAACCGGACGCCCGCGACGACGTCGATCAGGTATTCGTCCACCGGCTCGATCCCCACCTGCTCGATCCCCTGCGGCCCGCCGAGCGCCTGCACCGGGCGGACCGCGTAGACCTCGCCGTAGCGCAGCGGCCGCAGCCGCGCGCGCGCCCGCTCCAGCATCGGCTCGTCGGCGTCGTCCGTGCGGTCGAAGAAGAACGGATGGATCTCGGCGAGGTGGTGCAGAAGGTCCGCGTCCGCCGGGGGGCGGGGCCCGCCCGTCAGGCCGGGGGCCTGCACCGCGCCGAAGGCGGGCACCACGAGGACCGGGCCGTGGCGGGGGCTCCAGCACAGCAGGTTCCCCATCGCCGCCCATGCCACGATCACCGTCCCGTCGAGATCCGGGTCCCCGCCGAAGATCGCCGCCGCGATCGGGTCGAGCGCGCCCGGCCTCGCCAGCCACAGCCCCCCGTCGTGCAGCCCGCCCACCCCGTAGGCGCGCCACAGGTCCACGAGGAGGTCGGGCACCGTCCCGACGCGGGGGGCGATGCGGTCCTCGGGGACGGCCGCGGGGTCGAGCAGCGGTCCCGCGGTGGCCGTCATCTCCGCGAGCGCGGCCTCACCGGACCGCCCGTCGATCCGGCTCAGGAACTCCATCCGTCCCCTCCGGTCCCCTGTCCGTCTTCACCCATGCGGCGACGATCGCACATCCCGCGGGGACAGGCGAGGCGGAACGGCGCGCGCGTGGACGACGGCGCGCCCAGGGGTGCGGCCCTGCACCGGACCGCGGGGGGGGCGCCGCGGTCAGGCCGCCAGCAGCAGGCCCTCCTCCAGCGCGAGCCAGCCCGCCACCTCGGTGGTGTGGCCGATCTCGGCGTCGCGCGACCGCTCCTCCTGCACGAAGAGGTCCACGCCCGCGGGCGTCAGCGCGTCGTAGCGCAGCGCCGCCGTGTCGCCCCCGTCCGTGGTCTGCAGGTCCGCGAGCAGCACCGGGGGCGCCTCGAACCCGTCGCCGAACGCGAACGTGTCGCGCCGATGGGTCAGAACGTCCCCCGTGCGCCCCGCCGCGAGGCCCGCGCCGCCGCCCGCCTCGACGGCGATCCAGTCCACGGCCTCGTCGGCATGCACCCCGTCGGCGGCCTCCTCCTCCTGGAGGCGCAGGGAGAAGCCGTCGCGGGTGACGTCGCGCGTCCGGAGGGCGACCGCGCCCGCGTCCTCGGACGAGGCCACCTCCGACAGCACGACCGCGTCCTCCAAGGCGGTGCCGAACGCCTGCGTCGAGACGTCCGTCCCCACCTCCGCGCGACCCGCCACCACGGTCTGGCCGGTGGAGAGCGTGTGCGTCCCCTCGGTGACCGCCAGCCAGCCGACCGTCTCCTCCACGTGCCGTCCGTCCTTGTAGTCCCATTCGTCGATCTGGAACTCGAAGCCCGCCTCGGTCACGTCGCGGATGCGGGTCACCGCGGGATGGCCGCCATTCGCCCCGACCGGGCCCATCACCACCACGGCGTCCGCGAGCGGCGCGTCGAACGCGACGCGGTGCCACTGGTCGGGGCCGTCCTGCGCGACCGTCGCGCGGCCCGCCGCGCCGATGGCCGCCCCGCCGGGCGTGCCGGCCTCCGGGGCGGGCGCGGGGCCGCCGCCCCCGCCGGCCCCGGCGAACACGGCCCCCGCCACGTCGCCCGCGCGGAGGGCCGCCACGTCGAGGTCGTGGTCCGGGTCGTCGCCCGTCAGCGTCAGGGTGAAGTCCGTGTCCAAGGGGTCGGCCTCCGTCCCCGCTTGGAACAGCCCGCCGTCCTCGACGAGGACCCAGTCCGCGACGAGGTCGATGGCCGATCCGGCCTCGTCCTCCACGATCAGCGCCGCGCCCTCGCCCGCGACGAGGATGCCCTCCACCGTCGCGTCGGCGTCCAGGACGACCCGCTGGCCCGCGCCGATCACCACGACATCCCCCGCGCCGGGCGCCCCGTCGCCCCAGACGGTTTCGTCCGACCACCGGGCGAGGCCCGCGACATCGTCCACCGTGCGGGAGGTGCTCTCGGCCCGGTCGGGGAGCGGGGCGGGCGCCGGGTCGGGGCGGAAGTCGTCGGGCGCGAGGGAGGGCGGCGAATCCGGGCGGTCGGCGTCGCCGGGGCCGGGCGCGAAGATCAGCCGGACGAAGTCGCGGTACACGTCGTCGCCCACGCCCGGCAGGTCGTCGATCGCCTCGTAGGGGCGGCTGGAGTAGGTGTCGGCGACCATCCGCAGCATCAGGTCGCCGTTCGCCTCGCGGAACCATGCGCTGCCGTCGGCGGCGTCGAGCGCCGCGCGGTCCGCCACGCGGTCCGCGCCCTGCACGACGGTGCCGTCGGGTGCGTCCGTCAGGCGGTAGGTCACGTCGGTGCCGAAGGCGAGGTCGCGGATCTGCATCTCGACGTCCGTGGGCGGCGGGCCCTCGGGGTAGCCGACGACGTACTCGCCCTCCATGGCCCCGTCGACGTTGAGCTGCGCCCAGCCGTTCCGCCCTTGGGTCGCCGCGCCGTAGAGGATGCTCGCCCCGTTGTCCGTGCGCGTGATCTCGAAGTCGACGCGCTCGGCCGCGTCGCCCGAGGTGGCGAAGGTCTGCTTGCCGATCATCGCCCCCGCCGGGTTGAGCCAGTAGCTGCCCTCCGCGTCCCACTCGGCCCCTTCGGTCCAGTTGAACCCGGCGGCGGGGACGCCGTCGAAGGCGTAGGCCAGCACGTCCATCTCGACCCCCGGGCGGGAGTCGATCATGCCCGGCGTGATCACCGCGCCCGCCCGCCCCGTCAGGCTCCCGTCGAGGTCGTGGAGCCCGCCCATCAGCGCGCCGTCCGCGTCGACCAGCCCGTCGAGGAAGCTGGTCCACGTCCGCGTGGCGAAGGGCCGGTCCACGTCGTCCCCGAAGGTCAGGCCCTGCACCGCGTTGTTGGTGTTGCGCCCGAAGCCCGAGTGGTTGGCGATGGCCGCGTCGTCCGCGCCGTCGAACCCGGCGAAGTGGACGTCCGACATCACGCTCGCCATGTCGTAGAGCTCCCAGCCGTGATAGCTGTCGAAGCCGTACCGCTCGTAGTTCCCCGACCTGCCGACGATCACCGCCTCCTCTATCTCGTTGGCGCCCCACATCCGCGCGCCCTTCTTCGAATCCGCGATGGCGAGGTCTGTCCACTCCCCGCCCGCGTTGCGCGTCCAGATGCCGAAGCCGCCGTTCTTGAACGTGGTGAAGGCGTCGATCAGGAACGCCTGCTGGAGATGCTCGTCGAACGAGGTGCGCGCGCCGGTCGATTCCACGAACTGCCCGCCGATGAAGAAGCCGTCGTCGCCGTTCGTGTGGGACGCGTTGCCGCTCCACTGGCCCGGCGCCTGGGCGTTCGGGCGGTAGCCGTCGTAGATCCCCGCCTCCGCCGACAGCCCCTCGACCTGCGTTTGGGACAGCACCCAGAATCCCGCGACGTCCGACCCCGCCGCATGGTTGTCGACGAGGTGGTTGTTCGGGTTCGTCACCCAGTAGGTCGAGACCGCCGTGTGGTCCGACCCGATCGGCCCCGCCGCCACGCTCTCGGTCGCGCGGGTGTTCATCCCGAGGTTGCCGCGCAGGACGTTGCCGAACTCGGACCCGTCCTCGAAGTAGAAGCCGTGGCCCACCGTCTCGACGACGGCGTTGCCCTCGACCCACGCGTTCTGCGTGCCATGGATCGTCAGGCCCTTGTTGTAGGTGTCGTGGATCGAGCTGTTGGTGACGTACTGCCCCGAGGCGTCGCCCAGCATGTGCCAGTGCAGCGGATAGCGCCCCAGCTCGCCCGCCTGCCCCATCCGGGTCAGCTCGGCGCCGTCGACATGCATCTCGGCGCCGCCCATGACCATGGTGTGGCCGCCGTGGCCGTCCTCGACCGAATCCGCGTCGCCTTGGATCGTCACGTTCCGCGACAGCAGCGCGACCTCGGCCCGCATGTCGATCCGGTCCACGCGCCCGCCGGCGTCGTGGGCCTCGATCTCGCCGAAATGCGAGAAGTCGAGCGCGGCGTCGAGCGTCAGGGTCCGCCCGTCCGCGCCGAGGCCGGTCACGACCCGCGCCTCGGCCTCGTCCATCTCGAACCCGGTCGACGCGATGGCGATGCGGTCGCCCACCTCCCAGCCGGTCGCGTCCGCGAGGGTGATCGTCGTGGCGCCCGCCGCGACGGTGCCGTCGAGCTGGGTCCAGCTCGCCTTGGCGGCGTCGGCGGCGTGGATCTCGATGCGGCTGCCCGGCCCGCGGGCCATGAGGAAGGCGTCGTTGTCCTCGATCTTCATCATCCGTCGGATCCTTTCGTGGCCTGCGGGGGCGACCCCCCTGCCCCCACGGTCGCGCCCCGGCGGGCGCGGCGTCCACGCGTCCGGCCCCCGCGCCCGCGCCGGGCGGCGGCCCGCCCCCCAGGCGCCGGGGGCCGCGCGGAATCCCGCGATCGGTGGCGGTCCGCGCAGGACGGGGGCGGGGTTTGGGCTCGGCGCCGCCGACGGCCGCCCGCCTCCGCGGCGCCGCATCCGTGGGCGGCGGCCCGCCGAGGCGGCGTAAACCCGCGCATCGCGGGCCCATTCCGGACGCGACGCTACGGCTTCGTTGCGCGGACGGCGGCGGAGCCTTCACCATTCGTTAGGGCTTTCCGGGGGCGACGCGTCCGGGGACTGCGCATCGGGGGAGGACGGGCCGGACGGCGACCGGAGCCTTCCGGCGTGCAGGCATCCGCGCCCGCACGACCACCGCACGGGAGCCCACCATGTCCAGCCTCATCCTCACCGGAGTCCTCGACGGCAGCCTTTCCGGCGGCCTGCCCAAGGCGATCCAAGTCTTCGTCGCCGAGGACGTCGCCGACCTGTCGATCTACGGTCTCGGCTCGGCCAACAACGGCAACGGGGGCGGCGTGGAGGAGTTCACCTTCCCCGCCATCGCCGTCGCGGCGGGCACCACCCTCTACGTCTCGACCGAGACGGAGGGCTTCGAGTCCTTCTTCGGCTTCGCGCCGGACTTCACGTCGGGCGTGGCCAACGTCAACGGCGACGACGCGATCGAGCTGTTCGAGGGCGGCGTGCGCGTCGACCTGTTCGGCGAGGTCGACGTCGACGGCACCGGGCGTCCGTGGGAGTACATGGACGGCTGGGCCTACCGCGCCCCCGAGGCGGGCCCCTCGGCCACCTTCGACGCGGCGGCGTGGACCTACAGCGGGCCGAACGCGCTCGACGGGGTCGCGACCAACGCCGCCGCGCCGATGCCCTTCCCGACGCCCGGCGGCGGCGACGGGGGCGGCGGCACCGGTCCGGCGGACGTCTCGATCAACGAGTTCCGCATCTCCTCCGCGGACGGCGGCGACACCTCCAACTTCGTGGAGCTGAAGACCGATCCCGGCGCCTCGCTGGAGGGGCTCACCCTCCTCGCCGTCTCCGGCGAGTTCGCGCCCGGCCAGGTCGACGCGGCGATCGACCTGTCCGGCGCGGTGGCCGACGCGGACGGCATCGTGCTGATCGCCAACGCCCTCAACCCCGCGCTCGGCGAGGGTGACGTGGCGGTCGAGGGGCTCGACTTCTTCGGCTCCCCGCAGACCTTCCTCGTGGTCGAGGGCTTCACCGGCGCGCAGGGCGACGACCTCGACGCGGACGACGACGGCACCGTCGACGCGGCCCCGTGGACGTCGCTCGTCGCGGGCCTGTCGCTGGAGGACGGCGACGACCGCGCGGACGTGAACTACGCCGACGCGGTCCTGCCGGCCGACGGCAGCTTCACCCCCGCCGCCGCCGCGCGCGGCGAGGACGGCGCGTTCGCGCTCCTGCCCTTCGGCGACCAAGGCGGCGACACCCCCGGCGCCCCGAACGGGGGCGGGGACGGGGAGGCGCCGCGCGTCTCCATCATGGAGATCCAAGGCGCGGGCCACGTCTCCGGCCTCGTCAGCGACATGCCCCTCGACCCGACCACCGGGGGGAGCGGCCCGCGCGTGACCACGGGCGGCATCGTGACGGCGGTCGACAGCAACGGCTTCTACCTGCAGGACGCGGAGGGCGACGGGGACGTCGCCACCTCGGACGCGATCTTCGTGTTCACCGGCGCCGCCCCGTCGGTGGCCGTCGGCGACGCGCTGGACGTGACCGGCACCGTGAGCGAGTTCTACCCCGGCGGCCAAGGCTCCGGGAACCTCTCCACCACGCAGATCTCCGGCAACCCCGAGATCACGGTCCTGTCCTCCGGCAACGCCCTGCCCGAGGCGGTCGTGCTGGGCGGCGACGGGCGCCTCCTGCCCACGGAGAACATCGAGGACGACCGGTTCACCTCCTTCGACCCGGACACAGACGGCATCGACTTCTGGGAGAGCCTCGAGGGGATGCGCGTCGTCGCGACCGAGCCGGTGGCGGTGTCGGGCACCAACGGGTTCGGCGAGCTGTTCACCGTGCTCGACTACGGGGCCGGGGCGACGGGCCTGTCGGCGCGCGGCACGCTCAACATCTCGCCCGACGACTTCAACCCGGAGAAGGTGCAGATCGACTGGGACTTCGGCATCGAGCCCGTCCTCGTCGACACCGGCGCCAAGCTGGCCGACGTCACGGGGGTCGTCTCCTACGACTTCGGCTACTACCAGATCAACCCGACCGAGCAGATCGTCGTGATCGAGGAATCGTCTCTGACGCCCGAGGTGACGGCGCTGGCGGGGTCGGAGAACCAGCTTTCGGTCGCCTCCTACAACGTCCTCAACCTCGACCCCGTGGTCGAGGAGCAGTCCCAGACCAGCGGCGGGCAGGCCCGCAACGTGGACGACGACATCGGCGACGGGCGCTTCGCGGCCATCGCCGAGCAGATCGTGAACAACCTCGGCTCCCCCGACATCCTCGGCCTGCAGGAGATCCAGGACAACACCGGCGGCGAGATCGGCGACGGCGTGGTCTCGGCCTCGCTCACCTTCGAGACGCTGATCGACGCGATCGACCTCGCGGACGACGGGGAGATGAACGACAGCTCGGGCTACGCCTACATCGACAACACCTTCATCACCGACCTCGCCTCCGGCGGGCAGCCGGGCGGCAACATCCGCACGGGCTTCCTCTACAAGGAGGACCGGGTCGCCCTCGTTGAGGGATCCGTCCGCACCATCGGCAGCCAAGAGGACGGCGCCGCCTTCGAGGGCGCCCGCCTGCCGCTCGTGGCTGACTTCGAGTTCAACGGCGAGGTCGTGACCGTGGTGAACAACCACTTCTCCTCCAAGGGCGGCAGCGCGCCGATCCTCGGGGTGGAGCAGGACTTCGCCGACCGGCAGGAGGACGTCTCCGTCAACGGCTCGCTCGACGAGCGGCAGGCCCAGTCGGAGGCCGTCGCGGGCTTCGTCGAGGGCCTGCTGGCCGAGGACGCGCAGGCCAACGTCGTGGTCCTGGGCGACTTCAACGAGTTCGAGTTCGTCTCGCCCTTGGAGAACCTCGAGGACGCGGGGCTCACCAACCTGACCAACACGCTGGCCGAGGACGAGCGCTACTCCTTCACCTTCCAAGGCAACAGCCAGAGCCTCGACCACGTCCTCGTCTCGGACGCGCTGGCCGGCGACGCGGCGTTCGACGTGGTCCACGTCAACTCGGAGTTCGCGGACACAGACGGGCGGGCGAGCGACCACGACCCGCTCGTCGCGCTGCTGACCGTGGGCGAGGCCGCCCCCGACACGATCGAGGTCGCCGTGGCCTTCGACCCGCGCGCGTGGTTCGGCACGACCGCGACGCAGTCCGTGGGCGGCGAGGCGGTGGGCACGGCGCGCACGCCGTTCCTCGACGACGCCTTCGTCTTCGACGAGGTCGACGTGCGCCTCGGGGCCCGCGCGCCGGGCGCCGAGTCGCTCACCGCCTTCGCGGGCGCCGTGGGGGTGTTCTCGCGCGGGGACGACATCTTCGCGGGCGAGGCGGGCCTCGTGAACGACCGCGAGTCGCTCTTCTTCCGCTTGGGCGGCGCGGAGTTCGGGGACGGGGTCGAGGCCGGGTTCGACTTCGACGCGATACAGGGCGACGGCCGGGTGCGCGTCATCTTCTTCGAGGACGGCGAGCGGCTGGGCGCGCAGGTCTTCGACGCGCGCGAGGGGTCGATCACGGCGGCGCTGGACGGCGAGTCCTTCGACGCGGTGCGCCTGCGCGCGGTGGGCGACACGGCCTTCTCGCTCGACGGCTTCGCCTTCGAGCGCATCGCCCCGGCGGACGACACGCCCTTCGTGTGACCCGCCCCCGGCCCCGCGCCGCGCGGCGCGGGGCCCTCCGGTGGACCCTTCTGCAACATCGCCTTCGCGTTCCTGCACGATCCCCCTTCTCCACGCCCGCCCGAGACCCCATCGTCCCCAGCCGGGGGGGACGGACGACATGCAGCCGATGCTCATCGAGGGGAACCGGGGGACGGGCGCGCGCCGCGACGAGAAGGCGACCCTGCGGACGCTGAACGCCTTCGCGGTCGACCTCATGGCGATCCGCTCGGCCGAGGATCTCTACTGGCACGTCGCCCGCGAGGTGGTGGGGCGCCTCGGCTTCGTGGACTGCGTCGTCTACCGCCTCGACGCGCCGTCGGGCGAGCTCGTGCAGGTCGCCGCGCTCGGCGAGAAGAACCCCTACGACCGCGCGATCCTCAACCCGCTCCGCATCCCGATGGGACAGGGGATCACCGGACGCTGCGCCGAGCGCGGCGAGCCGGTCGTCGCCGACGACCTCGCGGAGGAGAGAGACTACATCCCCGACGCGGCCCCCGCCCGCTCGGAGATCAGCGTGCCGATCCTGTGCGGCGGGCGCGTGGTCGGCATCCTCGACAGCGAGCACCCCCGCCCGCACGCCTTCGGCGCGGCGGAACTGGAGGTGCTGACCACCGTGGCCGCGATGACGGGGGCCAAGCTGGACCTGATCCGCGAGGCGGACCTGTCCGCGCGGCGCTACCGCGACCTCGTCCGCTCCCACGACCAGCTGGCCGAGGAGACCGGGCGGCGGCGGAGCCTCGAGGCGGAGCTCTTCGAGGCGCGGCGGCTGGAGGCGATCGGACGGCTCACCGGCGGCTTCGCCCACGCCTTCAACAACCTGCTGACCGCCGTGTCCGGCCATCTCGAACTGGCCGAGGCGGCGGGGCTGGCGGGGGAGAGCGCCGAGGCGGTCGGCGAGGCCCGCAGCGCGGCGGAGGCCGGCGCGGCCCTGATCCGCGACATGCTGGCCTTCTCGCGCCGCAGCCGCCTCGTGCCCGAGCGGGTGGAGGTGGGCGACCTCGTCGCGCGCGCGGCGCGCCTGCTCCCGGCCACGGCGCGCGTGCGGGCCGGCGCGGCGGACGTCCGGCCCGTGCACATCGACCCGGCGGCGGCCGAGGTGGCGCTGTTCAACGTCCTGACCAACGCCGCCGAGGCGACGGCGGCGGCGGGCGCGGACGCGCCCGTCGAGGTCGCGGCGACGGACGTCTTCGTCCCCGCCGGCGGCGCGCCCGCCGGCACCGACCTCGTCCCCGGGCGCTACGTGCGGGTGGACGTCGCGGACCGCGGCGTCGGGCTCGCGGACGCGACTGCCGCGCAGGTGTTCGACCCGTTCTTCACCACCAAGCCGCTCGCGCGGAACTCGGGCCTCGGCCTGTCAATGGTGAAGGGCTTCACCCGGCAGTCCGACGGCGACGTGGCGATCCGCGCGAACGACGGCGGGCCGGGCGTCACCGTGAGCCTGTGGCTCCCCGTCCGGGGCGGCGAGACCGCCTGAGATGGAGCACCGGACCCTCGGCCTGCCGTCCTGCGCGTCCGGCATCCCGCCGCTGATCGACGTGGGCGACCTGCGCTCGGGCGACGCGGCCCGCCGCCGGGCCGTGGGCGACCGGATCGGGCGCGCCGCGCGCGAGGTGGGCTTCTTCCGCATCGCGGGCCACGGCATCGCGCCCGCCACCATCGAGGGCGCCTACGCCGCCGCCGCGCGGTTCTTCGCCCGCCCCGACGCCGACAAGCGGCGCTGGTACATCGGCGACAGCCCCAACCACCGCGGCTACGTCCCCTTCACCGAGAAGGGCGACTACCCCGACGAGGTCCACCGCTCCTACGAGGCGTTCGACCTCGGCCACGAGGGCCGCGCGGACGACCCGCTCTTCCGGGCGGGGCGCCTGCTCTGCGGCCCTAACCTGTGGCCCGACGACGACCCCGCCTTCCGCGCGGCGGTCTCGGCCTACCACGCCGGGGTGGCCGCCCTCGGGCGCGACCTCTGCACCCTCCTAGAGGAGCATCTCGGTGTGCGCCCCGGCGCGATCACGGACCGGATGCGGCGCCCGATCTCGCAGCTGCGCCTGCTGCACTACGTGCGGGGCGCGGCGACCCGCGACGCCCAGAGCGTGAACATGGGCGCGCACACCGACTACGAGTGCCTGACCCTGCTCCACACCCGCAACCCGGGGCTGCAGGTGCTGACGCAGGACGGGCGCTGGATCGACGTGCCGGTCGACCCGCGCGTGCTGGTGGTCAACATCGGCGACATGCTGGAGGCGCTCACCGGCGGGGCCTTCCGCTCGACGCCCCACCGCGTCCTCAACCTCAAGCCCGAGCGCTTCTCGATGCCCTACTTCGTCGCCGCCGACCACGATGCCGAGATCGCCCCCCTGGACGGCCTCGGCGGGCCCGCCGCCGCCGCGCGCTACCCGGCCTTCACGGCGGGCGCGCATCTCGAGCGGATGCTGCGGCGCGACTTCCCCTACCTGCGCGCGCGCGCGGGCGGCGCGCCCGGCGGCGACGCCGTCACCAACCCCTTCGAGGACCGCATCCGGGCCGCGGCCGCGACCGGCGGAGGCGGCGGAGACTGAATGCCTTCCATCGACACGATCCTCGCCGTGGCCCTCGCGGGCCTCGCCCTGAGCGCGACGCCGGGGCCGTCCATGCTCTACGTGCTGTCGCGCTCCGTCGGGCAGAGCCGCGCGGCGGGGCTCGCCTCCGCCGTGGGCCTCGCGCTCGGGGGCGTGGTGCTGGCGGTGGCGACCGCGCTGGGGCTGGCCGCCCTCTTCGCCGCCGTGGGCTGGCTGGTGCCGGTCCTGCGGATCGCGGGCTCGCTCTACCTCGTGTGGCTGGGCATCGGCCTGATCCGCGAGGCCCACGCCACCGCCGACGCCGACCTCGCCGTCCACGCCGTGTCCAGCGACCCGCCCGCGCGCATCCTGTGGCAGGGCATCTGGGTCGAGGTGCTCAACCCCAAGACCGTGCTCTTCTTCGCGCTGTTCCTGCCCCCCTTCGTCGAGGCGGGCGCCGGGCCGACATGGCTGCAGCTTCTGGTCCTCGGCGCCTTGGTGCCCCTGACGGCGGTGCCCTCGGACCTGATCGTGGCATGGATGGGCGGCTCCGCGGCGGAGCGGCTGCGCCACAGCCGCCCGGCGCGTCTGGCCCTCGCATGGACGGGGGGGATCGTGCTGCTGCTGATCGCCGCGAACATCCACCTCGGGCTCGTCTGACACGGCCGCCGCGCCTCCGCGCGCGCCGGGCTTGGACGGCCCCGCCATCTCGCGTATCCCCGCCGGGACCGCCCCCCGACGGACCGCGAGCGCGCCGATGCCCTTCGAGGCCCCCACCATCCATCTCGACGCGCTGGCCCTCCCCTCCGGCACGTGGCTCTGCGGGGAGGACGGCGGCGCCGCCCCGCTGATGGCCGCGCTCGGCCTGGCGGGGCCGGTCGGCGCCGCGCAGGACGCCCCGCTGTCGATCGGCCACGAGGGGCTGCGGATCGACGCGTGGCCGGTGGCCCCGCCCCCCGATCCCCGCGCCCTGCCCGAGCCGCTGCACGGCCTCCTCTGGGAGGGCGAGGGCGAGACGCTCCACCTCACGGACGCCGCGCGGCTCCCCGGCTTCGACGGGCCGGACGCGCTGCCCGACCTGCGGGTGCAGTGCCTGTTCGACCCGCCCGCCGCCGAGACGCTCGCCGCCTCCGCGCCCTACCTCGCCGCGCTCGAGCCCGGCCACTGGTTCGCGGCCCACCTCCTCGACGACCGCGGCGCCCCGTGGAGCCACTGGCCCCGCGGCTGCGGCATCTTCCTGCGGACCCACGCGCCCTTCGAGGGGATCCGCGCGAACCTGCGCCGCTTCACCAAGCTGCCCGACGGGGACGGCTGGGTGTTCCTGCGGCTGGCCGAGCCGCGGACGCTGCTGCCGCTGCTGCTCGGCCTGTCGCCGGGCCTGCGCGGGCGGCTGTTCGGCGGGGTGGCGGCGATGGTCGCCATCGACCCCGACGAGGGGATCGTGCTGCGCGCCACCTGCACCGACCTGCCGGCCGCCGAGCCGATCCGCGTCACGCCCGCCCTGCGCGCCACCCTGGCGGCGGGCGCCCTCGCCCGGTTCGCGGGCGAGGCGGAGCGGTTCTGCCGCGAGACCCTGATCGACCGCCCCGCCCCGCCCGAGGCGCGCGCCTTCTGCCGCGCCGCGATCGAGGCCGCGCGGGCGGCGGGCCTGCACGACCGGCAGGCGGTCCTCCTCGCGGTGGCGGCGGCGTGGGCGGCGGGCGAGGCCGGCTGGATCGCCGCGCAGCGGGATATCATCGACGACCGGACGGTGGCACAGATCGGGCGGGGCCGCGCGCTCCTGCGGCGGGCGCACTGACGACCGAGGAGGACGACATGGGCGAGACCCTCGACGAGATCATCTCGGACGCGGAGGCGCAGGCCGCCCCCGGCGTCGACGTCGGCTCGGCCGAGCGCCCCTGCGACAGCACGATCACCGCGATCTATCCCGTGCGCTACGGCTACGCGAACCTGTTCGACGACGTCGTCGCCCCCGCGAGCCCGCCGCCGATCGCGCAGCTGCTCGGCGCGACCTCCATCGCGGGCGGCCAAGGCTACGTCGCCCGCCTGCTGCGCCCCGGCTGGATCTACATCCGCGAGGAGGCGGGCGGCTCGGCGCTGCAGATCTTCCGCTACGACCGCGACGGCACGTCGGGCGGGGACAACCCGCAGGTGGTCGAGCGCTTCAGCAAGTACCTCTTCCGGGGCCTCAGCGCGACGGCGGGGCTGGAACTCGACCGCTCCTCGGGGCGCGCGTTCTATCCGTTCGTGTTCGTCAACAAGGGCGTCTCCGAGGTCTCGATCCTCTACACCGAGCACGAGCTCGACGGCGCGATCGTCGACCGCATCAACGGCGACGCCGCCTTCCGCGCCGAGACGATGCAGCGCGTCAACCTCGTGTCCGGCGGGCGCGACGCCGTGGAGGCCTCCGCCGACAACCTTTCCCGCCTCGTCGAGGACTACCGCAGCCGCCGGGACCGGGTGCTGACGGACGGCGACCTCAACCTCGCCGACCTGACCACCGTGCCCAGCTTCGCCGCCGAGCCCGAGGTCATCGCCCGCCAGATCGGCAACACCGAGTGCTACGGCGACACCTCGATGATCGTCGCGCTGCACGACCCCGTCGGGCGCCAGGTCGAGATCGCGCAGGCCCACGCCAAGCTCGCCGTCTGGGAGCAGGACCACGCGGCGCTGAACCTCTACCCGTACATGATCGGGCAGTTCGTCCAGGCCGCGCGCACCAGCGACGTCGAGGAGGTCGCCGAGGCCGCCGCCGAGAACGTCGACATCCCCGCCCACGACGCCTTCTGGCAGGACATGGACCGGCAGTTCCGGGAGTTCGCCGCCCGCCGGACCCAGATCGCCGCGCTCTACCGCGCGTTCATGTATCCCGGCGAGGAGACCGACGACGTCGGCACCCTCGACCGCTACTTCCGCTACTTCTTCGCCTACGATGCCCCGTCCGAGCCCGAGCTCGTCAAGCTGCTGGAGGTGGCCGCGCCCGTCTTCGACGGGCTGATGGCCTCGGAGGAGGGGCAGGCCATGCTGGCGGCGCTGGCCGACAACGCCCACGACGCCGAGGGCGACAAGCCCGTCCACGAGCAGCGCAACGCCTACGGCGCGGTGGTGAAGGGCCTGATCGCGCTGACCACGCAGCCGCAGGACGGCCTCGACTGGGCGCGCGCCACCGGCGTGGCGATGGACCGCTTCATGCAGGGCCTCGGCGCGTTCTGGGGCCGGGCCGTCGCCGACAGCCGCTTCGCCGCGCAGCTCGCCCGGCGCGGCGGCTACCGCATGAGCGCGCGCGCGCTCCAGCGCATCGTCGACGAGGTGATCCCCAAGGCGCTCGACGTGTTCGGCATCCGCATCGTCGACGGGCGCACCCTCTACACCAGCGACGAGCTCGCGCGGCTCGTGGCGCGCGCCCTCGAGGCCAACGTCCGCAGCGGCGGCTACGCGGGCATCGAGATGCTGGAGCGAGCCCGCCAGCGGTTGGAGACCGGCCAGAAGGTGTTCCGCTGGGGCCAGAACCAGTCCACCGGGCGCCTGCCCCGCCTCTGGCGCCTCGCCGAGGTCGACGTCGTGCGCGAATCGGGGAACCGCTTCGCCTTCACCGTGGCCGAGGGCAGCGGGCGCCGCGTCGGCGTCGCGGTCGAGAGCGGCTTCACCGGCGTCTCCGCCTTCTTCAACGTGATGACCATCGCGAGCCTCGCGAACCAGTCCGCCTTCTCGCGCGCCAACCCGCTGCAGCGCGGCAACATGCTCCACGACGCGCTGACCTTCGGATCCGCCCTGTCGGCGCTGACCGTCGACCTGATGGTCCTCGCCCGCGGGGGCCTCCAGCTGGCGGACATGAGCACGCGGGTCCTGCCCGCCGCCGTCGCCGCGCGCTTCGCGCCGGGCATCACCGGCAGCGCCGGGCGGCTGGCCCGCGTGCTGACGGGCACCCTGCCCTCCCGCCTGATCGCGGTCGCCAACTTCGCGATGGCCGTCACCTCCGCGTGGAACGCGGTGTCGGAGTTCCGCCAAGGCAACACCGGGGCGGGGGTCGGCCACGCGCTCACGGCGCTCGGCGCGGGCGCGCTGTTCTTCGGGGCGGCGGGGCTGATGGCGGGCGGCGCGGGGGCCAGCGCCTCGACCGTGGTCGGCCTGCCGGTCGCGGTGGTGGCGACGATCCTCGCGCTGATCCTCGTCGGCATCGGCACGGTGCTGGTCCTGATCTACTCCAAGAACCCGCTGGAGCTGCTCCTCTTCCAGTGCTTCTGGGGCAAGTCCCGCGACTACGCCTTCTGGCAGGACGGCAACCGCCAGCCGATCGAGACCCGCATCCGGCGCGCGCGCATGATGGCCATCCACGACGGCCCCGACCGGGAGGCCGTCGCCATCGCCTTCCGCATGGAGGTGCAGGAGTTCATGAACCTCTTCGCCATGCCCCAGCTGGAGATCGACCGCTTCGGCGGCTCGCTGGGGCGGCGCATCTTCGGCAACTTCTGGTTCGAGGACCGCAGCTACGACCTCGTGTTCCGCCTGCCGCAGTTCGTGATCGGCCAGTCCGAGATCGTGGTCGGGGTCTACACCGGCGGCACGCCCAACGAGCTGACCGGGCAGATCGACCAGCCCATCGACCCGGCCGCGACCGACCGCCTCGCCGCCGCGTTCCGCGGCGCCATCGAGGGCGGCACCTACACCGTGCAGCAGGGGATGATGGTCGTCAGCCTGCGGATCGACTTCGGGCAGCGCGCCAACATCATCTGGTACTACGAGCCCAAGCCGGACGTCGTCGTCCCCATGCGGATCCTGCACCCGGCGGGGCGGCTGCGGCGACCGGCCGAGATCACCGTCGGGATGCTCAATGACCGGCCGATTTAGCCTCGAGCGGAGGGCGGCCGCCGCCCTCGCCCCGCCCCGCCCCGCCGCCGCCGTCGCGCCCGAGCCCGGCCCCGCCCCGCCCGAGATCGTCCATGTCGACGACGACCGCCTCGTGCTGCGGGACGGGCGCGCGGGGCGCCGCCGCGCGCTGGCCTTGGCTGCGGCGGCGCTCGCGCTCCTGCCGGCGGCGCTGGTGGCGTGGGCCTTCGTCACGGGCCGCGCCGCGCGCGAGGCCGGGATGCTCGCCCTGCTGGACGCGGAGCTCGACGCCTTCGGCTCGGACTACGTGGCCAACGAGATCGCGGCGGGCGACCGCACGCTGCCGCTGATCTGGCCGGACCGCACGCTCACCGCGGCGGAGTTCCTCCGCTACGAGTTCGTGCTCACCCCCGGCGGCTGGCAGGCGCACCTGCCGCTGCTGCTCTTCGCGCTCGCGGCGCTGGTCCTCGGGGGGGTGGCGGCGTGGGCGCTGGCGCGGCGGCCCGCGACCGGGGCGATCACCTTCGACCGCGCGCGCCGCGCCGTCCACGCGGGCCGCGGCGCCGCGCTCCTCGTCGAGACGTGGGACGCGGTCCGCTACGTCCAGCGCCCGTGGGAGTTCGGCTGGCTCCTGCGGGACGAGGCCGGGACCGAGCGCCTCGCGTCGCTCCGCCTGCCCCTCGACGCGCAGGGCGCGCTCGACGTGGGCGCGGGCGACCGGCTGGCGGCCCGGATCTCCGCCTTCATGGCCGAGGGCGCGGCGGCGGTTCCGGACGGCCCGACCGCTCCGCCGCCCGACGCGCCCGACGGGCTGGACGCGCGGCTAGGGCGCCTCCGCCGCTAGCTCCACCGCGTCGTCGCCGCCGTCGTTCAGGGTCACGCTCTCGATCCCCCGCATGAACCGCGCCCGGACCGGCTCCTGCGCGCGCAGGATCGTCGCGGCGAAGACCCGCGGGTCGTAGTAGCGGAAGTAGAGCCGCCGCCCCCGCGCCTCGTCCTGCACGAAGGTGTATCCCCGCAGCTGCCGCCGCAGCCCCCGCAGCCCGAGCGGCGCGCGCAGCAGAAGCCCCGGCGCCGCGGGCCACGCCAGCGGATCCTCCTCCGCCGCGCCAAGGAGCCGGGCCGTCAGCCCGTGGCCGGGCCGCAGCTTCACGAGGTAGGGCGCGGTCTCCGCATGATCGGCGGCGGCGGCGCCTTGGAACAGCGACAGGTGGTCCAGCCCCGACCCCGCGAGGATCTCGGGCAGGCCGAACACCCGCGCCGCGTCGAGCACTGCGAAGGTCGCCGTCTCCACCCCGTCGGCGCCGGGCGCCGTCTCGGGGAAGAGCCGGCGGCGCAGGTCCGCGACCGGCACCCGCCGCTCGACCAGGCGGCCCGCGGGCGCGGGGAAGACGTGGGGGTGGTCGTGCCCGAACGGCCCCAGCGCGACCCCGTCCGCCGCCAGCCCCTCGGCGAGGTCCGCCGCGTCGTCGAGGGCGAGCTCGTCGAGCGCCCCGCGCCGCGCGATCTCGCCGGGCACGGCGCGCCCGTCGAGGAACCGCCGCAGCAGCTGGTGCGCCGCCGAGGGCCGCCGCGCCACCGCGACGGCGGGGGCCGTGACGCTCCCCGACCCGGCGGCGACGGTCACGTCGAACAGCCAGACCTCGCCGGGCTTGGGCGCGGGCGCGGTCACTCGATCCCGTCGATCACGACGTCGATCGACTCGAAGGACCAGACGCCCGGCCCGCGCACCGTGACCACCGCCCCCGTGGCGACCGCCCGGACCAGCGCCGGCAGGACCGCCTCGGAGGTCACGCCCGCGACGTGGATCACGTCGCAGTCGGACCGCTCGCCGCAGTATCCGATCCCCGCGACGCCCGTGACCGCGAAGCCGCGCCGCGCCAAGGACAGGTCGCCCGCGACCGGCACGATCCGCCCGCGGATCGCGTAGGGGTCCGCCCCGCCCGTCTGCAGGTCCGCGCCGACCACGAGGTAGCGCAGGCAGGACGTGTCCGCCGCGTCCGGGACCAGCCGCCCGCCGGCGCCGGGCGCGTAGCACAGGCCCCCCTGCCCCCCGTCGACGCCGCGATGCACCGCCGCGGGCTCGCCCGGCCCGGTCCGCCAGAAGGCCGTGCCGTCCGGCCCCGGCAGGGCGAGGAGGCTCTGGGCGGCGGCGGGCGGCGCGGCGGCCAGCGCCGCGAGCAGGAGGATCGTCCGGATCATTGCGTCCACTCCACCATGAGGTCGGCATAGACCTGCGCCAGCGCGTCGCGCGCCTCCTCGGTGGCGGCGATGGTCGCCGTGCGCCGGTCCGAGCCGAAGAACGGCTCCATCAGGAAGGTGTTGCGCGGCCCGTAGTTGAACCCGCCATGCCCCGTCGGGTTGTCCGCATAGTGCTTGATGAGGCTCCGGGACGCCCCGTAGATCGCGCCCATCCGCGAGGCGGCGCGCTGCGCG
This sequence comes from Jannaschia sp. Os4, assembly GCF_016820245.1. Taxonomy (GTDB): domain Bacteria; phylum Pseudomonadota; class Alphaproteobacteria; order Rhodobacterales; family Rhodobacteraceae; genus Jannaschia. Next base: position 10,704 of record NZ_JAFCAR010000007.1, on the reverse strand, counting down.
AAGCCCGACTGCCCCTCGCTGCTGTCGTAGAGCACCAGCGCGTAGTCCGCCGGCCCCGCGAAGGAGTTGTAGTGCAGCTCCATCGCGATCTTCTTCTCGGACGGGACGTCCTCGAGGTAGGCGTTCACCTGCGCGTAGACCGCGCGCATCTCCGACCCGTAGCCGCCCGCCGTCACGCGGTAGAAGATCTTGGCCGAGACGCGGCCCTCGCTCTGCGCCTCGATCTTGGCCACGGCGCGCTTGGCGACGTCGTCGTTGTAGGGCCACTCCTGCTCGCCGATATAGGTCGAGTCGGCGCCCCCGTCGGTCGAGGAATGCCCGATCACGAAGGCGACCTTGCAGGTGGGGCAGCTCCCGGTCGTGCTGTCCGACCGCGCGTCGGCCCCCGCCACCCGGGCGGTGCGGGCCGTCTCCTGGATCTGCGTGTCCCCCGTGACCACCGCCTCGTCCACGTAGTCGGTCGCCGTCACGAGGTCGGACGCCGTCCGCGCCGCCGCGCCGCCCGGCCCCCGCGCGCCGAACCGGTCGGCGAGGTCGCGCAGCCCGTTCCAGATCGCCGCGCAGGGCCCGCCCGTCGTCACCTCCGCCATGTCAAAACCTCTCGCTGGGATCGGCCTCGCCCGGCGCGGGGACGAAGCGGGCGACGTGGTCGCGCACCCCCGCCCCGAGCGCGAGCCGCCGCGCCTCGGGCGTGCCGTGGGCGTAGGCCGCCCCCGCCCACGGATGGAGCGGATCGTGCCCGAAGGCATGCCCGAAGCACAGCGTCAGCGCGACGTGGGCCACCATGTCCGCCCCCCCGAGGCCGAGGGTCCGCGCCCCGTCCCGTCCCGCCGCCACGACGGCCTGCCGCGCGCCGGCGGAGAGCCGCGCCGTGCGCGCCGGGAAGGCCCGTCCCATCAGGTCGAGGCACGCCGCGTCCGACTCGTCCGCCGCGTCGCGCGCGAAGTGCAGCTCGAACGCCCGGATCGGGCGGCGCAGGTCGGCCACGTCCCCGGCCACCGCGTCGCGGTAGCGGTCGATCTCGCCGGCGAAGCCCGTCAGGTCCGGGACCGTCCCCTTGCGCCAGCCCACGGCCGCGCGCATCCCGGCGAACTGCGGGTCCGTGGCGAAGCCGATACCCAGATGCGCCACGGCCACGAGGTGCATGAGCTGGTCGCCGTCCGCCTCCAGCCCGAGCCCCCGGCCCCGCCGATACGCCTCCTCGACGACGGCCCGGCGGTCCGCCGGCGCGAGCGCGCCCAGCCGCTGCGGCAGCCGCTCGCGCGCGAACGCGTCCGCCTTGTCGGCATAGGCGCGCGCGCGGGCGTGGCGCAGCGCGTCCCGCACGTCCGGGGTCAGCAGCGCGTCGACGGTCAGCACCGGCGCCTCCCCTGCCCTCTCGCGGCCGAGCGGGTCAGCTCTCCTCGCCCTTCTGGGCGATGCACTCCTCCACCAAGGGCAGCGCGTCGTTCGCCGCGCCCTGCAGCGTCGGCACCTGCGCCGAGCCGCCGCCGCCCATCGACACGTTCCCCTTCAGCCGGATCTGCGCCGCCTCCAAGGTGATGCCCGACGCGTCGATCGTGATCTTCCCGCCCGGCCCCTTCACCACCATCTTCTGGTAGGCCATCAGCGTGTGCAGCTTGGTGTTGTTGGTGATCGACTGCGTGACGTTCAGCACCGAGCGCCCGAGGACCGTCTCCTCGTGGTTGCGGCCCACCTGCACGAGGTGGTCGGCGTAGATGTCCTGCTTGTGGATGTTGCCGACGACGTGGACGTGGTCCTTGCCGTACTTCTCCTGCTGGTTCTGGCCGACCTGATAGACCACGTCGCGGCCCACGGTGTGCCGCGCGTCCTGGCCGACCGCCTCCGTGTGGTCGCGGCCCACCGAGATCGTCTTGTCCCGGCCCACCGTCTCGGACTGGTCGCGCCCGATGCCCTTGGCGCGGTCGTTGAGGATGTCGATCTGCTGGTCCTTCTGCCCGTGCATGTAGATCAGCTCGCGGTCGCGCTCGTCCTCGAAGGTCAGCTCGTTGAAGCCCGACCCTTGGTGGGTGTCGGTCTTGAACACGCTCTTGGTCTTGGCCGCCGGCAGCGGGTAGGGCGGATCCTGCCGCCCGTTGTAGACGCAGCCCGTGACCAGCGGCTTGTCGGGGTCGCCCTCGAGGAACTCGACCACGACCTCCATGCCGATCCGCGGGATCACCATCCCGCCCCAGCCCTTGCCGGCCCAGTTCTGCGACACCCGGCACCGCATCGAGTGGGCGCCCTCGAGGTCCCAGTGGAACCGCACGAGGATGCGCCCGTACTCGTCGCAGTCGATCTCGCCGTCGCCCACGACCACCGCCGTCTGCGGCCCCTGCACCACCGGCAGCGGCGTCTTGCGCTCCGGGTGCATCGGCGCGGTCACCGGCATCAGCACGTACTGGCCCGAGTAGGCGTGGCGGTCGGACTTCGCCTCGCCCGAGCCGTAGCTGTCGGAGACGTAGGAATGCGTGGCCCGGAGGCAGAGATACGCCTCGCCCTTCACGCCCTGCACGTGGTCGCCGCCCAAGGTCACTACGCCCCCTGCCCCGAGGGTCGCGACGTTGCCCACCGCGCGGTGGCGCCGGTCCTGCCCGCGCTCCTGCAGGGTGCGCAGGGCGGCCACCACGCTGCCCTGCCCCATCGCGAGGTAGTCGCCCGGATAGTCGAAGCTCTCGATCTGGCCGTGGGCGAAGCGCGCGTCGCCGACGCGGTCCACCTCCATCGCGGCGTTGGGCGTCTTGAAGTTGTAGTCCGTCAGCCGGATCGCCCCCGTGGTGATCGACCGCTCGGGGAACCACTCCCAGAAATGCTCGTCGTCGCCTTGGTGGTCGGCATTGACCGGCTTGTAGTCGCGCGAGCCGCCCGGGACCGCCGCGTGGGAGTCCACCGCGTCGGTCAGCACCATCGTGTGCGAGCCCGCGGCGTGGGCGAAGTGGTAGCTGATGCCGAACCGTTCCAGCATCCGGGTCACGAAGGCGAGGTCGCTCTCGCGGTACTGCACCGTGTACTCGAGCTTGGGGTAGTCCTCGGAGAGCCGCACCTCGAGATGGGGCTCGCCCAGCCCCGCGTAGTCGGACAGCACCTCGGTCACGATCTCGACCACCGTGCGGCCGTGGAAGATGCGCTGGTTGCGCCGCAGCCCGGCCAGCCACGTCCACGGGCGCAGCGCGAGGTTGTAGCGGTTGCCGTTCTCGCCCACGCCCGCCCACTGCGCCTCGACCACGATGCCGTCGTAGTAGCGCGTCCCGTGGTTGGAGCTCTCGAGCTCCACGGTCGCGTGGGTGCCGATCAGACCGTCGAAGTCGATGTTCGGCTCGGTCGAGAGCGCCTCGACGCGGTAGTCGAACTGCCCGCTCATCGCGTCCGTGCCGTCGAAGCGCAGCAGGACGAGCGTGTCCTTCCCCAGCGCCGTCGTCAGCCGCCCGAGTCGCGTGTCCTGCGTGAAGATCGCGTTCATCGGTCGCTCCAATCCGTGCCCGCATGCACCGTTCCGCCGATGTTACGGGCGGCGCCCCCCATTTGAAAGGCGGCTTGCGCCCGGGCGTGGCCGGGGAAACACTGTGGCCACGACCGCACCGTGACGATTGGAGACCGCCATGCTCCCCGTGGCCCGCCTCGGCGACAAGCACGTCTGCCCCGCCCATGGGCCCAACCCGATCGTCGAGGGCGGCTCCGGCCTCGTCGACGGGCGGCCCGTCGCCCGCGTGGGCGACAAGACCGCCTGCGGGGCGGTCATCACCACCGGCTCCTCCATGGCGACCTGCGACGGCAAGGCGGTGGCATATGTCGGCTCGGTGACGAACCACGGCGGCACCATCGTCGAGGGCTCCCCGCAGGCCAAGACGCTGCCCTGAGCGGCGCCCCGCCCCGGCGATTTGCCAATTGGCAAATTCAGATCGGGTGCCGCTCCGCGTAGGTCCGGAAGAAGGCGAGGAAGGCGCGATCGGGATCCTGCGGCTCGTCCTTGCCGCGGCTCCACGACCGCCATTCCGACTCCACGAAGTAGATGTCGTAGCCGGGATGGCGCAGGCGCGCGGTCTCGTAGGTCTCGGTCCGCAGCGGCGCGCCCACGCGGTCCATCGTGGCGGGGCGCGGGCGCAGCGGCGCGGCGGGCTCCTCCGCGGTGCCCGCGACCCGCGCGGCGCGGCCCACCTTCGAGCCCTGCAGCTCCCGCGCGGCGGCGCCCTGCCCCGCGCCGTCCTTCTTCCACCAGCGCAGCTCCACATGGGTCACGCGGCGGCCCGACTTGATCGGCGCGATCTCGACCACGTAGTCCGACAGCGCGTTCACCTCGGCCACCGCCGGGTCGATTGCGCGCAGCTTCAGGTTGGACCACGTCGTCAGCTTGCCCTTCGGCACGCCCAGCACCGCGCGCAGCCCCTCGAGGTCGAACTTCTCCGACGAGCGCCAGCGCAGGTTCCCGCGCTTCTGGACCATCTCGTAGAGCGTCAGCGCGTACTTGGAGGTCAGCGCGAACATCACCTCGCGCTGCAGCCGCGCGAACACGGCCGAGTTGGCGATGATCCGGCGCAGGCGGGCGGGGATCTCGTACTCCAGCATCCCGTCGCGGCGCAGCGTCTCGACGTTGCCGCCGAGCAGCTGCACCCGCTCCACCGCCGGCTCGCCGTCCCAGACGACGGAGACGCGGACGATCGCGCTCATCAGCCGCTCGATGGAGGCGCCGATCCGGTCGTTGGCGTTGTGCGACCCGCGCAGCAGCGCCTTGGGGATGGTATGGGTGACGGGCTTGTCGATCGAATCCCACGCGTTCTCGAGCAGGAGGTTGTAGATGCGACGGTCCGCGAGGGTGAGCGGCGTGACCTCGACCACGTCGACCAGCTCGCCCGGCTTGACCAGCGTGTCCGCCGAGGGCCGCGCGTCGAGCGTGCGCCATGCGCGGGGCGCGGAGGGCGGGGCAGGGGGGTCCGTCTCGGCCATCGCTTACGTGGCGTCCTTACGTGCGTGCGCGTCGGACGTAGGGAAACGTCGAGCGGGGCGGAGGTCAAGGCGGCTTCGGCTCACCCGATCCGTAAGCTTACATCTGGGGTGCCCCGGCGCCACGATTCGCCCGACGCGACCTCGAGCGGCCCCGGAGACAAGCCGATTCGACGTTATCCACAGGCGTTCCCCAGCCGCGGCGCCGAATCGCCCCCCATCCGTAGGCGCAGCCCACCCCGGACGTAGCGCAGGCCCACCCGATGCGTAAGAATTGCCACCCTGTACGTAAGCGGCCGGGCGGATTATCCGCATGGGCAAAAGGGTTAGCCGGCGGGAACAGAGAACACCGAGAATCCTGAACCCCTGCGGGGCGGTGTCCTTCGATCGGATTTTCGGGTATTCCGGTCCTCGGCCGGCCTCCGTTCCGCACCTGCGGCCCCGACGCCACCACTTCCGCTTTTTCCGTCCCGTCCGCCCCAGAACCGCACTTGCCCTCCGAATCGCGGAGGCGCACCCCTAGGGCAACGCCCCCGCGAGAGGGGCCCCCGAGGCGAGGCCGGCATGACCGACGAGACGACGACCCCCCCGCTCCCGCCCGGCGCGCTGCCGCCGGTGGGCTTGGCCGAGATGGACCGCCTCGCGGACCGGGCCGCCACCGTGATCGAGCGGCTCCGCGACCGGGTCTACGCGCCGGACGCGCGCAAGCGGCTCGATCTGCGCTTCAACGTCCGCACGGCCGCCGAGATGGCGGGCCGCACCGAGAAGGCGATCCGGGACGCCGAGGACGACGGGCGGCTGCCCGCGCCGGACAAGGATCCGGAGACGAACCGGCGGACGGGCTACAGCCTCGGGCAGGTCAACGCGATGCGCGACCTCTTCGGCACCCGCCCGTGGCGCGCCGAGGGCGACCCGCCCTGCGTGCTGGCGGTGCAGAACTTCAAGGGCGGCGTGGCCAAGTCCACGCTGGTCACGCATCTCGCCCAGTACCTCGCGCTCAAGGGCTACCGGGTCTGCGTGATCGACTGCGATTCGCAGGCGTCCACCACCGCCGTGTTCGGCCTCAACCCCGACGTGGACGTCGACGAGACGGAGGACACGCTCTACCCCTACTTCCGCCACGGCGGGCCGCCCTCGCTGCACTACGCGCTGCGGGCGACCTACTGGCCGGGCATTGCGATGATCCCCGCCAACCTCGGCCTCTACGACAGCGAGTACGAGCTGGCCGCGCGCATGGCGCGGGAGGGCAACGTGCTGGACCGGCTGCGCGAGGGGGTGGGGACCATCGCCGACGGGTTCGACGTGGTGCTGCTGGACCCGCCGCCCGCGCTGGGGATGATCTCGCTCAACGTGCTGCGCGCGGCGACCGCGCTGCTGATCCCGGCGCCGCCCAACAACATCGACTTCGGCTCGACGGCGCATTTCCTGCGGATGATGGGCGCGACCTTGGGCGAGATCAGCCGTCACGGCGGGGCGCGGGACTACGACTTCGTCAAGATCGTCGCCACCAAGATGAACGACGGCAAGTCCGCCCACGTCGCGATCAAGCGGATGATGGATGCGGTCTTCCCTCAGGACATGCTCGGGGCCACGCTCAAGGACTCGGCGGAGATCGACAACGCGACGGCGAATCTCGGGACCGTCTACGAGACCACGGGCGCGGCGGCCCGGACGGAGACGCACCGGCGGTGCCGGACCTACCTCGATGCCGTGGGGCGCGAGGTGGAGACCCTGATCCGCCGGACGTGGCCGAGCCACCGCGCGAGCCTGCGCAAGGAGGGCGTGATATGAGCAAGAAGCATTCGGCGGTGTTCGACGACGTGCTGTCGGGGCTGGGCGAGGACGCGGGCCCGCCGGAGGGCCGGGGCGGCGCCCGCTTCCTCGCCCGCCAGGCGCGGGTGGGCGAGCGGATGTCCGGCGCCTTGGAGGAGAAGACCCTGCGCTGGATCGACCCGGCGCAGGCCCGCATGTGGGCGCGGCACAACCGCGCCTACGACCTGCTGACCGAGGACAACTGCCGCGACCTGATCGACGGCATCCGGGCGCAGGGGCGGCAGGAGTTCCCGGCCATCGTGCGCGAGACCGGCGACGCGGACGCGCCCTACGAGGTGATCTGCGGCGCGCGGCGGCACTTCGCGGTGTCGTGGCTGCGGGCCAACAACTTCCCGCAGTTCCGCTACCTCGTGGAGGTGCGCGACCTGTCGGACGAGGAGGCGTTCCGCCTTTCGGACATCGAGAACCGCGACCGCGCGGACCTGTCCGACCTCGAGCGGGCGCGCGACTACGCGCAGGCGCTCGGCCTCTACTACGACGGGCGGCAGAAGGACATGGCGGCGCGGCTGGAGGTGTCGGACGCGTGGCTGTCGCGCTTCCTGCAGCTGGCCAAGCTGCCCGACGAGATCGTCGCCGCCTTCCCTTCGCTTCACGACGTCCGCGAACTGCACGCCCGGACCCTCGGGCCGCACCTGCGCAAGCCGGCCTCGGCCGACGCGCTGATCGCCGAGGCGGAGGCGATCCGGGCCGAGCGCGCGCGGGAGGGCCGGGGGCCGGACGCCGCGGGCGTGATGGCGCGCCTCAAGGCGGTCGTGGCCGATCCGAAGGCCGCGCCCAAGGGGAAGGTCTACCGCCGGGCGCGCGAGGAATCGGGCGTGACCCACCGCCGGAAGGGCAGGGCGCACGTGCTGGAGTTCTCGGACGGGATGGGGCGCGCGGCGCTGGAGGCGGCGTTCCGGCTCTACCTTGAGGACCGCTTCGGCAAGTGATTTGCCAATTGGCAATTCGCGCGGCGAGACGGGGCAGGGCGGCTTGACGCGAGGGGCGCGCCTTCGCATATGTCAAAGGCATATCCCGGAGGTGCCCGATGTCCGCCCCGACCCCCGCCCGCGAGGCCAAGCTGTTCCGCAACAACCGCTCGCAGGCCGTCCGCATCCCCGCCGACTGGGAGATGCCGGGCGACCGCGTCACCATCCGCCGCGACGGCGACCGCCTCGTGCTTGAGCCGGTGCGGCGGCGCGGGCTGCTGGGGCTCTTGGCGTCGTGGGACCGGCTAGACGAGGACCTGCCGCTGCCCGACGACCCGCCGCCCGCGTCCGAGGACGTGCTTTGACGGGCTGGCTGCTCGACACGAACGTGCTGTCCGACCTCGTCCGCCATCCTGCGGGCGCCGCCGCGCGGCGCTTGGCGGAGGTGGGCGAGGCGGGGGTGGTGACCTCCGTCGTGGTCGCCGCCGAGCTGCGCTACGGCGCCGCGCGCAAGGGCTCCGACCGGCTGACCGCGCGGGTCGAGGCGCTGCTGTCCGAGATCCCGGTCCTGCCGCTCGCGCCGCCGGTCGACGCGGCCTACGGGCGCATCCGCGCCGCGCTGGAGGCGAGGGGCACGCCGATCGGCGGCAACGACCTGCTCATCGCGGCGCACGCGCTCGCCACGGGGCGGGCCGTGGTCACCGCGAACGTCCGCGAGTTCGAGCGCGTGGACGGGCTCGCGGTGGAGAACTGGCTGGCGGGGTAGGGGCCTTTCCGGGCCGCCTCGGACGTCAGACGGAGACGTCGGCGAGGACGGCGGCGCGGTCGGCCCCGCCACGCGCCTCGTTCCGGATCACCGTCCCCCGCCGCAGCGCCACGACGTGGTCCGCGAGGCCCCACGCGAAGTCGAACCGCTGCTCGACCAGGACGATCGCCATCCCGCCGTCGCGGCGCAGCCGGTCGATGACGCGCCCGATCTGGGCGATGATGTTGGGCTGGATGCCCTCCGTCGGCTCGTCGAGGAGGAGCACCTTGGGCCGCGTCACGAGGGCGCGGGCGATGGCGAGCTGCTGCTGCTGGCCGCCCGAGAGGTCGCCGCCGCGGCGCCCGCGCATCTCGGCGAGGACGGGGAACAGATCGAACACGTGGTCGGGGACCGCGCGCGCGGCGCGGGGCAGGCAGGCGAAGCCGGTGGCGAGGTTCTCGGCCACGGTGAGCTGGGGGAACACCTCGCGCCCTTGAGGGACGTAGGCCACGCCCGCGCGCGCGCGCGCCTTGGGGCCGGGGGGCAGGGGGGCGCCGTCGAGGGTGACGGTGCCGTCCATCGGGTGCCGCCCGGCGAGCGCCTTGAGCAGGGAGGTCTTGCCCATCCCGTTGAGGCCCATGACGCAGGTGACCGCGCCGCGGGCGGCGGTCAGGTCGACGCCGTGCAGGATGCACGAGCCGCCATAGGCGAGGGTGACGTCGCGCGCCTCAAGCATGGCGGGCCTCGACGCCGTCCTCGGGGCGGCCCAGATAGACGTCGATCACCTTCGGGTCCGCCGTGACGTGGTCGAGCGAGCCCTCGGCCAGCACGCGCCCCTCGTGCAGCACGGTGACGCGGCAACCGAGGCGGCGGACGAACTCCATGTCGTGCTCGATGACGACCACGGCGCGGGTGCGCGCGGCCTCGACCAGCATGGCGGTGGTGCGCTCGCGCTCGGCGGACGTCATCCCGGCGGCGGGTTCGTCCACCAGCAGGAGGCGCGGCTCCTGCGCCAGCAGCATCCCGATCTCCAGCCACTGCTTCTGCCCGTGGCTGAGGATGCCCGCCGGGGTGGCGAGCCTGTCCGCCAGCCCCACCCGCGCGGCGACCTCGGCGGCGGCGGCCCCTTGGTCGGGGCGGCGGAGCAGGACGTCGAGCGGGCGGCGCGCGGCGCGCAGCGCCATGGTCAGGTTCTCGGCCACGGTCTGCGCCTCGAACACGGTGGGCTTCTGGAACTTCCGCCCGATGCCGGCGCGGGCGATGCCCGCCTCCGACAGCCGCGTGAGATCGCGCGACATCTCGCCGTAGCGGATGGTGCCGCCGTCTGGCCGGGTCTTGCCGGTGACGAGGTCCATGAAGGTGGTCTTGCCCGCCCCGTTCGGCCCGATGATCGCGCGCAGCTCGGGCTCGCCCACGGAGAAGGACAGGTTGTCGATCGCCTTGAACCCGTCGAACGACTTGGAGACGCCGGACACCTCGAGCAGCGCGCTCACGACGCCTCCTCCTTGCGCAGTGCGCCCGCGTCGGGGCCGAGGTCGCCGACGCGGCGGGCGGCGCGGCGCTCGGCCCAGAGATCGACGAGGCCGCCGAGGCCCTTGGGGGCGAAGAGCGTCACGAGCACGAAGGAGAGGCCCAGCAGGACGAGCCACCAGTCGGTCCACCTGACCGTGTAGGGACCGAGGTCGATGTCGGGCGCGCCGCCGCCGGTGAACCACGAGGAGGCGAGGCTGACAACGGCGGCGCCGATCACCGCGCCGTAGAGCCGCCCGCGCCCACCGATGGCGACCCACACGGCGAGGTAGATCGAGGCGATGGGCGCGATCTCGGCGGGGTTCACGATGCCCGCCTGCGGGTAGTAGAGCGCGCCCGCCGCCCCCGTGGCCATCGCCGTGACGGTGAAGACCGCGAGCTTGTAGTGCTCCACCTCGTAGCCGAGGAACCGCACCCGCGCCTCGTCGTCGCGGATGCCGCGCAGAACCGAGCCGAAGCGGCCCGCCACCATCCACGCCGCGCCGAGATAGGCGAGGGCGAGGGCCGTCGCGGAGGCCCAGAGGAACCACAGCGACAGGGTCGATTGCGGGACGCCTTCGGCGCCGGGGACGTTCTGGAGGCCCGACAGCCCGTTGTTGCCGCGCAGGCCCGAATCGTTCTGGAAGAGCCAGAGGGACAGGGCGAGCGTGCCCGCCTGCGTCAGGATCGACAGGTAGACGCCCGCGACGCGGGAGCGGAAGGCGAGCCAGCCGAACACGAGGGCCACGAGGCCGGGGACGAGCACGGCGA
>NZ_JAFCAR010000006.1 GCF_016820245.1 Jannaschia sp. Os4 | reverse complement strand
GACAGCGACCTCGCGGGGAGCATCACCGGCACGCTGGAGGTGACGGGCGCGACCACCACGGTGGACGGCGCGGCGTCGGTGTCGGCCGGCACCACCGTCACGGACGGCACCCTCGACGTGGACGGGGCGCTGACCTCGGGCGTCACCGTCGGGACGGACGGCGCCCTCGACCTCGACGGGTCCATCACGGGCGACGTCGGCACCGCGGGCACGACCGACCTCGCGGGGACGATTACGGGCGCGCTCACGGTGTCGGGCGCGACCACGACGGTGAGCGGCACGAGCACGGTCACCGGCGGGACGGACGTCACGAACGCCCTGCTCGACGTGGACGCGGCGCTGACCTCGGACGTCGACGTGCAGGCGGGCGGGACGCTCGACCTCGACGGCAGCATCACGGGCACGGTCGACAACGCGAACCTCGCCACCTTGGCGGGCGGGACCGTGTCGGGGCTGGTGACGACGACGGCGGGCGGGGCGACCACCGTGGACGGTGCCCTGACGGCGACCTCGGGGCTCACGACGACGGGCGCGGGGGCGACCGCGACCGTGGCCCAAGGCGCGCGGCTGACCGGGGACCTGCGGGCGACGATGCAGGGCGCCAACACGGTGGCCGGCACCGTCGAGGGCTCGGTCGAGGTGCAGGCGGACGGCGCCACCACCATCGCGGCGACGGGCGACGTCGAGGGCGACGTGGACGTCGCGGCGACCGGGACGCTCGACCTCGACGGCGACGTGCTTGCGGCGAGCGGCGGGACCGGCGACGTGGTGAACGCGGGCACGGTCGACCTGTCGGGCACGGTGGGCGGCACCTTCACGAACGACGCGGGGGGCGACCTCGACGTCGACGGGAACGCGACGGTCACGGGGCTGCTGACGAACACGGGCGCGGGCGCGTCGACGACCGTCGAGGCCACGCGCACCCTCACCGCGACGGCCGGGGTGGAGAACCTCGCCGGGGCGGAGATCGACGTGGACGGCGACTTGGCGGGCACGCTGGTCAACGAGGCGACGGCGCGGCTCGGCGGCGGGACGATCTCGGGGCTGGTGACGACGCGGGCGGGCGGCACCACCACCGTGGACGCCGCGCTCACGGCGACGGCGGGCCTCACGGCGACGGGGGCGGGCTCGCGGACCATCGTGGACGCGCAGGTGACGGGCGACGTCTCGAACGAGGGCGGGGCGAACCTCGACGTGAACGCGGACGTGACCGGCACGGTGACCAATGCCGCGACCGCGACGGCGGGCGGCGCGACCGTCGGCACCCTCGTGACCGAGGGCGGCGGCACGACCACCATCGACGGCGCGGTCACGGCGACGACGGCGCGCACGACCGGCACCGGCTCGACCACGGTCGTGTCCTCGGGCCAGACGCTGACGGCGGCGGCGCAGGTGGAGGGCGGCACGCTCGACGTCGACGGCACGCTCGACGGGACGGCGACCGTCACGGGGACCGGCGACGTGGACCTCGACGGGCGGATCGACGGGGACCTCGATGTGACGGCCGGCACCGCGAGCGTGAACGGCGCGGGCGTGCCGGGCGGCGGTGCGGCGGTGACCGGCGCGGTCTCGACCGGGACGGGCGGGGCGGTCACCTTCGACGGGAACACGACGCTCGCGCAGTCCATCGCGAACCTCGGCGCGGTGACGGTGGACGACGGCGTCACCCTGTCCTTCGGGCCGGGCCTCGGCGTGGCCAACACCGGGCGGACGACGGTGCGCGGGACGCTGGACGGCGACGTCGCCGGGACGGGCGGCGTGACGATGACGGGCGCGAACGCCCGGATCACCGGCGACGTGGCGGTCGGGGCCGACAGCAGCCTGCGCAACGCCATCGGCGGCGCGCTGACGGTGAACGGCGGCACTGCGACGGCGACCGACCCGCTGACGGTGACCGGCGCGATCGACGTGGCGGGCGGCGCCCTCGTGATCGACGCGGCGACCGCCGCCGCCAGCGCGGTGGCCACGGGCGGGACGCTGACGCTGAACGCGGCGCTCTCGACCGGCGGGGCGGGCGTGGAGGCCGATGGCGGCACGGTGATCCTGAACGCGGGCGGCTCCGTGGCGGGGCCGCTCACGACGACGTCGGGGACGGCGACGCTGAACGGCGGGACGGTGACCGGCGACCTCGAGACGGATGGCGGCGCGACCGAGGTGGCGGGCGCGGCGACCGTCACCGGCGCCACGGAGGGCGACGGCGACCTCGAGATTTCCTCGGGCGGCGCGCTGACGACGGCGTCGCTGACGAACGGCGGCACGCTGACCATCGCGGGCGCGGTGACCGCGCCGCTGGTGACGTCGACCGACACCCTCGCGCTGAGCGGGACGGTGAACGGCGACCTGCGCAACGAGGGCACGGGCGAGGTCACGGGCACGGCCTCGATCACCGGGACGACGACCAACACGGACGACCTGACGGTGACGGGCGCGCTCTCGGCGGGCGGGCTCGTGACGAACGCGGCCACGGGCACGCTCGACATCGACGGCACGCTGACCGGCGCGGTCGGCAACGACGGGCGGGTGGAACTGGCGGGCACGGTGACGGGCGCGCTGACCAACCGGAACGTCGTCGTGGTGGACGGCGCGGCGACGGCGGCGAGCGGGATCGACACCCAAGCCGGGGCGACGACGACCGTGGCGGGCGGAGCGAGCCTGACGGGCGACCTGCGCGACGTGGCCGACCCGACCGCGGTCACCGAGATCGACGGCACGGTCACGGGCGACGTCGCCTCGGCGGGGACGCTGGACCTCGCGGGGACGGTGGACGGCACGGTGACGAACAGCGGCGGCACGGCGACCGTGTCGGGCGCGTCCACGGTGACGGGCGGGATAGACAACGACGCCACGCTGACCGTGGACGCGACGCTGACGGGCACGGTGGACAACGCCTCCGCCGTCACGCTGGCGGGGGGCGGCACCGGCGCGCTGACCAACCGAGCGGGCGCGACGGTGGAGGTCACGGGCGACGTGACCCAGACCGGCGACCTCACGAACGCGGGCACCGTGACGGTGGCCGACGGGGGCACGTTGGGCTTCGCGTCGGGCGAGCTGGTGAACGACGACGTGCTGGACGTGCGCTCGGGCGGCACCGTGACCGGCGGCGTGACCTCGACGGGCAGCGCGACCGTGGCCGGGACCGTGGGGTCGCTGACGCTGACGGGCGGCGAGGCGACCCTCGCGGAGGGGGCGATGCTGGGCGCGCTGACGGTCGGGGCGGGCACCATGGTGACGGTCACCGGCGACGCCGCGGTCCTCGCGCTGGCGCCGAACGTCGGCACGATCGTCAACGAGGGCACGATCGAGGGCGACTCCTCCGACGACATCGAACTGAGCGCCGTGCGGCTGGAGCTGGCCAGCACGGGGGTGCTGCGCTCCGAGGGCACGGGCACGTTCACGGTGCGGGCGACGACGATCCGCCTCGAGGCCGGCTCGACCGTCGAGACCGGGGTCGTCCTGATCGGGGGGATCGAGAACGCCGGCAACCTGACCTTCGACACCGACCAGACGCTGACGGGTGGCCTCGACAACGAGGACACCGGCACCGTGACCGTCGCCGCGCAGGTGGACGCCGGGGGCTTCGGCGTGACCAACGCGGGGTCGCTGTCGGTGACGGACGGCAACGCGCTGACCAACGTGTCGAGCTTCGTGAACACCGACACCGGCACGGCCACCGTGGGGACCGGCGCGACCCTGCAGGCCGGGGCGCTGGCCAACTCGGGCACGCTGACGAACCGCGGCGAGATCGAGGTGACGATGTCGGCCCTGTCGTCCGACGGCAGCTTCACCAACGCCGCGTCGGGGACGCTGACGGGCGCGCTCGAGAACCTCGCGGGCGGGACCGCGACGAACCGCGGCGAGATCACGGGGCCGGTGACCAACGCCGGGACGCTGACCGCGTCGGGCGCGATCGGCGGGACGCTGACCTCGACCGGCGCGACCACCATCGACGGCGAGCTGGCGTCGGGCGGCGTGGACGTGGCCGGCGGCACGACGACGATCACCGCGGCGGGCGACCTCGCCTCCGGCGACGTCGCGGTGGCGGACGGTGCCACGCTGGACGTGGCGGGCCGGACGCGCGGCGACGTCGCCTCGGAGGGCGGCGGCACGGTCGTGCTGACCGGCGAGATCGACGGCGACGCGGACCTGTCCGGGAACTCGACCCTCGCGGGGGCCATCGGCGGGACGCTGGAGAACGACGGCGACGCGACGGTGAGCGGCCCGCTGGACGTCGCGGGCGGCGTGGAGAACGCGGGGACGCTCACCTCGGACGCGGCGGAGCTGACCGTCGGCGGGACGGGGCTGTCGAACACCGGCACCGCGACGGTGACGGCGGGGCTGGACGGATCCGTCTCGAACGATGCCGGGACCGCCACCTTGGGCGGCGGGGTGACCGGCTCGGTGACCAACGCCGCGACGCTGGCCCTGTCCGGCGACGTGGGCGGCGACCTCGTCAACACGGGCGGCACGGCCAGCCTGACGGGGCCGGTGACGGTCGGCGGGGACCTCTCGGTCGAGGGCGGCGCCGTCACGATGGACGACACGCTCACCGTCGCGGGGGAGACGACCGTCCTTGCCGGGACCGGCCTGACCGGCGGCACGCTGGCGAGCGGGTCCGTCGACAACAGCGGCACCATCGACGTGGTGGGCCTGTCGGGCGGCACGACGAACCGGGCGGGCGCGGACCTGACGGTCTCGGGCGCGACCACGGGCGACGTCATCAACCTCGGGGAGGCGACGTTCGGGGGCCTCGTGACGGGCAGCGTCGCCAACAGCGGCACGCTGACCTTGGACACCGGCGTGGACGGGAACCTCACGGCGCGGGAGGGGTCGACCCTGACCCTCGCCGACGGGGTCTCGATCACGGGGACGTTCGACAACTCGGTCTCGCGGACCATCGGGGCCGGCGAGACGCTGGCGGCGGGACGGCTGCTGCAGCGCGAGGGCGCGCTGACCATCGAGGGCACGCTCGACGGCATGGCGCAGACGGCGGCGGGCGGCACGCTCGTCCTCGGGCCGGACGGCTTCGTCACCGGCAGCGCCCGGATCGACGGCGGCCTCTCCTATTCGGGGAGCGGGCCCGCGATCCTCGGCGGGACGCTCTCGGGGACCGGCACGATCGACCTCCAGAACGGGGCGACGACGGACGTGCTGACGGTCCCGCGCCTCGCGGGCGACGGCCTGACCCTCGCCTTCGACCTCGACCTCGACGGCGGCACGAGCGACCGCGTCGTGTCCACGGGCGCGGTCACGGGCGACTACCTGCTGTCCTTCAACCTCTTGAACGAGGGGACGACGGCGGATCTCTCGCGGGGGATCGTCCTGATCGACGGGCGGGCGGGCAGCGACATCTCGGCCAGCATCGACCCGGCGACGGAGCTTCCGGTCTCGGCCCGCCAAGTCTACGTCCTGCGGCCCGACGTGGGCGCGGGCGACCTGCTGCTGACCAGCCAGCTCAACCCGGCCATCGGCGGGATCGCGGGCAACGTCGCGCTGACCCAGTCGCTGATCGGGGCGCTGGTGAACCGCCCGACCTCGCCCTTCGTGGTGGGCCTCGCCTCGACGCAGGAGCCGACCTGCGGCGCGGGCGCGTGGTCGCGCCTCACCGCCGGCCAGGCCGACGCGACGGGCAGCACCACGGACGGCACGAACGACCTGCCGAGCACGGTGGACGCGACCTACCAAGGCCTCCAGATCGGCGGCGACTTCGCCTGCTTCAACGGGGCGATCCGCGGGTTCGACCTGGCCTTCGGGGCGACGGCCGGGGTCAACACCGGCTCGACCACGCAGGAGGTGCTCCAGCTCGCGCAGCTGGGCGGGGCGCAGACCGACGTGGTCGACAGCGTCACGACCTCCGACTTCGACCAGCAGTATCTCGGCTTCTACGTCACCGGGGCGCGGGGGCCGCTGGTCGGCGACCTGCAGCTGCGGGCCGAGCAGACGGAGTTCGTTTTCAACAACCGCGCGGCCGCCGGCCTCGCGCTGGGGCTGACGGACCAGAAGCTCGACGTCGACGCGATCACGCTGTCGGGCTCGGTCAGCCGGTCCTTCCCCGTGGGCGAGAGCGGCTGGACGGTCGTCCCGACGGCGGGCTTCAGCTACACCAAGGCCGATGGCGGGACGCTGGACTTCGACGACGGCTCGACGCTGACGCTCGAATCCTACGACCAGAAGCTCGCCTTCCTCGGCAGCACCGTGTCGCGCACCCAGGTGGCGGCCTCGGGGAAGTCGGCGCTCAACTACTTCGCGACGGGGACCTACTACGCGGACTTCTCCGACGACCTCGTGTCGCGGTTCGACGACGCCGTCGACCCGGCCAACGACCGGACGCTGACCTCCAGCCCGCTCGAGAGCTACGGCGAGGTGTCGGTAGGCGTGAACTACGTCCGCATCCTCGACGGGTCGCGCGGGCGCCAGTTCAGCGCGTCGGCGCGGATCGACGCACGCCAGTCGAGTTCCCTGTCGAGCTATGGCATCACGGGGCAGGTCCGGTGGCAGTGGTGACGCCCGCCGGGTGAGAGGGATCCGCGTCCGCCGCCGTGCGGGCGCGCAGAGAGGGGACGCGCATGTCGCTGGTCAGCAAGGTCGCGTGGAAGGAGGGGCTGTTCCTCCAGCCGCATCATCTCCAGCAGGCGGACCGCAACGTCCGGCACCTGCTGGACGCGCGGCTGCGCCACCTGTCGCCCTACCCGTGGGGCCTGGCCGAGATGGCGCTGGACCGCGACCTCGCGCAGCAGGGCAAGATCGGCCTGCGCCGCGTGGCGGGGATCATGCCGGACGGAACCCCCTTCGACGCCCCCGAGACCGGGCCGCTGCCCGTGGCGGTGCCCTGCCCGGAGGACGCGGCGGGGCTGTCGGTCTGGCTGACCCTTCCCGAGGCCTCGCCCAACGGGCGCGAGGTCGGGCCGGAGGGGGAGGGGGCGGTGACGCGCTACGCGCTCGCCACCGAGACCGTGGCCGACGACGCCAGCGGGACGCGCTCCGAGCAGGTGCTGGAGATCGCGGTGCCCCGGCTGGAGCTGGCGGTCCGCAAGACGCCCCGGCCGGGCTACCAGTGCCTGCGCCTCGCCGCGATCACGGAGGTGCGCGACGGGGTGGTCTCCTTCGACGACACGCTGCCGCCGCCCGCCCTCGTGCTCGCGGCGCACCCGGTCCTGCTGGGCTACCTCAGCCGCGTCGTCGGCTGGATCGAGGCCAAGCTCGAGACGCTGTCGCGCTACGCCTCGGACCCCTCGGCGGGGGGCGGGATGCAGGCGGCGGACTACCTGATGCTGATGACGCTCAACCGCGAGGTGGGCGTGCTGCGCCACATGGCGGGGCTGCACGCGGTCCATCCCGAGCACCTGTTCGAGCGTCTGGTGGGGCTCGCGGGGGAGCTGTCGACCTTCGACAACGCCAACCGCCTCGCGCCCGCCTACGCGGCCTACGACCACCACGACCCCAAGGCGGGCTTCGGCCCGGTCGTGCGCGACATCCAGCGCCTGCTCAGCCGCGACGTGGGCCGGGCGGTGCGCCTCGACCTGCGGCAGGTGCGCCAGAACAGCTACATCGCCGAGGTCCAGGACCGGCACCTGTTCCGCAACGCCTCCTTCGTCGTCGAGGTCGAGAGCGCCAAGCCGATGACCCAGGTGCAGTCGCAGTTCCCGCAGCTCGCCAAGGTCGGCCCCAACACCCGGATGGGCGAGATCGTCCGCAACAACCTGCCGGGCGTGGGGCTCGTGCACCTGCCCAACCCGCCCCGCCAGATCCGGGTGGTGCCGTCCAACGTCTACTTCCTGCTCGACAAGAAGACCCCGCTCTGGAGCGAGTTCTCCACCGCACCCGCCATCGGGATGCACTTCGCGGGCGACTGGCCGGAGCTGAAGCTGGAGCTCTGGGCCATCCCGGAGGCCGAGTGACATGGCCGGGCGCGACGATCGCGACAAGACGGTGATCGGTGGCCCCGCCCTCGGCGGCGGGGCGGGGCGTCGGCCCGACCCGTTCGGACGGGCGCCCGGCGGCGCGGGCGGCGACAGGACGGTCATCGGCGGCGGTCCCGCGCCGTCGAGCGGCGCGCGCATCGGGGCGGGCGTCGCGCCCGAGGACAGCACGTGGGTCGGCGGCCCGGTCGCGGGGCGCCCGGCGGCGCCCGCGCCGCAGGCCCCGCCCGCCGGCGCCGCCGGATCGGGGCCGGGCTTCGGCACGCGGCTCGGCGCCGGGATGGGGCCGGGCGCGGGCGGCGGCATCGGGCGGCCCGCCGGGTCGGAGGGGCAGGGGTTCTTCCCGGAGATGACCCCGCGCGAGGCGCAGGCCGCGCCGCGCGGTGCGGCCCCGCGCATCACCTTGGAGCAGGCGATGCGGGGCACCGGCCTCGGGGCGGGCGGCTCGTCCAACCCGCTTGTCGCCGCCGCCGCGAACCTGCTGATCCTGTTCGGGCGGCTGCGCACCGGCCTCGTGGAGATGCAGGCCGCGCCGCTGATGGAGCACGTCTACCACGAGATCGTGGCCTTCGAGCGCGCCGCCTCCGCCGCCGGCCTGCCGCCGCAGACGGTCGAGGTCGCCAAGTACGCGCTCTGCGGGACGGCGGACGACATCGTGCAGAACCTGCCCGGCGCGGACCGCGGCCAATGGGCCGAGTACTCGATGGCCGCGCGCTTCTTCAACACGCGCGACACGGGCGTGGGCTTCTTCCACGAGGCCGAGAAGGCGATGCAGGCCCCGGCCGAGCATTACGACCTGCTGGAGCTGATGCTGACCTGCCTCAGCCTCGGGTTCGAGGGCGAGTACCGCACCCGGCCCAACGGGGCGACGGAGCTGGCCCGCATCCGCCACGCCATCTACGAGACGCTGCGCCGCGTGAAGCCGCGCCCCGACGACGACGTCTCGCCGATGTGGGCGCCGGTCATCCTGCGCGGCAGGCGGCGGTTCGGGGGCATCCCCGTCTGGGCCTACGCGGGCCTCGCCGCCGTCCTCGTGGTGGGGTTCTTCGCCACGCTCTCGACGCTGCTGAACCGCGAGGGGAGCGAGGTCGCCAACGCGCTCTACCGGATGCATCCCACGGACGTCTCCGTCGCGCTGGAGCGGTCCGGCCCCGCCACCCCCTTCGTCGCCCCGCAGGCGCAGCTCGACCGCATCCGCGCGGCCCTCGCGCCGGAGATCGCGGCGGGCGAGGTGGAGGTCGGGTCCAAGGGCGACTTCATCTACGTGCGCGTGGGCAACCTGCTGCTGTTCGACAGCGGGCGGGCCGATCTGCGCGCGGAGTTCGCGCCCGTGGCCGCCCGCATCGCCGAGGTGCTGGACGCCGAGCCGGGCCCGATCCGGATCGAGGGCTTCACCGACAGCGTCGGCCAGCCCCAGACCAACCTGAACCTGTCCGTCGCCCGCGCCGAGGCGGTGGAGGCGGTGATCGGGCCGCTGCTGTCCGACGGCGCCCGCGTCGAGTCGGTGGGCCGGGGCGAGGCCGATCCGATCGGCGACAACGCGACGCCCGAGGGCCGGGCGCAGAACCGGCGGGTCGAGGTGTCGATCGCGCGCGAGGGGACCTTCTGAGATGATGCGCCGCCTGTTCCGCAAGCTCTTCAAGCACGGCTGGTTCCGCACGGTGCTGATGGTGCTGGGCCTGATCGGCCTGTGCGTAGCCGTGTGGATCGGCTTCCCGATGACCGGCGTGGTGGTGATGGGCACCGTCTGGCTGCGCGCGACGGTGATCGGGACGATCCTCGGGATCGTGTTCACGGTCTGGCTGGTGCGGTTCCTCAAGCGGCGCCGGGCGGCGCGCGAGCTGGAGGAGGCGATGGTCCCCGTCGAGCCGGTGGGCGACGGCAAGGTCCTCGCCGAGCGGATGACGGAGGCGCTGGCCACGCTGAAGAAGGCGGGCGGGCGGACATACCTCTACGACCTGCCGTGGTACGTCATCATCGGGCCGCCGGGCGCGGGCAAGACGACCGCGCTGAAGAACAGCGGGATCGAGTTCCCCCTCGACCGCACGGGCGGGGCGCTGGAAGGGTTCGGCGGCACGCGCAACTGCGACTGGTGGTTCGCCGAGGACGCGGTGCTGATCGACACCGCCGGTCGCTACACCACGCAGGACAGCCACGCCGAGGCCGACGGCGCCTCGTGGCGGGCGTTCCTCGACCTGCTCAAGCGGACGCGGCCCTCGCAGCCGATCAACGGCGTCATCCTCGCGCTGTCGATCGAGGACGTGATGGGCGACGACGTGGCCCGCCACGCCGAGACCGTGCGCGCCCGGCTGGCCGAGATCCACGAGACGCTGAAGGTCGACTTCCCCGTCTACGTCCTCTTCACCAAGGCCGACCTGGTCGCGGGGTTCCGGGAGTATTTCGGCTCGTTCTCGCTGCAGCGCAGAAACGCGGTCTGGGGCACGACCTTCCAGACCAAGGACCGCAAGGCGCTCACCCACGAGGCGGTGCCCGCCGAGTTCGACCGCCTGGTGGGGCGGCTCTCGGAGGAGGTGATCGACCGGCTCAACGAGGAGCCCGACGGCATCAGCCGGATCGCCATCTTCGGCCTGCCCGGCCAGATGGCGATGCTGCGCGAGGGGGTGTCCGACTTCCTGCGCCGGGTGTTCGAGCCGACGCGCTACACGTCGAACGCGATCCTGCGCGGATTCTACTTCGCCTCCGGCACGCAGGAGGGGACGCCGATCGACCAGGTGCTGGGCGCGATCGACGACGGCGCGGCGGGCTTCGGGACGGGCTTCATGTCCGGCAAGGGCAAGTCCTTCTTCCTGCGCGACCTCCTCGAGAAGGTGATCTTCGCCGAGCGCGACTGGGTCTCCCACGACCGCCGCGCGGTGCGGCGGCAGGCGGTCGCGCGGGGCGTGGGCTTCACCGCCGTCACGGTGCTGGCGGCCGCCGCGCTGGCGGGGATGGGCTGGTCCTACTGGCGGAACGCCTCGCTCGTGGACGTGGCGCGCGCCGAGGCCGCGTCCTACGCGCGCCAAGCCAGCGAGGAGATCGACCGCCAGATCATCGACGACACCCGGCTGGAGCCGATCCTGCCGATCCTCGACGACCTGCGCGCGATGCCCGCGGGCTACGGGACGGACGCGGACTCCCCCGTCTGGGAAGGGCTGGGCCTCGGGCAGCGGGACCGGCTGGAGGACGCCTCGGAGGTGGCCTACTCCGACGCGCTGGAGCGGATGCTGCGCCCCCGCCTGATCCTGTCGCTGGAGCAGGAGATGCCGCTGATCGTCGGCCGGGGCGAC
Source organism: Jannaschia sp. Os4 (assembly GCF_016820245.1). Lineage (GTDB taxonomy): Bacteria > Pseudomonadota > Alphaproteobacteria > Rhodobacterales > Rhodobacteraceae > Jannaschia. Next base: position 106,643 of record NZ_JAFCAR010000006.1, on the reverse strand, counting down.
ACGACGGAGATCTACCGCGCGCTCAAGGTCTACATGCTGCTCGGCGCGCAGGGCGGGCGGACGGACGACGGGGCCATCCTGTCGTGGTTCGAGGACACGTGGCGCGCCATCTACGACGGGCTGGCGGGGCTCGACACGCGCGAGGCGCTGATGCGCCACCTCGGCGCGATGCTCGAGCTGGACGACGTGCGCGACCCCTTGGTCGAGATCGACGAGGCGACCATCGCGCTGGCGCGGGGCGCCATCACGCGCCTGACCCCGGCGGACCAGGCATGGGCGCTGATCGAGGACGGCGTGGCGAGCGCGGGCCTGCCGGACTGGTCGCTGGAGACGGCGGCGGGCGGCGGCTCGGACCGCGTGTTCAGCACCCGCGACGGCACCGACCTGTCCCGCCTGACGGTGCCCGCGCTCTACACCTACGAGGGGTTCTGGGCCTACTTCTACCCGTCGCTGGACGAGGTGGCCGAGCGGCTGCGCGCGGACCAGTGGGTCTTGGGCGAGGACGCCGCCTCCGAGGAGTTCGAGGCCCGGATGGGGACGCTCGACCGCACCCTGCTCGACCGCTACCGCCGGGGTCACAAGGCCGCGTGGGACGCGGTGCTCGGGAACCTGTCGCTCAACAGCCTCGTGGCCGATGCGCCGCGCTACGAGACGCTGGGGCTCTTGGCCTCCGAGATCTCCTCGCCGCTGCTGATGCTGGTGCGCGCGGTCGACACCGAGACCCAGGTCACGCGCGAGCTGGAGGGGCTGGAGGGCCTCACCCCGGACGCCTTGGCCGGCGGGGTCGACGCCGAGGGGATCGCGGGCAACGTCGGCAGCCAAGTGCTGCAGCGGGTGCGCTCGCGCTCGACCGGGGTGCAGCGCATCCTGATGGAGGCGGCCACCTCCGGCGGGGGCGGCGGGCGCATCGGCGTCGCGGGCGCGTCCGGCGGGGGCGGCGACGGGCTCGTCACGCCGATCGAGCGGATCGCCGAGGAATACGAGGACTGGTCCGTCCTGCTGTCGGGCGAGCCGGGCAAGCGGCCGATCGACGCCGTGCTCGGCAACCTCGGCTCGGTCTGGACGGCGCTCGCGGCCGGGCGCTCCTCGCCGGAGCAGACGGCTGTCCTGCTGCCGCAGATCCTGTCGGAGCTGACCCGCTACAACAGCCAGCTGCCCACGGAGGTGGCCGCGCTCGTCAACGAGGCGGAGGCCGATTTCCGGCAGGGCGCGACGGACGCGAACATCGAGACGATGAACCGCGCCCTCGCCAACCAGATCACCTTCTTCTGCCGCGACACGATCGCGCCGAGCTACCCGTTCTCGGACTCGTCGCGGGCGCTGTCGATCGACAACTTCGCGCGGTTCTTCGGGCCGAACGGGGACATGGACCGCTTCTACACCGAGTTCCTCGCCCCCCATGCCGAGCGCACCTCCGAGGGCCTGCGCTGGCGCGAGGACGGCCCGCTGGCCGGCCGCCTGTCGCCCGGCGCGCTGCGCCAGTTCGACCGGGCCGAGCGCATCCGGCAGGCCTTCTTCGCGGGCGGGGGCACCAAGCCCGAGGTGGAGATCTCCGTCCAGCAGGTGGACAACCACGTCACCGTCGAGAGCGCGGTGCTGATCGTGAACGACCAGCGCGTGCCGACCGTGCGCTACGAGATCCCCAAGACGGTGGTCTGGCCGGGCACCGGCTCGGCCACCGCGATCCAGCTGCTGCCCGACCTCGGGCGTCCGTCCACCGTCGGCTTCACCGGCAGCGCGTGGACCTTCATGCAGTTGCTGGACGCGGCGACGGGCAAGACACGCAACGGCGACACGACCCGGGCCACCTTCACCATCGGCGGGCGCAACATCACCTACGACTTCACGATCAACGCCATCGCCAACCCCTTCACCATGCCGGAGCTGCGGGAGTTCGAATGCCCGCAGTCGCTGGACTGAGCCCGGTGGACGACGCGCTGCGGTTCGGCTGGTTCGGCAAGCATCCCGGCTTGGGCGACTTCGTCTCGCGCGGCGTGGCGGAGCCGTTGCAGGCGGCGATGCAGGACTGGCTCGACGGGGCGCTCGGGGCGTGGCGCGCCGAGGCGGGCGAAGCTTGGGCCGACGCCTTCGACGCGGCCCGCCCGGTGCGGTTCTGGCTGGGCGGCGGCGTGCTGGGCGAAGGGCGTTCCGGCGTCATGGCCCCCTCGCGCGACAGGGTGGGGCGCCGCTACCCGCTGATCGCGTGGGGCGCGGGCGCCATCGCGCCGCCGCCGCTCGACGCGGATCAGTCCGCCTTCGACGCCCTCGAGGCGGCCTTGGACGCGGTGCGCGCGGACCCGGACGCGCCCGTGCCGGGCGACGCGGCCCCCCCGCCGGTCGAGGACCTGCTCTGGGCGATGAACGGAAGCGGCGACGTGGCGGGCCTCCTGTCCGACATCGCCGCGGAGGACATGGCGCGCGCCACACAGTCGCGCAGCTACTGGTGGACGGCGGGCGGCGATGCCGCGCGGGTGGTCTCGGCGACGGGGCTGCCGGACGGGCGGGCGCTGGCATGGGTGATGACGGGGCGGGGCGATGCAGGCTGACCGGTTCGAGGCCGCGTTCCGCACGGATACCGGGCGGGTGCGCGACCACAACGAGGACGCGGCCCTGTCGCGCCCCGACCTCGGGCTCTTCGCCGTGGCCGACGGCATGGGGGGCCATGCGGCCGGCGACTATGCCAGCGGGGCCATCGTCGCGGCGCTCGACTCCGTGGGCCTCGCCGCGTCGCTGGAGGATCTGGAGGCGCGGGTGCTGGAGCGGCTGGAGGGCGCGCACCACGCCATCGCCGCCCGTGCCGCGCAGCTCGGCGGGACCGTGGGGGCGACGGTCGTCGCGCTGATGGTCCACGAGGATGAGTTCGCCTGCGCGTGGGCTGGGGACAGCCGCCTCTACCGGATGCGCGACGGCGTCCTGTCGCAGGTCAGCACGGACCACACGGAGGTGCAGGACCTGATCGACGCGGGCACGCTGCGTCCCGAGGAGGCCGCGACGTGGCCCCGGCGCAACGTCATCACCCGCGCCGTGGGCGTGACCGGCCCGCCGACCTGCGATGTGGCCCGCGGACGGGTCGCGCTGGGGGACCTGTTCCTGCTCTGCTCCGACGGGCTGACCGAGCACGTGGGCGACGCCGCCTTGGCCGAGCGCCTGCGCGGCGGCGGCCCGGCGGAGGCGATCTGCGAGGCGCTGGTCGAGGAGACCTTGGCGGCGGGCGCGGTGGACAACGTCACCTGCGTCGTGGTGCGCGCGGCGCGCGACCTCGCGGCCGAATGACCCGTCCGGAGGATCCCGAGGGCCCGCCCGGGAAGCGGACCGAGCCGCCGCGCGCGCCCACGCCCGACCCTGCGCCGGAGGGGCCCGCCGCGCCCTCGCCCGTCGGCACCGTCCTGAACGACAACTACCGCATCGACCGCCAGATCGGCGAGGGCGGGATGGGCGAGGTCTACGAGGGCGAGCACCTGTTCACGGGCAACCGCGTGGCGATCAAGATGATCCTGCGCGAGCTGTCGGCGGACGAGGCCATCGTCGGGCTGTTCCGCCGCGAGGCGCGCATCCTGTTCGACCTCTCGGACGACGCGATCGTCCGCTACCTCGACAGCTTCCACCACCGCGAGTCCGACCGCTACTGCCTCGTGATGCAGTACATCGACGGCGAGCCCTTGGCCGACCGTCTGGAGGCGTCGGGGCCGCTGCCGCTGGACCAAGTGGTCACGCTCGCCCGCCGCCTCGCCATCGGGCTGGGCAAGGCGCACTCCTTGGGCGTGGTCCACCGCGACCTGTCGCCCGACAACGTGATGCTGCGCGACGGCGAGGTCGCGCGCGCCGCGCTGATCGACTTCGGCATCGCCACCGCCGAGGACAAGTCGGAGGCCACCCTCTTCGGGCGGTTCGCGGGCAAGTACCGCTACGTGGCCCCCGAGCAGCTGGGCCTGCACGGGGGGCAGGTCGGGCCGCGCACGGACATCTACGGGCTCGGCCTGCTGCTGGCCGCCGCCGCGCGGGGCGAGGCGCTCGACATGGGGCGCTCCTTCCCCGACGCGGTGATGGCCCGCGAGCGGGTGCCGGCGCTCGACGGAATCCCCGAGCGGCTGCGCCCGCTGATCGCCCGGATGCTGGAGCCCGACCCCGCCGCGCGCCCCGCCTCCATGGGCGAGGTGGCCGCCCTGCTCGACGACCCGGGCCGCGTCACCGCGCCGCCCGCGCCGGACCGCACGGTCATCGCGACGCCGCCCGGCGCGGCGCAGGGGCAGGCGCGTCCGGCGCCGGTCTCGGGCCCGCCCCGCACCACGGGCCTCGGTCGCCCGGTCGCCCCGGTCACGGACACGACCGAGGGGCCGTTCCGGATGCCGACCGCGCCGCCCGAGGCGGCCCCGGCGCGGGCACCCGCCCGGCGGGCCGGGCCGTGGATCGGGCTGCTGGCGCTGCTCGCCGCGCTCGGCGGGGGCGCGTGGCTCCTGCGCGACCGGCTGCCGCTCCCCGCGCCCGCCGCGCCGGTGGAGGTCGCCGCGCCCGACCCCGGCGGGGCGCCGGACCCCGCGCCCGCGGGTTTCGTCCCGCCGCCGCCCGACGCGGCGACGCGCGCGGGCTTCCTCGCCGGCGCGGTCTCGGGCTGCGCCTACGCCACCCGCGTCACCGCCGGCGCGGATGCGGGCCGGATCGCGGTGTTCGCGGACCGCGAGGGTGCCGCGCCGGGCCTCGCGGACGCCTATGGCGAGGCGTTCGGCGTGGCGCCCGCCCTCGTGCGGCAGCGCGTGGCCCCGGCGCAGTGCCCGGCCCTCGCCGTCGCGCGCGGCCTGCAGGGCCGCGGGGGGACGGCCCCGGCCCTCGTGCTCGACGCGGCGGAGGTGGCGCAGGGCGGGACGGTCCTCGGTCGCGTCTCCGGCGCGAGCGGGCGGGGCGTGGCCCTCCTGCTGGTGACGAGCGACGGCGAGACCTACGACCTCTCGCCCCGGCTGGAGCCGCAGGCGGACGGCTCCCTCCTGTTCGCCTTCACCCTCGCGGCCGCCGGGGTGGCCGAGCCGCAGCCCCAACTCCTCGTCGCGTTGGCCTCGCCCGACCCGCTCGTGGCCGCCGCGACCTTGGTGCCGGGCTCCGACATGGCCGCCCTCGCGGACCGCCTGCTCCCCGAGGCGTCGGAGGCCGGCGCGGTGGCGCAGGTCGCGCGCTTCGAGCTCACGCCCTAGCGGACATCGATCGCCTGCACCGCGAGCCGCGCGCGCGCGTCCACCTGCGCGGACAGGGCGGGGAACACCTCCTCGGCCAGCCGTCCGGCCAGTCGCGCGACGGCGTCGGGCCGCCCCGGCGTGGCGAGCGCGATCAGCAGCGCCTGGGTCTCGCGCGGGGCACCGTCGCGGGTCATCGGGATCGAGAACTCCGCGCGCCCGCCCGAGAAGCGCAGGAAGCGTCGCAGGTCCTGCACCACCCCGTTGTCGTCCACGAGCAGCAGCGAGGTGTAGGCCCCCGCCGCCCCGTCGATCCGCCCGTTCAGCACCTCGCCCGAGGCCAGCTGCGAGCGCGCGAGCGACAGGTCCAGCGCGAAGGCCGGGTAGCGCGCCGCGCCGCGCAGGAAGGTCAGCGCCGGGCATTGCCGCGCGTCGACCAGCAGGTCCCGGTGCTCCACCGGCAGTCCCGGATCCGACAGCACGGCGCGGGCGAAGGCGGCCCCGGTCGCGTCCCGGTCGGTCAGCGTCGTGACCAAGGGGGGGAGGGGGTCGGCCTGCGGGCGCGGCAGGGCCACGAGGCAGGCGTCGTCGAGCCGGGCGCGGATGCGCTCGATCAAGGCGACCAGCGCGGGGTCCGGCGGCGGCCCGGCGGGCGCGGGGGCGGCCGGGGCGGCGGGCGCCGGGGCCGGCGGCAGGGCACTGGGCAGCACGGCGACCTCCGCCGCCCCGGCCGATGCGGCGGGCGGCGCGACGGAGGGCAGGGCCGGCGCGGGATCCCCGACCGGGGCGGCCGTCGGCGCCACGGGGGCGAGCGAGGCGATCGCCGCGGTCCCCAGCGACTCCACCGGGGCGATGGCGGCGCGGGGGACGGCGGCGGTCGCGGCGGGGGCGGGCGGCGCGGCCTCGGACGCGGTCGGGGCCTCGGTCCCGGCGAGGCGCGGCACCTCGGCGGTGGGGGCCACCGCCTCCGCCGCCGCGGGGGCGAGGGCCCCCGCCTCGGGCGCCGTCGCGGCGGTCTCCGGCGCGGGCGCCTCCGCCTCGCCCATGGTCGGGGCTGCGGCGTCCACGGCCTCGGGCGGCAACTCCAGCGCGGGGGCGAGCGTGATGACCGTCTGGCGCGGCGGCGGGGGCGGCGCGGGCGACAGGTCGGGCACGATCCCCAGCACCCATGCGAGGCCGAGGGCGTGGACGCCGAAGGACAGCGCGGAGGCGGCGGCCCAGTGCCCCCCGCTCTCCGAGCGGCCCGTGAGGCGGCTCACCGCGCCACCGCGCGGCGGTGCAGCGTCACGAGGCGCAGCTCGACCGGCTCCAGCTCGGGGCGCCCCACCACGTCGAGCAGCGCGCCCGCCGGGGCGCCGCGGTCGATCAGCAGGTGCAGGCGCGGCGGCTCCTCGAACCCGGCCACGGCCGCCTCGAGCAGTTCGGGCGCGAGGGGCGACCCGTCGAGGCGCCAGCCGCCGTCCGGCGCCACCACGAGGATCGGCGAGGGCAGGATGTCGAGCGGCAGGTCGGTGGTCTCGGACAGGTCGATGTCCGGCCCCACGGGGTTCAGCAGCCGCCCGGTGGCGAGGAAGAAGAAGATCAGCAGCAGCACGATGTTCACGATCGCCAGCGAGACGTCGAGGATCGGCGGCGTGCGGCGCGGGGGGAGCAGGCGGCTCACGGGGCGCCCGCCCGCGTGACGGCGACCGAGGGTATCCCCGCCCCGGTCAGCGCCTCGGCCACCGCGACGAGGTCCTGCACCCGCGCGGTCGGGCGGGCCACGAGCACCACCCGCTCGGTCCCCGCCGCGACGAGGGCGCCCGCGAGGTCCGGCAGCGCGTCGAAGCCGAACCGCTGGCCGCCCGCCACGACCGCGCCGCTGTCGATGGACCACAGCGCGGTCTCGCCCACCGGCGCGGGGGCCTCGGACGGCGCGGCTGCGGCGGCGCCGGCGGGGGTGCCGGGCTTGAGGGTGAGCAGCGAGTAGGGGACCTGCGACGAGGCCAGCATGAAGAAGATCAGCAACTGGAACATCGCGTCCGCCAAGGGCGTCAGCGCGAAGCGGTAGCGGCGCGGCGCGCGTGGCGGCAGGATCGCGCGAACCGGAGGGGCGGAGGCGGCCACCGGGCCGTCAGGCGGACGCGACGCGACCGTGGATCGCGGTCGAGACGGCCACCTCGATCATCTGGCGCTCGCCCTCGATCCGGGCCTCCAGCCACGTCGCCACGAAGTAGGTCGCGAGCGCGATGGCCAGCCCGGCGGCGGTGGTCGTCAGCGCAGTCCAGATGCCGCCCGCCAGCAGCGCGGGGTCGACGGCGCCCTGCGCCAGCGACAGGGTCGAGAAGGCGTCGATCATCCCGATCACCGTGCCGAGCAGGCCGAGCATCGGGGCGCCCTGCACCACCGCCTCCAGCACCCGCATCCGGCGCGACAGCAGGGCCATCTCGCCCATCGCCGCCGTGCGCCCGAGCTCCTCGGCATAGGCGGTGTCGTTGGGCCGGGCGGTCAGGGCGGAGAGGACCGCCTCAAGCACGCGCGGCCCGACCGCGTCGCGGGTCCGGGCGGCGCGGGTCGCCTCGTCGGGGCGCCCGCCGAGCCATGCGTCGAGGATCGCCTCGGCGCGGTCCTCGCGCCCGACGCCGAGGCGGCGGAACTGGATCAGCTTGAACAGGCACACGGTCAGGGCCGCCACCGAGAGCGCCGCCAAGGCCGCGAACACGGCCCCCGTGACCGGGTCGATCCCCCCGAGCATCCGCGTCAGATCCCGAAGTCGATGTCGGCGCGCGACGCCGTCGTCAGGCCGGAGAGGCAGAGGTCGGCGGTGCCGCCCTCCGCCGTCTGGCAGGCCGCGACGTCGTTGACGACGATGCGCGACAGGTCCTCGCAGGAGCGGTCGGGCAGCACGAAGGGCACGATCCGCGTCTTGCCCGGCGGCAGCGCCCCGAACTCCAGCACGAGGATCTGCCGCACCACGCCCTCGGCGTCAAAGAAGCCCACCTGGTAGGAGACCTGCGCGAGATCGACCTCGGAACGGTTGGCCGCGACGTAGGTCAGCTGGCACGTCCCGCCGTCGAGCGTGGCGGCGTTGTTCAACTCAAGGTCGAAGGTCGCGGCGGGGGCCGCAGGCGCGGCGGCCTCGGGCTGCTCCTGCGCGGCGAGGGTGCCGCCGGAGCAGGCGAGGAGGGCGATGGACACGAGCAGGGGACGGATCATGGAGGCTCCGGAGGTCGGGACGGGGCGGTCGGGACGGCGGTGCGCCGATCGGCGGCAGCGGACCCCAAGCGTCCGGGGAGGTCAAGGCCGGTCGGGGCGGCCTCCGGGGGCCGCGCGGCGCCCTAGCGGTAGACGCCGGTCGACCAGACGGCGCTCGCGGCGATGCCCCCGTCGGAGCGGGGCGTCGCCGCGACCCGTCCGGCGCCGGGATCCCACGCGGGCGCGCGCCCGAGGCTAAGGTCGGCGCCCCCCACCACCCCCATGCGCGCGGAGGTCCGCGCCACCGGGCGCATCGAGGCGGCGAGGGCGCGCGACCCGACCTCCGCCGTCGGCGCGGGTGGCGGGACGAAGCGGTGCGCCGCCGGATCGGCGACGGGACGGGACGCGGCGCGCGGGACGGCGCGCGCGGCCACCGGATCGGGCGCCGCGGCGCGGCGGGCCACGCCGGGGTCGGCGCCGACCGGACGGAACACCGCGTGCTGCTCGTAGCCGGACCGCGCCTGGTGCCCGAAGGACAGCGCGACGGCGGCCCCGGCGGCCAGGACCGTGGTTCCGATGGTGATGGCAACGGCGCGCAGCATGGGCGATATCTCCCGCGTGTGGAGCGGCCTTAGCACGGCCCGCGCGGAAACGGGAGGCGGCGATGCGAAATGCACTGTTCGGCGTTGCAGCCGCGTTGCTTTGGGCGGCCCCCGGCCCCGCCTCCGCCGCATTCACCATCTGCAACCGCAGCTTCGACGTCGCCAACGTCGCCATCGGGCGGGACGAGCGCGGCACGGTCGAGACGCGCGGCTGGTGGAAGATCGGCCCGAACCAGTGCGCCGAGGTCATCCCCGATCGCCTGCGCGGCGGGCCGGTCCACGTCTTCGCACTCGACGTGTTCGGGCGCACGCTGCTGTCCGGGTCGGTGCCGCTCTGCGTGGCGCCGGGCCGCTTCGTGATCGAGGGGGCGGCGGCGGACTGCGCGGTGCGCGGCCATCTCGATGCGCGGTTCCTGCTGGTGGACACGGGGGCCGCCGAGGCGTGGCGCCTGTTCCTCGCGCCGATCCCCGAATGACCCGTGGCCGGAGCGCCCCGCGCGCGGGTGACGCGGCCGGGGCCGGTTCACCTCCCGCCGCGATCCGGTAAGGTGCCCCCCATGAGGGGATTTGCCGCGATCATCGCGCTCGCCGCCGCCTGCGCGGGGGGGAGCGGGGCCGCCGCCGACGGGGCGCGGCTGGCGTGGCTCGTGGGCGACGCGGGCGCGCCCGCGGGCGCCGCCGACGCCGTGGTCGGCCTTTCCCGCGCCTTCCTCACCGCCGGGTGGGACGTGCGCCGGGTCTCCGCGGACGCCGCGCCGTCCGCCCTGTCCGCGCCCCGCGGCGCTCGCGTCGTGATCGTCGCCGCCGACCCGTCGGCCATCTCCGCGCCCGCCGCCGCCCTGCGCGCACGCGGCGCGCGGGAGGTGCTGCTGATCGGGGCGGCCTGCCGCGACGCGGACGAGGCCGGGGAAGTGGCCGGAGACTGGGCTGGGGACGGGGCCGTGGCCATGCTGGCCCCGGAGCGCGGGGCGGACGGCGCCTGCCCGGAGGTCGACCTGCCCGCCGTGGTGCGGGCCGGCCTCGCCGAGGGCGGCGTGGCGGCGATGGAGCCGCTCGTCCTGCGAGGCGGCTTCGGCCCGCTCCGCGCGGCCCCCGCCCGGCGCGAGGCGGCGCCGGTGGTGATCGGCGGCGGCCCGGTGGCCCCGTCCCGTCCCGCGGCGGGCGGCGGCGGCGTCGTGATCGGGCGCGCGGCGGCCGCGGTGACGATCGGGTCGGCCTCCCTCGGGGGCGTGGCGACGGGGCGGGTGCAGCCCGTCGCGCTCCGCCCCGGCGGGGCGTCGCTCTCCATCGGGACGGTCACCCAGCCCGCCGCGCTGCTGTCGGCCCGCGCGCCGGAGGCGGGCCTGCCGCGCCCGTCGATCATCGTGGGACGCCTGCCCGGCGCGGAGGACGGCGCGCCGGTGGACGAGGGCGGGGCGCTCGCGGGCGAGGGGGTGGACGTCGACGGCTACGCGGCGCGCGAGCGGCTGCGCGCCGCCGATCCCGAGAACTACGCCCGGCTCGTGGCGCAGGGCGTGTTCGACCCGCTGCCCGAGGCCGTGCCCGCCGCGCTCCAGACGGCGCTGCAGCGGATGGGCTGCTACCGGCTGGCCATCGACGGCGACTGGGGCAACGGCTCGCGCGGGGCGGTGGACCGCTACTACGCGCAGCGCGGCGGCGCGGCGCCCACCCGCGAGGCGCAGGTCGCCCTGTTCCGCGACGTGATCCTGCGCGAGGACATCGAATGCCCCGCGCCCGTCGTCGCCGCCGCCCCCCGCCGCGCCGCCCCGGCGGCGACCACCACGCGCCGGGCGGCCCCCGCCCGGACGCAGGCCCGGCAGGCCGCGCCCGCCCGCACCGCGCCCGCGCGCGCCGCGCCGGCCCCGGCCCCGTCCGGCGGCGGGCGCATCAACCCGACCTTCAGCGGCGCCTTCCGCTAGGGCCGGGGGGCGTCCGCGCATGGAGGTCGATCCCAAGTTCCGCGCCGCCCGCGCAAGGGCCCGCGCCCGGCGCGCCCGGCGGGCCGGGGGCAGGGCCCTCCTGTGGGGCGTGCTCCCCGCCGCGCTGGCGGGGGCGGCGCTGTGGGCCTTCACCGACGTGCCCGCGCGGGTGGCCGACGGGGTCCGCGACGCCGTCCACCGGTGGCAGGTGGCGGGCGATGCCGACGAGACGCTGGTCCAGATCGAGCACGAAATCGTCGTCGCCCCCGTCGTGACCGGCAACGCCTTCGCCCACATCCCCGGCGATCCCACGATCCTGCGCCTGCCGCCGGAGGCGGTCGAGGACGGCCTCGCCCGCGTGACCGGTCCCGCGATGCTGGACATCTCGCGCTTCGGCCTGCCCCGGCCCGAGCGGGTGGCCGTGCTGCGCGACGACCTCGTGGTGACGGAGAGCCGGCTGATGACGGTGCTGCCCTCGTCGCGCGAGGAGTTCGCCTTCCTCCAGCAGCAGCAGGACCGCGCGGCCCGCGACCTGCGCGAGGCGATGGCCGATCCGGCGGCGCTGGCGGAGCTGGCGGGGCTCGACCTCGCCGGGCTGGAGACGGAGGAGGGCTTGGGCGAGGACAGCTACGGCGTCGAGATCGCCGGGCTGGAGGACGGCGGCGTCCCCGCGCCGTCGCCCGCCGTCGCCGCCGCGCCGGTCGAGGAGACGAGCCTCACCTTCCTGCGGCGCGAGGCGTTGCGCGTGCCGCTCTTCGAGGACGTGGTGCTGCGCGCCGAGCAGCCCCGCGACCTCGGCGACCTGCTCGCCGAGAGCCCGCTGGAGGACCGGGGGCGTCCCCTCGCCGACCAGGTCGCCGCCGTCCTGCCCGATGCGGCGCGCCTGCCGCGCGGGGGCTTGGTGGCGCTGCGCCTCGTGGACGGGGGGGCGCGGGCCTCGCACGTCACGGTGATCGGGCCGGACGGATACCTCGGCACGGTGGCGCCGACGCCGTCGGGCGCGCTGCCCGCCGCCGACCCGTGGGTGGGCGAGGGGCTGTCCGACCTCGCCGTGGGCGCCGCCCCCGAGGCCGGGGCCACCTTCCGCCTGATGGACGCGATCTACTCCGCCGCCTTGCGCGCGGGCGTCCCGTCCGACCTTGCGGGCAGCTTCACGGCCGTGCTCGCGCAGGACCTCGACCTCGAGCGTCCCGCCCGCGAGGGGGAGCGCATCGTCCTCGCCTTCGCCGAGGATCACGGCCCCGGCGGCGGCGCGGACGGGCAGCTGATGTACGCCGCCCTCGAGGGGGGATCCGAGACGTGGCGCTGCTACGTCGTGCCCGACGAGTCCGAGGGCGGGTTCCGCTGCCACGTGCCGGGCCGTGCCGCGCGCGGGGCGGCCACGCTGGTCGCGCCCGTCGAGGGGGTGCTGACCTCGCGCTACGGGCCGCGCCGCCACCCGATCCTCAAGACGGTGCGCCTCCACGCGGGGGTCGACTGGGCGGCGCCGACCGGCACGCCGGTGCGCGCCGCGATGGCGGGGCGCATCGTGCGGCGCGGCACGGCGGGGGGCTACGGCAACCTCGTGGCCATCGCCCATCCCGGCGGGCTGGAGACGCGCTACGCCCACCTCCACCGCTTCGCGCCGGGCCAGGAGGTCGGCACGGAGGTCGCGGCGGGCGAGGTGATCGGGCAGGTCGGTACGACGGGCCGGTCCACGGGGCCGCACCTCCACTTCGAGACGCGGCTGGCGGGCGAGCCGACCGACCCGATGCCGCTCCTGACCGGCGAGCGGGTGATCGCCACGGCCCCCGCCGAGGCGTCCGGCGCCGTCGAGGCCTTGGTCAGCCAGATCATCAGGGTCGAGTCGGCAGGCAACGCGCGGGCCAAGAACCCGCTCTCCACGGCCACGGGCCTCGGGCAGTTCATCGAGTCCACGTGGCTGCGGATGATGCGGACCTACCGTCCCGACCTCGTGGCGACGCTGAACCGCGGCGAGCTGCTGCGCCTGCGCTTCGACCCGACGCTGAGCCGCGAGATGGTCACCCGGCTGGCGCAGGAGAACGAGCGCTACCTGCGCTCGCGCGGGCACGCGATCACCGCCGGGCGCCTCTACCTCGCGCACTTCCTCGGGCCGGGGGGCGCGGACAAGGTCCTGTCGACGCGCGACGACGTGACCATCCTCGCGCTGATGGGGGCGGGGGTGGTGCGGGCCAACCCGTTCCTGCGCAACTACGACGTGGCCGACCTCAAGGCGTGGGCCGACCGCAAGATGCGCGGGCGCGGGCAGGCGGCCCCGGCCACCGTGGCGGCCGCGCCCCCGCCGCCGCCGGACCCGAAGGTGGAGGCCTACGTGGAGCTGGTGGACGACGTGCTGGCGGCGGCCGGCTAGAGGCGGTCGGCCTCCACCACGGCGTCGTCCATGTGGAGCGCCTTGGTCATGGTGAGCTCCGCGCGCATCCAGTCCCACGAGCGCGCCGCGCCCGCCGCCTCCTGCGAAGCGGTCACGCCCGTCGCGCGGTAGGCCCGGTACAGGTTCGCCCGGGGACGGTCCCGGCGCATCATCGAACTGTGGTCCGAGCGCGACGCGTCCGACAGGATCTCTCCGATCCGATTCAACCCGCGCGCAAGGCCGGGGCGCATCTCCTCCACGCGTCCGGTCTGCGCCGTTCCCTCCCACGGCATCCCGCCCACCGCGCCGTGCGTGCAGTGGAACGTCTCCTCGTGATAGGACGTCGCTGCGCCGTCCTCGGCGCGGGTGCCGCAATTGCCGAAGAACTCCCGCGACGCGGCCGCGGGCGCCCGGCGGGCGTGGGAGCAGATGCGGACGTTGGCAGGGATCGTCTCGGTGTCGGGGGACGGCGAGCGGTCGACGGCGTCGAAGAGCATCAGGTGATGCACCCGCATCCCGTGGCGCTGCATGTAGCGCGCCGCGACGATCGCCGCCGCCGCGCCCCGGCTGTAGCCGCACAGGAAGATGCGGCTTCCCCCCTCCCGCCCGGCGCGGTGCCAGTGATGGCGCGCCCGCATGAACATGTCGTAGCCCAGCGAGCCGGTCGCCGTCCCCAGCGCGCCGGGGCCGCGCCGATAGAACCGTGCGTGGGTATGCCACTCGCGGTGAAGCCTGCTGACGTGGCTGTCCTCGAAGTCCGCGGCGTAGACGCCGTCGGAATAGGGTCCGGTCCCATCGACCGACACGAAGATGTCCAAGGCCATGCCGTCTCTCCCCTACCCGAACCCGTAGGCGAATCCGTCCTCGCCCATCTCGATGGTCACGTCCCCGATCTCCGCGCCCGAGACCATGCGGCCCAGCACGTCCCGGCTCAGGTCCGGGAGGATGGAGTTGGTGATGATGTTGTCGATCATCCGCCCGCCCGAGTCGGGGTCGCGGCAGCGGTCGACGATGTGGTCCAGCACCGCGTCGGTCCACGTGAGCCGCGCCCCGTGCGCGCCCTTCATGCGCCGCGCGACCGAGCGGAGCTTCAGCTCCGCGATGCCGCGCAGGACCGACGGCGAGAGCGGCACGTAGGGGATCGTCACGATCCGGCCCAGCAGGGCGGGCGGGAACACGTCGAGCAGGAACGGCTTCAGCGCGGCGTCCAGCTCCTCCATGTCGTCCACCGTGCCATCGGCGGCCATCTCCATGATGACGTCCGTGCCGACGTTCGACGTCAGCAGGATCAGCGTGTTGCGGAAGTTGATCGGGCGCCCGTTGCCGTCCTCCATGATGCCCTTGTCGAACACTTGGAAGAACAGCTCGTGCACGTCCGGGTGGGCCTTCTCCACCTCGTCGAGCAGCACGACCGAGTAGGGCTTGCGCCGCACCGCCTCGGTCAGGCGCCCGCCCTCGCCGTAGCCCACGTAGCCCGGCGGCGCGCCCTTGAGCAGCGAGACCGAGTGCGCTTCCTGGAACTCGGACATGTTGATCGTGATGACGTTCTGCTCGCCGCCATACAGCTGCTCGGCCAGTGCAAGCGCCGTCTCCGTCTTCCCGACGCCCGAGGGGCCGGCCAGCATGAACACCCCGATGGGCTTGTCCGGGTTGCCCAGCCCCGCGCGGCTCGTCTCGATCCGCTTGGCAATCATCCGGAGCCCGTGGTCCTGCCCGATCACCCGCTCCTGCAGGGTGTCGGCGAGGGTCAGCACCTGCTGCAACTCGTCCGCGACCATCCGGCCCGCCGGGATGCCGGTCCAGTCGGAGATGACGCTCGCCACCGCCTGCGCGTCCACGTGGGGGTAGACCATGCGGTCGTCCGCGTCGCGCGCCGAGAGGTCGTCCATCTTGGCGGCGATCTCTGCGCGGGCGGCGGCCTCGTCGAAGTCCTCCCCCGGCTCGGACAGGCTGCGGCGCAGCTCCACGATCCGGTCGACGACGGCCTTCTCGTCGGCGTAGCGCGCCTCCTCCTCGGCGAGGGAGGCCTCGGCGGTCGCGCGCTCCTCCATCGCCTCGGCCAGCCGGTCCTCGTCCGTCGCCCCGAGGTCGCGCTCGGCCTCCTTCGCGGCGATCTCGGACGACAGGGCGGCGATGCGGGCGCGCAGGTCCGCGATCCGCGCGGGCGTGGCGGCTTGGGAGACGGCGACGCGGGCGCAGGCCGTGTCGAGCAGCGAGACCGCCTTGTCCGGCAGCTGGCGCGCGGGGATGTAGCGGTCCGACAGCGACACGGCGGCGACCAGCGCCTCGTCGGCGATGCGGACGCCGTGATGCGCCTCCATCGGCTCGAGGATGCCGCGCAGCATCGTGCAGCAGCGGGCCACGTCCGGCTCGGGCACGTCGACGGGCTGGAAGCGGCGGGTCAGCGCCGGATCCTTCTCGATGTGGTTGCGGTACTCCGACCACGTGGTCGCCGCGATCGTCCGCAGCGTGCCGCGGGCGAGCGCGGGCTTAAGCAGGTTGGCCGCGTCGCCCGTGCCCGCGGCACCCCCCGCGCCGATCAGCGTGTGCGCCTCGTCGATGAACAGGATCAGCGGGACGGGCGAGGCCTGCACCTCGTCGATCACGGACTTCAGCCGCTGCTCGAACTCGCCCTTCATGGACGCGCCCGCCTGCATCGCTTGGATGTCGAGCGCGTGGAGGCGGGTGCCCTGCAGGGCAGGGGGGACGTCGCCCGCCGCGAGGCGCTGCGCGAAGCCCTCGACCACGGCGGTCTTGCCGACCCCCGCCTCGCCGGTGAGGATCGGGTTGTTCTGCCGCCGCCGCAGCAGCACGTCGACGATCTGCCGGATCTCCGGGTCGCGGCCGACGATGGGGTCCATGCCGCCCGCCTCGGCCTGCGCGGTCATGTCGACGGAGTAGCGCCCCAGCGGCGTGTCGCCGCCCCGGCCCTCGGCGGCGTCCCGCGCGCCCCCGGCGGTCAGGCCGGAGCCGTCCATCGGGCGCAGGCTCTCCTCGTTGGACTGCGCCCAGATCGCCTGGTGCTCGCGCGCGATGCGGTCCGCCGACAGCGCGTCGAGCGCGGGTGCCGCCGCCGTCACCTCGCGGCGCAGGCGCTCGTCGGAGAGCGCGGCGAAGAGCACGTGGCCGGTGCGGATCTGCGCCTCGCCGAAGAAGAGGGTGGCGTAGGTCCACGCCAGCTCCAGCAGCTTCTTGAGGTTGTCGGAGACCTGCGGGGCCTCGGTGACGCCCTTGCGGAGCGCGGACTGCGCGGCGTCCAGCTGGCGCAGCACCTCGCCCCGGTCCACGTCCATCGCGCCCAGCGTGAGGGCGAAGTCGCTGTCCTTGTCCGACAGCGCATGGAACAGCCAGTGCACCGCCTCGACGCGCGCGTTCTCCTCCGAGCGGGCCTGCCGCATCGCGCCGAGGAAGGCGTCGTAGCCGGTCCGGTTGGCCTTCCCCAGAAACTTCTCGATCGTGATCTCGGCCATCGGCCCGTTCCCCTCTCAGTCGCGCAGTCTCACGCCGCGTCCAGTTCGAACCGCGCCACCTCGATGGGGCCGGTCGCGTCCTCGTCCGGCGCGAGCGCCGCCATCCACCCCAGCGCCATCGTCTTGCCCAACGCCCCCGGCGGCACCGTCTCGGCGGGCAGCGACAGCGCCACCTCCACCTCCGTCCGGCGCCCGAGGAACCAGAACACGAGGTCGGCGAGCTGACGGTGGCGCAGGCCGCCCGGCAGGTAGGCGTGGTAGTCCTCGAGCCCGCGGGTGCGGATGTGCAGGCGGATGCGGTCGTTGACGCTGCGCGTGCGCGATCCGAGGGCCGCGTCGCGCCCCAGCGTCGCCGCGCCGAGGCCCAGCCGCGAGCGGTCCTCCGGCTCGAAGACGATCCATGTCGGGACGTGCTCCTCCACCTCGACCTCGGCGCGCAGGTAGAGCTCGATCAGCTGCCGCAGGCGCACGGCCGAGCGCACCCGCGTCGCGTGGAGGCCGACCAGCCGGGTGCGCGAGATCTCCGGGATGCCGTCGCGGTCGCGGAAGGCGGGGGTCGAGATGCCCGACAGCGCCGCGACGTGGGCGCGGAAGCGGTCGCGGTCGGGATGGTCGAACTGGCCCACGGCGCGGGCATCGGACCACGCCCGGAAGAACAGCTGCAGGAACCGGGTGGCGAAGACGTCGGCGAAGCGCGGGAAGCTCTCGTCCCCGGCGGCGACGGACCAGCGCAGCACCTCCTCCGTGGTGTTGAGCGGCAGCGCGCCCTGCGGCCCGAAATAGCCGAGGACGGCGGTGCGGACGCTGATCCGCCCGTCCGCGAGGCGCTCGAAGTCGGTGACGTCGGCGGCGGGGAAGTCGAGCGACGGATCCTGCCCGAGCACCGCCACCTCGTCCGCCAGCCGCGCGTTGCGGCCCACCGGCGGGCGGTCGGGGTTGCGGCGCTCCTGTCGCCGCAGCGCAGCGAAGAGCCCGAGGCGCGTCGCCTCCCTCCGCCGCGCCTCGACCGGATCGGGCCGGGCGGGGCTCACAGGAGGGGCCCCGAGCCGGTGCGGGCGGGCCACGTCTTGATGTCGCCGCGCTGCCGCGAGGCGACCACGGTGCGGGTGAAGCTGTTGGTCGGCGCGTACTCGGCGAGGAAGCGGTCGAGGATCGCCCCCATCAGCACCGCGCCCGCCCCCTCGTAGGCGTCCTCGTCGAAGGTGATCCGCAGCTCGATGCCGCGCGCGGGCAGGTGCCCGTCCTCGCGCGCGATCAGCTGCGTCACCGGCCGCGTCTCCAGCCCGACGATCCCGCCGATCTGCTTCTCGGAGGTGGCCTCGGACAGGTCCGCGAAGAGCGACAGCATCTCGCGCAGCGCGGCCGCCGAATCCCCGCCCGCCCGGTCCTCGATCCCGAAATGCGACAGCGAAAGGTAGCTCAGCAGCCGCCACTGCACGTCGCCCGCCACGGCCCTGTGCGGCGCGTCGAGGTCGAGCATTCCCAAGGACTCGCGGGGGGCGGTCGGCCCGGCCACCGCCGCGAGGGTGACGGTCGTGTCGTCGAGCAGGGTGAACGCGCCCGCCGCGTCCGACTTGGGCAGCATCGCGGGCAGGTGGCGGTTCGAGCACAGGCAGCGGACGTGCAGGCGCTGCGCCCCGTGCCCCTGCGCGTCGTCGGCGCCGTCGTCGAGGTCCGGCGGCTCCCAGAAGGACAGGAACGTCTCGGTCCCGAGATAGGGCTGGCGCCGCCCGAAGCGGCGCTCCTCCTCCGTCAGGCGGCGCGGCTTGCGGCGGCTGGTGTAGTAGAGCGCCTGCCGCGGGTCGGACGCGCCGTCGTCCGGCAGGCCGTAGAGCGGATGCACCGGCATCCGCGCGCGCGAGCTGCCGTAGTGGGCGCGCACGTCGAGGATGCGGTGCACCTCGTAGTGGGTCGCGGGGCTGGAGGCGGGGGTGACGACGAACTCGTGCCGCTTCCCGTCGAGGCGGATGGGCTGCGCGCTCTCGGGGAACAGGTTGACCGCCGGCACGCAGTGCAGCCGCAGGTGCGCCGGGCGCAGCCGTTCCATCAGGCCGGGGTCGAGGCGGTCGAACTCGAGGATCAGCTGCACCTCGCGCGCGGCGATCCCCGCGAGATGGCGGCTCGCGTCACGCAGGCGCATCCCGAGGAACTGACGCGGGAAGGCGAACCCCTCGCGGAGCAGCGCGAAGCCGTCGAACAGGCGCAGGTCGTGGGGCAGGATGCGCTCGGAGCGGTCGAACCCGATCTGGTCGATCGCGCCGGGCGGGAGGCGGCGGATCACCGGGTCGCCCTGCTCGTCGAGCCAGCGGAGCGAGGCGCGCACGACATCGCAGTGGACCTGCTCGTAGAGGGCGGTCGCGTCGCCCATCGAGGCGGTGAAGTGGACCGGCAGGTCGCCCACGGGCAGCTCGCCCAAGGGAACGTCCGCGTCCCCGGTGACGGCGAGCGCGATGGACAGGCCCGCGAGCGCGCCGGGCGCGGCGTCCTGCCCCAAGGCCGACAGCTCGGCCGCGCTGCCGAGGTAGTCGATCTCGCCGAGGCGCAGGGGCCAGATCGTCAGCGGGGCGGCGGTGGTGAACCGGCACGCGACGCGGTGGTCGGCGTCGACGAAGCGCGCGTCCATCGCCGCGCCCACCGGCACCTCCAGCCCCTCGGCGAGGTTGGCCGCGTCCGCCGGGATCGCCGCCTGCGCCAGCATCATCGAGGGCAGGGGGGCCAAGGCGTCGGGGAACACCTGGTCCAGCAGCTCGGTGGTGAAGTTCCGGAACTCCTCGTCCATCTTGAGATGGACCCGCGCCGCCATGAAGGCCGCGCCCTCCAGCAGGCCCGCCACCGCCGGGTCGGCGTTGTCGCGCAGGAGGCCGCCGAGCCGTCCCGCGATGCCGGGATACTCGGCCGCGAACTCCGCCCCGCGCTCGTAGAGCAGGGAGAGTTCGCGCTCGTAGGCGTCGCGGAACGCCTTCCTCATCGGCGCTGCTGCCGGAGCCGCTTGGTGCGCAGCTTGCCCGCCCCGAGATCCACCTCGGCGACGAAGTCCAGCGGCAGGTCGGCGGGGTCGGCGGCGATGTCGGCGGCGACCCGGAAGGACAGCCGGTTGGTGCCCTTCTCGTCCTCGCCCAGCGGCTCGACCACGACGGAGCCGGGGACGAGCCGGGGCTCGAACGCCTCCAGCGAGGCGCGGATCGTGCTGGCGATGGTGCGCCGCGACGTGTCGGTCCCGCTGGCGCGGCTGAGGTCGGCGAAGCCGTAGTTGACCACCGAATGGGCCACCCGCGTCTCGGGGTCGAGGCGGATCGCGGAATCGAGGCGCACGGTGGAGATCAGGCTCTCGAGGTCGAGCGCGAGATGGCGGCGCAGCTCGCCCTCGTCGATGGTGTCGCGGAAGGTGCGGCGCGCGCGCTCGCCCTCGGGGGCGTCGTGGCCGCGGTCGAAGGGATCCTCGCGCGCGTCGCCCGCCTCGGCGGAGGCGCGGAACACGTGCATCATCGACATCTGCCGGGGCGGCTTGCCGCGCTGGCCCCCGCGCAGGTCGGGCCGGGTCACGTCGGTGGATCGGGCCATCGTGCAGGTGCCTGTCGTCGTCCGTGTCGTCGGGGCGAGGAGACTACGGAAGGCGTCCGCCCTCAAGGGGACGGGGGCCGCGCCTCGCGGCGGGCCCCCGTCCGTGTCGTCGCCGCGTCACCGCGTGGCGGTCAGACCGACCACTCCGCGTTCTCGGCGATGTCCCAACCCGTCGAGGATTGCGGCCCGGCGACGCCGGTCTCCTCCTGCAGGGTGTAGGTGATCTGGAACTTGCGGAAGTTCAGCGTGAGCGTCTCCTGGATGCGGTCCAGGCCGTCCTTCGATCCGCCCGTCTGGTAGGACGTGATCATGATGTTCTCCATGTCGATGATGAAGTACTCGACCGGAGCGCCGCCGCCCGACTTGCGGACGATGAGGCGGCCGTCGGCGATGTGCTCGCCCGAGGTCGCGCGCTTGATCAGGTCGTTCGACGCGAGGTCGACGTACTTCGTCAGCGTGATGTCCGACACCTCGACCTTGCCGCCGCCGCCGCCGCCGCCGACATGGGTCGTGCCCGACTGGGTGAGGCCCCAGTTCCACGCCAGGACGTCGATCTCGTCCTTGTGGGTGGAATCCTGCGACTCGCCTTTGATGCCGTTGGCCAGGTGAAGGAAAATATCGACAGCCATAGTACTCTCTCTCTGGTTGACTGGGGGCGCGGGCCCCCCTCCGGGGCGCCGTGCTTGACGTAGGGTTAGCGCCTCACTTGCCGTTCGGCAACTTCGAGACGAGGCTCATCCCGATATCCATTCCTTCGAGTTGGAAATGTGGCTTCAGGAAGAACTTTCCGGCGTAGTAGCCCGGGTTCTCCTCGTCCTCGACGACCTGCACGGTCGCCCCGGCGAGGGGCTTCTTCGCCTTCTGGGCCTCGGACGCGGTGTCGGGATTCGGCTCCACGTACTTGTTGACCCACGACTGGAGGTCGTTCTCCAGCTGCTGGCGCGACGGGGACTGGCCGATCTTGTCGCGCACCATGCACTTCAGGTAGTGGCTGAAGCGCGAGACCGCGAAGATGTAGGGCAGCCGCGAGGACATGTTGTCCGACGCCGTCGCCGCCTCGTCGACGTACTTCTTCGGCTTGTAGAGCGTCTGCGCCCCGATGAACGCCGCCTTGTCGGTGTTCTTGCGGTGGATCAGGCCGATCAGCCCGGCGGCCGACAGCTCGCCCTCGCGGCGGTCCGTGATCGACACCTCCGTGGGGCATTTCAGGTCCTTGTCGCCGTCGCCGGTCTCGAAGGTGTGGGTGGGCAGGTTCATCACCTCGCCGCCCGCCTGCACGCCGCGGATCTGGACGGTCCAGCCGTGCATCTTGTGCGCGCGGTTGATGTTGGCGGCCAAGGCGTGCGCCGCGTTCATCCACGCGTACTTCTCGCCGCCGTGCCCGTCCGTCTCCTCCTCGAAGTTGAACTCGGCCACCTGGCTCTCGCTGTCCTGCCCGTAGGGGTCGCGCGACAGCACGCGCGGCAGGGTCAGGGCGAGGTAGCGGCTGTTCTCGCTCTCGCGGAGCGTGTTCCACTTGGCGTAGTCGGGCGTCTCGAAGATCTCGGACAGGTCCGGCGGGGTGCCGATCTCGTTCCACGTGTCCATGCCCAGCAGCTCCGGCGCGGCGGCCGAGATGAAGGGCGCGTGGGCCGTGGCGGCGATCTTGGAGATGCCCGAGAGGACGCCGACGTCCTGGCTGTTCATGCCGAAGTAGTAGTCGCCGACCAGCGCCCCGAACGGGTTGCCGCCCAGCGTGCCGAACTCCTGCTCGTAGATCTTGCGGTGCAGCGGCGACTGGTCCCAGCGGGCGCCCGGATAGGCGCGGAACATGGAGGCCAGCTCCTGCTTGGACACGTTCATGACCTTCACGCGCAGCGTCGCGTCGGTCTCGGAGTTGTTGACCGTGTAGGCGAGGCCGCGCCACGCGGATTCCAGCTTCTGGAACTCCTCGTGGTGCATGATCGCGTTGACCTGGTCCGACAGCTTCTGGTCCAGCTTGGCGAGGATCGCGTCCATCGTGTCGAGCACGTCCTCGGTCACGAGGGTCTGGTCGTCCATCGCCTCGCGGACCAGCGCCGTGACGGCGTTGTCCACCTCGGCGGCGGCGGCCTCGGAGCGCGGCTTGATGGTCTGGCGCAGGATGTCCGAGAACTCGTCGAGTTCGGACAGCGCGCCCGCCTCGGCCCCGGCTTGGGTCTGGGTGTCGGCCATCAGGCGTCTCCTTCCGCGTCGTCGGACGCGCCGCGCGCGGCCAGGGCGGCCATCAGCTCGGGGTCGTTGAGCAGGGTCTTGATCTGATCCTGCGCCTTCGGCTTCGAGTTCATGTAGCGCTGCAGGTTCGCCAGCTGCTTGCGCGCCTCGAGGAGCTTCTTGAGCGCGGGCACCTGCTCGGCCACGCGGGCCGGGTTGAAGTCGTCCATCGAGTTGAACTCGAGCCGGACGCCGAGCTTGTCGGAGGAGTCCTCGTTCAGCTTGTCCTCGACCGCGAAGGAGGAGGCGGGGCTGATTTTCGACATCACCGTGTCCAGCGTCGCGCCGGTCACGTCGACGAAGTCGCGCTCGTCCATCGGGGCCTTCTCGACCTCGGAGTCGTTGCCCGACAGGTCGGACATCACGCCCATGACGAACGGCAGCTCGACCATCTTCTCGCTGTCGTAGGGGTCTTCGTAGCTGATGTTCACGCGCGGCGGGCGGTTGCGCTTGATGAAGTCGGTGGCCTTGTCGGACGCCATGAGCCTGCTCTCCGTGCTCTGGTCGAAATTGGTTGATGCAACGTCAACCGAGGGCTTTCCCGTAAGTCAACGCGCGTCTCGTGGATAATCCGTTCCCTGTGTCGCTCACCCCTCCGCCGCCGGCGGGAGAAGCTCGCTCAGCAGCCCCTCGAAGTCCCGCTCGAGCCACGTGCGCGCACGGTCGAGCAGGAGCGGGACGGGCGAGGCGGGCTCGCTCCGGCGGAAGAACGCGGCGATGGCGCGCAGCTGGCCCGCCGCCTGCCCGCGGTCCACGACCTCCGGGGCGGCGGCGGCCTCCCCGGCGGTCGCGGCGTCGGGGGCGGGGATCTCGCCGCTGAGCGCCTTGAGCCGGTCCATCGGCAGCGCGAAGCCCGAGCTTCCGAGGTCGATCACCGCGCGCGGCGCGTCCCCCGGCAGCAGCGTCTCCAGCGCCTCGACCAAGGGCCGCCCGATCAGCTGCCGCGCTTGGATCGTCAGCAGCAGCGCCGCCGAGGCGGGCTCGCTCCGCGCGAGGTAGGTCTCGACCGCGACGAGGGCCGCCTTGGCCTGCGCCCGGTCCTGCGGGGCGTCGGCGGGCAGCTCCTCGACCGCGGCGGGGGCGGGGGACGCCTCCGCCTCGGCGGGCGCCCCTCCGGCCTCGGGCGCGTCGGCGGGCGCCGGGGCGTCCGGCGCGGGCGCCGTCAGTTCGGGCCGCGCCTGCGCGATCAGCCCGAGGATCCCGTCCACCGTGTCGAGCAGCCGCTCGAGCAGGTTCGGGTGCAGCGTCCGGGCCGCCGCCGCCACGCGGGCGAGGTCGGCCTGCACTGCCTCGACCTGCGACGCGTTGGCGCGGTCGCCCAAGGCCTGCAGGATCGCGGTCCCGTCGGCCTCCTCCTCGCCCGCGCGCGGCTCGACCCGGCCCTGCGCGACCTGCCAGCGGCGCCACGTGACCTCGCCCGTGCCGGTGAGCGGGAGGTGGTTGAGCGGCTGGATGACGTGGGCGGGGGTCGCCAAGGCCTCGATCGCCCCGCGCCGATCGCGGGACCGCTCGGGCAGCGCGGGATGCACCGCGTCCCCGTGGGCGGCGACCAAGGCCGCCATCCCCTCGACCGCGTCGGCGAGGACGTCCGTCCGCCACGCCAGCGCGCCCCAGCGCGCCAGCAGCGACAGGGGGCGCAGGTCCCGCGAGCGGCGCAGCAGCCCCTCGATCTCGCGCCGCTCCCCCGCGAGGTCCACGGAGGAGGCGTCGAACAGCCGGTCGCGCGGGCGCCCGTCGGCGCCGAGGGACTGGCCGGTGTCCATGTAGCGGGCGGGCAGGCGGCCCTCCGCGTCGTAGTAGTAGTCGAGGAAGTCGTCGTCCTCGGCCAGTTCGAGGTCCGGCCCGCAGGGCGGGTCCGCCTCGACCGGCTCGGTCAGCCATTCCAGCGTGCTCATCGCCGCTCTCCCCCCTCGTCGTCCGCCGCGCGCAGCGCGTCGGCATAGGCCTGCATCAGATGCGACAGGAACTCGTCCAGCATCCCGTTCTCGTGGGCCGACGCCTTGCCGTCCCAGCGTTCCACGAAGGTCTCCCACGCGCGCGACCGCTTGCCCGACAGCAGGCCGCCCGCCGCGGCCGCCTCGATCTCCTCGGGCGCGAGGTCGTGCAGCACCGCGCCGAGCGCGGGCTGGAGCGCGGCGATCAGCGCGTGGTGGTGGCGCCGCAGGTCGCGCGCCGCCGCCCCCATCGCGGCGGCCCCCGCCTCCGCCCCGGCGCGGGGCCGGAAGAAGAGCTCGTCCAGCGCGCGCTCGGCCTGCGGGGCGGTCTTGAGCGGGTTGGGCGCGAGGCCCGCCATCGTCCGCTCGACCTTGCCCTGCGCTTGGGCGCGGAAGGCGGCGCGGGCGCGCAGGTGCAGCAGCGTCTCCTCCGTCACGGCGCGCAGCGCGGCCCCCGCCTCGCGCACCAGCGCCAGCCCGTCGGCGCCGCCCATCGCGGCGGGGTCGAGGCCCGCCCCCTCGCAGAAGGCGGCGACGATCTCGCCCGGCGCGGGCGGCGGGGGCGGCGCGGCGGGGGCCGGCGCGGGCGCGGCGGCGGGGGGCGCCGGAGGGGGCGTCGGCTGGGCGGCGGGGGGCAGGGCGGCCGGATCGGGGCGCGGGGCCGCCGTCAGCGGGCGCAGGTGAGGCTGCGGCGGCGGCACGGCCTCCAGCGGGACCGCCGCAGGCGGCGCCTCCGGCGCGGGCGCGGGTGCGGCGAAGCGCGGCGGGGCCATGAACTCGTCGGCGAAGTCGTCGCGCCGCCCCGTCCGGGCGGGCGGCATCGGATCGACGGGCGGCAGCGGGCCGCCCACCGCCCACGGGTCGTCCGCCGCGGCCCACCCGCCGGTCGCGTCGGCGGAGGGCGCCGCAGGCGCGGGCGCGGGCGCCGCCATGCCCGGTCCCTCGACGGCCACCACGTAGGACCCCACTTGGAACCGGTCGCCCGCCTGCAGCCGGTGCGCGCCATCGAGGCGGTAGCGCTGGCCCTGCAGGAACGTCCCGTTGGTCGAGACGTCCTCCAGCCAGTGCGCCCCGTCCCGGAACACGACGTCGAAATGGTGCGAGGACAGGTGCCGCGACGGGTCCGGCAGCATCCAGTCCATGCCCGCCCCCCGCCCGACCTGCAGCCGCCCCTCGCCCAAGGGCATCGAGACCGGACCGCCGTCGGGCAGGCGGTCGACGTTATCGAGGCGCAGGACCAAGGCCATCAGGCGCCCCGATACATCGTCTCGGCCAGCGCGATGACCCGCGCCAGCCGGACCGAGCGCTCGCCGGTGGGCATCCGCGCGAGGCCCGACAGGATCGCGGTGTTCAGCGCGCGCGGCCCCCGGTGGCGCGGGACGGGCGCGGTGTCGTTCGGCGCGATGGAGCCGCCGGACCATCCCACGGTGAGGCCCAGCAGCACGGCGGGCGAGCGGGCCGGGGCGTAGAGCGCCTCGCGCATGATCCGGTGGCGCAGGTCGTCCGTGGGCGCCGCGATCCACGTGGCGATCGTCTCCATCAGCGGGTGGTCGCGCGCCGGGATCGCGCCCGCCAGCGAGCGCAGCGACTCGTAGCCCCACCAGACCCCCATCTGCGGCAGCGCCGCGAAGGCGGTGAAGGTCACGGCCTCCTCCGGCGTCGTCGAGGAGCGGAGCCGCCCGAGGAAGTCGAGGGCGCCCTCGTCGGGCCGGGCCTCGTGCTGCATCAGCGAGGAGAGCTCGGGGATCTGCGCGAAGATCGCCGCCGCGCTGCCGTCGCGCAGGGCGGTCGCGGGCGGCCGCGTCTTGTCGTCGTCCCTCACGTCCCGGTCCCCCTCGTCCCCGCCGGCGCCATTAACCGGAGGCCCCCCGGGGGGTTCAAGGGGCCGCGCCCGCGCGGGGCGCGCATCATGGCGCGGGGTCCACGCATTAGGCCCAGACCGTGCCGCGGCGCGGCGCGGGGGCGTCGGCCAGCTGCACCATCCGCGCGCGCAGCAGGGCGTGCCGCCCCTCCACGGTGCGGGTGTAGGCCAGCCGGGCGGGGCCGACATGCCGCCGCCAGCCGTCGAGCAGGGCCGTCGCGCCGTCGCGGTTGCGCCCGAGGTCGCCGGGCACGGCGTGGGGGGCGATGCGGAGGCGGTCGCCGAGGTAGCTCTCGCGCAGGAGCAGGTAGCGGGGATTGCCGACCGGCCCGAGGAGATCGGCGAGGAGGGACTGGAACCGCGTCTCCTCGGGCAGCGTCCCCCCGCGGAGGGCCGCCCACGCGAGGCCGTCCTCCGTCCCCGTCTCGACGGAGAGCGCGGCGCGCGGCGTGCGGACGAGCCCCGTCTCCGCCATGGCGTGCAGGAGCGCCGCGCCGGCTTGGCCGAGGCTTCCGGCCAAGGTGCCGTGGCGCGCGAGCCGCAGCAGCGACGGGGCCGTCGGCACCGCCAGCGCGCCCGCCGCCGCCAGCGCCGCCACGCCGGTCCAGAGGCCCCCCGACAGCGTGCCCCAGCCGACCCCGAGCGCCGCCGCCGCGCCGATCCGGGGCACGGCGCGCGTCAGCACGTCGGTCCGCACGAGGCCGCGCGGCGCGGTCGCGGTCGCCACCCGGTGCCGGAGCCGCGGGGAGGGCCCCCCTGCCTCCAGCGCCGCGTCCCACGCCCGCGCGAGGCCCGCCCCGTCGCGGGCGCGCGCCGCCTGCCGCGCAGGGTCCGCCTCGCCGGGGGAGAGCCAGCCGGAGCGGATGGAGCCGCGCACGGGATCGAGATGCACGAAGGTGTCGAATCGGGCGCGCAGGTCGTCCACCTCCGGCCCCCCGCCCTCGGGGTCGGCGACGGCGACGTGCCAGATGTTCGCCGTCTTGCCCGGCGCGGCGGGGTCGCGGCGGATCGCGCGCCCGCGCATCTGGTTGGACGACACGAAGGAGGCCACGTTCGTCGCCAGCACCAGCGCGTTCAGCGCGGGCAGGTCCCAGCCCTGTCCCAGCAGCGCGCGCGTGCCGATCAGCACCCGGACGTGGCCCGCCGCCACGAGGTCGGACATCCGCGCGACGCGGTCCGCCCCCGCCTCGAAGGTCAGGCGGACGTAGCGCGGATCGTGGGGCAGGGGGCGGGCCGCGACCCCTTCGCCGCGCGGCGCGGCGGCGGGGGCGATGCAGAGCGAGCCGGTCAGCACCCCGAGGTCGTCCGGCGCGCCCGGCCCGGCGCGCAGCCGCTCGAAGGTCGTGCCCGCGTCGGGGCGCCCGGCGCGGCGGTCGGCCCGGACGCGGCCCGCGACGGCGTCGGGGGCGAAGGCGCCCGGCTCCTGCGCGGCGAGGGTGACGGCGCCCGCGCCGACATGCTCGCACAGGATCGCCATGCGGAGGTCCGGGCCGAGCGTCCCGCGCTCCACGTCCACCGCGTCGCGGACCGCCTCGAACAGGTCCGGCGCGTCCCGCAGCATCGTCCGCCGCCGCGCCCCGCCCGGCGGGATCGACACCCGCCCGCGCGCCAGCGCCCCGTGCCGCCGCAGCAGGGCCACGACCGCGGCGGGCAGGTCGTCGCGCAGCCCGCCGCAGAGGGTCTGGAGCCACGCGTCGGTGACGGGGGGGATCGCGATCCCGCGCAGCCCGAGGACGCGCAGCGCCTCGGCGGGCGGGTCGCGCCCTGCGTCGGCGAGGTAGACGATCATCGCGGCCACGAGGTCCGGCGCGGACAGCAGCGCGTCGAGATCGGAATGCGGATCGCGCATCCAAGGATGCCCGAGAAGCAGGTCGCAGAGGTCGGCGCGCCCGCGCAGCGCGGCGCGCAGATCCGCGTCCGCGCGCGCGAGGTCCGCGTGGCCGGACCCCGGCGGCAGGCGCACGAGGCGGACGAGGTCGCGATGGGGCACGAGGTCGCCGGTGCGGACGAGCTCCGGCACGCCGATCTCGGCGTCGACGGGGCCGGCGAGCGCGTCGTAGCGGCGCCACTCGGCCCCCGACACGTCGTAGGGCGGGGTGGCCGTCAGCGCGACGGAGCGGGCGTCGACGCGGTCCCCGAGATCGGCGAGCGCGGCCCACCACGCGCGGCGGAGGTGGTGCGCCTCGTCGAGGATCAGCGTGCCGAACCCGGCCTCGGCCAAGGGCGCGAGGTCGCCGAGGGCGTGGAGCGCTTGGTAGGTCGCCACCGTCATCGGGGCGGGCGCGCGCAGGTCGGTCGAGACCCAGCCGGGCCGCGCCCCGTCGAGGAAGAGGTCCGCGAGCCGGTCGATCCACTGGTTCCGGATCGCGAGCGAGGGGGAGAGGATCAGGGCGGGGCGCCCGAGGCGGCGCATCACCTCCAGCCCGAGCACCGTCTTGCCCGCGCCGGGGGCGGCGACGACGTGGAGGCGGTCGTCGTCCATGTGCCCTTCGAGGTCGGCCAGCACGCGCGCCTGATAGGCCCGCCACGGATGGCGGAACCGCATCGCGGCGAAGGGGCCGTCGCTCACGCGCGGCTCTGCGGCAGGCGGGCGAGCTGCAGGTCGAGCACCTCCATCGCGGCCTCGACCCGCGCGAAGTCGGCCTCGACCAGCGCGGCGTCGAGCCGGTCGAGCACGTCGAGGTGGTCGGCGAACTGCGCGCCGAGCGCGTCGAGGCGGTCGGCCTGCTCGGGGCGGGTGCGAGCCTCGAGGTCGGCGTAGTCGTCGGCAAGGTCGGCCATGACGGCGGCGTGGTGGCCGGCGAGGCGGCGGATGCCGCCGGGGACCGCCGGGCGGGCGCGGACATGGGCGCGGATGCGCTCGAGCCGCTCGGCCATGTCGCGGAAGGTGGTCGCGCGCGGCGCGGCGACGCGGTCGGCCGCGCCGCGCAGCCGGTCCGCCGTCCCGGCGAGGCGGCGCGCCGTCCATGCGCGGCGGTCGGGTCCGGCGCCGCGGCGGCGCCAGAGCAGCGCGCCCCCGGCGATGGCGAGGAGGGCGGCTGCGCCGATCACGATCTCCACGGTCCGCTCCCTCCCCGGTGGCCCGATCGGCTGCATCGCACGGGCGGGCGCGGGGATCGAGGGGCGTCAGGCGTCGCGCAGGCGGAGGCCGGTCTCGGGGTCGAAGAGGTAGAGATGCGCGGGGTCGAGCGTGATCCCCACGACGTCCCCTTGGTCGAGCCTCAGGTGCCGGTCCCCGCGCGCGATGACGCGCTGGCGGCCCCATTGCACGGTCAGCAGCGTGGCCTCGCCGGTGTTCTCGAAGGCGTAGATCGTGGCGTCGATGGCGCCCGCGCCCGCCTCGGTCACGGCGATGTCGTCGGCCCGCACCCCGAGCACCGCCGCCGCGCGGTCGGGGCCGGCGACGTGGGCGAGGGTCTTGCCCCCCGTGGTGACGAAGGCCCCGCCCTCGACCCGCCCGTCGATCAGGTTCATCGCCGGGCTGCCGATGAAGCCCGCCACGAAGAGGTTGGCGGGGTCGTTGTAGATGTCGTCGGGCGTGCCGAGCTGCTGGATCACCCCGTGCCGCATGACGGCCACGCGGTCGGCCAAGGTCATCGCCTCGATCTGGTCGTGGGTGACGTAGACGGTCGTGATCTTCAGCTCGCGCGAGAGGTGCTTCAGCTCGGCCCGCATGGTCACGCGCAGCTTGGCGTCGAGGTTCGACAGCGGCTCGTCCATCAGGAAGACCTTGGGCGTGCGGACGATGGCGCGGGCCAGCGCCACGCGCTGCCGCTGCCCGCCCGAGAGCGCCTTGGGCTTGCGGTCGAGGAACTCGGTCAGCTCCACCTGCTCCGCCGCACGGTCCACGCGGGGGCCGATCTCGGCCTTCGGCACGCCGCGCACCTTGAGCGGGTAGGCGATGTTCTCGCGGATCGTCATGTGCGGGTAGAGGCCGTAGTTCTGGAACACCATGGCGACGTCCCGGTCCTTGGGCAGGTCGTCGTCGACCCGGCGGTCCCCGATCCAGATCTCGCCGCTCGTCGGATCCTCCAGCCCCGCGATCATCCGCATCGTCGTGGTCTTGCCGCAGCCCGAGGGCCCCAGCAGCACGAGGAACTCGCGGTCGTGGACATGCAGCGACTGGTCGTCGACGCCCACGAAGTCGCCCCACCGCTTGGTGAGGTCCTTGAGGATCACTTCGGCCATGCGGCGGCTCCCGGTCGTGTTACGCGCCCGCGCGATACGACCGCGTAGCGGTCCGCGCATCGCCGGGCCGTCCCCCGGCCCGGCGATCGGTCTGAGGTTCCCCGACGCGGGGGCGTCGTGCGGGGGTGATGGATAAAGTGCTTCGCGGTCGGGTCGGCTCGCCGTGCCACGGCCCTGCGATGCGCTCCGTTCCGCATCTTCACCGCACCGCCCCCATCGTCATCCCCTGCACGAAGTATCTCCGGATCAGCAGCGCCAGCACGAACATCGGGACCATGATGATGATCCCCGCCGCCGAGAGCAGGTTCCACAGGTCCCCCTCCTCCGCCTTGAAGAGCGCCAGCCCGATGGGCAGCGTCACCGCCTCCTTGTTGGTGAGGATCAGCGCGAAGAGGAACTCGTTCCACGCGATGATGAAGCAGAAGATGCCCGCCGTCAGCAGGCCGGGCGCGGCCATCGGCAGGACCACGTCGCGGATCACCCGCAGCCGCGAGGCGCCGTCGACCATCGCGGCCTCCTCGGTGTCGATGGGGATGCCGTCGATGAAGCCTTTGATCATCCATATCGCGAAGGGCATCACGATGGCGAGGTTCACGAGGATCAGACCGAGGCGCGTGTCCAAGAGCCCGATGTCCCGGAACATCACGAAGAACGGCAGAACGATCACCACCGCCGGCACGAACTGCGTGGCGAGGATGATCACCAGCATCGTGGTCTCGCCGCGCAGGCGGAAGCGCGAGAAGCTGTAGGCGGCCATGGTCGCCACCGGGATGGCGAGGACCACGGTCACGGTCGCCACGAGGGTCGAGTTCCAGAGCTTGGCGCCCAGCGAGTAGGGCGGCTCGAACACGGTGGCGAAGTTCTCGAGCGTGGGCGTGAACCACAGCGACAGGGTGTAGACGTCGCGCAGGTTCTTGAAGGCCGCGAGGAAGATCCACGCGATCGGGACCAGCATGATCGCGATGGCCACCACGATCAGGACGATCTGGACCGTGCCGAGCGCGCGGCGCCGCTGGCGGCCCGAGAGGCCGAAGCGGCGGGGGTCCGGCGGGGGGGCGAGGGTCATCTCAGTCCTTCCGGAACACGAACTTGGCGTAGGCGAAGGTGAGCGCGACCATCGGGATCACCATGATCCATGCGACGGCCGCCGCGTAGCCGATCTGCCCGTACTTCATGCCCGCGAAGTAGATGTAGTGGCTGAGCGTCTGGGTCGCGTCGCCGGGGCCGCCGTTGGTCAGCATGAAGATCTGGTCGAACGCCTTGAGCGAGAAGATCGCCTTGAGAATGACGACCACCGCCAGCACCGGCAGGAGCTGCGGCAGCGTCACGTCGCGGAACACCCGCCAGCCCGACGCGCCGTCGACCTGCGCGGCCTCGATGGTGTCCTGCGGCACGCTCGCCAGCCCGCCGATCAGCACGAGGGTGAGGAAGGGGATCCAGCCCCAGACGTCGGCCATCACGCAGACCGCGAAGGCGAGCGTCGGGTCGGCCAGCCACGAGATGTCGGCAAGCCACGGGAACATCACCCCGAAGAACGCGTCGAAGAGGCCGAACTCCGGGTTGAACATGAAGCGGAACGACACGCCGATCAGCGCGGGGCTCATGGCGAAGGGCAGGATCAGCAGCGTCTGGACGCCCGAGCGGAACCGCCCGCCCGGCGCCAGCAGCAGCGCGAGGCCGAGCGCCAGCAGCGTCGTCGCGGCGACCGTGACAACCGTATAGACCGCCGTCACCTGCACGGAGTTCCAGAAGGCGGGCTCGTAGAGGAAGGCCCACGCGTACTGGTCCCAGAGCGGGTCCATATACTGGTCCATCGAGCCGGGGCGCGACAGGCGGCCGTTGGTCGAGGACAGGCGCAGGGATTCCCACAGGGGCCAGATGGCGGTCGCCAGCACCACGACCACGGCGGGCGCGACGAGCAGGTATTTCAGGGTGTCGTCGCGCATCGGTCCATCCGCCGGGAAGGGCCGCCCCGCTGGCGGGGCGGCGGAGGCGGGCCAGGACGGCCCGCCCGTGGATCAGCGCGCGATGCAGCCGGAGCGCGTCAGGACGCGCGTCGCCTGCTCGGCCGCGTCCGTCATCAGCTGGCGGGTGTCGCCGCCCGCCGCCGCCTCGGCGATCGCCGCCGAGAGCAGGTCGCCGACCTCGGGCCATTCCTCGATCTGGGGCATGATGTCCGAGTTCTCGAGGGACGCCCACGCCGCCTGCTGGATGTCGTTGTTGGCGGCGTTCACCTCCGGGTCCTGCAGCGACGAGATGTGCGTGACCACGTTGTTGACGATGGCCTGCCCCTCGACCTCGCGCTCGATGGCGTTGGCCTTGTCCATCTCGGGGTTGGAGAGCCACTTCATGAATTCCCACGCCGCGTCCTGGTTCTCGGAGTAGGTCGAGATCGAGAACGGCATGGAGATCGCGTAGGTCTCCGTCCGGCCTTGGTAGGAGGGCATCCCCGTGAAGGCGACCTGCTCGGCGGTGAGCGTGGACTGCTCGGGGTTGGTCATCGGCGAGTAGGCCCACCACCACACCGGCATCATCGCGCTGTTGCCCTGCTGGAAGCTGATCCGCGCGTCCGCCTCGTTGAAGCCGACGGAATCGGGGTTGGTGATCCCGTGCACCGTGTGCAGCGCGATGTAGTCCTCCGTGGCCGACAGCGCCTCCTCGGAGGTCCATGCGGGTGTGCAGTCGTCGTTCAGGATGTCGCCGCCCGCGGCCCACACGAAGTTGAGCCAGACGAACAGGTTCTGCCGGTTGCCGTCGTTGACGTAGTACATCGCGAGCGGCGCGATGTCGGGGTTCGACTCCTTCAACTCCTTGC
The DNA here is from genome assembly GCF_016820245.1 of Jannaschia sp. Os4. GTDB lineage: Bacteria > Pseudomonadota > Alphaproteobacteria > Rhodobacterales > Rhodobacteraceae > Jannaschia. The sequence goes on along the minus strand of NZ_JAFCAR010000006.1, from coordinate 73,354 downwards.
CGATGCGGATCACGTCGTCCCACGTCTGCGGCGCCTCGTCGATCAGGTCCGAGCGGTAGAACATCAGCTGCGGATGCGCCCGCAGCGGGAAGCCCATCGTCTCGCCGTTGAACGAGGCCGAGGCCGCGAAGGCCGACGGGTAGCGGTCCATGGAGATGCCGTCGCGCTCCAGCAGGTCGTCGATCGGGCGCAGCCAGTAGCGGTTGGGCGGCCCCCACGTGTCGAGGTAGTTGACCACGTCGAACGTGCCGTTGGCGGCGACGCCCTCGGCGTTGAGCTTCTCCTGCAGGCCGCCGAAGGGGATGAACGTCCACTCGACGTCGATGCCGGTCAGGTCGGTGAACTCGTCGTCGCGCAGCATCAGCCCGTCGAACTGCGGCGTGACCACCGACAGAACGTTCAGCGTCGTCCCCTCGAACGGCTTGTCGGGCAGGAGGCCGTACTCGATCTGGTGCCCGTCCGCATACGCGGCCCCCGCCGCGACGAGCGCGCCCACCGACGCGCCGTAAATCCAAGTCTTCATTGCGGACCTCCCAATCCAGCACTCCCATTGCGGGCGAGCGTAACGGGGGTGCATACGATTGCAACGATTAACGCGGGCCGGGAGGCGAATCTTGGATACCAGTCTGCTCGACCTGCTCCGGTCGGTCGACACGCCGACCGTCTGCAACGCCATCGAGGTCGCGCAGGGGCGGCGCGGGTTCGACGCCTTCACGCGGGGCACGCCCGTCGCCTCCGAGCCGGGGGCCGCGATGGTGGGCTACGCCCGGACCGCGCGCATCCGGGGCACGACCGCTCCGACGGAGCCGAAGGACGAGATCCGCGCCCGCCGCATGGCCTATTTCGAGCACATGGCCGCCGGGCCGCGTCCCGCCGTCGCGGTGATCGAGGACGAGGACGACGCCCCGCTCGGCGCGTGGTGGGGCGAGGTGCACGTCGCCGTGCATCTCGGCCTCGGGATGGCGGGCGCGCTGACCAACGGGCTGGTGCGTGACCTCGGCGACCTCGACCCGGGCTTCCCGGTGCTCGCGGGCGGGGTGGGGCCGAGCCACGGGTTCGTGCACGTCACGGGCATCGGGACCGGGGCCACGGTGATGGGGCTGCGGGTCGAGGACGGCGACCTCGTGCACGCGGACCGCCACGGCGCGGTGGTCGTCCCGCCCGGCGTTCTGCCCGACCTGGGGGAGGCGATCGCCACGCTGCACCGCAGCGAAGCGCTGATCCTCGGCCCGGCCCGCGAAGCGGGGTTCGACATTGAGCGGCTCCGCACCGCATGGGCCGCGTTCGAGGCGGCGCGGACCTGAGGCGCGGGTCCTACGGGTCGGGCATCACGAAGTCGGGGCGCAGGCTGGTCGCCTCGACCGCCGCGCGCCAGTCCCCGCCGCGCAGGATGCCGTGCCCCGTGATCAGCGCCGAGGCGACGCCCGCCACCTGCGCCCCGAGGATGTCGGTATGGGGGCTGTCGCCCACCATCACCACGCGGCCCGGATCGGGGACGCGGGCGAAGGCGAGGTCGTAGATGGCGCGGAACGGCTTGCCGTAGAAGGTGGGCTCCACCCCCGTGCGATCGGCGAGGCGGTGCGCCCAGAGCCCCGGCTCCCGCGAGGGGCCGCCCTCGCGCGGGGCGGCGAGGTCGGGGTTGCCGCAGAGGACGGGGCGGGGGCGCTCGCGCAGCGCGTCCTCCAGCAGGGCTTGGCGGCGCTCGGTCCAGCGGGCGGCTCCGACGAGCAGGAAGCCCTCGGCGGCGGCGTAGGGGGCCGGGTCGTCCTCGAGGAAGATCGTCCGCCCGAACCCGTCGAGCGGCCATGCCGGGTCCGCCATGACGCCCCAGAGGCGGGGCGGCTCGGCCCGCAGCGCGTGGAGCAGGGCGTGGCGGGAGGTGACGACGTCCTCGGGCGCGAAGCCCATCCCGAGCCGGTCGTACTTCTCCATCAGCTTGGCATGGGGGAGGCCCGCGGCGTTGGAGACGATTACGAGGCGTTTGCCCCTCGCGCGCAGGTCCGCCATCCGCCCGGCCGCGCCGGGGATCGCGGTCTCGCCCACGTTGAGCACGCCGAACGCGTCGAGCAGGAACGTGTCGAAGCGGTCGGCGAGGGCGGCGAGGTCCGCCACCTCCTCGCAGGCCCCGCCCGCCGTGGCGGGGGGAAGGCGGGGGCGGACGGCTTCGTAGGCGGCGACGAGGTCCACTAGATGATCGCGCCGCGCACCTTGGCCGAGACCCATTCGGAGATGACCACGGCGGCGAGGATCACGAGCAGGATCAGCGAGACCTGCGGCCACGCCAGCGTGTTGAGCGAGCCCTGCAGCTGAAGCCCGATCCCCCCCGCGCCGACGAGGCCGAGAACGGTGGATTCGCGGATGTTGATGTCCCACCGGAACACCGCGATGCCCGCGAAGGCGGGGGCGATCTGGGGCACGATCCCGTAGGCCATGACCTGCCAGCGCGACGCGCCCGTGGCGGTGATCGCCTCGACCTGGGTGCGGTCGATCTCCTCGATGGCCTCGTAGAGCAGCTTGGCGCAGAAGCCGATGGAGCGGATGGCGATGGCGACGACGCCCGCGAACACGCCCGGCCCGATGATCGCGATCAGCAGGAGTGCCCAGATCAGCGAGTTGATCGAGCGGGTCGCGACGATGATCAGGAGGGCCACGGGCCGCACGATCAGCGCCGAGGGCGTGGTGTTGCGCGCGGCGAGGAAGGCCACGGGGACGGCGAGGACGAGGGCGATCAGCGTGCCGAGCGTGGCGATGTTGATGGTGTCCCAGATCGGGCGTCCGAGGCGGGCGATGTACTCCCACCGGGGCGGGGTCGCGCGGTCCCAGATGTCGCCCGCGATGCGCGGCGCGTCCCACACGAAGAACCACGTCGTCGCGTCCGAGATGCGCTGCCAGCAGAACAGGAACACGGCGAGGCCCACGAGCCAGCCGAACCAGCGGACGAGGGCCTGCTTGGGCGTGCGGCGGCGCCAGATCGGGCCGGCGTCGGTCTCGAGGACGGGCACCCTACTGCACCTTCGCCCGGACCACGCCGGACAGGTATTCCAGCACCATGACGATGCCGATGATGAGGATCAGGATCGCCGCCGCCGTGTCGTACTCGTAGCGGTCGAACGCGGTGTTCAGCGTGGCCCCGATCCCGCCCGCGCCGACCAGCCCGAGGATCGCGGATTCGCGGAAGTTGATGTCGACGCGGTAGATCGACAGCCCGACGAGGCGGGGCATCACCTGTGGCTGGACCCCGTAGTTAATCCACTGGGTCCAACGGGCGCCCGACGCGCGGATCGCCTCGGCTTGGACGCGGTCCATCGCCTCGATGTCCTCGGCCAGCAGCTTGGACAGGAAGCCGATGGTCGCGAAGCTGAGCGTCAGGAAGCCCGCCAGCGGGCCGAAGCCGAAGATGGCGACCAGGAGGATGGCGACGATGATCTCCTGCAGGGCGCGGGAGACGGCGATGATGCCGCGGCAGACGAGGTAGACGGGCAGGGGGGCGATGTTGCGCGCTGCGCCGAGGCCGATGGGGATGGAGATCAGGATGCCGACCACCGACGACGCGATGGTCATCACGATGGACTCGCTCAGACCCTTCCAGATGTCGGAGGCGCGGGAGGTGAAGTCGGGCGAGGTGAAGGCGAGCACGAACTGCGCGCCGCGGTCGAGCCCCTCGTAGACGCGGTTCCAGTCGACCTCGATCGTGGAGACGGCGGCGATCAGGTAGAGGACGGAGCCGACGACGAGGGTCCAGCGGAGCCACGGGCGCCTGACGAGGGGCGGCTTGCGCCAGCCCCGGCCCAGCATGTCGTCGAGTTCGCGGTGGGTGGCGGTGGTCACGCCACCGCCTCCACCGCGTCGTCCTCGTCCACGGCCTCGATGGTCGCCTCCCAGTCCTCCTCGCCGTAGATCTCGGTCAGGCGGTCGGGGGTCAGCCCCTCGGGCGGGCCGTCGAACACGATCTCGCCGAAGCGCAGGCCGACGACGCGGGGCACGAACATCTGCGCAAGCGCGACGTCGTGGATGTTGATGATCGCCGCGAGACCCCGCTCGGCGCAGAGCTCGCAGATGAGGCGCATGATCTGGCGCGAGGTCTTGGGGTCGAGCGAGGCGGTCGGCTCGTCCACGAGCAGGAGCTTCGGGTCCTGGATCAGGGCGCGGCAGATGCCGACGCGCTGGCGCTGGCCACCGGACAGCTCGTCGGCGCGCTTGTCGGCCATGTGCAGCAGGCCGACGCGGTCGAGCAGGCGGAACGCCTCGTCCACGTCCGACTGCGGGTAGCGGCGCAGGAAGGAGCGCCAGAAGCCCACGTAGCCGAGGCGGCCCGACAGGACGTTCTCCATCACCGTGAGGCGCTCCACGAGCGCGTATTCCTGGAAGATCATGCCCATCTCGCGCCGGGCCTTGCGCAGCGCGCCGGAGCCGAGCTTGGTCAGGTCCGTGCCGTCGAGCATCACCGCCCCGCCGGTGGGCTCCACCAAGCGGTTGATGCAGCGGATCATCGTCGACTTGCCCGCGCCGGACGGGCCGATCAGGGCCAGCACCTGTCCCGAGGGCACCGTCAGGTCGATGCCCTTCAGGGCTTGGTCGCCGGTCTTGTAGGTCTTGGTCAGCCCTTGGAGGTCGAGCATGCCGGTCCTTCCGGGAGGGGGCGCGGCGACGTCCGCCGCCGCGCCGAGGTCGTCAGGAGCAGTTGTAGGAGACGCCGTTCGCCTCGTCGATCTGGCGGATCACGGACCAGAAGTCCTGATACGTCATCTCGAGGAACTGCGCCTCGCCGTTCTTGCCGAACTCCTCCTCCAGCGTCGTGCCCGCCCAGTCGAAGGAGAAGAACGCGTCGCGGATCGACTGCTGCAGCTCCGGCGTCAGGTTGTGCGCGGTGCCGTAGCCCGTCGTAGGGAAGGTCTGCGAGGTGTAGATCGTGACGAGCTGGTCGTCGGAGACCACGTCGCGCTCCAGCATCCGCTGCTTGACCGAGTTGGCGATGGCCGCCGCCGGGTAGTCCTTGTTGGCGACGCCGAGGATCGAGTTGTCGTGCTTGCCGGAGAACACGGGCTCGAAGTCCTCGCCCGCCGTCATGCCGAACTCGCTGGCCAGGATCGCCGAGGGCGCCTTGAAGCCGGAGTTCGACGTCTCGGAGGTGAAGGCCAGCTGCCCGCCCGCGATGTCCTCGACCGAGGAGATGCCCGAATCCGGGTGCGTGATGATCTCCATCTCGTAGCCGAAGGATCCGTCCTCGGCGGCCATGATGGTGAAGGGCCGGAAGCCCGCGCAGTTGACGGCCAGCGGGTTCGAGCCGGTGTTGAAGCCCGCGATGTGCAGGCGGCCCGAGCGCATCGCCTCGATCTGGGCGGCGTTGTTCTGGACGGGGAAGAAGACGACGTCCTTGCCCGTCTGCTCCTCGAGGTAGGCGAGGAAGTCGGACCATGCGGCCTCGTAGACGGCGGGGTCCTCGACGGGGGTGTAGGCGAAGATGAGCGTGTCGGGATCGACCAGTTGGGACTCGTCGGTCGGGATGTCGGCGATCAGGTCGCCGTCGGCGTCGCAGTAGCGGTCGTCCAGCGTGCCGCGCTCGCAGTCCTGCGCATGGGCGGGCATCCCCCATGCGAGCGCGGCGAGGGCGGCGGTGGCCAAGAGCTTGGCGTGGGTCATGTGTGTGTCTCCTCCCTTTGGGGCCGGCGGCCCGTGCGTCCGGTGCGCGATGGCGCCGGTTCGCAACGAAGTCGTGACAGGCCGGTGACGGGCGCGCAACAGCGGCGGCGTGGCTTGAGCGGGCGGGGCGGATGGACTAAGTCCAGTGGACCAACCCTTGGAGGGCGCGATGCGGACGGTCAACATCCACGAGGCCAAGACGCACCTGTCGCGGCTGGTCGAGGCGGCGCGGCGGGGCGAGGACATCGTGATCGCCAAGGCGGGGACGCCCTTGGTCAAGATCGTGGGCCTGTCGGCCGAGGAGGCGGCGGGGCGGCGGATCGGCTTCCTCGACGCGGCGGTGCCGGACGACTTCGACACGATGGGCGGGGACGAGATCGCGGCGGCGTTCGGCGGATAAGCGCGCGCACGGCGCTCTTGGACACGCACCTGCTGCTCTGGGCGGCGACGGGGTCGGACCGCCTGCCGGGCGCGGTGGCGGATGCGCTGCGGGATCCGGGGTTCCGCCCCGCGTTCTCGGTGGCCTCGCTCTGGGAGGTGGTCATCAAGGCGGGGCTGGGCCGCGCGGACTTCACGGTGGACGCCGCCGCGCTGCGCCGCGGGCTGGTCGCGGGGGGCTACGAGGAACTGGCGGTGGAGGCGCCCCACGTGCTGGGCGTGGGACGGCTGCCCCCGCGCCATGCGGACCCGTTCGACCGGCTGCTGCTGGCGCAGGCGCGGGCCGAGGGGCTGCCGCTGTGGACGGTGGATGCCGCCGTGGCAGGCTACGGCGCGCCCGCCGAGGCGGTGGGCTAGCTCAGGCGAAGCTGTCGGCGTAGCGCTCGCGCAGGGCCGCCTTCTGGACCTTGCCCATCGCGTTGCGGGGCAGGGCGTCGATCACCTCGATCCGGCGCGGCTGCTTGAAGCGGGCGAGGCGGTCCTCCAGCGCGGCGCGCAGCGCGTCGGGGTCGGGGGCGGCGCCCGCCTCCGGCACGACGACGGCCACGACCCCCTCGCCCATGTCGGGGTGGGCCACGCCGAACACGGCCGATTCCAGCACGCCGGGCTGGTCGTCGAGCGCCTCCTCCACCTCCTTGGGATAGACGTTGTAGCCGCCCGTGATGACGAGGTCCTTCTGACGCCCCACGATCGAGAGGTAGCCGTCGTCCGACAGCACCCCGAGGTCGCCGGTGACGAACCAGCCGTCCGGGCCCAGCTCCTCCGCCGTCTTCTCGGGCAGGTTCCAGTAGCCGGGGAACACGTTGGGTCCGCGCACCTCGATCATGCCGGTCTCGCCCGCGGGGACCGGCGCGCGGTCGCCGTCCACCACGCGCACCTCCACCCCCGGCAGCGGCAGGCCCACGGTGCCGGGGCGGCGGTCGCCGTCGTAGGGGTTGGAGGTGTTCATGTTGGTCTCGGTCATGCCGTAGCGCTCGAGGATGCGGTGGCCGGTGCGGTCGGTCCACGCGCGGTGCGTCTCGGCGAGCATGGGCGCGGAGCCGGACACGAAGAGGCGCATTCCTCCGGTCGCCTCCCGCGTCAGGCCGGGGTGGTCGAGCAGGCGGGTGTAGAAGGTCGGCACCCCCATCATCGCGGTGGCCTCCGGCATGGCGGCGAGGATGGCGTCGGGGTCGTAGCGGTCGTGGAAGATCATCGACGAACCGGCGGCGAGGGTGACGTTGGTCGCCACGAACAGGCCGTGGGTGTGGAAGATGGGCAGGGCGTGGATCAGGACGTCGTCCGCCGTGAAGCGCCACGCGTCCTTCAGCGTGGCCGCGTTGGACAGCAGGTTGTCGTGGGTCAGCATCGCGCCCTTGGACCGGCCCGTGGTGCCCGAGGTGTAGAGGATCGCGGCGAGGTCGTCGGGCGCGCGCGCGGCGACGGGGGCGGGGTCCGCGCCGTCCGCGTCCGCCGCGAGGGCGGCGAGGGTCGCGGTGCGCGCGCCGAAGCGGTCGGCGACGGGGGCGACGGCCTCGTGCGTGTCGGGGTCGCAGACCACGAGGGCCGCGCCGGAGTCGCCGACGAAGTGGTCCAGCTCGGCGGCGGTGTAGGCGGTGTTGAGCGGCAGGAACACGTGCCCGCCCCGCAGGGACGCCGCGTAGAGCGCGAGGGCGTCCGGGTGCTTGGCGACTTGGACCGCGATGCGGTCGCCGGGCCGGAGGCCGTGGGAGGCGAGCGCCCCGGCGAGGCGGGCGGCGCGGTCGGCGAAGTCGGCATAGCTCCACGCGGTCCCGTCGGGCGCCCGGAGGAACGGCCGGTCCGATCCGGCGTGGCGGCCGACGAGGGCGTCGTATCCGTGGTTCGCGGTCATCGGACCTCCTCAGGCTGGGGCGCGGGGCGCTCGGCCGCCAGCGCCCGGACGGCGTCGCTGGCGGCGATCTCGCCGGTCTCGGAGAAGCGGCGGTGGTTCCCCGCGATCTCGGGCCGGTCGTAGAGGTAGTTCACCATCACGCCCCATGACTGCCGCTGCCCCCGCTCGGAGGTGTCGGCGCCCGCGTGGACGGCGTGCAGCCGCGCCCCGTTGCCGAGGTGGAAGCGCGCGACCGGGTCGCGGGGCGCCCCCGCGGACGACTTGGCCCGCACAAGGTAGCGCGCGGCGCGGCGGCGGGCGCTCTGCGCGTCCGGCGGCGGACCCATCCCCTCGTCCTCGGCCCAGCGAGCGAGGCCCGGCACGGGGGACAGGGTGACGAAGGTCGAGAGGTTGGGCAGCGCCTCGCGCAGGTCGGCCACCACCTGCTTGATGAGCGAGTTGCCGAAGGAGATGCCCGACAGGCCCGGCTGGCAGTTCGAGATGGAGTAGAAGCAGGCGGTGTCGGCCTCGGCGGCGGGGATGGGGCTGCGCTCGGGGTGGAGGATTCCCTGCACGGAGGCGGGGATGCCGCGGGTGAGCGCGATCTCGACGAAGATCAGCGGCTCGTCGGGCATGGCCGGGTGGAAGAAGGCGAAGCAGCGCCGGTCGGGCGGCTGGAGTCGGCGGCGCAGGTCGTCCCAGCCGCCGATGTCGTGCACCGCCTCGTAGGCGATGATCTTCTCGAGCAGCGCCGCCGACGTCTCCCACGTGATCGGGCGCAGCACGAGGAACCCGCGGTTGAACCACGACGACAGGAGGTGGCGGAAGTCCTCGTCCAGCGCGGCGAGGGCCGGGGCGTCGCCGCCGCCGGCGCGGATGAGGCGCAGGAGGTCGGCGCGCATCCGGACGATCTGGCCCGTGGCGTCGGTGACCCGGTTGACCCGGCGGATCAGGTCTTGGCGCGGCGGCTCGGCGGCGGCGGCGAAGGCGCGGTACGTGTCGCGGTCGGGCGCGGCGGCGTAGGCCTCCACGGCGGCGCGCACGGCGGCGGCGTCCACGTCCATGTCCCGGGCCAGCGCGAGGAAGAGGGCGCGCTTCCCGGCGTCGTCCTGCTCGGCGTAGCGGGACAGGAGCAGGGCGGCGAGGTCACGCTGCGCGTCCTCGCCCGGTGCCCGCATCAGCGCGCGGGCGAGGTCCGAGGGCGCGCGGCGGTCGTCCTTGTCCACGGGCGGCGGCGCGCGGCGGCGGTCGAAGAGGCCGGACAGGATGTCGGCCAGCAGGCTCACAGCGACGGCCCCATCACCGCGTCGGGCAGCCACGTCGCGATGCCGGGGAACAGGCAGAGCAGCACGATCGCCACCACCATGCAGCCCACGAAGGGCAGCGAGCCGGTGAGGATGGTCTTCAGCTTGATGTCCGGGGCGATGCCGTTGATCACGTAGAGGTTCAGGCCCACGGGCGGGGAGATCAGCCCGATCTCCATGTTGATCGTCAGGACCACGGCGAACCAGATCGGATCGAAGCCGGCCGTCGTGATGATCGGCAGCAGGATGGGCGCCGCCATCAGGATCACGGCCACGGGCGGCAGGAAGAAGCCCGCCACCAGCAGGAACACGTTCACCGCCCCCATCAGCACCCAGCGGTTGACCTCCAAGGTGCCGATCCACTGCGCGATGCTCTGCGTGATGAAGAGCGAGGACAGCATGTAGGAGAACACGCCCGCGGCGGCGATGATGAACAGGATCATCACCGACTCCTTGGTCGTGTCGCGCAGCACGTCCCAGATGCGGGCGGGCGACCACAGCTTGTAGATCACCATCGCGATCAGCAGGCAGAGCAGCGCGCCGATGGCCGCCGTCTCGCTGGGCGTCGCGATGCCGCCATACATCGCGTAGAGCACGCCGAGGATGATCGCGATGAAGGGCAGGACGCGGGGCAGCACCTCGACCCGCTGGCGCAGGGTGTAGGTCGTGGGCGTCAGGACGGCGGCGTCGCCGGACCGCCACGTCGCATAGAGCGACCACGCCATGAACAGCCCCACGAGCAGGAGTCCGGGGAACACGCCGGCGAGGAAGAGGCGCCCGATGCTCGTCTCGGTGGCGATGCCGTAGACGATCATCGTGACCGAGGGCGGGATCAGGATGCCGAGCGTGCCGCCCGCGGCGATGGACCCGGCGGCGATGCCGTCGGGATAGCCGCGCTTTCGCATCTCGGGGATGCCCATCTTGCCGATGGCGGCGCAGGTCGCGGGGCTGGACCCGGACATTGCCGAGAAGAGCGCGCAGGCGCCGAGGTTCGACACCACGAGCCCGCCGGGCACGCGGGTCAGCCACCGCTCCAGCGCCTCGTAGAGGTCGGCACCCGCGCGGGTGGACGCGATGGAGGCGCCCATGAGGATGAACATCGGGATCGCGAGCAGGGCGAAGTTGTCGAGCTTGCCGAACATGATCTCGGGCATCAGCTCGAGCGAGCGCATCCCGTCGAAGATCACGAGGAAGCCCCCCGACACGATCAGCAGGCCGATGGCCACCGAGACGCCGGAGAAGAGCACCACGATGGTGGCGACGGCGACCAGGAGGCCGAGGACGAGCGGGTCCATCAGCGGCCCTCCATGACGTCGCGGGCGACCGGGGCCGCGTCGAGCGGCTCGTCGAGGCCGTAGGGTGCGTCGTGCCCCAGCATCACCGCCAGCGTGTCGGCGACGAGTTGCAGCAGCAGCAGCCCGAGGCCCACGATCAGCGACAGGTACGGGATCCAGAGGCGGACGCCCCAGACGGTGTCCGACTTCCACCCGCGCGAGAAGGCCATGTGCCAGAACTCCCACGCGTAGAAGAGCATGATGGCGACGATCAGGATCGACAGGCCCATCGTCACGTAGAACATCGCCCGCCGCGCCCCGCCCTTGAGGGCGAGCGGGATCAGGTCGACGTTCACGTGACCGCGCAGGCGCTGGACGTAAGGAAGCCCGACCAGCGTGGCCGCGATCATCAGGTAGATCACGCTCTCGGTCTGCCAGACCGTCGACTGGTTCAGCACGAAGCGCACGAAGATCATCTGGCAGGTGATGGCCACGGCGGCGACGATCATCGCCGCAGAGGCCCAGCCCGCCACCGTGCTGATCCAGCCCACCGCGCGCAGGAACGGGTTGCCCCCGTCGCGCGCGGCGTGGGCCGAGGATGCGGTCGCCATCGGGCGGCCCTCCGAAGGTTGGGAGGGGCGGGCCGCGCGGCCCGCCCCGGTCACGTCACTCGACCGACAACGCGAGGTCGAGCAGCTCCTGCCCGTCGGGCGTCTCCTCGACGAAGGCCTTGTAGGACGTCTCCTGCGCGAGCGTGCGCCACGCCTCGAACTCCTCGGCGGACATCTCGGCGATCTCGACCCCGTTGTCGGCGAAGACCTGCGCGGACTCGGCGTCCTGCTTCTTCGCCTCCTCGAGGTAGAACGCCTCGGCCTTGGCGGCGGCCTCCATCAGCGCGGCCTGCTGCTCCTCGGTCAGCGAGTCGAAGGCCGTTTTGTTCATCAGGAGGGGCTGATACATGAACCACAGCGCGTAGTCGCCGGCGGGGGTGTAGCACGCCACCTGCTCGTAGATGCGGTAGGAGACGAAGGACGAGGACGAGGTGTTCGCCGCGTCCAGCACGCCCGTCTGCATCGCGTTGTAGATCTCGGACGAGGCCATGGACGCGATCGACGCGCCCGCGCCCGCGAGCATCTGCTCGAACGCCTTGCCGGCCGCGCGGGTCTGCAGCCCCTCCATGTCGTCGGGGGAGGTGATGCAGCCGTCCTTCCCCGCGAAGCCCCCCGCGAGGTAGCCGTGCACGAGGACCACCACGTCGTCCTCGGCCAGCTTCTCCTCGATCCGGCCCATGAACTCCGAGTCGTTGAGCCGCGCGGCGTGGTCGTGGTTCTTCACGAGCCCCGGCATCAGCGTCAGGTTGAAGGCGGGCTGGCGGCCCCCGGCGTAGGAGAGCGGCAGAACCGTCATGTCGAGCTGGCCGCGGGTCAGCGGCTGATACTGCTCGCGCGCCTTGAACAGGGACGCGGAGGGGAAGATCGTGATGTCGATCCCGTCGTCGGCCACCTCGTCGGCGATCATCTGCGCGACCTGATGGCGCACGTCCGAGGTCGACCACTGGTGCGACAGCCGGAACTCGGCGGCGCCGGCGGGCAGCGCGAGCGCGGCCACCGCGAGCGCGGAAAGCGTCGTCTTCATCGTCATGTCATTCCTCCCATGGACCCGTTTCCTCCCGGTCCTGGCGGCCAAACTGCGCGATCGCCGGATGCTCTGTCAACGTTCTTGCATACAATCTGCATGCTATTGCACACGCAGCTTCGTCCGCTAGAGTCCCGGCATGGAGCAGCGACGCGCCGAGACCATCGCCGACGAGATCGAGGAGCTGATCCTCTCGGACGCCTTCGCGGACGGGGATCGCCTCGACGAGGCGACGCTGGCCGAACGCTTCGGCGTGTCGCGCACGCCGGTGCGCGAGGCGATCCAGCGGCTGTCCCTGACCGGCCTCGTCGACCTGCGCCCGCGGCGCGGGGCCTTCGTCCGGCAGCCCGGCCCGGTCGAGCTACTGGAGATGTTCGAGGTGATGGCCGAGATCGAGGCCGTCTGCGCCCGTCTCGCCGCCGCCCGGATCGAGGACGACGCGCTCGCCGGGCTGGCGGCGGCCAACGCCGCCTGCGCCGCCGCCGTCGAGGCGGGCGACGCGGACGGCTACTACCGGGCGAACGAGGGCTTCCACCTCCGGCTCTACGCGGAGTCGGGCAACCGCTTCCTCGAGGGCGAGGCACAGCGTCTCCACCGCCGGCTCAAGCCGTATCGCCGCCTCCAGCTCCGGCTCCGGGGCCGGATGGCGCAGTCCTTGGCCGAGCACCGCGAGATCATCGCCGCGCTCGAGGCGGGCGACGCGGCGTGCGCGGCGACGGCCACCCGCGACCACGTGGCGGTGCAGGGCGAGAAGTTCCGCCGCCTGATGTCCACGCGCGCCACGGCGGCCGAGTAGGCCGGCCCGGTTGCGGAGCACGTTCCGCTGCCTCGCGCATGCCGCCTCGCCGGGAATCCAGCCATGCGCCGGGCGGGGTTCGGCGACGACGTCACCTTCGGGCGATGCCTCCGAACTCGACGTGGCCGCCGACCGGACCGAGACGGTCGCGGGCCGTCCCGACGGCGAGGCGACCGGCCCCATCGGCGAGGAGACCGAGGCCGAGCTTCGTGCGGTGTGCCTGACGGACGGGCGCCCGGCGGCTCGTATCAGCTCCGCCACGTCCGATGGCGGCATCATCTCCACAGGGTCGCCGAGCCACGGGGGCCACGCCGGACAGGGACATCCCGGTCACGACCGCGCGACACTCGAATAAGCGCGGTTATGTCATCGAGATGCGGTCGGACCGTCGACTCAGCGCAGCGGTCGCTGGCCAAGGCCGCCGCCGGCCATGCGCTCGAGGTTGGTGACGGAGGACAGCATCAGCCGCTCGTGGCTCCAGTCCCCCGGCGGACGCAGCATCCACCCCGCGAGGAGGACGGATGCGCAGAGCAGCGCGAAGGCCGCGATCCGGCCGGCGCCGCCCAACGGGCGCGCGAGAGGCGGACGCGTGATCGCATCGACCCGGCGTCCGAGATGGGACCGCAGGAAGCCCGGCGCCCCCGGCGCGGCGCGCCGGAACAGAGGCGCGGTCAGCACCTTGGGCGCCGCCGCCCCCGCCGCCCGCCGGGAGGCGGAGAGCAGGCTGATGGCGTAGGCCCGCGCGTCCACGTCCGCGCGGGCGAGGCAGGCGGCGTCGCATCCGTGCTCTCGCAGGCGGCGGGCGTGGCGGACCAGCCACCAGAAGGCGGGGTTCGCGGCGAAGAGCGGCGAGAGCAGCGCCACCAGCACCTCGCGCTGGGGGTCGCGGTTGCGGAGGTGCTGCAGTTCGTGGGTCAGGGCGAGCCGCGCCTCCCCGGGGCGGCGGAGCAGATCCTCGGGCAGCACCGCATGGCGGGCGCGCGGCCCGGCGGCGGCGAAGGGCACCGCGCAGGCGCCGGTGGCGAGGATGCGGACCCGTCCGATCCGTCGCAGCACGCGGGCGCCCGCCAAGAGCGTGCGCAGCCGCCACGCCGCGAGCGCCACCGCGCCCGCGCGCAGGATCGCGGCGCCCACGATCACCGCGGCCAGCGCGGCGTGGAGCGGCTGCTCCAGCGCGGCGAGCTCGCGGGCCAGCGCCCCCCGCCACGCCAGCAGCGCGGAGAGGTCGGAGGCGGAGACCACGAGGTTGCCGCGCAGGTACTGCCCGACCAGCAGGTCGGTCCCGTTGACCCCGCCGCGCGGCAGCGGCGCGATCCAGATCAGCGTCAGCGCGAGGGCCAAGGCCCACGCGGCGGAGGTGAGCCAGCTGCGCAGGGTCCAGTCGCGGCGGCGGCCCGAGGCGACGGCGAGGCGGTCGGCGATCGCGAGGGCCGCGGCCGCCAGCAGGACGGCGGCGTTCGCGGCGATCGTCCATTCCACCAGCGTCTCAGCCATCGCCGCGCCCCATCCGCGCGTCGATCACGTCCCGGATCGCAGCGATCTCCGCCTCGTCCAGCGCCTCGTCGTCGACCAGCCGCGCGACGAGGGCCGAGGGCTCGCCGCCGAAGAGCGAGCGCGCGAGGCTGCGCAGCGAGCGCGCCTCGTAGTCGCGCCGCGTGAGCGTGGGCGCGTAGATCAGCGCGCGGCCCTGCGGCTCCGAGGTGAGGTAGCCCTTGTCGTCGAGGATCCGCAGCGTCGTGGCGACGGAGGTATAGGCCCGCCCCCCTGCCCCGTCGGCGGCGGGCGCGAGCGCGGCCATCACCTGCCGCACGGTGCCCCGGCCTAAGGACCAGAGCGCCTTCATCAGTTCCAGCTCGACGCCGGTCAGGAGTTCGCTGCGCCGTCGCGCCATCGCACGGGTCCCTCGTCCACGGGCGCACGCTGGCCCGCCTCCGGGATTCGGGCAAGGCCGACCGAGGGTCAACTGCGAATTCCTTCGTAGATACTAATTTCATAGTTGACAGATGCGTGAACGGCATGGTCGCCTCGCGGGCATCCGGCAGGTCCGGATGAAACAGGGAGGATCAGCGATGCGGACGCATCTGCTTTCGGCCGTGGCGGCTTTGGCCGTCGTCGCGGCCAACGGCCCCGCGTGGGCCGACGAGGCCGCGGCACAGCGGTGGATTGACGACGAGTTCCAGCCCTCGGTGCTCTCCAAGGAGGAGCAGCTCGAGGAGATGCGCTGGTTCATCGAGGCGGCGCAGCCCTACGCGGGCCTCGAGATCAACGTGCTCTCCGAGGGCATCCCGACGCACCAGTACGAATCCGACGTGCTGACGCAGGCGTTCGAGGAGATCACCGGCATCAAGGTCAACCACCAGATCCTCGGGGAGGGGGAGGTGGTGCAGGCCGTCCAGACGCAGATGCAGACGAACCGGAACCTGTATGACGCCTACGTCAACGACAGCGACCTGATCGGCACGCATTCGCGCCTGCAGCAGGCCTACCCGCTGTCGGACATGATGGAAGGCCCGTGGGCCGACGTCACCTCGCCGACGCTCGACCTCGACGACTTCATGGGGATCGAGTTCACGACCGGCCCGGACGGCAAGCTCTACCAGCTGCCCGACCAGCAGTTCGTGAACCTCTACTGGTTCCGCAAGGACTGGTTCGACAACGAGGAGTATCAGGCCGCCTTCCGCGAGAAGTACGGCTACGACCTCGGCGTCCCGGTCAACTGGTCCGCCTACGAGGACATCGCCGAGTTCTTCACCAACGACATCGGCGAGATCGACGGCTCGACGGTCTACGGCCACATGGACTATGGCAAGCGCGCGCCCGACCTCGGGTGGCGGATGACCGACGCGTGGCTGTCGATGGCTGGCGCGGGCTCGCCCGGCACGCCGAACGGCGTCCCGATCGACGAATGGGGCATCCGCATGGAGGCGGGCACCTGCAACCCGGTCGGCGCCAGCGTCGAGCGCGGCGGCGCGGCGAACGGCCCGGCGGCCGTCTACGCGATCCGCAAGTGGGACGAGTGGCTGCGCGCCTACGCCCCGCCGCAGGCCGCGAGCTACGACTTCTACCAGTCGCTGCCCGCGCTCTCCCAAGGCAACGTGGCCCAACAGATCTTCTGGTACTCGGCCTTCACCGCCGACATGGTGAAGCCGCGGTCCGAGGGGAACAACACCGTGGACGAGGACGGCATGCCGCTCTGGCGGATGGCGCCCTCGCCGCACGGCCCCTACTGGGAGGAGGGCCAGAAGGTCGGCTACCAGGACGTCGGATCGTGGACGTTCCTGAACTCCACGCCGGAGGACCGCGCCAAGGCCGCATGGCTCTACGCGCAGTTCGTGACCTCAAAGACGGTGGACACCAAGAAGTCCCACGTCGGCCTGACCTTCGCGCGCGACAGCACGGTGCGCGGCGAGTCGTTCACCGAGCGCGCGCCGCGTCTCGGCGGCCTGATCGAGTTCTACCGCTCGCCGGACCGGACCGCGTGGACGCCCACGGGCATCAACGTTCCGGACTACCCGAAGCTGGCCCAGATCTGGTGGCAGCAGATCGGCAACGTGAACTCCGGCTCCGCGACCCCGCAGGAGGCGATGGACGCGCTCGCCGCCGAGATGGACGACACCATGGCCCGCATGGAGCAGGCCGACGTGTCCGCAAACGTCTACGGCGGCTGCGGCCCGCGCCTGAACGAGCCGCAGGACGCGGCCTTCTGGTTCGAGAACGGGGGCGCCAAGCCCAAGCTCGAGAACGAGAAGCCGCAGGGCATGACGGTCAACTACGACGACCTCGTGGCCCGCTGGCAGGACGCCCAGTAGGGCCCCGAGCGGCGGCCCCCCCACGGGGCCGCCGCACCCCTCTTCCCAGACGACCGCGCGGGACCTCCCGCGATCCGGGCCCGGCCCGGCCAACGAAGGGCACGACATGACGCTGCGGCTGGAGGCCATCACGAAGGTCGTGGAGGGCCGGACCCACATCAAGCCCACCACCCTGGAGCTGCATCCGGGGCGCTTCAACGTCCTGCTGGGCCCCACCGGCGCGGGCAAGACGTCGCTGATCAAGATGATGGCGGGGCTCGACCCGATCGCGTCCGGCAAGGTGATCCTCGACGGGGAGGACGTGACCCGGCGCAACCCGCAGAAGCGGCGCATCAGCCTCGTGCACCAGTTCTTCGTCAACTACCCCCACATGACGGTCTTCGAGAACATCGCCTCGCCGCTGCGCGTGGCGGGCGTTCCGAAGTCCGAGATCCAAGGCCGCGTCGAGGCCGCCGCCGACGTGCTGAAGCTGCGGCCCATGCTGGACCGCCGCCCGCACGAGCTGTCGGGCGGGCAGCAGCAGCGGACTGCGCTCGCCCGCGCCATCGCCAAGGACAGCCGCGCCGTCTTCCTCGACGAGCCGCTGGCCAACCTCGACTACAAGCTGCGCGAGGAGTTGCGCGAGCAGTTGCCCGACCTCTTCGCCGGACGCGGCGCGGTGGTCGTCTATGCGACGTCGGAGCCGGAGGAGGCGCTCCTGCTCGGCGGCGAGACCGCGCTGATGGAGGACGGGCACGTCCGCCAGTTCGGCCCGACGGCGGACATCTACCGCGCCCCCGCCTCGCTGGCGGCGGCGCGCACCTTCTCGGACCCCCCCATCAACGCGGCCCCCGTGACCGTCTCGGGCGGCACCGCGCGGATGGGATCGGCCACGTGGGCGGCGGCGCGGGCGGACGGCGACTACACCTTCGCGATCCGCCCCCACCACGTCCTGCCCCAGCCGATGGCGAACGGCGTCGCCTTGGAGGGCACGGTCGCGGTCACGGAACTTTCCGGCTCGGAATCGTCGGCCCACTTCGACCTCGACGGCCGCCCGTGGGTGTCGCTCGCGCACGGCGTCCACCCCTACCGGGTGGGCGAGCCGCACACCTTCCACATGGACCCCGCCGACGGGTTCTGGTTCGGCCCCGACGGGGCGCCCGTGCAGGAGGGCCGCTGACGATGGCGCGCATCACGCTCGACGGGCTGGCGCACAGCTACCTGCCCGCGCCCTCGGGCCCGGCGGACTACGCGCTCAAGGGGCTCGACGTCGATTGGCAGGACGGGGGCGCCTACGCGCTGCTCGGCCCCTCCGGCTGCGGCAAGTCCACGCTGCTGAACATCGTGTCGGGGCTGCTGCGCCCCTCGGAGGGCCGCATCCTCTTCGACGGCGAGGACGTCACCGGCCTCCCCCCCGCGCGGCGCAACATCGCGCAGGTGTTCCAGTTCCCCGTCATCTACGACACCATGACCGTGCGCGAGAACCTCGCCTTCCCGCTGGTGAACCGGGGCGTCGACCAAGCCACCATCGACCGGCAGGTGGCCGCCATCGCCGCGATGCTGGAGGTGGACGGCATGCTCGACCGGCGCGCCTCCGGCCTCGCGCCGGACGACAAGCAGAAGATCTCGATGGGCCGCGGCCTCGTGCGCGACGACGTCAACGTGGTGATGTTCGACGAGCCGCTGACCGTCATCGATCCGCACCTGAAGTTCGCGCTGCGCTCCAAGCTGAAGGAGCTGCACCAGCGGGTGCGCGCGACGATGATCTACGTCACCCACGACCAGACCGAGGCGCTGACCTTCGCGGACCGCGTGGTGGTGATGCAGGAGGGCGAGGTCGTGCAGATCGGCACGCCGGTCGAGCTGTTCGAGCGGCCGACCCACACCTTCGTCGGCCATTTCATCGGCTCGCCCGGCATGAACGTCCTGCCCGCGGAGCGGGGCGGGGCGGGCGCGCGGTTCCACGGGCACGACGTCGCGCTCGACGGCGCGATCGCGGCCGACGCCGCGGGACGGCTGGAGATCGGGGTGCGGCCCGAGTTCGTGACGCTCGGCGCGCCGGGCACCGGCATCCCCGCGACGATCACCAAGGTGGCCGACGTGGGGCGCCACACCGTCGTCGAGACCGACGCGGGCGGCGCCAAGGTCTCCGCCATCACCAACGCGGGGGCCGGCGGGCTGCCGAGCCCCGGCGAGGCGGTGGGCCTGTCCTTCCGCCCCGACCGCACCCGCGCCTACGCGGATGGCTGGCTCGTCTCGGGAGGGGGCGCATGAACAAGACGTGGAACCAGAAGGCGTGGCTGCTGGTCCTGCCGGTCGTCCTCTTGGTCGCCTTCAACGCGCTCGTGCCGATGATGACCGTGGTCAACTACTCGGTGCAGGAGACGTTCGGGAACAACACCTTCTTCTGGTCGGGCTTGCAGTGGTTCGAGCAGATCCTCACCTCCGAGCGGTTCCACGCGGCCCTCGGGCGGCAGGTGCTGTTCACGTCGATCATCCTTCTGATCGAGGTGCCCCTCGGCGTGGCCATCGCGCTGTGCATGCCAAAGAAGGGCGTCTGGGTGCCCGTCTGCCTCGTGCTGATGGCGCTGCCGATGCTGATCCCGTGGAACGTGGTCGGCTCCATGTGGAACATCATGGCGCTGCCGGACATCGGCCTGCTGGGCTATTTCCTGAACGAGGTGGTCGGCTGGCAGTTCGACTACACGCAGGACCCCATCGACGCGTGGGTAACGATCATCGCGATGGACGTGTGGCACTGGACGTCGCTGGTGGTGCTGCTGGCCTATGCGGGCCTCGTCTCGATCCCCGACGCCTACTACCAGGCGGCCGAGATCGACGGCGCGTCCCGCTGGGCCGTGTTCCGGCACATCCAGCTGCCGAAGATGAAGAGCGTGCTGACCATCGCGATCCTGCTGCGCTTCATCGACAGCTTCAACATCTACACCGAGCCTTTCACCCTGACGGGCGGCGGCCCCGGCAACGCGACGACGCTGCTGTCGATCGACCTCGTGAAAATCGCACTCGGCCAGTTCGACCTCGGCCCCGCGGGCGCGATGAGCCTGATCTACTTCGCCATCACGCTCCTCGTGTCGTGGCTCTTCTACACCCTGATGACGCGGAACGATCCATGAGCAAGCTCAAGCCCCTCGTCCCCATCCTCTACATCGCGTTCCTGATGCTGCCGATCTACTGGCTCGTCGCGATGTCGTTCAAGACGACCAACGAGATCCTCGGCGGGTTCAGCCTGTTCCCTCAGACCTTCACGCTCGACGCGTACCGCACGATCTTCAGCGACCCTACATGGTACTGGGGCTACATCAACTCGATCATCTACGTGACGATCAACACGGTCCTGTCGGTCGCCGTCGCCCTGCCCGCGGCCTACGCCTTCTCGCGCTACCGCTTCCTCGGCGACAAGCAGCTGTTCTTCTGGCTGCTGACCAACCGCATGGCGCCCGCGGCCGTCTTCGCCCTGCCCTTCTTCCAGCTCTACTCGGCGGTAGGCCTCTTCGACACGCATCTCGCCGTGGCGATGGCCCACACGCTGTTCAACGTCCCCCTCGCGGTGTGGATCCTCGAAGGCTTCATGCGCGGCGTGCCCAAGGAGCTGGACGAGACGGCCTTCGTCGATGGCTACTCCTTCCCGCGCTTCTTCGTCACGATCTTCATCCCCACCATCAAGGCGGGCGTGGGCGTGGCGGCCTTCTTCTGCTTCATGTTCTCGTGGGTGGAGCTGCTGCTGGCCAAGACGCTGACGGCCGTGGAGGCCAAGCCCATCGCCGCCACCATGACGCGCACCGCGTCGTCGTCCGGCTACGAGCTCGGCCTGCTCGCGGCCGCGGGCACGCTGACGATCATCCCGGGCGCGATCGTGATCTGGTTCGTGCGCAACTACATCGCGAAGGGCTTCGCGATGGGGCGGGTGTGACGATGCGCCGGCTCGTCCGCCTCGCCCTCCTCCCGGCTCTCGTCTCGGGCGCCGCCCACGCCCAGCAGGCGGGCTGGGGCAATGTCGGCCAGCAGCCCGAGGAGACCGGCTTCGACTGGACCCGGCCGCTCTTCGACGGGTTCTGGATGGCGTGGACGCCCGCCACCCTCGCCGTCTTCGCCGGCATCTTCGCGGCGATGGGCGTGCTCACCGTGCTGGAGATCCGCCGCCCCGGCGGCGCCCCCCGCGACGGGGTGCTCGGCCTGACCACCACGCGCGGCGACCGGCTGTTCCTGACCCTGCTCGGCACCGCCTTCATCTTCCTCGGCTGGCTCTTCCTCTTCGGCCAGCCGGTCTGGGGCGCGCTCGCGCTCTCGATCGGGTGGGGGGTCTTCTGCTTCTGGAAGGTATGATCCCGCCGGTCGGGATGGCCCCATCCCGCGCGATGGTGTAGCCGCTCGACGGACCGCCCCGGGCAGCAGGACCTCACGCCGATGATGATCTCCCGCCGCTTCGGCTACGCCTTCGTCGCGAACCAGCGCGTCGGCACGGAGGCGATGCACCTGGTGGCCGGCTCCGACGCCGACCTCGCCTATGCGCGGATCGGCAACCACAAGCACGACACCCCCGACCAGATGGCCGCCTTCCTCGCCGAGCGCGGACTCGACGCGGGGTTCGAGGACCTGCTGGTGTTCGGCGTCGTGCGCGAGCCGGCGGCGTGGCTGCTGTCGTGGTTCAACTCGCGCAGCCGCAAGGCGCTCGCGAACCCCGCCAAGCGGAACCACCGCAACTACACCGGCGGGCACGCGTGGGCGGAGTTCCTCGAACTGGCGCGTTCGGACGACCCGCCGCTGATGACGAAGGCGCGCCCGCAGCGGGCGTTCTTCACCGCGTCCAAGGGCGGGCCGGACGTGCGGCCCGTCCCGTTCGATCGGGTGAACGAGGTCTTCGCCAAGGTCCTGCCCGAGGGTAGCGCGATGCACGGGTTCCGCATGGGCGATCCGGCGCACCGCAAGAACAGCGCCAAGGACGTCCGCATGACGATGGACGAGATGTCGGCGGAGGACCGGCGGATCGTCAACGAGGAGATCCTGCCCCGCGACTACGAGCTCTACCTCCGCGCCCGCGCGGAGGCCGACGACTACCCGCCCGCCGTGCCCGCCGCGCCGGGGGAGCTCGACCGCCGCGTGCGGGAGGAGGCGGCGCTCGACGACGTCGCCTACGAGACCGCCTTCGCCCGCGCGCAGAGCCTGATGTTCCACGGCGCCGCCGAGGCCGACATCCGCGCCGACGTCGCCCGCTACGTCCACGTGGACGCCGACGCGCTCTTAGCCGAGGTGGCCCCCCGCGTGGCGCGGATGTCGGGCCGATGATGGACGGGGACGCGATGACGCCCGCGACCGCGCCGGGGGCCGGCGGCGTCCGCCTCGCCCCCCTGCCCGCGCCCTACCCCTACCGTTCGGCGCTCGCCTTCGTGTCGGACATCGACAGCACGACCTACGAGTCGCTCTTCCGCGTCCACCGCATGCTCTACGGCCTCGCGGAGGGCTACGAGGACGTCGCCCTCGAGACGTCGAACTCCTACTGGGTGTTCACCCATCTCGGGAAGAAGCGGAAATGCGAGGTCGCGCTCGCCGCGGCGGACCTGTCGCCGCTCCCCCAAGCCGACGCCGTGGGCGCCCTGCTCCGGACGCCGATCTTCGACACGCTGCACACCTATGGCGACGTCGGGAAGGTGTCGTTCGACCACGACTTCGCGCGGCGCTGCGTCGACCTTCTGCACGACCACGGGCTGGCGCCCGCGATGTGGACCTATCACGGCAACACGCTGCAGACGCACAACATCGCGCCCGGCGCGGACCACTGGCACGGGGACGATCCCGGCCATGCGTCCTACCATCTCGACCTGCTGCGCAAGGATCTCGGCCTCAGGTTCTTCCGCCGCGCGCCCAGCCTCGTGCTCGACGCGCCAGGCGTCTCGGACGGCGAGGTGGTCCAGACGCGCGACGGGTCGTGGATCTACCAGTTCCGGGGTGCCGCCTTCCTGCGCAACGTGCCCCGCGAGGAGGTCGACGCGTGGCTCGTGCGCCTGCGCGCCGAGGGGCGGTCGGCCCTGCTCGACCGGCACGTCTTCAAGCCGCAGCGCCAGTTCCCGGACAACGTGCTTACGTGGACGCCCGAGATGCTGCGCTACCAGCTCTCCGAGGCGGTGCTCGACGACATGGTCGCCGGCGAGCGCGTCACCCTCGTCAACCAGCACCTGACCCGCGCCCACTGCGTCGGGAGCTACGAGGCGGTCGAGACCCGCGACGCGCTGCGGCGCCTGACGCGCTACGGCGAGGACGGGCGCCTGCTGACGACGAGCGGGGCGCGGCTGCTGATGTTCAAGTTCGTCCGCGACAACGTCGAGGCCCGGCTCGACGTCGAGGGCGAGGTCACGCGGCTGCGGATCTCCCCGGTCGCCGCGCAGGGCGAGGTCTGGGTCGACCTGACCGAGGAGCGGCTGAGCGGCATCGCCTTCCCCGTGCCCGGCCCGGAGGTCGTCGCCACCTTGGGGCCGGCGCGCTGCGAGACGCTGACCGTCGAGCGGGACGAGCGCCACGGCTGGGTCGCGCGTTTCCCGTGGGAGTCGCGGCTGCAGGCGCAGCGCGACGCGGTGCTGGAGTTCGAGACGCGGATCGGGGCGCCCTAGCGCCGCACCCGCAGCGTTACGATCTCGAACGGCGCCACGTCGAGCGTCACGGACGCCCCCTCCACCGTCACGGGCTCCATGTCCTCCGTCTCCAGCAGCGCGCACCGATGGACCGAGGCGGGCGCGTCCGCGAAGGTCAGCGTCACCGGCCCCCGCGTCCGGCAGGCGTCGAAGAGGCGGACGATCACGCCGTCGCCGTCCTCGGCGGGCTTGATCGTCTCGACCACCACGGTGGCGCGGCTCGAGCGGACCCACGCCCGCCCGTCCCCCCGTCCCGGCACGATCGCGGGCGCCATGTTGAGGAACGCCGCCTCGCGCAGCACGGGCGCGGCGGGGTCGCTCCAGCGCCCCTCGTGCGGCAGCAGCGCGTAGGTGAAGACGTGGCGGCCCCGGTCGGCCTTCGGGTCGGGCGAGGTGGCGGACTTGATGAGCGTGACGCGCAGGACGTTGCCCTTCACGTCGTAGCCGTACTTGCAGTCGTTGAGCAGGGCCACGCCGTAGTCGGCCTCGGACAGGTCGGCCCACCGCTGCGCGGGCACCTCGAACTTGGCGTAGTCCCACGACGTGTTGCGGTGCGTCCGCCGCTCGATGGCCCCCCACTGGATCTCGTAGGCGGCCGAGGGGGCGAAGACGTCCACGGGGAAGGCCGCCTTCAGGAGCACGTGGCTCTCCTGCCAGTCCACCTCGGTCTCGAAGTCGACGCGGCGGCTGTCGGCGTAGATCATCACGTCCTGCCGGATCGTCGACGCCCGGTAGTGCCGCTCCATCCGCAGGCGGGCGCGGAGGGGGCCTTCCTCCACCACCTCCATCGCCGTCAGCCCGCCGACCACCTCGCCCCGGTCCTCGAAGAAGCTGTCGATGTCCCATGCGTCCCACGACAGGGGCCGGTCCTCGAAGGCCTGCAGCTGGTTGCCCACGCGCCCGTCGGCGAGCACGGCCCGGTCCCGGTCGCGGTCGTGCAGGCGGACGAGCTGGCCCTGCGCGTCGAAGACCACCTCCAGGTGCGCGTTGGACAACGTGACGCCGCCTCCGCCGTCGCGCGCGACCGCCACGCGGCCCTCGGGCGGGCGCGGGCGGATCGGGGTGATGGAGTGGGGCGCGCAGTCCACGTAGGCCAGCGCCCCGCCCTCGGTCGCCTGCATCCCCTCGCCCACCGGCGCGCCGGGGAGGTCCACGAGGCGGGGGCCGTCCCACGGCGTCGTGTTGACGAGGGACCGCCCCCCGCCGGGCAGCGCGAGGTCCGACGCCTCCGCGCAGATCGCGTCGATCTCGGCGTAGTCTCGGCGGCTGTCCTCCCACACGGCGGGCACGGAGGTACCGGGCAGGATGTCGTGGAACTGGTTGAGGCACAGCAGCTCCCACGCCCGCCGAAGGCCCGGCGGGTTGGGCCGCCCCGTTGCGGCGAGCAGGAACTCCACGTCGTGCAGCGCGATCTCCGCCTTGCGGTTGGCGCGCTTGATCCACGCCTGCGAGGTGAGCGTCCCGCGATGCCCCTCCAGATACAGCTCGTCGGCCCAGACCGGCACGTTGGCCGCCTGCCCCTCGATGGCCTCCATGCAGGCCCGCACCGTCGAGGGGCGCACCCGCGGCGCGCCGGCCATGTCGGACCAGATGCGCGCGCGCCGGATCAGCTCGCCCGTCGGCCCCCCGCCCCCGTCGCCGTAGCCGTAGGCGATCGGCAGGTCGCGGACGTGGTCCTTGGCGGTCGAGGCCTCCCACGTGCCCACCACCTCCTCGGCGGTGAGGTCGGACTTGTAGGAGGTCGGATAGGGCAGGTGCTGGACCCCGCGCGGCGTGGTCAGGAACTGGGTCAGCACGCGGGTGCCGTCGATCCCCTCCCACCAGAGCGTCGAGGCGGGCAGCTTGTTGTACTGGTTCCACGACGCCTTGTTGACGACCATCCAGCGCAGGCCGGCCTTGTCCACCAGTTGCGGCAGCGACCACGTCAGGCCGAACGTGTCGGGCAGCCAGAGCACGGGCGTCTCGGCCGCGCCGAACTTCTCGCGATACCACGAGCGGCCCAGCAGCAGCTGCCGCACCAAGGCCTCGCCGCCCGGCAGGTTGGTGTCCGGCTCCACCCACATGCCGCCGATGACCTCCCACCGGCCCTCGGCCACCCGCTCTCGGATGGCGGCGAAGATGTCGGGGTAGTCCGCCTCGGTGTAGGCGTAGAGCTGCGGCTGGGAATGGCTGAAGCGGTATTCGGGGAACCGCTCCATCAGGCGCAGCACGTTCGAGTAGGTCCGCGCGTTCTTCAGCCGCATCTGCCCCACGGGCCAGAGATAGGCGATGTCCATGTGCGCGTGGCCGATGGCGTGCAGGTCCACGTCCAGCGGGCGGCCCGCCCGGCTCAGCCCCTCGGCCAGCTTGGCGGCGGCGGCGGGGACCGAGCGCCAGAACGCCTCGCCCAAGGGGTCGCGGGTGTCGAGCGCGAGGAAGGCGGCATCGAGGGCCGCGAGGATCGCGTGCCGCTCGGGGCGGGCGTCGTCCATCGTCCGCGCCAGCTCCAAGGCCACCTGCGCGCGGGTGAGGAAGTCGCGCGTGGGCTCGTGCACCTCGACCACGCGGCATTCGCCCATCTGCAGGCGGTCCCGGCTCTCGGGGTCGGGGGGCCATCCGGTGAGGCCCGTCCAGCCGTGGACGTGCACGCGGTGGGGCCGACCGTCGGCCATCTCCGGTGGCAGGTGGATCGTGTGGTGATGCCGGTCGGCGGAGGCGTAGGGCGTCCCGTCGAGGTAGAGCAGCCCTTCGGGGTGGGTGAAGATGTCCCCCGCCACCCCCATCGGCAGGTGGAGCGCGACCGGCCCGTCCTCCTTGGTCCACCCGGCGGGGACGGTGAAGGTCGTGGTCATGCAGTAGTGCACGTCCTGTCCGGCCCAATGGTCGTGGGGCTCGATCGGTGCCCACCCCTCGCCGTCGTGGCCGATGGGCGGGGGCGTCGCCTCGCTCTCCAGCGCAGTCCAGCGGAACGGGTCGAGCGGGCGGGCTTGGCGGTGCACCATGTGCTCCACCAAGGCGATGCGCTTGGCGATCTTCTGCGCGGTGAAGCGGCGGGCGTGATCCGACATGTCAGGCCGAGAGGGTGAACCCCTCGATCCCCCCGCGCATCACGGTCCGGGTTTCGCGGGCGAAGCGGTCCAGCCGCTCCGCGTCCTCCTGCGCGGTGCTGGGCGTGCCCCAGCCGCGATCGAGGTCGGGCCACGGGATCGAGTCGATCAGCATCCGGGTGTAGGGGTGCTGCGGGTCGCCGATCACCTCCCTCGGCGGCCCGGCCTCGGCGACGTGGCCTTGGTAGAGGACGATGACGTAGTCGCTGACGTGGTAGGCGGTGGCGAGGTCGTGGGTGATGTAGAGGATCGAGATCCCGTAGCGGTCCTTCAGGTCGTGAATGTTCTTGAGGATCGTGGCCCGCAGGCTCGCGTCCACCATCGACACGGGCTCGTCCGCGATCAGCAGCTTGGGCGACAGCATCAGCGCGCGCGCCACGATCAGCCGCTGGCGCTGCCCGCCCGACAACTGGTGCGGGTAGCGGCGCAGGATGAGGGCCGGGTCGAGCCCCACCGCCTCGCACGCCTCCTCCATCTTCTCCTGCACGTGGGCGTCGGACTTGGCGTAGCCGAACCGCCTGTAGGGGAACTTCAGCGCGTGATCGACGCGGTAGAACGGGTTGAAGCAGGCGTAGGGGTCCTGGAACACCGCCTGCACGTTCTTGCGGAAGTCGAGCGCGGCGGCTTGGCCCATCTTGGACACGTCCGCCCCCTCGTAGAGAACCTGCCCCTCCGTGGGCGGGGTGAAGCCCAGCATCAGGCTGCCCATCGTGGACTTGCCCGATCCGGACTGGCCGACGATCGACACGATCTTCGGCACGTCGCCGGTCAGCGCGAAGGACATCGGCTGGAGCGCGGTGACGTCGCCGTAGCGCTTCGTGACGCCCCGGAACTCCAGCAGCGGCGCCTCCGTCTCGCGCGGCGGCGCGGCGGCGGGCGTGGCGGCGGCGTCGAGGAAGCTGGGGCCGCCGACGAGGGGGACCGAGGAGATCAGGTCCTTCGTGTAGGGATGCGCGGGCGCCTCGATGATCTGGCGGACGGTGCCGTGCTCCACCAGCACCCCGTCCTTCAGCACCGCCAGCTCGTCGACCGACTGCGCCATCAGCCCCATGTCGTGCCCGATCAGGATCAGCCCCGCGCCGATGCGTGCCTGCACGTCCTTCAGCGTCTGCATCACGTGGCGCTGCGTGACCACGTCGAGGGCGGAGGTCGGCTCGTCCGCGATGATGAGGTCCGGCGACAGGATCACGCCGAGCGCGATGCAGACCCGCTGCTTCATGCCGCCCGACAGCTCGTGCGGGTAGAGGCGGCCCACGCGGGCGGGCAGGCCGACCGACTCCAGCACGGCGTCCGACCGCCGCTTCAGCTCCTCGGCCGGGCGCGCGCCCTCGTGGGCGGTGACCCCGTCCCAGAGCTGGTCCTCGATCCGCATGATCGGGTTGAGGGAGTTCATCGCCCCCTGCGGGATGTAGGAGACCTTCGACAGCCGCGCGCGCCGCATCTCGTCCTCCGAGAGCGCGAGCATGTCCGTGCCGCCGAGGATCACCTCGCCCCCGGTCACCCGGCCCGGCGGCGCGAGCATCTGCATCACGGCCAGCGCGGTGGTCGTCTTGCCCGAGCCGGATTCGCCGATGAAGCCCACGCGGCGGCCCTTGGCCACGGCGAGGGACAGGTCCGTGACCGCGTGGACGACGCCCTTGGCGGTGGGGAAGTCGATCGACAGGTCGGTGATCCGCAGGACAGGGTCGTCGGGCGTCAGGTCGTTCATCGCTCGCCCTCCCTCAAAGCTTGCGCAGACGCGGGTTGGACACCTCGTCCAGCCCGAGGTTCACGAGCAGCAGCCCCAAGAACATGACGATCAGCAACAGCGTCGGCAGGCCCCACCACCACCACAGGTTCTGGATCAGCGCGCCCGCGTCGATCGCCTCGTAGATCGTGCGGCCCAAGGTCGGCACCCGCTGCGGCCCCAGCCCCAGCACCTCCAGCCCCACGGCCGTCACGATGGAGGTCGTCACCGACGCGATGAACGAGCCGAAGAGGTAGGGCACGAGGTTGGGCAGCATCTCCCGGAACATAATGTGCGGCGTCGAGGCCCCGGAGAGGCGCGCCATCTGGACGTAGCCCGCCTCGCGCATCGAGAGCACCTGCGCCCGGATCAGGCGCGTGGGCGACTGCCAGACGAAGCCAGCGATCAGCAGCGCCATCAGCGTCAGCGACACGTCCCCGAAGACCGACTGCACCACCACGAGGATCAGGAGCGGCGGGATGGTGATCATCACGTCCGACAGCACCCGGATCACGTCGTCCACGCGCCCGCCCACGAAGCCCGCCGTGAAGCCTAGCGCGATACCGAGCGACATGCCGATCAGCGAGGCCAGCAGCCCGACGTAGAGCGTGTTCGGCGCCCCCAAGCTCAGCAGCGCGACCATGTCCCGCCCCGCCCCGTCCGTCCCCAGCGGGTTGGCGAAGGTGCCCGCCTGCCCGCGCAGGTTCTCGAACCCCACCGGCGGCAGCTTCAGCAGGTTCGCCCCCGTGAACACGCTGTCCATGTCCCAGAAGAGCCGCCCGAGCAGGCCGAGCGCCACGATCCCCAGCAGCAGCCCCGCGCCCCAGTAGAGCTTGGGGTTCATCCACGGGTTCTCGAACCGCCGGGCGCGCTTGGCGGCGCGGCGCTCCTCCCGCGTGGCGGGCGCGCGCAGGTCGCCGTCCGCGTGGGGGGGCGTGACGTCGGTCGACTTGTCGGTCATGCCTCGGCCTCCGCCTTGGCCGCGCGGGCGTCGCGGCGGATGCGCGGGTCGATCAGCGGGTAGAGCAGATCCACGAGGAAGACCGACAGCGCGGTGATCAGGATGATAACGTAGGAGACGCCTTGGATGACCGGGAAGTCCTGGTTCAGGATCGCGTCGTAGAGGAGCTTGCCCATCCCGTTGTAGGCGAAGATGCGCTCCACCAGCACCTGCCCCGCAACCAGCAGCCCGACCTTCAGCGCGAAGGCCGTGATCTGCGGCAGGATCGCGTTCCGGATCATGTACTTGTAGAGGATGTAGCGCGGGCGCAGGCCCTTGGCCTCGGCCAGCTTCACGTAGTCCTCGCCCTGCACGCTGACCATCAGGCCGCGCATCCCGAGCGCCCAGAAGCCAAAGGTCACGACGACGATGGAGAGCGCGGGCAGGATGCCGTGCTCGATCACCGAGCCGACGAAGGCCCACGACCAGCCCGGCTCGACCGTGAGGCCGTAGGCCCCCGTCAGCGGCAGCCAGCGCAGCTTGGCCGCGAAGAGCCACATCAGGAGCAGGCCCGACAGGATCGGCGGGACGGAGGTGAAGATCATCGCCGCCGGGATCGCCACGCGGGCCAGCTTGGGCGTGCGGTCCCACGCCATGAACGCCCCAAGCGCGTTGCCCACCACGAAGGTGATGATCAGCGACAGGATCATCAGGCCCAGCGTCCAAGGCAAGGCGGCGGCGATCAGTTGGGAGACGGGGGTGGGGAAGGACGCTGTCGACAGGCCGAAGTCCAGCGTCAGCACGCCGCCGATGTACTTGAGGTACTGCACGACGAGGGGCTGATCGATGCCCATCTGCGCGCGCAGCGTCTCGAGGATCTGGTCCGATCCCGCGACGGACCCGGCGCCCGAGGCCATGCGCCCCAGCGCGATCTCGGCGGGATCGACGGGCGACAGGCGCGGGATGATCCAGATCAGCGTCGCGGCGATGACGATCGTGAGGACCAGCGTGAGGAGCCGGTTCAGCAGGTAGGAACGGGGTATCCCGAACATGGCGCGGCCTCCCGGTCAGAGGGGGCGCGGGGCCGGCTATCCGGCCCCGCGAGGCCCCGGATCAGGTCCGGGGTTTGGGAAGGCCGGCTACTCGGCCTTCTCCAAGTTCTGCAGGATCTGGTGCGTGTGGTTCCACCAGTGGAAGGGATGGTTGTACTCGTTGTCGGCGGTGGGCCAGCCCGTCCAGTAGGTCGTGTTGAACGGCACCAGCTTGGCCGCCTGCACCAGCGGGATGAACGGCATCTCGGCGTCGAGGTACTGGTAGGCCTCGGCCACCATCGCGGGCACCTCCGGGTCGCCCAAGGCGCGGCCCTCCATGTCCGCCATGATGGCGGTGTAGGCCTCGGCCCCCTCGCCCGACCAGCGCGCGGTGTTGTTGAAGCCCGGCGTCCGCTCGCCCACCGGCACCACGGTGTCGGTCGTGTAGCGGCCCATGGACGCCCACGGCTCGTTCACCGACCCGCAGGAGAGCCACGAGTAGGACATCTCGTAGGCGCCGAAGGGCAGCACCTCGCCCCAGAACACGCCGTTCTCGACCGGCACCGCGCGGGCGTCGATCCCGGCGCGCTGCAGCTGCTCGACGATGACGTCGATGGTGCGGACGTACTCTTGGCTGGCCGAGTTGACGTGAATCGCGACCGACAGCGTCTCGCCGTCCTTGGCGTAGTAGTCGCCGTCGCGGGTCCACCCCGCCTCCTCCAGGAGCGCCTGCCCCGCCTCCACGTCCGCCGTGGGCGACAGGCCGTAGCCCGCCTCCTCGACCGCCGAGATGAACGGGTCCATCGAGCCGAACTGCGCGAACATGGTGCGCGACGGCTCGGTCGTGCCTTCGTAGGCCACGTTCACGATCTGGTTGCGGTCGATGATGTGGGCCACCGCCCGGCGCATCCGCGGGTCGTCCCACGGGGCGACGGTGGTGTTGATCTCCAGCTGGCGGGCGCAGGGGTCGGCGGCGGCGTAGGGATAGTCGGCATACCACGCGATGACGTTCGGGTTCTGCGCGCGGATCGCCTCGAAGGTGCCGACGCCGACGCTCTGCGCGGCGTCCAGCTCGTTGGCGGCCATCAGCTGCGCGCGGGACTCCTCGCCCCCGGTCTCGAGGAAGATGACGCGCTGCGGCGCAGGCAGGTCCGCGAAGCCCGTCGCCGCGCCCCACCAGTCGTCGTTCCGGGTCCAGATCGCGCGGTTCGTGGCCGCGCTCTCGAAGGTGTAGGGGCCGGTGCCGATCGGCTCGGGGAAGGTGAAGGTCGCCGGGTCCTCGCCCGCCCAGACGTGCTCGGGCATGATGAGGAACGACCCGAAGATGCGGACGCCGAAGTTCTCCACGAGGAAGCGCGGGTTCGCATCCGTCAGCGTGAAGCGCACGGTCAGGTCGTCGACCTTCTCGACGCTGGCCACCTGCTCGCGCAGGGTCGCGGCCTCGCGGGCGGTGATCTCCTCGTTCTCCAGCGCCATGTTGACCGTGAACACCACGTCGTCGGCGTCGAACGTCTCGCCGTCCGACCACGTCACCCCCTCGCGGAGCGTCACGGTGAACTCGGTCGCGTCCTCGTTCTGCTCCGAGCCGGAGGCCAGCCACGGCTCCAGCTCGCCGGTGCCGTAGTTGAGGATGAACAGCGGCTCCCACATCGTCTGGTGCGCGCCCTGGAGGCGGCGCACGCCGGTGCCGTCCGTGAACCAGTTGAAGTTGCCGGGGTCCGAGATGGTCCGGTCGAGGTCGAAGATCACCGTGTCCTCGCGCGCCACGTCCTGCGCCAAGGCGGTCGTCGCCATCAGCGCGGCCGCCGCGCCCGTCATCGTCAGAAGTCTCATTCTCGTCTCCTCCCAAGGACCCGGCCGTTCAGGCCGTGGTTGAGTTCAGTCTGGCGGATCGCCGCGCAGGTAGTCCAGCACCAGCACCTGCGGCCCCTTCGCCGCCCGCACCGCCGCCGGGTCGAGCGTGGCGCGCGGCCCGAAGGCGAAGCGCACCGCCTCGTCCCGCCAGTGGCGCAGGAAGTCCTCGATCCACAGGATGTTGGCCGGCCGGTAGGCCAAGGTCCGGAAGTGGACCGGCAGCACGACGCGCGGGCGCATCCGGTGGATCATGTGCATCAGGTCGGGCAGCTGGATCGTGGGCGACCCGCCCGTGGGCGCGATCAGCAGGTCCACGTCCTCGAAGAACGCGACCTGCGCCTCCGACAGCGCGTTGCCCACGTCGCCCATGTGCGCGATCCGCAGCCCGCCCATCTCGAAGCGGTACATCGCGTTCTGCCCCGCGGTGCCGCGGGGGTGGTGCTCCCACTCCTCGGCGGCGATGGCGCGCAGGTGCAGCGGCCCGACCATCGCCTCGCCCGCGTCCCCGCCGCCCGCCGTCGCCACCTCCAGCGCGTTGCACCGGATCGGGTCGCCCCCGTCCCGGCCCGCGATCAGGTCGGTCCGGCAATGCGCGCTGTCGTCGTCCGAGGAGGCCAGCGCGACGTCCGCCGGATCGGTGACGGGCGCGTAGCCCAGTTCCTCGGGCGTGTAGGGATCGGTCACGACGGTCAGGCCGTCCGCCGCCAGCCGCACGCAGGACTGGCCGTGCCATGTGACCGACAGGCTCAATTGTTGCCCACCGCGCGGGGCGACGTGACCGCCGCGATGTCGTCCGTGCCGGGGCGCGGATGGGTGATCCAGTCGCCCGACGACCCCCGGCACGCCACCGCCTCGACGCCGCGGCGCCAGCCCTCGTCCGTGATCCGCACCTCCGGCGGGCAGTAGCGCAGCGTCAGCCCGCACCGCCGCCGGTCCGACCCGTTCGGCCCCGACCCGTGCACCAGCATGTCGGCGTGCAGGCTGCACTGCCCGGCGCGCAGCACGTTCGTCACCGGCGCCCCCAGCGCCTCGGCGTCGCGAAGCCCGTGGGCGAACACCGCCCCCTCCACCGCCTCCATCGGCAGGGCGCCCCGATCGTGGGTGCGCGGGATGAACCGCATCGCCGCGTTGGCGTCGTCCGCGTCGTCGATGGCCAGCCAGACCGTCACCGTGCGCGCGGGCGACAGGTGCCAGAACCCCGCGTCCTGGTGCCACGGCACCGCCCGCGCCTCGCCCGGCGGCTTGGACAGGATCGCGGTGGCCCAGCACAGGACGTCCGGCCCCACGATCCCCTCCACGAGGTCGAGGATCGCCGGGTGGCGGCACAAGTCCCACAGGGTCGCGAGCCGCGCTTGGTAGCAGTTGATCCCGTAGGCGCCCTCCGCCCCCATCGCGGCGAGCCAGCCGTCCACCGACGCCCGCAGGGCCGCCACCTCCGCCGGCGCGAGCACGTCGAAGGGCGCGATCCAGCCCTCGCGGTTGTAGGTCTCGACCGCGTCGCGCGACAGGCGGCCCCCCTCGCGGGGCGCCACCGGCGCGAAGCGCAGATCGGAGCGGTCGTCCAGCATGTCTCTTCTGCGCCGAACGACGGTACGTCGGCGCGCCTCCCTCCCCCGACGCTACGCCCGGCACCGCCCGCCGCCGACGCCGCCGCTTGATGAAAGGCTACGCTGGATTGACGAAACCGTGGACGGACGGGCCGAAACCTGCGCTCACTTGGCCCCATGCGCTGCCGGACCTTCCACGTCGAGGATTACGTCGCCCCCGGCGAGGCCTACGGCGTGACCGTCAAGCCGATCGGCCCGCAGGTCCCGGCCACGCTGCACCGCCACGACTACCACGAGCTGATGGTCGTGCTCGAAGGCCCGCTCGTGCAGCGCACGGACACCGCGGCCACGGCCCTCGTGACCGGCACGGCGGCGTTCCTACGGCCCGACGACCGCCATCTCGTCCACGCGCCCCGGCGCGCCCGCGCGCGGATCCTCAACGTCGTCCTCCGCTCCGCCGAGGTCGACGCGCTCGGGGCGCGCCACGCGCGGGACTGCGCCGGGCGCTTCTGGTGGACCGACGCGCCCGAGCCCGACCTCGTCACCCTGCCCCCCGCCGTGTTCCGCCGCGCGACCGAGGGGATCGCCGCCTTGGCCGAGGGACCGCGCACGCCGCTCCGGCTCGAGGCGTTCCTGACCGGCCTCATCGCGGACGTGCTGCGCGATCCCGTAGCGCTCGACCCCGGCCTGCCCCCGTGGCTCGCGCGCGCCTGCCGCCGCGCGATGGACCCGGCGGTGTTCCGCGGCGGCGCGGCCGCCTTGGCCGAGGCGGCGGGGCGCAGCCACGAGCACCTGTGCCGCTCCATGAAGGCGCATCTCGGCCAGTCGCCCACGACCTACCTCAACGGCGTCCGCATGGACCACGCCGCCCGCCTGCTGCGCGACGGGGACCAGACGGTCGAGGCCGTCGCCGAAGCGGTGGGCCTGTCGAACCTCGGCCACTTCTACCGCCTGTTCCGGCGCCACCACGGCACGACGCCGCGCGGCTACCGCCAGTCGGCGCGGCGCGCCCCGGTGTGACCGCTCAGAACTTGGCGATCACGTTGACGAAGACGCCCCGGTCGTCCGCCGTGAGGTCCGTCAGGTCGTCCGAGAAGCTGCCGAAGTTGTAGCCCAGCCCGATCTTCGCGTTGCGCCCGACGTGGCGATACACCGCCCCGAGCACGCCCGTGTCCGAGAAGCCCGCCTGGTCCGCCTCCAGCCGCCGCGCCTCCAGCAGCGCGTCCCACTTGTGGGTGACGTGCCAGCGCGTGTTCACCACGGCGAGCCACGCGTCGTTGTCCTCGAAGGGCGAGGTGCCGTCGGGCGAGGTCTCGGACCAGCGCCCGCCGAACTTCGCCCCCAGCGACCACCGCTCGTTGAGGTCGTACTCGCCGTCCACCGACAGGACGTGGCTCTCCTGCCGCGGCCCCTGCCCCGCGACGCCGTCGACCTGCTGGCCCACGAGGTCGCGCACGTAGCGGTACTGGAACAGTAGGTTGAAGCGGTCGTCGAGCGTCGGGCGCAGCGCGTAGCCCAAGCCCGCCTCGGCGTAGCTGCCCTCGGGCAGCAGGTTCGCGGCGCTCTCGATGTCCGCGTACTCGAGGTTGAACCGCAGCCGTCGCGCGTCGTCGATCCGCCACTGCGCGTCCGCCGTCAGTAGGACCGCATCCTGGTCCTGCGAGACCCCCTCGTCGAGGCCCCGGTCGCGGCGCAGCTCCAGCCGGGCGCGGGCCTGCAGATCCTCGCCCTCGTCCCAGCGGACCCCGAGCGACAGGGCGCGCCGCTCGATGTCGCCCCCGAAGGGCGACCGGTCGCGCACCTCGCCCAGTTCGGCGGCGGCGGTGAAGGTCAGGTTGTCGTTGGCGCGCCAGTCGACGCCGTAGCCCTGCGTCAGCGCGCGGCGGCGCCCGAACAGGTCGTAGGTGCTCTCGGCCCAGAGGTCGACGCCCTCGCCCAGCGTGCGCGTGCCGCCCGCGACGAAGGTGCCGCGGTCGTCGCCGGACAGCGCCACGCCGTCGAACGCGCGGCCCGGATCGAGCCTCCACCCGGCGTAGGAGGTCGTCCCCGCCCCGTTGTCGTAGCGCAGGATCACGTCCCCGCCCGGCCCGCGCGCGCCGCCCGACAGTTCGGCGGCCAAGCGCCACTGCTCGTTCAGCGCCCAGTCCGCGCCGACGCCGGCACGGTGGTTGGGGCGGAAGTCGCCGGACCGGTCCGCCGTCACCTGCCCGAACACCCACCACGTCAGGTCGTCCGACGCCGCGCGGGTGAAGCGCAGGGCCACGTCCGTCCGGTCCCCGTCCTCGTCGCGCGAGGTGGCGGTGGTGGCGGTCTCGCCCCGCCGCTCGACATACTCGACCCCGAGGTCGAGCCGGTCGCGGGCGTTGAGCGCGTAGGACGCCTCGATGCCGGCCTCGGACGCCTCGCGCCCGGCGTCGTCCTCCAGCACGTCCGCGTAGAGGCGGAAGGCCAGCCGCTCCGAGGGCGCCCATTCCACGGCGCCGCCCCAGAGATCCTCGTCCACGGTCACCTGCCGGTCGAGCGACGAGAAGCCCGCCGTCCGCCGCTCGCGGTAGAAGGACAGCCCGCCCTCCGCGGCCAAGCCCAGGTCGGCGAAGTCGAGATCGAGGTTCACCGCCGCCGCCTCGCCGTCGCCGCCCACGGCGGCCGTGGTGTCGAACGTCCCGCCGCCGTCGACGGAGGTGCGGAAGCCGAAGCCCGGCCCCTCGGACCGCGCGTAGTCGAGGGCCACGAAGGACGCCTCGCCCAGACGCCACAGCAGGTCCGCGCCATAGGCCGTCTGGTCGGCGGTGCCCGTGTCCTCGGCGAGGCCCACGACGCCGAGGCGCAGGTCGTCGGTCGCCCACATCTCGGCCCGACCGCCCCACGCGTAGCCGTCGATGTCGCCCGCCGTGGGCGTGAACTCGTACTGCACCACGAGGTTGACGACCGCCTCGCCGCCCGGCGTGGTCACCACCGTGCCGCCGCCCAGCGAGGACGACAGCGGGCGGTCCAGCGTCACGATCCCCTGCACCGCGTTGAAGTCGTAGTCCCGCCCCTCGGTCAGGCGTCGCGTCTCCAGCACCCGGTCGGTGACGGGGTCGCGGATCTCCAAGGTCACGGTCTCGGAGGCGAGGTGGATGTCCTGCTCGGACAGGAAGTAGACCGACCCCCCCGTGCCCCGGAACACGTCCCGGCGGGGCAGCCGCTCGGGCGAGGCGGCGTAGAGCTCCACGGCCACGCGCGGATCCCCGCGCGACGTCATGTCGGGCGACACGTAGACGCCCCGCGCCCCGTAGAGCGTGCGCTCGTTGCGCAGGAAGCGGTTGCCGCCGACGGTCGCCTGCCAGTCCCCCCACGTGAGGCTCGACCCGTTCCGCTCGGCGTGGAGGTAGGTCTTGCCCCGCGACGGCGCGCCGTCCTCGATCAGGCTGTCGTCCCCGAACTCGCCGTAGCCCTGCTCCTCCCGGTCGATCCGGTCGAGCAGCGACGCCGCGTCCTGGTCGTCGCGCTGGTCGAAGAGGTCCGACAGCTCCTCCTCGCCGGTGTCCACGCGGCCCGTCAGGCGCCAGCCGCTCGCCGTCCGGCCCGTTCCGTAGCCCGCGATCCGGCCCCGGTCCCACGTCCGGTCCGCCTCGCCCCCGCCCGGCAGCGACAGGTCGCCCGCCCGGCGGCCCACGGTCACGTCGACGACGCCGACGCCGAACCACTCCGCGCGCGGGATCAAGACCTGCCGCTCCAGCACGGTGCGCTGGTTCGGGCCGACCACGCGCACATCCACGGGCACTTCGCCCGGGGGCAGGATGCGGCTGACGACGAACCGGCCGTCGGCGTCGGGGCGCACCGTCTCGCCCAGCACCGAGACGGTCGCGCCCGGCACGACGTTCGAGCCCGACACCGTCACCGTCCCGCCGTTGACGGGGATGCGCCGCCGGGCGGCCATGTCGCCCAACGCCGCCGCCGTGGGCGTCCCGTCCACGCGCGGCCCGTCGAGGCGCCCGCGGCGCGCGCCGAGCCCGTCCCGGAACGGCCCGTCGAGCACGGTGCCGTCGAAGGGCGACTCCACGTCCACGCCCGCGACGCCCACCTCCGGCACGTCGACCGGCCCGAGCGGGTCGAGCGGCACGACGACCGTCTCGTCGATGCGGCCCCGGGCATCTCGCACCCGCAGCATGACGCCCAGCCCCTCGCCGCGCGGCAACCGGACCACCGCCTCGCCGTTCGGGTCGATCGGCGTGCGGGCCAGCGTGCGCGATCCGCGCCCGTCGCGGCCGACCACCACGACCTCGGCGCCCGCGAGGTAGGCCGGGTAGTTCGTCCGCGCCGCCACGCGCACCGCGTCGCCCGCCTGCGGGCGGGCCGGCGCGTCGAGCACCTCGAGGGCGAGGACCCGGTCGCTGGCCAGCCCGTCGAAGCGCACCCGCACCTCCGCCTCGGCCAGCGCGACGTCGACGGGGGCCAGCCCGGTCCCCGCGGCGTCCAGCGGCGCGCGCGGGACGATGCCCTCGAGCGACCCGTCGCCCGCGACGGCCTCGCCGTCGATGGAGATCAGGAAGCCCGTGTCCTCTTGGGCGGCGGCCTGCGAGGCCAGCAGCGCGAGGACCGAGACGGCGGAGATCGTCGTGAGGCGCATCACCGGCCCTCCCTCAGGGTCTTCTCGATTTCGAGGCGGTACCTCCCCCGCCATCTCGCGCGGATCAGGTCTTCCACGGCGGACAGGCGGGCGCGGGCGGCGGCCCGGTCCTCGCCCGCGCCGGTCACGTAGGTCAGGCGCAGGAGCGACGGCTCGGCCGCGATGCGCGCCACCAGCGCGTCCACCCCGGCCCCCAGCTCGCGGCGGGGCGAGCCGTCGGCGGCGAAGGCGCGCGCGGTCAGGTCGATGTCGACCACCCGGCCCACCGCCGCCCCGAAGTTGAGCCGCGCCATCTTGCCGGCCGTCAGGCGGATCACGCGCGGGTTCTCCGTCGTCACGCGGTAGCCCGTGGGCAGCGAGCGCGGGTCGAGCTTGAGGACGAAGTTCGACCCCTCGCGCTCCGGCAGCGCCGCGCAGGGCACGGAGTAGCGCCCCTGCCCGTCCGTCGTGATGATCGTCCCGTCCGGCGCCACGAGGCGCACGCCCGCGAGCCCCGGCTCGCCCACCAGCTCGGCCGGCGCGACGCCGCCCTTGCCGGCGTCGTAGGCCTGATCGGTGATCCCGCGCGAGGGCGGATCCTGGTAGCCGTTCATGTTCCGGTCGTCGAAGACCTTCCCGATCACGTCCGAGCAGGCGAACACCGCCTCCGGCTCGATCCGCACGGCGGCGGTCGCGGTGTTGGACAGGACGCGCCCGTCCGCCGTGGTCAGGACCGTCTCGTTGACCACGCTGCCGTAGCCCGCCCGCGTCGTGACGCGCGCCCGGAAGGTGACCGTCCGCGTCGCCCCGGCGGGGAGGTCCAGCGTCCAGCGCAGGTCGCTGCCCAAGATCGCGGGCTCCTGCGCCGACCCGGCCACGCGGGCGCTGTCGGGCGTGTAGACCAGCCCGGCGGGCAGCCGGTCGATGGCGACGACGTCGTCGAGGTCCCGCTGCGTGTCGTTGCGGAAGGACAGGGTGTAGCCCACCGACTCGCCCAAGGCGGCGGTGGTGCGGTCGGCGGTCTTGGCGGCGACCACGTCGCGCACGGCGCCGCAGGACATCACGGGGATGTTGTTGTTGACGATGTAGGGGTCGCCCGCCTCGAACTCGAAGGAGGTGAAGAACGGGTTCGCCGCCGCCGAGAAGTCCGCCAGCACCCCCGAGGAGCGCCGCTCGTTCGAGCCGAGCGAGGCCGGATCCTCCGGCAGCAGGGAGGTCGCGTCCAGCGTGCCGCCCGGCGTCCGGGTGGCCGAGGGCGTGCCCACCGGCGGGTAGGACACCTCGAGTGTGTAGGCCCCCGGCGCGGTGACGAAGAACTGGTAGAAGCCCAGCGTCCCGTCCGCCACCACGTTGATCGGCCCGGTGACGCCGACGCCGGTCTGCACCGCCCCGCCGCCCCGCACGGTGATCTGGCCGCCCGACAGGATGCGCCCGTCGTCCTCGCAGTAGAGGAAGCCTGTGGGGTCGAAGTCCTCGACGTCGGGGATGCCGTCGCCGTCGCGGTCGGCGGAGGCCGACTCGATGTCGTCGGGCACCCCGTCGCCGTCGCGGTCGTTCGCGCCGACGACGGCCGAGCCCTCGGACGGGTCGCCGAGCTGGTCCGACCGCGCCGCCGCGGTGTTGGCGCGGTCCCCGCCCCCGGCAGGCAGCACGTAGGTCGCCGTCACATCGACGGTGCCGGTGGCGCCGACGCCGAGCACGCCGTCGCCCGCGAGCAGTTCGGTGTCCGCCGCGCCGTCGAAGCCGGGGTTGACCGCCGCGCCGTCGCCGAACCCGCTCTGGGTCACGATCGGGGGATAGGCCTCGGCGAGCAGCTCGCCCGGCGCCGCGAAGGCCGCGAGGTCGTCCGCCACGCGCATCCCGGTCTGGGTCACGTTACCGGTGTTCGTCACCTCGATGCGGAAGGTCGAGCGCACGATCGTCGGGAACAGCGTCTCCGAGGAGAGCACCGTCTTCTCGACCGCGAGCGCGGGCGCCGCCGCGACGGGCCCCGGCGTCGGCCGGCCCTCGCCGGTGCCGTCGAGGTCGGACGCGCCGGACACGCCCGTGCCCCCCGGCGTGGTGCCGCTGGCCGTCGCGCTGTTGAGCACGCCCCCCGCGTCCACGTCGGCTTGCGTCAGCGCGACCTCGACCGCGTAGGTCGCCGTCTCGCCGACCTGCAGGGTGCCCGCGGGCGAGCCCGCGTCCGCCGACACGAAGTCCGGCGCGACGTCCCGCGGGTCCGACCCGTCGAGCCCCGTCGTCTCGTCCGCGACGTCCACGCCCGTGAGCGTCACGTTGCCCGCGTTGCGCACGGCGATCTCGAAGACCGCCGCCTCGCCCTCGGCCGCGCCGATCTCCACGAGCGTCTTGACGACCTCCAGGTCCGGGGCGGCCACGATGGGCGCCTCGGTCGGATCGCCGTTGGGATCGCCGTCGGTGTCGTCGCCGTCGTCCGACACGTCCGTCGTCCGCGTCCTGTCCGGGGCCTCGCCCGACACGATCGCCACGTTGCGCAGGCCGCCGGAATCCACGTCCGCCTGCGTCAGCACACGGCTCACGTCCCACGTCGCCGCCGCACCGGGCGACAGGGTGGCGGGCACGTCCACCGGCGTCACCTCGGCGGAGATCGACGTCCCGTCCGCCCGCGTGAGCACGTCCGACAGCGTCAGGTCCGTCAGGTCCACGTTGCCGACGTTCGTCGCCGTCACGCGGAAGACCACCGTGTCGCCCGCCGCCGCGCCGCTCTGGCTCACGACCTTGACCGCGTCGAGTTTCGGACCCGACGGGATCACCGCGTCGGTCGGGTCGCCGGCGGAGTCGCCGTCGCCGTCGTCGCCGTCGTCCGACAGGTCGAACGCCGGCCGCCCGGCGGGGCCGAAGGCCCGCGCCAAGGCGACGTTGCGGACGCCGCCGGCGTTCACGTCGTCCTGGTCGAGCGTGCGCGCGGCGCGGTAGATCCACGTCTCGCCCACGTCGAGCGCGCCGTCGCCGTCCGCGTCCGAGGCCGCGTCGAGCGTGGGGGCCGCATCCAGCGGCAGCGGCGTCCCGTCCAACCGGGTGAGCGTGTCCTCCAAGGTCACCCCAGTCAGGGTCACGTTGCCCACGTTCTCGACCCGGATCTCGAACTCCACCACGTCGCCGGCGGCGCGGCCGGGAACGGCGACGGTCTTGGTGACCTCGAGCGCCGGCTCGCGGTCCGGGCCGTCCGTGGTCAGCTCCGCCTCGTCCGAGGCGCCGCCGCCGCGCACGCCCGTGCCCACGACCTCGGCCTCGTTGAAGATTTCGCCGCGGTCGACGTCCTCCTGCCCGACGGTCACCCCGAAGGCGCAGTCCAGCGCCGCCCCCACGGGCAGCGTCGCCGCCTCGCAGGAGAAGCCCGCCGGGGCCATCGAGTCGGTGACCGCCACGTCCTCCAAGGTGACGTCGCCGTCGTTCACCGCCCGCAGCGCGTAGGTCAGGGTCGAGCCGACGGGGCCGAAGGGCGTGGGCGTCGCGGTCTTGGTCA
The DNA here is from genome assembly GCF_016820245.1 of Jannaschia sp. Os4. Lineage (GTDB taxonomy): Bacteria > Pseudomonadota > Alphaproteobacteria > Rhodobacterales > Rhodobacteraceae > Jannaschia. The sequence continues at coordinate 31,742 of NZ_JAFCAR010000006.1, read as the reverse complement.
GCGCGAGCGACGGCGCGGCGTCGGGCAGGTCGACCGTCACGGAGGCTTCTGCCCCGACCGGCGTGCCGGTCGTGGTCTCGCCGGTGGCCTCGGCCTCGTTGGGGACCGCGCCCTCGTCCACGTCGTCCTGCGTCACCTCGTAGGTGCCCGTGCAGACGAGGGAGTCCCCCCGCGCCAGCGTCGGGGCCGCGCAGACGAAGCCGGACAGCAGCGGGTCGGTCACGCGCACGCCCTCGAGGGTCTGGTTGCCCTCGTTGGTCGCGGTCAGCGTGTAGGTCAGGATCTGGCCCAGCCCCGTCGCGGGCAGGTCGGCCACCGTCTTGCCCAGCGTGAGCAGCGGCTGCTCCTCGACCTCGACGGTCTCGGTCACCACGTCCGAGGAGACGGGCGTGCCGCCCCCGAAGGTCGTCGTGCCGCGCGCGGCGTTGACGATCTCGCCCGCGTCGAGGTCGTCCTGCGTGGCGACGTCGGTGGACGAGCAGCTCACCGTCTCGCCGGGCCGGAAGTCCGGGTCGGCGGCGGTGGGCTCGTAGCAGAGGATCGTGCCGAGCCGGTCGTCGACGACCTCGACCGCGCGGACGAAGGCGCGCGTGCCGCTGTTGGTCACGGTGAAGTCGTAGCGGATCTCGTCCCCGACCTCGGCGAAGGTCGCGCCCGCCTCGGCGGCCTTGACGATCGACAGGGCCGGCGTGCCCGCGTCCGGCACCGTCGCGGTGGCCGGGATCGAGGTCGTGCCGCCCGAGGTCGCGGTCGCGACGTTCGTCACGACCCCGAGGTCGACGTCGTCCGCCGTGACCTCGTAGGTCGCGGTGCAGGTCAGCTCGCCCTCGGGCGCGAGGCCGAGCGCGGGCAGCGCGGGGCAGGCCACCGCGTCGATCAGGTTGTCGTCCACCGTGACCGGGTCGGTCAGGGTCACGTTGCCCGTGTTCACGACGAGGTACTCGTAGGAGACGACGGCCCCGACCACGAAGTCGGCGGCGGCGATCGGCGCGGCGGTCTTGGTGACCTCCAAGGCCGGCTCTTGCCGCGCGGGCACGGTCGCGGTCACGCGCTCGGTCGTCACGCCGCCGCCCGTGGCGGTCGCCGCGTTGATGACCGATCCGCGGTCGAGGTCGTCCTGCGTCACCGCGTAGGTGCCGGTGCAGACCGTCGAGAGACCGGGGGCGAGGCCCTCCGCCAGCACCGGGCAGGCCGCGTCGGGGACGAGCGGGTCGTCGATGGTGATCGCGCCGGTGATGGTCACGTTGCCGTCGTTGGTGACGACGAACTCGAAGGGCAGCGCCTCGTCCACCTCCGAGACCGCCGCGGGGGCGTCCGCCGCCGGGCGCTTGACGAGCGACAGGGCCGGGTCGGGGTCCACGGTCACCGTGGCCGGGTCCGAGGGGTCGTCCACCGGGGTGCCGTCCGGGCCGGTGCCCGCCACGGTCGCGACGTTGCCGATCCCGCCCGCGTCCACGTCGGCTTGGGTCAGCGCGTAGGAGGCCGTCCACCGCGCCGTCTCGCCGGGGCGCAGCGTCCCCTCGCCGGAGCCGTCGTCGTTGCCCGCGAAGTCCGGGCCCGCGTCGAGGGCCAGCTCGGTACCGTCGGCCCGCGTCAGAACGTCCGACGCGACCGTCACGCCGTCGAGCGTGACGTTGCCGGTGTTCGCGGCGGTGATCTCGAAGCGGATCACGTCGCCCGCCTCGCTGGCGTCGGCGCCCTCGGTCACGACCTTGGCCGTCTCGATCCCCGGTTCGCGGTCGAGCCCGACGCGCGTCGGGTCGTCGCCCGTGTCGCCACCGCCCGTGTCGCCGTCGTCGGACACGTCGGTCACCACCGAGCCGTCCGGCGTCCCCGCGGTGGCGCGCGCCACGTTCACCAGTCCGCCCGCGTCGATGTCCTCCTGCGTGAGGACGTGCGAGGCCGCGTAGGTCCACGTCTCCCCCACCGAGAGGGCGTCGTCCCCGTCGGCGTCGCCGGACACGAGGACCGGCGCGTCCAAGGGCACCGGCGTGGCGTCGGCGCGGGTCAGGCTGTCGGTCAGGACCGGCGCGCCGAGCGTCACGTTGCCGGTGTTCGCGACGGTGATCTCGAAGGTCACCGTCTCGCCCGGGGCGGGCGGCGCCGAGAGCGCGTCCGTGTCGGCGGTCTTGACCACCTCGATCCCCGGCGCGCCCGGCTCGGGCGCGACGGAGGCGTCGTCGGTCGCCGTCACGGGATCGCCCGCGCTGTCCGTCGCCGACAGGGTCGCCGCGTTGGTCAGCGGGTCGCCCGCGTCCACGTCGGCCTGCGTCACCTCGTAGGTCGCCTCGAAGGTCACGGCGTCGCCCGGCGCGAGCACGTCCCACGTCCCGTCGTCCGCGGCGTCGGTCGAGTCGTCCGCGAGCCCCGCGTCGGCGACCAAGGTCTCGCCCGACACGTCCAGCGCGGCCGTCCCCGCGGCCGAGGTCTGGAGGTCCGCGACCGACAGCCCGGTCAGCGTCACGTTGCCCGTGTTCTCGACCCGGTAGGTGTAGGTGATCTCGTCGCCCGGCACGACGTCCGCCGTCACCGACGGGGTCTTCTCGAACAGCACCTCGGGCGTCGCGGGCAGGGCGGCGACCGTCTCGGGGTCGCCCTCCCCGTCCACCGACCGGACCGAGAGCCCGGCGTCCATCGGATCGTCGCCCGTCGCGGTCGCGCGGTTGCGCACCTCGCCCGCGTCCACGTCGGTCTGCGTCACCTCGTAGGTCGCGGTGAAGGTCACGCTCTCGCCCGGCGCGAGCGTGGTCGAGCCGCCGGACTCGATGACCGGCTCGGGATCGTCGCCGGTGCCCGAGAAGTCCGCGCCCGGCTCGGTCACGTCGACGCCGTCCACCGTCACCGTGCCGCTGTTGGTGACGAGGTAGGTGTAGGTCAGCACGTCGCCCGCGGTCGCCCCGTCCGCGCCGAGCGCCGCCGCCACCGTCTTGACCAAGGTCAGCTCCGGCACGCCCATCAGGTCGGTCACCGTGGCGTCGTCGTCGCCGGCCGTCGCGCCCGAGACGTCGGACACGTCCGCGCCCTCGGGATCCTGCCCGGTGGCCGTGGCCTGGTTCTCCACCTCGCCGCGGTCGAGGTCGCCCTGCTCCAGCTCGTAGGTCGCCACGAAGGTCGCGGTGCCGCCCGGCTCGAGGTCGACCGTCGCCGCCCCGCCCGGCTGGACCACCGGCTCCGGCGCGTCGCCCGCGCCGCCGAAGCCCGTCTCGTCCACGCCCACGCCCGTCAGCGTCACGTTGCCCGTGTTCTCGACCACGTAGGTGTAGGCGATGGAGTCCGCCTCGCCCGTCCGCCCGTCGCCGTCGTCCACCAGCACGGCGGACTTCACCACCGTCAGGCCCGGCTCGCGCAAGAGGGCCGTCTCGGTCGGGTCGTCGTCGTCGACCGTGCCGCCCGACAGGTCGGACACGTCGCCCTGCGGCCCGGTGCCCGTGGCCGTCGCTTGGTTCGTCACGCCGCCGGCGTCCACGTCGCCCTGCTCCAGCGCGTAGGTCGCGCGGAAGGTCATCGACTCGCCCGGCGCGAGGTCGGGGCCGCCCGAGACGACCGTCGGCACCGGCGCGTCGCCCACGCCCCCGAAGCCCGTCTCGGCCAGCACGATCCCCTCGAGCGTGACGTTGCCCGCGTTGGCCACCGTGTAGTCGTAGGTAATCACGTCGCCCGCGTCGGCCCCGTCCCCGCCATCCGCGAGGCTGGCCGCCTTCACGACCGTGATCGCCGCGTCGCGGTCGAGCGGCACCGTCACCGGGGCGTCGGTCCCGTCCTCGACCTCGGCGCCCTGCGGATCGTCCGCCGTCGCCGCCGCCGCGTTGGACAGCCCGCCCGCGTCGAGCGCCGCCTGCGTCAGGTCGAGCGTCGCGGTGTAGACCCACGTCTCGCCGACATCGAGCTCGAGGTCGGAATCCGCGTCGCCGGAGGCCAGCGTCGGCCCGTCCGACAGCGTCAGCGCGGCGCCGCCCGGCGTCGTGCCCACGGTCGGCGTGTCCGTCAGGTCGACGCCCGTCAGGGTGACGTTGCCCGCGTTCCGCACCTGGATCGTGAAGGTGACGACCTCGTCCTCCGCCGGCGGCGAGGACAGCGCGGTCGTGTCCGCCGTCTTGGTCACCTCCAGCCCGGCCGCCTTGCCCGGCACGTTGACGGAGGCGTCGGACGTCTCGACCAGCCGGTCGCTCCCGTCCGCCGGGTCGGCCCGCACGCGCGCCGTGTTGGTCAGCGCCGCCTGCGCGTCCACGTCGGCCTGCGTCACCTCGTAGGTCGTGGTGAAGGCGATCACGTCGCCCGCGCCCAGCGACGACCAGACGCCGTCGCCCGCCGTCGCGTCGGTGGCGTCCGTCTCGCCCGCCTCCGTCACGAGCCGCTCGTCCGTGACCGCGAGATCCTCGGTGCCCGACGCGCTCTCGTGGCGGTCGCGCAGCGTCACGTCGGTCAGCGTCACGTTGCCCGTGTTGGTGACCGTGTGGGTGTAGGTGATCGTCTCGCCGACGGCGGCGGTCGCCCGGTCCGCGACCTTCTCGACGGCGAGGCCCGGCGTCTGGGTCGCGGGCACGGATTCGCGCGCGGTGGCGGTCGGGGCCAGCGGCTCCGACGTCGCGGTCGCCACGGCCACGTTGTCCATCGACCCGCCGTCGAGGTCGGCCTGCTCCACGGTGTCGGTGGCGGTGCAGGCGTAGGTCGCGAGCGGCGGCAGCCCGCCCGGCGGCAGCCCGGCGCAGTCGAAGACGCCGATCCGGTCGTCGTCGATCTCGATCGGCCCCTCGAGCGTGACGTTGCCGGAGTTCAGGACCGTGAAGGTGTAGGTGACCGTCTCGCCGACCGTGGCGACGGCGGACAGGTCGGCCTCCTTGGCGAGCGAAAGGCGCGGCTCGCGCAGCGGGCCCACGACGAGCAGGTCGTCCGACCCCGTCTCGACGGTGCCGTCGGGGTCGCCGTAGGTGACGGTGGCGCGCGCGACGTTGGTGAACCCGCCCCGGGTCTCTCCGTCGATCTCGAGCTCGGCGTCGACGTCGGCCTGCGTCACCTCGTAGTCGAAGCGGCAGGACGTGTCCGTCGCGCCCGGCGCGATCGGCCCGACCGTGCAGGAGGCCGGCGTCACGTCGAGGTCGTCGGTGATGACGGCCTCGACGATGGTCACGTTGCCGGTGTTCTCGACCGCGACCTGGAACGACACGACCTGGCCCGCGGACGAGAAGTCCTCGCCCGCCTCGGTGCCCGAGAAGAGGGTCTTCTCGATGGCGAAGGACGTGTCTTGGTCCACGAGGCCGACGGTGAGCCTGTCCGTCCCGCTTACCGTCCCGCCCTGCGGCGTGGCGCCGGTGGCGGTGGCGGTGTTGGTGAACGAGCCGCGGTCCACGTCCGCCTGCGTCACCTCGTAGGTGCCCACGCAGACGACCGCGTCGGTCGGGCCGAGCACGATGTTGGCGGGCGCCGGCAGCGCGTCGATCGTGCAGGCGAGGTCGTCGATCTCGAGATCCGCGACGTCGATCGCGGACAGGGTCTGGTCGCCCGTGTTGGTGACGGTGATCGTGTAGGTCAGCTCCTCGCCGAGCGCCGCCGTCAGCGGGCCGGCGGTCTGCAGCTTCACGACCGCGAGTTCGGGCGAGGCGGTGCCTTCGACCGTCACGGACTGCGGCTCGGAGGTCACGATCGAGACGTCGACGGCGCCCCGGAACTCGGTCGCGGCGGTGGCCACGTTCGTGACCACGTTGGCGTCCGCGTCGGCTTGGGTGACGACGTAGTCGAACTCGCAGAAGCCCGTGCCGCCGACCGGCAGGGAGGGCGCCCCCTCGGTACGGCAGATCCGCGTGCCGATCTTGTCGTCCGAGATCGTGATCGCGTTCGGGATCCCGACGTTGCCCGCGTTGGTGTAGGTGTAGCGGTAGGTGACGACCTCGCCCGCCTCGGCGAAGGTCGAGCGGCCGGTGTCGCCCCCGACGGCCACGACCTCCTTCTGCAGGTCGATGTTCGGCTCCACGTTGCGCGGGAAGGTCGCGCCGTCGTCGGGGCTGCGGACCGGCGCGCCGTCGAACGTGCCGGTGGCGAAGGCGTTGTTGAAGACGCCCTGCGCGTCGAGGTCCGCGTCGATCACGACGTAGGGCATCGTGCAGGCGAACGAGCCGCCCGGCGCCAAGGTCGCCGGCAGCGAGGCGCAGACGGGTGTCCCGATCGAGTCCACCACCGCGAAGGGCGCGGCCAGCGTCACGTCGCCGTCGTTGGTGACGACGAACCGGTATCTCAGGATGGTGCCCACGTCCAAGGTGCCGCCGTTCGGGTCGGGCGTCGTGTCGGCGAGGCTGTCGAGCACCCCCTCGAACGTCTTGACGATGGAGAGCGACGGATCCTGCCGCGCCACGATCGTGACGCTGTCGTCGTTGGACTCGTACTCCACCCCGTCGAAGACCGTCTTGGCCGAGGCCGTGTTGGTCACGACCCCGTCGTCGAGGCCGGTCTGGTCCGCCTCGTAGTCCTGCTCGCAGGTCACCGACGCCCCGGGCGCCAGCCCGGCGGGCGCGCAGGAGAGGACGCCCGCGATCTTGTCGTCCTCGACCGTGACAGGCGCGGTGGTCGTCACGTTGCCCGCGTTGGTGACCACGTACTCGAAGGTCAGCAGGTCGCCCACGGCGTCGAAGCTCGCCGCCTGGCCCGCCTTCAGCCGCTTCTCGATGGTCAGCGCGGGGCGCTGCGCCGGCGTCAGGCTCTCGCTGCCGCCGTCCGTCGCGGTCAGCTCGGTCGGCGCGTTCGGCCCGGAGGGGACGACCGGCTGCGTGACGCTCGCGGTCGCCGTGTTGTCGAGCGTCCCGGCGTCGAGGTCGGCCTGCGTCACCTCGTAGGTGCCCGAGCAGGTGACCGACGCGCCCGGCGCGACCGGGCCCGCCGGGCAGGCCGCGTTCGGCACCTTCGCGTCCGAGATCGTGATCGGCGCGGTGAGCGTGACGTTCGAGCGGTTGGTGACCTCGAACTCGTAGGTGACGATCTGGCCCACCGTGTCGAAGCCCGCCCCGTCGGGGCTGGACTTCGTCATCTCGATGGCGACGGTCTGCGCCGGTCCGGGGACCGAGATCGTCACCGTGTCCTCGACCGGCGCGCCGGACTCCGCGGCCTCGCCCGCCACGGTGGCCGAGTTGACCACCTGCCCCGCGTCCACGTCCGGCTGCGCCGTCGGCCGCACCGCCGACAGGGGGGTCGCGTCCGAGCAGGCCGTCGCCGTCTCGCCCGGCGCGAGGTCGTCCACCGGGCAGCTGAACCCGAGCGCCGGGTCCGTGACCACGAGATCCGTCAGCGTCACGTTGCCGGTGTTCTCCACCTCGAAGGTGAAGGTCAGGCTGTCGACCGGCGCCGCGAAGGCCGCCTTGTCCGCCACCTTGGCGATCGAGACCGAGGGCGTCCGCGCGGGCCCGTCCACGACCGCGACCGCCGAGGCCTCGTCGGGCGCCGCCACGCCCGCGGGCGCGGTGGCGTTCACGTCCGCCGTGTTGGTGATCGAGCCGACGTCCAAGTCGCCCTGCCCCGTGCGGTAGGTCGCCGTGCAGGTGGTCGCGTCCTCCTCGCCCGGCGCGAGCGAGCCGATCACGCAGGTCAGGTCCGGATCGAAGAACTCGTCCGTCACCGTCACGTCCGTGAGCGTCACGTTGCCCGCGTTGCGGACCCGGAAGCGGAAGGTCACGTCCTCCAGCGGGCCAGAGAACGACGCCGGCCCCTCCTTGGTCATCTCGAGCGCGGCCGTCCGCGCGGGGCCGTCCACCGTCACCCCGTCCTTCACGTCCGGAAAGGAGGGCGACGACAGCGTGGCCACGTTCGCCCGGCCACCCGTGTCGACGTCGTCCTGGTCCGTGACGTAGTCGAAGCTGCACGACGTGCTCGCCGCCGGCGCGAGGTCCGTCACCACGCAGGAGAAGGACGCGGGCGCGAGCGGGTCCGCGACCGTCGCGCTCGGGATCGTCAGCGTCCCGTCGTTCGTCACCGTCAGGGTGTAGGCGATCGTCTCGCCGGGCGCCGCGAAGGCGGCGCGGTCGGCCGTCTTGTCGAGGCGCGGCGCGAAGGTGCCGGCGCCGGGCGCGCGGGTCACGACGTGGCCGTCGGAGACCGGCGCCGCGCTGCCCTGCGCGGGCACGACGCTGGCCGTCGCGCTGTTGAGGAGCGTGCCCGCGTCGAACTCGGCTTGGCTGACCTCGAGCGTGCCCGTGCAGTCGTCCGACCCGCCCGGCGCGATCGGCCCCAGCGCGCAGGACAGGCCCGGGATGCGCGGGTCCGACACCGAGGCCGAGGTCAGCGTCACGTTGCCGTCGTTGGTGACAGTGAACGTGTAGGTCAGCTCCTCGCCCGCCGCCGAGAAGGTCGCGGGGCCGTCCTTGCTGAAGGTGAAGGACGGCTGGGGGTCGACCGGCACCGAGGCGGTCGCCGCGTCCGACGCGATGGTCGTCGTCACCCCGCCCCGCTCGAACGGGAAGGAGGCCGTCGCGCTGTTCTCGACGGACCCGGCGTCCAGCTCGGCTTGGGTCACGCCCACGCGCTGCCCCGTGCACTGGAAGCTCTGTCCCGGGTCGAGGGTCGGGGGCTGCGCGCAGACCGCCGGCCCCGTCAGCCGGGCGTCCGTGATCGTGACGGGCTGCAGCGCCGCGACGATCTGCGTGTCGCCGTCGTTGGTGACCGTGAAGACGTAGTCGATCGTGTCCGTCACCGCGTCCACGTCCGCCGTCGTCGACGTCTTTTCCAAGGACAGCGCCGGGTTGCCCGCGATGGAGACCTGCGCCGTCACCTGCGGCGACGTCGCGGTCCCCGCCGCGGCGGAGGCGACGTTGTTCACCACCCCCGACGCGACGTCGTCGGCGGTCAGCTCGTAGGCGCCCGTGCACCGGACCGTGACGCCCGGCGCCAAGGGCAGCGGGCCGCAGTCCACCGCCCCGATCCGGTCGTCCGTCACCGTCAGCCGGGCCGCGCCGGTGTTGGCCTGCGTCAGCGTGACGTTGCCGTCGTTGGTGACGTCGAACGCGTAGGTGATCGTCGCGCCGACGACGAAGTCGGCCACGTCCACCACGGGCGGCGTCTTGACCAGCGCGAGCGACGGCATCGCGTCGACGGTGACCGTGACGCTGTCCTCGTCCGTCGTCACGTCGGCGAGGCCGTCCGCCGAGATCACCGCCTCGGCGGTGTTCGTCACCGACCCCGCGTCGAGGTCCTCCTGGTCGAACGTGTCGTCCGTGCCGGTGCAGGTCGCGCTCGCGCCGGGCGCGATCCCGCCCGCCGGGCAGGTCACCGCGAAGCCCCGGTCGTCCGTCACCGCCACCGCGTCGATGGTCACCGTGCCGGTGTTGGTCACGACGTACTCGAACGCCACCGTGTCGGCTGCTGCCGAGAAGGTGCCCGCCTGCCCCGCCGCCAGACGCTTGTCCAAGCTGGCCGACAGGGTGCGCACCGACGGCACGGTCAGGTCGTCGTCCGCCTGCGCCGTCGCCGTCCCGCCCGCGAGGTCCACCGCCACCGCCGCCGTCGCGATGTTGTCCACGCCGCCTTCGTCGACGTCGTCTTGGTCGACCGCGTAGGTGCCGGTGCAGGTGACGGTCGCGCCGGGGGCCACCGCGCCGGCGGGGCAGGACAGCGCCGGGAGCAGCGGGTCCGTGACCGTCAGGTCGCCGTCCTGCCACGTCACGTTGCCGGTGTTGGTGACGCGGACCGTGTAGTCGATCTCGTCGTTCGCGTCGTCGAACTCGGACTGCGCCGCGGTCTTGGCGACCGTCAGCGTCACGCGGGGTGCCGGCCCGTCGAGGTTGTCGGTGTCCGTGTGGCTGACCGTCGAGCCGTCGCGCGCGCTCTCGCCCACGGCGGTCGCGCTGTTCTGGAGGGAGTCGTCGCCGTTCCGCCCGCCCGGCTTCTGCTCGCCCGCGAGGAGCCACGCGTCCACGTCCGCCTGCGTGACCGTGTAGTCCACCGTGCACGACGAGTCCCGATCGCCCGGCGCGATCTCGGGGATGGTGCAGGAGTAGCCGGGGAACAGCGCGTCCGTGACCACGACGTTGCGCAGCGTCACGTCGCTCGGCGTCCCGGCCCCGTTCGGCGCCCGCGCGTCCACGTTGAGGACGTAGGACACCACCGACCCCGCCTCGCCGAAGCGGGCGAGGTTCGCCGGGACCGTCTCCTTGCGCACCCGGATGCGGGCGACCGGGTTCGGCGGCCCGTCGAGGGTGAAGCGCTCGGTCAGCGCGCCGAGGGTGCCCTCCTCCGGCGTGCCCCGCGCCTGCGCCACGTTGGTGACCGAGCCGCGGTCCACGTCCTCTTGGGTGATCGTGTAGGTGCCGGTGCAGGTCGCCGCGTTCGGGGTCTGCCCGAACGCCACGTCCTCGATCCGCGTGACGTCGCAGGTGACGTCCGCGATCTTGTCGTCGATCACCTGGAGGTCGTCGATCGGGACCGAGCCGATGTTGGTGACGACATACTCGAAGTCGAAGGTCTCGCCCGCCACGAGGTAGTCGTTGTCCGGCTCGCTCGCCGCCAGCCCCTTGGTCAGCTCGTAGCCCGGCGCGACCGTCCGGATGTCCTCGTCCTGGAGCGAGTTGCCGAGGGTGAAGTCCCAGAAGTTGTCGTTCGGTGTCCGGTCGAACACCTGCGTCGTCGTCCGGCCCGTCGACAGGATGTTGGCGAGGAGCTGCGGGTTCGTGCTACTGAACCACCCGGTCGCGAAGAGGTTGTTGCCGAAGCCCGTCCCCGACGAGAACGCGGTCGTCCCCGCGAGGTTCGTCGCCTGCGTCGGCAGCCCGGACCACGAGCCCACGTCGAAGCCGTTGAGCCGCAGCGTGATCCGGTTCTCGTCGAACTCCCCCGGCGCCGTGTCGCCGTCGTAGGCGGTGAAGCGCACGTAGGCCGCCGCGAGTGACCCGCCGAAGTAGGTCGCGCAGGTCGACGCGCCGCAGTCGAGCGAGATCGGGTCGTTGATCGTGAACGGGTTGCCGCGGAACCGCGCGGGCTGGCCGCTGTTCTGGAACCCGCGGAAGGCGCCGCTGGGGTCGGAGAACTGGAAGTAGCTGTTGCCGTTGACCCCGACGAGCACGATCACCGCGCCCCCCGCCTCCGGGTAGTTCGCCGGGATCGTCAGTCCGGTGCCGGGCACCTGGGTGGTGAATGGGGTCGCGTCCGCCCCGCCCGACCACAGGCCCAGCCCAAGCGCCAAGGCGCCGACGCGCCCCAAGGCGCGGATCGTCCGTCCGAAAACCATGCTCACTGCCCGGACCCCAAGGCCCGCCCCGATATCAGAACCCCTGCGCCGGACTTCGCCGCCCGATCTCTCGTGCGAATAGGTCGGGGCCGCGCGCGGGTGGCAAGGGGTGGCCCGCGCGGTCCCGCGCTGACCGTGCCCTCGCTGCATCGGCCGGGACGGGCGCGGATCCGCGCGGGGGACACGGAGCCGGATTCGGCTCGAAACATATGAATAGAGCCCGTTCCGGCCCGCCGGAGCGCTGTCCCGGGCCGTCCCTACCGACCCTGGACAGCGCCCCCGACCGGCTCCGCGCCTCCGCCCGACGGCACGCCTCCGCCGTCCACCCTCCCCCGTGCGGAGATGTCGCCCCACGCCCCCGCCGGGGCCTCCGCGCCATGGCCGCGCGCCGCGCGGACCCGACGTCGCCGCCCCGCGCACCCTTGCGCTCCCCCCTCCGAGCGACGAGATGGGGCCGTCATGACCGACGCCGCGCCCCCGCAGGCCGAGGCCGCCCCCAAGCCGGGCGTCACCGGAGCCGACACCGCCGCCGTCGCGGTGCGCCTGATCCGCGAGTCCATCCCACCGCGCTGGAAGCTCTACGGCGCGATGATCGTCTGCATCCTCGGGGTGGCGGGCTTCACCGCCGCGCTCGCCTACTCCACCCGCGTGATCGTCAACGACGTCTTCGTGGCCGCCGACACAGCGGCCGCTCTCGGCGCGGCGGCGCTGATCGTCGGCGTCACGCTGGGCAAGGCGGGGTTCACCTACGCCAACTCGGTCGTCTCGCTCGTGTTCAAGCGCTCAATCACCGCCGGCTACCAGAAGACCGTGTTCCGCCGCATGATCGCCAAGGACGCGGGCTTCTTCGCCCGCGACCATGCGGCGGGCCAGATGGCGCAGGTCCGCCTCTTCGGGAACGCCGCCGGGAAGATCGTCACCGGCGTCGCCAACACGATGGCGATGGACATCCTCACCGTGATCGCCCTGTTCGGCGTGATGCTGATGCAGGACGCGTGGATGACGCTGTTCTGCACCGTCTTCCTGCCGCTCATCTTCTTCACCGTCTCGCGCCTCTCCAAGCGGGTCCGCGACCTCGCCACCGCCGAGCGCGAGGCCGACGCCGCCTACATCGCGATCGGCGCCGAGGCGTTCGAGGGCATCAAGACGGTCAAGTCCTACGGCCTCGAGACGAAGACCGTGGACCGGTTCGAGCGGGCCGTGACCGCGCTCGAGGACCGGATGCTGTCGATCGCCCGCGTCACCTCGGCCACCTCGCCCATGATGGAGCTGCTCGGCGGCCTCGTGGTCGGCCTCTTCGTCGTCTACGCCGCGTGGCAGACCATCGCGCAGGGCGAGACGCCGGGCGAGTTCACCGCCTTCCTCACCGCGTTCCTGATGGCCTACCAGCCCGCCTCGCGGCTCTCCAAGATCTACGTCGAGGTGCAGAAGAACCTCATCCACGCGCAGCGCATGTTCCGCCTGATCGACGCGCCGCCCGTCCTGCGGGCCGAGGGCGGGGCCGACCCCTCCGCGGGCGCGCCCGCCGTCGCCTTCGAGAACGTCTCCTTCGTCTACAAGGGCGGCAGCCCCGCGCTGCAGGACGTCACCCTCGAGATCGCGCCGGGCGAGCGCGTCGCCGTGATCGGGCGCTCCGGCGCGGGCAAGTCGACCCTCATTGACCTCGTGCAGCGGTTCCACGACCCCTCCTCAGGCACGGTCCGCATCGGGGGCCACGACCTGCGCGACACCTCGCCCGAGGGCCTGCGCCGCACCGTCGCGCTCACCTCCCAGGACGTGTTCCTGTTCGACGCGACCTTGGCCGAGAACGTCCGCGACGGGCGCCCCGACGCCACGGACGCCCAAGTCGCCGACGCCTTGGAGCGCGCGGCCCTGACGGACGTGGTGGCCGCCCTCCCCAAGGGGATCGACACGATCGTCGGTCCCGGCGGCAAGAGCCTGTCGGGTGGCCAGCGGCAGCGCGTCGGCATCGCCCGCGCGCTGCTCAAGGACGCGCCCGTCACGATCTTCGACGAGGCCACGGCCGCGCTCGACGTCGAGACCGAGCGCCGGGTGCTGGAGGCGGTCGCGGGCCGGGCGCGCGCCGACCGCACCCTGATCTTCGTCACCCACCGTCCCGCGACCCTTGACTACGTGGACCGGATCCTGCTGCTCGACGGCGGGCGCCTCGTGGCGGCGGGCACGCGCGAGGAGCTGGAGCAGGGCAGCGCCGACTACCGCACGCTGCTCAACCTCGCGCTGGAGGCCGAGGGCTAGGCCCGCTCACAGGCCGTCGAAGATGTCGGGCTCCAGCCCCTCCCAGAAGGCATGGACGGCGCCCGCGTTCAGCGCCGACCGCCATCCGCGCCGCGCGAAGTCCGCGCGCTCCATCTCCCCCTCCAGCGTCCCGAGGAAGAGCCGCCGGTCCGCGTCCCGCTGCGTCGGGCTACGCGCCTCCACCACGGCGAGCACCCGCTCCAGCCGCGCGCCCCGCGCCGCGCGCGCCGCCTCGCGCGCCTCGGCCTCCGCGTCCGCGGCCACGGCCTCCACGCGCCGGGCCTCGGCCGCCGCGACCGCCTCCTCCGAGGGGGGCGCCTCCGGCCCCGGCCCCGCCGTCTCCCCGGCCCACCCGCCCGCGATGGCCGCCGACAGGTAGCGCGCGGGCTCGCGCACGCCCCCCTGCCCCGCCAGCCAGTCCAGCTTGTCCGCCACCCAGTCCTCGCCGTGCTCCGCGATCCACTGCCGCGCCAGCCGGTCCGCCACCCCGGTCTCGCGCAGCCGGGCGTAGGCGTCCGTGCCCCGCGCGCCCTCGGCGTCGCCCATGTCCAGCATCGCCAGCTGCGGGTTCTCCCGGATCAGGAAGCGGATCGCCGCCACCTGCCGCCCCTCGCGCCGCGTCTCCGGCTCCAACACGATGTTCGACGTGGCGTTCACCTCCGCCACGGCCGGCTTGATGACCTTGGCGTTCAGGTGCTTGAAGCTCTCGTAGTAGGCGCTCTCGCCCACCCCCATCAGCCGCCGGAACAGGTCGATCGGCCACCAGCCGGTGCTGCCGACCCGGTGGAAGCGGTAGCAGTTCTCGTAGAGCGCCAGCGCGTGCCCGCTCGTGAAGCGGCGCTGGATGTTCATGTTGATCAGCGCGAAGACCTTCGGGTCGTGCAGCTTGGCCGCCAAGGCGGGCGAGTAGGCGTACTCGCAGACCCCGTCCTTCAGCGTGGCGTAGGACAGCAGCGCCGAGACCCCCCATTCCTGCCGCCCGCGCTCGTCCAGCATGTCCCACTCCGCCGTCGTCTCGGCCAGCGAGCGCAGCGCGTCCTTCAGCGTGGCCACGTCGTTGGAGTTGTAGCCGATCATCAGGCAGAGCGTGCGCGCGTCGATCCGGTGCGACGGGCGGTCCGTCAGGTGGTCGTAGGCGTTCAGCAGCAGCACGTTCGACAGCTTGCGCTGCAGCAGCGAAAGCTTGCCCGAGACGTGGATCGCTGCCACGTTCTTCTTCACGGTCTCCCGCCGCAGCGGTCCCTGCAGCGCCGTCCTCGGGATATCCACCAGCTTGCGCGCCATCGCCCGCTCCATCCGCGATTCCCCTGCCCCGCCGTTCTGGCACGACGGGCACCCGTCCGCCAACCGCCTCCGGGTACCCGTACCACCTCTGCCGCGCTGCGGCGACGGGAACCCGTCTACGGGACGGAAAGGCACCCGTTTCCGGGATACTCCGGAGCAGGGCCCGTTGCGCGGCGGGCCGGAGCACCGTTCGCCCGGCCCCGGATCGTCCGATTCCCTTGCAATAGGCCCTGCTCCGCGTCCCGCCGGCGAATCGGTCCCGTAGGCAGGTTCCCGTCGCCCCGTCCCCGGGTGCCTGCTCCCCCGCATCCGGGTTCCTCCGATCCCGCAGCCGGGTGCCCCCCGTCCCGCGTCTGGGTCCCCTGCCCCGAGGTTTCGCTTGGCACGGCGTGGGTTACGCGACCCAAACCTTCTAAAGACCCTCAAGACTCACAACCTTGCTGTTGCGCGTCTCCTCCGGATTCGGGGAAACCGATTCACTCGGGGCGGTTCATGTGCGACGATTCGGGCAACATGCGTGGAATCGCATGACCCGCCCGAGCAGAGAGCGACATGACCCGCAAGCCCGACCTCCCCCCGCCCCCCTATCACGGCCTCGACCCCGAGCGCAGCTTCGACCGCCTCACCGAGCCCGTCGGCACCAGCCGCTTCGCCCAAGCCGCCGCCCGCGCCGCCCACGGCCGCACGGACCTCGCCAAGCGCGGCTACGCCCCTGACGGGACCAAGCGCCTCCGCCGGTTCTCCACGTGGGAGATCTGCCGCTACATGATCCCCGTCGCGCCCGCCCACTTCCGGCGCGTGCTCAAGTCGAACCCCGACCTGCCCCAAGGCGAGGGATCGGGCGGGACGCGGTGGTTCACCCTCGACGAGATCGTGGCCCTCCGGGACCACTTCGACTCCGAGGGGTCGAAGGCGAAGCAGTACAAGCCGTGGCGCCCCGACGGCGTGCAGGCCAAGGTCGTGGCCGTCGCCAACTTCAAGGGCGGGGTCGGCAAGACCTCCACTGCGGCCCATCTCGCGATGGCCGCCGCGCTGGACGGCTACAGGGTGCTGGTGATCGACCTCGACTCCCAAGGCTCCATGACCTCCATCCTCGGGGGCGACGTGCCCGACGAATGGTCCACGGTCTTCCCCCTGCTGGCCAAGGACTACGCCAGCCACGTTTCGCAGCGAAACCACGTCCGGGAGGCGGAGGGCCTCGCCCCCCTGCCCCTCGACGAGACGATGACCGCCGCTCTGGACGTGACGGCGAAGGACGTCGTCCAGACGACGCACTGGCCCAACATCGACCTCATCGGCGCGCAGCTGAACCTCTACTGGGCCGAGTTCCAGATCCCCGTCTGGCGCATGACCGCCCGCGACTGGCCGCTCTGGGACGCCCTGCCCAACTTCCTCGAGGCCGAGGGCCTGCTCGACGCCTACGACATCGTCCTGCTCGATACGCCGCCCGCCCTCGGCTACCTGACGATCAACGCGCTCTCGGCGGCGGACATCCTGCTCGTCCCGCTGGGCGCGTCCTTCCTCGAGTTCGACTCGACGGGCCGGTTCTTCGACATGCTCCACGCGACCTTCGCCAGCATCGAGGAGGGCGACAACGCCGTGCGCCGCACCGCGGGGCTGCCGGAGCAGCGGTTCGAGTGGGATGCGGTCCGGACGGTGCTCACCCGCTACGACGCGGGGCAGCAGGCCGATCTCGCGAACGTCGTGCAGGCCTATTTCGGGGACATGATGGCCCCCCACCGCCAAGAGTTCACGGCACTCGTCGGGCAGGCCGGCGAGCGGGTCTCGGGCATCTACGAGGCCGATCCGCGGGACTTCAACCGCGACACCTACCTGAGGGGGCGCGAGGCGTTCGACCGGACCTACGCCGACTTCAAGGACCTGCTGCTGGGATGCTGGTGGCGCGACGAGATGGAACGGAACGGGGGAGGCGAGTGATGGCGCGGCGCAGGAAGCTGGAGGCCCCGTCCGCGGAGGACCTCGCGAAGCTGGACGCGGAGACGGCCGCCGGCGGTTTCGCAGCGAAACCCCGGATGGCGCCGATCGCGCAGGTCGCGGCGGAGGCCGCCTCGCTGGGCAGCGCCGAGACGCCCGAGCAGGAAGCGGCGCGGGTCCGCGACCGACGCGACGCGGAGGCGTGGCGGCGCGCCGAGGCGGAGGGCTGGCTCGTGCGCGACCTGCCCCTCGAGGCGATCCGGACGGACGGGATGACGCGGGACCGCATGAGGCTGGATCCCGAGGGGATGGAGGAGCTGCGCGGCTCGATCCGCGAGAACGGGCTGCGACTGCCGATCGAGGTGACCGAGCGGGACGGGGGGCAGTACGACCTCGTGTCCGGGCTCCGGCGGCTGACGGCGACGCGGGACGTGGCGGGGCAGGGGGCCACGATCCGCGCCTTCGTCCGGCCCGCGCGGAGCCGACCCGAGGCGCTGGTCGCGATGGTCGAGGAGAACGAGATGCGCGCGGACCTGTCCTCCTACGAGCGGGGGCGGATCGCCGCGACCGCCGTGCGGGACGGGGCGTTCCCCGACCTCGAGGCGGCGACCAACGCGCTCTTCGCGCAGGCGTCCAAGGCGAAGCGGTCGAAGGTCCGGTCCTTCGCGCTGGTCCACGAGGAGCTGGGCGACCTGCTGACCTTCCCGCAGGAACTGTCGGAGCGGCAGTGCCTACGCCTCGCCAAGGCGATCAAGGCGCGGCAGGGGCCGGCGCTCCGGCAGGCCTTGGGGACAGGGATGGGGACCGACGCGGAGGCGGAGTGGGGGGTGCTCGCCCCCGTCCTGGCCGCGGTCCTGCCGCCGGAGGACGGCGCCCGGCGCAGGAGGGCGAAGGACGGCGGGGCAGGGGGGATCGATCCCGCCGATAAACTATCGAAATCAGTGGGTTATCGTAGGGTCGAGCTCGCCAACGGCATGTCGGCCCGGCACGTGACCGACGCCAAGGGTCACATGATCCGCTTCGAGGGGCCGGTGTCGACGCAGGTCGTCGAGGCGGTGATGCACGAGATCGAGCGGCTACTCGGGCCGCTCTAACGCCCTCACCACTCCCGATGGGCGCGCCACGGACGGACGAGGGCGGCGGGGCCGATCGTCCCCCCGTCCGCCACGAGCGCGCGGGCCACTTGGGGGGCGGCGAAGCTGGTCCCGGAGGCGGCCTCGGCGGAGGCGGCATAGAGGCCCCGGGCGACGACCCCGCGCCGGGCGACGCCGCGTTCGGCCACCGCTGCGTGGTCGCGCCCGTCCGGCGCGCCCTCGGGGAGGGCGGAGTAGGGCACCTCCGCCCCGGCCTCCGTCACGGCGCCGACCCGGACCTGATGGCGTCCGCAGGCGAAGGCGTTGACGGTCCCGCTCCGCCGCACGGGGCCGGGCGTGCCGGGGTCGTGGGCGCGGGGGCGGCCCGACGGGTCGGTCGGCGCGTAGGCGCCGTCGTCGAGGTGGGACTGCCGGCCGCCGGAAGCGTAGGCGCGCACCGAATCGTCGCGCTGCACGTAGAGGTCTGCGGGCGCGTCGGCGTGCAGCGTGATCCCGTGGCCGCCCGGCCCCGCCGTGGGGACGGAGCCGTCCGTCGGGGGAAGGGCGAGGGTGATCGTCTCGCGCACCGTGCCGCCGACGGAGGCCCGCGAGAGATAGGCGGTGGCGAGGCTCGTGCCGTCCGGGGCCTCGAGATCCGTGCGCTGCCCGTGCGCGGTGAAGGCGGTCCGCATCTCCGCGCCGCCCGGAAGGCGCAGGGCGACCTGCATCGGACGCTCGGGCAGGGCGCTGCGCGGCGGGCCCCAGATCTCCGCGAAGGAGGGGGTGCGGTCGCCGGGGGCGACGCGCCACGTCACGGTCTCGCGCGGGCGGAGCGCCGCGCGGCACCGGGCGAGGCGGTGGTTGCCCACCGGCAGGATGAAGCGCACCGGGCCGAGGCGGTCGGCGGGGTCCGCGCCGGGACGGTCGGCCTCGCGGGCGACGGCGTCCTGGAACCGCTCGACGAGGCCGTAGCCGTCCTTGGGCCCCGCGGTGAGGCCGAAGCTGAGGTTGACGACCACCGGCGGCGCGAGGCGCCCCGCCTCCCAGCCGCGCCGGGCCTCGATCCAGCGGCAGAGGCGGCGGGCGCGGTGCAGGACGTGCAGCGTCGCCGCGAGGATGTAGTAGGGCGCGAAGGTCCCGAGGGTGTCGCGGACCACCTCGGGGGCGAGGCCGACGCCGATCACGGGGCACCGGGCGAGCGGGTCGCCCGGCTCGGCCCCGGCGAGGAGGTCGGTCACCGCGGCCCCGTGGCGGGCGCGGCGCCCCCCGCAGTGGAGCGCGCCGCGCCCCGGATCGACGAGGCCTGCCGCGCGCAGCATCGCCTCCTCGTCGAGCGTGCCGCCGTGGGTGTGCGCGTGGCGCAGCGCGTCGATGGCGGGCCCGCGCAGCTCGCGGCCGAAGGGCAGGTCGCGGCCGGGCGCGTCCGGGTCGCGGGACGGGGCGGCGCGGGCGCCCTGCAGCCAGACCGAGGCGATCCGCGAGGCGCCGTCGGCGGCCTGCAGGGTCCGGTGGGTGAGCGGCAGGACGTCGTCGATCACCGCGAGGATGCGGAAGTCCTCGTCCTCCGGGACCGCGCCGTCCGACAGGAAGCCGTGGGGGTCCGGCTCGGGCCCGTCGGGATAGGCGAGGGGGTGGGTCGCCCGCGGGTCGCCGGGGCCGCCCGCGCGCGGATGGACGCTGTCGGGCCGCAGGAAGGCGGAGAGGTTCTCGCTGAGGGGGCGGAAGGCCTCGAGCTGCTCGCGGGCGATCACGATGCGGCCTCGTCGGTGTCGCGCAGGACCTGCTCCACCGCGTCGGACAGAGCGCGCGGGACGTCCGCGGCGGGCGGCTCGACGTGCTTCCGCCATGCCGGCGCGGCGGCGGTCCGGGCGGCGCGGGCGTGGAACCAGTGGTCGACATAGGGCAGGTCCGGCGCATCCTCCGGGCGGCGGGGCGCGGACCAGCGGGGGGCGTCGGGCGGGGTCACGGCCATTCCGCCGCCGCCGCGTCCCACGCCGCCCCGAGGAGCGGATCGCGGGCGACGGGGTCGCCGGGTGCGTCCGCGAGGCGGTCGCGGATCGCGTCGAGGTGGAAGTCGCGCGCGGCGGCCACGCCGGTCCCGTGGAGGTCGGCGGCGGTCCAGCCGGTGCCGTCGAAGGTCGCGGGCGCGGGGGCCGGGCCGCCGGTGGCGCGGGCGCGCAGGTGGCGGGCGAGGGTGGTGCCCAGCACCGCGCCCGCCGCGCTGTCGACCGGGTAGTGGACCCCCGCGACGGTGCGGTTCATCGCGATGCGGGCGGCCATGCGGCGCAGCTGCTCGGCCAGCGCGCCGTCGCCGGTCGGGTCGCCCGCGAGCGCGGCGAGGGTCTCGGCGGCGGCGAAGGACTGGACCGCGTGGTTCGACGGGTAGGCGCCGTGGTCGGGCGTGCGGATCATCGGCTGGACCAGCGGCGAGAGCGTGTGCGGGCGGGGGACGCCGAGGGCGAGCTTCATGCGCTGGCCGACCGCGCCGGACCAGTCGATCACGAGCGACAGCAGGTCCAGCGTGCGCGGAGTGCGGGCGGCGGAGAGGCCCGCGACGGCGCCGAGGAAGGGCAGGAGCGCGGTGACCTGCGCGTCGATCTCTGCGGCGCGGTCGGTGCGCAGGTCGGCGTAGCCCGCCACGAGGGCGAGGCCCTCGGCCAGCACCTCCGGCGACGGGCGGACCAAGGTCGCGAGGGGGGCGCCGTCCCGGTGCAGCGCGACGCCGCCGGCTGCGGGCGCGACGCGTAGCCCCTCCATCGCGGCGAAGGCGAGCACGGCGGCGCGGTGGCCGGCGGCGAGGCGGGCGAGGCGCGCGGCCTCGCCGCCGGCCTCGTCCTCCTCCGCGCGGACCATGGACGGGTCGACCGCGATCTCGTCGGTGCCGACCAGCGCCTCGCGTGCCCGGATCAGGGCGCTCGCCAGGACGCCGCCCCGCTGGCCGCGCGCGGTCTCGGCATGCTCGGCGTGTTCGGCGTGCTCCGCATGTTCGGCGTGCTCGGCGTGCAGGAACGACATGGGCGGGCCCCTTCCGGATGGGGGCGCGTCCCGCCGCGAGCGGGGTGCGCCGTTGCGGTGGAGGCGATACTGTCTAGGCTGGTCCGATCAGGCAAGGGGCGGGAGGCCGTGCTCGACTTGGTCCTCGACGGTCCCGTCCGGGTTCTGACGCCGGACGGGCAGGAGTTGACGCCGCGCGGCGCCAAGGCCCGCGCGGTGCTGGCGCTGCTCGGCTGCGCGCCGGGCCTGAGGCTGAGCCGGGCGGCGGTGCAGGACCGGCTGTGGTCGGACAGCGACGCGGCGCGCGGCGGGGCGAGCCTGCGCACGACCTTGGGGGCCATCCGGCGCGGCCTCAGGGACGCGCGGGGCGCGCTCGTGGGCGGGCCGGGCTGGATCGGGCTGGACCCCGAGGCGGTGCGTGTGCGCCTTCCCCCGGTCGCGGAGGGCGCGCGCTTCTGCGCGGACCTCGACATCCCCGACCCGGAGTTCGACGACTGGCTCCGCGAGCGGCGCATGGGCTTCGAGGCGGAGGACGGGCGGGGGGCCGCGCCGCCGGGCGACGGCCCCCTCGTGCTGCGCGCGGACCTCGGCGCGGCCCCCCACCCCATCGCGGAGATGCTGGTCCACGAGGCGGCGCAGCGGCTGGCCGACCTCGTCGACCTGCGGGTGGCGGCGGGGGCGCGGGACGCGGCGGGCACGGGGCTGCGCCTCGGGGCCGTGGCGACGGGCGGGAGCGCGACGGTCGTGCAGTTGCGCGCCACCGACGAGCGCAGCGGGCGGATGTGGTCGCATCTCGAGACGATCGACCTCGACCGCCCCGGCCTCGGCGTGCGGCTGGGCCGGGCGAGCCACCGGATGGCGCTGGCCGCGCTGGAGGTGACGGGGCTGCGGGGGCTGGACGCGTTCGGGCGGTTCTCGCCCGCCGATCTCGACCGGGACGAGGCGGTGCTCGCCTCGGGGCGGAGCGGGCTGCGGCCCGCCGTGGCCGACGCCCTGCGCGCCCAGATCTACCACGCGCGGGAGATCGAGCGGCTGGCGGGGGCGCGGGTGCTGACGGAGGCGGCGGACCTCGCCCTGCGCGCGCGGGAGGCGGAGCCGGGCAACCCGATCGTGCTGTCGTCCTTGGCCTTGGTGCGCCTGCGGCAGGGGGAGGTGGGCGCCGCCTTGGACCTCGTGGGCGAGGCGCGGCGGCGCGACGCGGGGCAGGGGATTGCCACCTTCGCGGCGGTCGCGGCCCTCGCGCATGCGGGGCGGGCGAAGGAGGCGTACCGCCTCGCGCTCGCGGCGCGCGGCGGGGTCCAGTCCGAGCGGCGCCCTGCGAGCGCGGCCTTGGCCGCGGCCTCGGCGGCGGTCTTGGCGGGGCGGGACGGCGCGGCGCTCGAGCACGCGCGCCGCGCGGTCGCCCACGCCCCCGAGGCGCGCGCCCCGCGCCGCTTCGTCGCCGCCTTGGCGTTCCGGGCCGGCTTGGAGGCGGAGGCGGCGGAGGCGCTCGCCGTGCTGGCCCGGCTGGAGCCGGGCTTCGCCCCGCGCCGGATGCTGGAGCCGGACTATCCGGTCGCGGGGCTCCGCCGCCGCGACCTGCTGCAGGTCGCGCGCGCGGACCTCATCTGACGGCATAGGCCGGCGCGGCGGGGCCGACGGGCGGGGCGGGCGGGACGGTCGGATCGGCGTGGGGCTCGCCGTCGGGGCCGAACCCCGGCGCGACGCCCAGCTCGCGCTGGAGGAAGGCCGAGAAGAGGCGGTGCTCCATCCGCGCCCGCGCCCGGCTGCCCCGCCGGGCGAGCAGGGCGCAGCGCAGGGCGCGCGGCGCCTCCTCGAAGGGCTCGGCCTCGATCAGCATCGCGGCGGCGTGCAGCGCCTCGGTGGCGCGGCCTTCGGCGCGGGCCGCGCGCATCCATGCCTCCAGCGCCTCGGACCGCAGGCCGCGCAGCCGCTCGGCCTCGGTCGCGGCCCACTCGCCCTCGACGTCAAGCAGGGCGGGCCGCGCGCAGGCCTCCGCCGCGCGGCGCGCCAGCCGCAGGTCGGGCGCGGGCAGGGCGCGCAGCCGGTCGAGCCGCCGCTCGAAGGCGGGAACGTCGATCCACGGGCGCGCCGCGCCGCCCAGCCGCACGGTCCCGCGCGAGGGCGCCTCCACGAGATCGAGTCCGCCGGTCGCGCGCTTGAGGCGCCAGAGCGCGGTCGAGAGCGCGGCGCGGGCCCGCTCGCCGTCGAGGTCGGGCCAGAGCCGTCCGGACAACTCGCCGCGGGCGAAGGTCTGGCCGGGGTTGAGCGCGAGCATCGCGAGCAGGGCGCGCGGCGTGTCGGCGGCGAGGGGCAGGGCGCGGGGGCCGCGTTGGAGGCGGAGGCCGCCGAAGAGGTGGATGCGAAGGGTCATCAAAGGCTCCGTTTCGAATTCGGCCCCCATGCGGGGCCGTGCGAATCGACGATCGGCCCCGTCCGTGAGCGTGGCGTGAGCGGCCCGTGAGGGAGTCGTGGATTCGGTGCGCGATGAGGGTGGGGAGACGCGATCCGACATGCAGCGAGGAGACGAGAGATGCGGGATCCCTACGACGACGACGAGCTGTTCGGCCTCGACGGCGCGGAGGCTTGGGCGGACTCCGGCCCGGAGGACGCGGGGTGGCCGGGCTCGCGCTACCCGACCCTGCGCGCCGTGGCGGCGGAGGAGCTGGGCCCGCTGGACGACGAGGCCTTCGCGGTCGAGTTCGAGGCGCTGTCCGGCCTCTCGGCCGAGGAGGCGGAGTGGTCGCTCAAGAGCATCGGGCGCGCGGTGGGCAAGGTGGCCAAGACGGTCGGCCCCGCCCTGGTGAAGGCGCTCCCGGCGATCGCGAAGGGCGCCTCCTCCGGGGCGCAGTCGGGCATGATGCTGGGGCCGAAGGGGGCCGCGATCGGCGCGGGCGCCGGGGCGGGCCTCGCGCTGCTGGGCAGCTTCGCCAAGCAGGGCGCGGCCCCGCGCCGCCCGGCCCCGCGCCCCGCGCCCCGCCCGACCTGGTCCGCGCGGCCCCGGCCCCGCGCCCATGTGCGGCGCCCGCACGGGCCGCCCCGCCGCCGCCCCGTGCGCCCGCCCACGCGACCGCAGGTCCGGCTGCGCCGGACGGTCGCGCGGCAGGCCCCCGCTCCGGCGAGCGCGATCGCGGCGCAGCTGCTGATGCAGATGCTGGCGCGACCCGAGGTGTTGCAGTCGATCATGGCCGCGCTGATCGGGCGGGCCGGGCGGGGCACCGTGATCGTGGGCGGGCGCCGGGTGCCGGTCGACGCGGTCATGTCGAGCGTGGGCCTCGCGGCGCAGGGCGGCGCGGGGGAGGAGGCGGAGGACGCCCTGGCGCTCCTGGCCGCCGTCCCGGGCGATCCGGCCGCCCTCGAGGCGCTGACCGAGGCGGCCGGGGACTGGGACGACTGGTCCGACGACGATGACGGGGACGACGACTGGGACGAGGCGGGGGACATCCATCCCTTCGACATCGTCCGATGACCCCGGAGCTGCTCATGGAGGCGCTCGGCGCGCGGCGCGACGACCTGTCGCCGCTGCAGCGCGCGCTGCTCGACCACATGGCCGGATCGTCCGCCGAGGCGGACGCGGGCGAGGCGATCGGGGCGGACCTCCCGCCGCCCGAGGGGGACGCCTCGCCCGACATCGACCGCATCGACGCGCGGGCGGACCTGATCGCGCGCTTCGCCGCCGCGATCGGGGCCTGCGCCTGCTGCTTCGGCACGGACGGGGGCTGTCCCGCCTGCGCGGGGCGCGGCGCGCCGGGAGCGCGGGCGCCGGACCCGGACGGGTTCGCCTTCTTCATCGCTCCGGTCCTGGCCCGCAGGGGCCGCCGGACCGCCATGCCGGGCGGCCTCCGCCGCCCGGACCATCCGCGCCGCGTCCGCTGGGACGGCGCCATCCTGCTCGAAGGAGACGAGACATGACTTACGACGAGATCCGCGCGGCCGAGGGCCTCGCGCCGGAGGACATGGCGTTCGACCGCGGCGACGACGACTGGGAGGACATGGGCGACCTGGACGCCTACGATCTCGACGGGTCGTTCGACTGGGACGACGACGACGACGAGGACTGGGGCGACGAGGACGAGGGCTTCTACGACGACGACGACGACGAAGCGTTCGACGACGACGCGCCGGAGTTCATCGGCGGGCTCGTCCGCAACATCCGCCGGCGCGGGCGGCGCCGGGTGCGGCGCGGCGTGCGGCGCACGCTGCGGACGGCGACCGGGCGGGGCTACGTCACGAGCCGCCAGATCCGGGGCCTCGTGACGCGGGCCGAGCTGGCGAAGTCGCTGGGCAAGGTGCGCGTGGACGTGCGCCGCAACGGCGCGGCGATCCGGACCACGGACGAGGCGATCAAGGCCAACGCGCGCCGGATCGGGACGCTGGCGCGGGTCGACAAGGTCCAGACCAAGGCCATCGACAAGATGCGCGCCGACATGGCGTCGCAGGCGCAGATGCAGATGCTGTTCTCGCTGATGGACGGCGGCACCAAGACCTACACGGTGCAGGCCGGGTCCGACTTCGGCGTCGGCAAGGAGGTCAAGCTCTCCGAGAAGGGCGACATGCTCTCCAAGCTGCTCCCGCTGCTGATGAGTGGCGGCCTCGGCGGCAAGGACGGCGGCGGGATGGGCTTCGACAACCCGCTGATGCTCCTCGTCTTCGCGGACGCCATCAAGGGGGGGGACTGAGCCATGGGCGTGTTCGACGCCGCCCCCGGCGGCTTCGACGTGGGGAGCTACGTGCTCGCCCAGCGTCGGGGCCGCGAGAAGGGGCTCGACGCCTCCGAGGCGGACCGGGTCGCGCTGCTGACCAGCATGATCCCCGGGAACCTCCTGGTGAAGCTGATCCTCTCCGACCGGCTCATCGAGAGCCGGCTGCCGAAGGCGAGGGCCATCGGCTCGGACGGGGACGCGGACGACGTCGTGGTGGCCGACGACCCCTCGACGGAGCAGGTCGTCACCGCCGCCTCCGTGGAGGGGTTCTTCCGGACCCCGGAGGGGCGGGAGTCGCTCGCGCGGTCGGTGCAGCGGATGGTCGAGGCCGAGCCGAAGGTCGTGCGCAAGGCGATGGAGCCGCTCGCGGAGGACCTGCACGAGCTGGTCCGCGCGAGCCGCGACGAGATGCGCGAGGGGCTGGTCGCGTTCGACGGGCGCCTCGTCGCGCTGGAGGCCCCTCCCGCCTCCGCGAAGAAGGGCTGAGGCCCTTCGCGGCGGCCCGGTGCGCCGGGCCGCCCCCTTCCCCACCCCGCCACGAGGACCGACAGGATGGATCCGCAGCTCTGGGAGGAGATCGCGCACGGCGCGCCGGACTCGTCGGTCGAGGCGATCGCCCGGCTCCGGCCCGGGATCGCGCCGCCCGCCGCGCTCCGGCTGCGGGCCCGGTTCGGCCCCATCGTCACGGCGCGGCTGGACCGCCGCGACATCCTCGCGGTCCGCGCGCACCCGGCGGTGGCCTCGCTGAAGGCGGGGCGGCGGCTGCGGACGCCGGACGGCGCGGCGCCGCCCCACGGCCGCGCCCGCGCCGCGCCCGGCGGCGACCGCCGCCGCCCGCGCGTGCCCGAGACGGGGCGCGGCGTGGTCGTGGGCGTGATCGACTACGGCTGCGACTTCGTCCATCCCGCCTTCCGCCGCCCGGACGGCGGCACGCGGCTGCTCGCGCTGTGGGACCAGCACGGGCGCCCGGCGCCGGGCGAGCGGACGCATCTCGGCTACGGGCGCGTCCTCGACCGGGCCGCCTTGGACGCCGCGCTCGCCGCGCCGGACCCGTACGCGGCGGCCGGCCACGACCCGCTGGCCCTCGGGTCGGGGCACGGGACGCACGTGATGGACATCGCCGCCGGGAGCGCGCGGCCCGGCGCGCCGACGGGCATGGCACCGGAGGCCGACCTCGTCTTCGTCCACGTCGCCTCGCGCGGGACCGGGGGACGACGCAACTTCGGCGACAGCGCGCGCGTGCTGGAGGCGGTGGACTTCGTGCTCCGCACGGCGGGCGGGCGGCCCTGCGTCCTCAACATCTCGATGGGGCGCCACGGCGGTCCGCACGACGGCAGCACCCTGATCGAGCAGGCGCTCGACCACGTGGCCGGGCGGCCCCGCACGGTCGTGGTCCAGAGCGCCGGCAACTACCGCGGGCAAGCGATCCACGCGCACGGGCGCCTCGGCGGCGGCGGCGCGGACGCGCTCGGCTGGGCGGTGGCGCCGGGCGACGCGACCACGAACGAGCTCGAGATCTGGTATCCGGGCGCGGACCGGATCGGCGTGACGCTCACGGGGCCGGGCCTCGGGGCGGTCGACGTGCCGCCCGGCGCCCGACGGGCCCTACGGCTCGGCGGGCGGATCGTCGGGCGGGCCTACCACCGGCTCCGCGACCCGGGGAACGGCGACACGCACGTCAACGTGTTCCTCTACCCCTCGGCCCCGTCCGGCCTGTGGACGGTCGGGCTGCGGGGGGACCGCGTCCGCGACGGGCGCTGGCACGCATGGATCGAGCGGGACGGGCGCGGGACGCAGCAGTCGCGCTTCGTGCGCGGCCCGGTCTCCGACAGCCACACCTGCGGCACCATCGCCCACGGGCGGCGGACGCTGACCTGCGCGGCGCTGGACCGGACGGGGCGCGCCATCGCGTCCTTCTCGTCGGCGGGGCCGTCGCGCGACGGGCGCGCGGTCCCCGTGATCGCGGCCCCCGGCACGTGGATCCGCGCGGCGCGGGCGGGCGGCCCGGCGCGGGCCACGGGGGGCACGACGCGCAAGAGCGGCACCTCCATGGCCGCCCCCTACGTGGCGGGGCTCTGCGCCCTGATGCTGCAGGCCCGGCCCGAGGCCGACGCCGCGGCCCTGCGCGCCGCCCTCGCCCGGACGGCGGCGGCCCTGCCGCCCGACCCGCCCGGCGCGGGGCTGGGCAGCGCCGCCGGCGCGGTGCGCCCCGAGGCCGCGCTCGCGGCCATCCGCGCCGCTTCCCTTCACCCAAAGGAGACCGATGCCATGACCCCGACCCTCACGCAGACCCAATGGAGCGCCGTGGCCACGTGGCTGACGGCGGGCTACCGCCCGGACGACGGCACGCTCCGGCTGCCGCCGCGCCGCCCGCCCTACCGGGTGCCGCCGGGCGCCGTCGCGCTGCCGCGCGACGCGCGCGGGGCCGCCCTGTCGGTGGGCGAGGCGCTCCACGCCGCGTCCGGGTGGCGCGGCCTCGGCACCGGCGCGGCGGGCTGGGCCCGCGCGGTGCTGCCCGCGATGCCGATGGACGCGGACGACTGGCGGCGGGTGACGGCGTTCCTCGAGCGCGAGCACGACCGCAACCGCGCGGGGACCGGTCCGGTCCGCCTGGGGGCGGACGCCGCGGCGGCGCGGGCGCTGATCGCGCGGGGCGTGGTGGCGGCCCGGTTCGGCGGCACGCCCCCGGCACGGGTCGATCCGAAGGCGATGGTGCTGCTGCGGCGCTCGCTGGGCCGGGCCGGGCCGATGGTGGACTGGACCATGGTCGACATCGACGACCGGCGGCGGCACGCGATGACGGTGCTGACCGGGCGCCACGGCCTGTCCGACGTGGCCGCCGCCGCGATCGTCGGCAACCTCGACGCGGAGAGCTCGATCCTGCCCCAGCGGGTCGAGGGATCGGGCGCCGCCGACCCGCGCGCCGCGCGCGCCGCGGGGTCCAAGGCCCGGCGCCGGTTCTCGGCGCGGGCGGTGGCGACGCGGCGGCGCGGCACGCGCGGGCCCCGCTCCGCGGGGGTGGGCCTCGCGCAGTGGACGTCCGGCGCGCGGCGGCGGGGGCTGTTCGAGTTCACGTGGCGCGGCATCCCGGCGGGCCCGGGGGTGCTGTTCCTGATGGACATGCAGCTGGCCTACCTCGTGGACGAGATGAGGCGCGACTACCGCGGCGTCTGGCGGCGGCTGAACCGCGGGGGGGTGCGGCTGCGGACGGCGACGTCGGACGTGCTGCGCAACTACGAGACGCCGGGGAGCGTCCTGAAGAAGGTCACCCGCCCCGACGGGACCAAGAAATGGGTGCGCCGCGAACTCGACGACCCGAAGGTTGTCGAGAAGGTCGACGCCCGCACGCGGCGCGCGGAGGCCGCGCTGCGGGCGCATCGCGCGGCGGCGGCCACCGCCGCGACCGACTGGGCACGGGGCCGCGAGACGGTGCCGACGTGAGGCGATCGCGGGGCGGGGTGTGACGCGGGGGCAATAGGGTGGCCGAGGCGACACGATCCCCATTGTCATCACGGGGTCGGTGCCAAAGGTAGGCCCAACTGTTTGCCTCCCAGACCGGTTCCCTGCCCATGCCCCGCTCCACCGCGACCCCCTCCGCCGCCGTTCGCCAGACCGGAATCCGCCAGCGCAGCCTGACGCGCGCGTGCCGGATGGGCCGCGCGACGGAGCTGGTCTTCGTGCTGGCCACCGGCGCGCTGCTCGCGCTGGCAGTGCCCGCTCGGGCGGAGCCGCTGACCTGGACCATCGGCGAGAACGACTGGAACGGGACGGACGAGAACTGGACCGACGCGGGCGGCGATCCGGCCGCGTTCGAGGCCGGGGACGACGCCACGTTCGGGGCCGGCACCTACACCGTCACGATCAACGACGCGGGCGCGGCCTACGAGGCCGAGGCCGACGACGTCGCCGTGGACGGGACCGTCACGATCGACGCGGCGGGCGACGACACGCTGTCGGTGGGCGGCGCGCTGACGGTGGGCACCGGCGCGTCCGCCACGCTGACCGGGAACGCGGTGCAGGGCGACCTCGCGACGGCGGGGGACGGGGACGTCTCGCTCTCGACGGGACCGACCGGGACGCTCACCGCCGGCCAGGCGGGCACGCTGTCGCTGAGCGGGTCCGTGGGCGGGCGCCTCGAGGTGACGGACGGCACGACGCAGGTGACGGGCGACCTCGACGTGGCCGAGCAGGTGATCGTCTCCGGCGGGACGCTGCAGGTCGACGCGGGCACGCTCACGGCGGATTCGAGCGAGAGCGAGGACATCGACATCTCGGTGACGGGCGGCGGGCGCCTGACCAGCGCGGGCACGCTCGCGGGGAACGTCGAGTCGTCCGGCGAGGTGGTGCTGTCCGGCGACCTGACGGGCACGCTCCGCCTGACCGGCGGCACGGGGGCGGTCGACGGGACCAGCGTGGTTTCGGGTCAGATCGACCTCGCCGGCGGGGACCTGACGGTCGAGGCCGCGGGCGACCTCTCGGCGCGGTCGGGCGTGGTCGTGGGGGACGGGACGGCGGCGGGCGCGTCGACGCTGCTCGTTGAGGGCGCGTTCGACGGCGACGTCGACGTGCGCGACGAATCCCTCCTGCGCCTGACGGGCACGGTCACCGGCGACACGATCACCAACGCGGGGACCATCCGCTCGAGCGGCGCGGTCGACCGGACGATCGTGCTGGACGAGACCTACACCGGCGCGGGCGACATCGTGGCGGTCGCGGGAGGCTCGCTGACGATCCAAGCCGAGCGGGTGGAGCTGCGGGCCGGGCACGCGACCACCGGCACCGTGACCTTCGACACGGCGCTCGTCGACTACGGCATCGACGCGACCCTCTCCGCCGACCAGTCCAACGACCTCGAGGTGTCCAACGGCGCGACCGTCACGGTGTCGGACTCGATCACCGTGGGGACGGCGAACGATTCCACCGACGTGGTGGTGGCCGAGACGGGCACCGTGGCGGTGGGCGCGGGCCAGACCCTCACGGCCGGCTCCTTCGACGTGCAGGAGAACGGCACCCTCCAGATCGGCGCCAACGCGACGGTCGAGGGCACCGGCAACACCTTCACCAACTCGGGCGCGACCACGGTCGCCGACGGCGGCGCCATCGTCGACAACGGCGCCATCGTGAACGAGGCGACGGGCACGATCACCTTCGAGGGGAACGGCACGCTCGACGCGGACGCGGACGACGCGGGCGACGAGGAGATCACGAACGAGGGCGCGCTGGTGTTCGACGGCACCGGCACGACCGTGACCGTGGGCGACGACGCGCTGACCCAGCGGGGCACCGGCACGATCGACGTGAACGGCTCCACGACCGTCGAGGGCATCACGACGCTGACGAACCGCTCCACCTCGGTCGATGCGATCGAGGTGGCCGCGGACGCGACGCTGGAGGCGGACACGATCCGCTCGCTCGCGGGGACGGTGACCGTGGAGGGCACGCTCCGCGGCAGGACGACCATCGACGACGCGGGCGTGTTCGACCTGAACGGCGGGACCGTCGACGGCGAGCTCCGCTTCCGGGGCGCGGGCGCCAGCACGTTGGCCGGCACCGTCACCGACCGCCTGAGCCAGGACGGCACCGGGTCGGTCACGATCGACGGCGCCACGACCCTCACGGCGGGGTTCCGCAACGCCGCCGGCACGCTGACGGTGAACGCGGCCACGGCGCTCGGCGCCGCATCGACCAACGCGGGCGTCCTCGACGTCAACGCGGCCCTGACGGGGGCGTTCGACCTGACCTCGACCGGGACCACGACGCTGGCCGCCGACCTCGGCGGCGCGCTGATCGTGAACGGCGGCACGACCACGGTGGACGGCAACAGCACCGTGACGGGCGGCACGGTCGTGCGGGACGGGACGCTCGACGTGGACCAGACCCTCACCTCGGCGGTGGATGTCCGCACCGACGGGGCGCTGGATCTCGACGGCGCGATCGTGGGCGACGTGACCAGCGCGGGTGACAGCGACCTCGCGGGGAGCATCACCGGCACGCTGGAGGTGACGGGCGGCACCACCACGGTGGACGGCGCGGCCTCGGCCTCGGCGGGCACCACGGTCACGGACGGCACGCTCGACGTCGACCAGACGCTGACTTCGAACGTGGATGTCCGCACCGACGGGGCGCTGGACCTCGACGGCGCGATCGCGGGCAACGTGACCAGCGCGGGCGACAGCGACCTCGCGGGGAGCATCACCGGCACGCTGGAGGTGACGGGCGCGACCACCACGGTGGACGGCGCGGCGTCGGTGTCGGCCGGCACCACCGTCACGGACGGCACCCTCGACGTGGACGGGG
>NZ_JAFCAR010000005.1 GCF_016820245.1 Jannaschia sp. Os4 | reverse complement strand
CCGGGATGAGCGGGGGCGGCCTGCTGATCGCCGCGCCGTCGTCGGGGGCGGGCAAGACGACGGTGACGCTGGGCCTGCTGCGCGCCCTGCGGGACGCGGGGCACGGCGTGCGGGGGGCCAAGTCCGGCCCTGACTACATCGACCCGCGCTTCCACGAGGCGGCGACGGGCCGCCCCTGCCCCAACCTCGACGCGTGGGCGATGGATGGCGCGACGCTGCGCGGGCTGGCCGCCGGGCCGGGGCTGCTGGTCGTGGAGGGTGCGATGGGGCTGTGCGACGGGGCGCCGCCGGACGGGCGCGGGTCGGCGGCCGACCTCGCGCGGGGACTGGACCTGCCGGTGGTGCTGGTGGTCGACGCGGCGCGGATGGCGCAGTCGGTGGCGCCGCTGGTGGCGGGGTTCCGCGACCACGCGGGGGTCGACGTCGCGGGGGTGATCCTGAACCGGGTGGGCAGCGACCGGCACGCGGCGATGCTGCGCGCCGCGCTGGGCGGGATCGGGATGCCGAGCCTCGGCGCCCTGCCCCGCGATCCGGCGCTGGCCACGCCGTCGCGCCACCTCGGGCTGGTGCAGGCGGGGGAGCGGGCGGATCTCGACGCGTTCCTCGCCCATGCGGGCGCGGCGGTCGCGGCGGCGTGCGACGTGGCGGCCCTCGCGGGCCTCGCGCGACCGCTCGCAGACGCGCGCCCGCCCCGCCTCGCCCCGCCCGCGCAGCGGATCGCGGTGGCCTCTGACGCGGCCTTCGCCTTCGCCTATCCGCATCTCCTCGACGGCTGGCGGCGCGCGGGGGCGGAGGTCGTCCCGTTCTCGCCCTTGGCGGACGAGGCCGCGCCCGGGGCCGATCTCGTCTACCTGCCCGGGGGCTACCCGGAGCTGCACGCGGGTCGACTGGCGGCGAACGCGCGCTTCCTAGCCTCGCTGCGCGACCGCGCCGTGTTCGGGGAATGCGGGGGCTACATGGTGATGGGCGACGCGCTGACCGACGCGGCGGGCGCGACGCACCGGATGGCGGGGCTGCTGCGGCTGGAGACCTCCTTCGCCGCGCGGCGCCCGCATCTCGGATACCGCAGCCTCCGCGCCGCCTGCGGCCCCTTCGCGGGAACGTGGGCGGGGCACGAGTTCCACTACGCCACGACCGTCCGGGCCGAGGGCGATCCGCTGTTCGAGGCGGCGGACGCGGAAGGCCGCGCCCTGCCCCCGATGGGATTGCGGGCGGGCGCGGCGGCGGGCTCCTTCGCGCATCTGATCGCGCCAGTCCCCGCGTATCCGCACAATCCCGCGCTGGACGCCCGTGCGGCGGGTGCCTAGGCCCGGGGCATGACCTCCCTCGACCCCCCTGCCGCGACGGACGCGCGCGGCGACCGGCGCGCGTGGCGCAACGTGATCGTGCTCGTGCTGGCGCAGGCGATCCTCGGAGCGCAGCTTTCGATCCACCTGATCGTCGGCGGGCTCGCGGGGGTCGTGCTGGCCCCCTCGCCGCTGCTGGCGACCCTGCCGGTGAGCGTGATGGTCTTCTCGTCGATGACGACCGCCCCGTGGCTCAGCCCGCTGATGCAGCGGCGCGGGCGGGTGACCGGGTTCGTGATCGGCAGCCTCGCGGGCGCGGCGGGCGGGCTGCTCGCCGCCTACGCGGTCTGGGCGGGGAGCTTCGCGCTGCTGCTCGCGGCGCTCTACCTCGTAGGCATCTACCAGAGCGCGCAGGGCTTCTACCGCTTCGCCGCCACGGACGCGGCCTCGGACGGGTTCAAGCCGAAGGCCATCTCCTACGTGCTGGCGGGCGGGCTGCTCTCGGCCTTCGTCGGGCCGGCCATCGTCAAGGCGACCACGGGCGGCGCGGCCGGCGCATTGGAGTTCGTGCCGACCTATGTCGGCGCGGGGCTGCTGAGCCTCGTGGGCCTCGTGCTCTTCCCGCTGCTCGACCTGCCGCGCGCCGCGCCGAAGGCGGCGGGCGCGCCCGCCGGACGCACGCGGGGGCAGTTGCTGCGCGACCCGGCCATCGTGGTGGCGATCGTGTGCGCGATGGTCTCCTACGCGCTGATGACGCTGGTGATGACGTCGACGCCGCTGGCGGTGGTGGGCTGCGGCTTCGCCACGGCGACGGCGGCGGACGTGGTGCAGTGGCACGTGATCGCGATGTTCGGGCCGTCCTTCTTCACCGGGCACCTGATCGCGCGGTTCGGGACGACGGCCATCGTGTCCGCCGGGCTGGGCCTGCTGGCGGCGGCGGGGGCCGTGGCGCTGTCGGGGGTGGAGCTGTGGAATTTCTACGCCGCGCTCGTGCTGCTCGGCCTCGGCTGGAACTTCGGGTTCATCGGGGCGACGACGATGCTGACCCGGTCCCACGCGCCGGAGGAACGGGGCACGGTGCAGGGGCTGAACGACGCGCTGGTGTTCGGGCTGGTGACGGTGGCGTCGCTGTCGTCGGGCGGGCTGATGGGCGCGGCGCCCGAGGTGGTCGCGGGCTGGTCGGCGGTGAACCTCGCCATGGTGCCGTTCCTCGCGCTGGCGGGCGGGTCGCTGGTCTGGCTGGCGGTGCGGGGGCGGCGGGCGGCCTAGCCGCGCGGCCGGCCGCCGCGCGATCCGCCCCGGCGCGTGGTCCCGCCGGGCCCGGACGGCGGGGCGGGGGCACCCCCGCTCAGGAGCGGCCCTTCCACGGCACCAGCCAGCCCTCGAGCTTGCGCATCAGGATGTCGATGCCGAAGCCGATCACGCCGATCAGGATGATGCCCATCACCACGATGTAGGTCTGCTGGAACTTGGAGGCGGCGGTGATCATCATGCCCGCGCCCACGTTCGCCGCGACCAGCTCGGCGGCGACGACCGTGCCCCAGCACACGCCCATCGCGACGCGGGCGGCGGTGAAGATCTCGGGCAGGGAGTTGGGGATGATGACGTGGCGCAGGATCTGCCACTTGGAGGCGCCGAGGGAGTAGGCGGCGTGGACCTTGGTGATGTTCACGCCCGACACGCCGGCGCGCGCGCCGATGGCCATGATCCACAGGGCCGCGAGGAACAGGAGCACGACCTTGCCCGTCTCGTCGATGCCGAACCAGATGATGACCAGCGGGATAAGCGCGAGCGGCGGGACCGGGCGCATGAACTCGACGATCGGGTCGAACCAGCCGCGGAACCAGTCCGACAGGCCCATCGCGTAGCCCAGCGGGATGCCGACCAGCGCGCCGAGGGCGAAGCCCGCCAGCACCCGGAACAGCGAGTAGCCGAGGTGCTCCAGCAGGGTGAAGTTGCGGTAGCCGTCCGAGGCCGTCTCGGTGAGCGCCTGCCACACCCGCTCGGGCGAGGGGAGGTAGAGCGGCTGCATCTGCACGCCCCGGTCGGGGACGAAGTTGAGCGAGCCGCGGCGGGTCAGGTTGATGACCCCGTCCGCGAGCTGGATGCTGTCGCCCTCGCCGAGGCCGTCCAAGGGCTGCCCGTCGACGGCGACGACGCGGAACCCCTCGGCGTCCGCGCCCTCGTCGTTGGCCTCCACCCGGATGATCTGGCTGCGGTAGACCGCGAGCGAGGCGACGTCGTTCTTGGCGAAGCCGTCGCCCTCGGGCACCTCCGGCTCGTCCTCGTCCGAGCCGAGCGGGACGACGCGCACGGTGACGGTCGCCTCGTCGCGCTGCCCCTCGGCGTTCTCGGCGGTGTAGGTGAAGGAGGTGTCGCCCACGAAGGGGCCGGGCACGTGGATCGGCACGAGCTTGGAGCCGGTGAAGGCGCCCCAGATCAGGAACAGCACGACCACGGAGATGACGGAGGCCCAGCGGTTCGGGCGCACGGCGGACTCGTCGCCGAAGGTGACGGTCTTGACCGAGTCGATGCCCGTCCGCGCACGGTTGCGGGTAAGCAGGCCGACCACGATCATGGCCGCGACGAAGAGGCCGGCATAGACGGCGACGATGGCGATCCCGGTCATGTCAGGCGTCCTCCGTCCGGCCCATGATCTCCTCCTCCATCTCCCAGATCATGTTCAGGATCTCGTCGCGGGTGCGCGCGAACTCGGGATCCTTCTTCACGGTCCGGAGGTCGGCGCCCACGCCCATCTCGGCGAAGGGGAGCCGGTACTCCTTGTGGATGCGGCCCGGCCGGGGCGCCATCACGAGGAGCCGCTCGCCGAGGAGCAGCGCCTCCTCGACGGAGTGGGTGATGAGGATGATCGTCTTGCCGGTCTCCTTCCAGAGCTCCAGCACGAGGCCCTGCATCTTCTCGCGCGTGAGCGCGTCGAGCGCGCCCAAGGGCTCGTCCATGAGGATCACGTCGGGCTCGTTGGCGAGGCAGCGGGCGAGGGCCACGCGCTGCTGCATCCCGCCCGACAGCTCGAACACCATCTTGTCCTTGAAGTCCTTGAGGCCCGTGATCTCCAGCAGGCGGTCGGAGGTCCGGCGCCGCTCGGCCACCGGCACGCCGGCCATCCGCGGTCCGAACTCGACGTTGTCGCGCACGTTCATCCACTCGAACAGCGCGCCCTGCTGGAACACCATGCCGCGCTCGGCGTCCGGCCCCTTCACGTCGTGGCCGTTGAGGACGATGCGCCCCTCGGTCGGCGCGAGGAAGCCCGCGAGGATGTTGAGGAGCGTGGTCTTGCCGCAGCCCGAGGGGCCGAGGACCGACATCAGCTCCCCCTGCCCCAGCCGCAGCGAGACGTCCTTGAGCGCCTGCACGTGGCTGCCGTTGGGCAGGTCGAAGCGCATCGAGACGCCGTCGATGATGAGACCGGTGTCGGTCATGCCTATCTCACCTCGCTTCGCTCGGGGAATACTCGACCAGGTTGGCGATGATCCAGTCCTTGTTCATGAGCATCAGGACAACCAGTCCGACGGATATGCCCAGCCGGATGAAGGTCCGAGCGAGGTCGTCCACCGCACTCTCGTCATCCGCCGGCATGCCAAAAGCGCTGAAGACGATCCTCCGGATCCGTTCGATCGGCTTCGTCATAATGTCCCCTCTGCCGCGTGCCCCCGGCGGGGGCCGGGAGCGCGAGCGCCCCCGGCGAGCGCCTCCCCGCAGGGAGGCGCAGGCGTCACATGCCCTGCGCGGCCTGCAGCGGGCCGAGATCGATCGAGTCGGCGTAGCTGTCGAGCGCCGAGGGGATCGAGCCCGCCTCTTGGAAGACGCCCGCGACGCCGCCCATGAAGTTGGCCGCGTTGCCGCCGAGCCAGGCCTCGGAGAGCTGCTCGTCGATGGAGGGGAACTTGAACGTGGCGAGCGTCTCGGCGGTGGCCGTCTCGTCCATGCCCGCGTCCTGCGCGATCACGGGCAGCATCTCGGCCTCGTTCTCGCCGGACTTCCACATGGCATTGGCATCGGCCGTCACCTTGAGGAACTTCGCGAGCAGCTCGGGGTTCTCGGCGACGAAGTCGGCGGGGGCCGAGGTCACGTCGAACACGAGGATGCCCAGCTCCTCCTTCTCGGCGCCGGTCAGCAGCACGTTCCCCGATTCCGTCATGCGGCGCAGCGCGCCGCCCCAGCCGCAGGCCATGCCCACGTCGCCCTGCTCCAGCGCGTTCGCGCCCTCGGCGGGGGCGAGGTCGACCACCTCGAGCGAGGCCACGTCGACGCCGAAGTGGTTCATCTGACTCAGGAAGCCGTAGTGGGCGGCGGTGCCCAGCGGCACGGCGACCTTCTGCCCGGCGAGGTCGGCGACCGAGTCCTTGTCGATCTCGAGGTCGGAGGCCACGACGCAGTTGTCGTTGTCGGAATAGGACACGGCCACGTCGACGATCTTGATGTCCTGGCCGCCGGAGGCCGCGACCACGAAGGGCGGCACGCCTTGGCTGACGGAGATCTGCACGTCGCCGGACGCCATCGCGGCCGACATCGCGGTTCCGGTGTCGAAGGTCACCCAGTTGATCGGCAGGCCGAGCGCCTCCTCGTAGGTGCCCTGCGCCTTGGCGAACTGGAACGGCATCGGCCATTCGAGGAAGTAGCCAACGGTCAGCTCCTCGAGATGGGCATCGGCCAGCGCGGCCTGCGCGCCGGTCAGGACGGCGGCGGCCGACACGGCGGCGGCGAGCTTGGTCTTGAAGGTCATGGGGTCCTCTCCCGGTTGGATTGGGTCGCGGCGGGGGGCTCTTCGCGGCCCTCTCCGGAGGCATCACGCGCAGAGACGGGCCGGATTGCAAGCGGTCTCTCGCGTTGACGCCGGGAAACGACATGCCCGGTATCGGGACCGGCAGTCCCAGTTTCTGCGCCCCGCGAACGACCGCCGCCACGTCGCGCGGAGGCTTGCGCGGGGGGCGGGTCGTCCCCCAAAGGAGGAGGCAGGACGCCATTCGCAGCAGCCGCGCAGCCTCGGGGGGGAATACCATGAAGGACCACGCCAACGACCTGAGCCACGTCATCGAGGCGGACCGCGCCCATGTCTGGCACCACCTGATGCCGCACAAGCCGCTGGAGACGACCGACCCCCGGATCATCGTCGAGGGCCGCGGCATGCGCGTCTGGGACGACAAGGGGGTCGAGCATCTCGACGCGACCTCGGGCGGGGTGTGGACCGTCAACGTGGGCTACGGGCGGACCGAGATCGCGGACGCGGTGCGCGACCAGCTCCTGAAGCTGAACTACTTCGCGCAGACGCTCGGCTCGATCCCCGGCTCGCTCTTCGCGGAGAAGCTGATCTCGAAGATGCCGGGGCTGTCGCGCGTCTTCTACGCGAACTCGGGGTCGGAGGCGAACGAGAAGGCCTTCAAGATGATCCGCCAGATCGCCCACCGGCAGCATGGCGGGCGGAAGTACAAGATCCTCTACCGCGAGCGCGACTACCACGGCACGACCATCGCCAACCTCTCGGCGGGCGGCCAGGACGAGCGCAACGCGCAGTACGGGCCGTTCACCCCGGGCTTCGTGCGGGTGCCGCACTGCCTCGAGTACCGGGCGCAGTGGGATCTCTCGGGCGAGGAGTACGGCC
The DNA here is from genome assembly GCF_016820245.1 of Jannaschia sp. Os4. GTDB lineage: Bacteria > Pseudomonadota > Alphaproteobacteria > Rhodobacterales > Rhodobacteraceae > Jannaschia. Next base: position 614,831 of record NZ_JAFCAR010000005.1, on the reverse strand, counting down.
GCCGCGCGGCGGACGCGATCGAGGAGGTGATCCTCGCGGAAGGGCCGGACACGGTGGGGGCGCTCTGCCTGGAGCCGATCACCGCGGGCGGCGGCGTCATCACCCCTCCCCCGGGCTACTGGGAGCGGGTGGCGGAGATCGTGGAGAAGTACGACCTGCTGCTGCACATCGACGAGGTGGTCTGCGGCGTGGGCCGGACGGGCGAGTGGTTCGGCTACCAGCATTACGGCATCCGCCCCGACTTCGTGACGATGGCGAAGGGCGTGGCCTCGGGCTACGCGGCGATCTCCTGCCTCGCGACGAGCGAGCGCGTGTTCGAGATGTTCAAGGACGACCCGTCGGACCCGATGGGCTACTTCCGCGACGTGTCGACCTTCGGCGGCTGCACCGCCGGGCCGGCGGCAGCGCTGAAGAACATGGAGATCATCGAGGACGAGGATCTGCTGGCCAATACCCGTGCGATGGGCGAGCGGCTGGTGGCGAACCTCGAGGCGCTGTCGGAGCGGCACGCGGTGATCGGGCAGGTGCGCGGCCGGGGCCTCTTCGCGGGGGCCGAGCTGGTCGCGGACCGCGGCACGAAGGAGCCGGTGGAGGAGGCGCGGGTGAAGGCCGTCGTCGCCGACTGCATGGCCCAAGGGGTCATCATCGGCGCGTCGAACCGCTCGCTTCCGGGCTTCAACAACACGCTGCTGTTCTCGCCCGCCCTGATCGCCACGGCGGACGACATCGACGCGATCACAAGCGCGGTGGACGCCGCGCTCGGCCGTGTGTTCGGCTGACGCGGGAGGCCCCCGACCTCTCGGCGCGGGGCGCCCGCGTCCTGCGCTGCATGGAGGGCGGGGCTTGGCCCGCCGCGCGTCGGCCGTGCCGTCGTCGCGGGTGATCGGGCGGACCCCGCGCGTGCCGAACGCGCCGCATGCGCGCGGGCCGGGCCGCGCCGCGCCGCTGCGATGGGCCGCCACCTGCTGCGCCGTGGCCGCGCGAAGAAATCGGGAGAATGCGGCGCATCCCCTTCCCGAGGCGTCCGCCGAGTCTACCATCCGGTCATGTCCCGGCACCTCGCCTCCCTCTGCTGGCACTGGCTCTCCCGCATCGAGGCGGGCGTGATCCTGTCCACCGCCCTGTGTCTCGCGCTGCTCGCCTTCGACGTGCGCGGCTTCGCGTCCGTCACGACCGCCCTCGACGGCGGGGCGCTCGTCCGGGCGACGGTCTGGGCGCTGCTGATCCTTCCGCTCGCCGCGGCGTGGGGCGCGACCGACCGGATGACCCGGACCCGCTAGCCCGGCCTTCCCGCTGCTCGACAACTTTACCATCGGGGTCGCCCGCGCGACGACCGCCTTCGGGGCGGCGCGGCTGCTCGGGGTCGGCGCCGGTCGGGACGGCCCTGCTGCGCGCGCGCCCCGATAGAGACGACCGGGCCCGCCTTCCCCGACGCCGCCCCTTGCACGAAACGCGATTCCCTGTTGATTGACCGCTAGGGAATAGTTGGGACTGCCGGTCCCATTTTTCGACATCATCGGGAGGGGACCGCCATGAAGATGACGACCGAGGAAGCCTTCGTCAAAACGCTGCAGCGGCATGGCATCCGCCATGCCTTCGGCATCATCGGCTCGGCCATGATGCCGATCTCGGACCTCTTCCCCGCCGCCGGCATCACCTTCTGGGACGCCGCGCACGAGGGGTCGGCGGGCTTCATGGCGGACGGCTACACGCGCGCCACCGGCGAGATGTCGATGATGATCGCCCAGAACGGGCCGGGCATCACCAACTTCGTCACCGCCGTGAAGACCGCCTACTGGAACCACACGCCGCTGCTCCTCGTGACGCCCCAGGCCGCCAACAAGACGATCGGCCAAGGCGGGTTCCAAGAGGTCGAGCAGATGAAGCTGTTCGAGGACATGGTCGCCTACCAGGAGGAGGTGCGCGACCCGTCCCGCGTGGCCGAGGTGCTGACCCGCGTGATCGCCAAGGCCAAGCGGCTGTCGGGGCCGGCGCAGATCAACCTGCCGCGGGACTTCTGGACCCAGGTGGTGGACGTCGAGATCCCCGAGCCGATCGAGTTCGAGGCCTCGCCCGGCGGCGAGCGCTCCATCGCCAAGGCGGCCGAGCTGCTGTCGACGGCCAAGAACCCCGTGATCCTGAACGGCGCGGGCGTGGTGCTGTCGGAGGGCGGGATCGCCGCGTCGATGGCGCTGGCCGAGCGGCTCGATGCGCCGGTCTGCGTGGGCTACCAGCACAACGACGCCTTCCCCGGCTCTCACCCACTCTTCGCCGGACCCTTGGGCTACAATGGCTCCAAGGCGGCGATGCAGCTGATCAAGGACGCGGACGTGGTGCTCGCGCTGGGCACCCGCCTCAACCCGTTCTCCACCCTGCCCGGCTACGGCATGGAATACTGGCCCGCCGACGCCAAGATCATCCAGGTGGACATCAACCCCGACCGCATCGGCCTGACCAAGAAGGTCACCGTGGGGATCGTCGGCGACGCGGCCAAGGTGGCGCAGGGCATCACCGCGCAACTCTCCGACACCGCGGGCGACGCGGGCCGCGAGGAGCGGCGCGCGAAGATCGCCGACACCAAGTCGCGGTGGAAGCAGGAACTCTCGTCGCTGGACCACGAGGAGGACGATCCCGGGACCACGTGGAACGAGCGCGCCCGTGCCGACAAGCCCGACTGGATGAGCCCCCGCATGGCGTGGCGCGCGATCCAGCAGGCCCTGCCGCGCGAGGCGATCATCTCCTCGGACATCGGCAACAACTGCGCCATCGGCAACGCCTACCCGGACTTCGACGAGGGCCGGAAGTACCTCGCCCCGGGCCTGTTCGGCCCCTGCGGCTACGGCCTGCCGTCCATCGTGGGCGCCAAGATCGGGCGCCCGGACGTGCCGGTCGTGGGCTTCGCGGGCGACGGGGCGTTCGGCATCGCGGTCAACGAGTTGACGGCCATCGGGCGCGGCGAGTGGCCCGCCATCACGCAGATCGTGTTCCGCAACTACCAGTGGGGCGCGGAGAAGCGGAACTCGACGCTCTGGTTCGACGACAACTTCGTGGGCACGGAGCTGGACACGCAGGTCTCCTACGCGGGCATCGCCAAGGCCTGCGGGCTGGAGGGCGTGCAGGTCCGCACGATGGACGAGCTGACCGACGCGCTGGACGCGGCGATCAAGGCGCAGATGAACGACAACAAGACCACCCTGATCGAGGTGATGCTCAATCAGGAACTGGGCGAACCGTTCCGCCGCGACGCGATGAAGAAGCCGGTGCAGGTGGCGGGGATCTCGAAGGAGGACATGATCGCGGCAGAGTGATGGGTCGCGTTTCCATCGTCGAAGGAAACGGGCGAAGCCTTCGTCGAAGGCTTCGCCGTCAGGCCATCGCCGCCGTGAGCGTCGCCGCCTCGACGATGTCCCCCGCCGAGGCCCCGCGCGAGAGGTCGCAGACCGGGCGGCGGAAGCCCTGCAGCATGGGCCCCACCGCCTGCGCCCCCGCGAGTTCCTGGCACAGCTTGTAGCCGATGTTGCCGGCATCCAAGGAAGGGAAGACCAGCGTGTTCACCGCCTCGACAGCCACGCCCTTGCGCGCGCCCTTCGCCGGGTCGAGCGCGGCGTCGGCCTGCACGGGGCCCGCGAATCCCGTGGCCTCGGCGGCAGCGCGCACGACGTCCACGCTGTCGCCCGCCCCGGACGTGCCGGTGGAGAAGGACAGCAGCGCGACCTCGGCCCGGCCCAGCAGCGCCTCGGCGCTGGCGGCGGAGGCGCGGGCGATGGCGGCCAGCGCCTCGGCGTCGGGGGCGACGGTGACCGCGCAGTCGGCGAAGATCATCTCCCGCCCGTCGGGGAAGATCATCAGGAAGAAGGACGACGGCCGCGCGATCCCCTCGGCCAGCCCGATGCAGAGCCCCGCCGCCTCGATCACGCGGCGGGTCGGCACGTCCGCCCCCGCGACCATCGCGTCCGCCTCGCCGGCGGCGACCATCGCGGCGGCGCGCATCAGCGGCTTGGACAGCAGGTGGCGCGCCATCCGCTCCTTCATGCCGCGCGCGTCCATGACGGCCGCGACCTGCGCGTCCGTGACGCCGCCCAAGGGCAGAGGATGGCACAGCCCGTCCCGCTCGAGCGCAGCAGCGGCCTCGCCCACGCGCGCGTCCTCCATCTCGGGGAAGACGATCCGCGCCCCCCGCTCTCGGGCCGTGGCCCGCGCCGTATCCATCACGCTCATGCCGACCGGAGACCCCGCATGACCGAAGACGTCAAGATCAACCGCGGCCTCAAGGGCGTCTACTTCGAGCGCTCGGGCGTGTCCCACATCGACGGGCGCGCGGGCGAGCTGCTCTACCGGGGCTACACGATCCACGACCTCGCCGAGAACGCGTCGTTCGAGGAGGTGTGCTGGCTGCTGATCCATGGCGAGCTGCCGACGAAGGCCGAACTGGAGCGGTTCGACGCCGAGCTGCGGTCGCACCGCGCCGTGCCCGATGCAGTGCTGTCGGTGATCGACACGGTCAAGGACGGCCACCCGATGGACGTGCTGCGGACGGCCGTGTCGGCGATGGCCGCGCTGGACGCGGACAGCCAGGACGCGTCGGAGGACGGCTTCCTGCGGAACGGCATCAAGCTGACCGCGCAGGTGCCGACGCTGATCGCCGCGCACGAGGCGCTGCGGAACGGGCGCGACCCCGTGGCCCCCGACGACACGCTGAGCCACGCGGGCAACTGGCTGAAGATGCTCAAGGGCGAGACACCCTCGGCCGAGGCGACCGCGCTGGCCGACGTCGACTTCGTCCTCCACGCCGAGCACGGCGCCAACGCCTCGACCTTCGCCGCCCGGGTCACCGTGGGCACCGAGGCCAACCTCCACGGCGCGATGGTCACCGCGCTCTCGACCCTCGCCGGTCCCGCCCACGGCGGCGCCGCCGAGGACGTGATGAAGATGGTCAAGGAGATCGGCTCGCCCGAGAACGCGGCCCGCTACGTCAAGGAGAAGCGCGCGGCGAAGGTCCCCGTCACCGGCTTCGGCCACCGCGTCTACCGCGCCGAGGACCCGCGCGCCCGTCACATGCGCGAGGGGGTGCGGAAGCTGGGCGAGGAGATGGGCGCGCCGGAGTGGTACGAGATCCTGCAGGGCGTGGTCGAGGCGATGAAGCCCTACGCCCGCCACGGGCTGAACGTGAACGTCGATTTCTATTCGGGCGTCATCTACCAACTGCACGGCATCCCGATGGACCTCTACGTGCCGATCTTCGCCATCGGGCGGATGCCCGGCTGGCTGGTGCAGTGCCTCGAGCAGCGGCGCTCGAACATCCTGATCCGCCCGCTGACGCTCTACAACGGGCCGGAGAAGCGGGACTGGGTTCCGCTGGAGGATCGGTGAGCCGCCGCCCCCCATACGCGCCGCCGTCCCCGGGCCCGACCCGGGGACCTCGTGCGGTCGCGCGACGCGGGGGGGTGGTCCCCGTGGCGACAGGTCCCCGGGTCACGCCCGGGGATGACGGCATCTGATGGCCGACCTCCTCGCCCTCCCGCCCGCGACCGCTTGGCTCGCCGTGGCCGTCTGCTTCGCGGCGGGCGCGATCCGCGGCTTCGCGGGGTTCGGGCTGTCGGCGCTGGCGATGGCGGCGCTGGCCACCCTCGTGCCGCCGGTCGAGTTGATCCCCGTGTTCTGGTTCCTCGAGATGTCGGCCTCGCTGCTGCTGATGAAGGGCGGCTGGCAGGACGCCGACCGGACCGCCGCCGCCACGCTGGTCGTCGCCAGCGGCATCGGCCTGCCGCTGGGCCTGCTGGTGTCGCTGTCGATCGACGCGACGGTCTCCAAGACCATCGCCCTGTCGCTCCTGATCGCGCTCGCCGTGGCGCAGTTGGCCCGCCTGCGCCTGCCCGTCCTCGCCACGCGCGCGGGCACCGGAGCGGCGGGGTTCGGGGCCGGGATCATCACCGGCCTCGCGGGCGCGGGCGGCCTGTTCATCGCGCTCTACGCGATGGTCCGCGACCTGCCCGCGCGCACGATGCGCGGCACGCTCAACATCTACATGCTGGGCGCGGGCGCCGTGGGCATCGTCACCCACCTCGCGGTGGGCACGATGACCGGGACGGCGGCCACGCGCGGCCTGATCCTCGTCGTGCCCACGCTGGCCGGCGTCGTGCTCGGACGCGCGCTCTTCACGCCGCGCTTCGAGCGATACTACAAACCCGCCTGCCTGACCCTGCTCATCGGCCTCGCGGGCGCGGGCTTGGCCCGGCTGGCATGGGAGGCCGCATGAAGGACCATTTCGACCCCTCCCCGAAGGTCGGGGACCGCGTGGCCAAGACCACCTGCTACATGTGCGCCTGCCGCTGCGGCATCGACGTGCACCTCAAGGCCGACGCCGAGGGCGTCGAGCGCGTGGCCTACATCGAGGGCAACCGCGACCACCCGGTGAACAAGGGCGTGCTCTGCGCCAAGGGCGCCTCGGGCATCATGCAGCACAACGCGCCGTCCCGCCTGCGTGCGCCGCTCCGCCGGACGGGGCCGAGGGGCAGCGGCCAGTTCGAGGAGATCACGTGGGAGGAGGCCTACGAGACCGCCCGCGCCATCCTCGCCCCGATCCGCGAGACGGACCCGTCGAAGCTCGCCTTCTTTACCGGGCGCGACCAGTCGCAGTCCTTCACCTCGTGGTGGGCGCAGGCCTTCGGCACGCCGAACTACGCGGCGCATGGCGGCTTCTGCTCGGTCAACATGGCGGCGGCGGGCATCTACACCGTGGGCGGGGCCTTCTGGGAGTTCGGATCGCCCGATTGGGAGAAGACCAAGCTCTTCCTGCTCTTCGGCTGCGCCGAGGACCACGACTCGAACCCAATCAAGATGGGCCTCGGGCGACTCAAGGAACGCGGCGCGCGGGTCGTCGGCATCAACCCGATCCGCACCGGCTACAACGCCGTGGCGGACGACTGGTATGGCGTCACCCCCGGCACGGACGGGCTTCTGATCCTTTCCCTCGTCCACTGCCTGCTGAAGGCGGGCCAACTGGACCTGCGCTACCTCGCAGAGTTCTCCGACGCCCCCGTCCTGATCGACGCGCGCCCCGGCGCGACCCACGGCCTGCCCCTCAAGGACGACGATGGCCATGCCCTCGTCTGGTGCCGCAAGGAGCAGCGCCCCCGCTGCTACGACGCCGAGGACGTGGAGCCGGATCTGAACGGCGCATGGGCGCAGGACGGCGTCACCCACCGCACGGTGTTCCACGCCATCGCGCATCGCTACCTCGACGGGGCCTACGCCCCCGAGGCCGTCGCCGAGCGCGTCGGCATCTCCGCGCGGCGCATCCGCGCGCTGGCCGGAGAGATCGCCCGCGTCGCCTTCGAGGAGTCGTGGGAAGAGCCAATCGCGTGGACCGACTTCCGCGGTCGGCGCCACGAGACGATGACCGCGCGTCCCGTCGCCATGCACGCCATGCGCGGCATCTCGGCCCACGCCAACGGCTTCCAGACCTGCCGCGCGATCCACCTGCTCCAGACGCTGATCGGCAGCGTCGAGGCCCCCGGCGGCTTCCGCTTCAAGCCGCCCTACCCCAAGCCCGCGACCGCCCACCCAAAGCCCCACTGCAAGGTCACGCCCGGCGCGCCGCTGGACGGCCCCCACCTCGGCTTCGTCCACGGCCCCGACGACCTCTGCCTGCGGGACGACGGCACCCCGGCGCGCATCGACAAGGCCTTCTCGTGGGACAACCCCATGTCGGCCCACGGCCTGATGCACATGGTCATCTCCAACGCCCACGCGGGCGACCCCTACGAGATCGACACCCTGTTCCTCTACATGGCGAACATGGCGTGGAACTCGTCGATGAACACGACCGGCACGATGGCCATGCTGACCGACCAGCGCGACGACGGCAGCTACGTCATCCCCAACGTCATCTACGCCGACGCCTACTCCTCCGAGATGGTCGCCTACGCGGATCTCGTCCTGCCCGACACGACCTATCTGGAGCGCCACGACTGCATCTCCCTCCTCGACCGCCCGATCTGCGAGCCCGAGGCCGCCGCCGACGCCATCCGCCACCCCGTCGTCGCGCCCGACCGCGACGTGGTGCCGTTCCAGACGGCGCTGCTCGAACTCGGCGCCCGCCTCGGCCTACCGGGCATGGTGAACGACGACGGGTCCAAGAAATACGCCGACTTCGCCGACTACATGGTCCGGCACGAGCGCCGGCCCGGAATCGGCCCCCTCATGGGCTTCCGTGGCAACGGCGAGGCGACGGGTCGCGGCGCGCCCAACCCCGACCAGCTGAACCGCTACATCGAGAACGGCGCCTTCGCCGTGGCCCATGTCCCCGCCGAGGGACTCTACATGAAGCCGTGGAACAAGGCCTATCAGGACTGGGCCGTCGAGATCGGCCTCTACGACGCGCCGCAGCCCTTCCTCATCACGCTCTGGTCCGAGCCGCTCCGCCGCTTCCAGCTTGCCGCCGAGGGCCACGGGGAGCGCCAGCCCCCCGACCACCTGCGCGAGCGCATCAAGGCGACCTTCGATCCCCTCCCCATCTGGTACGACCCGATGGAGGGCCACGCGACCGACCCCCGCTTCACGATCACCGCGCTCACCCAACGCCCGGCGGCCATGTATCACTCCTGGGGCACCCAGAACGCGTGGCTGCGCCAGATCCACGGGCGCAACCCGCTCTACCTGCCGACCGGCATTTGGGAGGCGCAGGGGTTCCGAGAGGGCGACTGGGCGCGCGTGACCTCGCCGCATGGCGAGATCGTCGTGCCCGTGGCCCACATGCCGGGCCAGAACGACGAGACCGTCTGGACGTGGAACGCCATCGGCAAGCGCAAGGGCGCGTGGGCGCTGCACGAGAACGCGCCGGAGGCGAACCAAGGGTTCCTGCTGAACCACCTGATCCACGAGTTGATGCCGCCCAAGGGCGACGGGCTGCGCTGGTCCAACTCTGACCCGATCACGGGACAGGCCGCTTGGTTCGACCTCAAGGTCGCGGTGGAGAAGTGCGCCCCGCCCGCCGACCTCAGATCCACCCCGCAATTCGAGACGCTCGACCGCCCCGTGCCGCCCGGCCCGGACGTGGTCGCGTGGGAGGTGAAGCGATGACCACCCTGCCCGCCCCGCCGAAGGTCAAGCTCGGCCTCGTGATCGACCTCGACACCTGCGTTGGCTGCCACGCCTGCGTGACGGCGTGCAAAGGGTGGAACACCCAGAACTACGGCGCGCCGCTCTCGGACCGCGACGCCTATGGCGAGGCGGAGGGGACGTTCCTCAACCGCGTCCACAGCTACACGATGCAGCCCGGCAGCGGCCCCGCCCAGACGGTCCACATGCCGAAGTCCTGCCTCCATTGCGACGACGCCCCCTGCGTCACGGTCTGTCCCACGGGGGCGTCCTACAAGCGGGCCGAGGACGGCATCGTGCTGGTGAACGAGGACGCCTGCATGGGCTGCGGCCTCTGCGCGTGGGCCTGCCCCTACGGCGCGCGCGAGGTGGACGAACTGGCCGGCGTGATGAAGAAGTGCACGCTCTGCGTGGACCGCATCTACAACGAGACCCTGCCCGAGATCGACCGCCAGCCCGCCTGCGTCCGCACCTGCCCGGCGGGGGCGCGACACTACGGCGACCTGAACGACCCGGCCTCGGCCGTGTCGCAGCTCGTGGCCGCGCGCGGCGGCGTGGACCTCATGCCCGAGCAGGGCACCAAGCCGGTCAACCAGTACCTCCCGCCGCGCCCCCGCGACACGCTGGGCGCGGACGAGGACATCCTCGCCTCCTTCCTCGCCCCAGTTTACGAAGAGACGGGGGCGGAGGAGGCGACGGGCTTCCTCGGCTGGCTCGACCGGGCGCTGGAGAAGGTCTGACATGCACCCCGCCCCCTCCGTCATCATCTTCTCGTCGCTCTCGGGAGCGGGGTTCGGCCTGCTCGTCTTCCTCGGCCTGATGCCCGACCCGCCGCGCGGCTGGGTCGCCTTCGTGTTCTTCGCGCTGGCCTACGCGCTGGCGGTGGGCGGGCTGCTCTCGGCCACGTTCCACCTGAAGAACAAGAAGAACGCGTGGAAGGCCTACCGCGAATGGCGCTCCTCGTGGCTGAGCCGCGAGATGTGGGCCGCCATTGCCGCCCTCCTCGTCATGGCCGCCTACGCCGCCGCGTTGGTGTTCCTCGACCTCCACCTCGCGCCCTTGGGCTGGATCGGCGCGCTCCTGTCTCTGGCGGTCGTCTTCACCACCTCCATGATCTACGCGCAGCTCCGCACCGTCCCGCGCTGGAACCAGCGGGCCACGCCCGCCCTGTTCCTGACGGCCGCGCTGGCGGGCGGCGCACTGCTCGCCGGGCGCCCGGTCCTGTCGCTGATCCTCCTGGTCGCCCTCGGCATCCTGCAGGCGGTCCACTGGACCCGCGGCGATCGCCGCTTCGCCGAGGTCGGCAGCACGCTCAACACCGCCACGCGCCTGCCCGGCATGGTCCGCCAGTTCGAGCGTCCGCAAACGGGCGAGAACTACCTCACGCGCGAGATGGTCTATCAGGTCGGGCGCAAGCACGCCGCCACGCTGCGAGTGATCGCCATCGCGCTGATGGCCGTCATCCCCGCCATCCTGATGGCCCTGTACCTCGTGACTGACGGCGCGGGGCTGCACCACGCGATGGCGGGCGTCGCCGTCCTGTCTCACTTGATCGGGGTGCTGGTGTCGCGCTGGCTCTTCTTCGCCGAGGCGGAGCACGTCGTGGGGCTCTACTACGGCGCCCATGCAGGGGTGGCGCGGGCGGCGTGATCGCCGCCCGGCCAATGGGTTAGCGGCTGACGCTGAAGTACTTGAACTTCGGCTGGTCCTCGACCGACACCTCGGCGTCGACCCCGTTGCCGTAGCCCCAGTTCAGCACTTGGTTGTGCAGCGGCAGATAGAGCCGCTCGGCCTGCACCACGTCCCAGATCTCGCCGATCGTGGCGTTCCGCGCATCGAGATCCGTCTCCGAGGCCAGCGACACGATCTTCGCGTCGAGGTCCGCGTTGGAGTAGCGCGTGCCGTTCCAAGACCCCCGGTCTTCGGTCTTGGAGTGGACGAGGAAGTTGAAGATGTACTCCGAGTCGAAGGTCGGCACGCCCCAGCCCAGCAGGTAGAAGTCCGTCTCGCCCCCGGTGATCAGCGGGAAGTGCTGCGCCTTGGTCTTGGCGTCGAGGTTCACCGTGATCCCGATCCGGCCCAGCATCGACGTGACGGCCTGACAGATCGCCTCGTCGTTGATGTAGCGGTCGTTCGGGCAGTCGAGCCGGATGGAGAACCCGTCCGGGTAGCCAGCCTCGGCCAAGAGCGCGGTGGCGCCGTCCACGTCCGCCTCGGTGACGGTGTCCATCTCCTCGGTCCAGCCGTTGACGAAGGGCGGCGCGATCATGCCCGTGGGGTCGGACTGGTCGCGCATCACGACGCGCTGGATGGCGTTGCGATCGATGGCGAGGTCCATCGCCTCGCGCACCTGCGGGTTGGCCAGCGGGTTCGCCCCGTCCACGTCGTCCGTGGTCAGGTCGTCGTCGCCCACGTTCATCCCGAGGAAGATCACCCGGTTCTGCGCCGTCGTCTTGAGGTTGAGGCCGTCGGTGTCCGCGACCCGCTGCAGGTCCTGCACCGGTACGTCCTGGATGAAGTCCACCTCGCCCGACAGCAGCGCGGCCACGCGGGTCGCGGCGTTCTGGATCGGCGTGAACTCGATCCGCGTCACGTCCAGTTCGCCGCCCCAGTAGTCGGGGTTCGCGTCCAGCACGGTGCGCACGTCCGGCTCGCGCGAGACCAGCGTGTAGGCGCCCGTGCCGTTGGCGTTCTGCGTGGCGTAGGTCGACTCGCCCTCGTCGTAGTTCTGCACGTCGGTGACGCCGTTCGCCTCGGCCCAGCCCGAATCCATCATCATCAGGTTGGTGAGGTTGGACGGCAGGATCGGGTTCGGCCCGTCGGTCACGAACTCGACCGTCGTGTCGTCCACCGCGCGGACCTCGACGATGGAGTTGAGCAGCTCCTTGTAGCCCGAGTTCTCGGACTGCGCGCGCTGGATCGAGAACACCACGTCCTCGGCGGTGAAGGCCTCGCCCCCGTGGAAGGTCACCCCCTCGCGCAGTTGGAACGTCCAGACGTTCGGGTCGTCGGCCGACGGCTCCCACGAGGTGGCGAGCGCGCCCTCGAAGTCGCCGGAATGGGTCCGCAGCAGCAGCGGCTCGTAGATCTGGTGCGACAGCGTAGAGGTCGGCCCCTCGTTCTGGGCGTGCGGGTCGAGGGTCAGCGCGTCGCCCGCGCGCGCCCAGCGGACGGTCTCGGCCGAGACGGGCAGCGCGAGCGTGGTGGTGGCGAGAAGCGCTGCGGTGAGCGGCAGGTATCGCATGGAGGTCTCCCCTGATGTTGGTGGGGACACCCTTTCCGCGCCTCCGGCCGGATGCAAGCGCGGGGACGGGCTTGCGTCCCGCCCCGGGGGTCAATCCGCGAGGGTGATGGAGATGCGGCGGTTCTGGCGCCCCTTGCTCTCGATCTTGCCGACGACGACACGGCCGATCTCGCCCGTTCGGGCGACGTGGGTGCCGCCGCAGGGCTGCAGGTCGACCGGCGCCTCCTCCGGGCCGATGCGGACGAGCCGGATGCGCCCCGCCCCGCGCGGAGGCTGCACCGACAGCGTCTTGACCAGCTCGGGGCGGGCATCCAGCTCCGCCTCCTCGATCCAGCGCGTGCCCGTCCCGTGGTCCCCGGCAACCAGCCGGTCCATCTCGGCCTGCACCGCCTCGCGCGTGGTGGTCACCTCGGGCATGTCGAAGTCGAGCCGCGACTTCTCGGCCCCGATCTGCCCGCCCGTCACCGGCAGCGGCACCGCGACCGACAGCAGGTGCAGCGCCGTGTGCATCCGCATGTGCCGGTAGCGGCGGTCCCAGTCGAGGCGCTGCTCTACCGCGGTGCCCACGGGCGGCAAGGGCGCGGCGTCGGCGGGCAGCAGGACGATCGCGCCGCCTTCCCCCTTCACGGCCTGGGCCACCTCCATCTCGCCCCCCTCCCAGACGAGGCGGCCGGAGTCGCCCGGCTGCCCCCCGCCCTTGGCGTAGAAGATGGTCGCGTCCATCACGACGCCGCCCTCCGGCGTGATCGCGGCCACGGTGCCGGGCGCGGTCTTGGCGTAGGCGTCGGAGAGGAAGAGCGGCTCGGTCATTCGGATGCCTCCGGTCGGAGCGCCTCGGGATTGCGGAGCCAGACGTCCTGCTGCGGGAACGGGACCTCGATCCCCTCGGCGGCGAAGCGTTCGGCCAAGGCGTGCCGGATGTCGGAGCCAACGATGGGCTTCCACAGCACGTCGCGCAGGACGCAGCGGGCGAGGAAGTCGAGCGACGAGGCGCCGAACGCCTCGAAGGTGACGACGGGCGGCGGGTTGAGCACGACCATCGGGTGCTCGGCGCAGACCTCCTCGATGATCGCCTGCACCCGCCGCGTGTCGCTGCCGTAGGCCACGCCCACAGGGATCAGGACGCGCCCCGAGTTGGAGCCGAGCGTGTTGTTCACGACGGCCTGCGCGATGAGATCGGCGTTGGGGACGATCACGTCCTGCCGGTCGAAGGTCTCGATCCGCGTCGAGCGGACCGAGATGGCGCGCACGAAGCCCTCGGTGGTGCCGACCGCGACCCAGTCGCCGATCTTGATGGGCCGCTCGATCAGCAGGATGATCCCCGACACGAAGTTCTGCACGATGTTCTGCAGGCCGAAGCCGAGGCCGACCGAGAGCGCGCCCGCGACGAGGGCGAGGCCCGACAGGTCGATGCCCGCGGAGGTGATCGCGATCAGCGCGGCCAGCGTGATCCCTACGTAGGCCGTGCCGGACAGGATCGCGTTGGTGCCGCCCGCGTCGAGCTTGGTCTTCGGCAGCACGGAGGTCCGAAGGCCCGCCTGCACCGCCCGGGTCAGCAGGTAGCCGACGGCGAACACGATGGCGAAGGTCAGGAACGCCGCGGGGCTGATCCGCGTCTGGCCCACGGCGATCCCGTCGAGGAAGCCCCGCCACCACTCGCCCAGCGTCTCGACCCGCACCCCCCAGATCAGCGCGAGCAGCGGAAGCGCCGCGAGCACGAGGCCGAACGCGATCAGCGTGGGGATCAGCGCGTCGCGCGCCGCCTCCACGCGCCCCGTGGCGGCCGCCCAGACGTCGAAGATCACGGTCTGGAGCAGCGCCACCAGCCCGATCAGCCCGAGCGTCACGACCGCGGGCCACGTCAGGTAGGTCGCGGCGTTGACGTAGCCCAAGGCGGCGAGCACCGGACCCGCGATGCCCACGGCCATGGCCGCCCGCCCGAGGAGGACGATCGCCCGCTGGACGAGCCCGCGCTCAGCCGCGTCCCCCGTCTCCGCCTCTCCGTCGCCCGGCAGGGGCGGCGCCGGCGCGCGCGCCAGCAACCGCCCGAGGCGGAGCAGCGACAGCCCCGCGAGGAACACCAGCACGAGGACCGGGACCGAGACCGTCTCCGCGATGTCGGGCCGCGTCTCGGCCGCGATCCGTAGGAGCCGGTGCAGCGCCAGCCACAGGCCCAGCAGCGTCGCGTGGAAGCGCGCCTCGGCGCGCGCGCTGTCGGGGAGCGGGTGCGCCTCGGCGCGCGCGGGGAAGGACTGCGCCCCGATCCAGCGCGCCGCGAGGACGAGCGCGCCCAAGGCGGGCAGCGCCGTCAGCACGGGCGTGATCGTCGGTCCGTCGACCCCGGCGAGCCGCGCGAGGCGCGTCACCGCGAAGAGCCCCGCCACCGGCAGCACGAGCTGCGCCAGCCCGGTGCCGGCGACGATCAGGCGGGTCTGCGGATCGGCGCCGTCCGCGTCGACGAACCGGCGCTGGAGCCGTCCCAGCCAGTCGCGCGACCGCGCGAGCAGGAGCACGGCGACGAAGAACAGGATGCCCACCTCGGTCGCGTTGGCCGCGAGGCGCGCGTAGCCGTCGGGCGTCGCCACGGCGGCGACGTCGTCGCCCATCGCCGCCACCCACGCCCCCAGCGCCCCCAGCGCCGGCCACCACAGCGAGGGGGAGACGGGGCTCACCTCCTGGCGCAGGAGCTCGGCGCGGCGCTCGGCCTCCACGCGGGCGTCGATCTCGGCGATCAGCGCCTCGACCTCGACCCGCTCGGCCTCCGCGCGGCGGGCCGGGGCGGAGACGCGCTCCAGCTCCCCCTGCAGCTCGGACCGCCGCGCGGCGATGTCGAGATCCTCCTCGCCCTCGGCGGGCGGCTCTCCCAGCGCGGCAATCTGCCCCCGCAGCGTGTCCCGGCGCGCCGCCTCGAACCCCTCCGCGTCGCGCAGCCGGTCGCGCGTCCCCGACAGGTCGGCGCGCAACGCCTCCAGCGCGCCCCGCGTGGCCTCGCCGTCGAGGACGAGCTCGGCGCGCGCGGCGAGGTCGGACCAGTCGACGAGCGTCGTCGCCACCTCGTCCTGCGCCGCGGCGGCGCAGGTCCAGAGCGACAGCAGGAGGGCGAGGAGCAGGCGCACGGGTCTCACGCGAAGACGGTCGGGACCTCGCGCGTCTCCTCCAGCCACGACGGCACCGGCAGGTCCTTGGAGCGCAGGAAGTCGGGGTTGTAGAGCTTGGAGGCGTAACGCGTGCCGTAGTCGCACAGGATCGTCACGATCGTGTGCCCCGGCCCCAACTCACGCGCCATCTTCATCGCGCCCGCGATGTTGATGCCCGACGAGCCGCCCATGCAGAGCCCCTCGTCGCGCAGCAGGTCGAACACGATGGGCAGCGCCTCCTCGTCCGTGACCTGGTAGGCGAAGTCCGGCACGAACCCCTCGAGGTTGGCGGTGATCCGCCCCTGCCCGATGCCTTCCGTGATCGAGCCGCCCTCGGACTTCAGCTCGCCGTGGGCGTAGAAGTTGAAGAGCGCCGCGCCCATCGGGTCCGCGATGCCGCACTTCACGCCCTTGGGCTGCAGCGCCATGCCCACCCCGGCCGCCGTGCCGCCCGAGCCCACCGCGCAGATGAACCCGTCCACCTGCCCCTGCGTCTGCAGGAAGATCTCCGGCCCCGTCCCGTCGACATGGGCCTGCCGATTGGCGACGTTGTCGAACTGGTTGGCCCAGATCGCGCCGTTCGGCTCCGTCTCGGCCAGCTTCTCGGCCAGCCGCCCGGAGTAGCGGACGTAGTTGTCCGAGTCGCGGTAGGGCTTGGCCGGCACCTCCACCAGCGTCGCGCCCGCCAGCCGAATCATGTCCTTCTTCTCTTGGCTCTGCGTCTCGGGGATGACGATGACCGTCTTGAACCCCATCGACGCGCCGACCAGAGCGAGCCCGATCCCCGTGTTGCCCGCCGTGCCCTCCACGATGGTCCCGCCGGGCTTCAGCTTGCCCGACGCCACGGCGTCCCGGATGATCCACAGCGCGGCGCGGTCCTTCACGGACTGGCCGGGGTTCAGGAACTCGCACTTGCCGAGGATCTCGCAGCCCGTCGCCTCCGAGGCGGCGTTCAGGCGGATCAGGGGCGTGTTGCCGATGGCCTCGGCGAGGTTGGCGTGGACCTGCATGGGGGCCTCCGGGCTCTTGCCCGCCCCGGATACGCGGGCGGCGCGACGGGGGCAAACGCGAAGGCGCGTCAGCGGGGATTGAGGCCCGCGCGCTCCAGCGCGATCCATTGCAGCGACAGCACCAGCGGCGCGTTCCCCACCGCCCCCGTCGGGATCATCGCAAGCGCCTCGTCCACCCCCAGCAGGCGGACGCGGATATCCTCGGACTCGTGCTCCAGCCCGCCGGTCCCCGCCACCTCGTCGGGCAGGTCGCACGGCGCGACGAAGGACCAGATCACCTGCGCCAGCCCGCCGGGCGACGGGTAGTTCCGCGACACCAGCCGCAACCCGTCCTCGGATAGGTCCACCCCCGCCTCCTCGCGGGCCTCGCGCACGGCGGTGGCCTCGGGGGCCTCGCCGAAGTCGATCAGGCCGGCGATCGGCTCGATCAGCCACGGGTCGGGATCGCCCTTCGCCAACGCGCCGACGCGCAGCTGCTCGACCACCAGCACCCTGTTGCGCGCGCGGTCCCACGGCAGCACGGCGGCGGCGTCCGTGACCGCCGAGATGGCGCGCTCGACCCTCCCGCTGCGCCCGCCCGCGTGGGTGGCGTGGTCCAGCGTCCAGACCTCGACGCGGTGGAAGCCGTCGAACGGATGGCGGACCTCGTGGACCGCGACGTCCTCCGCCGTCAGGGCGGCCCCCGCCGAGGCGCGGGGACGGGCGGCCGCGAGCTGCTCGTCCCAGCCCCGCGCGCGCACCACCCCGAGGCGGCGCCGCAGCCCGTCGAGGGGGGCCCCGATCGCGCGCATGATCTCGGCCGCGGCGGCGTGGGTTCCCTGCCCCACGGCGCCCCGCCACTCGTCCAGCGACCAAGGTGCGCCCGAGCCCTCCGCCCCGTCGCGGTAGGTGTCGGCGACCCCGCCGCTCGTCTCCACCGGAAGGCGCGCCAGCCCGAACACGGTCTCGTACCAGTCGAGCCGCGCGAGCGCAGCCCCGTCCAGCGGTTCGGTCAGGACGCCCTCGCACACGCCGCCCGGCAGCAGGACGGGCCAGTCCCCCGCCGCGGCCCGCTCGACGTGCCAGCCGCGCAGCGAGGCGGGCGCGACGGCGACCGCGCGTCCCGCCACGCGGGTCAGGAGGTCGGGCCAGAGCAGCGTGCCGTAGAGGAAGAGGCGCGGTCCCGCCGTCAGTGCCAGATCCGTCCCACCGCCCATGTCGTCATCCCCACCACGAGTCCGCCCCCGAAGATCGTCGCGAGCATCGGCTGGTTCGAGACATAGGCGAGATCCTCGACGAGGAAGGCCATCCACGCCTCCATCGCCATGTAGGGTTCGGTGTAGACCGACTTGAGCGACTTGAGGATCATCGTCCAGAACGAGTTGAGTACGAGGCAGAGGGCCGTCACGGTCACCGCCGCCCCGATCCCGGCGGTCGCGCAGACGCCGAACCGCTCGCCCTTGCCGATCTCGCCGGAGGCGGTCTTGCCGAGCATGAACCACCCGACGAGCGCGCCGCCGACGACGGCCAGCAGCGTGATCCCCCCCGTCTTGGCGTTCTCGTAAAGCACCGCCCACGTCAGCACTTGGATCGCGCCCCATGCGAGGGCGGCGAGGAGGATGGCGGCGGCGAGGCGCGCAGGGGTTGGCATGGAACGGACTCCGGGCGGATACGCGAACCGGTCCGGTCTGCCCCCGGAACGTGGCGAAAGGACGGCTACTCGGCGGCGGCCCGGGCGGAATACGCCTCCAATGCCCGCTCGCGGCCCGCCTTTAGGTCCACCACGGGATCGGGATACCGGTCGGACGGGGACAGGCCCCACGACCGCGGGATCGCCTCGAAGAAGGCGAGCGCGTCGTCCGGGGCATTGGACGCGCGGCTCTCGCGGGGGGCGCCGGACAGCTCGGCCACCCAGCGCCGGCGGTAGCGACCCTCGGGGTCGAACTTCTCCGCCTGCGTGTCGGGGTTGAAGACCCGGAAGAACGGCGCCGCGTCCGGCCCCGACCCGGCGGTCCACTGCCAGCCCATCGCGTTTGACGCCGGGTCCCAGTCGATCAGGCAGTCCGCGAACCAGTCCAGCCCGACCTTCCAGTGGGTCATCATGTGCTTGGTCAGCAGCGAGGCCACCAGCATCCGCGCCCGGTTGTGCATCGTCCCCGAGGCGTAGAGCTGCCGCATCGCGGCATCGACCACCTCGATCCCCGTCCGTCCCCGCCGCCATGCCTCGGCATCCTCGTTGTCGCCCCGCCATGGAAAGGCGTCCCACTCCTCCTTCCAGTTGTCGGAGGTCAGGCGCGGCGTGTGGTAGGCGAGGTGGTGGGCGAAGTCGCGCCAGACCAGTTCCTTCACGAAGGTCTCGGCCCCCGCCTTCCCCTCCTCGTGCGCGCGCCAGCCCGCGAACCAGCACTCGCGCGCGCTGATCTCGCCATAGGTCAGGTTCTCCGACAGGCCCGAGGTGCCCTCGTCCGCCAGCATGTCCCGCGCGTCGGCGTAGTCGGCCACGGGGCCGTCGCAGAACTCCACCAGCCGCGCCCGCGCCTCCAGCTCCCCGATGCGGGCGTAGCGCTCGACCACCTCCGCGCCGCGGACCATGCGGGCGGCCAGCTTCCAGCCCGTCAGGTCGTCCGACGCGGGCCACGCGGATGGGGCCTCCAGTGCCTCGACCGGGGCGAGCGGCGCGTCGAGGTCGCGGTCGCGCACCGCGCGCCAGAACGGCGTGAAGACCTTGTAGAAGCCGCCCGTCTTGCTCTCGACCTCCCACGGCTCGAACAGAGTGTGGCCGTGGAAGGACTTGGCCTCGATCCCGTCCTCCTTCAGCGCCGCCTTCACGCCCTCGTCGCGCGCCTTCTCGTCGGCCACGTAGAGGCGGTTCCACACGACCGTGTCCGCCCCGGTCTCCTCGATCAGAGCGCGCAGCGTGGGCAGCGCGTCGCCCCGGCGCAGGATCAGGCGCGAGCCGATCTCCTCCATGCGCTTGGCGTGGACCTCCAGCGAGCGTCCCATCCGCCACGACGGCGCCGCCCCCCAGCCCGCCATGCACTCGTCGAGAACGTAGACGGGGATCACCGGGCGCCCCTGCGCGGCGGCCCACGCCATCGCGGGATTGTCGGTCAGCCGCAGGTCGCGGCGCTGCCACAGGAGGATCGGTGCTGTCATGGCGCGCGACCTAGCGCGCGGCGCCGGAACGGAAACGGGGCCCCGCAGGGCCCCGCTCCGCCGGGTCGGGCGCAGGTCACTCGGCGGCGACGACGCCCTCCTTCTTGGCCTTCCGCTCGGAGGCGAGGCCCATGGCGATGGCCACCACGAGCACCACGAGGATACCGCAGAACAGGAACCCGGTAGAGATCACCATCGCCTGCAGCGACTGCAGCCCTTGCGTCCCCGCCGCGCCCAGCAGCAGCACGGCCGCCACCGCGCCCTCGAACACGCACCAGAACACCCGCTGGATGACCGGCGCGTCGACCTTGCCTCCGGCGGTGATCGTGTCGATCACCAGCGACCCGGAGTCCGAGGACGTCACGAAGAACACCACCACCAGCACGATCGCCAGCGTCGAGGTGATCGCCGCCAAGGGCAGCTCCCCCAGCATCGCGTAGAGCGCGATCTCCGGCTTGTAGGACGCGATCACGTTCTGGAACACGCTCGACGCCTCGCCCCCCTCGGCCACCTGGCTGATCGCCGTGCCGCCGAAGGTCGCCATCCAGAACACGCAGACGAGCGACGGGATCAGCAGGACGCAGACCACGAACTCGCGCACCGTCCGCCCGCGCGAGACGCGCGCGATGAACATGCCGACGAAGGGCGACCACGAGATCCACCACGCCCAGTAGAACGTGGTCCAGCCGTGCAGGAAGCCCGTGTCCTCGCGCCCGAACGGGTTGGACAGCGGCACGATCTCGCGCCCGTAGGCCATCAGCCCGCCGGCGAAGTCGCGGAGGATGTCGCCCGTCGGCCCGACGAGGAACACGAACAGCAGCAGCAGGGCCGCGAGGACCATGTTGAACTCCGACAGGACCTTCACGCCCCCGTCGAGGCCGCGCACCACCGAGACCAGCGCGATCAGCGTGATGACCGCGATGATGACCGCCAGCAGCGCCGACGAGTCGTTCGCCGTCTCCACGTTGCCCCACAGGAACCCGAGGAAGTTGCGCGTGCCGTCCTCAGGCACGCCGTCGCCGAACACCTCCGTCAGGCCCGAGGCCACCTGCGTGGCGCCGATCCCGAGCGAGGTGGCGAGGCCGAACAGCGTCGCGAACGCCGCGATCGTGTCGATCAGGTTGCCCCAGAAGCCCCAGACCCGCTCGCCGAGGATCGGGTAGAAGGCCGAACGCAGCGTCAGCGGCAGGCCCTTGTTGTAGGCGAAGAGCGCCAAGGCCAGCGCCACGATCGCGTAGATCGCCCACGGGTGCAGGCCCCAGTGGAAGATCGTCGCGGCCATCGCCATCTCGCGCGCGGCTTGGATCGTGGCGGCGTCCTGCACCTGCCCCTCGACCACGCCCAAGGGGCCGCCCAGCGGATTGTCGCCCCACGGCGTGCCGAAGTAGTAGACCGGCTCCAGCACCCCGAAGAACATCAAGCCGATGCCCATCCCGGCGGCGAACAGCATCGCCAGCCACGCGGGGTAGGTGTAGTCCGGCGTCGCCTCCGAGCCGCCGAGCCGCACGTTGCCCCACGGCGTCACGATCAGCAGGAGCGAGAAGACGACGAACAGGTTCGCCGACATCAGGAAGAACCAGTCGAACTCGCTCTTCACGAAGTTGCGGATGGCGGTGAACGTCTCCTGCGACCAGTCGGGGGCGAGCAGCGCGAGGATCACGAAGCCCACCACCATCGCGGCGGAGACGAGGAAGACCGGGTTGTGGAAATCGAGGGCGAAGGGCCCGACCTTCGTCTCGAGGTTGTCCTGCCCGATCTCGTATTCGGTCTCGATGGGGGCCGCGTGGCCCTCGGGGTCCGGGATGCCGGTCCCGTCCTCCACGTCGTTGCGTATGTCGGTCATTCCGATGGCCTCCCTGCCATGCTCCCTCGCGGGAGCGTGACACGAGACTGGCATACCAGAGGGGTTCGGGCGACTCCTTTGCGCCCGACTCCGACGTCCCGGGCCCCGCCCGCCGCCAACGGGCGGGCGGACGGATCAGATGTCGACGACCACCCGGCCCCGCACCTGCCCCTGCAGGATGTCCGCGCCCAGCCTCGGCAGGTCCTCCAAGGTCGCGGGCACGACCATCGCCTCCAGCTTGTCCATCGGCAGCAGCTCCGCCAGCCGCGCCCACGCCCGGACCCGGTTCTCGTAGGGCTGCATCACGCTGTCGATGCCCAGCAGGTTCACCCCGCGCAGCAGGAACGGGATCACCGTCGCCGGCAGGTTCGCCCCCCCGGCGAGTCCCACCGCCGCGACCGAGGCCCCGTACTGCATCTGGCCCAGCACGCGGGCGAGCATGGCGCCGCCCACCGCGTCGACGCAGCCGCCCCACGTCTCCGACTCGAGCGGGCGCTTGACCGTCTCGGCCAAGTCCCCGCGCGCGACGATCTGCGTGGCGCCTAGCGACCGCAGGTAGTCCTCCTGCTCCGGGCGCCCGGTCACTGCCGCCACCTCGCGTCCCATCGCCGCCAGTAGCGCCACGGCCACCGAGCCTACGCCGCCCGCCGCGCCCGTCACCAGAACGGGGCCATCCTTCAGCCCTTGGTCCTCCAGCGCCTGCACCGCCAGCATCGAGGTGAAGCCCGCCGTGCCCACCGCCATCGCCTGCCGCGTCGTCAGCCCCTCGGGCAGCGGCACAAGCCAGTCCGCCTTCACCCGCGCCTTCTCGGCGTAGCCGCCCCACCGCGCCTCTCCCACGCGCCAGCCGGTCAGCACGACCTTGTCACCCGGCGCGTAGCGGTCGTCGTCCGTCGTCTCCACGGTGCCGGCGAAGTCGATCCCCGGCACGTGCGGATAGCTCCGCACTAGCCCGCCCCCCGGTCCGATGCACAGCCCGTCCTTGTAGTTCACCGTCGAATGCTCGACCCGGACGGTGACGTCCCCCTCGGGGAGCCGGTCCTCGGCGATGTCCTGCACGGCGGCGGAGGTGGTGCCGTCCTCGGCCTTCTCGACGATCAGTGCGCGCATGGGGGCTCCTCGGATGCGTGGCGCCGCCCGGCGGGCGGCCGTCCCGTCGGCTACCACGACCGGCCCGGAATTCCAGCGCCGCGCGTTCCCTGCCCTAGTCGCGGTCCATCAGCGCGCGGTTGCCCACGGAGAAGCGGACGTCCTGGTGCCACTC
This sequence comes from Jannaschia sp. Os4, assembly GCF_016820245.1. Taxonomy (GTDB): domain Bacteria; phylum Pseudomonadota; class Alphaproteobacteria; order Rhodobacterales; family Rhodobacteraceae; genus Jannaschia. Next base: position 592,099 of record NZ_JAFCAR010000005.1, on the reverse strand, counting down.
CGTGATGACCCAGCGCCCGTCCCCGGCCTCCCGCAGCCGATGCAGGTACATGCCGTGCTGCACGAAGGTCCGGTCGCCCGGCTCGTCGGCGCGGTAGTGGTGGGCCACGAAGTTGGTCCGCACCGCCGCGCCGTCCGCGTCGAACACCACCGACGCCACGGAGTAGAGGTGCAGCGTCTCGTCGTACTTCTCGAACTCGCCCTTTGCGTTCGCGACGATCGCCTTGCGCGGCAGCTTCAGGTCCGGCGTCTCGCCCACGCGCGGGTCGAGGTCCATCAGCACGCGGTCGTCGAGGCAGGCCTCGAACATGTCCCAGTCCCGGAGGTCGATCCCGAGGCCGAACCGCTTGATGACGTCCTCGACGGCGAGGCGGGTGGCGGGGTCGGCGGGGCGCATCGCGGGGGCGTCGTCGGGCATCGGCAGGATCTCCAAGGCAACTGCGGACTGGTCGGCGAGCTAGCGGGCGCGCCGCCGCGGGCCACCCTCCCCCCTCCGCACGGCCGGAGCGACGCTCCTAGCGCCAGAACCGATCCCGCAGCTTGGCCGCCTTGGGGCCGTCCTGCGTATGGACGACCACCTCGCGGCCCGCGTCCCAGCGCCGGTCCACCATGCCGATCGCCACGCCGCAGCCGAACTCCTGGCTCCACACGGCGGAGGTGACGACGCCGCAGCGCTCCCCGTCCGCCGTGACCGGCCAGCGCCGGTCGCAACCGGGCACCGGCCCCTCCATCTCGACCGCCATCAGCCGCCGGTCCGACACGTGCTCCTTCAGCGCGGGGCCCCCGATGCAGTCGTGGCGCTGCACGAACTTGCCCAAGCCCACCTCGAAGGGGGTATCCCGCTCGTCCATGTCGTTGCCGTAGGACAGCATCCCGCCCTCGATGCGCTCGATCGTGTTCGGGCAGCCCGCGCGCACGTCCAGGTCGGCGCCCGCGTCGAACAGGTCGTTCCACAGCGCCGCCGCGTCGGCCTCGGACTCGACGTAGACCTCGAATCCGCCCTGCTTGGAGTAGCCGGTCCGGCTGACGATCATCTCGCCGTCGCGGAACGGGAACCGCCCGTGCCGGAAGAAGCGCAGGTCGCGCACGCCGTCCCCGAACACCCGCGCCGCCAGCTCGTCCGACAGCGGCCCTTGGATCGCCAAGGGCTGCACCTCGGCCTCGAACACCCGCAGGCCGTAGCCGCCCGCCTCGGCCATGCCCGCGATCCACAGCCGCAACTCCCCGTCCGCGAGGCTGACCCACCACGTGTCCGCGCGGGGCTTCAGCGCGACGGGATCGTTCAGCATCCCGCCGTCGTGGTTGCAGATCGGGACGTAGGCGCACTGGTTCAGGTCCAGCTGCGTCAGGTCGCGCGGCGTCAGCCGCTGCATCAGCGTGTCGGCGTCCGGGCCCGTGATCTCCACCTGCCGCTCGCAGGCCACGTCCCAGACCTGCACCGCCCGCTTGAGGTGGGCGCAGTCCACCTCCGGGCTGACGAACACCGCGGGCAGCAGCATCCGATTGTAGATCGTGTAGGCCGAGCATCCGGCGGCGTCCGTGGCGGACGTCCACCACGTGCGACGGGTGCGGTTGGAACGGGCGAGCGCGGTCATGGGCGGTCTCCGGGCATGAGAGGGGGGACGGGGGTCAGCCCCTGCCCGGCCCCGCCCGCTGCCGGTCCGACCGCCATGCCGTCACATCGCTCATGGCGCGGCATGTAGCGCCGCCGCCGCCGCCGTCCCCTCCAGATTCCGACCCTTCCGCCGCGTCAGGCGGCGTCGGGATCGGGCATGACGAACAGGTCCGTGTCCGGCACCCCCGCGCCCATCGCGGTCAGCATCGCGTGGACCTGCCCTCGGTGGTGCGTGCCGTGGTTGAACATGTGCGTCACGCACAGCGCCATCGGCTTGGTCACCTCGCGGCCTAGCGCGCCTGAATGCCACGTCAGGTCGGCGTCGAGCTCGGCCTGCGCGCACCGCGCCGCCCACGCCGTCATGGCGGCGTCCGTCTCCGCGCGCATCGTGGCCCAATCTTCGACGGTCGCGAGCCAGCCCGCGCTGTCGGCGATGCCCCCCGGCGGCTTCGGCAGGTCCGTCCACCGGCAGAGCCAGATGCGGTCGCCCCAGACGACGTGGCTCAGCGTCGCCAGCACCGACCCGAAGAACGCGCCGCGCTCCGCCCGCAGGTCCGCCTCCGGCAGTTCGCGCACGACCCCGGCCTGATTGCCGTTCTGCCACGCGCCGTAACGCGCCATCATACGCACCCAGTCCGGCGTGATCATGCTCTCACTTCTCCGTCGGCGCAGGGGTCAGCGCGGGATCTCCGGCCCCGACCAGTCGATCTGGCAGATCTCGGCCGACCGCCCCTCGAAGTCCCACACGCGCCCGTAGGCCCGCACGCGCCCCTTCGTCGCCGTGGCCACGGTGATGTCCGGTCCCATCCAGTACTCGGTGTTGGTCGCCACGATGTCCTCGCCCTCGCGCTTGCCCTTCACCGGCACGACCTCGCCCGCGATCTTCTTGCCCACGGTCAGGCGGCGCGTCTTGCCCTCGTTCTCGTAGCGGACGTGCTCGCGCTCGGCCCCGAGGAACTCCGACACGAGCACCTTGAACAGCCCCGTCGTCCCCCGCGCGCGCCCCGAGAAGATCTCGATCAGGCCTAGATACGCCCCGTGCGACGCCCGGTCGTCGATGAACGCCGCCGCCTTCCAGCCGCCCCGCGCCATCATCCCCGGAATCTCCAAGAGCAGCCCGACGTTCAGCCCCGACAGGTCTTCGTCGCCGTAATGGCCCTCGTCGATCCGCACGCCCGACCACGCCTGGCACATGCCCTCAGTCGGCGGATGCTTTCCGAGGCTCACCACGCAGGGGCAGAACACCGTGCAGTTGCAGTTGAGCACGAGCTCGCCCTTGATGCTCCACGGCGTCTGCGCGCTATTCAGCGGCTTGGCCATGGAGTGCCGCGACGACACCACCGGCGCGCTGATCTTCACCCGTTCGTTCATGCGATCCCTCCGATCATCCACCCGGCGCCCGCCACGCAGGCCACCGCCATCCCGCGCGAGAGCATCGGCCCCGCGCTCAACTTCTCCGCCGTCATCAACACCGTGGCCAGCGCCATGAACCCGAGCGACATCAAGCCGCCCACCAGCCCCAGCGCCATCAGCGCCCAGCAGCAGCCGAGGCAGACCGCGCCCAGCCGCAGGCCCATCCGCCACGGCCCCTCGTCCCAATGGCTCATCAGGAACGTCACCGGCTGGCGGCACTTCGACAGGCACGCCGCCTTCAGCGCGCTCACCTGATACCCCGCCGCCAGCAGCAGCAGCGCCGCCCCCAGCCACGCCGCGTCTAGCGCCCCGAGCGAGGACAGCGACAACTGCACCGCCGTCGCCACCCCGGCGAAGCCGATCCACACCGCCGAATACCCCGCCACGACCTTCCAGCCGTCGCGCGCGCCCGGCACCATGTCGTAGGCCGCGAGGGTCGGCACCGCCGTGGGCAGCATCATCGCCGCCCCCATCAGCACCCAGAGCGCCAGCACGCCGCCCGGCCCCGCATCCGCCGCCACCGCCCGGCACACGTCCGCCAGCCACGCCGCGCCCCCGGCGGATCCCTCCGGCACCGACGCCCAGAGCAGCGCCCACGCCCCGAGGATCGCGCCGTAGAGCGCCCACCAGTGGCCGCGTCGCAGATGGGACAGTCGCTCCATGCCGCCTCCCCGCGCCATGCGTTTCGCCACGGATGCCCGCGCGGCGGGCGCGCGGCAAGGGAAAGCCGGAACCCGGACGACGTGCCGCGCGCCCGACCTTGCGGCAACCGGGCCCGCGTCATAGCGAATGGGCCATACGACCCGTCAGAGGTCCAACCGGGAGACCACCATGACCATCCGCACCCTGCTGCTCGCCGGCACGGCGACCGCGCTCGCCCTGCCGGCCTTCGCCCAGTCGCTCACCGTGTCCGAGTATTCCGGCTACGAGCTGCCCGAGTATCACCAGACCTACATCGAGGCCCACGGCGGCTCGCCCGACTTCGCCTTCCACGGCGACGAGGAGGAGGCGTTCCAGAAGCTGTCCTCCGGCTTCACCGAGCCCGGCCTGACCCACATCTGCGCGGGCTCCGTGACCAAGTTCGCCGAGTCGGGCATCGTCGAGCCGTGGGACACCGCGCGCATCCCCAACTGGGAGAACATCTCTTCCGACCTCGTCGGCCAGGACGTCGCGCGCGGAGGCGAGGTCTACTTCGTCCCCACGGACTACGGCTCGACCGCGACCGCCTACAACACCGAGGAGGTCCCCGCCGAGGACGTGGCCACGCTGAACGTGTTCACCGACGCCAAGTACGCGGGCCGCATGACGATCCCCGACAACGTCGACGACGCCTATGCGCTGGCCTACCTCGCCACGGGCACGACGGACTGGACCTCGGCCACCGACGAGCAGTTCCAAGCCGCCTCCGACTGGCTGCGCCAGGCTCACCCGAACCTGCGCACCTACTGGCAGGACCCGGCCGAACTCGCGCAGCTGATGCAGTCGGGCGAGGTGCTGATCTCGTGGGCGTGGAACGAGACCTACCCGACGCTCGTGGACGAGGGCTTCCCCGTGGGCTTCGAGCGCGAGGCCGCCGAGGGCTCGTCGCTCTGGCTCTGCGGCTACGTCAACATGGCGGAGAGCACGTCCGACGAGGATCTCGTCTACGACTACATCAACGCGATCCTCGACCCATCGGCGACCGTGCCGCTCATGGAGAACGGCTTCGGCCACTCCAACGCGGCGGCCATGGCCGAGCAGATCACCGATGAGGACCGCGTCGCGGGGGGCCTCGGCGACATCGACGCCCCCGTGCTCGCGCAGCTGCCCATGGACGGGCGCCTGCGCGAGCGGCAGGCCGCCGAGTTCGAGCGCATCAAGGCCGGATTCTGAGGCCGCGGCGGGGCCGTCCTCCGGGCGGCCCCGCCCCCACCCGTCAGAGCGCCTTCGTCACCACCAGCAGCACGATCCCCGCGATCAGCACCGCCCCCGCGGGCAGGGCCGCGCGCGCGACCGGGTCGGCCTCGAGGCCGCCATCCCACGCCCGCCGCCGCAGCCGCCCGGTCAGCGCGCCGTGCAGCCCCGACAGGACCAGCACGAGCGCGATCTTCGCGCCCATCCACGCCTCGTCGAACCATCCGCCCCGCGTCGCGAGCACCAAGCCGAACCCCCACGCCGCCAGCATCGCGGGCGTCGTGACGCGCCGGTCGAACCGCTTGAGCGCGTCCAGGGCGCCCGCCGCCGGGAAGCGCAGGGCCATCGCCGCGACCGCCATCCCCGCGACCCAGACCATCACCGACAGGATGTGGGCCGCCTTCGCCAAATCGTAGGCCGTCACGCCGCCCCCTCCGCCATCCGCCGGAGCCATCGCTCGTTCCACAGCCCCGCGAAGGGGACGAACGCCCCGGCGATCAGCCGCGCCGCGCCGCCGCCACCCACGATCCCCTCGGCCCACGACCGGATCACCATCCACGCGAACAGCAGGAACGCCGCGCCGTGGACCGGCCCCATCACCTGCGTCCCGACGGGCCATCCGGCGAGGTGCTTCAGCGGGACCGCGACGGCCATCAGCAGGATCAGCGTCGCGCCCTCGGCCAAGGTGGCGAGGCGCAGTTCCCCGAGGCCGGTCATTCGACGTCCCGCAGCAGCGCCTCGACCCGGGCCACGCGCCGGTCGAGATCGCGGGTGCGCTCGTCGAGGCCGTCCAGCCGCGCCGACGCCTCGCCCTCTCGCGCCGCGACGCGCCGGTCGCGCAGGTACTGCGCCGCGTACTTCATCGCGAAGATCGCGACGATCGCCGCGAGGATGATCAAGGTCAGGGTGAACATCCGCGTTCCCGGATCGTGCATCTCAGTCTCCATCGGTGGCGCGCCCAGTGGCGACCGTCGGCGCGGCGCCGGCGATCACCTCGGGGGACAGGGTTTCCTCGAACGGCACGAGCCGGAAGAAGTTGGCCGACTTGCCGTTCTCCGCCGTGCCGATCTCGCCCGCGACGATCCCGGCATCCTCGAGCTTGCGGAGGTGCATCTTCAGCAGCGGGCGGCTGATGCCCGCCGCCCGCGCGAGCTCGCTGACGTAGCGGGCCTCGGCACGGTGCAGCTCGGCGACGATCCACAGGCGGACGGGGTTCGCCAAGGCGCGCAGGCGCAGGAGGAGTCGGTCGGCGTCGCTCATGCTGCGCGCAGCGTTGCGTCAGCTTTTTCTTACATGCAACGTTTTTCTTTCGAAGGCCGGCGGACCGGCACCGCCCGCATGCACGGGGGGCGACCGGGGGCACGGGAGGCGCCCCCAGCGGACGGTTGGTCCGAATTGATCCAAGCCCTTGCGCTCGCCGAAAGAATCCGACCTCCCGCCTCTGTCCTAAACCTCTCGCGCCGCGGCCCTCTTGATCGGCCCGCCGCGCTCGCCTACCTCTAGGACGTCCCTTCGGGGACTATGGCGATAAACGCGCTCGCAATAGACGGCTCGGACCCGGGGGCGGTACCCGGCGGCTCCACCAAGACCTCCCCGTTGTTGGCGGGACCTGTGGGGCCGAAACAGGATCGACGGACGTTCAAAGGGGTTAGCTTTCGCTCGGCGGGGTGCCACCGTATCGGCCCGTAAAGTATAGTTGCCAACAACAACCATGCTCCGGTGGCGATGGCCGCGTAAGCGGTCGGATCTACCGAAACCTTAAGTCCCTGGGCTTTGCAGCTCAGGGCGGGGTCCGCAGGCACCTGGCAACAGAAGCCTGCACTTCCCCCCTTTCCGCCGCCCCGACCGCCACCTGAGGCTTGCGGCGCGTCCGGCTCGGTGACACCCTCCCCCCGAGGGGGTGCCCGAATGACCGACGAGACGACCGAGGACGGCGCGGGTAGCGAGATCGACTACGGGTCGATGATGCACGACGCGATGCGCGGTCTGATCCGGCGCGTCCTCGACGGCATCGCGGCGGACGGCCTGCCAGGCACGCACCACTTCTTCATCTCCTTCGACACCACCCACCCCGAGGTCGCGATCGCGGACTGGCTGCGCGAGCGCTACCCGACCGAGATGACCATCGTGCTGCAGCACTGGTTCGAGGGGCTGGAGGTTCGCGACGACGGCTTCTCCGTCACGCTCAACTTCGGCGACGCCCCCGAGCCGCTGGTGATCCCCTTCGACGCGCTGCTCACCTTCGTCGACCCTTCGGTCGAGTTCGGCCTGCGCTTCGAATCGCGGCATCCGGGCGACGACCCCGACGCGCCGGAGGACGACGCCGACGCGCCCGACGCGCCCCCCGAGGAGGCGCCGCCGGTCGGCGGCGGAGGCGGGGGCGCCGAGGTCGTGAGCCTCGACCGCTTCCGCAAGTGACGTTGCCCCCCGCCGGGCGCGCGCGTAACACGCGCCCGTCAGGACGGAGGGACCCATGACCGAGACGCGCACCGAGACCGACAGCTTCGGCCCGCTGGAGGTTCCCGCCGACAAGTACTGGGGCGCGCAGACGCAGCGCTCCATCCTCAACTTCCCCATCGGGTGGGAGCGCCAGCCCGTCGCCATCGTCCGCGCGCTGGGCGCGATCAAGAAGGCGGCCGCCATCGTCAACGAGGGGTTCGGCGACCTCGACGCGGAGCGTTCGAAAGCGATCCAGCAGGCCGCCTCCGAGGTGATCGAGGGCCGGTTCGACGACAACTTCCCGCTGGTCGTCTGGCAGACCGGCTCGGGCACGCAGTCGAACATGAACGCCAACGAGGTCATCGCGAACCGCGCGATCGAGATCATGGGCGGGACCATCGGCTCCAAGGATCCGGTCCACCCGAACGACCACTGCAACATGGGTCAGTCGTCCAACGACACCTTCCCCACCGCGATGCACGTGGCCATCGGCACGATGGCCCGCGACGTCCTGCTACCGGGCCTGCGCCACCTCCACGCGGCGCTGGCGCAGAAGTCCGGGGACTTCGCCGACATCATCAAGATCGGGCGCACCCACACCCAGGACGCCACGCCGCTCACCCTCGGGCAGGAGTTCGGCGGCTACGCCCATCAGGTCGCGAAGGGGATCGAGCGGGTCGAGGCCTGCCTGCCGGACATCTACGAGCTGGCGCAGGGCGGCACGGCCGTCGGCACGGGGCTGAACACCCGCAAGGGCTTCGCCGAGAAGGTCGCCGCCGAGATCGCCGACATCACCGGCCTGCCCTTCGTCACCGCCCCCAACAAGTTCGAGGCGTTGGCCGCCCACGACGCGATGGTGATGTTCTCCGGCGCGCTCAAGACCGTGGCCGCCTCGCTCTTCAAGATCGCCAACGACATGCGGCTCCTGGGCTCCGGCCCCCGCTCGGGCCTCGGCGAGCTGATCCTGCCCGAGAACGAGCCCGGCTCGTCCATCATGCCGGGCAAGGTGAACCCGACCCAGGCCGAGGCGCTGACGATGGTCTGCGCCCACGTCATGGGCAACGACGCCGCCGTGGGCTTCGCCGGCAGCCAAGGCCACTTTGAGCTGAACGTCTACAACCCGATGATGTCCTACAACGTCCTGCAGTCCATGCAGCTCTTGGGCGACGCGGCGCGCAGCTTCACCGACAACATGGTCGTGGGCACGCAGGCCAACGTCGAGCGGATCGACAAGCTGATGAAGGAGTCGCTGATGCTGGTGACGGCGCTGGCCCCTACCATCGGCTACGACAACGCTACCAAGGTGGCGAAGACCGCGCACAGGAACGGGACCACGCTGAAGGAGGAGGCGCTGGCCCTCGGCCTCGTGGACGAGGAGACCTTCGACCGCGTGGTCCGGCCCGAACTGATGATCGGGCCGAAGTGACGGGCAAGGTCGTCAACCTCCGCGCGGTCCGCAAGGACCGCGCACGGGCGGATCGGCGGGCGGAGGGCGACGCCAACGCCGCGCGCCACGGGCGCAGCCGGGCGCAGAAGGCTGCCGAGGACGCCGATCGCGCGCGCGTCGAGCGGAACCTCGACCAGCACGAGCGCGAATAGTGGACGCCCGCCCCCGCAAGCGCTCCCTGACCCTGCACGGCCACCGCACGAGCGTCTCGATGGAGGACGCCTTCTGGGAGGCGTTCGCCCGGATGGCCGAGGCGGAGGGCCTGTCGCTCAACGCGCTGGCCGCGCGCATCGACCGGGAGCGGGGGGTGACGGCAGGGCTGGCCAGCGCGATCCGGGTGGCGGTGCTGCGCTGGACGGAAACGGGGCGTTAAGGGGTTCCGCGCAACGGTGGGCGCATGGACGATGCCTACCTCCTCCCGCCCTTCGCCGCGGAGTTCATCCGCCAGTTGTTCGACTCCAAGGCCGCCCGCGAGGGGGCGGTCATCCGCCGGAAGGCGCGCACGGTTGATCGGGTCGTCGGACGCGAGCCCTTCGTGGCCGAGATGAAGCGACGGGGCTACGGCGTCGTCGAGAACGCGGGCCAGTACGTGATTTTCTGCAACCGCGAGCCGCTCCGGCGCCTCGCCTGACAGTTGACGAACCCTTGGCAAGGGTTCGGCCTCCGGAGGCTTTCGAAGCCTCCGAACGCGAAGTCCTTCCATGACTTCGAATCAGCGGCTCACCGGCTAGCGTCCAGCACCGCCTCTACCGCCTCGCGCGGCACCTCCGCCGTGACGAAGGCCTCTCCGATCCCGCGCGCCAGCACGAAGCGCAGCCGCCCGTCGAGCACCTTCTTGTCCTGCGCCATCAACTCCACGAGAGCCCCCGCGCCGGGCAGCTCGCCCGGCACGTCGCGCAGGTCGCGCGGCAAGCCCATCGCGTCGAGATGGGCGCGCACGCGGCTCGGCTCCTCTTGGCTGCACAGGCCCAGCCGCGCCGAGAGGTCGAAGGCCAGCGCGCATCCCACCGCCACCCCCTCGCCGTGGAGCAGGCGGTCCGAGTAGCCGGTCGCCGCCTCCAGCGCGTGGCCGAACGTGTGGCCGAGGTTCAGCAGCGCGCGGTCGCCCGCCTCCATTTCGTCGCGAGCCACGATGTCGGCCTTCATCCGCACCGAGCGACGCACCGCCTCGGCCCGCAGCGCGGGGTCGGCGGCCAGCCCGGAGCCGTTCGTCTCCAGCCACGCGAAGAAGTCCGCGTCGCCCAGCAGGCCGTACTTGGCCACCTCGCCGTAGCCCGCGCGGAAGTCGCGCGGGGCCAGCGTCTCCAGCGCGCCCGTGTCGCAGAGGACCAGCGACGGCTGGTGGAACGCGCCCACGAGGTTCTTGCCGTGCCGTGTGTTGATCCCGGTCTTGCCGCCCACGGACGAGTCGACCTGGGCCAGCAGCGAGGTCGGCACCTGCACGAAGCGCAGCCCGCGCAGCACCAGCGCCGCCGCCGCCCCCGCGAGGTCGCCGATCACGCCGCCGCCCAAGGCCAGCACCACGTCCGCCCGCTCGGGGCGCTGATCGAGGATCCACTCGACCGTACGCCGCAGCCCCTCCCACGACTTCGTCCCCTCGCCCGGCTCCAGCACGAGCGCGGGGGCCCCCACGTCGCCCAGCCCCGTGCGCAGGCGGTCCAGCCAGAGGTCGGCGACCGTCGTCTCCGTCACTACGAGGACGCGGCCCCGGCGCAGGAGCGGCGCGACATGCGCGCCGGCCGCGTCGATCAGGCCCAGCCCGACGTGCACGTCGTAGGACCGCGCGCCCAGATCCACCCGGACGACGCTCATGCCAGCGCCTCCGCCCCGGCCAGCGCGTCGATCACCCGGTCCACCATGCCCTCCACCGTCACCTCCCCGTCCGAATCCACCACCACCGCGGCCGTGCCGTAGACCGGCGCGCGCTCCCGCGTCATCGCCTCCAGCGCGGCGCGCGCGTCCGGCCGGGCGAGGAGCGGGCGTCCCGCCTTGCCCTTCACCCGCGGCCACAGCACCTCGGGCGCGGCGCGCAGCCAGACCGACACCGCCGTCGCGGCCACCGTCTCCCGCGTGGCCTCCGACAGGAAGGCCCCGCCCCCGGTCGAGACGACGCCCGGCCCCTCGGCGAGCAGGCGGGCGATCACCTCGGACTCGCGGTCGCGGAAGAAGGCCTCGCCGTCGCGGGCGAAGATCTCGGCGACCGACATGCGGGCGGCGTCCTCGATGGCATGGTCGCTGTCGCGGAAGGGCACCTGCAGGCGCTCGGCCAAGGCCTGCCCCACGGCGGTCTTGCCCGATCCCATCATCCCCACCAGAACCACCGGTCGCCGCAACGCAGCATGCGTCCGGGGCGGCGCGCTGTCGCCGGTTGCCCCCATGCCCGCGTCCTGCCCTGTTGCGCCGGGGATTGCCAACGTTATCTCCGCACCGCATCACCGACGGGCCGGGCCGACGACCCGGGGAGGGAACCGATCCATGCTGCGCGCCTTGTTCTACCTGCTGATCCTCGTCGCATTGGCCGCGGTCGCGCTGTTCGGCTACTCCTACACGCTCGACCCGGCGGTGGAGCCGACTACCGAGACCATCACCATCGAGGCCGGATGATCCGCGCGGGCGCGTCCCTCGCCGCATGGATGGCGCTCGCCGCGCCCGCCGCCGCGCAGGGTGCGCCCGACTCGGCGATCCCGTGGCTCAGCGACTCGCTGCGCGCGAAGCCCGTCGCCCGCCCCGGCCCGGCGGAACCGGGAACGTCCGTGCGGACGGAGACCGCCATCACGACGACCTCGCTCGACGCGCCGCGCCGCGACGGGACGGGCCTGCTGCCCCCGGACCTGTCCGGGCTGCCCGCCGACACGTGGCTCGGGTCGGACCCCGCCGCGCTGGTCGCGGGGATCGGGGCACTGCCGCGGGACATGCCCGGGCCGCTGCGCGCGGTGATGACGAACCTCCTCCTCTCGGAGCTGGAGCCGCCCGCCGGCACCCCGCCCGACTCGCTCTTCCTCGCGCGGGTCGACGCGCTGCTGCGGATGGGGGCGCTGGAGGAGGCGCAGGCGCTGCTCGAGCGGGCCGGGCCAACCGAGCGGGACAGCTTCAGGCGCTACTTCGACGTGGCGCTGCTGACCGGCGTCGACGAGCCCGCCTGCGCGGCGATGGACGCCGATCCCGACCTCTCGCCCACCCTGCCCGCGCGGATCTTCTGCCTGACGCGCGGCGGCGACTGGGCGGCGGCGATGCTGGCGCTCGACACGGCCGCCGCGCTGTCGCTCATGGACCCCGACGAGGAGCGGCTCGTCGCGCGCTTCCTCGATCCCGAACTCTTCGAGGGCGAGGCGCCGCCCCCGGTGCCCGACCCTTTGACGCCGCTCGCCTTCCGCCTGCTCGACGGTATCGGCGAAAGGCCCGCCACGGCGGGGCTGCCCATCGCCTTCGCGGTGGCCGACCTGCGCGCCGAAGCCGGCTGGAAGCGGCAGATCGAGGCCGCCGAGCGGCTGACCCGGACGGGGGCGCTGGACCCGGCGCGCCTCGCCGACCTCTACCTCGAACGGCGGCCCTCGGCCTCGGGCGGGCTGTGGGAGCGGGCGGCGGCGGTCGGCGGGCTCGACGCGGCTCTGGCGGGGTCGGGCGACCTCGCGCAGGCGCTGTCGATCGCAGTGGAGCGCATGGCCGAGGCCGATCTGCTCGGATGGCTCGGCGCGGCCTATGGCGGCGCGGTGGGCGCGGCGGACGTCCCGCCCGACGCGATGGCCGACGCGATGCGGCTCGCCCTCCTCTCGGACCGGCCGGCCGCGCGCGCCCTCGTCTCCGAGGAGGCGCTGCCCGGCGATGCCCCGGCCGACCTCGCGCTGGCCTACGCCTTGGCGCGCGGCGAGGCGGCCCCCGCGGACGGCCCCTTGGCGCAGGCGGTGGTGGAGGGCCTGACCGGCCCGCTGGCGCCGGAGCAGGCCGAGATGGCCGCGGCGCGGCGGAGCGGGGAGATGCTGCTCGACGCCGCGCGCGCGATGGCCGATGGGGCCGAGGCGCCGCCGGGCGCGATCACGGGGGCGCTCCATGCGCTGCGGGCGGCGGGGCTCGACGTGGCGGCGCGACGGCTAGCGATGCACCTGCTGCTGACGTGACCGACGCGGGCCTGATCGAGCGCTTCCTCGAGGCGCAGGCGGCGGAGCGGGGCGCGGCGCTCAACTCGCTGCTCGCCTACCGGCGCGACCTGACCGCCTTCGCCGACCATCTCGCCGCGGCGGGCGGCGCCCTGCTCGCGGTGGACAAGCCCGCGATCGAGCGCTTCCTCGTCGCCTGCGAGGCCGAGGGGCTGGCCGCCTCGACCCGCGCGCGGCGGCTGTCCGCGATCCGGGGGCTCACGCGCTTCATGCACGAGGAGGGGCTGCGGCCCGACGACCCGGCCATCAAGCTGCGGGGGCCGACCAAGCCCAAGGCGCTGCCCAAGACGCTGTCGGAGGCGGAGGTGGAGGCGCTGCTCGCGGCGGCGGGGACGACCGCGCCGTCCGAGGAGGGCCGCCTGCGGGACTCCTGCCTGATGCAACTGCTCTACGCGACGGGGATGCGGGTGACCGAGCTCGTCTCCCTCCCCGTCTCGGCGGCGCGGGGCGATCCCCGGATGCTCCTCGTGAGGGGCAAGGGCGGGAAGGAGCGGATGGTCCCGCTCTCCGCACAAGCGCGGGCCGCCCTCGCGGCGTGGCTGCGGGCCCGCGATGCCGCCGACGACGCGGCGCGCGCGGAGGGACGCCCCGGCTCGGCGCGCCTGTTCCCCTCTCGCGGCAAGGCGGGCCACGTCACTCGGGCGTGGTTCCACGGTCGGCTCAAGACCTTCGCGGCCCGCGCCGGCGTGGAGCCGTCCAAGGTCAGCCCCCACGTGCTCCGCCATGCCTTCGCCACGCATCTCCTGCAGGGTGGGGCGGACCTGAGGGCGATACAGGCCATGCTTGGCCATGCGGACATCTCCACCACGGAGATCTACACGCACGTCCTGGAGTCGCGGCTGAGGGACCTCGTCCTCACGCACCACCCTCTGGCCGGTCCCTGAACGAGCGAAAGGCCGCCCGATGGGCGGCCCTCCTCGTCGATGCTGCTCGGATCAGGCGGCGCGGCCGCGCATCCGGGCGACCTCCTCGGGCGTGCGCGCGGTGTCGTAGGCGCGCAGGGTCCCGGCGTAGGTCGTGTCGCGGCGCCATTCCGCCCCGGTCGTCGTGCCGGCCGGCTCGATCAGCGCGGGGTCGTAGTCGGGGCGCCCGCGATACTCGGCCTCGTAGGCGTCGAAGTCGATCGCGTGGGCCGTCGTGTCGGGGTGGCGCATGATGTCGGTCACGGCCGAGACGTGGTCGTCGTCCACGTCGGCGGAGACGATGAAGTGCCCCTCGCGGATCGCCTGCTGATAGGTCCGCTTGTCGGCGTCGGGCACGTGCAGCGAATCCGCGTGGCGGATCGCGTCGTCGCTCCGCCGCGTGCCCTCGGCCAGCGGGGCCGGGTCGTCGGGCAGGATCGTCACGGAGGCACCGGATTCGCCGAGCGCCTTGATCTTGTCGCGCACGGTCGCGGCGATGGCATGGGTCCGGAAGATGGCGGTCACGGTCTTCGTCATGTCGTCCTCGCTTGGGTTTGGGTGGAGCGCCGGAGGCGGTCCGATGCGGGGCAAACGGGCACACCCGGGGGTTGGGTTCCGATCCCCCCCGCCGGACCCGGCGGTCGCCCGCCGACGCGGGCAACCCTTTGGAACAAAGGACGATCGCGGCGGTTCTGGGAGCATCGGACCTGCAACCGAAAGGCAACTCCCATGGCCAACAGCCAAGACTTCCGCGACCCGAAGGTCACCGACCACAAATCTGGCTCCAACTGGATCCTCTGGGCCGCCCTCGCCCTCGTCGCGCTGCTTGCGCTGGCGTGGCTTCTGGGCTGGTTCGGCACCGATGACGTGGCCGTCGCGCCCGCCGCGGACGACGCCGTGATCGTCACCGAGGAGGCGGACACCGCCGTCGTCACCACGACCGCCCCCGAGGCGATCGAGGACACGTCGGCGACCACCACCGCGCCGCTGGCGACCGACGGCGACACCGAGCTCGTCCCCGTCGTCCCGATCGAGAACTGAGTCCCGCCGGGGCGCGCGCTTGAACGGCGCGCGCCCCACCCCCATACGGCGGGGATGGACACAACCGTCACCGCCATGACCGCCGGGGCCGCATGGGGCATCGCCCTGTCGATCCTCGTGCTGCTCGCCCTCTCCGCCTTCTTCTCCGGCTCCGAGACCGCGCTCACCGCCGCCTCGCGCGGCAAGCTGCGCGCCCGCGCCGACAAGGGCGAGACCGGGGCCGCCCGCGCCCTCACCGTGACCGAGGACAACGAGCGCCTGATCGGCTCGGTCCTGCTGGGCAACAACATCGTCAACATCCTCGCCGCCTCGCTGGCGACCGCGCTGTTCACCGCGCTGTTCGGCGAGGGGGGCGTCGCGATCGCCACGCTGGTGATGACCGCGCTCGTGCTGATCTTCGCCGAGGTGCTGCCCAAGACCTACGCCATCACGAACCCCGAGCGCGCCGCCTCGCTCGTCGCGCCCGTGATCGCCGTCGTGGTCCGGGTATTCGCCCCCGTCGTGTCCGCCGTGCGCCTCCTGGTGCGGGCGGTGCTGCGCGTGTTCGGCGTCGACACCGACCCCGACGCCGCCGTGATGCACCCGCGCGAGGAGATCGCCGGCGCGCTGGCGATCGGAGCCGAGTCTGGCACCGTCGAGAAGGAGGACCGGGACCGGCTCCTCGGCGCGCTCGACCTCGCGGAGCGGACCGTGGAGGAGATCATGCTCCACCGCTCCGACATCGAGATGCTGGACGCGAACGCCGCCCCCGACGCGATCCTCGACCAGTGCCTCGCCTCGCCCCACACCCGCCTGCCCGTGTTCGAGGGCGAGCGCGAGAACGTCATCGGCCTCGTCCACGCCAAGGACCTGCTGCGCGCCGTCGACCGCCTCGTGCGGGCCGAGGGCGGCGGCGTCGAGGGGATCGCGGAGTTCGACGTCCGCGCCGTGATGGCCGAACCCTACTTCGTTCCCGAGACCACGACGCTCGACGATCAGATGCGCCAGTTCCTCGCCCGGCGCGCGCACTTCGCGCTGGTGATCGACGAGTACGGCGCGCTGCAGGGCCTGCTGACGCTGGAGGACATCCTCGAGGAGATCGTGGGCGAGATCGCCGACGAGTTCGACGAGGAGGAGACGCCGCGCCTCGAGCCGGACGCCGACGGCGCGTTCTCCGTGGACGGCGCGATGACGATCCGCGACCTCAACCGCGCGACCGACTGGTCCCTGCCCGACGAGGAGGCGAACACGGTCGCGGGCCTCGTGATCCACGAGGCGCAGACGATCCCCACGGTCGGGCAGGTGTTCAGCTTCCACGGCTTCCGGTTCGAGGTGACCGAGCGCGAGGCGAACCGGATCAGCGGGCTGCGCATCCGCCCCTTGGGCTGACGCGGGGGATCGGCGCGCGGCGGCTAGATCGCGAGCGGGCGGCGCGCTACCTGCCCCCCGAGGAGGAGCGACCATGCCCGACACCCGCACCGGAGGCTGCCTCTGCGGCGCCGTCACCTACCGCGCGGCGGGGCCGTTCCGGCCCGTCGTCGCCTGCCACTGCGGACAGTGCCGGCGGACCACCGGAAACTACGTCGCCGCGACCTCCGCGCCCCGCGGCGGCGTGACGGTCGAGGGCGAGGTGCGCTGGTTCGCGTCGTCCGCGGCGGCGCGGCGCGGGTTCTGCCCCGCCTGCGGGTCGAACCTGTTCTGGGACGGGCCGGGGGCGAACCTGTCGATCATGGCGGGGACGCTGGACGACGCCTCGGGCCTCGGGCTCGCCGGGCACATCTTCACGGACGGCAAGGGCGCGTGGGTCGACCTGCCCGCCGACGCGCGGACCGCGCCCGGGCGCGACGAGGCCCTGACCACGATGGTGTCCGCATGATCTTCACCGTCGCCATCGACGGCCCCGCCGCCTCCGGCAAGGGCACCGTCGCCCGCGCCGTCGCCGCGCGCTTCGGCTTCGCGCATCTCGACACCGGGCTGCTTTACCGCGCGGTGGGCCGCGCGACGCTGGAGGGGGCCGATGCCGTCGCGGCGGCGCGCGCGCTCGACCCCGACGACCTCGGCGATCCCGGCGGCCTGCGCGGCGCGGAGGTCGCCGCCGCCGCGTCCCGCGTCGCGGCGATACCGGAGGTGCGCGCCGCCCTCGTGGACTTCCAACGCCGCTTCGCCCGCCGCGCGGGGGGCGCGGTGGTGGACGGTCGGGACATCTGCTCGGTCATCTGCCCCGAGGCGGAGGTGCAGCTCTACGTGACGGCCGATCCGCGCATCCGCGCCGAGCGGCGCCACGCGGAGCTGTCGGCCAAGGGCGACCCGCGCGACTTCGAGGCGGTGCTGGAGGACGTGCTCGCCCGCGATGCCCGCGACATGGGGCGCGCCGACGCGCCGCTGACCAAGGCGGACCGGGCCGTGGAGCTCGACACGTCGCGGATGTCCGTGGAGGAGGCCGTGGGCGCGGCGGTCGCGATCGTCGGCTCCGCCCTGCCCGCATCGTGAGCGGCACCGTCGGCGCGCTGGTCCTTCTGCTGCCGTGGACGCTCCGCGCGGGGCCGACGTGGCGCCTCTGGGCTTTCGCCGCCGTCCTCTACCCCGCGGGCACGGCCCTTTCTGCGGCCCTCGTGCTGGCGCTGCCCGGCCTGTCGCTGGCGATCCCGCTGGAGCGGGTGGTCCTCGCCGCCGGGCTGGCCGGCCTCGTCGCATTGGCGTTGTGGGCCAAGGGCAGGGACGGTCCGGCACCCGCCTTCTGGATGGCCCATCTCGGGCTGGTCGCCGCGCTCGTCGCGGGCGGGTTCTCCGCGCAGGCGGAGGTGCTCCGCTTCGTCGGAACGATGGGCCTGCTGCTCGGCGCGCTCGGGGCCGCGATGACGGTCTGGCACCGGTCGTAACGGGCTCGTACATGGCGCGGCCCGGGGGGCGCCGGTTAGGCTCGCGCGCATGATCCGCCTCGCCCTCCTCCTCGCCGCCCTCGCCACGCCCGCGTGGGCCGAGGACATGACCCTCCCGCGCCTCGCCGAGATCCTCGGCCGGCTGGACCCGGAGGCCGAGCGGGCAGGACCCGCCGTGCGCCTGACCGTCGAGGACGTCCCCGTCCTCGTCGTCACCGACCCCCGGGCGGACCGGATGCGGGCCATGGTGCCGATTCGGTCGGTCGAGGGGCTGTCGGCGGAGGAGCTCACGCGGCTCCTGCAGGCGAACTTCGATTCGGTCCTCGATGCGCGCTACGCCGTGGCGGAGGGGCGGCTGTGGGCGGTGTTCATCCACCCGCTCTCGCCCCTGCGGGACGACCAGCTGGTCTCGGGCGTGGGGCAAGCGGTGAACGCGGCGCTGACCTACGGGACGACCTTCACCTCGGGCGAGATGCAGTTCGGGCGCGGCGACAGCCGGGGCGAGCAGCGCAAGCTCTTGGACCGCCTGCAGGAGCGTGGCCGGGACATCTAGGGGAATTCCGCCGAATCCCTTGCGGGACCAAACCGGGAACGGCAGCATGGGGGCATGACCGGATCCACCATCACCTGCCCGTCCTGCGGCGAGGCCGTCTCGCTGGAGGACCGCATCGCGGGCCAGCTCCGCACCCAGATCGAGGCCGAGATGGCCGCGCAGGCCGAGGCATTGGCGCAGAAGGCGGCGCGCGCCGCGACCGAGGAGGCGGAGCGCGCGGGCGCCGCGCGGCTCGCCGAGGCGCAGGCGGCGGCGCAGGCCGAGCGGGCGCGCCTCGCCGCCGTCGAGGCGGAGGCGAAGGCGCGGGCCACCGAGCTGGAGGCCGCCAAGCGGACCGCCGAGGAGGCCCGCGCCGCCCAGGTCGAGGCGATCCGCAAGGAGCGCGCCTTGGCCGAGCGGCAGGCGGCGATGGACCTGGAGGTCGAGAAGCGCCTGTCGGAGATGCTGGGCGCCGAGCGCACCAAGCTGGCCGAGCGGGCGCAGGAGACCGTCGACATCCGCCTGCGCGAGGACCGCGAGCAGCGCGCGCAGGAGATCGCGCAGAAGGACGAGGAGTTGCGCGCCCTCAAGGAGCAGATCGAGACGCTGAAGCGCCGCTCCGACAAGTCCTCGCAGCAGCTGCTGGGAGAGGCGGCCGAGATCGTGCTGGAGGCCCGGCTGGGCGAGGCGTTCCCCTCCGACGCCATCGCGCCGGTCGAGAAGGGGATGCGCGGCGCCGACTGCACCCAGACCGTCGCGGGGGCCGGCGCGATCCTGTGGGAGAGCAAGCACACCCAGCACTGGCAGCCCACGTGGCTGCCCAAGCTGCGCGAGAACCAGCGCACCTGCGGGGCGGAGGTGGCGGTGATCGTGTCGCGTGCCCTGCCCCCCGAGATCGAGACCTTCGGAACCGTGGACGGCGTCTGGGTCGCGGCGCCCGCCTATGCCGTACCCTTGGCGATGGCGCTGCGCGGCGGGCTGGTCGAGGTGGCGCGGGCCAAGGCGATGCAGGCGGGTCGTGCGACGAACGCCGAGCGGGTGTTCGATTACCTGACCGGAACCGGCTTCCGCCAGCGGGTCGAGGCCATCCTCGAGCATTTCGGCTCGATGCAGGCCGACCTCGACAAGGAGAAGCGCGCGATGCAGCGCGTCTGGGACAAGCGCGCCAAGCAGATCGAGGGCGTGATGACCGCGACCGTGGGCATGTACGGCGACATCCAAGGAATCGGCGGCAGCGCGGTGCCCGAGATTCCGGCGCTCGACTTGGATTTGCTGGGGGAGTGACGGGCGCGGGGACCACCCGTCCCGCCGGGGCCGTCGCGGCACGAGGCGAGCCCGCCTAGCCCGGAGGGCGGCGGCGGTCCCGTCCTGTCCGCGGTCGCGGAGCTTCGGGACCCCGGCGTGGCCTGGCCGAGGGCGGGGACGCCCGGTCCTGGACGGGGCGTGGATCAGGAGAAGCGCGCGCCCAACCCCTCCATCAGCGACCGGAACGCCGGGAAGGACGTGGCGACCGGCCCGGAATCGTCCACCGTGATCGCCCGCTTCGCCGCCATGGAGGCGACGAGGAACGACATCGCGACGCGGTGGTCGAGATGCACCGCCACAGTCGCGCCGCCCTCGACGCCGCCGGGGCCGCGCCCGTCGACCTCCCACCAGTCGTCCCCGTCGCGCACGGTCACGCCGCAGGCCTGCAGCCCGTCCGCCATCGCCGCGATCCGGTCGCTCTCCTTCACCCGCAGTTCCGCCACGCCCCGCATGACCGTCGTGCCGGACGCATTGGCGGCGACGACCGAGAGGATCGGATACTCGTCTATCATCGACGCCGCCCTCTCGGGGGGCACCTCGATCCCCCGCAGGTCGGGCGAGAACCGCGCGCGCAGGTCGGCGCAGGGCTCCCCCCCCTCCTCGCGCACGTTCTCGTAGGTCAGGTCCGCGCCCATGTCGCGCAGCGTCTCGAACAGCCCCGCCCGCGTAGGGTTCAGCCCGATGTTCGGCACCAGCACGTCCGAGCCCGGCACGATCAGCGCCGCGCAGACCGGGAAGGCCGCCGAGGACGGGTCGCGCGGCACGGCGATGGTCTGCGGGGTCAGGTCGGGCTGCCCGCGCAGCGTGATCACGTTCGCATCGCCCTCGATCCCGACCTCAAGGTCGGCACCGAAGCCCTTGAGCATCCGCTCGGAATGGTCCCGCGTGGCCTCGCGCTCCACGACCACGGTCTCGCCCGGCGCGGCCAGCCCGGCGAGCAGGACGGCCGACTTCACCTGCGCCGAGGGCACGGGCACCTCGTAGCGCACCGGCACCGGGTCGGACGCGCCCACCACGGTCATCGGCAGCCGCCCGCCCGACCGCCCGTGGGCGGCGGCCCCGAACAGCGCCAGCGGGTCCGTCACCCGCGCCATCGGGCGCTTCCGCAGGCTGCCGTCGCCCGTGTAGGTCACCGCGAACCCGTGCGTCGCCGCCGCCCCCATGATGAGGCGGACGCTGGTGCCCGAGTTGCCGCAGTCGATTACGTCCTCCGGCTCGAGGAACCCGCCGACGCCCACGCCGTGCACCGACCAGACGTCGCCCCGCTTCTCCACGGTCGCCCCGAAGGCCCGCATCGCGGCGGCGGTGGCCATCACGTCCTCGCCCTCCAAGAGCCCCGTCACCTGCGTCTCCCCCACCGCCATCGCGCCGAGGATGAGCGAGCGATGCGAGATCGACTTGTCGCCGGGGACGTGCGCGGCGCCGGTCAGGGCGCCGGCGGTGGCGGAGAGGGGCGTGGCGGGTCCGTGTGACATGGCCGCTCCCCTGCCCCCGCGCCGCGACATCCGCAACCGTTGCGCGCCCCGCGCGGACGGCTATGTGCTCCGGATGCCGAACCGCCGCCGCTTCCTCTCGCTCGCGGGCCTCGCCGGCCTCGCGGGCGCCGCCGCCTGCGCCGTCCGCGGCGAGCGCGCCTCCGCCAACCCCTACTACCAAGGCCCCGTCACGGACCATTTCGACGGGACCCGGTTCTTCAACCCCGACGGCATGGACCCGCGGGGCTTCGGCGACCTGCTCCGCTGGCAGCTGGGCGGCGGCAAGGCGACGTGGCCCGAGGGCGTCGCGGTCCGGCAGGCCGCCCCCGCCGCCGAGGTCTCGGACCTGCGCGTCACGATGGTCGGTCACGCCTCGATGCTGCTGCAGGTGGCGGGGCGGAACCTGCTGCTGGACCCGGTGTGGTCCAAGCGGGTCTCGCCGCTCTCCTTCGCCGGTCCCGCCCGCGTGACAGCACCGGGCATCGCCTTCGATACGCTGCCCCGCATCGACGCGGTGCTGGTCTCGCACAACCACTACGACCATCTCGACGTCGAGACGCTGGACCGACTGCACGCACGCTTCGGGATGCCGATCCTCGTGCCCTTGGGCAACGACGCCATCATCCGCGACCGCACGCCCGGCGCCGACGTCCGCACCGCCGACTGGAGCGAGGCGCTAGAGGTGGCGGGCCTGACCGTCCGCCTCGCGCCCTGCCACCACTGGTCGGCCCGGGGCGCGCGCGACCGTAGCATGGCGCTCTGGGCCGCGTTCCTGGTCGAGACGCCGGTGGGCCGGGTGTTCCACGTGGGCGACACCGGCTTCGACGGGGGACGCCCCTATCGCGGCCTCCCCGAGACGCGCCTCGCGATCCTGCCCATCGGCGCCTACGCGCCCCGCTGGTTCATGGAGCCGCAGCATCAGGACCCGGCGCAGGCGGTGGAGGGCTTCGCGCTCTCGGGCGCGCGGCACGCGGTCGGCCACCATTGGGGGACGTTCCAGCTGACGAACGAGGCGCGCGACGAGCCGCCCGCCCTCCTGCGCCGCGCGCTCGACGCGAAGGGCATCGACCCCGCCCGCTTCCGCCCGCTCGCGCCGGGCGAGGCGTGGGACGTGCCCGCTTGAGGCGACCCGCCCTCCACCACGGCCCGCCCTCGGACCATTTCGACGGGCGCCGCTTCTTCAACCCGTCGGGGCCGTCCCATCCCCCGCTGCGCGTCTCGCTGCGCTGGCTCGCCACGCGGCGCCGGGCGGCGTGGCCCCGGACGGTGGAGGTCGCGCCCGCCATGCCCGACGCCGCCGTCGCGGACCTGCGCGTCACGTTCGTCGGCCACGCGACGGTGCTGGTGCAGGCCCCCGGCCTGAACGTGCTGCTGGATCCCGTCTGGTCCGAGCGGGTCGGCCCCCGGGGCATCGGCCCCCGCCGCCACCATGCGCCCGGCATCCGGTTCGTGGACCTGCCGAAGATCGACCTCGTCGTCGTGACGCACGCCCATTGGGACCACATGGACGCCCCAACCCTCGCCCGCCTGCGCGACGGCCACGCCCCGCGGGTCGTCGCACCACTCGGCTGCGACGCGGTTCTGGCCCGCGAGGTGCCGGGCCTGCGCGTCGAGACGCTCGACTGGCATGGGACCGCCGACGGCGTGACCGCCCTGCCCTGCCGCCACTGGTCCGAGCGCTGGGGCGGCGACCGCGACCTGACGCTCTGGGCCTCGTTCCTGATCGACACGCCCGCCGGTCCCGTCTTCCTGATGGGCGACACCGGCTACGACGGCGGGCGCCCCTACGACCTGCCCGCCCGCCCCCGCCTCGCGGCGATCCCGATCGGCGCCTACGCGCCCCGCTGGCACATGGAGCACGAGCACCAGGATCCCGACGACGCCGTGCGCGGGTTCCTGCGCTGCGGGGCCGACCATGCCGTCGGCATCCACTGGGGCTGCTTCCGCATGACGGACGAGGCGCGCGAGGATCCGCCAGCCGCGCTCGCGGCGGCCAAGGCCGCCCACGGCGTCGCGCCCGACCGCTTCCGCGCGCTCCGGCCCGGCGAGGCGTGGGACGTCCCGCCCTGACGGCGCACCCGTGGCCGAGGTCGCCCCGTGCGTATTTGCGGAACGAAGAAGGCCCCCATGCCTCTGCGGTCACGTGGTGCCGGTGCATGGGGGCGGAAGCCCGAGGCTTCTCCGTTCGCGGTCATCGGCTCGCCAGCCTGTACCGCCCGGCCATCTCGGACCCCAAAGCGTGAACGGAAGGTTTCCGCGCCCTTCTTCGTTCCCGAAATACGCCGGGGGGCCGCGCGGCCCGCGCGGCGGGGGCGGAGCCCCCTGCCCCGTCAGCCCTCGCGCGCGAAGGTCAGGTAGTGGGGGACGCGCCCCTCCCGCACGGCCTTGGCCTCGTAGCGGGTGCGGGTCCAGTCGGCCCAAGGGCGGCGCCAGTCGTCGGCCCGCTCCGCCGTCCAGCGGAACCCGGCGCGCGGCACCTCGAGCAGCGTCTGCCGCACGTAGTCCTCGATGTCCGTCGCCACGCGCAGCTCCGCCCCCGGGCGCATCGCCCGCGCCAGCGGCGCCAGATGCTCCGGCGTCACGAAACGTCGGCGGTGGTGGCGCGCCTTGGGCCACGGGTCGGGGTAGAGGAGGAAGGCGCGTCCCAGCGCCCCCTCGGGCAGCACGTCCATCAGGTCGCGCGCGTCGCCCGCGTGGACGCGGACGTTGCCGCGGAGTGCCTCGCGCAGCTTGCCCAGCAGGGAGGCCACGCCGTTCATGTAGGGCTCGCACCCGATGATCGTGACGTCGGGGTGGAGGGCGGCCTGATGCACGAGGTGCTCGCCCGAGCCGAAGCCCACCTCCAGCCACGTCTCGCCGTCCAAGCGCAGCGGCGTCCGGTCGGGGTTCTCCTCCCAGCCAACCGCGCCCGGCGACAGGGCGGCGAGGTCCTCCACGAGGTAGCGCTGGTGCGAGTCCTTGAGGTGCTTGCCCTTTGTCCGCCCGTAGAAGTTGCGGTGCGGGCGGCTCACTTGAACGCCCCCGGCTGGACCTCGCGCGCCATCGCGTCGAGCACGGCGTTCACGAAGCCCGCCTCCTTGCCCTCCGGGAAGAAGGCGCGGGCGACCTCGACGTATTCCACGATCAC
This sequence comes from Jannaschia sp. Os4, assembly GCF_016820245.1. Taxonomy (GTDB): domain Bacteria; phylum Pseudomonadota; class Alphaproteobacteria; order Rhodobacterales; family Rhodobacteraceae; genus Jannaschia. The sequence continues at coordinate 567,899 of NZ_JAFCAR010000005.1, read as the reverse complement.
CACCTTCGGCGGCGCTTCCTTCGCCACGAACTCCGCCCCGGCGGCGCGGAACAGCGCGCGCAGTACCGGGTCGATGCGCTTGATCGGCCAGCGGTCGGCCAGCGCCCGGTCGGTGGTCTGGTCGATCCGGGCCTGATGCGACACCGCGCCTTCGAGGATCGCCCGGAACGTGTCGACATGAGCCTCCGAGAACTCGACCCCGTCGACCTCCATGCCCAGCCGGTGGTCCTCGAACTCGACGCGCACGGCGTCGAGCGACTGGCCCATCGCCTCCATCTGGTAGAGCGCCTGCACCGCGTAGAGGCGGGCGGCGGAGCGCATCCGGCGGCGGAGCGCGCGGGCGTCGTCGGGGTTCGTGTTCGGCATGGGCGCGCAGGTAGGCGGGGCGCGGGGTGGGGTCAACGGGTCGCGAAGAACGAGACGCCGAACCGCTGGAACGGCCCGTCAGGGGTGGTCACGAACGGCTCGGGCGTGGTGCCCACGACCGCGTGGAGCCGCCCGAAGGGATCGGGCAGCGGGTCGAGGTCGAGCGCCGCGCCGATCTCCCGCGCCGCGTCCGGGTCGAAGGGCCCCGCGGGCAGGCCATACGCAGCGCGCGCGGCCACCCACGCGGCGCGGGCCTCGGCCACGTCGGGCAGGGCCGTGTAGCGCAGCGCGTCGTGAAGGCCGCCGACGCCCAGCCCCGCCGCCAGCACAGTTGCGAGGTCCAGCCCGACGACCGCCGCCTCGCCCTCGCTCGACAGGAGGGCGACCGCGCCCGAGGCGAGGCGCACATAGGCCCCACCGGACGAGTCGCCGCCGATGTGCACCGGGTCCGGGTCCACGACCGTGACGTCGTCGAACAGGAGCGCGCCTGCGGGACGCGGCTCCATCTCGACATGGTGGAGCATCTCGTCCCAGAGCCCCGCCGCGTCGAGCCGGGCGATGGCCTCGTCGAAGGTCACGCGACCGTCGGCCCGTCGGGCTTGGCCGCGGCGTCGTGGCGGAACCCGCCGGGGCGGAAGCCCAGCCCCTTCTCGGCCTTACCCATCGACCGCTGCAGCGCGATCAGGTGCAGCGCCGCCGCCGCCGCGCCCCCGGCGGTGTCGAGGCGCCCGGCATCAGCCCGCTCCTCGGCCTGCTCCATGTTCTCGACGGTGATGATGCCGTTGCCGATGCAGGCCCCCGCGAGGCCCAAGGTCGCGATGGCGCGCGCGCTCTCGTTCACGACCACGTCGTAGTGGGACGTCCGTCCCCGGATCACGCAGCCCAAGGCGACGTAGCCGTCGTAGTCGCCCTGCCGGTGGGCGATGCCGATGGCGGTGGGGATCTCGAGCGAGCCGGGCATCTCGACGGTCTCGTGGGTGGCGCCCGCCCCCTCGATCACCGCGCGGGCCGAGGCCAACTGCTGCGCCGCGATGGCCCCGTAATAGGGCGCGATCACGATCAGCAACTTGGTCGACTCCTCGAAGCGCGGAAGGTCGAGGACGTTGTCGCTGTGGCCGGCCATGGGTCGTCTCCTGTTCGCTGTCGTCCCCGGGCTCGGCCCGGGAATCTCTCTGGCCGGAGGTCCCGGGGCGCACCCGGGGAGGGCGGCCCTAGTCCTTCGGGATGGGGCGCGTGCCCGTGATGGTCAGACCGTAGGCGTCGAGGCCCACGACCTTCGGCTTGCCGGAGTTGGTGAGCAACTCGATCTCGTGCAGGCCGAGTGCCGCGAGGATCTGCGCGCCCAGCCCGTAGCGCCGCAGCGTCTCGGGCGAGACGCCGCCGGTGCCCAGCTTCATCTCCGTGTCGCGCAGCAGGACCACGACGCCGCGCCCCTCCTCGGCCACGATGCCCATCGCGCGGGCGAGGTCGCTGTCGCCGAGGCCCAGCACGTCCTCCAAGGGGTCCAGCGCGTGCATCCGCGTCAGCACCGGCGCCGGCGTGGACAGGTCGCCCATCGTCAGCACCACGTGCTCGGACCCCTGCGTGGCGTCTGTGAACACCCGCATCCGCCAGCGCCCGCCGTGGCGCGAGGCGACCTCCCGGCTCTCGGTCTCGCGCACGAGGTTGTCGTGGCGGCGGCGGTAGGAGATCAAGTCGCTGATCGTGCCGATCTTCAGCCCGTGGCGCTGCGCGAAGGCCACGAGGTCCGGCAGGCGCGCCATCTCCCCGTCCTCCTTCATGATCTCGCAGATCACCCCCGCCGGGATCAGCCCCGCCAGCCGCGCGATGTCGGTCGCCGCCTCCGTGTGCCCCGCCCGGACCAGCACGCCGCCGTCGCGGGCGCGCAGCGGGAAGACGTGGCCCGGCGTGGCGATGTCGGACGCGCCCTTGGACGCGTCGATGGCCACCGCGACCGTGCGCGCCCGGTCATGGGCCGAGATGCCGGTGGACACCCCCTCGCGCGCCTCGATCGAGACGGTGAAGGCCGTCTCGTGGCGCGAGGAGTTGTTGGACGCCATCAGCGGCAGGCCCAGCGCGTCGATCCGCTCGCCCGGCAGCGTCAGGCAGATCAGGCCGCGCCCGTGGGTCGCCATGAAGTTGATCGCGTCGGGCGTCGCCATCTGCGCCGGGATCACGAGGTCGCCCTCGTTCTCGCGGTCCTCGTGGTCCACCAGCACGAACATGCGCCCGTTGCGCGCGTCCTCGAGGATGTCCTCGATGGGGGAGATCACGTCCGAATGGTCGCGCTCGACCGGCCCGGGGGCCTCGAAGGGGATGGGGTCTGCCATGGCCTGCCTCCTACGCCCGCCACGCGCCCCGCGCCACCCGGCGACGCGCACGGCGACTGTGCGTCACTTCGTCTGCATGTCCCGGATCATCGCCATCATCGCGCGCGCCGGGGCCACCCGGCCCACCGTGTTGAGCATGAGCGCCAGCTTGCGGTCGTTGATGACCTCCAGCTTGCCCGCCATCGCGCCGTCGTAGCCGACCTTGGCCACGTCGGCTGGGGTCGCACCCGACTTGGTCAGCTTGGTCCCCTCGAGATCGGCGCGCGCGGCGAAGCCGGTCTCGACGTAGCCCGGGGCCAGCACGGTCACGGTCACGCCCTTGGGCCGCAGCTCCGCGTCCAGCGCGAAGGAGAAGGAGCGCACAAAGGCCTTCGTGGCGAAGTAGGTCGCCTGCAGCGGCCCCGGCATGTGCCCCGCCGTGGAGCCGACGTTGAGGATGCGGCCCCTGCCCCGGTTGGCCATGTCCCCCCCGACCGCATGGCACAGCGCCATGACGGCCTTCACGTTCAGGTCCACCATGGCGAGGTCGTCGTCGAGGGGCCGGTCCACGAACTCTCCCCGCCCGCCGAAGCCGGCGTTGTTCACCAGCAGGTCCACCTCCCGCCCCTCGGCGGCGGCGGTCGTCGCGGCGAGGCCCTCCGGCGTGCCGAGGTCGGCGGCGACGGTATCGACGCCGACGCCCTTCGCCTCCAGCTCGGCCTTCAGGTCGGCGAGCTCGGCCGCGCGGCGGGCCACGAGCAGGAGGTCGCCCCCCTTCGACGCGTGCAGTTCGGCGAGGGCGCGTCCGATGCCGGAGGTGGCGCCGGTGACGAGGGCGAGGTTGGGCATGGGCGTCTCCTTCGGCCTCTAGGTCGGGACGCCGGGCGACCCCTGCAAGCTCAGCCGCCGAAATACGCCTCGCGCGAGACCCAGCCCGCCGCGCGGGCGGCGGCGCACCATTCGCGCTCGACGGCGGTGGCGCCGACCATCACGACCCCGTCGCGCGGCAGGGCGCGGGCCGCGAGGACGCCGTCGAGGCGGCGGCGCATCGCCCCCCACGTGTCGGTGAAGGGCGGGGCGCGGGCGGCCCAGTCGAGCGGCGGCGGCGCGTCGTCGGGGAGCGGGAGATGGACGAGCACGCCGCGCTCCGCCGCGACCCCCGCGAGCTTCTCCAGCGCCGCCGGGGCCGGCGCGGGCCGCATGTCGAGCGCGTTGGACGAGAACAGCAGCGCGATCACGTCGCGCCCCGTGGTGGCCCGGATCGACGCGTAGGTCTTGTAGGGGAGGCCCAATGCTGCAGCGCGGCGAACCCGCATGCGGACGATCTCGATCGGCAGGCGCGGCGCGACGAGGTCGGCGCGGGCGCGGCGCCAGAGGTGAAGCCGGCCCGCGTAGCCGTCGGGGTCGTGGTTGGAGTTGTGGCCGATGCCGTGGGTCATATGCCGACGTTGCGCCGGCCGCGGCGCAGGAGCAAGCTTCGCGCATGGAGCTTCCGATCACCGACAGGCGCGTCACGCTGCGGCGGCTCGCGCCGGGCGACCTCGACTCCTTCCTCGCCTACCGCACCGACCCGGCGGTGGTGGGGCTGCAGTCGCACGGGGACATGACGCCAGCGGGGGCGGAGGCGATGCTGGCGGACGACGGCGCGCTCCTCGCGCCGGGGCGGTGGACGCAGATCGCCGTCGAGGTGGAGGGGCGGCTGGTCGGCGACATGGGGCTGCACCCGGCGCACGGGGCCGTGGAGATGGGGATCACGCTGGCGGCGGAGGCGCATGGCAGCGGCATCGCGCGGGCCGCCGTGGCGCTCGCGGCCGGATGGGTCTGGGCAGCGACGGACGCGGCGCGGATCGTGGCCATCACCGATCGGCACAACGGGGCCGCCCTCGCGGTGCTGGACCGGATGGGGTGGCGCGAGGCGGAGGTGGAGGCCGCCTTCGCCGTCGATCCTGCGACCGAACGGTCCTTCGTCCTCGACCGTCCACGCGTCTAGCCCCTCGTCCCGGGGGGGCGTGCCATCCCGGTGGGGCAATCGCGCTCCGGGCGGGCCGGGCGGCGTCAGGCGAGCCAGCCGACGCCGGCCCGCGCGCCCGCTTCCGCCGCCGCCCGATCCGCGTAGCCCCCGCGCGGCGGATGGAGCCTGCGCCAGCCGTGGGCGTCCTCGGGATCGCGGCGGCACTCGGCCCACGCCCACCCCTCGCCGCGGATCAGGTCGACGCAGCGGTCGCCGGTGGCGTCCTCGAGGGACGCCTCGACGACGCCCCTCACCCGAACTCCCGCAGGCGGGCGACGTAGCGGGCCAGCGTGTCGATCTCGAGGTTCACCCGGTCGCCGACCCCGCGCTCGCCCCACGTGGTCACGTCGCGGGTGTGGGGGATCAGGTTGACGCCGAAGCGCTCGCCCTCGACCTCGTTCACCGTGAGCGACGTGCCGTTGAGCGCGACGGAGCCCTTGGGCGCCACGAACCGCGCGAGGGCCTCCGGCGCCTCGAACACGAGCCGCAGGGAATCCCCCTCGGGCCGCGCCTCGACGATCCGCGCCACGCCGTCCACGTGCCCCGAGACGATGTGGCCGCCTAGCTCGTCGCCGACCCTGAGCGCACGCTCGAGGTTCACGCGCCGCCCCTCCGCCCAGTCGCCCAAGCTCGTCTTGGACAGGCTTTCGGCGGAGACGTCCACGTCGAACCATCCGCGCCCCCCGTCCCGTCCCCGGTCCACGACCGTCAGGCAGCACCCGTCGCAGGCGATGGACGCGCCGAGGTCGATCCCGTCGGGGTCGTAGCCCGTCCCGATGCGCGCTCGCAGGTCGCCGCGCCGCTCCAAGGCGCGGACGGTGCCGATGTCGGTGACGATGCCGGTGAACATGGGCGCATCTCCTTCGCGGCCCGGCCTAGCGGGACGCCGCCGAGGGGTCCAGCCGCCGCAATCGCGCCGCAATGCCGCCTTCCCTCCGCCCGGCGCCGTGGAAACAATGGCGCGGTCGCAAGGAGTCCGCCCGGATGCGCGAGCCACGCCGCATGATGTTCCTCCAAGGGCCGCACGGGCCCTTCTTCGCCCAGCTGGCGCGCTTGATGCGCGCGGCGGGGGCCGAGGTGCTCCGCGTGGGCTTCAACGCGGGCGACGCGGCGTTCTGGCCGGACCGCGCCACCTACGTCCCCTTCCGCGGGACGCCCGAGGCGTGGGCCGCCGAGGCGGGGGACCTCATGGACGCGCGACGGATCACGGACCTCGTGCTCTATGGCGACACCCGCCCCGTCCACGCGGCCGCGGTCTCGGCCGCGAAGGCGCGCGGCATCGCCGTGCACGTCTTCGAGGAAGGCTACCTCCGCCCGTGGTGGGTGTCCTACGAGCGCGGCGGCGCGAACGCCCATTCCCGGCTGATGGACCGCACCGTGCCGGAGATGCGGGCCGCGCTCGAGGCGCTCGACCTCGACCTGCCCGACCCGCCGGCCCATTGGGGGGACATGCGCCACCACGTGTTCTACGGCGCGCTCTACCATGCCTTCGTGCTCCTGGGCCGGGGCTATCCGAACTTCCGCCCCCACCGGGGCGTCTCGGTGGTGCGCGAGACGCGGCTCTACCTGCGCCGCCTCGTGACCATGCCGTTCACCGCCCTGTCGCGCCGGATCGCCCAGCGCCGCGTGACCCATGGCGGGTTCCCCTATCACCTGTGCCTGCTGCAGCTCGCCCACGACGCGAGCTTCACCGAGCACTCCGGCTACGCGCGAATCGAGGATTTCCTCTCCGAGGTCGTCGCCGCCTTCGCCGAGGGCGCGCCGCCCCACCACCATCTGGTGTTCAAGGCCCACCCCCTAGAGGACGGGCGCGCGAACGTGCGGGCCGCGATCCGCGACCTCACAGCGCGTCACGGGCTCGGCGGACGGGTGCACTACTTGCGGGGCGGCAAGCTCGGCGGCCTCCTCGACGAGGCGCGCAGCGCGGTGACCGTCAACTCGACGGCCGCCCAGCAGGCGCTGTGGCGCGGGCTTCCGGTCAAGGCGACGGGGCGCTCGGTCTACTCCAAGCCCGAGTTCGTCAGCGACCAGCCCCTCCCGGCGTTCTTCGCGGACCCCGCGCGCCCCGACAGCCGCGCCTACCGGGCCTACCGGCACTACCTCCTCGAGACGTCGCAGATCGCGGGCGGCTTCTACTCGGCCCGCGGGCGTCGCCAATTGTTGCGACAAGTGGGCGACATGATGCTCTCGGGACACGATCCCTACGACGCGCTGGACGCAGGGACTCCCGCGCCGCGACGGATGTTGAAGCTGGTGGGCGGCTAGGCCTACCGAAACGATGACGCGAGAGGCGGGATCAACCCGCCCGAGCAGAGGCAGAGGCGGCGCGACCGCGCCGGGACGAGCATGGCACGACTACTCAACACCACCGCGCTTGTCGCGCTGGTGGCGGCGACCGCCGCCTGCGACATCCTTCCCCGCTCGGGGCCGACCAAGCGCGAGATCTTCGCCGGATCGGTCATGCGCGAGGGCGACGCCTTCGTGGTCGACGTCAACGCCCGCGTGACGGCGGCGACCGCGATCACCCCGTCCCTTGGCTTCAGCCACGCGTTCCAGAACGCGGGCCTGCTCGGCCCGGACACGATCCGGCCCGGCGACTCCCTCGGGCTGGTGATCTACGAGAACGTGGAGGACGGCCTGCTGACCAGCGCGGGCGCCTCCGCCTCGCTGATCGACGAGGTCCAGGTCGACAGCGCGGGCTTCATCTTCGTCCCCTACGCGGGCCGCATCCGCGCGGCGGGCAACACGCCCGAGGGGCTGCGCCGGGTCATCACCCAGCGCCTCGACGAGCAGACGCCCGATCCGCAGGTGCTCGTCCGCCGTGTGGCGGGCGACGGCGCAACGGTCACGGTCGTCGGCCTCGCGGGCGGGCAAGGCGTGGTTCCGGTCTCGCGTCCGACGCGGATGCTGTCCTCCATCATCGCGGCGGCCGGCGGCGTCGCCGCGCCGCCCGAGGTCGTGAAGGTGACCGTGGTCCGGGGCGGCCGGAAGGAGTCGGTCTGGTTCAGCGACCTGTTCCACGACCCCCGCATGGACATCGCGGTGCGCGACGGAGACAAGGTCTTCCTCGAGCGCGACACCCGCGCCTTCTCGGTGCTCGGCGCCACGAACCAGCAGACCCGGCTGGAGTTCGAGACCCAGACGCTCTCGGCCATCGAGGCCATCGCGCAGGTCGGCGGCCTCTCGGCGCAGTTCGCCAACCCGACGGGCGTGTTCGTCTTCCGCAACGAGCCGGAGGCGGTGGCCCGCCGGGTGATGGGCCGCGACGACCTGATCGGCACGCAGCGCGTCGTCTACGTGCTCGACCTGACCGAGCCCAACGGCATGTTCGAGGCGCGCGACTTCCTGATCCGCGACGGCGACACCCTCTACGTCACCGAGGCGCCGATCGTCGCGTTCAACCGCACCGTTTCGGCCGCGCTCGGCACGCTGGGCGGCGCGACGCAGGGGGCGGCGGCGCTCGGCGTGCGCTGACATGCGCACCGCCCGCTTCGTTTCGGGCGGATTCCTCGACACGCGCATCCGCCGCATCGCGTGGCTCTCGGGCATCGACCTTCGCACCGGCCTCCCGCGTACGGGCGAGGCCGTCGCCGCGTGGGGCCATGCCGGCACCTCCCGCCGGGCCGAGGCGGTCGCCGCGCGGACGGGCGCGGAGATCCTGCGGTTCGAGGACGCTTGGCTGCGCTCCCTGCATCCGGGCCGCGCGCGCCCGAAGGAGCCGACGCTCGGCCTCTTGGTCGACCGGCGCTGCCACTTCGACGCGCGGGGGCCGTCCGACCTCGAGGACCTGCTCGCCCACCACCCGTTCGACGACGGCGACCTGATCGGGCGCGCCCGCGCGGCCATGGACGAGATGGTGCGCGCCAAGGTCACGAAATACGCGGCCACCGCCGGCGAAGCCCCCGCGCCCGGCTACGTGCTGCTGATCGACCAGACGAGCGGGGACGCGTCGATCGCGCTCGGCGGCGCGTCCGCCGCGACCTTCGGCACGATGCTCGCCACCGCGCGGGAGGAGCATCCCCACGCCCGGCTGCTGATCAAGACCCACCCGGAGACGGCGCGCGGCCACCGCGCGGGGCACTTCGCGGCCCCCCTGCCTCCGGACGTCGAGCTCTGGGACGCGCCGACGGCGCCCGCCGACCTCTTCGCGGGGGCGGTCGCGGTCTATTGCGTGACGTCGCAACTCGGATTCGAGGCGATCCTGCACGGTCACAGGCCGGTGGTGCTCGGCCAGCCCTTCTACGCGGGCTGGGGCCTCACGGACGACCGCAGGCCGGTCGACCGGCGCACGCGCCACCTCACCCGCGCGCAGCTCTTCGCCGGGGCGATGGTCCTCTACCCGAAATGGTACGACGCCCACCGCGACGAGCTCTGCGGCCCGGTGGAGGCGGTGCGCGCGCTGGAGGCGCGGGCGCGGGCGTGGCGCGAGGACCGCGACGGCTGGTCCGCGCCGGGGACGCGCCTGTGGAAGCGGCCCCACGTGAAGCGGTTCCTGTCGGGGCGGGTGTCGTTCGGCGCGGGGCGTCGGCCATTGGTCTGGGGCGACCGGGACGGGCCGGACGGGGCCGTGCGGATGGAGGACGGCTTCCTGCGGTCCAAGGGGCTGGGAGCAGACCTCGTGCCGCCGCTGTCGCTCGTGCTGGACGGGGCCGGGATGTACTACGACCCGACGCGGGGCTCGGACCTCGAGGCCTGCGTGATCGCCGCCTCCAAGCGACCGCCGGAGGCGCTGGCGCGGGCGCGGGCCCTGCGGTCGGCGGTAATCAAGGCGGGCCTGTCCAAGTACAACCTCGCGGGGGACGTGCCCGATCTGCCGGCGGACTACATCCTCGTGCCCGGGCAGGTCGCGGACGACGCGTCCATGCGGCACGGCGCGCCGGGGACCACGAACGAGGGGCTGCTGCGGGCGGCGCGGGCCGCGTTCCCCGAGGCCGTGCTCGTCTACAAGCCGCATCCGGACGTCGAGGCGGGCCTGCGCGACGGGGCCATCGACGCGGGCGACGCGGACCTCGTGGCGGCGGGCGCGCCCGCCGTTCCGCTGATCGCCGGCGCGGCGCGGGTGTGGACGGCCACGTCGCTGATGGGGTTCGAGGCCCTGATGCGCGGCGTGCCGGTGTCGTGCGTCGGCACGCCGTTCTACGCGGGCTGGGGGCTCACGGACGACCGCGGTCCGGTGCCCGCGCGGCGGCGGGCGGCGCGGCCGTCCTTGGACGCCTTGGTTCACGCGGCGCTGATCGCTTACCCGCGCTACTTCGATCCTGTGACGCGGACGGCCTGCCCGCCCGAGGTGGCGGTCGACCGCCTCGCGCATGGCCCCCTGCCCTGTCCGGGTCCGGCGAACCGCGGGCTCGCGAAGCTGCAGGGGGCGTTCGCGAGCGTGCCCTTCTGGCGATAGCCGCAGCGCCCGTCCCTAGACCCCGATCAGCCGCGCGGCCGTGTCGCCGTCGAGATCGGCCATCGCACCGGTCCAGACGTCGCGCCCCCGCTCGAGCACCACCGCGCGGTCGGCCACCCGCGACAGCTCCTTCAGCGACTTGTCCACGAGGAGGATCGCCAGGCCCTCGCCGCGCAGCCGGGCCACCGCGTCCCAGATCTCGGCCCGGACGAGCGGGGCCAGCCCCTCCGTCGCCTCGTCGAGGACGAGGAGGCGCGGGTTCGTCGCCAAGGCGCGCCCGATGGCGAGCATCTGCTGCTCCCCGCCCGACAGCGTCCCCGCGCGCTGGCCCATGCGCTCGCCGAGGCGGGGGAACAGGTCGGCCACCGCGTCCGCGTCCCACGGGCCGGGGCGGGCCACGCAGCGGAGGTTCTCCGCCACCGTCAGGCCGCCGAAGCAGCGCCGCCCCTCGGGCACCAGCCCGAGGCCGAGCCGCGCCGCCCGGTGCGAGGGCAGCCGGTGGAGGTCGCGCCCGGCGAACGCCAGCCGCCCCCGCGACGGCATCATCCGGCAGATCGCGCGGATGGTGGTCGTCTTGCCCATGCCGTTGCGGCCCATGAGGGCGACGGCCTCGCCCTCGGCCACCGCGAGGGTGACGCCGAAGAGCGCGGGGACCGGCCCGTAGGCGGCGGTGAGGCCCTCGACCGCGAGCATCAGCCGTCCCCGAGATAGGCCGCGCGCACGTCCGCGTCGGCGCGGATGGCGGACGGCGTCCCGGTGGCGATCGCGCGGCCCGCGACGAGCACGGTGATGCGGTCGGCGAGGGCGAAGACCGCGTCCATGTCGTGCTCGACGAGGAGGATGGGCGCCTCGGCGCGCAGCCCGTCGAGCAGAGGGGTGAGGCGGCGGGTGCCCTCCGCGCCGAGGCCCGCCATCGGCTCGTCCATGAGGAAGAGCCGCGGGCGCTGCGCGAGGGCCACGGCCACCTCGAGCTGGCGGCGCTGGCCGTGGGACAGGTCGGAGGCGGGGGTGCCGCGCGCCGCAAGGCCCACCCGGTCGAGGGCGGCGCGGGCCGCGTCGCGCAGCGCCGCGTTGCGGGCGGTGCGGTGCCGGAGGCCCCCGTCCCGGCCGAGCGCGCCAAGCATGACGTTCTCCTCCGCCGTGGCCTCAAGGGCGAGCGCGGAGACTTGGAACGTGCGGGCCAGCCCCGCCTTGGCGCGGCGCGCGACGGACCAGCGGGTGACGTCCGCGCCGTTCAGGCGGACGGTGCCCGCGTCGGGCGCGAGCGCGCCGGAGATCTGGGCGATGAGGGTCGACTTGCCCGCGCCGTTCGGCCCGATGACCGCGTGGATCTCGCCCGCCCTGACGTCGATCGACACGCCGTCCGAGGCGAGGAGCGCGCCGAACCGCTTGGTCAGCCCGTCGGCGGCGAGCACCTCAGACATGCGGCCCCGCCCGGCCCGTCAGGAGGCCGACCACCCCGCCCCGCGCGAAGAGCACGATGCCGAGCAGGATCGCGCCCAGCCAGACCAGCCAGAACTCGGTGAGGCCGCCGAGCCAGTGCTCCAGCGCGACGAAGAGCGCCGCGCCGATCACCGGCCCCGCCAAGCGGCCGGTGCCGCCCAGCACGATCAGCACGATCAGCTCGCCGGAGAGCTGCCACGAGAACATGCTGGGCGACACGAAGCGGTTGAGGTCGGCGAAGAGCGCGCCCGCGAGGCCCGTCAGCGCCCCGGACAACACGAAGGCCGCGAGCTTGAGGCGGCGCGGGGAAAGGCCCGCCGCCTCGACGCGGGCGGGGGCTTGGCGGGCGGCGTCGAGGGCGAGGCCGAAGCCGCTCGCGCGCAGGCGCCACTGCAGGGCGACCGCGAGGAGGAGGACCGCGCAGCAGAGCGCGAAGAACTGGATCGGGACCAAGGTGTTCAGGCCGGGGAAGCCGTTGCGGACGTAGATCGAGAGGCCGTCCTCCCCCCCGTAGGCCGTCCACGAGATCGCGAAGTAGAAGGCCATCTGCCCGAAGGCCAAGGTGATCATGATGAAGTAGATGCCGCTCGTGCGCAGGCTGAGCAGGCCGATCAGCCACGCGACGAGGGCCGACGCGGCGGTGGCGACCAGCCAGATGAGGGGCATCGACCGGGTGCCCGCGATGGTGAGCGGGCCGATCTCCAAGGGGGCGTAGGTCTGGGCGTGGAACGCGAGGATGCCCATCGCGTATCCGCCGATGCCGAAGAACACCGCGTGTCCGAGGGACACCAGCCCGCCGATGCCCAGCGCGACGTTGAGGCCCACCGCGGCCAGCGCGAGGATCGCGGCCCGGGTGGCGAGCGTGATCGTGAAGGGCTCGTCCGCCGCCCACGCCCACAGCGCCACGGCGGGCAGGAGCGCGAGCGCCGCCGCGGTGACCCATCCCTCCGGAAGCCTCATGCGGGGCGCCCGAACAGGCCGGCGGGACGCCAGATCAGCACGGCGGCCATCAGGAGGTAGACGGACATCGAGGCGAGGGCCGAGCCCGCTTGGGTCGCGGCGCCGTTCTCCATGAAGAGGGCCAGGAGGTCCGGCAGCAGCAGGCCGCCCAGCGTGTCGGTCAGCCCCACCAGCAGGGCGCCGACGAAGGCGCCCCGGATCGAGCCGATGCCGCCGATGACGATCACCACGAAGGCGAGGATGAGGACCGGCTCGCCCATCCCGACCTGCACCGACTGGATCGCCCCGACGAGGGCGCCCGCGAGCCCCGCGAGCGCCGCGCCCAGCGCGAAGACCACCGTGTAGAGGGTGCGGATGTCGACGCCCAAGGCGGCGACCATCTCGCGGTCCTCGGCACCCGCCCTGATCCGGAGGCCGAGGCGGGTCCGCGTCGTCAGCCACCAGAGGCCGACCGCGACGGCGAGGCCCGCCCCGATGAGGGCGAGCCGGTAGCGCGGGTATTCGATACCGCCGGGCAGCGTGACGGGACCGGAGAGCGCGGCGGGGATGTCGAGGAAGAGCGGGAAGGAGCCGAAGGCCCAGCGCGTGCCCTCGGAGAAGATGAGGATGAGGGCGAAGGTGGCGAGCACCTGGTCGAGATGGGCCGCGCGGTAGAGGCGGCGGATCACCGCGACCTCCACCAGCGCGCCCGCCGCGGCGGCGGCGGCGAGGGCGGCTGCGAGGCCGAGGGCGAAGCTGCCCGTCGCGCCCGCCACGGCGGCGGCGGCGAAGGCCCCGATCATGTAGAGCGAGCCGTGCGCGAGGTTGATGAGGCCCATCACCCCGAAGATGAGCGTGAGCCCGGCCGCCATCAGGAACAGCATGACGCCGAACTGCAGGCCGTTGAGGACCTGCTCGATGAGGAGGATGGGGGTCACGGGGCCGGCGGGGCCCCCGCCCGGAGGCGGGGGCCGGAGATCACATCCCGCACTCGGCGGCGTAGGCGTCGGAATGGTCCTCCAGCGCGGGGCCGATCAGGCGGTTGGTGAACACGTCGCCCTCCTGCACCACCTCGCGGGCGTAGATCGTCTGGACCGGGTGGTGGTTCGGGCCGAAGGCGAAGTCGCCGCGCACACTCTGGAAGTCGGCGGCGCGCAGCGCCTCGCGGAAGGCGTCGGCGTCCGAGACGTCCGCCGCGTCCAGAGCCGACAGCAGGAGGTTCGCGGTGTCGTAGCCTTGGGAGGCGTAGAGCGACGGCAGGCGCCCGTAGGCGGCCTCGAACGCCTCCACGAACTCGGCGTTGCCGGGCACGTCGAGGTCCTTGTTCCACTGGGACGTGTTCACCACGCCCAACGCGGCCTCGCCCACGGCCTGCAGGATGCCCTGGTCGAAGGAGAAGGCGGGCCCCACCACGGGGATGTCCACGCCCGAGTCGGCGTATTGCTTCAGGAAGCTGATCCCCATCCCGCCCGGCAGGAAGAAGAACACGCTGTCGGCGCCCGACGCCCTGATCTGCGCGATCTCGGCGGCGTAGTCGGTCTGGCCCAGCTGCGTATAGACCTCGTCCGCGATCCCGCCCTCGAAGAAGCGCTTGTAGCCCGTGAGCGCGTCCTGCCCCGCGGGGTAGTTCGGCGCGAGGATGAAGGAGTTGGCGTAGCCCGCCTCGTTGGCGTAGGCGCCCGCCGCCTCGTGCAGGTTGTCGTTCTGCCACGCGACGTTGAAGTAGTTCTCGTGGCAGCCCCGCCCCGCCATCGCGGACGGCCCGGCGTTGGGCGACAGGTAGAACTTGCCCTGCGCGGTGGCCGACGGGATCACCGCCATCGCGAGGTTCGAGAAGATGATGCCGGTCAGCACGTCGACGCGCTCGGACTGGATCATCTCGTCGGCGAGCTGCACCGCCACGTCCGGCTTGCGCTGGTCGTCGCGGATCACGACCTCCACGTCGTCGCGCCCCGACCGCTCGATGGCGAGCATGAAGCCGTCGCGCACGTCGATCCCGAGGCCCGCGCCCCCGCCCGACAGCGTGGTGATCATGCCGACCTTGGTGTCGGCGGCGGCCGCCGTGGCCGCCAGCGCGGCGAGCGCCGTCGCGCACAGGAATCGCGTCATGGGTCGTCCCTCCCTCTGTCCCTCGCGGGTTTGTGCGACGGGCCGGGACGGAAGGGAAGAGGCCGGCGGTCAGTCGACGAGCGCGCCCTTCGCGCCGATGACGCGGGCGGCGAGGGCCGCCCCGGCGCGGATGGCGGGCGCGGCCCCCTGCCCCGCGCGCCGCGCCGCGAGGTAGCCCGCGTTGAAGCTGTCCCCCGCCGCCGTGCTGTCGACGACCTCCGCCGGGGGGCACGGAACGGTCAGGTCCGCCCCGTCCACGTAGGCCAGCACCGGCGCGCCACCGTCCTTCACCACCACCTCCCCCGCGCCGAGGGACCGGTAGCGGGCGAGCGTCGCGGCGGGGTTGGCGTCGCCGAACCACGTCGCCTCGTCCTCGTGCGACGGCAGCACGACGTCCGAGACCTCCGCCGCCTCGGAGACCGCGGCGCGCATCGCGTCGGACGAGGGCCAGAGCGCGGGCCGCAGGTTCGGGTCGAACGCCACGCGCGCGCCCCCCGCGCGGGCGCGGGCGACCTCCGCCAGCAGGGCGGCGCGGGCCGCGCCTGCGAGGATGCCCAGCGTGATCCCCGAGAGGTAGAGCACGTCGGCCCCGGCGAAGGCGACGCGCAGCCGGGCCGGATCGTCGGCGAGGCGGCGGGCGGCGGACTGGCCGCGCCAGTAGGTGAAGGACCGCTCCCCGTCGCGGAGCGCGATGCGATAGAGGCCCACCGTCGCATCGTCGCGGCGCAGGACATGGGCGGTCCCGACCCCCGCCGCCGCCATGAAGGCCAGCATGTCGTCCGACAGCGCGTCCCGCCCGACCGCCGAGACGAAGCCCACCGGCTCGTCCAGCCGGGCGAGGTACCACGCCGTGTTGAAGGTGTCCCCCGCGAAGCCCTCGCGCAGGCGGCCCGGCCCGTCGGGGGACAGCTCGACCATGCACTCCCCGACGCAGAGGATCACGGGCGGAGCCCCAGGATCGCCCGCGCCTCGTCCGTCGTCGCGGGCCGCCGCCCGTGCCGGGCGGCGATCCCGACCGCCCGCTCCACGAGCGCCGCGTTCGACGGTGCCAGCGTCTCGCGGTCCATGCGCACGTTGTCCTCCAGCCCCGTCCGCAGATGCCCGCCCGCCTCCGCCGCCCAGTCGTTCAGCACGGCCTGCCCCGCCCCGATCCCCGCGGCGCACCAAGGCGCGTCGCCGAACAGGTGCCGCTTGGCCGTCAGCATCGCGTCGAAGGCCACCCGGTCCACCGGCATGGCGTTCCGAACGCCCATGACGAACTGGCAGTAGGGTCGCGCGGGCAGGCGCCCGTCCGCGTGCATCGCGGCCGCCTGATAGAGGTGGGAGAGGTCGAAGCACTCGATCTCGGGCACGACGTCGTGGGCGACCATCTCAGCGGCCAGCCAGTCCACGAGATCGGGCGGGTTCTCGTAGACGCGGGTCGGGAAATTGTTCGACCCCACCGACAGCGAGCACATGTCCGGGCGCAGCGGGATCATCCCGCCCCGTTCCCGCCCCGCCCCCGTGCGCCCGCCGGTCGAGAGCTGCACCACCATGCCGGGGCAGGCCTCCTCGATGCCCGCCTTGAGGTCGGCGAACCGGCCCGGATCGGCGGTTGGCGCGCCGTCGTCGTCGCGGACGTGGCAATGGGCGATGGCCGCGCCCGCCTCGAAGGCCTCGACCGTGCTATCGATCTGCTCGGCCACGGTGATGGGGACCGCCGGATTGTCGGACTTCCGCGGCAGGGATCCGGTGATCGCCACGCAGACGATCGCGGGTGTCATCCCGCCCTCCCGGAGAACATCGGCCCGCCGCGCCAGCGGGGGAAGCCGTAGCCGTTGATCATCACCACGTCGATGTCGTCCGCCGACCGCGCGATGCCCTCGGCCAGCACCGCCTCGGCCTCGGCGCGCATGGCGGCGAGCAGGCCGTCGACGATCTCCGCGTCCGTGAAGCGGCGCGGCGTGAGGCCCGCGTCCGCCCGCGCCGCGTCGAGGACGCGCGCGACGGTCTCGGATTCCACGGCCCTGCCCTCGGCGTAGTCGTACCACCCCGCCCCCGCCTTGCGCCCGAGGCGGCCCATCTCGCAGAGCCGGTCCGGCCCGTCGAAGTACCGCTCCCCCGGATCGCGCGTCGCCGCGCGGCGCTTCCGCATGGCCCATGCGATGTCGAGCCCGGCGAGGTCCTGCACCTCGAAGAGGCCCATCCGCCATCCGTGACCGCGCATCGCCGCGTCGACCTGCGCGGGCGCCGCCCCGTCGGCGACCATGAACTCCGCGGCCCGGCGGTAGGCCGCCATGATGCGGTTGCCGACGAACCCGTCGCAGACCCCGGCGGGCACCGCGATCTTGCCCAGCCGCTTGGCCAAGGCGAACCCGGTGGCGACCACGTCCGGGGCGCAGCCGTCGGGGATGACGACCTCCAGCAGCTTCATGACGTGGGCGGGCGAGAAGAAGTGAAGGCCGATGACGCGTTCGGGCACGCGGGCACGCGCCGCCAGCGCGTCGAGGTCGAGATAGGAGGTGTTGGAGGCGAGGATGGCGTCGTCGCGGACCACGGCCTCGACGCTCGACAGCACCCCGGCCTTCACCTCCATGTCCTCGAACACCGCCTCGATCACGAGGTCGGCGGGGGCGAGGGCCGCAGGATCGGTCGCCACCGCGAGCGCGTCGCGGAGCGCGGCGTGGCGCGCCGCGTCGACGAGGCCCCGCCGGTGGCTGTCCGCGAGGATGCCCTCGATCCGGCCCCGCCCCGCCTCCGCCGCCGCGTCGTCGCGCTCGAGCAGCGTCACGTGCAGGCCGCGCAGCAGGCAGGCGCTCGCGATGCCCGCGCCCATCGTCCCGCCGCCGACGACGCCCACCCGGTCCACGGGGCGGGGGTCCACGCCCTTCAGCTCGGGCAGCTTCGACGCCGCGCGCTCGGCTAAGAACACGTGGCGCAGCGCGGCGCTCTGCGGATCGTCCCTCAGGCGGACGAAGGCGGCGCGCTCGGCGGCAAGGGCGTCGTCCGCCCCGAGCCGCACCGCCCGGTCCACCGCCTCGGCTGCGGCGCGGGGGGCATGGACGGGGCCGGCCTCGGCCACAGCCCGCGCCACCCGATCCGGCCAGTCGTCGGACGCCGGCAGGGGCGCGCGCGCGGCCAACGGGACGGGGCGCGGGGCATCGGCGGCGCGCTCGGCCATCGCGGTCGCCGCCGCGTCGAGGTCGCCCTCGGCCACCGCGTCCACGAGGCCCAGCGCCGCGGCCTCCGTCGCGTCCACCGGCCGCCCGCCCGCGCAGAGGCCGAGGGCGGCGGCGGGGTCGATCAGGCGCGGCGCGCGCACCGTGCCGCCCGCCCCGGGGATCAGCCCGAGGTTCACCTCGGGGAACCCGAGCTTGGTGCCCGGCGCCGCGATCCGATGGGCGCAGCCGAGTGCGATCTCCAGCCCCCCGCCCAGCACCGTGCCGTGCAGCGCGGCGACCCACGGCTTCGCCGCCCCCTCCAGCGCGAGGACCACGTCGGGGAGGTGCGGCTCCCGGGGCGGCTGGCCGAACTCGCGGACGTCGGCCCCGGCCGTGAACGTCCGGCCCGCCGCGCGCAGCACGACGGCGGCGACCGCGCCGTCCGCCTCCGTCGCCGCCACGGCCTCCACCAGCCCGCGCCGCACCGCGTGCGAGGCGGCGTTGATCGGGGGGTTGTCGATGGTGACCCGCGCGATGCGGCCGGCGCGCTCGATGGTGACGGTCATGGAGCCTCCTCGGATCGCGCGTACCCTGCCCGCCCGGAGGCGGCGGCGGAAGACCGGAAGAGGGGAAAATGGCTGGGGTGGTAGGATTCGAACCTACGGTACACGGTACCAAAAACCGCTGCCTTACCGCTTGGCTACACCCCAACGCGGGGTGCGGGATAGACGGGGGCGCGGCGGGGCGCAAGCCCCTCGCGGCCCCTCCCGCGACCGGCTAGGGCGGGCCCATGTGGGACGTGATCGTTCTGGGCGGCGGGGCCGCCGGGCTCTACGCCGGGATCGAGGCGGCGCGACGCGGGCGGCGGGTGCTCGTGATCGAGGGCAACCGGCATCCCGGCGAGAAGATCCGCATCTCCGGCGGGGGGCGCTGCAACTTCACGAATCTCGGGATCTCGCGCGCGACGATCTCGGAGAGGTTCCTGTCGGAGAACCCCCGCTTCGCGCTCTCGGCGCTGTCGCGGCACCCGGCGCGCGCCTTCCTCGACCGGCTGGAGGCCGCGGGCATCGAATGGACGGAGAAGGCGCTCGGCCAGCTGTTCTGCGCGGGCTCGGCGCGAGAGGTGGTTGACTGGCTGGTGTCCGACCTGCGGGGCGCGGGCGCGGAACTGCGCCCGTCCACGACGGTCGGGGACGTGACGCGCGCCGAGGGCGGGTTCGCCGTCGCGACGTCCGGCGGGACCGAGCGCGCGGCCAAGGTGATCGTGGCCTTGGGCGGCAAGCCGATCCCCAAGATGGGCGCGACGGACCGTGGCCTGCGGATCGCGCGGGCGTTCGGCCTGCCCGTCGTCGACACCCGCGCGGCCCTCGTCCCGCTCACCTTCGAGGGCGGCCTGCGCGAAGAGATGGCGGCCTTGGCGGGCGCGTCCGTGGAGGGCGCGGTGCGCGCGGACGGGCCGGCCTTCGCGGACGGGCTGCTCTTCACGCACCGGGGCCTGTCGGGGCCGTCCGTGCTGCAGGCGTCGTCCTACTGGCGCGAGGGGGCGCCGGTGGAGGTGGACCTCGCCCACGGGACCGACCTCGCGGACGCGCTGGCCGCCCAGCGGCAGGCGGGGGGGCGCATGGGGGTGGCGACCGCGCTGGCGCGGCACATGCCGGAGCGGTTGGCGAAGGCCGTGATCGCGCGGGCCGGCATCGCCGGCAACCTCGCCGACCAGTCGAACGCCAAGCTCTCCGCGTTGGAGCGCGCGGCGCGGGCGTGGACCGTCCAGCCGTCGGGGTCGGAGGGCTACCGCACGGCGGAGGTCATGCGGGGCGGCGTGGCGACGGACGCGCTGGACCCGCGGACGCTGGAGGCGCGGTCCGTGCCCGGCCTGCACTTCGTGGGCGAGGTGGTGGACGTGACCGGCTGGCTGGGGGGCTACAACTTCCAGTGGGCGTGGGCCTCGGGCTGGGCGGCGGGACAGGCGGTCTAGCCCCCTGCCTCTTCGGGCGTCCGCCGTCGCGTCAGTACGGCAGCGGCCACGCCTTGTGCACCTCGTCCACCGCCGCGACGGTCTCGTCGGACAGGTCGACATCCACCGCCTTCAGCCCGTGCTGCAACTGCGCCAGCGTCGTCGCCCCGAGGATGGCCGAGCAGGCGAAGGGGCGGTGCCGCAGCCACGCCAGCGACAGGTGCACCGGATCGACCCCGTGGTCCGCCGCGAGCCGCAGGTAGGCGTCCACGGCCCCCTCGACCCGGTCGGACATGCGTCCGCCCAAGCCGCCGTTGATCGAGCGGCGCGACCCCTCGGGCACCGCGCCGCCTTGGTACTTGCCCGTCAGCAGGCCCGCCGCCAGCGGCGAGAAGGCGAGCATGGTGATCTCCTCGTGGACCATGCATTCCGCGAGGTCCGTGTCCGCGAGGCGGCAGAGCAGCGAGTACTCGTTCTGGATCGACACGGGACGCGCGGGCCCGTCCCCGGCGGCGTCGCACCAGCGCGCCATGCCCCATGCGGATTCGTTGGACGTGCCGAAGGCCCGGATCGTGCCGCGCTCGACCTCCCGCTCCAACGCGCCCACGCAGTCCGCAAGGTTCTGGACGACCTCCGCCTTTCGCGAGGCGCCGTCCCCGGTCGGCGCGTAGGTCCAGTTCTTGCGGAACATGTAGGAGCCCCGGTTGGGCCAGTGGAACTGGTAGAGGTCGATCGCCTCGACCTGCAGCCGCTTCAGAGACCCCTCGATCGCGCCGGGGATCGTCTCGGCGGTGATCGCCTCCCCCCCGCGCACCACGCCGCCCTCGCCCGCGTGCTTGGTCGCGATGCGCAGCTTGCCCGCGTTCCCCGCCGCGACCCAGTCGCCGATGATCTCCTCGGTCCGGCCCGCCGTCTCGGCCAGCATCGGGTTGACCGGATAGACCTCGGCCGCGTCGAGCCACGTGACCCCCGCCTCCACGGCGAGGTCCATCTGCGCGTGGGCGTCCTCGGGCGGGGTCTGGGCGCCGTAGGTCATGGTGCCGAGCATGATCTCGGTGATCGTGTCGTGGCGGCCGAGGGGAACGGTGCGCATGTCGCGGCTCCTTGGTGGCGGGCGCCGGGGGCTCTGCCCCCGGACCCCCGGGATATTTGCGGCAAGAGGAAGGGGCGTCAGAGGTCCAGCGTCAGCCAGACGGGCACGTGGTCCGACGGCTTGTCGCGCCCGCGCAGCTCCGCTTGGATCGTCACGTCGCGCATCCGGTCCGCCACGGCGGGCGAGAGCAGGAAGTGGTCGATGCGGATGCCGTCGTTCCGCTCCCACGCGCCCTTGGTGTAGTCCCAGAAGGTGAAGTGGTGCGGCGCGGGCGTGCGCGCCCGCAGCGCGTCCGTCAGCCCGAGGTTCACGATCCGCCGATAGGCGCCGCGCGTCTGCGGCAGGGCCAGCGCGTCGTCGTGCCAGCGCGCGGGCTGCAGCGCGTCGCGGTCGTCGGGGATGACGTTGAAGTCGCCGGTCATCAGGAACGGCGTCTCCTCGGCCAACAGTTCGCGCGCGCGCGCCTCCAGCCGCGCCATCCAGCCCAGCTTGTAGTCGTATTTCGGCCCCGGCGCCGGGTTGCCGTTGGGCAGGTAGAGCCCGCAGACCCGCACCGCGTCGCGCTCGCCGATCGCCGTCGCCTCGATGTAGCGCGCCTGCTCGTCCGCGTCGTCGCCCGGCAGGCCGCGCGTCACGTCGTCCAGCTCCACGCGGGACAGGAGCGCGACCCCGTTGAAGCCCTTCTGCCCGTGGGTGTGGATCGAGTAGCCCGTCCCGTCGATCAGCTCCTCGGTCGGGAAGGCCTCGTCGGTGGACTTGATCTCCTGCAGGACGGCCACGTCGGGCGCGTCCTCCTCCAGCCAGCGGCGCACGGTCTGGAGACGGGCCTTGATCCCGTTCACGTTCCACGTCGCGATCTTCATGGGGCGGTCTTCATCGGGCGGGGCGCGCGGTCGGGGTCATCCCCCTCCCCTACGGAGCGCGCGCCGCGATGTCAGCCCCGCTCGACCGCCAAGAGCGCCAGCATCCCGGCGAGGTCGGCCCCGCGCGCGGGCGGCGCGGCGCGCTGCGCCTCCAGCGCGGCGAGCAGCAGCGCCGCCTCGTCCGCCGCCCAGTCCAGCACCTCCGCGTCGGCGGGCGCCCGGCTGGCGCGGAGCGAGCGGAGCAGGTCGGCCATGCGGTCCGCCTCCGCGCGCAGGTCGTCGGAGGGGCGCGTGGCGGCCACCTCCAGCGCGGCGGCCCACGCGGCGGCGTCGCGCGCGATGGGCACCCAACGGTGCCAGCGGCCGGGCACCTCGCCCGCCTCCGCGGGCGGCGCGGCGCGCACGATCACCGGACGCGGCGCGAAGCGGGTCTCGCCCGCGGTCATCTCGATGTTCTCCAGCACGACGCGCCCGTCCGGCTCCGGCAGGACGGACCACGCCGCGACCATGCCGAGCTGCAGCGCCATCGCGCCGAGCCCCGCCATCCGCAGCGGCGCGAGGCGGGCCGGGCCGGGCCGCGCGGCGAGGCCCGCCCGCGCGGCGACCGCCGCGCGGCGCCCGCGCCCCACGAGGCGGCGGAGGTCGGCGCGGATGTCGGCTTCGGTGACGGGGTCGGACATGGGGGCCTCCGGATCGGTTGCCGGACACCTGCCGCCTTCAGATGGCGGATATGGGGCGGCCCTCGCGCATTCGCGTGGAATCGCCGCCTCGGCTCAGAGCGAGAAGGACACCCCGCAGCCGCAGGAGGACGAAGCGTTCGGGTTCTCGATGGTGAAGCGCGCGCCGATCAGCTCCTCGGTGAAGTCGATCGTCGCGCCGCCGAGGAACGGCAGCGACACCTCGTCGATCACCACGCACTCGCCCTGCCCCTCCAGCCTGAGGTCCGTCGTCTCCGGCTCGCCGAGGTCGATGCTGTACTGGAAGCCCGAGCAGCCCCCGCCCTCCACCGCGACGCGCAGGGCCTTGCCCTGCGCGGCCGCGCCGATCTCGGACAGGCGCTCGAAGGCGCGGGGAGTGACCTTGGGGGGCAGCGTGGACAGGTCCATGACGGGTCTCCGGGCACGGGGTAACATTCCGGCGTGGCGTCGATATATGGAGGAGAGGGCCGACCGCCAAGGGAGCGCACATGACCACCGCCCCCCGCAGCGACGCACGGACGGACGTCCGGTCCGGCACGCGCGTGCCCGGCGCCGCGCCCGCGCCCTCGCCGTCCTTCGCGCCCTACGCCTGCGACCCCTTGGCCACCCGCGGCCGCCTGCACCCCGAGGAGGAGAGCCGCCACCGCTCCCCGTTCCAGCGCGACCGCGACCGGATCATCCATTCCAGCGCGTTCCGCCGCCTCAAGCACAAGACGCAGGTCTTCATCGAGCACGAGGGCGACTACTTCCGCACCCGCCTGACCCACTCCATCGAGGTGGCGCAGGTCGCGCGGACCATCGCGGGGCACCTGGGCCTCAACGTCGCCCTGGCCGAGGCCGTGGCGCTGGCCCACGACCTCGGCCACCCGCCCTTCGGCCACACGGGCGAGGAGGCGCTGGACCGGCTGATGCAGCCCCATGGCGGCTTCGACCACAACGCGCAGGCCATCCGCATCGTCACATCGCTGGAGCGGCACTACGCCAGCTTCGACGGGCTGAACCTCACGTGGGAGACGCTCGAGGGCATCGCCAAGCACAACGGCCCCGTCCCCGAGCCCGCGCACTACGCGCTGCAGGACTACGCGGCGTGGCACGACCTCGAACTCTCGACCCATGCCTCCGCCGAGGCGCAGGTCGCCGCGCTGTCGGACGACATCGCCTACAACCACCACGACCTCCACGACGGGCTGCGCGCCGAGCTGTTCTCCACGGCCGAGCTGTCGGAGCTGCCCGTCCTCGACCGCTGCTTCGCCGAGGTGGACCGCACCTATCCCGGCCTCGACCTCTACCGCCGCCGCCACGAGGCGCTGCGCCGCTTCTTCGGGGTGCTGGTCGAGGACGTGATCGCGGTGACCGAGCGGAACCTCGCGGCCCTCGCCCCCGGCTCGGCCGAGGACGTGCGCCATGCGGGCCGCGCGATGGCACGGTTCTCCGACGGGCTGTGGGCCGACCTTCACGTCATCCGCCGCTTCCTGTTCGAGCGCATGTACCGCGCGCCCGACGTCGTGGCGATGCGCAAGCGGGCGACGCGCGTGGTGGACGAGCTCTTCCCCTATCTCTGCGCCCATCCCGCCGACCTGCCGAAGCAGTGGCGCAAGGACATCGACGCCGCCGACGGCGACACGGCCATCGCGCGGCTGGTGTCGGACTACATCGCCGGGATGACGGACCGCTTCGCGATCCAGACGCACGAGCGGCTGATCGGCGGGATCGAGGGGTTCGACGCCTGACCGCCCCCCCGCCCTTCACGCTTCCTTAACCGCTCGCCCTGATCACCCTTCCTGCGCGCACCGGGGGAGACCCCGGACAGGATCATGACGGACCCCGACGAGCATCGAGAGATGTCGCCTCGTCGGCCGGCCTCGAAGACGACCAGGCCACCTCAGCGTGGCAGGGCAGCAAGGTTCGTCCGTCCCCACCCCGGACAACGGGACGGGACGCGGCGCCGATCTTCCTTCCCCCACGGGGGACCGAGAGAGCGAGGGACGCGCCCGCGCGCCCCGCCCGAGGATCACACCCGTGCCAGCACCCGCGCCCACGACCGCATCCCCTTGTGGAAGCTGTCGAGGTCGTACTTCTCGTTGGGCGAGTGGATGCGGTCGTCGTCCTTGGCCCAGCCAGCCAGCATCGATTCCATCCCCAACTCCTCGCGGAAGTGCCCCGCGATGGGGATCGAGCCACCCATACCGGTGAACACCGCCGCGTCGCCCCACTCCTCCGACAAGGCCTCGCGCGCCGCGTCGAAGAGCGGGTGCGAGGTGTCCATCGCCGAGGCGGGCGAGGCGCCGTGCCCGTGGAACTCCACCCGGCAGTCGGCCGGGATCTGCGCCATCACCCAGTCGCGGAACGACTCGCGCAGGCGGTGCGGATCCTGTCCCGCCACGAGGCGGAACGACACCTTGGCCGACGCCTGCGCGGGCAGCACCGTCTTGAACCCCGCGCCGGTGTAGCCGCCGAGGATGCCGTTGATCTCCGCCGTGGGCCGCGACCAGATCATCTCCAGCGGCATCCGCCCCCGCTCCCCCGCCGGATCGGCGAGGCCCACCTCGCCGAGGAACGCCTCCGCCGCGAAGCCGAGATCCTGCCACGCCTTCTTCCGCTCCGGCTCCAGTTCGGGGACGCCGTCGTAGAAGCCCGGCACCCGCACGCGCCCTTCCGCGTCGTGCAGCCCGCCGAGGATCCGCGTCAGCACGCGGATCGGGTTCATCGCGATCCCGCCGTAGCTGCCCGAGTGCAGGTCGCGGTTCGCCCCGTGGATCACGATCTCCTCGCCCAGCAGCCCGCGCAGGGACGTCGCGATCGCGGGCACCCGGTCGTCGTAGAGGCCGGTGTCGCAGATGAGGGCGAGGTCGGCGCGCAGCTCGGCGGCGTTCTCCCGCAGGAACGGCACCAGCGAGGGCGAGCCCGACTCCTCCTCGCCCTCCAGGAGGATCGTCAGCCTGCAGGGCGGCGCGCCGTGCACCGCGATCCACGCCCGCAGCGCCTCGACGAAGGTCATCAACTGGCCCTTGTCGTCCGACGCGCCGCGCGCCCGGATCGCCCCGTCCTCCACCACCGGGTCGAACGGGTCGCGGCGCCACAGGTCGAGCGGGTCCACCGGCTGCACGTCGTAGTGCCCGTAGAACAGCAGGTGCGGTCCCTCCCCGCCCGGCGGCCCGTCCGCATGGGCCACCACCATCGGGCGTCC
The DNA here is from genome assembly GCF_016820245.1 of Jannaschia sp. Os4. Classification (GTDB taxonomy): domain Bacteria; phylum Pseudomonadota; class Alphaproteobacteria; order Rhodobacterales; family Rhodobacteraceae; genus Jannaschia. The sequence continues at coordinate 542,392 of NZ_JAFCAR010000005.1, read as the reverse complement.
CGGTGTGTCCCGGCGCGAGGCGTCCAGCCCCATCGAGGCGAGGTCGGCCACCATCCAGTCGGCGGCGGCCGTGCAGGCGTCGGCATAGGCGGGATCGGTCGAGATCGAGGGGATGCGGAGCAGCTCCGACAGACGCTCGAGGGCGGCGGGCATCTGGTCGTCGAGGCGGTCGAGGACGGGGGCGGCGCGGTCGGTCATGGGATCTCCTGCTTTGCCGCCACGGTGGCCCGCGCCGCGCCCGGCGTCCAGCCGCGCCGCCCCGACTCCCCTTCCGCCGATCCTTGCGACATAACGGCCCCTGTGACATGCGCGTCGCCCGACCTATTTGCCCGGCACGCCACGACGAAGGACGCCCCATGACGGACCGCACCGCCGCGCTCGACGCCGCCCTCCAGCGGCTGCACGACGAAGGCCGCTACCGGACCTTCATCGACATCGAGCGGCGGCGCGGCCAGTTCCCCCACGCGACGTGGACGCGCCCCGACGGGACCGAGCGCGAGATCACCGTCTGGTGCGGGAACGACTACCTCGGGATGGGCCAGCACCCCGTCGTGCTGGGGGCGATGCACGACGCGCTCGACGCGACCGGCGCGGGCTCGGGGGGGACGCGGAACATCTCGGGCACGACCGTCTTCCACAAGGCGCTGGAGGTTGAGCTGGCCGACCTCCACGACAAGGAGGCGGCGCTGCTGTTCACCTCGGCCTACATCGCCAACGACGCGACGCTGAGCACGCTGCCCAAGCTCTTCCCCGGCCTCATCATCTACTCCGACGCGCTCAACCACGCCTCGATGATCGAGGGCGTGCGCCGCAACGGCGGCGCCAAGCGGGTGTTCCGGCACAACGACGTGGCCCACCTGCGCGAGCTGATGGCCGCCGACGACCCCGCCGCGCCCAAGCTGGTCGCCTTCGAATCGGTCTACTCGATGGACGGCGACTTCGGCCCGATCGAGGCGATCTGCGACGCGGCGGAGGAGTTCGGCGCGCTGACCTACATCGACGAGGTCCACGCGGTCGGCATGTACGGCCCGCGCGGCGGCGGCGTGACAGAGCGCGACCGCCTCACCCACCGGATCGACCTGATCAACGGGACGCTCGCCAAGGCCTACGGCGTGATGGGCGGCTACGTGGCCGCGAGCGCCAAGATGTGCGACGCCATCAGGAGTTACGCGCCGGGCTTCATCTTCACGACGTCGCTCCCCCCCGCCGTCGCGGCGGGCGCGGCGGCGAGCGTGCGGCACCTCAAGTCCGACCAGACCCTGCGCGACCTGCATCAGGAGCGGGCGTCCGTGCTGAAAACCCGGTTCAAGATGCTGGGCCTGCCCGTGATCGACCACGGAAGCCACATCGTCCCCGTGATGGTGGGCGACCCGGTCCACACCAAGCGCATCTCGGACATGCTGCTCGAGGATCATGGCATCTACGTGCAGCCGATCAACTACCCCACCGTGCCCCGCGGGACCGAGCGCCTGCGATTCACGCCTTCGCCCGTGCACGGCCCGCAGATGATCGACGGGCTGGTCCGCGCGATGGATTCGCTCTGGAGCCACTGCGGCATCAACCGGGCCGAGCTCGCGGGCTGACCCGCCCCCCGCGCCCGCGGCGCGGGCCGGGCCGCGCGGATTCGCGCCAATTCCCGCCTTAACCCCCCGTAGCATCTTTCCGTGCATTGTGGCCGCCGCGATGCTAGCGTAGCGCCAAGGCAGTGGAACGCCGTGGGGGAAGCGGGGTTCGAATCCGACGGGCGCACCCGGAAACCGGGGCACGCGGCGGGGAAAGGACGGGGCAGGTCCATGTTCGGACGCGGAAAGATTCGCACAAACGAACCGACGTCGACGGAGCGCGGCTACGACAGCTACGCGATGCGCCTCGGCGACGAGCTGCGCGGCGAGCGCGCCACCTTGGGCAAGTCGCTCATGGACGTGCAGCGCGAGCTCCGGATCAAGGCGTCCTACATCGCCGCCATCGAGAACACGGACCTCTCGGCCTTCGACTCCCCCTCCTTCATCGCGGGCTACGTGCGGTCCTACGCACGCTACCTCGGCCTCGACCAAGAGATCGTCTTCGCCCGCTTCTGCGAGGAGTCGGGCTTCGACGGCATCCGCTCGCTCAAGCCGATGGAGCGCGAGGTGCGCGTCAAGGAGGACCCGTTCGGCGTCATGGCCACGCCGTCCTTCGTCAAGGCCGCCGCGGGCAGCCGCCCCGCCGCCGACCCCTTGGGCGGCGTCGGCAACCCCTTCGCCCGCCGCGCCACCCCCGTGTTCGCCGGGTTCGAGCCGGGCGCGCTCGGCTCGCTGGCCGTGATGGCGCTGCTGATCGGCGGCATCGGCTACGGCGGCTGGACCGTGGTGCAGCAGGTGCAGCGCGTCTCCGTCGCCCCCGTCGAGACCGCGCCGACCCTCGTAGCCGAGCTCGACCCGCTGCAGCCCGCCTCCGCCGAGACCGCCGATTCGGCGGGCGTGACCCCGCCGACGGACGACGCGCTGGCGCGGCTCTACCGGCCCCGCGTCCTCGAGACGCCGATCCTGACCGAGCGCGACGCGCCGATCTCGACCATCACGCCGGGCACGATCGGCGCCCTCGCCTCCGCCGTGCCGCGCCCCGACCCCGCCGATCCCCGCACCGGGGCCGAGGCGCAGATCGCCGCCGTCGGCGAGGCGAACGCCGCGCCCGACCTCGCGTCCTCCGTGGACGCCGCCTTGGCCGCCGCGCTGGGCGTCGAGGCCCCGGCGACCGAGGGCCCCGCGCAGCCCGTGCTCTCCACCCGCCCCGAGCAGGTGGTCCTCGTGGCCGTGCGCGAGACGTGGGTCCGCGTCCGCGACGCGGGCGGCGCGACCCTGTTCGAAGGGGTGATGCAGGCAGGCGACACGTTCGACGTCCCCGTCGAGGAGACGCCGCCGACGCTGCGCACCGGCAACTCCGGCGCGCTCTACATGTCCGTCGCGGGCCAGACCTACGGTCCCGTCGCCCCCGGCCCGCAGGTCGTCTCGAACGTGGCCTTGGCCGCCGACACGGTGCAGGCGGACTTCGCGGTCGCCGACCTCGCCTCCGACGCCGACCTCGAGCGCGTGGTGGCCGAGCTCGCGCCCGCCCCCGCCCTGCCCGGGGCCGAGGTCGCCCCGACCGAGTGACGGCTCCCTGAAGCTCCGGTTGTAAGCCCCGCGCCCCCGGCCTAGGTCGAGGGCGCAGCACCGGAGGTTCCCATGTCGCTCCACGCCATCCGCCCTTGGCGCCAGATCGACCGCCGCCCCTCGCGCAAGATCATGGTCGGCGACGTGCCCGTGGGCGGCGACGCTCCGATCTCCGTGCAGACCATGACGAACACGGTCACCACCGACGTGGCCGGGACGATCGCGCAGGTGAACGCCTGCGCCGAGGCGGGCGCCGACATCGTCCGCATCTCCGTCCCCGACGAGGCGTCCTCGGCCGCCCTGAAGGAGATCGTGCCCGAGGTGTCCGTGCCGATCGTGGCCGACATCCACTTTCACTACCGCCGCGGCATCGAGGCGGCGGAGGCGGGCGCGGCCTGCCTGCGGATCAACCCCGGCAACATCGGCTCGGCGGACCGGGTGAAGGAAGTGATCGCCGCTGCCCGCGACCACGGCTGCTCCATCCGCATCGGCGTCAACGCTGGCTCGCTGGAGAAGCACCTGCTTGAGAAGTACGGCGAGCCCTGCCCCGAGGCGATGATCGAGTCCGGCCTCGATCACATCCGCATCCTGCAGGACAACGACTTCCACGAGTTCAAGATCTCCTGCAAGGCCAGCGACGTGTTCCTCGCGGCCGCCGCCTACCAAGGGCTGGCCGAGGCGACGGACGCGCCCATTCACCTCGGCATCACCGAGGCGGGGGGCCTGACCTCCGGCACGATCAAGTCGGCCATCGGGTTGGGCAACCTGCTCTGGATGGGGATCGGCGACACGATCCGCGTCTCGCTCTCGGCCGATCCGGTCGAGGAGGTGAAGGTCGGCTACGAGATCCTGAAGTCGTTGGGCCTGCGCCACCGGGGCGTCAACATCATCTCCTGCCCCTCCTGCGCCCGTCAGGGCTTCGACGTCATCAAGACCGTCGAGACGCTGGAGAAGCGGCTGGAGCACATCAAGACGCCGATGTCGCTCTCGATCATCGGCTGCGTGGTGAACGGGCCGGGCGAGGCGCTGATGACCGACGTCGGCTTCACCGGCGGCGGCAACGGCAACGGGATGGTCTATCTGGCCGGCAAGCAGTCGCACCGCATGTCGAACGAGCAGATGGTCGACCACATCGTCGAGCAGGTGGAGGCCAAGGCCGCCGCCCTGGAGGCCGAGCAGGCCGCGGAGAAGACCGCCGCCGAGTGACGCCCGTGGCCCGCGCGATCATGATCCAAGGCGCCGGCTCCAACGTCGGCAAGTCCGTCCTCGTGGCCGGTCTGTGCCGCCATTTCGCGCGGGCCGGGCTGCGGGTGCGCCCTTTCAAGCCGCAGAACATGTCCAACAACGCCGCCGTCACCGCGGACGGTGGCGAGATCGGGCGGGCGCAGGCGACGCAGGCGCTGGCCTGCGGCGTTCCGCCGGTCACGGACATGAACCCCGTGCTGCTCAAGCCCGAGACCGAGACCGGCAGCCAAGTGATCGTGCAGGGCCGCCGCGTGGCGACCGTGCGGGCGCGGAACTACTTCAAGATGAAGCCGCAACTCCTTGATGCCGCGTTGCAATCCTTCTCGCGCCTCTGCGCCGGCGCCGACCTCGTGATCGTCGAGGGGGCGGGCAGCCCGGCCGAGATCAACCTGCGCGCGGGCGACATCGCGAACATGGGCTTCGCCGAGGCCGCCGACCTGCCCGTCGTGCTGGCGGGCGACATCGACCGCGGCGGCGTGATCGCGCAGCTCGTCGGGACGCACGCGGTGCTCCCGCCGCGGGACCGGGACCGGATCGAGGCGTTCCTCGTCAACAAGTTCCGCGGCGACGTCTCGCTCTTCGCGGACGGCGCGGCGGCCATCGCCGGGCGCACCGGCTGGCACGACCTCGGGACGGTGCCGTGGTTCGCGGACGCATGGCGCCTGCCCGCCGAGGACGGGCTCGACATCGCGTCCACGCGGCGGGACGGCGCGTTCCGGGTCGTCGTCCCCCGGCTGGGCCGGATCGCCAACTTCGACGACCTCGACCCGCTCTCCGCCGACCCCGCCGTCTCGGTCGAGATCGTCGAGCCGGGGCGCCCCCTCCCGGTCTGCGACCTCGTCCTGATCCCCGGCAGCAAGTCCACCCTCGCCGACCTCGCAGCGTTCCGGGCGGAGGGCTGGGACGTCGACCTCGCGGGGCACGTGCGCCGGGGCGGTCATGTCATGGGGCTGTGCGGCGGCTACCAGATGCTGGGCCGGACGGTGTCGGACCCGGACGGGATCGAGGGACCGCCCGCTTCCGCGCCCGGCCTCGGCCTGCTCGACGTCGAGACGGTGATGCGGCCCGAGAAGCGGGTGCGGCTGTCGGACGGGCACGCGGACGGCCGCCCCGTCTCGGGCTACGAGATCCATCTCGGCGCGACGACCGGGCCGGACCGGGCGCGGGCATGGGCCGACGTGGGCGACGCGGCCGCGTCGCCGGACGGGCGGGTGCGGGGGTGCTACCTGCACGGGCTGTTCGGGGCGGACGGGTTCCGGCAGGCCTACCTCGCGCGGCTCGGGGCGGCGGCGACGGCGTTCGATCACGGCGCCTCCGTCGAGCGGACGCTGGACGCGCTGGCCGACCATCTCGCGGCGGCGCTGGACCTCGACGCGCTCGGCGGGATCGCGCGCGCGCCCGTCATCCGATAACCGCGACACATCCGCTGGTTGCGCGCCCGCCCCGCCCTGCTAGCCTGACGCCCATCGCACATCTGGGGGTCTTCACCATGCGCCGTCTGCTTCTCGCCCTGCCGTTCCTCTTCGCCACGCCCGCCCTCGCCGCCACCTGCGGCAACGACGCCTCCGGGTTCGAGCGCTGGAAGCAGGAGTTCGCCGCGGAGGCGCAGCGGGCGGGGATCGGGCAGCGCGGCCTGCAGGCGCTGGCCAACGCCTCCTACAGCCAAGGCACGATCAACGCCGACCGCAACCAGCGCGGCGTGCGCTACGCGCTGAACGACTTCATCCGCATCCGCCTCGGCTCGCTCGACAGCTTCGCCGCGCAGGCGCAGCGCCGGGTCGACCAGAACCGCAACCTCTTCAACGCGCTGGAGCAGCGCTACGGCGTGCCCGCCGGCATCCTCGCCTCGATCTGGGGAATGGAGACGGGCTTCGGCAACAACATGGGCTCGACGCCCGTGGTCTCGTCGATCACGACGGTCGCCTACGACTGCCGCCGCTCGGGGTTCTTCACCCCGCACGCCTTGGCCGCGCTGCAGATGGTCGATCGCGGGATGCTCTCGGCCAACCAGCGGGGCGCGTTCCACGGCGAGCTGGGCCACACGCAGTTCCTGCCGGGCAACGCGATGCGCTACGGGCAGGACATCAACGGGGGCGGCGTCAACTTCTACGACGCGGCGGACGCGCTGGCCTCGACGGCCAACTTCCTGCGCCAGAAGGGCTGGCAGCCGGGGCAGCCCTTCGGTCAGGGGACGCGCAACTTCCGCGTCCTGAACGAGTGGAACGCGGCCACGGTCTACCAGCAGGCCATCGCCTTGGCGGCCGAGCGCATCCGCTGAGGACAGCGAGCCCATCGCCCGAAGCGATGGGCTGACCCGACCTCGAGTAGCCCGCAGGGCGGGAGGCCAAAGGGTCGCGTACGGGCGGCGGGACTCGAACCCGCAAGGCACTGGGCCGGGCGATTTTAAGTCGCCTGCGTCTACCGGTTCCGCCACGCCCGCATGAGGGCGTGGCTACGGCGCGCGCCGTCCGAGGTCTAGAGTTCGATGCCGGAGGGGCGCTCGCCCGGCCGTCCCGGATCACGGTCGGGATCGAACAGCCCCGTCTCTGGGTCGAGCGACAGGATGCCCCGCTCCGCGAGCCACGGGTTGAGGTCGAGCGCGCGCCGGACGTCGGCCTGCGCCTCCTCGAACCGCTCGAGCTCGACCAAGGTCAGCGCACGCCCGGTGAGCGCGCCGAGGTGGCGGGGGTCCAGCGCGAGGGCGCGGTCGAGGTCCTCGAGCGCCGCCTCGTGCAGCCCGGCGAGGAAGGCGGCGAAGGCCCGCTGGTTCCAGCCCTCCGCGTAGTCGGGGCAGTAGTCCGTCAGCATCCCCAGCGTCGCGCGGCTGCCCAGCAGGTCGAAGGCCTCGCGCTGCCGCATCCCCCGGTCGAGGAGCGCCTGCGCCCGCTCGTCGGGGGCCTGCAGCCAGAGCGCCCAGAGGCGCCCCGACCCGTCCCGCGCCGCCGCAGCGTTGGGCGCGAGGGCGAGGTCGTCGTAGATCGGGTCCGCCGCCGAGAGGTCGGCGGCCGGGGGGCAGTCGGCCCCTGCGGGGGCGGCGAGGACGAGGAGGAGGGCGAGGCGACGCATGGGCGGGATGGTGCGTCCCCCGCCCGCCCGGTCAAGCCCCGCGCCCGGTCTCGGCCTGCAGCGTGTCGATGCGCTTCGACGCCTCCGCCTTGGTGAGGTCGGGGTCGAACGGCTCGCCCGCCTCCTCGCTCAGGGTCTTGAGGTAGGACGCCTGCGCGCCGGTCATGGCCTCGTCGCCTGTCGTCCAGTCGTCGGGATCCTTGTCGGCGTTGCCCGGTGCGTCCTGCTTCGGCGTGTCGATGGTCATGGTGTTCCCCTTTCGGTCCATGATGCCACAACTTCGCCGCATTCCGGATGTTCCCCTCATGTTCACACGAACGGGAGGCGAACATGGCCCATATGACAATTTTCTTCCTCGCGATGACCTTGGGCGGCGCGTTGGCCGTGGGCGTGGTCGCCTAGGCCGGCTGGATCAGGTCCCAGCGGTTGCCCCACGGGTCGCGCCACACGGCGACGGTGCCGTAGGCCTCGCGGCGCGGAACCTCCTCGAAGGTGCCGCCCGCCGCCTCGATCCGCATGGCGTCGCGGGCGAAGTCGTCAGTCTGGAGGAACAGGCCGACGCGCCCGCCGAACTGGTTGCCGATGGCGGCCCGCTGGTCCCCCTCGGCGCGGGCGAACAGGAGGTCCGAGCCCCCCTCGGGCCGGACGGTGACCCAGCGCTTGCGCCCTTGCTCCTCGTCCGCCGTGCAGGTCCAGCCGAGGCCATCGACGAAGAAGCGCAGCGCCTCGTCGTAGTCGGGGACGAGCAGCGCGACGAGGGCGAGCCTCACCGCGTGCCCGCGAACCGCGCCTGCCATTCCTCGCGCTGCGCGTCGTCGATCTTTGCGAAGAGGACGTCGGGCACCGTGAATCCGTGGCCGGGCTTCAGCGCTTCGAGGTCGATGGCGTCGGGCCACGCGGGCTCCGTCCCCATCGCCGCATGCATGGAAGCGGCGGCGTCGGGGATGAAGGGCGCCGAAAGGGTCGCGTAGAGCGGGATGAGGTTGAGCGCCGTGCGCGCGTGCATGGCGGCGGCCGCCGGGTCGGTCTTGAAGGCCGTCCACGGGGCGGTCTGCTGGAGGTACTCGTTGCCCGCGACCCAGAGGCCGCGCAGCGCCGTCGCCGCCTTGCGGATCTCGATCGCGTCCATGTGGCGCTGATACTCCGCGACGCCGGTGGTCAGGCGCTCCACCAACGCGGCCTCCGCGTCGCCCGGCGTCCCGCCCTCGGGCAGGGCCGCCGCATCGCCGTCGCCGAACTTGGAACGGGTGAACTTGGTGATCCGGCTAACGAAGTTGCCCAGCACGTTGGCGAGGTCGCTGTTCACGGAGGCTTGGAAGTCCTCCCACGTGAACTCGCTGTCGGACGACTCGGGCGCGTGGGACAGCAGCCACCAGCGCCAGTAGTCGGCAGGCAGGATGGACAGCGCTTGGTCCATGAAGACGCCGCGCCCCTGCGAGGTGGAGAACTGGCCGCCGTCGTAGTTGAGGTAGTTGAACGACTTGAGGTAGTCGACGCGCTTCCACGGCTCGCCCGACCCGATCAGCGTGGCGGGGAAGGAGAGCGTGTGGAACGGCACGTTGTCCTTGCCCATGAACTGCACGTAGCGGACGTCGTCCGCGCCCGCGTCCGTGCGCCACCAGCGGCGCCAGTCGGCCTCCGCCAGCCCGTTCGCCTCGGCCCATTCGCCCGCGCAGGCGATGTACTCGATGGGCGCGTCGAACCAGACGTAGAAGACCTTGCCCTCCATGCCGGGCCAGTCCGCCTCGCCCCGCTTGACCGGGATGCCCCAGTCGAGGTCGCGGGTGATGCCCCGGTCCTGCAGCCCTTCGCCGTCGTTGAGCCACTTCTTGGCGATGGAGGTGGTCAGCACCGGCCACTCCTCCTGCCCATCGATCCACGCCTCCAGCTCGCCGCGCAGCTTGGACTGGAGCAGGTGGAGGTGCTTCGTCTCGCGCACCTCGAGGTCGGTCGAGCCCGAGATGGCCGAGCGCGGCTCGATCAGGTCGGTGGGGTCGAGCTGCTTGGTGCAGTTCTCGCACTGGTCGCCGCGTGCGCGGTCGTAGCCGCAGTTGGGGCACGTCCCCTCGACGTAGCGGTCGGGCAGGAAGCGCCCGTCGGCGTTGGAGTAGACCTGCCGCTCGCTGCGCTCCTCGATGTATCCGTTGGCGTCGAGCGCGCCCGCGAAGTGCTGCGTCAGCGCGTGGTTCTGGGGGCTGGACGACCGCCCGAAATGGTCGAAGGACAGCCGGAACCCGTCCGCCAGTTCCTTCTGCACCGCCCACATCCGCGCGCAGTAATCGGCCACCGGCTCGCCCGCCTTGGCGGCGGCCAGCTCGGCGGGCGTACCGTGCTCGTCCGTGGCGCACAGGAACAGCACCTCGTCCCCCCGGGCCCGGCGGTAGCGCGCGTAGAGGTCGGCGGGCAGTTGGCTGCCCACGAGGTTCCCGAGATGCTTGATCCCGTTGATGTAGGGGATCGCGCTGGTGATGAGGGTGCGGGGCATGGCGGTCTCCGGGCGGTCGGCGCGCAGATAGGCCCCCCACGCGAGGACGCGCAACCGCCTCCCTCATCTTGGCGGAAATACCTCGGGGGTGCGGGGGCGGCGCACCCGCCGGTCGGACGCCGTCAGGCGTCCGACCCCGTCAGGTGAACTGCTCGCGCAACAGCCGCTCCTCCAGCCCGTGGCCCGGATCGAAGAGCAGGCGGTGGCAGACGGCAGGCTCGGTCGCCACCTCCACCCGCACCACGTCGCGCACGCTCGTGCCGTCCGCCTCGGCCATCATCGGGCGCTTCTCCACGTCCAGCACGTCGAACCGGACGCGCGCGGCGCGGGGCAGCAGCGCGCCGCGCCAGCGGCGGGGGCGGAAGGCCGCCACCGCCGTCAGGGCCAGCACCTCCGAGCCGATGGGCAGGATTGGGCCGTGGGCCGAGTAGTTGTAGGCGGTGGAGCCGGCCGGCGTCGCCACCAGCGCGCCGTCGCAGACCAGTTCCTCCATGCGGACCTTGCCGTCCACCGCGATCCGCAGGCGCGCGGCCTGCGGCCCGGTCCGCAGCAGGTTCACCTCGTTGATGGCCAGCGCCTCGACCTCGGTGCCGTCGGTGCGGGTGGCGTGCATCTTGAGCGGGTTGGTCACCGCCTCCTCGGCCGCGTCGAGCCGCCAGAGCAGGTCGTCCTCGGCATACTCGTTCATCAGGAAGCCGACGGTGCCGCGGTTCATGCCGTAGGTCGGCGCGTCGAGCGCCTGCGTCGCGTGCAGCGTCTCGAGCATGAAGCCGTCGCCGCCGAGCGCCACGACGATGTCCGCTTCTTCGGGGGCGCACTGGCCGTAGCGGTTGGAGAGGCGCGTTAAAGCCACCTGCGCGGCGGGGGCGCGGGAGGCGACGAAGGCGATGCGGCGGTGGGGCATTCGGCCTCCGGCGTGGTCTGCGCGCGACGGTGACGGGGGCGTCCCGGGATGGCAAGCCGAGTCGCGCCGCCCCACGCCTGCGTCGGTTTCGCCGCTTTTCGTCCGGCGGTGCGGGGCGTATGGGGCGCCGACCCCTGCCCCCCGGAGGCCCGCCATGAACGCCCCCCACCGCCAGCCCGGCTTCTTCACCCGCTCGCTCGCCGAGACCGATCCCGAGATCGCCCGCGCCACGGCGCAGGAGCTGGAGCGCCAGCGCGACGAGATCGAACTGATCGCGTCCGAGAACATCGTCTCCCGCGCCGTGATGGAGGCGCAGGGCGGCGTGATGACCAACAAGTACGCCGAAGGGTATCCGGGGCGGCGCTACTACGGCGGGTGCCAATACGTCGACGTGGCCGAGGAGTTGGCGATCGAGCGGGCCAAGACGCTCTTCGGCTGCGGCTACGCCAACGTGCAGCCGAACTCCGGCTCCCAAGCGAACCAAGGCGTGTTCACCGCGCTGCTGAAGCCGGGCGACACCATCCTCGGCATGTCGCTCGACGCGGGCGGGCACCTGACCCACGGGGCGCGGCCGAACCAGTCGGGTAAGTGGTTCAACGCGGTGCAGTACGGGGTGCGCGAGGACGACCTGCGCCTCGACTACGACCAGGTCGCCGCGCTGGCCGCCGAGCACAGGCCGCAGATGATCATCGCGGGCGGCTCGGCCATCCCGCGGCAGATCGACTTCGCCCGGATGCGCGAGATCGCCGATTCGGTGGGCGCCTACCTGCTGGCGGACGTGGCGCATTTCGCGGGGCTGATCGCGGCGGGCCACTACCCCTCGCCCTTCCCCCACGCCCACGCGGTGACCACGACGACCCACAAGACGCTGCGCGGCCCGCGCGGTGGCATGATCCTGACCGACGACGAGGCGCTGGCGAAGAAGTTCAACTCGGCCATCTTCCCCGGAATCCAAGGCGGCCCCCTGATGCACGTCATCGCCGCCAAGGCGGTGGCCTTCGGCGAGGGGCTGGCGCCCGAGTTCAGGGACTATCAGGCGCAGGTCATCTCCAACGCCCAAGCGCTGGCGGACGAGCTCATGCAGGGCGGGCTCGACATCGTCACCGGCGGCACCGACTGCCACGTGATGCTGGTGGACCTGCGCCCCAAGGGCGTGAAGGGCAACGCGACCGAGGCCGCCCTCGGGCGCGCCCACATCACCTGCAACAAGAACGGCATCCCCTTCGACGACGAGAAGCCGACCGTCACCTCTGGCATCCGGCTGGGCACCCCCGCCGGCACGACGCGCGGGTTCGGGGAAGAGGAGTTCCGCGAGGTGGGGCGCCTGATCTGCGAGGTCGTGGACGGGCTGGCCGCGAACGGGGCCGAGGGGAACGCCGACGTCGAGGCCTCCGTGCGCGAGCGGGCGACGGCGCTCTGCCGCCGCTTCCCGATCTACCCGGATCTCTGAGCCGGATGGACGGCGCGCGGGCGCGGCCCTAGGGTCGCGCCCGATGCGCGCCCTCGCCCTCCTCCTGCTCCCGCTCGCCGCCTGCTCGGACCTCCCGCCGCCGTCGATCCCCGCCGATTCCGCCGCCTTGGCCGGCCCGCCGCCGTCGCTCGTGCCGCTGGACGACGTCCTCGGCGCCGCCGACCGGCCGATCCGCGCGGCCTCCGTGGGGGCGGAGCTCGACGCCCGCGTCGCGCGGGTGAAGGCGCGCGCGCCGCAGGCGCCGCGCAACGCCGACCTGGTCCGCCGGGCGGTCAGGCTGCAGCGCCGCCTGCCCCCCTTGCCCCCCGAGAGCGACCTCGCCGCGCGCGGCGAACGGCTGCGCGCGCGGGCGGACGCGTTGCGGGCCGCGCCGCTCTGACGACGACCGGGGGACGGGGAGCCCCCGCCCCTTCGCGGCGGCACGACCGCGGCCTCCGCGCTCGTCCCGTGCCGCCCCCACGCGGCGGGGCGCGCGTTGCGCCCGCCCCGCCCCCGCGATAGCCCGTCCGGGCCATCACGGGGGACCACGCCATGACCACGCTTCGACTGGGGATCGCCGGGCTCGGGACCGTCGGCGCGGGCGTCGTGCTGATCGTGCAGGCGCGGGGCGACCTGCTGGCGGCGCGCTGCGGGCGGCGGATCGAGATCGCCGCCGTCTCGGCGCGCTCGCGCGACCGCGACCGGGGCGTGGACCTGTCCGGCTACGCCTGGGAGGACGACCCGGTCGCGCTCGCAAAGCGCGGCGACGTGGACGTGTTCGTCGAGCTGATGGGCGGATCGGACGGACCGGCGAAGGCCTCCGTCGAGGCGGCCCTCGCGGCCGGCAAGCCCGTGGTCACGGCGAACAAGGCGATGCTGGCGCTGCACGGGCAGGCGCTGGCGGAGGCGGCGGAGGCGGCGGGCGTCCCGCTGCGCTTCGAGGCGGCCGTGGCGGGGGCCATCCCCTGCGTGAAGGCGTTGGCCGAGGGGATGGCGGGCAACCGGGTCACGCGGGTGATGGGCGTGATGAACGGCACCTGCAACTACATCCTGACCCGCATGGAGGCCGAAGGCCTGCCCTACGACGAGGTGTTCGAGGAGGCCCGCGCGCTGGGCTACCTCGAGGCGGACCCCACGCTCGACGTGGGAGGGATCGACGCGGGCCACAAGCTGGCGCTGCTGTCGGCCATCGCATTCGGGACGCGGGTCGATTTCGACGGGGTGGAGCTGCAGGGGATCGAGCGCGTCTCGATCGACGACATCCGCCGCGCGCGCGACATGGGCTACCGCATCAAGCTGCTCGGCGTGGCGGAGGCGGTGGGCGACGGGGTCGCGCAGTCGATGCGCCCGACGCTGGTGCCCGCCGACTCGCCCTTGGGGGCCTTGGAAGGCGCGACCAACATGGTGGTGATCGAGGGCGACGCGGCCGGCCAGATCGTCCTGCGCGGGGCGGGGGCGGGCGCGGGGCCGACGGCCAGCGCGGTGATGGCGGACGTGATGGACGTCGCGCGGGGCCACGCGCTTCCGCCCTTCGGCCAGCCCGCGGCCGGATTGGCCGCTGCGAGCCGGGCGGTCGGCGGGACGGATCACGCGCACTACCTGCGCCTCTCGCTGCGCGACGAGCCGGGGGCGCTGGCGCGCGTGGCCACGGTGCTGGGGGAGGCGGGCATCTCCATCGACCGGATGCGCCAGTACGACCACCCCGGCGCCGACGCGCCCGTCCTGATCGTCACCCATCCCTGCGCGGCCGACGCGCTGGCCCGTGCGCTGGCGGGGCTGGAGGGGACCGGCGTCGTCACCGAGGCGCCCGTCGCGCTGCAGATCCAAGAGGTCTGAGATGGCCGATCCCGCCATCCCCTACGCCCCCGCCCCGACCCGCTACGACACGATGCCCTACCGGCGCTGCGGGCGCTCGGGCCTGACCCTGCCCGCGGTCTCGCTGGGGCTGTGGCACAACTTCGGGGACGACGCGCCCCACGCGACCAAGCGCGCGATCTGCCGGACCGCCTTCGACGCGGGCATCACCCATTTCGACCTCGCCAACAACTACGGCCCCGAGCCGGGCAGCGCCGAGCGCGCCTTCGGCGAGATCCTCCGCACCGACTTCCGCGGGCACCGGGACGAGCTCGTCATCTCGTCCAAGGCGGGCTACCGCATGTGGCCCGGACCCTACGGCGAGATGGGGAGCCGCAAGTACCTGATCGCGTCCTGCGACGCCTCGCTGCGGCGGCTGGGCGTGGACTACGTCGACATCTTCTACTCCCACCGCTTCGACCCCGACACGCCCTTGGAGGAGACGATGGGCGCGCTCGACGCGATCGTCCGGTCGGGCAAGGCGCTCTACGTCGGCATCTCAAGCTACAACGCCCGGCGGACGCGGGAGGCGGCGGCGATCCTGCGGGACCTCGGCACGCCCTGCGTGATCCATCAGCCGTCCTACAACATGCTCAACCGGTGGGTGGAGCGCGACGCGCTGCTCGACACGCTGGACGAGGCGGGGATCGGCTCGATCGCCTTCACGCCTCTCGCGCAGGGCCTGCTGACCAAGAAGTACCTCGGCGGCATCCCCGAGGGCAGCCGGGCGGCGCAGAACAAGTCGCTCGACCCGCGCACGGTGATGGACGGGATGATCGAGGCGCTGCGCGGCCTCGACGCGCTGGCGTCGGACCGGGGGCAGACGCTGGCGCAGATGGCCATCGCGTGGGTGCTGCGCGGCGGGCGCGTGACCTCCGCCCTGATCGGCGCGTCGCGTCCCGAGCAGGTGACGGACTGCGCGGGCGCGACGGCCAAGCTCGCGTTCTCCGAGGACGAGCTGGCGCGGATCGACGCGCTGACGTGCGAGTCGGGGCTGAACCTCTGGGCCACGTCCTCCGAGGGGGTGTGAGGGCACGTTAGCGCAACCGCCGGTTGCCCCCCCTCCCCCCGGCGTCTAGGCCGACGGCGATCCCCCACGGCGTCCGGAGAGCGACATGGCCAAGACCGACTTCAACGACCGGATGCTGTCGCTGGGCCTCGCCCGCGTGTCGGAGGCGGCGGCGCTCGCCTCGGCCTCGCTGATCGGGCGCGGCGACGAGAAGGCGGCGGACCAAGCGGCGGTCAACGCGATGCGCGACCAGCTCAACCTGCTCGACATCCGCGGCACCGTCGTCATCGGCGAGGGGGAGCGCGACGAGGCGCCCATGCTCTACATCGGCGAGGAGGTGGGCGGCGGGCATGGCGGCGACACGGCCCCGGAGGTCGACATCGCGCTCGACCCGCTGGAGGGCACGACGCTCACGGCCAAGGACATGCCGAACGCGCTCACCGTGATCGCCATGGCCCCGCGCCATTCGCTGCTCCACGCCCCTGACGTCTACATGGACAAGCTCGCCATCGGCCCCGGCTACCGTCCCGGCGTCGTGACGATGGACATGGATCCCGCTGAGCGGGTCAACGCGCTCGCCGCCGCAAAGGGCTGCTCGACCCACGACATCACCGTCTGCGTGCTGGAGCGCCCGCGCCACGAGGCGATGATCGAGGAGTTGCGCACCACCGACTGCGCCATTCGCCTGATCACGGACGGGGACGTGGCGGGCGTGATCCACTGCGCCGAGGCGCAGAAGACCGGGATCGACATGTACATGGGCTCCGGCGGGGCGCCCGAGGGCGTGCTCGCGGCGGCGGCGCTCAAGTGCATGGGCGGGCAGATGTGGGGGCGCCTGACCTTCCGCGACGACGACGAGCGCGGGCGTGCCGCCAAGGCGGGCATCACCAACCTCGACCGGGTCTACACCCGCGACGACATGGTGACCTCGGACGTGATCTTCGCGGCGACGGGCGTCACGGACGGCTCGATCCTGCCGGGCATCCGGCGCGAGCCGGGCTACCTGACCGCCGAGACCATCCTGATGCGCTCCAAGACCGGCAGCGTCCGGCGCATGACCTACCGCAACCCGACCTGACGCCTTGCCGCCCCCGCCGCCGCCCGGCTAGGGGCGGCGCATGGGGGACGCGTATCTCGGGGTGACGCGCTCGGCCACGGGCCGGGCGTGGGTGGGGCTGGACCCCGCGCAGGAGCGGCTGGCCGAGGCGATCGCGCAAGGCGGCCATCCCCATGTGCTCGCCCGCCACCTCGCCCGGCGTGGCGTGACGGCGGAGGGGGCCGCGGGCTTCCTCGATCCGAAGCTGCGCGACCTGCTGCCCGACCCGACCACCTTCCTCGACATGGACCGCGCCGCGGCCCGGCTGGTGGCGGCGGTGACCCGGCGCGAGCGGATCGCGGTGTTCGCCGACTATGACGTGGACGGCGGCGCCTCGGCCGCGCTTCTGATCTGGTGGCTGCGGCACTTCGGGCGGGAGGCCACGCTCTACGTGCCCGACCGGCTGTCGGAGGGATACGGCCCCAACGCGCCCGCGATGGCCGGGCTGGCTTCCGCGCACGACCTGATCCTCTGCGTCGACTGCGGGACCGTCGCCCACGAGGCGCTGGCCGCCGCCGCGGGCGCGGACGTGATCGTGCTGGACCACCATCTCGGGCAGGAGACGCTGCCGGACGTCCACGCCGTGGTGAACCCGTGCCGCGTCGACGAGGGCGGCGAGCACGCGCATCTCTGTGCCGCCGCCGTGGTGTTCCTCTGCCTCGTGCAAGCCAACCGGCGGCTGCGCGACGACGGCATGGCGGGGCCGGATCCGATGGCGATGCTGGACCTCGTTGCCTTGGCGACGGTCGCGGACGTGGCGCCGTTGGTGGGGGTGAACCGGGCGCTGGTGCGCGCGGGGCTGCAGGTGCTGGGGCGGCGGGCGCGGCCGGGGCTGGTCGCGCTGGCGGACGTGGCGCGGATGGACGGGCCTCCGTCGGCCTACCACCTCGGCTACCTCTTGGGGCCGCGCATCAACGCGGGCGGGCGCATCGGGGCGAGCGACCTCGGGGCCCGGCTGCTCTCGACCGCGGACGCGTCCGAGGCGGCGGCGCTGGCGGCACGGCTCGACGGCCTGAACCGGGAGCGGCGCGCGATGGAGGCGCGGATCACCGAGGAGGCGCTGGCGCAGGCGGAGGCGCGGGAGGGTCCGCTGGCTTGGGCCGCGGGCGAGGGCTGGCACCCCGGCGTCGTCGGCATCGTCGCGTCCCGGATGAAGGAGCGGACCGGCAAGCCGTCCGTCGTGATCGGCCTCGGCACCGAGGGCATGGCGACGGGGTCGGCGCGGTCGGTGGCGGGCGTCGACATCGGTGCTGCGGTGCAGCGTCTCGCGGCCGAGGGGCTCTTGGCGAAGGGTGGGGGCCACAGGATGGCGGCGGGCCTGTCGGTCCCCGTCGCGGGCGTGGGGGCGGCGATGGCGCGGCTCGAGGCGCTCGTCGCGCGGCAGGGGCCGTCGGACGGTCCCGCGCTGGCGGTCGACGCGACGCTGATGCCCCGGGCGGCGACCCGCGACCTCGTGGCGGCCCTGCAGGCGGCGGGGCCGTTCGGGCAGGGCGCCTCCGCGCCGCGCTTCGCCTTCCCGGCCCTGCGGGTCCGTCATCACCGCGCCGTCGGGGACGGGCACCTGAAGCTGGACCTGACGGACGGCGCGGCGCGGCTGGAGGGGATCGCGTTCCGCGCCGGGGGCAACGGGATCGCCGCGATGGTGGAGCGGGCGGCGGGGGCGCCGCTCCACGTCGCCGGTCGGCTGGAGATCAACCGGTGGCAGGGGCGCGAGACCGTCCAGGTCAGCGTCGAGGACGTCGCCCTGCCGGGCGACGGGGCCGCCTGACGGGGTGCGGCCGGGGGGTAAAAAACCGGTTGCGGCCTCTGGCCCCCTGCCCTAGAGAGCGCCTCACCGGCGGGCCCCGTTCGTCTATCGGTTAGGACGCCAGGTTTTCAACCTGGAAAGAGGGGTTCGATTCCCCTACGGGGTACCATCTTCCACAGCAGAGACAGGTGCTTGCGGCACGCCGGTTCCCCCTCGCAGGGGACGCTGCCGAGGGGCGGGCGGACCTTGCGTCCGTGCGTCGGCACCCCGTCCGGGACGCGTCGCCACCGCGATGGACCCGACGCCGCCGCGGTCCGTGATCGTTCGGGATGATTGGAGACAGGGCCCGCATCCGGCGGAAGCCCGTCCCCTAGGTCCACGACGGGACGGTCGCCTGCACCTCGCGCCTCGGAACGCCGAACGCCCCGGCCATCGCCTGCGGTCCGGCGTGGATGGATCGGGGGGCGGGGCATCGTCATCCGACCCGTAGGCAATCCGCCCTACCCGCCGACCGCTGCGGATCCCGCGCGCGGCAGGGACGCGGCGCGCGCGCCGTAGGCGTAGCCGTCGGGCGCGGCGGCGGGGAGGTCGCCCTCCTCCTCCTCGTCGCAGCGCGCGGCGCCCCATGCCGCGACCTCCACCTGCGACAGCAGGCCGTCCTCGGCGAGGCGGTGCAGCCTGCCCCGGAGGCGGGCGGCGACGGTGGCGACGGCGCCGTCCTCGCCGTCGGCGACGACGAGGAGCAGCCCATCGGGCGTGTCAAGGATCGTGTCCCGGTCCCGGAGGCTGCGGGCGGCCATCTCGCGCAGCCGCTCCCGCGTCTGGGCGCCCGGCTCGGCGGTGGAGATGCGCACGAACCCGAAGGCGGTGGAGTCCATCGCCCCCGTGAGCGCGGCGGCGATGGCGGACGCCTCCCCGGGCGCGGCGGGCTTGCGCGAGGTCCAGTCGGACGCGCGCGTGCCCCCGGTGGCGAGCCGCTCCAGCTCGCCGCGGACGAGGGCCTGCGCCTCGCACATGAAGAGCAGCTCGACGGACGGGTCGACGGGCGAGAAGTCGGTCGCGTCGAGGCCGTGGTCGCGCACCGTGCGGGCGAGGCGCACGCCCGGCGACAGGTGCAGCAGGGCGCCGCCCTGCGGCAGGGTCACCAGCACCGCGCGCAGCGGGACCGGGCGCCGCCCCTCGCCCGCGCCCAGCAGCTCCACCTGCAGGGCGCGACCCGCAAGCGGCGCGAAGGAGTCGGGCGTGGAGGCCGCGTAGGGGCGACAGAAGCGCAGCACCTCCTCCATCGGGCGCTTGGCGAGGGATCGCCCCGCGATCTTCTCGAGGGCGGGCCCGGCGTGGAGCACGTCGCCCTCCTCGTCGAGGACGAGGTGCATCGGCATCAGCCGGTCCGCGCCCGCGCGGCCGAGCCGCAACCCCATCATGCTCATGCAGCACCTCCCAGTGCGAAGCCCTTCGGGTCTTGGAATCCCTCGTCGAGCAGGCGGATCGAGAGCATCTCGACCCAGAAGCCCCGCGCCTCGCGCCGCCCCTCGTGGGCGACGACCGCGAGGGCGCCGTAGTCGTCCGCCAAGGCGCGCAGCACGCCGACGATGACCGATCCCGCCCCCTTGAGCGGCCAAGTCGACGCGACGCGGTAGCGCCCCTCCCCCTGCTCGACCAAGGAGAGTTCGGGCAGGTCGAGGTCGGGCACGGCCATGCGCGCGCGCTCGGGCACGTCGTCGAGCGAGTAGAGGAGGTCGGGGAAGGTCGGGCCGGTGAAGCGGAAGAGGCGGCGCACCGCCTCGTTCGCGGGGTCGGTGCAGAGCCACGTCCCCATGTCCTCCAGGAGGTCGGAGGGCGCGCGGCCGGTATGGGAGGCCGCCGCCGCGAGGAGCGCGGTCATCACCCGGTCCGGATAGGGCCGCATGGCGATGATGCCGTCGGGCGGGAGGTTGGCCGCCGCGGCGATCGCGGCCCAGCCGTCGGCCCCGCGGGTGGCGCGGAGGTACCCCTCGGCGGTCTTGAGGATGGTGCCGTGCATCGGAGGCCCCGACTCGTTGCTGTCGGACCCTCCCTCGCAGCCAAAGCTTACCGGGACGTGAACGCTAAAAGTCGGTCGGTGCCCCGCCCTCCTCCTTGCGCTTGGCGACGAAGGCGGCCAGCTCCTCGCGGACGGCCGCGTCCATCGCGGGCGGCTCGAAGGCCTCGAGGATGCGGCGCGACAGGGCGTAGGCCCGCTCGGCGGTCCAGACGCCGCCCGCCGCGTCCCACGCCTCCCAGTTGCGCCAGTCCGACACGAACGGCTGGTAGAAGGCCGTCTGGTACCGCTCCTGGGTGTGCTGCGTGCCGAAGTAGTGGCCGTCCGGCCCGACGTCGCGGATCGCGTCGATGGCGATGTCGTCCGGCGTCGTGGCCCATGTCGCGGGCTCGAAGTAGCGCTGGATCTGCTGGATCACCTCGCAGTCCATGACGAACTTCTCGGGGCTCGCGATCAGCCCGCCCTCCAGCCAGCCCGCCGCGTGGTAGACGACGTTGGTCCCCGACTGCACGGCGGCCCAGAGCGAGTGGCCGGTCTCCCACATCGCCTGCCCGTCCGGCACGTTGGCCGCGCACACGCCCGAGGAGCGGACCGGCAGGCCGTAGAACCGCGCCATCTGGCCGGTCATCTGGGTGGCGCGCATGTACTCGGGCGTGCCGAAGGCGGGGGCGCCGGACTTCATGTCGACGTTGGAGGTGAACGTCCCGATGACCACCGGCGCGCCGGGGTTCACGCATTGCAGCAGCGCGATGGCGGCCAGCCCCTCGGCCAGCGAGAGCGTGACGGCGCCCGACATGGTGACGGGCGCCATCGCGCCGGCCAGCGTGAAGGGCGTCACGATCACCGGCTGGTTGCGGCGGGCGTGGATCATCGCGCCCTCCAGCATCGGGAAGTCGTGCTTGAGCGGCGAGACGGAGTTGATGTTGGTGTACATGTGCGGCTCGGAGTCGAACTCCTCCCGCGTGAGGCCGCCCGCGATGCGGGTCATCTCCATCACGTCCTCCACCCGCTCGCGGCCCAGCGAGTAGGCATGCACGACCTTGTCGGTCAGCGTCAGCTTCTCGAACAGGCAGTCGAGGTGGCGGACGGAGGCGTGGACGTCGATCGGCTCGACCGGGTAGCCGCCCGCGAAGTGGATGCAGTTGAAGTGCTGCGTCAGCTTGATGAGGTCGACGTAGCGCTCCATCGAGCCGGATTGCTTGGGCGTGTGGACGTCCCAGTAGTTGGGCGGGCTCGACACGTTGCCGAAGGCCATCCAGTTCCCGCCGATCCGCAGGGCGCGCTCGGGGTTGCGCGGCGTGATCGTGAACTCCGCCGGGCAATGGGCGAGCTGCGCCATCAGGAAGTCCTCGTCCATGCGGACGTTGGTCCCCTCCACCCGGCATCCCGCGCGGCGCAGCACGTCGCAGGCCTCGGGGTTCAGGAACTCAATCCCGATCTCCTGCAGGATGCGGACCACGCCCGCATGGATCGCCTGCACGCCGTCGGCGTCCAGCGGCTCGGCCGGGCGGTCGGGGTTGCGGGGCTGGGACCACGGCATCTGCTCGTGCACGGCGGTGCCCGCCCGTTCGGCGTGGCCGCGGCGTCCGCCCGCGCGGCGGCGGCGGGGGGTGTCGTCGGTGTCCTTCATGGGCGCCTCCCTCGCGCCCAGAGTGCGGGGCGGCGGGCACCTGTAGATGGCGGGAGACGACCGGAGAGGTCGCTTTCAGGCGTTGGCGGAGAGCCAGCCGGGCAGCGCGGTCACGTCGTCGAGCACCGCGCGGGCGTGGGGCTCGAGGTCCGCGCGCGACAGTGTGCCGGTGAGGACGCCCACGGCGGGCATGCCCGCGCGGCGCGCGGCCTCCATGTCGGTCATGCCGTCGCCCACGACGAGGATCTCTGACGGATCGAGGCGCCGCTCGCGCGCGAAGGTCAGCGCGCCCGCGGGGTCGGGCTTCGGCCCCGCGACGTCGTAGCCGACGATCCGGACGAACAGGTCGCGCAGGCCCATGTGGCCGAGGTGGTGCGCGGCCTCGGCGGTGGTGGCGTTGGTCAGGATGCCCATGGTCCAGCCATCGGCGTGCAGCGCGGCGAGGGCGGCGTCGGCGCCGGGGACGCGCACCTGCTCCACCGCACGGGCCCGGTCCTCCACCCATTCGGCGAGGCGGTCGGCGGACCATCCCACGCGGGGCGCGAGGCGCTGGACGTGCTGCGCGTTCGACTGGGTGACGAAGGGGCCGTGGTCGTCGATGCGGTCGCGGGCGAGGTCGTAGCCCAGCGCCTCGGCCACGGCCTGCGGCGCGGTCCCCGCATCGTCGGCGAGGGCGTGGACGGCGTCGCGCAGCCAGTCGGTCCACGTCGCGCGGAAGTCGGTGAGCGTCCCGTCCTTGTCGAAGAGAATCGCGCGGATCATGGGGCGGGTGGTGACAGGCCCGGCCGCCGGGGGGAAGTCAGTCGACCGCCACGGCGCCCAGCACCGCGCCCGGCGCGCCGTCCGGACCGACGGCTTGGGCGACGACGACGCGCGCGAGCCCGTCGCGCGCGGGCGGCAAATCCATCGTGCCCCCCTCCCCGTCCCACGCGCCGAGATCGACGATCCCGCGCACGATCCGGTGGTAGGTCATGTCGCGCCCGGCGTTCTCGCCGTGGAGGATGGCCACCTCGGCGGAGGGGCGCACCTCGTAGAGGGTCAGCCGCCCCCCGCCCTCGGCCGGCTGGACGGTGAGGCGGTCGCCCTCGGCCGAGAGGAGGTCGGGGGTCGCGCCCGAATGCGCGACGATCGTGTCGGCCAGACCCATCCCGTCCGGCCCCGCCACCGTGTCCGACCCGCCGATCACGAACTGGGGCGTGAACACCATGTTCGAGTCGAAGGCAGCCGCGTAGGCGCGCTGGCGATCGGAGAAGGCGGGGTCGGCGAAGGTGTCGGCCCAGCCGATCCAGTCCCAGTAGTCGACGTGGAAGGCCAGCGCGACGACGTCGTCCCGATCCGCGATCTCGCCCATCAGCGCGTCCGCGGGCGGGCAGGACGAGCAGCCCTGCGAGGTGAAGAGCTCGACCACCACCGGATCGGCGAGGGCGGGGGCCGCGCCGGCGAGGGCGGCGAGCGCGAGGGCGAGGAGGGTCGGTCGCATGGATGGCCTTTGTCGGTCTGCCCCCTGCACCTAGTCGCGGCCGCCCCGCGGTTCCAATCACCTCCGGGTGAGAGCCGGACGACCTCGCGTCAGGCCCAGCGCCCGACCCGGTCGACATAGGCGCGGCCCTCGGCCCCGAACGCGTCGATCAGGAGCGCCTCCTCGGGGGCGGCGAAGCGCCGGTCGAGGACGTAGGCGAGCGCCGCGACCGGCAGCGTCGCCGCGAGCGGGCCGAGCCAGAGCGCGTAGCCCAGCGCGAGGCCCATCAGGCCGAGGTAGATCGGGTTGCGCGTGAAGGCGTACGGCCCGCCGGTGATGAGCGCGGTGGGCCGGTGGTGCGGCTCGATGGGCGTGCGCAGCCGGAGGAACGGCAGCGCCGCCCACGCGATCAGGCCCAGCGCGAACGCGACCTCCAGCGCGCCGAGCACGCGCCCGGCCGCGCCGAGGTCGGCGGCCGGCAGCAGGCGCGCGAGGAGCGCGGACATGGCCATCGTCCCCAGCGTCCAGAGCGGCGGGAGGTCCGGGAAGCCGCGCAGGTGGTCCGCGAGGGCCACGGACTCAGGGCTTCACGATCGCGTAGCCCGCCGGGGCCTCGCCCCGCGCGACCCGCTCCTCGTAGCGGGCCCGGTGGACGGCGAGCTGCGGCTCCCACGGGTACTGGCGATCCTCGGCGGCGGGAATCCACGTCAGCACCCCTCCCTTGCGCCACGGGTCGAGCACGAGGCCCTCCATCATGGCGGCCCCGCGCGCCGAGACGATCACCGAGGAGTGCTCGATGCGGAAGGCGCGGTCGTAGTTGGCGATGCCGCGGTGGAGGGTCATCGACCGGAGGTCCAGCCGCTCCAAGGCGGTCTCGAGATCCTCCGCCCAGTGCCAGCACAGGCCGCGCGGCTTGCGGCCGGTATTGACCTTCGCGTTGTGGACGAGGGCGGCATCCTCGATCCCGTAGGCGAGCGCGAGGCGGTGGGTCTCCGCGATGGCGAGGTCGGCGACCCGGCGCGCCTCGGCGGGATCGACGCCCGGGCCCAGCGCCGCGAGGGCAAGCGACAGCGTGGCCACGTCCCGCGCCGTCCCGCGCGGCGGCGGCCCGCCTCGGGCGGAGTTCACGCAGGCGGCCATCGGCAGGGCGGCGAGGGAGAGCAGGGCGGTGCGGCGGGTGGTGATCATCGGGGCTTCCGTTCGGCTGGGCCAGACATAGACCGGCGACCCTCTCCGGGCGAGCCGCCTCTGCACTGGGTCGGACGGCCGGAGCCGGGATCGGGCACCTGCTCCTCGCGGCGCTGGCCGTGGAGGTGGTCGTCGACGCCTTCCTGATCCCCGGCATGGCCCCGCGGCATCGGAACGCGTTGCGCCTCCCGATCCCGAACGCGGTCGCGTGGGGACCGTGAGGCCGAACGGGACGGGGGCGGAACCCAGACGGTCCCGCCCCCCTCGCCCCGCCTACGCGGTGGTCACTCGGCGGCCATCGGCGCCTTGGCGAGGTCGCGCAGCACGTAGTGCAGCACGCCGCCATGCTTGATGTACTCGATCTCCACCTCGGTATCGATCCGGCACTTCAGCGTGACGTCCTTGGTGCTGCCGTCGCCGTAGGTGATCGTCGCCTGCACCTCCTGCAGCGGCTTCACGTCCGACAGCCCGGCGATGTCGAAGGTCTCGTCGCCCTTGAGCCCCAGCGACTTCCGCGTATCGCCGCCCGTGAACTCGAACGGGATGACGCCCATGCCGACGAGGTTGGAGCGGTGGATGCGCTCGAAGCTCTCGGCGATGACCGCCTTGACGCCCAGCAGCGCCGTGCCCTTGGCCGCCCAGTCGCGGGACGAGCCCGCGCCGTACTGCTCGCCGCCCACGACCACGAGGGGGACGCCCTGCTCCTGCCACGCCATCGCGGCGTCGAAGATGGACGTCTGCTGTCCGTCCGGCCCGAGGGTGTAGCCGCCCTCGACCCCGTCGAGCATCTCGTTCTTGATGCGGATGTTGGCGAAGGTGCCGCGCATCATGATCTCGTGGTTGCCGCGCCGCGAGCCGTAGGAGTTGAACTCCCGCGGGGGCACCTGGCGGTCGAGCAGGTACTGTCCGGCGGGCGACGTCTCCTTGAAGGAGCCCGCCGGCGAGATGTGGTCGGTGGTGATCATGTCGCCCAGCAGCGCCAGCACCTTGGCCCCGCGCACGTCCTCGATGGTCCCCGCCTCCGACGACATGCCTTGGAAGTAGGGCGGGTTCTGCACGTAGGTGGACGAGGCGGGCCAGTCGTAGGTCTCCTGCTCCGTCACCTCGACGGCCTGCCACTTCTCGTCGCCCGCGAAGACGTCGGCGTACTTCTCCTGGAACGCCGCGCGGGTGACCGTCGCCTCGACCAGCTCCGCGATCTCGGCCTGCGAGGGCCAGATGTCCTTGAGGTAGACGGGCTGTCCGTCCTTGCCGGTGCCGAGCGGCTCCTTGGTGATGTCGACGTTCATGTCGCCCACCAGCGCGTAGGCCACCACGAGGGGCGGCGAGGCGAGGTAGTTGGCGCGCACGTCGGGGCTGATGCGGCCCTCGAAGTTGCGGTTGCCCGACAGGACCGAGGTGGCGACGATGTCGTTGTCGTTGATCGCCTTGGAGATCTCGGGGAGCAGCGGGCCGGAGTTGCCGATGCAGGTCGTGCAGCCGTAGCCCACGAGGTTGAACCCGATGGCGTCGAGGTCGTCCTGAAGGTTCGCCGCCTCGAGATAGGCGGACACGACCTGGCTGCCCGGCGCGAGCGAGGTCTTGACCCACGGCTTGCGCGTCAGCCCCTTCTCCCGCGCCTTGCGCGCCACCAGCCCCGCGCCGATCATCACGTAGGGGTTCGACGTGTTGGTGCAGGACGTGATCGACGCGATGACGATCGAGCCGTCGTGGATCTGGCTGCGGTCCGCGTCGCCGCCCGCCACGAGGCCCTTCATGTGGAAGCCCTCGTCGCCGGGGATGTCGACCGGCTCGGGCGCGCCGCCCTCGCCCTCCCAGCGCATCTCGGCCTTGGGGTTGGCGTCCTTGCCGGCGCGCAGGCCCTTGATGTACTGGCCGAACGCCTTGAACGCGTCGGTGAGCGCGATGAAGTCCTGCGGGCGCTTCGGCCCCGAGATGGCGGGCACGATGGTCCCCATGTCGAGATGCAGCGTGTCGGTGTAGACCGGCGCGTAGTCGTCGCCCCGCCACATGCCGTTGGCCTTGGCGTAGGCCTCGACCAGCGCGATGCGCGCCTCCTCGCGGCCCGTGGTCCGCAGGTAGCGCAGCGTCTCGCCGTCGATCGGGAAGAAGCCGCAGGTGGCGCCATATTCCGGCGCCATGTTGGCGATGGTCGCGCGGTCGGCCAGCGGCAGGTTGTCGAGCCCCGCGCCGTAGAACTCCACGAACTTGCCCACCACGCCCTTCTCGCGCAGCATCTCCACGACCTTGAGCACGAGGTCGGTGCCGGTCGTGCCCTCGACCATCTTGCCCGTCAACTCGAAGCCCACGACCTCGGGGATGAGCATCGAGATCGGCTGGCCCAGCATCGCGGCCTCGGCCTCGATGCCGCCGACGCCCCAGCCCAGCACGGCGGCGCCGTTGACCATCGTGGTGTGGCTGTCCGTGCCGACCAGCGTGTCCGGGTAGGCCACCTCGGCGCCCGACTGGTCGCTGTCGGTCCAGACCGTCTGCGCGAGGTACTCGAGGTTCACCTGGTGGCAGATGCCCGTCCCCGGCGGCACCACGCGGAAGTTGTCGAACGCGGTCTGGCCCCACTTCAGGAACTGGTAGCGCTCCATGTTGCGCTCGTACTCGCGGTCCACGTTCATCTGGAACGCGCGCGGGTTGCCGAACTCGTCGATCATCACCGAGTGGTCGATCACGAGGTCGACGGGGTTGAGCGGGTTGATCTTCTGCGCGTCGCCGCCGAGGCCGACGATCCCGTCGCGCATCGCCGCGAGGTCCACGACCGCGGGCACGCCGGTGAAGTCCTGCATCAGCACGCGGGCCGGGCGGTAGGCGATCTCGCGAGGGTTCCGGCCACCCTTGGCCGCCCATTCCGCGAAGGCCTTGATGTCGTCGGTGCTGACCGTGCGGCCCCCGTCCTCGAAGCGGAGCATGTTCTCCAGCACGACCTTCAGCGCGGCGGGCAGCTTCGAGAAATCGCCCAAGCCCGCCTCGGAGGCGGCGTCGATGGAGTAGTAGGCGATCTCGCTGCCGCCGGATGAGAGCGTGCGGCGGGTCTTGGCGGTGTCGGTTCCGACTTGGGTCGTCATGGGGCTTCTCCGCGAATGGGGTCTGGCTGCGCCGTCCCTACGCCCGTCGCGCCCGCGACGCAACGGTATGCGGTGGCATACCGGCGCGCGGATCGTCGCGGGCTGGCCCCGACCGATCCGCCGCGTCACAAGGCGCGCATGGAATGGGGCTGCCACGATCTTACCTGCCGCCGGGGCGAGGCCGTGGTGCTGGAGCGCGTTACGCTCGCCCTCCGTGCCGGCGAGGCGATCGTGCTGCGCGGCCCGAACGGCTCGGGCAAGACGACGCTGCTGCGGACGCTCGCGGGGCTGACGCCGCCGGTCGCGGGGACGGTGGGGTTCGGGGCGGACCTCGTGGCCTATGGCGGCCATGCGGACGGGCTGAAGGACCAACTCACCGTGTCCGAGAACCTGCGGGTCTGGGCCGACCTCTACGGCACCGGGCGGGACGGGGCCGAACGGGCGGCGGCGGCCTACGATCTCGCCCCCCTCGCCGAGCGCCGGGCGGCCGACCTGTCCGCCGGGCAGCGGCGGCGCGCGTCGCTCGCGCGCATGGTCGCCACGGGGCGGCCCGTCTGGCTGCTCGACGAGCCCACCGTGTCGCTGGACGCCGCGCAGGTCGCGCGGTTCGCGGCGGCGGTGCGCGCGCATCTGGAGGCGGGCGGCGCGGCGGTGATCGCCACGCATATCGACCTCGGGCTGGGCGCCGTGCGGGAAGTGGACGTGAGCGCCTTCGCGGCCCGCCGCGCGGTCGCGGTCGCGCACGACCCCTTCGCCGAGGCCGTGGAGTGAGCCCATGCTGACGCTCCTCCACCGCGACCTCCGCCTCGCGCTGCGCGCGGGCGGCGGGTTCGGGCAGGCGCTCGGGTTCTACCTGATCGTCGCCACCCTCGTCCCCCTCGGCGTCGGCCCGGATCGCGCGACGCTGGCCCCCACGGCGCCCGGCATCCTCTGGCTCGGCGCGCTGCTGGCCTGCCTGCTCTCCCTCGACCGGGTCTTCGCGCTGGACCGGGAGGACGGCACGCTCGACGGCCTCGTCCCCGCCCCTCTGCCCTTGGAGGCCGCCGCCACCGCCAAGGCCGCCGCCCACTGGCTGACGACCGCCCTTCCCCTCGTCGTCGTCGCGCCGGGGCTGGGCCTGCTGCTCTCGCTGCCCGCGCAGGCGATGCCGTGGCTCGCGGCGGCGCTGCTGGCCGGCACTCCGGCGCTGTCGTGGATCGGCACCTTCGGCGCGGCGCTGACCGTGGGCCTCAAGCGCGGCTCGCTGCTGCTCTCGCTCCTCGTGCTGCCGCTCTACGTGCCCACGCTCGTCTTCGGCGCCGACGCGGTGCGCCGCGCGGCGCAGGGGCTGGACCCGGCGCAGCCGCTCCTGCTGACGGCGGCCATCTCGCTGGGCTGCGTGGCGCTCCTGCCCTTCGCCACGGCCGCCGCGCTCCGGATCAACCTGCGGTGATCGGGCGCGGGTGGACGGCACCGGCCCGCCCCCATATCCATCCGCGCATGAGCCTGAGCGATCGCATCTGGGCGTGGGCCAACCCGCGCAAGTTCATGGCCCTTTCGGGGGCGATCCTGCCGTGGGCATGGGGCCTCGCCGCCCTGTGCCTCGGGGTCGGCCTGATCTGGGGCTTCGCCTTCACGCCCGACGACTTCCGCATGGGGTCGTCGGTCAAGATCATCTACGTCCACGTCCCGACCGCCTTCATCGCCATCAACGCGTGGTTCATGATGCTGCTGGCCTCGCTCGTCTGGCTGGTCCGCCGCCACCACGTCAGCGCGCTGGCCGCCCGCGCCGCCGCCCCCGTGGGCCTGGTCATGACCGTGGCCGCGCTGGCCACGGGCGCCATCTGGGGCAAGCCGATGTGGGGCACCTACTGGGCATGGGACCCGCGCCTGACGTCCTTCCTGATCCTCGCGCTGTTCTACGTGGGCTACATCGCGCTGTGGGAGGCGGTGGAGAGCCCCGACGCCGCCGCCGACCTGACCTCGGTCCTGTGCCTCGTGGGCAGCGTCTTCGCCGTGCTGTCGCGCTACGCCGCGCAGTTCTGGAACCAAGGCCTGCACCAAGGCGCGTCGCTGTCGCTGGATGCCGAGGAAAACGTGGCCGACGTGTTCTGGCAGCCGCTCGTCCTAACGCTCGTGGGCTTCGGCGCGCTCTTCGTGGCGCTCGTCCTGCAGCGCACCCGCACGGAGATCCGCGTCCGCCGCCTGCACTCGCTCAAGGCCCGCGCCCGGGCGGAGGCGCCCGCATGATCGACCTCGGGAAGTACGCCTTCGACGTCTGGCTCGCCTACGCGGTCTCGCTGGGCCTCGTGGGCGGCCTGGTCGTCCAGACGGTCCTGCGCGCCCGCGCGGTCAAGCGGCGCCTGGGGGAGGCCGAGGAATGAGGTGGCTCGCCCTCCTGCCGCTGGCGATCTTCGCGGGGCTGGCCGGGTTCTTCCTGTCGGGCCTGTTCCGCGAGAACCCCGACGCCCTGCCCTCCGCGCTGATCGGGACGCCCGCGCCCTCCGTCGCGGCGCTGACCGAGCTGCCGGGCCGCGCGTCCCTGACCGACGCCGTGCTGGCCGACGGCGAGGTGAAGCTCGTGAACTTCTGGGCGTCGTGGTGCGTGCCCTGCCGAGCCGAGCACCCGCAGCTCGAGGCGCTGGCCGCCGAGGTCCCGGTCTACGGCGTGAACTACAAGGACGCGCCCGCCGACGCGGTGGCCTTCCTCGAGGAGCTGGGCGACCCCTTCGCCGCCATCGGCGTGGACGCCACGGCGCGGACGGGCATCGAGTGGGGGCTCTACGGCGTGCCCGAGACCTTCGTGGTGGACGGCGACGGGGTGGTCCGCCTGCGCTTCGCGGGGCCCATCACCGAGAGCGTGGTCGAGGACACGATCCGCCCGGCGGTCGAGGCCGCGCGGTAGCGGACCCTTCCCAAGGGTCCGCCTCCCGAAATCCTACGAGGATTTCACCCCTCGTCTCTCGAACGGCGCCAGCACGACCCCCTCCGCCTCCAGCCCCGCCCGCACGCTGCGCGCGATGGCCAAGGCCGTCGGCCCGTCGCCGTGCAGGCAGATCGAATCGCAGGCCGCCTCGACGAACGCCCCCGTCCGCGTCACGACGCCGCCGCGCGACACGAACTCCACCATCCGCGCCGCCGCCTCCTCCGGATCCTCGACCATCGCGCCGGGGGTGCCCCGCCGCACGAGGGTCAGATCATCTTCATAGCCCCTGTCGGCGAAGATCTCGCCCGCCCACGGCAGGCCCAGCCGCTCGACCGCGCGCTGCTGCGCCGTGCCCGCGAGGACGAGCATGATGACCTCCGGCGGCGCCGCGTGGACGGCCGCGTCGTAGCAGCGAATCGCAAGCTCCTCGTCCTCCGAGGCCATGTTCGCCAGCGCGCCGTGCAGCTTGACGTGCCGCACCTGCGCCCCCGCCCAGCCCGCGACCCCGACGCTCGCGCCGACCTGCCACGCCACCAGCCGCCCCGCCTCCATCGGCGAGAGCGGGATGCGCCGCCGCCCGAAGCCCTGCAGGTCCGCGAAGCCCGGGTGCGCGCCGATGCCCACCCCCTTCTCGACGGCCATCCGCATGGTCCGGTCCATCACGTCCGGGTCGCCCGCATGGGCGCCGCAGGCGATGTTGGCCGAGGTCACGACCCCGAGGATCGCGGCGTCGTCGCCCATAGTCCACGGGCCGAACCCCTCGCCCATGTCCGCGTTCAGATCGACCCTCATGGCTCCCCCCACACCCCGTCGATGAGTTGGTAGCCCAGCAGGTCGGGCATGTCGCGGGGGTCGCGGACGAGCGGCTCGGTGCGGGGCGGCGGGGGCGTGGCGGCCAGCGCCTCGGCCCGGGTGACGAACCGCAGGCGGAGCGGCGCGCCCGGCGCGGCCTGCATCGCGCGGGGCAGGTCGGCGGGGATCACCGTCCCGATCCGGGGATAGCCCCCCGTCGTCTGGCATTCCGGCCCGAGGACGTAGGGCTCCCCCGCGCCGGTCATCTGCACGTCCCCGGCGCGCACGAAGTCCGACAGCAGCGTGAGCTGCCCCTCCGTGGCGAAGCCGTCCCCGCCGGAAAGCTTGATCCCCTGCCGGTTGCCGCGCGCGTCGCGGACGAAGGGCGTGGCCTCCAGCCGCGCGCGCGCCTCGCGCGGGAAGAGCCCCGTCTGCGGTCCGGGCAGGAGCCGCAGCTCGCCCCCGCCGAGCCGGCCCGCCGCGCCCTCGGCCAGCCGCGCCGCCGGACGGGGCGCGGCCGTCCCGACCTCCAGCCGGTCCCCCGCATTGAGCGCGCGCCCGATCCCCGCGATCAGATGGGCGCCGCGTCCGCCCATCACCTCCGGCGCGGCGATCCCGCCCGCGACGGCGAGATAGGTCCATGCGCCCCGCCCCGTGGGCCGCACCTGCACCTCCGCCCCGTCGGGCAGGTCGTGCGCCGCCTCCATCGCCAGCGCCCGGCCCTCCACCGTCACCGCCGCCGGCGCGCCCAGCACCGCGACCCGCATTCCCGCATGGAGACGCACCGTCAGCGGCGCGGGCGCGCTCTCGATCACTGCCCCCGGTCCGACCAGCGCCTCCGCCTCGTCCAGCGCCCGCAGGTCCGCCGCCCCGCCGGCGGCCAGCCCCCGCGCGAGGTGGCCGGGGCGGCCCCGGTCCTGCACCGTCGTCAAGGGGCCGGAGGCGAGGATCTCGATCACCCGACGGCCTCCACCTCGGCGCCGCCGAGGCGGCGCGCGTCCTCCGCCGCCCGGGCGTCCACCTCGTCCGGCGGCATCGCCCAGAGCCGCACCTCGTCCCCCGCCGCCAAGGCGACCGGCGCCTCGCGGTCGAGGTCGAAGGGCCGGAACCCCGTCCGCGCGACCTGCCGCCACCCGGTCGGCGCGCGCGTCCCGAACAGCACCATCTGGCGCACGGCGAGCACCAGCGCCCCCGGCTCCACCTCGGGCGTGAGCCCCGTCTGCCGCGGCAGGTCCCACTCGGGCGGCAGGATGCCGAGATAGGGCATCCCCGGCGCGAAGCCGAGCGCGAGCACCCGCATCGGCGCCGCCGCCAAGGCGTCCGCCGCCGCCCGCTCGTCCAGCCCCGCGGCGCGCGCGACCTCGCCCAGCTGCGGCCCGTCCGCGCCCCCGATGGCGCAGGGCAGGCGCCACAGCCGCCGGGGCGGCGGGTCGCCCCCGCCCCAGTCCCGCGCGGCCAGCCGCTCCCGGAGCGCCGCCTCCACCGCCTCCGCCGCCGCGGGATCGGACAGGCGCACGAGCACAGAGCCGAGCGACGGTGCCGTCTCCGCCACCCCGCCGGGCGGCGCGTCCTCCAAGGCGGCGCGGAACGCCACGCAGGCCCGGTTGGCCCGGTCCTCCAACCGGTCGGAGAACCGCACGAGGAGGGCGTCGAGGCCGAGGGGGTCGATGCGCGGAAAGCCCATTCCTGCGGGGTCGCAAGCCCCTCGCGTCCCGTCAACCGTGCGCTTGCGAATGGACCCCTGCCATGCCACGCCCGGCCCATGCGGCTGGGCTACACCACCACGACCGAGCGGGGCGCGCTCGACCCGCTCCTCGCGCGGCTGGCCGACGAGGCGGGCCGCGCGGGCCTGCGCCTCGCGGGGGTGGTGCAGGTCAACCGCGAGCGGCCCGGCGCGCGCTGCGACATGGACGTGCGCGTGCTGCCCGACGGGCCGCAGGTGCGGATAAGCCAGTCGCTCGGGCCCCACGCGCGCGGCTGCCGACTCGACCCGGAGGGCCTCGAGCGGGCCGTGGGCGCGGCGCAGGCCCGGCTCGACACCTGTGACCTGCTGATCGTCAACAAGTTCGGCAAGGCCGAGGCCGAGGGGTGCGGCTTTCGTCCCCTGATCGGCGAGGCGCTGGCCCGCGGGGTTCCCGTGATCGTCGGGGTGGGCGCCGCGAATGTCGGCGCGCTCGAGGCGTTCGCGGACGGGCTCGGCGAACGCATCGCCCCGGACGCGGGCGCCCTCCTCGACTGGGCGCGGCGCGCCGCCGAACCCGTCTGACCCGGCCCGGAGGCTTGCCCCCCGGCCCACGCTTGGGCAGAGGCGTCCCATGACGCACCGCCCTCCCCCTGCCGAGCCCGGCGAGGCGTCCGACCCCCGCCCGCCGCCGAAGAAGCGCCTCTGGCTCTGGCCCGCGATCCTCGTAGCCCTCGCGGTCGGGATGTGGCTGACCCCGTGGCGCGACTACGTGGTCCCGATGCGCGAATGGGTCGAGGCGCGGGGCGCGTGGGGCTGGGTGGCCTTCGTGCTCGCCTACGCCGTGGTCGTGATCCTGCCCCTCCCGGCCGTGGCCATGTCGCTCGTAGGCGGGCTGGTCTTCGGCCTCTGGGGCCTGCCGCTCTCGCTCACCGGAAGCCTGCTGGGCGCGCTCGTGCCCTACTGGATCGGGCGCCATTGGCTGCGGGACTGGGTGATGCGGCGCGTGGACGACGGGCGGGTGGACGCGGCGATGCGCGCGATGCGCGACGACCCCGCGCTCTTCGTCACGCTCCTGCGCCTCACGCCGATCCTGCCCTTCACGCTCCAGAACTGGCTCCTCGGCCTGACCCCGATCCGCCCCCTCCCCTACGTCTGGGCCACCGTCGCCGGGCTCTTTCCCGGCACGCTCGCGGTGGTCTGGATTGGCGCGCTCGGCGGGGTCGCCGCCCTCGGGCGGGGGAGCGCGGAGATCGGCGTGATGGCCGCGGGCCTCGCGGCGTTCGGGGCGCTGGTGGCGTGGCTCACGTGGAAGGCCATGCGCGCGCTCAAGGCGGCGGGCTTCCACGTCTGAGCGCGGCGCGCCGCGGGGAACCCCCGGCGCGGCGGGCGGTTGGCGGATCGACCGACCCGACACGATCCGAAGGACATCCCATGGACCTGCTCATCAAGGGCCGCACGGCCGTCGTCACCGGCGCCGCGGGCGACATGGCGCTGGAGACCGCCAAGATCCTGCAGGGCGAGGGCTGCAACCTCGTCCTGTCCGACATCGACGAAGACGAGCTGAAGGAGGCGGCGGGCAAGCTCTCCTCCGACGGCGTCGTCACCGTGGTGGCCGACCTCTCCGAGCAGGCGGGCGCCGACAAGATCGCCGCCGCTTGCGCGGACGCGGGCTGGGAGGCGGACATCCTCGTCCACGCGGCGGGCGTCACCGGGGCCAAGGGCGACCCCTTGGAGGACATCACCGAGGACGACTGGATGCACGCGTGGAACACGGACTTCATGACCGGGGTCCGCATGTCCAAGGCCTTCATCCCCGGCATGAACGCGCGGGGCTGGGGCCGGGTCGTGTTCGTCACCTCGGAGAACGTGGCCCAGCCCTATCCCGACGAGGTCGTCTACAACGCCTCCAAGGCCGCCGCCCTGACCTTCGCCAAGGGCATGAGCCAAGTCTACGCGCAGAAGGGCACGCTGATTAACTGCGTGGCCCCCGCCTTCATCGAGACCGACATGACCGACGGCATGATGGAGAAGCGCGCGAAGGAGAAGGGCGTCTCCTTCGAGGAGGCGATCGACAGCTTCCTCGACGAGGAGCGGCCCCACCTCGTCCTCGACCGGCGGGGCAAGCCCGAGGAGGTGGCCTTCGTCATCGCCTGCCTGTGCTCCGAGCGGGCCTCCTTCGTGAACGGGTCCAACTGGCGCGTGGACGGCGGGTCGGTCCAGACGATCAACGTGTGATGGACGGGCGGTCGCGCCCCCGCCCCGTGGTGACGACGCCCCTCTTCGACGGCCCCATCGACCGCGCGGCCATCGTCGCGCGGATCGAGGCGCATCCCTTGGGCGACACGCCCGAGGCGATGCGCCGCGACTTCTGCCGCCTCGTGCTCGGCGACGCGGGCGACGCCTTGGCCGACGGCTGGGACCCCGCCCTCGCCGACCACCCCGCCCTCGCGCTGCACGGGGTCGAGGTGACGGACGACCCCCTCGCCGTTGCCGCAGGCCCCGGCCCGCGCGTCGCATGGCTCCACGGCGGCGGCTACGTGTTCGGCGCCCCCGAGACGCACCTGCGCGCCGCCGCCCATCTCGCCCGGCTCTTGTCGGGGACGGTGGTGCTGCCGCGCTACCGCCTCGCCCCCGAGCACCGCTGGCCCGCCCCGCTGGAGGACGTGCTGGACGCCTGCCGCGAGGCCGACGCGATCGTCGGCGACAGCGCGGGCGGCCACCTCGCCCTCGTCGCGGGGCTGCGCCTCGCCGCCGAGGGCCGACCCAAGCCGCTGGTGCTGCTCTCCCCCAACACCGACCGCACCGGCCTCGCCCGCCTGCGCGGCCCGATGTCGGAGGTGGACCCGATGAACGACGACGCGGACGACCGGGCCTTGGCGCGGCTCTGCTTCGGCGACCGCCCGGACGCCGACCCGGACGTCTCGCCCGCGCTGGCCGACCTCTCCCGCCTGCCGCCGACATGGATCGAGGCGGGCACGCCCGAGGTGCTCCTCTCGGACGCCACCCTCCTCGCCGAGCGCGCCGGGCTCGCCGAGCGGGAGGCGCATCTCCACGTCGCGCCGGGCCTGCTGCACATGGGCCAGCTCTGGGCGCCGTGGTGGGACGCGGGCCGCGCGTCGCTGGAGCGGGCGGCGCGCTTCCTCCGCAATGTGCTTTAGGCCCGACCCGAGCGCATCGCAGGGCCGTGGCGCGGCGATGCGACGTCACCGAAGAGCGATTCATCCCTCACCCCCGCACGACGCCCCAGCGGCGCGCCAACGGAGAAGGATCGCCGGGCCGGGGGACGGCCCGGCGATGCGCGGCTCGCTAGCGCTCGCGTTCCGCGCGGGCGCTCAGCCCTTCGCGATCCGCGTCAGCACCCGGTCCAGCGCGTCCACGAACCGGCGCCGCGCCGCCGCGTCGAATGGGGCCGGCCCGCGTCCCACGTCCACGCCCGCGCCGCCCTCCACGCCACCCCGCAGCGCCTCCTTCAGGTCGCGCTGCGCCAGCGCCACGCCGACGTTCGAGGCGTCGAACTCGTGCCCGCGCGGGGTCAGCACCGCGCCTCCCGCCTCCACCGCCCGGT
Source organism: Jannaschia sp. Os4 (assembly GCF_016820245.1). GTDB lineage: Bacteria > Pseudomonadota > Alphaproteobacteria > Rhodobacterales > Rhodobacteraceae > Jannaschia. Next base: position 506,085 of record NZ_JAFCAR010000005.1, on the reverse strand, counting down.
GGGCGAGCGGCACGTCCGACGTGATCGTCACGGTCCCCGGCCTCACTACGGCGGCGATGGCGTCGTCCGCGGCGTCGAACCCCTCGCCCGCGACGTAGAGCTTCACCAGCGGATGCTCCGGCAGGCGCAGGTACTGCCCGCTCACGAAGATCGCGCGCACCCCGCGCCGCACCGCCGCCTCGGTGATCTCCCGCTTCACTGGGCAGGCGTCCGCGTCCACGAGGATCGTCATCGCGCCGCGTCCAGCGCCGCTGCCAGCAGGGGCGCGTCGCAGCCCATCGACACGACCGTCGCCCCTTCCGCGATCCACCCCTCCGGGTCGGCGGCGTAGATGCCCGCCGCGACTCCCGCGCCTCGGATGCGCCGGATGGCGTCGCGCAGGGCGTCCTGCACGGACGGGTCCGACACCGGCATCCCCATGTCCCCCGCGAGGTCGGCGGGCCCGAGGAACACGCAGTCGACCCCCTCCACCGCGCAGATGCCCTCCAGCTCGGCTAAGGCCGCACGGCTCTCCGCCTGCACCCAAACCGAGACCTCACCGTCCGCCCGCGCGGCATAGCCGGCGTCCCGGCCCCAGCCGGAGGCGCGCGCGATGAAGCTGCCCTGCCCCCTCCCGCCGCCCACGTAGCGGCAGGCGGCGACCACCTCCGTCGCCTGCGCCGCCGAATGCACCATCGGCGCCAGAACCGTCCCGATCCCGAGGTCCAGCGCCTGCTTGATTACCCACGGCTCGGCCACCGGCACCCGCACGATTGTCGGGGTCCGGCGGCACGCGATCGCCCGCGCCCGCAGGTCCGCCGGATCCCACGGCCCGTGCTCGCCGTCGAGCATCAGCCAGTCGAACCCCGCCCCGTCCGCGATCTCCGCCGCCACCGGCCCCGGCAGGGTCTGCCACAGGCCCCGCAGCACCTCTCCCGCGCGCACGCGCTGCTTCAGCATGACGGTCTCCTCCCGCCCGTCGCCTACACGCGGCGCGGACCCGGCGGCAACGTCTCGCGCATGCGCGGGCGGCGTGGGAACCGGCGAAGCCCCGCCCCTTCCCCTCCCCCCCTGCGCTTCGATCCGCCACGCGGCGAAGACCCGCCCTTGCCGCGCGGGCGGGCGCCCACGGCCCCCGAGCGAACCGGCGACGCGCCGCACGATCGGGGGCCCTGCGGCGGCGGCCCGCGACGGGGCCGGCGCGACGCGCTCGAATGGATGTGGGCGATCGAGACGCCCCCAACAGGAGAAGAAACATGACCAAGATCACCCTTGCCGCGACGGCCGCCCTCATGGCCCTCGCGCTCCCCGTCACCGCGCAGGAGGCGCTCGACGCCGACGCGGATGGAAACGTCACCCTGGACGAGTTCCAGGTGGCCTACCCCGACACCTCGACGGACGTGTTCACCACGCTCGACAGCGACGGTGACGGCGTCCTGAACGCCACCGAGGTGCAGGCGGCGATCGACGCAGGCGTCCTCCCCGGCTGAGCCGGTCGTCCCAGCGGGCGGCCTTCGGGCCGTCCGCCCCGCCCGGACGCGGCGCTGCCCCGGCGCAGGCGTCCGGGCACCCCGCGCAACAATCGCAAAAAATCTCCCCCCGCGCGTGAAACTTCCTCCGGCCCGGTTGACCCGCCGGGCCCGGTCCGTATGGTGCCCCCCATGAACACGCTTATCGTAATCGTATCGGACGGGTGCATGGGTCGCTGACGCGACGGCCAGACCGGCCACCATGCGCCCCCGCAGCACCGCCTGCGGGGGTTTTTTCTTGCCAGACGACCGACGCGGACGACGACTCGGGAGACGACAGATGAAGCAGATGACCGGCGCGCGGATGGTCGTGAAGGCCCTCATCGACCAAGGGGTCGACACGGTGTTCGGCTATCCCGGCGGCGCGGTGCTGCCGATCTACGACGAGATCTTCCAGCAGAACGAGATCCGCCACGTCCTCGTCCGCCACGAGCAGGGCGCCGTCCACGCCGCCGAGGGCTACGCCCGCTCGACGGGCAAGCCGGGCGTGGCGCTCGTCACCTCCGGCCCCGGCGCGACCAACGCCGTCACGGGCCTGACCGACGCGCTGATGGACTCGATCCCGATCGTCGTCCTGACGGGCCAGGTGCCGACCTTCATGATCGGCTCCGACGCCTTCCAAGAGGCCGACACCGTCGGCATCACGCGCCCCTGCACCAAGCACAACTGGCTGGTGAAGGAGACGGACAAGCTGTCGCCCACGCTGCACGAGGCGTTCCACGTCGCCACCTCGGGCCGCCCCGGCCCCGTGCTGATCGACATCCCCAAGGACGTGCAGTTCGCGTCCGGCACCTATGTCGGCCCCAAGCAGGCCGACACCGGCCACTACCGCCCCCGCCTCAAGGGCGACCCCGAGATGATCGAGGCGATGGTCGAGGCCATCGAGACCGCCGAGCGGCCCTGCTTCTACACCGGCGGCGGCGTCATCAACTCCGGTCCCGCCGCCAGCCAGCTCCTGCGCGAACTGGTGGACGCCACCGGCTTCCCGATCACCTCGACGCTCATGGGCCTCGGCGCCTACCCGGCGAGCGGGGAGCGGTGGCTGGGCATGCTCGGCATGCACGGCACCTACGAGGCCAACATGTCGATGCACGGCTGCGACCTGATGCTGAACGTCGGCGCGCGCTTCGACGACCGCATCACCGGCGTGCTGGACGCCTTCTCGCCCAAGTCGAGGAAGGTCCACGTCGACATCGACCCGTCCTCGATCAACAAGGTGGTCAAGGCCGACATCCCCGTCCTCGGCGACGTGGGCCACGTGCTGGAGGACGTGCTGAACCTGTGGAAGGCGCGCGGCCGCAAGGTCAACCGCGAGGCGCTGCAGGCGTGGTGGGTCCAGATCGAGGCGTGGAAGGCCGTGAACTGCCTGCGCTACAAGCCGTCCGAGAAGACCATCAAGCCGCAATACGCCGTCCAGCGGCTCGAGGCGCTGACCAAGGACCTCGACCGCTACATCTGCACCGAGGTCGGCCAGCACCAGATGTGGGCCGCGCAGTATCTCGGCTTCGAGGCGCCGAACCGCTGGATGACCTCCGGGGGCCTCGGCACGATGGGCTACGGCTTCCCCGCCTCCATCGGGGTCCAGATCGCGCACCCCGACGCCTGCGTCATCAACGTCGCGGGCGAGGCGTCGTGGCTGATGAACATGCAGGAGCTGGGCACGGCGGTGCAGTACCGCCTGCCGGTCAAGCAGTTCATCCTCAACAACGAGCGGCTCGGCATGGTGCGCCAGTGGCAGGACCTGCTCCACGGCGGGCGCTTCTCGCAGTCGTGGTCCGAGGCGCTGCCCGACTTCGTCAAGCTGGCCGAGGCGTTCGGGGCCAAGGGCATCGTCTGCTCGGACCCCGCCGACCTCGACGACGCGATCCGCGAGATGCTCGCCCATGACGGCCCCGTCGTCTTCGACTGCCTCGTCGAGAAGCACGAGAACTGCCTGCCGATGATCCCGAGCGGCAAGGCGCACAACGACATGCTCCTCCCCGACGGCGAGATCGACGGCGCCATCGACGCGAAAGGGTCCGTGCTGGTGTGAGCGAGGGGGCCGACAAGCCCGGCCGCGCCCGCCCGCGCGACCCGTCCGCCGAGAAGGCGCGCGACCTCGGGCGCCAGCGCAAGATCGCGTCGAACGGCTCCGACAAGGCGGCGCGCCGCAACGCGCCGCGCATCAAGGCGATGGGCCACCGGACGGTGCGCCGGGCAGACAAGCTGGCGGTGGGCACCGACTACGAGGGGTCCGCCGACGACCGGACGGCCACGGACCGGCGGCGGGTCACCCATTGGGGCAGCGACCTCGCCGCCGACCGCCGCGCCGCCCAGGCCGAGCGGCAGCGCGCCTACCGCGAGGCGGGGGGGCGCAAGGCCGTGCAAGCCGCCGCGCGGGCGGCGTTCTGGGACCGGCTCGAACCGGCGGCGTTGGCGGCGAACGTCGCCCGGAGCCTGCTGGACGCGGGATGGGACGAGGCCACCGACGCGGAGCTCGCCGCCGAGGTCGAGGCCGTCATCGCCCGGCTTCGGCCATGACGCCCCACCTCGCGGCCGGATGGGGCGGCGCTGCGTCAGATGTCCAGCGGATAGAGCCCCGCCGCAGCCAGCCCACGCATGGCCTGCATCTCGGCGGGCTCCAGATACCCGCTGTCGTCGGCGTCGTAGAGGGCGAAGTAGCCTTGGCTCAGCTCGGTCGCCGACCACAGCCCGTCCCCGTCGAGGTCGAACCCCTCCGGGATGCGCCGCGCCGATCCGCCGAGCTCCTCGGGCGCGAACAGCCCGTCGCCGTCCCGGTCCACCCCGACGAGCGCGCGGCCCATCGCCCAGCCGACCGTCGCGGCCTCCTCCACGCCGGGGGCGCCCTCGGCGGCCTCCTCGGTCTGGCCCCATGCGGGCGCGGCGAGGGACAGGGCGGCGAGGATCATCAGGGGGCGCATGGCGGTCTCCGTTCTGGTGTCCCCGGGAGACCTAGGCCGCGCCCCGCCCCCGCCAAACGAAACGGGCGCCCCCGAGGGGACGCCCGCGCATCGAACGGCCTGCGATCAGGCGTCGATGAAGTCGATCTGCACGCCGACCGAGTCGAAAGCGGCCTCCATCGCGACCGCCTCGGACGGGTCGAGCGTGCCGTCGCCGTCGGCATCGAACATCGCGAAGAGCGCGGCGTGATACTCGGGGATCGAGATCGAGGCGTCGCCGTCCGTGTCGACGGTGCCGAACATGTCGGCGTCCATCAGGCGCGGCAGGTCGCCATTCAGCTCGCCCGCGAACTCGGAGGCGTCGAGCAGGTCGTCGCCGTCGCGATCGTAGAGCGTCAGCGGCGAGGCGTACTCGACGAACATGGTGTCGAACTCGTTCGAGGTCATGATGCCGTCGGCGTCCACGTCGTAGGTGGGCGACAGCGTCTGGGCGAGGGCGGGCCCGGCGAGCAGGGCGGCGGCGGCGGCGAGCGTGGTCATCGTCTTCATGTCGGTTCTCCTTCTGTGGTGTCCTCGGACACGCGATGCCCCCTCAACGACGACCCCGGCGGGGACCGTTCCACATCCGCCCAAAATACAACCTCGACGCGTAACCCACGGAAAGACCTCGCATCATGGCTGCACTGAAGATCAAGAAGGGGTCGAACTCGCACTCGGCCTACAACCTCCGCCCGACCTTCTCGGACGTGCAGGAGCGGCACACGCTGGCGGTGATCGTGGACAACGAGGCGGGGGTGCTCGCCCGCGTGATCGGCCTGTTCTCGGGCCGGGGCTACAACATCGAGAGCCTGACCGTGGCCGAGGTCGACCACAACGGCCACACCTCGCGCATCACCGTGGTCACCACCGGCACGCCGCAGGTGATCGAGCAGATCAAGGCGCAGCTGGGCCGCATCGTCCCCGTGCACGAGGTCCACGACCTCACCGTCGAGGGCAAGCCGGTCGAGCGGGAGCTGGCGCTGTTCAAGGTGCGCGGGTCGGGCGACCACCGCATCGAGGCGCTGCGGCTGGCCGAGATCTTCCGCGCCAACGTGGTGGACTCGACGCTGGACAGCTTCGTGTTCGAGATCACGGGCGACGTCGGCAAGATCGACGCCTTCGCCGAACTGATGCGCCCCATCGGCCTGGTCGAGATGGCGCGCACCGGCGTCGCGGCGCTCTCGCGCGGGGCCGAGTGAGGCGGGCGGCCGCGCCGGGGGCGTCCCCCGCGCGGCCCGGCCTTCAGCGCATGCCCAGCGCTTCTTTGTACATGTCGAGGATCGCCTCCTCCTCGGCGATGTCGTCCGCCTCGCGCTTGCGCAGCGCGATGACCTTCCGCATCACCTTCGTGTCGTAGCCACGCCCCTTCGCCTCGGCATAGACCTCCTTGACCTGCTCGGCGATGTCGGCCTTCTCGGCCTCCAGCCGCTCGATCCGCTCGATCAACTGGCGCAGCTCGTCCGCCGTCACCGCGTAGTCGCCACCCTTGGGCGCGCCGTCGTTCTCGACCACCGTCAATGCCATCTCTCTGCTCCCTCCAAGCGGGGCCGGGCGCGTTCGCCGCGCCCTTGTGTCCCCGGACCCGCCGGGGGTAGCCCCCGCGCGGACCCCGCGCAACGGGCGCGCGGCCACGGGACGGGGAGCGCGGCATGACGGCACTGGTGTGGATCGGCGCGGCGCTCGCCGTGGTGGGCGTGGCGCTGCTGATCTGGTGCATCGCGGTGGCCGTGGGCGCCAAGCGGGCCGGGCTGCAGGGCCCCGAGATGGAGGCCCGGCTGCGCCGCCTCGTGGCGGTCAACCTCGGGGCGCTGGCGCTCTCGGGGATCGGCCTGATGATGGTCGTGGTGGGCGTGCTGCTCGGCTGACCCTCAGACCCCCTCGAGGATCATGATCTGCGCCTCGCCCGCCTCCACGCGGTAGCGCTTCGCGGCCTGGTACTCGGCCGACTCGTAGCAGGCCAGCGCCGCCTCCATCGACTCGAACTCGATGACCACGTTGCGCGGACGGCTCTCGCCCTCCAGCCCCTCGACCCGCCCGCCCCGCGCGAGCACCTTCGCCCCGTGCGCCGCGAAGGCCGCCGTCGCGCCCTCCGCGTAGAGGGCGTAGGGGTCCGGGTCCGTCACGGTGACATGGGCGATCCAGTAGGCCTTGGGCATGGGCGGTCTCCTTCGCCGCCAGCCTTGCCCCTACCCGCCGCGCAGGTCCACCACCCGCCGCGCCTTGCCCTGCGACCGCTCGACACCGCCGGGGTCGCGGCACTCCACCACGCAGGACACGCCGACCACCTCCTTGATCCGCCCCGCCAGCGGCGCCTCGACCCCCGCGGATGCCCCCGGCGCGCGCTCCACCAGCACCCGCATCGCGTCCATCCGCCCCTCGCGCACCAACTCGATCTGGAAGTGCGGCGCCAGCCCCGCGACCGCCAGCACCTGTTCCTCGATCTGCGTCGGGAACACGTTGACGCCGCGCAGGATGATCATGTCGTCCGACCGCCCCGTCACCTTCTCCATCCGCCGCATCGTCCGCGCCGTCCCCGGCAGCAGCCGCGTCAGGTCGCGGGTGCGGTAGCGCACCACCGGCATCGCCTCCTTGGTCAGCGTCGTGAACACCAGCTCCCCGCGCGTCCCGTCGGGCAGCGGCGCGCCCGTCTCCGGGTCCACCACCTCCGGCAGGAAGTGGTCCTCCCAGACGTGCAGCCCGTCCTTCGTCTCCACGCATTCCTGCGCCACGCCCGGCCCCATCACCTCCGACAGGCCGTAGATGTCCACCGCGTCCATCCCGAACGCGCCCTCCACCTCGGCGCGCATCGCCTCGGTCCACGGCTCGGCCCCGAACACGCCCACCTTCAGCGGCGACGCCGCCGGGTCGCGCCCCTGCCGGGCATACTCCTCCAAGAGGTTCAGCATGTAGGACGGCGTCACCATGATCGTGGACGCCCCAAAATCCTCGATCAGGCGCACCTGCCGCTCGGTCATCCCGCCCGAGACCGGCACCACCGTGCAGCCCAGCCGCTCCGCCCCGTAATGCGCGCCGAGGCCCCCGGTGAAGAGCCCGTAGCCGTAGGCCACGTGCACCACGTCCCCCGCCCGCGTCCCCGCCGCGTGCAGCGACCGCGCCACCAGCCCGGCCCAGCGGTCCACGTCGCCCTTCGTGTAGCCCACCACCGTCGGCTGCCCCGTCGTCCCCGACGAGGCGTGGATCCGCGCCACCTGCGCGCGCGGCACCGCGAACATCCCGAACGGATAGGCCCCGCGCAGGTCGGCCTTGGTCGTGAAGGGGAACCGCGACAGGTCCGACAGGTCGCGCAGGTCGTCCGGATGCACCCCCGCCGCCTCGCATTTCGCGCGGTAGGTCGGCACGCCGTAGGCCCGCGCCACCGTCGCCTTCAGGCGCTCCAGTTGCAGCGCCTCGATCTCGTCGCGCGACGCCGTCTCGATCGCGTCCAGCCCCTGCCCCATCACGAACCCTCCTCGTAGAGCGCGCCGCGCACGGCCCGGCTCATCCCCCTGAACTGCGCGATCGGCCCCGCCGATCCCGCGACCTCCACGTCGTAGATCCCGTTGCGCCCCGCCAGATGCGTCTCCCGCGCCGTGGCCGTCAGCACGTCCCCCGCCCGCGCGGGCGCGAGGAAGCTGACCGTCGCGTGCATCGCCACCGTCGCTTGGTTGCGCGAGTTGCAAGCCACCGCGAAACCCGTGTCCGCCAGCGCGAAGATCACGCCCCCGTGGCAGGTCCCGTGCCCGTTGCAGTGATGCGCCTCGACCACGAGGCGGACCGTCGCCGCGCCCTCGCCGACCGAGACCAGCTCGAACCCCATCCACGCCGACGCCGCGTCGCGCGACAGCATCGCCCGCGCCGACCGCTCCGCCCGTGTGCGCCCCTCGTCCATGGCGCGCACGGTTGCGGCCCCCGCGCCGCCCGGTCAACCTCCGACCCGAAGGAGACGCCCATGACCGTGCATCCCATCCGCTCCCTGATCGCGGACCGCTGGATCGACCCCGGCCCCGAGGCCCGCCCCGTCCACGACGCGGTGACCGGCGCGCAGATCGGGCGCGCGGGCGGCCCGCTCGACGTGGATGCCATGCTCGCCCACGCCCGCGGCACGGGCGGCCCCGCGCTGCGCGCAATGGGCCTGCACGACCGCACCCGCATGGTGAAGGCCGTGGCCCTCCACCTGCGGGGCCACCGCGACGCCCTCTACGAGGCGTCCTACGCCACCGGCGGAACGCTCGCGGACCACAGGATCGACGTGGACGGCGGCATCGGCACCATGCTCGTCTTCGCCTCCAAGGGGCGGCGCGAGATGCCGGACCACGACCTCCACGTCGACGGCGGGTGGGAGCCGCTGGGCCGCACCGGCGCCTTCGGCGGCCTCCACGTCTGCACCCCGCTCACGGGCGCGGCGGTCCACATCAACGCCTTCAACTTCCCCGTCTGGGGGATGCTGGAGAAGCTGGCCCCCACACTGCTCGCGGGGATGCCCGCCATCGTGAAGCCCGCGACGGCGACGGCGCAGGTGACCGAGCTCTGCGTCCGGCTGATCCACGAATCGGGCCTCCTGCCGCCCGGCGCGCTCCAGATGGTCGCGGGCGGCCTCGGCGACACGCTCGACCGCCTCGGCTGCCAGGACGTCGTGACGTTCACCGGCTCGGCGGCCACCGCGCTGCACCTGCGCGCCAACGCCAACCTGCTCCGCAACGCCGTCCGCTTCACCGCCGAGCAGGACAGCCTCAACGCCTCGCTCCTCGGCCCGGACGCGGGCCCCGGCACGCCCGAGTTCGACCTCTACGTGAAGGAGGCCGCGCGCGAGATGACCGCCAAGGCGGGCCAGAAATGCACCGCCACCCGGCGCCTCATCGTGCCCGCGGCCCATGCCGACGCCCTGCAGGAGGCGCTGTCCGCCCGACTCGCGGAGGTCACCGTCGGCGACCCCCGCGCCGAGGGCACGCGCATGGGCGCCCTCGTCTCGCAGGCCCAGCGCGCCAACGTGCTGGAGAAGGTCGCCACGCTCCGCGCCGAGGCCGACCTCGTCCACGGCGCGACCGAGGGCTTCGCCGTCGCGGGCGCGGACGCCGAGGCGGGCGCGTTCCTCCCGCCCCTCCTGCTGCGGACCAAGGACGCCGACGCCGCCTCGCGCGTCCACGACACCGAGGCGTTCGGCCCCGTCTCCACGATCCTCCCCTACCGCGACCTCGACCACGCCATCGCCCTTGCCAACCGCGGCGGCGGCAGCCTCGTGACCTCGCTCGTCACCCATGACCCGGACGTGCTGGGCGCGGTGGTGCGCGGCGTGGCCCCGTGGAACGGGCGCATCTACTCCGTCGACCGCGACTCCGCCCCCGAGGCGACGGGCCACGGCGCGCCGATGCCCCACCTCGTCCACGGCGGCCCCGGCCGCGCGGGCGGCGGCGAGGAGCTGGGCGGCATCCGCGCCGTCCTCCACTTCATGCAGCGCACGGCCGTGCAGGGCAGCCCCCGGATGCTCTCCGCGCTGACCGCCCGCCACCTTCCCGGCGCGCCCACGCCCGCCGCCGACGTGCATCCGTTCCGCAAGCGCTACGGCGAGATGGCGATCGGCGAGACCCACCACGCCGGCCCCCGCACCGTCACGCTCGACGACATCGAGACCTTCGCCCACTTCACCGGCGACACCTTCTACGCCCACATGGACGCCGAGGCGGCGGCCCGGAACCCGTTCTTCCCCGGCCGCGTGGCCCACGGCTACCTGCTGCTCTCCTTCGCGGCGGGCCTGTTCGTCGATCCCGTCGAGGGGCCGGTCCTCGCCAACACCGGCCTCGACCGCCTGCGCTTCCTCAAGCCGGTCGAGCCCGGCACCCCCGTCTCCGTCCGCCTCACCGTCGCCCGCAAGACCCGCCGCACCGACGACTACGGCGAGGTCCGCTGGGACGTGGAGATGACGGATGCCGAGGGCGACGCGGTCGCGACCTACGAGCTGATGACGATGGTGCGATACTGACCCGCGGGGCCGGTCCCCGAGCCGGTCGGCGGACCGCGACCCCGTGCCCCTTGCTCCCGCCGCGCGACTCGCCCCTCATCCCCGCATGGCCCAGCGCACTTGGTCCCTGATCGTCACGCTCCTCGGCGACCGCACCCGCCACGACGGCTCCGCCGTGTCCGGCCAGGACATCGCCGCCGCGCTGGAGCCCGCCGGGATCACCCCGCAGGCCATCCGCACCGCGCTGCACCGCCTCCGCGCCGACGGCTGGATCGAGACGACCCGCGACGGGCGCGCCTCGCTCCACCGCCTCTCCGCCTCCGCCCTTGCCCAGACCCGCGCCGCCGCCCCCCGCATCTACGGCCCCGCGCCCGCCCCCGGCCCGCTCCACCTCGCCCTCACCGAGGCGCCGCCGCCCGGCGCGGCCACCCTCGCCCCCGGCCTCCACGTGGCCCGCGGCCCGCGCCCGGCGGCCACGCCCGGCCTCACCGGCACCGACCTGCGCCTGACCCCCGCGCAGGCCGCGTCCCTCTGGCCCCGGCCCCTCCGCCGGGACGCGAAGGCCCTCCTCGCCCGCGCCGCCGCGCCGCCCGACTCCCCGCCCGAGACGCACCGCCTCCTCGTCCTCCACGACTGGCGCCGCCTCGTGCTGCGCGCCCCCGACCTGCCCGACGCCCTCGCCCCCGCCGACTGGCCCGGCGACGCGCTCCGCCGCGCCGTCCACGCCCTGCTCGCCGCGCCCTGAGGGCAACGCCCCGGCGCCGATGGCGCGAACGAACCGCGAACGCCCTTCCGCTCGCCCCCCCGATGCCCTACCTAGAGCCCATAAGAAAAAGGGGCACGGGCACATGCCGGACGATCTGATGAGCCAAGGGGCCGAGACCTACGACGCCTCCTCCATCGAGGTGCTGGAGGGGCTGGAGCCCGTCCGCAAGCGCCCCGGCATGTATATCGGCGGCACCGACGAGCGCGCGCTCCACCACATGGTGGCCGAGGTGCTCGACAACTCCATGGACGAGGCCGTCGCCGGTCACGCCAACCGCATCGAGGTCGAGCTGCACGCCGACGGCGCCTGCACCGTGCGCGACAACGGGCGCGGCATCCCCATCGACCCGCACCCCAAGTTCCCCGGCAAGTCCGCGCTCGAGGTCATCCTCTGCACGCTCCATGCGGGCGGCAAGTTCTCCGGCAAGGCCTACCAGACCTCCGGCGGCCTCCACGGCGTCGGCGCCTCCGTGGTCAACGCGCTCTCGGACTCGATGGTCGTGCAGGTCGCCCGCGACCGCCAACTCCACGAGCAGCGCTTCTCCCGCGGCGTCCCCCTCGGCCCGGTCGAGAAGGTCGGCGCCGCGCCCAACCGCAAGGGCACGACCGTCACCTTCCACGCCGACCCGCAGATCTTCGGCAAGCACGCCCTCAAGCCCGCGCGCCTGCTCAAGATGGTCCGCTCCAAGGCCTACCTCTTCTCCGGGGTCGAGATCCGCTGGAAGTCCGCCATCGACGACGGCGAGACGCCCACGCAGGCCACCTTCCACTTCCCCGGCGGCCTCTCCGACTACCTCGCGGAGACGCTCGGCCCCGCCTCCACCTACGCCGACGCCCCCTTCGCGGGCACGGTCGACTTCCAAGAGCGGTTCGGCGTCCCCGGCAAGGTCGAGTGGGCCATCAACTGGACGCCGTCGCGCGACGGCTTCATCCAGTCCTACTGCAACACCGTCCCCACCCCGGAGGGCGGCACCCACGAGGCCGGGTTCTGGGCCGCCATCCTCAAGGGCATCAAGGCCTACGGGGAGCTGGCCAACAACCGCAAGGCCGCCCAGATCACCCGCGACGACCTGACGACCGGCGGCTGCGCCCTCGTCTCCTGCTTCATCCGCGAGCCGGAGTTCGTGGGCCAGACCAAGGACCGGCTCGCCACCACCGAGGCGCAGCGCCTCGTGGAGCAGGCCGTCCGCGACCGCTTCGACACGTGGCTCGGGCAGGACACCAAGGCGGCGGGCGCCATCCTCGACTTCCTCGTGCTCCGCGCCGAGGAGCGACTGCGGCGCCGCCAAGAGAAGGAGACCGCCCGCAAGTCCGCCACCAAGAAGCTCCGCCTCCCCGGCAAGCTGGTCGACTGCTCCCAGAACGCCCGCGAGGGGACGGAGCTCTTCATCGTCGAGGGCGACTCCGCCGGCGGCTCCGCCAAGATGGCCCGCGACCGCAAGACCCAAGCCCTCCTCCCCCTGCGCGGCAAGATCCTCAACGTGCTGGGCGCCGCCTCCTCCAAGCTCGGCACCAACGCCGAGATCAGCGACCTGACGCAGGCGCTGGGCGTCGGGCTAGGCACCCGCTTCGTCCTCGACGACCTGCGCTACGACAAGATCATCATCATGACCGACGCCGACGTCGACGGCGCCCACATCGCCTCCCTCCTGATGACGTTCTTCTTCACCCAGATGCGGCCCATGATCGACGCGGGCCACCTCTTCCTCGCCTGCCCGCCCCTCTACCGCCTGACCCAAGGGGCCAAGCGCGTCTACTGCGCCGACGACGCCGAGCGGGCGGAATGGGAGGCCAAGGGCCTTGGCGGCAAGGGCCGCATCGACGTGAGCCGCTTCAAGGGCTTGGGCGAGATGGACGCCAAGGACCTTAAGGAGACCACGATGGACCCGGCCTCCCGCAAGCTCATCCGCGTGACTGTGGACGAGGACCTGCCGGGCGAGACGGGGGACTTGGTGGAGCGCCTGATGGGGAAGAAGGCGGAGAAGCGGTTCGAGTATATTTCCGAGAATGCGCGGTTCGCGGGGGAGTTGGATGTTTAGGCGGCTATTTGGTTGGGCTGTCCTAGTCGCATTTTCCGGATTATTATTACTTGTCTTTCTTCGACTATCAGCGTTTGTAGCATATGTTTGGCGTGGAGCGCAGACCCTCGAACCAAGCGTGTACGTTCCACTGGCCGTCACGCTAGCTACCGCAGTTGCCGGATTGGCTGCGACTCTCTTTACACAATATCAGACAAAAAAACGAGAACGTGAAGCTTCCTATAGAGCACGCAAAGTCGAGGTCTATACAGATTTTCTCCGGATTGTGGAAACCCTGCTCAATCAGACCAAGGCCCAACTAAGCGATCCGAACTTTGACGAGAAGAAGCTGCATCTAGATTTTGCGACCGTCCGATCGAAAGCAGTTCTCTGGGCCTCACCGTCGGTACTGAAGGAGTTTTCTGAATTCACTAAGCTTGGTCCGGGCAATCCGTTTGCGGCGGTGGAAGTTCTAGAGAGGATCCAGAGGGCGATGCGGGAAGATCTAGGGCTAAGTAACGGCGGTCTAGATCAGGGTTTTTTTGTCCATCTGCTCCTCAACCGTGATGGCTCGAGGGATTATGCTTCAATAGTAAAGAAACGGGAGTAGACGCTTCCGGCGCAGAATTTACGTATGCCGCCCTCGGAACCCGTAGGGTGGGCGAAAGCCCACGCGTTCCGCGCCCCGCCACCCGCGCCGCCGCGTGGGCTCTTGCCCACCCTACGGCCCGCCCCGCGCCGCCGCCCGGCCCCTATGGCCCCTCCACCGGCAACCGCCCCGCCGCGATCTCCCGGTGCACCGACGACCACGGCCATTCCACCGCCCACTCCACCAACCCGTGCTTCACCGGGTTGCACCACACGTAGCGCAGACATGCCGCCAACTCGGCCTCGTCCCGCACCTGCCGCTCCCAGAACCGCCGCTGCCAGACCCCGGCCTCCCCCTTCCGCCGCTTCGACGCGGATGGCCGTAGGGTGGGCGGAAGCCCACGCGTCGCGCCATCCGCCACCGGCGGAACGCGTGGGCCTTCGCCCACCCGACGCGACACCCCCGCCTTGATCCGCCGCCACCGCCCGGAGAAATCCGCGTCCCCCTCCGGCAAGGTCCACACCGCATGGAGGTGGTCCGGCAGCATCACGATGGCCTCCGTCCGGAACGGCCGCTCCCGCGCGCAGCGGCCGTAGCAGTCCCGCAGCACCTCGACATGGTCGCGCAGATCGACCCCCGTCCCGAGCTGCAGCCGGACGGTGAAGAAGAACGTCCCGCCCGGGACGAGGCGCCGACGATACCACGACATGCGCCCCGGATGACATGCGCACCGTTAACCGCCGATGAACCCGTAGGGTGGGCGAGAGCCCACGTGTTCCGTCGTCCTCCACCGGGGCGACGCGTGGGCTTTCGCCCATCCTACGCCAGCCCTACGCTCCCCCCATGCGCCTCGCCCTCGCACTCCTCCTCGTCCTCGCCGCCTGCGGGCGGCCCCTGACCGAGGCCGAGCGCGCCCTCCTCGCCCCCATCCACGGGCCTAGCCTCGACACAGCCCCCATCCGCATCCAGTCCAGCCCCACGGTCGGCGTGTTCCCCATCACCTACCCCGCCCGCCCCCGCACCACCTGCCGCGAGCGGATCGGCCCGCCGCCCAAGACGGATGTGATCACGGGCCGGACGGCCGGTATCGTGTTGTTCCAGCGTCTCTTCCTGCGCCCCGACATCGCCCGCCCCGACTGGGCCGCGCTCGATCCCGCGCCCGAGGGCTCCGACGAGCCGCCCGCCCTGAACCTCGCCGCCGCGATGTTCTTCGTCCACGAGATGACCCATGTCTGGCAGTGGCAGAACCGCGCCGTGACCGGCTACCACCCGTCCAAGGCCTTCTCCGAGCACCTGACCACCGACGACCCCTACCTCCTCGACGGCGAGGGCACGGCCCGCTTCCTCGACTACGGCTACGAGCAGCAGGCCACGCTGGTGGAGGAATACCTATGCTGCGCCACGCTCGACCCCGATGGCGCGCGCACCGCCCGGCTCCACGCTCTCGTCGGGCAGGCCCTGCCCGTGGCCCCGCCACGGAGCTTCCCCCGCGATGTCTGGCTCCCCGAGGGGGGCGACGACCCCGCCACGATCTGCTCGGACCCGGCGGGTTGAGCGAGCGAACCGACGCCCGTCTTACCGAAGTGTTGACGCGCGTATGAACGCGCGTATGCACGGTGTATGCACGGCATCTGCACGGGGGGTGCACGCCTATTCGGCGCGCTCCGCGAGGGTCAGCCACTCCTCCTCGGCGGCCCCCAAGGCGGCCTGCCGGGCGGCCAGCATCTCGGTCGCCTTGGCGAACTTCACCGGCTCCCGCGCATAGAGGTCGGGGTCCGCCAGCAACTCCCCCAGCTTCCCGATCTCCGCCTCCAGCCGCTCCATCTCGGCGGGCAGCGCGTCCAGCCGGTGGCGCTCCGAGAAGGACAGCCCGCCCCCCTTCGGCGCGGGCTTGGCCTCCGCCTTCGGCGCCGGATTTCTCTTTTGTGGCAACGGCTTGTCCGCCGCTCGCTCGGGCCGCTGCGCGAGGTAGTCGGTCCAGCCGCCCGCATAGGCCTGCCACCGCCCCCCGCCTTCCGGCGCGATGGTCGTGGTCGCCACCCGGTCGAGGAAGTCGCGGTCGTGGCTGACCAGCAGGACCGTGCCCTCGTAGTCGCCGATCACGTCCTGCAGCAGGTCCAGCGTCTCCACGTCGAGGTCGTTCGTCGGCTCGTCCAGCACCAGCAGGTTGCTGGGCATCGCCATGATCCGCGCCAGCAGCAGCCGCGCCTTCTCGCCCCCCGACAGCGACCGCACCGGCGCCTTCAACCGCCTGTCGTCGAACAGGAAATCCTTCAGGTACCCCGCCACGTGCCGCGGCGTTCCGCGCACCATGACCTGATCCGACGCGCCCGAGACGCCCAGCTGCGGATCCAGCGTCAGCGTGTCCCACAGCGTCGCCTCCGGCTCCAGCCGCGCGCGGGCTTGGTCGAACACGGCCGGCTCCAGCCCCGTCCCGTGCTTGACGGACCCCTCGTCCGGCGCGACCTCGCCGGTCAGGAGCTTGACCAGCGTCGTCTTGCCCGCCCCGTTGGGGCCGACGAACGCCACCCGCTCGCCGCGCCCGACGCGCAGGTCGAAGTCGCGCACGATCGTCCGATCGCCATAGGCCTTCGACAGACCCCGCGCGTCGATCACCCGCTTGCCCGACTGCGGGCCGCCGTCCAGCTCCAGCGCCGCCGTCCCCTGGCGCCGGATCTGCCCCGCGCGCTCGGCCCGCATCGCCTGCAGGGCCCGGACCCGGCCTTGGTTGCGCTTGCGCCGGGCCGAGATGCCCTCGACCGCCCAGCGCGCCTCGGCCTTGATGCGCCGGTCCAGCTTGTGGCGCTGCATGTCCTCCTCGGCGAAGGTCGCGTCGCGCCACTCCTCGAACCGGTCGAACCCCCGCTCCTGCCGCCGCACCGCGCCGCGATCGACCCAGAGCGTCGCGCGGGTCAGCGCCCGCAGGAAGGCCCGGTCGTGCGAGATCAGGACGTAGGCGGTCCGCGTCGCGGCCAGTTCGGACTGCAGCCACTCGATCGCCTCGATGTCGAGATGGTTCGTCGGCTCGTCCAGCAGCATCAGCTCCGGCGCCTCGCCGAGCAGCTTGGCCAGCGCCGCCCGCCGCCGCTCGCCCCCCGAGGCGCGCGCCGGGTCGAGGTCGAGGCGCAGCTTCAGCCCCTCGGCCGCCGCGTCGACGCGCCAGCCCTCGGCCGGCCCGAGGTCCGACGTGGCGTAGTCGCCCAGCGTGGCGAAGCCCTCCATCGTCGGATCCTGCTCCATGTAGCCGACGGAGACCCCCTGCCCCAGCACGCGCTCGCCCGCGTCGGGCTCGACCAGCCCCGCCATCACCTTCATCAGCGTCGACTTGCCCGCCCCGTTGCGGCCCACGAGCGCCACGCGGTCGCCGGGCTGCACCACGAGGTCGAGGCCCGCGAAGACCGGGTCGCCCCCGTAGGTCAGCGCGATGCCGTTGAGTTGCAGCAGCGGCGGTCGGGCCATCAGGCGGGCTCCAGCAAGGCGGCCAGCAGGCGGCGGCGGGGGGCGGGGATGTCGGCCACGGGCAGGCCCGCGAAGACGTGGGTGGTCCCGAGGTCGCGGTCGATCACGGCGTGGTCCGAGATGCACGCGCCCATCGCCAGGTAGCCGCGCAGCATGGGCGGCAGCGGCGCGGGCGGCGCGTCGGGGAGGTCCGCGATGGCCACGGTCTCGGGCGCGCGGGGCGCGGGCCGCCACGCGTCGGGGGCGATCTCCGTGCGCAGGGCGGCGAGCGCGCCGGGCTGCGGGTGCGCGCCGGGGAAGGAGGCGCAGCCGAAGAGCGCCGCGGCGCCCTCGTCCAGCACCACGCGGGCGAGAACGGCGAGGAGCAGGCGCGGGAGGTCCGGGGCCCGGCGCTCGGGGGCGAGCGCCACGCGGCCGACCTCCAGCGCGACGGGGAAGCGGGCGGCGAAGGCGGCGAGGTCGTAGCTCTGCCCCGTGTAGCCCGACGCGATGGCGGAGCCGCGCAGGACCATCAGCCGCGCGCAGGCGGCGGGCCCCGCGGCGTCGGAGATCGCCAGATGCGTCGCCGCGTCGTCGAACGCGTCGCGGTCGGCCCGCCCGCCGCGGAACACGGACGCCCGGAGCGCGAGCGCGTCCGCCTCCGCGCCCGGGCCGGTCGTCACCCGCCATCCGCCGACCTGCATCTCCACGGGCGTCTCCAAAGCCTTGGCGGACCCCATCGGGACGCCTACGTCACGGGGCAACCGAATGGAGAAAGGTCGCGCGATGGACAAGGTGGTCAAGTCGGACGACGAGTGGCGCGCGCAGCTGGGCCCCGAAGCCTACAAGGTGCTGCGCAAGCACGGGACCGAGCGGGCGGGCACGCACGAGGACTTCCCCAAGGAGCCGGGCACCTACATGTGCAAGGGCTGCGGCGCGCCGCTCTTCGACCAAGCCGCCAAGTTCGAGAGCGGGACGGGCTGGCCGTCGTTCTACCAGCCGGTCGACGGGGTGCAGAGCGAGCGGGTCGGCGAGTCCGAGGACAACTCGTGGTTCATGCGCCGCACCGAGGTGCATTGCGAGCGCTGCGACGGCCATCTGGGCCACGTCTTCCCCGACGGGCCGCAGCCGACGGGGCTGCGCTACTGCATCAACGGGGTGGCGCTGGAGTTCGAGCCGGAGGGTTGAGGCGCGCCTCACCTCCCACTTGCACGACATGAGCATTGCGCGCGGGCGACGCCCGCGCGAGGGGGGCGCATGACCCGTGCCCCCCGCTCCGACCGCCTCTCCCACCTCCTCGCTACGCGCGACTGGCTGCTGGCCGACGGCGCGACGGGGACGGCCCTGTTCAACATGGGGCTGGAGAGCGGGGACGCGCCGGACCTGTGGAACGAGGCGCATCCCGACCGGGTGGCCGCGCTCTACCGCGGGTCGGTGGAGGCGGGGGCGGACCTGTTCCTGACCAACACGTTCGGCGCGAACGCCGCGCGGCTGAAGCTGCACGACGCGCAGGGGCGCGCGCGGGACCTCAACCGGATGGGCGCCGAGATCGGGCGGGACGCGGCCGACGCGGCGGGCCGTCCCGTGGTCGTGGCGGGCAGCATGGGGCCGACCGGCGAGATCATGGAGCCGATGGGGCCGTTGTCGCACGCGGGCGCGGTCGAGATCTTCCACGAGCAGGCCGAGGGGCTGCGCGACGGCGGCGCGGACGTGCTGTGGGTCGAGACCCTGTCTGCGGCCGAGGAGTTGCGCGCGGCGGCCGAGGCGGCGGCTCGTGCCGACATGCCGTGGTGCGTGACGATGTCCTTCGACACGGCGGGGCGCACGATGATGGGGCTGTCGGCGCCGCAGCTTGCGAAGGTCGTCGCGAGCCTGCCGAACCCGCCGGTGGCCTTCGGCGCCAACTGCGGCGTGGGCGCGTCCGACCTCGTGCGGACGATCCTCGGGTTCCCCGCGGGGGCCGGCCCGCTGATCGCGAAGGGGAACGCGGGCATCCCGAAATACGTGGACGGGCACATCCACTACGACGGCACGCCGGACCTGATGGCGGACTACGCGGTGCTGGCGCGCGACGCGGGCGCGCGGGTGATCGGCGGATGCTGCGGCACGACGCCGGAGCACCTGCGCCGGATGCGCGCCGCCTTGGAGACGGCGCCGAAGGGCGCGCCGCCCTCGCTGGAGGAGGTGGCCGCACGGCTGGGCGGGTTCTCATCCGCGGGGGACGGCGTAGCGGGCGCGGCACCGCGCGAGCGCCGGTCGCGGCGGCGCGCGCGGGCCTGACCCGTCGGCGGGGACGGAGAGCCGCGCCCCCGCCCCCGCCTATCCCCGCCGCAGGGCAGTCGCGGCGGGGTGTCCCTCAGAACAGCGCGAGCTGGCCGGTCTCGGCCTCGGGCACGCGGAACAGGTCGGTGCGCAGCTTGGGCAGGTGCGTGGCCAGCCCGGCAGCGGCGACGGCGCGCTTGAACCGCTGCTGCAGCAGGTCGGCATGGACGCCGCGCCCCCGCATCCGCACCCCGAAGCCCGCGTCGTAGAGCTTGCCGCCGTGGAACTCCCGCACGCGGGACAGCACCTTGCGGGCGCGGTCGGGGACGTGGGCGCGCAGCCACTCCTCGAAGAGCGGCGCGACCTCCAGCGGCAGGCGCAGCGGGATCATGGAGGCGGCGACGGCGCCCGCGTCTGCGGCGGCCCGGACGATGGACTCGACCTCGTGGTCCGTGAGGCCGGGGATGGTGGGCGAGACCATGACGCGCACCTGCACGCCGCGCTTGGCCAGCCGCTCGATCGCGGCGAGGCGGCGGGACGGCACGGGCACCCGCGGCTCCAGCTTGCGGGCGAGGTCGTCGTCCAGCGTCGTGACCGACAGGCCCACGCGGCACAGCTCCGGCCCCATCTCCCCCAGGACGTCGGCGTCGCGCTCGACCATCACGCCCTTGGTCGTGATGCCCACGGGATGGCGGTGGTCGCGCATCACCTCCAGCAGGCGCCGGGTGATGCGGCGGTCGCGCTCGACCGGCTGGTAGGGATCGGTGTTGGTGCCCAGCGCGATCATGCACGGCTCGTAGCCGCGGCGTGCGAATTCCTTGGCCAGCGCCTCGGGGGCGTTGGGCCGCGAGATGAGCTTCGTCTCGAAGTCGAGCCCCGGCGACAGGCCCAGCCACGCATGGGTCGGGCGGGCGTAGCAGTAGATGCAGCCGTGCTCGCAGCCCCGGTAGGGGTTGATCGAGCGCTCGAACCCGAGGTCGGGCAACTTGTTGGTCGAGATGACGGTGCGGATCGCCTCCTCCCGCACCTCCGTCCGCACGCGCCCCGGCAGCGGCGCGTCGTAGGAGTAGGGGTCGTAGCGCGACGCCTCGTTGGACAGCGCGCCGCGCCCCGGCAGCGCGACGGGCGTCGCGTCGGCGAGATGGTCGCCCCGTTCCCAAGCCTGTCCCATGCGGTGTTCCCCCACCCGGATGAATGAGAACATAAATAGAACATCGGGGGAATCACCGCAAGGGGCGGCCCGTTTCCGTCGCCGCCTCACGTCGTGTTGTCGCATTCTTCACTGTCATTCCGCGTCCCGCGCGGCAGATGTGGGCGGAGCACCACCGCGCAGGGGAGTCCGCGCCCATGTCCGACGAAGACGACATCGTCCTTGCCGACCTGCCGGACGACGAACTCGTCCAGCAGATGTTCGACGACCTCTACGACGGCCTGAAGGAGGAGGTCGAAGAGGGGGTCAACATCCTGCTTGAGCGCGGATGGACGCCCTACGACATCCTGACCAAGGCGCTGGTCGGCGGCATGACCATCGTCGGACACGACTTCCGGGACGGCATCCTCTTCGTGCCCGAGGTGCTGCTGGCCGCCGGGGCCATGAAGGGCGGCATGGCGATCCTGAAGCCGCTCCTCGCCGAGACGGGCGCGCCGCGCGTGGGCAAGATGGTGATCGGCACCGTGAAGGGCGACATCCACGACATCGGCAAGAACCTGGTGTCGATGATGATGGAGGGGGCCGGGTTCGAGGTCGTGGACCTCGGGATCAACAACGCGGTGGAGAAGTATCTCGAGGCGCTGGAGACGGAGCAGCCGGACATCCTCGGGATGTCCGCCCTGCTGACGACGACGATGCCCTACATGAAGGTCGTGATCGACACGATGGTCGAGAAGGGCATCCGCGACGACTACATCGTGCTGGTCGGCGGCGCGCCGCTGAACGAGGAGTTCGGCAAGGCCATCGGCGCGGACGCCTACTGCCGCGACGCCGCCGTGGCGGTCGAGACGGCGAAGACCTTCGTCGCGCGCAAGCACAACCAAATGGCCGCGGGCTGATCGTCTCGGCCCGCCGGGGCGGGCCGACCCGCCGGGGGCGCCGCCCCCGGACCCCCGGAGTATTTCAGGAACATCGAAGGGCGCGACCGGGGACGGGGCCGCGTCGGGCGGCCTAGGTCCGCTCGTGCTCCGCCAGCCGCGCCCAGTCGAAGGACACCCCCGTGCCCGGCACGTCCGGCGCCAGCGCCCTCCCCTCCCCGTCGATCTCCAGCGGGCGGGTCGTGTAGCGGTCGATGGGGAAGGCGTGGACCTCCATCGAGCCCGGCCTCGCCTGCGCGCTCACGAGCGAGACGTGCAACTCCTGCATCCCGTGGGAGCAGGCGGGGATGCCCGTCGCCTGCCCGAGGCGGGCCGCGCGCAGCCACCCGGTGATGCCGCCGCAGTTGGAGGCGTCGGGCTGGAGGAAGGAGAGCTTGGACCGCTCCACCGCCATGCGAAACTCGTGCAGGGTGTGGAGGTTCTCGCCCATCGCGAGGGGGCAGCCGGTGGCGTCGGCGATGCGAGCGTAGGCGTCGTAAAGGTCCGGCTCGACCGGCTCCTCGAACCAGACGACGCCCATGTCGTGGAAGGCGCGGGCGCGCTGGGTCGCGGTGTCGACGTCCAGCGCGTAGTTGGCGTCCACCATGAAGTCCGCGTCCCCGAGCACCGCCTTGACGGCGCGGGCGCGCGCGAGGTCGTCGTCGCGGCCGACCTTGATCTTCACGCCCCGGAAGCCGCGCTCGAGATGGCCCTCGGCGGAGGCGACGAGCTTGGGCAGGTCGTAGCCGAGGTCGATGCCGCCCACGTAGCAGCGGCAGCGGTCCGACACGCCGCCCGCCGCGGCGAGAAGCGAGCGGCCGTCGCGCTTGAGCGTCAGGTCCCAGAGTGCGATGTCCACCGCCGAGATGGCGAAGGCGGCGATGCCGCCGCGCCCGACGTAGTGGAGGTGCCAGCCCATCTCGTCGTGCAGGTGCTCCGGCTCGGGCATCCGTCCGAGCAGCCACGGGGCGAGGTCGTCGCGCAGCATCGCCGCCACCGCCGTGCCGCCGCGCCCGCCGGTGTAGGTGTAGCCCGTCCCCTCCGCCCCGTCGGCGTCGCGGACCGTGCAGGTGATCAGCTGGAAGTGCGAGTGGTCGCCATGCTTGGCGTCGACCAGCACCTCGTCCAGCGGCACGTCGAAGAGGCGCACCGTCACCGCCTCGATCGCGGCCTGCCCCCCGCCGGGGGACGGGACGGCGGCGGCCTCGAACCCGATGTCAGCCATTGAGCGACCGGCACTCGGGCACCGGCGTCTCGACGGTGCCGTCGTCGAGCCAGCGCGTGAGGTTGCGCACCACGAGGTCGCCCATCGCCTGCCGGGTCTCCATCGTGGCCGATCCGACATGGGGGGTCAGCACGACGCGCTCGGGCATGTCCTTGAGGGCCTGGGGGATCTTCGGCTCCTGCTCGAACACGTCGAGGCCGGCGCCCGCGATGGTCCCGTCCTGGAGGGCGTCGATCAGGGCGCCCTCGTCCACGACCGAGCCGCGGGAGACGTTGATGAGCGTCCCGCCCTTGCCCAGCGCCTTCAGCACATCGGCGTCCACGAGGTGCTTCGTCTCCGGCCCGCCGGGGGTGATGACGATAAGGACGTCGACCGCCTCGGCCAGCGCCTCCGGGGTGGCGTGATAGGCGTAGGGCACGTCCTTCTCGGAGCGGGAGTGGTAGTGCACCTCGGCGCGGAAGGCCTGCACCATCTGGGCGATGGTCTCGCCGATGCGGCCCATGCCGAGGATGCCGACGCGGCGGTCCATCGGCGAGCGGGTGAGCGGGAAGCCCTTCTCCTCCCACGCGCCCGAGCGGGCGTGGGCGTCGGCGGGGACGAGGCCGCGATAGACCGCGAGCCAGAGCATGACGGCGGTGACGGCCACCTCGTCGTTCAGGACGTTGGGCGTATGGGCGATGAGGATGCCCCGCTCGGCGAAGGACGGCGCGTCGATGGCGTCGTAGCCCACGCCGTAGCTGCTGACGACCTTGAGGTTCGGGGTGGTGGCGGCGACGTCGGCGGGCACGCCCCAGTGTCCGTCGGTTAGGATGGCGCGGAAGTCGGCGCCGCGGTCGCGGAGGAAGGCCGCGCGGTCGGGCTGGTCGAAGAGGACCGTGCGGTCGAACTTCGCGTCCAGCGCGTCGGCCATGCGGTCGGTGATGGTGCCGATCTGGAGCAGGGGTTCGTTGGGCATGGGGCGGTCCTTCGGCTGGTCACGCCCCGGGCTCGACCCGGGGCCTCATGGGGCGATGCGTCACGCGTGGCGCGTCGCGGGTCTGCGCCCCGGCTGAGGGCCGGGGCGTGGCGCGCTACTGGTCGGCGCGCACGGTCTGGCGCTGCGACCCGAGCTTCTCGATCGACAGCTCCATCACGTCGCCCGCCTTGAGGTAGACCGGTTCGGGCTTGATCCCCATGCCGACGCCCGGCGGCGTGCCGGTGGAGATGACGTCGCCCGGATGCAGCGTGAACATCTGGCTGAGGTGGCTGATGCACTGCGTCACGGTGAAGATCATCGTGGAGGTCGAGCCGGTCTGCATCCGCTTGCCGTTCACGTCGAGCGACATCGCGAGGTCCTGCACGTCGCCCACCTCGTCCTTCGTCACCAGCCACGGGCCGGTTGGGCCGAACGTGTCGCAGGACTTGCCCTTGGTCCACTGGCCCGTGAGCTTGGTCTGGAAGTGCCGCTCGGAGACGTCGTTGATCACGCAGTAGCCCGCGACATGATCCAGCGCGTCCGCCTCGGAGACGTACTTGCACGTCGTGCCGATCACGACGCCCAGCTCCACCTCCCAGTCGGTGTGCTCGGACCCGCGCGGCATCACCACGTCGTCGTTGGGGCCGACGATGGCGGAGTTGGCCTTCATGAAGAGGATCGGGTGCTCGGGGATGGCCGCGCCCGTCTCGGCGGCGTGGTCGGAGTAGTTCAGGCCGATGCACATGAACTTGCCGATGGCGCCCACGCAGGGGCCGTAGCGCGGGTCACCCGCGACCATGGGCAACGAGGCCGGGTCGATCTTGGACAGTCGGTCCAGCGAGGAGGCCGAGAGCGCGTCGCCTGCGATGTCGTCCACCTCGCCAGACAGGTCGCGGATGCGGCCGTCGGCGTCGATCAGGCCCGGCTTCTCGGCGCCGGGTTCACCGTAGCGGCAGAGTTTCATGTCGTCTTCCTTCCCCGCCCGCTCAGGCGTTCAGATATCCCAGCAGCAGGGACAGGAACGCCCCCACGTGCACGACCATGATGGCCTTGTCGTTCCACATCGCGCCCACCGCGAACCACAGGGCGATGCCCGCGAAGAAGGCCCACACGTTCCACGGCGTGGCCCCCAGCCCGGTCAGCCCGTAGCCCACCAGCTGCACGGCGGTGGCGATCCACTTGACGGTGTCGACCGTGCGCCACGGCCGCGGCTCAGTGGTTGTCACGCGCCACCCCCTTGCCGGCGGTGTCGCGGTAGTCGGTGGCGCCGCGCAGCGTCATGCCCTCGGCCAGCTGGCCCGCCCGCTCGCGGAAGATCTCCTGCCACGGGGTCTGGCTCTCGGGGATGAGCGGGGACGGGTCGAAGGCCGCGCGGCGGCGCTCCCACTCCTCCGGGTCCACGAGCGCGTTCGCGGTGCCCGCGCGCAGGTCGATCCGAACCCGGTCGCCCGTCCGCACGAGGGCGAGGCCCCCGCCCGCCGCCGCCTCGGGCGAGGCGTTGAGGATGGAGGGGCTGCCGGAGGTGCCCGACTGCCGCCCGTCGCCGATGCAGGGCAGCGCGTGGACGTTCTTGCGGAGCAGGTAGGCGGGGGGCCGCATGTTCACGACCTCCGCCGCGCCGGGGTAGCCGATGGGGCCGGCGCCCCGCATGATGAGGATGGACTCCTCCGTGATCCCAAGGGCCTCGTCGTCGATCTTCGCGTGGAAGTCCTCGGGGCCGTCGAACACCACGGCCGTGCCCTCGAAGGCGTCGGGGTCGTCGGGGTTCGACAGGTAGCGGTCGCGGAATTCCGGGCTGATGACGGAGGTCTTCATGATCGCCGAGTCGAAGAGGTTGCCCTTGAGGTTCAGGAACCCGGCCTCGGCCTTCATCGGGGCGGAGACGGGCTTGATGACGTCCGGCAGGTCCGAGCGGCGGTCGCCGCAGTTCTCGCCCATGCTGCGCCCGTTGACCGTCGGCGCGTCCGGGTGGGGCAGCATCCCCTCGGCCATCAGCTCGCCCACCACCGCCGGGACGCCGCCCGCGTGGAAGTAGTCCTCGCCCAGATACTCCCCCGCCGGCTGGAGGTTCACGAGGAGCGGCACGTGGTGGCCCAGCCGCTGCCAGTCGTCGTTGTCGAGCGCGACGCCCATGTGGCGCGCGATGGCGTTGAGGTGGATCGGCGCGTTGGTGGAGCCGCCGATGGCCGAGTTGACGACGACGGCGTTCTCGAACGCCTCCCGCGTCATCACGTCCGAGGGGCGCAGGTTCTCGCGCACCATCTCCACGATGCGCTGGCCCGTCTGGTAGGAGACGTGGCCGCGCTGGCGGTAGGGGGCGGGGATGGCGGCGGAGCCGGGCAGCTGCATGCCCAGCGCCTCGGCCAGCGAGTTCATCGTCGTCGCCGTCCCCATCGTGTTGCAGTAGCCCACCGAGGGCGTGGAGGAGGCCACGATCTCCATGAAGCCCGCGTCGTCGATCTCGCCCGCGGCGTGCATCTCCCGCGCTTTCCAGACGATCGTGCCCGAGCCCGTGCGCTCGCCCTTGAACCAGCCGTTGAGCATCGGGCCGACCGAGAGCGCGATGGCGGGGATGTTGACCGTCGCGGCGGCCATGAGCAGCGCGGGCGTGGTCTTGTCGCAGCCGATGGTGAGGACCACGCCGTCCAGCGGGTAGCCGTTCAGCGTCTCGACGAGGGACAGGTAGGCGAGGTTGCGGTCGAGCGAGGCGGTAGGCCGCTTGCCCGTCTCCTGGATCGGGTGGACCGGCACCTGCAGCGGCACTCCGCCCGCCTCGCGGATGCCGTCGCGGACGCGGCTCTCGAGGTCGAGGTGGTGGCGGTTGCAGGGGCTGAGGTCGCTGCCCGTCTGGGCGATGGCGATGATCGGCTTGTCGCCCTGCAGCTCCTCACGGGTCAGGCCATAGTTGAGATAGCGCTCGAGGTAGAGCGCGGTCATCTCGCGGTTCTCGGGGTTGTCGAACCACAGGCGGGAGCGGAGCTTGGTCATTCGGCGGCGTGCTCCGAGGGTCGGGGATCGATACGGTCGGCGGCGCGGCGCAACTCCTCGGCGTCGGCGGCGAGACGGTCGGCCATGCGGCGAAGGCGGTCCGCCTCGGCGACGTCCGGCGCGACCCGGCGGGCAGGGCGGGCGCGGGCGAACTCCTCCTCCGTCATCGGGGGATTGTCGCGCACCTCATCGAAGTCAGGGGGCATCGGGGGTCGGGTCGTATTCGTCATGGAACCGCTCCTCTCGCCGGTTGGCCTTGCGGAGGGAGATGACCCGGCGCCGGTCGTCCCGCCATGTGAAGATCATCATGTGGAGGCGCCCCCCAATCTTGCCGAGGACGCGCCACCGCGTCTCTCCGTAGTCGTATCGCCGGTCCTCGAACTCAAGGGCCGTCGAGAAGTCCATCCCGACCGCATCCGCGAAGGAGACGCCATGCACGGCGAGGTTCGCCTCCGCCTTCCCGTCGTCCCACTCCCATCCGTCCGGCGCCGTCACTGCCCCGACCACCCGCCATCCACGATATGCGGATGGCCGGTGGTGAAGGCGCTCTCGTCGGAGGCGAGGTAGGTGGCGAGCGCGGCGATCTCGCGGGCCATGCCCACGCGGCCCATCGGCTGGCGGGCGACGAACTGGCGGTGCGCCTCGTCGTAGCCGCCGACCTGCTTGCCCAGTTCCTCGACGCGGGCGCGCCACGAGGGCGACTCGACGGTGCCGGGGCAGATGCAGTTGCAGCGGATGCCCTTGGTGATGAAGTCCACGGCCACCGACTTGGTCAGGCCGATCACGGCGGCCTTGGTGGTGCCGTAGACGAAGCGGTTGGGCGCGCCGATCACCGAGGAGCAGGCCGAGGACATGTTGACGATGGAGCCGCCGCCCGCGTCGAGCATGTGCGGCAGCGCGGCGCGGATCGTGCGGAACATCGACTTCACGTTGACGTCGAAGCCGAAGTCCCACTCCTCCTCCGTCGCGGCCTGCGCGTCGCCGTGATGGACGAAGCCCGCGCAGTTGAAGAGCACCGTGGGCCGCGCCCGGTCCACGCCCGCGCGCACCGCGTCGCCGTCGGTGACGTCGAGCGCGAAGGTCTCGCAGTCGAGTCCCTCCAGCAGCGCCGCGTCCCGGTCGGTGGCGAAGACCTCCGCCCCCTCGGCCGCGAACATCTCGGCCGTGGCGCGTCCGATCCCCTGCCCCGCCGCCGTCACCAGCGCGCGCTTGCCCGTCAGTCGTCCCATCGAAATCCTCCCGCCCTGCGGCCTAGCCGCCCCCGCCCCACCCGTCTAGGCAAAGGCGCATGACACATCCCATCGCCCTCATCGGAACCGGCCTCATGGGCGCGCCCATGGCGCGCAACCTCGTCGCCGCAGGCCATACGCTCACCGTCTGGAACCGCACCGCGTCCAAGGCCGAGGGCCTCGGCGCGACGGTCGCCACCTCCCCGCGCGAGGCGGTGGCGGGCGCGCCCATCGTGATCTCCATGCTGTCCGCCGGACCGGCGTCGAAGGCGGTGCAGGAGGAGATCGGCGACGGGTTCGCCCCCGGCGCCACGTGGGTCGAGATGGGGTCGATCAAGCCCTCCGAGGCGCGCGAGGCGGCGGAGCGGCTGGCCGATCGGGGGGTGGCCTATGTCGACGCGCCGGTCTCGGGCGGAACCAAGGGGGCCGAGGGCGGCACGCTCGCGATCATGGCGGGCGGGCCGTCCGACGACTTCGCAAAGGTCGAGGCGGTGCTCTCCGTGCTCGGCAACCCCGTCCATGTCGGCCCGACCGGCGCGGGGCAGTTGGCCAAGCTGGCCAACCAAGCGATCGTGGCCTGCACCATCGGCGCCGTCGCCGAGGCGATGCTGCTGCTGGAGCGGGGCGGCGCGGACCCGGCGGCGGTGCGCCGCGCACTGAAGGGAGGCTTCGCCGATTCGACCATCCTGCAGCAGCACGGCGCGCGGATGACCGAGGGCGACTTCGTGCCCGGGGGCCTGACGCGGTTCCAGATCAAGGATCTCGACAACGTCGAGGATGAGGCGCGCGGGCTGGGGCTGGACCTGCCCGCCGTCACGGCCGTCAACGACCGGTTCAAGGTGCTGATGGACGAGATGGACGGGGCGGACCTCGACCAC
This sequence comes from Jannaschia sp. Os4, assembly GCF_016820245.1. Classification (GTDB taxonomy): domain Bacteria; phylum Pseudomonadota; class Alphaproteobacteria; order Rhodobacterales; family Rhodobacteraceae; genus Jannaschia. Next base: position 477,268 of record NZ_JAFCAR010000005.1, on the reverse strand, counting down.
TCCGCCCTCTATCTGGAACTGCGGCGGCGCAACGGGCTGGACTGACCCCTCAGACATGGCGGGCGAAGTGGCGCGCGATGGCCGCGCGCAGCGCGGCGGGATCGCGGGCCAGCGCGGCGGCGAGGACGGCTTGGTGCTCGGCGACGATGACGGGGAAGTAGTCCGGCGTCAGCTCGTCCGAGGGAAGGAGCTGCTGGCGGAACTGCGCGTAGATCCCGCCCCACGTCTCCAGCAGCACGGGCGATCCGCAGTCGGACAGCATCGTCTCGTGAAAGTTGCGGTCGCTGCTGGTCCAGAGTTCGATCAGCGGGGTCGGGTCGGCGGCGGCCACGATCTGCCGCTCGATATGGACGAGCCGGTGATGCGCGGCGGCGAGCCGGGCCTCCCAGTCGATCCCGCCCGCGGCCATCGCGGCGCAGGCCCCCTCCTGCTCCAGCAGCACGCGCATCCGCGCGAGGTCGGCCAGCCGTGCGGGCGTGGCCTCGGCGGCGCGGAAGCCGCGCTGCAGTTCGAACCGGACGACGCCGGTGCGCGACAGCTGCAGCAGCACGTCGCGCACGGTGCCCGCCGAGCAGCCGTACTCGCCCTGCAGGTCGGCGGGCTTGATCCGGGTGCCCGGCGCGATTCGCGCGGTGGTGAGGCGGGCGAGCATATCCTCGTAGATGGCGTCCGTGCGCCACCGCCCGGCGGTCGCGGCCTCGTCGTGCAGGGCGTCCGGCATCGATCCTCCCCCCGCGCCCCCTCCTCCCCGAGTCGGCGCGGAATTTCGAAAATCATGCCAGATCGTGAGAATGCGTCAATCCGCACAAATCGCTTGCGCGGCTTCGCGGGGCCGTGCCACGCTCCGCCGCAGATGACGCGTGGGCGCCGTGGAGGCGGGGTCCGGGACGGCATCCCAAGGGAGGAAAGACATGAAGACGACTCACCTGACGGCGATGGCCGTCGGTGCCACGCTGCTGGCCGGCACCGCGATGGCGCAGACGACCACGCTCCGCATCCAGACCCATTACGGCCCCGAGACGACGTCGGGCGAACTGCTGACCGAGATGGTCGAGAACATCGAGCTGATGTCGAACGGCGAGATCGACATCGAGATGTTCTACTCCTCCTCGGTCGTCTCCTCGGTCGAGACCTTCGACGCGGCGGCCACGGGCATCCTCGACTGCGACGCGACGGGCGGCGGCTACCAGACCGGCAAGAACCCGGCGTTCCAGTTCGTCGGCGATATCATGGGCGGCTACGAGACGCCCGCCCAGCAGCTGTCGTGGCTCTACTACGGCGGGGGCCGCGAGGCCGCGCAGGAGCTGTACAACCAGTACGGCATGGAGCTGATCGGCTGGATCGTCTACGGCCAGGAGAGCTTCGCCTCGACCAAGCCGATCGCGTCCATCGAGGACCTGCAGGACTGGAAGTTCCGCTCGCCCCCGGGGATGGAGACGAAGATCTTCGAGAAGCTGGGCGCCTCGCCCATCGTGATGGACTTCACCGAGATCTTCACCGCGCTGGAGACCGGCATCATCGACGGCGCCGACGCGTCGGGCCTCGCGAACAACGTGGGCCTCGGCCTCTACGACATCGCGGGCTACGCCAACTACCCGGGCTTCCACTCGATGCCGTCCGACCACCTCGCCTGCAACAAGGCGGTGTGGGACGCGATGCCCGAGCATCACCGCGCCATCATGCTGACCGCCGTGTCGGACATCGCGCTCAAGTCGGCGCTGATCTTCGAGAAGCGCAACGCCGAGGCCGTGGCCCAGCTCACCGAGCAGGGCGTGCAGATCGACGCGTGGTCCCCCGAGGACCTCGCCGAGTTCCGCGCCGCCGCGCAGGCGACGTGGCCCGAGTTCGCCACGACCCCCGAGGCCGAGGCGCTGGTCGAGAGCCATATCGCCTACCTGACGCAGCTGGGCATCGTCGACGCCGCCGAGTGATCGGCTGAGACGCGCGGCGCGGCCCCCCTGCGGGCCGCGCCGACTTCTTCCGGGGCACCCATGCAGATCACGCGCATCCAAAGCCACGTTCTGCGCTGCGACATGCCCGAGACGCTGGGCTACTCCCAGCAGTTCTATTCCCAGCGGACGTGCCATCTCGTCGAGGTCTCGACCTCCGAGGGGCTGACCGGCTGGGGCGAGTGCTTCGGGCCGGGCAACGTGGCCCGCGCCAACGCCCGCATCGTCGAGGATGTCATCGCGCCGATGATGGTGGGCGAGCGGGCCTTGGACCGCGACCGGCTCTGGCATCGGGCCTACAACCTGCTGCGCGACCACGGGCAGAAGGGGATGCCGATCCAAGCGCTGTCGGGCATCGACATCGCGCTGTGGGACGTCGCCGGGCAGGCCGCGGGCCTGCCGCTGTGCGACCTGATCGGCGGGCGCCACCGGGACGCGGTGGGCGTCTACGGCTACGGGATGATGCTGCGCCCCGACATGGATGCGGCCGCGATGGCGGACCAATTCGCGGACGAGGCGGCGGCCATCGCGGGCGCGGGCTTCGCCGCCGTGAAGATGAAGGTGGGCTTGGGCGTCCGCGACGACGTGCGGCTGGCGACGGCGGTGGCCGACGCAGTCGACGTGCCGTTCATGGTCGACGCCAACCACGCCTACGACGTGAACGACGCGCTGGAGGTGGGCCGCGCGCTGGACGACCTCGGCGCCTACTGGTTCGAGGAGCCGGTCGCGCCGGAGGACCGGGACGGCTACGCCACGCTGCGCCGCAGCCTCAGGACCCGCATCGCGGGGGGCGAGGCGGAGTTCACGCGCTGGGGCTGGCGCGACCTGATCGCGTCCGGCGGCCTCTCCATCGCGCAGCCCGAGGTCTGCGCCCTGGGCGGGGTCTCGGAATACCTGCGCGTCCTCGCGCTGTGCCACGCGCACCACCTGCCCGTGGTCAACCACGTCTGGGGCGGTGCCGTCGCCGTGGCCTGCAACCTGCACCTCTCGGCGTCCATGCCGCCGCTGCCCGGCGGCCTGCACCCGCGCCAGCCGTGGCTGGAGTTCGACACGACCGAGAACCGCTTCCGCGACGACCTGCTGGAGGCGCCCCTCGACATCCAGGGCCAAGTGGCCCGCACCGGGACCGCCGCCGTGCCGGACGGCCCCGGACTGGGCGTCGCGCCCGACCGCGAATTCATCGCAGCACACCTGTGGGAGTGAGGACATGAGCACCCGACCCGCCGAGCCGACCTCCACCCCGCTGGAGTGGATCGCGCCCCTTCTCTTCATCGCCGTCATGGGCTGGGTGACGTGGAACGGCGCCCACTACCTGATCGCGGCCCCCGGCGCCGAGGCGACCGAGGCGGCGCTCCTGCGCCGCTACGGCGAGCCGGTGGTCTGGGACTGGGTGGCGCTGGCGCTGCTACCCTTGGCGCTGCTGTTCGGGCTGGCGACCGTGCGCCGCGCGCCGATGGAGTGGGAGGACTTCTCCCTCGCCGACCGCCTCGCGGTGTTTATCGGGCGGGTGGCGATGATGCTGATCGCGATCCTCGTCTGCGTCATGATCTTCGAGGTGATCGCCCGCTACGTGTTCGAGAAGCCGACGCTCTGGGCCAACGAGATGTCGCTGTGGCTGGCGGTGTTCATCTTCCTGCTCGCCGGCCTCTACGCGATGCAGCAGCGCAGCCACATCCGCATCTTCCTGCTCTACGACGTGATGCCCCGCGCGGTGCAGCGCCTCTTCGACGTGATCTCCACGGTGCTGATCTGCCTCTTCGCGTTCATGCTGTTCTGGGGCGGCTTCGGCGAGGCGCGCGACAAGCTGCTGCGCTGGGAGACGTTCGGCACGGCCTTCGACCCGCCGATCCCGGCCACGACCAAGCCGGTGATCCTGCTGGTCGTGGCGCTGGTGGCGCTGCAGGCGATCCTGAACCTGATCCGCGACTGGAACGCCGAGCCGGTGATCCATACCGCCGCCGACGACATCGACCAGGACGAGCTGGAGCGGCTACGCCGCGCGGTCGGCCAGGACGGGGTGGGCGAGATGGACGTGACCCGCGACCCGATCCAGAACCACCACCCCAAGCGCGAGGACTGAGCCCGTGGATATCGGAACCATCTCCCTCGTCCTCTTGATTGCGCTGATGCTGCTGCTCGCGATCGGGATGCCGCTGGGCCTCGCCTCCGCCGTGCTGGCGGTCCTCGTCCTCGTGATGAAGTTCGAGCCCGCCCTGCTCACCGCCCCGTGGGAGTTCGGGGAGGGCCTGCTGACCGGCAGGTTCGGGTCGGGACCGCTGAACATCCTCGCGCAGAAGGTCTACGGCACGCTCACCAGCTACGTGCTCATCTCCATCCCGCTCTTCATCTTCATGGCGGCCCTGCTGGAGCGGTCGGGCATCGCCAAGTCGATGTACGACAGCCTCAACGTCTGGCTGTCCAAGACGCGGGGCGGCATCGCCATCGTGACCTCCATCATGGCCGTCATCATGGCCGCCATGTCCGGCATCATCGGCGGCGAGGTCGTGCTTCTCGGCCTGATCGCGCTGCCGCAGATGCTGCGGCTGGGCTACAACCAGGACATGGCCATCGGAGTGATCTGCGCCTCCGGGAGCCTCGGCACGATGATCCCGCCCTCGATCGTGCTGATCATCTACGGCCTCATCACCGAGACCTCGATCGTCGCGCTCTTCACGGCGGCCTTCCTGCCGGGCTTCATGCTGGCCTCGTTCATCATCATCTACATCGTCGTCCGCACGCAGCTGAACCCGGCGCTGGCCCCCCTGCCCCCGGCCGACCCGAACGAGCCGGAGCCGCGCGAGAAGAAGCTGCTGTTCCTGTCTTTCCTCGCCGTGCTCGGCGCGGGCTTCGCGGCGGCGCTGTTCATCCGGGCCGCGTTCTTCACGCTGACCGGGCAGAACGGCTCCGAGGTCGAGGACCAGCTGATCGCCTTGGGCGAGCCGCATCACGTCCTGTGGATCGGGATCGCGCTCGCGGCCTTCCTCGCGCTGATCTTCCTCGCCTTCGGCCGCGCCCGCTCGGCCAAGGGCTGGGCAATGGGCAAGGGCCTCGTCGGCCCCATCGTCGTCATCGGCGTGGTCATGGGCTCCATCTACGGCGGCATCTCGGGCATCACCGAGGCGGCGGCGATGGGCGTGGTGGCCGTCTTCCTGCTCTCGCTCTTCCGGGGCGAGGCCAGCTTCGACCTCGTCTGGGACAGCCTGATGCGGACGCTCAAGTCGACCGGCACGATCATCTGGGTGACCATCGGCGCCGCCGCGCTGGCGGGGGCCTACACCATCGCGGGCGGCCCGACCTACGTGGCCAACCTCATCATCGGGACGGACCTGCCGACGATGGGCATCCTTCTGGTGATGATGCTGATCCTGCTGATCATGGGCGCGTTCATGGACTGGGTGGGGATCGTGCTGCTGATCATCCCCGTCTTCCTGCCCATCGTGCAGCGCCTGCCCATCGAGGAGATCGGTTTCTTCGGGCAGTTGGAGCCCAAGTACCTCGCGGTGTGGTTCGGGGTGCTGTTCTGCATGAACATGCAGGTCAGCTTCCTCAGCCCGCCCTTCGGCCCGGCGGCCTTCTACCTCAAGTCGGTGGCGCCGCCGCACATCTCGCTGACGGACATCTTCAAGGGCTTCCTGCCCTTCATCTGCCTGCAGATCTGCGCCTTGGCCGTGCTGCTGTCGTGGCCCGGCATCATCCAAGTGTTGCTGGACTAGGAGGACCCCATGCGTCTCGCAACACTCGCCCTTGCGGTCTCCACCACCTCGGCACTTGCCCAAGCCGACCGGGTCGGGGCCGACGATCCGGCCGCGCTGCTGCAGCTGATGCGGGACGCGGGCGTCAAGTCGAGCCTCGGCATCGATGGCTGGGGCGATCCGACGATCGAGGCCCGCTCGGGCGACGTGGCGTGGGAGGTGCTGTTCCACGGCTGCACCGACGGCGCGGGCTGCACCAACGTCATGTTCGCCGCCGGGTTCGCGTCGCCCGGAGCCACCCCGGACCGAGTGAACGAGTGGAACGCGGCGCAGCTCTACAGCCGCGCATTCGTGGACGACACGGGCGAGGCCGTGCTGGAGCTGCCGATCAACACAACGGGCGGCATCTCGACCGCCGCCTTCTCGGACGGGCTCGACTGGTGGCTGACCCTGCTGCCGGAGTTCCGGGATCATGTCCAATGAAGCGGATGCTGTTGCGGCGATGACCGCCTCCGCCACCATCCGCCTGTCCCCGGACGACAACGTCGTCACCGCCACCCGCGCGCTGGAGGCGGGCATGGCCGTCGAGGGCGTCACGACGCGGGGCCTGATCCCCTCGGGCCACAAGATCGCGACGCGTCCCATCGCGGCGGGCAAGCCGGTGGTGAAGTACGCCCAACTGATCGGGCTGGCGACGCGGGACATCGCGGCGGGCGAGCACGTGCACACGCAGAACCTCGGCTTCACCGCCACGCCGGGCGAATACGAGTTCGGCACCGACCTGCGCCCCGTGTCCATGGGGACGACGGACAGATTCATGGGCTTCCGCCGCCCGAACGGGCGCATCGGCACGCGGAACTTCGTCGCGGTGATTACGAGCGTGAACTGCTCCGCCACCGCTGCCCACCGCATCGCGGACCACTTCACGCCCGACCGCCTCGCGGCCTTCCCCAACGTGGACGGCGTGGCTGCCTTCACCCACGGCACCGGCTGCGGGATGCAGGGCGACGGCGAGGGGTTCGAGGCGCTGAGCCGCGTCATGTGGGGCTATGCCAGCCACCCCAACTGCGCGGGCGTGCTCATGGTGGGGCTGGGCTGCGAGATGAACCAGATCGACTGGCTGCTCGACGCGTGGGGGCTGGAGCAGGGCCCGCTCTTCCGGGCGATGAACATCCAGAACGTCGCCGGGCTGCGCCGCACCGTCGAGAAGGGGATCGAGGCGGTCGAGGCGATGCTGCCATTGGCGAACGAGGCGGTGCGCGAGCCCTGCCCCGCCTCGGCGCTGACCGTGGCGCTGCAATGCGGCGGGTCGGACGCGTGGTCGGGGATCACCGCGAACCCGGCGCTGGGCCATGCCTGCGACCTGCTGGTGGCGCAGGGCGGGACCGGCGTGCTGGCCGAGACGCCGGAGATCTACGGGGCCGAGCACCTGCTGACCCGCCGCGCCTCCGAGGCGGTGGGCCGCCGCCTGATCGACCGGATCGCGTGGTGGACGGACTACACCGCGCGCAACCGCGGCTCGATGGACAACAACCCTTCCCCCGGCAACAAGGCGGGCGGGCTGACGACGATCCTCGAGAAGTCGCTGGGCGCCGCCGCCAAGGGCGGGACCACGCCGCTGACGGGCGTCTACCGATATGCGGAGCGGGTCACGCAGCCGGGCTTCGCCTTCATGGACAGCCCAGGCTACGACCCCGCCTCCGTGACGGGCCAGATCGCGTCGGGCTGCAACCTCGTGGTGTTCACCACCGGGCGCGGCAGCGCCTTCGGGTCCAAGCCCGCGCCGACGATCAAGGTGGCGACGAACGCGGATCTCTACGGCCGCATGGAGGAGGACATGGACGTCGACGCGGGCCGCATCCTCTCGGGCGCGGCCACCGTCGAGGAGGTGGGGCGGACGATCTACGGCCTGCTGCTGCGGGTCGCGTCGGGCGAGCGGACCAAGTCCGAGGCGCAGGGCTTGGGCGACCACGAGTTCGTCCCGTGGCAGATCGGGGCCGTGATGTGACCCGCCTCCTCCTCGCGGGCACCGGCCTGATCGGCGCGCGCCACCGCGACCACATCCTCGCCCATCCGGACCTGACGCTGGCCGGCATCGTCGATCCCGACCCCGCGCGCCATCATCCGGGCGTGCCCGGCTTCGCCTCCCTCGCCGAGGTGGACGTGGAGGCCGACGGCATCGTCCTCGCCACGCCGACGGGCACCCACGCCCCGCTGGCCGTCGAGGCGGCGGCGCGGGGCCTGCACGTCCTCGTCGAGAAGCCCGTCGCCGACACGCTGGAGAACGCGGAGGTCATGGCGCGGGCCGCCGACGACCACGGCGTCCGCATCCTCGTGGGCCACCACCGCCGCCACCACCCCCGCGTGCAGAGGCTGGCGGAGATCGTCGCCTCCGGCACCATCGGGCGCCCCCTCGCCGCCTCGCTGATGTGGCTGATGCGCAAGCCCGACGACTACTTCGACGTCGCGTGGCGGGCGGGCATCGACGGCGCGCCGATCAAGCAGAACCTGATCCACGACGTCGACACGCTGCGGATGCTGTTCGGCGAGGTGACGGATGTCACCGGTCTGGCGCAGGCCACCCGCGATGCCGCCCGGCCCGACACCGGCGGTTGCGTGTTACGCTTCGATGCCGGTGTCATCGTCACCGTCGCGTGGTCGGACGCGACCCCGACGCCGTGGGGCTTCGAGGCGGGTACGGGCGAAAGCCCGCACATCCCCCACACCAAGCAGGATTCCTTGCGCATCGCGGGCACCCACGGCGCGGTCGAGTTTCCCTCCCTCACGGTCTGGTCCGGAGCGGCGCACTGGAACGAGGAACCCACGCCGCAGGTCCACGCGGCGGAGGACGGCATACCCTTGGTCCGTCAACTGGAGCACTTCGCCGACGTCGTCGCGGGGCGGGCCGATGCGGTCGTGGACGCCCGCTCCGCCGCCCGCACCCTCGCCGTGATCCTGGAGATCGAGCGCACATGGTCCGCGTGACGGTCATCCTCGCGGCGCTCGCCGCCCCGGCCGCCGCGTCCGACCTGTGCGACGATCTCTGGCTCGCCCGGAACGCCACGTTCGCCAAGCACGGCCATTGCTTCGCCTCGCCCCTCGCCCGGGCGACCTTCGGCGCCGCCTGCCCCGGCGCCGCGACGCTTCCGCCGCGCGACGCCGCGACGGTCGCGATGGCGCGCGCGGAGGAGCGCCGTTGGGGCTGCGCCGTCGATACGTCGGTCGTGCGGCCGCTCCGGGTCGACGCCCTCCCCCTGCGTCTGCGGTTGGAGGACCAGCCGATCGCCGATGGCCTCGAGTCCGCATGCATCGGCTGGCGCGGCCCCGCCTTTCCCCTCCGCGCCGGCGCGCGTCCGGGCGCGGACATCGTCGCACGGGCCGAGCGTGGCGCGGTGATCGGCGTCGCCCATGCCAGCGCGGTCCCCGGCTGGTCCTACTACGTCGTCGACCTTCCGGACGGCCGAGAGGTCCAGGGATGGACGGAGACGAACGCCTTCTCGGACGCCGATCTGTGCGACGTGGTGGTTGGATGAGGATGCTGCGCTGCGGCATGATCGGCGAGAACATCGGCCGATCCAAGTTCCCCAAGGCCATCGCCCTGCTTTGCGCGCGACACGGCCTTGCGCTGGACTACCGGGTCGATGACACGCGTGATCGTGCGGGGTCCGCCGCGTTCGATTTCGAGGAGACGGTCGCCTCGCTGGCGGCGGAGGGGCGGGACGGGGTGACGGTCACGCACCCGTTCAAGACCCACGCGGCCCGGTGGGCGGGCAATGGGATGGACGCCGAGGCCGCGCATCTTGGCGCGGCGAACACCCTGCTCTTCGCGACCCGGCGGGGCACGAACACGGACTACTGCGGCTTCCGGGCGGCGTGGGCGGAGACGGGCCTCGCCCCCGGTCGCGTCGCGGCCGCGGGCGCCGGGGGCGTGGCGCGGGCCGTGGTGCCCGCGCTGGCGGGCCTCGGCGCGGAGGTGTCCGTGTGGGACGTGGACCGGGCGCGGGCGGACGCGCTCGGGGCCTTGGGCGCGACGTCCGTGCCGATCGAGGCGGCCGAAGCCACCGCGCGAGCCGCCGACGGGCTCGTCAACTGCACCCCGCTGGGACACGCGCCCGACATGCGGTCCGCCTTCGACCCCGCGTGGATCGGCCCCCAGTCGTGGGCCTTCGACGCGGTCTACACCCCCATCGACACCCCGTTCCTGACCGCCTGTGCAAGCGCGGGTCTGCGGACGCTGACGGGTTTCGACCTCTTCCGGCACATGGTCCTGCGGTCCTTCGAGGCCTACACGGGGATAGCCGACCCCGAGGCCATGCCCTTGCTGGAGGAGTTGCGACCATGACCGAGGTGCTCACGCAAGAGCAGGTCGCGCGCTACCGCCGCGACGGCTACCTCATCCTCGAACGCCGCCTCGACGCGGGGACGCTGGCGGCCCTCCACGCCGAGATCGAGCGCTACACCGCGAAGGCCCGTGGCCTGACAGAAGGGACCGACGAACTGGACCTCGAGGACAGCCACACCCCGGACGACCCGCGCGTCCGGCGGATCAAGCTGCCGCACACCCATTCCGAGGTGGTCCGCGACCTCATGTATTCGGACGCGATCCTCGCACCCGCACGCGACCTGATCGGTCCGGACATCCGACTTCACACCACCAAGCTGAACATGAAGGAGGCGGGCCACGGCGCCGCCGTGGAGTGGCACCAGGACTTCGCCTTCTACCCGCACACCAACGACGACGTGCTCGCCATCGGCGTGATCCTCGACGACATGACCGAGGAGAACGGCCCGCTGATGGTCTTTCCGGGATCGCACCGGGGGCCGGTCCACGACCACCACGCCGACGGGATGTTCGTGGGCGCGATGGACTTGGGGCGGGACGGCTACGACATGGCGGATGCGGTGCCCTTGGTCGGACCGGCCGGATCGATCAGCATCCACCACGGCCGCATCGTGCACGGCTCGGCGGTCAACACCTCGAACCGCGCGCGACGCGTCCTGTTCTACGAGATGATGGCGGCAGACGCCTTCCCGATCATGGGGTCGATGACGAAGTTCCCCGACATCCACGACTACGACGCGCGAATGCTCTGCGGGGCACCGACGCTGACGCCGCGGCTCGAACCGGTGCCGGTGCGCATCCCCGCGCCGCATCCGCCCATCGGAAAGACGATCTACGAGATACAGAAGGGCGCGGGATCGCGCAGCTTCGACACGGTCTGAAGACAAACGGGAGACCACCATGGCGAATATCGGATTCATCGGCCTCGGCCTCATGGGCAGCGCGATGGTGCAGCGGCTCTTGGACAGGGGGCATACGCTCACGGTGCTGGGCAACCGCGACCGGACCGGCCTCGACGCCGCCGTGGAGCGCGGCGCGACCGAGGCGGCGAGCGCGCGCGCCGTGGCCGAGGCGGCCGACGTGGTCATGCTCTGCATGGGCACCTCCGATCACGTCGAGGGCCGGATGCGCGGCGCGGACGGCGTGATCGCCGGCCTGTCGGAGGGGATGGTGGTGATCGACTTCGGCACCTCCCTCCCCGGCTCGACGCGGGCGCTGGCCGAGGAGGCGGCGGCGAAGGGCGCTGCCTATCTCGACGCGCCGCTCGGGCGGACGCCGAGCCACGGACGCGAGGGGCAGCTCAACATCATGGCCGCGGGCGACCGCGCGGCCTTCGACCGGGCAAAGCCGCTGCTGGACGACCTCGGGGAGAACGTCTTCCATCTGGGCGAGGTCGGTTCGGGCCATACGGTCAAGCTGATCAACAACTTCTTCGGCATGACCGTCGCCAACGCCGTCGCGGAGGCCTTCGCGATGGCGGACGTGGCGGGCGTGGACCGCGCCGTGCTCTACGACGTGATGTCTGCGGGTCCGCTGCACTCCGGGATGATGGACTTCGTGAAGGCCTACGCGGTCGAGGGGGACGCGACCAAGCTCGCCTTCTCGATCGCCAACGCGGGCAAGGACGTGGGCTACTACCGGCGCATGGTGGCGGATGCCGGGCACGAGTCGATCATGTCCGCCTGTGCCGACCGCGCGCTCCAGGACGCCAAGGCCGATGGGCGCGGCGGGGACATGGTATCGCAGATGGTGGACTTCTACGCGGCCCGGTTCGGGAAGGGCTGACCACCCGTGCCCGCGCCGGTCTCCCACCTCGCCGTCGCCCGGAGGGACGACGCGGCGAAGGGCATCGCGCTGATGCTGGCGGCGTGGGCGGCGTTCTCGCTCGTGGACACGACGGTGAAGTGGCTGTCGGTGGCGGGGCTGCCGGCGCTGCAACTGGCCTTCATGCGCTTCGCCTCGCACCTCGTGCTCTCCACGGGTCCGATGCTGGGGCGCGACCATTCCGGCTGGACCGCGCCCCGGTCGCAGGCGTGGCCGATGCTCGCGCGCGGCGCGCTCCTGCTGACGGCGACGACCTGCAACTTCTTCGCGCTGCGCCACCTCGACCTCGCCGTCGTGGCGGCGATCACGTTCGCCTCGCCCGTCGTGGTCTGCCTGCTCTCGGTCCCCCTGCTGGGCGAGCGGGTGGGCCGCTGGCGCTGGGGGGCCATCGCGGTCGGCTTCGTCGGCGTGCTCATCGTCGTGCGCCCGTGGGGCGCGGCGTTCCATCCGGCGATGCTGCTCTCCTGCGTGGTGCCCGTGGCCCTCGCGCTGTTCTCCATCCTCACGCGCCGCCTCGCGGGCGTGGCCGCGCCGCGCACGATGCAGCTCTACGCGGGCGTGGTCGGCGCGGTGGCCCTCGCGCCCTTCGCCGCGCTCGTCTGGGTGCCGCCCGCCTCCCCGACCGAATGGATCCTGCTCCTCGCCATCGGTGGCTTCGCGTGGTTCGGCCACGGCCTGTTCGGCGCCGCCCACGGCTACGCCCCGGCGAGCGCGCTGATGCCGTTCTCCTACTCGTTCCTCATCTTCATGGCCCTCACGGGCTACCTCGTGTTCGGCGACGTGCCGGACGCGGGCACGCTGGTCGGGGCCTGCGTGATCGCGGGCTCCGGGCTCCTGATCTGGTGGAGGGAGACGCGGTGAGGGTCGGGCTGATCGGGCTGGGCATGGTGGCGGAGACCCATGTCGCGGCGGTGCGCGGCGCGGGGCTGGAGCTCGCATGGGCGATGGGGCGCGATGCGGCGAAGGCGCGGCGCCTCGCGGCGCGGTGGGGCTGCCGCGCGGTCGGCGCGCCCGAGGCGGCCGACTTCGTCATCCTCGCCACGCCGCCGGACGCCCGCGCCGACCTGATCGACGCCTGCGTCGCGGCCCGCCTGCCCGTCCTCTCGGAGAAGCCGCTGGAGCGCGACCTGCCGCGCGCGCGCGCGCTCGTCGAGCGGATGGAGGCCGCCGCCCTGCCCTTCGGCGCGGTGCTGCAGCACCGGATGCGGGGGGCGGCGCGCGCCCTCGCCGCGCGCCTCCCCGCCCTCGGCCCCGTCCGCACGGTGGACCTCCGCGTGCCGTGGTGGCGCCCGCAGGGCTACTACGACGCGCCGGGCCGCGGCACCTTCGCCCGCGACGGCGGCGGCGTCCTGATCACGCAGGCGATCCACGCGCTGGACCTCATGCTCCACCTCTGCGGCCCGGTCGAGGCCGTCTCCGCCCTCACCGCGACGGCCGCGCACGACATGGAGGCCGAGGACTTCGCCGCCGCCGCCCTCCGCTTCCGCTCCGGCGCGGTCGGCAGCGCGATGGCGTCGGTGACGCACTATCCGGGCGGGACGGAGAGCCTGACGATCAACGCGGCGGGGGGGTCGGCGGTGCTGGAGGGGGACCGCCTGACCGTGACCACCGAGGCGGGGGCCGAGACCCTCGGCGGCGGCGGCGGCACCGGGGGCGGCGCGGACCCGTTGGCCTTCTCCCACGAGTGGCACCAAGCCGTGATCGCGGACTTCGCCGGAGCCCTCCGCGACGGACGGGCGCCGGCGATCCCCGCCCGCGACGCGCTGCAGGTCCACGCGCTGATCGACGCGGTCCAGCGCGCGGGACGCGAGCGGCGGGAGGTGGCCGTGTGATCCGGATCGGCGTGATCGGGATCGACCACCGGCACATCTACACGATGGCCGGGCACCTCGTGGATGCGGGCGCGGCCTTGGTCGCGTGGGCGACCGAGGGCGAGCCGAACACCTTGCCCGGGTGGGTCGAGCGGTTCCCCGGCACCCCCCGCCGCGACGCGGACGCGATCCTCCGGGACGCCTCCCTCGACCTCGTCCTGCTCGCGGGCGTCCCGTCCGAGCGGGCCGCGATGGCGGTGCGCGCGATGGAGGCGGGGCACGACGTGCTGTCGGACAAGCCCGGCGCGCTGACCGGCGCGGAGCTCGACCGCGTCCGCGCGACGGCGGAGCGGACGGGGCGCATCTGGTCCGTCGACTTCTCCGAGCGGTTCGAGACGCCCGGCTCCACCCTCGCCGCCCGGCTGGTGGTGGAGGGGCGGATCGGCGAGGTGCTCCACCTGACCTCGCTCGGCCCGCACCGGCTCAACGCCGCGACGCGGCCCGGCTGGTTCTGGGACCGCCGCCGCAACGGCGGCATCCTCGCGGACATCGGCTCGCACCAGATCGAGCAGGCGCTGTTCTACGCGGGCGCGGACACGGCGGAGATCCTGCATGCGGAGACGGCCTGCCTGACCCGGCCGGGCTTCGAGGACTACGGGCTGGTCTCGCTCCGCGCGGGCGGCATGCGGGCCGTGATCCGGGTGGACTGGCACACGCCCGGGGGCCTGCCGACATGGGGGGACGGGCGCCTGTTCCTGACGGGGACCGCCGGAACCCTCGAGCTGCGGAAGTACGTCGATCCGGGCGGGCGCCCGGGCGGGGACCACGTGATCCTCGTGGATGGCGAGACGGTCGCGCGGCTCGACGGGGCGGACGAGCCGCTCCCCTTCTTCGCGGCCCTCGTCCACGACGTCCGCCACCGCACGGAGACCGCCCATCCCCGCGCCCGGCCCTACGAGGTCACGCGCCTCGCCCTCGCCGCGCAGGAGATGGCGACGTGATCGCCTACGTCACGGCGATCCTCCTGCTGATCGTCACCCCCGGCCCCGGCGTCCTGTCGCTCGCGGGCGTGGGCGGCGCCTTCGGGATGGCGGCGGGGCGGCGCTACCTCGTGGGCCTCTGGCTCGGGACGAACGTGGTGCTGGCGATGGTGCTGACCGGCCTCGCGGCGCTCGTGCTGGCGGACGGGCGGGTGCGGACCGTCCTGCTGCTCGCCTCGGCCGCCTACCTGCTGTGGCTCGCGTGGCGCGTGGCGACCGCCGCCACCGGACCCGGCGCCGAGGACGCCGCCCGCGCACCCGGCATCCGCGACGGCATCGCGCTGCAGCTGGTGAACCCCAAGGGCTATGCGGTGAACACCACCCTGATGGCCGGCTTCCCGCTCGGCTGGGCCGCCGGCGAGACGCTCGCCAAGGTGGTGGTGCTGAATCTGCTCTGGCTCGGCATCCACTACCTGTGGCTGCTGTTCGGCGACGGCCTGCGGCGCATGGAGCCCTCGCCGGGGGCGCAGCGGTGGATCAACCGCGCGATGGGCGCGTCGCTGGCGGCGGTGGTGGCGCTGGCCTTGGCCGCGACGCTGCGCGCCTAGATGATCTGACGGGACTCGGCCACGCAGAGCAGGATCTGCGTGCGGGTCAGCGCCGCGCCGCGCGTCTGCCGGAAGTCGGCGGGCGCGCGCAGCCACGTCGCCACGTCGCGCTTCACGTCGCCGTCCGTGAGGGACACCGACTCGCGCAGGTACCACGCGGTCACCTCCGCCTCGGTCAGGCCGACGATCGGCGCGTGGTCCGCCGCCCAGCCGTTCGGGCAGACCGCCGCGTCGAACCCGGCCTCCGCGACGAGGGCGCGCAGGTCGAACTCGATCTCCGCCTGCTCGGCGCGCTCGGCCATCATGTCGCCCACGCCGAAGCCCACGCCGATCGAGAGCAGCAGCGCCGCCGCCCCGAGGACCGCCCCCTCGAACGCGCTGAGGCCGTCCGCGAAGGCGCGGTCGGTCAGGGTCCGGATCTTGGAGAAGGTGGCGGTCATGGGGCGCATCGGCTCAATTCAGGGCAAGTTGTGGAGGTTGTGAAGCCAGAAGCCGGCAGGAATGGGGCAGATTGTGGCGACACCCTTTCGAGTGTGGCGACGATGCACCCGATCCGCCGTGGACCGTCGCCGCGACCCCCGGGTTTCGGGCGGTCCGGCCCGAATCGCGCGCACGCGCTGGCGGCCCGATTCAGGGCGTGAAATGTGGCGGCATGCCGCTCTGGATCGCCGCCACCCTCTTCGCCGCCGCCATGCAGGCGACGCGCATGCTGCTGCTGAAGCGGCTGTCGATGACGGGGATGGGCGCGGCGGCCGCGACCTTCGCGCGCTTCGTCTGGGCCCCGCCGCTGATCGCGCTGGCGCTGGCGATGTGGGGTGTCGCCGGCGGCCCGGCCCTGCCCGCGCCGCCGCCGGGCTTCTGGCCGTGGGCCGTCGCCGGGGGCGTCGCGCAGATCTGCGCGACCGCGCTCGTGGTCCTGCTGTTCGGGCAGCGCAGCTTCGCGGTGGGCATCGCCTTCTCCAAGACGACCGTGCTGATGACGGTGGTGGCGGGCTGGATCGCCTTGGGCGAGACGGTGTCGCCCGCCGCGCTCGGGATGATGGCGGTCGGGACGGGGGCCGTGGTGCTGATCTCCGCCCCGCCCGGCGGCGGCTGGTCGCCGTGGAGCCGGGCCACGCTCTACGGCCTCGGCTCCGGCGCGTTCTTCGCCGTCTCGGCCGTGGGCTACCGCGCCGCCTCGCTCACGCTCGCGGCGGACGACCCGCTCGCCCGCGCCGCCGTGACGCTGCTCGCCGTGACGGCGCTCCAGACGGCGATCCTCGGCGGCTGGCTGCTGTGGCGCGACCGCGCGGGACTCGCGGCGGTCCTGCGGGGCTGGCGCCGGACCTTCCCGATCGGGCTGACCTCCGTGCTCGGCTCCATGGGGTGGTTCACCGCCTTCACGCTCCAGACGGCGGGCCTCGTCAACGCGGTGGGGCAGGTCGAGCTCGTCCTCTCCGTCGCCATCTCCGTCCTCCTGCTGGGCGAGCGCATCACCCCCCGCGAGGCGGTGGGCCTCGTCCTCCTGAGCCTCAGCGTCGTGGGATTGGTCACGATCGCCTGACGATCGGGACGCGCGGCGGGGCATCGTCCCCACGGTGTCCGGAAACGTCCCGCAATGGCCCCATTCCAGGAGCGATGTCGCCACGGGGCGGCGTCACACCGCTCCCATGCCGATCCGAGTCCCACACCCCGCCCCTCGTGCGACCGACGCCGCGCCGGAGGGCCGCCGTCCGCGCCTCCGCGACCGGCTGCGCCGCGCGCTCCGCCCCGAGGGCGGCGGCGCGTCGGTCGAGTTCGTCATCGTCTTCCCCGTCTTCATGACGCTGTTCTTCAGCAGCTTCGAGGCGTCCATGCTGGCCGTGCGCCACATGATGCTCGAACGCTCGCTCGACATCACCGCGCGCGAGATGCGCATCACCACCGGCGCCAACTGGAGCCGGGAGGTCGTGGCCCAGCGCATCTGCCGCAACGCGCGCATCCTCGCGGACTGCCAGGACCGGCTGGTGCTCGAGATGACCGAGATCGACCGCAGCACCTACAACCTCCCCGCCGCGGACCAGCAGTGCGTCGACGACTTCACCGGCGTGACGCCGACGACCCAGTGGGACAACGACACCGACGAGGAGATGGTGCTGCTGCGCGCGTGCTACCTTGTCGACACGTTCTTCCCCGGCACGGGCCTCGGGGAGCGGCTCGTGGCGGGCAACGAGGACACCGACGGCGACGGCGTGCCGGACACGGACACGCTGCGGATGCTGGCCTCGACCGTCTTCGTCCGCGAGCCGGAGGACACGCCCTCGGCGACGGGCACCTCCACGGCGCCCGCCACGGGCGCGGCCGAGGCGTCGATGGAGGTGACCCTGTGATGTGGCCGTTCGACCGGATCCGGTCCGCCCGCGCGGACTTCTGCGCCGAGGAGCGCGCGTCCATCTCGATGGAGACGGCGATCGTGCTGCCGTTCCTCGCCTTCGTCTACCTGCAGACCTTCACCTACTTCGACGCCTACCGGAAGCAGGCCCAGCTGACCAAGGCGGGCTACGCCATCGGCGACCTGCTGTCGCGGCAGACGGACATCGACGTCAACGACATCGAGGGCCTGCGCAGCGTGTTCGGGTACATCACCTCGACCGGCGAGGACTCGTGGATGCGGGTGTCCGAGTTCCGCAAGGACGAGGACGACGGGTTCTCGATCGTCTGGTCCAAGACCACCGGCGGCAACCCGAACCTCACCGACGCCTACATCGACCGCGTGCAGGACGACCTGCCGAACATCCGCCCGAGCGAGCGCGTCGTGATGGTGGAGACGTACACCCGCTATCGCCCGCCGTTCAACGTCGGGCTGCCGAACCGCATCATCAAGAGCAGCACCATCACGCGGACCCGCTTCGCCGGGCGCCTGAACTTCGACGACGGGGTCGCGCGGGAGGTCCGCTACGACAACCCGGACATCAACGCGGCCTACCGCGAGGATCCCGATCCCGAGCCCGCAGAGACCAACTGACCGGAGCCGACGCCGTGAAGACGCATCGCATCATCCCCACCGTTCTCCGACCCGCCGCCTTCGCCCGCGACGAGGCGGGGGCCATGTCGATCTTCTCGGTCATGGTCTTCGTGCTCATGCTGATGACGGCGGGCATCGCGATCGACACGCTCCGCCACGAGGAGGAGCGCGCCGAGCTGCAGGGCGCGCTCGACCGCGGCGTGCTCGCGGCGTCCTCGCTAATCCAGACCGAGGATCCCGAGACGGTCGTGCTCACCTATGTCGAGGCGGCCGGCTTCTCCCGCGACGACGTGGAGATCGAGGTCCACGAGGAGGGCCCCTCCGACGACCTCACGCTTCGCCGGGTCACCGCGCGCACCACGCGGGAGGTCGACACCCTTTTCCTCCCGCTCCTCGGGATCGACGACCTGTCGGTGCCGGGGCGCGCCAAGGCCGAGGACGAGAAGCGCAAGGTCGAGATCGCGCTCGTCCTCGACGTGTCCGGGTCCATGGGCGACAACAACCGGATCGAGAACCTGCGCGAGGCGGCCGACAAGTTCGTCGACATCATGTCCGACAACGAGTCGATCGAGCTGACGATGTCGATCGTGCCATACCACTCGATGGTGAACCTCGGGGACACGCTGGACGGCCCGATCCGCCTCGACGACAGCCACGACCGCAGCAGCTGCGCCCGCTTCGGCAACCAGCCGTCGATCTACGCGATGACCGGCCTCCCCGGCCCGTCCGATCCGGCGGTCGGGATCGCCCGCCACGCGATCGAGCGCGTCGCCCATTTCGACATGTGGTCCACCAACAGCGAGACCCCCGGCGTCCTGCCCAACCCGGAATGCGACGTGGACGACGCGCGCGCGATCCTGCCGTGGACGAACGACGCGGCCGCCCTGAAGGCCCGCATCGCGTCCCTCTACCCGGACGGCTGGACCGCCATCCACCTCGGCCTGAAGTGGGGGGCCGTGATGCTCGACCCTTGGTCGCAGGACGTGGTCGACCATCTCATCGACGCCAACGTCGTCTCCGACGACCACGAGGGGCGCCCCTACGACTACGGCACCGACGGGACCGAGAAGTTCCTGCTGCTCATGACCGACGGCAGCAACAACATCGAGGTCGACATGCGCGCCGACTGGAAGGGCAACGTCGGGTCGAACGCCTACGTCCACCACGACACGTGGCCCGGCATCGGCTACACGTCCGCCATCGACGGCGGCGACGACTACGGCGACGCCGGCTCGCCCCAGTACAGCTTCTACTTCCAGTACCGCGCGGACCGCGGGTGGAACCCCTACTGGGACGTGCAGGCCAAGGTGTGGCGGTCCCAGCCCGTGGGCGGCGCCCTCGCCCGCGAGCTGACCTACGAGCAGCTCTACGCCCGGTTCGGGGCCGGCTACATCGCCACCGAGATGCTGACCGGCGGGAGCTACCAGCCGTGGTGGAGCCAGCGGCGCCCCTACTACTACCCCGAGGAGGGGTTGGACGCCTCGACCACGAACAACTTCTACTCCGGCATCTGCTCGGCGATGAAGAACGCGGGCGTGACGATCTACACGGTGGGCTTCGAGGCGCCGACGGCCACGGCCGGCATCCTCGAGGGCTGCGCCTCCTCCACGTCGCACTACTACACGGCGGTGGGGAAGGAGCTGACCGACCGCTTCGCCAACATCGCGCTGTCGATCACGCGGCTCGGCCTGCGGCAGTGACCCCCGGCGCACCGAAGTGACGCGCGGCCCCGCTGGACTCTCGGCGGGGCCGACACGACATACGGAAGATGCGCCTGCCCGACAGCTTCCTCGACGAGATCCGCACGCGGCTGTCCCTCAGCCAAGTGGTCGGGCGCAAGGTCACGTGGGACCTCCGGAAGTCGAACCAAGGCAAGGGCGACTGGTGGGCGCCCTGCCCCTTCCACCAGGAGAAGACGGCCAGCTTCCACGTCGATGACCGGAAGGGGTTCTACTACTGCTTCGGCTGCCAGGCGAAGGGCAACCTCTTCGGCTTCGTGATGGAGACCGAGAACCTCCAGTTCATGGAGGCGGTGGAGTTGCTCGCCGGGGAGGCCGGCATGACCATGCCCGCCCGCGACCCCCGCGCCGCCGAGGTGGCGGACCGCAAGACCAAGCTGATCGAGGTGACCGAGGAGGCGGCCCGCTGGTTCCGCAACCAGCTCTCCACGAACGCCGCCCGCGAGGCCCGCGCCACGCTCCAGCGCCGGGGCCTGTCGCCCGAGACGGTGGAGCGGTTCGAGCTCGGCTTCGCCCCCAACCACCCCACGGCGCTGTCGGACCACCTCGTCAACGCGGGCCATTCGGCGGACGCCATCTCCGAGGTCGGCCTCGACGCCGAGTACGAGGGCGGGCGCCGCGACAAGTTCCGCAACCGCATCATGTTCCCGATCCGCGACGCGCGCGGGCGCTGCATCGCGTTCGGCGGGCGGGCGATGACGGAGTACGGGCCGAAATACCTGAACTCGCCGGACACGCCGCTCTTCGACAAGGGCGCGAACCTCTACAACCTCGCGCCCGCGCGCACGGCGGCGGGCAAGGGCGGACGCCTCGTGATCGCCGAGGGCTACATGGACGTCATCGCCCTGTCGCAGGCCGGGTTCGAGGCCGCCGTCGCGCCCCTCGGCACGGCCGTCACCGAGACGCAGCTCCGCCTCGCGTGGCGTGTCACCCCCGAGCCGGTCGTCGCCCTCGACGGCGACGCGGCGGGGCTGCGCGCCGCGCTTCGCACCGCCGACCTCGCCCTGCCGATCATGGAGGCGGGCCAGTCGCTGCGCTTCGCCATCCTGCCCGAGGGCCTCGATCCCGACGACCTGATCCGCGCGCAGGGCCGCGGCGCGATGGAGGCCGTCCTGGACGGGGCGCGGTCCATGCTCGCCGTGCTGTGGGACCGCGCGATCGAGGGCAAGGTGATCGACAGCCCCGAGCGCCGCGCGATGCTCGACCGGGAGCTGCGCGAGATGGTGGGCCGCATCGGCGACCCGCAGCTGCGCCGCCTCTACGGCGCCGAGGTGAAGCGCCTGCGCGCCGACCTCTACGGCCCCGGCTACGAGGACGCCGCCCCCCCGCCCCGCCGGGACGAGCGCGACTTCGGCGGCCCGCGGGACGACCGGCGCGAGTGGCAGCCCCGGCGGGACTGGCAGCCCGGTCGGCCCAAGGCGCCCGCCGGCCCCTCCGCCGCCGCGCGCGCCGCCGCGCAGGCGGGCACGCCCGCGCCCGACATCCTGCTCGAGCAGGTGGCGCTGGCCGCCTACCTGCTTCACCCGACCCTGCTGGAGGAGTTCGCGGACGCGCTGGAGACCGTGGACTGGCGCGGGGCGGGCCACATGGATCTCGCGGCCGCCCTGCTCGACGTCGATCCGGTGGAGGACCGCGCGGAGGTGCGCGCCGCGCTTGAACGGCGCGTTTTCAGCGCCACCCTTGAAGGGGTGCTGACACCCGCCCATGTGCGCCTCTCCCCGGTGACGCGGGGCGATGCCGAGGCCGCCCGCCCCTGCCTGCGCGACGCGCTGGAGCGGCTGGCCGCGCGGCGGGGGGAGGAGGCGGAACTGCGCGAGGCCATCGAGGATTTCTCCGATGGCGCCGACGAGTCCCTGACCTACCGCCTCGCGCAAGCGGCGCGGCGGCGGGCGCAGGCGGAGCGGGGCGCGCGCGACGAGACGGGCGCCACCGCCGAGGCGGAGGCCGAGGCGGCGCGCCGGCTAAGCGACCTCGCGGCAACGGTGCTGCGGTCGAAGACGTGATTCGGGGTGTGGCCCCAAGTGATTCGGGGTAACGATTCGCCGGAACGACCGATCGAGCGAATCGACGCCCCCGCCGGACAGGAGCGACGCATGGCAGCCAAGGACACGACCGAGGATCGGCGCGACGATCAGGACGGCGCCCACTCGCTCGACATGAGCCAAGCCGCGGTCAAGAAGATGATCGCCGAGGCCCGCGCCCGCGGCTACATCACCTACGACCAGCTCAATGCGGTCCTCCCCCCCGAGCAGGTGTCCTCCGAGCAGATCGAGGACGTCATGTCGATGCTGTCCGAGATGGGCATCAACATCGTCGAGGACGAGGAGGCCGAGGAGGACGGCGACAAGAAGGACGAAGGCTCCACCGCCCTCGTCGACGCCTCCAAGGGCAAGGACGTCGCCACCACGGAGGCGACGAACGCCAAGCTCGACCGCACCGACGACCCGGTCCGCATGTACCTGCGTGAGATGGGCAGCGTCGAGCTGCTCTCGCGCGAGGGCGAGATCGCAATCGCCAAGCGGATCGAGGCGGGCCGCAACACGATGATCCTCGGGCTCTGCGAGAGCCCGCTGACCTTCCAGGCGATCACGATCTGGCGCGACGAGCTCCTCGCCGAGGAGATCCTGCTGCGCGACGTGATCGACCTCGAGACGACCTTCTCCGGCCAGATGGAGGAGGACGAGCCGACCCCCGTCGTCGGCGCCGCCGCCCCGGCCAACGACAACAAGGCCACCGACTCGAAGCCCGAGCTCGACGCAGACGGCAATCCCATCGCCAAGGACGACGACGAGGACGAGGACGACGGCGCGAACCTCTCGCTCGCCGCGATGGAGGCCGCGCTCAAGCCCCGCGTGCTCGAGACGCTCGACGACATCGCCGAGGCCTACGCCCGCCTCGCCGACATGCAGGACCTCCGCATCTCGGCCACGCTCAACGAGGACGACAGCTTCTCCAAGGGCGCCGAGGAGGAGTACCAGTCGCTCCGCTCCGAGATCGTGGAGCAGGTGAACTCGCTGCACCTGCACAACAACCGGATCGAGGCGCTGATCGACCAGCTCTACGGCATCAACCGCCGGATCATGTCGATCGACTCCGCCACCGTGAAGCTGGCCGACCAAGCGCGCATCAACCGCCGCGAGTTCGTGGACGCCTACCGCGGCCGCGAGCTGGATCCGACGTGGCTCGACGAGATGTCGGACAAGGACGGGCGCGGCTGGCAGATGCTGATGGAGCGCTCCCGCGAGAAGCTGGAGGAGCTGCGCGGCGACATGGCCCAGGTGGGCCAGTATGTCGGCGTCGACATCTCCGAGTTCCGGCGCATCGTGCAGCAGGTCCAGAAGGGCGAGAAGGAGGCCCGGCAGGCCAAGAAGGAGATGGTCGAGGCCAACCTCCGCCTCGTGATCTCCATCGCCAAGAAGTACACGAACCGCGGCCTGCAGTTCCTTGATCTCATTCAGGAAGGCAACATCGGCCTGATGAAGGCCGTCGACAAGTTCGAGTACCGCCGCGGCTACAAGTTCTCGACCTACGCGACGTGGTGGATCCGCCAAGCGATCACCCGCTCCATTGCCGACCAGGCGCGCACGATCCGCATCCCGGTCCACATGATCGAGACGATCAATAAGCTGGTCCGCACCGGCCGCCAGATGCTCCACGAGATCGGCCGCGAGCCGACGCCCGAGGAGTTGGCCGCCAAGCTGCAGATGCCGCTCGAGAAGGTCCGCAAGGTGATGAAGATCGCCAAGGAGCCGATCTCGCTGGAGACGCCCATCGGCGATGAGGAGGATAGCCAGCTCGGCGACTTCATCGAGGACAAGAACGCCGTCCTGCCGCTGGACTCCGCCATTCAAGAGAACCTCAAGGAGACGACGACCCGCGTCCTCGCCTCCCTGACCCCGCGCGAGGAGCGCGTGCTGCGGATGCGCTTCGGCATCGGCATGAACACCGACCACACGCTCGAGGAGGTCGGCCAGCAGTTCTCGGTCACGCGCGAGCGCATCCGGCAGATCGAGGCCAAGGCGCTGCGCAAGCTCAAGCACCCGAGCCGGTCGCGCAAGCTGCGCAGCTTCCTCGACCAGTGAACGGCGCGGCGTCGTGAGCTGGCTGTCGAGGATCTTCGGCGGGGGTGCCCCCCCTGCCCCCGACGCCATCGCCTACGAGGGCTTCGCGATCACGCCCGACCCCCAGAAGGCCGACGGCCAGTGGCGCATCGCGGCCACTATCGAGAAGGACGGGCGCACCCACCGGATGATCCGCGCCGACACGATGGCCGACCGCGAGCAATGCGCCGAAGCCTCCGTCGCCAAGGCCAAGCAGATGATCGACGAGCAGGGCGACCGGCTGTTCGGGTGAACGCCACCTTCACCATCCACACCGACGGCCCCGGCCTCACCGAGTTCACGCGCGAGGTCGCGGCGTGGCTGCCGCCGCGCGACGGGCTGCTGACGCTCTTCGTGCGCCACACCTCCGCGAGCCTGCTGGTGCAGGAGAACCACGACCCGGAAGTGCGCGCCGACCTCCAGACCTACCTCGCGGGCCTCGTCCCCGAGGGGGACCATCCGTCGATGCGGTGGCTCACCCACACCTACGAGGGGCCGGACGACATGCCCGCGCACATCCGCGCCGCGCTGCTGCCCGTCAGCCTCTCGATCCCGGTCGAGGCGGGGCGCATGGCGCTCGGCACGTGGCAGGGGCTCTATCTCTGGGAGCACAGGCGCAGCCCCCATGCCCGCACCATCGCGGCCCATTTCGGCTGACGGTCAGGCGTCCGGAGGGGCGTCGCCCGGCATCCCGTCCCCGTCCTCCGGCCCGCAGGCGGCGAGGATGGCCTTCACCGCTCCCTGCGCCCCCTGCCCGAGGCGGCGCATCTCGCCCATCTCCTGACGGACCTCCTCGATGGCGCCGTCGATCTGGCGCAGCCGCCCCGCAACGAGGCGGCGCTCCGCCTGCACGTCGGCGCAGCGGTCCGCCATGCGGCCCGCCACGTCGCGCAGGCCCGCGGCCATGCCGGGCAGGGCGGAGATCTCCGCCCCCATGCCGCCCGCGCGCCGCCCGAAGGCCGCGACGTCGCGGCGGATGCGCGCGCTCGCCTCCTGGAACTCGGTCGCGCGCGCCTCGCATGCGGCGCTCATCTCCTGCATCCGGGCGGCGACGACCGCGAACCCCGCCGCCGCGTCGCCCGCGCGCGCGGCCTCGACCGTCGCGCCGAAGGACAGCAGTCGCATCGCGCGCGCCGTCCGCGTCATCTCCCCGGCCGTCTTGGCGCTCTCCTCGATGTCCGCGACGAACGCCTCGCGCGCGCGCCGCAACTCGCGGATGGCGTCGTCCACCTCGATCAGCGCATCGCGCAGGTCCATCGCCCCGCCGACCATGCTGCGCGCCTCGCCCTCCAGCCCGGCGACGGCGTGGGTCATGCCGTCGGACTCGACGTGCACCCGCCGCATCACGCGCCGCCCCAGATCCGCGAGCCGCCCGATCCGTCGCACCCGCTCCGCCCGCGTCTCGATCCCCTCCGAGAGGTCGCGCGCGGCGCGGCGGACGCGCGCCGGGTCGGGCGCGGCGCGGTCCGTCCGGTCGGGGCGCGGCGGCGGAGGGGGCGGGGATCCGTCCATGGACGCCCTCCTGCCACGCCGGGCCTGAAGGGGACGTTAACGGCGGGGGCCGGGCTTGCGCCCCCACGGGTGGGGGGGCATGGTCCGCGCGACGCCACCGCTGCGACGATCCCCAACATCTCGCGGCCCGCCCGGACGACGCCCCCGGAGGACCCGATGCGCTGCCCCTTCTGCTCAAACGTCGACAGCCAAGTGAAGGACTCGCGCCCCGCCGAGGACCACGTCGCGATCCGGCGGCGCCGCCTCTGCCCCGCCTGCGGCGGGCGGTTCACCACCTACGAGCGGGTGCAGCTGCGCGACCTCGTGGTCATCAAGACCAACGGCCGCCGCGAGGAGTTCGACCGCCCCAAGCTGGAGCGCTCGATCCGCATCTCGATGCAGAAGCGCCCCGTCGAGCCCGAGCGCATCGACCAGATGATCTCCGGCATCGTGCGGCGGCTGGAGAGCATGGGCGACACGGACGTCCCCTCCTCCGTCATCGGCGAGATCGTGATGGAGAGCCTCGCGCGGATCGACACCGTGGCCTACGTGCGCTTCGCCAGCGTCTACAAGAACTTCCAAGCCGCCGACGACTTCGAGGACTTCGTCTCCGAACTGCGCCCGCCCGCGCCCGAGTGACGCGCCCCGACGACGCCCGCTGGATGGCCGCCGCCCTCGCCCTCGGGCGGCGGGGCCAAGGCCGCTGCGCGCCCAATCCGGCGGTGGGCTGCGTGATCGTCGCGGACGGACGCGTCGTGGGGCGGGGCCGCACCGCCGACGGGGGCCGCCCCCATGCCGAGACGGTCGCCTTGGCGCAGGCCGGGGATGCGGCGCGCGGCGCCGCCGCCTACGTCACGCTGGAGCCCTGCGCCCATCACGGCGCCACCCCGCCCTGCGCCGGCGCGCTCGCGGCGGCGGGGGTGGCGCGTGTCGTGGTCGCGCTGCGCGACCCGGACCCGCGCGTCGATGGCGGCGGCCTCGCCCGCCTCCGCGCCGCCGGGGTGGAGGTGGTCGAGGGCGTGGGCGCCGACGCGGCGGCACGCGACCTCTCCGGGTTCCTGTCCCGCGTCACGCGGGGCCGCCCCGCGCTGACCCTCAAGCTCGCCACCACGCTCGACGGGCGCATCGCCACCGCCTCGGGCGAGAGCCGCTGGATCACCGGCGCGGCCGCCCGCGCCCACGTCCACGCCCAGCGCGCGCGCCACGACGCGGTGATGGTCGGCGCGGGCACGCTGCGCGCCGACGACCCGCTCCTGACGGTGCGCGGGATGGGCGACGTGCCGCAGCCCGCACGCGTCGTCCTGTCCCGCCGCCTCGACCTGCCGCCGGGGCGGATGGAGGCGGGGGCGGGAAAGGTGCCGATGCACGTCCTCTACGGCTCCTCGCCCGATCCGACCGCCCACGCGCGCCTCACGGCGGCGGGCGCGATCCCGACCGAGGTAGCGGAGGGCGACGGCGGCCTCGACCCGCAGGCCGTCATGTCCGCCTTGGGCGATCTCGGGTTCACCCGCGTCTATTGCGAGGGCGGCGGCACCCTCGCCGCCGCGCTGCTGCGCGCGGGCCTCGTGGA
Organism: Jannaschia sp. Os4; assembly: GCF_016820245.1. Classification (GTDB taxonomy): domain Bacteria; phylum Pseudomonadota; class Alphaproteobacteria; order Rhodobacterales; family Rhodobacteraceae; genus Jannaschia. The sequence continues at coordinate 450,179 of NZ_JAFCAR010000005.1, read as the reverse complement.
CCGGCTGGACCACTACGTCGCGGGTGCGGCCATCGGGGCCGAGGGCGTGCCGGGCGTGGGGCCGCTGGCCCTCGCCGCGCTCGCGGACGCCCCACGGCTCGAACTGGTCGACGTCCGCCGCATCGGCGCGGACGCCCTGCTGCGCTGGAAGGCGAAATCCTCCTAGGATTTCGCCGCGCGTTTCCTTGCAAGGAAACGCCTCACCCGTCCGACCGCGTCCGCCGCACGGCGTCCTGCCAGCGGTCGTAGCGCCCCGCGCGCTCGTCCCCGGCCATCGCAGGCTCGAACCGCGTCTCCGCCGCCCACGACGCCGCGAACTCCTCCATGCCGGGGCAGACCCCCGCCTTCATCCCCGCCAGCCACGCCGCCCCCTTGGCCGTCGTCTCCAGCACGGCAGGCCGGTCCACCGGCGCGCCGAGCACGTCCGAAAGGAACTGCATCGCCCAGTCCGACCCGCTCATGCCGCCGTCCACGCGCAGCACCGCGTCGCCGAGGTCCGGCACGTCCGCCCGCATCGCCTCGTAGAGGTCCTTCGTCTGCCAGCCCACGGACTCCAGCGCCGCCCGTGCGATCTCCGCCGGACCGGTCCCGCGCGTCAGCCCGAACATCGCGCCCCGCGCGTCCGGATCCCACCACGGCGCGCCGAGGCCGGTGAAGGCGGGCACCAGCGCCACGTCCTGCTCCGGGTCCGCCTTGGCCGCGAGGTCGCCCGTCTCCGCCGCCGACCCGATGATCCCCAGCCCGTCGCGCAGCCATTGCACCACCGCGCCCGCGACGAAGATCGCCCCCTCCAGCGCGTAGGTCGTCCTGCCGTCCAGCCGGTAGGCGATGGTCCCGAGCAGCCGGTTCGTCGACGTCACCGCCGTCGTCCCAACGTTGAGCAGCGCGAAGCAGCCCGTACCGTAGGTCGACTTCAGCATCCCCGGCTGGAAGCACGCCTGCCCCACCGTCGCCGCCTGCTGGTCGCCCGCGACCCCGAGGATCGGCACGGGCGTGCCCAGCAGGTCCGTCGTCCCGAACGCGTCCGCGCAGTCCAGCACCTCCGGCAGCATGCGGCTCGGCACGCCCAGCAGACGGCAGATGTCCTCGTCCCATCGCCCCTCGTGGATGTCGTAGAGCATCGTGCGCGCCGCGTTGGTCGCGTCGGTGACGTGCCGCCCCCCCTCCGTCCCGCCCGTCAGGTGCCAGATCAGGAAGCTGTCGACGGTCCCGAACAGCAGGTGCCCCGCCTCAGCCGCCTGCCGCGCGCCCTCCACCTCGTCCAGGATCCACGCCGCCTTGGTGCCCGAGAAGTAGGGGTCGAGCAGAAGCCCCGTCCGCGCCGTCACCAGCGCCTCATGCCCCTCGGCCTTGAGCGCGCGGCACCGCTCGGCGGTGCGCCGGTCCTGCCAGACGATGGCGTTGTGAACTGCCTCGCCCGTGCGCCGGTCCCAGATCACGGTCGTCTCGCGCTGGTTGGTGATGCCGATGGCCGCGACTGTCTCCCCCTCGGCCACTTGGGCCGTCCGCCGCACCGTGTCGATCAGGTCCGACGCCCGGTGCTCGACCCAGCCGGAGCGGGGGAAGTGCTGCTCGAACTCCTCCTGCCGGGACGCGCCCGGCGTGAGCGCCTCGTCGAACAGGATCGAGCGGGTCGAGGTGGTGCCTTGGTCGATGGCGAGGATGGTCATGGCGTCGTCTCCCTTGCGCCCATCGCTGCCACGCTTGGCGCGGGGGGCCAAGCATGGCCCGAGTATTTGTGGAACATCGAAGGGGGCGCGCGCGCTCTGTCCCATGCGACACGCCCTGCCCCTCCTGCTCCTCGCCGCGCCCGCCTTGGCGCAGACCGCCGACGACCGCGCGCTGGCCGTGGCCGAGGCCCTGCTTGGCGCGGGCCCGCTGGATGCCGCCGATCCCGGCCCCGCGCTGGTGGCCGCGCTCGACGCGGACGGGGACGGCATGGTCAGCCGGGGCGAGTGGATCGCCATGGCCCCCGGCGGCACGCCCCTCGTCGCGCCCGAGGCCCGGACGGCGGCCACGGACGAGGGCCTGACCCAGATCTTCGACCGCATGGACGCCGACGGCGAGGTGGCGGGCGCATCGGTGGAAGGCGGCGGCGCAGGCGACGGGGTGCTGACGGCGGAGGAGTTGGGCGCGGCGGCCGCGGTCGGGCTGGCCGAGGCCGACCTCGACGCGGACGGGCGCGTCACCGCCGCCGAGGCCGCGCTGGCATGGCCGCTGGCGATCGACCTCGCCCCGATCCTCGCGCTCGCGGAGTGACGGGACCGTGACCTCCCGCCCCATGCCCCTTGGCAACGTCCCGCCGCGCCCCATCTGCCGGGACCAGCGACGGATGGAGGGCACCATGCCCCGCCTCACGGCCAAGGAGATGCTGATCGTGCTGCTCGTCGCGGCTCCCTTCGCCGTGCCGCTCCTGCTGTCCGTCGAGGCGCCGCAGGGCGCGCTGGCCGCGCCCGCGGACTAGCTCTCCGGCTCGGCCACCGCGGCCAGCTCGGCCACGCGCGGCCCGATCGCCTCGACGATCACCTCCACCCCCTCGGCGTTGGGATGGATGCCGTCGCCTTGCATGTAGCGCACCCGCGCCGTCCCGATGTCGACCTCCGCCACCAGCGGCCCGAGGAAGGACGGCGCCAGCAGCGCGCCGTGTTCCTCCGCCAGCTCCGGATACATCGCGTCGAACGCCGCCTTGTAGGCCGCGCCGTAGTTCCCCGACGCCTCCATCCCGATCACCAGCGCGGGCACCCCCCGCGCCGCCAAGGCCTCCAGGATGCCGTCGAGGTTCGCGCGGCTCACCGCCGGGTCCACCCCGCGCAGCAGGTCGTTGCCCCCCAGCGCCACGATCACCGCGTCCACCTCGGGCGTCAGCGTCCAGTCCAGCCGCGCCAGCCCGCCCGCCGTCGTGTCCCCCGACACGCCCGCGTTCGTCACCTCCGCCGCGACGCCCGCCGCGTCCAGCCAGCGGTTCAGCGCGGGAACGAACCCGTCCTCCTCCGGCAGTCCGTAGCCCGCCGTCAGACTGTCCCCCAGTGCCGCGATCGTGACCTCCTGCGCCGCCGCGGGCGCGGCGAACAGTCCCAAAGCGACCGCCGCCACCTTGAGGCCGCGCGCCACGGTGCCATATGCGACTGAACCGAACGGTTCGGAGCTTTCCATGGTCCTCTCCCTCAACGACGCCGCGCTCTCGCTCGACGGGGCGGCGGGGCGCGTCGACATCCTGCACGGCATCACGCTCGACATCGCCGAGCGGCAGACGGTGGGGCTGGTGGGGCCTTCGGGATCGGGCAAGTCGTCGCTCCTCATGCTCATGGGCGGGCTGGAGCGCGCCACCGGCGGCACCGTCGAGGCCTTGGGCCGCGACCTGACCGCCTTGGACGAGGACGCGCTGGCCCGCTTCCGCCGCGATCATATGGGGGTCGTGTTCCAGTCCTTCCACCTGATCCCGACGATGACCGCCTTGGAGAACGTCGCCACGCCGCTCGAGCTGGCCGGCAAGCGGGACGCCTTCGACCGCGCCGCCGAGGAGCTGGACGCCGTGGGCCTCGGCCACCGCAAGGGCCACTACCCCGCCCAGATGTCCGGCGGCGAGCAGCAGCGCGTGGCGCTGGCCCGCGCCGCCGCCCCCCGCCCCGACATTCTCTTGGCCGACGAGCCCACGGGCAACCTCGACCAGTCCACCGGCGAGCAGATCATGGACCTCCTCTTCGGCCTGCGCGACCGCCACGGCGCCACGCTGGTGCTGGTCACCCACTCCATGGACCTCGCCAACCGCTGCGACCGGACGATCCGGCTGGTGGACGGGCGGCTGGAGTCCGAGGCGGTCCGGGAAGCGGCGGAATGACCCCCGCCGCCACCATCGCGCTGCGCGAACTGCGGGGCGGCCTGTCGGGCTTCCGCATCTTCCTCCTCTGCCTCGCCCTCGGGGTGGCGGCCATCGCCGCCGTCGGCTCCGTCCGGGTCTCCATCTCCGAGGGGCTCTCCCGTGAGGGCCGGACCATCCTCGGCGGCGACGCGGAGGTCGAGTACGACTACCGCACCGCCACCCCCGAGGAGCGCGCCTACTTCGAGAGCATCGCCACCCGCGTCTCCGAGGTGGTGGACTTCCGCTCCATGGCCGTCGTCGGCGACGAGCGCGCGCTCACGCAGGTGAAGGCCGTCGACGACGCCTACCCCCTCGTGGGCGCCGTCCGGACCGACCCGCCCCTGCCCTTGGACGAGGCGCTGGACGGCGACCGCGTCGTGATCCACCCCGTCCTCGCCGCGCGCCTCGGGCTGGAGGTGGGCGACGAGATGCGCTTGGGCGACAAGCCGTTCACCGTCGCGGCCCTGCTGGAGTCGGAGCCGGACTTCGGCGCGGGCGGCTTCGGCCTCGGCCCGCGCACGCTCGTCCGCGCGGAGGCGCTCGACGGGACGGGTCTCCTATCAGAGGGGTCGCTCTTCGAGTCGCTCTACCGCATGGAGCTGCCCGCCACGACCGACCTCGACGCCGCCGAGGCTGCGCTCGCGGCCGCCTTCCCCGACAGCGGCATGCGCTGGCGCGACCGCCGCAACGCCGCCCCGCAGGTCGAGCGGTTCGTGGACCGCGTGGGCAGCTTCCTCGTCCTCGTGGGGCTCGCGGGCCTCGCCGTGGGCGGCATCGGCGTCTCGGCCGCCGTCCGCACCTACCTCGCCCGCAAGACGCCCGTGATCGCCACGCTCAAGACCGTGGGCGCCACCGGCTCCACCATCTTCGCGGCCTACCTGATCCAGATCGCCGTGCTGGCCGCCGTGGGCATCGCGCTGGGCCTCGCCCTCGGGGTGGTCATCCCGCTCATCGCCGGCCCGATCATCCAAGCTCGCCTGCCGATCCCGGTGGCGCTGGGCATCCACCCGTTGCCGCTCATGGAGGCGGCGCTCTACGGCGCGCTCACCGCCCTCATCTTCACGCTCTGGCCGCTCGCCCGCACGCGCGACCTGCGCGCCGCGTCGCTGTTCCGCGAGGCGACGGGCACGGGCCGCGCCCTGCCCCGCCCCGCCGACCTCGCGGTCATCGCGGGCCTCGTCGTCCTGCTGGTGGGCCTCGCCGCATGGCTGTCGGGCATTCCCGACCTCGCCCTCTGGGCGGCGGGTGGCATCGTCGTCGCGCTGCTGGTCCTCGTGGGCGCGGCGTGGGGCGTCCGCGCCCTCGCCCGCCGCTTGGCGACGAGCCGCTTCGCCCGCGGCAAGCCCGCGCTCCGCCTCGCCCTCGGCGCCGTGGGCGGCCCCGGCGGCGACGCCACTTCCGTGGTCCTGTCCCTCGGCCTCGGCCTCACGGTGCTGGCCGCCGTGGGCCAGATCGACGCCAACATGCGCGCCGCCATCGACCGTGACCTGCCCGAGCGCGCGCCCGCCTACTTCTTCGTCGACATCCAGACCGACCAGCTCGACCGCTTCCTCACCACGCTGCGCGAGGATCCGCAGGTCGAGCGCGTCGACACCGCGCCCATGATGCGCGGCGTCCTGGCCCGCATCAACGGCGTCGACGCGCGCGAGGTGGCGGGCGACCACTGGGTCGTGCGGGGCGACCGGGGCATCACCTACGCCGACCAGCCGCCCGAGGGCACGCAGGTCGTCGCCGGCGAATGGTGGCCCGAGGACTACGCCGGCCCGCCGCAGGTCTCCTTCGCCGAGGAGGAGGCGCTGGAGATCGGGATCGAGCTGGGCGACGAGGTCACGGTCAACATCCTCGGCCGCGACATCGACGCGACGGTCACCTCCTTCCGCAACGTCGACTTCTCGACCGGCGGCCTCGGATTCGTGATGACGCTCAACCCGGCGGCCGTCGCGGGCGCGCCCCATACCCACATCGCCACCCTCTACGCCGAGGAGGAGGCCGAGGCCCGCCTGCTGCGCGCCGTGGCGGGCGACGCGCCCAACATCACCGCGATCCGCGTGCGCGACGCCATCGACCTCGTGACCGAGGCGCTGGGCGCGCTGGCCGCCGCCACCTCGTGGGGCGCGGGCGCCACGCTGCTCACGGGCTTCGTCGTCCTCATCGGCGCGGCGGCGGCGGGCGAGCGCGCGCGCGTGTTCGAGGCCGCCGTCCTCAAGACCGTGGGCGCCGCGCGCGGCACGATCCTCGCGTCCTTCGCGCTGCGCTCAGCGCTCCTCGGCGCCGCCGCCGGGATCGTCGCCATCGCGGCGGGCGCGACGGCGGGCTGGGGCATCATGACCTTCGTGATGGAGGCGCCCTACCGGTTCGAATGGGTCTCCGCCCTCGTGATCGTGGTGGGCGGCGCGCTCGCCACGGTGCTGGCGGGCCTCCTCTTCGCGTGGCGCCCGCTGGCCGCCCGCCCCGCGCGCGTGCTGCGCTCGGCGGACTGACCGGAGGCCGCCGCCTCCGGGGCGGCGGCCCGGGTCGTCAGACCTTCGCGGCGTCCGGCTCGTCGTCCTTGATGACGGGGATGAACCCCTCCGCGTCTCCGAGGAACAGGCCCAGCTTCCGCAGGCGGGGCACCGCGTCGCAGACGATCTTGAGCACGACGAGCGTCGGGACGGCGACGACCATGCCCATCACCGACCAGATCCATGCGAAGAACGCGACGGACAGGAACACCATCGTGACGTTGAGGCTCAGGCGGCGGCCCACCAAGGTGGGCGTGACGAACTGCCCCTCGATCGAGGTCAGCAGGTAGTAGGTCCCCGCCGCGCCCAGCCCGAACCACAGGTCCATAGAACCCGTGAAGGCGACGAGGCCCGTCACCAGCGCTCCGATCACCGCCCCGACGAAGGGGATGAAGTTCAGGAACGTCGCCATGATCCCGATCAGCCACGGGCTCGGCAGGCCCCACCACCACATCGCCGCGCCGATGGCGACGCCGAGGCCCACGTTGATCAGGGTGATCGCGCCGAGGTAGTTGCCCAGCCGCTCCTCGATGGCGCGCACGGTCCGCACCGTCCGGCGCTTGTCCTCGAAGCGGTCCATCGACTGGACCGCCTTCTGGGTGAACATGTCCCCCGACGACACGAGGAAGAACAGGAGGCAGACCGAGAACACGATCTGGCCCAGCACGCCCGGCGCCACCGACACGAGCGAGTAGGCGATCCCGGAATCGGAGACCATCTCGACGGGCACCGGCTGCTGCGCCCCGGTCTGCGCCACCACCTCCTCGGTCGCGTCCGCCGCCACCGCGAAGGCCTCCAGCGGCCCGCCCGGCGCCGTCAGCGACGACAGGCTCCGCTCCAGCAGGGTCGGGATGTCCGCGACGAACTTGGTGACCGGGTCGGCGAGGACGATCCCCGCGAACACGATCGCCCCGATCAACAGGGCCGTGACGCCCAAGGCCGTGACCGGCGCGGGGATCCCGATCCGCGCCAAGGCGCGGCGCGGGGCCGACAGGATGAAGTAGAACAGGACCGCCGTGGTCACCGGCAGCAGGAACGGCGCCGCCCAGACCAGCGCCGCCACCAAGGCCATCAGGAACAGCCCCCAGATCGGGACCGTGAGCGGGTGGCGCGGCGGGCGCGTCGGGAGGCCCGGCCGCGGATCCTCCACGACGGGCGCCTCCAGCGGCGCCGCACCGTCGGCGGGGGTCACTTCGCGGCCCCCAGCGTGTCGGCCTTCACCGCCCCGCGGTGGCCCATCGGCTCCCGGACGCCGGTGGTCGTGTCGCGCGCGGTCTGATGCTCCAGCTCCGAGTTCAGCTCCGCGCCCACGAGGATCACCAGCGCGCTGATCCACATCCACATCAGCAGCACGACCACCCCCGCGATGGACCCGAACGTCTCGTTGTAGGAGCCGAAGGTCTGCACGTAGATCGAGAACGCGATCGACGCGACGAGCCACAGCGCCCCCGCGATCAGCGTCCCCGTCGTCAGCCACCGCCACTTCGCCGCGTCCCGGTCGGGCGAGTAGCGGTAGAGGATCCCGAGGCCGACCAGCACGATCAGCGCGAGCGGCACGTACTTCAGCACGGAGATCGCCGTCTCCATCCCCGGCGCCCACGACACCACGGCCAGCACGATGGGCACCACCACGACCAGCGCCGCCGCGAGGATCACGCCGACGATCATCCCGACCGTCATCAGCAGGATCATCCCCTTGCGGCGCACGAACCCGCGGGTCTCCTCCTCGTCGTAGGCCACGTTGATGCCCGTCACGAGCGCGTCCACGCCCGCCGAGGCCGACCACAGCGCCAGCGCCACGCCCACGATCAGGCCGAGCGTCAGCCCCCCCTCCGCCGAGGACGCGACCGCGCGCGCCTGGTCCAGCAGGATCTCCGACACGTCCGGCGGCACCACCGCCGTCACCCCCTCCAGCACCGACACCAGCTCGTCGGGGGAGTAGAGCAGCCCCGTGATCGACATCAGCGCCGTGATCGCCGGAAACACCGCGAGCAGCCCGTAGAACGCCACCCCCGCCGCCACGAGCATCACGTTGTCGTTCGAGATCTCCGCGAAGGTCCGCTTGAGCACGTCCGACCACCCCTTCGCGGGGATCTCCGTCGGCTTGGTCGCGTCCCGCCCCCGTCCCGGCTGGAGGCGCGCGGCCTCCTCGGGCGAGGCGGCGGAACGGATATCTTCGGTGGTCGAGGCCATGAGGGGCTCCGTGGTGCAGGTCGCGCCGGAAACGCCCCGACGGCGCGGTTGTTCCCCCTCCGGTCCCGCTCAACCCCCGGTGGGCGACACCTCCAGGATGACGGGGAAATGGTCCGACCCGACGTCCCGCCCGATCTCGAACCGGTGCACCGTGAGCCCCTCGGTCACCAGCGCCTGGTCGATCGGGAAGCGCAGCCACCACGACCGGGCGTCGAACGACGCCGCCACGCCGCGCCCCTCGCGCGGGTCGAGGAAGCCGCCGATCTCGCGGTAGCGCACCGAGGCGCGCGTCCACACCACGTCGTTGAAGTCCCCCACCGCCGCCACCGGCAGTTCGAGGTCGTGGCCCAGCTCGGCCGCCAGCTCGATCTGGCGGTCGCGCTCCTCCACCGTGGTCATCGGGACCGGCGGATGCGGATGCACGCCCACCACCACGAAGGGGCCGCCCTCCGCCTCCAGCCGCGCGACCACGGCCGGCTCGTCGTCGCGTGAGGGGAACACGATCTCCGCCTCCCCCGGCAGCCGCGAGGCGAAGATCATGCCGTAGAAGTCGTCCGCGATCCGCTCGGCCCGCAGGTCGTAGCCTTCCAGCGCGGGCGCCACCGCCTCGGCCCAGACCGCGTCCGTCTCCATCAGCAGCAGCACGTCCGCGTCCACCTCGGCGATCCAGTCGCGCACCGCCGCGTGCCCGTCGTTCGTCTGCAGCACGTTGAGCGCCGCGATCCGGATCCCCGCGCCGTCCGCGATCTCCACCGTCTCCGGCGCGAAGGGGAGGTAGCGCCACACCCACGACGTCTGCCACGCGCCCGCCGCCAACAGCACGAGCAGGGTCCAGCCCCGCACCCCGCGCGGCAGCGCCCACCACGCGAGCGGGAGCAGCAGGACGGCCAAGGCGAGGACGTGCAGCCGCGGGAAGTCCCACATCCGCACCCACCATGCCGAGGACACCGAGAACGGCAGCAGCGTCGCCACCGCGACCCCCGCCGTCAGGAGCAGGACCAAGCCGCCGAGCACCCGGCGCATCACGGACGCGCGTCCTCCACGGCCGGCGGGAAGGGCGCGGGGCCGTGCACCCGTTCGAGATGGGCGCGGATCGCGGCCACGTTGCGCCGGTTCGACTTGATGCCGACGTCGAGCAGGTCGCCGATCAGCGGCACGGAGCCGACGGCCCAGTCCAGCGCCGTCCAGCCGGCCATCTTCGCCTTGCTTGGCCCCGGCATCCCCAGCCGGTGCCCTTCGAGCAGGATGTAGCCCGCAGGCCCGAGGGGCGCGATGTCCCCGATCCCCGGCACCAGCCCGAGGATCGAGTCCCAGCCGAAGCGGATCGACGTGCCGGGGATCCGATACCGGCTGTCGAGGTTGTCGGCGAGCCGCTCCAGCCGCCGCAGGCGCTCCCACGGGGGCGGGGTCGGCGTGGCGTAGGCCGCCGCCGGGTCGGGGGCGACGCCCGCCTCGGCGGGCCTGTCGGTCATGGGACGTCCGTATGTCATGCCCGATCAGCGCGCGGCCCGCCCGACTTGTTCCCGGCGCGCGCTGCTGCCACCCATCGTGCAACACGTTGACCGGAGATGCGCTCATGGCCCCCGCCCGCAACCGAATCGACCTCACCGGGCGCCGCGCCGTCGTGACGGGGGGCGCGCAAGGCATCGGCCTCGCCGTGATGGACCGCCTCGTCGCCTCGGGCGCCGCCGTCGCCTCGTGGGACGTGAACCCCGCCAACGAGGACGCCTGCGCCGCCCGCGGCACCCTCGCCGTGGCCGCCGACGTCTCCTCCGAGGGATCGCTCGCCGACGCCCTCGCCGCCACGGAGGCCGAATGGGGCACCGGCCCCGACATCCTCGTGAACTCCGCCGGGATCGCCGGGCCGAACATGCCCGTCGCGGACTACCCCGTCGACGACTGGCGCCGCATCGTGGAGGTGAACCTCACCGGCACCTTCCTCGTGAACCGCTGCGTGGTGCCCGGCATGGTCGCGCGCGGCTACGGGCGTATCTGTAACATCGCCTCCGTCGCCGGCAAGGAGGGCAACCCGAACGCCTCCGCCTACTCCGCCTCCAAGGCGGGCGTGATCGGCCTGACCAAGTCGCTCGGCAAGGAACTGGCGGGCCACGACGTCGCGGTGAACTGCGTCACCCCCGCCGCCGCCCGCACCCCCATCTTCGACCAGATGTCCGAGGACCACACCGCCTACATGCTCTCCAAGATCCCGCGCGAGCGCTTCCTCGAGGTGGACGAGGCGGCGGCCATGATCGCGTGGATTGTCTCCGCCGAGAACGCCTTCACCACCGGGGCGGTGTTCGACCTGTCGGGCGGCCGGGCGACCTACTGAGCGCCGGCCCCGCCCCCCGCCCGCATGAGGGACGCCGGTCAAGCCACTGATCCACCGAGGAGATGCCACCCGAGGGCCAGCAGCGCGCAGAGCAGCAGCGTTTCTACGAGGCCGCGGCGCAGCCCCAGCAGGAGCGCCCCCGCCACCACCGCCAGCGCCAGCGCGACCGGGTCCAGCCCGTCCGGCCAGATGGTCGCGCGCCCGAACCAGACCGCCAGCGCCGCGATCACCCCCAGCACCGCCGCCGTGATCCCCCGCAGCGCGCCCCGGACCTTCGGCATCGCCGTCAGCCGCTCCACGTGCGGCGCGCCCGCGAAGATGAACAGGAAGCATGGCGCGAAGGTCGCCCACAGCCCCGTCGCCGCCGTCGCCAGCGCCATCGGCCACCCGCCCGACGCCGCCCCGCCCAGCCACGCCGTGAACGTCGTCACGAGGATGAGCGGCCCCGGCGTCGTCTCCGCCAGGCCCAGCCCGTCGATCATCTGCGCCTTGGTCAGCCAGCCGTATTGCTCCACCGCCGTCTGCGACAGCGCGGCAAGCACGGCGTAGGCCCCCCCGAAGCTGACCGTCGCCAGCCACGAGAAGAACACCGCCGCCTCCGCCGCCGCCGTGCCCGGCGCGAACGTGATCACACCCAGCAGCGGAACCCACCACACGAGCCCCCATGTGATCACGACCCGGACCGTTCCCGCCACCGCCTCGGGTCGAATCGCCGGATGCTGCGCTGCAGCATCCCCGAACCCCTTGAGCAGGCCCGACAATCCGCCCGCGATCAGCACCGCCCAGAACGGGACGCCGAGCAGGAGCGCGGCGAACGCCCCGGTGGCAATTGCCAATTCCAGCGGTCCGCCCGCGACCTTGTCCCAAAGTTTCACGAGCGCGTTCAACACGATGGCCAGCACCGCGGCCTTCACCCCGAGGAATGCGGCCTCCACCGCCGCCAACCGCCCGTAGGTCAGGTAGGCTGCCGCGAGCCCCATCATCACGACCGCCCCCGGCAGCACGAAGAGCAGCCCCGCCGTCAATCCCCCCAGCGTCCCCCGCACCCGCCACCCGGCATAGGTCGCCAACTGCATCGCCTCCGGCCCCGGCAGCAGCGTGCAGAAGGCCAGCCCGCGCAGGAATCCCTCCCCGTCCAGCCACCCGCGCCGCTCCACCAGCTCGCGCTGCATCACCGCGATCTGCGCCGCCGGCCCGCCGAAGGACATGACCCCGATCCGCCCGAACGAGGCCCAGACCTCCCGCCACGCGACGGTCATGCCGCCACCCACGCATCGACGGCCTCGATCGGATCGCGCCCCAAGACCTTGATTCCACGCACGAACCGCTCGCACCCCTCCGCCGCCGCGAGCCGATCGACCGCCGGATGCACGAGCCCCGCGTCCCGCGCCAGCCCCGCCGGATCCCGCGGCACCGCCCGCGCCGACCAGACCTCCGCCGCCGCCGCGACCTGGTCCCGCTCCACCTCGACGATCTCCGCCCCGCGATCGATCAGCCGACGGACGAGCCACGCGGACGCGACCTCGCCCCATGTCGGCGTGGCCGCGATCACCCAGCGCCGCGCGGGCCGCTCGAGCGCCACGACCGGCCCCTCCCATCCCAGGTGGCCCCCTTCCAACGCCCAAGCCCGCCCGCCCCGCCGCCGCAGCAGCGAGGCGGCGATCTGGCTGATCTTGCCGCCCTTCTGGCAGTAGCAGACGGCGTCGCGGACGGCCTCGGCCTCCGCGATCTGGTCGAGCGTCGCGCGCCGTGCGCCGGGCAGCCGCGTGGGCGCCTCGGCCGCGTCCTCGGGCGTGCGGACGTCCCAGATCGTCGGCGCGTCGGGTCGGTGCAGGCGGTCGCCGATCGCCGCCGCGGTGATGAGAAGGTCGGTCATGGGGCATCCCTCCGTCGAAACGGTGAAGACGCGCTTGGGCGGGATGCCTGACGGGGCGCGCGCCGCCCCGTCCGCGACGGCTACCGGCACGGGGGGCGCGGATCAAGCGGGGTGGACGAGCGACCCGAAGAGATGCGTCTCCAGCGAGCCGGCCGCGAAGAGGTCGCCTCGCGTCAGGACGGACACCGCATCGTGGCTGTGCAGCGATTCCTGATGGGACGCGGCGACCCGGAAGTCCCCCGTCCCGGGCACGCCCCGGATCGCCTGCGCGAACAGCCGGGCCGCGTCCTCGACGAAGATCGGGTTCGCGGCGTTGAGTTCGGCGAAGGCCTGCTCGTCCTCGCGCTTCACCATCACCTGCGTCTCGGTCGGCACGGCGGCGCGGCAGGCGTCGATCAGGTCCTCGACGCCCACGTCCCCGACCTCGACCGAGAGGCGTGCGACGGACCGCTGCGAATGCGGCGTGGCCAGCTGCCCGCGGGTCCGGCGCGCGTGCTCGGAGAGTTCGAGCGAGCACGGGCAGGTCGAGGAGTAGACGTAGTCGAGGTGCAGAATGCGGCGGCGGATGCCGCCCGAGCGCACGACCTCCATGGCGCAGTCGTAGTACTGCCACCCGGTCAGCCCGGAGCGCAGGCTCTCGACCTGCAGCGGCAACGCGAAGCGGATCAGGATCCGCGCGTCGCCCGCGTCGAGGTCGGTGAGGTAGGCGTCGAGCGCCCGCTCGACGGCGTCGAACCCCATCGTCTCGCCGGCGGCGGCGTAGAAGGAGCGCATGATGCGCGACATGTTGATCCCCTTGCGCCCCGCCTCCAGCGAGACGGTGCCCGTGACGGCGGCGTCGACGGCGCGGGGGCCGCCGCGCGTGGGGATGGTCAGCGGCAGGCGGAAGTTCGAGATGCCGACATGCTGGATCGCGCGGTCCTCGCCGCGGATCGAGCTGGCGGGGCCGTTCTGCAGGTCGGGCAGCGTCGCGCGGTAGGCCGCGTCGGCGACATGGGTCGCCGGATAGGTCGCGGAGAGCACGGGATAGCGGGACGGCATGGCCGCCTCGATCGCCGCGCGCGCGGCGGGCGCGGCCGTGTCGGCGTAGCGCCGCAGGAGCGCGAGGGCGGCCTGCGCCTCGGCCTCGGTGGGTCGGCGGTCAATGTCCGGTGCGTGGACGTCCATGCGCCCCTCCCTTCGGTTCGCGCTGCCGGGAGGATATGGGGCGGAGCCGGGCGCGGAGCAAACGGCAAAACGCCAAACGGCTGACCGGGTTCCCTATTCTGGCGCAGGAAGTCCCCGCCCGCGACGTGCGCGGACGGGGCGGAGACGGACCGGGGCCCGAACTCAGGCGGCGATCACTCGGCCGGCAGCGTCGAGGCGTTGTTGTTGAAGCCCAGCGCGGTCGTCGTGGTGACGGCGTCGTCGCCGGTGCCCGTGGTGGTGGTCGACTGCTGGAAGGTCGACTGGATCAGCGTGTCGGAGGACAGCGCGCCGCCGATCTGGTTCGAGGCGGACTGCACGCCGGTCGACACGACGCCCATGACGGCGAGGCCGAGGCCCACGAGGGCGGCGGTCAGCACGACCCAGTCGACGGTGACGGCGCCGGATTCGGAGGCGATAAAGTTCTTGATCATGGTCTTGTCTCTCTTGGTTGCTTCGTTCCCGAGGCGCCGGTCCGTGCCGCCGTCCTTCGATGGATCCGTTGTGGTGGGAAGTCGGGGCATGATCAGGGCATGTCCGCGCTCTTTGAGAGAAATCGTGCGTTCAATCCGGGGCGCGGCGGCGGATGCGGTCGGTATCGGGGCGAAGCCGCTCCATTGTCTCCGGTGTCCCCGGACGCGACCCCGCCGTCGCCAGGCGTTCCGCGACCGTCCGGCCCCGTCGAGATCGCCCGTGGGCCCCGCGCCGGACGCCCATCCCCGGGGAGCGGAGAACGAGAAGGGCCGCCCGCGCTGTGCGCGGGCGGCCCCTGCCGGCCCCCGGAGGGCCGATCGGATCGGGATCAGTCGTCGGCGATCGTCGAGGCGTTGTTGTTGAAGCCGACCGCGTTGCCGTCGGCGTCGTTCAGGAAGCCGCTGTTCGTCGACACGGTGTTCAGCTCGTTCGCGATGGCGTTGGAGGCGTTCTGCACGCCGGTCGACACCACACCCATGACGGCGAGGCCGAGGCCCACGAGGGCGGCGGTCAGCACGACCCAGTCGACGGTCACGGCACCGGATTCGGAGGCGATGAAGTTCTTCAGCATTGGAGTGTATCCCTTGGTTAGCTTCGTTCCCGAGGCGTCGGTCAGTGCCGCCGTCCTTCGATGGGGACGGTTTGATGGTGGGGCTGGGCGATTCCGGGGCGTGTTCGGGCAATTCGCGCGAAATGATCGGGACGTGGGCGCCCAGTGCGGAAACAGAGACGCCCCGCCCACGGAGATCGTGGACGGGGCGCGGAAGATGGGGGGCCGGGCGCGCGGCCCGGACCGGTCTGCGGGTCAGTTGTTCTCGGCGCCGTTGCCGAAGCCGTTCGCCTGCCAGTCGGGATCGTCCGCCGTGCCCGCGTTCGTGTTCTCGAACCGCGAGTCGATCAGCCCCTCGGCGCTGAGCTCCGTGGCGATGGAGTTCGACGCGTTCTGCACGCCGGTCGACACCACGCCCATGACGGCGAGGCCAAGGCCCACGAGGGCGGCGGTCAGCACGACCCAGTCGACGGTGACGGCGCCGGATTCGGAAGCGAGGAAGGTCTTGAACATGATGGTTCTCCTTGGGTGATCTGGTCGGAAGTGAGGGACGGGGCCGCCTCGGCGGCCCCGCCGCCTTGGGTCAGTTGTTCTCGGCGCCGTTGCCGAAGCCGTCCGCCTGCCAGTCGGGATCGTCCGCCGTGCCCGCGTTCGTGTTCTCGAACCGCGAGTCGATCACCGTGGTGTTGAGCTGCTCGGCGATGGAGTTCGACGCGTTCTGCACGCCGGTCGACACCACGCCCATGACGGCGAGGCCGAGGCCCACGAGGGCGGCGGTCAGCACCACCCAGTCGACGGTCACGGCGCCGGACTCGGTGGATAGGAAGGTCTTCAGGGTGTTCATCTCTGGTCTCCGTTCTCGTTCGGACAGCGGCGGGGCCGCGTCGTCTGGAACCGGAGATGCAGATGATTCCCGGCCCGGCCTGCCCCCCGATGGGGCGCGACCGGGCCGTTTCGCTCGAATGCGCCGGGTCTAGGCGGTGGCGAGGGCCGCCATCAGGTCCGCGCGGAGATCCCCCGCGTCCTCCAGCCCGGCGGACAGGCGGACGAGGCCGGGCGTGATGCCCAGCGCGGCCTTCGTCGCCTCGGGGAGGCGCTGGTGCGTCGTGGTGGCCGGATGGGTGACGATCGACTTGGCGTCCCCGAGGTTGTTGGAGATCGTCCACACCCGCAGCGCGTCGAGGACGCGGAAGCAGGCGTCCTTGCCGCCGCGCACCTCGATGCAGAACACCGTGCCGCCGATCGCCATCTGGCGGCGCGCGACGTCGTGCTGGGGGTGGCTGGGGAGGTGGGGGTGCAGGACACGCGCCACGGCCGGGTGCCCTTCGAGGTCGCGCGCGAGCGTCAGCGCCGTCTCCGCTTGGGCGCCCACCCGCAGGTGCATGTGCTCCAGCCCCTTGAGCATCACCCATGCGTTGAACGGCGACATGGCCCCGCCGGTGTGCTTGAGGAACGGCTCGGCGGTTTTGCGGACGAACTCCCGCGTCCCGAGGATCACCCCGCCGAGGCAGCGCCCCTGCCCGTCCACGTGCTTGGTGGTCGAGTAGATGACCACGTCCGCCCCGAGGTCGAGCGCGCGGCTGTCGACGGGGGTGGCGAAGACGTTGTCGACGACGACCGTCGCGCCGACTGCGTGGGCGAGCGCCGAGACGGCCTTGATGTCGACGACCTCGAGGCCGGGATTGGAGACGGATTCGAAGAAGACGGCCTTGGTGCCCGGCGTGATCGCGCGCTCCCACGCGGCGGGGTCCGTGCCGTCGACCAGCTCCACCTCGACGCCGAAGCGGGGCAGCACGTCCTCGAGGACATAGAGGCAGGAGCCGAAGAGCGCGCGCGCGCCGACGATGCGGTCGCCTGCGGAGAGCATGGACAGGAGCGCGCCGGACACGGCGGCCATTCCGGAGGCTGTGGCGAAGGCGTCCTCGGCCCCCTCCAGCGCGGCCATGCGCCCCTCGAACATGGCGACGGTGGGGTTGCCGTATCGGGCGTAGATGAACTCGTCGTCGCCCAAGCTCTCGAACCGCGCCTCGGCCGAGGCGCTGTCGGGATAGGCGAAGCCTTGGGTGAGAAAGAGCGCCTCGGACAGCTCGCCGTACTGGGAGCGGCGGGTGCCGGCGTGGACGGCCCGCGTCCGGGGATGGAGGGGACGGTCGGTCGAGTCCTTCATGTGGATCTCCTGTCGGGGGCGCGCCCCCGTGGCGTGGCGCCGGCGATGGGAGAGGCCGGTCGCCATCTGACCGGACGCACCTCTTTAGCGGTTCGTTTAACGAGGGCCGCAATCCGGCTCAAATCCCCTCGGTGGCGCGTGGAATACCGGGCGCGCGGGGTGGCGGCAAGCCGGGACGGCTTGGCGCGGGGGGTTCCGCCGGTCACGATGCGGCGAGCAGGAGGACCCGCATGATCGACTTCTACACGTGGCCCACGCCGAACGGCTGGAAGGTCGCCATCGCCTTGGAGGAGATGGGGCTGCCCTACGCGGTGCATCCCGTCGACATCGGGACGGGCGCGCAGAAGGCGCCGGACTACCTCGCCGTCAACCCGAACGGGCGCATCCCGGCGATCGTCGATCCCGAGGGACCGGACGGCGCGCCGATCGCGGTGTGGGAATCGGGCGCCATCCTGCAATACCTCGCGCGCAAGACGGGCCGGTTCGGCGGATCGACCGAGCGGATGCGGATCGGCGTGGACTGCTGGCTGCACTGGCAGATGGGGGGCGTCGGGCCGATGGCAGGCCAGGCGCACCACTTCCTCAAGTACGCCCCCGATCCGATCCCCTACGCGCAGGACCGATACGTGGCCGAGACGGCGCGGCTCTACGGGGTGCTGGACCGGCAGTTGGCCGGACGCGCCTTCGTGGCGGGGGAGGAGTACACCATCGCGGACATGGCGATCTGGCCGTGGGCCTCGCTCTGGGAGGGGCAGCGCCACGACCTCGACGCCACGCCGCACATGGCGCGCTGGCTGGAGGAGGTGGGCGAGCGGCCCGCCGTGCGGGCGGGCCGCGCGCTGCTGGCCGAGCGGCGGCGCGACCCGACCTCCAAGCCCAACGAGCACCTGCACCCCTCCCGGCGCTAGGGCCGCGACCGGCACGATCCCGGAACCGGGGCGCCCCGTGCGGCGTCGGGCTGGCGAGGACGGGCCCGCCCCGCTAGGGTCCGCCGCGCAACATGGGGAATCCGCGCCGATGCAATCCACCGGGGTCCAGAAGGTCGCCTTCGCCGCGCTCGCCGTGCTGGTCGCGCTGGCCGGCGCGGGCGTGCTGGACGGGGGCATGCTGTAGATGGCCAAGCGGTTCGGCGGCGAGTTCTCCCCCGAGGGGCGGCGCGACCCCGCCACCCCCCTGCCCCGCACGGGCGCGCGGCGCCCCGAGTTCAAGCCGCCCCTCGTGGGCCGGGCGCGCACGACGATCCTGATGGCATTGGGCGCGGTGCCGGTCGTCTTCGGCTTCGTCGGGCCGGGGGCCGCCTCGCTGGTGACCAACCTGCTGGCCGGGGCCGCCATCTTCGGCGCGGGCTACCTGACGCAGGAGGGGCTGCGCGCCGAGGCCGAGTGGACCGTCCGCAAGGTCGCCCGCCGCCCCGCCATCCCGCGCAAGATCTTCGGCGCGGCGCTCTCCGGGATCGGCGTGACGCTGGCGGCGATGTCGGGCCTCGACGGGGTCGTGGCGGGCGCGCTCTACGGGATCGCGGCGGCGGGGCTGCACCTCGCCTCGTTCGGGATCGACCCGATGCGCGACAAGGGGATGGAAGGGGTCGACGCCTTCCAGACCGAGCGCGTGGCCCGCACCGTCGAGGAGGCCGAGCGCCACCTCGCCGCGATGCGCGACGCCGTGCTGCGCGCCCGCGACCGCACCGCCGAGGCGCGCGTCGAGGCCTTCGCCCAGACCGCGCGCAAGATGTTCCGGCAGGTCGAGGACGACCCCCGCGACCTGACGGCGGCGCGCAAGTGGCTGGGCGTCTACCTGCAGGGCGCGCGCGACGCGACGGTCAAGTTCGCGGACCTCTGGGCGCGGACCAAGGACGCCGAGTCCCGCGCCGAGTGGGAGCGCATCCTCGCCGAACTGGAGCAGGGCATGGACGCCAAGCGAGAGACGCTGCTCATCTCCGATCGCACCGATCTGGAGGTCGAGATCGAGGTCCTGCGGGACCGCTTGAAGGCCGAGGGCCTGAGGATGGAGAGGGACTGATGGACACGAACACCCGCGCGCAGGCCGCCGCGATGACCGCCGAGGTGGAGGCCGCCGCCATCCCGCCCGCCCCCGTGCCGTCCGCGAATGCGCTCGTCACCATCGACGCCGCCCCCGCCGACAAGAAGGCGAAGATCGAGGAGCGGATGGCCCAGATCGACATGGAGAACACCCAGTCGATCGTCACCTTCGGCTCGGCCGCGCAGGCGGAGCTGCAGGAGATCAGCCAGGCGATGCTGGCCGACGTGAAGAACAAGGACGTCGGCCCGGCGGGCGACTCGCTCCGCGGGATCGTCAGCACGATCCGCGGCTTCTCGGTCTCCGAGCTGGACGTGCGGCGCAAGCGGTCGTGGTGGGAGAAGCTGCTCGGCCGCGCCGCGCCCTTCGCGCAGTTCGTCGCCCGCTACGAGGACGTGCAGGGCCAGATCGACCGGATCACCGACGAGCTGCTGCGCCATGAGACGGTGCTGCTCAAGGACATCAAGTCGCTCGACAAGCTCTATGACAAGACGCTCGACTTCTATCACGAGCTGGAGCTCTACATCGCCGCCGGCGAGGCGAAGCTGGCGCAGCTCGACGAGGAGACGATCCCCGCCAAGGAGCAGCAGGTCGCGAACGCCACCGACGACGAGATGCTCCTCGCGCAGGAACTGCGCGACCTGCGCGCGGCGCGCGACGACCTCGAGCGGCGCGTCCACGACCTGCGGCTCACGCGGCAGGTGACGATGCAGTCCCTGCCCTCGATCCGCTTGGTGCAGGAGAACGACAAGAGCCTCGTCACCAAGATCAACTCGACGCTCGTGAACACCGTGCCGCTGTGGGAGACGCAGCTGGCGCAGGCGGTGACGATCCAGCGGAGCCGCGAGGCGGCCGAGGCGGTGCGCGAGGCCAACGACCTAACGAACGAGCTGCTGACGTCCAACGCCAAGAACCTGCGCGAGAGCAACAAGATCGTCCGCGAGGAGATGGAGCGCGGCGTGTTCGACATCGCCGCGGTGCGGCAGGCCAACGAGGACCTGATCGCCACCATCCAGGAGTCGCTCCAGATCGCCGACGAGGGCAAGGCCGCCCGCGCCTCGGCCGAGCAGGAGCTGGAGGAGATGGAGGCCAAGCTGCGCGAGACGCTCGCCTCCGCGTCCGCCCGCCGCGACGGGGTCGGCGACAACGCGGGCACCTCGGTCCCGCCCGCCTGACGATGCGCGCGCTGGCCGCCCTCGCGCTTGCGGCGCTGGCCGCCTGCGCGGCGCCGCCCCCGCCGCCCGACCCCGAGCCCGTCCCGCGGGCCCGGCCCGCCGCGCCCGCCGCGGCGCCGGGTCCGTCGGCGGCCAGCCGGGCGGCGGCGGCCTACTACCGCGACATCCGCGACCGGCGGCTGGCGCAGGGCCTGCTGCGGGTGGACGGGGGCGCGGGCGTGCCGTTCGACGCGGGCGACCTCATCGCCAACTTCGAGCGGATCGCGCTGTTCAGCGAGTACGACCTCGTCGCGGGGCGCTACGTCGCCTCCCAGGTGCAGGCGCGGCTGCGCCGCTGGGACCAGCCCGTGCGCGTGCAGATGCACTTCGGCGCGTCCGTCTCCGCGGAGGACCGCCAGCAGGACCGCGCCCGCGTCCGGGCGCTGCTGGGGCGTATCCGCGCCGCCACGGGCCATCCGGTCGCGCTGGTCGAGCGGGGCGGCAACTACCACGTCTTCGTCGTGTCGCTGGACGAACAGGCGGCGCTCGCCCCCGCCCTGCTCGACGTCCGCCCGACCCTGTCGCGCGATCTCGCCCGCGAGATCACGACCCGCCCGCGCAGCACGTTCTGCGCCAACTACGCCTTCCCCTCGCGCGCGAACCCGAGCGTCTACGACGGATCCATCGCGCTTATCCGCTCCGAGCACCCGGACCTGATGCGCCTCGCCTGCTACCACGAGGAGCTGGCGCAGGGGATGGGCCTGCCCAACGACAGCCCTGCCGCGCGCCCCTCGATCTTCAACGAGGACGACCAGTTCGCCACCCTGACCCGCCACGACGAGATGCTGCTGCGCATCCTCTACGACGACGCGTTGCGCCCCGGCATGACGCCCGAGCAGGCGCGGCCCGTGGTGGCGCGGATCGCGAACGGGCTCCGGGCGGGGCCGTCCTAGACCTCCGGCCCGCGTCCCCCTACCCTCTCCCCCGTCCCACGGAGTCCCCCATGCCCATCTTCGACTTCCTCTCCGGCCAGTTCATCGACGTCATCGAGTGGACGGACGACAGCCGCGACACGCTGGTCCACCGGTTCGAGCGGCACGGCCACGAGATCAAGTACGGCGCCAAGCTGACGGTGCGCGAGGGGCAGGCGGCGGTCTTCGTGCACGAGGGGCAGCTGGCGGACGTGTTCATGCCCGGTCTCTACATGCTCGAGACCAACAACATGCCGATCATGACGACGCTCCAGCACTGGGACCACGGGTTCAAGTCGCCCTTCAAGTCCGAGATCTACTTCGTCGCCACCCGCCGCTTCACGGACCTCAAGTGGGGCACCAAGAACCCGATCACGCTGCGCGACCCCGAGTTCGGGCCCGTCCGCCTGCGCGCCTTCGGGACCTACGCGATCAAGGTCGCCGACCCCGCGCTCTTCCTGCGCGAGATCGTGGGCACGGACGGCGACTTCACCCAAGACGAGATCCAGTTCCAGATCCGGAACATGATCGTCCAGTCGGCGTCCCGCGCGCTGGCGCAGTCGCGCATCCCCGTCCTCGACATGGCCGCCAACACCGACGAGCTGGGCCGCATCGTGGCCGAGCAAGTGTCCGTCACGCTGGGCGAGTACGGCCTGTCGGTGCCGGAACTCTACTTCGAGAACGTCTCGCTGCCCCCGGCGGTGGAGGCCGCGCTCGACAAGCGGACCTCGATGGGGGTGATCGGGGATCTCGGCAAGTATCAGCAATACGCCACCGCCGAGGCGATGCAGACCGCCGCCGGCACGCCGAACTCGGGCATGGGCGCGGGGCTCGGCATGGGGATGGGCATGGGCATGGCCAACTCGATGGCGCAGGCCGGGCCTTGGGGTCAGATGGGGGGGCAGCAGCCGCAGCAGCCCCAGCGCGCCGCCCCACCGCCCCCGCCGGTCGAGCACGTCTGGCACGTCGCCGAAGGCGGCGCGACCAAGGGCCCGTTCTCCAAGGCCCGCCTCGGGCGCATGGTCACCGACGGCGAGATCACGCGCGAGACCTACGTGTGGACGCAAGGGCAGGACGGCTGGATGAAGGCCGAGGACGTGGACGAGCTGGCCCAGCTCTTCACCGTGATGCCCCCGCCCCCGCCGCCGGGCGCCTGACATGGCCGCCCGCGGCCCCGCGATCCTGCGCCCCGTGGTCATGGCGCTCCACTGGACCGCGCTCCCGATGATCGTGGGCTGGCTCTTCGGGGCGGTCCCGCCGGTCCTGATCGCGGGTCACGCGGCGCTTTGGGGGACCATCACGGTGCTGTGGGGGCTGCGGGGCGGCCCCTCCCCGGCGCTCCGGGGCGCGATGCGCACCGCCGCCCATCTCAGCCACGCGGCGCTCCTTGGGCTCTACCTCGTGGGCGCGGCCTTCGCGCTGACCGATCCGTCCCTCGCGCGCCCGGTCCTTCTCGCCACCCTCGCGGCCTCGGCCCTCCACGCCGTCTGGAACCTCTACCGCGCGGGCGTGCTGGGCGACGGCGCGTTCCGGCGGATGCTGCCGAAGGCCCTCCATTGAAGGCCCCGAACCGCCGCACGAGGATCAAGGCGCTCCACTGGATCGTGCTGCCCTTCTTCGTCTGGTTCCTCGTGGTCCAGCCCGCCGACGTGAGCCGGTGGGGCGCGCGGTGGGTCGACCTCCATTCCGTCTTCGGCCTCGTCTTCGTCACCCTCTCGCTGCTGTGGTTCGGGGAGTACCTGCGCCACGGCCTCCTTTCCCGCCCCGGGCCGAAGCTGCGCGGCGCGCTGCGCCCGGCGCACCGCTGGCTGCACCTGACGCTGATCTGGGGCCTCCTCGCCGTCGTGGTGGGCGGCTTCCTCCTCGGCCTCACCTCAGCGCGCCTGCTCTGGGCGGGCGACGTCGTGCCCATCGCGCCGCCGCTCGGACTGCCGCGCCTGAACGACCTCGTGGGCGTCTTCCACGAGGTGCAGTTCTACCTGCTGGGCGCAGTCGCGGCCCTCCACGCGGGCTTCCACCTGTGGCGGCACCTCCGGCTGCGCGACAACGCCTTGCGGATCATGGCCCCGAAGGCGCTACACCGCTTCCTATGACGAGCATCCCCCCCGTCGGCGGCACGGACCGCCCCGCCGAGGTCCCCGCGACCCAAGAGCACCGCTTCCCCTGCGACACCTGCGGCGGCGACATGCGGTTCGACCCCGGCGACGACCGGATGATCTGCGACCACTGCGGCAACCAAGAGCCGCTGGCCCCCGCCAACCCCCGCGCCATCCGAGAGATCGACATCCGCGAGGGCCTCTCCTCCGCGCGGGGCGGCGCGGAGATGGAGGAGACGCGCGTCCTGTCGTGCCCGAACTGCGGCGCGCAGGTGGAGTTCGACCCCGCCATCCATTCCGCCGAATGCCCGTTCTGCGCCACGCCCGTCGTCACCGACACCGGCGTCGACCGCCACATCAAGCCCGCCGCCGTCGTCCCCTTCGCCCTCGAGGAGCGGGAGGCGCACGACCGCATGGACGGCTGGTTGGGCAACCTGTGGTTCGCGCCCAACGGCCTGACGAAATACGCCCGCAAGGGGCAGAAGATGAACGGCGTCTACGTGCCGTTCTGGACGATCGACGCGCAGACCGACACCGCCTACACCGGCCAGCGCGGCGACGTGTACTACGTGCAGCAGCGCGTGATCCGCGACGGCAAGCCGGTCGTCGTCAACGTCCCCAAGGTCCGTTGGACCCCCCGCCGGGGCCGGGTGCGGCGCTTCTTCGACGACGTGCTGATCCTCGCCTCCACCTCGCTGCCTAAGTCCCACACCGACGCGCTGCAGCCGTGGGACCTGTCGGGCCTCGCCCCCTACGCCCCGCAATACCTCGCCGGCTTCCGGGCCGAGGCCTACCGGGTGGAACTGGACGACGCGCTGCAGGAGGCCCGCGCGCGCATGGACGCGGTGATCGCCCGCGACATCCGGCTCGACATCGGCGGCGACCAGCAGCGCATCACCTCGGCCGAGACGCGGCTGTCGGACGTGACCTTCAAGCACGTGCTGCTGCCGGTCTGGGTCGCCGCCTACAAGTATCGCGGCAAGTCGTTCCGCTTCGTCGTCAATGGCCAGACCGGGCGCGTGCAGGGCGAGCGGCCCTACTCGGCAGTCAAGATCGCCCTCGCCGTCCTCGCCGCGCTGATCGTCGCGGGCGTGGCCCTCTTCCTCTACGCGGGGGCGCAGGGAGCGTCGCTCGACGGCCTCTCCTTCCCCGAGGGCGGCACCCTGACGGTGCCGGGGCGCGAGACCATCGTCATCCCGCGCGGCGGGACGCTCGACGGTCCCTCGTGGCTGGGCGACTAGGCGCGGATCCCCCTCCTCCGTCCGCGCGTTGCCCCCCGTCACCAGAGGAGCGACCGCGATGGCCGACACCACCTTCACCGCCGAGGAGGCGATGGCCGCGCGCCGCCGGATGCGCGAGGAACTGGGCATGGGCGAGGAACGCCTGCCCCCCTCCGACCTCGCGCGGATGATCGGCGACGAGATGGAGAAGCTGGGCGATCTCACGCGCGCCGCCCGCATCGTCGAGGAGGTCACCGGCAAGGCCGTGGACCCCGCCGCCCTCGCGCCGCCCGAGCGCGGCTAGGCCGGAAATCCCGGGCGGGGGCCTTCCCCCGCACCCTCCGCCGCAATACTCCTCGGCCCGACGATCCAAGACGGGACGGACCGATGATCCTCTGCGCGGGCGAAGCCCTCATCGACATGCTTCCCCGCGAGACGGCGGACGGCCCGGGCTTCTACCCGGCGGTGGGCGGCGCGGTCCTGAACACGGCCGTGGCCTTGGGCCGCCTCGGCGCGCCCGTGGCGATGCACACGGGGCTTTCCACCGACCTCTTCGGCGACCTCATCGCCGCCCGCATGGCCGAGAGCGGGGTGGAGGACCGCGCCGCCCGCGCGGACCGACCCACCACGCTGGCCTTCGTCAAGCTGACCGACGGGCAGGCCGAATACGCCTTCTACGACGAGAACACCGCCGGCCGCCTCCTCTCGCCCGAGGACGCGCCCTCCCTCGACGGCATCGACACGCTCTTCCTCGGCGGCATCTCCCTCGCGGTCGAGCCCTGCGCCGACACCTACGAGGTGCTCGCCGCGTCCACCGACCTGCCGCTGATGATCGACCCCAACGTGCGCCCCGGCTTCGTCGCCGACGCCGAGCGCTACCGCGCCCGCATCCGCCGCCTCTTGGCGCGGGCGAGCGTGGTGAAGCTCTCGGACGAGGACATGGACTGGCTCGGCACGACCCCGGCGGAGGTGCTGGCGCTGGGGCCGCACACCATCTGCCTGACCGAGGGGGCCAAGGGCGCGACTGCCATCACCGCGCGCGGCGAGGTGCGGGTGCCCGCCCGCAAGGTCGAGGTCGTGGACACCGTCGGCGCGGGCGACACGTTCAACGCGGGCGTCCTCGCCGTCCTCGCCGAGGCCGGGCTGGGCGAGCCCCCCTCCGACGAGACGCTGCGCGCGGCCCTCGACCTCGGCGTGGCCGCCGCCGCCGTCACCGTCTCCCGCGCGGGCGCCAACCCGCCGCGGCGCGACGAGCTGTGAGGGCGCTCGTCCAGCGCGTCACGGAGGCCCGCGTCGACATCGCGGGCGAGACCGTGGGCCGCTGCGGCGCGGGCCTGATGATCCTCGTCTGCGCGATGCGCGGCGACGGCGAGGGGAACGCCGACGACCTCGCCGCGCGCGTGGCCAAGCTGCGGGTGTTCCGCGACGGCGAGGGCCGCATGAACCGCGCGCTCCTCGACGCCGGCGGCTCCGCCCTCGTGGTCAGCCAGTTCACCCTCGCCGCCGACACCTCGCGCGGCAACCGCCCCGGCTTCTCCGACGCCGCCCCGCCCGAGGAGGGCGAGCGCCTCTACGAGCGGTTCGTCGAGGCCCTGCGCGGCCACGGCGTGCCCGTGGAGACGGGGCGCTTCGGCGCGGACATGGCGGTGCATCTGGTCAATGATGGCCCCGTCACGATCATGATGGACCGATGAGCGCGATGGTCATGGGGCGCCACCTCCTGCTGGAGCACGCGGGCGGGCGCGGCCTGACCGATGCCGCCCTGCTTGAGCGCGCCATGCGCGCGGCGGCCGCGGCGGGCGGCGCGACGGTGCTGTCGGCCCACCTCCACCCCTTCCCCGGCGGCGGCGTCACCGGCGTCCTCCTGCTCGCCGAGAGCCACGTCACCGTCCACACGTGGCCCGAGCACGGCTACGCCGCCTTCGACCTCTTCCTGTGCGGCGCGGCCGAGGTGGAGCGGGCGGCCGACGCACTGGACGCGATGCTTGCGCCCGAGCGAAGCGTTCGCCGCGTAGTCGAGCGGGCCGTCCCGGCCCTGCCCGCCCCGGTCTAGCGCCGCTTCTACTCGAACCACTCCGACCACCCGCGCTCGTAGGCGCGGGGCAGCGGATGGGCCGACAGGCGGTTCACCTCGCCCGCCGCCACGTCCACCCGCGCGCGCGTCCAGACCTCCGGCGTCAGATGCGTCAGCCCCGCCGGATAGGCCGCCTGCCGCCCGGCCAGCCCCGGCATGCCCATGACGAAGCCCCACATCCCGAAGCTCGGCACGTAGGCGCGGTAGGGCGCCGCGTCCCACACCGCGCCCACCGTCCCGGCCACGATGCCGTAGGCCTCTGGCGCGAAGACGGGCGATCCGGCCTGCGTGACCATCACCCCTTGCCCGCCCAAGGCGCGCCGCAACCCGCGATAGAACTCGACGGTGTAGAGTCGCGACAGCGACAGGTTCTTGGGATCCGGCAGGTCCAGCACCGCCACGTCGAAGGGCGCACCGTCCCAGTCGCGCACCCACGCGAAGGCGTCCGCATGGACCACCTCCACCCGCGGATCGCGGAACGCGAACCCGTTGAGCGCCGCCAGATCGTCCCGCTCGCGGAACAGGCGCACCACCGCCGGGTCCAGATCGACCACCACCACCGCCTCCGGCTCCCAGCGCAGCACCTCGCGCACCGCCATCCCGTCGCCGCCGCCCAGCACCAGCACGCGGGCGCGCCGCGGGGCCTGCGCCATCGCCGGGTGGACCAGCATCTCGTGATAGATCGCCTCGTCGCGCGTATCGAACTGGATCGCCCCGTCGAGGTAGAGCCGCGTCCGCCCCCGGTGCCGCGTCACCGCGACCGCTTGGTAGGGCGTCCGCTCCGCGAGGATCACCTCATCCGCGTAGAGGCGCGCGTCGAGCACGCCCTGCAGCCGCGGCGCGACCGCGAGCAGCCCCGCCACCGCCACCACGGCCACCGCCCATGCCGCCCGGTCGAGGCCGCCGACCCGATCCCGGAACAGCCACAGCGTCCCCCCCGCGACCGCGAGGTTCAGCAGCCCGAAGGCCAGCCCCGCCTGCACCAGCCCGAGGTTCGGCACCACCAGCACCGGGAAGGCCAGCGCCGCCACCAGCGCGCCGAGGTAGTCGAAGGTGAGCACGTTCTCGAACCGGAACCGCGTCCCCTCCAGCAGGCGGGCCAGCAGCGGGATCTCCAGCCCCGACAGCACGCCCACCGCGAAGAGCGACCCGTAGAGCGGCAGCGCCACGATCCCCGTCGCCGCGTAGGAGAAGAACGCCACCAGCGCCCCGCAGCCGCCGATCACCCCCAGCCCCACCTGCGCCCGCAGGAACCCGGCCACCGGGTCCTCCACCCAGCGCGACACCCATGCACCCACCCCCATCGCCGACAGGAACAGCCCGATCACGAACGAGAACTGGCGCACGCTGTCGCCCAGCAGGTAGGACGAGGCCGCCCCCGCGATCAGCTCGTAGGTCAGCCCCGCGACCGAGACGACGAGCGTGGCCGCGAGCAGCCACGCCGCCTCGCCCCGGCGCGCCGCGCTCAAGAGCGCAGCACCGCCGAGATGATGATCGCCAGCGCGATGAACAGCCCCGCCATCAGGATGCCGATGGCGACGTTCTGGTCCTCCTCCAGCTCCTTGCGGAGCGAGAAGGGCGTGAACAGCTCGATCAGCGCCCAGCAGCCCATCAAGAGGACCAGCCCGAAGAAGGTGTAGAAGATCGTCGAAACGACCTCGGAGAAGAGGATGCCCTCGAATATCATTGTCTCGTCCTTTCCGTCATTTCACCCGCCGCGCCCCGCCCACGAAGGCGCCGCCCGTCGATCCCGTCCGCGCCGAGGGCGCGGCGTCGGACGACACCGCCCCCACGCCCGTCCACGACGCCCAGCCCGCCGCGCCGAGGATCGCCAGCGACCCCACCATCAGCACCACGCGCGCCATCAGTCGTCATCCTCGTCGGTCCAGTCGCCGCCCGCCCAGCGCCGCTTGCGGTGCCGCAGCGCGGCCGAGGCGAACCACGCCGCCGCCAGCCCGAACAGCAGCGCCGCGCCCAGCAGCCACGTCGCGTTGGTCTGCCGCTCGCGCAGGAACACCCGCACCCGCTCGGACGCGCGGTCCCCCTCCTCGACGGCGAGGCGCAGGACGTGCGGCCCCGCCGCGCCGGGGACGAAGCCGATCGCGGTGCGCCGCGACCCCTCGGACCACCGGTCCTCACCCGAACCGCCCGAGTAGTAGCCGACCTCGCGCCCGGTCCCGAAGACCGGCCCGTCCGGCCCCTCGACCTCGACCCCGAGCCACGTCCACGACTGATCGACCTCCGTCTCGATCCGCAGGCGCGCGGGCCGGTCCGTCGCGGTCAGCTCGAACGGCACCATCACGCCGCCCGCGTCCGCGACGCCCTCCCACAGCAGCCGCTCCGCCCCGCGCGCCCCGAGGACCACGATCGCGCCCAACAGCGCCGCCGCCACCAGCCCGCCGAACCACGCCGCGAGGAAGCCGGTCCCCGCGCGCGGCACGTAGGGCTGGAGCGGATGGGTTCCCTGCGGGCGCGGCGCCTCCGCCCCGAAGGCCGCCGCCAGTTCGGGCGCGTAGCGCGACACCTCCACCTCGCGCTCTCCCGCGCCGTGCGCGCCCTCGACGAAGTGCAGCATGTCGACCGCGCGGCCCCCCGGCATCATCGACACGGTCGTGCCCCGGTCCCCCACGGCGGGGCGGAAGTTGAACGCCCCCTCGACGTAGTCCGTCCGCCAGTTCGACGTCGCGTAGTACTGGTAGGACCGCCCCCGCCAGTGCCGCCCCGGCCGCTGCTCCGACCGCTCCACGGCGGCCGAGGTCAGGAACGTCCCGTCGAAGTCCCGCACCTTGCGCGTCAGCAGGACATGCCCGTCCTCCACGGTGATCCACGCGTAGCCGTGGGTCGGCGAGTAGATCATGTGGTCCACCCACGCCCACGTCTCGCCGCCCCACGTCTCGGACTGGCCCAGCGTGCCGATCACCGTGAACGCCACGCCCCGCACCTCGCCCGACATGCCGAGGGAGAACGGCGAGGCCGGGCGCGGCAGGTCGCCGAACACCTTGAGCACCCGGTAGGCGTCCGATGCGTCCAGCTGCGCGCCGCAATAGCCGCAGACCTGCGTGACCACCCGGCCCCCGCCCAGCACGTCCAGCCCCGCCCCGCAGTTCGGGCAGTCGATCGCGCGGACGGCATCGGCGGCGGTCACCCCGTCACCTCGAACGGGTCGATCCACTCGCCCACGAACCACGCCTCGCCGCCGGGCCACGACTCGCCCGACAGGATCGCGCCCCCCGGCCCGGTGAAGTTCGCGTAGAGATGCACCTCGCCCACCGCCATCGGCTCGGGCAGCTGACCGCGATAGGCGACCAGCGTCGCGTTCTCCACCTCGGTCGCGCGGTAGGACCGGCCGCCCACCTCCACCTCGGCGCCCAGCCGGAACAGCGCCCGCCCCCCGCGGGGCTGCAGGCCGGGATCCAGCGCGTGCTGGATCGCCATGTCGCCCTCGTCGACCGACACCCACGCCGGCTCGCCGTCGAGCAGCCCGTGATACTCGTCCCAGTGCCCGCGCCCGTAGTCGTAGCGCACGTGCCCCGCCGCCTCGAAGGACCGCCCCGCGAGCGAGACCGCCCCGCCCAGCCGGATCAGCTCGGGCGCGTCCAGCATCTCGCCGCTCGACCCCGCGTTCTCGACCACCGCCCCGTCCAGCACCACGGAGGTCCCGCAGAACGCGCAGGACACCATGCGCGCATGGGCCAGAAGCTCCGGCAGCGCGGCGCCGCAATTGGGGCAGGAGCGGTCCATGCCCCTCCCCTAGCCCGCGCGGTCGAGGAGGTCGAACGCCTCCGCGAAGAACCGGGGGCCGCCGAAGTTGCCCGACTTCAGCGCGAGCGCGGTGCCGCCGTCGAAGCACCACGGCACGCCGGGCGCGATCTCGGGTCCGATGCGAAGCCGCTCGGTCCCGAGCGCGCTTACCACCGCGCCCGAGGTCTCGCCGCCCGCGACGACGATCCGCCCGATGCCCGCCTCCCGCGCGTCGACCGCCAGCCGGGCCAGCGCGTCCTCGACCACCGCCCCCGCCCGCGCCGCGCCCAGCGTCTCCTGCGCCGCGGCCACCTGCGCCGGCGCCGCCGTCGCGTAGACGACCTTCGCCGCGTCCGGCCGCTGCTCACGCAGCCAGCGCCGCGCGTCGTCGAGCGCGCCCGATCCCGGCTGCGCCAGTTCCAGCGGGTCGAGCCGGTACCCCGCCGCGCCCGCGTCGAGATAGGCCGACACCTGCCCCCGCGTCGCCTCCGAGCACGAGCCCGACAGGACCACCTGGCCTGCGGTCGCGGGCAGCGGCGCCACCTCCGCCGCGCCCAACGCCCCGGACGCGCGCCAGAGCGCGGGCAAGGGCGCCGCCACCGCCGAGCCGCCGCAGATCAGGGGAAGGTCGCGCGCCGCCTCCGCGAGCACGGCGAGGTCACCGTCGTCCAGCGCGTCGGCGATCAGATGCGCCGCCGCGCCCGGCGCCTCCAGCGCGTCGCGCACCGCCGCCGCGCCCCGACGCACCGCCGGCCAGTCGATCAGCCCGACCGACCGCGCGACCTGCGGCGCGAGCAGGCGCGTCAGCGACGAGTCCCGCATCGGGTTCAGCGGATGGTCCTTCAGCGGGCTCTCGTCCAAGGGCTGGGCACCCACGAACAGGTGGCCCATGAACACCCGCCGCCCGTTCTCGGGGAAGGCCGGGCAGTGGATCGTGCGCTCGGCGCCGGCGAGGTCCATGAGCGCCTCGGCCACCGGGCCGATGTTTCCCTGCGGCGTCGAGTCGAAGGTCGAGCAGTACTTCCACATCAGCCGCCGCGCGCCACGCGCGCGTAGCCAGCCCGCGGCGGCCTTCGCCTCCGCGACGGCCTCCGCGACGGGGACCGAGCGGATCTTGAGCGCCACCACCTCGAAGGCCGAGACCTCCGCCTCCTCCGACGGGACGCCCAGCCGCAAGGTCACCGGCACGCCGCCACGCGAAAGCATCGCGGCGAGGTCGGTCGCCCCGGTGAAGTCGTCGGCCACCGCGCCGAGGAACACGTCGTTCATGTCGGAATCTCCCCTCGCGCGGACCATGCCGCCCCCCCGCCCGGAGGCCAACCCCACGCGGGGCCGCCGCCCCAATCCCGCCGCAATCGAGCGCCACATGCGGGGCCATGCCGCGCGCCCGACCCATCCCCTTGCGATGACACCCACGATCTGGGCCGCCGCCGCGACGGGCGCTCTGGTCGTCCTCGTCCTGCTGCACCTGCACGCCCGCGTGACCCGCGCGCTCCGCGACCGCGCCGCCGAGGGCCGGGCCACCGCCCATGCCCTCGGCGCCTTGGCCGAGCGGCTCGACGCGGTGGACCGGGCGCAGGCGGGGCTCGACCGCCTCGCCACGGGCGTCACCGACCTGCACGCGGTCCTCTCGGACAAGCAGACCCGCGGCGCGTGGGGCGAGGCGCAGCTCGAGGCGATCCTCGCCGACGCGCTGCCCGCCGGCACGTGGACCCGGCAGACGACGCTCTCCAACGGTCGCCGCCCAGACGCGCTGATCTCCATGCCCGGCGCCCCGGTCCCCGTGGACGCGAAGTTCCCACTCGAGGCGTGGCGCGCGATGCGGGCCGACCCCGAGGACCGCGCCGCGCGCACCCGCTTCCGCGCCGACCTGCGCGGCCACGTCCGCGCCGTGGCCGAGCGCTACGTCGCCGCGCCCGAGACGGCGGACGGGGCGCTGCTGTTCCTGCCGTCCGAGGCGATCCACGCGGAACTGCACACGTCCCACGGCGACATCGCAGCCGAGGCGGGGCGCTTGGGCGTGTGGATCGTCGGCCCCGCGACCTGCATGGCGGTGCTCACCACGCTGCGGATGGTGCTGCGCGACCACCACCTCGCGGCGCGGACGGCGGACCTGCGCGCCGCCGTGGGGGCGCTGGTGACGGAGGTGGAGGCGGTGGCGGCGCGGACGGGGCGGTTGGCCGCCCATCTGGACCGGGCGCGGCGCGACTGCGACGGGATCGGCGCGGCGGCCGAGCGGGCCGTGCGCGCCGCCGAGCGGATGCGCGAACCGGTCTTGGAGGCCGAGCCGGAGATCCGGCCCGCCCCCCGCATCGTGCGCTAGGCGCCGGCGGCGCGGCGGGCCTTGTTCTTCTTGCTGCTGGGCTTGCCGCGCGGCGGCATCGGCCCCTTGCGCTTCGGCCCCCGCGGCCCCGCCCCGCGCGGCGCGGCGTCGTGCGGGAGGGCGTCCATGCGGGTCATCTCGCCCACGTAGCCCGCCTCCAGCGCGTCGATCGCCCCGTCGCGCACCTGCACGTCCGTGCGGTCGGGCCGGACGCGGATCGCCCCGATGTCGTCCTTGTCGAGGCCCCCGGCCTTCAGCAGCGCGGGCAGGACGCGGCGCGGCTCGGCGCCCGCCTTGCGCCCGCCGGGGATCGACACCCAGACCGACGCCCCGAAGGCGGGCCGCTCGCGCTTGGGCGCGGGCGCGTCGGCGGGGGCCAGCACCTCCGGCGCGGGGCCGCCGGCCCGGTGCATCCGCAGCACCGCCGCCGCCAGCGCCTCGGGTCCGTGCGCGGCCACCAGCGCGGCGACGGTCGCCGCCTCGCCCGCGTCCACCTCCGCCGTCCAGACCGGATCGGTCCACAGGCGCGCGTCGTGGCGCGCGGCCACGGCCTCAGCCGAGGGGGCCGTCGTCCAGTCGGCGTGAAGCTTCGCCTCGCGCAGCAGGCGCTCCGCCTTCCGCCGCGCCTTGGGCGGCGCGACGAGGACGGAGGCACCCTTGCGCCCCGCGCGCCCCGTCCGGCCCGAGCGGTGCAGCAGCGTCTCATGCCCCGAGGGCAGCTCGGCATGGATCACCATCTCCAGCCCCGGCAGGTCGATGCCCCGCGCGGCCACGTCCGTGGCGACGCAGACCTCCGCCCGCCCGTCGCGCATCGCGGCCAGCGCCCCGGTCCGCTCGGCTTGGCTCAACTCGCCGGAGAGCGTCACCACCTTGAACCCGCGGCCCGACAGATGCGCCGACAGGCGTGCGACGGCGGCGCGGGTGTTGGCGAAGACGATGGCCCCCTGCCCGTCGTGGTCGAGCAGCAGGTTGACCACGGCCGCGTCCACATCGCGCTCGGCCACCTGCGCCACGCGGTAGGCGATGTCGGCATGGGCCGTCGCGCGGTCGCCCACCTCGACGCGGGCGGCGTCGCGCTGGAACCGGTCCGCGAGGCGCACGATCGGCGCGGGCAGCGTGGCCGAGAAGAGCAGCGTCCGGCGGTCCTCGGGCGCGGCGGCGAGGATCGTCTCGAGATCCTCGCGGAAGCCGAGGTCCAGCATCTCGTCCGCCTCGTCCAGCACCACCGCGCGCAGGGCCGACAGGTCGATGGCCCCCCGGTTCAGGTGGTCCACCAGCCGCCCCGGCGTCGCCACCACCACGTGCGCGCCCCGGGCCAGCGCGCGCCGCTCGTCGCGCCCGTCCGTGCCGCCCACGGCGGTGGCGATCCGCACCCCCGCCTCGCGCAGCAGCCACGCCAGCTCGCGCTGCACCTGCAGCGCCAGCTCCCGCGTCGGCGCGATCACGAGGCCCAAGGGCGCGCCCGGCTTCTCGAAGGTCCCCGCTGAGCCGAGTAGCTGCGGCGCGACCGCGAGCCCGAACGCCACCGTCTTGCCCGACCCCGTGCGGGCCGACACCAGCAGGTCGCGCCCGTCCAGCGCGGGGGCGAGCACCGCCTCCTGCACGTCGGTCAGGGTCGAATAGCCGCGCGCGTCGAGCGCGTCTCTCAGGACGGTCTTCATGGGGGGCCTTTCGGTGGGGCCGGACGCGGCGCGCGCCGGAGGGCGGCCTATGGACCCGCAGGCCCGCGAGGTAAAGCCGATGCCTGCCTTCGCCTCCCCGGGATCGCGTGCTACCTGCCCGCGCATGAGCCAGCTCCCGACCCGCGCAGAGATCCTCCAGTGGATCGAGGACAACCCCGCCAAGGCCACGAAGCGCGACATCGCCCGCGCCTTCGGCGTCAAGGGCGCGGCCCGGATCGACCTCAAGGCCATGATCCGCGAGCTGCAGGACGACGGCCTCATGGAGTCCCGCAAGAGGACCCGCCGCGATCCCGACACCCTGCCCCCGGTGGCGGTGCTCAAGGTGGTCGAGGTGGACCGGGACGGCGACCTCTTCCTCGCGCCGCACGAATGGCGGGGGGAGGCACCGGAGCCGCGCATCCTGCTCCAATCCGACGGCGAGCCCCTCGGCGTCGGCGACCGCGCCC
Organism: Jannaschia sp. Os4; assembly: GCF_016820245.1. Classification (GTDB taxonomy): domain Bacteria; phylum Pseudomonadota; class Alphaproteobacteria; order Rhodobacterales; family Rhodobacteraceae; genus Jannaschia. Next base: position 415,301 of record NZ_JAFCAR010000005.1, on the reverse strand, counting down.
TCGTCCGCACCACGGAGGCGGAGGCCGACGACCACACCCACACCGGACGGCTGATCCGCCGCCTCCAAGCGGGGCCGAAGCGCCTCCTCGGCATCTTCCGGGCGTCCTCCGACGGCGGGCGCCTCGTGCCCGTCGGCAAGAAGGAGAGCCGCGAGTGGCGCATCCCGGCGGGCGCGACCCACGGCGCCCGCGACGGTGAGCTGGTCGAGGCCGAGCAGCGCGGCGCCGCGGGCCGCATGGGCCTGCCGAAGGCCGAGGTGGTGGAGCGTCTGGGCGATCCCGGCGCCGCGCGCTCCGTCTCACTCATCGCGATCCACGAGCACGGGCTGCGCGACGCCTTCCCCGACGAGGTGATCGAGCAGGCCGAGGCGGCGGAGCCCGTCACCGAGCTGGGCGACCGGGAGGACCTGCGCGACCTGCCGCTGATCACCATCGACCCGGCGGACGCGCGCGACCACGACGACGCGGTCTATGCCCACCCCGACGACGACCCGAAGAACGAAGGCGGCCACGTGGTCTGGGTCGCCATCGCGGACGTCGCCCATTACGTCACCCCCGGCTCGCCGCTGGACCGGGAGGCGCGCGAGCGCGGCAACTCCACCTACTTCCCCGACCGGGTGGTGCCGATGCTGCCCGACGCGCTGTCGGGCGACCTCTGCTCGCTGCACGAAGGGGTCGAGCGGCCCTGCATCGCCGTCCGCATGGTGATCGGCGCGGACGGCGAGAAGCGGTCCCACCGCTTCGTGCGCGGCCTGATGAAGTCACCCGCCGCGCTGGTCTACGAGGAGGTGCAGGCCGCCCAGGACGGCGACGTCACCGACCGGACCGCGCCGTTCCGGCAGGTCATCGCCGACCTCTACGCCGCCTACGCCGCGCTGCGCGCCGCCCGCGAGCGGCGCGAGCCGCTGGACCTCGACCTGCCCGAGCGGCGGATCGAGCTGGACGAGGACGGCACGGTCACCTCCGTCGCCTTCAAGGACCGCCTCGACGCCCACCGCCTGATCGAGGATTGCATGATCCTCGCCAACGTGGCCGCCGCCGAGGCGCTGCACGCGGCGCGCACCCCGCTGCTCTACCGCGTCCACGAGGAGCCGGACCCGGACCGCCTCGACGCCCTGCGCGAGACGGCGGAGGCATCGGGCTTCTCGCTGCCGAAGGGGCAGGTGACGCGCACGTCCTCGCTCAACCGCCTGCTGCGGCAGGCGCGCGAGACGGACCTGTCGGACCTCGTGTCGCTCGCCACGCTGCGCTCGATGCAGCAGGCCTACTACGCGCCCGGCAACCTCGGGCATTTCGGCCTCGCGCTGCGCTCCTACGCCCACTTCACCTCGCCCATCCGCCGCTACGCCGACCTCGTCGTGCACCGCGCGCTGATCACCGCGCACGGGTGGGGGGACGACGGGCTGTCGGCGTGGGACGTCGAGCACCTCGACGCCACCGCCAAGGCCATCTCCGAGGCCGAGCGCCGCTCCATGGTGGCCGAACGCGACACCAACGACCGCTACCTCGCCGCCTTCCTCGCCGACCGCGTGGGCACCGACCTCGAAGGACGGATCTCCGGCGTGCAGGCCTTCGGCGCCTTCGTGAAGCTCGACGAGACCGGCGCGGACGGGCTCGTGCCCGTCCGCTCCATGGGCGCCGAGTACTTCCGCTACGACCGCGAGGCGGAGACCCTCACCGGGGCCGACACCGGCCAGACGATCGGGCTGGGCCAGCGCGTCCTCGTGCGGCTGGTGGAGGCGGAGCCGCTGACCGGTGGCCTGATCCTCGAGTTGCTGGAGGTGCAGGGCGAGCCCCTCCACCGCGCCAAGGCCTCGTCTTCGAAGTCCCTGCGCGGCGGCCCCCGCAAGGGCAAGCGCCGCAAGGCCCCGCCCCGGCGGGGCCGCTAGGCGCGGACGGGCGCACCGCCGTATCGGCGCGCCGGCCGCGCCCCCTTCCGCCGCCTCCGCGACGGGCGTAGCGTCGCCCCCGAGGAGGCACCCAGACCATGCCCGACACCGTTCTCCCGAACTCGTGGGACGCCCGCGCCAAGGCGACCAGCTTCTTCGGCTTCACCGACCTGCCCACCATCGACGCGCGCGGCACCGTGATCCTCGAGCGCGGCGAGGGCAGCCACGTGATCGACGTGGACGGCAACCGCTACCTCGACGCCAACTCGGGCCTGTGGAACATGGTCGCGGGCTTCGACCACCCTGCCTTGGCCGAGGCCGCCAAGCGGCAATACGACCGCCTGCCCGGCTACCACGCCTTCTTCGGCCGCATGGCCGACTCGGCCGTCGAGCTGTCCGAGAAGCTCGCCGCCATCTCCCCCTTTGATACGGCCAAGACCTTCTACACCAACAGCGGGTCCGAGGCGAACGACACCATGGTCAAGATGCTGTGGTTCCTCCACGGCGCCGAGGGCCATCCCGCCAAGCGCACCATCCTCACGCGCGGCAACGCCTATCACGGCGTCACCGCCGTCTCCGCCTCCATGACCGGAAAGCCCTACAACTCGGTGTTCGGCCTGCCGCTGCCGGGCTTCATCCACCTCACCTGCCCGCATTACTGGCGCGAGGGCCGCGAGGGCGAGAGCGAGGCGCAGTTCACCGCCCGCTTGGCCCACGAGCTGGAGCAGGTCATCGCCCGCGAGGGCGCCCACACCATCGCCGGCTTCTTCGCCGAGCCCGTTCAGGGCGCGGGCGGCGTCATCCCGCCGTCCGAGGGCTACTTCGACGCCATCCTCCCCATCCTCCGCCACCACGGCATCCCCGTCATCTCCGACGAGGTCATCACCGGGCTGGGCCGCACGGGCGAGACGTGGGGCTGCCAGACCTACGGCTTCACGCCAGACGCCATCATCTCCTCCAAGGCGCTGACGGCGGGCTACTTCCCGATGGGCGCCGTGATCCTCGGCCCCGAACTGGCCGACCGCCTCGAGCGCGCCACCCGGACCATCGACGAGTTCCCCCACGGCTTCACCGCCTCGGGCCACCCCGTCGGCTGCGCCATCGCCGCCAAGGCCATCGAGGTCGTGGTCGAGGGCGGCCTCATCGACCGCGTCCGCCACCTCACGCCCCTGTTCGAGAAGGGCCTCCGGGACCTCGCCGCCCACCCCATGATCGGCGAATGGCGGGGCAAGGGCCTCATGGGCGCACTGGAGGCCGTGATGGACCGCGACACCCGCGCCCCCTGGCCCGGCCACCTCTCCGTCTCCGAGCGCATCGCCAACGCCTGCACCGACCGGGGCCTCATCTGCCGCCCCCTCGGCCAGAGCATCGTCCTCTGCCCCCCCTTCGTCATCACGGAGTCGGAGATGGCGTGGATGTTCGACCGCATGCGCGAGGCCGTCGATTCCGTCCACGCGGAGGTGCGCCCCCTCGTCTGACGCGCTACGATCCCTCCGATCAGATCGGAGATGTTCCATGCGCGCCACGTCCGCCCTCGCCCTCCTCCTCGCCACCACCGCAGGCGCATCCGCGCAGGACGCCCCGGCCTGCGGGGGCCTCGGCGCCGAGGGCGCGTGGATCGGCGGCGGCGCGGACGCGTCCGACGTCGCCACCGCCCAAGCGCCGCTGACCCTCGACGTCACCGTGCCCGTCGCGGGCCGCGCCGTCGCGCTCCTGCGGCTGTCGGAGCCCGCCGGGATCCGCGTCGAGGCCGCGAGCGCCGACGGCGACCCCTACCTCGCGCTCTACGACGCCGAGGGGGCCGAGGTGGCGGCGGACGACGACTCCGCCGGGAACCTCGACGCCCGCGCCGAGGCCGACCTGCCTGCCGGGGACTACTGCCTCGTGGCGCGCTCCTACGCCGCCGCGCCGCTCGCCGTGACGCTGGCGGCGGGCACCGTGGACCAGCCCCCCCTCGCCCCCGCGCGGGACGACGCGGCGGACGCCGCCGTCGCGGACGCTGCCGCCGACGTCGCCGACAGCGCGCCGGACGGCACCGACTACGCGGCGGGATGCGCCGCCGGCGCCCCGCGCCTGCCCTTCGGCGAGTCCCCCGTCGACGCCGCGGCCCTCGCCACCGGCCTCGAGATCCCCACCACCGTGGCGACCGGCCCCGTGTTCGGCTTCACCCTGTCCGAATCCGTCCCGCTCACCGCGACCGCCCGCTCCGAGGCGGGCGACCCCGTGCTCGGGCTGTACCGCGCCGACGGCACGCTGATCGCCGAGAACGACGACTTCGACGGCCTCAACAGCCGCGTTGACACGCCCGACGCCCTCCCCGCCGGGGACTACTGCCTCGCGCTGCGCGACCTCAACGGCGACACGAACCCCATCGCGGTGGGGCTGACGCGCTTCGATCCGGCTGCCGACCGCCTCCGCCGCATCGGCGAGGCCGAGTTCCCGCCCCTCCCCTCCGACGCCGTCGAGATCGAGGATCTCGGCCCGCTCGACTCCGAGCTGCTGACCGAGGTGCGGTCCGCCTCCACCGCCGAATGGCTCGCCTTCGACGTGCCCGCCGGCGGCGTCCTCATCGTCGAGGCGGTGGCGGGCCGCGACGGGCTGGACCCGGCCGTCCGGCTGTTCGACCGGCTGGGGCGGCTCGTGGCCGAGAACGACGACCGCCCCGACGGCGGCCTCGACAGCTTGCTCGTCACCCGCATCCTGCCGGGGCGCTACACGATGGCGGTCCGCCTCGTGGGCGACGGGGCGACCGGGCCGGTCCGCGTCCTGTTCGAGCGCTACGTCCCCGCGAGATGAGCGCGGCGGGCCTCGGCCTGCGCGAGGGCACCCTCGCCCTCGCGGCGCCCGATCCCCGCTGGGCGGCGGCCTTCGCCGCGCTGGCGGACCGCCTCCGCCCGGCGCTGCCGCCGACGACGGCGATCCACCACATAGGCAGCACCGCCGTCCCCGGCCTCACCGCCAAGCCCATCCTCGACGCGGTGATCGTGTCGCCCGACCGCCCCGCCGCCTCCGCCGCGCTGGAGGGCGCGGGCTTCCCCTACAGCCACGACCGCTCCGGCTGGCTCCACGTCGGGCGGGCGGCGGGCGCGCGCACCCACAACCTGCACCTCCACCTCCCCGACGACCCCGAATGGCCCCTGCAGATCGCCTTCCGCGACCGCCTCCGCGCCGATCCCGCGCTCCGCGACGCCTACGCCGCCGAGAAGGCCCGCATCGTCGCCGCCGGCACCCCGCGCGGGGGCTACGCCGAGGCCAAGTCGGCCTTCATCCGCGCCGCGCTCGCCTGACGCGCGCCCGCGCCGCGCGCCGTCAGCCCTTGTTCATTTTCGACAGCACCGCCTGCATGTCGGCCAGCTGCTTGCGGATCGCGTCCAGTTCCTCGCGCGATTCCTCGCCCGAGGGCTCGGCCGGGGCCTCCGGCTGCGGCGCCGCGGCGCCCCATCCGGGCAGCCCGCCCGTCATCGCCTCGAAGAACGCGCGCTGGCTGTCCTGCATCGCCTTTACCCCGGGCATCTGGGCCATCGGGTTGATCGCGGTCAGGTTCTCCATCATCTTCGACTGCCCCGAGCGCAGCATCTCGAACGACGCCTGCAGGAACTCCGGCACCACCGACTGCGCCGCGCCCGTGTAGGACCGCACGAGGTCGGTCAGCACGCCCAAGGGCAGCACCGACTCGCCCCGGCTCTCGTGCTCCGAGATGATCTGCAGCAGGTAGGAACGGGTCAGGTCGTCGCCCGACTTGAGGTCCACGATCCGCACGTCCCGCCCCGCGCGGATGAAGGCCGCGATGTCGTCGAGCGTGACGTAGTCCGACGTCTCGGTGTTGTAGAGGCGGCGGCTGGCGTAGCGCTTGATGAGCAGCTCCTGCCCGTCCCCTGCCCCCCCGGCGGTCTTCGATGCGGCCACGGTGCCCTCCCAAGCTCTTGCTGCGGTGCAGCTTACAGGGGGAGCGCGGAAAGGGAACCGCGAAGCGTCACGTCGCGGGCTCGACCCCCTCGAGGGCCTGGATGCGCTCCTCGTGGTCGTGATGGCTGGCGTAGAGCATCCGGACCATGTGGGTCAGCGCGTGCAGACTGGTCGTCGTGTCGGATTGGAACTCCCGCATCTCCGCGCGGAACGAGTCCATCTCCCGCCGGAACTCGCGGTTCTCCTCCCGCATCTCGCGCAGCAGATGGATCGTCTGGCTTTCCACGTTCTCGCTCATCCCGAATGTCTCCGTCGACGCATCCTACCACATGGGGCGCCCTCCGCCGAACCCAATACCGGGGCGCGGTTAACGGACCCTCACCAGCGCACGAGAAAGGGCGGCGCCTCGCGGCACCGCCCCCAACTCTCCGGTCCGCCCCGAGGGGCGTCCGATCAGGCCGCCTTGGCGGTCTTCTTCGCGGCGGTCGACGCCTGCGCGGTGGCCTTCTGCATCACCTCGGTGGCGTCGGACTGCACCTCGCGGCCGGCGGCCAGCATCAGCTCGACGGTCTCCATCTGGACCTTCTTGGCGACCTCGGCGAAGGCCGACATGTTCTCGGCCGACACCTCGGCGGCGGAGGACGCGAAGTCCGTCATCGCCTTGGCGTAGTCGGCGGCGTCGTCCTTGACGGTCGCGACGGGGGCCATCTTGGCGAGGGTCTCGCGGGTCCACTTGTGCTGGATCTCGGCCGAGCGCTCGGCGGCGTCCAGCGCCACGCGCGACATGCGCTCGGCGAACAGGGCCTGCGTCTTGAACGCGTCGGTCATGGCGGCGGTGTCCACGGGGAACATGCCCATCATGTCGGTCATCGTCTTGGTGAAGTCGGTCGGGGTGGCCATGGGGCTCTCCTTGGGTTCGTGTTTCGCGGCACCGGATCGCTGGAGGGTCGTTCCCGACCCGGCGTTCTGCGGATGCGAAGGAGATACATGCTGCAGTGCGGCATGTCAAGCCGGATGCTGCACTGCAGCATAGCCCCCGCCTTTGCGGAAACGCTAACCTTTCGGTAGCACGTAGGTGCCCGGCGCGGGGCAGATCGGCGGGTGCGCCTTCGATCCCGGCTCGCGCGCCGGGACCATCTTACCCGACCGCTCCGCAAGCCATGCCGACCAGCGCGGCCACCACGATCCCTCGTGGAAGGTCGCCGCCTCGAACCAGTCCTCCGGCGCCCCCTCGACGCGCCCGTCGCGGGTGTAGTGGCCGTACTTCTTCTTGGACGGCGGGTTCACGATCCCCGCGATGTGCCCCGATTCCGACAGCACGAAGGTCTTGTCCTCCGACCCCATCGCCTTGACCGTCTCGAAGGCCCCGCGCCAGTGGGCGATGTGGTCCGTCTCGCAGGCGATCGACATCAGCGGCACGTCCACGTCGCCCAGAGTCACCGTCTCCCCGCAGAGCGCCCAGCCCCCGTCGGCCAGCCGGTTCTCGACGCACAGTTCGCGCAGGTAGCGCGACACCATCGGGCCGGGCAGGTTCGTGCCGTCCCCGTTCCAGTGCAGCAGGTCGAAGGCCGGGGGCGCCTCGCCCATCATGTAGGCCTTCACCGCCGGCCCGTAGACGAGGTCGCGGGCGCGCAGGTAGCTGAACGTCCGGCCCATGAAGAACTTGTCGAGGAAGCCCTTCTGCGCCGCCTCGCGCTCGATCCCCTGCACGAAGTCCTCGCCGAGGAAGACGCCCATCTCGCCGGGGTCCGAGAAGTCGGCCAGCGTCGTGAAGAACGTGGCCGAGCGCACCCGGTCGTCGCCCCGCTTCGCCAGCAACGCCAAGGTCGCCGACAGGGTCGTGCCCGCGATGCAGTAGCCCACCGCGTTGACCTGCCCTTCGCCCGTGATCTCGCGGGCGACGTCCATCGCCTGCAGGAACCCCTCCTGGACGTAGTCGTCCATGCCGACGTCCGCGTAGGTCTCGTCCGGGTTCACCCATGACACCACGAAGAGCGTGTAGCCCTGCTCGACGATCCACCGGACGAGGGAGTTCTGCGGCTTGAGGTCGAGGATGTAGAACTTGTTGATCCACGGCGGGAAAAGCACGATCGGCGTGGCCCGCACCTCGTCCGTGCGCGGCGCGTACTGGATCACCTCGATCATGCGGTTGCGGAACACGACCTCGCCCGGCGTCGTGGCGAGGTTCTCGCCCAACTCGAACGCGTCCGGATCCGACAGGGTGACCAGCCAGTCGCCTTGGTTCGCCTCGATGTCGCGCACGAGGTTCTCCAGCCCCGTCACCAGCGACGCGCCCTCGGTCTCCACGGCTCGGCGCATCGCCTCGGGGTTGGTGGCGAGGAAGTTGGTCGGCGAGAACAGGTCCACGATCTGCTGGCTGAAGAACTGCACCCGCCGCGCCTCGGACGCGTCGAGGCCGGACAGGTCGGCCACCGCGTCCCGCACCGCCTCGGCCCCGATCTCGTACTGGCGGCGCAGATGGGCGTAGTAGGGGTGCTCGCTCCAGAGCGGATCCTTGAACCGCTTGTCCTTCGACGGCGCGACCTCCGGGTCGCGCGCGCCCAGCATCGCCTGCTGGGCGTCGAACGCCTCGCGCAGCGCGCGGCCCCAGTAGCCGACCTGCCGCTCGATCATCTTGCCGGGGTTGGCGGCCATCTCGGCCCAGTAGGCGGCCATCGCGCGGGCGTAGAGGTCCGCCCCCGGCCCCTGCAGCCCCGGATCGTGCGCCTCGCGTCGTCCGAGCGCGGCCACCAGCCGCTTGGTCAGCTCGTCCACGCGCGACAGGTTGGCGTTAAGCCGCTCAAGCGCGGCCCCGTCCGTGGGGTCGGCGCTCCGGTCACGCCCTTCTCCCGTCGTCGTGTCCTTGGCCGCCATTCCCTTGCCTTCCCCCCATCGTGCTGCACATGCTCGGTCGAACGGGACCGGATGCCGCACCTGCTCGGTCACCCCATCTTAACGCGCGGAGCCGCGAATCGCTCCGCGACGGAGGGTATCATGCGCTTCATGGCCGCCTACGACTTCATGGAAACCACGCGCAACACCTACGCGTGGCTGGGCGCCTCCGCGCGCACGTGGGGCACCTACCCCGCCTTCGCGCTCGCGCCGCACCCGGCGTTCCGGATGATGGCCGCGTGGGGCGAGGTGACGGAACGCGCCTTCCAGCGCATGGTCGTCAAGCCCGACTGGAACATCCCGCCGCTGGCCGCCGAGGACGGGACCGAATCGCTCGTGGGCACCGAGGTCGAGGTGGCGCGCCCCTTCGGCGACCTCGTCCGCTTCACCGTCGCGGGCCGCGCGCCGATGGCGCGGCGCATCCTGATCGTCGCGCCGATGTCCGGCCACTACGCCACGCTGTGCCGCTCGACCGTGGCCTCGCTGCTGCCCGACGCGGACGTGTGGGTCACCGACTGGCACAACGCCCGCGACATCCCGGTCAGCGCGGGCAAGTTCGACGTGGAGGACTACACCCTCTACCTCGCCGACTTCATGCGCCACCTCGGCCCCGACACCAACGTCATCGCCATCTGCCAGCCCGCGCCGCTGACCTTGGCCGCGACCGCGCTGCTCGCCCAGCGGGAGCCCGCGGCCCAGCCCCGCACGCTCACGCTGATTGGCGGGCCGATCGACCCCGACGCGGCGGCCACCGAGGTCACCGACTTCGGGCGCCGCGTCACCATGGGCCAGCTGGAGCAGTCCATGATCCAGCGCGTCGGCTTCCAGCACGCGGGCGCGGGCCGCAAGGTCTATCCCGGCCTGCTGCAGCTCGCGTCCTTCGTCTCGATGAACGCCGAGACGCATGGCCAAGCCTTCTGGGACCAGATCAACCGCGTGGCGCGCGGCGAGGCGTCGGACCACGACAAGCACAACCGCTTCTACGACGAGTACCTCGCGGTCATGGACATGACGGCGGAGTTCTACCTCTCGACCGTCGAGCGCATCTTCAAGGGGCTGGAGATCGCGCGGAACCGCTTCGCCGTCGCGGGCGAGGCGGTGGACATCGGCGCGATCACCACCGTGGCGGTCAAGACCGTCGAGGGCGGCAAGGACGACATCTCCGCGCCGGGGCAGTGCGTCGCCGCGCTCGACCTGCTGACCGGGCTGCCGGACGCCAAGAAGGCCTCGCATCTCGAGCCGGAGGCGGGCCACTACGGCATCTTCGCGGGCGGCGCGTGGCGGCGGAACATCCGGCCCCTCGTGCTGGACTTCATCGACGCGAACGCGGGCGGGCCCAAGCCCAAGCGGCGCAGCCGGATGGCGCGCGCGACCGCCGCCTCGGTGGCGGCGACGCAGCCCGCCAACGACCTGCCGGTCTGATCACGACGGGAGCGCATCGCAGGGCCGTGGCGCGGCGACCCGACCTCGGTGCGGCGCGCTTTATCCCTCACCCCCGTGAGACGCCCGACCGTCGCAGAACTTCGGACCAATCGCCGGGCCGGGGGGCGGCCCGGCGAGGCGCGGCTCGGCTGCGCCTCGCGTACCGCGCGGGCGCCCCGCTCGACCGCGCCCGATCCAAGGGATGACGCCCCCACCCCGCCCCGCTAACCTCCCTCCGACCCGAACGGAGGACCGGCCCATGGGCACCCTCGGCTTCAAGTGCCGCTGCGGCGAACTGGCGGGCGAACTCCGCCCCGTCGAGCCGCGCGACTACACCCACGTGGTCTGCCACTGCGCGGACTGCCGGTCGCACTACACCCATCTCGGCCTCGCCGACCCGGAGAAGGTCGGGATCGTCCAGACCAGCCAAGACCGCGTCCACATCACGAAGGGCGGCGAGAACCTCCGCGTGTTCCGCCTATCGCCCAAGGGCGCGCTGCGCTGGTACGCCACCTGCTGCGACACGCCGCTCTTCTACACCCCTGCCGCGTCGCCGCGCATGACCCATGTGGGCGTGATGACGGATGCCGTGACCGAGTCCGTCAAGCCCGTCGAGGTGCGCGGCTACGTCCCGGCGGGCGACGGCAAGGTCACGCACGAGGGCGTGGCCCGCATGGGCCGCGCGATGCTGGGCCGGATGGCGGCGGCGAACCTGTCAGGCCGGTGGCGCGACAGCCCGTTCTTCGAGGACGGCGCGCCCGCCGTGCCGCCGCAGGTCCTCACCCGGGAGGAGCGGGCCGCCGCCCTCATGGGCGTGCGCGCTTAAGGCGGCGGCGGCAGCGTCACGGGCTGCGGGTCGTCGGCGTCCCGGATCACCCCGTCCCACACCGGGGCCGCGGGCGCGGGCCGGGTCGCGCCGATGGGCGTCGGCGTCGGGGCCTGCGCGACCGAGGGCGACGCGCCGAAGGGCGTGACGGGGCGCCCGTCCTCGCCGACCTGCGGCCCGGGCTGCGGCGGCTCGCAGGCGGCCAGGAGGACCGCCGCCGCGAGGCCCGCCGCGCGCAGCGCGCCCCTCACGACGAGGGGGGCAGCAGGATCACGGGATCGGGCTCCGGCTCCGGCGGCGGGGCGGGCTGGAAGCAGGCCGCCAGCAGGGCGACGGGCAGCAGGACGGCGATCAGGCGGGGCATGGCGGTCTCCGAGGTGGTCTCGCCCCCCGGATATGACCCCCGCCCCCCCGGGGTAAAGCCCGCTCGGCCCCGATGCGGGCACGCGGGGCGCGCGGGCGGGGCCCCGCCCCCTCAGCCGGGACGGTAGCGCAGGGGGCCGCCCAGCTCCCGCGACAGCACCAGCTCGCCCGGCGTCAGCGACAGCACCCGGTAGCAGAGGGCGCCGTCCGCGCCGACGGTGAAGGATCCGCTGTCGGCGAGGGCCGGCGCGCGGGCGTCGCAGTCGGACACGAAGCGCAGCGGCTCGACCGAGTCGGTCAGCCCGTCGGTCTGCGTCCCGAAGGTGTGGCCGTCGACGCTCCGGTCGATCGTGATCGCCCGCGCGGGGTCGTCGATGCTGACCCACCGCCGCTGCAGCGCGGTGCCCACCGCGTCGGCCCCGGCGATGCCCCCCGCGATGCCGGGGGCGGGCCCGCCCGCGGCGGCGGGCGCGGGCGCGGGCGTCTCGACGGCGGGCGCGCAGGCGGCCAGCGCGGCGGTCAGCAGCAGGGGGCGGATCATCGGCATCTCCTCGGGCGATGCCCCGGTGCTGGCCCATCCCCGCCCCCCGCGCAAGCGGGGCGCGGAGCCGCCCCCAGCGACCGATGCCCGGATCGGGAGGACCGCCCGCCCGCGCCACGATCCCGCCGACGCGCCGCCTCACACCGGCAGCGCCGTCTCCGCCTTGATCTCCTCCATCGACAGCAGCGCGGTCACGTTGAACACGCGCACCTCCGCGATCAGGGCCTGGTAGAACGCGTCGTAGGCCCGCGCGTCCGCAACGCGCACCTTGAGGATGTAGTCGATCTCCCCCGCCAGCCGGTGCGCCTCCTGCACCTCGGGGCGCGCGCGCAGGGCGGCGAGGAAGCGGTTCTGCCACTCGGCCTCGTGCTCGCTGGTGCGGATCAGCACGAAGAAGCAGGCGTCCAGCCCGATGGCCTGCGGGTCCACGATCACCGTGTCCGGCCCGATCACCCCGCCGTCGCGCATCTTGCGGATGCGATTCCACACCGGCGTCTTCGACGAGCCCACGATCCGGGCGATCTCGTCGAGCGAGCGGCCCGCGTCCACCTGCATCTCCCGGAGGATCTTCCGGTCGAGCTCGTCGAGCCGGACGCCCCTTCCCCCTTTCGTCGCCATTCGGACCACCTTCCCATCCCGGAGCGAAAATCTCGCGTTACGTCCCTGTTACCGGCCTCGGGGTGGCCCGGCAACGGAACGGTGTCCTATCTCTGGGTAACGCACCGGAGGCCCCGCCATGGATCATTTCCCCGTCTTCCTCGCCCTCTCCGGCCGCCGCGTCCTCGTGGCGGGCGGCGGCGACGCGGCGGTGGCCAAGCTGCGGCTGCTGCTCAAGACGACGGCGCGGATCACCGTGGCCGCCGAGGCGGTCGACCCGCTCATCGAGGGCTGGGCCGCCGAGGGCCGCGTCACGCTGCTGCGCCGCTTCCCCGAGCCGGGCGACGCGCTCTGCTGCCCCATCGCCTACGCCGCCCACGAGGACGATGCGCTCGACGCGGCGGCGCTGCGCGTGATGACCGCCGACGGCGCGCTGGTGAACGTCGTCGACGACCTCGCCCGCTCGCAGTTCATCACCCCCGCCATCGTGGACCGCGACCCCGTGACCATCGCCATCGGCACGGAGGGCACCGCCCCGGTCCTCGCGCGGATGCTCAAGAAGGACCTCGAGGAGCGCCTCTCCCCCGCGCTCGGCCTGCTGGCCCGCATCGGCGCGCGCCTCCGCCCCGCCGCCGAGGCGCTGCCGAAGGGCGCGCCCCGCCGCCGCTTCTGGTCCGACTGGTTCGAGGAGGTCGGCCCCCGCGAGGCGACCGAGGCGGCGCTGGAGGCCCTGCTCGACGACCACCTCGCTGCCGATTCCCGCCCCGGCCACGTGGACCTCGTGGGCGCGGGCCCGGGCGACCCGGACCTGCTCACGCTGGCCGCGCGCAAGGCGCTGCACGAGGCGGACGTGGTGATCCACGACGCGCTCGTCCCCCAAGCCATCCTCGAACTGGCCCGCCGCGAGGCCACCATCCTCGCCGCCGGCAAGCGCGGCTTCGGCGCGTCCACCCCGCAGGCCGAGATCGACGCGCTGCTGGTGGAGCACGCCGCGAAGGGCGCCCACGTCGTCCGGCTCAAGTCCGGCGACCCGACCGTGTTCGGACGGCTGGACGAGGAGATCGCGGCGCTCGACGCCGCCGCGATCTCGTGGCGCGTCGTCCCCGGCATCACCGCCGCCTCCGCCGCCACCGCCGCGCTCGGCCAGAGCCAGACCAAGCGGGGCCGCAACGGCTCCGTCCGCCTCGTCACCGCGCACGACATGGCGGGCTTCGCGGACCAGGACTGGCGCGGCCTCGCCGCCCCCGGCGCGGTGGCCGCCATCTACATGGGCAAGCGCGCCGCGCGCTGGCTGCAGGGCCGCCTGATGATGCACGGCGCGGACCCCGCGACGCCGGTGAGCGTGGTCGAGAACGCCTCCCAGCCCGGCCAGCGCATCGTCGCCGCGACCCTCGCCACCCTGCCCGACGCCGTGCGCGGCGTGGACGGCCCGGCCGTCCTGATGCTCGGCCTCGCGCCGAGAGGGGCGGAGGCCGCGTCCCCCGCCCCTCATCTTGGCGGAAATACCTCGGGGGAGGCCGAAGGCCGGGGGCAGAGCCCCCTCCCCCTCGAAGCATCGGAGGCCTGACCCATGCCGCGCCCCTTCACCCCCAAGGTCGTGACCGCCAACCTCCTGCGCGAGGGCGACGTCGTCTGGCTGACCGCCGACGACCGCTGGACGCTCGACATGGCCGAGGCCGAGTTGATCGAGGACGAGGCCCACGCGGCCGTCCGCCTGCTCGACGCGCATCAGCCCCTCGTGGTCGTGGGCGAGTACCTCGCCGACGCCACGCGCGGGCCGGGCGGCCCCGAGCCGACCCACTTCCGGGAGCGGTTCCGCACGACCGGCCCCACCAACCGTGATCACGGCAAGCATGCCGGGCAGCGTCCCGGACCGGAGGCCTAGGCCATGTACCAGTACGACGACTTCGACACCGCCTTCCTCGCGGAGCGCAACGCCCAGTTCCGCGCCCAGGTGGAGCGGCGCCTCGACGGCTCGCTCACGGAGGACGAGTTCAAGCCGCTGCGCCTGATGAACGGCGTCTACCTGCAGCTGCACGCCTACATGCTGCGCGTCGCCATCCCCTACGGCACGCTGTCGTCGGACCAGATGCGCGCGCTCGCCCACCTCGCGCGGACCTACGACAAGGGCTACGGCCACTTCACCACGCGCCAGAACATCCAGTTCAACTGGCCCAAGCTGGTCGACATCCCCGACATGCTCGACCACCTCGGGACCGTCGGCCTGCACGCCATCCAGACGAGCGGGAACACGATCCGCAACGTGACCGCCGACCATTTCGCGGGCGCCGCTGCCGACGAGATCGCCGACCCCCGCCCCGTGGCCGAGCTGCTGCGCCAGTGGTCCACGGACCACCCGGAGTTCCAGTTCCTGCCCCGCAAGTTCAAGATCGCCGTCACCGGCTCGCCCAACGACCGCGCGGTGACCAAGGCCCACGACATCGGGTTGCGGATGACCCTGCGCGACGGCCGGCCCGGCTTCGAGGTGATGGTCGGCGGCGGCCTCGGGCGGACGCCGATGATCGGCAAGACGATCCGCGAGTTCCTGCCCGTGGCGGACCTGCTGCCCTACTGCGAGGCGATCGTGTCGGTCTACAACCGGCTCGGGCGGCGCGACAACAAGTACAAGGCGCGCATCAAGATCACCGTGCACGAGACCGGGCTGGAGGAGTTCTCCCGCCTCGTCGAGGCCCGGTTCGCCGAACTGCGCCCCCTCTTCGGCGGCGCGGACCAGGATGTGCTGGCCCGCATCGAGGGCATGTTCGCCGACCCCGCCTTCCGCGACGGCGGCGCCGCCCCGTCCGGCCCGCCCGCGTTCCGGTCGTGGGTCGACACGAACACCGTGGCCCACAAGCGCGCCGACCACGCCATCGTCACCGTCTCGCTCAAGGCCCACGGCGCGACGCCGGGCGACGCCTCCGCCGACCAGATGGACCTGCTGGCCGACCTCGCCGACGCCCACGCCTACGGCGAGCTGCGCATCAGCCACGAGCAGAACGTCATCCTCCCCCACGTCCCGCAGGACGCGCTGCCCGCCGTCTACGACGCCCTGCGCGACGCGGGGCTGGGCACGGCCAATGTCGGGCTGGCCTCCGACATCATCGCCTGCCCCGGCATGGACTACTGCGCGCTGGCCACGGCGCGCAGCATCCCGGTCGCGCAGGGCCTCGCGACGCGGCTGGACGAGCTGAAGCTGGAGCACGAGGTCGGGGCGCTGAAGATCAAGATCTCCGGCTGCATCAACGCCTGCGGCCACCACCACGTGGGCCATATCGGCATCCTCGGCCTCGACCGCGCGGGGGTGGAGAACTACCAGATCACCTTGGGCGGCGACGGCACCGAGACCGCAGCCATCGGCGAGCGGACCGGTCCCGGCTTCGCCTACGATCAGGTCGTTCCCGCCGTCGAACGCATCATCCTCGCCTATCTCGCCCTCCGCGCAGGGCCGCAGGAGACGTTCCTCGATGCCTATCGCCGCCTCGGCATGGCACCGTTCAAGGCGGCGCTCTACCAGACGGAGGAAGCCGATGCCGCTTGACCTCTCCACCCTCCGCGCGCGTCAGGCGGCGGACCTGAACGCCGCCCACGCGGGCTCGGACGCCGAGACCGTCCTCCGCGCCGCCTTGGCCGAGGGCGACGTCGCCCTGACCTCCTCGTTCGGCGCGGACTCGGTCGTGCTGCTGCACATGCTGTCCCGCGTCGCGCCGGCGACGCCCGTGCTGTTCCTCGAGACCGGGATGCTCTTCCCCGAGACGCTGGCCTACCAGCGCGGCGTGGCCGAGCGGCTGGGCCTCGCGGACGTCCGCACCGTCCGCCCCGACCCCGAGGACCTGTTCCTCCACGACCCGGAGGGCGACCTCCACGGGCGCGACCCCGACCTCTGCTGCACGCTGCGCAAGGTCCGTCCCTTGGAGCGCGCCCTCGCCGGGTTCGACGGCTGGATCACCGGGCGCAAGCGGGTGCAGGGCGGCGCGCGCGCCGACCTGCCGGTGTTCGAGGCCGAGGGCCAGCACCTCAAGGTGAACCCGCTCGCCACGTGGTCCGGCGCCGACCTCGCCGCCTACATGGACGCCCACGACCTGCCCCGGCACCCGCTGGTGGAGCGGGGCTACCCGTCGATCGGCTGCGCGCCCTGCACCGCCAAGGTCGCGCCGGGCGAGGATCCCCGCGCCGGGCGCTGGCGGGGCCGCGAGAAGACCGAGTGCGGCATCCACTTCGCCGGGGGCGTCGCCGTGCGCCCCGACGGCACGATCGCGAACGGAGGCCGCTGATGCCCATCATCCGTGACGACGGTTTCCACGCCGACGACCTGACCGCGACCTTCGTCCCCTCGGACGAGATGCCCGCCAACGGCCCGCTCGCCGTCGACGTGGCCCCCGACGCCGACCTCGCGCCGCTCATGGACCGCTTGGGCGACGTCACCGCGATCCGCGTCGCCTTCCCCTCCTTCGCGGACGGGCGCGGCTTCACCATCGCGTCGCAACTGCGCCGCGCCGGCTACGCGGGCCGCCTGCGCGCGGCGGGCCACGTCATCGCCGACCAGTACGCGATGGCCCGGCGCGCCGGCTTCGACGAGGTGGAGATCGGCGACGACCTCGCCGCCCGCCAGCCCGAGGCCCAGTGGCGCGCCCGCGCCGACTGGCGGGCGCATTCGTATCAGATGCGGCTCCGGGCCTGACAAACTACGTGGGCTTTCGCCCACCCTACGGGCCGACGCGTAGGGTGGGCGAAAGCCCACGTCTTCCGGCGGGGTTCACCCCGCCGCGCCCCCGACATAGAGGACGCGGGACCCGCCCGCGACGAACGTGATGAACCAGATGACCGCCGCCCCCGCCGTCCCGACCCTGCCCGACGCCCAGACCGTCACGTCCGTCACCCACTGGACCGATCGGCTCTTCTCCTTCCGCTGCACCCGCCCCGCCAGCTTGCGCTTCCGCTCGGGCGAGTTCGTGATGATCGGCCTCATGGGCGACCCCGATCCCAAGACCGGGCGGAGCAAGCCGCTGCTGCGCGCCTACTCCATCGCGTCCCCCTCGTGGGACGACGAGCTGGAGTTCTACTCGATCAAGGTCGAGGACGGCCCGCTCACCTCCCGCCTGCAGCACATCCGGCCGGGCGACGAGATCATCCTGCGCCCCAAGCCCGTCGGCACCCTCGTGCACGACGCCCTCCTGCCCGGCGAGCGGCTGTGGTTCTTCGCCACCGGCACGGGCTTCGCCCCCTTCGCCTCGCTGCTGCGCGATCCTGAGACCTACGAGCGGTTCGAGCGCGTCATCGTCACCCACACCGTCCGCGACGTGGCCGAGCTGGAGTATGGCCGCCAGCTCATCGAGTCGCTCCGCACCGACGAGATGATGCTGGAGCTCCTGGGCGAGGAGAACCTCGCCAAGCTGACCTACTACCCGACCACCACCCGCGAGGCGTCGCCCAAGATGGGGCGCATCACGACGTTGTTGGAATCGGGCGAGGCGCTGCGCGACCTCGGCGTCGAGTCCATCCGCCCCGAGACCGACCGCGCCATGGTCTGCGGCTCGATGGGCCTGAACACCGACATTAAGGCGATCCTCGAGGGGTTCGGCTTGGAGGAGGGCGCGAACTCCGACCCGAAGCACTACGTGGTCGAGAAGGCGTTCGTCGGCTAGGCCCGGTGCCCGCCGCAGGCGGGCACGGCTCGATCCGGTAGATTGAGTCGAGGGCCGATGCCGCGCGCTCTCGCGCGCGGTCCGACGGGTCCCCCCATCCCCTCATCCCCGGGCCCGACGCGGGGACCTCCATCCACCGGGATCCCCGGGTCGGGCCTGAGGATGACGGGCTCGGGTCCTAGCGCATGCGCATCGCTAGCCCGGCCGCGCCTCGCGCACCGCGTGCGCGCACGGCCCGAACCTTGCCTTCCGCCCCGAGCGCCGCACCTGCACCGCAATGACCCCGACCCCCGCCCCCACCCTCGTCCTCCTCCACGGCGGCGGCACGGACCACCGCTGCTGGGCGCCGCTGCTGCCGCACCTGCCCCGGCGCCTCCGTGTGCTGACCCCCGACATGCCCGGCCACGGCGACCGTCCCGCGCCGCGCCGCTCCACGGCGGAATGCGTGGCCGAGACCCTCGCGCCCGAGTTGCGCGACGCCGTGGGCGGCGCCCCCTTCGCCCTGCTCGGCCACTCCTTCGGCGGCATGGTGGCGATGGTCCTCGCCGCCGGCCCCCTGCCGCCCGCGCGGCTGATCCTCGCCGACACCTTCTCCAAGCCCGCCGACACGCCGGTGAACTGGCTCCGCATCGTCGCGATGGGCGCGGGCGCCGCCGCCGTGGGCCACGAGCGGGCCACGCGCGTCGTGCTGCGGGACTGGGACATCGGCACCGAGGGCGCCGACGCGCAGGTCCGCGCCTCCATGCTGCACGAGCACGCGATGACGCTGCCGCGCCTGATGCGCGCCGTGCGCCGCTTCGACGGGCGGCCCTACCTGCCGCGGATCGCCTGCCCCACCCTCTGCCTCATGGCGGGCGGCAACCCCGCCACCGACGGCGCGGGCGAGCGGATGGCCCGCCGCCTGCCCGACGCCCGGGTCGAGGTGATGCCGCGGGCGGGCCACATGCAGATGCGCGACGACCCCGTGGGCATGGCCGCCGCCATCGCCCGCTTCCTCGACGGCTGGCCCGCCGCGCGCTAGGCCCCGCCCCATGCCGATCACCCCCGCCCTGCCCGTCCTGCACGACCAGCCCTTCGACGAGGTCATCGACGTCCGCGCCCCGTCCGAGTTCGCCGAGGACCACGTCCCCGGCGCGATCTCCCTGCCCGTGCTCTCGGACGCCGAGCGCGCGACCGTCGGCACCATCTACGTCCGCGAGGACCGCTTCCGCGCGCGCAAGATCGGCGCGGCCCTCGTCGCCCGCAACGCCGCCGCGCATCTCGAAGGCCCGCTCGCCGACCGCACCGGCGGATGGCGCCCCCTCGTCTATTGCTGGCGCGGGGGCCAGCGCTCGGGCTCGTTCACCACGATCCTGAGCCAAGTCGGCTGGCGCGCCGACACGGTGGCGGGCGGCTACAAGGCCTACCGCGCACAGGTGAAGGCCTTGCTCTACGACGCGGCCCTGCCCCACCGCCTCGTGCTGATCGACGGGGGCACGGGCACCGCCAAGACCCACCTGCTCCACCACCTCGCGGCGGCGGGCGCGCAGACGATCGACCTCGAGGGCATCGCCGTCCACCGCGGCTCCAACTTCGGGTCGTGGCCCGGCGAGCCGCAGCCCTCGCAGAAGTGGTTCGAGAGCCAGCTCGCCGACGCCCTCGTCCGCGCCGACCCCGCGCGGCCCCTCTTCCTCGAGGCCGAGTCCACCGCCATCGGGCGCATCCGCCTGCCGCCCTCGCTCTGGGCCGCGATGGGCACGGCGGAGGTCGTACGCCTCGACGCCCCGGCCCATGCCCGCGCCGCCCATCTCGTGCGCGCCTACCCGGACCTCTCCGACCCCACACTCCTGTGCGAGCGGATCGATTCCCTGCGCCCCTACAACCCCCGCGACCGGATCGAGGCATGGCACGCCATGGCCGCCGAGGGCCGCCTCGAGCCCCTCGCCGCCGCCCTGATCGAGCACCACTACGACCCCCGCTACCGCGACCACGGCGGCGCACGGCGGGAGGTGCTGCGGCTGCGGCTGGAGGACCTGTCGGACGGCGCGCTCGCGGGCGCGGCGGAGCGGATCGTCAACGAAATATAGCGCGCGGGAGCGCATCGCAGGGCCGTGGCGCGGCGATCCACCCGTCCGCTGCGCACTTTATCCCTCACTCCCGCACGACGTCCCCGTGTCTCGCCCACGATCGACCAATCGCCGGGCCGGGGGACGGCCCGGGGATGCGCGGACCGCTACGCGGTCGTATCGCGCTGGGTGCCTCGCCCGAAGATCCCCCGCCCCGGCCCTGAGCCGGGGCCTCGACCCGTAGACGTGACCATCTAAACCACCCGCACCCCGCTCCCCTCGATCACCCGCCCGATCACCGTGGCCCCCTCCGGCGCCACCTCCACCGCCGCCAGCAGCCCGCCCGACGTCTGCGGATCCCACAGCAGGTCCCCCAGCGGCCCCGCCGCCGCCGCCACCGGCGCCGCCCGCCGGTTCGCCGCCCAGAGCGACGAGGCGACCCCCGCCTCCACCGCCGCGAGCGCGCCCGGATGCACCGGCACCGCGTCCGGATCGACCTCCGCGCCCACGCCCGACGCCCGGCACATCGCCGCCAGATGCCCCGCCAGCCCGAACCCCGTCACGTCCGTCATCGCATGCGCCCCGGCCAGCCGCCGCGCCATCGCCCCCTGCGGCGTCGCCATCGCCTCCAGCACGGCCAGCACGTCGCGCCCCCGCGCCACGCCCGCCATCTCGGCCGCCAGCACCACGCCCGTCCCCACAGGCTTCGTCAGCACCAGGAGGTCGCCCGCCCGCGCCCCGCCCAGCCCCACCGGCTCGCCCTCCAGAAGCCCCGTCAGCGACAATCCATAGGTCGCCTCCGCCCCCATCGTCGTGTGCCCGCCCACGAGGTCCGCGCCCTCGGCCCCCAGCACCTCCGTCATCGCGTCCAGCACCACCCGGAGCGACCGCCGCTGCAGCGCCTCGCTCATCCGCGGCAGCACCAGCGACGCCAGCGCCGCCTGCGGCACCGCCCCCATCGCCCACACGTCGCCCAGCGCATGGACGCAGGCGATCCGCGCCATGAGCGCCTCGTCCCGCGTCACCGCCCGCAGATGGTCCGTCGTCCAGACCTGCCGCGCGCCCCCCACGCGCAGCACCGCCGCGTCGTCGCCCGGCCGCGTCAGCACGTCCTCCCGCGTGACCGGCACCGCCGACAGCGCCTCGGCCAGCGCGTCGCCCCCCACCTTCGCCCCGCACCCGGCGCAGAGCGGCTTGGCCACCTCCTCGCCGCCCAGCGCCGCCACCGCAGGCGCCTCGACGCGCATCGCGGGCAGGACCGTCAGCTTGTCCATGAACGCCCGGTCGATCCGGTCCTTCCACCGCCAGAGCCACGGCCCCGCGACCGTCACGCCCTTCTCCGCCAGCGCCGACTTGCCGCCCAGCGAGACCAGCTTGAGGTAGCTCCGCTGCGGTCGGAACGCCCGCATCCGCCCGCCCGCCAGCGCCGCGCGCAGGTTGTCGTGCAAAACCGGCGCCTCGCGCACCGCGAAGACGCCCGCCTTGGGGCGCGGCGCGTGGGTCAGGTGGGCGCAGTCCCCGGCGGCGAAGAGGTCCGGATGCCCCTCCACCTGCAGGGTCGGCCCGACCCGGACGAACCCTTCGTGGAGCGGCAGGCCCGTCTCTCCGATCCAAGCGTGGGGCCGCGCCCCCGCCGCGCCGACCGTCAGCGCGGCAGGCACGCGCGTCCCGTCCGTCAGCACCACCGCATCCGCCTCGACGCGCTCCACCGTCGCGCCGGTCCGCAACGCCACGCCCAGCCGGTCCATCGCCTGCCGCAGCAGGGCCTTCGCCCGCGCGCCCATCCCCGTCAGGTCGGCCTCGGCCTCGATCACCGTCACGCCGTCGCCCGGGCGGGCATGCGCCATCGCCATCGCCAGCTCGACCCCCGCCACGCCGCCCCCGATCACCGCGACCGGCCCGCCCGGCCCGTCCCGGTGCGCCCGCCACGCCCGCGCGAAGACGTCCAAGGGCTTGGCCCCCACGCCATGCGCGGCGAAGCCGGGGAGGGACGGCATCTCGGCGTGGATGCCCACGTCCAGCGAGGCCACGTCGTAGTCCAGCCACCCGGGCCCCTCGACGCGCACGCGCTTGGCCGCCGCGTCCACATCCGTCGCCTTCGCGTCGATCAGCGCGGCGCCGGCGAACCGGCACAACCGCACGAGGTCGATGTCCAGCTCGTCGCGCGTGTAGTGCCCCGCCACGTGCCCAGGCAGCATCCCCGTGTAGGGCGCCGTCGCGCCGGGGTTGATCACCGTCAGCCGCGCGCCCGGCAGCGGGTCCATCCCCCAGCGGCGCAGCACGAGCGCGTGGGCGTGACCGCCGCCGATCAGGATGAGGTCGCGGGTGAGGGGATGGTCCTGCATGGGGGCGTCGTCCCCCGCCGGGAGCGGAGGTTCAAGTCACGCGCGCGTCAGGACGCTCCGACATGCGCCGTCGTCGAACGCAGGGCCAGCGCCGACCCGTGGGGTGGCGCATCCGACCCATCCGCGAAGCACTTGATCCCTCCCACCGTCGGAGGACAGCTCCTTCGGCGCGCGGACGGAGACGAAGCGCCGCCCCGTGGGGCGGGTCGGCGCTGGCCCTGCGGGGGCTGCGCCCCCGCGCACCGGGCCAAGGCACGAAGCGCGAGCCGTGCCCCGCTATCCGATCACCACGTCCGCCGCCCGCGACCGCTCCACCATCCGGCGCGCGTTGGGCAGGTCGTTCGCCTCGATCCACGCCGCCCCGTCCGCCCGGTCGGCCCACCGCTCGGACAGCCGCTCCCGCAGCACCGCCTCCGACACGTCCAGCCGCACCGACAGGTTCCATTCCAGATCACGCCACCCCGGCTCGTCCAGCAGCAGCCAGTTCCCCTCGACCACCACGTGCCGCGCCTCCGCCGGGACCACCGCCGCCCCCGCGATGGCGATCTCGCGCGCGCGGTCGAACACCGGCAGGTACACGACGCCCCCCGCCCGGACCGCCGCCAGCGTCCGCGCCAGACCGCCCAGGTCGAACGTCTCCGGCGCGCCCTTGCGCGACCGCAGGCCCATCGGCCCCAGCAGCCGGTCGTCCAGATGCCACCCGTCCATCGTCACGAGCGCGCCCTCGGCCCCCAGCGCCTTCACGATCCGCTTGGACAGCGTCGACTTCCCCGACGCGGGCGGCCCGACCAAGGCGGTCAGCGTCCGCCCACCCTCGGGCACCGGCAGCGCGCGGATGCGGTCCGCCACGGCCTCGGGCGTCATGCCGCCTCCGGCTCCATCGCCCCGGTCATCAGCGCGACCGCGTCCGACATCGTGTGCGCCTTCGGATCGATCACCGTCAGCCGCCGGCCCAGCCGGTGCACGTGCACCCGGTCCGCCACCTCGAACACGTGCGGCATGTTGTGCGAGATCAGGATGATCGGGATGCCCCGCGCCCGCACGTCCTGGATCAGGTCCAGCACCCGGCGCGATTCCTTCACGCCCAGCGCCGCCGTCGGCTCGTCGAGGATGATGACCTTGGACCCGAACGCCGCCGCCCGCGCCACCGCCACCCCCTGCCGCTGCCCGCCCGACAGCGTCTCGACCGCCTGGTCGATGTTCTGGATCGTCATAAGCCCGAGATCGGACAGCTTCTCGCGCGCGAAGGCCCGCATCCGCGGCTTGTCCAGCTGGCGCAGCCACCGCCCCCGGAACCCCTCCCGGCGCAGCTCCCGCCCCATGAACATGTTGTCCACGATCGACAGCGCGGGCGACACGGCCAGCGTCTGGTAGACCGTCTCGATCCCCTGCTCCCGCGCCGCCGTGGGCGAGGCGAAGGAGACCGGCGCGCCGTCCAGCTCCATCACCCCCTCGTCCGGCGTCACCGCCCCCGACAGGCACTTGATCAGCGTCGACTTGCCCGCCCCGTTGTCGCCGATCACCGCGAGGATCTCGCCGGGGCGCAGCTCGAAGTCGCAGGCGTCCAGCGCCACCACCTTGCCGTAGCGCTTCGTCAGGCCCTTGGCCGCGAGGACGGGGGTCATGCCGCCACCTTCCTGATCCACTGGTCCACGCCCACCGCGCCGATGATCAGCGTCCCGATCAGCAGGTAGGTCCACTGCGCGTCCGCCCCCGCCATCCTGAGGCCCAGCTCGAACACGCCGACGATCAGCGCCCCGAAGAACGCCCCCCAGATCGAGCCGCGCCCCCCGAACAGCGAGATGCCCCCGATGACGACGGCGGTGATCGACTGGATGTTGCCCAGCACCCCGGTCGAGGCCGATGGCGACACCGATCCGAACCGCCCGATCATGATCCAGCCCGCGACGGCGCAGATCGCGCCCGCGATCACGTAGACGCTCATCAGCGTCCGGCGCACGTCCACGCCCGCCAGCTCCGCCGCCTCGGGGTCGTCCCCCACCGCGTAGACGTGCCGCCCCCACGCGGTCGCCCGCAGCGCATAGGCCAGCACGGCGAAGAGCAGGACCATCACCACCACGCCGTAGGTGACGTTCGTGGCCCAGAGGAAGTCGAGGAACGCGCTGTCCGTCTCGGCGGGCCGCCGCCGCTCCCACTCGATCCCGCGCGACGCCTCGATCCACCGGACGATCTGCTCGTTGGGCTTCGCGCCCAGCCATTGCAGCATCGGCGCCTCCTCGCGAATCTCGCGCGAGCGGATCGTCTCGTTGCGCGAGTAGAGGTAGTTCGTCGCCAGCACGATCTGCCACATGCCCAGCGTCACGATGAAGGGCGGCAGCTTGGCCCGGCTCACCAGCCAGCCGCTGGCCGCGCCGATCGCCGCGCCCACGGCCAGCCCCGCCGCGATGGCCGCCGCGGGCGGCACCCCGTAGCGGAAGCTGACCTGCCCGATCACCACGGAGGTGAAGACCGCGATGGCCCCCACCGACAGGTCGATCCCGGCGGTCAGGATGATGAGCGTCTGCGCGGCGGCCAGCACGCCCACGATCTGCACCTGCTGCATGATCAGCGGCAGCTGCTGCAGGAAGCGCGGACCCAGCCACCACGTGAACCCGAGGACGGCCACCGCCAGCACGATCAGCGGCACCAAGGCGGGCGTGACGTGCAGCGCGTGCTGCACCCGGTCCACCACGCCCCGCCGCTCCGCGAAGCGCGCCACGTCCTCCGCGCGCCGCGCGCGCACCGCCCCCTCGTGATCCGTGCCCAAGTGATCCGTGCCCGTCATCGCGCTCCCCCCGGCCCGAGCGTCGTCCGGGCAGGCGGCCCGCGTCAAGGACGGTCCCCGGGGATCCCCGGCCGGATCGCCCTCCCGAGGCCTCTCAGGTATGGTCCCGCCGCGCCGCGTCGACCGCGTCGTCGCCGAGCGGCCCATCCCCGCGCGAGCCGTCGCCGACCGCGCGCCCATCGACTATGCCCCCGCCGACCGTGCCCCCGCTGACCGTGCCCCCGTCGAGCAGCGCGGCCAGCCGCGCCTCCTCGGTCTCCGACAGCCCGTCCTCCGCGCGCGGCGCGCGCCGCGAGATGTAGACCGCCGAGCCGGCGCCCCCGAGCAGCAGCAGCGCCAGCGGCGCGCCCCAGAGCAGCGCGTTCGCCCCGCCCCGGGTCGGCTCGAGCAGCACGTACTCCCCGTAGCGCCCCACGAGGTAGTCCAGCACCTCCGCGTCGCTGTCGCCCGCGACCAGCCGCTCGCGCACGAGCAGCCGCAGGTCCCGCGCCAGCCCCGCGTTGCTCTCGTCGATCGACTCGTTGCGGCACACGAGGCAGCGCAGCCCCTCCGACAGGTCCCGCGCCCGCTGCTCGAGGACCGGGTCGTCCAGCACCTCGTCCGGAAGCACGGCGAGGGCCGGCGCGGCGGCCAGCACGAGCGGCAACGCCCACCTCATTCCGCCGGCACCGCCGCGCGCGGCGCCCGCCGCGCGCCCGCCGCCACCCGGTAGCGCCGGTCCGACAGCGACACGAGGCCGCCCAAGGCCATCAGGATGCACCCGCCCCAGATCCAGTTGGCGAAGGGTTTGATGTAGACCCGCACGGCCCAGCCCCCGCCCACCTGCGGGTCGCCGATCACGGCGTAGAGGTCCCGCGTGATCCCGTTGTCGATGCCGGCCTCCGTCGTGGGCATCCGCGCCACGGGGTAGACCCGCTTCTCCGGGCGCATCACGCCGACCACGTCGTCGCCCTCGGTCACGTAGAGCGTCGCCACCGTGGCCACGTAGTTCGGCCCCTCGACCCGGTCGACCGCGTCCAAGCGCGCCTCCACGGACCCCACAGTCAGCGATTCGCCGATGGCGAGCGCCGCGATCTCCTCCTGCTCCCACGCGGTCAGCGCGCCGACCCCGAAGATCGTCACGCCCAGCCCCGCATGGGCGATCGCCTTGCCCCAGTCCGCCCGCGGCAGCCGCGTCAGGCGCCCCAGCCGCGCGGCCGCCTCGCCCCGGCCCGTGCGCGCCCACAGGTCGATCGCCGCCGCGACCACGAGCCATGCGCCCAGCCCCGCCCCAACCGGCCCGGCCAGCGAGCGCCCCGTGTTCAGCGCCCACGCGAGCCCCGCCACCGCGACCGCCAGCAGCGCGGCCGGCCAAAGCGCCTTGGCGGCGCGGTCCAGCTTGCCCCGCTTCCACGGCAGCAGGGAGCCGAACGGCAGGATCACCGCCAGCGCGACCACGAAGGGCGTGAAGGCCGCGTCGAAGAACGGCGGCCCGACCGACAGCTTCCGCCCGAACGCCATCTCGGCCACCAAGGGCCAGACCGTTCCGACGAACACCACCAGCGAGGACACCGCCAGCAGGAGGTTGTTCGCGACCAGCGCCGACTCGCGGCTCATCAGCGCGAAGACGGCGCGCGTCTGCATCGCCCCGGCGCGCCACGCGAAGAGCGCGAGCGCGCCGCCCATGAACACCGCGAGGATCACGAGGATCCACCGGCCCCGCTCCGGGTCGTTCGCGAAGGCGTGGACGGAGGTGATCACCCCCGAGCGCACGATGAACGTGCCTATCAGCGAGAACCCGAAGGCGAGGATGGCGAGCAGGATCGTCCACGCCTTCAGCGCCTCGCGCTTCTCGACCACGATGGCGGAGTGCAGCAGCGCGGCGGCGAAGAGCCACGGCATGAACGACGCGTTCTCCACCGGATCCCAGAACCAGAACCCGCCCCAGCCCAGCTCGTAGTAGGCCCACCACGACCCCAGCGCGATGCCCACCGTCAGGAACAGCCACGCCGCCAAGGTCCACGGGCGCACCCACCGGCCCCACGCCGCGTCCACCCGCCCCTCGATCAGCGCGGCGACCGCGAAGCTGAACGCCATGCTCAGGCCCACGTAGCCGAGGTAGAGGAACGGCGGATGGAACGCCAAGCCGGGATCCTGCAGCAGCGGGTTCAGGTCCTCGCCGTTGAACGGCGGCACCTCCAGCCGGGTGAACGGGTTGGAGGTGAACAGGATGAACAGGTAGAACGCCACGCCTACGGCGGCCTGCACCGCCAAGGCCCGCGCCCGGAACGTCTCGCGCAGGCCCCCGTCGAACCACGCGGCGGCGGCCCCGAAGAGCGCGAGGATCAGCACCCACAGCAGCAGCGAGCCCTCGTGGTTCCCCCACACGCCCGTAACCTTGTAGAGCAGCGGCTTGTCCGTGTGCGAGTTCAGCACGACGAGCCGCAGGCTGAAGTCGCTCGCCACGAAGGCGTAGGTCAGCGCCGCGAAGCTGACCGCGACGAGGAGGAACTGCATCGTCGCGGCGGGCCGCGCAATCGCCATCCAGCCCGCCCAGCCCTTGTGGGCGCCCACCAGCGGCAGCGTCGCCTGCACCACGGCGCAGGCGAGGGCGAGGACGAGGGCGAGGTGGCCGAGTTCGACGAACATGCGCCCGTCCTACGCGCTCCGGGGCCGCCGCCCAAGGGGGGTGCGGCGCACGGGCGCGTCAATCTGCGGGGCATTCGTGTCGAATCCCGGTCAAGCGCCCTCGCGCCGCCACGCCTCCAACGCGGCGTTGCCCTCGGGGGCGTCGAATTCCCCGGCATGCCACCCGCTCACCACCGGCTCGGGCAGGGCCGTCCGCGCCGTCCGCCGATGGTGCAGCTCGCGCGCCCCGAAGTAGAACCCGACGATCGCGCCCAAGAGCCACCACAGCGGCTCCGGCACCACCGCCAGCCCCGCCATGCGCGGCGCGAACCCCACGGGGTCCACCATCGCGTAGACGAACAGCCCCAGCGTCCCGAAGGCCAGCAGGGGCCGCGGCAGGCGGTTCACGCCGTCCACGAACCGGTCGAACCACCCGGCGGGCGCGCCGTCGAACTCCGCCCCCAGCTGGTCCACCGCCGCCCGCCGCGCCGCGTGGGCCAGCCGCTGCCCCTCCGACGCGTCGGCCCGGAACACCCGTGCCGCGCCCGTCGCCGCCCGGGTCAGCGCGCCCACCGCCCGCGTGGCCTCCGCGAAGCGCGGGACCACCGACATCACGCCCACCCCTTGGTGCGCGTCCGGTGCTCCGCGTCCGACAGGCGGTAGCGCGCCGCCATGAACTCCTCGGCCCGCGCGATCCAGCCGCCCTTTCCGCCGTCGCGGCGCTTGGCGAACTTGCGCAGCGCGGGGCGCCGCTGCGCGAGGCGGTAGTACCATTCCCGCCGCGCGATGGCGTAGGCGTCCGCGATGTGCGCCGGCGCTTCGGAGGCGGCCGCCTCGGCGGCGGCCTCCGTGCGCGGCCCGATCGCCCCGTCCACGGCCACCGGATGCCCCATCCGACCCAGCAGCCGCTGGAGGATGCGCACCGCGTTGGACCCCGCGTTCACCTGCATGTCGAACACCTGCGCCCAGAGCACGGAGGGCAGCCGCCCGATCCCCGGCTTCTGGAAGTAGTCCCGGACGTAGACGTCGGCCGCCTGCGCCGGCGTGATGCGCCGCACGTCGTCCGCGTCCACGTCGCCGTCGCCGTCGAGGTCCAGCCCGAGCCGTCGCGCGGTATGGATCGTCACGCCGTGCTTCGTCGCACCGCCCGGGTCGTCCGGGTCGTCCACGAAGCCTCCCTCGCGGGCCACGATGGCCTCGGCGATCTGTCGAACGGTCTGCATGGGTCGGCCCTCCCTGCGGTCTGGGAGGATCGAAGCTCCGGTTGAGCGCCTAACGAAGCGTTAACGCCGCCGCCCGCCCCTCATCTTGGCCGAAATACCTCGGGGGAGGCCCGCAGGGCCGGGGGCGGAGCCCCATGCCGCACCGCAGCAATCGTTCAACATCATAAGTTTACGGCGCGACCTTGAAGCCGCTACCCTTCGACGGCGGCGGGCCGGTAGACCCCCTGCGCCTCCAGCGCGTCGATCACCTCGGCGGGCATGTAGGTCTCGTCGTGCCGCGCGAGGATCTCCGTCGCCCGGAACGTGCCGTCCACGAATCGGCCCGTCCCGACCATGCCCTCGCCCTCGCCGAACAGGTCCGGCAGCACGCCGACGTAGGAGACGGGCACCGACGCGCCGCCGTCGGTTACGCTGAACGTCACCTCCGTCCCCTCGCCGCGCACCAGCGTCCCCTCCTCGACCAGCCCGCCGATCCGGAACACCTCCGACGGCGCAGGCGGCGCCTCGACCACCTGCGAGGGCGAGCGGAAGAAGTTGATCCCGTCCCGCATCGCGTAGCCGACCAGCGCCGTGGACCCCGCCAGCGCGACGACCGCCAGCGCAATCACTTGAATCCGCCGCGTTTTCCTCAAGCTTCTCATGTCACGCCCCCTCGAACCGCAGGGGCCGCTTCAGGAACTGCGTCGCCCGCTGCGACACCGTCTCCGGATCCCCCGTCGTCACCATCCGCGCCCCGCCGTCGCCCCGCATCCCGGGGCGCCGCTCGAGGTAGTCGGCCAAGCTCTCGGCCACGATGTCCGCTTGGCTCAGCACCCGCACCTCCGGCCCCAAGGCCCGCTGGAACGCCTCCGCCACCAAGGGGTAGTGCGTGCAGCCCAGCACGGCGGCGTCCGGCGCCGGCATCTTCCGCCGGAGCGCCGCGACATGCGCCTGCACCAGCGCCTCCGCCAAGGCCTCGTCCCCGTCCTCGATGGCGTCGACCAAGCCGCCGCAGGCCTGCGCCTCGACGTCCACCCCGATCGCGCGGAACGCCAGCTCCCGCTGGAACGCGCGGGACGCCACGGTGGCGGGCGTGGCGAACAGCGCGACCTGCCGGACCCCCACCTCGCGCGGGGGGGTGTTGTCGCCCCAGCCGCGCTCGGTCAGCGCCTCGATCATCGGCACGAACACGCCCAGCACCCGCTTGCCCTCGGGCACCCCCGCCTCCTGCATCCGGCGCAGAGCTGCGGCCGAGGCGGTGTTGCAGGCCAGCACGACGAGGTCCGACGTCTCCCACATCGCGTGCACCGCGTCGCGGGTCAGGCCGTGCACGTCCTCCATGGTCCGCGTCCCGTAGGGGGCATGCGCGCTGTCGGCATAGTAGGAGAAGGCCACGTCGGGCAGGCGCCGCGTCAGCGCGTCCCACACGGTCAGGCCGCCCAAGCCGCTGTCGAAGACGCCCACGCTCATGCCCATCCCTCCACGGACGCTAGATAGGGGGCGACGCCGTCCCCCGCAAACGACGAAGGCGCCCCGGAGGGCGCCCTGTCAGCGTCAGCCGATCACATGGGGATCAGCTGTTCTCCTTGATGAACTTCACGGCGTCGCCGAAGGTCTGGATCGACTCCGCGGCGTCGTCGGGGATCTCGATCCCGAACTCCTCCTCGAAGGCCATGACCAGCTCGACCGTGTCGAGCGAGTCGGCGCCCAGATCGTCGATGAACGAGGCGTTCTCGGTCACCTTGTCCTCTTCCACGCCCAGGTGCTCGACGACCTTCTTGCGGACGCGATCTTCGATGTCGCTCATGATTCACCTCTTCGTTCGCCCACGCGGGCCGTTCCAATCGGACCGGCGGTCCGGTCGGCGTGCGGCCCTATATCGCGGGGCCTTGGCGGTGGCAAATCCCTTCGAAGGGATTCGCGAGTTCCTCCGAAGGAACTTGGCGTTACACCATCGCCAGCCCGCCGTTGACGTGCAGCACCGTGCCCGTGACGTAGGCAGCCTCGGGCGAGGCGAGGTAGAGCGCGGCGGCGGCGATCTCCTCGGGGGTGCCCATGCGGCCCGCCGGGATCTGATCGTCGATCTTGGCCTTCTGGTCGTCGGTCAGCTTGTCGGTCATGGCCGTCGCGATGAAGCCCGGCGCGACCGCGTTCACGGTGATCCCGCGGGACGCCACCTCGTAGGCCAGCGACTTGGACATGCCCACGAGCCCCGCCTTCGACGCGGCGTAGTTGCCCTGCCCCGGGTTGCCCGTCGTCCCCACCACGGAGGACACGTTCACGATGCGGCCCCAGCGGGCCTTCATCATCCCGCGCAGGACGCCCTTGGACAGGCGGAACGCCGCCGTCAGGTTCACCTCGATGACCTGCGACCACTCCTCCTCGGACATGCGCATGAACAGGTTGTCGCGCGTCACGCCCGCGTTGTTCACGAGGATGTCGACCGCGCCCATCGCCTCGGCGGCCTGCTTGGGCAGCGCGTTCACCGCGTCGGCGTCCGACAGGTTGCAGGGCAGGACGTGCGCCCGCTCCCCCAGTTCGTCGGCCAGCGCGCGCAGCGGATCCTCGCGGGTGCCCGAAAGGCCCACGGCGGCGCCCTGCGCGTGGAGCGCGCGCGCGATGGCGGCGCCGATGCCGCCGGAGGCCCCGGTCACGAGGGCAGACTTCCCGGTGAGGTCGAACATTCAGTCGTCTCCTTGCGGCTCGATCACGGGCGCGGTCAGCAGGCCGTAGCGCGCGATCTCCTTGGGGGTGAGGGTGTGGATCCGGCTGGCCGGGGCGGCCTTGACCGCGAACCAGTAGAAGTCGTCCGAGCCCAGCATCGTGCGCACGTAGCCGCGCGAGTTGCGGTGCGTCCGGTCGGTCAGGCCGTAGTCCGTGGCTTGGCCGTTCGCGTCGGACCACGCGTGCACGCCGATCCGCGCGCCCGCCTCCATCCGGCGGCGGACGCCGGACAGGAACAGGTCGACGCCGCCCGAGAAGATGGCGGAGTCGGACGTCAGGTAGGTGTCGAAGCCCCCCGCCCGGAGCCACCGCCCCAGCTCCAGCGTCCGGTCGAGGTCGACCGAGCCGGGGATGCGCCCGAGGACGACCTCGTCCACCTCGGGATGGGCGGCGAGGGCCGCCCGCACGCGCGGGCCGGTGGTGGCGTCGAGGTCGCCCGCGATGTGCAGCCGACCGTCGCGCACCTCGACGCGGGTGAGCGCGGGCTTGTCGTCCGCGTGGCCCGGACCCGCGACGCCCAGCGCGAGGAGCGCCGCGAGGACCGCGCGCCGGATCACAGCGACGCCGCCGCCTCGGCCACCTCGGCGGGCGTGCCGACCTGCCGGGTCGCCAGCGCCCGGTCGATGCGGCGCACCATCCCCGACAGCGCCTTGCCCGCGCCGATCTCCCAGACCTCCGTGACGCCGTCGGCCGCCATGCGCGCCACGCTCTCGCGCCAGCGGACGGCCCCGGTGACCTGCTCCACGAGCAGCGACCGGATTGTGTTCGGGTCGCTCACCGGCCCCGCCTCGACGTTGGCGACGACGGGCACGACGGGGCGGTGCAGGTCCACGTCGTCCAGCGCCTCGGCCATCGCGCGGGCGGCGGGCTCCATCAGGGCGCAGTGGAAGGGCGCGGAGACCGGCAGCAGCACGGCGCGCTTGGCGCCGTGCGCCTCGGCGATCTCCGTGGCGCGCGCGACGGCGGCGCGGTGGCCGGAGACGACCACCTGGCCGGGGTCGTTGTCGTTGGCGGCCTCGACCACCTCGCCACCCTGCGCGGCCTCGGCGGCGACCGCGCGCACCGCGTCAAGGTCCAGGCCGAGGATCGCGGCCATCGCCCCCTCGCCCGCCGGCACGGCGGCCTGCATCGCCTCGCCGCGCAGGCGCAGGAGGCGGGCGGCGTCGCCGAGGTCCAGCGCGCCCGCCGCGACCAGCGCGGCGTACTCGCCGAGCGAGTGGCCCGCGACCATCGCGGCGTGGTCGGCGACCGAGACGCCCTCGGCCTCGAGGGCCCGGAGGGCGGCGATGGAGGTGGCCATCAGCGCGGGCTGGGCGTTGCGGGTCAGGGTCAGGGTCTCGGCGTCGCCGCCCCAGATCAGCCCCGACAGGTCCTCGCCCAAGGCGGCGTCCACGGCGTCGAACACGGCCCGCGCGGCCGGGTAGGCCTCGGCGAGGTCGCGGCCCATGCCGATGCTCTGGGCCCCTTGGCCGGGGAAGACGAAGGCGCGGGACATGGGTGCACTCCAGACGGTCCGTTTGGCGCGACATAGCGCGCGCGCGCCGCGGAGGGCCAGCCTCCCCGCCTTCATTCTGCCGCAGCCCGGTGGCATCGTCGCGCCCCAGGAGACCACCGAGATGCCCCACGCCCCCCTCTTTCCCGGCGAGCCGGCGCCGTTCTTCCGCGCCGCGACGCGCGGCAACCCGCGCTTCGCCTTCGACACGGTGGCGGGGCGCTGGATCGTGCTCGCCTTCCCCGCGCCGGGCGGGGAGGCGGCGCTGCACGACGCGCTGGCGGCCGAGGCGGCGTTCGACGACGACCACGCCTGCGCGTTCCTCGTCGCGCCCCATGCCGATCCGGGCGGGCGGCTTGCGGGGCGCATCCCGGGGCTTCGGGTGTTCCTCGACGCGGACCGGGCGGTGGCCCGCCTCTACGGCGTGGCCGCGGAGGGGGCGGCGGACCGGCCCGCGCTGGTGCTGATCGACCCGGAGATGCGCGTCGAGGCGATCGTGCCGGTCGACCGGCTCGCGGACCTAGCGGCGCGCCTCCGCCGCCTGCCGCCCGCGGGGGCGCACGCGGGCGCGGCGCTGGGGGCGCCGGTGCTGCTGCTGCGCAACGTGCTCGAGCCCGCGCTCTGCCGCCGGCTGATCGACCTCTACGAGGACCATGGCGGGCAGGAGTCGGGCTTCATGCGCGAGATCGACGGGCGGACGCATGCCGTCATGGACCCGTCCCACAAGGTGCGCCGGGACGCGCCGATCGACGACCCCGGCCTGCGCGCGACGCTCCAGTCGCGGATCGCGCGGCGCGTGGTCCCGGCCATCGCCAAGGCCCACCAGTTCCACGCCACCCGGATGGAGCGCTACATCGTCTCCTGCTACGACGCCGCCGAGGGCGCGCATTTCAACGCGCATCGGGACAACACCACGTCCGGCACCGCGCACCGGCGCTTCGCGGTGTCGATCA
Source organism: Jannaschia sp. Os4 (assembly GCF_016820245.1). GTDB lineage: Bacteria > Pseudomonadota > Alphaproteobacteria > Rhodobacterales > Rhodobacteraceae > Jannaschia. Next base: position 381,070 of record NZ_JAFCAR010000005.1, on the reverse strand, counting down.
ACCTGAACGACGGGTTCGCGGGGGGCGAGGTGTCGTTCCCCGAATACGGGCCGCGCGGCCTGAAGGCCCCGGCGGGGGGCGCGGTCGTGTTCTCCTGCTCGCTGCTCCACAGGGTGTCGAAGGTGACGGAGGGGCGGCGCTACGCGTTCCTGCCGTTCCTCTACGACGACGCGGCGGCCCGCGTGCGCGCGGCGAACCTCGGCCGGCTCGCCCCCGCGGGCTAGGGCGCGGCCCGCGCATGGGGGGCGTGCGGGAATGCGCGTTGGCGGCGGGGCGGGATCGGGTAGATTGGGGCCGTCCCGTCCCGGAGGCCGCCATGTCGACCCGCGTTACCACCGCCACGAACACCGACCGCGCCTATGGCTGGGTCGAGCGCGCGCTGCACTGGGCCATCGCGCTGCTGATGCTCACGGTGATCCCCTTGGGCGTGATCGCCCATGACGGCGCGGCCGCGATCGAGGCGGGCGCGGCCTCGCCCGAGCAGGTGGCGCGCACGGTCACGCTGTTCTCGGTCCACAAGACGGTGGGGATCGCGATCTTCGCCCTCGCGGTCGTCCGCGTCCTCTGGGCGCTGGCGCAGCCGCGCCCGCAGCCGATCCAAGGCGGGTGGGAGGCGACGCTCGCGGCGATCGTCCACTGGCTGCTCTACGGCTCGCTGATCCTCGTGCCCCTGCTCGGCTGGACCCATCATGCCGCGACCGAGGGCTACGCCCCGATCCTCTGGCCGCTCGGGGACGAGCTGCCCTTCGTGCCGAACGACGCGTGGCTCGCCGACCTGCTGGGCACGCTGCACACAACCGCCGCCAAGGTGCTGGCCGTAGCGCTGCTCCTGCACGTCGCCGGGGCGCTGAAGCACGCGGTGATCGACCGGGACGGGACGCTGGCGCGCATGGTGTCGGGCCGGGTGCCGGCGCATGTCGAGCGGCCGCATGGCAAGGCCCTGCCCGCCTTGGCCGCCGCCGCCGTCTGGGCCGCCGCCCTCGGCGTTGGGCTGTGGCTGGCGCCGCCCCCCGCGCCCGCCGTGGCCGCGGGCGCCGCCTCGGTCGGGGCCGCCTCGAACTGGACCGTCGAGGAGGGCAGCGTCTCGATCACCGTGACGCAGCTCGGCAGCCCCGTCACCGGGAGCTTCGCGGACTGGCAGGCGGCCATCGACTTCGACCCCGCGCCGCGCGCGGACGGGACCGTCGGCTCGGTCGAGGTGTCCGTCGGGACCGGCTCCCTCGCCCTCGGCACGGTGTCGCAGCAGGCCACCGGCGAGGCGTTCCTCGCCTCCGCCGCCTTCCCGACCGCGACCTACGTGGCCGACCTGCGCCCGGAGGGGGACGGCTACGTCGCCGAGGGGACCTTCGCGCTCCGGGGCGTGGAGGTGCCGCTGACCCTGCCCTTCACGCTCGAGATCGACGGGGACCGCGCCGTCATGGGGGGCGCGACGGCCGTGGACCGGCGGGACTTCGGGATGGGCGAGACCTACCCCGACGAGTCGTCCGTCGGCTTCTCGGTCGCCATCGACGTGGCGCTGACGGCGGTGCGGGCGGAGTAGCTCAGCCCGCCGCCGCGCGGGCGAGGCCCTCGATCTCCGCCCAGTCCCCGGAGGCCATCGCCGCCTTCGGCGCGACCCACGAGCCGCCGACGCAGACGACGTTCGACAGGCCGAGATAGGCATCCTTGTTGGCGGGGCTCACGCCGCCTGTGGGGCACCACGCGACCTGCGGGATGGGGGCGCCGATGCCCTTGAGGGCGGGGGCGCCGCCGGACGCCTCGGCGGGGAAGAACTTGAGCATGTCCCACCCCTTCTCGAGCAGCGCCATCGCCTCGGTCGCGGTGGCCGCGCCGGGGAGGAGCGGGAGGTCCTCGTCCACGCAGGCCTGCAGCAGCGTGTCGGTGGCGCCGGGGGAGACGCCGAACTTGGCGCCCGCCGCCTTGGCGGCCTTGACGTCCGACGGCGTCAGCAGGGTGCCCGCGCCGACGATCCCGCCCTCCACCTGCGCCATGGCGCGGATGCAGTCGAGCGCGGCGGGGGTGCGGAGCGTCACCTCCAGCGCGGGGAGGCCGCCGGCGACCAGCGCCTCGGCCAAGGGGCGCGCATGTGCCACGTCGTCGAGGACGAGGACGGGGATGACGGGCGCGCGTCCGGCGAGGTCGCGGGCGGCGGCGGACTGGTCTTGGGGGGTCATGGGGTGCTGCCTCGGGATGGGTCGGGCTTGGATGTTCGGTATTCGAGGCGGGGGCGCCTCGTCCAGCGCGGCCCCCGCGCGAGGCGGGGGCGTGGTGGGCTAGACCACCACCGCCGCGCCGTCCGCCGCGGAGCCCGCGTTGGCGCGGAAGACCGCGAAAAGCTCGCGGCCCAGCCCCGTGGCATTGGCGGCGGGGTCGAAGGGCGCGGGGTCGCGGGCCTCGACGCCCTCGGCCAGCACCTCCAGCCGCCCGGCTGCGGCGTCGACGCGGATCAGGTCGCCGTCGCGCAGCTTGCCGATCAGTCCGCCCGCCGCCGCCTCGGGGGCGACGTGGATGGCGGCGGGCACCTTGCCGGACGCGCCGGACATGCGCCCGTCGGTCACGAGGGCCACGCGGTGGCCGCGCTGGAGCAGGACCGACAGCGTGGGCGTGAGCGAGTGCAGTTCGGGCATCCCGTTGGCGCGGGGACCTTGGTGGCGGACGACGACGACCACGTCGCGGTCCAGCTCGCCCGCCTTGAAGGCCTCCTTCACGGCGTCCTGGCTCTCGAACACGGCCGCCGGGGCCTCGACCACGTGGAGGTCGGGGGCCACGGCGGAGACCTTCATGACGCCGATGCCCAAGGGGCCGCGCAGTTCCTTCAGGCCGCCGGTCGCGGCGAAGGGGTCGGCGGGGGTCTTGAGGATCTTGTCGTTGAGGCTCTCGCGCGGACCGGGGTGCCAGTGGAGGGTCCCGTCCTCGAGCTTGGGCTCCTCGGCGTAGCGGGACAGGCCATGGCCCGCGGCGGTGGCCACGTCCTCGTGGAGCAGCCCCGCCTCCAGCAGGCGCCCGATCATGAAGGGCAGGCCGCCGGCCGCGTGGAAGTGGTTCACGTCCGCCAGCCCGTTGGGATAGACGCGCGCCATGAGCGGCGTGGCCTCGGACACGGCGTCGAAATCCTCGCAGGACAGGATCACGCCCGCCGCGCGGGCCATCGCGATGAGGTGGATCACGAGGTTGGTGGACCCGCCCGTGGCCATCAGGCCCACGAGGCCGTTCACCCACGCGCGCTCGTCCAGCACGTCGCAGACGGGGGTGTATTCGTTGCCCAAGCCGGTGATCGCGGCGGCGCGGTGGGCGGCGGCGTCGGTCAGCGCGTCGCGGAGCGGCGTGCCCGGGTTGACGAAGGAGGCGCCGGGCAGGTGCAGGCCCATGAACTCCATCAGCATCTGGTTGGAATTGGCGGTGCCGTAGAAGGTGCAGGTGCCGGGGCCGTGGTAGGAGGCCATCTCGGCCTGCATCAGGCGGTCGCGCCCGACCTTGCCCTCGGCGAAGTCGCGGCGGACCTGCGCCTTCTCCTCGTTGGGCAGGCCGGAGACCATCGGCCCGGCGGGGACGAAGATGCCCGGCAGGTAGCCGTAGGTCGCGGCGGCGATCACGAGGCCGGGGACGATCTTGTCGCAGATGCCGAGGTAGAGGGCCGCGTCGAACGTGTCGTGCGACAGCGCCACGCCCGCGGCCAGCGCGATCACGTCGCGGGAGAAGAGCGACAGCTCCATCCCGGTCTGGCCTTGGGTCACGCCGTCGCACATGGCCGGGACGCCGCCCGCCACTTGGCAGGTCGCGCCGGTGGCGGCGGCGGCGGCCTTCAGCCGCTCGGGGTAGCGGTAGTAGGGAGCGTGGGCCGACAGCATGTCGTTGTAGGCGGTGACGATGCCGAGGTTGGGCTGGCGCTCGGCCACGAGGTCGCCCTTCTGCGCCTCCATCGCGGCGTAGGCGTGGGCTTGGTTGCCGCATTGCAGGTGGGCGCGGCGCGGTCCCTTGGCGGCCTGCGCGCGCATCCGGTCGAGATAGGGCTCGCGGGTCGGGCGGGAGCGTTCGCGGATGCGGTCGGTGATGCGGTCGATGCGGGCGTCGAGGGGCATGATGGTCCTCCGGGCTTCCGGGGGCCTATGCGATGTTAGCGATAACAGTTCAACCCCGTTTCACGTAATCGGCTCGCTGAGGACCACCTCCGCCCCGTCGCGGTCCGCCGTGTAGAAGCACGACCGCCGTCCCGTGTGGCAGGCGGGGCCGGTCTGCTCCACGCGGGCGAGCAGGCAGTCGCGGTCGCAGTCCACGCGCATCTCGACGAGGCGCTGCACGTGCCCCGACGTGGCGCCCTTTGGCCAGAGCTCGGAGCGCGAGCGCGACCAGTAGGTGACGATCCCGGTCTCGGCGGTGGCGGCGAGGGAGTCGGCGTTCATCCACGCCATCATCAGCACCTCGCCGGTGGCGTGGTCTTGGGCCACGCAGGGGATCAGGCCGTTCGCGTCGAGACGGAGGGTCGCAGGGTCGAACATCGCGCGTACCTTTCCTCGCTGGGGCGCGGGGCCTACCTAGGGGCGAGCACGCGGAGGCACCATGTCCGACGACCTCATCAAGCTGTATTCCGGCCGCATCCTCGAGCTGGCGGCCTCGCTGCCCGCGCCCGCGCCGCTGGACGCGCCGGACGGGACGGCGAAGGTGCGCTCGCCGCTCTGCGGCTCGACGGTGACCGTGGAGGTCGGGCTCGACGCCGTGGGGCGGATCGCGCGCTACTCGCAGGACGTGAAGGCTTGCGCGCTCGGCCAAGCGAGCGCGGCGGTGTCCGGGGCCGCGATGATCGGCCGGACGCGGGACGAGGTGGCCAGCGCGCGGGACGAGCTGCGCGCGATGCTCAAGTCGGGCGGGCCGGTGCCCGCGGCGCCGTTCGACGGGCTGGAGGTGCTGCGGCCCGCGGTGGACTTCCGCAACCGGCACGCGTCGATCCTGCTGGCGCTGGACGCCACCGTGCAGGCGATGGACGCGGCGATGGCCGACGCCTAGCGGGCCGCGTCGACGGCGGCGCGGATCGCGGCCTCCGTCAGGATCTCGGGCAGCAGCACGCCCTCCGGCGCGCCAGGGCCGTGGACGGCGTTGAACGGGATGCCGTGCCTGCCTTGGGCGGCGAGGTAGCTGGAGATGGCCGGGTCCGGCCGGGTCCAGTCCGCCCGCATTGTCCCGACGCCCTCCAAGGGGAGGAGCGGGTCGAGGACGAGGCGCTTGTTGGCTTGGCAGGTCAGGCACCAGTCGGCGGTGACGTCGACGAGGACGGTCTCGCCCCGCGCGACGGCCTCGGCGAGGGCGTCCTCGGAGAACACGGCCCAGTCGTCGGACGGCGCCGCGCGGGGCGCGGACGGTCCGAGGGCGGCGGTCGCGACCAGCGCCGCGAGGCCCGCCACGGCGACGGGCAGCGCGCGGCGGCGGAGCGCGAGGGCGGCGAGCAGGACCACGGCCGCGCCCCCGGTGAGCGCGGCGGTGGCGGGCGTGGTGGAGCCCGCGAGGACCACGAGGAACCATGCGCCCGCGAGCAGCATCAGCCCGCCCAGCACGCGGCGGAGCGTGACCATCCACGCGCCCGGTCGCGGCAGGAGGCGGATCGTGCCGGGGGCCGCGGCGACGAGGAAGTAGGGCGCGGCGAGGCCCAGCCCCATCGCCCCGAAGACGGCGATCGTGGCCGCGGGGCCTGCGGTGAGGGCGTAGGTGACGGCGCCGCCGAGGAAGGGGGCCGAGCAGGGCGTGGCCATCAGGGCGGCGAAGGCGCCGGTGGCGACGTCGCCCGGTGCCCCGCCGCCGCCTGCGGCGCGCGACATCGCGGTCGTGGGCCCCTGCCCCAGCCCCATCTCGAACCAGCCGAAGAGGTTGGCGGCGAACAGGGTCACGAGGCCGATCACGAGGCCGAGGAAGGCGGGGGACTGGAACTGGATGCCCCAGCCCACGGCCACGCCCGCTGCCCGGGCCGCGACGGCGGCGAGGGCGAGGAGGAGGAAGAAGCCGAGGATGCCCGCGGAAGTGAGCAGGAAGCCGGAGCGGACGCGCGCGGGCGCGGCGTCGCGGAGGGCGAGCGCGGAGGCGAGCTTGATCGACAGGACCGGCAGGACGCAGGGCATGAGGTTGAGGATCAGCCCGCCGAGCGCGGCGAGCGCGAGCGCGAGCCATAGCCCCTGCCCCGCGGCGGGCGGCGCGGGCGGCAGCGGCGCGGGCTCGGCGCGCAGCGTGGCCGCGCGGTCCCCGTCCACGAGCGTCAGGTCGAGCGGCCCCTCCCCCGGCGCGAGCACGTCGAGCCGCGCCCAGACGCGCCGCCCGTCCGGCGACAGCCGGACGTCCGGCGGGCCGAACGCGCCGCCCCCGTGCTCGGGGAAGACGGCGGGCGCGGCGACGCCCGCGGGCGCGGTGGCCGTCAGCGTGAGCGCGTCCGCGTCGAGATGGACCCGCTCCAACGCCCAGCCCGACGCGGTTCCGTCGTCGGGGACGCGCGCGACCCATTCGGCGAGATGAGCCGCCGTCCCGCCGTCCACGCCTCCGCCGAGGGGCAGGTCGAGGGACAGCTCCACCCGGTCGGGCACGCAAATCTCGGCGCAGACGAGGAGGTCGGCGGCCAAGTCGAGGCGCGCGGGTGCGCCCGGCCGCTCCAGGACCACCGTGAGCGGGTAGGTCACGGCCCCGGCATAGCCGTAGTTCTCGATGTCGAAGGCGGTGAAGCGGGTGGGCGCCGGATAGGCGATCTGGACGTCGGCCACGTTCGCGCTGCCCGACCAGTCCAGCGCGGGCGGCAGGCCGACCTCGCCCGGCGAGCGCCAGTAGGTCTTCCACCCCGGCTGCATCTCCAGCGCGAGGCCCGCGGACAGGCGCGCGACGCCTTCGCCCACGCCGTCCTCCGCGGTCATCAGGCGTGCGGTCACGGCATGGCCCGCGACCGGCGCGGTCACGGCGGCGGGGGCCGCGAGGGGCAGCCAGAGGAACAGCAGGGCGAGGAGCGCGCGCATGGGGAGGGGATAGGCCCCCCCGCCGCGCTCCGACAGGGGGGCGGCCCCGCGCCGCACGGCAACGTGACCGCGCGCGCCCGGCCGCGGGCGCGGCGGATCGCCCATCGCGGCCCCCGCCCCGTTGCGCCCCCCGCCCGCCGCTGCCATCACCGGGGCCGACCTTTCCGGGAGACACAGATGCGCCGCCTCGTTGCCGCCCCCCTCGCCGCCCTGCTCCTCGCCGCGCCCGCCGCCGCGCAGGACTTCTCGGAGGAGGAGATCAAGCAGCTCGCGCTGCAGGCGATCCTCGAGAACCCCGAGATCGTGATGGAGGCCGTCGCCATCCTGCAGGCCCGCGACGAGGCCGAAGCGGCCGCCGCGGCGCAGGCGAGCCTGTCGGACAACCGCGACCTGCTGGAGCGCGACCCCAACGCGCCGGTGGGCGGCAACCCGGACGGATCGGTGACGGTGGTCGAGTTCTTCGACTACAACTGCCCCTACTGCCGCCGCGCGGGCGACGAGGTGACGGCCCTGCTGGACCGCGACGACGACGTGCGGATCGTCTACCGCGAGTGGCCAATCCTCGGCGAAGGCTCCGTCGTCGCCGCGCAGGCCGCGCTCGCCGCGCGCGAGCAGGGCCTCTACCAAGAGATGCACGACGCGCTCATGGGCCAGAGCGGGCGCGTCGACGAGGCGTCGGTGATGCGCGTCGCGGGCGAGGTCGGGCTCGACCTCGACCGGCTGCGCGCGGACATGGCGGCGCCGGAGGTGCAGGCGCATATCGACGGGTCGATGGCGCTGGCCCGCCAGCTCGGCTTCTCCGGGACGCCCTCCTTCGTGATCGGCGACCGGACGGCCCCCGGCCTCGTGGACGCGGACGCGATGGCCGAGATGGTGGAGGCGGCGCGGCAGGACGGCTAGGGTCCGCGCGACGTCCCGCCGCCGGAGCGCACGATGCAGGTCATCCTCCATGTCGGGATGGGCAAGAACGGCTCGACCGCGATCCAGGACGCGCTCGCGCGCTCGACGGACGCCTTGGCCGCGCACGGCGCGGTCTACGCCGGGATGCGCCCCGTCGCGCCGGGCGAGGCGCCGACCACGCCGGTGGGCTACCTGCGGTCCGACGCCGCCACGTGGACCGCGCGGGCCGACCACCTCCTGGGCCTCGACGCGGCCAAGGTCGTCGTCTCGAACGAGTCGCTCTCGGCGGCCCCCGACGCGATCGACCCCTTCGTCGCCCGGCTGCGCGCGCGCGCCGACCTTCGGGTGGTCATCTACGCCCGCGATCCGCGCGACTGGCTGGCCTCGGCCCATGTCCAGTGGGCCGTGCGCCACAAGACACGCAAGGGCCCCGTCCCTGCCTTCCCCGAGAGCGCGCGGCGCCTGGTGGTCGCCTACAACGGCCCGATCCGGTGGCGCGCGCGGGTGGGGGCGGCCTGCGAGGTGGCGTCCTACGAGGCGGCGGGCGACGTGGTCGCCGACTTCGCCGCGCGCATCGGCGTGCCGCTGGAGCCGCGGACGGCCCCCGTCTACGCGAGCCCCGGCCGGGCGGAGACCGTGCTGCGCGCGCTGTTCGCGGACCGCCACGCGGGCCCGGTGCTGCCCGAGGCGTTCGACCGCGCGGTGCGCGCCGACCTCCGCGACGACGGCCCGCGCGACGTGGCCGAGATGGCGGCGCGCGCGCTGGACACGCGCGCGGCGCAGGCGGTGGTGGACGAGAGCGCGGACCTGTTCGACCGCTTCGCCGAGGCGACGGGGCTGGAGGTGCGCGGCGGCGGGGCCGGGACCGGCCGGTCCGTCGCGCCCGAGGCGGTCCGGGCCGAGGTGCTGGATCACCTCGCGGATCTCGCGCTCGGGCAGGCCCTGCGGCTGGAGCGGCTGGAGGCGGAGGTGGCGGCGCTGCGCGCGGCGCGCGACGCGGACCCGCGCCCTCCCGCGCCCGAGGCGCCGCGCGCGCGGGCGCCCCGCCGTCCGTGGTGGCGCCGCTAGGGCCGCACCGGCACCATGGTGCCGAGCGCGGTGGCCACGTGCACCGTGCCGTCCGCCCCGCCCCACACGTCCGCCGCCACCGCGACGAGCCGTCGGCCGGGCCGGACCACCCGGCCCGTCGCCCGCAGGACCGGACCGGCCCCGGGGGCGAGCAGCGAGATGCGGAACTCGGAGGTGACGACCTCGGAGCCCTCGGGCATCGTGGTGAGCGCCGCGTAGCCGGCCGCCGAGTCGGCGAGCGCGAAGGTCAGCCCGGCATGGGCGACGCCATGCTGCTGCGTGACGTGCCCCGCCACGGGGGCGGACAGCGCGACCTCGCCGGATGCCACCGTCTCCATCGCGGCCCCGAGCGTCGTCATCATCGCCTGCCGCGCGAAGGAGGCGCGGATCGCGGCCTCCGCCATGCGGGGGCTCATCCCTGCATGATCAGGCATGTCGTCGATCCCGTCGCGTAGAGCGTCCCGTCGTCCCGGCCCCGGAGCTCGCCGGACGCGACGCCGGTGGTCCGGCCCGCGTGGGACACGGCCCCCTCGCAGCGGATCGGCGTGCCGACGGGCAGGTTGCGCGTCACGTTCACCTTGTACTCGAGCGTGGTGTAGAAGCTGCCCCGCGGCACCTTGGTCATCACCGCGCAGGCCATCGCGCTGTCGAGCAGCGTGCCGTACCAGCCCCCGTGCACCGTCCCCATCGGGTTGGTGTGGTCGAAGCCGGGCGTCCCCTCGAACACCACGCGCCCGTCCTCCACCTCCGTCAGCCGGTAGCCCAGGACGCGGGCGATGGGCGGCTGCGGCAGGGTGCCGTCGCGCGTGGCCTGCATGAAGGCGAGGCCGGACATCGACAGGAGCCGGTCGCGCGTGGCGAGGTCGGCGGGCGACTCGGCGAAGAAGGTCATGGGGCGGAGGCTAGACCCCCACCCGGCCTCACGCCACCGCCGCGAGCGATCGGCCCACGCCGAGGGCGCGGCAGACGGCCCGGACGGGCTCGGCGCGGTTCAACGTGTAGAAGTGGAGCCGCCCAACGCCCTCGCGGACGAGCGCGTCGGCCATCTCGCAGGTCGTGGCCAGCGCGAAGTCGTCGGCGCGGCCGTGGCGGTGGGCGCGATCGAACGCCTCGGCGAGATCCGGAGGGATGGCGGCCCCGCAGGACGCGGCGAAGCGCTGCGCCTTGGGCCAGTCGCGGACCGGGAGCAGGCCGGGGACGATGACGCCGCCGATCCCCGCCGCGGCGGCGCGGTCCCGGAAGCGCAGGAACGTGGCCGGGTCGAAGAAGAACTGGCCGATCGCCTCGGTCGCGCCCGCGTCGACCTTGCGCCGCAGCCAGTCGAGGCAGGCGTCGGGCGAGCGCGCGTCGGGATGCGCCTCCGGGTAGCAGGCCACCCGGAGGGTGAAGCCGGGCAGCGCGGCCATCATCTCGGGCACGTCGCGGAAGCCGTCCGGGTGCGGCGCGAACGCGGCGCCCTCCTCCGCAGGGTCGCCGCGCAGGCAGAGCAGGTCGCGGACCCCCGCCGCGCGCAGCGCCTCGGCGGCCTCCAGCACCTCGTCGCGGGACTGGCCGCCCAAGGTGAGGTGGGCCATCACGCGCGCGCCGGTGCGGGCCCTGATCCGGCGGGCCGCGTCCGCGGTGCCGTCGCGGGTCGAGCCGCCCGCGCCGTAGGTGACGCTCATCCACGCGGGCCCGAGCGGCGCCAGCGCGTCGACGCCGCGGTCCATCCGGTCGCGGGCGGCGTCCGAGCGGGGCGGGAAGAACTCGAAGGAGACGGACGGGGTCGGCATCGGGGCACCTCTCGGGACTGCAACGCCGTTGTGCCGGGGGGACGTTCCGTGAGACAGGCTCATAACGCTCACCCCGATGTTGAGGCGCGCCGCATGAAGCTGCATCTCGAGTTCCGCCACCTCCGCACCATCCGCGCCATCCACGAGGCGGGCAGCTTCGCCCGCGCCGCCGAGCGGATGGCGGTGACGCAGTCGGCGCTCAGCCATCAGGTGAAGAACCTAGAGGGGCTGGTGGGGATGGAGCTGTTCGTGCGCCGCACCAAGCCGATGCGCCTGTCCCCGGCGGGCGAGCGGCTGCTGCGTCTGGCCGAGCAGGTGCTGCCGCAGGTCGAGGCGGTGGAGGAGGAGTTCGCGGGCCTCCACGCGGGCCGGGCGGGCCGCCTGCACATCGCGATCGAGTGCCACGCCTGCTACGAGTGGCTGTTCCCGGTGCTGGAGCGGTTCCGCCGCGCGTGGCCGGACGTGGACGTCGACATCCGCCCCGGCCTGCAGTTCAAGGCCCTGCCCGCCTTGCAGCGCGAGGAGGTGGACCTCGTGGTGTCGTCCGACCCCGAGGATCTGCCCGGCGTGACCTTCCGCCCGCTCTTCGACTACGAGCCGGTCTTCGTCGCCGCGGCGTCCCATCCGCTCGCGGCGAGGCCCCACGTCGAGGCCGAGGACTTCCGCGGCGAGACGCTGATCACCTACCCCGTGGACCGGCCCCGGCTGGACGTGTTCTCGCAACTGCTGATCCCCGCCGGGGTGGAGCCCGCGGCGGTCCGGCAGGTGGAGCTGACGGCCGTGATCCTGCTTCTCGTGGCGTCGCAGCGCGGGGTGGCGGTGCTGCCCGACTGGGTGCTGCGGGAGGTGCGGGGGTCGTCGGACTACGTGACCCGCCCGCTGACGGCGCGGGGCGTGACCCGGCGGCTCTACGCGGCGGTGCGCGAGGCGGACGCGGCGCGGCCCTACATGGCGCACGTGCTGGGCCTGATGCGGACGGAGCCGATCAAGATGCGGGGGATGGCGGACGCTTCGTAAGCGTCCGTAAGCGAAGTCTTCGAAAGACTTCGCCTACCGTCCGGCGGCGTAGGCCTGCCCCAGCCGAGGCGTCGCCGCCGCGCGCATCACCCCGTCGGGGCGGCGCGAGACGGCCGTGAGCCGCCCGACCGACCACGGCTCGGCCACCTCCACCTCGTGGCCGCGCGCCCGCAGGTCCGCGATGGCGGCCTCGCCCGCATGCGGCTCGATCATCAGGTGCCGGAGCCGCAGGCCGCGCGGGTGGAACGACGCCGTCAGTTGGGCGGTGTGGAAGAGCGGGGCCTCGATGGCCGCCTGCATCCCCTGCCCCCGGTGGATCATCCCCAGCAGGAACGCCGCCTGCCACTGGTCCTGCTGGTCGCCGCCGGGCGTGCCGAAGGCCATCCGGGTGCCGTCCGGCGCCTGCGCCATCGACGGGGAGAGGGTCGTGCGCGGGCGCCGCCCCGGCGCGAGGGTCGTCGGGCGCCCCTCCTCCAGCCAGAACATCTGGGCGCGGGAGTTCAGGGGCACGCCGAGGCCGGGGACGACCGGGTTCGACTTCAGCCAGCCGCCCGAGGGGGTGGCCGAGACCATGTTGCCCCAGCGGTCCACCACGTCGACGTGGACGGTGTCGCCCCGGGCGTTGGCGAGATGCGCCATCGTCGGCTCGCCCCCGCCGAGGCCCGCCGCGCCGGGCGTCATGCGGGCGCGGCGCGTGGCGGCGGCGGCCCACGCCTCCCGCCCGGGGATCGGGCCGGGCGCGACCTCCCCGGCGGCGGCGTCGCCGATGGTGGCGCGGCGCGCGGCGGCGAAGTCACGGGACAGGAGCGTGCCCGTCGGGATGTCCGAATGGTCCGGGTCGCCGTAGTAGGCCTCCCGGTCCGCGAAGGCGCGCTTGAGCGCCTCGACGGCGAGATGGGTCGAGTCGGGTGCCGAGAGGTCGTCGCCCTCCAGCATGAGCAGCGTCTGGAGCAGGACGGGGCCTTGGGTCCACGGCCCGCATTTCCACACGGTCCAGCCGTGGTGGTCGACGGCGAGGGCCGGCTCGACCGTCGCCCGCCACCCCGCCATGTCCCCCGCCGACAGGGCGCCCGCCCGCCGCGCGCCCGTGCCGTCCATGACCGGCCCGGCGTCGATCTGGGCCTGCACCGCCTCCGCGACGAAGCCCTCGGCGTGGACCGTGCGGGCGCGCTCGATCTGCACCGCGCGGCCCTCGGCGGCCTCCGCCTCCGCCAGCAGGCGCTCCCAGAAGGCGGCGAGGGCGGGATTGGCGAAGACCTCGCCCGGCGCGGGGACGGCGCCGCCGGGCAGCCACGTCGCGGCGGAGGAGGGCCACTCGGCGCGGAACAGGTCGGCCATTTCGGCGATGCCCGCCGCCGCGCGCGGCAGCAGGGGGTGGCCGTGGGCGGCGGCGATCGCGGGCTCCATCACCGTCCGCAGGGGCAGCGACCCGCCCCGCAGGAGCATCAGCATCCACGCGTCCCACGCGCCGGGGATCACGGTGGCGAGCAGGCCCGCGCCGGGTATGAGGTCGAGCCCCTCGGCGACGTAGTGGTCGCGGGTCGCCCCGGCGGGCGCGGGGCCCTGCCCGCAGATCACGTGGGGGACGTCGTCGCCCGCAGGCCAGACGAGGGCGGGCATGTCGCCCAAGGGTCCGCAGAGATGCGGCTCGACCACGCCCAGCGTGATCCCGGCGGCGGCGGCGGCGTCGGCGGCGGTGCCGCCCAGCTCCAGCATCCGCATCCCGGCGGCGGAGGCGAGCCAGTGGGTGGTGGCGACCATGCCGAAGGTGCCGGCGAGTTCGGGGCGCTGGAGGTGCATGAAGTCTTCTACGATGGTGCTCCACACGAACACTAGCGCATCGCAGGGCCGTGGCGCGGCGACCCGCCCCCTCCGCGAAGCGCTTTATCCCTCACCCCCGCACGCCGCCCGACCGTCGCGCCGGCGGCGCAGGATCGCAGGGCCGTGGGACGGCCCGGTGATGCGCGGCTCGCCTGCCCTCGCGTTCCGCGCGGATGCCCCGCTCACTTCGTCCCCCGCCCCGCGAAGAGCGGCGCGCAGGTGATCACGACCGCCAGCCGCACGAGGTGGTGCACCACGACGAAGCCCAGATCCGCCCCGACGAGGATCGCGATGATCGTCATCTCCGCCTGCCCGCCGGGGGCGAAGGCGAGGAACGCCTCGAGATGCGGTGCGCCGGTCAGCCAGACGACCGCCTCGGCGAAGGCCACCGTGAGAACGGCCAGCACGAGGACGAAGCCGACCCCGGCGGCCACGTCGCGGCGGACCTCGGCCGGGGTCACGCCGAGATAGCCGACGCCGATGCCGATCCCGATGAGGAACTGCGCGGCGAGGATCGCCTCGGCGGGCGGTCGGTGCTCCAGCACGCCCGCCAGCGATAGCGCCCCCGCGGCGATCAGCGGCCCGAGGATCGAGGCCCCGAACAGGCCGACCTTCGCCGCGATCCACCACCCCACGGCCCCGGCGGCGGCCATCAGCGCCATCTGCGCCACCGGCAGCGCGGCGGCGGGCGCGCCGATGGGCGCGTCGAGCGAGGCCCCGAAGCCCACGGACAGGATCAGCGGCGCCAGCGTGACGATCAGCAGCACGCGCGTCGCTTGGATCAGCGAGAGCGCGCGGGGGTCGCCGCCCGCCTCGGAGCCGAAGATCACCATGTCCTGCAGCCCGCCGGGCATCGCGGCGTAGTAGGACGTCACGGGGTCGAACCGCAGGCGGCGGAAGAACCACGTCCCCACGGCGGCGATGACCGCCACGTAGAGCGGCACCAGCAGCAGCGACAGCGCCATCGTCGGCAGCACGGCGACCACGGCGGGGGTGAGGGACGCGCCGACGGCGATGCCGAGCACGGTGCGCGCGGCGATCGACACCTTTCCCAGCCCCGCCAGCGGCAGGCGCAGCAGCGCGGCGGCGAGGCAGGCGAACATCGGGCCGAAGAGGAACGGCAGCGGCAGGTCCAGCGCCCAGAACGCGAGCGTCCCCAGCGCGGCGACGGCGAGGGTGCCGAGCCGCGGCGCGAGGCCGGTCAGAGCCCCCCCGCCTCGCGCAGCCACGCGACGACCTCCTCCACCCCGGTGCCGTGGCGCAGCGCCGCCATCACGTAGGGCCGCGCGCCCCGTGCCGCGTCGAGGTCGCGCCGCGCCTCGCCGAGGTCGACCCCCACGTGCGGGGCGAGGTCCGTCTTGTTGAGGACCAGCAGGTCAGAGCGCGTCACCCCCGGCCCCTTCTTGCGTGGGATGTCCTGCCCGGCCGCCGTGTCGATCACGTAGATCGAGAGGTCCGCCAGCTCCGGCGAGAAGGTCGCGGCGAGGTTGTCGCCCCCGCTCTCGATGAGGACGAGGTCGAGGTCGGGGATGGCCGCCCGCAGGTCCGCGATGGCGGCGAGGTTGATGCTCGCGTCCTCGCGGATCGCCGTGTGGGGGCAGCCCCCGGTCTCCACGCCGCGGATGCGCTCCGACGGCAGGGCTTGGGCGCGGGTCAGGTACTCGGCGTCCTCGCGGGTGTAGATGTCGTTGGTGACGACCGCGAGGGAGAGGTCGGGCGACAGCGCGCGGGCCAGCCGCTCGGTCAGCGTCGTCTTGCCCGCGCCGACGGGTCCGCCGATTCCGACGCGGAGGGGGCCGTGTTCGCTCTTGGGAGGAGAGGTCATGTGCGGAAGATCCTCGGTTGCAGCCCCTCGTGCGCCAGCGCGTCCATCTCGGCCAGCCACGCGCCCTGCCCGGGCGGCTCGTCGTGGCGACGGGCGGCCTCGGCGGCGATGGCGTCGTGGAGCGCGGCGAGGATCGCCTGCGCCTCGGACTGGCCCAAAGGCAGGAAGCGGGCGGCGGCCTGCACGATCTGGGCGGCGAGCGACTGGAGGTGGAGGGCCACGACCGTCTCCGGGTCCATCCCGCGCGCCGCGAGGCCGAGGGCCACGGGCAGCGGGTGGGCCTCGGCGCCGAGCGTGGCGGCGAAGGCCGTGCCCATGTCGCGCGCCTCGGCCCAGCGCTCCGGCGCGCCCGCGCGGGCCTGCAGGAACGCGCCCGTCGTGCTGGGGTCGGCCCCTCCCATCACCCCGCGGATCGCCCACGCGTCGAGCGGCCCCGTCCCGCGGGTCAACACGTCGCGCGTCCATGCCTCGACCCCGGCAGCGTCGGTGACGCGCCCCTCGGCCATCGCCGTCTCAAGCCCGTGGGAGTAGGCGTAGGCCGAGGTCGGGAAGCCCGCCCCCGTCCACTGCGCGAGGCGCAGGAGGTCAGTCGTCGTGGTCATGCGGGTGGTCGTGCGAATGCCCCATCGTGCGCCCGTGGCCATAGGCGCCGCCCTCTGGCTCGAAGGGGCGGGCGTCGTCGGTGACCTCGGCGCCGAGCTTCACAAGCATGTCGCGCAGCACGGGATCGTGCCGGATCACGAGGTGGTCCCCCCCGATCTGGCAGGGCGCGTGCCGGTTGCCGACATGCCATGCGAGGCGCGGCAGGTCCCCCCGGACGACGAGCACCGGCTCCTCGGCGGCCACCACCGCGACCTCGGTCCCGTCCTCCAGCCGCAGCCCGGCGTGGCGTCCGAGGTCCGTGAGGCGCGGCAGGTCGAGCATCACGGCCCGCCCGCCTTCGGTCACGAGGCGCTTCCGGCGGACGAGGCGCGCGTCGTAGTCGAGGACGATCCGGTCGGCGGGGGCATGGAGATGGTCGAGGAAGGTGGTCATGGGGTCCGCTCCGAGGGCGGCGGGCATCTGGACGATCGCGCGACGTGCGGAGGGCAGCGGCCGTCCGCGGGCTGTCGCGAAGCGACCGCCCGGGGGGGCGGACGGTCGCTGCCCGGCGGTGCCCGCCGGGCGGACGGCCTCCACGGCGCTACGCATTTCGGCAGACGCCGCCTCACCCCCGCCCCGCGATCTGCGTCAGGAACAGCCCCGCCGCCATCAGCGACAGGCCCGCGCCGCGCACCCACGTCATCTCGACCACGCGCGCGCCGAAGAGCCCGAACTGGTCGATCAGCGCCGCCGAGGCCAGCTGCCCCATCAGCACGAAGAACACCGCGTTGCCGATCCCGAAGCGCGGCGCGATCCATGTGATCGACAGCACGTAGAAGGCGATCAGCGCGCCGGCGAGGAACAGGTGCGGCGGTGCGCCCGCGGCGGCGCGCAGGTCGAGGCCGGTGGCGGCGGCGACGAGGAGCGAGGAGGCCAAGGCCACGGCGAACAGGATCACGGCGGCGGATGCGGGCGCGCCCATCACCCCGCCGAGGCGGGCGTTCAGCGCCGCGAGCACCGGGATGCCGATCCCGGCGAGCAGCATGATCGCGGCGGAGGCGGGGGCGGTCATTCGACGGGTTCGAAGGCAGTGTAGCCGAAGGGCTCCGGCGCGCCGGGATTACCGCTCGAAAGAGGGATCACGAGGTCCAGCTCGCGCAGGTGGACCAAGCGTATCTCCACGGCGTCGTCCGGCCCCCAGTCCAGACGGAACGTCCCCGTCAGGCCGGTGTAGGAACAGCCGGCGACGTCCACCTCGCCCACCGTCTCGCTCCACGCGAGCTTGGCGCGGATGCGCTCTTCCCCGCCGCCGCCCGCGCCTTCCGTCCCCGTGGAGGAAAGGCCCAGCCCGGGCATCGGGCGCGCGGTGGCGATGCGCGGCTCGTCGAAGCGCCGGAACGTGACCTCGTCGGCGGCGAGGAAGGGGGCGTCCCCCTTCCAGTAGGCGATCACGACGCCGCCCGGGCCCAGCAGGTCGGACCAAGTGTCGCCCCCCTCGGTCCAGACGTTCAGCACCCGCCCGTCGGGGAGGCGGCGGAAGGTCTCGGTACCGATCGAATGGGTGGCGGCCACGCCCGCGCCGTCCACGTCCGACCGGGTCGGGCAGGCCCCGGCGGGCGGTGCGGCGGCGAGGAAGGCGCAGGGGATCAGGACGGCGCAGCGCATCAGAACAGGAAGTACCGCTGCGCCATCGGCAGCACCTCGGCCGGCTCGCAGGTCAGCAGCTCGCCGTCCGCGCGGACCTCGTAGGTCTCGGGGTCCACCTCCACCTCGGGGGTCAGGTCGTTCATCACCATGTCCGCCTTGCCGATCCCGCGCGTGCCCTCCACCGCCACGCAGTCCTTGGCGAGGCCCAGCCCCTCCACCTCCGCGTCCCGCGACACGAACAGCACCGCCGCCCGCTCCACCGCCCGGCCCATCGTCCCCCACATGGGCCGCGAATGCACGGGCTGGGGCGTCGGGATGGAGGCGTTGGGGTCGCCCATCTGCGCCACCGCGATGGACCCGCCGACCAGCACCATCTCGGGCTTCACGCCGAAGAACGCTGGGGACCAGAGGCAGAGGTCGGCGCGCTTGCCGGTCTCCACCGACCCGATCTCGCGCGACATGCCATGCGCCACCGCGGGGTTGATCGTATACTTCGCCACGTAGCGGCGGACGCGGCGGTTGTCGTTCTCGCCCGTCTCCTCGGGCAGGCGCCCGCGCTGCTTCTTCATCTTGTCGGCGGTCTGCCACGTGCGGATGACGACCTCGCCCACCCGGCCCATCGCCTGTGAGTCGGACGCGATGATCGAGAAGGCCCCCATGTCGTGCAGGATGTCCTCGGCCGCGATGGTCTCGCGGCGGATGCGGCTCTCGGCGAAGGCCACGTCCTCGGGGATCGCGCGGTCGAGGTGGTGGCACACCATGAGCATGTCGAGATGCTCCTCCAGCGTGTTCACCGTGTAGGGCCGCGTCGGGTTCGTGCTCGACGGGATGACGTGCGGCAGGCCGCAGACCTTGATGATGTCGGGCGCGTGGCCGCCCCCCGCCCCCTCGGTGTGGAAGGCGTGGATGGTGCGCCCGGCGATGGCCGCGACCGTGTCCTCGACGAAGCCGGATTCGTTGAGCGTGTCGGTGTGGATCATCACCTGAACGTCCATCCGGTCCGCGACCGACAGGCAGGTGTCGATCGCCTGCGGCGTCGTCCCCCAGTCCTCGTGCAGCTTCAGCGCGCAGGCGCCCGCGCGCACCATCTCCTCGATCGGCGCCGGGTCCGAGGCATTGCCCTTCCCCGCCACGGCGAGGTTCACGGGGCAGCCGTCCATCGCCTGCAGCATCCGCCCGATATGCCACGGGCCGGGCGTGCAGGTGGTGGCGAGCGTCCCGTGCGCGGGGCCGGTGCCGCCGCCCAGCATCGTCGTCAGGCCAGAATGCAGCGCGTCGTCGATCTGCTGCGGGCAGATGAAGTGGATGTGGGCGTCGAACCCGCCCGCCGTCAGGATGCGCCCCTCGCCCGCGATGATCTCCGTCGCGGGGCCGATCACGAGGTCCACGCCCGGCTGCACGTCCGGGTTGCCCGCCTTGCCGATGCCGGCGATGCGCCCGTCGCGCAGGCCGACGTCGGCCTTCACGATCCCCCAATGGTCCACGATCACCGCGTTGGTGATGACCGTGTCCATCGTGCCCTCGGCGCGCGTCCGCTGCGACTGGCCCATGCCGTCGCGGATGACCTTGCCGCCGCCGAACTTCACCTCCTCGCCATAGGTGGTGCGGTCCTCCTCGACCTCGATCCAGAGGTCCGTGTCGGCGAGGCGCACGCGGTCGCCCACGGTGGGGCCGTACATGTCCGCATAGGCGCGGCGGGGGATGGGGGCCATGCGGGTGCCTCTAGGGAACTGTTGCTACGGGGGCGGGACGGAAGCGTATCGCAGGGCCGTGGCGCGGCGACGCGACCGCGCCGCGAGGCGATTTATCCCTCACCCCCGCACGACGCCTCGACGTCGCGCCGATGGCGACGGATCGCCGTGCCGTGGGGACGGCCCGGCGATGCGCGGCTCGCTGGCGCTCGCGTACCGCGCAAGGCATTACAGCTCCCCCATCACGTCGCCCCGGAACCCGACGACGCGCCGGTCCCCGCCGAACGGCACCAGTCGCACGGTGCGCGTCTGCCCCGGCTCGAACCGCACGGCGGTCCCCGCCGCCACGTCCAGCCGCCTCCCCCGCGCGGCGGCGCGGTCGAACGCCAGCGCGGGGTTCGTCTCGGCGAAGTGGTAGTGGCTGCCGACCTGCACCGGCCGGTCGCCCGTGTTGCTCACGTCCAGCGCGACCACGTCGGCGCTCGCGTTGAGCTCGATCTCGCCATCGGCGCAGACCACCTCGCCGGGGATCACGACGCGCCCCGGATCGGATGGTGGACCGTGACCAGCTTGGTCCCGTCGGGGAAGGTCGCCTCGACCTGCACGTCGTGGATCATCTCGGGCACGCCTTCCATGCATTGCTCGGCGGTGACCACGTGCGCGCCCGCCCGCATGAGGTCGCTGACCGAGCGCCCGTCGCGCGCCCCCTCGACCACGAAGTCGGTGATCAGCGCGATGGCCTCCGGGTGGTTCAGCTTGACCCCCCGGTCCAGCCGCCCGCGCGCGACCATCGCCGCCACGCTGACCAAGAGCTTGTCCTTCTCGCGGGGCGTGAGGTTCATGCGTCGTCCTGCCAGACGCGCGGCACCGGTCGTCCGCGCAGCGTCACGATGGCCGACACCAAGGCACGGCGCAACGGCTGGGCGGCGGAGGCCGCGAGGCGGAGGACGAGACGTCCGTCCCACGCCCCGCACGCCGCCCGGACCGCCTGCGAATCGAGCAGACGGCGGAGCGGGCCGACCGCGTCGGCGGCGTTCGGCGCGGCGAGGACCAGCGAGGCGAGCGCCGCCGAATCCCCCAGCGCCGCCGGATCGGCCAGCGTGGCGGCATCGAGCGCCAGGTGGTCGTCGTGCAGCGGCGGCCCGCCCCGCGCGACGCGGCGGCGGTCGTCCAGACGGGCGCGCGCCACCGCCTCGCCCATCGCGGCGCGGCCCAGCACGACCGACTCGACCATCAGCAGGTCCGCGTCCGCCGCGAGGTCCACCTCCGTCCGCCGCCGCAGGTCGGCGCCCTCGAAGAGGATCGTCTCCTGCGGCAGCCAGTCGAGCCGTGCCCCTGCCCCGACCGACAGCCTCACGTCCAGCCGCCCCGGTCCATCCGTCGCGCGATACCCCCGCTCCGCCGTCTGGGTCGCGGCCACCACCTCCGCCCCCGCGCCGACCTCGAGGGCGTAGGACAGCCGGTCCCCGCTGGTGATGCCCCCGGCGGTGTTCAGGAACACCACCTCCGGCACCCCGTGGGTCCGGGGCAGCATCGCCTTGGCCGAGCCGCTCTGCGACAGGTCGCGCAGGCCGCCCGCGCCGAGCACGACCGACGCCGCGCCCCGGGCGCGTTGCATCGCCCCCGACGGCGCCCCGTTAGGCATCGGTCACCACCAACTCGTCGTAGCCGGACAGCGGGCACGGCGCGCGGGCGAAGCGGACGTCGTCCAGCGCCGCGAGGACGACCTCCGCCGTCGTCCGCACGGGCGCGTCCGGCATCAGGTGCCCGCCCCGGACGCGCCCGTCCGCGTCCGAGACCACGCAGTGCAGGTGATGCCGCTCCGGATCGAGCGTGCCCACCAGCCCGACGATCTCCAGCGGGCCGCCGTGCCGCGTCGCCTCCTCCGCCCCCGCATGGCGCAGGTGGACGCGGGACAGGCTCCCCACGCAGGTGACGACGACCGCGGGCGCGCCGAGCCCGTCGCGCATCGCGCGCAGCCCTTCGATCAGGTCTTCGCCGGGGCGCAGGCGGTGGACGGCATGGCGGGCGGCGGAGACGTGCATCGCCCCCTCCTAGCGCCCCCCGCGCGTCCATGCGAGCCGCCGAAGGGTTAAGAAGGCATCAACGCGCGTATGAACGTACGTATGCACGATGTATGTACGGGATATGCACGGGGGGTGTACGGGGGATGCACGCCCTTTCGCGCGGTCCGGCCGGGTACGCGGTGCCGACGGAGGGACTCGAACCCCCGACCCCCTGATTACAAATCAGACGCTCTACCAGCTGAGCTACGTCGGCCCGGCCCAGCCCCTAGCGCGCTGGGCGCCACCCGTCCATCCTGCCCCATCCGCGCCCCAAAGCGGCCCCGACGCGGCCCCTTCGCGCGACGATACCGGCCCGCGACCGACAACCGTCCCCCCGGAGAGACCCCGCATGGAGATCGCGATCCATCTCGGCGCGCATTGCACCGACGGCGACCGCCTTCTGCGGACCTTGGGCGACAACCGCCCCGCGCTGCTCGAACGCGGGGTGGCCGTCCCCCTGCCCGGCCGCGCGCGCCCGGCGATCCGCAAGGGCATCCAGGCGATGGAGGGCGGCGACCTCGAGGCGGTGCAGGCGGACCTGTTCGACACGTTGCTCGGCGACGCGGACGCGGACCGCATCGTGCTGTCCTACGAGGGCTTCCTCGGGGCCTACGCCCGGGTGCTCCACGGCGGGCGCCTCTATGCCGAGGCCGGGATGCGGGCGGGCCTGCTGCAGCGGCTCTTCGCAGGCCACGAGGTGACGTTCCACATGGGCATCCGCAACCCGGCGACATGGGTCCCAGCGGTCTACGAGGCCTCCACGATGGAGGACTTCGCCGCCTTCGCCGCCGAGGCCGCGCCCGACGCGATGCGCTGGATCCCGCCGCTCTCGGACATCGCGGCCACCGGCGCGCCGCTCACCGTGTGGTGCAACGAGGACCTGCCCCTCGTCTGGCCCGAGGTGCTGCACGGCGTGGCGGGCAGCGAGGCGGCCCTGCGCGGCGAGGACGCCATCCTGCGCGAGATCATGGACGCGGCCGGCTTCGCCCGGCTGCAGGGATACATGCGCGACAACCCGCCCCCGTCGGCGGCGCACTGGCGGCGCGTGGCGACGGCCTTCCTCGCGAAGTACGCCCGCGAGGAGGAGACGATCGAGGAGATCGACCAGCCCGGCTGGACCGAGGAGATCGTGGCGCGCCTCACGGCCGCCTACGAGGCGGAACTGCCCGAGGTCGAGGCGATCCAAGGGGTGCGGTTCCTGCAGCCCTGACGCGCGCCCTCCCCGGCCGGCGGCGGGGGGCCCGTCCCCCTCAGGCGAGCGGCGCGTCGTCCCACGTGGTGATCCGCTCGACGACCGCGCCGGTGGCGTCGTGGATCAGCACGCGCTCGGCCCAGTCGCGCTCGTCGGCGTGGTCGATCCGCACCGTCCGCGCGAGGAGGCCGTCCTCGTAGAACCGCTGCACCTCGTAGCCGCTGTCGGTCACGCGCGACGTCTCGACCAAGCGGTCCGCCGCGTCGCGCAGCGTCACCACCTCCGCGAAGGCGAACTCGTCCGCGGCGTCGGTCCGCGCGACCCGCTCGAGGACGCGACCGCCCGCGTCGACCTCGCGCGACCGCTCCTCCACGATCCCGTTGTCGCGCACGATCCGGCGCAGGACCTCCTCACCATCGGCGTAGTCGATCTCGATCCGGTCCCACGAGCGGATGTCGTCGCCGTCATGGACCAGCCGCTGGGTCAGCCCGCCCTCGTCGTGGATCCAGGTCCTCTCGATCCCGTCGTCGCCCTCGCGCGCGCGTATCCGGAGCGAGCCGTCGCCCGCACGCTCGACGTAGACGCTCGCCCACGGCATCAGGTCGCCGTAGTCGTTAGTGAACTCGGCGAACGCCCCGTCCGACCTCGTCTGCCGCCCGGTGTAGAAGAGATCGTCCGAGAGCTCGTAGCGGAGCCGCTCGGACCCGTCCGCCCCGTATTCCACGCTGCGCTCGATCCAGTCCTCGGCTCCGGTGACGTCGGCCTCGCGGTACGTGCCGAGGACGCCGTTCCAATCGTAGCCCTCGACGTACACCCGGCCGTCGTCGGCATGGACCTCGACGCGGTGGAGGGTCCCGTCGGCGAGGAAGTGCTCGATCCGACGATCCCAGTCCTCCGTCCCCGCGGCATCGAGGACCTCTACGCTCGACGCGACGGGGTCGAGCGGCGTCCGGGTGACGGTCGTCCCGTCGGGCCAAGCGGTGAGCGTCGACAGTTCGATCCCGGTCGTCCCGTCGTAGGTCGTCGTAGACGTGCCCTCGAGCCAGCTCGGACCGTCCGCCGTCCCGGCACCCAGCCCGACCTGCGTCGTCGATGCGGGGACGAGGAAGGTGCTCGTCCGTTCGACGACGATGCCGCCCTCCAGCGTCAGCAGCGTGGTGAATTTCCCCGTCCGCCACGTGATCTCGATCCGCTCCATTTCCGCTCCGCCTTCCAAGCCCGGACGGGACCGTCGCCGCGGATCGGGGCGCGAATGCGGCGGGCGCGGCGAAACGGTCCGTCCACGACGCATGTCATGTCGCGTCCGCGCGCGACCGCGCGGACGCGGCCCCTACGCTCTCGGGGACGTTGCGGAGGGGAGGACGCGATGAAGGACCTGCACCCGCTGGCCGGGGTTCGCCGACCGCTGGGCGAGGCGACGGGCCTGCCCAACGCCCACTACGTCGATCCCGAGGTCCACGCCGACGAGGCGCGCGCCGTGCTCCTCGGGACGTGGGCGGGCCTCGCCGTCGCCGCGCAGGTGCCCGAGCCGGGCGACGCCGTGCCGGTGACGCTCGCCGGCGTCCCGCTGCTGCTCCTGCGCGACCGCGACGGGCAGGTCCGCGTCTTCCAGAACGTCTGCCGCCACCGGGGCATGATCCTCGTGGCCGCCCCGCGCCGCATCGAGGGCGCGATCCGCTGCCCCTACCACTCGTGGTGCTACTCGACGAAGGGCCGCCTCGTGGCCACGCCCCACGTGGGCGGTCCGGGCCGCAACGTGGACGAGCGCCTCGACCGCTCGGACCTGAACCTCGCCGAGGTCCGGTCCCACGTCTGGCGCGACGTGGTCTTCGTCAACGTCGACGGCACCGCCCCCCCGTTCGCGCAGGCGCAGGCCGCCCTGATCGAGCGGTGGGCCGAGTTCGAGGAGGACCGCGCGGGCGCGCTGCACCACGACGGACGCAGCTTCACGCTGGAGGTGGCGGGCAACTGGAAGCTCGCGGTCGAGAACTACTGCGAATCCTATCACCTGCCTTGGGTCCATCCGGGGCTCAACAGCTACTCCCGGCTCGAGGACCACTACCACATCGAGCATGGCGACCATTCGGGCCAAGGCACGCGCGTCTACCGGCAGCTGGAGGTGGACGGCGCGCGCTTCCCCGACTTCGCGGGCCTATCGGACAAGTGGGACACCGCCGCCGAGTACGTGGCCGTCTATCCCAACGTCCTGATGGGGGTGCACCGCGACCACGCCTACGCGATCCTGCTGATGCCGGACGGGCACGACCGCACCCTGGAGCACGTGCACGTCTACTACCCCGCCCCCGTCGCCGACGCCACCCTCGCAGACCGCAACGCCGCGCTGTGGAAGGGCGTGTTCGAGGAGGACGTGTTCGTGGTCGAGGGCATGCAGGCGGGGCGTCACGCGCCGGGCTTCGACGGGGGCCGGTTCTCGCCCGCGATGGACGGGCCGACCCATGCCTTCCACGACTGGATCGCGCGCCGGATGGGGGCGTGAGCCTCCACGACGACCTGCGCGCCGCCCACGCGGCGGGGCGCGGGCTGGTGCCGCTCTATCTGCGCGCCGCCGAGCGGGCCGACGGCGACGCGGCGGCGTTCTTCCTCACCCATGCATGGGTGCATGCGCTGGAGGCGGGGGACGCGGCGGCCCCGGCCTTGGAGGCGCGGTTGCGCGCGCTGGGCCGGGCCTAGCCGCCCGCGCCCGAACGCCGCGCGGGCCGGATCACCGGCGCGCCGCGGCGGGGCCGCGCTTGCCGCGCCCGTCGAGGCTCGCGCGGTTGAGCGCGTGCAGGTCCGCCTCCCCCGCGAGCGCCGCCTCTCCCGCCGCGATGGCCGCCCGCAGGACGCCATCGGGCGCGTGGCGGTAGGCGGGGCGCCGCGGGATCGCGTCGTACCACGGGCCGCCAGTCGCATGGTCCAGCAGGATGCGCTGGAAGCAGTGGTCGAAGCGGACGGGCCAGCCGCGCGCGCCCGCCGCGGCGGGCATCTCGCGGCGGGTCAGGTCCAGCCAGCGGGCCTCGAGGTCGGCGCGGTCCATGCCGCGCCACCTAGGCGGTCAGTGCCCGGCGACCATGGCCGTGAGCGCGTCCTTCTCCATCGACACCTCCGACAGCCGCGCCTTGACCATGTCCCCCAGCGACACGAGGCCCACCAGCGCGCCGCCCTCGACCACGGGCATGTGCCGGAACCGCCCTTCCGTCATGCGGCCCAGCACGCTCTCGGCGGTGTCGTCGCAGGCGGTCACCTCCACCTTCGCGGTCATCAGGTCGCCGACCCGGCTGGCCAGCGCGCCCGGCCCCTCGGCCCCCAAGGCGCGCACCACGTCGCGCTCCGACAGGATGCCCGCGACGGACCGCCCGTCGGGGCTGGCCACCAGCGCGCCGATCCCCCGCGCCGCGAGTTCCGCGACCGCGTCGGATACGGACGCCTCCGGCGAGATGGTGAGCACGCCCTGCACGGGCTTGGAGTTAAGGATATCGCGTACGAACATGGGGCCTCCGCTTCCGTTGTCGCCCGCCCTCCCCGGCAGTCGACGCCTTCCGGGACCTCCAAGTCAACCTCCGCGCGCCGGAACCCGCTTTCCCCCTGTCCGCGCCTCGGCTAGCCGGTGGGCAAAGGGAGGACACGCCATGGACCGCATCGGACACCACATCGACGGGGCCGCCACCGCCGGATCGGGGCGCGAGGCGGACGTCTTCAACCCCGCCACGGGCGAGGTGCAGGCCACGGTCGCGCTGGCCTCCAAGGCGGAGGTGGACCGCGCGGTGGAGATCGCCGCCGCCGCCCAGCCCGCATGGGCCGCCACCAACCCCCAGCGCCGCGCCCGCGTCCTGATGCGGTTCGTGGACCTCCTGAACCGCGACATGGACAAGCTGGCCGAGGCGCTGTCGCGCGAGCACGGCAAGACCCTGCCCGACGCGGCGGGCGACGTGCAGCGGGGCCTCGAGGTGGTCGAGTTCTGCATCGGCGCGCCCCACCACCTGAAGGGCGAGTTCACCGACAGCGCGGGTCCGGGAATCGACATGTACTCCATGCGCCAGCCCCTCGGCGTGACCTGCGGGATCACCCCGTTCAACTTCCCCGCGATGATCCCGATGTGGATGTTCGCCCCCGCCGTCGCCTGCGGCAACGCCTTCATCCTCAAGCCCTCCGAGCGCGACCCCTCGGTCCCGATGATGCTCGCCGCGCTGATGGAGGAGGCCGGGCTGCCCAAGGGCATCCTGCAGGTCGTCAACGGCGACAAGGAGGCGGTGGACGCGCTGCTCGACAACCCGACCGTGCAGTCCGTGGGCTTCGTCGGCTCGACCCCGATCGCGGCCTACATCTACGAGCGGGCGGCGGCGACGGGCAAGCGGGCGCAATGCTTCGGCGGCGCCAAGAACCACATGATCGTGATGCCCGACGCCGACATGGACCAAGCCGCCGACGCGCTGGTGGGCGCGGGCTACGGCGCCGCCGGCGAGCGGTGCATGGCGATCTCGGTCGCGGTGCCGGTGGGCGACGAGACGGCGGACCGGCTGATCGCGAAGCTGGCGCCGCGCGTCGAGGCGCTGAAGGTCGGTCCCTACTCGTCGGGCGACGACGTGGACTTCGGCCCCGTCGTGACGAAGGCGGCGAAGGAGAACATCCTCGCGCTGATCCAGTCCGGCAAGGACGCGGGCGCGGAGGCCGTCGTGGACGGATCGCGGATGTCCGTGCAGGGCTACGAGGACGGCTTCTTCGTCGGCCCCGTCCTGTTCGACCGGGTGACGCCGGACATGGACATCTACCGCAAGGAGATCTTCGGCCCCGTGCTCTCGACGGTGCGGGCGCAGTCCTACGAGGAGGCGCTCGCGCTGGCCACGGACCACGAGTACGGCAACGGCACCGCGATCTTCACCCGCGACGGGGACGCGGCGCGCGACTTCGCCAAGCGCGTGGACGTGGGCATGGTGGGGGTGAACGTGCCGATTCCGGTGCCGCTCGCCTACCACACGTTCGGCGGCTGGAAGAAGTCGATGTTCGGCGACCTCAACCAGCACGGGCCCGACGCCTTCCGCTTCTACACGCGCACCAAGACCGTCACGGCGCGCTGGCCCTCGGGCATCAAGGAGGGCGGCGAGTTCTCCATCCCCGTGATGGAGTGACCTAGGCCCGCGACATGCGGGCGTGGCGGAGGGCCCTGAGATCCTCCGCCGACGGTCCCGTGCGCGGGGCGAGGCCAGGCGACGGCGCCTCGGCGGTCCGCGCGCGCGCGTCGGCGGACGGCGGGCGCGCGCTCGGGAGCATGCAGATGACGGCGAGGGCCATGGAGCCGACGAGCGGCGGGAAGAACCAGAGCGCGATCCACCCACGGCTGAACCCCGCGTCGCTCAGCCGCCGGAACGTCGCCATGAAGGCCGCCAGCGTGACCCAGCCGAAGCCGAGGAACGCCCCGGCCACCGCCGCGTCCTCCGGGCCGTAGGGCGCCGCCACCTCCCCCAGCTTCACGACGGACGCCAAGGCCACGCAGGCGGCGATCCAGTGATGGAGGACGAGCCACCAGAACTCCGACCGGGTCGCCGTGCCCTCCATCGTCAAGGAGTGGCGCAAGCCCTGCGTAAGGGCGCGGATCGGTCCGGCCATCGGTCCCTCCATGGTGTTCTCGCGGGCCACCCCACCTGGTGATTGCGACCTGCAAGGGGTTCCGCGGGGGCAAATTCCCGGCAGCGGGGCGGCGCGGATACGCCGATGTGATCGGCGGCCCCCTCCCCCTCGGCGAACGGCTTTGCTACGCGTCGCCCGTCGTAGCGAAGAGCAGGTCCATGACGAAGATCAACCGACGCACCCTCACCACCGGCCTCGCCGTCGCGCTGGCCGCGCCCGCCGTGGCCCGCGCGCAGACCACCGAGGGCGTGCCCCCGGCGGGCTACGTGCCCCAAGGCGGCGAGACGCGGCGCAACACCTCCTCGTTCCAGACGATGGACTGGCGCGACCACTTCTCGACGCTGGGCGTGGCGACCATCGTCGCGGACACGACCTCGCGCGCGCTGCACTTCTGGTCCGGGGACGGCGCGACCTACCGTCTCTACCCGACCTCCGTTCCCATGACGGACGAACTGACGCGCCGCGGCTACTCCGAGATCGTCCGCAAGGCCGTCGCCCCCTCGTGGACGCCGACGGCCTCCATGCGCGAGCGCGACCCCTCGCTGCCGCAGCGCGTCGAGGGCGGCGATCCCGGCAACCCGCTGGGCACGCACGCCATGTATCTCGACTGGCCCGCCTACCTGATCCACGGCACGCACGACACGCGCAAGATCGGGCGGCGCTCGTCCTCGGGCTGCATCGGCCTCTACAACGAGAAGATCGCGGAGCTCTTCGCCCTGACCCCCGTGGGGACGCAGGTCCGGCTCATCTGAGCGGGCCGAACAGGAGCGCGGCGGCCCGCCGCTCCAGCGCGGGCAGCGTCGTGCCGCGCCCGACCCTCAGCCGCGGGAGGCGCAGCGCCGCCGTCTCGGCGGCGATCCTGTCCGTGAAGAGCGCGTCGCGCGCCAAGAGGCCGCGCAGCGCGCGCACCGGATCGGAGGTGCGGGCCGGGATGTCCCACGTGGTCCCGCGCGCGTCGAACGCCCGGCGCCGCGCCGCCGGGGTCGGCAGCAGCCACACCTCGCGCCCGCCCGCCCCGAGCAGGGGCGCCACGCGGTCCGGCAGCAGGCGGAAGCCCTCGGCCACGATCGGGCGGTCCCGCGGCATCGCGCGCAGGTCCTCGACGATCAGGTCGAAGCCCTCGCCGACGAACCAGTGGAACGTGGCGGCCATCTCCTCCGGCGTCGATCCGAGCCACCGCGCGTCCATGTCCGCGCGCCGGAAGGCCGCGAGGCGCGGGCAGCGGTCGGTCGGACACCGCCTCGCGTGGTC
This sequence comes from Jannaschia sp. Os4, assembly GCF_016820245.1. Lineage (GTDB taxonomy): Bacteria > Pseudomonadota > Alphaproteobacteria > Rhodobacterales > Rhodobacteraceae > Jannaschia. The sequence continues at coordinate 351,633 of NZ_JAFCAR010000005.1, read as the reverse complement.
CGCCATCGCGGCGTCCGTGTCGTAGAGGCGGGCGCCGAACCGCTCGGCCAGCCGCCGCGCCACAGTCGTCTTGCCCGCGCCGCTGCCCCCGCCGATCCAGCGGACGTGCGACAGGAGGGCGGCGTCGGTCATGCCCGACCGTGCCCCCGCCCGCCGCGGCGGTCCATGCCCCGCGGTTCGCGACCGCTGGACAGCGGTCCGCCGCGCACGGATAACCGCGCCGGGAGGAGCCGCCGATGGACTTCGCGCTGTTCGAGGAGAGCCAAGCCGTGTTCGACATGGCCCATGCCGTGGGCCAAGCCGAGATCGCGCCCCACGCCCGGACGTGGGAGGCGGAGGGGACCATCCCCCGCGATCTCTGGCCCAAGCTGGCCGAGCTGGGCTTCGCCGGCCTCTACGTCTCGGAGGAGAGCGGCGGCACGGGGCTCACGCGGCTCGACGCGACGCTGGTGTTTGAGGCGCTGTCGATGGCCTGCCCCTCGGTCGCGGCCTTCCTGTCGATCCACAACATGGTCGCGCGGATGATCGACGCCTACGGCTCGGACGAGCTGAAGGACCGCCTGCTGCCCGGCGCGATGACGATGGAGACGGTGCTCGCCTACTGCCTGACCGAGCCGGGGTCGGGCTCGGACGCGGCCGCGCTGAAGACGAGGGCCGAGCGGACGAACGAGGGCTGGAGCCTCACGGGGACCAAGGCGTTCATCTCCGGCGGCGGCTATGCGGACGCCTACGTCGTGATGTGCCGCACCGGGGACGCGGGGCCGAAGGGCATCAGCGCGATCGTGCTGGAGGACGGGACCGAGGGCCTGTCCTACGGGGGGCTGGAGGACAAGATGGGCTGGCGCTCGCAGCCGACGCGGCAGGTCCAGATGGACGCCGCCCGCGCCCCCGCCGCCAACCTGCTGGGCGAGGAGGGCCGCGGCTTCGCCTACGCGATGGCGGGGCTCGACGGCGGGCGCCTCAACATCGCGGCCTGCTCCTTGGGCGGCGCGCAGGCCGCGCTCGACGCGACGCTGGCCTACGTCCGCGAGCGGCAGGCCTTCGGCAAGCCCTTGGCCGACTTCCAGAACACCCAGTTCCGCCTCGCCGAATGCGAGATGAAGCTCCAGTCCGCCCGCACCTTCCTGCGGCAGGCGGCATGGAAGCTGGACCACGGCGCGCCCGACGCGGGCCGCTTCTGCGCGATGGCCAAGGCCGTCGTGACCGAGGCCGGGGGCGAGGTCGTGGACCAGTGCCTGCAGCTCCACGGCGGCTACGGCTACCTCGCCGACTACGGCATCGAGAAGCTGAGCCGCGACCTGCGCGTCCACCGCATCCTCGAGGGGACGAACGAGATCATGCGGATGATCGTGGCGCGGGGGCTGCTCGGGTGATCCCGCCGTTCGAGCCGCCGCTCGCGCTTCGGAAGATAGCCTTGCGTCAGGAGGTGGCCGCCTTGCGCCCGCCGAACGGGATGACCTCGATTGGTAGGACATCGAGGCTTCTCATGATCTTTCTCCTACCCGCGGTTGGTTTGGTCCTTGGCGTGATCCTTACATCCCTCCTCGTCTCCCCGACGTCCGGGACGATCTTGGGAGTGGCACTCGCCGCACCAGTTGGATGGTACTGGATCATCGTATCGGGGTGGCTGCGAGAAACGATGAATGCCAACGACGCCATCACGCAGTATGCTCTACTGGAGCGCCGCGAGGCGGAGCTTTCGTCCTACGATGCCTGACATCCACATCCGCACCGAGGGCCGCGCCGGGCGCATCACGCTGGACCGCCCGGACACGCTCAACGCGCTGACGTGGGAGATGTGCCTCGCCGTCGAGCGTGCGCTCGACGCATGGCGCGACGACGACGCGGTGGCGCTAGTCCTCGTCGACGGGGCGCCGGGCCGGGCGTTCTGCGCGGGGGGCGACATCGTCGACATGCATGCTGCGGCGCAGCGAGGCGACTGGGAGTACGGCGCGCGGTTCTGGGCGGACGAGTACCGCATGAACGCCAAGATGTTCCGCTTCCCCAAGCCCGTCGTCACCTTCCTCCACGGCTTCACGATGGGCGGGGGCGTCGGCGTGGGCTGCCACGCCTCGCACCGGATCGTGCGCGACGACAGCCGCGTGGCGATGCCGGAATGCGCGATCGGGCTGGTGCCGGACGTGGGCGGGTCGCTGATCCTCGCGCGGGCGCCGGGGCGGCTGGGGGAGTTCCTCGGGACGACGGGCCACCGCATGGGGCCGGGCGACGCGATCCATGCCGGGTTCGCGGACTACTACGTGCCGGAGGGGTGGGACGACCTGACCGCGCGCCTCTGCGAGACGGGGGATCCCGGCGAGGTGGACCGGGTGGCGAGCGCGCCCCCCGGCGGCGACCTGGCGGGCTGGCAGGACGAGATCGACGCGCTCTTCGGGGGCGAGACCTTGGGCGACATCGCCCGGCTCCTGAAGGACGCGGACGGCCCGGCGGCGGAGGCGGCCAAGGCCGCGTTCGCTCGCAACGCGCCGCTCAGCATGGCCTGCGCGGTGGAGATCCTCCACCGATTGGGCGACGACCCGACGATCGAGGCCGCGCTCGGATACGAGGCGCGGTTCACCTTCCGGGCGCTGGAGCACTCGGACTTCGTGGAGGGCATCCGCGCGCAGGTGATCGACAAGGACCGCTCGCCGAACTGGCGGCATCCGGGGGCGGACGCCGTGCCGATGGCGGACGTCGCGCGGATGCTGCAGCCGCTCGGGGCGCAGGCCCCCAAACTGGAGGAGATGGTATGAAGGTCGGGTTCGTCGGGACGGGCAACATGGGCGGGCCGATGGCGCGCAACCTCGCGCGGGCGGGGCACGAGGTGACCGCCTTCGACACGGCGGCGGCGATGCCCGAGGGCGTGGCGGGGGCGGCGTCGGTCGCGGAGGCGGTCGCGGGGGCGGAGGTGGTCGTCACCATGCTGCCCGACGGCGCGATCCTGCGCGCCGTGGCGGCGGAGGCGATCCCCGCGATGGCGGCGGGCGCGGTGCTGCTCGACTGCTCGACGGTGGACGTGGAGAGCGCGCGCGCCGTGGCGGCGGATGCGCGGGCGGCAGGCCTCGGCGCCGTCGACGCGCCCGTGTCCGGCGGCATCGGCGGGGCGGACGCCGGCACGCTGACCTTCATGGCGGGCGGGTCGGAGGCGGACCTCGCGCGGGTCGCGCCGCTGCTGGACGTGATGGGCGGGCGCACCGTGCACTGCGGCGGGAGCGGCGCCGGGCAGGCGGCCAAGATCTGCAACAACATGGTGCTGGGCGCGACGATGGCCGTGACCTGCGAGGCCTTCGCGCTGGCCGACCGTCTGGGGCTGTCGCGGCAGGCGCTCTTCGACGTGATGTCCACCTCGTCCGGCCAGTCGTGGTCGGTGACGACCTACTGCCCCGCCCCGGGCGTGGGACCGACGGCCCCGTCGGACAACGGCTTCGCGCCGGGATTCGCCGCGGAACTGATGGCCAAGGACCTCGGCCTCGCCAAGCAGGCGGCGGAGGCGGTGGGCGCGCTGACGCCGCTGGGGCTGGCCGCGCTGGCCGAATACGAGGCCTTCGTCGCGGGCGGCGGGCGCGGGCGCGACTTCTCGGCCCTGCTGCCGCGGCTGGCGGGCGAGGACTAGCCGCCGTCCTCCATCTTGGCCTTGAGCGCGGCGAGGCCCGCGAAGGGCTTGACCGCCTCGTCGTCGAGCGGCGCGGCCCCCGGCGGGGCGGCGCGCATCTCGACGGCGTCGGCGCCCGCGGCGCGCGGGAAGGCCGGGACGGCCAGCGCCAGCGCCTCCTCCAGCACGGCCCCGAGGTCGATCACGTCCGCCAGCGGCTCGATGTCCTCCTCGGGCACCTCGACCCCCTCCTCGCCCTCGCCCTCCCCGCGGGACTCCTCGGGCAGGTCGCGGAGGTAGCGGATGGCCACGGGCTCCTCGACGCGGGTCGTCACGGGCTCCAAGGTCACGCCGCAGGGCTGCACCACGGTGGCGCCGAGCCGCGCCGAGAGGGTCCACCCCCCCTCGGACGGCCCCAAGCGCCCCTCCAGCCGGACCTTGCGCAGCGCGTCCACCCCGAGGCGGTCGGCCAAGGCGGCGGCCTGCGGGGCGTCGAGGATCAGCGACACGTCGGTCGCGTCGCCGCGAAGGTCTGCGAGGCGGATCGGATGGCGCAGGGCGTCGGGCATGGCGGGGCTCCGGTGTCGGCGGGTCACAGGCGAACGCGCGGGCCTGCGGCCCGGTTGCCGGGCGGACGGCGCGGCGCTAGTCCATAGGCGGTCCGCGCGCCGGGCCGCAAGACGGCGACCACGCCGCCACGGGAGAGGGACGACATGGGGATCACGACCGGACGCGCGGCCAAGGCGCTCCTCATCGTCGCGGCGCTCGCGGTGGCGGGCTGCGCGGCGCAGTTCCGCAACCACGGCTACATCCCCGAGGAAACGGACCTCCAAGCCCTGATCGTCGGCGTGGACACGCGCGACACGGTCGAGGCGACCGTGGGCAAGCCGACCACGGGCGGGGTGCTGGGCGACGAGTCGTGGTACTACGTCCGGTCCCGCGTCAGGGACTTCGCGTGGCGCGCCCCCGAGACGATCGAGCGGCAGGTGCTCGCCATCTCCTTCTCGGAGGACGGGACCGTCCGGAACATCGAGCGGTTCGGCCTTGAGGAGGGCCGGGTCGTCGCGCTGTCGCGCCGGGTGACGGAGACCTCCATCCGCGACGCGGGCCTCCTCGCGCAGCTGCTGCGGAACTTCGGGCGCATCAACGTCGGCGACGCGCTGGCGGGCGGGGACGGCTGAGCCCCGCGCCTCGCGCCGGATCGAGTCTCGTCACGGGGGCGTGACAACGGCGTCCCGGACGTTGCGCGGGTTTCCGCGCGCTCCCACTAGGGAAGGGAAAGGACGCATCATGCCCACCGAGCGCTTCACCTTCCCCGGCCATGGCGGCCACGACCTCGCCGCCCGGCTCGACCTCCCGACGGGGGAGCGGCGCGCGACCGCGCTGTTCGCGCACTGCTTCACCTGCGGCAAGGACATCGCCGCCGCGCGCCGCATCTCGGCCCGGCTGGCCTCTGAGGGGATCGCGGTGCTGCGCTTCGACTTCACGGGGCTGGGCCACTCCGGGGGCGAGTTCGCGAACACGACCTTCTCGTCCAACGTCGACGACCTCGTGGCCGCCGCGGAACATCTCGCCGCGTCGGGCCATGCCCCGACGCTCCTGATCGGGCACTCGCTCGGAGGCGCCGCCGTGCTGCGGGCGCGGGCGCGGATCCCCTCCGTGAAGGCGGTGGCCACCATCGGGGCCCCGTTCGATCCCGGACACGTCACCCACAACTTCGGCGACGCGCTGGAGGCGATCCGCCGCGACGGGGCGGGCGACGTGATGCTGGGCGGGCGCAAGCTGAAGATCGGGCGCGGCTTCGTGGAGGACGTGGCCGAGTCGAAGCTGGAGGCCGCGATCCGCGACCTCGACGCCGCCCTCCTCGTCCTGCACGCCCCGCGCGACGAGACGGTGGGGCTGGAGAACGCGACGAACATCTTCCTCGCCGCCAAGCACCCGAAATCCTTCGTCACGCTCGACTCGGCGGACCACCTCGTCAGCCGGGCGGACGACGCGGACTACGCGGCGGAGGTGATCGGCGCGTGGGCGGGCCGCTACCTCGACCTTAAGCGCCCCGCGCCCCCGATCGGCGCGCCCGAGGGGGTGACCCGGGTGGCGGAGGCCGATGCCACCGGCTTCGCGCAGGACGTGACCACGGGGGCCAAGCACCATCTCAAGGCCGACGAGCCGGCCGCCTATGGCGGGACGGACACGGGACCGTCGCCCTACCAGCTCCTCGCCGCGGGCCTCGGCGCTTGCACGTCGATGACGATCCGCATGTACGCGCGCCGCAAGAAATGGCCGCTGGAGCATGTCTCCGTCGACGTCACCCACGACCGGATGCACGCGCAGGACGCCGAGAGCGCGTCCGAGCGGATCGACCGCTTCCGCCGTGAGGTGACGCTGGAGGGGCCCTTGGACGAGGCACAGCTCGCGCGGCTGATGGAGATCGCGGACCGCTGCCCGGTGCACCGGACCCTCGAGTCGGGCGCGGTGGTGGAGACGGTGCTCCGCGAGCGCGCGGCCGTCGCGGCGGCGTGAGCTAGAGCCGCAGGTGGCGCGTGAGCGCCGCGTAGTCCTTGCGCGGCCCCGTCACCCGCCAGCGCATCGCGAAGCGGTCCGCGCCCCACTCGTAGGCGATGCGGTAGAGGTCGGGGGGGCAGTCGTGGCGCGCCCAGCCCTCCGCCACCGCATGGAACGGGCGCCCGTCGGCGAAGCGCACGGTCAGCGTCCCGTCCTCGACGGCCCAGACGGTCTCGCGCCGCGCGGGCATCCGCGCCCCGCCCAGCACCATCGTCCCGTCCTCGACGCAGCGGAGCCCCCGGCCCTCCGGCGCCCAGGTCGCGTGCCCCTCGAACCGCGCCCGTGTCCCGTCCGCGTGGCGCACCGCGCGCAGGACGCGCCACCGCCCCGACAGCCACGCGAGACGCGCCGCGGGCGTCACTCGCGGAAGGTCCCCTCGGTGAACCCGCCGCGGTCGTCGACGAAGCGGACGCGGTCCTCCTCGATCTCGACGCGGTAGCAGACCCATCCGTCGGCGGGCGGCCATTCGGAGCAGTACGCGCCGCCCCGCGCGGCCCAGCGGCCCCATGACGGCGCGCCCGCGTGGTAGAGGGTCGCGCCGGACGGGTCGAACCGCTGCCATGCGCCCGCGTCGTAGTCGACCGTCCGGCCGGCCAGCGCCGCCTCGACCTCCGCCACGGGCGTCCACGCGGCGGCGGGCGCGGCGAGCAGGAGGAGGAGGAGCGCGCGCATCGGGGCTTCCTTGCGGATCGGGGACCCCCAGCCTAGGGGGTCCCCGCGCTCCGCGCCAGACGGGGCACCAGACGGAGCCGACCCGCATGATCCCCCGCTACTCCCGCCCCGAGATGGCCGCCCTTTGGACGCCCGAGGCCAAGTTCCGAATCTGGTTCGAGATCGAGGCCCACGCGGGCGACGCGATGGCCGACCTCGGCACGATCCCGCGCGAGAACGCGGACGCCGTGTGGAAGGCGAAGGACGTCGAGTTCGACGTGGCGCGCATCGACGCCATCGAGCGCGAGACCAAGCACGACGTGATCGCCTTCCTGACCCACCTTGCCGAGATCGTGGGCCACGACGAGGCGCGGTTCGTCCACCAGGGGATGACCTCGTCGGACGTGCTCGACACGACGCTCGCGGTGCAGCTGACGCGGGCGGCGGACATCCTGATCGCGGACGTGGAGGCGCTGCTGGAGGCGCTGGAGCGGCGCGCGCGCGAGCACAAGACGACGCCGCGGATCGGCCGCTCCCACGGCATCCACGCCGAGCCGGTGACGATGGGCCTGACCTTCGCGCGCTTCCACGCCGAGTTCCAGCGCGCCCGCCGCCGCCTGACGACCGCCAAGGCCGAGATCGCCACGGGCGCCATCTCCGGCGCGGTCGGCACGTTCGCCAACGTCGATCCGCGCGTCGAGGCGCATGTCTGCGAGAAGATGGGCCTGATGCCCGAGCCGGTCTCGACGCAGGTGATCCCGCGCGACCGCCACGCGGCGTTCTTCGCCGCGCTGGGCCTCGTGGCCAGCAGCATCGAGAACGTCGCCACCGAGATCCGCCACATGCAGCGGACCGAGGTGCTGGAGGCCGAGGAGGCGTTCGGCAAGGGGCAGAAAGGCTCCTCGGCCATGCCCCACAAGCGCAACCCGGTGCTGACCGAGAACCTCACGGGCCTCGCCCGGCTCGTCCGGATGACGGTGATCCCGGCGATGGAGAACGTGGCGCTCTGGCACGAGCGCGACATCTCGCACTCCTCGGTCGAGCGGGCCATCGGGCCGGACGCGACGATCACGCTCGACTTCGCGCTGGCCCGGCTGACCGGCGTGATCGAGGGGCTGGTGATCCACGAGCAGGGGCTGGAGGCGAACCTGAACCGCCTCGGCGGGCTGACCATGTCGCAGCGCGTGCTGCTCGCGCTGACGCAGGCGGGCGTGACGCGCGAGGACGCCTACCGCCTCGTGCAGCGCAACGCGATGAAGGTCTGGGACCACGGCGCCGACTTCCAAGCCGAGCTGAAGGCCGACCCGGAGGTGCGCTCCGCGCTCTCGGAGGAGGAGATCTCGGAGAAGTTCGACCTTGGCTACCACCTCAAGCACGTGGACACGATCTTCGAGCGGGTATTCGGCGCCGCATGATGCGGGGCCTGCTGCGGCTGCTCGGCTGGGGATCTGCGGCGCTGCTGCTGCTGGGATTCGTCGGCCGTTGGTCGCCGGCCGCCGATAGCCTTTCCATCCTGCGCCCCTATGCGGCGCTCGGCTGTGCCGCAGCGTCCGTCCTGATGGCGGGCCGGTCCCGGATCGTGCTGGCGGCCCTCGCGGCGGCGGGCGCGGCGACGATCGTTCTGCCCTTCCTCGGACAGGCCCCCGTGCCGGGACCGACGCTGTACTCCAAGAACCTGCTCGCCGGGAACACGGCGATGGAGGGCGTGGCCGCCGACATCCTCGCCGCCGATCCCGACTTCGTCCTCCTGCAGGAGGTGGGCGACGCGAACCTGCAGATCATCGACCTGCTCGCCGAGCGCTGGTCTCACGCGCATCTCTGCCGCAACTCGGCTTGGTCGGGCGTGGCGGTGCTCTCCAAAGCCCCCTTCGCAGGCGAGACGGCCTGCACCGAGCGGCGCGCCGTCGCCGCCGCCCCGGTGTCGTGGAAGGGGGAGACCGTGTGGATCGCCGCGCTGCATATCCCGTGGCCGTGGCCCAACGATTACGGCGTCCGGACCGAGCCGGAGGCCATAGCCTTCCTCGCCGCCCTGCCCGGCCCCGTGATCGCCGCGGGGGACGTCAACCAGATGCCTTGGTCGCATCGCGCCCGCGCCCTCGCTCGCGCGGCGGACGGCCGCGTCCGCACGACATGGCGCCCGACCTTCTGGCTGAAGCGCACCGTGCCCCTGCCCATCGACATGGTGATGGCCCCGCACGGGGCGGAAGTCCTGCGGCGTCCCAAGCTCGGCTCCGACCATCATGGGCTGCTGGCCCGCGTGGCGTGGCCCGGCTGACACCACCCGCGTCGCGGACGGGATGGACGCGCCCATCGTCGCGGTCCACCCCTGCCCCATGCGCCTCCTGATCTCCTTCGCCGCGCTCTTCGCCTCGGTCGCGCTGCTGCAGCTGGGATCCGGCGGCCTCGGCCCGTTCGACGCGCTCTCGGGCGTGGTGCTGGGGTTCACCACGACCGAGATCGGCCTGCTCGGATCGGCGCACTTCCTCGGGTTCTTCCTCGGCTGCTGGGCCGCGCCGCGCCTCTTGGGGGCCATCGGCCACTCGCGCGCCTTCGCCGTGTTCACCGCCGCCGGGACCATCAGCCTGATTGCCCACATGGTCGTGCCGCACCCGTGGGCATGGGCCGGGATGCGCGTCGCGTCGGGCCTGTGCGTGGCGGGCTGCTACACGGTGATCGAGGCGTGGCTGCAGGCGAAGGTCACCAACGAGACGCGGGGCCGCGCGATGGGCACCTACCGCGTCGTGGATCAAGGCGCGTCGCTCCTCGCGCAGCTGGCCGTCTCGGTGCTCGAGCCCGCGACCTACGCGGGCTACAACCTGCTCGCCATCCTCGCCTGCGCCGCGCTGCTGCCGCTCGCGCTCACCCGCGCGGGCCAGCCCGAGGTGCCGTCCGCCCCCCGCCTGCGCCCGATGCTGGCCGTCGCCAAGTCGCCGCTCGCCGCCGCCGCGGTGGTGGTGGCGGGGCTGACCTCCTCGGCCTTCCGCACCGTTGGCCCCCTGCACGGCACCGAGGTCGGTCTCCGGCCCGACCAGATCGGCCCCTACCTCGCCGCCTTCGTCGCGGGCGGCGCGCTGGCGCAGCTTCCGGCCGGGTGGATCGCGGACCGGATGGACCGGCGGAGGCTGCTGATCTGGCTTTCCGCGCTCGCGGTCGCCTCCTGCGCGGCCTCGGCCACGCTCGCGGGGGCGTCGGTGGCGTGGGCCTACGCCACGGCAGCGCTGTTCGGGCTGATCACCTTCCCGATCTACTCGGTCGCCGCCGCCCACGCCCACGACCAAGCCACGAGCGCCGAGCGGGTCGAGCTGTCGGCGGCGCTGATGTTCCTGTTCGCCCTCGGCGCCATCGGATCGCCGCTCGCGGCCTCCACGCTGATCGAGGCGTTCGGCCCGCAGGCGATGTTCTGGCTGATCGGCGGCGGGCACCTGCTCCTCGCGCTCGTGGCCGTCGCGCGCGCGATGCTGCGGCCCCGCGTCGAGGCGCGCACGCCCTATGTCTGGACCCCGCGCACCACCTTCGTCAGCGGCCGCCTCTTCGGGCGCCTGCGGGAGCGGGACGATCCGCCGCGGGAGGAGTGATTTGGCGGATCGGGCCGGGCGCGCTACCGTCGAGGGCGTCAACTCACGAGGAGACGACCATGACCACGCTCAAGACCCTGCTCGTCGCGGGCCTGTTGCTGGCTCCCGGCATGGCCGCCGCTCAAGGCTGCAACTACGAGAAGACGACCACGGCGCAATCCTGCGCCCCGGGCAACGTGTTGGACGCCGAGACCGGCACCTGTGTCCCCGAGGCGACCGGCTGACCGTCCCTGAACCCGACGACCCGAAGCCCCGGCCCCCGCGTCGGGGCTTCGTCTTTGACGGCACCCGCCCCGCCCGCTAGGTCCGCGCCGTCACCAACGAAAGGACGGGACCATGACGCGGGTCTTCATCGACGGCGAGGCGGGAACCACGGGGCTGCGCATCCGCGAGCGCCTCGACCGCCGCGACGACGTGGAGGTCGTGTCCGTGGACCACGCCCTGCGGAAGGACCCCGACGCCCGGCGCGACGCCTTCGCGCGGGCCGACGTGGGCATCCTCTGCTTGCCCGACGACGCGGCCCGCGAGGCGGTGACGCTGGCGGGCGACTGCCGCCTGATAGATGCCTCCACCGCGCATCGGACGAACCCCGACTGGACCTACGGGATGCCCGAGCTGCCGGGCCAGCGGGAGCGCATCCGGACCGCGAAGAAAGTGGCGAACGTCGGCTGCTACGCGACCGGGGCCATCTCCATCCTGCGGCCCCTGACCGACGCGGGCATCCTGCCGCCCGACCATCCCGCCGTGCTGACGGGGGTGTCGGGCTACACCGGCGGCGGCAACGCCCTGATCACTGCGTTCGAGTCCGGGGAGGCGCCCGCGTTCTATGCCTACGCGCCGGGCCAGACGCACAAGCACCTGCCGGAGATGATGACGTATGGCGGCCTCACGCGGAAGCCGTGCTTCCAGCCGATGCTGTCGGCCTACGCGCAGGGGATGCTGGTGCAGCTCCACCTGCACGCCGACCTGCTGCCGGGCGAGATCGCGGGACAGGCGCGGATCGAGGCATGCCTGCGCGACTTCTACGCGGGCGACCCGTTCGTCTCCGTGGTGCTCCCCAGCGACAAGATCGACCCGCAGCGCCTGAACGGGACCAACCGGATGGAGCTGTCGGTGCAGGGCGACGGCGAGGGGCGCGTCACGGTGGTCGCGGTGCTCGACAACCTCGGCAAGGGCGCGTCGGGCACGGCGGTGCAGTGCCTGAACCTGATGACCGGGGCCGAGGAGACGGCCGGCCTCTGACACGGGCGTGATGCGCCGCGATGTCGCGTCCGCCGCCGGGGGCTTGTCCCGCGCGGCGGGCGACGCATCGTCCCGGTCGACGCCCATCTCCGGAGACGACCATGCGCATCCTGCTCGCCGCCCTCTGCCTCGCCCCCGCAGCCGCCTTCGCGGCCGGCACCTCCTCGACGCCGCCGACGCAGACCGAGACCACGGTCACCTGCCCCGAAGGCAGCGTCTGGGACGCCACCCGGGGGGCGTGCATCGTCGGCCAGTCCGGGGCGCTGGACGACCGGCAGCTCTACGAGGGCGCGCGCGAGCTGGCCTATTTCGACCGCCCGGCCGAGGCTCTGGCGCTGCTCGATCTCGTGGCCGAGGTGGATGCCGACGTCCTCACCCTGCGCGGCTTCGCCACGCGCAAGGCGGGCGACTGGGAAGGCGGCGCGGCCCTCTACCGGGCGGCGCTGGCGCTCGATCCCGACCACTGGCAGGCGCTGTCCTACTACGGGCAGGGCCTCGTCGAGCGCGGCGACCTCGTCGGGGCCGAGGAGAAGCTCGAACTGATCCGCGCCACCGGCGGGCGCGGGACGTGGGCCGAGACGGCGCTGGCCGAGGCCGTCGAGACGGGGACGACCCACGCCTACTGAATCGCGGGGGTGGGGGAACGATCCCCCCGCCCCTATCTTCTCCCCTCATGGTGCTCGAATTCCGCGACGAGGGGCTCTACTGCCCGGCCGGCGACTTCTGGGTCGATCCGTGGCGTCCCGTCGACCGGGCGCTCGTCACCCACGGCCATGCCGACCACTCCTACGCGGGCCATAGGTCCTACATGGCGACGCATGCCGCGCTGCCGGTCATGCGCCACCGCTTGGGCGACATCCGCACCGACGGCGTCGCGTTCGGCGAAACGCGGGTCATCGGCGGCGCCACGGTCAGCTTCCACCCCGCGGGCCACGTGCCCGGCAGCGCGCAGATCCGCATCGAGGTGGGCGGCGAGGTCTGGGTCGTCTCGGGCGACTACAAGACCGGGCCGGACAAGCTGTCCGAGCCGTGGGAGCCGGTTCGCTGCCACGCCTTCATCACCGAATGCACCTTCGGCCTGCCGGTCTTCGCGTGGGAGAGCGAGGCCGAACTGGAGCGGCAGGTGAACGAATGGTGGGCCTCCTGCGCCGCCGACGGGCGCTTCGCCGTGGTCGGCGCCTACAGCTTGGGCAAGGCGCAGCGGCTGATGACGATGGTGGACCCCTCCATCGGCCCGATCCTGACCCACGGCGCGGTCGAGAACACCAACGCCGTGCTGCGGGCGCAGGGCGTGGCGCTGCCCGATACGGTGCGGGTGACGCGGGAGACGGACCTGAAGGCCAACGCGGGCGGCCTCGTGATCGCGCCGCCCTCGGCGCTGGCGGGCGGCTGGATCAAGAAGTTCGGCAACTGCTCGACGGGCATCGCGTCGGGCTGGATGGCCTTGCGCGGCGTGCGGCGGCGGCGTGCGGCGGACCGGGGCTTCGTGATCTCGGACCACGCGGACTGGCTGGGCCTGAACGACGCCATCGCGGCGACGGGGGCCGAACGCATCTTCGCCACGCACGGCTACACCTCCACCTTCCACCGCTGGCTGCGCGACAAGGGCTACGACGCCCACGTCGTCAGCACCGAGTACGGCGACGACCAGCTCGAGACCGAGGACGCCGAGGCCGAGGATGCCTGAGATTGCCCTCACGTGGCGCGACCGCATGGTCGCCGGGCTGGCCGACCGCGTGGCCGAGCCGCTGCTGCGGCGGCCCCTCCCCGTCGCCGCGATGCGCGCGGCCTTCGCGCTGGCCACGCCCCTGCGCGCGCCGAAGGGCGCGGCCGTCGAATGGCAAGATGTCGGCGGCGTCCAAGCCCGCGTGCTGACGCCGCCCGACGCGCGGGGCGACCTGCTCTGGTGCCACGGCGGCGCCTTCGTGGCCGGATCGCCGCGCTCCCACGCGCGCCTGACCGACCTGGTCGCGATGGCCTCCGGCCTGCGCGTGACGACGCCCGCCTACCGCCTCGCGCCCGAGCATCCGTTCCCCGCCGCCTACGAGGACTGCCTCGCCGCCGCCCACGCGATGGCCGCGCGGGGGCCGTTCGCCCTCGCCGGGGACAGCGCGGGCGCGACGCTCGCCGCCTCGGTCTGCGCCCAGCTCTGCGCAGACGGCACGCCGCCCGCGCGCATGGCCCTGATCTGCCCCGCCGGCCGGCTCGACGCCGCCCGCCCCGACCCGGCGGATGCCGACCCGATGTTCCTGAGCCGCCCGCTCCTCGAGCGGCTGCTCGCGCTCTACGCGCCGGGCGCGGACCCGACCGACCCGCGCCTGTCGCCCGTCCATGCCGACTTCCCCGGCGCGCCGCCCACCCTGATCCACGTGGCCGACGGGGAGCTGCTGGAGGAGGACTCCGACGCCCTCGCGGCCCAGCTGCGCGCGGGCGGCGCGGACGTCCGGATCCGGCGCGTGCGCGGACTGCCCCACGCGTGGCACCTCGCCGCTGGCATCGCCCCCGCCGCGGACCGGGCGCTCGACGGCATCGCCGCCTTCCTGAGGGGCGCCGCATGAGGCGGAGCCTGCGCGACCGGACCCTCGCGATGGGGGTGCGCCTGACGGTGCGCCCGCTCCTGTCCCTTCCCCTGCCGTGGACCGCCCACCGGAGGCTGATGCAGGTCGGCGCGCTGTTCCGCCCCCGCGTGCCGGGCCTGCACGTCACCCGCGAGGCCATCGGCGGCGTCCCCTGCCGCGTGTCCGAGCCGAAGGAGGGCGCGGCGGGCGAGCTGATCTGGTTCCACGGCGGCGGCTTCGTAATGGGCAGCCCCGACACGTATCACCGCCTCCTCGACGAGCTCGCGCGGCGCTCCGGCCGCCGGGTCATCGCGCCCGACTACCGCCTCGCCCCGGAGCACCCCTTCCCGGCCGCGCACGACGACTGCCTCGCCGTAGCCCGGGCCCGGCCCGGCGCCGCGCTCGGCGGCGACAGCGCGGGCGGATGCCTCGCGCTCGGGGTCGCGGCCCGGCTCTGCCGCGAGGCCCCGCCCGAGCGGCTGGTCCTCGCCTCGCCCGCCGCCGACCTCGACCCCACCCGCCCGGCACCGGAGGGGCACGACGAGATCGTCCTCGCGGTGCCCATGCTTAAGCGCGCCGTGACGGACTACGTAGGCGACGCCGACCCGCGGGACCCCCGCGTCTCCCCGATCCACGCCGACTGGCCCTGCCCCATCCCCGCGCTGATCTTCGTCGCCGAGGGCGAGATCCTGCAGCGCGACGCCGAGGCCGTGGCCGAACGGCTCCGCGGGGCGGGCGCGGAGGTGCGCCTGCGGATCTTCCGCGACGTGTTCCATGCATGGCTCCTCGCCGTCGGCTCCGGCGCGCCGGGGGCGGAGCGGGCGGTGGACGAGGCGGCGGAGTTTCTGCGGGTGCATCCATGAAGCACTTCGCCGAACTCTTCACCGCGCTCGACCGTACGACCAAGACGAACGCCAAGACGGCGGCCCTGGCCGCCTACTTCCGCGAGGCGGCGGAGGACGACCGCCTTTGGACGATCGCGCTGCTGTCGGGCCGGCGCCCGAAGCGCACCGTCACCGCGACGCGGATGGCGGAATGGGCGGCCGAGCGGGCGGGCCTGCCGATGTGGCTCTTCAAGGAGAGCTACCACGTGGTCGGCGACCTCGCCGAGACCATCGCGCTGATCCTGCCGGAGCCGACGCGGACGTCCGAGCGCAGCCTGTCGGAGTGGATCGCCGACATCCGCGCCCTGCAGACCGCCGAGGAGCCGGAGAAGCGGCGGCTGGTCGAGGCGGGGTGGGACGCGCTCGGGGGCGCGGAGCGGTTCGTTTTCAACAAGCTCATCACCGGCGGCTTCCGCGTGGGCGTGAGCCAGAAGCTGATGACCCGGGCCTTGGCGCAGGCCACCGAGATCGACGAGGCGGAGCTGGCGCACCGGCTGATGGGCGACTGGTCGCCCGAGACCACCTCCTACCGCGCGCTGATCGTCGAGCACGACCCGACGGCGGACCTGTCGCGCCCCTACCCGTTCTGCCTCGCCCATCAAGTCGAGCCGGGGCCGGAGGTGCTGGGCGCGCCGGACGAATGGCTGGCGGAGTGGAAGTGGGACGGCATCCGGGGTCAGCTGATCCTGCGGGAAGGGACGCACCACCTGTGGTCGCGCGGCGAGGAGCTGATGACCGACCGCTTCCCCGAGTTCGCGCGGGCGTCGGACTTCCTGCCGGACGGCACGGTCCTCGACGGCGAGATCCTCGCGTGGGACCACGCCGCGAACCAGCCGATGCGGTTCAACGCGCTGCAGAAGCGGATCGGGCGCAAGACGGTGCCCAAGAAGCTGCTGCAGGAGGCGCCCGCGATCCTCTACGCCTACGACCTATTGGAGCATGGCGGCGAGGACGTCCGCGCCCTGCCCCTGTCCGAGCGCCGGGAGCGCCTGGACGCCCTGCTGCGCGACCTGCCGCCCGAGGCGCCGGTGATACGGTCGGAGGGGATCGCCTTCGACACGTGGGACGGGCTGCGCGACCTGCGCGAGGGATCGCGCGCGCGGATGGCCGAAGGGATGATGCTCAAGCGCCTGACCTCGCCCTACCACGTGGGCCGCAAGCGCGGGGACTGGTGGAAGTGGAAGATCGACCCGCTGACCATCGACGCGGTCATGGTCTACGCGCAGGCCGGCCACGGGCGGCGGGCGAACCTCTTCACGGACTTCACCTTCGCGGTGTGGAAGGGCAACGAGCTGGTCCCCTTCACCAAGGCCTATTCGGGCCTGACGGACGCCGAGTTCCGCAAGATCACCGCGTGGGTGCGGCGCAACACGCTCGCCAAGTTCGGCCCCGTTCGCCAAGTCCCCGCCGAGCAGGTCTTCGAGATCGGCTTCGAGGGGATACAGGAGAGCCCGCGCCACAAGTCGGGGGTCGCCCTGCGCTTTCCCCGGATGCTGCGCTGGCGCGACGACAAGCCGGTGCAGGAGGCGAACACCCATGCGGACCTCTTGGAGATGCTGCGCCTCTACGGCTAGCGTCGCCCGATGATCCCCGCCGCCGATCCGCCGCTCGACACCGGCCCCGTGACACGCCGCGCCCCCGACGGGGCCTGCGACGCCCATGTCCACATGCTCGCCGCGCCCGAGGAGGCCCCGCTCTGGGACGGGCGGGTCGAGGATCCGGCCCCCGGCTGGACCTTCGACCGCTACCTCGCGGCCTACCGCGCGCAATGCGAGGCGCTGAACGTCTCGCGCACGGTCGTCGTCCATTCGATCCTCTACGGCACGGACAACGCGGTGACCGCGCGGGCGGTGGCCGCGCTCGGACGGGACCGCGCGCGGGGGATCGGCCTCGTGCGCGACGACGCGACCGACGCGGACCTCGACGTGCTGGTCGGTGCGGGCATCGTCGGGGTGCGCCTCAACTACGTCCACGGCGGCGTGCTGTCATGGGACGGCGTGGAGGCGATGGCCCCGCGCCTCGCCGAGCGCGGGCTGCACGTCCAGATGCTCGCGCGCGCCGACCACTTGCCGGATCTCGCGCCCCGCATCCGCGCGATGCCGGTGGACGTCGTGCTGGACCACATGGCGTGGCCGGCCGTCGCGGCCGGACCCGCGGCGCCGGGGTTCCGCGCGCTGCGCGACCTCGTGGCCGACCGGGCCGCGTGGGTGAAGCTCTCCGCCCCCTACAGGGTCTGCGCGGACCCCTACGACGATGCCCTCCCGCTCGTGCGGTCCCTGCTGGACGCGGCGCCCGAGCGATGCGTGTGGGGGTCGGACTGGCCGCACATCATGTTGGGCGACGCCGCGCGGCCCCGGTCCGGCGCGCTCTTGGATGTGCTCGCGCGGGCCACGGACGAGGCGGAGTGGCGCACCGTGCTCGTGGACGCGCCCGCGGCCCTCTACGGGTTATCCGACAACTGACCGAGCATCCGGCGCAGGTCCGCCAAGCGCGCGAGCACGTCGGGCGCGATCCGCGCCGCCTCGTCGGGGCCGTCCGCCGTCAGCAGGGCGCGCGCGCGGGACTGGACGGGCAGCGCCCCGACCACCCCGGCCAGCGACAGCAGTGCATGCGCCTCGGCCGCCAAGGCATCGGGATCCTCGGCCTCGACGGCGCGCGACATGCGCGCCTCGACCGCCGCAAAGTCCGCCTTCAGGCCGGCGAGGAACGCCGCGCGGTCCGCCTCGTCCGTCGCGGCCAGCAGTTCCGCCAGCAGGGCGGCGCTCACCGGCGGCGCGGCCTCCGGGCTCCAGTGCGAGGGCGTGCGCGCCGCGAGATGCCGCGCGAGGATCGCGCCCACCTCCTCGACGGTGCCCAGCGGCTTGGGGAGGATGTCCTCCGCCCCGGCCTCGATGATGGCGTCCCGGTCGTCGTGGAGGACGTAGGCGGTCATCGCGAGGATCGGCGTGGGCGGGGCGATCCCGCGCGCTTGGCGGAGCCGCTCGGAGCGGATCACCTCGATCCCGCCCAAGGACGGCATCTCGAGATCGACCACCGCGAGGTCGAACCGCTCCCGCGCGAGCCAGTTGAGCGCCTCGATCCCGTCGGCGGCGGTCTCGCACTCCGCCCCCATGCGCGAGAGCATCGCGCGCAGCAGCGCCTGCGTCGTGGCGCTGTCGTCGGCCACGAGCACCCGGAGGCCCGACAGGTCCGGCAGCCCCTCCGGCGCGTCGCGGCGCCACGCCTCCTCGGGCAGCCGGAGCGTGACCGCCGCGCCGCCGCCGGGACGGTTCCTCGCGGTCAGCCGACCGCCCAGGCGCTCGGCATGGGCCCGCGCGATGTGGAGGCCCATTCCCGTGCTGCCCGCGCCCGACACGGCGGGGGCGAAGGCCGCCTCCGGCCCTGCGTCCCCGAAGCCCGGCCCGTCGTCGCGCGCCTCGATCACGAGGTCCGCGTCCTCCAGCCGCGCCGCGAGGTCGACGGCGCCGCCCGGCGCGTGGCGCAGGGCGTTGGCCATCAGGTTCGCGACCACCCGGCGCAGGTGGAGCTGATCGAGGCGGACGACCTCGGGGAGGCCGTCCCCGCGGTCGAGCGCCACGCGGGTCCCGTCGGGGGCGGCATGGCCGCGCCAGCGCCGCAGCTCGTCGGCGAGGAAGCGCGGCAGGTTCAGGTTGCCCGTCGGGGCCGGCGCGTCCGGGTCGGCGGCGAGGGGGCCGGCCAAGACTTCCTCCACCAGCCGGGCGAGCAGCTCCGAGGCCGCATGGACGCGCTCGACCTGCGCGCGGACGTCGTCGGGAAGCACGTCGCGGTCGATCAGGCGCAGACCGCCGATCACGTCCGAGACCGCCGCGCGGATGTCGTGCCCGAGCAGCGCGAGCGGGCCGGGCGCCTCGGGCGGGTCGCCGGTCACCGCCCGCTCACCCGTCGGCGGGGTAGCCCAAGCCCCGCAGCGCGTCGGCCACCTCGTCGAGGATGGCCGGATCGTCGATGGTCGCGGGCATCTTCCAGTCCCGCCCGTCCGCGATGGCGGCCATTGTGCCGCGCAGGATCTTGCCCGAACGGGTCTTGGGCAGGCGGTCGACCACCACGGCCAGCTTGAAGGCCGCGACGGGGCCGATGGTCTCCCGCACGAGGGCCACCGCCTCCTTGGCGATCTCGTCGGGGGACTGCGCGGCGCCCGCGTTGGCGATCATCAGGCCCACCGGAAGCTGACCCTTCAGCGGGTCCGCGACCCCGATTACCGCGCATTCGGCGACCGACGGATGGGAGGCGATCACCTCCTCCATCTGGCCCGTGGACAGGCGGTGGCCCGCGACGTTGATGACGTCGTCCGTGCGCGCCATGATCCAGAGGTAGCCGTCCTCGTCCAGCATGCCCGCGTCGCCCGTCTCGTAGTGGCCGGGGAAGGCGTCGAGGTAGCTCTTCCGGAACCGCGCGTCGGCGTTCCAGAGCGTCGGGAGCGTGCCCGGCGGCAGCGGCAGGCGCACCGCGATCGCCCCGAGGGTGCCGCGCGGCACCTCGTGGCCGGCCTCGTCCAGCACCACGACGTCGTAGCCGGGCATCGGCACCGAGGGGCTGCCCGACTTCACCGGCAGCGCCTCCAGCCCCACCGGGTTGGCGGCGATGGCCCAGCCGGTCTCGGTCTGCCACCAGTGGTCGATCACCGGCTTGCCCGTCGTGCGCTCGATCCACGCCACGGTGTCGGGGTCGGCGCGCTCGCCAGCGAGGAAGATCGTGCGCAGCCGCGAGAGGTCGAACCGCCCCGCGACCTTCCCCTCCGGATCCTCGCGCTTGACCGCGCGGAACGCCGTGGGCGCGGTGAAGAAGGCGGCGACCGCGTGGTCCTGCATCACGCGCCAGAAGGCGGTCGCGTCGGGGGTGCCGACTGGCTTCCCCTCGTAGACGACCGTGGTGCAGCCGTGGATCAGCGGCGCGTAGGCGATGTAGCTGTGCCCCACGACCCACCCCACGTCGGAGGCGGCCCAGAACGTCTCGCCCGGACGGACGCCGTAGATGTTGGGCATCGACCACGCGAGCGCGACGAGGTGCCCCGCCGTGGGGCGCACCACGCCCTTCGGCGCGCCGGTCGTGCCGGAGGTGTAGAGGATGTAGGCCGGGTGGTCGCCCGGCACGGGGACGCAGGCGGCGGGCTCCGCGCCGGCGACGAAGTCGCGCCAATCGACGTCGCGCTCGCCCATGTCCGCCACGGCCTGCTCTCGCTGGAGGACGACGGTGAAGTCGGGTGCGTGGTCCGCCTGCGCCAGCGCCCCGTCGATCAGCGGCTTGTACTCGACCACGCGGCCGGGCTCGATCCCGCAGGACGCGGCGAGGATCGCCTTGGGCTTGGCGTCGTCGATCCGCACCGCAAGCTCCGCGGCGGCGAAGCCCCCGAACACGACCGAATGGATCGCCCCGATCCGCGCGCAGGCCAGCATCGCGACCAGCGCCTCGGGCACCATCGGCATGTAGACGACGACGCGGTCGCCCATCCCGACCCCGCGCCCCGCCAGCGCGCCGGCGAGGCGGGCCACGTCGTCCTGGAGCTGCGCGTAGGTGATCCGCCGGACCGCGCCCGTGACCGGGCTGTCGTAGGCGATGGCGACGCGGTCGCCGTGGCCCGCCTCGACGTGGCGGTCGACCGCGTTCCAGCAGCCGTTCACGCGCCCGTCCACGAACCATTCCGGCACCACCCCGCCCCGGTCGTGCAGCGCCTTGGAGGGGGCCACGTCCCAGTCGACGGCGCGGGCCGCGTCCATCCAGAACCCCTCCGGGTCGTCCTTGGCCCGCTGCCATTCCGTCCGGTAGCCCATGCACGTCCCTCCCCTGCGCGGGGCGCACCCTGCCGGGGGCCGGGCGCGCCTGCAAGCGGCGGAACCGCGCCGCGGGCGCTGCGTTCGTCCCGGCACACCTCCAACGGGACCCCATCGATGCCCGTCGACGCCATCCGCCGCACCTGCCTCCGGGGCTGGGCGCGCTGGAACCACATCGTCGCCTCCACCGCCGCGCCGCGCCTGCTGCTGGTCGGCTACGTGAGCTACGCGCTGATCGGATGGGCGCTCCTGTCCCTGCCGTGGGCGCAGGCGGTCCCGCTCGACCCCGTCGACACGCTGTTCATCGCGGTCTCGGCGGTCTCGACCACCGGGCTGGTGACGATCGACCCCGGCACCTCCTTCACCTTCTTCGGCGAACTCGTGGTGATCTCGCTGATCCAGATGGGCGGCTTGGGCTACATGACCATCGGGTCGTTCATCGTCCTCGCCCTCGCCTCGAGGCTGGACCGCGTCCACAGCCACGGGACGCGCGCGGCCTTCAACCTGCCCGAGACCGTCGACCCGGCGCAGTTCGTCAAGGCGGTCGTCGCCTTCACCCTCGTCTGCGAGGCGGCGGGCGCGGCGGCCCTCTGGCCGATGTTCGCGGCGGCCGGGGTGGAGGATCCGCTCTGGTCCGCGATCTTCCATTCGATCAGCGCGTTCTGCACGGCCGGCTTCTCGCTCAACCCCGACTCGTTCGAGGGCTTCGCGGACCACGCGGGGGTCGTCTCGGTGATCTCCGCCCTGTCCCTCGCGGGCGCGATGGGCTTCCTCATCGTCATCGACTTCTGGCGCACGCTGACGGGCCGCGCCCGGGCGCTCGGCTTCACCTCCAAGGTGATCTGGCGGACCACCCTCGCCTTCCTGATCGTCGGCACGACGATCCTCTTCGTGGCCGAGCCGACCTATCAGGCGATGGCCCCGGAGGACCGGCTGATGGCCTCGTTCTTCCAGGTGATGACGGCGTCCACGACCGTGGGCTTCAACACCACGCCGATCGGGGCGCTGGCCCCGGCCATCATCGTGGCGATGTTCTTCCTGATGGTGATCGGCGCCTCGCCCGCGGGGACGGGGGGCGGCCTCAAGACCACGTCCTTCGCCGCGCTGGTGGGCCTCGTGCGCTCGACGCTGAAGGGCCGCGACCGCATCCGCTACTTCAAGCGCGAGATCCCGCTCTCCCGCCTGCAGACCGCCGCCGCCGGGCTGACCTTCTACGCGATGCTGCTGCTCGGCGCGACCTTCGTCCTGCTGCTCGCGCAGCCGACGCTGCCGTTCGACGCCGTGATGTTCGAGGCGATCTCGGCCATGGGCACCGTCGGCCTGTCGATGGGGATCACCGGCGACCTCAGCGGCCTCGGCAAGCTCGTGGTGATCGTCCTGATGACCGCCGGGCGGGTCGGCATCCTCACCTTCGGCATCGCGCTCGCCTCGCACGACGAGAGCCGCGCCGAGGAGGAGGACAACGACCTCGTGCTCTGATCCCTTCCCCTCCCCCGCCCGGCGGTGCATCGTGCCGCCATGGACCTCCGACCGCTCGACGAGATCACCTCCGTCGCCCCCATGATCGACCCCGCCGACGTGGCCGCCTTGGCCGAGGGCGGGATCACGACGCTGATCTGCAACCGCCCCGACGCCGAGGTGCCGCCCTCGCACCAGGCCGAGGCGATGCGCCAAGCCGCCGAGGCGGCGGGCTTGGAGTTCGTGTACAACCCGCTCGCCATGCCGAACCTGACGATGGCCGCCATCGACGAGCAGGCCGATGCCATCGACGGGGCCGAGGGGCGCGTGCTGGCCTACTGCGCGTCGGGCACCCGGTCGTCGGTGCTCTGGGCGCTGGCGATGGCCGGACGTCTGCGGACGGACGAGATCATGGAGGCGCTGGAGGGCGCGGGCTACCACCTGCCGCAGCTGCGCGGGCAGGTCGACATGCTCGCGAAGGAGCGGGAGGGATGAGCGAAGCCGGAACGACGGGCCGTCGTTGGCACGACATGGGCGGGGACGCCGCGGGCCCCGTGCCCGGCGACGAGCACGACTTCGCGCTGTGGGAGAAGCGGGTCGACGCGCTGATGATCCTCGCCTCCGGGGCGGGCCACTTCACCGTCGACGGCCTGCGCCGGGCCTTGGAGGACATGGGCGAGGCCGCGTTCGAGGAGATGTCCTACTACGAGCGCTGGATCGCCGCCGTGAACCAGAATCTCCTGGAGGGCGGCGTCTACTCGATCGAGGAGCTCGGTCGGAAGATGGCCGAGGTGCAGGCGCGGGGCGACAGCTACGGGACCGTGCAGGATGGTTGACCTCGCCCCCGGCGCCACGGTCCGGGTGGCCGCCATGATGCCGCCCGGCCACGTCCGGACGCCCGCCTACCTGCGCGGCAAGGTGGGCGAGGTTGAGCGGATTCTCGGACCCTTCGGCAACCCCGAGCGGCTCGCCTACGGGCTGGAGGCCGAGCGCCTTCCCCTCGCCCGCGTGCGCTTCACCATGCGCGAGGTGTGGGGCGCGGGCGCGGAGCGGCCCGACGACACGCTAGACGCCGAGATCTACGCGCACTGGCTGGAGCCCGCCTGATGCCCCACGACCATCACCATCACGAGGGGACGTCCCCCTCCGGCCATCCCTACCGCGCCGATCAGGACGGCCCGCTCACTTACTGGCAGGCGATGGAGGTCGCGGTCCGCGAACTGCTCGTCGAGAAGGGCGTCGTGACCGCCGACCAGGTGCAGCGCCAGATCGAGGCGATGGACGCGCGCTCGCCCGCCGACGGCGCGGCCTTCGTCGCCCGGACGTGGACGGACCCCGACTTCGCGGCCCTCGCCCGGCGCGACGCGACCGCCGCCTGCCGCGAGATGGGGTTCGACCCGGGCACGATGCGCCTGATCGCCGTCGAGAACGACGAGGGCACCCACAACGTCGTCGTCTGCACGCTCTGCTCGTGCTACCCGCGCAACCTGCTGGGCCTGCCGCCCGACTGGTACAAGAGCCGGGAATACCGATCGCGTACCGTGCGGGAGCCCCGCGCCGTGCTGCGCGAGTTCGGGCTCGACCTGCCCGAGGGCACGACCGTTCGGGTCCACGACAGCACCGCCGACATGCGGTACGTCGTGATCCCGCGCCGCCCCGACGGGACCGACGGGTGGGAGGCCGACCTGCTCGCCGCGCTGGTGACGCGGGATTCGATGATCGGGACGGGTGTTGCACGGGTGCCATCGTGATCGACACGGGCGCCGCGATTCCGCCCCGGTCCTCCGTAGGATAGGCGGGCGACCTTGACTCTCTCCGGGCGGGATCGAAATCCGCCCCTATGGCGAAGGACGGACGTATGGCGGGCGAACTCGACGGGATGCGCGTCCTCGTGGTGGAGGACGAGATCCTCGTCCTCATGGACCTCGAAGCCATCTTCGCCGGCGCGGGCGCGGCGGTGACCACCGCAGCCAGCCTCAAGGACGGCCTCGCGCGGGTCGACGAGGCCTTCGACGTGGCCCTGCTCGACGTCCGGCTCGGCGACGGGGAGGTGTTCCCCCTCGCCCGCGAGCTCGACCGGCGCGGCGTGCGCGTCGTGTTCCACTCGGGCCATGCGCGGGTCAACGACCTGCTCTCCGACTTCCCGAGCGCGCGCGCCCTGCCCAAGCCCGCCTTGGAGAACCAGCTGATCCGCGCGGTCGCGGATGCCCGCGCCTGACTTCGCGCGGGCGGCGGAGGCCTATCGGCGCGACGGCGCGGTCGTCCTGCGCGGGCTCCTGAGGGATCACGTCGAGCCCCTCCGCGCCGCCGTCGCCGACAACATGGCGGCGCCCGGCCCCTACGGCGCCGAGAACGTGGGCAAAGGGGACACGGGGCGGTTCTTCGACGACTACTGCAATTGGACCCGTTTCCCCGCCTTCGAGGCCGCGGCCCGCGACCCGCGCGTGGTGGAGGCGGTGGGCGCGCTGATGGGCGGCGGACGGGTGCAGCTGTTCCACGACCACGTGCTCGTGAAGGAGCCGGGGACCTCCAAGCCGACGCCGTGGCATCAGGACGGGCCCTACTACTTCGTGGACGGCGACCAGACGGTCAGCCTCTGGGTGCCGCTCGACCCGGTCGCGGAGGCGACGCTGCGCTGCGTGAGGGGATCGCACCTCTGGGACCGGCCCGTCCTGCCGACCCGGTGGCTCAAGGGCGACGACTTCTATCCCGACCCGGACGCCTACGCGCCCGTCCCCGACCCCGACGCGGAGGACATGGACGTGCTCGAATGGACGATGGAGCCGGGCGACGCGGTGGCCTTCCACTACCGCACGCTGCACGGCGCGCGGGGCAACTCCAGCGACCGGACGCGGCGCGCCTTCTCGCTGCGCTACGTCGGCGAGGACGCCCGCTACGCCGCGCGTCCGGGCCCGACCTCGCCGTCCTTCCCCGGCCACGGCATGACCCCGGGTCAACGGCTTCGCGAGGACTGGTTTCCCATCCTGCGGAACTAGTTGGTC
Organism: Jannaschia sp. Os4; assembly: GCF_016820245.1. Classification (GTDB taxonomy): domain Bacteria; phylum Pseudomonadota; class Alphaproteobacteria; order Rhodobacterales; family Rhodobacteraceae; genus Jannaschia. The sequence goes on along the minus strand of NZ_JAFCAR010000005.1, from coordinate 326,320 downwards.
GCGCGGGCGCGGCCGGGGGGTGCCTGCTTGCATTCGATTGCAATCCCCTCCCCCCTGTCGTTCTATGCCGCCCGGACCGCGCGCGGGATTTCCATCGCGCCGGACCCGAAACAGGGAGAGACAACCAAATGAACGTGACCAAGCGCCTGCTGCTCGGCTCGGCCCTCGCGGCCGTCGCCGCGCCCGCCTTCGCCGATGGCCACCTCGTCGCGGGCTGCCCCGTCGAGGGCCGCGTCGCCATCCTGTCGAACGACTTCCCCGCGCTCGCCGCCGTGTCGGCCCGCGCGCAGGAATGCGCGCCCGAGGCGACGATCAACGCGACCACCGAGCACAAGGACATCCAGGTGCCGGCGCTGACCGCCGAGCCGGCGGAGTACACCGTCGCCGTGGTCGCCAACTCGTCGCTCGTGCCGCTTCTGACGGCCGACCTCGTGCGCCCGCTCGACGACCTGATCGCGGAGCACGGCGCGAACATCGACCCGGGCCAGATGATCAAGATCGACGGCCAGACGATGGCCATCGCGTTCATGGCCAACGCCCAGCACCTCTACATGCGGTCCGACCTGCTGGAGCAGGCGGGCATCACCGAGATGCCGACCACGTGGGAGGGCGTCATCGAGGCCGGACAGGCGTTGCGCGACCAAGGCATCATGGAGAACCCGCTCGCGATGAACTCCGCCGCCGGGTGGAACCTCGCCGAGGAGTTCGTGAACATGTACCTCGGCTACGGCGGGTCGTTCTTCGCCGACGGCTCGGCCGAACCCGCCATCGCCAACGAGACCGGCGTGCAGGCGCTCGAGACGCTCAAGCAGATCGCCGAGCTGTCCGGCCCCGACTACCTGACCTACGACTCCAACGCGACGCAGGCGCTGTGGTCGGCCGGCGAGGTCGCCATCGCCCAGATGTGGGGCTCGCGCGCGGCCAACGTGCTGGAGGAATCGGGCGAGGAGATCGCGGCGGCCACCGTGCTCGCCGGCGCGCCGACCGTCGGCGGCGGCTCGTCGCCCGCCTCGACGCTCTGGTGGGATGGGTTCACCATCGCGGCCAACATCTCGGACGAGGACGCCGAGGCGTCCTTCATCGCGATGGTCAACGGCGTGCAGCCGGCCGTGCTGGAAGGCAACGAGGACAAGGCCGTGTGGCTGATCCCCGGCTACGAGCCGACCCCGGTCGCCGTGGGCGTGTCCGAGACGGCGACGGGCGGCACCGCGCCCTACCCGATGCTCCCCTACATGGGCGCGATGCACAACGCCTTGGGCGCCGAGCTGGTGGACTTCCTGCAGGGGTCCGAGGACGCGATGACCGCGCTGCAGGATGCCGAAGCGGCCTACCGCGCCGCGGCCACGGAACTCGGCTTCCTCCAGTGATCGAAGCTTGACGCCTCTCCTCCGGGGGGGTGGAGTGGCGGGGCGGGCCTTCGGGTCCGCCCCGTTGCGTTCTGCGGCGGGCGCACGGGGAGACCACCTATGAAGCACGGCGCCTTCCTGCGCTTCATCGCGCCGTCGCTGGCCGCGATGGTCCTGTTCATCGCGCTGCCGATCGTCTCGGTGCTGATCCAGTCGATGCATGCCGAGCACGAGCAGGTGCTGAAGGTCGTCGAGAACTGCGTGCCCTTCGCCGGCTGCACCGAGACGACGTCCATCGACCAGGAGGCGATGCGCGAGCTGCGCGAGGAGCGGCCGCTCGGGCGCTTCGTCGGCGGCGACATCTACGCGGGCCGCAACCACCTCGCCTTCGACAGCGTGGGCGCGGCATGGGCCGCGTCGGACGGGATCGGGGACTTCCTGTCCCGGCTGATGAACCTGCGCTTCTACAAGGCCTTGGCCTTCACCCTGACCTACACCTTCGTCGTCACGCCCTTCTGCATCGTCATCGGGCTGTGCGTCGCGCTCGCGCTCAACACGCTGCCGAAGCTGCTCAAGGGGCCGACGATCTTCCTCTCGATCCTGCCGATGATGATCACGCCCCTGATCGGGGGGCTCGTCCTCTACTGGATGCTCGACAGCCGGGGCATCCTCGGCTCGGCGCTGATCTACCTGACGGGCGATCCGGGCCTGTCGCTCAAGGCGTCGCCGGTCCTGACGTGGGTCATGCTGATCGTCTACGGCGTCTGGTCGTCGATCCCCTTCGCCTTCGTGGTCTACTACGCGGGCCTGCAGACCGTGCCCGAAGACACGCTGGAATCGGCCGTCATCGACGGCGCCTCGCGGTGGGAGCGGATCCGCTACGTCATCATCCCGCACCTCGCGCCGCTGACGACCTTCATCGCGCTCATCCAGCTGATGGACAACTTCCGGGTGCTGGAGCCGATCGTCTCCTTCTCGGCGGAGGCGAACGCGATCTCGCTCTCCTACGCGATCCTGAACGACCTTCGGGGCACCGAGACGGCGCTGTTCGGCTCGGCGGCGGCGACGTCGATGCTGACGATCATCGGGGTGGCGGTGCTGCTGTCGCCGGTGATCTGGCGCACGTGGCGCGACTTCACCTCCCGCAACGCCCACTGAGAGGGGACACGTCATGGCATCCAAGGCCTCCGCCCGCTCCCCCCTCGCCACGGCGGTGCTGTGGGGCTTCCTCGCGATCTGGATCCTCGCAGCAGCCTTCCCCTTCGTCTGGACGCTCTGGGGCTCGTTCAAGGTCGAGCTGGACTTCTTCTCCCTGCGCGGATGGCAGAACGCGCTGACCGGCCGCTTCACGGAGGCGCAGACCGGCTCGCCCTTCACCGGGCAGGCCTACGAGGCCGCGTGGCTCCGCGAGGAGTTCTGGCGCAACGCCCTCAACACGCTGATCGTGACAGGCTCCGTGGTGGTCATCTCGCTGACGTTCGGCACGCTGGGGGGATACGCGCTCGCCCGCTCGGGCTACCGCTACGCCTTCTGGATCCTCATCGTCGCGCTGATCTTCCGCGCCATGCCGCACATCACGCTGGTCTCGGGCTACCTGCTGCCCTTCTTCCAGTGGGGCATCTGGGGCTCGATCCCGACCACCGTGATCGTGCTCGTCGCGATCAACCAGCCCTTCACGCTGTGGATGCTGCACAGCTTCTTCCTGAACATCCCCAAGGACCTCGACGAGAGCGCGATGGTCGACGGCTGCACCCGGTTCGAGGCGTTTCGTCGGGTGATCGTGCCCGTGATGTGGCCCGGCGTGATCACCACCGGGCTGTTCAGCTTCCTGCTGGCGTACAACGACTTCGCGGTCACGGCGCTCCTGCTGCGCGAGGAGAACCTGACGATGGTGCCCAAGATCGCGTCCTTCCTCGGCTCGACGCAGGTGGACGGGGAGATCATGCTCGCCGTGTCGTCGGTGGTCTCTGCGACGGTGCCGCTCTTTCTGCTGGTGATGGTGTTCCAGCGCCAGATCGTGTCCGGCCTGACGGCGGGAGCGGTGAAGGGCTGACCGTCCGGGAGGCCCCACGCGGGGCCTCCGGTGCTTCAGCCCACCCACTCCACGTCGCCCCGCGCGTCGTGCTCCGCCAAGAGGCCCACGTCGCGCCGCCCGGCCTCCACCTCTGCGTCGAGCGCCGCCTCCGCGGCCATCACCCGCCGCGCCGCCTCGGCCACGGCGTCGAGGCGCTCGAACGGCACGACGACCACGCCGTCCACGTCCGCGACCACCACGTCCCCCTGCGCCACGCGCGCGCCACCCATGTCCACGGGGAGGCCCACGGTCCCCGGCCCCCGACCCACCGGCGAGGCGGGGGTCAGCCCCGCGCACCACGCGGGAAGCCCGACCGTCCGCAGCCCGTCGAGGTCGCGCAGCGGCCCGTCCGTCACCAACGCCGCCGCGCCCCCGTTCCTCGCCATGCCGGCCACGCGGTCCCCGGCGGCGGCCGCCCCCGCGTAGCCGTCCACCGCGACCATCAGCACGTCGCCCGGCTCGACCCGCTCCAGCGCGGCCAAGGTCGCCAGCACGTCGCCGGGCTGGTTCCCCGCGACGAGGGCCGGACCGCAGACGCGGACCGCCTGCCCCGGAAGCGGCGCGATGGCCGCGGACAGCGCCCCCGCCCCGTGCATCGCGTCCAGCACCACGGCGGCGGGCAGCCCGTCGAAGGCGGCCACCTGCGCGGCCGTGGGCCGCCTCAGGGCGCGCGCCACGCGCAGGGTCTTGGGTTCCTCGATCATCGCCGCCTCCGGGTTGGTGCCGCGTCACCCTGCCCCGCGACCGCGGTCCTCTGCAAACGCGGACGGGCCGCCCCGAAGGACGGCCCGTCATGTCGATGCGTGGCGCCCGGCAGGGCGCGCGGATCACTCCCCGACGAGGCGGGCGCGGATCGCCGTGATGGCGGTGTCGACCAGCTCCGGGTTGTCGCGCGCCTGCTCGATCGCGCCCCGCAGGGTGGTCTTGGCGAGGGCGCCCAGGTCGCTCTCGTCGACGTAGACGAGCACGGCGTCCGCGTCGAAGGTCTCCGGCGTCAGCAGATCGGCGAGAGGCAGCGGCTCGGCGGAGGCGTCCCCGTCGACGATGACCGCGCCCTCGGCGTCGCCCTCGACGGGCTGGATGGCGACGGTCTCGGTGGTGGTCGTCACGCCCTCCTCGGTGGCGTCCACGGCCCCGCCTTCGCCCGCGCCCTCGACGGCGGCCTCGGCCCCCTCGGAGACGTCGGCGGCGGCGTCCTCGGCGGCGTCGGTGGTGATCTCCACCACGTCGGCCCCGTCGTTCACGGCCTCCTCGGTCGCCCCGGTCGCCTCTTGGATTAGGGAATCGGCGGCCTCGGCCGCGTCGTTCGCCGCGTCGCTGACGGCGGCGGCCCCGTCCGCCACGGCCGCATCGGCGGCCTCCTCGGCGTCCTGCAGCGCGGCGCTCGTCGCGGCGGCCCCCTCCTCGGCGGTCTCCTCGACGGCCTCGACGCCGTCCGCGACGGCCTCGCCGGCGTCCTCCGCCAGCGCGGCGGTGCCCTCGGCCGCGTCCTCGGCCGCCTCGCCGACGGCGGTCGAGGCGCCCTCGATGGCGTCGCCGGTCGCCTCGGCGCCCTCCTGCAGCGCGAGGCCCGTCTCCTCGGCGGCGCCCTCGACGGTCTCGACCAGCGTGTCGCCGGCCTCCTCGGTGACGACGACGGCCTCGTCGGTGGCGGCCTCGACCTCCACCTCGGCGGCGTCGAGCGCCTCGTCGACGTTGCTGGCGGGCTCCTCGGCCTCGACGACGGCGACGGCGCCCTCGTCGGTGGTGGTGACGGGCGTCTCGACCGGGGCGTCCGCGATGTTGTCGGCATCGCCGAGCCGGTCGATGACGACCCATGCGAGGACGGCGACGACGACGATCGTCAGGACGAGGATGAGCGTGCGGGACATTCGATTCTCCTTCAGGGCCGGTGCGGCGGCCTCGGGTGGGGTCCTTGGGGAAATCCCTCCCCCCCCGCAAGGGTTCCCGTGCCACGCCGGACGGGCGACGAACCGGCGAGCCTCCGCGCGCCTTGAACCGGGCGGAGGGTGCAGCTACCTTGCCCCCCTCAAACACCGCAGGAGCGAACGCCATAGCCCGCCGACCCCACAACGCGCCCCCCGTGCGCGACACCGGCCCCCGCGCCAACGACAAGATCCGCGCCATCGAGGTCCGCCTGATCGGCGCCGAGGGCGAGAACCTCGGGGTCATGTCCCCCTCGAAGGCCATGGACCTCGCCGCGGAGGTCGAGCTGGACCTCGTCGAGATTAGCCCGAACGCGAACCCGCCCGTCGCCAAGATCATGGATCTGGGCAAGTTCAAGTACGAGCAGCAGAAGCGCGAGGCCGAGGCCCGCAAGAAGCAGAAGACGATCGAGGTGAAGGAGGTGAAGTTCCGCCCCAACACCGACACGCACGACTACGACGTCAAGATGCGGAACGTGACGCGCTTCCTCGAGGCGGGCGACAAGGTGAAGGTCACCCTGCGCTTCCGGGGCCGCGAGATGGCGCACCAGAACCTCGGGCGCGAGCTTCTCGAGCGGGTGGCCGAGGACACCAAGGAGATCGGCAAGGTGGAGAACTTCCCCAAGATGGAAGGCCGCCAGATGGTCATGATGATCGGCCCGATCCAGCGCTGATCGCCGCCGAAAGACCGGGTCCGGGGCGCCTTCGGGCGCCCCTTCCCGTTTCAGCAGTCGAGGTCCACCACGACCGGGTTCGGCACGAGGTCCTGGGACGCGCCCGTGCTCGCGTCGACCGCGAGGCCGATCACGCCCCCGACGAGCACGTTGCCCGCCACGCCGGCCGCGCCGGCATTCGCGGTGTGATGGGTCACGTTCACCTGCGCGGTCCGGCATCCGCGCCGCGAGATCGTGGCCACGAGGTCCGACCGCCGCGGCATCTTGAGCGCACAGGGCGTCGACGCGCACGAGTAGCCGTTGCTGGTCTGGACGGACGCCCCCGAGGGGGTGGTCTGGAACTGGAGTACGTCGTCGCTGCCGCGCGTGATCGTGGCGCAGCCGCCGAGGCCGAGCGCGGCGATGGATAGGAGGGTGGCGAATCTGGTAGTATCGTCATGGGACCGGCCCTACCGATCCGGGACATGCGATGACATCCGACCTCCCCGGCAGGGCGTGGTTGCGGGTTTCGCCGGGCTTTCCCTAAGCCGCTCGCGGCGAACGCGAATCCGCCGACTGCGTTCGCCCTGCATGGAAGCCTTTTCACCGAGGGATGCCCAGGGGTGCGTCGCGATTTCGAGAGGAAGGGGGCGCTCCGACAGGGCACCAGTCCCGTCGTGCGCCCCCGAGTGGACCTTCCGGGAAGTCCGTAGGCCCCGGCCGGTACCACGTTTCCCTAATCCCGGCATGCCTCCCCGGGTTCCGCCGTCACGTCCCCGAAGGCCCGCGCGGCACCCCCCGACGCGAAGGGGCGCGGGCTCCTCCGCGCCCCTCCGATGGCATCGCCGGTGGCGTCAGCCCGCGGCCTTCACCGCCCGCGCCGTCATCACCTTGCACAGGTGCGCGCGGTACTCCGCGGACCCGTGCAGGTCGGAGATCATGCCGCCCGCATCCGGCGCGGCGAGCCCCTTCACCGCCTCCGCCGAGAAGTCCTGGGACAGCGCCGTCTCCGCCTCGGTCCAGCGGAACACCCCGTCCGAGGACGCGCCCGTGATCGCCACGCGCACCCCGTCGGCGAACTTCGCCACGTAGGCCGCCACCAGCGGGAAGCGCGAGGCGGGCTGAATCATCTTCTCGTAGGCGGCCTTCTCCGGCACGGGGAAGCGGATCTCGGTGATGATCTCGCCCTCCTCCAGCGCGGTGGTGAACATGCCTTGGAAGAAGTCGTCCGCGCCGATCTCCCGCGTGCCGGACTTGCCCGCCGCCACGACCGTCGCGCCCGAGCCCAGCACGCCCGCCGGCCAGCAAGCCGAGGGGTCGTCGTTGGCGACCGAGCCGCCCATCGTGCCACGCGCGCGCACCGCCGGGTCGCCGATCCGAGCGGCCAGCGAGGACAACGCCGGGTAGTCGGACTTCAGCGCCTCGGCCGCCGCCGCGTGGGTCGTGCCCCCGCCGACGCAGAGGCGGCCCGCGTCGTCGGTGCAGACGCCTTTCATTTCCTCGACATGGGCAAGCGAGACGAGCGTGTCGGTCTGCGCCAGCCGCGCCTTCATCGTCGGCAGCAGCGTCTGCCCGCCGCCCAGCGCCTGCGCGTCCTCGGCCCCAAGGGCCTCGATCGCCTCGGCCACCGAGGAGGGCTTCACCAGTTGAAAGTCGTACATGGGTCTCTCCTGCTCAGTGCGTGGCCGTCGTGCCATCGCCGACGCTGCGCGCCTGCGTGGTGTCGTCGGCGTTGGCGGCGGGCTGCGCCGCTCCCTGCCCCGTCGCCGAGCCGTTCATCGCCCCCCACACCCGGTCGGGCGTCAGCGGCATGTCGATGTGGTAGACGTCGGTGAAGCCCCCCGACTGGAGCGCGTCGACCACCGCGTTGACCACCGAGGGCGGCGAGCCGATGGCGCCCGCCTCGCCGCAGCCCTTCACGCCCAAGGGGTTGTGGGTGCAGGGCGTCTGCGACGACTGGCTGTCCACTTGGAACATCGGGAAGTCGAAGGCCCGCGGCATGGCGTAGTCCATGTAGCTGGCCGACAGGAGCTGCCCGTCCTCGTCGTAGGCGCAGTTCTCCAGCAGCGCCTGCCCGATCCCTTGGGCCAGCCCGCCATGGACCTGCCCCTCCACGATCATCGGGTTCACGACGTTGCCGAAGTCGTCGGCGGCGGCGAAGGCGACCACGTCCACCTTGCCCGTCTCCGGGTCCACCTCGACCTCGCAGGCATAGGCGCCCGCCGGGTAGGTGAAGTTGTTCGGGTCGTAGAACGCCGTCTCCTCCAGCCCCGGCTCGATGTCCTCCAGCGGGTAGTTGTGCGGGACGTAGGCGGCGAGGGTGACGTCGCCCCACGCCACGTCCTTGTCGGTGCCCGCGACGGAGAACTTGCCGTCCTTCAACTCGACGTCGCCCTCGTCGGCCTCCATCAGGTGGGCCGCGATCTTCTTGGCCTTGGCGATGATCTTCTCGGTCGCGCGGACCATCGCGCTGCCCCCCACGGCCAGCGAGCGCGAGCCGTAGGTGCCCATGCCCATCGGCACCCTCGCGGTGTCGCCGTGCACGATCTCGACCTGGTCCTCGGGGATGCCGATCATGTCGGCCACAACTTGGGCGAAGGACGTCTCGTGCCCCTGCCCGTGGCTGTGCGAGCCGGTCATCACCACGAGGCCGCCGGTGGCGTTCACGCGGACGGTGGCCGACTCGTAGAGGCCCGCGCGGGCCCCCAGCTGGCCCACGAGGTTCGACGGCGCGATGCCGCACGCCTCGATGTAGCTGTTGATGCCGAGGCCGCGCAGCTTGCCCCGCGCCTCCGACTCCTTGCGGCGGGCGGCGAAGCCGTCCCGGTCGATCATCTTCTCCAGCACGTCCATCGTGCCGTTGTAGTCGCCGGTGTCGTATTCGACCGCCACGGGGGTCTGGTACGGGAACTCGGTGACGAAGTTCTGGCGGCGCAGCGCGACCGGATCGACGCCCAGCTCGCGCGCCGCCTTGTCCACCACGCGCTCCAGCTGGAACGTCGCCTCGGGGCGTCCCGCCCCGCGATAGGCGTCGACGGGCACGGTGTTGGTGAACACGGCCTTCACGTTCACGTAGACGAGCGGGGTCTTGTAGTTGCCCGCCATCAGAGTCCCGTGCAGCCACGTCGGCACCGAGGGGGCGAAGGTCGAGAGATACGCCCCCATGTTCGCGTAGGTCTCGGTCCGCAGCGCGGTGAAGTTGTTCTCCGCGTCGAGCGCCAGCTCGATCTTGGTGACGTGGTCGCGCCCGTGGGCGTCGGACATGAACGCCTCGCCCCGCGTCGACGTCCACTTGACCGGCATCTCCAACTGCTTGGCTGCGAAGGTGCAGAACGCCTCCTCGGCGTAGTGGAAGATCTTGGTGCCGAAGCCGCCGCCCACGTCGGGGGCCACGACCCGCAGCTTGTGCTCGGGGATGCCCAGCACGAAGGCGCCCATGAGCAGGCGGATGACGTGCGGGTTCTGCGACGTGGTGTAGAGCGTCGAGCTGTCGTCGTGGGACGCGTAGTCGCCCACCGCCACGCGCGGCTCCATCGGGTTGGCGACCAGACGGTTGTTGACCAGCTCCAGCGAGGTGACGTGCGCCGCCTCGTCGAAGGCCTTGGCGACCGCGTCCTTGTTCTCCTCGACGAAGCCCCAGTCGTAGCAGAGGTTGTCGCGCAGGTCGTCGTGGACCTTGGTCGCCCCCTCGGCCAGCGCGTCCTTCATGTTGATGACCGCCGGAAGCTCGGTGATCGACGCCTCCACCGCCTCGGCGGCATCGCGGGCCTGCGCCTTCGTCTCGGCGACCACGGCGGCGTAGGGGTCGCCCACATGGCGCACCTTGCCCTGCGCCAGCACGGGATGCGCCGGCTCCTGCATCGGCTCGCCATGCTTGTCGGTCACCTGCCAGCCGCAGGGGATGGAGCCCACCCCCTCGAAGTCGGCGCCGGTGAACACCCGGATCACGCCCGGCATCCCCTCGGCGGCGGAGGTGTCGATCCCCTCGATCCGCCCGTGCGCCACGTCCGAGCGGCAGAACACGACATGCGCCTGCCCCGCCACGTTGATGTCGTCGGTGTAGCGGCCCTTCCCTGTCAGGAACCGCACGTCCTCGCGCCGCTTGCTGCTGGCGCCGATACCCATGTCCTTCGGCATCGTGTCCTCCCTGTCTGTCGGGGCCGGGGTCGTCCGCGCGGCTCCGTGAAAAAGAGGGGGCGCGTCTCCTCCCAAATCCGCGCCCCCCGGGGTCTCGGTCGTCGGTTCCGCACCAAGCCCCTGTCCGGTGTCCGCGCCTACTCGGCGGCGACGGCCTCCACCTGCTGGCCGCTCGCGGCCATGATCGCCTTGACGATGTTGTGGTAGCCCGTGCAGCGGCAGATGTTGCCCTCGAGGTAGTGGCGCACCTCCTGCTCGCTGGGCCGCGGGTTCTCCTTGAGCAGCGACGCCGCCGCCATCACCATGCCCGGCGTGCAGAAGCCGCACTGCAGCCCGTGGTAGTCCTGGAACGCCTGCTGGATCTTGCCCAGCGACCCGTCCGCGTTGGCCATCCCCTCGATCGTCGTGACCTCCGCGCCCTCGCACTCCTGCGCGAGCACGGTGCAGGCCTTGGCCGGCTGGCCGTCCACGTGCACGAGGCAGGCCCCGCATTGCGACGTGTCGCAGCCCACGTGGGTGCCGGTCAGGCGCAGCCCTTCCCGCAGGAAATCGACGAGCAGCGTGCGGCCCTCGGTGGGCGCGCTCCGCGACTTGCCGTTCACGGTCATCGTCGTGACGGTCATGTGGTCCTCCCTATCGGCGCGGAGCGTTGCACGGGGATCGCCATCTGTGAACCGCCTATTTGTCGCGCTTCGCCGGGGGCCGCGCACGCGGCTGCGGGCGCGTCGGAATCTCGCCCAGCAGGCCGCCCACGCCCATCCCCGCGATGTCCGCCGCCGAGACCGGCACACCGCAGGCGACCCGCTCCAGCACCCAGTCCGCCCCGTTCAGCTTGGGCGAGCGCGCGCAGCCCGGCATCCCGATGACGTCCGCCCCCCCGAGCCGCCCGAGGAACAGCAGGTTGCCGGGATCGACCGGCATCCCGACCCGCTCCACCGTCCCGCCCGCCCGGCGCAGCGCGGCGGGGCCGACGTCGTCCGGGTCCGAGGTGGCCGACGCCGTCAGCAGCAGGCGCAGCGGCGCGTCCGCCCCGGCCAGCGCGGCGGCGAGCGCGCCTTCCTCGTGCGGCACCTCGCGCACGGCGCAGGCGATGCCCAGCCGCGCCAGCCGCTCCACCACCGCGTCCGACCCCGTCGGCGTCCCGTCCAGCACGGTGACGAGCAGCTCCGCCCGCGCGACCACCGGCGCGCGCCGCGCCAGCGCCCCCCGCGCCGCCGCGCAGGCCCGGCGCACGGCGTCGGCGGCCACGCCGTAGGCGATCACCTTCACCGTCGCGGCCATCGTCCCCCCGGCCAGCCGCTGCCACTCCGGCAGGGTCGCCACCGTCAGCATCGGGTCCACCGCGTTCACCGCGTCGATCGCCGCCCGATCGACCCGGAGCACCCCCGGCCCGTCCGCGTGCAGGTTGGCCCGCCCCGTGAACGCCGCCCGCACCGACAGCCCCTCGCCGCACAGCGCCTCCGCCAAGGCGGCCGCCGCCGCGTCCTCGCCCATGTCCTCCGGCCCGAGGCGCGCGGCCACCACCTCGGTCGCCCCGCTCGCGCGCAGCGCCGCGACGTCCGCCGCGCGCAGGACCGTGCCCTTCCGCAGCCGCCCGCCCGCGACCCGGTGCGAATGGGCCAGCACCGCGCCCTCCGCCTCCTCCAGCGGGACCGGACCGAACCTCACCGGCGCAGGGCCTGCGTCATCGCGCCGAGGATGCTCACCGCGATCTCGGCGGGCGTCCGCGCCCCGATGTCAAGCCCCACCGGCGCGTCCAGACGGTCGAGCAGCGCCGCGTCCATCCCCCCCTCGGTGAGCCGCGCCACCCGCTTGGCATGGGTCCGCGTCGAGCCGAGCGCGCCGACGTAAAAGGCCGGGCTTTCCAGCGCGACGCGCAGCGCGGGGTCGTCCAGCTTCGGGTCGTGGGTCAACAGCACGACCGCCGCGCGCGCGTCGGGCGCGAAGGCGGCCATCGCCTCGTCCGGCCAGTCGTGGACGAGCGCCGTGCCGGGGAAGCGCGCGGGCGAGGCGAACGCCTCGCGCGGGTCGATCACCGTGACCGCGTAGCCCGCGATGCGCGCCATCGGCACGAGCGCCTGCGCGATATGCACGCCGCCCACCACCGCCAGCCGCAGGGGCGGGGCGAACAAGGTGACGAACGCGTCCCCGTCCCAGCCCGACCGCTCCTGCCGCAGCCGCTCCTCCAACCCGTCGGTCACCACCGCCACCGCGTCCCCCTCGGTCCGAAGGGCCACGGGCGCGGCCGCCGCCCGCCGCGCCGCGACCGCCTCCAGCGCGTCCGCTTTCAGAGCCCCGCCAAGGGGTTGCAGCATGACCTTGATCCGACCTCCGCAGGCGAGGCCCACCGCGAAGGCCTCGTCGTCGGACACGCCGTAGTCCAGCGTCCGGGTGGACAGGTCCCCCATCGCGTCCAGCGCCTCGGTCACCACCGCGCCCTCGACGCAGCCGCCCGACACGGAGCCGACCAGCTCCGCCTCCTCCGAGATCGCGAGCAGGGAGCCCACGGGCCGGGGGGCCGACCCCCACGTCTCCACCACCGTGGCGAGGGCCGCGCCCTTGCCCGCCCGGTGCCACGCCAGGGCGGCCTCGATCGGATCGGTCTCCATGAAGGCACGCTAGACGCAGGAGGGGCAGGCACAAGGCCCGCCCCTCATTCTTCCGACCGTGCCGGGGAACGCCCCCGGCGACCCGCTCAGTTCGCCGCCGCGACCCGCAGCAGGTCCGTGATCTCGCGCACCACGGCGCGGCGGTTGGCACGCTCGTCGCTCAGGGTCTGCACCTTGAGGAACTGCTCGCCATAGCCCTGCACGACCATGTTCTCCACCGGGACGTCGAAGTACTCGTTCAGCGCCAGGGCCAAGGATTCCGCCCGCCGGTCCGACAGCGCGAGATTGTAGGCCGCGTCGCCCACCGCGTCCGTGTGGCCCTCGATTAGGAACACCTCCGCCGGGTTCTCGCGGATGGCCGCGACCAGCTGGCGCCCGAGGTCCGCGAGGTTCGCCGCCTGCTCCGGCCGGATCGCGGCCGAGCCCGAATCGAAGGTGATGGCGTTCACCTCGAAGGCGGGGGCCAGTTGGCGCACCTCCGAGATCTGCCGGATCTGCGCGAGCGAGAACGCGCGGTCCACCGCGGTCTGCCCGAGCTCGGCCCGAAGCGCGTCGCCCAGCGCGTCGCCCTCGCGGGTCGACACGATCGGGCTCGGGGCGGGCGGCAGCGTCGCCACCTCGACGGGCGCGATCGGCGCGGTGTCGTCGATCAGCGTGACCTCCGTGCCGTCCGTCCGCACCAGCACCCGGCGCAGCACCCGCAGGCTCGCGTCCCGCACCGTGATGACCTGGCTGCCGTCCTCCCGCGTCACGATGGTCCGGGTCGAGCCGTCGGAGAACTGCTCCGTGCGCACGCGGTCGCCCTCCGTCCGCAGCAGGGCGTCGTCGTCCTTGAGGACTTGGAGGTTGCCGTCGTCGCGCTGCACCACCACCCGGTCGCCGGAGTTGGAGACCACGCGGCTGCGGTTGTTGAGCACCGTGCCGACGGCCAAGAGGCCCAGCGCGCCGAGCGCGAACTTCTCGCGGTTCGACAGGCCGGAATCACGCTCCCGCGCGATCGCGGAGGTCTCGAAGTCCTGATCGGACGTCCGCACGTCCTCGGCGGTCACGACCTCCTCGCTCACCTCCGCCTCGGGGGCGGCGTCCCCGGCGGCCGCGGCGGCCGTCGGCACGGCCTCCTCGGACGTCGCGTCGCCCGTGGACGCCTCCAGCGCGGTCAGGGCGGCCTCGGCCTGCACCGCGGCGGCCTCCTCCTCCTCGGTCAACTCCGGCTCGGGCTCCGCGGCGATCTCCTCCGCCAGCTCCGATTCCGGCGCCGCCTCGCCCGCGTCGAGGCCAAGCGTCTCCGCGACGCAGGCGCGGCGCGCGTCGCCGCGCAGCCCGTCGGCCCGGCAGGCCTCGCGCGCGGCCTGCCGCGTCGCCTGGCGCTCGGCCCGGCGCTGCTCGCGCGGGGTCAGATCCGCGGCCTCCTCAGCCACCTCCTCGGTCGGGGCGCCCTCCTCGGCCTCCGCCGCCTCGGCCGGGGCGGCCTCGGTCTCGAGCGCCTCGCGCAGCGCCTCGGCGCCGTCGCCCTGCTGCGTCTCGACTGCCTCGCCCTCGATGGCGACGGGCTGGTCCACGTCGGCCTCCGACGCGGTCTCGGCCTCGACGGGTGCCTCCGGGGCCTCGGGCGCAGCCTCCACCGCCTCGACGGCGGGGGCCTCCTCGACCGCCTCGGGCACCTGCACCTCCTCGGCCACGTCGGCGACGCCGTCGCCGCCCTCCTCGACGATCTCCTCGATCACCTCCTCGGTCGGCGTCTCCGCGACCTCCTCGACGGGCTCCGCCTCGGCCGGCGCCTCGACCACCTCCTCGACGACGGGGGCCTCCTCGACGGGGGCCTCCACGACATCCTCGACCACGGCCTCCGATTCCTCGACCAGCTCCTCCACGGCCGCCTCGGCCTCGGCCTCCGCCTCGTTCACGTCGAAGCCTTGGTCGGCGAGGCGCTGCAGGATGCAGGGCCGCACCTCGTCGCGACCGCGCAGGCCCTCGGCCCGGCAGGCCTCGCGGGCCTCCTGCCGGGCGGCGGCGCGGTCGGACTGGGCGAAGGCGGGGACGGTGGGCACCACCAGCGCGAGGCTCGTGGCGAGGGCGGTGGCGTTGCGAAGCAGGGGCATGGAACTCTCCCGGATGTGCCTGTCGTGAACGGGCAGATGGGGAGGCGGTTCCCGGAACGCGCATGTCATCGGATGACCGGCGGGCCGTCGCCGGATGTCAGCCGCCGCCGCGAAGGGATGCGCGCATCCGCGCCAAGAGCGCGTCGTCGCCGCCGGCGTCCAGCGCGGCGGCCAGCCCCTCCAGCGCGGCGACCGAATGGCCGGCGCGCAGCAGATCCACGTGGGGCAGCAGCGCCCGCACCCCGGCCGCCTTCGGCGCGAACCCGTCCCAGCGCAGCAAGGGGTTCAGCCAGATCACCCGCCGGGCGGTCAGGTGCAGCCGCCGCGCCTCGAAACCGAGCCGCTCGGGGTTGCCCCGTTCCAGCCCGTCCGTCACGAGCAGCACGACCGCCCCCTGCCCCAGCACGCGGCGCGACCAGTCCCGGTTGAAGGCGTGCAGCGAGTCCCCGATCCGCGTTCCCCCCTCCCAGTCCGTCGCCTGCGCCCCGGCGGCCGCCAACCCCGCGTCAACGTCGCGCGTTCGCAGGTGCCGGGTCACGTTCGTGAGGCGGGTGCCGAAGGTGAAGCTGTGCACCTCGGCCCAGCCCTGCCCCTTCGCGTTCGACACCGCGTGCAGGAAGTGCAGCAGCGCGCGGGAGTAGGACGACATGCTCCCCGAGATGTCGCAGAGCGCCACGAGGTTCGGCCAGCGGGCCTTGGTGACGTGGCGGCGCAGGTCGCCGAGTTCGCCGCGCCGCAGCGAAGCCCGCAGCGTCGCCCGCCGATCGATCCGGCCCGTGGACGACGCGGCCTTGCGGCGGGTCGGGAGCGGCGGGACCGGGAGGCGGAGGGTGGCGAGCATCCGCTTCGCCTCGGCCATCTCGGCGGTGGACATCTGCTCGAAGTCGAGCGTCCGCAGCCGCTCGCGCGCCGAGGCGGTGGCGGAGGCGTCGATCTCCACGGCCTCGGGCGGGGGCTCGGGGGCCTCGGGGCGGGGGCGGTCCGCCTCGCCGAGGAGCGCCTCCGCCGCCCGCTTCTCGGCGGGGCGGGCGCGCCGCTCCTCCTGCACGCCCCGCACCGTCGGCGTCAGCAGCCCCATCATGTGCTCGAGGAAGCGCGGGTCGCGCCAGTAGAGGCGGAACAGCTGCCGGAAGACCGTGCGATGCTCGGGCCGCCGGACGAAGGCGGCCTCGAGCGCATGGGCGAAGTCCGTACGATCCGTGAACCCCGCCGCCGCGACCGCGCGGACCGCCAGGAGCACCCGGTCCGGCCCGGCGGGCACCCCCGCGCGCCGCAGCGCGGCGGCGAAGTGGGCGATGTTCCCCGCGAGGCGCGGGTCGTCGGGCAGGTCGAGGGGGGCGTACTCCATCACGGGGACGCTAGCGCGCCGCGCCCGCGGCGTCAGCCGCGCGCCCGCGGTTTCGTGAGTGGACGCCATGCCGTCCGCGCCCCATCGTCGCCGGATGCGCCGCCTCGCCCTGCTCCTCGCCCTCCTCGCCCCGCCCGCCACCGCGCAGGACGCGGACCTCGTCGGGACGGCCCGCGCCATCCTCGCGCAGCTTCAGCCGAACTCGATCCGCGCGGGGCGCGAGATCTGCGGCCTCATCGTGCGCTCGCCGGACGGGCACTACCGCGCGATCCCGCCCCGCATGGGATCGACCGACGGCTGCACCCCGCGCGACGACCCGCGCGTGCGCGGCGAGGTGGTGGCCTCGTTCCACACCCACGGCGGGTTCGACGAGGGCATGGACAGCGAGGTGCCGTCGCTCGCGGACCTGCGCGCGGACCGGGCGGAGGGCATCGTCGGCTTCGTCTCGACGCCGGGCGGACGACTCTGGCTGGTGGACGGGCCGCGCGACCGGGTGCGGATGCTGTGCGACGTCGGCTGCCTGCCCCGCGACCCGCTCTTCCGCCGCGGCGCCGCCGGCCCCATCGCGCGCGGCTACGACGCGCGCGGCCTCAAGCGGCGCGAGCGGGAGCTGATGGGCGGCTCCTGACGCTCAGGCGAGCATCGCGGCGAGGCGATCCGCCGCCGCCTCCGCGGACAGGTCCGTGACGTTCACCGACCGCGCGCCCGGCAGGCGCAGCAGGGCGTGACGCCGCCGCAGGTCGGCGAGCACGGACGGGTCGGTCAGCTTGCCCGTCCCCGCGCGCGCCGGGTCGGCCAGCCGCCGCGCGTTCTCCTCGGGCCCGACCTCGAGGACGAAGGGCACCAGGCCGCCGCGGGCGCGGGCGAGGTGGAGCGTGGTCTCGATCAGCGGCGCACCGGCGTCGGTGGCGGCGAGCGCGTCCGTCACGATCAGCGGAACCTCGGGCGGCAGGCCGACGGCCGCCTCGTAGAGGGTGGCGCGCAGCCGTTCGCGCAGCGCTGCGCGCTCCGGCGTGCCGCGCTCGAACAGGGCCGAGGCCGGATCGAGGACGAGGTGGCTGTGCAGGACGCGCGCGCCGATCCGCGCCGCGAGGGCCAGCGCCACGGTGCGCTTCCCCGTCCCGGGCCAGCCGTTGAGGTGGACCAGCGGCGCCCGGCTCACGCCAGTTCGGCGCGCACCTCGTCGAGGATGCGCCGCGCCTCCGACCCCTGCAGCTTCTGGATGTCGTCCTGATACTTGAGCAGCGCGCCGAGCGTGTCGGCCACGACCTCCGGCGACAGGTCGATCACGTCGAGGGCGAGCAGGCACTTCGCCCAGTCGATCGTCTCCGCGACGCCCGGCGTCTTGAACAGGTCCTCCGTCCGCAGCTTCTGGACGAAGGCCACCACCTCGCGGCTCAGCGCCTCGGCGGCGTCGGGCGCGCGGGCGGCGAGGATCGCCATCTCGCGGTCGTGGCCGGGATAGTCGACCCAGTGATACAGGCACCGCCGCTTGAGCGCGTCGTGCACCTCGCGCGTGCGGTTGGACGTGAGGACGACGACCGGCGGGGCGGGCGCCCGGACGGGGCCGCGCTCGGGGATGGTCACCTGGAAGTCCGACAGCGCCTCGAGGAGGAAGGCCTCGAAGGGCGCGTCGGCGCGGTCGATCTCGTCGATCAGCAGGACGGGCGCGCCGCCGGGCTGGGGCCGCATCGCCTCCAGCAGCGGGCGCGCGATCAGGAAGTCGTCGCCGAACAGGTCCGGCGGCGCCTCGCCCCGCGCCTCGGCGGCGCGGATCGCGACCATCTGCGCGGCGAAGTTCCACTCGTAGACGGCGGTGGCGGCGTCGAGTCCCTCGTAGCACTGGAGCCGGATCAGGCGGCGCCCGAGGACGGCGGCGAGCACCTTGGCGATCTCCGTCTTGCCGGTCCCCGCCTCGCCCTCGAGGAAGAGCGGGCGCCCGAGGCGGAGGGCGAGGAAGGTCACCGTGGCGAGGTCGCGCCCGCAGACGTAGCCCTCCCCGGCCAGCGCGGCCTGCACCGCGTCGATGTCGTCGAGGGGGATGGAGGACGTCATGCCGCCTGCCTACACGCGGCGGGCGCGTGCGGCACCCCCCCGCGTTGCCGATCCCCCCGGCGCCGCGCTAGGAGGCGGGGACCGGAGGACACGCCATGAAAGACGCCGCCACGATGCAAGCCGCGGGCTTCGGCCCCGACCTCGGCCCGTTCGACTGGGCCGACCCGTTCCGCCTCGAGGACCAGCTCTCCGAGGAGGAGCGGATGCTCCGCGACGGGGCTGCGGCCTTCGCCGCCGACCGTCTCGCCCCCATCGTGCGGGAGGCCTACGCGACCGAGGCCGAGGCGCCGGACCTGTTCCCGCTGATGGGCGAGGCGGGGCTGCTCGGGGCGACGATCCCGGAGGAGTACGGCGGGCTGGGCGCCTCCTACGTGTCCTACGGGCTGATCGCGCGGGAGGTGGAGCGCGTCGACAGCGGCTACCGCTCGATGCTGTCGGTGCAGTCCTCGCTGGTGATGTACCCGATCCATGCCTACGGGTCGGAGGCGCAGAAGGCGAAGTACCTGCCGGGGCTGGCGAAGGGCGAGCTGATCGGCTGCTTCGGCCTGACCGAGCCGGATGCGGGGTCGGACCCGGCGGGCATGAAGACGCGCGCCGAGAAGGTAGATGGCGGCTACCGGATCTCCGGGGCGAAGATGTGGATCTCCAACGCGCCCTTCGCGGACGTGTTCGTGGTGTGGGCCAAGTCGGACGCCCATGACGGCAAGATCCGCGGCTTCGTGCTGGAGAAAGGGATGGCCGGGCTGTCGGCACCGAAGATCCGCGGCAAGCAGTCCCTGCGCGCCTCGACCACCGGCGAGATCGTCATGGACGGCGTGGAGGTGGGCGAGGACGCGCTGCTGCCCGGCGTGTCCGGCCTCAAGGGGCCGTTCGGCTGCCTCAACCGCGCGCGCTACGGCATCGGCTGGGGCGTGATGGGCGCGGCGGAGGCCTGCTGGCATCAGGCGCGGCAGTACACCCTGGACCGGACGCAGTTCGGGCGGCCGCTGGCGCAGACGCAGCTGGTGCAGAAGAAGCTGGCCGACATGCAGACGGAGATCGCCTTCGGCCTCCAGGGCTGCCTGCGGGTCGGACGGCTGATGGACGAGGGGCGGGCGGCGCCCGAGATGATCTCGCTCATCAAGCGGAACAACTGCGGCAAGGCCTTGGACATCGCGCGGGTGGCGCGGGACATGCACGGCGGGAACGGCATCTCCGAGGAGTACGGTGTGATCCGCCACATGATGAACCTCGAGACGGTGAACACCTACGAGGGGACGCACGACGTCCACGCGCTGATCCTCGGGCGGGCGCAGACGGGGCTCCAGGCGTTCTTCTAAGGGCTTCGCGGCGATCGCCGGCGGAGGAGGCCCCGGCGCGTCCGCGCGGGGCCCCCGGTCTTCACGGGGCGCGGCTCACGCCTGCGGCTGGCCCGCCTCGATCGACACCGTCACCTCGACCTCGTCCGACACGAAGGGCGCGAACGCGCCGGCGTCGAACTCCGAGCGCAGGATCGTGGTGGTCGCGTCGAAGCCGAGCCACGGGGCGCCGGACTGCGGGTGCTCGCCCTGCTGGTTGAGGCGGGCGTCGAGCACGACCTCGTTGGTCACGCCGCCCAAGGTCAGGTCGCCGGTGATGAGCGCCGTGTCCTCGCCGGTCACCTCGATGCCCGTGGACACGAAGCGGACCACGTCGTTGGCGGTCGCGTCGAGGAAGTCGGGCGAGGAGAAGTGCGCGTCGCGCTGCTCCCATCCGGTGAACATGGCGGACGCGGGGATGGAGACGTCCACGGAGGAGTTGGCCGGATCCTCGGCGTCGAACTGGATCTCGCCCTCCCAGCCGGAGAACATGCCGAAGGTCGTCGAGTAGCCGAGGTGGTTGTAGCTGAAGAGGGTCTGGGCGTGGGAGGCGTCGACCTCGTAGGTGACGGGCTCGGCGAGGGCGGGGGCGGCCGCGAGCAGGGCGGCGGCGGCGATCAGGGGCAGACGGGTCATGGGACTCTCCGGTTGGTGGTGTCGATGACGTGATGGACATAGCCCATTCCGTCGACCCCGCCCCCTCAACAGGTCGTGTGCGGCGGCGCGCAGGTCCGGCGCGCCGCCCGACGCCTCAGAGGATGACGTCGTCCACGATCTGATCGAACGTGACGTCGCGGATCCGAAGGACGTCGCCGCCCCCGAAGTCCAGTTCGAGGTGGTCGCCGGCCTGCGTGGCCCGCGCCTCCAGCGCGTCGATGTCGGCGAGGCCGAAGTCGCGCAGCACGATCGTGTCGACGTCGTCCTCGAAGTCGCGGATGACGTCGCGGTCGTCCTTCTGGGTGAAGACGAAGCGGTCCGCGCCGCGCCCGCCGACGAACAGGTCGTCCCCCTTGCCCCCGGTGAGCCGGTCGTTGCCGTTCCCGCCGTAGAGGCGGTCCGCGCCCCCGTTGCCCGAGAGCGCGTCGCGCCCCCCGCCGCCGTAGAGGCGGTCCGCGCCGCCGCGCCCGGCGATCGTGTCGGCGTCCGACGAGCCGCGCAGCACGTCCTCCCCGCGCCCGCCGGTGATCGGCTCGGGCGCCGGGTCCGGGACGGCCGCCGCGGGCGCGCCCGTGTCGAGGTCCACCCCGCCGCCGGTCGAGGCGAAGTTCTGCGTCACGATGACCGAGTCGTAGGTGCCGCTCGAGAAGTCGAAGTCGCCCCGCTCGATCCCGATCCCGATGTAGTCGAGGTCGGGGTTCAGCAGGTTGGCCCGGTGGCCGGGGCTGTCCATCAGCGACCGGTGGAGGTCGGCCACGTCGTCCGAGATGCCGCCGGGCCCGCGCTCGCTCTGGACGGCGATGTTCTCGGCGGAGCGCCATCCGTTCGAGAAGTCGAAGCCCGCGTCGGCCATGCGCTCGGTCGCGGAGGAGCCGCCGACGCCCGTGTGCGAGAACGTGTCGGTCCGCAGCATCCACTCCGAATGCGCCTCGGCGGAGGCGTTGAGGTTCTGCTCCAGCTGCAGGGGGTCGAGCCCGAACCGGGCCCGGTCCGCGTTGATGAGGTCGAGCATCTCGCGCTCGAATTGGTCCGCCGTCGACATCCGGTCACCTTTCCCCGCCGCGCCGCGCGGCGTCATCTCGGTCCTTGGGGACGGGCGCGGAGGAGCGCGCCCGCCGGTTCGGCCCCCGAGCTAGTCGCGCCCGTATGTGGCCGCATCGGGGCGGGCGCGGGGCGCGGTCCGGCGCGCAGGCCCCCGCCGATCGCGACGATCCTCCGCCGACGGGTGCGCGGCGGCCCGCGCACCGCGCCGCCCCGGCCCGGCGGGGCCCCGCGCACGCGCCCACCCACTTGCGCGCGGGCGCGGCATCGCTATACGCCCGACGTCCCGCCGAACGCATTCAACCGCGCGGCCCCTCGTGCTCCGGGGGCGGGCCAAGAGCCGGAGCTTTGAAGCCGCCATGTCATGGAGACATGCATGCCGCTCTACGAGCATGTGATGATCGCGCGCCAGGATCTGTCCAACGCGCAGGCCGAGGGTCTGAACGACCACTTCTCGGCGGTCCTGACCGACAACGGCGGCTCGGTCGTCGACGTCGAGTACTGGGGCGTCAAGACGATGGCCTACAAGATCAACAAGAACCGCAAGGGGCACTACAGCTTCTTCCGCACCGACGCGCCCTCGGCCGCCGTGCAGGAGATGGAGCGCCTCGCCCGGCTGCACGACGACGTCATGCGCGTGCTGACGATCAAGGTGGACGAGCACGAGGAAGGCCCGTCCGTCCAGATGCAGAAGCGCGACGAGCGGGACGACCGCCGCCGCCGCGACGACCGGCGCTGAGGAGACAAGATCATGGCAGCCAAGCCCTTCTTCCGTCGCCGCAAGACGGACCCGTTCGTCGGCCCCAACGCGCCGAAGATCGACTACAAGGACACGCGGACCCTGCAGCGCTACGTCAGCGAGCGCGGCAAGATCGTGCCCTCGCGCATCACCGCCGTGGGCGCGAAGAACCAGCGCAAGCTGGCCCGCGCCATCAAGCGCGCGCGCTTCCTCGCGCTCCTGCCCTACGCCGTGAAGTGAGGACCATGCGATGCAAGTGATCCTACTGGAGCGCGTGGCCAAGCTGGGCCAGATGGGCGACGTCGTCGACGTCAAGCCCGGCTACGCGCGCAACTTCCTGCTGCCGCAGGGCAAGGCGCTGACGGCGTCGGACGCGAACGTGCAGGCCTTCGAGGGCCGCAAGTCGCAACTGGAGGCCGACAACCTCGAGTCCAAGAAGGAGGCCGAGGCGATGGCCTCGCGCTTGGAGGGCCAGCAGTTCGTGGTCATCCGGCAGGCCTCCGACGCCGGCTCGCTCTACGGCTCGGTCTCGACCCGCGACGCGGTCGAGGTGGCACAGGAGAACGGGTTCAAGCTGGAGCGCCGCCAAGTGGCGCTGAAGGCCCCGATCAAGGAGCTGGGCCTGCACGGCGTGACCGTGGTCCTGCACCCCGAGGTCGAGACGGAGATCACGCTGAACGTGGCGCGGTCCTCCGAGGAAGCCGAGCTTCAGGCCGCCGGCAAGTCGATCCAGGAGCTGGCCGCCGAGGAAGAGGCGCAGGCCGAGTTCGAGATCGCCGAGCTGTTCGACGACATCGGCACGGCGGCCTCCGAGGACTCCGATCTCGAGGTGGAGACGCCTGAGAGCCGCAGCGACGTGGACGACCAGCCGGAGGTGTGAGCCTCGGTTCGGTCGAAGAGACGAGGGGCCGTCCCGGGTGGGGCGGCCCTTCTTCGTTCGGCAGCGCGCAGGTCCCGCCCCGGCAGACCTGTGGCCGGGTGACGGGCAGGCCAGACGAAGGCGCGGGGCTCGCGGCTGCGCGCCGACGCAAGGGCGCGACCGTCCACGTCCGTGCATCGGCGCGCCGCTTGCCATAGCCATCGGTCCCATGGTCCGCATCGAACCACAGTCCCCCGGCCACGCACCGGGCCTCTTCACCGCGCTATCCGACGAGCGGAGCTACGCGTTCTTGGATGAGCGACCGCCCTCGACCGTCGAAGCGGTGCGCGACCGCATCGCCCGTCTGGCCGAGGTGGCACCGTCCGGCAGCGGCGAGACGTGGCGCAACTGGACGGTGTTCGACGGGAAGGTGATCGTCGGGTACACGCAGGCCACGATCGACGGCGGGGGAGACGCCGATCTCGCCTACGTCCTGCATCCTGAAGCGTGGGGCCACTCGGTCGGCTACGAGGCGTGCCGCCTGACCCTGATCGAGTTGCGGTCCGATCCGGCCGTCCGGCGCGTCGTGGCGGACACGGAACGCGGGAACCGACGCTCCCGCGCGCTGCTCGACCGCCTCGGGTTCGAGCCTGTGCGTGAAGACGGACCGGACCTGTTCTACCGGCTCCCCGCCAATGCCTCGTAGGACGGAGGTGGCATCCTCCCCTACCCCCGCTCCACCCCCTCCACCCGCGGCGCGTGCACCCGGCTCCGCACGACGACCGCCGCCGCGACGCCCGCCAGCGCGCCGAAGAGGTGCGCCTCCCACGAGACGCCCGGACGGCCCGGCAGGACGCCCCAGATGATCGCGCCGTAGAGGACGCCCACCAGCGCGGCGGCGGCGAGCGTGACGGGGGAGCGGTCGACGAGCCCGCGGGCGACGAGGAAGCCGAACCAGCCGAAGACGAGGCCGGAGGCGCCCACGTGGATGGCCGCCGAGCCGAAGAGCCAGACGAGCGCCCCACCGGCCGCGACGATGATCGCGTTGACCGCGACGAGGGCGCGGGTGGCCGTGGCCGAGAGGAGCGCGCCCATCACGAGCAGCGGCGGCGTGTTGGACATGAGGTGGCCGAAGCCCCCGTGGAGGAGCGGCATGGCGACGATCCCGTCGAGCCCCTCCGCCTCGCGCGGGATGAGGCCGAAGGCCGGGTTCAGCGAATACCCCGTCAGCCAGTTCAGGGCCTGCACGATCCAGAGGATCGCGACGAAGCCGCCCAAGGCGGCGAGGCGGAGGGCGAAGGTCCGGGTGGCGGCGGGCATGGGCCGGAGGTTAGGCGCGCGGGCGGCGGCGGCAAGCCCTGCCCGCCGATTGGGCGGCGGGGGGCGGGCGGGCGGCCCGGACGGGCGAAGGCGTTGCCCCGGCGTCATCTTTCGGTGTCAGGTGGGGGCGACCCAGAGGAGACCTGCCATGCTCACCCGCCGCACCCTGCTCGCCACGACCGGCGCCGCCTCGCTGCTCGCCGTCCACCCCTTCGCCGCCCGCGCGCAGGCCAACCAAGCGCATCTCCGCATCGCCGAGACGACCGACCTGCACGTCCACGTCTGGCCCTACGACTACTACGGCGACCGCGAGGTCGACACGGTGGGGCTGGCGCGCACCGCCTCGCTCATCGAGCAGGTGCGCGCCGAGGCGGGCAACAGCCTCGTGCTCGACAACGGCGACTTCCTGCAGGGCAACCCGATGGGCGACTGGGTGGCCTACGAGCGGGGCATGCGGGAGGGCGACCTCCACCCGGTGATCCAAGCGATGAACGCGGTGGGCTTCGACGGGGCGACCATCGGCAACCACGAGTTCAACTACGGGCTCGACTTCCTGATGAAGGCGCTCGCGGGGGCGGGCTTCCCCGTGGTGCTCGCCAACGTCGCGACCGAGCAGGGCGCGACCCCAGCCGAGGACGCGACCCTCGTGCCGCCCTACGCGATCCTCGACCGGACGCTGACCGACGGCGCGGGCGAGGAGCACCCGATCCGCATCGGGATCATCGGCTTCACGCCGCCGCAGATCATGACGTGGGACCGCCGCCATCTCGAGGGCAACGTGCAGGTGCGCGACATCGTCGCCACCGCCGAGGCGCTGGTGCCGCAGATGAAGGAGGAGGGCGCGGACATCGTGATCGCGCTGTCGCACTCCGGCATTGGCCCCGCGGAGCGCGAGGACATGATGGAGAACGCCTCCGTCCCCCTCGCCGCCGTGGCGGGCATCGACGCGGTGCTGACGGGGCACCACCACCGGGAGTTCCCGGGCGACGCCTACGCGGACATCCCCAACGTCGATGCGGGCGCGGGCCTGATCCACGGCAAGCCCGCCGTGATGCCCGGCTTCTGGGGCAGCCACATGGGCCTCATCGACCTGCTGCTGGAGCGCGACGGCGGGGGCTGGCGGATCGTCTCGTCCACGCAGGAGCTGCGTCCGATCGCGCGGCGCGAGGAGGACCGCTCGTGGACCGCGCTGGTCGAGAGCGACGCGGAGGTGCTCGCCGCCACGGAGGAGGCCCACGAGGCGACGCTCGCCTACGTCCGCCGCCCGGTGGGCGAGACGGACGCGCCGCTGCACTCCTACTTCGCGCTCGTGGCCGACGATCCCTCGGTGCAGATCGTGAGCCAGGCGCAGAAGTGGTACGTCGAGCAACTGCTCGCCGGGACGGAGCACGAGGGGCTGCCCATCCTGTCGGCGGCGGCGCCGTTCAAGGCGGGCGGGCGCGGCGGCGCGGAGTACTACACCGACGTGGCGGCGGGCGACGTGTCGATCGGGGACGTGGCCGACCTCTACCTCTATCCCAACACGGTGCGCGCGGTGCGCGTGACCGGGGCGCAGGTGAAGGACTGGCTCGAGCGCTCGGCCGGCATGTTCAACCAGATCGAGGCCGCGGGCGCGGCGGACCAGGTGCTGCTGAACCCGGACTTCCCCTCCTACAACTTCGACGTCATCGACGGCGTGACCTACAGGATCGACCTCGCCCAGCCCGCGCGGTTCGACCGCGAGGGGGCGGTGGTGAACCCGGACGCGAGCCGGATCGTCGACCTCATGTACGAGGGCGCGCCGCTGGACCCGGAGGCGGAGTTCGTGATCGCCACCAACAACTACCGCGCCTCGGGCGGCGGCAGCTTCCCCGGCGCGGACGGCTCGACCATCATCCTCGAGGCGCCGGACACGAACCGCGACGTGATCGTCCGCTACATCGTCGAGCAGGGGACGATCAGCCCCTCGGCGGACGGCAACTGGACCTTCGCGCCGATGGACGGGGCCTCGGTCCTGTTCGACACGGGGCCGGGCGGCGCGGCCTATGCGGACGGAGTGCCCGGCGTGACGCTGGAGCCGATGGAGGTGACCGAGGACGGCTTCCAGCGGTATCGCCTAGCCCTCTGAGCCCGGCCCGCGCCGCACGGCGTCGCGGAACGCCATGTGCGGCGCGTGGGCCAGCGTGAGCGGCGTCTCGTCCGGGTGCCGCCGGAGGTGCCGTCCCACGAGGTCGTAGCCCAGCGCGTAGCCCAGCCAGCGCGGGTGCCCGTCCGCGCCGAAGAACCAGCGCGCGTGCCCGTGGCCCGTCCGGTCGAACCGCTCAAGCGCGGGGGCGCGCCACGGGTCCAGCTCCTCTGGACCGAGGGCTGCCTCCCACGGCTCGGGCGGGCTGCGGTGGAGCATCCGCACGAAGTGGCCTGCGAGCCCCTCCGCCACCAGCGCCGACCCGAGCTTGGCCCCGTAGCCCGGCGCGGCCGCGCGCAGGGCGTGGTGATACTCGTGCGCGATCGCCCGCTCCAACGTGGCTCCGAGGTTGGGGACCATGTTCGGGTTCTTCGGGTCGAAGGACAGCCGGATCACGTCGGGGTCGCCGCAGTAGCCGCCGAACCCATGCATCGGCAGCGCGCGGGAGCGGTCCGCGACGAGAAGGAACCGGATCGGGACGGGATCCGCCACCGCCGCGACGCGCGCGCGGGTCGCGGCGATGGCCGCCTCGATGGCCGGCAGGTGGGGGCGCAGGGTCGGGGAGACCCGCTCGACGGTCCACATGGGATCGGTATCGCGCGGCCCCGCCCCCGCCTCAAGCGCGGCTCACATCGCGTCGAGGGCCGCCCTGCAATCGCGGATGACCTCCTCGCACATGGTCGCGCAGCGCTTGCAGTGCGCGTCATCGTGCTTGGAGCAGTGCGCGTGACACGCTTCGCAGGCCGTGATCGCGAGCGACAGCGCGGCCTTGATCGCCTCGACGTTCCCGCCCGTGCGACGGCTGCCGATCCGGTAGGCCGCCGTGCAGGCGTCCGAGGCGTCGAGGCAGCGGCGGATGCACTCCGCCCGGTCCTCGGCGTCCGGCTCTGCGAGGCAGGCATCGGCGCAGGAGTTGGTGATGGCGGCGCCGTACATGGCGTGCTTGACGGCTTGGGTCAGTGCCTCGTTGTCGTTCCCGGCGACGTCGGGGTGCTCGGCGATCATCTCCTTGATGGACATGGCGTATCCTCCTGATGTTGCGCGGGCCAACGGCGGGCGGGCGCCGGGCGTTCCCGAACCCGCGCGCGCCGGGCGGACGTCGGCGCGGGACGCGCTAGCTGTGCCCGGTCAACCTGGGAGATCCGCCATGAGCCGTACGACCCTCGCCCTCCTCGCCGCCTCGGCGCTCGCAGCCCCCGCGCTGGCCGAGCCGCACACCTGGGCGCAGCGCAACACCGACTTCCCCCCCGCCTTCCCCGAGCAGTTCCGCGCCACCACCGTCGACAGCGGCGTGGCGATGACCCAGACCACCCTCGCCGAGGGTCTGGTCCACCCTTGGGGCATCGCCACCCTGCCCGACGGCGCGGGCTGGCTCGTGACCGAGCGGGCGGGCCGGATGCGCCACCTCGCCGCCGACGGCACGCTGTCCGACAGCATCGTGGGCACGCCGGACGTGCTGTCGCAGCGGCAGGGCGGCCTACTCGACGTGGCGCTGGGGCCGACCTTCGCGGAGGACCGGGTGATCTACGTCACCTACTCCAAGCCCGTGGAGGGCGGGTCCGCCACGGCGGCGGCGCGGATGGTGCTGGCCGACGACCTCGGGTCGGTCACGGAGGTGGAGGACATCTTCGTGCAGGAGCCGCCCTCGCCCACGCCGATGCACTACGGCGCGCGGATCGTGTTCCCCGGCGACGGGACGGCCTTCGTGACCACGGGCGAGCATTCCTCGGACGAGGAGCGGCCCTTCGCGCAGGATCTCGACAAGACCTACGGCAAGGTCGTGCGGGTCAACCTCGACGGCTCGACGCCCGAGGGGATGCCCTTCGCCGGCACCGAGGGCGCCGTCGAGACGATCTGGTCCTACGGGCACCGCAACATCCAAGGCGCCACCATCGCGCCGGACGGGACGCTGTGGACGATCGAGCACGGGCCGCAGGGCGGCGACGAGCTGAACCGCCCGGAGCCGGGGCTGAACTACGGCTGGCCGGTGATCTCCTACGGCAAGCGCTACGACTTCCGCGAGGTCGATCCCGGCGGCCCCATCGGCATCGGGCAGGCCGTCGAGGAGGGCATGGAGCAGCCGGTCTACTTCTGGGACCCGGTGATCGCGCCCGGCGGCATGGCGTTCCATTCGGGCGACGCCTTCGCGGACTGGAACGGCGACATCCTGATCGGCTCGCTCAAGCCCGGCGGCGTGGTGCGCCTCTCGCTCGACGCGGACGGGCTCGTGACGGAGGAGGAGCGCCTGCTCACCGATCTCGGGCGGGTGCGCGACGTCGAGATCATGGAGGACGGCAGCTTCGTCGTCCTGACCGACTTCGAGGACGGCTGGGTGGTGCACGTCACCCCCGGCTGACCTCCGGCGGGGCGGCAGCTTGCCGCCCCGCTTTCACTTGCGGCGCGGGGCCATATGTTGCACCCCGGCGCCCGGATCGAGCGAAGGGGCGAGGCACATGGACGGCAGCACGGACACCATCATGGAGCCCACCCGCGACATCTCCGTGCGCGAGGCGTTCGGCATCGACTCCGACATGATGGTCAAGGGCTTCGACGCGCCCACCGACCGCACGCCCCCCATCGACGAGACCTACAAGTTCGACCCCGACACGACGCTCGCCATTCTCGCGGGCTTCGGCTGGAACCGCCGGGTGATGATCCAAGGCTACCACGGCACCGGCAAGTCGACCCATATCGAGCAGGTGGCCGCGCGTCTCAACTGGCCCTGCGTGCGCGTGAACCTCGACAGCCACATCAGCCGGATCGACCTGATCGGCAAGGACGCGATCAAGCTGCGCGACGGCGTCCAGGTGACCGAGTTCCACGAGGGCATCCTGCCGTGGGCGCTGCGCAACCCCGTGGCCATCGTCTTCGACGAGTACGACGCGGGCCGCGCCGACGTGATGTTCGTGATCCAGCGCGTGCTGGAGGCGGACGGCAAGCTGACGCTGATGGACCAGAACGAGGTCATCACCCCCCACCCGTCCTTCCGCCTCTTCGCCACGGCCAACACGGTGGGCCTCGGCGACACGACGGGCCTCTACCACGGCACGCAGCAGATCAACCAAGCGCAGATGGACCGCTGGTCGCTCGTCGCGACGCTGAACTACCTCGACCACGACGCCGAGGCGGCCATCGTCGTCGCCAAGAACCCGCACTACAACACCGACGACGGGCGGCGCACGATCTCGCGCATGGTGACGGTCGCGGACCTGACGCGGACGGCGTTCATGAACGGGGACCTGTCGACGGTGATGTCGCCCCGCACGGTGATCGCGTGGGCGCAGAACGCCGAGATCTTCCGCGACGTGGGCTATGCCTTCCGCCTGACCTTCCTCAACAAGTGCGACGAGTTGGAGCGCCAGACGGTGGCGGAGTTCTACCAGCGCTGCTTCGACGAGGAACTGCCCGAGAGCGCGGTGGCGATGTCGCTGGGCTGACGTCCGCGCGGGGCGCGCGTCACGCGCCGTCCAGATACGACACCCCCAGCGCCGCCACCTGCGGCACCATCGCCCCGTAGCGCCGCCCGCCCTCCGGGTCGCTCGCGTTGCCCGCCGCCGCCCGCGCGCCCACGCCCGCGAGGATCGCCGCCAGCCGGTAGGCCGCGAGCGCCCGCCACGCCGTCCAGTCCGTCACCTCCACGCCCCGCCGCGCCGCGTAGGCCGCGACGTGCGCCGCGTCGGACGGCAGCCCCCGCGCCGCCCGATCCACTCCCCCGAGGCCGCGGAGCGGCGAGGCGTGGGGCAGGCCCCATTGCATCACCTGATAGGCGAGGTCGGCCAGCGGATGGCCCAGCGTCGACAGCTCCCAGTCCAGCACCGCCACCACCCGCGCCTCCGTCGGGTGGAGCATCACGTTGTCGATCCGCCAGTCCCCGTGCACGATCGAGGGAGGGGCCTCCGCGACGGCCTGCCCCGCCAGCCAGTCGCCCAGCCGCGCCATCTCCGCCGACGGCATCGCCACCGACGCCTCGTATTGCCGCCGCCACGTCGCCGCCTGCCGCGCGAAGTATCCCTCGGCCCGCCCGTAGCCCGGCAGGCCGACCGCCTCCGGGTCGACCGAGTGCAGCGCCGCCAGCGCGTCGGTCATCGCCGCCACCTCGGCCCCCGTGGCCGCCGCCGGATCGCGCACGACCCGCCCCTCGACCCATTCCATCACGTAGAGCGTCCGCCCCAGCGGGTTCGCCTCGGAGAGCAGCACCATGCGCGGCACCGGCACGCCCGTGTCCGCCAGCGCGTCCATCACCCGGTGCTCCCGCTCCACCATGTGCGCCTTGGGCAGCAGGCGCCCCGGCGGCTTGGCCCGCAGCACCAAGGGCCCGCCCTCGGTCTCCAGCCGCCACGTCGGGTTCGACTGCCCGCCCGACAGGCGCGCGGCACCGGTCACCTCGGCCCCCACCTGCTCGGTGAGCCACGGGAACAGGTCGGGGGGCAGGTCGGGGTCCATGCCCCGAGGGTTGCCGTCCCCCGCCCGCATCATCAAGGGTGCGCGCATGGACCTGAGCCTGACCGAACGGGGCCGCGCGCTCCGCGATGCCGTGGCCGAGATGGTGCGGACGCGCATCGCCCCCTTGGACGCCGAGTTCCACGCCGACCACGTGCCGGACCGCTGGACCCACACGCCCCGCCAGACCGAGATCCTCGAGACGCTCAAGGCCGAGGCCCGCGACCGCGGCCTCTGGAACCTCTGGCGCACCCACCTCCCCGGCGGGCCGGGGATCACCACGGTCGACTACGCGTGGATCGCCGAGGAGATGGGCCGCGCGTGGCTCGCCCCCGAGGTCTTCAACTGCAACGCCCCGGACACCGGCAACATGGAGGTCTTCGCCCGCTACGGCACGGAGGACATGAAGCGCCGCTGGCTGGAGCCGCTCATGGCGGGGGAGATCCGCTCCGCCTACCTGATGACCGAGCCCGACGTCGCTTCCTCGGACGCCTCCAACATGGAGCTGCGGGTCGAGCGCGACGGCGACGGCTGGGTCCTGAACGGCGAGAAGTGGTGGTCGACCGGCGCGGGCGACCCGCGCTGCAAGGTCCACATCGTCATGGGCCTGTCCGACCCGGACGCCCCGCGCCATCAGCGGCATTCCATGCTCGTCGTCCCCACCGACACGCCCGGGGTCGAGGTGCTGCGCGGCCTCACCGTCTTCGGCGACGACGAGGCCCCGCACGGCCACATGCACATCCGCTACACGGACGTCCGCGTGGACGCCGACGCCATGCTCCTCGGGCCGGGACGCGGCTTCGAGATCGCCCAAGGCCGCCTCGGGCCGGGCCGCATCCACCACTGCATGCGCGCCGTCGGCATGGCGGAGAAGTGCCTCGACCTCGCCCTCGCGCGGGGCGCGGCGCGCCACGCATTCGGCTCCGACCTCCTGCATCTCGGCGGCAACGCCGAGCGGATCGCCGAGGCGCGCATCGGGATCGACGCCGCCCGCCTCACCTGCCTGCGCGCCGCCTCCGAGATGGACCGGGCGCACGCGGCGACCGGCGACATGAAGGCCGCCGCCCCCTACATCTCCGCCGCCAAGGTGCTCGTCCCGCGCGTCGCGCTGGAGGTGTGCGACATGGCGATCCAGCTGCATGGCGGCGCGGGGGTTAGCCAAGACACCGACCTCGCCCGCCTCTGGGGGCACCTCCGCACGCTGCGCCTCGTGGACGGGCCGGACGCGGTGCACCAGCGGACGGTCTTCCGGGCCGAGCGCAGGCGGCTCCGCGATGGATAGGCCCGCCCCCGCCAGGCTCGACGCGGTCTACGGCGCGGCCTCGGCGGAGGCGCAGGAGGGGGCCTACGACGCATGGGCCTCGGACTACGACGCGGACCTGATGGCGATGGGCTACCGCCTGCCGATGATGATGGCCGCCTGCGTGGCCCGCTTCGTGCCCGTGGACGCGGCGCCCATCCTCGACGCGGGCTGCGGCACGGGGCTGCACGCCGAGGCGCTGGTTGCCGCGGGCTACGGCGGCCTCGTCGGCGCGGACCTGTCCGAGGGCATGATGGCCGTCGCCCGCGCCAAGGGCGTCTACGCCGAGACGCACCGCGTCGTCCTCGGCACCCCCCTGCCCTTCGCGGACGGCCACTTCGCGGCCACCCTCTGCGCGGGCACCATCACGCCGGGCCACGCCCCGCCCGAGGCGCTGGACGAATTGGTCCGGGTCACACGCCCCGGCGGCTGGCTGGTCGTCTCGCTCCGCCACGACGCGGAACAGGAGGCGCGCTACCTCGACAAGCTGGACGCGATGGCGGGCACGGCGTGGGACGAGGTCCACCGCACCCCCGCCTTCGCCACCATGCCGCTGGGCGAGCCGTCGGTCCGCAACCGGGTCCACGTCTGCCGGGTCCGATGACGCCCTTGGAGATGCGCGCCGAGGCGGGACGCGTGGACCTCCGGCGCGGCGACGACCGCATCGCCTTCGCGCGCGACGGCGTGCTTCCCGTGGCGCTCGCCGCATGGCTCGCCGACCCCCGCGCGCGCCTGCCCCACGGCTGGTTCTCCCGCGACGACGGCGCGCGGCTGGAGAT
This sequence comes from Jannaschia sp. Os4, assembly GCF_016820245.1. GTDB lineage: Bacteria > Pseudomonadota > Alphaproteobacteria > Rhodobacterales > Rhodobacteraceae > Jannaschia. The sequence continues at coordinate 293,438 of NZ_JAFCAR010000005.1, read as the reverse complement.
GCGGGCGGAGGACCGGCGGTTCGACCTGCACCGGGCGGAGGTGGAGCGGCTGCTCCGGCGGCTATCGGAGGGCGACGCGGGCCGGTAGCGCACCGCGCGGGCACGCCGCTCCCGGCGCCCCGGCCCCGAGCTGGGGCGCCGCGGGCGCCCCCGCCCCCGGAACCGAATCCCCCGCCGCCCCGTTCGCGGAGTCATCGAGACAGGAGGCCACGATGAGCTATTCCAAGGGCGACAAGGTCGAGTGGGACTGGGGCAACGGCACCGGGACCGGCACGGTCGAGAAGACCTACACCCAGAAGATCACGCGCAAGCTGCAGGGCTCGGAGGTCACGCGCGACGGCTCGGACGACGACCCCGCGCTCTACATCGAGCAGGAGGACGGCGACGGCGTGCTCAAGCTCGCCTCCGAGGTCCGGAAGGCCTAGCCCAGCCGTTTGCGCACCCCGCGCACCATCCACCAGACCAGCGCCACCACCGGCAGCACGAGCACGGCGGCGACCATCTCCTTGGTCGCCCCCACCCGCACCCCGACGGGGTAGAGAAGCGACGCGGCGAGCTGCAGCGCGTAGTAGCTGATCGCCACGACGCTGAGCCCCTCGACCGTCTTCTGCAGCCGCAGCTGCGCGTCCGCCCGCGCGTCCATGGACCTGAGCAGCCCCGCGTTCTGGGCCGCCCGCTCCACGTTCACCCGCGTCGAGAGCAGGTCGCCCGCCCGCTTGGCCCGCTCGGCCATCGCCTCCATCCGCCGCTGCACCGCGCGGCAGGTCCGCATCGCGGGGTCGAAGCGGCGCATCATGAACTCGTGCAGCGTCTGGCGCCCGCCGAACCGCTCCTCGCGCAGCACCTCGATCCGCTGCCGCACCAGCGCCTCGTAGGCCTCCTGCGCGCCGAACCGGAACGAGGAGCGCGCCAGCATCGTCTCGAGGTCCGACCCGATCTTGAGCAGCCCCTCCAGCGTCTCCTCCGAGCCGCCCTCGCGCATGTCGCCCACCAGCCGGACCAGATCCGCGTCGATCTCGCCCAGCCGCGCCCCCAGCGCGCGGGCGCGGGGAAGCGCCAGCATCGCCATCGTCTTGTAGGTCTCGATCTCCGTGAGCCGCTGCACGATCCGCCCGACCCGCCGCTCGCCCGTCTTGTCCGCGCAGAACACCGCGAAGCGCACGTGCCCCGCCGCGTCGATGCGGAAGTCCGACGCGATCACCGCCGAGTCGTCCAGCACCCGCGCCACCGCGAGGCTCTCGGGCACGAACCACTCCGCCAGCTTGGGCGCGATCTCGTCCCCGTGCGTCTCCCCCTCGACCCGGATCAGGGCCGAGGTCAGCCGCACCCCCGGCGCGTCGGCCAGCCAGTCCGCCGGGAACGCGTCGAAGGACGCCCCCTCGAAGGGCCGCTCCGCCACGCCGTCGCTGAACAACGTGTAGGTCACGAACTCCGTGTGGCTCTCCCACTTCAGGTGGTGCCGCCCCAGCCGGACGAAGTGGTGGGTGGCCCCCGGCGCCGGGTGCGTCGCCCCGAAGCGGTCCAAGAGCGCCAGCAGATGCGCCCGGTCCACGCCCCTGTCCCGGTTCGCCGCGTCCGCCTCCGCCTTGATGGCCACGAAGGCCGCCCGGCAGGGGGCCTCCAGCGCGGGGAAAGGCCGGGCGTGCAGCTCGTTGGCGAGGTCGTATCGGCGGGGATGGTCGCGCAGCATGGACGCGAGGTAGCCCCCCGCCCCCCGCCGTCATGGAGATTCACGTAACCGCGCGGCGCGCCTTCATTTCGGGCCGGTCCCACTCCCGGCCGCGCATCACGGCGGCGACGTGGCCCACCGCCGCGTCGATGTCCCCCTCCGACAGGAACAGCGGCGTCACCCCAAGCCGCACGATGTCCGGGCTGCGGAAGTCCCCGATCACGCCCCGCGCGATCAGCGCCTGCACGATGGCGTAGCCCTCCGGATGGCGGAAGCTCACTTGGCTGCCCCGCCGGTGGGGGTCGCGCGGCGAGGCGAGGCGCAGGTCCGTCTCCCGCTCCACGCCCGCCACCAGCCGCTCCTGCAGCGCGACCGAACGCGCGCGGACCGCGTCCATCCCCACCCCGTCCCACGCGTCCAGCGCCGCCTCCAACGCGGCCAGCTGCAGCACCGGCGGCGTCCCCACGCGCAGCCGGTCGATCCCCCGCGCGGGCCGGTAGGACGGCTCGAACGCGAAGGGCGCCGCGTGGCCCAGCCAGCCCGACAGCGCGGGCCGCACGTCGTCGATCAGGTCGGGCCGCACGTAGGCGAAGGCGGGCGCCCCCGGCCCCGCGTTGAGATACTTGTAGGTGCAGCCGCACGCGAGGTCCGCGCCCGCGCCGGACAGGTCCACCGGCACCGCCCCCGCCGAGTGCGCGAGGTCCCACAGCGCCAGCGCGCCCACCGAATGCGCGGCCCCGGTCAGCGCCGCCATGTCGTGCATCCGTCCCGTGCGGTAGTCGACCTGCGTCAGCATCAGGACCGCCACCTCCTCGGTCAGCGCGCCCTCAACCTCCTCCGGCTCCACGAGCCGCAGCTCGTGCCCCCGCCCCAGCGAGGCGATCAGCCCCTCCGCCATGTAGAGGTCGGTGGGGAAGTTCCCCCGGTCCGACAGGATCACCCGCCGCTCGGACCGCATCTCCAGCGCGGCGGCCAGCAACTGGTGCACCTTTATCGACAGCGTGTCGCCCACCGTGACCGTCCCCTCGGGCGCGCCGATCAGCCGCCCGATCCGGTCCCCCAAGGCGCCGGGCCACGCCATCCATCCCTCGTTCCACCCGCCGATGAGGCTGTCGCGCCACTGCGCCAGCACCCGCTCCATCCGCTCCGGCACGCCCACCGGCAGCGGCCCCAGCGAGTTGCCGTCGAGGTAGATCACCCCCTCGGGCAGCGCGAACCGCGCCCGCGTCGCGGCCCAATCCGTCAAAACTCGCCCCCGGAGACTTGGATCGCCTGCCCGTTCACCGACCGCGCGCCCTCCGAGCAGAGCCAGAGCACCGCCGACGCCACCTCGTCCGCGTCGATCAGCCGCCCGTGCGGGTTGGCGTCGAGGATGGCGGCGTTGGCCTGTTCCTCCGACAGCCCGCGCGCCTTCAACGACGCGAGGTTGGTCGTCACGATGTCGGTGTCCACGTAGGCCGGGCAGACCGCGTTCACCGTTAGGGGCTTTCGCACGAAGTCCGCCGCCAGCCCCCGCATCAGCCCGATCATCCCGTGCTTCGACGCGGTATAGGCGGCGGCGCCCTTCAGCCCCTTCAGCCCCGCGATGGACGACATCGCGACGGCCCGCCCCCACCCGGCCTCCAGCATGTCCGGGATCGCGTGCGCGAAGGTCCGGTAGCAGCCGTCGAGGTTGATCCCCATCACCTGCCGCCAGAAGTCCTCGTCGGTGTCCTTGAGCGACCGGCCCTGCGCGATGCCCGCGTTCGCCACGCAGATCGTCACCGGCCCGTGCGCCGCCCGCGCCGCGGCGAACCCGTCGGCCACCGAGGCCGGGTCCGCCACGTCCATCGCCACCGGCGTGCAGCCTTCCACCTCGCGCAGCACCGCCTCGCGCCGCCCCGTCACCGTCACGGCCGCGCCCGCGTCGCGCAGGGCCTCGGCCACGGCGCGCCCGATCCCGGTGCCGCCGCCCGTCACGAGCGCATGCCGCCCCGCCAAATCCGGTCCCATCGCACGCTCCCTACGCAACGTTGTTGCGCGGGCGATCCGCGCGTCCTTGAGGTCCCCTTCCCCCCGCTATATCGCCGGGGGATGGGCATCGGAGGACTCGCATGAAGATCGGCGCACCGAAAGAGGTCACCCCGGGCGAGAACCGGGTCGCCATCACGCCCGAGTCGGCCGGCCATCTGCAGAAGCTGGGCCATGAGGTCGCCGTCGAGAAGGGCGCGGGGCTGGCCGCCGGCTTCACCGACGAGGCCTACAAGGCGGCCGGCGTCGAGGTGATCGCCACGCCCGCCGCGCTCTACAAGGTGGCCGATGTCGTCGCCAAGGTCCGCCCGCCCACCGAGACGGAGGTCAAGCGCCTCCGCAAGGGCCAGACGCTGATCTCCTTCTTCTACCCCGGGTCCAACGAGGACCTGATGAACCTCGCCCGCGACCGCGGCGCGACCGTGATCGCGATGGACATGGTCCCCCGCATCTCCCGCGCGCAGAAGATGGACGCGCTGTCCTCCATGGCGAACATCGCGGGCTACCGCGCCGTGATCGAGGCGGCGAACAACTTCGGCCGCTTCCTCACGGGTCAGGTCACCGCCGCCGGCAAGGTGCCGCCCGCCAAGGTGCTGGTCGTCGGCGCGGGCGTCGCGGGCCTCGCCGCCATCGGGACGGCGACGTCGCTGGGCGCGATCACCTACGCCTTCGACGTCCGCCCCGAGGTGGCCGAGCAGATCGAGTCGATGGGCGCGGAGTTCGTCTTCCTCGAGTTCGAGGACTCCGAGCTGCCCGACGGGGCCGAGACCGGCGGCTACGCGCCCCCCTCCAGCCCCGAGTTCCAGGCTAAGCAGCTCGAGAAGTTCCGCGAGCTGGCGCCCGAGATGGACATCGTCATCACCACGGCGCTGATCCCCAATCGCGACGCGCCGATCCTGTGGACGAAGGACATGGTCGAGGCGATGAAGCCCGGCTCCGTCGTCGTGGACCTCGCCGCCGAGCGGGGCGGCAACTGCGAGCTGACCGTCCGCGACGACAAGATCGTCACCGACAACGGCGTGACCATCGTCGGCTACACCGACTTCCCGTCCCGCATGGCGACGCAGTCCTCCAACCTCTACGGCAACAACGTCCGGCACATGATGGCCGACCTGACGCCCGCGGGTGACGGCGCGGTCGTGCACGACATGGAGGACGACGTGATCCGCGGCGCCACCATCGCCCATTCCGGCGAGGTCACGTGGCCGCCCCCGCCCCCCAAGGTGCAGGCCATCGCGGCCAAGCCCAAGGAGAAGGTCGTCATCCCGACCCCCGAGGAGCAGCGCGCCGCAGAGGTGGCAGCGTTCCAAGCCGAGACCAAGCGGCAGGCGATCCTGCTGGCCGTGGGCGGCGCGCTCGTCCTGCTCGCGGGCCTCTTCACGCCCGCGTCCTTCATGCAGCACTTCATCGTGTTCATGCTGGCCTGCTTCGTCGGCTTCCAAGTGATCTGGGGCGTGGCCCACTCGCTCCACACGCCGCTCATGGCCGTGACCAACGCCATCTCGTCGATCATCATCCTCGGCGCATTGCTCCAGATCGGAAGCGGCAGCTTCCTCGTGACGCTGCTCGCGGCGCTCGCGGTCTTCATGGCCGGGATCAACATCTTCGGCGGCTTCCTCGTCACCCGGCGCATGCTCGCCATGTTCCAGAAATCCTGAGGAGAGCCCCGTGGAACTCGGATTCACCAACGCGGCCTACGTCGTCGCAGGCGTCCTCTTCATCCTGTCCCTGGGCGGCCTGTCCTCGCAGGAGAGCGCCAAGCGCGCCATCTGGTACGGCATCGCGGGCATGGCGCTGGCCGTCGCCGCCACGCTCGTCGGCCCCGGCGCGGGGCTCTGGCCCGTCTCCATCATCCTGATCGGGCTGGGCGGTGCCATCGGCTACGTCCTCGCCAACCGGGTGCAGATGACGCAGATGCCCGAACTGGTCGCGGCGATGCACTCCCTCGTGGGCCTCGCCGCCGTGTTCGTCGGTCTCAACGCCCATATCGAGATCGGGCGCGTGGCCGAGGCGTTCGCCGAGGCGAACATCCTCTGGCCCCTGCCCTACGACCGCACCCCCGAGGCGGCGCTCGCGATGGGCGCGGTGACGGAGCAGTTCCGCGGCTTCGCCGACCTCATCGCCAAGAAGATCCCCGTCGAGATCACCATCCTCCAGATCGAGCTGGCGCTCGGCGTCTGGATCGGCGCGATCACCTTCACCGGCTCGGTCGTCGCCTACGGCAAGCTCGCCGGCGGCTCCTCGCTCCTGCCCTTCAAGATCGACACCTCCGCAAAGAAGCTGCCCGGCGGGCACTTGCTCAACGCCGCCGCCGCCGCGATCTCGCTCCTCTGCCTGTTCTGGTACCTCGGCACCGGCTCCGGCCTCGCCCTCGCCATCCTGACGATCGCCGCGCTCTTCATCGGCTACCACCTCATCATGGGGATCGGCGGCGCGGACATGCCGGTCGTCGTCTCCATGCTCAACAGCTACTCGGGCTGGGCGGCCGCGGCGATCGGCTTCTCCTTGGGCAACGACCTGCTGATCGTGGTCGGCGCCTTGGTCGGCTCCTCGGGCGCGATCCTGTCCTACATCATGTGCAAGGCCATGAACCGCTCCTTCGTGTCCGTCATCCTTGGCGGCTTCGGCGGCCCGGCGGGCGAGCAGATGGCCGTCGAGGGCGAGCAGGTCGCCATCGAGGCCGACGGCGTGGCCCAAGCCCTCAACGAGGCCGACAGCGTCGTCATCGTCCCCGGCTACGGCATGGCCGTGGCGCAGGCGCAGGGCACGGTGGCGGAGCTCACCCGCAAGCTGCGCGCCAAGGGCAAGACGGTGCGCTTCGCCATCCACCCCGTCGCGGGCCGCCTGCCCGGCCACATGAACGTGCTCTTGGCCGAGGCGAAGGTGCCCTACGACATCGTGCTGGAGATGGACGAGATCAACGACGACTTCCCCGACACGGACGTGGTCATCGTCATCGGTTCCAACGACATCGTGAACCCCGCCGCGCAGGACGACCCGAACAGCCCCATCGCGGGGATGCCCGTGCTGGAGGTCTGGAAGGCCAAGCAGGTCTTCGTGTCCAAGCGCGGACAGGGCACCGGCTACTCGGGCATCGAGAACCCGCTGTTCTTCAAGGACAACACGCGGATGTTCTACGGCGACGCCAAGGCGTCGCTCGACAGGCTCCTGCCGCTGATCGACTGATCCGCTCGGCGCGGATCCGCCGATCCGCGCTGCCGCCGCCGCGCCCGAAGGCGCCCCGAGGGCCATGATGCACGGGCGATCGGGGCCCATGTTGCCCTTAGGTCACGTGACCGTGCGAATGTCCGGCCCCTCGGATCGTTGTGACCCCCCAACGCGTATCCTATTGGAACGCAACAACCCGCACTCGGAAGGAATCCTCCCATGCGCTTCCCGACCCTCACCGCCGCCGCGGCCCTGCTCGCCGCGCCGGCCGCCTTCGCCGGCAACGTCGAGCCGATCGCCGCGCCCGTCGTCATCGCCCAGCCCGCGCCGCTCGTGGACTGGTCCGGCGGCTACGTCGGCGGTGGCCTCGGCTACGCCGACTACGACGTCAGCGACGATGACGACGACGACGATGATGACGACGACGATGGCGACGACGTCGGCGGCGGCCTCTTCGTCGGCTCCAACTTCCAGCAGGGCAACCTCGTCTACGGCGGCGAGCTCGGCCTCGGCTTCGCCGACGACATCGACTACGCCGTCGACCTTCGCGGCCGCGTCGGCTACGCCGCCGGGCGCGCCCTGCCGTTCCTCAGCGTCGGCTACAGCTTCATCGACGAAGGCGACGTCGAGATCGAAGGCCCCTCCGTCGGCCTCGGCCTCGACTACATGCTCAACGACCGCATGTTCGTCGGCGGCGAGGTCCGCTACGTGGACCTCGAGGGCGACGGCACCGACGTCGAAGGCACCGGCGTGGGCCTGCGCCTCGGCTTCCGTTTCTGATCGGATCGTCACGACGGGAAGGGGCGGGCGCGCAGCGTCCGCCCCTTTTCCGTGCCCGGACGGCGCCTCCCGCAGGCGGCGTCCCCCAGAACGTCGAACGCCCCGGCCCTATCAGGACCGGGGCGCCGCTCACACGGACGCTCCCCGCACCGCACAACCACCGAGGAACGCCCGGAGCCCGGGCCGTCCGAACCGCTGATGCCGGACGGGGTGATGCTTCACGGGACGAACCGCCCCCGCCCGCCGATTGTTCCCCGATCGGCGACACACGATTCGCTCAGAGCCACCGCGCGTAGTCGCTGGCGAGCAGATGGGTCGGCGCCTCGTCCTCCTCGATCTCCGCGAAGCGCCCGATCGGCTCCCGGAACCAGTTGTCCGTCTCGTCGTCGTTCACCGTGCTGACCTCCCCGATCAGCACGTCGCCCCCCTCGCCCCAGAAGGCGTGCCAGTCCCCCGGCATCAGCGTCACGCTCTCGCCCGGCGCGAAGCGCAGCACCTCGCCCGGCGCGAAGTCGCGGCGGATGCCGTCGCAGAACACCGTCCCGCCCGCCGTCTCGTCGAAGCTGCCGTCCGGGGCCGAGCCGTACATCTCGATGGCCAGCGTCGCGCCGCCCCGGTTGATGATGTCCTCCGCCTTCACCCAGTGCCGGTGCATGGGCGACAGCTGGTCGTGGCGCGAGATCATGATCTTCTCGGCGTAGCACATGCCCCCGCCCCGCTTCAGGTCCGCCTCGCGCCCGTTGCGCGTGGTGAATAGGAACAGACCCATCTCCCCGAACCGGCCCGCGCCGTAGTCGGTGACGTCCCAGCCCAGCCGCGCGTCGATCAGCGGCCCGATCTCGCCGCGGCGCGCGCGCATCTCGTCCGGCGTCCAGTAGGCGAAGGGCGGCAGGATGTGCCCGAAGGAGCGGATGAACGCGTCCCCCTCGGCCATGATGGCGTTGATCTCGGATCGCTTCACGGGGGCCTCCGGTTCGGGTCGCGGCACGATAGGCGCGCGGCCCGACCGACGAAAGCGCCCCGTCGGGCCCCCGAACCTTAACGAAAGATGACCACCCGTATGAACGCGCGTATGCACGGCGTATGCACGACATATGCACGGGGGGTGCACGCATGGCACCCCCCACGCCCCGCGCACGGATCGCCCGATCCATGCGCGATGCGCGCATCACGACGCCTTCAGCACGCCCCGGTCGATCTGGTCCTGCTCGATGGCCTCGAAGAGCGCCTTGAAGTTGCCCTCCCCGAACCCGTCGTCGCCCTTGCGCTGGATGAACTCGAAGAAGATCGGCCCCACGCAGGTCTTCGAGAAGATCTGCAGCAGGATGCGCGTCTCGCCGCCCCCCCCGCCGTCCAACTCGACCACCCCCTCGCCGTCGATCAGGATGCCGTGCTCGGCCATCCGGTCCAGCGGCTCCTCGTGGCCCGTCACGCGTTCGGTCGACTGCGGGTAGTAGGCGGCGGGCGGCGGCGGCATGAACCGCACCCCGTTGGCCGCGATGGCGTCGACGCTGGGGTAGATGTCCTTCGCCCCCACCGCGATGTGCTGGATGCCCTCGCCGTTGTAGCGCTTGAGGTATTCCACGATCTGCCCCGTCTCGCCCCGGTCCTCGTTGATTGGGATGCGGATGCGCCCGCAGGGCGAGGTCAGCGCCCGGCTGAATAGGCCGGAATGCTTGCCTTGGATGTCGAAGAACCGGATCTCGCGGAAGTTGAACAGGTCGCCGTAGAAGCGGAACCAGACGTCCATGTTCCCCTTGTGGACGTTGTGCGTCAGGTGGTCGAGGTAGTGGAACCCCACCCCCTCGGGGTTGGCCTCCGCGATCCACTCGAACTCCGCGTTGTAGGGGCTGGCCTCGTGGTGGCCGTCCACGAAGTAGATCAGCGAGCCGCCGATGCCGACGATCGCGGGCCGGTCCATCACCTTGCCCGGCCCCTCGTAGGGCTCCGCCCCCTTCGCCACCGCGTGGGCGAAGGCGTGGGCCGCGTCGGCCACCCGCCAGCCCATCGACGGGGCGCATGGGCCGTGCTCGTCCACGAAGGCCATCGCGTGGCTGCCGGGCTCGGCGTTGATCAGGTAGGTGACGTCCCCCTGCTGCCAGACCTCCACGGCCTTCGTGCGGTGCGTGGCCACGTGGGCATAGCCCTGCGCCGCGAACACGTCGCGCAGCGCCTGGGGGTCGGGATGCGCGAACTCCACGAACTCGAACCCGTCCGTGCCGGCGGGGTTCGCGTCGCTGACCGTGGCGGGGGCGGCGTCGTGCGGGAAGGGGCCCATTGCGTTCTCCTTTGCTCGCGGGGAACCTAGCGCGACCGCGCGGCGCCCGCCGCGCATCCATCGAACCAACATCGGAGGCGGATGCGCGTTCCGCGCATCCCCACGCCCGTCCATGCAAGACCGACGCACGCCCCTCGACGCCACCGACCGCGCGCTCCTCCGCCACCTCTCCCGCGACGCCACCCTCTCGGGCGAGGCGCTGGGGCGGGAACTGGGGCTCTCGGCCAGCCAAGCCGCCCGCCGCCGCGCCCGGCTGGAGGCCGAGGGCGTCCTCCGCCCGCCCCGCGCCCGGCTCGACCCGGCCGCCCTCGGTCTCGGCGTGCAGGCCTTCGTCGAGGTGCAGATGGCCACCCACCAGCCCGAGCGCGCCCGCGCCTTCCTCCGCACCTTGGAGCAGGAGGCGCGCGTCACCGACGTGTGGACCCTGACGGGCGAGGCCGACTACCTGCTCCGCGTCTGGTGCGACGACCTCGCCGCGCTCAACGCCCTCGTCCACGGTGTCCTGCTACCCCACAAGGCGGTCGCCCGCGTCCAGAGCCGGATCGTCATGGCCCAGCCCAAGGCGGACGGCCCGCTGCCCGTCTAGTTGCCCCCTCAGCCCGGACGCCCTAGCCGTCGGGCATGGAAGCCGCCCTCCTCCAAGCCGCCATCTACCTCGCCGCCGCCACGCTCTGCGTCCCGCTCTCGATCCGCTTCGGCCTCGGCTCCGTCCTCGGCTACCTGATCGCGGGCGTGCTGATCGGGCCGGTCCTCGGCCTCGTCGGCTCCGAGACCGAGACGCTGCAGCACTTCGCCGAGATCGGCGTCGTGATGATGCTCTTCGTCATCGGCCTCGAACTCCAGCCGCGCACGCTGTGGGACATGCGCGCCAAGCTGCTGGGCCTCGGCCTCGGGCAGGTCGTCGCCACGGTCGCCGCCGTGGCCGCCGTGGCATGGGCTCTCGGCACCGCCCCCGCCGAGGCCGTCGTGCTCGGCATGATCCTCGCCCTGTCCTCGACCGCGATCGTCATGCAGACCCTGCAGGAGAAGGACCTCGACCGGACGCCGGGCGGGCGCTCGGCCTTCTCTGTGCTGCTCGCGCAGGACATCGCCGTGATCCCGATGCTCGCCCTCATGCCGCTCCTCGCGGTCGGGCAAGCGGCGGGCGACGCTCATTCCGACGACCACGGCCCCGCGATGGGCGACGGCGGCGCGATGGAGATGGCCGAGGCCGCCTCGGGCTGGGTCGACTCGCTCCCCGGCTGGGGCATGGCGCTGCTGACCGTCGCGGCGGTGGCGCTCATCGTCGTCGGCGGGACGTTCCTGACCCGCCCCGTGTTCCGCTACGTGGGCCGCGCCCGCCTGCGCGAGATGCTCACGGTCGTCTCGCTGCTCTTCGTGCTGGGCGTCGCGGCGCTGATGACGCTGATCGGCCTGTCACCGGCCCTCGGCGCCTTCCTCGCCGGGGTCGTCCTCGCCAACTCGGAGTACCGCCACGAGCTCGAGGCCGACATCGAGCCGTTCAAGGGCATCCTGCTCGGGCTGTTCTTCATCACCGTGGGCGCGGGGATCGACTTCGGCACGCTCGCCGGCGCCCCGCTCCTCGTGCTGGGCATCACCGTGGGCCTGATCGCGCTCAAGGCCGCGCTGCTCTGGGGCCTCGCCACGCTGTTCCGCCTGCGCGGACCGGATAGGCAGCTCTTCGCCTTGGGCCTCGCGCAGGCCGGCGAGTTCGGCTTCGTCCTCACCTCCGTCGCCGTCGCGGCGGGCGCGCTGGGGGGCGACCTGTCGCGCGTCGTGCTCCTGGCCATCGCGCTGTCGATGCTGGCCACGCCGCTCCTGTTCATCCTGCAGGGATGGCTGGCCGAGCGGTCCAAGGCCGCCCCGGGCGAGGCCCCCGCCGACGAGATCGACGCCCGCAGCCGGGTCATCATCGCGGGCGTGGGCCGCTTCGGGCAGGTCGTGCAGCGGATGCTCACGGGGGCGGGCATCGCGCCCGTCGTCCTCGACCGCGACGTCGAGACGATCGAGCTGCTGCGCGGCTTCGGCGTCCGCACCTACATGGGCGACCCGACCCGCGCCGAGGTCTTAGCGGCCGCCGGGCTGGCCGAGGCGGACGTCCTCGTGGTGGCGCTCGACGACCGGGCCGACGCGGTGCGCCTCGTGCGGATGGCGCTGGAGGCGAACCCTGACGTCACGATCGTCGCGCGCGCCTACGACCGCGTGCACGTCTACGAGCTCTACCGCGCGGGCGCGCGCCTCATCGTGCGCGAGATGTTCGACTCCTCGCTGCGCGCGGGCCGCTACGTGCTGGAGAACGTCGGCTTCTCCGAGACCGAGGCGCACGAGATGGAGGTGGCGTTCTACAAGCACGACCGGGCCTCCCTCGCCGAGCTCGCCGAACTGTGGGAGCCCGGCACGCCCGTGGCCAAGAACGACGCCTACCGCGCCCGCGCGCGGGAGTTGAACCAGACCTTGGAGAACGCGCTCCTCGGGCGGTTCGGCGAGGACGCGGCGGCGGCGGAGGCCACGCGGGACTAGGCGCCCAGCGCGGCCAGCCAGTCGTCCACCCGCGCCTCGTTCGCGCCGAGGTCGGAATGCCCGAACCGCGAGCGCGACCACAGCATCAGCCGCGCCCCGTTCCCGTCCGGGACCGCCTTGACCGAGATGGCGTCGGGGTAGCCGACCAAGGGCGTGCGCTCAACATAGGTGGCCCACCCCTCCTGCGGCGTGCCCGCGATCCGCACCGCGCCCCGCGCGGCGGCCATCGCGTCGAGCCGCAGCATCAGCGCCTGCACCCCCTCGTCGAAGCGCACCGGCGCGGCGTCGCCGCCGGGGGCGACGAGGAAGTCGTTGGGCTTGCCCGTCCGCTGCGCGATCTCGGGGTCGGCGTGCCAGTCGTCGGCGGGCATCGCGGCGGTGCGGACGTAGATCGCCCCCGCCGCGCCGATGGCGAGCGCGGCGATCCCGGCGGTGGCGAGGATGCGGGTGGTGCGGCTCATTCGGGTCTCCTTCGGGGGCTCAATGCACGACGAGGGCCTGCAGATCCGCGACGTTCGTGCCCGTCCCCCCCGTGACGAGCAGGTCGCCCGACGCGGCCAGCGCCGGGTTGGCGTCGTTGTCGGCCAGCCGCGCGACCGGGTCGATGCCGGCGGCGCGCATCCGGGCCAGCGTGCCGTCGTCCACCACGGCCCCCGCGGCCTCCGTCGGCCCGTCCCGCCCGTCCGTGCCACCCGACAGGAAGGTCCAGCGGCGGCCCCACCCCTTCAGCGCCAGCGCGACGCGCAGGGCCAGTTCCTGGTTGCGCCCGCCCCGGCCCCGCCCGCGCAGGACGACCGTGGTCTCCCCGCCCCAGAGCGTGGTGCCCGGCCCTCGCCGGGCGGCGGCGGCGATGCGGGCGGCGGCGTCGGCCACGTCGCCCACCAGCGGGTCGGGATCGACGGCGGCGTCCGGCGCCGCCCGGCCCATCGCCGCGAGCGACAGCGCGTTCGATCCGATCAGCGTCCAGCCCGCGTCGGGCGGCGGGGCGGGGTCCGGCCGGTCGAGCGCCGCGCGCACCGAAGCGGCCACGCGGTCCCACAGGCCCGCCGCCCGCAGCACGGCCCGCGCCTCGGCATGGCCCGTCGTGGGCGCGACCGTGGGGCCGGAGGCGATGGCCTGCGGGTCGTCCCCGATCACGTCCGACAGGATCAGCGCGTCGAGCCGGGCGGGCGCGGCGGCGCGGGCCAGCCCACCGCCCTTGAGGCGCGAGAGCGCGCGGCGCACGGCGTTCATCGCCTCGATATCCAGCCCCGCGCCGAGCAGCAGGCGCGAGACCTCCGCCTTCTCCTCCGGCGTCACGCCCGCCACCGGCGCGATGGCCAGCGCCGAGCCGCCACCCGAGATCAGCACCAGCGCGCGCCGCCCCGCGCCCAGCGCCGCGGCGCGGTCCAGCAGCGCCGCCCCCGCCCGCGCCGAGGCGGCGTCGGGGACGGGATGGGCACCGAGGATCGCCTCGGCGCCGGGCAGGTCTGCGGCGTTCTCGGGGTTCGTGACGACGAGCGTCGGCGTGCCCGCGAAGCGGTCGAGCGCGGCGCGCGCCATCGGGATCGCGGCCTTGCCCAGCGCGAGGATCGCATCGGGGGCCGCGTCGGGGAGATGGGCCGTCGTGGCCGCGTGGGGATCGGCCCGGGCGACGCCGGCCTCGAAGAGGCGGATCAGGCGGTCGCGGGGCGAGGACGGGATCGGATCGGTCAAGCGCGGCCCCCCGGCATCGTCGCGCCCGGCGGCCGGGGCGCGGATGTGGTGCGGGTGAAGGGACTCGAACCCCCACGCCTCGCGGCGCCAGAACCTAAATCTGGTGCGTCTACCAGTTCCGCCACACCCGCATCCGCGCTGCGGATAGCAGCCGGGCGGGTTCCACGGAAGTGCCCCATTTCGGCCCGACGGCTGCCGCGCGGGTCCGGTGGACCGTCCCCATGTGCATCCAAGTGAGAGAAAGCGCGAAGGCGCTCGCCGCGAAGTCGCAGCCGATCCGCCCGCGCTAGGACAGCGCGCGCAGCACGGCGGGCAGGCGGTCCGGCAGGTCCTCGGCAATGAGGCCCGGCCCGAACCCGCGCGCCGCCGCGGCATGCAGCCAAGCGGCCTGTGCCCCGGCGAGACCGGGGGGCCAGCCCCGTGCCATCAGCCCCGCCGCGATCCCCGCCAGCACGTCCCCCGCCCCCGCGGTGGCGAGGTCGGGCACCGCGTGAGGCCCGACCGAGGCGACGACATGCGCTCGGCCGTCCGGCTCGGCCACCACGGTGTCCGGCCCCTTCAGCAGCACCGCGCAGCCCAGCCGCGCCGCCGCGTCCCGCGCCGCGTCGATCTTCGAGTACATCGGCGCCCGCTCCTCCGCCCGCGCGGCGGGGCCGGCCGCGTCCGCATCGTCCGGAGCCGCCGGGCGGGTCGGCGACAGGCGGTCCGCGAGGTCGGGGCAGAGCGCGCGGAACTCGCCCATGTGCGGCGTGAGCAGGCAGCGCGGGTGCAGCCGCCCCCGCAGGTCGGCATCCTCGCCCAGCATCCGCAGCGCGTCCGCGTCCAGCACCGTCGCGCGCCCCGCCCCGAGGGCGGCCGCCACGAGGTCCCGCTCCCGCCCGCCGGAGCCGAGCCCCATGCCGAGGCAGAGCGCCGTCAGCCGCCCGTCCTCCAAGGCCGCGCGCAGCGCGTCGCCGTCCGCGATCCGCGCGATCATCACCGCGTCGAGGCGGCAGGCGTTCTCCGGCACGGCGGCGGGCGGGCAGCCCAGCGTCACCGCCCCCGCCCCCACGCGCAGCGCACCCCGCGCCGCCAGCCGCGCGGCCCCGCCCCGGCCCACCCCGCCGGACAGGACCAGCGCGTGGCCGTGGTCGTACTTGTGCCCCTGCCCCTTGGCGAAGGGGCGCGCCCCGCCGAGCGGCGGGCGCCCTTCGGGCACCTGCCACGGCGAAGGCAGCGGTGCGGACGGCCCCTCCGCCGAGAGGAGGCCGGTCCGCACCGGCGTCACCTTGCGCATCGGTCCGCCCCGGAAGGCCTCGCCCTCGCGCCACCGCGCGACACCGATGTCCGCGACCACCACCCGCCCGCACAGGTCGGGGCCGTGGCCCAGCAGGTGGCCCGGCTTGGGCGAGTCGAACGTCACCGTCAGGCGCGCATGGGGCGTGGGCGAGCCGAACGGGTCGGGCACGCCCGGCACCCGCCCGCTGTCGGCGTCGAGGCCCGACGGCAGGTCGACGGCGAGGGTGCGCGGTTGGAAATGACCGTAGTCGCCCCCCGAACCGGCCCAGTAGCGCATCAGGTCGCCGACCTCCCCCGTGGCCGGCCCCCGCGCCCCCGTGCCGAACAGGGCGTCGACGTAGAGGTCCGCGTCCGCGCCGCCGCGGAACCCGTCGTAGGTCAGCGGCACGGCCCGCAGCCCCGCCGCCTTGGCCGCCCGCCGCGCGGCGGCGGCGTCGGGGCCGCGCCGGACCGAGGGCATCGCGAGGACGCGGACCGTCCAGCCCGCGTCGTGCAACAGGCGTGCGATCACGAACCCGTCGCCCCCGTTGTTGCCCGGCCCGCAGACGACCACGGCCGTGGACCCCGGCCCGAGGTCCGGCCACTCGTCCGCCACCGCATCGACGCAGGCCGCGCCGGCCCGCTCCATCAGGGCCAGCCCCGTCACCTCGCCCGAGGCCATCGCCGCCGCCTCGATTCCCCGCATCCGCGCGGCGGTGACCAGTTCGACCCGCCTCATTCCCAATCTGCCCAATAATTGACCACGACGCCCGTTTCGCGGGCATCGGAGGGGATTCCATCCGGAGGCGCCCGCCCCGCCGCACCCTAGCCGATTGAGGCCGCCCCACCACCCGGCGACAGGAGGCCCCGACGCGGAGGAGAGGCGAATGAAGAAGCTCGAGGCGATCATCAAGCCGTTCAAGCTCGACGAGGTGAAGGAGGCCCTGCAGGGCATCGGCATCCAAGGTCTGAGCGTGGTCGAGGTGAAGGGGTTCGGACGCCAGAAGGGGCACACCGAACTCTACCGCGGCGCGGAGTACGTCGTCGACTTCCTGCCGAAGGTGAAGATCGAGGTCGTGCTCGCCGACGACATGGTCGACGCCGCCGTCGAGGCCATCGTCGACGCGGCCAAGACGGACAAGATCGGCGACGGCAAGATCTTCGTCAGCTCGGTCGAGCAGGCCATCCGCATCCGCACCGGCGAGACCGGCGAAGACGCGATCTGACCCCCCACACCCACGAACGACCATACCAGCGAGGGAGCCCCCCCATGAGCAAGGACACTGTCCTCAAGACGATCAAGGACGAGGAGGTCGAGTACGTCGACATCCGCTTCACCGACCCGCGCGGCAAGCTGCAGCACGTCACGGTGATGGCCGATCAGGTCGATGCCGACTTCATCGAGGAAGGGTTCATGTTCGACGGCTCCTCCATCGCCGGATGGAAGGGCATCGAGGCGTCGGACATGAAGCTGATGATGGACACCGAGTCCGCCTACGTCGACCCGTTCTACGCCGAGAAGACGCTGTGCGTGCACTGCTCCGTGGTCGAGCCCGACACCGGCGAGGCCTATGACCGCGACCCGCGCGGCACCGCCGAGAAGGCCGAGGCCTACCTCAAGTCGTCCGGCATCGGCGACAGCTTCTTCTGCGGCCCCGAGGCGGAGTTCTTCCTCTTCGACAACGTCCGCTACTCGAACACGATGCAGAAGGTCTCCTTCGAGGTCGATGCCGCGGACGCCGCGTGGAACACCGACGCCGAGTACGAGATGGGCAACATGGGCCACCGGCCCGGCGTCAAGGGCGGCTACTTCCCGGTCAACCCGACCGACGCCTCCCACGACCTGCGCTCCGAGATGCTCTCCACGATGAAGCGGATCGGCATGAAGGTGGACAAGCACCACCACGAGGTGGCGTCCTGCCAGCACGAGCTGGGCCTGATCTTCGACAGCCTGACCAAGCAGGCCGACGAGCTTCAGAAGTACAAGTACATCATCCACAACGTGGCGCATGCCTACGGCAAGTCGGCGACGTTCATGCCCAAGCCCATCGCGGGCGACAACGGCACCGGCATGCACGTCAACATGTCGATCTGGAAGGACGGCAAGCCGCTCTTCGCGGGCGACCAGTATGCCGACCTCTCGATGGAGGCGCTCTACTTCATCGGCGGCATCCTCAAGCACGCCAAGGCGCTGAACGCCTTCACCAACCCCTCGACCAACTCCTACAAGCGCCTGATCCCGGGCTTCGAGGCCCCGGTGCTGCGCGCCTACTCGGCCCGCAACCGCTCGGGCTGCGTGCGCATCCCGTGGACCGAGTCGCCGAAAGCGAAGCGCGTCGAGGCCCGCTTCCCCGACCCGTCGGCCAACCCCTACCTGTGCTTCTCGGCGCTGCTGATGGCGGGCCTCGACGGCATCCAGAACAAGATCCACCCGGGCGAGCCCTCGGACAAGGACCTCTACGACCTGCCCCCCGAGGAACTGGCCGGCATCCCGACCGTCTGCGCGTCCCTTCGCGAGGCGCTGGACGAGCTGGAGAAGGACCACGAGTTCCTGCTGGCCGGCGGCGTGTTCACGCGCTCGCAGCTCGAGGGCTACATGGAGCTGAAGTGGGAGGAGGTGTACGCGTTCGAGCACACCCCGCACCCCGTCGAGTACGGCATGTACTACTCCTGCTGATCGCCCCCACGGCGACGGCGGACGGGCGGCCCTCGGGCCGCCCTTTCTCGTCCCCGCCGCCGCGCCTAGGGTGCGCGGACCCTCACGCGCCCGGACCCGCCATGACCCGCACCCTGCTCGCCGCCCTCCTCCTCGCCACGCCCGCCGCCGCGCAGGACGCCCCGCTCGACGGGACGTGGGTGACGACGCCCATGGGCATGACCCTCGCCGAGGCCTGCCCCGAGGCGTTCATGGCCATCGCGTCCCAGATCGCCGAGGCGACGGCGCGGACCCAGGCCGAGGAGATCGCGTGGGGCGGCACCTTCGATCCCTCCACGGTCCCCGCCTTCAACCGCGTGGGCGAGGGGCAGCGCATCGACTGGACCCGCGACGGCGAGACGTGGTCGGGCGCGATGTCCGAGGACGGGCAGGACGCCGGGACGATCACGCTGACGCTGCTCGCGCCCGACCGGATCGACTCGGGGGTGCGGATGGACATCGCGTCGATGATGGGCGGGGCCGCCGGCGGGCTGGAGGGCTGCGACCTGACCCTCGACTTCGAGCTGCGCCACGAGGGCTGAGGTGCCGCGCGAGCGCCTTTCCCCGTCCGAGGCGCGCCGCCTCGCCATCGCGGCGCAGGGGCTGCACCAGGGCGCCCCGCGGATGGACGTCGTGGGCGCCGCACGCCGGATGCGCCTGCTCCAGATCGACAGCGTCAACGTGGTCGCGCGCGCGCACCTGCTGACGCTCCACGCCCGCCTCGGCCCGTTCGACCCGGCGGACCTGCACCGCGCGGCCTATGGCGGGCGGCGGCGCAGGCTGTTCGAGTATTGGGGGCACGAATGCTCCTACGCGCCCGTGGAGGACTGGCCGCTCTGGCAGTGGCGCATGAAGGACGCCCGCCAAGGCATTGGCCTGTATGGCAACCTCGCGCGGTTCGGGCGGGAGAGGCGCGACCTGATCGACGCGACGCTCGCCCGGATCGAGGCGGAAGGGGCGGTGTCCTCCGGCGACCTCGGGGGCCGCGGCGAGGGCGGCTGGTGGGGCTGGTCGGAGACCAAGCAGGCGGTCGAGTGGCTTTTCTGGGCGGGGCGCCTGACCACGGCCACGCGGGGCGGCACCTTCGAGCGGGTCTACGACCTGCCCGAGCGCGTCTTGCCCCGCGCCGCCCTCGACGCGCCCGTCCCCGATCGGGCCGAGGCGCAGGCCCGGCTCATGGACCATGCGCTGCGGGCGCAGGGCGTGGCGACCGAGGGCGACCTGCGCGACTTCCTCCGCCTCAGGCCCGGCGACAGCCGCGCCGCCCTGTCCCGCCTCGCCGAGGAGGGCGTGGCCGTCCCCGTCCGCATCACCGGCTGGCCCGAGGCGTGGATGCACCGCGACGCGCGCATCCCCAGGACGGTCGAGACGACGCGCCTGCTGGCCCCCTTCGACCCCCTCGTCTGGACCCGCGACCGGGCCGAGCGGCTGTTCGGGATGCGGGTGAAGCTGGAGATCTACACCCCGGCGGAGCAGCGCCGCCACGGCTACTACGTGCTGCCCTTCCTCCTCGGCGACGCGCTGGTGGCCCGCGTGGACCTCAAGGCGGACCGCAAGGCGGGCGTCCTGCGGGTGCTCGCGACCCACGGCGAGGATCACGCCCCGGACCACGCCTGCGCGGCCTTGGGCGACGCGCTGCGGGGCATGGCGGGCTGGCTCGGGCTGGAGAGGATCGAGGTCGCGCCGAAGGGCGACCTCGCGGCGCGGCTGGCGGGCGCGTGCGCCTGACGTTGCGCCCGCGCATCCCCTGCCCTATCCGGCTCTCCGCCCGCCCCAGGAGACCGAGCCCATGAACCTCTTCGCCGACATCCGCGCCGCCGTGATCGACGCCGTGGACGCGATGACCCGCGGCGGCTCGCTCCCCGAGGGGCTGGAGACGCGGGGCATCTCGGTCGAGCCCCCGCGCGACGCCTCCCACGGGGACATGGCGACGAACGCGGCCATGGTGCTGGCCAAGCCCGCCGCCAAGAAGCCCCGCGACATCGCCACCGGGCTGGCCGCCCTGCTGGCGCGGGACCCGCGCATCGCGAGCGCCGAGGTCGCCGGGCCGGGCTTCCTCAACCTCCGCCTCGCCCCCGCCGCGTGGCAGGGCGTGGTCGCGGCCGTCCTCGACCAAGGGACGGCCTTCGGGCGCTCCGGCATGGGCGAGGGCCGGAAGGTCAACGTCGAGTACGTCTCGGCCAACCCGACCGGCCCGCTCCACGTGGGCCACACGCGGGGCGCGGTGTTCGGCGACGCGCTGGCCTCGCTCCTGGCCTTCACCGGCCACGACGTGACGCGGGAATACTACGTCAACGACGGCGGCGCGCAGGTCGACGTGCTGGCCCGCTCGGTGTTCCAGCGCTACCGCGAGGCGCATGGCCTCACGCCTGAGTTCGGCGACGGCGAGTATCCGGGCGACTACCTCGTGGAGGTGGGCGAGGCGCTCAAGGCCAAGGTCGGCGACGCCTATCTCGACAAGGGCGAGCAGTACTGGCTGGAGGAGGTCCGCGACTTCGCGATCGACGCGATGATGGACCTGATCCGCCGCGACCTCGACCTCCTCGGCGTGAAGATGGACGAGTTCTTCTCCGAGCGGAGCCTCTACGGCACCGGACGGATCGAGGCCGCGCTGGAGGCGCTGGACGACAAGGGCCTGATCTACACCGGCACGCTCGAGCCGCCGAAGGGCAAGACCCCCGAGGACTGGGAGCCGCGCGAGCAGACGCTGTTCAAGTCGACCGAGCATGGCGACGACGTGGACCGCCCGGTCAAGAAGTCGGACGGGTCGTGGACCTACTTCGCCCCCGACATCGCCTACCACTACGACAAGATCGAGCGCGGCTTCGACGCGCTGATCGACGTGTTCGGCGCCGACCACGGCGGCTACGTTAAGCGGATGAAGGCCGCCGTCTCGGCGCTCTCGGACGGAAAGGTGCCGCTCGACGTGAAGCTGACGCAGCTCGTGAAGCTCACGAAGGACGGCCAGCCCTTCAAGATGTCCAAGCGGGCGGGCACCTTCGTCACGCTCTCGGACGTCGTGGACCTCGTCGGCGCGGACGTGACCCGCTTCGTCATGCTGACGCGCAAGAACGACGCGCCGCTCGACTTCGACGTCGACGCCGTGCTCGAGCAGTCGCGCGACAACCCCGTCTGGTACGTGCAATACGCCCACGCCCGGATCATGTCCGTGCTCCGCAAGGCCGCCGAGCAGGGGTGGGACGTCTCGGACGACGCGCTGCGCGGCGCGGACCTCGCGGCGCTCGACCACGAGGCCGAGGCCGCGCTGATGGCCAAGCTGGCAGAGTGGCCGCGCATGGTCGAGATCGCCGCCAAGGGCCACGAGCCGCACCGGATCGCCTTCTATCTCTACGACTTGGCGGGCGCCCTTCACGCGCATTGGAATCGTGGCAACGATGTGGCGGACCTCCGCTTCCTGCAGGATTCGCGCGACACGTCCTTGCCGAAGGTGGCCCTCGCGCGGGCGACCGCCTTGGTGATCGCGGCGGGCTTGGGCATCTTGGGCGTCGAGCCGGCGCAGGAGATGCGGTGAACCGCGTCCCATGACCAGACGCGCCGGCCGAGGGTACGAGGCGGGCGCGTCAACCACGGCGGCCCCAACGCAGTGAACCAAGACGTCCGCGCGGCCACGGCGGCGACGGACGCGTGGAGGCAGGCCAATGTCGGACATGGATCATCTCAACGGGGTCGGCGCGCCGTCGCAGCCCCCGCTCGTCGCGCCCGCGCGCCGCGCCCCCGCCGCCGGCCCCGCGCCCGCGCCGTCGGCGCAGGCGCGATTCGGCACCGCCGGCTGGGCCGGCGCGATGGCGTCGCTCGCCGTGACCGCCGGGATGGCCGTCTGGGCGGTCCAGCTCACGATGCGCGACGTCTCCGACGTCCCCGTGATCCGCGCCCTCGAAGGGCCGATGCGCGTGGCCCCCGAGAACCCGGGCGGGCAGCAGGCGGCCTATCAAGGCATGGCGCTCTCCGACATCACCTCGGGCCGGGGCGCCGCCCTCGCGCCCGACGCGGTGGCGCTCGCCCCCGATCCGATCGCCCTCGACGCCGCGCCCTTGGGCGTGCAGGTCGCCGCCGGGCCGGTGAGCCGCCCCCTGCCCCGCACCGTCCAGAACATCACCGACACCGTCAGCCGCACCGCCATCTCGCGCGACGCGGCCGCCGCCGCCGCGGCGGCCGTGATCGCCGCGCCGTCGCCCCTCTCGACCGAGGTGGACCACGGGGCCGTCGCCGACGCGATCGCCGCGACCTCCACGCTCGCCACGCCCGGCGCGGACCCCGCCGCCGAGGCGCTCGCCGCCGCGCACGCGCCCGAGCTCCTCGAGACGACGGCGGGCCAGCCCCACGCCTCCGCCCGCCCCAGGATGCGGCCGGCCGGGCGCCCCGCCCTCGCCGCCGCGCCCGTCCCGGCGGACGCGCCGCAGGTCGCCGCCGCCGGCGGCGTCCGCGACGTCGAGCCCTCCTCGATCGCGCCGGGCACCCGCGTGGCGCAGCTCGGCGCCTTCGACAGCGAGGTCATCGCCAAGCGCGAGTGGGAGCGCCTGTCGAACCGCTTCCCCGAATACCTCGGCGGCAAGTCCCGCATGATCATGAAGGCGCAGTCCGGGGGCCGCGACTTCTGGCGCCTGCGGGTGGTGGGCTTTGACGACGGCGACGCCGCGCGGCGGTTCTGCTCGGCGCTGACGGCGCGCAACGCGGCCTGCATCCCCGTGACGATGCGCTGAGACCCCCGAAGCCCCGGCCCCGCGCCGGGGCTTGCGCGTTCCAGGGCAGGCATCCCGGCAACGCCCCGCCACCGACCGCGCGCCCCTCGCTTGCACGAGGCCCGCGCCGCCCCGCATAGACCTGCCGAGATCGATCCGGAGGCCGCCATGCCCGGTGCCTACATCCTCGGCTGCGAAGGCCCCGACCTGTCCCGCGACGAGGCCGCCTTCTTCCGCGACGCCGACCCGTGGGGGTTCATCCTGTTCGCCCGCAACGTCGACACCCCGGACCGGCTGCGCGCGCTCACCGCGGACCTGCGGGCCGCCGTGGGGCGGCAGGCGCCGATCCTCGTGGACCAGGAGGGCGGGCGCGTGCAGCGCCTCGGCCCGCCCTTCTGGTCCCGCTGGCGCCGCCCGCTGACGCAGATGGACCGCGCCGCCGATCCCGTCCGCGCCATGTGGCTGCGCGCGCGCCTCATAGCGCAGGAGCTCCACGACGTCGGCATCGACGTGAACTGCACGCCGACCGCCGACATCGCCACGGACGCGACCCACGAGTTCCTGCTCTCCCGCCTCTACGGGCGCACCCGCGAGGAGGTGATCGCCCGCGCCCGCGCCAACGCCGAGGGCTGCCTCGCGGGGGGCGTGCTGCCGGTGGTCAAGCACATCCCCGGCCACGGGCGGGCGGCGGCCGACAGCCACAAGCGCCTGCCCCACGTCGACGCCTCCGCCGACGCCCTGCGCTCGACCGACTTCGCGGTGTTCCGGGGGCTCAACGACCTGCCGCTGGGGATGACCGCGCACGTCGTCTACCGCGACATCGACCCCGACCGGCCCGGCACCCACTCGTCCGCGATCATCCGCGAGATCCGCGAGACGATCGGCTTCGGCGGCCTGCTGATGACCGACGACATCTCGATGGGCGCCCTGCCCGGCGACATGGCCACGCGCTGCGCGCGGTCCATCGCGGCGGGCGTCGACGTGATCCTGCACTGCAACGGGGAGCAGGGCGACATGGAGGCGGTCGTCTCCGTCTCCGGCGCGCTCTCCGGCGACGCGCTGCGGCGCGCAGACGAGGCCCTCGCCTTCCGCGCCCCGCCCGAGGAGATCGACCTCGACGCGGCCCGTGCGGAGATGGACGCGCTGGCGTAGGGAGCCCCATGACCGACCCGGACGACTTCGAGGACGGCCCGCCGCGGGACGACGTCGACGCACGCCGCGCGATGGAGGCGCTGGTGGTCGACGTGGACGGCTACGAGGGGCCGCTCGACGTGCTGCTGACGCTGGCGCGCGGCCAGAAGGTCGACCTCGCCAAGATCAGCGTCCTCGACCTCGCCCGCCAGTACCTCCGCTTCGTCGAGACCGCCGCCGAACTGCGGATCGAGCTGGCCGCCGACTACCTCGTGATGGCCGCGTGGCTCGCCTTCCTGAAGTCGCGCCTGCTGCTCCCCCCCGACCCCACCGAGGAGGGGCCGTCCGCCGCCGACATGGCCGCCCACCTCGCCTTCCAGCTGGAGCGGCTGGAGGGGATGCGCCGCGCCGCCGCCAAGCTGATGGCGCTGGACCGGCTGGGCCGCGACGTCTTCGCCCGCGGCATGCCGCAGGAGGTCGTCCGCGCCCGCCACGTCACCTACGACTGCACGCTCCTCGACCTGCTCCAAGGCTACGCCCGCGTCCGCACCCGCGACGACTTCCGCCCCTACGTGATGGACCGCGAGGGGGTGCTCACGATGGAGGAGGCGCTGGAGCGGCTGCGCCCGCTGATCGGCGACTTCGCCGACTGGACGGACCTGTCGGCCTTCCTCCCCGACGGCTGGGACACGCCCGCCCAGCGCCGCTCCGCGCTCGCCGCGACATTCGCCGCCTCGCTGGAGCTGGCCAAGCACGGGCAGGTCGAGATCCGCCAGGACGCGACCTTCTCCCCCATCAGCCTCCGGCGCGCGGGGACGCGGGGCGCATGACCGACGCCCTCTTCCCCGCCCCGCCGCAGGCAGAGCAGGAGCGCATGGTCGAGGCCATCCTCTTCGCCGCAGCCGAGCCGGTGACGATCGCCGACCTGCAGGCCCGGATGCCCCACGGCTGCGAGGCCGCGCCCGCCCTTGACGCGCTCGCCCGCCGCTACGAGGGGCGCGGCGTCCGCCTCGTGAAGGTGGGCGACGCATGGGCCATGCGCACGGCCCCCGACCTCGCCTTCCTGATGACCCGCGAGACGGTCGAGACTCGCAAGCTGTCGCGCGCCGCCGTCGAGACGCTGGCCATCGTCGCCTACCACCAGCCCGTCACCCGCGCCGAGATCGAGGAGATCCGCGGCGTCTCCGCCTCGCGCGGCACCTTCGACCAATTGATGGAGCTGGAGTGGATCAAGCTCGGGCGCCGCCGCGAGACGCCGGGCCGCCCCGCCACCTTCGTCACGACCCGCGCCTTCCTCGACCAGTTCGGGTTGTCGAGCCCGCGCGATCTGCCGGGGCTCAAGGAATTGCGGCAGGCCGGGCTGCTGGAGCGGACACCGCCCGAGGCGGAGCAGACCGAGGGTGAGGCCGGGCTCTTCGGGGACGCGGACAGTCCGGACGAGAACGATGCGGATGACGTCCCACGACCATAGAGTCTGACGATCGGGCTAACGCACCCGCGCGGTACGCGAGCGCCAGCGAGCCGCGCATCGCCGGGCCGTCCCCACGGCACGGCGATCCATCTCCGGTACCGCGACGGGTCGGCGTTGTGCGGGGGTGAGGGATAAATCACGCCGCGGATGGCGCGCATCGCCGCGCCACGGCCCTGCGATGCGCTCTCGGCTCGCCCTCGATCTAGGGTCCGCCGCGCAACACGGCGAACCGCATCCCCTCGATCGGCGCATCCCCCACGTCCGCCAGCAGCCGCACCCCGCCCGTGTCGCACACCGCCACACCGTCCCGCACCCGCTCCACGCGCACCGGCACCACCACGCCGCCCGCGACCTCCACCCGCTCCGAGACCAGCACCACGTCCCGCGCCCGCACCCGCCCCACGACGCCCAGCCCGTCCGCCTCGGTCAGCACGACGCCCGCCTGCCCCGCCCCCAGCCGCGCCGCGCGCACGGGGTCGCCCAGCACCTCCGCCAGCGGCCCCGCGTCCACGACCCGCCCGCCATCGAGGAAGGCCACCCGGTCGGCCAGCGCCACCACCTCCTCCGCGTCGTGGGTGATCAGCAGCATCGGCACCCCCGTCGCCTTCAGTCGAGCAAGGTAGGGCAGGATCGCCCCGCGCAGCCGCGCGTCGAGCGAGGCCAGCGGCTCGTCCAGCACGACCAGCCGCGGCTCCGTCAGCAGCGCGCGGCCCAGCGCAACCCGCGCCGCCTCGCCACCCGACAGGTGGCGCGGACGCCGGTCGAGCAGCGGGCCCAGTTCCAAGAGGTCCACCACCTCCCCCAGCCGCCCGTCCCCCGGCGCGCCGTAGAGCAGGTTCGCGCGCACGTCCCGGTGGGGCAGCAGGCGCGCGTCCTGGAACACCGTGCCGATCCCGCGCCGGTGGGGCGGCACGTCCGTGCCTTGGTCCCACAGCACCCGCCCGTCCAGCGCGATCCGCCCCGACTCGGGCCGCGCCAGCCCCGCGACCGCGCGCACGAAGGTCGTCTTTCCCGCCCCCGACGGCCCGAACAGCGCGGTCACGCCGCCGGGCGCCACCACCTCCGCGTCCAGCGCGAAGGCCCCGCGCGACAGCCGGACCCGCGCCTCAAGCACCGCGCACCCGCGCCGCCACCCGCCGGGCCAGCCATTCCGACAGGCCCAGCGCGACGACCGCCACGACCACCGCCACCAGTACCAGTCCCCGAGTCGCAGCCTCCGCGCCCGGCACCTGCAGGAAGGCGTAGATCGCCGAGGGCAGCGTCCGCGTCTCGCCGGGGATGGAGGCCGCGAAGGTGATCGTCGCGCCGAACTCCCCCATCGCCTTGGCGAAGCCGAGGATCGCCGCGGCCAGGATGCCCGGCGCGATCAGCGGCAGCGTCACCGTCGCCATCACGCGCCACGGCGACGCCATCGTCGCCGCCGCCTCCTCCACGCGGGGGTCCACCGCCTCCAGCGCGAGGCGGATGGGTCGCACCATCAGCGGGAACGCCATCACGCCCGCCGCCAGCGCCGCCCCGGTCCAGCGGAAGGCAAAGGGAAGGAAGCCCAGCGGTCCGGCAGGCGCGAAGACCGCCAGCAGCGCGTAGCCGGTCACCACCGGCGGCAGGATCAGCGGCAGCAGCACCGCCACCTCCACCAGCCACCGCCCCCGGAACGCCACCCGCGCCAGCAGCCACGCCACCGCGAAGGCCAGCGGCATCCCCGCGAGCGTCGCCACCGCGGCGACGCGCAGCGAGAGGCGCAGCGCCTCCCACGCCTCGGGCGGCAGGTCGATCACGCGAAGCCGTGGGCGGCGAAGGTCGGGCGGGCGTCCGCGATGGCCGCGAGGAGCGCCTCGGCCCCCGGCGCGGCGCGGGCCGTGACGGCGGCGGGGTAGCGGATCGGCGCGTGGGCGGTCGCGGGAATGGCCGCCACCTCGGCCACGTCGGCGCGGCGCAGGTCCGAGCCGTAGACCAGCCCGAGTGGCGCGGCCCCGCGCGCCACGTAGGCCAGCGCGGCGGTCACGCTCTCGGACAGCAGCAGCCGCTCGGACAGCGCGCCCCACGCGCCCAGCGTCTCCAAGGCCTGCTGCGCGTAGCGCCCGGCGGGGACCGACATCGGGTCGCCCATCGCCAGCCGCCCGGACCCGAGCCGCGCCTCCAGCGCCTGCGCCGACAGGTCCACCGGCGCCGCGCCCGCCGGTCCCGCCAGCGCCAGCCGGTTGCCCGCCACGTCGACCACCCCGCCCCGCGTCGCGCCCTGCGCCGCCAGCCAGTCCGCCCAGTCCGTCGCGGCCAGCACCACCACGTCGGCGGGCGCCCCCGCCGCCACCTGCCGCGCCAGCAGGCCGGACCCGCCATAGGCGACGCGCGCGCCCCGCGCGGCGGCGATCTCGTCCAGCGGCCCCTTGAGCGAGGCGGCGGCGAAGACCGTCAGCGGCGCGGCGGCGACCAGCGGCGCCGCCAGCAGCGCCGCGCCCAGCCCGCATCCGAGGACACGGCGGCGCGTCGGGTCAGAAGGGGAGCGGCGTTCCGTCATAGGACCTGATCACGCCCGAGCCCGCCCCGGTCAAGCCGGGCTCCAGCGCCGCGAACCCGTCCCAGAGGCCTTTGGCCGACTCCTCCGGCGACACCGCCGCCGACGATCCGCCCATGTCGGTGCGCACCCAGCCCGGATGGAAAGCGCCCACCGCCACCTTCGGCGCCAGCGCCACGGCGAGATTGGCCGCGAGGTTCGTCGCCGCCGCCTTGGACGCCCGGTAGGCGAAGGCGTTGGGCGCGGGCCGCGCGGAGATGCCCATCTGCGACGACACGATCGCCACCTTGGCGCCGTCGCGCAGGCAGGGTCGCATCGCGCGCACGACGGCGAACACGCCCACGACGTTCACCTCCATCGCCATCCGCATCATCTCGTCGGTGGTGCCGTCCAGATCGACGCCCTTGTCCGGATAGACGCCCGCGTTGCAGACCAGCAGGTCCACCTCGCCCACCCGGCCCGGCAGCGCCGCCACCGACGCCGCGTCCGTCACGTCCACCGCCGGGTCGCCGTCGCGCGTCGTGCCGATTACGTCCCAGCCCCGCGCGCGCCCCTCGGCCACCAGCGCCGCGCCGATCCCGCGCGAGGCCCCCACGATCAGCGCGCGGCTCTCGGAACGGGGCATCAGTTGCTCTTGGCCTTAGGCCGGAACGGCAGCGGCGCGACCGGCAGCCCGTCCTCCAGCATCGACTTGGCCTCCGAGGGCGTGGCCTCGCCCCAGACGGGCCGCTCCGGCGTCTCGCCCGACGCCTGCGCGCGCACCTCCTTGGCGAAGCCCTTGCCCACCCACGTGGAGTTCGCCTCCACCTTGGCGCGCAACTCCGAGATGGCCTTCTCCAGCTTCGAGGCGGGCTCGGACAGCTTGGGCGCGGCGGGCAGGTTCGCCGCCTCCTTGCGGTTGCCCTTGGTGCCCACCTTCGGCGCCATCAGCGCCTTGGACACACCGCCGCCCCCGCAGACCGCGCAGGACAGCAGCCCCTTCGACGCCAGCGCGTCGTAGGCCTCGCCCGACTGGAACCACGATTCGAAGTCGTGCCCGTCGGCGCAGCGGAGGGAGTACTTGATCATCGCGCCCCCAATCTATGGCCCCGCACGGGCGGCGCAAGGACGCGGGCGCTTGGCCCCGGCCCGCCGCGCCCCTACCTTCCGCCCATGCGCGCCATGGCCCTCCTCCTCCTCGCCACCCCCGCCGCGGCCTTCGAGTTCGAGGCCATCGAGGGCGGCACCATCGACCTCGCCGCCCTGCCCGGCCCCGTCCTCGTCGTGAACACCGCCAGCCGGTGCGGCTTCACCCCGCAACTCGAGGGGCTGCAGGCCCTGCACGAGACCTACGGTCCCCGCGGCCTCACCGTGCTCGCCGTCCCCTCCGACAGCTTCCGGCAGGAACTGGGCTCCGAGGCCGAGGTCGCCGAATTCTGCGAGGTCCAGTACGGCCTGACCGTCCCCATGACGACGATCACCGACGTCACCGGCGCCGACGCCCACCCCTTCTACCGCTGGCTCGCCGACGCCCACGGCGCGGCTCCGACGTGGAACTTCAACAAGGCGCTGATCGACGGCGACCGCCTCCTCGCCTTCGAGCCCGCGCCCACGCGCATGGACGCCCCGCGCCTGACCCGCGCCATCGAGGCCGCGCTGGCCGAGTGACCGCCGCCCGGATGCTCGGCCACGAGGTCTATCGCGGCTCCTCCTACGGCCCGTGGCACCCGCTGCGCGTCCCCCGCGTCTCCACGGTCATGGACCTGTCCCGCGCGCTCGGCTGGCTCCCGCGCGACCGCTTCCTCCGGTCGCCCCGCGCCAAGCCGGAGGCGCTCCACCTCTGGCACACCCCCGCCTATGTCGACGCCCTCGCGCGGGCCGAGGCGGCGGGCACCGTCGACGACCCCACCCGCGCCCGGCACGGCCTCGGCACCACGTCCAACCCCGTCTTCGCCGAAGTCTGGCGTCGTCCCGCCACATCGGCGGGCGCGTCGCTGCTGGCGGGTAACCTGCTGCGCGACGGCGGCATCGTCCACCACCCCGGCGGCGGCACGCACCACGCCTTCCCCGACCGCGCGGCGGGGTTCTGCTACCTCAACGACCCGGTCCTCACGATCCTGTCGCTGCGCCGGAACGGCGCCCGCCGCATCGCCTACGTGGACATCGACGCCCATCACGGCGACGGGGTGGAGCACGCCTTCGCCGCCGACCCCGACACGCTCCTGATCTCCGTCCACGAGGAGCGGCGCTGGCCCTTCACCGGCCACCTCGCGGATCGCGGCATCGGCCAGACCTTCAACCTCCCCCTCCCCCGCGGGAGCCACGACGGCGACGCGGCCCACCTCCGCGACCGCCTGATCGCCCCCCTGCTGGAGCGCATGGCCCCCGACGCCATCGTCCTGCAATGCGGGGCCGACGCCGTGGAGGAGGACCCGCTCTCCCGCCTCGCATGGTCCAACCGCGCGCACGAGGGGATCGTGCGGCGCCTCATGGGCCTCGCGCCCCGCCTCGTGGTGCTGGGCGGCGGCGGCTACAACCCGTGGTCGGTGGGGCGATGCTGGACGCTCGTCTGGGCGGCGCTCTCGGGCGCGGACGTGCCCGACCGCCTGCCCCCCGAGGCGGAGGACGTGCTGCGCGGCCTCGAATGGCGCGGCGCGCGGGCGGGCCGGACGCCGCCGGAGCACTGGTTCACGAGCCTGCGCGACGCGGGGCGCGGGGACCGGCCGTCGCCCGAGGTGGAGGCGCGGGTCGAGGCGCTGATGACGCGGGACGACGTGCTGATCCCCGCCTGAGCGAGACGGCAGCGCATCGCAGGGCCGTGGCGCGGCGACCAGACCTCCCCGCGAAGCGATTTATCCCTCACCCCCGCACGACGCCCCGGCGTCGCGGGACCTTCGACGGATCGCCGGGCCGGGGGACGGCCCGGCGATGCGCGGACCGCTACGCGGTCGTATCGCGCAGGACGCCACGCGTCGTCGGAGCAGGGCCAGTGCCGGACCGGGGGTCGGCGCATCCGACCTCCGGGCGGCGCGGTTTATCCATCGACTGTCGGAAGACGCGTCCGCGTCGCGCATCCTTCGACGAAGCGCCGGCCCGCGCACCGGGCCGGGCGCTCCGCTCAGGCGGACACCACCGCCTTCCCCAGCCGCGGCAGCCGCACCCGCTTCAGGAGCGCCCGCGCTGCCACCGGCTCCCCCGCCATCGCCTCGGCGCGCGCGCGCACCGCCTCCACGGCCCCCTCCACCGCGGCCCCGTCCCGCAGCCACAACTCCATCAGCAGCGCGTCCGGCGGCTCGACCTCGATCCCCTCGGCCCGCACCTCGCCCTTGGGGAAGTCGCGCATGTTCAACGTCACCAGCCGGTCCGCGCCCCCGTCGATCGCCGCCGCCAGCACGTGCACGTCGTCCGGGTCCGGCAGCCACAGCCGCGCCTGCGTCCCCGCGCCCACGCGCACCTCCGCCTCCGGCCACGCGGCGCGCGCCAAGGCCACCTCGGCCCGCGCCTGCGCCTCGCCCGTGGGGCCGATCTTGCGCGCCGCCCGCGCCCATTCCTCGAGGATGCGCTCGGACCAGAGCGGGCGGAACGCGCCCGTCGCCGCCACGCCCAGCAGGATCTCCCGCAGCACCGTCGGGTAGAGCACGCAGGCGTCGAGCAGGACCTTCACGACAGCCTGAACGTCAGCGCCTTGAGGTAGCCCGTCTCCGCCAGCAGCGGATGCACCGGATGGTCCGGCCCCGCGAACCCCGTCCGCACCAGCGCCGCGCGCCGCCCCGCCCGCCCGATCCCGCGCGCGCAGGCCGCGTGGAAGCGCGACAGGTCCGCCGCGTGCGAGCAGGAGCAGAGCGTCAGCCACCCGCCCTCCGCGACCAAGGGCGCGGCCAGCCGGGCCACCCGCTCGTAGGCGCGTAGCCCCTTGTCCAGCGCGGGCTTGGCGGGCGCGAAGGCGGGCGGGTCGCAGATCACGCTGTCGAAGGTCTCCCCCGCCAGCGCGTCCAGCGCGGCGAAGGCGTCCGACTTGGTGGTGGCGAACCGGTCCCCCATCCCCATCGCGTCCGCCCCGCCGGTGGCCAGTTCCAAGGCCGCCGGCGAACCGTCAACCGCCGTCGCATGGGCCGCGCCGCCCGCCAGCGACGCGAGCGCGAAGCCTCCCACATGCGAGAACACGTCCAGCACCCGCCCGCCCGGCGCCAGCCGCGCGGCGAAGGCGTGGTTCGGGCGCTGGTCGTAGAACAGCCCCGTCTTCTGCCCGCCCGTCAGGTCCGCGAGGTAGGTCGCCCCGTTCATCGGCACCGGGACGGGGGCGTCCGGCGCGGTCCCGCGCAGCACGCCCGGAACGTCGTCCAGCCCCTCCAAGGCGCGGGTCCGCCCCGAGGCGGACTTCAGGATCGTCGTCGCGCCGGTGACGTCGGCGATGGCCTCCACCATGGGCCCCAGCAGCGCCTCGGCCCACGCCGCGTTGGGCTGCAGCACGACCGCGTCCCCGAACCGGTCCGCGACCACGCCGGGCAGCCCGTCGCCCTCGGCATGGATCAGGCGGTGGTAGGGGGCGTCGTAGAGCGTCGCGCGCATCGCGTGGGCGGCGGCGACCTTGGCGCGCAGCCACGCGGCGTCGATCCCGGCCTCCGGCGTGTCCAGCACCCGCACGGCGATCTTCGACAGCGGGTTCACCGCGACCGTCGCCAGCGGCACCCGCTCGGCGTCCTCCAGCGTGGCGATCGTGCCGGGGGCGAGCGCCTTGGACCGCCGGTCCAGCACGAGGTCGTCGGCATAGACCCACGGGTGCCCGTGGCGGACGCGGCGCGCGTCGGCGCGGGGCTTCAGGCGGATGACGGGGCGCTCGAACGACATGGGGGGCGCCTAGCGCCCCCCACATCCGTCGGCAATGTCGTCTCGCTCAGGCGGTCTGCGCGGCACCCTGCGGCAGGCGCACGCCGCGGAGGCGGGCGGCGACGCGGGCGAAGAAGGCGCGGGTCACCTCGGCGCGCAGGGCGCGGGCGCGGTTCTCGATGGCGATGGCGTCGAGGGTGGTCGGGTGGATCATCGGTCGTCTCCGGCTCGGACGCGAGCGTGGCCCCGAATGGGTCAGCCCTGCTGTCCTTGTTCGATGAACCCGATATGGACGCCGCGCCGCGGCATGACCAATGCCCATGCCTCAACGCCGCGTTGCGGCATGCGCAAACCGGCGTACGGATCGTGAAGGAGGGCCGGACAGCCCCGTACGAAACGTACGGAACCCGTCAGTCGAGGGCGTGGACGCCCTCGGCCACCTCGCGCGCGCCGCGCAGCATCCACGCGTGCTCGGAGGCCACGAAGAAGCACGTCACCCCGTGCCGCCGCCACTCCGCCGCCTTCGCCGCGTCGGGCACCCACGTCACGTAGCCCTTGCCCCGCGCCCGGCACGCCGCGCCGATCTTGGACAGCGCCTCGGGCAGGTCCGCGTTGTCGAGGCTCGCGTGGCCGTAGCCCACCGACAGGTCGGCGGGCCCCGCGAAGAGCGCGTCGATCCCGTCCACGGCGGCGATGGCGTCGGCCGCGTCCACGCCCTCCGGCTCCTCGATCTGGACGATCACCACCGTCTCCGCGTCCTGCGCCAGCACGTCGCCCATCGGCCGCGTCGCGTAGCCCGCCCAACGGGTCGAGCCTGCGAAGCCCCGCCCGCCGCGCCCGAAATGCGCCGCGTCCGCAACGGCTTGCGCCTTCTCCACGGTGTCGACATGCGGCACGACCACCCCCGTCGCGCCGAGGTCCAAGGCGCCGAGGATCGCGTCCGGCGTGCCCGCGCCCACGCGCACCAGCACCGGCAGGCCGTGGGCGCGGGCGACGGCGAGGGCCGCGTCCGTCTCGCCCCGGCCCCACGGCGCGTGCTCGGCGTCGATGCAGACGAAGTCGAGGCCGGCCTTGGCCATGATCTCGATCACGACGTGGGAGGGCGTCTTGAGGAAGGTCCCGGCGAGGAACTCGCCGCCCCGGAGGCGGTCGCGGAAGCTGGGCATGGGGTCTCCTATTCGGCGGCCAGTTCGGTCGCCGCAGGGGTCGCATGCGGCAGGCGCAGGCGGAAGGCCGCGCCGCCCTGCCCCGCGAGATAGTCGATCGACCCGCCCAGCCGCCCCATCACCTCGCGGCAGATGGCGAGGCCCAGCCCCGCGCCCCCGGCGGCGGTCGGGTCGCCGAGGCGGGCGAACTTCTGGAAGATCACGGCCCGGTCGGCGGGGGCGATGCCGCTGCCGTTGTCGATCAGGTCCACGACGATCCCGTCCGGGCGGGTCGCGGTGCGGATCGTCAGGTCCGGCGCCGGGGCGTCGCAGTACTTGGCCGCGTTGGCCACGAGGTTGATGAAGACCTGAGCCAGACGGTCCGGGTCCGTCACCAGCGCGACGCCCTCGGCGGCGGGGTCGCGGGTGACGGTGAGGCGGGTGTCCACCTGGCTCGTGGCGGCCGTGACCGCCCGGTCGATGACGGAGGCGAGGGTCACCTCCTCCAAGGCGAGCTCCACTTGGCCCGATTCCAGCACGCCGATGTCGAGCAGGTCGTCGAGCAGCCGCGTGAGGCGGCGGCTCTCGTCGAGGATGATGCCGGCGAAGCGGGCGCGGTCGGCCTCGGAGTGGCCCCCTTCGCGCAGGATCTCGGAGAAGGCGCGGATCGAGGTCATCGGCGTCCGGAGCTCGTGGCTGACCTGCCCGAGGAAGGCGTCCTTCTGGCGCCCCAGCCGCGTGAGCGCGGCGTTCGCCTCGCGCAGCTCGGCCGTGGTGCGGCGCAGCTCCTCGGTGCGGGCCTCCAGCCGGGCGGAGGTCTCCAGCACCTGCGCCGTCTCGTCGGCGACCGCGATCAGGTCCTCCACCCCCACGGCCTGCCCGCCGCCGAGGCCGGAGATCATCGCGTGCGCCGTCGCCGCGCCGACCGACCCCGCGAGCCGCCGCTCCAGCCGGTCGAGCAGTGCGGGCGTGGTCGCGGGCAACTCGCCGGGGCGGCCTTGGCTCCGGGCCTCGGCGGCGAAGAGGGCCTGCGCCTCGTCGGCGCCGAGGATGCGCTGGGTCGCGACGAGCAGCTCCTGCGCGCCGGGCCCGACCGCGCGCCCGTCGCGCGACGGGGCGGCCACGGGGAGGTCGACGAAGCGCGGGGCCTGCAGCATCTCCATCGGCGTGGGCCGGGTCAGCAGCGAGACGAGGCAGAGCAGCGTGGCGTTCAGCCCGAGCGACAGCATCAGCGCCACGACCAGCGGATCGCCCGCGAGGCCGAACATCGCCTCGGGGCGCAGCCATCCGACGCCGAACGGGCCCTGCGCCAAGAGGCCTGCGGGCACCAGCGACCCGGCGAAGACGGGGACCAGCATCACCCACGCCCAGATCGCGAAGCCCGACAGGATGCCCGCCGCCGCGCCCGCGCGGGTCGCCCCCTTCCACGTCAGCGCGGCGACGAGCGCGGGGAGCACCTGCGCCAGCCCGACGAAGGCGATCAGCCCGATGGACGCCAGCGCCGCCGTGCCGCCGGTCGTGCGGTAGTAGAGCCACGCGAGGCCGAGGACCGCGACGATGGCGAGGCGGCGGGCGGTGAGCGCGACCGCGCGGACGTCGCCCGAGATCGTCGCCCCGCCCGCCCCGCGCAGGGCGAACCACGCGGGCATCACGACGTGGTTCGACAGCATCGTCGCCAGCGCGAGCGCCGCGACGATCACCATGGACGTGGCCGAGGAGAAGCCGCCGAGGAAGGCGAGCATCGCCAGCCCCTCCCGCTCGCCCGCGAGCGGGAGGGTCAGGACGAAGAGGTCGGGGTTCGTGCCGGGCAGCATCCGCAGCCCCGTGACCGCGATGGGCACGACGAAGAGGCACATCGCCAGCAGGTAGAGGGGGAAGGCCCACGAGGCGGTGGCGAGGTCGCGTTCCTCGGGGGCCTCGACCACGAGGACGTGGAACATGCGCGGAAGGCAGACGATGGCCGCGCCCGACACGAGGATCAGCCCCGCCCAGCGCCCCGGCCCGCCGGTCCAGTCCGCCACCGGCGAGACGCGGATCGCCTCGAGCGCGGCGCGGGCGCCGCCGTTGAGGCCCCAGACCACGTAGGCGCCGACGGCGAGGAGGGCTACGAGCTTGACCACCGCCTCGACGGCGATGGCCGAGACGATGCCCTCGTGGCGCTCGTCCACGTCGAGGCGGCGCGTGCCGAAGAGGATGGTGAACAGCGCGAGCCCCGCGGCGATCCAGAGCGCGCCGGAGCGGGCCTCGGTCGCCTCCGGCCCCGCGAACACGGCGAGCGAGGCGGTCACGGACTGCAACTGCAGCGCGATGTAGGGCGTGGTGCCCACCAGCGCGAGCAGGGTGACGATGACGCCGAGCGCGGCGGACTTGCCGAAGCGCGAGGAGATCATGTCCGCGATGGAGGTGACGCGCTCGGCGCGGCCGACGCGGACGAGCTTGCGCAGCAGTGTCCACCATCCGATCAGCACGAGCGTCGGGCCGAGGTAGATCGTCATGAACTCGAGGCCCGAGCGCGCGGCGTAGCCCACCGCGCCGTAGAAGGTCCACGCGGTGCAGTAGACCGACAGCGACAGCGTGTAGATCAGGGGGCCGCGCAGGCCGGGGCGGCCCCGGCGCGCCCGGCCCTCGGCGTAGAAGGCGATGGCGAAGAGCGCGGCGACGTAGGCGAGGCAGACGCCGACGAGCAGGTTCGGCGTGAGGGTCATCCCCCCTCCCCCTCCCCGGCGCCGGGGCCTCCGGGCGCGGGGTCGCGGTCGCGGTTGACCGCGCGCGCGATCAGCGCCGCGAGCGCGATGACCCCCGCCCATGCGGCGAAGAGGTAGACGAGGCCCGGGGCCGTGGCGCCCGCGCCGCGCCCGGACAGGACGAGGTCGGGCGCGATCAGGAGGACGGCCCCGAGCAGCGGCAGCAGCCGGGCGGCGTCCGTGCGCCGCGCGCGGTCCTGCGCGCGCCGCTGCGCGGCGGAGGCGGCGGGGGCCATGCCCCGGAAGGGGTCGCGCGCGCTCATCTGCCCGCGAGGTCGCGCACGGCCTCGGCCAGCTCGGCGTTGGAGAAGGGCTTGGTCATGAACCGCGTGGCCCCCAGCGCCATCGCGCGGTCGCGGTCCTTGGCCTGCCCCTTGGCGGTGAGCATCAGCACGGGGACGTCCGCATGGGGGCCTCGGCGTACCTCCTGCAGCACGTCGAAGCCCGAGCGGCCCGGCAGCATCACGTCCAGCACCACGACGTCGGGCGCGTGCCGGGCGACGGCCGCCGGCGCGGTGGTGCCGTCGTGATGCGCGGCCACGTGCCAGCCCGCGCGCCCCAGCACGAAGCGGATCGCGGTGGCGATGTTCTCCTCGTCCTCGATCAGGAGGACGCGGCCCGGCCCCGCCTCGGGGCCGGATGGCGCGTCGGTCATGGCGGGCCTCCCTTCCCGTCACGGCGCGGGCCCGTCAGCCCGCCGGATCACCTTGCGCGCCGGACGGGGGGCTGTCCAGCGCCGCCCCGGCGGCGGGCGGCGCGCGCCGCGCGGCGCAGGTGCGCGGGCAGCGCGGGCAGGACGGCCCGACCGCGCGCCCGCCCGCCGCGTCCGCGGGCCGGGCCAGCATCGCCGCGCGGCGCGGCGCGGGGGCGTCCCAGCCTGCCGGGGCCTGCCGCGCGGCGGCGGCGACCGCGTGCCACGCGCCGCCGTCGGGCATCTCGAGGCGCGCCTCGACCGGGCGGTCGTCGGCGCGCGCCTCCCAGAGCGGCCAGAGCGGGCAGAGCGCGCCGTCGCCCACCGGGAACCCCGCCGCCGCCCGGGCCGCAACGATTCCCCCCGCGCCGTCGACCTCGACGAAGGCCGCGTCGGGGTCGGCGACGGCCATCCGGCGCAGCACGAGCGGCCCGTCGCCCCCCGCGGCGTCCCACACGTCGGGAATCGCGCGGCCATCGACCCGGTGCAGCGGCAGGCGCGCGGCGTCGGTTGCGTAGGCCTCGAGCCGCAGGCGCACCCAGTCGCGCGCGGCCTGCGGCACGCCTTCCAGCAGCGCGGGGATGGCCGCCGCCCCATCCGCCTCGATTCCGTCGAACCGGTGCCGATGCGCCGCGAAGAGGCGGG
Organism: Jannaschia sp. Os4; assembly: GCF_016820245.1. Lineage (GTDB taxonomy): Bacteria > Pseudomonadota > Alphaproteobacteria > Rhodobacterales > Rhodobacteraceae > Jannaschia. The sequence continues at coordinate 255,518 of NZ_JAFCAR010000005.1, read as the reverse complement.
CCGCGTGATCCTCCGCCGTGGCCGGCTCGGGCGCGTCGCGGGCCTCCAAGCGGGCGGCCACGGCCTCGGCCCCGGCGGCGAGCCGGCGGCTCTCGGCGTCGAGGGAGGCGTGGAAGCGCGCGCGCCACGTCGCGTCGAGGTCCGGATCCCCGGCGAGGATCGAGGCGGTGGAGCGCACGGCGGAGGCGGTCGAGAGCATCTCGTGCACCGCGTCGGTCAGCACGGGGTCGTGCGCCATCCGGTCCGAGAGGGCGGCGGCGGCACGGGCGTGGCGGCGCGCCTCGCCGTCGAGATCGACGATCATCTCCGCCCAGCGCGGATGCCGCGCCGCGAGCGCGTCCGCCTCGTCCAGCGCGCCGGGGGGCAGGCGTCCTTCCGCGACGGCGCGGAGCGCGGCGGCGGCGGGCGTGCGGGCGGCGAGGGCCTCGGCCTCCAGCCCGAGCGCCGCGGCGAGGCGCGCGAGGAGCGGCGCGGTCGCGGGGCGGCGCCCATGCTCGATGAGGTTGAGGTAGGACGGCGAGATGCCCGCCCGCGCCGCGAGCGCCGCTTGCGCGATCCCGGCGGCCAGCCGCGCCTCGCGCAGCCGGGCCCCGCCCCGTCCGTCCGGCGTCCCGGCCATCCCGTCGCCCCCTCCGCTCCCGCAGTTCCCCTTGCGCCCGCGATCGATTTACAGCCCCCCGGGCGCGGTCTGTCAATTCGTTTACAGCCGAGGCGCGTTTGCGGAGACATATTCTTGCCGCGATCCGCGACGCCGCGTCATAACCGGACCATCCGCCGAGACGCGGACCCGCCGGATGCGCCCTGGAGGAGGGACGGAGCCGGCGCGGAATCACAGGGAGGGTCTCCATGACCAACAAGTTGACGCGCCGCGGCGCGCTCAAGACTGGTGCCGCTGCCGGCGCCGGCCTCGCGACGCCGATCGTCTTCACGTCGAACGTCTGGGCCGACGGCCACACCGGGTTCACCAACGCGCCGCAGGGCGACACGGTCACGCTGGGCTTCAACGTGCCCCAGACCGGCCCCTACGCCGACGAGGGCGCGGACGAGCTGCGCGCCTTCCAGCTGGCGGTCGAGCACCTCAACGGCGAGGGCGACGGCGGGATGCTGTCCACCTTCTCGTCCAAGGCGCTGGAAGGGAACGGCATCCTCGGCAAGCGCGTCGAGTTCGTGACCGGCGACACCCAGACCAAGTCGGACGCCGCGCGCGCCTCCGCCCGCTCGATGATCGAGAAGGACGGCGCCATCATGATCTCCGGCGGCTCGTCCTCGGGCGTGGCCGTGGCCGTGCAGGGCCTGTGCCAAGAGGCGGGCGTCATCTTCATGGCGGGCCTCACGCACTCCAACGACACGACCGGCAAGGACCGGAAGGCCAACGGCTTCCGGCACTTCTTCAACTCCTACATGTCGGGCGCCGCGCTCGCGCCGATCCTCGTCGACCAGTACGGCAACGACCGGAAGGCCTATCACCTGACGGCCGACTACAACTGGGGCTACACCACCGAGGAGGCCGTCCGGTCGTCCACGGAGGCCTTGGGCTGGGAGACGGTCGCGGCGGTCAAGACGCCGCTGACGCAGACGGACTTCTCGTCCTACATCACGCCGGTCCTGCAGTCGGGCGCCGACGTGCTCGTGCTGAACCACTACGGCGGCAACATGGTCAACTCGCTGACCAACGCCGTGCAGTTCGGCCTGCGCGCGCAGGAGGCCAACGGCAAGCAGTTCGAGATCATCGTGCCGCTCTACTCGGAGCTGATGGCGCGCGGCGCGGGCGAGAACATCGCCGGCATCTTCGGGTCGCAGAACTGGGACTGGAAGCTCGAGAACCAGCTGGGCGACCGCTACTCGGGCACCAACGCCTTCGTGCAGTCCTTCGGCGAGAAGTACGGCTTCCCGCCGTCGCAGGCGGCGCACACCTGCTACGTGCAGACGCTGCTCTACGCGGACGCGGTCACGCGGGCCGGCTCCTTCGCGCCCTGCGCGGTGGACGAGGCGCTCTCGGGCTTCGAGTTCGACGGCCTCGGCAACGGCCCGACCCTCTACCGGGCCGACGACCACCAGTGCTTCAAGGACGTGGTCGTGGTGCGCGGCAAGGAGAACCCGGAGAACGAGTTCGACCTCGTGGAGATCGTCGAGGTCACGCCGGTCGACCAGGTCACCTACGCCCCCGATCACCCTCAGTTCGCGGGCGGCCAGCTGGGCACCTGCAACAACGGCGCCTGAGCCGCACCGGGGAGGCCGCGCGCGGCCTCCCCTCCCCCTTGGCAGCGCCGCGAGGACGACCCGATGGACGCCATCATCCTTCAAATCCTGAACGGGCTGGACAAGGGCAGCGCCTACGCGCTGATCGCCCTCGGCCTGACCCTGATCTTCGGCACGCTCGGCGTCGTGAACTTCGCCCACGGCGCGCTGTTCATGATCGGCGCCTTCGTGGCCGTGACCCTCAACAAGGTGCTCGCGCTGGGCTTCGTCGACGAGAACGCCGAGGCCACGAGCGTGGGCGGCTTCTCCTTCGGCGGCGCGCAGGAGACGCTCTACGTCGAGCACTGGTTCGGCGAGGCGGCGGGCGGCTGGATCTCCGACTGGTCGGTGCCGCTGGCGATCCTGTTCGCCATCCCGATCATGATCGCCGTCGGCTTCGTGATGGAGCGTGGCCTGATCAAGCACTTCTACAAGCGCCCGCACGCGGACCAGATCCTCGTGACCTTCGGCCTCGCGATCGTGCTGCAGGAGATCATCAAGTACTTCTACGGCGCCAACCCGATCCCGACCGCCGCGCCGGACGCCTTGCGCGGCGCGTTCGACCTCGGCGCGCTGATCGGCTTCGACCCGGGCACGATCATCTACCCCTACTGGCGCCTCGTGTACTTCTTCTTCGCCGCGGTCATCATCACCGGCGTCTTCGCCTTCCTGCAGTTCACCACCTTCGGCATGGTCGTCCGCGCCGGCATGGCGGACCGCGAGACGGTGGGCCTCTTGGGCATCGACATCGACAAGCGCTTCACGCTGATGTTCGGCCTCGCGGCCGCCGTCGCGGGACTGGCGGGGGTGATGTACGTGCCCATCGCGCCGCCCAACTACCACATGGGCATGGACTTCCTCGTGCTCAGCTTCGTGGTGGTCGTCGTCGGCGGCATGGGCTCGCTGCCCGGCGCGGTGCTGGCGGGCTTCCTGCTCGGCATCCTCGAGAGCTTCGCGTCCATGCGCGAGGTGATCGACCTCGTCCCCGGCATCAACCAGGTGATCATCTACCTCGTTGCCGTCGTCATCCTGCTCACCCGTCCGCGCGGCCTCATGGGTCGCAAGGGCGTCATGGAGGACTGATCCATGGCCGTCACCGACAACCAGCCGACCTACGCGCCCAAGGCACAGAGCGCCGCGCGCGCGCCGGGCCTCACCAAGCGGGACTGGAGCCTCATGATCCTCGTGGTGGCGCTCGTCGCCCTCGCGCCCATCCTGCTCAACCCGTTCCCGACGGACTCCAGCCTCGCGCAGTTCAACGCGGGCTACCCGGACCTGATGCAGCGCTTCGTGATCTTCGGGATCTTCGCGGTGGGCTTCAACATCCTGTTCGGCCTGACCGGCTACCTCTCGTTCGGCCACGCGGCCTTCCTCGGGGCGGGCTCCTTCGCGGGGGTTTGGATGTTCAAGCTCTTGGGCATGAACGTGCTCTTCGCGATCGTCGCCTCGGTGGCGGTGGCGGGGGTGTTCGCGCTGATCGTGGGCTACGTCAGCCTGCGGCGCTCCGGCATCTACTTCTCGATCCTGACGCTCGCCTTCGCGCAGATGTCCTTCGCGCTGGCCTACTCGGTGCTGACGCCGATCACGGGCGGCGAGACGGGGCTGCAGCTCTCGAAGTCGGACCCGCGCATCTTCGGCGAGCAGGTGGCCGCGGACGGCAACCTGCCGGTGACGACGCTGTTCGGTCTGGACATGCGCGACAGCCTGATCGTCGACGCGGGTGCGTGGGAGTTCGTGTTCAACGCGGGCTACTACGTCTGCGCGGTCGCGCTGATCATCGCGTTCTACGTGTCGATCCGCATCTTCCGCTCGCCCTTCGGCATGATGCTGCGGGCGGTGAAGTCGAACCAGCAGCGGCTGAACTACACCGGGCTCAACCCCAAGCCCTACATGCTGGCGACCTTCGTGATCTCCGGCATGTACGCGGGCCTCGCGGGCGGGCTCATGGTGTCGATGGACCCGCTGGCCGGCGCCGAGCGGATGCAGTGGACCGCGTCGGGCGAGGTGGTGCTGATGACCATCTTGGGCGGGGCGGGCACGCTGATTGGCCCGGTCCTCGGCGCGGGCCTGATCAAGTACTTCGAGAACATCTTCTCGAAGATCAACAAGGGCGTGCTGGAGACGTGGTTCAGCGTCTTCCCCGACGGGCTGTCGGACGTGCTGGTCACGATCGTCTACCCCTTCGTGGGCAAGGGCTGGCACCTGACGCTGGGCATCATGTTCATGCTGGTGGTCATCTTCCTTCCCGGCGGCCTCGTGCAGGGCGTCCAGAAGGCGGCGACCGTGTTCCGGCGCGACCGGAACGCCCCGCCCGTCGAGGGGCCGGCGGCCGAGCGTCGCGCGCAGGCGGAGGACAAGTGATGGGACTCTTGGAGGTCAAGGACGTCGGCAAGCGCTTCGGCGGGCTGCAGGCGCTCTCGGACGTGAACCTGAGCGTGGCCGAAGGCACGGTCCACGCGATCATCGGGCCGAACGGGGCGGGCAAGTCGACGCTGCTCAACTGCCTCGTGGGCAAGCTGATCCCCGACTCGGGGTCGGTCAGCTTCGACGGCCAGTCGGTGCTCGGGCGCAAGCCGCACGAGATCAACCAGATGGGCATCTCCCGGGTGTTCCAGACGCCCGAGATCTTCGGCGACCTCACGGTGCTGGAGAACATGATGATCCCCTGCTTCGCCGCCCGCGACGGCGCGTTCGAGCTGAACGCGTGGGGCAGCATGATGGGGGACCGCGAGGTCGTCGAGAAGGCCGAGGCCGAACTCGAGGAGATGCGGATGGCGGACAAGCGGCACATGCACGCCGCCGCCATGTCGCGCGGCGACAAGCGGCGGCTGGAGATCGGCATGTGCCTCGCCCAGCGGCCCAAGCTGCTGCTGCTCGACGAGCCGACGGCGGGCATGGCGCGAGCCGACACCAACAACACGATCGACCTGCTCAAGGAGATCCAAGAGAACCGCGGCATCACCATCGCCATCATCGAGCACGACATGCACGTCGTGTTCTCGCTGGCGCAGCGGATCACCGTGCTCGCCCAAGGCACGCCGCTGGTCGAGGACACGCCCGAGAACATCAAGGGCCACCCGAAGGTGCGCGAGGCCTACCTGGGCGAGTCGTCGGGGCACTGAGACCGTCATCCTCGGGCTCGACCCGAGGACCTTTGGACGCCGAGGTCCCCGGGTCAGGCCCGGGGATGACGGCGAGGGAGAGAAGACCATGACCGTGAAGCCCGACTTCACCACCGCCGCGAACCACGCGTCGACCGCGCCCGCCTACTTCAGCGTGCACGACATCCACGCCTACTACGGCGAGAGCTACATCGTGCAGGGCGTCAGCTTCAACGTGCACGAGGGCGAGATCCTCGCGCTGCTGGGGCGCAACGGGGCGGGCAAGACCTCGACCCTGCGCGCCTGCGCCCGGGTGAGCAGCCCGGAGGTGCAGCGCGGCGAGATCTGGCTCGACCACCAGCCGCTCCACACGATGTCCGCGCACCAGGCGGCGGCGGCGGGGCTGGGCCTCGTGCCCGAGGACCGGCGCATCATCCAAGGCCTCACGGTCGAGGAGAACCTCAAGCTCGCGCAGATCGCGCCGCCGATCGGCTGGTCGCTGGAGCGCGTCTACGACCTGTTCCCCAAGCTCAAGGAGCGCCGCAAGCAGGAAGGCGTGACGCTGTCGGGCGGGGAGCAGCAGATGCTCGCCATCGGGCGCGCGCTGACCCGCGACATCAAGGTACTGCTGCTGGACGAGCCCTACGAGGGGCTGGCCCCCGTCATCGTCGACAAGATCGAGGAGGCGCTGATCGAGATCAAGAAGCTCGGCATCACCACCGTCCTCGTCGAGCAGAACGCCGTGCGCGCGCTGGAGTTGGCCGACCGCGCGGTGATCCTCGACACCGGCGGCGTCGTGTTCGACGGCACCGCCAAGGAGGTGCTGGAGAACGCCCAGCTGCGCGCCGAGTACCTCGCCATCTGAGCCGGTCGCCGGACCGCGCGCGGTCCGGCCCGCCGGGGGCACGGCCCCCTCCACACGACACGACCCGGAGACATCCCATGTCCGACATGCGCCACCCGTCCGCCGACCTCGCCTCCTCCGCCCATGCCGACAAGGCGACCTACGACCGGATGTACGCGGACTCGGTCGCGGACCCCGCCGCCTTCTGGGGCGAGCACGGGAAGCGGGTCGACTGGATCAAGCCCTACTCGGAGGTGAAGGACACCTCCTTCGCGCCGGGCAACGTCTCGATCGAGTGGTTCCGGGACGGCACGCTGAACGTGGCGGCCAACTGCATCGACCGGCACCTCAAGGACCGGGGCGACCAGACCGCCATCATCTTCGAGCCGGACGACCCCGACAGCGTGGACGGCGGCGGCGCGCAGCACATCACCTACCAGCAACTGCACGCGCATGTCTGCAAGTTCGCCAACGTCCTGAAGGGGATGGGCGTCGGAAAGGGCGACCGCGTCGTGCTCTACATGCCGATGATCCCGCAGGCGGCCTATGCGATGCTCGCCTGCGCGCGGATCGGCGCGATCCATTCGGTGGTGTTCGGCGGCTTCTCGTCGGACGCGCTGGCCGCCCGCGTGGACGGCTGCGAGGCGAAGGTCGTGGTCACCGCCGACGAGGCCCCGCGCGGCGGCCGCAACACGCCGCTGAAGGTCAACGCCGACAAGGCGCTGGAGAAGGCGTCCACCTCGCCCAAGATGCTGGTCGTCAAGCGCACCGGCGGCGCCATAGACATGGTAGAGGGCCGCGACGTCTGGCTCCACGAGGCGGAGCAGGAGGTGTCGGACGTCTGCGAGCCCGAGGAGATGGCCGCCGAGGACCCGCTCTTCATCCTCTACACCTCCGGCTCGACGGGGATGCCCAAGGGCGTGGTCCACACGACCGGCGGCTACCTCGTCTATGCCTCGATGACGCACCAGTACACGTTCGACTACCGCGACGGCGAGGTGTTCTGGTGCACGGCGGACGTGGGCTGGGTGACGGGTCACAGCTACATCGTCTACGGCCCGCTCGCGAACGGGGCGACCACGCTGATGTTCGAGGGGGTGCCCACCTATCCGGACGCGGGCCGCTTCTGGGCCGTCTGCGAGAAGCACAAGGTAAACCAGTTCTACACCGCCCCCACCGCCATCCGCGCGCTGATGGGCAAGGGGACGGAGTGGGTCGAGAAGCACGACCTGTCGTCGATCCGCATCCTCGGCACCGTGGGCGAGCCGATCAACCCCGAGGCGTGGAACTGGTACGACGAGGTCGTGGGCGGGGGCCGCTGCCCCATCGTCGACACGTGGTGGCAGACCGAGACCGGCGGCCACCTGCTGACCCCCCTGCCCGGCGCCACGCCGACCAAGCCCGGCAGCGCAACCCTGCCCTTCTTCGGCGTGCAGCCCGCCGTGCTCGACGCACAGTCCGGCCAGGAGATCGAGACGGTCGAGGCCGAGGGCGTGCTCGTCATCAAGGATTCGTGGCCGGGCCAGATGCGGACCGTCTGGGGCGACCACGAGCGGTTCGAGAAGACCTACTTCGCCGACTATCCCGGCACCTACTTCACCGGTGACGGCTGCCGCCGGGACGCGGACGGCTACTACTGGATCACGGGCCGGGTGGACGACGTGATCAACGTCTCCGGGCACCGCATGGGCACGGCCGAGGTCGAGAGCGCGCTGGTCGCCCACCCCAAGGTGGCCGAGGCCGCCGTGGTCGGCTTCCCGCACGAGGTGAAGGGACAGGGCATCTACGCCTACGTCACCCTGATGGGCGGCGAGACGGAGTCCGAGGAGCTGCGCAAGGAACTGGAGACGTGGGTCCGCAAGGAGATCGGTCCCATCGCCAAGCCCGACGCGATCCAGTGGGCGCCGGGCCTGCCCAAGACGCGCTCGGGCAAGATCATGCGCCGCATCCTGCGCAAGATCGCCGAGAACGACACCGGCAGCTTGGGCGACACCTCCACGCTGGCGGACCCCGCCGTGGTGGACGACCTGATCGCCAACCGGGTCGGGTGAGCGCGGCGGGCACGCGCCCGGATCGGCCGTGATCCGGGCGCGCCCCGCCGGGTCGATCGGCCGGCCTGGCCGCGCGACCCCTGCGGCGGGGGCGCGGCGCGCCGGCACGCGCCGCGACCCGGCCACCCTTCCCCCGCTCCGCCGCGTCGGATAGGACGCGACGAAACGGCACGGGGATCATCCATGAGCAAGCGCGACGACGACGTGGCCTTCATCGAGGCGCTGGCGCGCATCTTGGCCGACAACGACCTCGGCGAGATCGAGGTCGCGCGCGAGTACGGCGAGGACGACAGCCTCGAGGTCCGCGTCTCCCGGCAGTCCGCCGCCGCCCCGGCCCCGGTCGCCATGGCCGCGCCCGCCGCGCCGCAGGCCGCAGTCCCGCAGGCCGTCCCGAGCGCGTCCGCCGCCACGGCCCCGGCCGCCGCCGAGGATCCCGCCCAAGACCCCGGCGCCGTCACCTCGCCCATGGTCGGCACCGCCTACCTCGCGCCGGAGCCGGGGGCGTCCAACTTCGTGTCGGTGGGCGACAAGGTGGCCGAGGGGCAGACCATCCTCATCGTCGAGGCGATGAAGACCATGAACCAGATCCCCGCCCCCCGCGCGGGCACCGTGAAGCGCATCCTCGTGGCCGACGGCGACCCGGTGGAGTTCGGCGCGCCGCTGGTGATCCTGGCCTGATGTTCGACAAGATCCTCATCGCCAACCGCGGCGAGATCGCGCTGCGCGTCATCCGGGCCGCGCGCGAGATGGGCGTCAAGACGGTCGCCGTGCACTCCACCGCCGACTCGGACGCGATGCACGTCCGCATGGCCGACGAGGCGATCTGCATCGGCCCCGCGCCGGGGGCGCAGTCCTACCTCAACATCGCCGCCGTCATCTCCGCCTGCGAGATCACGGGCGCGCAGGCGGTGCATCCGGGCTACGGCTTCCTGTCCGAGAACGCGACCTTCGTTCAGGCGCTGGAGGATCACGGGATCACCTTCATCGGCCCCACGGCCGAGCACATCCGGATCATGGGCGACAAGATCACCGCCAAGGAGACCATGATCAAGCTGGGCGTGCCCTGCGTGCCCGGCTCGGACGGGGGCGTGCCCACCCTCGAGGAGGCGCGGCGCGTCTCGGAGGAGATGGGGTTCCCGGTCATCGTCAAGGCCACCGCCGGCGGCGGCGGGCGCGGCATGAAGCTGGCCCGCACGGCCAAGGACCTCGACAACGCCTTCGGCTCCGCCCGCTCCGAGGCCAAGGCCGCGTTCGGCAACGACGAGGTCTACATCGAGAAATACCTCGGCACGCCGCGCCACATCGAGGTGCAGGTCTTCGGCGACGGCAAGGGGAACGCCGTCCACCTCGGCGAGCGCGACTGCTCGCTCCAGCGCCGCCACCAGAAGGTCTTCGAGGAGGCGCCCGGCCCCGCCATCACCCCCGAGATGCGCGCGGAGATCGGCGCGACCTGCGCCAAGGCCGTGGCCGACATCTGCTACATCGGCGCGGGCACCATCGAGTTCCTGTGGGAGAACGGCGAGTTCTACTTCATCGAGATGAACACCCGGTTGCAGGTCGAGCATCCCGTCACCGAGGCCGTGTTCGGCGTCGACCTCGTCCGCGAGCAGATCCGCGTGGCCGCGGGCCTGCCGATGGAGTTCACGCAGGAGAGCCTCGGGGAGCCGCAGGGCCACGCCATCGAGGTGCGGCTCAACGCCGAGAAGCTGCCCTCCTTCTCGCCCTCGCCGGGCCGGATCAGCCAGTATCACGCGCCGGGCGGCCTCGGCGTCCGCATGGACAGCGCGCTCTACGACGGCTACCGCATCCCGCCCTACTACGACTCGCTGATCGGCAAGCTGATCGTGCACGGGCGCGACCGGGCGGAGGCGCTGGCCCGCCTCGACCGCGCGCTGATGGAGATCATCATCGACGGCGTCGACACCACGATCCCGCTCCACCGCGAGTTGGTCCGCAACAGGGACGTGATCGCGGGCGACTACACGATCCACTGGCTCGAGAAGTGGCTGGAGGCGAACCTTTAGGGGCTCGTTCACCTGCTACGGCTAGGCGTGGGCGATGCCCCTGCCCGCCCATCTCGACGCCGACCGCTGGGTCGCGCACCTCTTCTCCGCCCGCGCCGCCGCCGAGGGCGGCATCGTCCGTCGCAAGGTCCGCGACGTGGAACGGATCGTCGGCCTCCCCCGCTTCGAGCGCGAGGTCGCGCGGCGGGGGTTCCAACTGCTCGTCAACGCCGACCAGTTCATCGTGGTGTGCAACGCGCAGCCGGTCCGACGCCGGGTCTGAGGGAAATCGCTTCGAAGCGATTTGCGAATGCCTTCGAAGGCATTTGCGCGCGCGGCCTCTGGACCTACCTTGCCGCGCATGCCGCGCGACACGCCACCAATCACCGCCGAGACGCTGCTCATGGCATATGCCAGCGGCGTCTTCCCCATGGCCGAGAGCCGGGACGACCCCGACATCTTCTGGGTCGATCCCCGCCGCCGGGGCGTCCTGCCGCTCGACGGGCTTCGCATCTCGCGCAGCCTCGCCAAGCGCATCCGGCAGGCGCCGTGGCGCGTCACCCTGAACGCCGCGTTCGACGCGACCGTGGCCGCCTGCGCGGATCGCGACGAGACGTGGATCAACCCGCCCATCGCGCGGCTCTACTCGCAGCTCCACGCGGGCGGGCTCGCGCACAGCCTCGAGCTATGGGAGGAGGATACCCTCGTGGGGGGCATCTACGGCGTGACCCTCGGCACGGCCTTCTTCGGCGAGTCGATGTTCTCCGCCCGCCGCGACGCGTCCAAGGTCGCGCTGGCGTTCATGGTCGCGCTGCTCCGCCGCGAGGGGTTCACGCTCTTCGACACCCAGTTCCTGACCGAGCACCTCGCCTCGCTCGGGGGGGTGGAGATCAGCCGCGCCGCCTACCGCCGCCGCCTCGCCGCCGCCCTGGAGGGCAAGGCGCGCATCCGCGGGCCGGTCCCTCAGTCGAGCGAGGTGATGCACCTCAGGAGCCAGACGTCGTAGCGCGGATGCTCCAAGGCGTTCAGCGCGGGCGACGACGCGACCATCCAGCCGCCGAACAGCTCCTCGACGCGCATGGCATCGACCACTTGGATCAGGCCGAAGGCGTCGCCCGACGGGTTGTTCGTCGGGAAGCGGCATTCGTGCAGCGTCACCTGCAGCGGCCCGTAGGCCATCGTCTGCCCCTGCGACATCTCGACGTCGACCACGTCCCCCGACACGCGATCGAGCGTCCGCAGCACCGCGCCCGCGCCGGTCCCCGTCCGCACGGCGGTCGAGGTACGCTGCGTGCCGCGCGTCTCCGGCGGGGGGCCGAGGTCGAGGATGATCGGGTTGCCGAACCGGTCGCGCCGGATCCCGTCGTCCTGGGCGGAGGCGGGCAGCGCGACGGCGCAGGCCAAGGCCGCCCCGAGGGCCGCGCGGATCATTCCGGCGTCCACGCCTCGTAGTCCGACTGCGGCTTGACGTCCGCGCGGCGCAGCGAGCCCTCGCGGTAGAACGCCCCCTCGGACCCGGTCAGGTTCGGCTGGTGCGGCTTCTCCCACGCCTTGCGGACGATCGGATCCTCGGTCGGCGGCTTCGGGAAGGTGTGGTGGAGCCAGCCGTACCACTCCGGGCCGACGCGGGTGCCGTCGTTCTGCCCGGCGTAGATAACCCAGCGGCGGGTGTCGTCGGCGTTGCGGTAGTAGATGTTGCCCTCCGCGTCCTCGCCCACCTTGTGGCCGTGGCGCGCGGTGAAGATCTGGGTGCCGAGGCTCTGCCCCTCCCACCACGTGACGAGACGCTTGATCAGGCTGGCCATCGCGGTCGCTCCTCGGGGTCGCAGGCCCGCCGGTCGCGGGCCGCCCCCGTCCTACACGCTGCCCCGAAGGGTGCAAGTTCGCACGCCCCTCCCTGCGGTCTTTCGGAGGCGGCCCGCCTTGACGCTGACCTAGGGGCAATCTAAATAAACCGAACAGTTCAGTTTAACCCGTCCCTCCCCCGGACCCCTGCCGAAGGACCCTCCCCATGCTCCGCCCCGCCCTCCACGCCGTCGCCGTCGCCGCGCTGCTCGCGGTCCCCGCCGCCGCAGACCCCCTCGCGCCGACGCACGACTCCGCGCGCGCGATGGGCGAGGCCTTCGTGATGGCGCTCGACGCCGACCACTCCGGCACCGTCGAGGCGGGCGAGCTGTCCACCTTCGCCGAGGCCGCCTTCGTCGCGATCGACGCGGACGGGTCGGGCGCGGTCACGCGCGCCGAGATGCTCGGCTGGGACGACGGCCCCCGCGCCGAGGCCGCCTTCGTCGGGCGCGAGCAGGGCTTCGACGCGGCGATGGGCACCGTGTTCGACCTCTTCGACCGCGACATGGACGGTCGCCTGACCCGGCAGGAGCATGCGGCGGGCGTCGTCAAGGCCGCCGCCTTCGCCGACCTGGACGGCGACGGCGTGCTGACCACGCGGGAGTTCCGCGACGGCTACGTCCTCGAGGTGGCGATGCGGAACGCCTTCCACGGCTGACCCCGCCCCTCGCGCGCGCCGCCGGCCCCTCCCCTCCGGCGGCGCGCCTCACCTCGCCCATGCGCGCGGCGCCCCTTGCGCCCTCCCCTCCCCTCGCGGCACCACTCCGGCGGACCGACGAGAGGGACATCCCATGACCGAGACCCGCCAATACGGCTTCGACACGCTGCAGGTGCATGCCGGCGCCCGCCCCGACCCCGCCACCGGCGCCCGCCAGACGCCGATCTACCAGTCGACCGGCTACGTCTTCCGCGACGCCGACCACGCCGCCGCCCTGTTCAACCTGCAGGAGGTGGGCTTCATCTACTCCCGCCTGACGAACCCGACCGTGGCCGTCCTGCAGGAGCGGATCGCCACGCTGGAGGGCGGCGTCGGCGCCGTCTGCTGTTCCTCGGGGCACGCGGCGCAGATCATGGCGCTGTTCCCGCTGATGCAGCCGGGCTGCAACGTGGTCGCCTCGACGCGCCTCTACGGCGGCACGGTCACGCAGTTCTCCCAGACCATCAAGCGCTTCGGCTGGTCGGCCAAGTTCGTCGACTTCGACGATCCGGCCGCGATCGAGGCGGCCATCGACGACGACACCCGCGCGGTGTTCGGCGAGGTGGTGGCCAACCCCGGCGGCTGGATCATGGACATCGACGCGGTGGCCAAGGTCGCGGACGCCGCCGGCCTGCCGCTGATCGTCGACAACACCACGGCCACCCCCTACCTGCACCGCCCGATCGAGCACGGGGCTACGCTCGTCGTGCACTCGACCACCAAGTACCTGACCGGCAACGGCACGGTAACGGGCGGCTGCGTCGTCGACTCGGGCAAGTTCGACTGGACCAAGTCGGGCAAGTTCCCCTCCCTGTCCGAGCCCGAGCCCGCCTATCACGGCATGCGCTTCCACGAGACGTTCGGGGGGCTCGCCTTCACCTTCCACGGCATCGCCATCGGCCTGCGCGACCTCGGCATGACCATGAACCCGCAGGCCGCGCACTACACGCTCTTGGGCATCGAGACGCTGTCGCTGCGGATGGACCGGCACGTCGCCAACGCCGAGAAGATCGCCGCGTGGCTGGAGAAGCACCCCGCCGTCGAGGAGGTCACCTATGCGGGCCTGCCCTCGTCGCCCTACCACGAGCGGGCCAAGACGGTCTGCCCGCGCGGCGCGGGCGCGCTCTTCACCTTCGCGCTCAAGGGCGGCTACGACGCCTGCGTCAAGTTCATCGACAACGTCGAGATCTTCTCGCACGTCGCCAACCTCGGCGATACGCGCTCGCTCTGCATCCACTCCGCCAGCACCACGCACCGGCAGCTGTCGGAGGCGCAGCAGGTGGCGGCGGGCGCCGCGCCGAACGTCGTGCGGGTCAGCATCGGGATCGAGGACGCGGACGACCTGATCGCGGACCTCGACCAAGCGCTGGCCAAGGTGGCGCCCAAGATGGCCGCCGAGTGAGTGGTCGGGGCGGGGGCACTGCGCCCCCGCCCCGCGGGATCACGACGCGAAGCGCGCGAAGCAGGCCGCGTAGGCCTGCGTGTTCTCAGTCCCGCCGTTCGGGTTCTCCGTCCCCGTGAGGATCTCGACGAAGGCGCCGAAGCTGCCGGAGACCGACAGGTCCGCGCCGCGGCTCTCGAACGCCTCGCGGACCTCCGCGATGATCTCCGCGGCAGGGCGCGTGCCGCGCTCCTCCAGCTTGCGCATGAGGTAGGTGTCGCGCCGGTCGTTGGGCTGGCGGCATTCCGTCGGCTGGATCGTCCCAAAGGCGGGGTTGCCCGACGGCGCGACGGCCGCGGGCTGGCAGCCCGCGAGGAGCGCGGCCGCGCCGATGGCGAGAATGGGGGCGGTGAAAATCTTCATCTTGGTCTTTCCTCGAAGCAGGCGCGCGTTCGGCGCGCCCGCGACCATCGGCGGCCGACGAGGGGGTCACAACCGCCGGGGCGGACGGTGTGGTGCCCCCGTCACATCCGCACTCGCGGGTCGGCACGTGAAAGGGGCGCGCCGGTCCCGGCGCGCCCCTCGGAATGTCGTGTCCCGCCCCGGAGGGCGGCGCGGCTCAGGCGAGCTGCAGGTTCACCGCGGACTGGCGGCCGTCGCGGCCGGCCTCGAGGTCGTAGGTGACCTTCTGGTCGTCCTTGAGGTCGGTCAGGCCGGCCCGCTCGACGGCGGAGATGTGCACGAACACGTCCTTGCCGCCGCCCTCGGGGGCGATGAAGCCGAAGCCCTTGGTGCTGTTGAACCACTTGACGGTGCCGTTGGCCATCGTCTGTCTCCTTGTCTGTCTGCCCGCAGGATGCGGCAGGGCGGCTCGTCTCGTCATAATCGATGGACTGGGCCGCGAAGGAGCAGTGTCGAAAGCAAGCGTAGCCACCCCCATTTCGGCGCGGGATGACGCAAAGGCAAGGGGCGCGAACGTCACAGGCGCGATGGGCGGCGAGTTGCCGTCGCGACACGTGCCCTCAACGCTCTGGATCCCGACGGGAATCCAGGACGGCGCGCAGTTCCGCGAGCCTCGGGAGAAGGGCCTCGAAGGTCTCGAGCGGGACGTCGGCCAGCCGCTCGGCGATGTCGGGCGCGAGGCGCGCGACCGTCTCGCCGAACCACGCGAGCCCCGCCTCGGTCGGGCGCACGATCTTGGACCGCGCGTCCTTCGGGTTGGGGACCGTCTCCACCCAGCCCCGCCCCACCGCGAGGGCGAGCGTATGGCTCATCGTGGTCTTCGGCACTTGGAACGACCGGGCGAGGTCCAGCGGCGTGCGCCCCTCCCGCCGCTTGGAGAGATGCGACATCAGGCCGAAGACCGGCGCGCCGACCCCGTCGCCCAGCCGCGCCTCGAGAAGAGTGCGGCTGAGCTGCGCGAGGATGCCCACCTCGGTGAAGACGCCGAAGACGAGGCGCGCGCGCTCCGCCGCCTCCGCGCCGTGTGCCTCAGGCCCGTCCATCCACCATCCGCGTCTCCAACGGCCAGCGCGGGGTGCGCGGCGTCCGCGCCCCATAGCCCAGAAGCCCGAGCATCTGAACCGTCTCGCCCTCGGCGGCCACGAGGTCGTGCACGGCGGCCCGCATCGGCGCCACTGCGTCGTACTCCTGCAGCGCTTGGCTGACCGGGCGAAGCGCCAGCCCCGCCCCCGTCGCGGCGAGGTTCAGGCGCATCCAGCGCCGTCCCGCCTCCATCTGCGCGAGGCGGTCGTTGCCCCGCGTCGCCACCGAGACCAATGCCGGTGCGGCGCGCAGCACCGCCTCGTCCCGCTCCATCACCGCGCGCGTCGTCGGGTTGTCGATGTCGCCCGCCGCCTCGCGCGTGAGGATGCCCGCCAGCGCCAGCCCCTCCATCATCGGCCCGCCGAGGTCGATCCCGTCCGGGTTCGCCTCGATCTCCGCCCGCCCGATCCGCAGCAGGTCCGTGCTCTCCCGCAGGGCCTCGGGCGTGGTGATCTCCGCCACCCACGCGTCCGCCGCGAGGGCGCGCAGCTCGTCCCGCACCGGCCCGTCGAGATGGAGCCGCCCCAGCCCCGCCAAGGGCGCGGCCGCGTCCAGCGTCACGGCGCGGTCCTCGAACGCTTCCTTGTGCGACCGCCGGTCCATGACGTGGGCGAAGAGCGGATCGGGCGTGCCCCCTGGCGCGAGGCGCAGCACCGCGACCGGGCCGTCCTCGCCCTCGGGGAACAGGTCGGTCGCCGTCGCGTGCCCGTCCGCGGCGGCGGCCATGCGGCAGAGCTCGACGAAGCAGCCCATCCCGATCGTCAACTGCCGGGCGAACGGGTCCGTCACCGGCAGGTCCCGCGCCGGGTCGCGGCGGAGGACGATCCCGTCGTCGCCGACGAGTTCGGCCGTCCACGGCTGGCGGTTGTGCGGGTTGGGCGCGAGCAGCCCGAAGGACAGCGCCCGCATCCGGGGGTCCGCGTAGGTCCCCGCCGCATCCCATGGGGCCAACGCGGCGTGGGGCGTGCGGGTCAGGGCGAAGGCGGCGGCCCCGCCGGTGGCGGCGAGGACGGTGCCCCCGCCGACGAGGGACAGGACGGCGCGGCGGGAAGGGCGGGACATGGCGGCACTCCATAAGTTCGATGTCGCACTATATGATACGAAGTAGGACTAATTGCAACCCTGCCCCTCTTTCCGCGCTGCGGCATGGGTGGTAAGAATTTCCGACCAATCCGACCGGACCCCCGCCCATGCTCCCCAAGCCCGTCATCACCGAGATCGAGGACCTGCACCGCATCTACCGGCGGCGCGTGCCCAAGATGTTCTACGACTACTGCCAGTCCGGCTCGTGGACCGAGCAGACGTTCCGCGAGAACGAGACCGACTTCGACCTGATCCGCCTCCGCCAGCGCGTGGCCGTCGATATGGAGGGCCGCTCCACCGCCACCACCATGGCGGGCCGCGACGTGGCGATGCCCGTGGCGCTGGCACCCGTGGGCCTGACCGGGATGCAGCACGCCGACGGCGAGATCCTCGCCGCCAAGGCCGCCGAGGCGTTCGGCGTGCCCTACTGCCTGTCCACCATGTCCATCTGCTCGATCGAGGACGTGGCCGAGGCGACCACCGCCCCCTTCTGGTTCCAGCTCTACGTGATGCGCGACGAGAAG
Organism: Jannaschia sp. Os4; assembly: GCF_016820245.1. GTDB lineage: Bacteria > Pseudomonadota > Alphaproteobacteria > Rhodobacterales > Rhodobacteraceae > Jannaschia. The sequence continues at coordinate 238,206 of NZ_JAFCAR010000005.1, read as the reverse complement.
TTCGTCGACGCCACGCTCGCCCGCGCCAAGGCGGCGGGCTGCGACACGCTGGTGCTGACGCTCGACCTCCAGATCCTCGGCCAGCGCCACAAGGACATCAAGAACGGCCTCTCGGCCCCGCCCAAGCTGACCCCCGCCTCCATCGCCAACATGGCGACCAAGGTCGGCTGGGGCCGCGACATGCTCAGGACCAAGCGCCGCTTCTTCGGCAACATCGTGGGCCATGCCGAAGGCGTGGGCGACGCCTCCTCGCTGTCCTCGTGGACCGCCGAGCAGTTCGACCCGCAGCTCGACTGGGACAAGGTGAAGCGCATCGCCGACAAGTGGGAGGGCAAGCTCGTCCTCAAGGGCATCCTCGACGCCGACGACGCGGAGATGGCGCTGCAGGTCGGCGCCGACGCCATCGTCGTCAGCAACCATGGCGGGCGCCAGCTCGACGGCGCGCTGTCGTCGATCCGGATGCTGCCCGAGATCGTGGACCGGGTGGGCAGCCGCATCGAGGTGTGGATGGACGGCGGCGTCCGCTCGGGCCAGGACGTGCTCAAGGCCGTGGCGCTCGGCGCGCGCGGCGTGATGATCGGGCGGGCCTACATCTACGGCCTCGGCGCGATGGGCGAGGCGGGCGTGACGGCGGCGCTGGAGGTCATCCGCAAGGAACTCGACACCACCATGGCGCTCTGCGGCGAGAAGGACGTCCACGCCCTCGGCCCGCACAACCTCCTCGTCCCCAAGGGCTTCCGCGGCGAGTGGGAGGAGCACCGAACGAACGCGTAGGCCGAAGGCCCGGAAACGGCCAAGCCCGACCCATCTCCGGCCCCATTCCTCCGCTTTGCTGCCGGGTAAGGCACGCGGACGGGAGGATGGTTAATGATCGAGACGCTGCAGGAGCTGAACCTGATCCTGCTCCTCGTCCTGACGGGGATTTGCGCGGCGTTCCTGCTCATCGTGCCGGCGCTTCACTCGGCGAAGCGCCGCCGCGCCCTCGCGGAACTGCGGCGCCAGCGGCGCCATCATGACGCCGAGGTCGCTGCACTGACCCGCGCCCACGACCGCGAGGTCGCGGGCCTGCGCGAGGCGATCCGCTTCGAGCGCAGCGCGATGCGCCCCCACGCCGCCGTGGACGCCTGCGCGATCGAGCCGCGCCCCCTCCTCAACCGCGAGGAGGCCGACCTCTTCGCCCGGCTCGAGGCGCTCGCCGATGCGCTGCCCAACGGGGTCCGGCTCTTCAGCCAAGTCTCCCTGCTCGAGGTGTTCCGCCCTCGGGCGCTGAACGGCGACCCCAAGGTGCGCCTCGCCGCTTTCGACGCCTACAAGGCGTCCCGGGTGGACTTCCTCTTCGTGAACCGGCGCGGCTACCCGCTGCTCGGGATCGAGTATCAGGGCACCGGTCACGCGCAGGGCAACTCCGCCTACCGCGACCAGATCAAGCGCGAGGTGTTTCGCAAGGGGGGCGTGCCCCTCCTGGAGGTGATGGCCGACTACACGTGGCCCGATGTCGAGACCCGCGTGCGCGAGGCCGTACGCGCACCGCTTCTCGCCCGGACCGCGCCCGACGATGCGCGCCGCGCCGCCTAGCCCCGCCGCCGGGCCGCCGCGGTCAGCGGCCACAGCCCCGCCAGCAGGACCGCCACCGCAGCGAAAGCCCAGCGCAGCCCAACCGTCTGCGCGCCCAGCCCCATCAGCGCGGGCGCGACGAAGAAGCCGAGGAAGCCGATCACCGCCACGCGGGCGATCACCGCCGTGCGCAGGGCCTCGGGCGACAGCCGCCCCGCCAGCGCGAGGCCCATCGGCCCGATCACGCTGATCCCCAGCCCCAGGAGGCCGAAGCCGAGATAGGCCACGGCGGGCGACGGCGCGGCGGCCGCCACCAGCACGCCCACCGCCGCCAGCGCCCCCGCCGCCCGGATCACCGCCACCTCCGAGAGCCGCGCCGCGACCGCCTGCCCCGAGAAGCGCCCCACGGCCATCGTCAGGCCCAGCGTCGCGGGGCCGAGCGCGCCCTCCGCCGCCCCGCCCAGCAGCGTCCGCTCGATGTGGAGCGCCGACCACGATTCGACGGTCGCCTCCGCCATGAACCCGATCAGCACGATCGCCCCGCACAGCGCCACCAGCCCCAGCGGCAGGCGCCGCGCCGACGCCTCGTCCTCCGGCACCCGCGCCACCTCCATCATCTGGAACGGCGCCGTCGCCGCGATCAGGGCGGCGGTCGCCGCGAAGATCGCCTCCGGCCCCCACCCCGCCTCGCGCAGGGCCCCCGTCAGCAGGGCCGACGCCGCGTAGGCCACCGAGAACATCGCGTGGTTCACGTTCATCAGCGAGCGCCCGTGCCGCGCCTCCAGCTCGGCCACGCGCGCGTTCATCACCACGTCCGTCAGCCCCGAGGCCGCCCCCGCGACCGTCAGGGCCACGAACAGCCACGCCCATGCGGGCGCCGCCCCCGGCCCCAAGGCCGCGACGGCCAGCGCGAGCGTGCCCGCCGGCATCGCCCAGCGGCCCATCCCCCGGTCCCAGCGCGGCGCGGCCCAGATGGTGAAGGACAGCCCGACCGCCGTGCCGAGGAGAAGCAGCCCGAAGGTCGCGTCGTCCACGCCCACGCGCGCCTTGAGCACGGGGGCCATCGCGGCGAAGCAGCCCCACATCAGCCCCACGGCCACGAAGGCGAAGACGGGCGCGCGGGAAAGGCGGATCGCGGAGAGCATGGGAGCGCCCTGCCCCGCCGGACGCCCCCTCGCAAGCCGCGTCGCGACGTGGACGGCATTTCTTCGCGGAATCCCCCCGTCCCCGGGGTGGACAAGGCGTCGGGGCTCCCGTAGGCGGCGCGCCTTACGAACATCCGGGCGGCACCCTTGGAGGCCGTCAGACTGCTGAACTGGAGAGAAACATGGCTGGTGAGATTCCCGATCTCGTAGCGCAGGCCAGGACGGGGACGGGCAAGGGGGCCGCCCGTCAATCGCGACGCCGCGGCATGGTGCCGGGCGTCGTGTATGGCGGGGGCTCCGATCCCCTCCCCATCGAGGTGCCGTTCAACGAACTGCTCAAGAAGCTCAAGGCGGGCCGCTTCATGGCGACGCTTTGGAACCTGAAGGTCGAGGGGCAGGAGGACGTCCGCGTCATCGCCCGCGACGTCCAGCGCGACGTCGTCAAGGACCTGCCCACCCATATCGACCTGATGCGCCTGCGGCGGACGTCGCGCGTGTCGCTCTACATCCCCGTCGAGATCGTCGACGAGGACAAGGCCCCCGGCCTGAAGAAGGGCGGCGTGCTGACCATGGTGCGCCCCGAGGTCGAGCTGCGGGTCACCGCGGGCGAGATCCCCGAGAAGCTGGTCGTCTCCGTGGCCGGCCTCGAGATTGGCGACACGGCGACCATCTCTTCCGTGGAGATGCCGTCCGGCGCGCGCGCGACGATCGACCGCGACTTCGTGATCGCCAACATCCAGCCGCCCTCGGGCCTCGCGTCGCAGTCCGACGACGAGGACGAGACGCCGGAGACCGAGGTCATCGAGCAGACGGACGAGACCGTCGAGGCCGAGTCCGACGAGGGCTGACGCCCGACGGGACGAATTGCGGAAGGGCGGCCCCACGGGCCGCCCTTTCCCGTTCTCGGGCGGGGATCCCCTCGACGCGGGCCGGATCTTCACCATCCGTTAACTGCTCGGCCCGATCACCCTCCCCCGTGCAGCACGCCGGGGGAGACCCCGGACAGGAAATGACGGACCCCGACGGGCTCCCACGGGAGTCGCCTCGTCGGCCGGCCTCGAAGACGACCAGGCGGCCTCCGCGCCGCAGGGCAGCAAGGTTCGTCCGTCCCTCCCGGGGAAAACCCGACGGGACGCGGCGCCGATCTTCCTTCCCCGCCGGGCCTAGCCCCGGCCCGCCAGACGGAGCACCCGACCCACGTCGCGCATCCGCCCCGCGTCGCCATGCGCGCGCGCCTGCATCCATGCGCCCTGCAGCACCGTGACCGACAGCCGCGCCAGCCCCTCCGGGTCCGCGGCCCCGAGGCGCGCGTAGTGTCCGGCGAAGGCCCGCTCCCAGTCCCCGAAGATCGACCGCGCCCGCTCGCCGAACCGCGCGGGCCCGCCCCCGTCGAGCAGTGTCGACGTCACCGGGCAGCCGCGCCACTCGCCGTGGCGCTCGAAGGCCCGCTCCAACGCCGCGGCGAGCCCGTCCAGCGCCGCCTCCAGCGTCGCCGCCTCGCCCATCGCCCGGTCGAGCATCCGCAGCACGACCTTGCCGCCCACGTCCGCGCAGGCCAGCGCGAGATCCTCCTTCCCGCCGGGGAAGTGGTGGTAGAGCGACCCTTTGGGCACCTCCGCCGCGCGCAGCACCTCCGAGACGCCGACGGCGGCGTATCCCTTGGCCCGGAAGAGGCCGGCCGCGGCGGCGATCAGGCGCTCGGGGGTCGAGAGGCTGCGGGCGGGGGCATTGGACGCGACGTCGGGCATGAGGGGTGTTTGACAGGATTGGACCGATCGGTCTAGCCGTCGTGCGAGCCTAGACCGATCGGTCCAATGCGGGAGCGCGCCATGTCCACCACCGAGATCGAGATCGCGATCCCCGCCCCCGGCGCATCACTCGCGGGGACGATCCACCGCCCGGCGGGGCGGGTCCGGGCGGCGGTCGTCCTGAACCCGGCCACGGGCACGCCCGCCGGGTTCTACGCCGCCTTCGCCCGCTGGCTCGCCGCCGAGCGGGACTGCGCCGTGCTGCTCTACGACCATCGCCAGTTCGGCCGCTCCCCCGGCCCGCGCGGGCGGGCCGCGACGGCGACGATGACGGACTGGGGCATCCGCGACCAGCAGGCGGCGCGGGACTGGCTCGCGCGCCGCGTCGAGGCGCCCCTCTGGGTGATCGGGCACAGCCTCGGCGGCCTGATGCTGCCGTTCCAGACGGGCCTGTCGGGCATCGCGCGCGTCGTCACGGTGGGATCGGGGGCGGTGCATCTCTCGGACCATCCTTGGCCCTACCGCGCCGTGGCCGCCGCGTTCTGGCACGGGCCGGGCCGTCTCGCGGCCGCGGCGCTGGGCCACGTGCCGGGGCGGCTGATGGGGATCGACCCGACCGTCTCGGTGCCGCGCGGCGTGTATCGCCAGTGGCGCATCTGGTGCACCTCGCGCGGCTTCACCGCCGCCGACCCGGACCTTCCCGGCCCCGACCCCTCGGGCCTCGTGGCGCCGATGCGCCTCGTGGCGGCGGCCGACGACGACCTCTGCCCCCCCGCGGCCGTGTGGCGGCTGATGCGCCACTACCCGCAGGCCCCGAAGGAGCAACTCACCCTTCGCCCGACGCGTGGCCCCATCGGCCACCACGGCGCGTTCCGGCGGGCCAACGCCCACCTCTGGCCCGCGCTGGTGGACTGAGATAGGCCCCGCCCATGGTTCAGATCTGGGCGGGGCTCGGCAATCCGGGCGTGAAATACGCGGGCAACCGGCACAACGTGGGCTTCATGGCCCTCGACCGGATCGCCTCGGACCACGGGTTCGGGCCGTGGCGCGCGAAGTTCCAAGGCGAGATCAGCGAGGGCCGCTTCGGCAGCGACCGCGTGATCCTCCTCAAGCCCGCGACCTACATGAACGAATCCGGCCGCGCGGTGGGCGAGGCGCTCCGCTTCCACAAGCTCGACCCGACCGACCTGACGGTCTTCCACGACGAGTTGGACCTCGCCCCCGGCAAGGTCCGCCTCAAGGCGGGCGGCGGCCATGCGGGCCACAACGGCCTGCGCTCGATCCACCAGCACTGCTCGCCGCACTACGACCGGGTGCGGATCGGCATAGGGCATCCGGGGCACAAGGACCGCGTCTCGGGCTACGTGCTGTCGGACTTCGCCAAGGCCGAGCAAGGCATGCTCGACGACCTCCTGCGCGGCCTGTCCGACGGCGCGCCGAAGCTGGCCGCGGGGGACGGGCCGGGCTTCCTCAACGCGGTCGCCCTCCGGGTGGTGCCGCAGCGCGATCCCGCGCCGAAGCCGCCGAAGGCCGCGCCACCCGCCCCGGCGCCCGAGCCCGAGCCGGACACGCGCAACCCGCTCCAGCGCCTCGCCGACCGGTTCCGGTGACGCTGCGGGAGGCCTTCACCCGCCAGTCCGCCGCCTGCGCCGGGATGGGCTCGCCGTTCATGGCCCGCCTCATGGCCCTGTGCGCCGACCGTCTCGGGCCGGAAGGCCCCATCGGCGCGCGGCTCCACGCATGGGCCGGCGACCTGTCGCCGGCAGGGCAGTCGGTTCCCCTCCGCCTCGCGGGCGGTCTGCACCGGCTGTCGTGGGACGACCCGGCCCTCGGCGCCGTCTACCCGCCCCACGATCCGTCCGATGCGGCGCTCTGGACCGCCGTCGCGGCGGCGCTGGACCGCCACGCAGACTGGCTCGACGCATGGCTCGACAGCCCGCCGCAGACCAACGAGGTCGGGCGGTCCGCCGCGTTCCGGGCCGCCGCGCACGTGCTCGCGGACCGGGTCGGGCTGCCGATGGTCTGGTGGGAGCTGGGCGCGTCGGCGGGGCTGAACCTGCGCTGGGACGCCACCGCCTTGGAGGCGGGCGGCTGGCGCCGCGGCCCGGCGGACGGGATCGCGCTCGCGCCCGACTGGACCGGCCCGCCGCCACCCGACTCCGCGCCCGAGGTGGTCGAGCGCCGGGGCGTGGATCTCCGCCCGGTGGAGGATCCGGACCGCCTCCGCGCGTATCTCTGGCCCGACCAGCCCGAGCGCCGCGCGCGGACGGACGCGCTGCTGGCCCTCCCCCGCGCGCCGGTCGACGCGGGCGACGCCGCCGCTTGGCTCGAGGACCGCCCCTCCCGGGAGGGGCGCCTCCGCGTGGTCGCCCATTCGGTCGCGTGGCAGTACTTCCCCGAGGAGACCGCGGCGCGCGCCGAGGCCGCGCTCCGCGCGATGGGCGCGGCGGCGACGGCGGAGGCCCCGCTCGCCCACGTCTCGATGGAGGCGGATGGCGGGCGCGGGGCCGCGCTGCGCCTGCGGGTCTGGCCGGGCGGGGCGTGGGAGCCGCTGGCCCGCGTCGACTTCCACGGCCGGTGGGTGGCGTGGCGCGCATGACGCGCCGTCACCGCCCGCGCCGCTGGACCTCCGGCGCGGGCCGCGCCACCCCACGCCCATGCGACGCATCCTAAAGCTGCTCGGCCTCGCCGCCCTCGCCACGCTCCTGATCGTCGGGGCCGCCGCCCTGTGGAAGCGCGAGGAGATCGCGCGCCTCTGGACGGTGAACACCCTGTTCGACGAGGACAGGATCGTCGCCAACTTCTCGGATATGGGATCGGCCTTCCTGACCGCGCCGCTCCCCGGACGGGACGCGCGGGCCCTGCCCGCCTGCGATGCCCCGCTCGCGCTGCCCGAAGGGCACGCGGACTGGATCGCGGCGGATGCGGTCACCGGCCTCGTCGTGCTGCGCGGCGGCTGCGTGGCCCACGAGACCTACCATCTCGGCACCGGGGCCGAGGACCGCCGCATCTCGTGGTCCGTGGCGAAGTCCGCCCTGTCGCTGCTGACCGGCACGCTGGTCGCCGACGGCACGGTCGCGCTGGACGACCCGGTCACCCGGCACGCCCCCCAGCTCGCCGGCTCCGCCTACGACGGCGCGACGCTGGAGGACGTGCTGCAGATGGAGAGCGGGGTGCGGTTCGACGAGGACTACCTGGACCCCGGCAGCGACATCAACCGCATGGGCCGGACGCTGGCGCTGGGGGGGACGCTGGACGACTTCACCGCCGCGATCTCGGAGCGGGACGCCGCGCCGGGCGCGCGCTGGACCTACGTGTCGATGGACACCCACGTCATCGGCATGGTGCTGCGCGGCGCGACGGGGCGGTCCATCGCCGACCTGATGGCCGAGAGGGTGACGGGGCCCATCGGCATCGCCGACGGCGCCTACCTCACCGACGGGGCGGGCGCGGCCTTCGTGCTGGGCGGGCTGACCCTGCGGACGCGCGACTACGCGCGGCTGGGCCTCCTCGTGGCGCAGGACGGGACGTGGGACGGCGCGCAGGTGGTGCCCGCCGCATGGATCGACGCCTCCACCGCGCCGACCGCCGCGACGGCGGACGGGGCGTGGGGCTACGGCTACCAGTGGTGGCTCGCCCCCGACGCCCGGCCCGGCGAGGTGATCGGGCGCGGCGTCTACGGCCAGTGGCTCTACGTCGACCGCATCCGCGACGTGGTGGTGGCGGTGAACGGCGCGGACCGGGGCTTCCGCGCCCCGGACGCCCATGCCGACGCGATCCGGCACCTGCGCGCGCTGGCCGACGCGGCGGCGGGGTGACGCGGGCCGATCGCGCCCTACCTCGTGGCCGGACCGACCTGCGAGACCCCGACATGCGACATCCCGGACGTGCCCCCTCTCGCAACGTGAGGGGCGAGGCGCTGCAACCCTGCTCCACCGACCCGATGACCGGGTTCTTCCGCGACGGCTGTTGCGACACCGGGCCGATGGACAGCGGCTCGCACACGGTCTGCGCGGTGATGACGGCCGAGTTCCTCGCCCATTCCAAGTACCTCGGCAACGATCTGAGCACCCCCCGCCCCGAGTTCCGCTTCCCCGGCCTCAAGCCGGGCGACCGCTGGTGCCTCTGCGCCTCGCGCTTCCTGCAGGCCCACGAGGAGGGCGTGGCCCCCGACGTGCATCTGGAGGCCACCCACGAGCGCGCCTTGGACGTGGTGCCGCTCGCGGTGCTGGAGGCCTACGCGGCGACGACCGACGGCTGAGATGGGCGTCGCGCTCCTCTGGATGGCGCGCGCCGCGGGGGTGGCCGCGCTGCTCTACCTCCTCGCGCTGGCGGCGCTCTGGGCGCTACAGGAGCGGCTGCTCTTCATCGGGTGGGACGGGCTGACCGACGGCGAGGTGGCGATGGTGCCCGGCCTCGCCGAGGTGGAGGTCCCCGGCCCCGACGGCCCCCTGCGCGGCTGGTGGCGCCCGCCCGACGCGGGGCGCGAGACGATCGTGGTCTTCCACGGCAACGGCGGGTTCCAGTGGCCGAAGATGATCCCGTGGGCCCGGCGGGGCCACGGGGTGCTGCTCGTGGCCTATCGCGGCTACGCGGGGAACGCGGGCGCCCCCTCGGAGGCGGGGCTGCTCGACGATGCCCGCGCCGCCTTGGCCTTCGCCGCGGCGCAGGGCGTCCCGGAGACGCGGACGGTCCTCTACGGCGAGTCGCTAGGCACCGGGGTCGCCACCCGCATGGCGGCGGAGGGGGACTGGCGCGCGCTGGTGCTGGACGCGCCCTACACGTCGATCCCGGACCGGGCGGCGGAGATCTACGGCATCTTCCCCGTGCGCGCGATGATCCGGACCCGGTTCGAGACGCGGGCGGTGCTGCCGGAGGTCGAGGCGCCCGTCCTGATCCTGCACGGCACGGCGGACCGGGTGATCCCGGTGGCGCATGGGCGGGCGCTGCTGGCGGTGGCGGGGGAGCCGAAGGACGGGGTGTGGGTGGAGGGGGGGACGCACTTCCTGCCGCCCGAGGTAGTGGACCGGGCGATGGCGGGGTTCTTGGCGGCGACGGCGGGCTAGGCGCGCGGAGCCGCTAGGGCGACGGCGCGGCGGGCGGCGGGTCGGCGGGGTCGCCGAGGATCTCCTCGATGAAGAGGCTGAGCAGCTGGGGGCGCCCGTGGACGCCCGCCTTGCGGTAGATCGCGGCCATCTGCGCCTTGATCGTGCCCTCGGAGGTGCCGCGCAGGTCGGCGATCTCGGGGCCGGACATGCCCTTTATGGCGAATAGGGCGACGTCGCGCTCGGCGGGGGTGAGGCCCCACGCCGAGAACCGCTCCTCAAGGACGTCTTGGAAGGCGGCGCGGGCGTGGCGGAGCGCGGTCTCGGCGGCATCGGCGCGGCGCAGGCTGGTGTGGAGCGCGACCCCGCCGAGGGCCACGCCCGCGAGCAGGGCAGACGCGGCAGCGATCTCGATGGCCTCGTGCGCGGCCCACGGGATCGGGCCGAAGGGGGAGCCGAAGGCCTGCAGCGCGATGTCGCCGACGAAGACGAGAACGGCGATCAACTGGAATAGGGCGATGCCGAGGATGAGGGAGCGGCGGGCCATCGCTCAATCGTCCTCGCCGTCGTCGTCATCGTCATCGTCATCGTCATCGTCGTCGTCGTCGTCACGGTCGTCGTCACGGTCGTCGTCACGGTCGTCATCGTCGCGGTCATCGTCGTCGCCGACGTTCGACCGGCCGTCGTCCCGGTCCTCGTCTCTGTCGCTGCCGGATGCGCGGTCGCTGCGGCCTTCGCGCCGGGCGTCGTCGTCGCCCTCCCGGCGCAGGACGTTGCGAAGGACGTCGCCGTCGGCGGTGAGGATGATCTCCTGCCGCCCACGGTTGCCCAGTGCGACGACACGGTAGCGCCCGAGCAGGGTGCGGCGGACGGAGACGACGGTCATGCCTTGCGCGGCGAGGCTGCGCTGGAGGCCGTCCAGCCACGTCTGAGCGCGTGCGGGGCCGGGCACGAGCAGGGACGCGGTCGCGGCGGCGATAAAGGTGCGGCGCGTGGGTCGGCGGATCATGCGGCGGGGCTCCGTGGGACCGGCCCGCCTCGGAAGGCGGGCCGGATGGCGGGGGCGGCCGAGGGCGGCCGCCCCGACCGGTCAGTCGTCGTCATCGTCATCGTCGTCGTCGTCATCGTCCCGGTCATCGTCGTCGTCGTCCCGGTCGTCGTCATCGTAGTCGTCGCGGTCGTCGTCATCGTCGTCGTCCCGGTCGTCATCGTCGCGGTCGTCGTCGTCCCGGTCGTCGTCGTCCCGGTCGTCGTCGTCCCGGTCGTCCCGATCGTCGTCATCGTCATCGTCGTCGTCGTCATCGCCGTCGTCGTCAACGTCGCCCGACGAGACGGGGACGAGGAAGCGGCGGGTCTGCCCCTCGGAATCGGTCGCGGTGAGGCGCAGGCCGCGCGCCGTCTCGGCCACGCCGGTGACGGTGATGCCTTGCGCGGCGAGTTGCTCGGCGGCGGCGCGCAGGGTGCGCTCGTCGGCGGCGCCGGAGGCGGCGGTCAGGGCGAGGAGGGCGGCGGCGGCCGTGGTGATGCGAAGCATGTCGGGTCTCCCGGTTGGGCCGGGCGGGGATCGCCCGGCCCAACCGGTCTGACCGCCGCAGCCGCGCCGCTCCATCTGCCGGACGGGGGGTGGCGGGGCGCGTGAGCCATAAGGATTACGCGCATCGTTCTCGGGTGACATGGGCGTAACCCATCGGGATATGGTTCGTGACGGCGTTCGCCGACTGCGGGGGCGTGATCGCCGGAGCGCATCGGCGGGCCGCGGCGCGGCGATCTTGGGGTCCGACTTTGCGCGCTACGGGTGCCATGGTCGGACGACGCCTCGGCGGAGTGCCGATGCACAGGATTCGCCGGGCCGAGGGCCAGCCCGGCGATACGCCGCCGGTTCGTCGCCGGGGGAGGCTAGCCCCGCTCCGCCTCGATCTCGCCGATCATGTCGACCCGGGTGGCGTGGCGGCCACCCTCGAAACCGGTCGAGAGGAACGCCTCCACGATCTCGAGCGCCAAGCCCTCGCCGACGACGCGGGCGCCCATCGACAGCATGTTGGCGTCGTTATGGGCGCGGATCATGCGGGCGGAGAAGGTGTCGTGGCAGACGCCGCAGCGGATGCCGGGGACCTTGTTGGCGGCCATCATGATCCCCTGCCCCGTGCCGCAGAGCACGATGCCGAGATCGGCCTCGCCGCCCGCCACGGCACGCGCTGCCGCGGCGCCGTGCCGGGGGTAGTGGGTCGACTCGGTCGTCGTCGGGCCGATGTCGGAGACGGTCCAGCCCAAGCCCTCGGCATGGGCGGCGACGGCGCGACGCAGGTCGATGGCGGCGTGGTCGGAGGAGAGGACGAGCCGCTTCATGCCTCGGTCATCTCCCAGCCGAGCGCGCGGGCGACGGTGAAGATGTCCTTGTCGCCCCGTCCGCACATGTTCATGCAGATCAGGTGGTCGGCGGGCAGCCCGGGCGCGATCTTGGCGACGTGGGCGAGCGCGTGGGACGGCTCCAGCGCGGGGATGATGCCCTCGGCCTCGCAGCAGATCTGGAACGCCTCCAGCGCCTCGACGTCGGTGATCGAGACGTACTCGGCGCGGCCGATGTCGTGGAGCCACGAATGCTCGGGGCCGATGCCGGGGTAGTCTAGCCCCGCGCTGATCGAGTGGCCCTCGAGGATCTGGCCGTCGTCGTCCTGGAGGAGATACGTGCGGTTGCCGTGGAGGACGCCGGGGCGCCCGCCGGTGAGGGAGGCGCAGTGCTCCATGCGGTCGTTCACGCCCTTTCCCCCGGCCTCGACGCCGATGATGCGAACGTCCGGGTCGTCGAGGAACGGGTAGAACAGGCCCATCGCGTTGGAGCCGCCGCCGATGGCGGCGATGATGGTGTCGGGCAGGCGGCCCTCGGCGGCCATCATCTGCTCGCGGGCCTCCTTGCCGATGATGGCTTGGAAGTCGCGGACCATGGCCGGATAGGGGTGCGGCCCGGCCACGGTGCCGATGCAGTAGAACGTGTCGGCGACGTTGGTGACCCAGTCGCGCAGCGCGTCGTTCATGGCGTCCTTGAGGGTGCCGCGCCCGGACGTCACCGGGATGACCTCCGCGCCCAAGAGCTTCATGCGGAACACGTTGGGGGCCTGCCGCTCGACGTCGTGGGCGCCCATGTAGACGACGCATTTCAGGCCGAACTTGGCGCAGACGGTCGCGGTCGCGACGCCGTGCTGGCCCGCGCCGGTCTCGGCGATGATGCGGGTCTTGCCCATGCGGCGGGCGAGGATGATCTGGCCCAGCACGTTGTTGATCTTGTGCGCGCCGGTGTGGTTCAGCTCGTCGCGCTTGAGGTAGATCTTGGCGCCGCCGAACCGTTCGGTCAGCCGCTCGGCGAAGTAGAGGGGCGAGGGGCGGCCGACGTAGTGGGTCCAGAGGTCGTGCATCTCGGCCCAGAAGGAATCGTCGGTCTTGGCGTGCTCGTACTGGCGCTCCAGCTCGAGGATGAGCGGCATCAGCGTCTCCGAGACGAAGCGGCCGCCGAAGAGGCCGAAGCGGCCGTCCTCGTCGGGGCCGGTCCTGTAGCTGTTGGGCATGTCCTCGGGCATCGTCTGCTCCCCCTCTCAACCGACGCCCCGGTCTAGTCGCGGCGCGCGGGGGCGGCAACGGGGGACGGGCGGCGCGGGACGGAATGCCTCAGCGTGGGTCAGGGGCGGCGCAGGAAGGCCGGAAGCCACCCCCGGCCGCGCGGGCGCCGGGGCGCTTCGGACGCGCGGCGCAGCGCTTCGACGAGGCCGGGCACGTCGTTGTCGGGGGGCAGATCGCCGGGCGCGACCCGTGTTGCGGCCCAGTCGCGCAGCGCCCCGCCGAGGGCCGCCCCATAGGCGAGGATGGCGTCCGCGTCCGCGAACCCCTCCGCCGCTCGGTCCTCCGGGAAGGGACGGTCGAGCCGGGCCTCGGCCCATGCGACCTGCGCGGCGTGGTCGCCCGCGCCATCGAGGACGCCGGGCGCGAGGCGGAAGCGTCCCGTGCCGAACCCGTCCAGCGCGAGGACCGCCGGGCGGCGGAGCGGGGCGTGCCCGTGGCGCCGCGGCTCGCGGCCCACGGCGGCGCGGTAGACGGCGAGCACGGCGACCGCCTCACGCGAGGGGGACGGGTTGCGCACCGCCGTCTCCGCAGGCGGGAGGCCCGCCCGCACGGCGAAGTCCGCCGTCACGTCGCCCTCGGCGAGGGCCGCGCGGTCGTAGAGAGCGTAGGTCATCGCCTCCCGCCCGAGCGCCTCCTCCCACGGGGCGAGCCGCGTCCGATAGCGCGGACGCTCGTGGGCGAGTGCGTCGGGCAACGGCCATTGCTTGACCCGCTCGACGGTCCTGCTGGCGAGGTATGAGAGGGGCGCGCGGAGGTAGGCGATCGCCTCGACCCGGTCGAAGAGCGGCATCCATTCTTGAAGCGCCTCGGCTATGCGGTGCGCCCGCCAGCGGGACATGGCCTCGTGGCTGACGACGACGGTGCCGCCGTTCCGCGCGGCGCGGGCGAGGAGCGCGCGGACCTCGTCGCGGGCGTCCGGCTCGTCGCGCGCGCCGCCGTAGCTACGGGTGAGCAGCCGCTGGAGCTGGAGGGCGGGCGCGGGCCAGCGGACCTCGCCCTCGAGGGTGGCGCCATGCGCCTTCTGGATCGACGTCGAACCGGTCTTGTCCATGCCGAGATGCAGCAGGAGGCGCGCGCGGCTCACGGGACCGCACGGGGCGACGTGGGCGGACGGGCGCGGTCGGACCGGTCGTGGTGGCCCTGTCCGCCGTTGGCCGCCGTGTTCTTGGGCATCGTCCGCCTTTCCGCGCTGCGGCCCCGCTCTAGTGGCCGCGCGGCGGACCGGCAACGGGTCCGGCCCCGAACCGCCCCCGTCAGCGGCGTCCGAACTGGCGGCGGAGACGCTCGGTCAGCCGTTCGACCCCCCGTTCGATCTCGACGCCCAAGGCACCGCGGTGGGCGAGGTCGGCGCGCACCGCCTCGACCAGCGCGGCGGTGCCGGGTCCGGCGGGGCGCGCGGCGGGGGCGACGGCGGCGGCCCACGCCTCCAGCACGGGCGCGGCGGCCTCGCCGAGCGCGCGAAGGTGCGACAGGGAGGCGACGGTGGCGGCGGGGACCGGCTCCTCGGTAAAGTCGAAGCACTTGGTGTAGCGTTCGACCCAGTCCGTGTCGGCGCGGCGCTCGTCGAGGATCGCGTCGACCTCCGGCCCGCCGAAGCCCCAGTCGCGCGTGCCCTCGAGACCCTTGAGCGCGTCGACGACGAACCGCAGCCCTGCATGATCGGTCGGGCCATCGGACCCGTAGGCGTCGTGCCAGAGGGCCAAGGCGGCCACGGCTTCGAGGCAGAGGCCCGCGTTGGCGGGCGGGGTCGGTGGCAGGTCCGCGGGATCGACGCCGGTGCGGGCGCACCAGTCCGAGATGAGGTCACCCCCCTTGAACCGATCGGGACGGAAGGGGACGAGGCGGGCATGGCGTGGTCCGACGGCAGCCACCCACGGGCGCATCCGATTGCGGTAGCTCGGGTAGGTCGAGCCCAGTTGAGCCGGGAGGGGCATGGAGCGGAGGCGCTGCTGCAGGACGGAGCGTATGTAGGCACGAGGCGTCCGCAGGTAGGCCAGCACCTTCACCCGCCGGGTGGCGGGCGCGACCAGATCGACGAGGGCCTGCGCCCCCTTGATGACGGGGCGGGCCGAGAGGAACTCGCTGCTGAGGATGGCGGGCCGGTCTGAGAGGGCGAGGGCCGCCGCAAGGCGCGCGCGGGCGACGTCTGGGTCGAGCAGCCCCGCCTCGCGCAGGCTCGGGGGCGGGGTGGCGACCGCGCAAACGGTCATCAGCGCGGCGTCGATGCGCCTGGGGTCGGTGAGGTAGTCGATCGCAGTGCCGCGATAGCCGTCCATCGCGCGCTGGATCGTGGTGCTACCTGCCTTGTTGAGCCCGACATGCAGGCGGACGACGGGCCTCATGGGGTGATGCCCGCGCCCTCCGCCGCCGCGACGAAGGCGGTGATGCGGACCGGATCCTTGGCGCCGGGGGCCGACTCAACCCCCGAGGACACGTCGACCTGCGCCGCGCCCGTGAGGCGGATCGCGCGGGCCACGTTCTCCGGCGTCAGCCCGCCGGCCAGCATCCATGGCTTGGTCCACCTGCGCCCGGCGATCAGCGCATGGTCGAAGCCGATCCCGTTGCCGCCCGGCAGCGCCGCGCCCTCGGGCGGCTTGGCGTCCACGAGCACCATGTCCGCCGCCGCCTCGTGGGCCGCCAGCGCGGGCAGGTCGGAGGCGTCCCGCAGGCCCACCGCCTTCATCACGGGCAGGCCGGTGCGGGCGCGCACCTCGGCCACGCGGGCGGGCGTCTCGCGGCCGTGGAGCTGGATCACGTCGAGGGGCACCGTGCCGGTCACCGCGTCGAGCGCGGCGTCGTCGGGATCGACCACGAGCGCGACCTTCGCCAGCCCGACGGGCGCGGCGAGGGCGAGGCCGCGGGCGGTGGCGGGATCGACGTGGCGGGGGGAGCGCTCGAAGAAGACGAGGCCCATGTAGGCGGCCCCGGCGGCGGCGGTCGCCTCGACGTCCGCGACGGTGCGCAGGCCGCAGATCTTCACCCGGACCGGTCCGCCGGGGGCGCCGCGCCCGCCGGTCGGGGTCACGCGCAGCATCGGCTCAGCGGGGGCCGTCGACGATGGCGAGGACGTCGTCGCGCTCGGAGTTGGCGGCCTCGACGCGGGAGACCTTGCGCTCCAGCTTCTCGCGGCGGGACCGCTCGCGCGCGGCCTCGGCGCGGTGCTTGTGCTCGCGCAGCCACTCCGCGACGAAGCCGATCACGAGGCCGAACGCGATCGAGCAGAAGATCACCCCGAAGAGTGGGATGCCCCCGGCGCGCAGGTTGAACCCGAGGATGTCGCCGATCTGGTCGGGCAGCAGCGCCACGTCCACGGCCTCGCGGTTGGCGAGGGCGATCAGGACCAGCACGAGGGCCAGCAGCACGAGCAGGAGGATGCGGAGGAAGGTCATGGCCGTGTCCTAGGGCGGCGCCCCCGCCCTGTCCAGCGGCGGCGCGCGCCGGCGTCCGGGCGTCAGGCCTTGCCGTTGAGGCGGTCCCGCAGGAGCTTGCCGGCCTTGAAGAACGGGACGTGCTTGGCCTCGACCTCGACCGGCTCGCCGGTGCGCGGATTGCGGCCCATCCGCGCCTCGCGCTCCTTCACGGAGAACGCGCCGAACCCCCGGAGCTCGACCCGGTCGCCGCCGATGAGCGCCTCCGTGATCTCCTCGAAGATGGTGTTCACGATCTTTTCCACGTCACGCTGCGTGAGGTGCGGATTGTCGTCTGCGATCTTCTGGATCAGCTCGGAGCGGATCATGCGAGTCTCCCAATCGTCCATTCCGCGGCCTCGTCAAGCGCCGTCGGGGTGGCAGAGCGTATATGCGCGACGGCCCGGGGCCGGAAGCGGCGCAAGCCCGAAACACCCCCGATCCGCCCCGCGACGTGCAGAAAAACAAGGGCGGATTATCAATTGACGTAGAATTGGGACGGTCGGTGCACAAATCGATTGTCAGATGACATGTTTTCCCAGGGGCGGAATGTCGCACCCCGACCGCCAAGGCACGGAAAACGCGAAACGGCCCCCCGACCGACTCGTCGGGGGGCCGTTCCAAGACATAGCCGGATGGCCGTGGATCAGTCGTCGTCGCCCTTGAGGGCGGCGCCGAGGATGTCGCCGAGCGACGCCCCGGAGTCGGACGAACCGTACTGCTCGACGGCCTCCTTCTCCTCGGCGATCTCGCGCGCCTTGATCGACATGCCGAGGCGACGGTTCTTGGAGTCCACGTTGGTCACGCGCACGTCCACCTTGTCGCCGGGCTGGAAGCGCTCGGGGCGCTGGTCCTGCCGGTCGCGGGCGAGGTCGGAGCGGCGGATGAAGGCCTTCATGCCCTCGTACTCCACCTCGATGCCGCCATCCTCGATCTTGGTCACCTCGACGGTGATGACCGAGCCACGGCGCACGCCGCCGATCGCGTCGGCGAAGGGATCGCCCTCGGCCTGCTTGATCGAGAGCGAGATGCGCTCCTTGTCGGTGTCCACCTCGGTGACGACGGCCTTGACGATGTCGCCCTTGCGGAACTCGCCGATGACCTCCTCGCCGCGGCGGTCCCACGAGATGTCCGACAGGTGCACCATGCCGTCGATGTCGCCGTCGAGGCCGACGAACAGGCCGAACTCGGTGATGTTCTTGACCTCGCCCTCGACCTCGGTGCCCTCGGGGTGGGTCTCGGCGAAGACCTCCCACGGGTTGCGCTGGGTCTGCTTGAGACCGAGCGACACGCGGCGCTTCTGGGTGTCGATCTCCAGCACCATGACCTCGACCTCTTGCGAGGTGGAGACGATCTTGCCGGGATGGACGTTCTTCTTGGTCCACGACATCTCGGAGACGTGCACGAGGCCCTCGACCCCCGCCTCCAGCTCCACGAAGGCGCCGTAGTCGGTGATGTTGGTCACGCGGCCCTGATGCACCGAGCCCAGCGGGTACTTGGCGATCACGGTGTCCCACGGATCGTCCTGGAGCTGCTTCATGCCCAGGGAGATGCGGTGGGTCTCCTTGTTGATCTTGATGACCTGCACCTTCACGGTCTCGCCGATCGACAGGATCTCGCGCGGGTCGTTGACCCGGCGCCACGCCATGTCGGTCACGTGCAGCAGGCCGTCCACGCCGCCGAGATCGACGAAGGCGCCGTACTCGGTGATGTTCTTGACCACGCCGTCGACGTTCTGCCCCTCGTGGAGGTTGGCGATGACCTCGGCGCGCTGCTCGGCGCGGCTCTCCTCGAGGATCGCGCGGCGGGAGACGACGATGTTGCCCCGGCGGCGGTCCATCTTGAGGATCTGGAACGGCTGCTTGAGGCCCATGAGCGGGCCCGCGTCGCGCACGGGGCGCACGTCGACCTGGGAGCCGGGCAGGAAGGCCACGGCGCCGCCGAGATCGACGGTGAAGCCGCCCTTGACGCGGCCGAAGATGGCGCCCTCGACGCGCTCTTCCTTGCCGTAGGCTTCCTCCAGGCGGTCCCACGCGGCCTCGCGGCGGGCGAGCTCGCGGGAGATGACGGCCTCGCCGCGGGCGTTCTCGACGGAGCGGAGGAAGACCTCGACCTCGTCGCCGATCTCGACCTCGGGGGCCTCGCCGGGCTGGGCGAATTCCTTGAGCTCGACGCGGCCTTCCATCTTGTAGCCGACGTCGATGATGGCTTGGCCCGCCTCGATGGCGATCACCTTGCCCTTGACCACCGAACCTTCGTTCGGCGTGTCGATCTCGAGGCTTTCGTTCAGGAGGGCCTCGAACTCCTCCATGGATGCGTTCTGCGCCATGTGGCTGCGTGTGTCCTATCTACTTGGTTTTGCTGGCCGCGCGGTTGGGTCCGCCGGTCTGTGGTTGGGATCGCGCGGGCCGGTCGGCCGGGGCCGTCGTCGGGTCCGCGAAATCGGGATGCGGCGCAGTAGCGGAGTGCGCCCCCGCGCGCAAGCCGGGCGCGCGGCGACGGGGGCCTGCGGCGGCGCCCGGCTCAGTAGGTGAGCCGCACCAAGGCGTCGGCGCCGCTCGCGTCGGCCTCCTCGTAGAAGGCCTCGACCGCGAGCCGCTCGAGGTAGTCGCGCATCTCGGCCTCGCCCGGCGGGATCCCGGCCCGCGAGAAGCGGACCGACCCGAGATCGACGAAGCCCCGCCCCGTCGTCCCGAGGAACGCGAGGTCGAACCCCACCGCGGACAGCCGGTCGAGCCCCGAGAGCGGCATCACCTTGCGTTCCGGGCGGCCGGGGCGGCGGGCCTTGTGGATCGAGTAGGGCGACCCGCCCCACGCGGGGGCGAAGGGCTCGTCCGGCTCGGGCGGGGGATCGTCGGGACCGCGCCGCAGCACGAGGACGCAGCCCGCCGTGCCGTGGCAAACCGGCAGGTGGATGCGCCCGAACCCCGCCTCGCGCGTCCGGTCCCGCAGGAGCAGCACGCCCCGCGCGGGGGCGTCGGGCGCCACCTCCAGCAGCGTGGCGGCGGCGGGGGTGGTCTGCCCGTCGGGCTGCACGACGCGGACGTGGCACAGGCCCACGAGGCTCCCCTGCCCCGGATCGGTGGCGGAGGGCTCCCACGAGACCGCGACGGTGGCGTCGTGGAGGCCGATCTCGATCGGCACCTCGATGCGCCACGTCCCGTCCGGCCCGCCGCGGACGGCCGCGACCTCCACCGCGTGGGGCAGCTCCGCGACGCGGTGGGCGTGGCGCGCGGCGGGCACCCGCAGGATCCGCCCGCCGGCCTCGTCCGGCCCCCGCAGCTCGACCCGGAGATGGGCCCCGTCGGGGACCGGGCCGTGGATCGGCACCACCGCCCACGCCCGGCCCGACAGGGGCGTGCAGGGGACGACCACCGTCGCCCGCGCGGCGGGCGCGAGGAACAGGAGCGGCGCGTTGGGCGGGACGGGTACCTCGTCGGGCGCATGACCCGGCACGCGCCCGGCCCCGCCCAGCGCGGCGGGAAGGGCGCGCGCGGCGAGGCGGCGGAGCGCGGGGATCATCGCCGCGCCCCTCACACCGCGCGGGCGCCGTCGGCCGCGCGCGCCTGCTCGGCCTTGAGCAGGTAGTAGGTGGCCGACTCGCGCCAGTGGGCGGGCACGGTCCCCGCCGCGGCGCAGGCGAAGGCGGCGGCGTCGACCTGCGGGTCGGCCCGGTCGGCGGGAAGGCTCCGGATCGCGTCGCGGTAGGCGTCGAAGCCCCACGGGCCGTGCCGCTCGGCGTAGGCGGCGTGATGCGTCCGGGCGCGGGTGAACATCTGGTAGAGGCCGTCGCGGTCGATGTTCTGCAGCCAGTGCGCCCGGCGCGCGACCGCGACCACGGGCACGCGGTTCGCCTTGCACAGGATCGCGAGGGTCAGGTCGACCATCGTCTCGGGGAGGAAGGCGTCGAGCTCCAGCGGCAGCACCCCCGCCCGCACCGCGAGCGAGGCCGTGCCCGGGAGCGTGACGAACCGGTCCTGCGGCAGCGCCTGCTGCGCGGCGAAGATGGCGGTGCGGAGGTAGTAGTGCTCGACCCGGTCGGGGAAGATCGAGCCGTGGACGCAGGCCGCGACCCGCCCGCCGTAGCGCGCGATGGCCGCCTCCAGCGTGGCCACGTAGTTCGCAGGGTAGATGAAGTCGTCGTCCGCGGTGAGCAGGGTCCCGTGCGGCACGTGGCCCAAGGCGAACACCTTGCCGGTCGCGTTGAGGTCCCCGAACTCCTGGCTGCGGAACACGGTGATCCTCGGGTCTTCGAGGAAGTCCGGCACTGCGTCGTAGCCGTTGAGGTAGACGAAGGCGTGGGTCGCTTGGCCCTGCAGGGACGCCAGCGTCGCGCGCAGCGCATGCACCCGCCGCGGGATGGAGGCGATGCCGAGATAGGCGCCGTCGGGATCGGTCGCGGCGCGCTCGACGACGGCGCGCACCTCGGCCGCGTCGAACGCCGGGCGGTCCGGCGGCATGGGGCCGGACATCTCGGGCGTCTGCCTGAAGGGGATGGGGGTCATCCGGTCTCCGGTGCGGGTCCGGGACGCGCGGCGCGCGTCGGAGACGGTCTGACCGGTGTCGGTGGTGCCATCGAGACGAACCATCGCGCAGACCTCTGGTGGCGTGTCCGCTACCGCCTATCGCGACCCGTGTCCATCGCGCGAGGGCCGAACGCGAGGGCCGGCAGGGTCGAGCCGGTGGACGCCGCCGGGCGTGACCCCGGCAGGCGCGCGCGCCGGACGGCGGCTCGCCCCGGAGACGCATCGCCTGCCCCCTGCCGGAGGCACTTTCGCCTCAACCATCGTAGGTCTAATAGCGGCCGAGGCCCTGCTGTCCTGCGCTCGCGCAGGATGGCCGCCGGATCGCATGTCGTGCCTCGGCTCCGGCGGATGACGCCGCCGCCCAACGCACGTCGATGCACAATGGAGGTGCACCCGTGCCACGAACCAAGCCGGACACCCCGAGCTTCGACCAGATGGAGAGGCGGGCGCTCGCCGGGCTCCTGTCCGAGGGCGGGCATGCGATCGTCGACTACGAGGGATGCGCCATTCCGTTGCGCTTCGACCGGGAGGGGCGCCGAGACGTCCTCGTCGTCAGCTTCCACGGCGCCGTGAGCGCGACGAAGCGGCCGCCACCCGTCTTCGTACCCCCATTCGGCGACGTCACGTCGCCGGTCCACCTCGCGATCTCGGATCCGCTGTTCCTAGATCGCGTCGACATCTCGACGAACTGGTTCATCGGGACGGAACGACATCCGCTGCAGGACCTCGTCCATTCGCTCGTCCAGGAGGCCTTGGACCTGCTGAAGATCGACTCGGTCATCTTCCTCGGCGGATCGGCCGGGGGGTTCCCGGCGCTGTTCCACTCCCATCGCGTCCCGGGGAGCGTCGCCGTCGTAGGCGGCGCCCAGACCGTCCTGACCCCATATCGAGGCAGCCTGCTCGCCCAGGAACTCTGGCCGGGCCTCGGCGACGCGGAGTCGCTCGCGGACCATGTGGTGACCGACTTGCCGGACCTCTATGGGCAAGGGCACGAGAACCTACCGATCTTCCTCGTCGCCGCGGGCGATCGGAAGCAGTTGTCCGGGCATCTCTATCCGATGCTGAACGCGCTCGAGGGCGCGGGCTCCTCGAACTACATCGTGAACGTCGACTACTGGGGCACGCCCGGACACGCGGGCGCGGTGCCGGGCCATCAGCTTCGACGCTGGATCGCGGCGGCGGCCGACGCGGCCGCCGACGGCCCCGATGCCGTGCTCGCGCGCTACCACGAACTCCGCCCGCGCCCCGAGCGGAAGCCGGCGCCCTTCCGCAAGGGGCGATCCGCCCCGCCGGACGAACCGGAGCGGAGTATCGTGACGGCCGAGGCGGACGAGTTGGCGCTCGCCCGGCAACTCAGGGACCTGACGATCGCGAAGGACGCGCCGAGATGAAGCATCCGTATGAAGGACTGCCCGACACGCGCTACTGGCGCCGGTCCGTCGGGGATCGGCACTATGCCGCGCTCGACGATCTGTGGGAACCGATCTCCCTGTCCCGGGGCGACACCATCGCCACGGCCGGAAGCTGCTTCGCCCAGCATATCGGCGATGCGCTCCGCCGGAACGGCGCGCGCTGGCTGGACGCGGAGCCGGCACCGGTGCGCTTCCCCTCCCTCGCCGAGGCGCGGCGCTGGGGCTACGGCGTCTACAGCTGCCGCTACGGGAACGTCTACACGGTGCGGCAGCTCCTGCAGCTGTTCGAGGAAGCCTTCGGACGACGCGTCCCCGAGGAGCGCGTCTGGAAGCTCGGCGACCGCTGGGTCGATGCGCTCCGCCCCACCATCGACCCGGTCGGGCACGACAGCCCGGACGACGTACTCGCCATGCGAGAGGCGCATCTCGCGGCGGTGCGCCGCATGTTCGAGAGCGCGAACCTGTTCGTGTTCACCCTCGGCCTCACCGAGACGTGGGCTTCCGCCCGGGACGGAACCGTCTACCCGGTCGCGCCGGGGGTGTCCGGCGGCCGCTACGACCCGGATCGGTACGCCTTCCTGAACATGGGCTACATCGACGTGCGCCGCGACCTGCTCGCGTTCTGGGGCGGCCTGCAGGAGGTGAACCCGGGCGCGCGGATGCTGCTCACCGTGTCGCCGGTCTCGCTCGCGGCGACGGCCTCGCCCGAGCACGTCCTCTTGGCGAACACCTACTCCAAGTCCGTCCTGCGGGCGGTGGCGGGCGACGTCACGCGGGGCCGGAGCCGCATCGCCTACTTCCCGTCCTACGAGATGATCGCGACCCATCCGTCGCGCGCGACGTTCTACGAACCCAACCTCCGCGAGGTGAACCCGTTCGGGGTCGAGACGGTGATGCGCTACTTCCTCCGGTCGGTCGGGCTCTCCGACGGGGGAGCCGCCTCGACGCGTGCGACGGATGGCGCCGACGGGGAGGGCTTCGAGATCCTCTGCGACGAGGAGATGCTCGACGAGCGCTGACGCGGTCCGCTCCGGGTGGGCCGCGGCCACCCGGCGTCCGTCCCGACGCGCGCGATCGCATAGGGAGCGCCGACGGTCCCATGCGGCGACGCCGGACGGCGTCCGGACAAGCGCGTCGCCCTATCCGCCGCAAGGAGATGGACCGGAGCCGGTGGTGCGGTCGAGAAGACTCGAACTTCCACGGGTGTTACCCCACAGCGACCTCAACGCTGCGCGTCTACCAATTCCGCCACGACCGCCCCTCTGGGGCCCACGACGGCTCCGGTGGGCGGGCTGTTAGCGGGGCCGCGCGGGGATGGGAAGCCCCCTCTTGCCCGACTTGCGCATCCCCGCGCAGGGCGTCACCTGCGGAGCATGGTGGAGTGGATCGAGAGCGCCGACCCGGTGGGCTACGCGGACGCGGTCGCGTGGATGGAGGCGCGGGCCGAGGCGATCCGCGACGGCACGGCGGGGGAGTGCGTGTGGCTGCTGGAGCATCCGCCGCTCTACACCGCGGGGACCTCCGCAAGGGACGCCGACCTCCTCGACGCGCGGTTCCCGGTGCACGCCACGCGGCGGGGCGGTCAGTACACCTATCACGGGCCGGGGCAGCGGGTGGCCTACGTGCTGCTGGACGTCGGGTCCCGGGGGCGGGACGTGCGGGCCTTCGTGCAGTCCTTGGAGGCGTGGGTGATCGCGGCGCTGGCGGAGTTCGGGGTGACGGGGCGGGTTGAGCCGGGGCGCGTGGGCGTCTGGGTGGACCGGCCGGAGAAGGCGCCGCTGCCCGACGGCACGGCGCGGCAGGACAAGGTGGCGGCGATCGGGGTGCGGCTGCGGAAGTGGGTCAGCTTCCACGGGCTGTCGGTCAACGTGGAGCCGGACCTGTCGCATTTCGACGGAATCGTGCCCTGCGGGATCGCGGGCCATGGGGTCACGTCGCTGGTGGACCTCGGCCTGCCGGTGGGGCTGGGCGATCTGGACGACGCGCTGAAGCGGACCTTCGCGGGCGCCTTCCCCGATCCGTGAGTTGACCGGCGGCGGGGGCGGGCCACGTCGCCGGGGGACACGCCCGGAGGCCCCATGACCGCACCCATCCGACTGTTCGGCCCCGCGACCGCGGCGGCCCCGCACGCGCTGCCGCAGGACATCGTCGGGCGCCGCGCCGAGGAGCTGCTCGGGCCGCGCTATCCGCAGTTCCAGCGGATGCTGTCCTCCTTCGCCGCCGCGGGGATCGACCGGCGGCAGTCGGTGGTCCCGTTCGAGTGGTTCGACGACCGGCGCATCGGCTGGAAGGAACGCAACGACGCCTATCTGGCCGGCTGCGCGGACCTGTTCGCGCGGTCCGCGGCGGCGGCGCTGGACGCGGCGGAGTGGACCGCGGCGGAGGTGGACGTGATCGTCACCGTCTCCTCCACGGGCGTGGCGACGCCGACCTTGGAGGCGGTGTGCGGCGACGCGCTGGGGTTCCGGGCGGACGCGCTCCGGGTGCCGGTGTTCGGGCTGGGCTGCGCGGGGGGTGCCACGGGGCTCACGATCGCGGCGCAGATGGCGCGGGGCGCGCCGGGGGCGAAGGTGCTGCTGGTGGTGGTCGAGGCCTGCACGGTGAGCTTCCGCACCGACCGGCTGCAGAAGGCGGACGTGATCGCCACCGTGCTGTTCGGCGACGGCGGCGCGGCCTGCGCGATGACCGCCGGGGACGGGCCGGTGACGGTGGCGCCGGGGGCGCAGCACCGCTGGCCCGACACGCTGGGCATCATGGGCTGGGACGTGGATGACGAAGGCTTGGGCGTGGTGTTCGACCGCTCCATCCCCGACTTCGCCACGGCGAGATGGGGGCGGCGACGGACGCGGCCCTCGCGGCGATGGGGCGGGACCGGGCCTCGGTGGACCGGATCGTGGCGCATCCGGGCGGGGCGAAGGTGATCACGGCGCTCGAGCAGGCCCTGGAGCTGGGCCAAGGGGCGCTCGACCTCGAGCGGGACGTTCTGCGCGACCACGGCAACATGAGCGCGCCCACGGTGCTCTTCGTGCTGGAACGTGCGCTGGCGGCGGGGCGGACGGGGCGGCTGATGACGACTGCGCTGGGTCCGGGCTTCTCGGCCGCGTTCACGCCGGTGGACGTGGCCGCGTGATCGAGGCGCTGCTCTTCATCGGGTTCCTGATCGTCCAGCGTCTGGCGGAACT
Source organism: Jannaschia sp. Os4 (assembly GCF_016820245.1). Lineage (GTDB taxonomy): Bacteria > Pseudomonadota > Alphaproteobacteria > Rhodobacterales > Rhodobacteraceae > Jannaschia. The sequence goes on along the minus strand of NZ_JAFCAR010000005.1, from coordinate 212,575 downwards.
GGCGATCGCCAAGCGCAACACCGCGCGGCTGCGCGCGCGGGGCGCGGTGGAGCACGGGGCGGGCCACTACGGGACCATCGTGGCGCTGCACGCCTCGTGGATCGCGGCCATCGCCGTCTGGGGCTGGGACGAGCCGGTCCGGCTGGGCTGGCTGGTGCCGTTCGCGATCCTCCAGGCCCTGCGGGCGTGGGTGCTGGCCACGCTGGGGCCGCGCTGGACGACGCGCATCCTCGTCGTGCCGGGCGAGACGCTGGTGGCGCAGGGCCCGTTCCGCTGGATCCCGCACCCGAACTACGCGGTGGTCGTGGCCGAGATGGTCGTCGCGCCGATGGTGCTGGGCCTGTGGTGGGTCGCGCTGGTCTGGGGGGTGGCGAACGTGGCGCTGCTGGCCTTGGTCCGCATCCCGGCCGAGGAGCGGGCCTTGGGCCTGCGGTAGCGCCGGGGCGCTGCCCTCCCGCTGCGACCCATCGCCCTCCCCCTGCGTCCCACCGCCCCGTTGCGCGTTGGGGAGACGGTCGATAGACCGCCCCCCGGACGGGGCCGTCCGGCATGCAGCCGCATGCCCGATTCCCCCGGTGAGCAGACGGCGCCTCTCCAGACGGGCGCGAACGACACGGAGCGACCGAGAATGGCAGACGCCGCGATCTCCGGACACGACGCGCACGAGAAGCCCGGCTTCTTCACGCGCTGGTTCATGTCCACGAACCACAAGGACATCGGCATCCTCTACCTGATCGTGTCCGGCATTGCCGGGTTCATCAGCGTGGCGATGACGGTCTACATGCGCCTCGAGCTGATGGAGCCGGGCGTCCAGTACATGTGCCTCGAGGGCGCGCGCCTGTTCTCGGCGGGCGCGATGGAGGAATGCACGCCCAACGGCCACCTGTGGAACGTGCTGATCACGGGCCACGGCATCACCATGATGTTCTTCGTGGTCATCCCGGCGCTGTTCGGCGGCTTCGGCAACTACTTCATGCCGCTGCACATCGGCGCGCCGGACATGGCGTTCCCGCGCCTCAACAACCTGTCCTTCTGGCTGTTCGTGACGGGCACCTCGCTGGCGGTGCTGTCGCTGTTCGTGCCGGGCGGCAACGGGCAGAACGGCTCGGGCATCGGCTGGGTGCTCTACCCGCCGCTCTCGACGACCGAGCAAGGCTTCTCGACGGACATCGCGATCTTCGCGGTGCACGTGTCGGGCGCGTCCTCGATCCTCGGCGCGATCAACATCATCACGACGTTCCTCAACATGCGCGCGCCGGGCATGACGCTGCACAAGGTGCCGCTCTTCGCGTGGTCGATCTTCGTGACCGCGTGGCTGATCCTGCTGGCCCTGCCCGTGCTGGCCGGCGCGATCACGATGCTGCTGACGGACCGCAACTTCGGCACGACCTTCTTCTTCCCCGAGGGCGGCGGCGACCCCGTGCTCTACCAGCACATCCTGTGGTTCTTCGGGCACCCGGAGGTCTACATCGTCGTGCTGCCCGCGTTCGGGATCATCTCCCACGTGGTGGCGACGTTCTCGAAGAAGCCGATCTTCGGCTACCTGCCGATGGTCTACGCGATGGTGGCGATCGGGGGGCTCGGCTTCGTCGTCTGGGCGCACCACATGTACACGGTGGGCATGTCGCTGACGCAGCAGGCCTACTTCATGGTGGCCACGATGATCATCGCGGTGCCCACGGGCGTGAAGATCTTCTCGTGGATCGCGACGATGTGGGGCGGCTCGATCGAGTTCCGCACGCCGATGCTCTTCGCGATGGGCTTCATCTTCCTGTTCACGCTGGGCGGCGTGACCGGCATCGTCCTGTCCCAAGCGGGCGTGGACCGGGCCTATCACGACACCTACTACGTGGTCGCGCACTTCCACTACGTGATGTCCCTGGGCGCCGTGTTCGGCATCTTCGCGGGCGTCTACTACTGGATCGGCAAGATGTCGGGACGGCAGTATCCGGAATGGGCCGGCCAGGTGCACTTCTGGGTGTTCTTCATCGGCGCCAACCTGACCTTCTTCCCGCAGCACTTCCTCGGGAACCAAGGGATGCCGCGCCGCTACATCGACTACCCGGAGGCGTTCACCCTCTGGCACCAAGTGTCGTCGTGGGGCGCGTTCCTCTCGTTCGCCTCGTTCCTCTTCTTCATCGGGATCGTGGCCTACACCGTGCTGCGCGGCCGCGTGATCGCCGAGCCCGCCTACTGGGGCGAGCACGCCGACACGCTGGAGTGGGTGCTGCCCAACCCGCCGCCGGAGCACACGTTCGAGGAGCTGCCGACGCAGGACATGTGGGACCGGCACCCGCACGGCGACCTGCCCGCCTCGCCGGCGGTGGACGGCGCGCGGCGCTGAGGCGCGATGCCCTACAGCGTCCTGAGAGACCCGCAGGAGGCCCCGGCACAGTCCGGGGCCTCTTCGCGTGGGGCCGACGACGTGGTGCTGGAGGTGGTGGCCACGCCGCACTCGTCGCTGACGAAGCCCGGCTTCGCCCGCGTCGTGTCCTTCATGTTCGCCGCGCTCTGCATCCCGCTGATGGGGGTGCTCGCCACGGTGGCGTTCTGGGGGATCCTGCCCTTCGCGATGGGGGCGCTGGGGCTGCTGTGGCTCGCGCTGCGGCGGTCGTGGCGGGACCGCGACATCGAGGAGCGGCTGGTCGTCACGCCCGCGCTGGCGCGGCTGGAGCGGCGCGACCCCAAGGGCCTGCGCGAGTGGGAGGCGAACCCCTACTGGGTGCGGGTCGAGATGCATCCCGGCGAGCGGCCCGTCGAGAACTACCTGACGCTGGAGGGCGGGCCGCGCCCGGTGGAGATCGGCGCGTTCCTGACGCCGTCGGAGCGGGCGTCCCTGCGCGACGTGATCGGCGCGGGGCTGAACGCGGCGCGGTAGGGTGGCGGAGCGCATCGCAGGGCAGTGGCGCGGCGATGCGACCTCACCGCGGCGCACTTGATCCCTCACCCCCGCACGACGTGGCCGCGTCGCGGACCCTCGGACCGATCGCCGGGCCGGGGTACGGCCAGGCGATGCGCGGACCGCTGCGCGGCCGTATCGCGGCGGGCGCGCCGCCCGAACGCCCCCTACCCCAGCTTGGCCTTCACCGCCGCGCCCGCCGCGCCGAAGTCCATCTGCCCGGCGTGCCTTGCCTTCAGCGCGCCCATCACCTTGCCCATGTCGCGCACGCTGGTGGCGCCCGTCGAGGCGATGGCCGCGTCGATGGCCGCCGCCCGCTCCTCGTCGGAGAGCTGCTTGGGCAGGAACTCCTCGATCACCGCGATCTCGGCGCGCTCCTTCTCGGCCAGCTCCAGCCGCCCGCCCTCCTCGTAGACGGTCGCGGATTCGCGGCGCTGCTTGACCATCTTCGACAGGATCGCCGTCGCGTCGGCGTCCGACACCGTGCGGCCCTCGGCGCGCAGCGCGATGTCTTGGTCCTTGAGCGCCGCGTTGATGAGGCGCAGCGTGCCGAGGCGCGTCGCGTCCTTGTCGCGCATCGCCTCCTTGAGGCTGGCGGAGAGCCGGTCCCGCAGGTCCATGTCGAAGTCCTTCCATGGGGCCGCGCCATCGGCGGCCGAACAGGCCATCTAGCCCCGCGCGGGGGCACGTTCAACGGCACCGCCCGCGCCGCGCGCCACCTTGCGCCCCCCGTCCCGCCCCGCTACGCGGCTGCCGTTTGCCGCCATACGCCCGGAGCGCTCCCATGACCGAGTCCCACCCGACCGCCTGCCTCGTCCTCGCCGATGGCACGGTGTTCCACGGGCGCGGCTTCGGCGCGACGGGGACGACGACCGCCGAGCTGGTCTTCAACACCGCGATGACCGGCTATCAGGAGATCATGACCGATCCGTCCTACGCCGGGCAGGTCGTAACCTTCACCTTCCCGCATATCGGCAACGTCGGCGTGAACCCCGAGGACGACGAGACCGCGGACCCGGTGGCACGCGGCATGGTGGTGAAGTGGGACCCGACCGAGCCGTCCAACTGGCGTGCGACGCGGGACTTGTCGGACTGGCTGGCGGCGCGGGGGCGGATCGGGATCGGCGGCGTGGACACGCGGCGCCTGACCCGCGCGATCCGCCAGCAGGGCGCGCCGCACGTGGCGCTGGCCCACGACCCGGAGGGCAAGTTCGACCTAGAGACGCTGGTGGCCGAGGCGCGGGGCTTCGCGGGGCTGGAGGGGATGGACCTCGCCCGCGAGGTGACGACGGCGCAGTCCTACCGCTGGACCGAGACCAAGTGGGCATGGGGCGAGGGCTACGGCGAGCAGACGGCGCCGCGCCACAAGGTCGTCGCCATCGACTACGGGGCGAAGCGCAACATCCTGCGCTCCCTCGCCCATGTCGGCTGCGACGTGACGGTCCTGCCCGCGACGGCCACCGCCGAGGACGTACGCGCGCTAGCCCCCGACGGGGTGTTCCTGTCGAACGGGCCGGGCGACCCGGCGGCGACGGGCGACTACGCGGTGCCGACGATCCGCGCGCTGGTCGACGACGGGCTGCCGGTCTTCGGCATCTGCCTCGGGCACCAGATGCTAGCGATGGCCTTGGGCGCAAAGACCGTGAAGATGAACCACGGCCACCACGGCGCGAACCATCCGGTGAAGCGCCACGGCGACGGCAAGGTCGAGATCACGTCGATGAACCACGGCTTCACCGTCGACGCGCAGACCCTGCCCCAGGGCGTGGAGGAGACGCACGTGTCGCTCTTCGACGGGTCGAACTGCGGCATCCGCCTGTCGGGCAAGCCGGTGTTCAGCGTTCAGTACCACCCCGAGGCGTCGCCGGGGCCGCATGACAGCGCATACCTCTTCGACGACTTCGCCGCCGCGATGGACGCCCGCAAGGGAGGTTAACCCGCCGTTAACGCGCGCGCGCTAGCCCTCGTCCCCGTCCACGGGAAAGGGCCCGATGCGAGACCTCACCGACGAGTCGCCCCCGGCCCCGGCCGCGAAGGGCGGGGGCGTCGCGGTGAGTCTGGACGACGCCTTGGCCCACCGCGCCCTCCCGCTTGGAGATCGGGTGATGTCGGACCGCCCCTTCCGGCTGCCCTGCCGGTTCTGGCATCCCACGCCGCGGCTCGTGACGCCGGACGCCTTCGACGCGGAGCTCGCGCGCCGGCATGGCGACGCGCTCGCCCGCCGGGCCGAGGCCCGCGCGCCCGAGGCGATCTCCTGCCGCACATGGCGCCCGCAGGTCGCGGCGGCCGTCCTCGCCGGGATGGCGGGCGCACTCGCCACGGCGCTGGTCCTGGCCTTCGGGCCGACGGTGCGGGCGCTGATGGTCGCGGCCTTCGCCGCGGTGGCCGCGAACCTCGCTCTGCGGACGATGGCCCTGCTCGCGCTCCTACGCGCGCGCGGGGCGCCGCCGACCGCGCCGCTGCCCCCGGACCCGCCGGTGATCACGCTGCTCGTCCCCGTTGCCGACGAGGCCGCCATCGTCCCCGACCTCCTGCGCCGTCTCGCACGGCTCGACTACCCGCCGGACCGCCTCGACGTGATCGTGCTGGCGGAGGCGTGGGACACGTCCACCGTCGCCGCCCTGCGGGCGGCGGACCCGCCCCTGCCGTTCCGCTGCCTCGTGGTGCCCGACGGGCATCCGCGCACCAAGCCGCGGGCGATGAACTACGCCCTGCCCTTCGCCCGCGGCGAGATCGTCGGGGTCTACGACGCCGAGGACGCGCCCGCGCCCGACCAGCTGCGCCGCGTCGCTGCCCGCATGGCCGCCGCCCCGCCCGAGGTGGCCTGCCTGCAGGGGCTGCTCGACTACTACAACGCCGGGCGCAACTGGATGTCGCGCTGCTTCGCCATCGAATACGCAGGCTGGTTCCGCCTCGTGCTGCCGGGGCTGGCGCGGCTGGGACTGGTGATCCCGCTGGGGGGAACGACGCTGTTCTTCCGGCGCGCGGCCTTGGAGGCGGTGGGCGGCTGGGACGCGCACAACGTCACCGAGGACGCGGAACTGGGCGTGCGCCTCGCGCGGGCGGGCTATCGGACGGAGGTGATCGAGACCGTCACGCTGGAGGAGGCGAACGCCGCGCCCGGCCCTTGGGTGCGGCAGCGCTCGCGCTGGATGAAGGGCTACGTGATGACGTGGGCCATGCACGCGCGGCGCCCCGTGGCGCTCTGGCGCGACCTCGGCACCAAGCGGTTCCTCGGGATGCACCTGCTCTTCCTCGGGGCGGTCGCGAACGCGCTGCTGATGCCGGTGCTGTGGACGCTGGCGGTGATCCCGTTCGGCCTGCCGCATCCGGCGCGGGCATGGCTGCCACCCGAGGCGGACGCGTGGCTGGCCGCCGTCCCGATGGGCCTGACGCTCTGCGTGATGGGCCTGTCGCTCTACGCGCTCCGCGCGCCGGAGCATCGGAGCCTGCGGTGGTGGGTGGCGCTGACGGAGCCCTATTTCGCCCTGGCGTCCGTCGCGGTGGTCAAGGCGATGTGGGAGCTGGTCGCGGCGCCGTTCCACTGGGACAAGACGGCGCACGGGCGGTTCGGGGGCGTGACCGACGAGGAGGCCCGCCCCGCGACGCCCCCCCGCCGGACGGAGGCCTAGCCCCGCGCCTCCTGCCGCAGGCGCACCTCGAAGGCCCGGCTCAGGTGGTCCTTCAGGGCCGCCGAGGCCGCCGCGCCGTCGCCCGCCGCAATGGCCTCGACGATGGCGGCGTGCTCGTCGAGCGCGGTGCCCGTGCGGCCCTCGGCCGCCAGCGACGTCTCGGCCATGAGCGTCATGGAGCGGTAGACCAGCCCCAGTTGCTGCACGAGGTAGCGGTTGTGGCTCGCGAGGTGGATCTGCTTGTGGAAGCGGCGGTTGGCGCGCGCCATCGCCTGCGGGTCGCCGACGAGGGCGCGGTCCTCCTCGACCATGGCGACGAGCACGCGCACCTCCTCCTCGGCCGCGTGCTTGGCCGCGAGGCGCGCGGCCAGCCCCTCCAGCTCGGAGCGCACCGCGTAGAGCTCCGCCGTCTGGTCCCGGTCCAGCGCGGCCACCACGAGGGAGCGCCCGTCGCGGGCGAGCAGGCCTTGGGTCTCCAGCCGCTGCAGGGCCTCGCGCACCGGGGTGCGGGACACGCCGAGCCGGTCGGCCAGTTCCGACTCCACCAGCCGGTCGCCGGGGCGGTAGATGCCCCGGTCGAGCGCGTCGAGGATCAGGGCGGTGGCGTCCTTGGTCGTCTGCATGGCCGCGGTTTGGCGCATTTTCTTGGTGAAGAAAATGCGCGCGGGCGATAGGGCGCGCCCCATGCTCGACCATGTCGCCACGTGGGTCTTCGACCTCGACGAGACGCTCTACCCGCCCTCCACCCCGCTCTTCCCCCAGATCGAGGCGCGGATGGGCCGGTGGATCGTGGACCTGCTCGGCGTGACGGAGGCCGAGGCGGACCGGCTGCGCCGTTCGTGGTGGGAGCGGCACGGCACGACCCTGGCCGGCCTGATGGAGGAGCACGGGGTCGATCCGGACCCGTTCCTGCGCGACGTGCACGAGATCGACGTCTCGGTGCTCGACCCCGACCCGGGGCTGCGCGCGGCGCTGGCGGACCTTCCGGGACGGCGGGTGATCCACACCAACGGGACGGCGGACTACGCCGAGCGGGTGCTGGCGGCGCGGGGCCTGTCGGGCCTGTGGGACGCGGTGTGGGGGGTCGAGCACGGCGCCCACGTGCCCAAGCCGCAGGCGGAGAACTACGAGGCCGTCTGGGCGCTGGACGGGCTGGACCCCGCGCGGTCGGCGATGTTCGAGGACACGGCGCGCAACCTCGTGGTGCCCCACGCGCGGGGGATGGCGACGGTCCACGTCGCCGGATCGCCGGCCGCGGCCCCGCATGTCCGCTTCGGGACGTCGGACCTGACGGGGTTCCTACGCCGCGTCGCGCGAGGGCGGATCTAGCCGCTCGACCGCTTGGTCGTGAGGTAGAGCGACGTCTCGCTGTTGGCGACGCCGCGGATCAGCCGGATCCGGCGCAGCGCCGCGTCGAGGTCGGCGAGGGAGCGGCACCCGAGTTCGCAGACGAGGTCCCAGCGCCCGTTCGTGGTGTGGATCGTGCGGACCTCGGGCAGGCGGTCGAGGGCGGAGACGACCTCCGCCGTGCGGGGGCCTTCGATGGACAGCGTCATCACGCCCTGCACCGGAAGGGGCGCCACGTCCTCGGCGAGCACCGCGGTGAACCCGGTGATCGGCCCCTCGCGGCGCAGGCGCTCCAAGCGGGCGGCCGTGGCCGCGCGGCCCAAGCCGATCTCGGCGGCGAGCTTGGCCACGGGGATGCGCCCGTCGCGGCGCAGGAGCGCGATCATGCGGGCGTCGGTGTCGTCCATCTGCGCGGTCCCCGCCGTCGGTCCGTCCGGTCGAGGGACCGTATCGCCCCCTCCGTCCGGTTCGCAACCGCGCGGATCGCGCGGTAGCACGGGGCATGGAACTCGATCTGATCGGATTGCCCGTCGACGCGGGCGCGGGACGGCGCGGCTGCGCCCTCGGGGCGGGCGCGCTGCGCGTGGCGGGGCTGGAGGCGGCGCTCGCCGGGCTGGGGCACGCGGTGACGGACCGCGGCGACCTGCGCCCCCTGCCCTCGGACGCGGCGCATCCGAACCCGGCGATCCACGACCTGCGCGAGTGCGCCGGATGGATCGCCGCCGCCCACGCCCAAGACTTCGGCGACGGGGTGCCCGTGGTGCTGGGGGGCGACCACCTGATGGCGGCCGGCTCGGTGCCCGCCATGGCGGCGCGGGCGGCGCGGCGGGGGCGTCCGCTGCACGTGCTGTGGCTCGACGCGCACAGCGACTTCCACGACCTCGCCTCGACCGAGAGCGGGAACCTGCACGGGACGCCCGCGGCCTACTTCACCGGCCAGCCGGGGTTCGACGCCTTCCCGGCGCTCCCCGCGGCGGTGGACGGGGGCGACGTCACGATGCTCGGGCTGCGCTCCGTCGACCCAGCCGAGCGCGCGCGGCTGCGCGCGGCGGGCGTGGTGGTGCACGACATGCGGGCCATCGACGAGGACGGGGTGCGGGCGCCGGTGGCGGCGGCCTTGGACCGGGCGCGGGCGGCGGGGGCCGACCTGCACGTGTCGTTCGACGTCGACTTCCTCGACCCGGCCATCGCGCCCGCCGTGGGCACGACGGTGCCCGGCGGGGCGACCTTCCGCGAGGCGCATCTCGTCATGGAGATGCTGTGCGATTCGGGGCTGGTGACCTCGCTCGACGTGGCCGAGCTGAACCCGATGCTGGACGAGCGGGGCCGGACGGCGACCCTCTTGGTGGACCTGGTGGCGTCGCTCTTCGGCAAGACGGTGCTGGATCGCCCGACCTGACGGAAAAAACCGCCGCGCGCCGTGGGGACGGCGGCGGCGGTCGAGTGGCGTCTCTCGGTCGGGCAGTGTCCGCTCCGCGCCGTCCCGGGACAGGGAACGACGCGGGTGCGCCGTGACGGCGCGGATGAGAGTCGCGGGCAGTGAGGGTTGAGCGCGGCCGTCAGGTCAGGCGAGGACGCCCGGCAGCTGGAACAGCGCGAGGATCAGGGTCACGAGCCACGCGCCGCCGAGAACGTCGGCCACCGGCTCCGACGTCAGCGCCCGGCGGGCGCGCATCGTGGCGCGGGAGGTGGGCGTCGACCGCAGAATGACGCGGTACGGGGCGGTGCGATCGGTGTGGGGCATCGTTGGCCTCCTTCTTGCTCGTTGCCCGTTCGTTCTCATACCCTCCCCCCTCCTGTCCAGAACTTTATGAGAACATCCGTGAACTTTTCGGAACGCGGACCTCCCGGAGCCCGGTCCGCGTCAGGATGGCATGGGGCCGGCGATCGCAGACCTCCCCCGTGCATGCGGGCGCCATCGCTCAGCCGACGTCGAGGAGCTTCAGGGCGCGATCCTGCTCGGTCAGCCAGAGGAGGAGGCGCGCCGCGCGGCCCCGCTCCGAGTCGAGGGAGGGGTCGGCGGCGAGCAGCGCGCGGGCGTCGTCCTGTGCGATGGCCATGAGGTCGGCTTGGCGTTCGAGGTCGGCGACGCGGAAGCGTGGCAGCCCGGACTGGGCGGTGCCGATGACGTCGCCCGCGCCGCGGAGCGCGAGGTCCTCCTCGGAGATGCGGAAGCCGTCCTCCGATTCGCGCAGGATGCGCAGGCGGGCCTCGGCGGCCTCGCCCAAGGGGGCCTTGTAGAGCAGCAGGCAGGTGGACTTCTCCGACCCCCGGCCCACGCGACCGCGCAGCTGATGGAGCTGGGCGAGGCCGAAGGTCTCGGCGCGCTCGATCACCATGATGGAGGCGTTGGGGACGTTGACGCCCACCTCGATGACCGTGGTCGCCACCAGCACCTTGGCGTCGCCCGCGACGAAGCGGGCCATCGCGGCGTCCTTCTGCGAAGGTGGCATCTGGCCGTGGACCAGCTCGACCGTGCCTTCGGGGAAGGCAGCGCGCAGGGAGCGGAACCGCTCCTCGGCGGAGGTGGTGTCGACGACCTCGGACTCCTCGACCAGCGGGCAGACCCAGTAGGCCTGCCGCCCCTCGGCCACGGCGGACTGGAGGCGCGCGATCACTTGGTCCATGCGGCCGACGGGCACGGTGGAGGTGGTGACGGGCGTGCGGCCCGGCGGCTTCTCGTCCAGCACGGAGAGGTCCATGTCGCCGTATTGCGCCAGCGCGAGGGAGCGCGGGATGGGCGTGGCGGTCATCACGAGGACGTCCGCCGCCTGCGCCTTCTCACCCAGCAGCATCCGCTGGCGGACGCCGAAGCGGTGCTGCTCGTCCACGATGGCGAGGCGGAGGTCGGCGAACTGCACGTCGCGCTGGAACACCGCGTGAGTGCCCACGAGGATGTGGATGTCGCCGCGCGCGAGCGCGTCGAGCTTGGCCTGCCGCTCGCGGCCCTTGTCCCGTCCGGTCAGCAGCGCCAGCACGACGCCCGCCTCCTCGGCCAAGGGGCGCAGGCCCTCCTCGTGCTGGCGCGCGAGGATCTCGGTGGGCGCCATGAGGGCGCCCTGCCCCCCCGCCTCGACCGCGATCAGCAGCGACATGAGCGCCACCAGCGTCTTGCCGGAGCCGACGTCGCCTTGCAGCAGGCGGTTCATGCGGCGGTCGCGGGCCATGTCGGCGGCGATCTCGGCGATGGCGCGCTGCTGGGCTCCGGTGGGCGTGTAGGGGAGCGCGGCCGCGACCTTGGCCTGCAGGCGGCCGGTGCCCTCGGTCGCGCGGCCGGGGCGCTTGCGCGCGCCCGCGCGGGCCAGCGCGAGGGTGAGCTGGTGGGCCAGCACCTCGTCGTAGGCGAGGCGGCGGCGGGCGGCGGAGGCGGGCGAGAGGTCCTTGGCGCCCTCGGGGTGGTGGGCGGCGCGGACGGCGTCGCCGAAGGAGGGCCACCCCTCGCGGTCGAGGAGATGCGGGTCGGCCCATTCGGGCAGGTCGGGGAGGCGGTCGACGGCGCCCTGGGCCGCCTTCGTCATGGCCTTCAGGGTGAGGCCGGCGGCGAGCGGGTAGATCGGCTCGTAAGGGGGCAGCGTCTCGCCGACGGTGAGGACATGGTCGGGATGCGGCATCTGGGCGAGGCCGTCGTAGAGCTCGACCTTGCCCGAGACGACGCGCCGCTCGCCGGTCGGGAGCTGGCGGAGGAGGTGGTCCTCCGAGGCGCGGAAGTAGACCAGCTGGAAGGTCGTCTTCGCGTCCTCCACCTCGACCCGGTAGGGCTGGCGCCGCGTGGGCGGCGCCATGTGGCGGCCCACGGTGACGGTGGTGGTAGCCACGCCCGGCAGGGGGACGTCGCGGATGCTGTCCACGGGCGTGCGGTCGGTGCCGCCGGTGGGCAGCGTGAAGAGCAGGTCCTTCGGCGTGGCGACGCGCAAGGACGCCAGCGCCTTCGCGGATTTCGGGCCGATTCCGGGCAGCGTCTCCACCGAGGCGAAGAGCGGGAAGAGGAGTTCCGGACGGCCCGTCATGGCCCGGTTGTGGGGGCTCGCCGCGCGGAGGTCCAGTTGGCGCGGCCCCCGCCCGTCACGCGGGGCGCAGCACCCGGCGGAAGTGGGCCTGGACCTCGCGCTCGGCCTCGGCCCACGGGTCGCGCCCGCCCCCGAGGACGGCCCGCACCTGCACCTCGAAGTCCGCGTAGTGCTGGGTCAGCGCCCAGACCGACATGACGAGGTGGTGCGGGTCCGAGGGGGCCAGCCGCCCGGCCTCCATCCAGCCCGCGATCACCGCCGCCCGATCCTCCACCAGGGCGCGGAGGTCTCCGAATCCGCCCCCGAGGACCGGCGCGCCGCGGAGCACCTCGCCCGCGAAGAGGCGCGACTCGCGCGGGCGGGCGCGGCTCAGGGCGAGCTTGGCGCGGACGTAGGCCAGCATCTCCTCCATCGGATCGCCTGACGGGTCGAGGTCGCGCAGCGGGGCGAGCCAGTCGTCGAGGAGGCCGTCGAGCAGGGCGCGATAGACGGCCTCCTTGGACGGGAAGTAGTAGAGCAGGTTGGGCTTCGAGAGCCCAGCCCCCTTGGCGATCCGGTCCAAGGTGGCGCCGCGGAACCCGTCCTCCGCGAACGCGTCGAGCCCCGCCGCGAGGATGGCGGCGCGGTTCGCCCTCTGGATGCGCGTCGTCCCTCCCTCGCCTGCCATCGCCCCCTCCGCGCCCCGCGGTTGACCGCCCTCCCCCCTTTGCTAACGTCGATTTGACCGGGTGGTCAAAGCGAGCGCGGCAGGGGAGAGCGGCATGGACGGACCTATGGCACCGGCGCGGAACCTGCGGATCGACGGCGACCGGCTGTGGGACAGCCTGATGGAGATGGCGAAGATCGGCCCCGGCGTGGCGGGCGGCAACAACCGCCAGACCCTCACGGACGCCGACGGCGAGGGCCGCGCGCTGTTCCAGCGGTGGTGCGAGGCGGCCGGCATGACCATGGGGGTCGACCGGATCGGCAACATGTTCGCCCGCCGCGAGGGCACGGAGGAGGGACCGGCCGTCTATCTGGGCTCCCATCTCGACACCCAGCCCACGGGCGGCAAGTACGACGGCGTCCTCGGCGTGCTGGGCGGGCTGGAGGTGATCCGGACGCTCAACGACCTTGGGGTGAAGACGCGCCGGCCCATCGTCGTGACCAACTGGACCAACGAGGAGGGGACGCGCTTCGCCCCCGCGATGCTGGCCTCGGGGGTGTTCGCCGGGGTCCACACGCAGGACTGGTGCGAGGACCGCACGGACGCCGAGGGCAAGCGCTTCGGCGACGAGCTGGACCGCATCGGCTGGCGCGGCGACGAGGAGGTAGGCGCGCGCCGCGACGACATCCACTCCTTCCTCGAGCTCCACATCGAGCAGGGGCCGATCCTCGAGGCGGAGGGCCGCGACATCGGCGTCGTCACCCACGGGCAGGGCCTGTCGTGGACGCAGGTGACGGTGACCGGCAAGGACAGCCACACCGGCTCCACCCCGATGCCGATGCGCCGGGACGCGGGACTCGGCATGGCCCGCATCCTGCAGGCGGTGAACGAGATCGCGCTGTCCCACGCGCCCCACGCGGTCGGCGCGGCGGGGCATATCGACGTGCACCCCAACTCCCGCAACGTGATCCCCGGGCGGGTCGTCTTCACCGTCGACTTCCGCTCGCCGGACCTTTCGGTGATCGAGGACATGGAGGCCCGCCTGCGGACCGAGGGGCAGCGGATCGCGGACGAGATGGGGCTCGGGATCGCGTTCGAAAAGGTGGGCGGGTTCGACCCCGTGGCCTTCGACGAGGGCTGCGTGGCGGCCGTGCGCGGGGCGGCCGAGCGGCTGGGCTACTCCCACATGGACATCATCTCGGGCGCGGGCCACGACGCCTGCTGGATCAACCGGGTGGGGCCCACGGCGATGATCATGTGCCCCTGCGTCGACGGCCTGTCGCACAACGAGGCCGAGGAGATCAGCAAGGACTGGGCCACCGCCGGGACGGACGTCCTGCTCCACGCCGCCTTGGAGCGGGCGGAGGTGGTGGCGTGACCCGCATCCTCGCCCCCGGCATCCCGCTCTACGCCGCGATGGTGTTCGGCCTGATGCTGCTGCACTTCGGCTGGGCGGGCGGGTTCGACCGGGCCGCCCTCATCGCCGCCGCGCTGACCGCCGCGATGGCGACGTCGGCCTACGCCGCGCTCCACGCGCTCCTGCGCTGGGGCCTCCACCGATGATCCGCGCCCTGCCGCTCCTCGCCCTGCTCGCCGCCTGCGCCCAGACGCCCGCGCAGCCGCTCAACCCCGTGGGCTACGCGCCGCTCGACCACGAGGCGCCCTTCGCGCTTCGCGCGCTCCTCCCGCGCGGCACGCCCACCACGGCCCTGCGCGAGAACGACGGCTGCTACGCCTACCTCTTCCGCGACAGCCTGCTCTATCCCGTCCGCCGCCCGGACGGCGGCCAGTACTGCATCGGCACCGGAGAATAGCATGCGCGCCCTGATCCTGATCGTCCCCCTCGCCGCCTGCGCGCCCGCGGGGGGCGACGACGCGCCGCTCAACCCCGCCGCCCTGCCGCCCAACGTCACCACGAACCTGCCCGTCGGCATCGACGTGCGCGCGGTGGGCCTGCAGGACGGCTGCTACGTCTACGACACCCCCGAGGGCGACGTCCGCTTCGTCACCGACGACGCGGGCGCCCGCGTCTGCATCCGCTGAGAGGTCCCATGAGCAAGGTCATCAAGAACGGCACGATCGTCACCGCCGACCGCCAGTGGAAGGCGGACGTCCTGATCGAGGGGGAGCGGATCGCGGAGATCGGCGAGAACCTCTCCGGCGACGAGGTGATCGACGCCACGGACGCCTACGTCATCCCCGGCGGCATCGACCCGCACACCCATCTGGAGATGCCCTTCATGGGCACGACCGCCGCCGAGACCTTCGAGTCGGGAACCTTCGCGGCGGCGGCGGGTGGCACGACCATGCTGGTCGACTTCTGCCTGCCGGGCGAGGACGGCTCGCTCCTGAACGCGATCGACGAATGGGACCGGAAGTCGAAGGACCAGATCTGCGTCGACATCTCCTACCACATGGCGATCACCGGCTGGTCCGAGCGCATCTGGGAGGAGATGGAATCGGTCGTGAAGGACCGCGGCATCAACACCTTCAAGCACTTCATGGCCTACAAGGGCGCCTTGATGGTCGAGGACGACGAGATGTTCGCCTCCTTCAAGCGCTGCGCCGAACTGGGCGCCCTGCCCCTCGTCCACGCCGAGAACGGCGACATTGTCCAGGAGCTGCAGCAGCACTACTTGGCCCAAGGCGTCACCGGCCCCGAGGGCCACGCCTATTCCCGCCCGCCGGAGGTGGAGGGCGAGGCCGCCAACCGCGCCATCATGATCGCCGACGCCGCCGGCACGCCCCTCTACATCGTCCATGTCTCCTGCGAGCAGGCCCACGAGGCCATCCGCCGCGCCCGCCAGAAGGGGATGCGCGTCTATGGCGAGCCGCTGATCCAGCACCTGACGCTCGACGAGACGGAATATTTCGACAAGGACTGGCAGTACGCGGCACGGCGCGTCATGTCCCCGCCCTTCCGGTCCAAGGATCACCAGGATTCGCTCTGGGCCGGGCTTGCGGCGGGGTCGCTGCAGGTGGTGGCGACGGACCACGCCGCCTTCTCCGACGAGCAGAAGCGCATGGGCGTGGACGACTTCACCCGCATCCCCAACGGCACCGGCGGGCTGGAGGAGCGGATGGCGATGCTCTGGACCGAGGGCGTCGAGACCGGGCGCCTGACGCCGGAGGAGTTCGTGGCGGCGACCTCCACCAACATCGCCAAGATCCTCAACATCTACCCCATGAAGGGCGGCATCGCGGTGGGCGGCGACGCCGATGTAGTGGTCTGGGACCCGTCGATCCACCGCACCGTGGAGGTGGCCACGCAGAAGTCGATCATCGACTACAATGTGTTCGAGGGGCGGGAGCTGACCGCCGCGCCCCGTTTCACGCTGTCGCGCGGCGAGGTGGTCTGGGCCCACGGACAGAACTCCCAGCCCACGCCGGGCCGGGGCCGGTTCGTGAAGCGCAAGCCGTTCGCGTCGGCGTCAAGGGCGCTGTCGACGTGGAAGGCGCTGAACACGCCGCGGAAGATCGAGCGGGATCCGATGAACATTCCGGCGGGGGTTTAGTCAGTCAGGATTTCAGTCCATCGCCCAAGATCCACGCTGCGTCCCCATCGTTGGTGTCTACGATTTTGCAGAAAAATTGTCGAACGAAAGCTTCCGCATAGTGCAACAAATTACGCTCGTCTCCGAAATCCTTCAAACCCTCGGAATTCTCGGCGCATTCTACTTTACGGGAAGACAACTTAAGACAATTAATGACCGGTCGGTCTACGATGTTTATGGGAAATTTTCGGATCGGATGATGGTGCTTCGTCAGCTCATGATTGCCGACGAAGATATCAGGAAGATATGGGAAGGCGGCAGAGAGTCCGAAGCTCTTTCGGAAATGGCCGACGAGAAACATTTCTATTTTGCGAAGATGCTCTTCCAAATAAACGAAGCGTTCTTTCTCGCGCTCGAAGACCCATCCATCAATACAAGTGCGAAGGGCTTCCATAAGGCTGCATGGAGGGCAAATTTCAAGACCGATTTGACCGCAAGTACCTTTCGAAAAGTCTGGAGTAGATACGCTATCGTTCAAGAGAGCTATGACGAAAAGTTTCGTGCTGAGGTAAATCAGATCATACGAGAAATTGAAACGCAAGGATACGCACCTGCGGTAATTGGCGGTCAATCCGCTTCGGAACCGTAGTAGACGTAGGATGGGCATCACCATGCCCATCACCCCCGCCCGACACGCCCGACACGCCCGCCACGGTGGGCATGGTGATGCCCACCCTACGGGGCTTGCGCTCCATCCCCGCGCCGCGCACCGTCTGTCCCGATGACCACGATACCCCCTCGTCACGCCCCGGCCACGAGCCGGGGCCTCCGCACGTCGCGGGCGATGCGCGCCGCCCCCCGCTCGGCACGGACCGGCAGGGAGGCCCCGGCGCGAGGCCGGGACGGGATCGCGCGATGACCGTGATCCAAGCCTCCCATCTCGACCTCACCTTCCCCACCGCCGACGGTCCGGTCCACGCGCTGCGGGACGTCTCGCTCGACGTCCAAGCGGGCGAGTTCGTCTCCTTCATCGGCCCCTCGGGCTGCGGCAAGACCACCTTCCTGCGCTGCGTGGCCGCCCTCGAGACGCCCACCGGCGGCACGCTGACCGTCAATGGCATGGCCCCCGACGAGGCTCGCCGCGCGCGCGCCTACGGCTACGTGTTCCAAGCCGCCGGGCTCTACCCGTGGCGGACCATCGGGCGGAACGTCACCCTGCCGCTGGAGATCATGGGATACCCCCGCAAGGAGCGCGCCGAGCGGATGGAGCGCGTGCTCGACCTCGTGGACCTGTCGGGCTTCGCGCAGAAGTATCCCTACCAACTGTCGGGCGGGATGCAGCAGCGCGCCTCCATCGCCCGCGCGCTCGCCTTCGACGCCGACATCCTGCTGATGGACGAGCCCTTCGGCGCGCTCGACGAGATCGTGCGCGACCGGCTCAACGAGGAACTGCTCAAGCTCTGGGACCGGACGGGCAAGACGATCCTCTTCGTCACCCACTCCATCCCCGAGGCGGTCTACCTCAGCACCAAGATCGTCGTTATGTCCCCCCGCCCGGGCCGCATCACCGACGTGATCGACAGCCCGCTGCCCAAGGACCGCCCGCTGGACATCCGCGATACACAGGCCTTCCTCGACATCGCCCACCGCGTCCGCGAGGGGCTGCGGGAGGGGATGGAGGCATGAGGCACGCCGGAGACCTGCTCGGCATCGCCTGCGCCGTCGCCGTCCTGCTGGGCCTCGTGCCGGGGCTGGAGGGCCGCGTCGTGGGGGCCGTGGCGCTGCTCGTGCTCCTCGTCTCCGCCGCCCGCATCGCGATGCGGCTGCGCGCATGACGGACCTGACCCTCCGCCGCGCCGAGGCCGACGACGCCCCCGCCTGCGCCAAGATCGTGCGCGACTGGCTGGGCAGCATCGACTGGATGCCCGACCCGCCCGCGATGGAGGTGATCGAGGCCATGATGCGCGAGGGCTTCCCCGAGCGGGAGGCCTACGTCGCCGAGCGCTTGGGCACGGTGGTGGGCTACGTCTCCCTCGACCCCGACAGCGACCACATCCGCGGCCTCTACGTCGCCGAGCCGGGCGGCGGCGTGGGCCGCGCGCTGGTCGAGCGGGTGAAGGAGGGGCGCGACCGCCTGACCCTCAACACCCACGCCCCCAACGCCGACGCCCACCGCTTCTACGCGCGCGAGGGCTTCGCCAAGGTCTCGGACGAGACGGGGTCCGACGGCATCCCCGAGCACCGCATGGAGTGGACCCGATGACCCGCCTGACCCCCACCGGACGCCTGATCGCCCACGGGGCCGCGGCGGTGATCCTGCTGCTGCTGCTCGCCACGACGCAGTGGAGCGGCGCCGGGCGCATCGTGGTGGGCCTGCTGCTGGTCCTCGCCTTCACCGGCAACCTGTGGGGGCTCGTGCTCGCGTGGCGCGCGCGCGAGCGGGACCGGTGACCGACGCGCCCCTCTCCGCGCCGGGCGCCGCCGTCGGGCGGTCGGGCCGGGTGGCGCTCTGGCTGCGCGGCGTGCCGGGCACGGTCGCGCCGGTACTGGCGGTCGTCGCGGCGCTCGTCGCGCTCTGGTATCTCGCCTGCATCCCGATGAACGCCGCGCAGTCCGCGCTCGACGCCGAGCGCGCGGGGGCCACGCTCTCGACCAGCGCCTCCGAGCGGCGCGACATGGCCGGCGTCGCCGTGGCGCTCGCCCACCCGGCGGAGGCCGTCGCGGGCGCCTTCGCGCAGGAGCGCCCGCGCCTGCCCGCCCCGCACCAAGTGGTCGCGGAGCTCTGGGACACGACGGTTGGCAAGAAGATCACCTCGAAGCGCTCCCTCGTCTTCCACGCGGGGATCACGCTCGGGCCGACGCTGCTCGGCTTCGCCATCGGATCGACCTTGGGCATCCTGCTCGCCGTCGGCATCGTCCACTCCCGCGTCATGGACCTCAGCGTTATGCCGTGGGCCATCGCCAGCCAGACGATCCCGATCCTCGCCATCGCCCCGATGATCATCGTGGTGCTGAACTCCGTGGGCGTGCAGGGGCTGCTGCCCAAGGCGATCATCTCGGCCTACCTGTCCTTCTTCCCGGTCACGGTCGGCATGGTGAAGGGCCTGCGCGCGCCCGCCCCCGCCGACCTCGACCTGATGCGGACGTGGAACGCCTCGGCGCTGCGCACCCTCGTCTCGCTCCGCCTGCCGATGGCGCTGCCCTACCTCTTCGCCTCGCTCAAGATCGCGGTGGCCGCCGCCCTCGTCGGCGCGATAATCGGCGAGCTGCCGACCGGCGCGGTGCGGGGCCTCGGCGCGCGGCTGCTGGCGGGCAGCTACTACGGCCAGACCATCCAGATCTGGTCCGCGCTGTTCGGCGCGGCGATCGTCGCGGCGGGGCTGGTGGCGCTGCTGTCGGGGATCGAGCGGGCGACGCTGGCGAAGATGGGCCTGCGGCGGTGAGCGGCGCGCTCATCCTCGGGACGTGGGCCGCGCTCTGGGGCGCGAACGTCTGGCTGGCCGGCCGGACGGCCGGGCGCTTCCTCGCCCCCGTCCTGTTCGGCCTGACGCTCCTGATCCTCTGGGAGATGACCGTCAGGCTGTTCGACGTCCCCCAGGTCATCCTCCCCGCGCCCACCGAGATCGCCACCGCCATCGCCGCCAACGCCCCCACGCTGTGGGCCGACTTCGTGCAGACCGTCCTCAAAGGCGCGCTGACCGGCTGGCTGATCGGCTGCGCGGCGGGGATCGGCGCGGCGCTGCTGGTGGCGCGCGTGCCGTGGCTTCGGCGCGGCCTCCTGCCGGTCGGCAACTTCGTCGCGGCCCTCCCCATCGTCGGCACCGCGCCGATCCTCGTGATGTGGTTCGGCTTCGGCTGGGAATCGAAGGCCGCCGTGGTCGTCGTGATGGTCTTCTTCCCCGTCCTCGTGAACACGGTCGCGGGCCTGTCCGACACCGACGCGATGCAGCGCGACCTGATGGCCACCTACGCGGCGACGCCGGGCCAGACGCTGCGCCACCTCCGAGGGCCCGCCGCCCTGCCCTTCGTGTTCAACGGGCTCAAGATCGCCACCACCCTCGCCCTGATCGGCGCCATCGTCGCCGAATTCTTCGGCAGCCCCACGGTCGGCATGGGCTTCCGCATCAGCACGGAGGTCGGGCGCTTGAACCTGCCGATGGTCTGGGCGTCGATCGCCGTGGCCGCCGTGGCGGGCTCCGCCTCCTACGCGCTCATCGCGCTCTTGGAGAAGCGGCTCACCTTCTGGCATCCATCACAGAGAGGGCGGTGACCGCCCCGCACAGGGAGAGACGAATGAAGAAGACCATCACCGCCGCCGCGCTCGCGCTGGCGTCGCCCGCCTTCGCCGACGGCCACGCCGACGACTCCGTCACGCTGCAGCTGCAGTGGGTCACGCAGGCCCAGTTCGCGGGCTACTACGCCGCGCTGGAGAACGGCTTCTACGAGGAGGAGGGGCTCGACGTCACCATCCTGCCCGGCGGTCCCGACATCGCGCCCCCGCAGGTGCTGGCGGGCGGCGGCGCGGACGCCATGCTCAACTGGATGCCCTCGGCCTTGGCCGCGCGCGAGAAGGGCCTGCCGGTCGTCAACATCGCCCAGCCGTTCAAGACCTCCGGCCTGCAGCTGACCTGCTGGAAGGACACCGGGATCGAGGGGCCGCAGGACTTCCGCGGCAAGACCATCGGCGTCTGGTTCTTCGGCAACGAGTATCCCTTCCTGTCGTGGATGAGCCAGGAGGGCATCCCCACCGACGGCGGCGCCGAGGGCGTCACGGTGCTCAAGCAGGGCTTCAACGTCGATCCGCTTCTGCAGCGGCAGGCGGACTGCATCTCGACCATGACCTACAACGAGTACGGCCAAGTGCTCGACGCGGGCGTCTCCGAGGACGAGCTGGTCACGTTCAAGTACGAGGACATGGGCGTCGCCACCCTCGAGGACGGCATCTACGTGCTGGAGGAGAACCTCGAGGATCCGGCCTTCGTCGACAAGATGACCCGCTTCGTGCGCGCCTCCATGCGCGGCTGGGAATGGGCCGGCGAGAACCCGGAGGAGGCCGCGGGCATCATCCTCGACTACGACGAGACCGGCGCCCAGACCGAGGCGCACCAGGTCCGCATGATGGGCGAGATCGCCAAGCTGACCGCGGGGTCGGACGGCTCCCTCGACGAGGCCGACTTCCAGCGCACCGTCGACACGCTGCTCGCCGGCGGGTCCGACCCGGTCATCACCGCGCAGCCCGAGGGGGCGTGGACGAGCGTGATCACGGATGCGGCGCTGAACTGACCCTCCAGCGCCTGCGGCGCCGGACCCGCGGGGGGCTCCGCCCCCCGCGCCCCCCGGAGTATTTCCGGACCATCGAGGGGGGCGGGGCTTTCGGGCGCCGCCCCCTTTGCTATGCCGAGGGGCATGGAGATGCCGTCCGCCTACAATCTCGCCGCCGACGTGATGGAGGCGGGCCGCGCCCGCCCCGGCCATCCCGCCCTCGTCGTCCTCGGGGAGCGGGACGAGACGTGGACCCATGCCGACCTCCTCGCCGCCGTGGAGCGGCGGGCGGGCGGGCTCGCGGCGCTCGGCCTGCCCGCGGGCGCGCGGGTGATGCTGCGGGTGGGGGACACGCCGGACTTCCCCATCACCCACCTCGCCTGCGCCGCCGCCGGGCTGGTGCCCGTCCCCACCTCCGCCGCGCTGACCGCGCCCGAGGTGGCGAAGATGGCGGCCCGCATCGCCCCCGCCCTCGCCGTGGGCGACGCCCTGCCCCTGCCCCCGGACATCCCCGCCGCCGCGCCGGGCGACCTCGACGGCGCGCCCCTGCCATTCGACGACTGGCCCCGCGGCGACCCGGACCGCCTCGGCTACATCGTGTTCACCTCCGGCTCGGGCGGGACGCCCAAGGCTGTGGCCCACGCGCACCGCGCGGTGCGCGCGCGGCGCAGCATGTGGGACGGGTGGTACGGCCTGACGCCCGACGACCGCCTGCTGCACGCGGGCGCCTTCAACTGGACCTTCACGCTGGGCACGGGCCTCCTCGACCCGTGGGCCATCGGCGCGACCGCCCTGATCCCCGCGCCCGGCACCTCCATCGAGGCGCTCCCCGCCCTGCTCGCGCGCGCCGACGCCACGCTCTTCGCCGCAGCGCCCGGCGTGGTCCGCCGCATGCTGCGCGCGCCCCTCCCGCCGCTCCCCCGCCTCCGCCACGCGCTGGTGGCGGGCGAGGCGCTCTCGCCCGCCATCCGCGCCGACTGGGAGGCCGCCACCGGCACCCCGGTCCACGAGGCGCTCGGCATGTCCGAATGCTCCACCTTCGTGTCCGGCTCGCCGGCCCGGCCCGCCCCCGGGGGCACCGCGGGCTTCGTCCAGCCGGGACGCCGCACACGCATCGCGGGCGGCACCCTCCAGGTCGGGCGGGGCGATCCCGGCCTGATGCTCGGCTACTGGGAGGACGGCGCGGTGACGCCCGTGCCCGAATGGTTCGACACCGGCGACCGGGTGGAGGAGGCGGGTGGCGCGATCCGTCATCTCGGGCGGGCCGACGACCTGCTGAACCCCGGCGGCATCCGCGTGAGCCCGCAGGAGGTGGAGGCCGCGCTCGCGGGGTTGGCCGAGGATCTGGCCGTGGGGACGGTGACGACGGGAAGCGGGGCCGTGATCCTCGCCGCCTTCCACGTGGGCGGGATCGACCTCGCGGCGGCGGAGGCGCGCGCGGCGGAGCGGCTCGCCCCCTACAAGCGCCCGAAGGTCTGGCTCAGGCGCGACGCCCTGCCGCGCAACGCGAACGGCAAGCTGATCCGGCGGCGTCTCGCCTGAGCCGCCCCTAGGCGGTGAACCCCTGCATGGGCCACGTGCAGCGGAAGCGCAGCCCCCGCTCGGTCCACTCCACCTCCGGCCGCCCATGGTAGGTCGAGGCGGTCATCCCCGTGAGGACGCGCATGCCGAACCCCTTGCGCGTCGGCGGCGCGACCGGCGCGTCGTTCTCCTCGGCCCACTCGAAGGTGAACTTCCCGTCCTCGAGGGTGACCTTCAGGTCCACGGTCCCGTCCCCGTCGCGCAGCGCGCCGTGCTTGACCGCGTTGGTCACCAGCTCGTTGAGGAGCAGCACCATCGTCTGCGCCGCGCCCCCGGCGATGTCGCAAGGATCGGGCAGGACGTTCCGCATCCGCCCCGCCGCCACGTGCTGCCCGGCCGCCGCGGACACGAGGTCCGACAGCGCGACCTTGGCCTCGCGGTCGCCCAGCGTCATCGCGTTCAGCCCGGCGAGCGCGCGCAACCGCCCCTCGAAGGCCTCCTGCAGCTCGGGCACCGACCCGGCCCCGCGCGCGGCCATCGTGAAGATCGACTGGACCAGCGCGAAGAGGTTCTTGATCCGGTGCGCCATCTCGCCGGCGACGAGCTCGGCGCGCATCTGCGCCTCGCGCAGCTCCGTGACGTCGTGGGTCGCGCCGACCAGCATCCGCCGCCCGTCGACCGTCATCATCCGCCCCGAGGCCTCCAGCCAGACGAGCCCGCCGTCCGGGCGCCGGAAGCGGAACACCGTCTCGAACCGGCCCGGCCCTTCCGCGACGCCGTCCAGCGCGGTCTCCACCGCCGCGCGGTCCCCGGGGTCGATCCGCGCGAGCATGACCTCCGCGTCGAAGGGCCCGGCCACCTCGGGCAGGCCGGTGAGGTCGGCGAGCGCGGAATCGCCCTCGGCCGATCCGGTCGAGGGATCGATCGCCCAGCGCCCCACCTCGGCGGCGAGGGGCGCGAGGTCCGCCCAGTGGGGCGCGTCCTCCCGCAGGAAGCCTTCAGCGAGGTCGTTCGCCATGCCATCCTCCCAATCGACGCCGCGTGTCGCATGGGGGGGGACGACCGGCAACCGGGGGCGGGTTCCCCTTCGGCGCCCGTCGGCCTAGGGCTGCCCCGTCCCGCCGCCGGAGCCGCCCCCATGACCACCGCCACGATCCCCCTCGACATCCTGTCCGATCCGATCTGCCCGTGGTGCCTGATCGGGCGGGCGCGGCTGTTCGCCGCGCTGGAGCAGCGCCCCGGCCACCCCTTCGCGATCCAGTGGCACCCGTTCCAGCTCAATCCCGACATGCCGGCGGAGGGCATGGGCCGCGCCGCCTACCTCGAGGCCAAGTTCGGCGGGCGGGAGGGGGCGATGCGGGCCTACGCCCCCATCGTCGAGACCTCCGAGGAGATGGGCCTCGGCATCCGCTTCGACGCGATCCAGCGCACCCCCAACACGCTGGACGCGCACCGGACGATCCACTGGGCCGGGCTGGAGGGGAAGCAGACCGCGATGGTGGACGCGCTGTTCGACGCCTACTTCCGCAAGGGCCGCGACATCGGCGACCATGCCGTGCTCGCCGATCTCTGGGCGGGCGCGGGGCTGGAGCGCGAGGCGGTGGAGCGCCTGCTCGCCACGGACGCCGACGCCGACGACATCCGCGCCCGCGACGCGCACGCGCGCGAGCGGGGGGTGACCGGGGTGCCGACCTTCGTCGTCGCCAACCAGTCCGCGGTCGTGGGCGCGCAGCCGACGGAGACGTGGCTCTCGATCATCGACGACATCGCCGCGCAGACGGCCGACCGGGCCCCGTCGTGACCCTCGCCGAGGCCCATCCCCGGCGGCTGGGCCAAGCGGAGTTCGTCGCCCTCATGGCGATGACGGCGGCGACCATCGCGTTCAGCATCGACGCCATGCTCCCCGCCCTGCCCCGGATGGGCGCGGACCTGTCGCCCGCCGACCCCGAGCGCGCGCAGCTCGTCGTCCTCGCCTTCGTGATCGGCACGGGGCTGGGCACCTTCGTCGCCGGGCCGCTCTCGGACGCGTTCGGCCGCAAGCCGGTGATGATCGGCGGGGCCGTGATCTACTCGCTCTCCGCGGCGGCGGCCACGTGGCTCGACACGCTGGACGGGGTGCTCGTCGCGCGGGTCGTCCAAGGCATCGGCGCCTCCGGCCCCCGCGTCGTCGCGATGGCCATGATCCGCGACCTCTACATGGGGCGCGGCATGGCCCGCATCCTGTCGCTGACGATGACCGTGTTCACCCTCGTCCCCGCCATCGCGCCCCTGATCGGCGCGGGCATCATCGCGGTGTCCGGCTGGCAGGGCGTGTTCTGGGCCTTCGTCGTGTTCTCCGCCGCGACCTCGCTCTGGCTCGGCCTGCGCCAGCCCGAGACGCTGCCCCCCACGCGGCGGCGTCCGCTGGACCTCGCCAAGATGCGCGCGGCGGTGGCCGAGGTGCTGCGCCACGCCGTCGTGCGCCGCGCGATGCTGGTGCAGACGCTGGTCTTCGGCATCCTGTTCTCGACCATCGCGAGCGTCCAGTCGATCTACGCCGCCACCTTCGACGCCGCCGAGACGTTCCCGCTCTGGTTCGGGGGCGTGGCGCTGGTGTCGGGCAGCGTGGCGCTGCTCAACGCCTCCATCGTCGAGCGGCTGGGCATGGTGCCGATCATCCGCGTCGGCGTCTGCGCGCACCTCCTGCTGTCGGTCGCGCTCCTCGCCGGCTGGTCCGCCCTGCCCGAGGCGACGCGGTTCCCGTCCTACCTCGTCTGGCAGTTCGCCTCCTTCGCCTTGGCCGGGCTCGCCATCGGCAACCTCAACGCCATCGCCATGGCCCCGATGGGCCACCTCGCGGGCATGGCGTCGAGCGTGATCTCGGCCACGGCGACCATCCTCGGCGCGCTCTGGGCCTATCCGGCGATCCTGCTGGGGGACGGGACGCCCGTGCCGCAGGTCGCGGTGGGCGCGGTGCTGTCGGGGGTGGCGGTGGTGCTCGCGGCGCGCCTGCGCGAGGCGGCCTGACCGGCCCCTACTCCCAGCCCTTGGCGATCAGGCCCGCCGCCTCGGGCGCGAAGTAGGTCAGCACCCCGTCGCAGCCGGCCCGGCGGAAGGCCATCAGGCTCTCCATCATCACCCGCTCGCCGTCGATCCAGCCCTGCGCGGCGGCCGCCCGGATCATCGCGTACTCCCCCGACACCTGGTAGGCGAAGGTCGGGCAGCCGAAGCGGTCCTTCACCCGCCGCACCATGTCGAGATAGGGCAGGCCCGGCTTGACCATCACCATGTCGGCGCCCTCGGACAGGTCCCGCTCGACGCAGCGCAGCCCGGCCTCGGCGTTCAGCGGATCGATCTGGTAGGTCTTCTTGTCGCCCACCAGCCGCCCCGAGGCCCCCACCGCGTCCCGGAACGGGCCGTAGAAGGCGCTGGCGTACTTGGCCGCGTAGGACATGATCGTCACGTCCTGGTGCCCCGCCTCCTCCAGCGCGGCCCTCAGCGCCCCGATCCGCCCGTCCATCATGTCCGACGGCCCGAGGATGTCGGCCCCCGCCTCGGCCTGCGCCAGCCCCATGCGCACCAGCGCCTCGACGGACTCGTCGTTCACGATCACCCCGTCGCGCACGATCCCGTCATGCCCGTTGGCGTTGTAGGGGTCGAGCGCCACGTCCGTCATCACGGCCATCCCCGGCACGGCGGCCTTGATCGCCCGCGTCGCGCGGTTCGACAGGTTGTCGGGCAACCACGCCTCCTCGCAGCCTTCGGTGCGGAGCGACGCGTCCGTGTAGGGGAACAGGCACATCGCGCGGATGCCCAAGGCCGCGGCCTGCTCGGCCGCCTCCACCACCATGTCCACGGACCGCCGCACCACACCCGGCATCGACGGCACCTCCTCCAGCGTCCCCTCGCCCTCGCGGACGAAGACCGGCCAGATCAGGTCGTCCACCGCCAGCCTGTCCTCCCGCACCAGCGCGCGCAGGGCGGGCGTGCGCCGGACCCGGCGCATCCGGGTGGTCGGAAAGGGGGCGAAGCGCGGCATGGGTGGCCTCCGGGACACGGGTTGCGACCGGGGTGCCACGCCACCTCCCCCCCCGCAAGCGCCGCGCCCTTGCGGGACGGGAACGCCCACGCGACAAGCGCGCCGGGACCGCGCGCCGCGCGCGGGGAGGAGCTGCGTGAACTTCGACTTCATCGAAACTGCCTTGGAGGTGATCGCCTTCCGGTCGTTCTCGAACCTCTGGTTCTGGATCGCGCTGGCGGTGCTCTGGTCGACCGCGTCCTACTGGATGATCGGGGTCCCCTTCGACCTCGTCCGCCGCGCCGCGCGGGGCGAGGAGGTGGCGCGCGCCGACATGCTCACCCTCGCCGGGATCCACTCCCGCCGCCTGATCCACATCTCGGAGGTCACGGGCCTCTGGACGACGGCCTTCGCCTTCTTCTCGATCACGCTGCTCGCCCTGCTCGGCTTCGCCTACGGGATCGAGTTCGCCCAAGCGGTCTTCCTGCTGTTCCTGCCGATGACGGTGGTGGGCTGGCTGAACCTGCGGACCGCGCGGCGGGTGCAGGGGATGGAGGCCGGGGAGATGGCGGACACCCTGCTGCGCCACCGCCGCGTGGTGCAGTTCGTCGGCATGGTCTCGATCTTCGCGACGACAATGTGGGGCATGTGGACGAACCTGAACGTCTCGGTGCTCGGCGGCGGCTGAGGACGCGGGGCCCCGCACCGGGCGGCGCGCGCGGGCCGGAACACCGCCCCGCCGAGCCGGTTGACCCCCTGCACCGACCCGTTAGCTGCCCACCCCATGCCCGACACCGCGCCCGACCCCGCCTTTGTCTCCCCCCTGCCCGACGGCCACGTCCGGGCGGGCGGCGCCCCCGAGGGGTTCGACGCGCGCGTCCTGCTGACCGAGCTGGACCGCTGCCCCGTCATCCACGTCGCCCGCGACGACAAGCGGATGGAGGCGATGGCCGCCGCCCTGCGCTTCTGGGCGCCGGGCACGCAGACGCTCCGCATCCCCGCGTGGGACGTGCTGCCCTACGACCGCGTCTCCCCGGCGGCCGAGATCAGCGCCGACCGCATGGCGGCCTTCACCGCGCTGGCCCACGGGCTGTCCGGCCGGCTCGTCGTGCTGACCACGCTCAACGCCCTGACCCAGAAGGTGCCCGCCGCCGCCACCCTCAAGGGCGCGGGCTTCTCCGCCCGCCGCGACCAGCGCATCGACGAGGACGCCTTGCGCGACTTCCTCGTCCGCATGGGCTTCACCCAGTCCCCCACCGTCGTCGAGCCGGGCGACTGGTCCCCCCGCGGCGGCATCATCGACATCTGGCCCCCCGGCCAGCCCGCGCCGGTCCGTCTCGACCTGTTCGGCGACACGGTGGACGGGCTGCGCCGCTTCGACCCCGCCACCCAGCGCACGACCGAGCAGCTGGACGCGATCGAGCTCGCCCCCGTGTCCGAGGTCATCCTCGACAACCCCGCCATCACCCGCTTCCGGCAGGCCTACCGCATCGCCTTCGGCGCCGCCGGCACCGACGACCCGCTCTACGAGGCCGTCAGCGCGGGCCGGAAGGCGTCCGGCATGGAGCACTGGCTCGGCTTCTTCCACGAGCAGCTCGCCACGATCCCCGACCTCCTGCCCGCCGCCTCCATCGTCCTCGACGACGGCAGCGGCCCGCAGCACCAAGAGCGGTGGGAGCAGATCGTCGACATGCACGACAACCGCATGGAGGCGCTGAAGTCCCGCGCGCGCATGGGCGACGTCTACAAGCCCGCCCCGCCTGACAGCCTCTACCTCTCGCCCGACGCGCTGGCCCGCGCGCTCGCGGGCCGCCGCGCGCTCCACCTCTCCCCCTTCCCCGCCGCGCCCGGCCCGAACGTCATCGACATGGGCGGGCGCGTCGGACGGTCCTTCGCCCCCGAGCGCCAGCGCGAGGACGTCAACGTGTTCGCCGCCCTCGCGGACCACGTGGCGGACAAGCGCGAGACCGGCGCGGTGGTCATCGCCTCCTACTCCAAGGGGGCGCGCGAGCGCCTGCAGGGGCTGCTCGACGACCAAGGGCTGTCCGACGCCCAGCCCGTCCGCCACGCCGCCGATGTCGCCAAGGGACAGGTCGGCCTCGCCGTCTGGCCGCTCGACCGGGGCTTCGAGGGGCCGGTGCCGAAGTCCGACGGCGGCCACCGCCTCACCGTCGTCTCCGAGCAGGACGTGCTGGGCGAGCGCCTGATCCGCACCAAGAAGCGCAAGCGCCGGGCCGAGAACTTCCTGACCGAGGCGCAAAGCCTCTCCGCCGGCGACCTCGTGGTCCACGTGGACCACGGCGTCGGGCGCTTCCTCGGGCTGGAGACGGTCACGGCGGCGGGCGCACCGCACGAATGCCTCGCGCTGGAATACGCGGGCGGCGACAAGCTCTACCTGCCGGTCGAGAACGTCGAGCTGCTGTCCCGCTACGGCCACGAGGAGGGCTTGCTCGACAAGCTGGGCGGCGGCGCGTGGCAGGCGCGCAAGGCCAAGCTCAAGGAGCGGCTCAAGCAGGTGGCCGACCGCCTCATGCGGATCGCCGCCGAGCGCGCGCTGCGCCGCGCCCCCATGCTCGAGCCGCCGCCCGAGATGTGGGCCGCCTTCCAAGCCCGCTTCCCCTACGAGGAGACGGACGACCAGTTGCAGGCCATCGAGGACGTGACCGCCGACCTCGCGGCGGGCCAGCCGATGGACCGCCTCGTCGTGGGCGACGTGGGCTTCGGCAAGACCGAGGTGGCGATGCGCGCCGCCTTCGTCGCCGCCACCTCCGGCAAGCAGGTCGCCGTGATCGCGCCGACCACCCTGCTCGCCCGCCAGCACGCCAAGTCCTTCACCGACCGGATGCGCGGCTTCCCCCTCGAGGTGCGGCAGCTCTCGCGCTTCGTCCCCGCCGGACAGGCGACCAAGACGCGCGCGGGGATCGCCGACGGCACGGTGGACATCGCCGTGGGCACCCACGCGCTCTTGGCCAAGCAGGTGAAGTTCCAAGACCTCGGCCTGCTCATCATCGACGAGGAGCAGCGCTTCGGCGTCACGCACAAGGAGCGCCTGAAGGAGCTGCGCTCCGACGTGCACGTCCTCACCCTCTCGGCCACGCCCATCCCACGCACGCTCCAGATGGCGCTGACCGGCGTGCGCGACCTGTCGGTCATCGGCACACCCCCGATCGACCGCCTCTCGATCCGCACCTACGTGTCCGAGTTCGACCCCGTGACGATCCGCGAGGCCCTGCTGCGCGAGCATTTCCGCGGCGGGCAGTCCTTCGTCGTCGTCCCCCGCATCAGCGACCTCAGCGAGATGCAGGCCTTCCTCGAGGAGCAGGTGCCCGAGGTCTCCTTCACCACCGCCCACGGCCAGATGGCGGCGGCGGAGTTGGACGAGCGGATGAACGCCTTCTACGACGGACGCTTCGACGTGCTGCTGTCCACGACCATCATCGAGTCCGGCATCGACATCCCCACCGCCAACACGATGGTCGTGTGGCGCGCCGACCGCTTCGGGCTGGCGCAGCTCTACCAGATCCGGGGCCGCGTGGGCCGCTCCAAGACCCGCGCCTACGCCTACCTGACGACCAAGCCGCGCGTGAAGATCACCACCGCCGCCGAGCGCCGCCTCAAGGCGCTGGGGAGCATCGACGCGCTGGGCGCGGGCTTCAACATCGCCAGCCAAGACCTCGACCTGCGCGGCGGCGGCTCCGTCATCGGCGAGGAGCAGTCGGGCCACACGGAGGTGGGGGCCGAACTCTACAACTCCATGCTGGAGGAGACGATCCAGAAGTTGAAGGCGGGCGACGCGGGCCTCGCCGACGCGCTCGACGACGAATGGTCGCCCACCATCGCGCTGGGTGTGCCGGTGCTGATCCCCGAGGACTACGTCCCCGACCTCGACGTCCGCCTCGGCCTGTACCGCCGCCTGTCGAGCCTCGGGTCCAAGGTCGAGCTGGAGGGCTTCGCCGCCGAGCTGATCGACCGCTTCGGCGAGCTGCCGCGCGAGGTGAACGTCCTGCTCCGCGTCGTCCGCATCAAGGCGATGTGCAAGGCGGCGGGCATCGAGAAGCTGTCCGTGGGCGAGAAGGGCGCCGTGGTCGAGTTCCACGGCGGCAAGTTCCCCGACCCGGCCGCGCTCGTGGACTACATCAAGTCGTGGAAGGGCGCCGCGCAGATCAAGGGCGACAAGCTGGTCATCAAGGCGACGGCCGCCAAGGAGGCCGACCGCATCAAGGGCGCCTTCGCCATCGCCCGCGACCTCGCCGTGGCGGCGGGCGCGGTGAAGCGGAAGGGGTAGCCCCCGAATCCGTGCCGCGGATCGCACGGCCCGCCCCACCCGTGCCATCATGCCGCGCGACCCCGTCCCCACGCGCGCGCGGGAGGCCCCAATGTTCAACATCGTCTGCGTCGGCCAGAGGGGCCGCCTCGAGCACGAGGCCTGCCTGCTCGCCGCCACCCTGCGCCACGCCTCGCCCCGCTTCGGCGGCGGGCTCGTCGTGATGGAGCCGCAGCCCGGCGGGCGCTGGCCCGGCGACCCGCGCATGGGCGACGCGGCGCGCGACCTGCTCGCCCGTCTCGGCGCCGAGATCCGCCCCTTCCCCGCCGCCGTCTACGGCGAGCCCTACCCGCAGGGGAACAAGATGGAGGCGCTGGCCCACGCGCCCGCGGGGCCGTTCCTCTTCCTCGACACGGACACCGCGATCCTCGACGACCTCGCGGACCTCGAGATCGACTTCGACCGCCCCTCGGCCTCCATGCGCCGCTCGGCCACGTGGCCCGCCATCGACCTCTACGGCCCCGGCCACGAGGAGATCTGGGGCAGCCTCTACGCCGCCCGCGGCCTCGACTTCGCGTCGTCGCAGGATCCGGCATGGCCGGTCGAGCACTGGCGCCGCTACCTCTACTTCAACGCGGGCTGGACCTTCGGGGCCGACGCCCCCTCCTTCGGGCGGCTCTGGCTGGAGGTGGCCGGGATGGTCGAGGGCCTCCACGCCCGCGCCGCCGACGGCCTCGCCGCCGACGGCCCGCCGGGGCCGCTCTCCGGCCAGACGATCTGGCCGTGGCTCGACCAGATCGCGCTGCCGCTCGTCGTGCACGAGCTCGGCGGCGGCCGCCCCGGCGCCGGCGGCGGGATCGCCGACGGTTGGCTCGACGGGACGCACAGCTACCACTGGCGCGTGATGCCCCTGCTCTACGCCACCGCCCCCGAGCGGGTGATCGAGCGCGTCGAGGCCGCCGCCGCGCCCAACAGGATCAAGAAGGTCCTCAAGGAGCACGAGCCGTTCAAGCGGTTCCTCTACCAAGGCCGCGGCGCGAAGGCGCGTGCGCTGTTCGACCGCGCCGACCTGCCGGCCGACGAGCAGCCGATCCGCAACCGCCTCAAGCGCGAGAAGCTCTGGATGCGGTGACACGCGGCGGCAGGCGCGGTCTCGGGTAAACGAAAGATGAAGGGGCGTTCATACGCGCGTATGCACGAGATATGCACGCGGGATGCACGCGGGATGCACGCCCGCCGGCCCCGCCTTGCACCCCCCCGACCCCGCCCCTAGGTTCCACCTCCGAGCCGCGCCCGGCGGGGGCGACGCAGGGGACCGCGCCCACCTCAGGGGCGGCCCCGGACCAAGGGACACACGACATGCGCGATCCGATGGACATCCAGATGAACCTCGTGCCGATGGTGGTCGAGCAGACCTCCCGCGGCGAGCGGGCCTACGACATCTTTTCGCGCCTCCTGAAGGAGCGGATCGTGTTCGTGAACGGCCCGGTCCACATGGGCATGAGCCAGCTCATCGTCGCGCAGCTGCTGCACCTCGAGGCCGAGAACCCGAACAAGGAGATCTCGATGTACGTCAACTCGCCCGGCGGCGAGGTGACGGCGGGCATGTCGATCTACGACACGATGCAGTACATCAAGCCGAAGGTCTCGACCCTCGTCTGCGGCATGGCCGCCTCCATGGGCTCGGTCATCGCGGTCGGCGGCGAGAAGGGGATGCGCTACGCGCTGCCCAACTCGGAGATCATGATCCACCAGCCCTCGGGCGGGATGCAGGGGATGGCCGAGGACATCCTGATTTCCGCGCGCCACATCGAGCGCACGCGCGAGGCCATCTACAAGGTCTACATGAAGCACACCGGGCAGGACTACGAGACGGTCCGCACCGCGCTGGACCGCGACAAGTGGATGACGCCCGAGGAGGCCAAGGAGTGGGGCCATCTCGACGAGATCGTCGAGTCCCGGGGCAAGGCGTCGGAGGACGACGAGGCGAAGTGACCTTGCGGCAACCTGTTGATTTTACTTGAGAGACGTGCCGCCGCCCCGCGCGGCGGCACGCAGGGCGGTCCGTTCGCCACAGCCTCGGGGCGTCGGCGCGAACGCGCCCTCCCGCCCTTGTGGCCCCCGGCGCTGGGGCCTAGGCTCGGGCACGAACGAGCAGACACAGGACAGTGCGCGGGGGTTCCCGCGACCGGCGGCCCGGTGGGGGTCGCCCGGACAGGAGGCGGCAGATGTCCCAAGGCAACACCGGCGGCGACGGCAAGAACACGCTCTACTGCAGCTTCTGCGGGAAGTCGCAGCACGAGGTGCGCAAGCTGATCGCGGGCCCCACCGTGTTCATCTGCGACGAGTGCGTCGAGCTGTGCATGGACATCATCCGCGAGGAGACGAAGGCCGCCGGGCTCAAGACGGCCGACGGCACGCCGACCCCGCGCGAGATCTGCGCCGTGCTCGACGACTACGTGATCGGGCAGGCCCACGCGAAGCGCGTGCTCTCGGTGGCGGTGCACAACCACTACAAGCGGCTCGACCACGGGTCGAAGTCGGACATCGAGCTGGCCAAGTCGAACATCATGCTGATCGGCCCCACCGGCTGCGGCAAGACGCTCCTGGCGCAGACGCTGGCGCGCATCCTCGACGTGCCGTTCACCATGGCCGACGCCACGACGCTGACGGAGGCCGGCTACGTCGGCGAGGACGTCGAAAACATCATCCTCAAGCTGCTGCAGGCCTCCGAGTACAACGTCGAGCGGGCGCAGCGCGGCATCGTCTACATCGACGAGGTCGACAAGATCACGCGCAAGTCGGACAACCCGTCCATCACCCGCGACGTGTCGGGCGAGGGGGTGCAGCAGGCGCTGCTGAAGATCATGGAGGGCACCGTCGCCTCCGTGCCGCCGCAGGGCGGGCGCAAGCATCCCCAGCAGGAGTTCCTGCAGGTCGACACCACGAACATCCTGTTCATCTGCGGCGGCGCCTTCGCCGGGCTCGACAAGATCATCGCGCAGCGCGGCAAGGGCTCCGCGATGGGCTTCGGCGCCGACGTGCGCGCGCCCGAGGACAAGACCGTGGGCGAGGCCTTCAAGGAACTGGAGCCCGAGGACCTGCTCAAGTTCGGCCTGATCCCCGAGTTCGTCGGCCGCCTGCCCGTCATCGCGACGCTCGAGGACCTCGACCAGGACGCGCTGGTGACCATCCTGACCGAGCCGAAGAACGCGCTCGTGAAGCAGTATCAGCGCCTCTTCGACCTCGAAGGCGTGACGCTGACCTTCACCGACGACGCGCTGCAGTCGATCGCCAAGCGCGCCATCGAGCGCAAGACCGGCGCCCGCGGCCTGCGCTCGATCATGGAGGACATCCTACTCGACACGATGTTCGAGCTGCCGGGCATGGAGACCGTGGACGAGGTCGTGGTGAACGAGGAGGCCGTCCGCCGCGATGCGGCCCCGCTCCTGATCCACGCCGACAAGGAGGAGGCCGAGGCCTCCGCCTGACCCGATCCCGGATCGCACGGAGCGGCCGCCCCCCGGGGCGGCCGTTCCGCGTCAGGAGGCGGTGACGGAGACGTCGTCGACGCCGTAGAACTCGTTGCCGAGCCCTTCGTCCGCGCCCGATCCCACCCCGAGGGTCAGGCCCTGCCCGGGGTCGTCGATCGTGATGCGGACGGTGGCGCGGCTGTCGCTGCCGTGGGTGCCGCCACCCACCGGGTCGTTGCGGTACTGCTGGTCGATGCTCACGGTGACGCCCTCGGCCCCCTCGCCGGAGACGGTGATCCGCCCGTGGTCGTCGGCATAGACGGCGACCGGCTGCCCGTTGACGTAGACGGTGGCGGGTTCCCCATCGAGGTCGTCGCCACCGATCAGGTCGAACGCCACCTCCAGCGTCTCGGCCCCGTCCGGCACGTCGAGCGCGAGTTCCGCCGTGCCGCCGGGATCGACGAGGAGCATCTCTCCGAAGCCGGGGACGTCGGCGACGGTCCCGCCGGTCCAGCCGTCGGCCCCGCCCGAGAAGTCGGTCCCGAAGAGGTCGCCGAGCGTCTCGAACGCGGTCTTGATCGTGATCCCCGACAGGGTCGAGGCCGTCGCGTTCGAGGCCGACTGCGCCCCGGTCGAGACGGCCCCCATCACGGCGAGCCCCAGCCCCGTCACGGCGGCGGTCAGCACGACCCAGTCGACGGTCACCGCGCCCGCGTCGGACCGGATGAAGGCGGAAATGGGGTTCGTCCCTTGCATTCGAGCGAGGCTGCCGGTGCCGCGGGGCGTGGCGGAGGCGCGATTGGGGCATTCCCGGCCCCTTGGTTTCCCCCTCCGCACCGATCCGCACGGATCGTTCATGGACCGGGGCGGGGCGGTTCGCTCGAATCCGCCGGATCGCGCCGTTGCGTCGGGCGGCGGGCGGCGGATAGCGTCCGGCGCCGAGGAGGACTGCCATGCTCGCCCACGCCCCGCTCTCGCAGGACGCCATCGTCGCCGTGTTCGAGCAGTCCGAGGACTGCGTGAAGCTCGTCGATCCGGACGGGCGGCTCCTCTGGATGAACCGCAACGGCATGTGCGCCATGGAGATCGACGAGTTCGGCTTGGTCGAGGGGGGCGAATGGTGCGGCTTCTGGCCCGAGGCGCATGCCGCGGAGGTGCGCGCCTCCTACGCCGCCCGCCCGCCGCGCCCCTCGCGGTTCACGGCCTTCTGCCCGACCGCCAAGGGCACCCCGAAGTGGTGGGAGGTGTCGGTCACGCCGGTCAACGACCCCTCCGGCGCGCATGCCGGCTTCGTCGCGATCAGCCGGGACATCACCGAGCGCGAGGCCGCGAGCCGGACGCGGGAGGTGCTGCTCGCCGAGATGCGGCATCGCCAGAAGAACACGCTCACCCTCGCCGCCTCCCTGCTCCGGCTGCACGGGCGGGCGCATCCCGACGCCGCGCCCTTCGTCGCCGAGATGGTCGGGCGCCTGTCCGCGCTGGGACGCGCGCAGTCGGTGGTGGCCCGCGCCGAGGAGGCGGAGGCGCCGCTCCTCTCCGACCTGATCCCCACCTTGGTCGAGCCGCTCCGGACGCCGGGCTGCGCGCTCGACCTCTTCGTGGACGAGGGCCTCGTCCTGCCCGCACGCCAAGTGGACGTCGTCGGGGTGATCCTCGGCGAGCTGGCCGTGAACGCGGGGAAGCACGGCGCCTTCGCCGAGGGCGGTCGCGTCGCCGTCTCGGCGCAGGACGTCGGCGGGGCCATCGAGATCGCGTGGAGCGAGACCGCGCGCCGCGCGGTCTCGGCGACGTCGCGCGCCGGCGGCCAAGGGCTGGACCTCATGGGCCGGATCGCGGCGATGAACGGCGCCAGCTTCCACGTGGAGTGGCGGGCCGACGGGCTGCGGGCCCGCTTGGTGTTGTCGCCCGTCTGATCCCTCCCCTCGCCGCGCGGGGACCGCGCCCTATCCTCGCCCCATGCCCGAGGATCACGCGCCCGCCCCGCCCGTCGCAGCGACCGACACGCCCGACCGTGACTTCCCGCCCAGCCGCGACGCGGCGCTCGCCCGCCTCGCGGAGTTCGTGCCCCATGCGGGACGGGACTACGCCGGGCGGCGCAACCACGACCTGCCGGGCCACCCCCACGTCTCGGTGCTGTCGCCCTACCTGCGCCACCGCGTGATCTCCGAGGCGGAGGTCTGCGCCGCGGTGCTGGAGCGGCACGCCAAGTCGGCGGCGGAGAAGTACGTGCAGGAGGTGGTCTGGCGGACCTACTTCAAGGGCTGGATGGAGCGGCGGCCCGGCACGTGGGACGCCTACCTGCGGGGCGTGGCCAAGGGCCGCGACCGGCTGGCGACCGAGGGCGGGCTGCGCCGCGGGTGGGAGGCGGCCTGCGAGGGCGAGACCGGCATCGCCCCCTTCGACGACGGGGCCAAGGAGCTGGTCCGCACGGGCTACGTCCACAACCACGCGCGCATGTGGTTCGCGAGCGTCTGGATCCATACGCTGGGCCTGCCGTGGGAGCTCGGGGCGGACTTCTTCCTGCGCCACCTCCTCGACGGCGATCCGGCCTCGAACACGCTGGGCTGGCGCTGGGTCGCCGGGCTGCACACGCGGGGCAAGACCTACCTCGCGCGGCCCGGTAACATCCGCCGCTACACCGGCGAGCGCTATGCCGAGGCGGACCTCTCCCGCCTGTCGAAGGAGGCCCCCGCGCTGGAGGAGCCCGCCCCCGCCGCGCCGTCCGACATGCCCGGGGACGCCCCCATCCCCAAGGGCCGCGTCGGCCTGATCCTGCACGAGGACGACCTCCACCCGGCCTACCTGATGGCGCGCGGGCTGGAGGCGGCGGAGGCGATGGTGCTGCTTAACCCCGAGGGGCGCTCGCCGCTGGAGGTGGCGCGCAAGGTGCGCGACTTCACCGACGCCTTGACCGCCGACGCGGCGGATCGGCTGCCCTGCGACGTGGCCGCGATCACGCGGGACCCGGCCGAGGTGTCGGCTTGGGCCAAGGGGTTCGACGCGGTGGTCGCCCCCTATGCCCCGGTGGGGCCGGGCCGCGCGGTGCTGGACCGGGTGGAAACCGAGATCGTCCGCCCGATCCGCGACTGGGACCTCGCCGCGTGGCCGCATGCCACGGCGGGCTACTTCAAGGTGAAGGCGAAGATCCCGGCCCTGCTGGAGGCCGCAGACGGCTAGGCCTCTCGGGCGGCGGCCTCGACCCGGGCC
Source organism: Jannaschia sp. Os4 (assembly GCF_016820245.1). Lineage (GTDB taxonomy): Bacteria > Pseudomonadota > Alphaproteobacteria > Rhodobacterales > Rhodobacteraceae > Jannaschia. The sequence goes on along the minus strand of NZ_JAFCAR010000005.1, from coordinate 174,826 downwards.
AGCGCGTCCCACACGATCGACGCCCCGTCGAGGTTGACCGCTGCACCGTGCGCCGCGCGATCGGCCACCTCCTGCGCCACCGCAGCCCATCGCCGCGCCGCGGCATCGTGGGGGGCGAGGCGGGCCAGCACCTCCGCCTCGCCGGGGACCGCCTCGGGCGGGGGGCCGACGAGGCCCGCGCGGGCGGCGCGGTGCATGAGCTTGTCGAGCATCGCGAGCGTCACGGGAAGCGTCTCGGCCGCGGCGCGGCCTGCGTTCGCGTCGGCGAGCTTGCGCGCCGCGCCCCGGTCCATCGGCAGGCGTCCGAGGAGGCGCACGAGGTCCGCGTAGATCTGCGCGCCCCCGCCTTGCCCCAGCGACGCGGCCCCGCCCACCGACCCGCCCGCGAGCTCGGCCAGCCCCGCGCCCGGTGGCTCCAGCCCGGCGGCGAGGGCGGCACGTTCGAGGTCCGGGGGCGAGAGCGGGTCGAGCCGCAGCACGCGGCAGCGCGAGCGGATCGTCGGCAGGAGCCGCGCGGGCTGGTGCGAGACCAGCAGCAGCGTCACGGCGCGCGGCGGCTCCTCGAGGAGCTTGAGGATCGCGTTCGCCGCCGTGGGGTTCATCTCGTCGGCGGCGTCGATGATGACGACGCGCCGGTCCCCCGCCCCCGCCGACAGCCCGAGGAACGGGCCGAGGCGCCGGGCCTCCTCGCCGGTGATCACCGTCTTCAGGCGCTTCGTCTTGGCGTCGTAGGGGCGGCGGAGCAGCAGGAGGGACGGCTCGGCCAGCGCCTCGATCCGGGCCAGCGCCGGATGGCCGCCGGGCGGGTCCAGCGTCTCGGCCGGGCGCGGCGGGTCGGTCAGCAGGAAGCGCGCCATCCGCCATGCCAGCGTCGCCTTGCCCACCCCGCGCGGCCCCGTCAGCAGCCAGCCGTGGTGCAGCCGCCCGGAGTTCCACGCGTCGAGGAACGCCGCCTCGGCCCGGTCGTGGCCTACCACCACGCGGGCATGGCGCGGGTGCGGCGCGCCGGACAGCGCGTCGGGCTCGGGGACGTCGCTCACGGCAGCCGGTCGAGGACGCGGGCGAACACGGCGTCCGCCGTACCGGTCCCGTCGATGCGCCGGATGCGATCGTGACGCGCGGCGAGATCGAGGAAGCCCGCGCGCACGCGGTGCTGGAAGTCCTCGCCGAAGGCCTCGAACCGCAGGTCCGGGCCGCCTCGCTCGATGCCGCGGCCCAGCGCCACGGCGGGGTCGAGGTCGATCAGGAAGGTGGCGTCCGGCTCCCGCCCGATCATCAGGTCGTGGAGCGCGTCGACCTTGGCCGTCAGGTCGTGGCGGGTGAGCCCTTGGTAGACGCGGGTGGAATCTGCGTAGCGGTCGCAGATGACCACGGCGCCGCGGTCCAGCGCGGGCCGGATCGTCCGCTCGAGGTTGTCGCGCCGCGCCGCGTTGAAGAGCAGCAGCTCGGTCTCGGGCGACCAGCGCCCCGGATCGCCGCGCAGCACGAGGGCGCGGATCTCCTCGGCCCCCTCCGAGCCGCCGGGCTCGCGGGTCAGGACGACCTCGCGGCCCTGCCCGCGCAGGTGCTCGGCGAGGCGGCGGGCCTGCGTCGACTTGCCGGAGCCGTCGATGCCTTCGAAGGACAGGAACATGGGGCCGCGTTAGCAGCGGGCGCGCGGGGGCGGTAGGCCCCCGCGCCCGCGGTCATTCGGCTTGGAGGCGGCTCAGGAGGTCGGCGAGCACCGCCCCACCCGCGACCTGCAGGCGGCGGACCGGACCGGCCTTGGGGACGTCCGCCCCCGCGAGCAGCGCCACCTCCTGCGGGGGGACGCCCGGATGGGTCAGGGTCAGGGTGCCGACCTGCGTGCCCGCCTCGATCGGCGCGGCGAGCGGCCCCTCGAACGTCACCTCGCCGGAGAGCGCCTCGCGCCCCGTGACCGGGAGCAGCAGCGTCACCGCCTCGGCGGGGACGAGGGGCACCGTGGCGGCCTCGCCCATCCACACGTCGGCGTCGACCACCGCCGCCCCGTCGTCGAGGATGGTCGCCTCGGCGAACTGACGGAAGGCCCAGTTGACGAGGCGCTCCGCCTCCTCGGCGCGGGCGGCCTCGGACTGCAGGCCCGAGATCACGAAGGTCACGCGCCGGTCGCCCTGCACCGCCGACCCGACGAGGCCGTAGCCCGCCTCCTGCGTGTGGCCGGTCTTGAGGCCGTCCGCCCCGATGTCGAGCCGCAGCAGCGGGTTGCGGTTGAAGCGGTTGGACGGCGAGCGCCCGTCGAACGCGAACTCGCGCTCGTCGAAGTAGGCGTAGTACTCGGGGAACTCCGTGATCAGCCGCTCGGCGAGGATCGCGAGATCCTCCATCGACATGACGTGCCCCGGCTCGGGCCAGCCGCTGGCGTTCATGAAGGTGGAGTTCATCATGCCCAGCTCGCGCGCCCGCTCGGTCATGAGGCGCGCGAAGCCGTCCTCGGTCCCGTCGGGCGAGAGCGCCTCGCCCAGCACGACGGTCGCGTCGTTGCCCGACAGCACGACGACGCCGCGGATCAGGTCCTCGACGGTCACCCGGTCGCGCGGGTCGAGGAACATGGTCGAGCCGCCGTAGGCCGCCGCCTCCGCCGACACCGGCAGCTCGGTGTCGAGCGAGAGCCGTCCGTCCTTGAGCGCCTCGAACGTCATGTTGAGCGTCATCAGCTTCGACATGGAGGCCGGCGGCAGGGGGATGTCCGCGTTCTTCGACAGCAGCACCTGCCCGGTGTTGTGGTCGACGACGATCGCGCTGGAGGCGCTGGTCTGGAACTCCTGCGCCACCGCCGGAAGGGCGAGCAGCAGGGCGGTCACGGTGGCGCAGATGGCGTGCATTGAAATCTCCGGATTGCAGGTCCGGGGCGATATAGGGTGTCAGCCCCGGACGGGATAGGCGTCGCCGAAGCCCAAGGCCTGGACCTTGCGGATCACCGCCGCCCGGTCGCGGGCGGACATCGACGGCCCGACGAACACGCGCCAGAAGGTGCGGCCCCGGATGGTGTCCTGCGCCACGGTCGGCACGATCCCCGCGCCGCGCAGCGCGGTCGCGGTGTTGCGGGCGTTCTGCTCCTCCGAGAAGTAGCCGATCTGGACGAACGGCTTGTCGAGCGGCGACGCGCCCCGGTCGAGCGGCGCATCGAGGGCGGGCGCGAGCGGCGCGGTCGAGGGCTCCAGCGCGGCCGTCTCGACCGGGTCCGGCGCGACGGCGACCTCGGGGGCGGCGAGCGGCGCGGCGTCCGCCCCGGCATCGGCCACGGCGGCGTCGATGGCCGCGACGTCCATGTCGGGCAGAGCCGCGGCGTCCTTGGCGTCGGGCGTGCCCTCGGGCACCTCCTCGCGGCGGAGCGCCACCACGGAGACCGGCCCCACGGCCCCGGCGGAGAGGCCCAGCGCGGCGGCGGCGTCGGACGAGAGCTGCAGCGGCGGGCCGGTGACCTCCCGGTCGCGCTTGAACAGCGCGCCGATCACGAACTTGCCCGTCGCCTCGTTGCGGATGATGACGCGCTCGGGATCCTCGACGCCCGGCGCGGCGACCCAGACGCCGCCCAGCGAGGGCCGGCCGTCCCAGACGCCGCGATCCTCCATGGAGAAGACCTGCGGCGCCTCGACGTCGCGCTCCACCAGCCGGACGCTGTCGCCCGCCGAGAGGGTGCCGTCGTCGGCCCGGTCGCCCCGGCTCACGAGGTCGGCGGGGTTGCAGGCCGCGAGGCCGCACAGGATGAGGGAGGGGGCCAAGGCCCGGATTGCCTGTCGCATGTCGCCTCTGCACTGCCCGTTCGGACCCCTTGAGGGGCCTCGTTGGGCGAAACGCTAGCGCGCGGGGGGCGACCTGTGAACCCCTCCCCTCCCCCTGCGCGCGCATCGGCGGGGACCCGTGGCCTGCTTGCCCTCCGGCGGCCCAGTCCCTAGGCCGCGCCCCATGACCGCGCCCCGCCTGACCGACAGCCACTGCCACCTCGACTTCCCGGACTTCGAGGACGTGGGCGACGTCGTCGCGCGCGCCGCCGCAGCCGGGGTGCACCGGATGGTGACGATCTGCACCAAGCTCCGCGCCGCAGGCGCGGTGCGCGCCCTCGCCGATGCGCACTGCCCCGTGTTCTGGGCGGCGGGCACCCATCCCATGAGCGCCGCCGACGAGCCGATGGCCTCCGTGGACGAGCTCGTGGCGCTGGCGGCGCATCCGAAGATGGTCGGGATCGGGGAGACGGGGCTTGACTACCACTACACCGCCGACAGCGCCGCGGTGCAGCAGGAGAGCCTGCGCGTCCACATCGAGGCGGCGCGGGTCACGGGCCTGCCGCTCATCATCCACGCGCGGGACGCCGACGACGACATGGCGCGCATCCTGTCCGAGGAGCACCGCGCCGGGGCCTATGGCTGCGTGATGCACTGCTTCTCGTCGGGCCGCGCGCTGGCCGAGGCGGCGCTCGACCTCGGGTTCTACCTGTCGATGTCGGGCATCGCGGCCTTCCCGAAGTCGGCCGACCTGCGCGCGATCTTCGCGGACGCGCCGCTCGACCGGTTGCTGGTCGAGACGGACGCGCCCTACCTCGCCCCGCCCCCGCACCGGGGGAAGCGGAACGAGCCGGCCTTCGCGGCCCATACCGCCGCGGTCGGCGCCGAGGTGTTCGGCTTGTCGGCGGAGGCCTTCGCGGCGGCGACGGAGCGGAATTTCGAGCGCCTGTTCGCCAAGGCGGCCTGAGCCGTCCCCCGTGATGAACGGTTGCCGCCACCCCCGGCCCGCGCCATGACCGGCCCATGACGCTTCGCTTCACGATCCTCGGCTGCGGCTCGTCCGGTGGCGTCCCGCGCCTCGGCGGGCCGGACGGGCACGGGGGCTGGGGCGCGTGCGACCCGGCGGAGCCGCGGAACCGCCGGTCCCGCTGCGCGATGCTGATCGAGCGGGACGGCGCCGAGGGCACGACCCGCGTGCTGATCGACACCGGCCCGGACCTGCGCGCGCAACTGCTGAAGGCGGGCGTCGGCGCGCTGGACGGCGTGGTCTGGACCCACGCCCATGCCGACCACGTGCACGGGATCGACGACCTGCGGATGATCGTGATTGCGATGCGCCGCCGCCTGCCCGGCTGGTGCGACGACGCGACCTTCGGGCAGCTCGTCCACCGCTTCGCCTACATCTTCGAGACGCCCGAGGGCTCGTCCTACCCGCCCCTGATCGAGCGCCGGCCCATCGAGGGCGACGTCGTGGTCGAGGGCGCGGGGGGGCCGATCACCCTCACCCCGGTGCCGGTGCATCACGGCGAGATCGACGCGCTCGGCTTCCGCGTGGGCGGCCTCGCCTACATCCCCGACTTCCACGACGTCCCGACCGCGTCGCTGCCGCTCCTCGAGGGGCTGGACGTGTGGATCCTCGACGCGCTCCGCCGGGCGCCGCACCCGTCGCATCTCAACCTCGAGCAGGCGCTGGGGTGGATCGAGCGGGTCGCGCCCCGCCGCGCGGTGCTGACGGACCTGCACAACGACCTCGACTACGCCACCCTGTCGGCGGAGACGCCCGCCCACGTGGAGGTCGCCTACGACGGGATGACGGTGACGCTCGACTGAGACCGCCGGGGTCTCCGCCCCGGCCCCCCGAGGTATCTCGGCCATGACGAGGGCGGGGGCTCGTCGGGAGGCCCGCCATGCTCGACGTCCTCGCGGTCACGGTCCCGGTCTTCCTGCTGATCGGGGCGGGCTACCTCGCCGTATGGCGGGGGCTCTTCTCGCAGGGGCAGGTCGACGGGCTGATGGTGTTCACCCAGCGCTTCGCCATCCCCTGCCTGCTGTTCCTCGCGATGACGCGCCTCGACCTGTCGGCGGGGTTCGACCTCGCGCTGCTCGCGGCCTACTACTCCGGCTCCCTCGCCTGCTTCGCGTTGGGCATCCTCGGCACGCGCCTCTGGCTCCGGCGCGGCTGGGAGGACGCGGTGGCGGTGGGCTTCGCGGCGATGTTCGCGAACACCGTGCTGCTCGGCCTGCCCATCGCCGAGCGGGCCTACGGGACCGACAGCCTCGCGCCGAACTTCGCGATCATCGCGCTGCACGCGGCGTTCTGCTACCTCGTCGGCATCTCCACGATGGAGGCCGTGCGCGCTGGCGGCGGGGGCCTCGCGGCGGGGCTGCGGACCGTGGCGCGCAAGCTGTCGCGCAACGCGCTGATGCTCGGCGTGGCGGCCGGGATCGCGGCGAACCTCTCGGGCCTCGCCCTGCCCCGCCTCGTGGAGGAGCCGGTCCAGCTCGTCGCCTCCGCTGCCCTGCCCGTCGCGCTGTTCGGGCTGGGCGGCGTCCTCGTGCAGTACCGTCCGGAGGGCGACGCGCGCGGCATCCTCCTCGTGTGCGGCGTGGCGCTGATCGTCCATCCCGCGTGGACGTGGGGCATGGCCGCCCTGCTCGGCCTGTCGGACGCCGCCACGCGCGCGGCGGTGCTGACGGCGGCGATGGCGCCCGGCGTCAACAGCTACCTCTTCGCCGCGATGGAGGGCCGCGCCGTGCGGATCAGCGCGTCGAGCGTCCTGATCGGGACGGGCGCCAGCGTGGCGACGGTGAGCGGGTGGCTCTGGCTCTTGGGCTAGTCGCGGGCGAGCAGGATCGGTGCGAAGGTCTCCTCGCGGGCTACGGCGGATCCGGCCGACGACCACGCGGACGGCCCGAGGAGGAACTCCTTGTCCATCTCCCACGAGACGAAGAGCGGGATCATCTCCGGCTCGGTCCACGCGCCGGGGTCGAGCTCCGCGATCCAGTCCGGCTTGGGCGCCGGCACCGGCGAGGCGGGCAGGCCCGCGCAGAAGGGCTGCGAGCTGATCCAGCGCCGCATGTCCTCGCGCTTGCGGCGGGAGTGGAACGGCCCCCAGTCGGCGGCCACGCCTCGCCAGTTGCGCGCCACGACGTTGTCGCGCGGGATGGTCACGTTCAGGATGCGCACCGCGCAGGACATGTTCAGCACGCCGTCCTTCAGCGCGTCGCCCGTCCGCGCCTGGCAGCCGTAGCCGCGCGCCGTGGCGGGCAGGATCTGCACTAGGCCGTACCACAGGCCGCCGCCGCCGACGGCGCGGGGGTCGTAGGTGCTCTCGTGCTTGGCGAGGGTCGAGAGCAGGCCCGCCCAGAACGCCTTGCGCTCCCACTCGGAGGCGTCCGGATAGGCCGGGCACCAAGCGTCGATGTCGTCGGGGACGGTCTGCGTGAGCTTCTGCCCGTGGCTGTCGATGGCGCGCATGATGGCGCGGGTCCAGCGCGAGGAGCCTCGGACGTGGTCCCAGCGCAGGTCCGGCATCGGCTCGGCGCGGGGGCGCGCGATCGGGCGGGCGGAGGCGAGGATGGGCGCCGGGGCGGCCGTCGCGGCCGCGAAGCCGTTGGCCACGAAGGCGGTCTGCTGCGCGATCGCCGGAAGCGACCCCATGGCGGTGGCGCTCGCCACGCAGGCGGCCGTGCCCCAGCGGGCGGCCTTGGCTAGCAGTCGTCTCATCAGTCCCCCCGGACGTCTCTCGGACCGGTCCCTCGCCCGAAGGCGGAGCCGGCCTCTCGGCCCGCAGGGTAGCCCGGTCGTCCTAGCGATCAACCGGAACGGGTTCCCCACGATTCCCTGCCCCCTACCATGTCGCTGGACATGGCTGCAAAAGGTGCGCCGTCGCCCGGCCGGACACGCAGTGTTCCGCCGGGGGGCGCCGCGGCTTGCCGCCCCCGTCCGCGCGGCCTAATCGGGGCCCCGACAGTCCCGGAGGCCGCCATGCTCGACCACACGATGCCCCTGCCCACGCCCAAGACCATCGCGGGCGACAAGCACGACTGGGAACTCGTCATCGGGATGGAGGTCCACGCGCAGGTCTCGTCCAACGCCAAGCTCTTCTCCGGCGCCTCCACCCGCTTCGGCGCGGAGCCGAACAGCAACGTGGCCTTCGTGGACGCGGGCATGCCGGGGATGCTGCCGGTCATCAACGAGTTCTGCGTGGCGCAGGCGGTCCGCACCGGCCTCGGCCTCAGGGCCGGGATCAACCTGCGCTCGGCCTTCGATCGCAAGAACTACTTCTACCCCGACCTGCCGCAGGGCTATCAGATCAGCCAGCTCTACCACCCCATCGTCGGCGAGGGGGAGGTGCTGGTGGAGCTGGGCGACGGCACGGCGCGCACCGTCCGCATCGAGCGCATCCATCTGGAACAGGACGCGGGCAAGTCGATCCACGACATGGACCCGGCCGCGTCCTTCGTGGACCTCAACCGCACGGGCGTGGCGCTCATGGAGATCGTCTCGCGCCCCGACATCCGCGGCCCGGAGGAGGCGGCGGCCTACATCGTCAAGCTGCGCCAGATCATGCGCTACCTCGGCACCTGCGACGGCAACATGCAGAACGGCAACCTGCGCGCGGACGTGAACGTCTCGGTCTGCCGTCCGGGCCAGTACGAGAAGTATCAGGAGACGCAGGACTTCTCCCATCTCGGCACGCGCTGCGAGATCAAGAACATGAACTCGATGCGATTCATCCAGCAGGCCATCGACGTCGAGGCCCGGCGCCAGATCGCCATCCTCGAGGGCGGCGGCGCGGTGGTGCAGGAGACGCGGCTCTACGATCCCGACCGGGGCGAGACGCGGTCCATGCGCTCCAAGGAGGAGGCGCACGACTACCGCTACTTCCCCGACCCCGACCTCCTGCCCTTGGAGATCGAGCAGGATTGGGTGGACGACATCGCCGCCGCCCTGCCTGAGTTGCCCGACGCCAAGAAGGCGCGGTTCGTGTCGGACTTCGGCCTGTCGGACTACGACGCGAGCGTGCTGACGGCGGACACCGAGGACGCCGCCTTCTTCGAGGCGGTCGCGGCCGAGGCCGGCAACGGCAAGCTCGCCGCCAACTGGGTCATCAACGACCTCTTCGGGCGGCTGAAGAAGGACGACCGCGGCATCGCCGACAGCCCCGTCTCGCCCGCGCAGCTGGGCGCGATCATCCGGCTGATCACCTCGGACGCCATTTCCGGCAAGATCGCCAAGGACCTCTTCGAGATCGTCTACACCGAGGGCGGCGACCCCGAGGCGATCGTCGACGAGCGCGGCATGCGGCAGGTCACCGACACCGGCGCCATCGACGCCGCCGTGGACGAGATCGTCGCCACCAACCCCGCGCAGGTCGAGAAGGCCCGCGCGAACCCCAAGCTGGCGGGCTGGTTCGTCGGCCAGGTGATGAAGGCCACGGGCGGCAAGGCGAACCCCAAGGCGGTGGACGCGGCGGTGCGGGCGAAGCTCGGCCTCTAGGGGCCGCGCGTTTCCCCGCCGCGAACGATCCGTCCGCGCGATGGACCGCGACTTCGCCAAGACCCTGCCGTAATCTCGCCGCATGAGCGACACGACCGACAGCCCCGCCCCGCAGACCCATGAATACCGCGTCGTCCCCGCTCCCCGCCGGGGCGAACGGGCGCGCGGGGTCCGGACCGGCGAGGGACGCTTCGCCCTCGCCTTGAGCCGGGTCGTCAACCACATGGCCGAGAGCGGGTGGGAGTTCGTCCGCACCGACACCCTCCCCTGCGAGGAGCGCGTCGGCCTGACCCAGACGACGGTGCGCCATCATTCGATGCTGGTGTTCCGCCGCCCCCTGCCCGGTGCCGTCGCGCAGGCCCCGCAGGCCGTCCCCGCGCCCCCTGTCGAGGCGCGCGCCGCCCTGACGGAGCCGCCCGCGAACGCGGTCGCCGCGCCCGCGGCCCCCGTCGCCGCGCGCCGCTTCTGGACCGGCCGCGGCGGCCCGGCCCCTCGTCCCGCCGCCGAGGCCGTGTCCCGGCCCGTCGCCGTCCCGCGCCCCGCCACGCCGCCCGCCCGTCGCGAGGATCCGGCTTGGGCCGGGTTCGCCGACGCGGAGATGCACGGGGACGACGAGCGCGTGATCGACCTGCTCGCCGCCCGGTCCGGCCGCATCGCCGCCGAGTAGCCTAGGCCGAGAGGTCCAGCGACAGCGCGTGGATGCGGCCCACCACGTCGCCCAGCGCGGCGTGGACCATCCGGTGACGCTGCACCCGGCCCACGCCCTCGAAGCGCGGCGTCGCCAGCGCCACGTGCCAGTGGCTCTCGCCGGACCCGTCGTCGCCCGCATGGCCCGCATGCAGGTGCGACTGGTTCACGACCTCCAGCCGGGTCGGCTGCAGGGCCTGCAACCGCTCGCGCATCTCTGCTTCGATGGACATTTCGCCTCGCTCCCTCTTCCCTCTGCGGGTCCGATGATTAATCTGTCGCCTCCCCGGCGGGACACCCCCCCGCGCAGAACGACGGAGCCCCCCGCATGGACAAGTTCGACCCCAGCCAGTTCGACATGCGCGTGTCCACCGCCAAGAAGCGGCAGACCAAGGGACGCCGTGGGATGTCGGGGGCGGTCGAGACGTCGCAGCGGGTTTGCGACAAGGAGGGCTGCGAAGAGCGGGGGCTCTACCGCGCGCCCAAGTCGCGGGACTCGAAGGACGACTGGTGGTGGTTCTGCCAGACCCACGTCCGCGAGTACAACCAGAAGTGGAACTTCTTCGAGGGCCAGACCGAGGCCGAGCTGGAGGCCGCGATGGCCTCGGAGAAGGGGCCGACCCGCCCCTTCCGCAAGTCCGTCGAGGAGCGGGCGTGGGCGCGGCTCGGCATCGAGGACGCGCATCAGGTGCTGGGCGGGAACGCGACGCAGAACCCCGGCCGCGAGGCCGTGGGCCGCCGCCTCCCGCCGACCGAGCGCAAGGCCATCGACATCCTCGAGGCCAAGGACACCGCGACCAAGGCCGAGATCCGCAAGGCCTACAAGAAGCTGATCAAGGTGCTGCACCCCGACATGAACGGCGGCGACCGCAGCCAGGAGGAGCAGCTCTCCGAGGTCGTGTGGGCGTGGGACCAGATCAAGGACAGCCGCAACTTCAAGTAGCGGCCGTCCCCCTGACCCACGGGGCCGCGCTCAGCGGTCGAACGTCTCCAGCTCGAACACGGCGTTGCAGGTGCTGCCGTCGTGCGTGCCGACCCAGAAGTCGAAGATGCCGTCCTGCGGCCGCGTCAGGACGATGCGCGCGTCCAAGCGGCTGTCCGCGTTGTCGTCGTCGTCGTAGAACCACGACTCCGCGCCGGTGTTCATCACGAGCACGCTGTCGCATTCCGAGTAGACGCTCGCCACGAGGCGGTAGGGCCGCAGGCCCGAAAGGGTGATCGTGAAGTCAGGACGCACCGGCACGTAGCCGCGCCCCCGGTCCGATCCGAAGGGCAGCTTGCAACGCGAGACCTCCTGGTCCCCGCCGGCGAGGATCGGGAAGCGCTTGGCGGCCCAGAGGTCCTTGCCGGAGAAGCTGGCCTGCTGGCCGTTGAAGCTCCAGTCCGGGCAGGCGTGGGCCGCTCCCGCGACGAGGAGCGCGAGGGCGGCGAGCGTGAATTTCATGACGGAACCTCCGGGCTGCGGTGAATGGCCGGAGGATGGCCGCCCGCGACCGTCGGTCGCAAGCGTTAACGCGACGGGAGCGCCCCGAAGGGCGCCCCCGCGTCTCGTGGGATCACTCGGCGGCGTCGATCCGCGGCGGCACGTCGGCCTCCGCCGCATCCGTGGCCTCGGTGTCCGCCGGCGCGTCCGGCGCGTCCCCGAGGTCGAGGCCGCCCAGCCCCTTCTCCATCGACACGCCGAGCTCCTCGCCCAGCTTGCGCAGCGCGGGCATCTGCACCGCCATCCCCATGATCGAGTCGAGCGCCTGGTTCACGACGGGCTTACCGCCCTCGTTCGCCGCGCCGCCGCCGGTGGACCCGTTCAGCCCCCCGACCTGGTGGATGCGGATCGAGTCGATCTTCTCGGCGGGCTTGACCATCTGCTCGACGATGCCCGGCATCGCCTCCAGCCGCGCGAGCTGCAGCTTCATCTGGATGATCGCGTCCGACAGCGCGTTCTCGGCGGCGACGATCTTCTCCCGTCCCTCCGCCTCGGCCAGCATGTCGGCCTTCTTCGCCTCGGCCTTGATCGTCACGGCGTCCGCCTCGGCGCGGGCCTCCTCGCGGCGGGCCTCGGCCCGGTCCTCCGCGGCCTCGCGCTCGGCCTGCGCCTCCAGCCGCACGCGCGTGGCCTCGCGCTCGGCCTCCCGCTGCGCCTCGATCAAGGCGATGCGCTTCTCCCGCTCGGCCTGCTCGACCTCGCGCGAGGTGATCACGCTCTCCTTGGCCTTCTCGGCCTCGGCCCGGGCGAGGTCGGCGCTGGCCCGCGCCCGGCTCTCCTCCTCGGACTTCTGGTTGACGATGATCTGGCGCTCCTGCTCCGCCACCTCGACGGCGCGGTCGCGGTCGATCTCGGCGGCGCGGATGGCCTGCTCGCGCAGCACGCGGGCGGCCTCGGATTCGCGCATCGAATCCTCGCGCCGCCGCGCCAGCTCGGCCGCCTGCGCGGCCTGCAGCGTCTCGACCTCCTGGATCTGCGCGATCCGCGCCGCCTGCTCGTCGCGCTCGATCTCCAAGGACCGCTTCGCCGCCGTCAGCGCCGCCTGCTTCACGGCCACCTCGGCGTCCGCGTCGATCTCCGCGCGCTCCTTCTTGGACTTGGCGATCACCTCGGCCAGCTTGCGCATGCCGACCGCGTTGAACGCGTTGTTCTCGTCGAGCGCCTCGAACGGCGTCTGGTCCAGCGCGGTCAGCGACACCGACTCCAGCCCCAGCCCGTTCTTGAGCAGGTCCTCGGTGACGGCGTTCTGCACCTCCTGCACGAAGTCCGAGCGGTTCTCGTGCAGCTCGTCCATCGTCATCTGCGCCGCGACCGACCGCAGGCCGTCGATCAGCTTGCCCTCGATCATCTCGCGCAGCTGCTCGACGTCGAAGGTGCGGTCGCCCAAGGTCTGCGCCGCGCGCGAGATGCCGTCCTCGGTCGGCGACACGGAGACGTAGAACTCGACGCCCACGTCCACGCGCATCCGGTCCTTGGTGATCAGCGCCCCCTCTCCGGTGCGCGACACCTCCAAACGGAGGGTCTTCATGTTCACCTTGGCGATCTCGTGGAACAGCGGGAACACGGTCGTGCCCCCGTCCACGATGACCTTCTTGCCCCCGAGGCCCGTGCGGACCAGCGCCTCCTCCCGCGAGGTGCGGCGGTAGAGCCGGGCGATCACGATCCCGACGAAGATCAGGAACGCGACGACGATCGCGGCTAGGATCAGTACTTCCATGATGGTCTCCCTCTCAATCCAGTGACACGACCCGCAGGGCGTCGGCCCGCCGGTCCCAGACGGTGAGCACCTCGGCCCCCCGCGAAATCTCGTCCGCGTCGCGCAGCGGCTCGGCGCGGACGTAATGGGTGTTGCCGTGGCGGTCGGTGACCCGCACCTCGGCGGCCCGGCCCCGGCGCATGGTGCCCTGCGTCACGCGCCCCCGCCGCCGCGCGAGTTGTCGCGGGGTGACCGACGCGGTCTCCAGCTGCGGCACCGCGCGGGCGAAGGCGCCCGAGAAGGTCCGCGTGAAGAGGATGCCGACCGCGCCCGCCGCCGGGACGACCAGCCAGAGCGGCCAAGGCCCGGTGAACTGCAGCGCGATGCCCGTGATGCCGAAGCCGGTGAGCAGCGCGGCGAACCAGATCAGGAAGGGCACCCGCCCGAAGCCGGTCCAGCCCATGCCCGCCACGCCGTCCACGCCCTCCACCTCGGCCTCCACGTCGCCGATCTCGAAGGCCTCGGGCGCCGCGGCGCCGACCTCCAGCGCCTCGATCTCGCCCATCTCCAGCTCGGGCACCTCGAACGCCGCATCCGGCCCGTCCGGCTCGGCCATCAGCGAGCCGCCGACGGCGAGCATCACCACCTCGAGCAGGAGCAGGAGGCAGAGGATCGCCACGGCGGTGGCGAAGGGGGCGAAGGGCGGCGATAGCAGCGTGTCGAGCATGATCCTCTCGTGCCCGCGCGTGGGGGCGCGCGGAAGGCGAAGGCGTGGCGATTTGGGTGGGCGCGGCCTCGCGCCGGCCCACATGTGGGGATCGCGCAACCGCGTTCAACCATATGTTGCATGGATGACACGGCGATCACGGGAGGGGCGAGCCGACGGTCCGCGCAACGAGAACGGGCGCCCCGAGGGGCGCCCGCATCGTCGGGAAGGGAGGTCCCCGCCTCAGGCGGTCTCCTCCTCCATCTTGTCGATCTCGGCCTGCAGGTCGTCCTTGGAGACGGTCTTGTCCGTCACCTTGGCCTGCTCGAGGATGTGGTCGATCACCTTGTCCTCGAAGAGCGGGGCGCGGAGCTGCTGCTGCGCGCCTTGGTTGGTGCGCACGAACTCGAAGAACTCGCGCTCCTGCCCCGGATACTGGCGGGCCTGGTTCATGATCGCTTGGGTCATCTCGGCGTCGGACACCTCGACCTTCGCCTGCTGGCCGATCTCGGCGAGCAGCAGGCCGAGGCGCACGCGGCGCTCGGCCAAGGCGCGGTGCTCGTCCGTCGCCTCGATCGCGCCGTGGTCGTGGCCCTGCACCTCCGGGTGCTCCTCGTGCCAAAGCTGGTGGGCGATCTGGTTGGCCTCCGCGTCGACGAGCGAGGGCGGCAGGTCGAAGTCCACCTTGCCGTCGAGCGCGTCGAGCAGGCGGCGCTTCACCACCTGACGCGCGGCGCCCTGATACTCCTGCACGAGCCGGTCGGAGATCTGCTTCTTCAGGCCGTCGAGGTCCTCGGCCCCGAACCGCTTCGCGAGCTCGTCGTCGAGCTTGGCGTCGACGGGCTTCTTCACCTCCTTGACGGTGCACTCGAACTTCGCCGCCTTCCCGGCGAGGTGCTCGGCCTGATACTCCTCGGGGAAGGAGACCTCGACGACCTTCTCCTCGCCCTTCTTGGCCCCGACGAGCTGCTCCTCGAAGCCCGGGATGAAGGAGTTGGAGCCCAGCACCAGCGGGTAGTCCTCGGCGGTGCCGCCCTCGAAGTACTCGCCATCGACGGAGCCCTTGAAGTCGATGACCACCTGGTCGCCGTCGGCGGCCTTGCCGCCCTTCTTCGTCTCGTAGGACTTCGCGGTGGCGGCCAGCTGCTCCAGCGCCTCGGTCACGTCCGCCTCGGCGGGCTCGACCACCAGGCGCTCCAGCTCGACGTCGGACAGGTCGATCTCGGGGACGTCCGGCAGGGCCTCGTAGGTGAGCGCGACCTCCACGTCGTCGCCCTCCTTCCAGTCCTGGTTCGTCATCTCGATCTTCGGCTGCATCGCCGGGCGGTCGCCCGACTCCTCGAAGTGCTTCTGCGTGGCGCCGTCGATGCTCTCCTGCATCGCCTCGCCCAACAGGCGCTGGCCGAACTGCTTCTTGAGCAGCGCCATCGGCACCTTGCCCTTGCGGAAGCCCTTCATCTCGATGGTGGGCTGCGCCTCGGCCAGCTTGCCGTCGACGGCGGCGGCCAGGTCGGCGGCGGGCACGGTGATGGTGTAGCCGCGCTTGAGGCCGTCGTTCAGGGTCTCGGTGACCTGCATGTGTGTTCCCCTCGGATGTGGCGTGCCGGGGGTCGCTCCCCCGGACCGGAGGGGGCACCCCCCGGAAAATCCGCGCCCTTCTAGGGAGGGGCCGATGGGGGCGCAAGGCGGGGACGGCGGCCCCTAGTAGATGTAGCGGATCTGATCCCCCCAGAACCGCTCCGTCCGTCGCAGCGTGTCGGTCACCCCGATCAGCATCGCGTCGTCGAGCACGCCCGTCTCCTTGGCGGACGCCGCCTGCCCCGCGAAGAGCGCGGCCACCGCGTCGCGCACGCCGCGGCCCTTCTCGGTCAGCCGCACCCGCACCGCGCGGCGGTCGATCTGGCATTTCTCGTGGTGCATGTAGCCCAGCTCGACCAGCTTCTTGAGGTTGTAGGAGACGTTGGAGCCTTGGTAGTAGCCCCGGCTCTTCAGCTCGCCCGCCGTCACCTCGTGGTCGCCCACGTTGTGCAGCAGCAGCCCCTGCACCGCGTTGATCTCCAAGAGGCCCAGCCGCTCGAACTCGTCCTTCACGACGTCGAGCAGGAGGCGGTGCAGGCGCTCGATCAGCTGCAGCATGTCGCCGTAGCCCGACTGGAAGTCGTGGACGCGGCGGGGGGCGAGGGTCTCGATGCGGGACATGGGCAGGCTCCGGCGGCAGAACAGATGCCGAACCTTTGCCTCGCCTTTTCCTAAGATCGGGTTAGCGCGTGGCGGAGATGCGGCGAAACCGTGTCACCGCTCCGCCGCCGGCCGCCGCGCCGACAGTTCCGCGACCAGCGCCGCGTGACCCTCGGGCGGCGCCTCGGCCCCGGACACCCACGCCCAGAGGTCGTGGTCCGACTCGGCCATCAGCGCCTCCAGCCGGTCCATCGCCGCGTGGTCCATGCCTGCCAACTCCGCGTCCGCGTAGCCGCCCAGCACGAGGTCCATCTCCTTGATCCCCCGCCGCCACGCGCGGATGCGCAGGCGCTTGCGCCGGGTCTCCTCGGCCTCGCTCATTCGTCGTCCAGCGAGGCCCGCAGCCGCGCCTCCAGCCGCTCGATCCGCGACACGACCGACGCCGCCTCGCGGTGGAGCGCCGAGATCTCGTCCAAGAGGTCCGCCCCCTCGGGCGTCGTCGCGCTCGGACCGCGGCCCACGCCGGTCATCAGCCACGGCAGCGACACGTTCAGCATCCCCGCCACCATCGACATCCGCGCCGAGCGCGGCTCCGACTGGTCCTGCTCCCACAGCTTGATCGTCCGCAGCTTGACGCCCAGCCGCTCCGCCAGATCCCGCTGCGTGAGACCCGCCGCCTCGCGCGCGCCGGCCAGCCTGTCGCCGAAGGTCGTCTCGTCGGGGGCATACCAGTCGCCGTCGTGCACGGGTCGGTCTCCTGTTGAATGGCCGTCGCGCCCGTTCTACGCGGGGTCGCCCAGAGCCGTAACCCCGGAGCCCGACCCAATGGCCTTCCTCTCCGACACCCTCGCCCGGGTGAAGCCCTCGCCGACCATCGCCGTCACGAACAAGGCGCGGGAGCTGAAGGCCCAAGGCGTCGACGTCATCGGCCTCGGCGCGGGCGAGCCGGACTTCGACACGCCGCAGAACGTCAAGGACGCCGCCGTCGCCGCCATCGCGGCGGGCAAGACGAAGTACACCGCCGTCGACGGCATCCCCGAACTCAAGGCGGCCATCGTCGCCAAGTTCGCGCGCGACAACGGCCTCGACTACGCGCCGTCGCAGGTCAGCGTCGGCACCGGCGGCAAGCAGATCCTCTACAACGCGCTGGTCGCCACCCTGAACCCGGGCGACGAGGTGGTCATCCCCGCCCCCTACTGGGTCTCCTACCCCGACATGGTGCTGCTCGCGGGCGGCACGCCGGTGGCGGTCGAGGCGGGGATCGAGACGAACTTCAAGCTGACGCCCGAGGCGCTGGAGGCGGCGATCACGCCGCGGACCAAGTGGTTCATCTTCAACTCGCCGTCGAACCCCACCGGCGCCGCCTACTCGGCGGAGGAACTGAAGGGCCTGACGGACGTCCTGCTGCGCCACCCCCACGTCTGGGTGATGACCGACGACATGTACGAGCACCTCGTGTTCGACGACTTCGTCTTCGCCACGCCCGCGCAGGTTGAGCCGCAACTCTTCGACCGCACCCTGACGGTGAACGGGGTGTCCAAGGCCTACGCCATGACCGGCTGGCGCATCGGCTACGCCGCCGGTCCCAAGACGCTCATCGCCGCGATGCGCAAGGTCCAGTCCCAGTCCACCTCGAACCCCTGCTCCATCAGCCAGTGGGCGGCGGTCGAGGCGCTGGACGGCACGCAGGACTTCATCCGCCCCAACCAAGACCTCTTCAAGGGCCGCCGCGACCTCGTGGTCGACGGCCTCAACGCCTGCCCCGGCATCGACTGTCCCAAGCCCGAGGGCGCGTTCTACGTCTATCCGTCCATCGCGGGCTGCATCGGCAAGACGTCCAAGGGCGGGACGCAGATCGCGGACGACGAGACCTTCGCTTCCGCGCTGCTGGAGGAGGAGGGCGTCGCCGTCGTGTTCGGCGCGGCTTTCGGCCTCTCGCCCCACTTCCGGGTCTCCTACGCCACCTCCGAGGACCAGCTCACCGAGGCCTGCGCGCGGATCAAGCGGTTCTGCGAGGGGCTGGCGTGAAGCCCGCCCTGCCCCCCTACCACTTCCGCGTGAAGGAGAACGGCGCGCAGGTGTTCCGCGTCGACGCCGAGAACCGGCAGCGGCGGCTGGAGCTGGACCAGATCGCGACGGTGAACGTGAACAACGGCAACGTGAAGCCGCAGGGCGACACGCAGCTCTCCGACGCCGACCGCGCCGCCATCGACGCGTGGCTGGCCGAGCGGCGGGACGTGCTCGCGCGGCGCGCGGACAGCACCGGCGAGGCCGCGCTGGAGGCCATCTCCCTCGCCGCCCAGTGGGCGCAGGCGCAGGCCGACGACGACCAGCTCGACGCCGTGACCGATCGCCTGCTGCTGGCGATGCACGACCTGCGCACCGTCCTCGTCAGGAAGCGAGCGGACCGGGTGCTGGGCGACCGGGAGGGGTGAGCGGCGGGGCGACCCGGAGGAAGCGGACCATCAGGAAACCCGACGCCGCCGCCAGCCCCAGCACCATCCCCGCCCAGATGCCCAGCGCGCCGAGCCCCAGCGCGAAGCCGAGGACCAGCGAGGCGGGGATGCCGATCCCGAAGTAGCTGGCCACGGCCAGCAGCATCGGCACCCGCGTGTCCTGCAGGCCGCGCAGGAAGCCCAAGGCCATCACCTGTACCGCGTCGACCAGCTGGAACACGCCCGCGACGATCACAAGCATCGCGGCGAGGTCCAGCACGGCGTCGGCCGCCGGATCGGAGCGGTCGAGGAACAGCGCCGCGAGGTCGCGCCCCGCCAGCAGGAACACGGCCATCGTCAGCGCCACCACCACCATCGACAGCGCGACGGCCGCCCACGCCGCGCGGCGCAGGTCGTCCGGTGCCCCCGCCCCGAAGGCGCGGCCCACGCGGACCGTCGCGGCCTGCGACAGGCCCAGATGGATCACGAAGGAGGCCGAGGCGATCTGCAGCGCGATCCCGTGCGCGGCCAAGGGGATCGTCCCCAGCGCCCCCATCATCAGCGCCGCGCCGAAGAACAGCGACGTCTCCGCCACCCCGGTCAGCCCGATGGGCCAGCCCAGCCGCGCGATCCGGCCCAGCAGCTCGGGGTCGGGGCGCCACGGGTTCCGGAACAGCCGGTAGGCCGCCATCCCCGGCCCCTTCGCCGCGTAGAGGGCCAGCACGACGGTCGCGGTCGCGTGGGCGAAGACGGAGGCCACGGCCGCCCCGCGCAGCCCCAGTTCGGGGAACCCGAGGTTGCCGAAGATCAGGAGCCAGTTCACCCCCACGTTCAGCGCCGCCGCCGCGAGCGTGGCCCACAGCACGATGCGCGTCCGCTCCAAGGCGCTGAGATGGGAGCGCAGGCATTGCGTGATCAGGGCGGGCAGCATGCCGACGCCCGCGATGATCAGGTAGTCCGCCGCGTCCGCCGCCAGCCGGTCCCCCTGCTGCGCCAAGCGGAACAGCGGCTCGGACAGCACGAACACCGGATAGACCGCCACGGCGAAGCCCACCGACCACCACGCCGCCATGCGCGTCGCCCGGCGCGGCGTGGTCGTGTCGCCGCGCCCCTCGGCGTCCGCCACGAGCGACATCGCCGCGAAGGCGAAGCCCGACCCGAGGATGAAGAGCGAGAACCAAGACGAATGCGCCAGCGCGCTCGCCGCCAAGGCCTCCGCCGAGTAGCGGCCCAGCATCGCGGTGTCGGTTATGCCGATCAGGATCTGC
Organism: Jannaschia sp. Os4; assembly: GCF_016820245.1. Lineage (GTDB taxonomy): Bacteria > Pseudomonadota > Alphaproteobacteria > Rhodobacterales > Rhodobacteraceae > Jannaschia. The sequence goes on along the minus strand of NZ_JAFCAR010000005.1, from coordinate 155,127 downwards.
GCGAGGAAGCTGCCCACTAGCGGCAGGCCCAGCGTCAGCGTGCGCCTCAGGTGGTGGGGATACGGCTCGGCCATGCTCCGCCCGTGGACCCCCGCCCCGCACGGGTCAACACGCATCCTGCGCGATCGCGCCGGATCGCGCCCGTCAGGTCAGGTCGCGCGTCCGGTTGTGCAGCACGATCAGCGCCGCCCGCTGCTCCGCCAGCAGGTCGCGCGCCTCCGGGTCGGCGGCGGCGGCCACCGCGTCGTCGTAGAGGTCGATGGTCCGCTCCTCGCCCATCACGACCGGCCCGAGCACGCCCGGCCCGATCCCGGTGAGCGCCGCGCGGGTGCGGATGATGGCGCGCTGGAGCCACGCGGCCCAGCGGCTGCCCCCGCGCGGGGACTCGCCCCAGCGGATCGCGAGCAGGCTCAGGGCGTCGCGATGGGCGAGGTGCATCGTCCGCCAGTCCAAGAGCAGGCGGTCCACCTCCGGGCGGGCGCGGGGCACCATCTCGGCGTAGCCCGCCAAGGCGAAGTCGATCTGCGCCAGCAGCCGCTCCAGCGCCTCGGCGAACGCCTCGCGTGCGGCGACGTCGCCCTCGATCGCGTCCGTCCCCCCCTTGGGGTTGGGCGCCAGTTGCGCGGGCGAGGCGGGCAGTTCGTCCATGCCCCCAGTGTGGGTCAGCGCGCGTGCATATCCAATGCGGCGGATAGCTCCGCGGCCAAGGCCGCCGCGCCCGCCGCGTCGCGCTCCGCGAGCGCGTGCAGCCCGGTGAGGTCGGACTGGAAGCGGCGCGCCAGCGCGGCGGGGTCGTGGCGCGCCGCCACCTCGCCCGCCGCCTGCGCGCGCGCGAACACGGCCGCGAACCGCGTCTCCGCCTCCGCGAGCAGCTCCGCCGCCCGGGCCGAAAGGGGCGCCCGCCCCGCCCCCGTCTCCAGCAGCGTCTTGACCAGCAGGCACGACCGCGCGGGCCCCTCCGCGGGCCAAGCGGCCGCCTCGAGCAGCGCCCGCAGCGCCCCGAGGGGGCCATGCGCCGCCTCCGCCGCCGCGAGCGCCGCCGCCTGCTCGGCCGCGTGGCGGTCGAGCGCCGCGCGGAAGAGCCCCTCCTTCGAGCCGAACGCCGCGTAGAGACTGCCCGGCCGGAGGTCCAAGGCGTCCGAGAGGTCCCGCGTCGACGTCCCCGCCCACCCCTTCTCCCAGAACAGGGCGCGGGCGACCACGTCGTCGCGGTCGAAGGCGGGGGTCCGGGGCATTCGCTTCACCGTTACTTGATCGAACGTTCAATATTTAATCTTGAACGCTCGCTCAATCAAGTTCACCTATGCCGCGACGCAGCGAAAGGAACCCCCATGACCCAAGCCCCCCAGACCGCCGCCAACGGCTTTCCGATGCACGATCTCGACAGCGCGCCGGACGCCTCCAAGCCGCTCCTCGAGAAGTCCCAGAAGGCCTTCGGGCGCCTGCCCGGCCTGCACCGCGTGATGTCGGAGAGCCCCCAGCACCTTGAGGCCTACCAGACCCTCCACCGCCTCTTCACCGAGACCGCGTTCGACGCCGACGAGATGACCGTCGTCTGGCAGACCATCAACGTCGAGCACGAGTGCCACTACTGCGTCCCCGCCCATACCGGCATCGCCAAGGCGATGAAGGTGGATGACGCCATCGTCCAAGCGCTCCGCGACGAGACGCCCCTCCCCTCCGCCAAGCTGGAGGCGCTGCGGACGTTCACCCTGCAGATGCTGCGCCAGCGCGGCGACGTGACGGGGGCGCAGATGCAGGCGTTCCTCGACGCGGGCTACGGCCACCGCGCGGTGCTCGACGTGGTGCTGGGCCTCGCGCAGAAGGTCATGTCCAACTACATGAACCACGTCGCCGAGACCCCGCTCGACGCCCCGGTCCAGCCGCTCGCGTGGACGCGCAAGGGCCCGCCCATCGCCGCCTGATCCGGGCCGAACGTGCGCCGCATTCGACCGCCACACGGGGGGGCCGGGCCGTAAGGTCCGGCCCTTACTCCGGAGGTCCCCCATGCGCCGCGCGTCCATCCTCGCCCTCTGCGCCCTCCTCGCGGCGTCCCCCGCCCCGGCGGGTGGCCTGCGCGCCGCGACGGAGGCGGAGGCCGGCGCGGGCGTCCACGCCGTCGGCCGGATCGAGCTGGGGTCGTCGGGCTACTGCTCCGGCGCGCTGGTCTCGCCCACGCTGGTCCTGACGGCGGCCCATTGCGTCCACCGGCCCGGAACCGCGGAGGCCTACGCCCCCGACGACCTGCGCTTCCGCGCGGGCTACCGCCACGGCCAAGCGGTGCGCGACCGGCGGATCCGCCGCGTCGTGATCCATCCGGACTACCGCCCCGACGCGCCCAACTCGGCGGACAAGGTGGCCGCGGACCTCGCGCTCCTCGAACTGGCGCAGGGGATCGAGCCGCACGTGATCCGGCCCTTCGCGGCGGCGGGACGCCTCGGGACGGGGGACCGGGTGCGGATCGTGTCCTACGCGCAGGACCGCGACGAGTACCCGTCCTACGAGGACGGCTGCCGCGTGCTCGCCCGCGACGCGCGCATCCTCGCGCTCGACTGCGACGTGACCTTCGGGGCCTCGGGCGCCCCGGTCTTCGCCGAGGGGCCGGACGGGCTGCGGATCGCCTCGGTGATCTCGTCGGGTGCGCGGACCGACGGGACGGTGACGGCCTTCGCCGCGACGGTGGAGCACGGGCTCGCCCGGCTGATGCAGGAGTTCGGTCGCCCGTCCCGCCTCTCGGCGACCGCGAAGACCCTGCGGCCCGGCACGGGGGACCGGGGCACGATGCGGTTCATCCGGCCCTGAAGGGCCCCGTCCCGACCCAGACGCGCAGGCCGCCCGTCGCGTCGAACCCGGCGGCGCGGGCCGCGTCGAGCGCGGCGCCCCGCTCGTAGCCGACCACCGGCAGGCTTGGCCGGACCCCGCCGACCGCGTCCGCCGCGCGGGCGAAGGCGCCCGGCGCCGCGCCGAACGCATTGGACAGGCCCACGCAATCCGCCGACGGCGTCGCCAAGGCGCCCTCGACGCAGATCCCGTCCACCCAGCGCCCGAGGAACACGGCGCGCGGATCGGCGAGCAGCGCGTCCGGGAACTGGCGGATGGGCTGCGGCGCGTCCGCGGCCCAGCCCGCCTCCCACGCGGCCAAGGCGGAGGGATCCGTCGCGCGGGTCCAGCGGGTGGGCGCGCTGCGGGGCGTGCGCCAGATCCACGTCGCCTCGAACAGGACGGCCATGCCCGGGGGCTCGAGGTCGCGGAACGAGTCCTTGACCGCCCCGCGCCCGCCGGCGCGCGCCATCGCCGCCGCGACCGCCTCGGCCGCGCCGGGCGCCCCGGGGCGGAGCGTGGTCACGTCGGAGAAGAGGGGCGGCGGGCGCGCCCCCGCCTCGAACAGCGCGTCGCCGCGCCGGAACGGCACGCCGTGGGCCGCGAAGACCGGGGTGTAGAGGTCGGCGTTGTTGCGGGCCGCCATCGCGGCGCGGGGGTCGGTCATCCCCCCCCTCTAGCAGGAAGGGCGCCCCGCGGGGCGCCCTCCGGTCATGTTCGGGCGGGCCGGGATCAGCCGACGATCTCGAGGCCCGAGAAGAAGAACGCGATCTCCTCGGCGGCGGTGTCCGGGCCGTCCGAGCCGTGGACCGAGTTCTCGCCGATCGACAGCGCGTATTCCTTGCGGATCGTGCCCTCGGCGGCCTCGGCGGGGTTGGTCGCGCCCATCACCTCGCGGTTCTTGGCGATGGCGTCCTCGCCCTCCAGCACCTGCACGACGATCGGCTCGGAGGCCATGAAGGTCGTCAGCTCGTCGAAGAAGGGGCGCTCGGAGTGGACGGCGTAGAACTGGCCCGCCTGCTCCTTGGAGAGCTTGATGCGCTTGGAGGCCACGACGCGCAGGCCCGCCTCCTCGAACTTGGCGACGATGGCGCCGGTCAGGTTCCGCTTGGTGGCGTCGGGCTTGATGATCGAGAAGGTGCGTTCGAGGGCCATGATGCGCTCTCCGTCAGGTGTGGATTCCGGCGCGCGCCTATCAGGGCGCGCAGGGGATGGGAACCGCGCGCGGCGCCCCGGACGCGCCTTGACCCCGGCGGCGGGCGGGGTCATCGCCCCACCCATGCTCCGCCTCGACGACGTCACCCTCTCGGTCGCCGGGCGCCCGCTCCTGCAGGGCGCCTCCGCCGCCATCCCCGCCGGGCACAAGGTCGGCATCGTCGGTCCCAACGGGGCGGGCAAGACGACCCTGTTCCGCGCCATCCGGGGCGAGCTGCCGCTCGACGGCGGCGACGTCCACCTGCCCGCCCGCGCCCGCGTCGGCGGCGTGGCGCAGGAGGCGAAGGCGTCGCAGGTCAACCTCGTGGACACGGTGGTGGCCCACGACTCCGAGCGGGCCGCGCTTCTGGCCGAGGAGACGGAGGACGCCGCGCGGATCGCGGAGATCCAGACGCGGCTCGCGGACATCGACGCGTGGTCGGCGGAGGCGCGGGCGGCGACGATCCTCGCGGGGCTGGGCTTCGACGAGGCGGCCCAAGGACGCCCGGTGTCGGACTTCTCGGGCGGGTGGCGGATGCGGGTGGCACTGGCGGGCGTGCTCTTCGCGCAGCCGGACGTGCTGCTCCTGGACGAGCCGACGAACTACCTCGATCTGGAGGGGGCGCTGTGGCTGGAGGGCTACCTCGCGAAGTATCCCCACACGGTGCTCGTCATCTCCCACGACCGGGGGCTGCTGAACCGCGCGGTGGGGCACATCCTGCATCTGGAGGACCGCAAGCTGACGCTCTACGCGGGCGGCTACGACACGTTCGCGCGGACGCGGGCCGAGCGGCGGGCGGTGCAGGCGGCGGCGGCGGCCAAGCAGGCGCGGGAGCGGGCGCACCTGCAGAGCTTCGTTGACCGGTTCAAGGCGAAGGCGTCGAAGGCCAAGCAGGCGCAGAGCCGGGTGAAGATGCTGGAGCGGATGGAGATCGTGCGCGCCCCCGAGGAGGAGGCGGTGACGCGGTTCGGCTTCCCCGAGCCCGAGCAGTTGAGCCCGCCGATCCTGCGGCTGGAGGGGGCGTCGGTGGGCTACGGGGAGCGGGTGGTGCTGCGCTCGCTTGACCTGCGGATCGACCAGGACGACCGCATTGCGCTCTTGGGGCGGAACGGCGAGGGAAAGTCCACTCTTTCCAAGCTCTTGGCGGACGACTTGGAGGTCCGCGAGGGCGGGCGGGTCGCGTCGAGCAAGCTGCGGATCGGCTACTTCGCGCAGCATCAGGTGGACGCGCTGCATCTGGAAGAGACGCCGCTGGACCACATCGCGCGGCTGCGCCCCGAGGAGGCGCCGGCGCGGCTGAGGGCGCGGCTGGCGTCGTTCGGGCTGGGCGCGAACCAAGCGGAGACGGCGGTCGAGAAGCTGTCGGGGGGGCAGAAGGCGCGGCTGTCGCTGCTCTTGGCGACGCTGGACGCGCCGCACCTGCTGATCCTCGACGAGCCGACCAACCACCTCGACATCCCGTCGCGGGAGGCGCTGGTGGAGGCGCTGGCCGCCTATGACGGGGCGGTGGTGATCGTGAGCCACGACATGCACCTGCTGTCGCTGGTGGCGGACCGCCTGTGGCTGGTGAAGGACGGGCGGGTCGCACCCTATGGCGGCGACCTCGAGGACTACCGGGGCGAGCTGCTGGGCCTCGCGCCGAAGGCGGCCAAGCCGGAGAAGCCGAAGGCCAAACCGGCGAAGAAGGCCAATGCCGCGCCGCAGCAACCGTTGACCGTCAAGGAGTTGCGCGCTGAAGTTCAGAAATGCGAGGCGCGCATCGCCAAGATCGAGGGGATGCGGGCGCAGGTGGCGGAGAAGCTGGCGAACCCGGACCTCTACGACGACACGAACGCCCGCGACCTGAAGGTCTGGAACGAGAAGTATCGCGAGATCGAGGCCGGGCTCGCCCGGGCCGAGGCGCTCTGGGAGAAGGCCGCGGAGGCGCTGGAGCGGGCGGAGGCGGCGGCGTGAGCGACGCGATCACCGCGTTCACGGCCCTCTTCGTGGTCATCGACCCGATCGGCCTGACGCCGATCTTCGTGGCCCTCACGGCCGGGATGACGCCGCGCCGCCGCTGGGGCGTGGCGCTGCGCGCCGTGGCGCTGGCGGCGACGCTGCTGATCGTCTTCGCCTTGGCGGGCGAGGCGCTGCTGGGCTTCCTCGGGATCAGCATGGACGCGTTCCGCATTGCGGGCGGCCTGCTGCTGTTCCTGACGGCGCTGGAGATGCTGTTCGAGCGCCGCTCGGCGCGCCGGGGCGAGAAGGCCGACGCGCCGCCCGCCGACCCCAGCGTGTTCCCCCTCGCCCTGCCGCTGATCGCGGGGCCGGGCGCCATCGCGACGATGATCCTGCTGTCGGACGGCGGGGACCTCGCGGCGACGGGCATGGCGGTGGGCGTGATGCTGGCGGTGCTGGCCATCTGCCTCGCGCTCTTCGCGCTGGCCGGGCCGATGGAGCGGGCGCTCGGGCCGGTGGGCGTGGACGTGGCGACGCGGCTGCTGGGGATGCTGCTGGCCGCGCTGTCGGTGCAGTTCGTGATCGACGGCGTGCTGGGCGCGTTCGGCTGGCGTTAACCTTCCGTTCAGGATCGGGACGCGGGACTTGAGCGGGACCCCGCTCGGGAACATATCCCCCTGCATGGACCTTTCCGGCGACGACACCGCGACCCTTCTCTACATGGGGCTGCTCGGCTTCGTGCTCGTGCTGGCCTTCGCGGCGGCGTGGCGGGGCAGCGCGGCCAAGCTGGTCTACAACCTCGCCATCTGGGTCGCCGCCTTCGGCGGGCTGGTGGTCGCCTACAACTGGTATCAGGAGCAGGCCGTCCCCCGGCAGGCCGTGATCGCCGAGGGCGACGGCGGCTCGATCGAGGTTCCGGTGCGCCGCGACGGCCACTACCACCTGACCTTGGAGATCGACGGGGTGCCGGTCGAGTTCGTGGTCGACACGGGCGCGTCCAACCTCGTGCTGACGATGCAGGACGCGGAGCGGATCGGGATCGACCCGACCGAGCTGCGCTTCTTCGGGCGGGCGATGACCGCGAACGGCGAGGTGCGGACGGCGGACGTGCGGCTCGACGAGGTGCGGCTGGGCGGGCTGGTGGACCGCAACGTCCCGGCGGTGGTGAACGGCGGCGAGATGCCGGGCTCCCTCATGGGGATGAGCTATCTCGGCAGCTTCGGGCGGATCGAGATCGCGGACGGCGTCCTGCGCCTGACCCGCTAGGTCCGGTCCGGGGCGCAGGGATCCGCGTCGCCGCGGACGCAGTCCACCGGCGCGGGCACGTGCGGCTCGGCGATGGGGAGGTCGGGCAGGATCGGATGCACCGGGATCAGCGCGTGGGCGGGCGTCGCGGCGAGCGCGGCGATGATCATGAGGCGTCCCATGAAGGACAAACGTTGCGCGGCCCGCCCCGTTCCGTCGGGCGGACGGAACCCGCCTAGACGTTCGTCTCCCGCTTCATCTCCCAGCGTCCCGATTCCTGCGACCAGTAGCGGGCCGGAAGCCCCGCGCCGGTGAGGGCGGACCAGAGGGCGCGGGCGTCGGACACGGCCCGCTCGTCGCCGCCGTCGAAGAGGATCGCAACGCGGTCGCGGGCGGCGACGTCGTCCCCGGACACGGCGGCCCCGTCGATCACGAAGAGGCAGTGCGGCTCGTTCGCCACGGCCTGCGGCCCCAGCAGGATCGGCTGCCGCGCGTCGTGGTCCCCGCCCTCCAGCCCGTGGGGCAGGAAGGATTCCTTGGGGCCGAGCCACAGCTTCTCGTCCAGCCACTTGAGCCGCTCCGCGTCGCCGCCGCGGATGCCCAGCCGCCAGCCCCGCCCCCGGGCGCGGGGGATCAGCTCCAGCAGCGCCTCCTCGGGGCGCTGCCGGGTCAGGTGGTAGAAGGCGGCCTCCGGCACGGGGTCAGGACTCGTAGCCGTCCCGCACCATGCGGTCGAGCGCGCGCACGCCCCAGCCGGTGGCGCCGGCGGGCGACAGGTCCGTGCCGCCCTTGACGCTGGCCGTGCCCGCGATGTCGAGATGGATCCACGGCGTGCCGTCCTTGACGAAGCGCTGCAGGAACTGCGCCGCCGTGATGGAGCCCGCCGGGCGCCCGCCCACGTTCTTCATGTCGGCCACGCGGGACTTGAGCTGGTCGTCGTAGGCCTTTCCCAGCGGCATCCGCCACGCGCCCTCGTCCTCGCTCGCGGCGGCCTTGAGGAAGGCGTCGCAGAAGCGGTCGTCGTTGGAGAAGACGCCCGCGTTCTCGTGGCCCAGCCCGATGATGATGGCGCCCGTCAGGGTGGCGAGGTCGACCATGCCCACGGGCGCGAACCGCTCCTGCGCGTACCACATGACGTCGCACAGCACGAGGCGGCCCTCCGCGTCGGTGTTGATGACCTCGACCGTGTCGCCCTTCATGGAGACGACGACGTCGCCGGGGCGCTGGGCGCGCCCGTCGGGCATGTTCTCGACGAGGCCCACGAGGGCCACGACGTTCGCGCGCGCCTTGCGGCGGGCGATCGCCTCCATCGCGCCGGCGACGGTGCCCGCGCCGCCCATGTCCATGGTCATGTCCTCCATGCCGCCGGCGGGCTTCAGCGAGATGCCGCCGGTGTCGAAGACGACGCCCTTGCCGATCAGCGCGAGCGGCTTCTCGTCAGCCCTGCCCTTCCACTGCATCACGACGACCTTGGACGGGCTCTCGGAGCCCTGCCCCACGGCCAGCAGCGTGCGCATCCCGAGCCGCTCCAGCTCGTCCTCCTCCAGCACCTCGACCTCGACGCCGAGGTCGCGCATCGCCGCCAGCCGCTCGGCGAAGGAGGTGGTGGTCAGGACGTTGGAGGGCGCGTTGACGAGGTCGCGGGCGAGGAACACGCCCGCCGCCTGGGCCACGTGGGGGTCCAGCTCGGCGCGCAGGGCCTCGGCGTCGCGGGCCATGACGGTGATCGGGGCGGCCGGTTCGGCGTCGCCGGTCTTGTGGTCGCGGAAGTCGTAGGAGCGCAGGAGCGCGCCCTGCGCCACCGCGGCGGCCGCCTTGTGGCCCTCCGCGAGGAGGGTCAGCGGCCGCGACCCGCGCAGCTTGGCCAGCTTGGCGCCCGCCTTGCGCGCGGCGGCGGCGGCGGTCCGCTTCTCGAGCCGGACCACGGCGAGGGTCGTCGCCTCCAGCCCGGCGGGATAGCCGATCTCCAGCACGCCGCCCTCGGACAGCTTGCCCCATGCCTCGGACTCGACCGCCCGCTTGAGCCCGCCGCGCGTCAGCTTGTTCACGCGCCGCGCCGCGCCGCCCAAGGTGCCCGCCTCGGGCACGATCACCGCCACCACGCCCGCAGCGGCGGCGAGGGCGTCGGCATCGGTGTCGCGGATGTCGAGGGGGGCGAGGTCGGTCATGGGGGCGCTCCGGCGGGTCAGGGTCACGGGAGGAGTAGGGCGCGGACGCGCCGATGGCCACACCGTCGCGCGCGCGGGTCGCGTCACGGGTTTCCGCCCGCCCCCGCCCCCGCTAAGGACGGGGGACGGGATGGGGGTCGCGTCAGAGTGGATCTGCACCACACACGGCAATCGGGGCGCGCGCGGTGACGGTGTTCGACCGCTACCTCACGGGGCGGCTGCTGGTGCAGTTCGGCTTCTTCGCGCTCGTGCTGGTGGCGGTCTACTGGGTGAACCGCGCGATCCGGCTGTTTGACCGGCTGCTGTCGGACGGGTCGAGCGTGACCATCTTCCTCGAGTTCACGATGCTGGCCCTGCCCGGCGTGATCCTGTCGGTGCTGCCGGTCGCGGCGCTGGTGGCCGCGCTCTACGGGCTGAACCGGCTGGCGGCGGATTCCGAGCTGATCGTGGCGCAGACGGCGGGCCTCGGGCCATGGCGGCTGGCCAAGCCGGTGGGCGTGTTCGGGATCGCGGTCGCGGCGATGGTCGCGGTGCTGGCCCACGGCCTCGTGCCCGCCTCGCGCACCGCCTTGGCCGACCGCGGACGCGAGGTGCGCGAGGACGTGACGGCGCGGCTGCTGCAGGAGGGCAAGTTCCTGCACCTCGGGCCGGGGATCACGGTCTACGTGCGCGAGGTGTCGCCCGAGGGGGAGATGCTGGGCCTCTACCTGCAGGACCGGCGCGAGGCGGGCTCGCACACCGCCTACACCGCCGAGCGCGCCTTCCTCGTGCGCGGGGCGGAGTCGCCCCGGCTCGTGATGCTGCGCGGCATGGCGCAGACGCTGGCCCTCGCGGACCGGACGCTGCTGACGGTGCGGTTCGACGACTTCGCCTTCGACATGGCCGGCCTCGCGGGGGGCACGAACGCGCGGGCGCCCGACGCGCGCGAGCTGTCGACGCCCGCGCTGCTGCGCGCCGCGCCCGAGACCCGCGCCCTGACCCGCTCCAGCGCGGCGGAACTGCTCCAGGAGGGGCACAGCCGCTTGGCGGCCTCGCTGCTCGCGGCGGCGCTGCCGCTGATGGCGCTGGGGGCGATGCTGACGGGGGCCTACTCGCGGCTCGGCCTGTGGCGGCAGATCCTCGGGGCGGTGGCCTTGGCGGTGGTGGCGCAGCTCCTGTCGAACGCGGCCGAGTCCGCCGCGCGCGACGACGCCGGCCTGTGGTGGACGCTCTACCTGCCGGGGGCCGCGATGCTGGCGGCGGGGACGGTGCTGCTGTGGCTGGCCTCCGGCGGGCGGCGGGCGGCGCGCGGGCTCCGGGCGGCGGAGGCCGCGGCATGACCCTGCGCCTCTACATCGCGCGGCGCTTCCTGCTGCTGATCGCGCTCATCACGCTCGTGTTCACCGGGCTGCTGCTGCCCATCGACCTCGCCGAGCAGCTGCGCGGGCTGGAGGGCGGGCTGCGCGACGGGCTGCACCTCGCCGCCCTCAACCTGCCCGCCGCCCTCTACCAGATCCTGCCGCTGATCGTGATGCTGGCGACGCTGGCGCTGTTCCTCGGGCTCGCGCGCTCGTCCGAGCTGGTGGTGGTGCGCGGCGCGGGGCGCTCGGCGCTCTGGGCGCTGTGGTCGCCGGTGACGGCGGCGCTGCTGCTCGGGGTGGTGGCGCTGCTGGCGGTGAACCCGATCGTCGCCGCCACCCAGAAGGCGTTCGAGCGCGTCGAGGCGCGCCTGTCCGGCATCACCTCGACCCTGTCGATCTCGGACGAGGACGTCTGGCTCCGCCAAGGCGACGCGGAGGGGCAGACCGTGATCCGCGCCTCGCGCGCCTCGCTCGACGGCACCGTGCTCTTCGCGGCGACGTTCCTGCGCTTCGACGCCGAGGGCACCCCCACCGAGCGGACCGACGCCGCGCGCGCCGAGCTGCAGGTCGGCGCGTGGCACCTGACCGACGCCAAGACGTGGCCGCTGGACGAGGCGGAGAACCCCGAGCTGGACGCCGTCCTGTCGGAGGAGGCGACGCTGCCCTCGACACTGACGCGGGCGCAGATCCGGGACAGCTTCGGCACCCCCTCGGCCATCCCGATCTACGAGCTGCCCGCGTTCATCGCGCGGCTCGACGCGGCGGGGTTCTCGGCGCGGACCCACCGGGTCTGGCTGCAGATGGAGCTGGCGAACCCCATCCTGCTGGCGGCGATGGTGATGATCGGCGCGGCCTTCACCATGCGCCACCAGCGCGGGGGCCGGACGGGCGCCATGGTGCTGGCCGCGCTGCTCGCGGGGTTCGGGATCTTCTTCCTGCGCAACTTCGCGCAGGTGCTGGGCGAGAACGGGCAGCTTCCCATCGCCATCGCCGCATGGGCCCCGCCCGCCGCCGCGATCCTGGCGGCGCTGGGCCTTATCCTGCATCTGGAGGACGGATGACCCGGCTGCTCCGCCTCCTCGCCCTGCTCTGCGCGCTGGGCGCCGCGCCCGCCGCCGCGCAGGCGCCCGCCTCGCTGGTGGCGGACGCGATCGGCTTCGACGCGACCTCGCTCACGGCGAGCGGCAACGTGGAGGTCTTCGCCGACGGCCGCGTCCTGCGCGCCCGCCGCCTGACCTACCTGCGCGACGAGGACCGCCTCGTGGTGGAGGGGCCGATCGAGGTCGTGGACCCCGGCGGCGACGCGGTGCTGGTGGCGGAGTTCGCGACCCTGTCGCGGGACCTGCGGACCTCCGTGCTGCAGGGCGCGCGGCTCGTGCTGGACCGGCAGCTCCAGCTCGCCGCAAACGAGATCGCGCGCGACGGCACCGGGGTCACGCAGCTCTACCAGGTGGTCGCCTCGACCTGCGAGGTCTGCCCCGACGCGCCGGTCCCGATCTGGCAGATCCGCGCCCGCCGGGTCGTCCATGTCGAGGAGACCGGCCAGATCTACTTCGAGCGCGCCCGCTTCGAGGTGTTCGGCGTGCCGGTCGCGTGGTTCCCGGTGCTGCGCCTGCCCGCGCCGACGAACGGGCGGACCAGCGGCTTCCTCGCGCCGACGGTCACCTCGGACGACCTGCTCGGGACCGGGATCGCGGTGCCCTACTTCATCACGCTCGGCCCGTCCCGCGACGTGACGCTCGCGCCCTTCGTGACGACCAACGAGGCCCGCTCGCTGGGCTTCCGCTACCGGCAGGCCTTCGACGCGGGCGCCATCGAGGTGAACGGGGCGCTCGGCTCGGACGAGATCCGGCCGGGCGAGGCGCGCGGCTACCTCTTCGCGGAGGGCACGTTCGGCCTGCCGCGCGACTACCGGCTCGACTTCGACCTCGAGCTGGTGACCGACGACACCTACCTGCTGAACTACGGCATCACCGAGAAGGACCGCCTCGACAGCCGCATCGCCGTCAGCCGCGTCGAGCGCGACGAGCGGGTGCTGGCCGAGGCCATCGTGTTCGACTCGCTGCGGACCGGCGAGGACAACCGCTTCCTGCCCTCGCGCGAGGTCAACGTGGTGAAGGAGCGGCGCTTCGACTTCCCCGGCATCGGCGGCATCGGGGCGTGGTCGCTGCAGGGGCAGGTCCGGGAGCGCCCCGCCTCGGTCGCGACCGCGCGCGACGCGGGGCTGACGGGGGCCGAGGGGGCGCGCGACGTGAGCCGGTTCTCCGCCTCGTTCGACTGGCGGCGGTCGTGGGTCACGGGCGGCGGGCTGGTGTTCACGACGCAGGCGGCGGCGCATTTCGACACCTACCGCATCTCGGACGACCCGGCCTTCGGGGACGACGTGCTGACGCGGGGCGTCCCCTACGGCGCGGTCGAGCTGCGCTACCCGATGACGCGGACGGGCGCGGACGGGGCGGTCCACACGCTGGAGCCGGTGGCGCAGCTGATCCTCGCCCCCGACGAGCGCCGGAACCCCCCCGACGAGGACAGCCTCACGCCGGAGTTCGACGAGGGGAACCTGTTCTCCCTGTCCCGCTTCCCCGGCCGCGACCGCCGCGAGCTCGGGAGCCGGGTGAACCTCGGGGTGAGCTACCGGCGCGAGGTGGTCGACGGCTGGTCCCTCGGCGGGACGGTGGGGCGCGTGGTGCGCGACGGCGATCCGGGGCAGTTCCGTCCGGGCACGGGGCTCGACGGGCAGGGGAGCGACTGGCTGCTGTCGATGGACGCACGGCGGGGCGGGTTCGGGCTGATGGCGCGGGCGCTGTTCGACGACCAGCTCGACTTCAACCGGGCCGAGACGATCCTGCGCTGGACCGGCCCGCGGGGGCGCATCGACACCCGCCACACGTGGCTGGAGAGCGACGCGACGGCGGGGCGCCCGCGCGACACCTCGGAATGGGCGCTCGACGCGTCCTACGGGCTGGGGGGCGACTGGACGGGCCGCGCGAACTGGCGGTATGACTTCGTGACCAACGACCCCACCGAGGCGGGGCTTGGCGTGACCTACGCGACGGACTGCGTGTCGGTCGACTTCGACGTCGAGCGGCGGTTCACCTCGAACCCGGCGCTGGAGCCGAGCACGAGCTACGGGCTGTCGGTCAAGCTGGCCGGCCTCGGCGGACAGGAGCGGCGGACGCGCAAGCGCCGCTGCGGGCTATGAGGCGCCGCGCGAGCCGCGGGCGGGAGGGACGATGACGGGGACCGGATGGGCGCGGCGCGCGGGCGCGATGCTGCTGGCGGCGCTGCTGGCGGCGGGCGGGCAGCCCGCGGCGGCGCAGAACCTCTTCGCGCCGGCGGCCACGGTGGACGGCACGACCATCACCGACTGGCAGGTCAACCAGCGCGCGCGGTTCTTCGGGCTGATCAACGCGCCCGGCGCGGACTACGAGGGCGCGCGCGACCGGCTGATCGAGGAGACGATCCAGGTCGAGGCCGCGCGCCGGAGCGGCATCGTCGTCACCGCGGAGGCCCTCGACGAGGCGATGGTCGAGTTCGCGGGCCGCGCGGACCTCGCCCCCGACGAGTTCATCCAGATCCTCGAGGCGCGCGGCATCGCGGGCGAGACGTTCCGCGACTTCGTGCGCAACCAGCTCTACTGGCGTGACCTGATCCGCCAGCGCTTCGGCCCGCAGGCCCGCCCGACCGAGGCGGAGGTGGACCGCGCGGTGGCGAGCGCGGGGGCCGGCGGCGCCGGGGCGCGCGCGCTGCTCTCGGAGATCGCCCTGCCGCTGACGCCCGACAACGCCGAGGCGCAGCGCCGCCTCGCCGAGCGGCTGGCCGACACCCTGCGGGGCGAGGCGGCCTTCTCCGCCGCCGCGCGCCGCTTCTCGGCCGCGCCCACGGCGGGCCGGGGCGGGCGGCTCGACTGGGTGCCGCTGGCGAACCTGCCGCCGGAGGCCGCGACGCGCATCCTGACCTTGGAGCCGGGACAGGTCGCCGGGCCGATCGACTTCGGCAGCTTCCTCGCGCTGTTCCTCGTCCGTCAGGTGGACGAGGGCGGCGCGCCGGCGGACGCGCTGTCGGTGGACTACGCGATCTGGCCCCTCGCGGGCGGGCGCACGGCGGAGGGCCTCGCCGCCGCCGCCGCGCTGCGGGCGCGGGTCGATACCTGCGACGACCTCTACGGCGTGGCCCGGCGCGCGGGCCGCCCCGACGCGCTGATCCGCGAGGTGGCGACGGTCGACAGCCTGCCGGGCGACCTGCGCACCGAGCTGGCCAAGCTCGACGACGACGAGGTCTCGACGCTGATCGCAGCGAACGGGACGCTCTCCTTCGTGATGCTCTGCGGACGCGTCGCGGAGGTGCCCGAGGGCGCGCGCGACCAGATCGGCGGCCAGCTGGTCAGCCAGCGCCTGACGACCTACGCGCAGGGCTTCCTCGAGGAGTTGCGCTCGGACGCGGTGGTGGAGCGGTTCTGACCGCGCCGCTCGCGATCACCTGCGGCGAGCCGGCGGGCATCGGCCCGGAGGTCGTGGCGAAGGCGCGCGTCCTCGCCACGGGCATCCCGCTCCTCGTCCTCGGCAACCCCGACCACTTCGCGCCCTTCGGGCCGGTCGAGGTGATCGACGCGCCGGAGGCCGCGCACGACCGCGCGCTGTGCGTCCTGCCGGTGGACGTGCCGGGCCCGGCGGTGCCGGGGCGCCCCGACCCGGCGCAGGCGAAGGGCGTGGTGGCGGCCATCGACCGTGCGGTCGCGCTGTGCCGCGCCGGGGCCGCGTCGGGCATGGTGACGGCCCCGATCCACAAGGCCGCGCTGATCGAGGGGGCGGGGTTCGCCCATCCCGGCCACACCGAGTACCTCGCCGAGCTGGGCGGCGTGCGGGACGTGGTGATGATGCTCGCCTGCCCCGACCTGCGCGTGGTCCCCGCGACGATCCACGTCCCCGTTGCGGAGGTGCCCGCCGCGCTGACGCCCGAGGGCTTGGAGGCGACGCTCCGCATCACGCACCGCGCGCTGATCCGCGACTTCGGCGTGGCGTCCCCGCGCATCGCGGTGGCGGGGCTGAACCCGCATGCGGGCGAGGACGGCAAGATCGGCACGGAGGAGCGCGACTGGATCGCAGCGCTCGTCGCCCGGCTGGCGCCGGAGCTCGGCTGCTTCGGCCCCCTGCCCGCCGACACGATGTTCCACGCGGGCGCGCGGGCGGGCTACGACGCCGCCGTGTGCATGTATCACGACCAAGCCCTGATACCGATCAAGACGATCGACTTCGCGGGCGGGGTGAACGTGACCCTCGGCCTGCCCTTCGTGCGCACGTCGCCCGACCACGGCACGGCCTTCGACATCGCGGGGACGGGCCGGGCCGACCCGACCTCGACGGCGAACGCGATCAGGCTGGCATGGGAGATGGCCGCCCGGCGCGCCGCTCGGCCCGGATGACCGCCGCGACGAAGGCGAGCAGCCCGATCCCGCCCGTGGCCAAGGTCGCGGCCACCCACGGGGCGGGCGCGACGCCGGCGGCACGGGCGCGCGGCACCCAAGCGAACAGGGCCACGCCCGCGCAGATCAGCAGGTCCAGCCAGACCTGCAGCCCCCAGAGCGTCCCGGTGTGCACCGTCCAGAAGCCGAGCGGCCCCCCGTCCGCGACGGCGAGGAGCGAGACCCCGAGGAACCCGGCGGAGAGGACGGCCGGGACCGCCCAGCTTCCGCGCGGCAGGCGGCCCGTGGCGAGGCCGATCGCGACGGCCGCGAGCAGGAGCGCGCCGAGCGCGGCGGGGATGGTGAAGGGCGTCATGGATCGTCTCCCGTTGCGTAGCGCCCGCTACATATCCGAAGGACGTAGCGGCCGCTACGCTTTTCTGCCATGCCGCGCCTGACGCGCGGAATCCTCCTGCCGCGCCTCGCGGCGCACCTCTTGGCGGAGGGGCTGGCGGGGGCCGCGCTGCGCCCGATGGCCAAGGCGGCGGGGACGTCGGACCGGATGCTGATCTACCACTTCGGCACCAAGGAGCGGCTGCTCCACGACACCCTCGCGCACGTGGCCGCCGAGATGACGGCGCGCCTCGACGCGGGCCTGCCGCCCGGACCCCAGCCCGACCTCGCCGCGCTCGCGCGCGCGCTCCGCCGCCTCGCGGGCGATCCGGCCCTTTCGGCGCACTTCGCCCTCTGGCTCGACCTGCTCGCGTCGGGGGACGCGGGGACCGCGGCGGCGCTGCTCGACGGCTTCGCCGCGTGGGTGGCCGCGCGCCTGCCGCGGGACGAGGCCGATCCGGACGCCGCCGTGGCCGCGCTCCTGACGCTGACGGAGGGGATCGTCGTGCTCGACCGCGCGGGACGGGGGGCGTGGGCCGACGCGGCGCTCGACCGGCTGCTGCCGCAGGGCTAGGGGACGGCCATGATCGACGACCTGCCCCCCCTGCGCGAGGTAATCGCGCGCCACGACCTGCGCGCGCGGAAGAGCCTCGGGCAGAACTTCCTGCTGGACCTGAACCTCACGGCGCGGATCGCACGGGTCGCGGGGGACCTGTCGGGGACGGACGTGCTGGAGGTCGGGCCGGGGCCCGGCGGGCTGACGCGGGGGCTGCTGGCGGAGGGCGCGCGCAAGGTGCTCGCCGTCGAGAAGGACCCCCGCGCCCTGCCCGCCCTGCACGAGATCGCGGCGGCCTATCCGGGGCGGCTGGAGGTGGTGGAGGGCGACGCGCTGGCGCTCGATCCGGGCGCCCGCCTCGCCGCGCCGTGGAAGGTCTGCGCGAACCTGCCCTACAACGTCGGCACGGAGCTGCTGGTGCGCTGGCTGACGGAGGACTGGCCGCCGCGCTGGTCGTCGCTGACGCTGATGTTCCAGCGCGAGGTGGCCGAGCGGATCGTCGCGGAACCGGGGACGAGGCATTACGGCCGCCTCGCGGTGCTGGCGGCGTGGCGGACGGAGGCGCGGATCGCGCTGACCCTGCCGCCCGAGGCGTTCTCGCCGCCGCCCAAGGTGCATTCGGCGGTGGTCCACCTCGCCGCGCGGGCCGAGCCGCGCCACCCCGCCGACCCGGCGTGGCTGTCGAGGGTCGTCGCGGCGGGGTTCGGCCAGCGGCGCAAGATGCTCCGCGCGTCGCTCAAGCCGCTGGGCCGCCCGCCCGAGCCACTGCTGGAGGCGGCGGGCATCCCGCCCACGGAGCGGGCGGAGCAGGTCGACCTCGCGCGGTGGTGCGCCTTGGCGCGGGGCTACGCGGCGGCCTAGGCGGCGTCCTCCGGCGAGGGCTGCGGGGCGTCGCCGCCCTCCTCGGTCGGGGCCTTGGCCGTGGTGCGGCGGCGCGAGCGGCGGCGCGGCTTGTCGCCCTTGGGCTGCTCCTCGCCCTGCCCCTCCGGCACCTCGACGGGGCCGGCGTCCTGCGGCTCCGCGGCCTCGGCGGGCTGGTCGTCGCGCCGCTCTTGGCGCTCCTGCCGGCCTTGGTCGTTCTGACCGCCCTGGCCACCTTGACCGCCGCCGTTGCCCCCCTGGCCCCCGCCGCCTTGGTTGCCCCCCTGGCCCCCGCCGCCGCCTTGGCCGTTCTGCTGGTTGCCTTGGTTGTTCTGGTTGCCGCCCTGCTGCTGCTGGCGGGCCTCCTGCTCCTTGAGCGCGGCGGCCAGCATGCGGGAGTAGTGCTCCGCGTGCTGCTGGAACGCCTCGACGGCGACGCGGTCGCCGGAGAGCTGCGCGTCGCGGGCGAGCTGGTTGTACTTGTCGATGATCTGCTGGGGCGTGCCGCGGACCTTGCCCTCGGGGCCGGAGCTGTCGAACACGCGGTTGACGACGTTGCCGCCGCCTTGGTTCCGGTTGCGGTTCTTGTTCCGCGAGCGGGACTTGGAGGATCTCATGAAGTGCGTCCAGTCGGTTGTGTGGCGGACCCGGCCGCGTCGCGCGGCGCACTCGTCGGTCCGTCTGGCTGGTGCGGGCGTCGCGCGCGTCGTGCGCCAGCGTCTGCCCTTGCGCTGGTTATGGGGGCGGCGGGGGCCGGGCACAACCCCGATGATGCGTCAAACGGCGGTGTTCCGCCCGAAAACAACGCGATCGCGCCCGTCGAGGTCGGGTTTGACGCCGATTTCGCCGAGTCCGGCCTCCCGGAGGAGGCGCGACACGGCCCCGGCCTGCGTGGGGCCGATCTCCAAGAGGATTCGCCCGCCGGGGGCGAGGCGCGCCGCCGCGCCCGCCGCGATGGCGCGGTAGGCGTCCAGGCCGTCCCCGCCGGGGGTCAGCGCCATGCGCGGCTCGTGCGCCAGTTCGGGGGCGAGGCCCGCCATCTCGGCCGCGGCGATGTAGGGGGGGTTCGAGACGATCAGGTCGAAGCGGCCCTCGACCCCCTCCCACCAGTCGGCGCGCAGCAGCGTCGCGCGCCCGTCCACGCCGAGCGCCGCGAGGTTGCGGGCGGCCACCGCGAGCGCGGCGTCGGACAGGTCCGTCCCCACGCCCGTCGCGTCGGGACGACCGGCGAGCAGCGAGCCGAGGATCGCCCCGGACCCGGTCCCGAGATCGACGACGCGCGCGAACGGCGCCTCCAAGGCGGCGGCGACCAGCATCTCGGTCTCCGGGCGCGGGTCGAGCACGTCGCCCGTCACGGCGAAGTCGTGGCGCCAGAAGGCGCGGCGCCCGACGAGGTGGGAGACCGGGACGCGGGCGGCCCGGGCCTCGACCAAGCGCGCCCAGCCCGCCGGGTCGGGCAGGTCGTCGTCCGGGAAGGCGCCGGGGGCGTGATGCGCCATCAGGCGGCGCAGGTCGCCCGCCGGGTCCGGCACGCCCGCCCCGGCCAAGCGGGCGCGGGCGGCGGCCAGCGCGTCCCGGACGCTCAGCCCTCCATCTCCGCCAAGAGGGCCGCCTGCGCCTCGGCCGTCAACGCGTCGATCACCTCGTCGAGGTCGCCCCCCATCACCCGGTCGAGCGCGTAGAGCGTCAGGTTGATGCGGTGGTCCGTGAGGCGGCCCTGCGGGAAGTTGTAGGTGCGGATGCGCTCGCTCCGGTCGCCGCTGCCCACCTGCGCGCGCCGGTCCGCCGCCCGCTCGGCGTCGGCGGCGGCCCGCTGCGCGTCGTAAAGGCGGGCGCGCAGCACCTGCATCGCGATCTCGCGGTTGCGGTGCTGGGACTTCTCCGACGACGTGACGACGATGCCCGTGGGCAGGTGGGTGATGCGCACGGCGGAATCGGTCGTGTTCACGTGCTGCCCCCCGGCCCCGCTGGCGCGCATCGTGTCGATGCGGATGTCCGCGTCCGGGATGTCGACGTCCACCGCCTCGGCCTCCGGCAGCACGGCGACGGTGGCGGCGGAGGTGTGGATGCGCCCTTGGCTCTCGGTCGCGGGGACGCGCTGCACCCGGTGGACGCCGCTCTCGAACTTCAGCCGGGCGAACACGCCCTCCCCCTCGATGCGGGAGACGAGCTCCTTCAGGCCGCCGAGCTCCGTCTCCTGCCGCTCGATCTCCTCGACGCGCCAGCCGCGTCCTTCGGCGTAGCGGCGGTACATCGCCCACAGGTCCCCCGCGAAGAGCGCGGCCTCGTCGCCCCCCGTGCCGGGCCGGATCTCGAGGATGGCGGGGCGGGCGTCGGCGGCGTCGCGGGGCAGCAGCGCGAGGCGCAGGGACTGGGTGCGCTCGGAAAGGTCGGCCTCCAGCGCGGGCAGCTCCTCGGCGGCCAGCTCGCGCATCTCGGGGTCGTCCATCAGGGCGCGGGCGTCGGCCACCTGGCCCTCCAGCGACCGGACGGCTCGGACGGCCTCGGCCACGGGGCGGACCTCCGAATACTCGCGGGTGACGGCGGCGATCTCGTCCCCGTCCAGCCCCGCGTTCATGCGCGCCTCGAGATACTCCTCGCGCGCGAGGATCTGGTCGAGGCGGTCGGAGGGGAGCGTGGCCATGCGGGGCGCATGGCGCGGCGACCCGGAGGGGTCAAGCGGGGCGAGACCGAGCGCGGCCTCGCCCCCTCGGCATCACTGGTCGATCTGGCGCAGGAACTCGGCCCGCGACATGCCCTCGGGTAGGACGAAGCGCATCTGGTTGCCTTGCGCGTCGCGGAAGGTCAGCACGTCGCGGGTCATGCCGCGCCGCGTGTCCTGCGCCTGCTGGCGGAACCGCTCGCGGTCTTGGAACTGGCCCGCCTGGATGCGCTGCTGCATGCGGCGGATCCCCTCGGCGCGGACCTCCGTCATCGCCCGGACGTAGCCCTTGCGGTAGCCCTGCTCGAACATCTCGGTGGCGAAGGCCTCCACGTCGAACGGCACCGAGTCCACGCCGCCCGCCGACGCGATGTCGGGCGAGCCCGTGAGGCCGTAGCCGCCTTGGGCCTGCCCTCCCGCGTCGAGCTGGTCCGTCGCGGGCACGGCCTGCGCGGCCATCTCCGCGGTGAAGCTGTCGGCGAGGCCGCCCGCGCCCTCGGCGGTCATCGCCTCGGCGGTCTCCTGCGGCAGGCCGCCGGCCTGCTCGGCCTCGGTCAGCGCGCCGGCGGAGACCTGCGGCGTCATGCCGTCCGAGGGCAGCCCCTCGCCCGCCGCGACCGAACGGGTCACGGCGTCGTCCGTGGCCCCGACCGTCGGGCCGTCGGCCCGCGCGATGGCGTCGGCGACCGCGCCCGTCGCGCCCGGCGCTTGGTCGGCGGCCATCGAGTCGAACACGACGTTGCCGTCGGCGTCGCGGCGGATGTAGCGGACGGTGGCTTGCTCGCTCACGTCCTCGGCCATCGCGCCGGACGTCTTGGCGTGGCCGTCGGCCCACGCGGGCGCGGCGAGGGCGAGGGTCATCGCGCAGGTCGTCATCAGTCGGGTCATCGTCGGTTCCTCCGTTGCAGGGCGGGCCGCCACCGCGTCGCGCGGACGGCCCCGGACGCCCCCGCAACCCCCGGACGAGTCGAAGGTTTCATGCCGCGTTGCCCCGCGCCCGCGCGCCGCATAGGTGGAGGGCCATGAGCAAGCCCGCCGACAACCCCGCCGATCCGTTCAAGAAGGCGCTGGCCGAGGCCACGCGGACCATGGCCGACGACCCGGACCTCGGCGTCAGCTATTCCGTCGATCCGCCGGGCGCCACGGCCGAGCAGGTGCGCCTGCCGCAGGTGACGCGCCGCCTGACCCGCGACGAGGTGCTGATGGCGCGCGGCACGGCGGACGCCTACGCCCTGCGCCACCGCCACCACGACGCGGGCGTGAACGCGCGCTACCTGCCGCAGGGCAACATGGCGCGCGAACTCTACAACGCGATGGAGACCGCCCGCTGCGAGGCGGTGGGCGCGCGCCGGATGCCGGGCACGGCGGGCAACATCGAGGCCAAGATCGGGTCCGAGGCCACGCGCCGCGGCTACGGCGAGCTGTCCGACCGGGCGCAGGCGCCGCTGGCCGTCGCGGCGGGCTACTGGATCCGGCAGGCCGCCACGGGGCGCCCGCTGCCCGCGGCCGCGCAGAACGTGCTCGACCTGTGGCGGCCCTTCATCGAGGAGGCGACGGGCGACCGCATCGAGAGCCTCGACGACGTGCTCGCCGACCAGACCGCCTTCGCCAAGCTCGCCCGCTCGCTCATCGAGGATCTCGGCTACGGCGACCAGCTGGGCGACGATCCCGACACGGAGGACGAGGACGAGGACGACGGCGCCTCGGAGGACGAGGAGGAGCAGGAGCCCGACTCGACGGGGCAGGACGAGGAGGAGGACGAGGCCGAGGCCTCGCCCGAGAACGCCCAGGAGCAGCAGCAGGACCCGAGCCAAGCCCAAGTGTCCATGGAGGACGCGGCCGAGGCCGACAGCGACGAGGAGTCCGAGGCCCCCGAGGCGGACCAGCCGATGGACCCGCCGCCGCCCCCGCCCATCTCCGAGGCCGACCCGAACTACGTCGTGTTCACCGAGGCCCATGACGAGGTGGTGGACGCCGCCGACCTCGCCGAGCCGGCCGAGCTGGAGCGCCTGCGCGCCTATCTCGACCAGCAGCTCGAGCCATTGAAGGGCGCCGTCTCGCGGCTGGCCAACCGGTTGCAGCGGCGGCTGCAGGCGCAGCAGAACCGCTCGTGGGAGTTCGACCTAGAGGAGGGCATCCTCGACGCCGGGCGCCTGGCCCGGATCGTCGCCTCGCCCACCACACCGCTGTCGTTCAAGCAGGAGCAGGACACCGAGTTCCGCGACACGGTCGTCACGCTGCTCCTCGACAACTCGGGCTCCATGCGGGGCCGCCCGATCTCGATCGCCGCGATCTGCGCCGACGTGCTGGCCCGGACGCTGGAGCGCTGCGGCGTGAAGGTCGAGATCCTCGGCTTCACCACGCGGGCGTGGAAGGGCGGGCAGAGCCGCGAGGACTGGCTCAAGGCCGGGCGCCCCTCGGCCCCCGGACGGCTGAACGACCTGCGCCACATCGTCTACAAGTCCGCCGACGCCCCGTGGCGACGGGTGCGCCCGAACCTCGGGCTGATGATGAAGGAGGGGCTGCTCAAGGAGAACATCGACGGCGAGGCGCTGGAATGGGCGCACCGCCGGATGGTCGGGCGCGCGGAGGCTCGCAAGATCCTGATGGTGATCTCCGACGGCGCGCCGGTGGACGACTCGACCCTCAGCGTGAACCCCGCCAACTACCTCGAGAAGCACCTGCGCGACGTGATCGCCATGGTCGAGAAGCGCCGCGCGGTGGAGCTGCTTGCCATCGGCATCGGCCACGACGTGACCCGCTACTACGAGCGCGCGGTGACGATCACCGACGTGGAGCAGCTGGCCGGCGCGATGACCGAGCAGCTGGCCGCGCTGTTCGACAGCGACCCGCGCAAGCGCGCGCGGGTCATGGGGATGAAGCGCGTGGCGTGAGGGGGCGCAGGCGCCGCGGCACCGCCGCGCCCGAGCGGGCAGGCCCGGCCCCGGACGGCGTCGCCGCGTCGACGTCGGAGCCTCCGGCGGGGATATTTCCGCCAAGGAAGGGGAGCCCCCGCTGGGCGAGTGCCTTCGGCCAGGCCCCGCGGGGGCGGGACCGTACGGCCCCTTCCTTGGGCGGCCATCGGCGTCCCCGCCTGTGCCGCGGTCCCCTGCTAGCCGCCAAAGGTTGACGTTCGCTGAACGGCCCCCCCTTTCTTGGCGCAAATATCCCGGGGGTCCGGGGGCGGAGCCCCCGGCGCCCTCCACGAAAGGCACCCCATGTTCCAGAGCTTCGCCGTCACCGCCCGCCCCGCCGACGGCCCGCCCCGCGTGGCGGCGCTACGCGCGTGGATGGCCGAGCGCGACCTCTCCGCCTTCCTCGTCCCCCGCGCCGACGCGCACCAAGGCGAGACCGTCCCCGCCTCGGACGAGCGGCTCGCGTGGCTGACCGGGTTCACCGGGTCCGCGGGGTTCGCCGTGATCCTGCCGGACCGGGCGGCCATGTTCACCGACGGGCGCTACACGCTCCAGGTCCGGGCGCAGACGGACGGGGACACGTTCGAGTACGTCGACTGGCCCGCGACGAAGCTGGCCGACTGGCTGGCCGAGGCCCTGCCGGACGGGGGCCGGATCGGGTACGACCCGTGGCTGCACACCATCAAGGAGGTGCGCGCCCTTTCCGGCCTCGACCTCGTCCCCGTGGAGAACGGCGTCGACGCGGTGTGGCCCGACCGGCCCGCGCGCCCCGCCGCGCCGGTGGAGGCATGGCCGACGGACTATGCCGGCAAGGGCGACGAGACCAAGCGGGCCGAGATCGCCGAGGCGGTGCGCGCGGCGGGGGCGACCGCCTGCGTCCTCACCCTGCCGGAGTCGATCTGCTGGCTCCTGAACGTCCGCGGCGCGGACCTCGCGCGGACGCCCGCCGTGCTCGCCTTCGCGATCCTGCACGCGGACGGGCGGGTCGACCTGTTCTCCGACCCGGAGAAGTTCGAGGGCCTCGATCCCGACCCGGCCATCGCGCTGCACCGCTGGGACGCGTTCGTCCCCGCGCTCGCCGCCCTCGACGGGCCGGCGATGGTCGATCCCGCATGGGCCCCGCAGGCGGTCGCGGACGCGCTGGCGGCGGGGGGCGTCGAGCGGATCGACGCGCCCGACCCGACCGCGCTGCCCAAGGCCTGCAAGTCCGAGGCCGAGATCGCCGCCACCCGCGAGGCGCACCTGCGCGACGCCGCCGCGATGGTGCGCTTCCTGCGCTGGTACGACGAGGCGTCCGACGGGATCACCGAGATCGACGCCGTCCGCGCGTTGGAGGGGTTCCGGCGCGGCACCAACGCGCTGCGCGACATCTCCTTCGAGACGATCGCCGGGTCCGGCCCCCACGGCGCGCTGCCCCACTACCGGGTCGACGAGGAGTCCGACCGGATCGTGGACCCGGACTCGGTCATGGTGCTCGACAGCGGGGGCCAGTATCTCGACGGCACCACCGACATCACGCGCACCATCCCCCGCGGCGACCCGCCGATCGGGATACGGGAGGACTTCACCCGCGTCCTGCAGGGCATGATCGCCGTCTCCCGCGCCCGCTTCCCGCGCGGGGTGGCGGGGGCGCATCTCGACGCGCTGGCCCGCGCCCCGCTCTGGGCCGCGCACAAGGACTACGACCACGGCACGGGGCACGGCGTGGGCGTCTACCTCGGCGTGCACGAGGGGCCGGTGCGGATCAGCCGGGTCTCCACCCTGCCGCTGGCCGAGGGGATGATCCTGTCGAACGAGCCGGGCTACTACCGCGCGGGCGAATACGGCATCCGGATCGAGAACCTGATCGTGGTCACGAGGGCCGAGCGCCCGGAGGGCGGCGATGACCGCGACTTGCTGGGCTTCGAGACGCTGACATGGGTGCCGATCGACCGCCGCCTGATCGTGGCCCGGATGCTCGGCCCTTGGGAGCGGGACTGGATCGACGCCTACCACGCGGGCGTGCGCGCGCGGCTGTCGGACCGCCTGACGGGCGAGGACCGCGCGTGGATGGAGCGGATGACGGCCCCGCTGTGAGGGTGGGCTTACGCGCGGCGGCGCCCTACCATCCGGCCAAAGGAGAATCCCGATGGCCAAGATCGAGACCGCGCCCGCCGAGGGCACGTGGACCGTGCGCACGGACGACGGCGTGATGGTGGAGAGCCGCAACGCGGTGGAGCTGCGCGAGGGGTCGTACGACCCGGTCATCTACTTCCCGCGCGAGGACGTGGCGATGGCGCTGATGGAGCGGTCGGACAAGGTCACGCGCTGCCCGCACAAGGGCGAGGCCACGCATTATCACTACGTGGGCGCCTCGGCGCGGATCGAGGACGCGGCGTGGTCCTACGAGGCCCCGGACCAGGAGGCGGCGAAGCCCATCGCGGGGCATCTCGCGTTCTACGGCGACAAGGTGACGGTGGAGCGGGTCTAGGGCCCTAGCGCCCCGCCCGTCATCCCCGGGCTCGACCCGGGGACCTCCCTCCACGAGATCCTCGGGTCGGGCCCGAGGATGACGGGGGTCGGGGCCGAACCCCGACCCCCCTCAGTTCCCCCGCACCAGCTTGCCGGGGTTCATCACGCCCTCCGGGTCCAGCGCCCGCTTCACCAGCCCCATCACGTCCCACGCGGCCCCGTGCTCGGCCTCCATGTGGTGCAGCTTGCCCAGCCCCACCCCGTGCTCGCCGGTGGCCGTGCCGCCCAGCGCCTGCGCGTCCCGCACCATCGCGTCGGACAGCCGCTTGGCCTCCTCCAGCTCCTCCGGGCGGTCGCGGTCCACCAAGAGGATCGCGTGGTAGTTGCCGTCGCCCACATGCCCGAGGATCGGGCCGGGGATCGGCGACGCCGCGACCGCCGCCGCCGCCCGCTCGATCGCCTCGCCCAAGCGCGAGACGGGGACGCAGACATCCGTCACCACCGCCGTCGATCCGGGCCGCGACCGCAGGATGGTGTGGTAGGCCCGGTGCCGCATGTCCCACAGGCGGGTCCGCGCCTCCGCCTCGGTGGCCCAAGCGTAGCCCGCCCCGCCCCGGTCGGTGGCCGCCGCCCCGAACCGCTCCGCCGCCTCGGCCACGCCCGCGTCCGAGCCGTGGAACTCCAGCAGGAGGTGGGGGCCGACGGGCAGCCCCGCGCCGTCGAGGTCGTTGAGGATGGCCACCGTCGCCGCGTCCACGAACTCGCAGCGCGCGGGCACGATCCCCATCGCCGTCGCGTCGATGACGCAGCCGATGGCCGAGGCCGTGTCCGGGAAGGCGCAGACGGCGGCGGCCACCGCCTCGGGCTGGCCGTGCAGCTTCAGCGTCAGCTCCGTGATGAGGCCCAGCGTCCCTTCCGCGCCCACGAAGAGCGACGTCAGGTCGTAGCCCGCCGACGACTTCCGCGCGAGGCCGCCGGAGACGCCCCCGGTGCGGATCGCCCGCCCATCGGCCAAGACGACCTCTAAGCCCCGGACGTGGTCGCGCATCGTCCCGTAGCGCAGCGCCGTGGTCCCTGAGGCGCGGGTGGAGGCCATGCCGCCCACGCTCGCGTCCGCGCCGGGATCGACCGGGAACATCAGCCCCGTGGCGCGCAGCTCCTCGTTCAGGCGGACGCGGGTGCAGCCCGGCTGGACCCGCACCAGCATGTCCTCCTCCAGCACCTCCAGCACCCGGTCCATGCGGCGGAAGTCCACCGTGACGCCGCCCCGCGGCGCGGAGGCATGCCCCTCCAAGGCGGTCCCCGTGCCCCAGCCGATCACCGGCACCCCGCGGGCCGCGCAGAGGCGAACCACCTCGGCCACCTCGGCGGTCGTCTCGGGATAGGCCACCGCGTCGGGCGGCATCTCCGGGTGCCACGTCTCCGAGCGCCCGTGCAGGGCCAGATCGCTCTTTCCCGTCGACAGGCGGTCGCCTAGCATGGCGGCCAACGCGCGCGTCAGGTCGTCCGGGATCATCGTTTCACCTCCGGCGATCGCTCCTGGCGCGCACCCTACGCGCGACCCGACAGGCGGACCAGCATGAGCGTCGCCCCGTCCGACCCCCCCGAGGGACCCTTCGCCCGCCTGTCCGCGCGGACGCGCGACGCGTGGCGGGTGGTGCGGGAGCGCGGCCCGACCGCCGCCCAGTTCTGGTTCATCGCGCTGCTCATGGGCATCGCCTCGGGCTATGCGGCGGTGGGGTTCATGACGGCGATCCGGGCGCTCCAGACCCTGCTCTACGGCACCGAGGACCCGCGCCTCCTGCACAGCTTCGCGGCCACGCTGCCGTGGTGGTGGGTGCTCGCGCTCCCCGCCATCGGCGGGCTCGTGGTGGGCCTGATCCTCGACCGCTTCACCCCGGACGGGCGCGTGCGCTCCGTCGCCGACGTGATCGAGGCCGCCGCGCTCCGCGAGGGGCGGGTCGAGCGCAAGGCCGGCGTCGCCTCGGCCCTGTCGTCGCTCATCACCCTGTCCTCCGGCGGCTCCTCGGGCCGGGAAGGGCCGGTGGTGCACATCACCGGGATGATCGCGGGCTGGGTGTCGAACCGCATCAACGCCGACGGCATCACGGGGCGCGAGCTGCTCGGCTGCGCGGTCGCGGCGGGGGTCGCGGCCTCCTTCAACGCCCCGATCGCGGGCGCCCTCTTCGCGATGGAGGTGGTGAACCGCCACTTCTCGGTCCACGCCTTCGCGCCGATCACCATCTCGGCGGTCGCGGGGGCGGTCATCTCCCGGAGCCATTTCGGCGACGTCACCGAGTTCGCGCTCGGCGAGGGGCGCGTGCTCGCCTTCTACGTGGAGCTGCCCGCCTTCCTGCTGCTCGGCCTGCTCTGCGGGATCGTCGCCGTCGTGCTGATGCGGGCGGTGTTCTTCTGCGACGACATCGGCACTGCGGTCCAAGGCCGCACCGGCCTGCCGCGATGGGCGCGGCCCGCCGTCGCGGGGCTGCTGCTGGGCGCCATCGCCATCGCCTTCCCGCACATCATCGGCGTGGGCTACGAGACCACCTCCGCCGCACTGTCGGGGGGGATCGGCCTGCGCGAGGCGATGGTCTTCGCCGCCGTGAAGGTCGCCGCCGTCGCGATCACCGTGGGCGGGCGGATGGGCGGGGGCGTGTTCTCTCCGGCGCTGATGGTGGGCGCGCTGACCGGCCTCGCCTTCGGGATCCTCGCGACCGGGCTCTTCCCCGAGGTCTCGGGGTCGGAGACGCTCTACGCCCTGGCCGGCATGGGCGCGGTCGCGGCCGCCGTGCTAGGCGCGCCGATCTCCACCACGCTGATCGTGTTCGAGCTGACGGGCGACTGGCAGACCGGCCTCGCCGTCATGGTCGCCGTCTCCATGGCCACCGCCGTCGGCTCGCGCCTGATGGGCGGGTCCTTCTTCGACCGGCAGCTGTTCCGCCGGGGCCAGCAGATCGGCGCGGGTCCGCAGGCCTACATCCCCGCCACGATCCGCGTGACCTCGCACATGAAGGCCCTGTCGCACCCCCGCGCGCCCTCGCGGGAGCGGATCGACGCGGCCATGGCCGAGGGCCGCTGGATCGAGTCCGACGCCTCCTTCGCGACGGCCCTGCCCGTCCTGCGCGAGAGCGCGGCCGAGTTCGTCCCCGTCGTGCGGATCGAGGACGACGTTCCCCGCGCCGTCGCGGTCCTGCTCGCCGTGGACGCCTTCCGGGCGTTCAACCGGGCCTTGGCGGCCCGCGCGGCGGAGGAGCACGCCTGAGGCCCTCCCTCGACGCCCCCGACCTGATGGGGGCCTCCGTGCCCTCTCGTCGATCCGAGCCGAGAGAAAGGCTCCGAACGGGGGAGACCCGCAATGGTGGCGGTCGCGCGACGACCATACCAGCGCATCGCCGGCCCGTGGCACGGCAGCCTGGCGCTGCGCGGTCGTATCGCACATGGTGCTTTGCCCGTCCGACGACGCGGAACCGCCGAGATCACCGAGCGCCAACCCGTCCATCCTCCACGAACGCACGGTTTCCACCCGGACCGTGCGCCAGTCGGTATGAACGATGTATGCACGGTGTATGCACGCCATATGCACGGGGGGCGCCCCCCACCGTGCGGGGCGAAAGAGGGAAGATTTCCCGCGCGCTCTGCGCCTACGCCGCCGCGTCCAAGAGCGCCTTCGCCGCGCCCCGTGCGGCCTCCGTCACCGTGTCCCCGGCCAGCATCCGGGCGATCTCGTCCACCCGCTCGCCCTCGCCCAGCGGCACCACCGTCGAGGTCGTGACCTCGCCCTCGACCCGCTTCTCGACCCGCCAGTGATGCGCCCCCAGCGCGGCCACCTGCGGCGAGTGGGTGACGACCAGCACCTGCCCCCCCTCGGCCAGCGCCTTGAGCCGCCGCCCCACCGCGTCGGCGGTGGCGCCGCCCACGCCGCGGTCGATCTCGTCGAAGATGAGGGTCATCGACCGGTCCCCGCCCGTCAGGCAGACCTTCAGCGCCAAGAGGAAGCGCGACAGCTCGCCCCCCGACGCGATCTTGTTCAGCGGCCCGGGCGGCGCGCCGGGGTTGGTCGCCACCTCGAAGGCCACGTCGTCGCGCCCCTCCGGTCCTTCGGACCCCTCGGTCACGCGGGTGACGAAGACCGCCCGCTCCATCTTGAGCGGTGCCAGTTCCGCCGCCATCGCCGCGTCCAGCCGCCCGGCGGCATCGGTCCGGAGCGTCGTCAGCGAGGCCGCCGCCGCGTCGTAGGCCTTGCGCGCCTCGGCCTCCGCCTCGACCAGCGCGCGCATCCCCGGCCCCGACGCGTCCAGCAGGTCCAGCCGCGCGCGCAGGTCGTCCCCGAACGCGCCCAATTCGTCCGGCGCCACGCCGTGCTTGCGCGCCAAGGCCCGGATCGCGAAGAGCCGCTCCTCCACCGCCTCCAGCTCGTGCGGGTCGAAGGACAGCGCGTCGAGCACCGCCTCCACCCCCGCCTGCGCCTCGCCCAGCTCGGTCATCGCGCGCCCGAGCGCGTCGATGGCGCCCGCGAGCTGGTCCGCTGCCTCGCCCGCGTCCTCCAGCCATCGGGTCGCGTCGAGCATCTGCGCCTCCGCCCCGTTCGGCCCGATCGCCTGCAGGGCCTTGGCGACGTCCTCGCGGATGCGCTCGGCCCCCTGCATGAGGCGGCGGCGGGCGTCCAAGGCCTCGTCCTCGCCCGCCTCGGGGCCGAGGTCGTCGAACTCGGCCACGGCGTGGCGGAGGAAATCCTCCTCGGCCTTGGTCGCCTCGACCTGCGCCCGCGCCGCCCGCAACGCTTTGGCGGCCTTCGACAAATCCCGCCACGCCGCCCCCACCGCCTCGCGCGCGGGGCCCGCGCCGGCGAAGGCGTCGAGCAGCGCGCGGTGGCCGCGGATGTCCATCAGGCCCTTATCGTCGTGCTGGCCGTGCAGTTCGAGCAGGGCGTCCCCGAGCTGGCGCAGCACCTCGCCGGAGGCGCGGCTGCCGTTGATCCACGCGGTCTTGCGCCCGTCGGCGGTGTTGACCCGGCGCAGCAGGACCGCGTCGTCCTCGACCGCGATCCCCGCCTCGTCGAGCACCGTGCGGGCCGGGTGGCCGGGCGGCAGGTCGAACTCGGCCGACACCTCGCCCCGGTCGGCACCCGACCGCACGAGCGCCGCGCGGCCCCGCCAGCCCAGCACGAAGCCCAGCGAATCCAGCAGGATCGACTTGCCCGCCCCGGTCTCGCCGGTCAGCACGTTCAGCCCCGGCCCGAGCTCCAGCCCGAGGCGGTCGATGATGAGCATGTCACGGATGTCGAGGGTGCGGAGCATCGCCGGGAAATAGCGTCGGGACCGGCCCACCGCCACCCGTAGGATGGGGTTTCAGCCCATCTACAGCCAGCGGCCCCGGATCGTGCGGTCGTAGATCGAGCGCAGCCACGACGACCCCTGCGCCTCCAGCGTCAGGCCCCGGCCCGTGAGCGTCCGGTAGGCGTCGTCGTAGAAGGGCGAGGACTGGAAGTTGTGGCCGAGGATCGCGCCCGCGGTCTGCGCCTCGTTCGTGAGGCCCAGCGACAGGTACGCCTCGACCAGCCGCATCAGCGCCTCGGGCGTGTGCGTGGTGGTCTGGTAGTCCTCGACCACCGCGCGGAAGCGGTTGATCGATGAGGCGTAGTGCCCGCGCTTCAGGTAGTAGCGCCCGATCTCCATCTCCTTCGCCGCGAGGTGGTCGAAGGCGAGGTCGAACTTCAGCATCGAGGAGCGGGCGTAGGGCGATTCCGGGTAGCGCTCGACGACGGTGCGGAGCGCCTGCAGGGCTTGGAAGGTGAGGCCTTGATCCCGGCCCACCTGATCGATCTGGTCGTAGTAGGACAGCGCGAGGAGGTATTGCGCGTAGGCCGCCTCCTCGTCCGCGGGGTAGAAGTCGATGAACCGCTGCGCCGCGTCGCGCGCCGCCTCGTAGTCGCGGTCCTCGTGATAGGCGAAGGCCTGCATGATGAGCGCGCGCTTCGCCCATTCGCTGTAGGGGTAGAGCCGCTCGACCTCGGCGAAGAGCACGGCGGCGTCGTCGGGATCGCCGGCCGCGATCTCGCGCTCGGCCTGCTGGTAGATCGTCTCGGGCGCGGCGTCCTCGAGCGCGACCTCGGACGAGCCGCCGCACGCGGCGAGCGTCGCGACCAAAGCCACCGTTCCCAGACCCTTGCCCGTCATCGTGTCCCCCGTCCGTCCGGACCCGCCCGCCGGGTTCCCCGGTCGGACGCCCTCTCGTTAGCGGCCCCGCGCCCGCCGCGCCAGACCCGCGCGGCACGCGGCGTCAGACGTGGGCGAACACGTCACGCTCCAGCCCCGCGCCGGGGAGGCGGGCGCACTCCTCGGGGGCGAGCGTGCGGATGCGGTAGTTGGCCGGATCCGACAGCAGCTCGCGCAGCACGGCGTTGGTCATCGCGTGGCCCGCGCGCACGCCGGTGTACCGGCCGAAGATCGGCATCCCGGCCAGGGCGAGGTCGCCCACCGCGTCGAGCATCTTGTGGCGCACCGCCTCGTCGGCATGGCGCAGGCCGCCGGGCGACAGGACCTTCGCCCCGTCCACCACGACCGCGTTGTCGTAGGTCCCGCCGAGCGCCTTGCCCGCCGCCTGCATCGCCTCGACGTCCGCTTGGCGGCAGAAGGTCCGCGAGTCGCAGAGCTCGCGCACGAAGGTGCCGTTCGACAGGCGCAGCGCCTTGGACTGGCGCCCGATGGCCGCGTCGGCGAAGTCGATGCTGAAGTCGACCTCGAACTCGTCGGCCGGGGCGAGCGCCGCGCTGGCGGTGCCGCGCCGCACCTCGACCGGGCGGAGGACCTCGATCACCTGCACGGGCGCCCGCATCCGGGCCACGCCCACCTTGAGGATCGCCGACACGAAGGGCGCCGCCGAGCCGTCGAGGATCGGGACCTCGGGGCCGTCCACCTCGACGATGGCGTTGAGGACGCCGCAGCCCGCGAGCGCGGCCATTACATGCTCGACCGTGGAGACCGAGACCCCGTCGTCGTTCACGAGCAGGGTGCAGAGCGGCGACGGCTCGACCCGGTCGAACGCGGCGGGGATCGCGGCGCCGCCGAGGTCGGTGCGGCGGAACACGATGCCGTGGCCGGCGGGGGCGGGACGCAGCGACAGGCGAACGGGGCGGCCCGAGTGGAGGCCGATCCCGGAGAACGCGATGGTGCGCTTCAGCGTCGTCTGCATGTCGTCCACCCCCGTCAGGCATCCGGCCCCGTGGCCGTGCTCCATTGGTTCGACGGTGAGTTAGGCACAGCCCGCGCGCCCCACAAATCAACCACGGTTGCAGGATGTAACGGGACCATGACGGCGATGGGCGCCCGTCCGCCGACCCCGTCGGAGCCCCCGCATCCAGCTGATTCCGTTCGGATTTCATCCCTGCCGCGGGCGCGGGTTCCGGCGGCGCGCGACGAGGACGTGACAGGGTCCCGGGGCGTGACGCGGGGTCATGAAACGCGGCGGCGGCGTCCGGTGGGCACCGGACGCCGCCGCACGGCCCTCGATGGCGGGAGGGCGGTGGAGGCGCGGGCCGGTCCGGCCCGCGGGTTGCGTCAGTTCGCCTGGCGGCGGAGGAAGGCGGGGATCTCGATCCGCTCCTCCTCCGGGGCGGCCTCGGCGGCGGGATGCGCCACCGGGGTCGGCTGGGGCGCGGGGGCGCGCATCGCGGCACCCTCGGGCGTGCCGGACATCCGGCCCAGCAGCCCGCCGAGGCCGAACCGGCCCCCGGCCTCGGGCGCCGTCGGCGCGGCGGCGGGCGCCGCCTCGGCCCGGCGCTCGCCGTTGAGCACGGCGCGCTTCAGGCGGTCGATCGCCTCCGGCTCCGGCGCGGCGGGACGGCGGGAGAAGAAGTCGTCGCCCGGGGCCTCGTGCGCCGTCGCCATCGGCGCGGCCTCGGGGGCCTCCGCCTCCTGCGCGGCGCGCGCGTCGAAGAAGCTCTCGGCCTCGGCGGCGACGGCCGGGGCCGGCGCGGGCGCGGGCGCGGGCGCGTAGGCGACCGGCTCGGGGGCCGGCTCCGGCGCGACGGCGGCGGCGGGGCGCTCGAAGCGCGGGGCCTCCTCGACGGCGGGCGCCGGCGCGGGCGCGGGCGCGGCGGCCTCGAACGGGTCGGACAGGCGGCGGCGCGGCGCG
The DNA here is from genome assembly GCF_016820245.1 of Jannaschia sp. Os4. Classification (GTDB taxonomy): domain Bacteria; phylum Pseudomonadota; class Alphaproteobacteria; order Rhodobacterales; family Rhodobacteraceae; genus Jannaschia. Next base: position 121,049 of record NZ_JAFCAR010000005.1, on the reverse strand, counting down.
GGCGCCTCCTCGGAGGCCTGCGCGTCGATGCCCGTGGCGACGACCGAGACGCGGACCGTGCCCTCCATGGTCGGGTCCAGCGTGCTGCCCACGATGATGTTGGCGTCCGGGTCCACCTGCTCGCGGATGGAGTTCGCGGCCTCGTCCATCTCGAACAGCGTCATGTCGTAGCCGCCGGTGATGTTGATCAGCACGCCCTTGGCGCCCTTGAGGCTGATCTCGTCGAGCAGCGGGTTCGCGATGGCGCTCTCGGCGGCGATCTTGGCGCGGTCGTCGCCGTTCGCCTCGCCGGTGCCCATCATGGCCTTGCCCATCTCGTCCATCACCGAGCGGACGTCGGCGAAGTCGAGGTTGATCATGCCCGGACGGACCATCAGGTCGGTCACGCCCTTTACGCCTTGGTAGAGGACGTCGTCCGCCATCTGGAACGCCTCGGTGAAGGTCGTCTGCGCGGAGGCGAGGCGGAACAGGTTCTGGTTCGGGATGATGATGAGGGTGTCGACCACCTTCTGCAGCGCCTCGAGGCCCTCCTCGGCCTGGCGCATCCGCTTGGTCCCCTCGAACTGGAACGGCTTGGTCACCACGCCGACGGTCAGGATGCCGAGCTCGCGCGCGGCCTGGGCGATGATCGGCGCGGCGCCGGTCCCGGTGCCGCCGCCCATCCCGGCGGTGATGAAGCACATGTGGGCGCCCGCGAGGCGGTCCACGATCTCCTCGATGGTCTCCTCGGCGGCCGACGCGCCCACCGCGGGCTTGGCGCCCGCGCCGAGGCCCTCGGTCACCCGCACGCCGAGCTGCACGCGGTGCTGCGCCTGGCTCTGCACGAGGGCTTGGGCGTCGGTGTTCGCGACGACGAACTCGACCCCTTCGAGGTCCTGCTGGATCATGTTGTTGACGGCGTTGCCGCCGGCGCCGCCGACGCCGAAAACGGTGATCCGGGGCTTGAGGTCCGCTTCGTGCGCGGACCCCGGCATGGAGAGGGTCAAGGTCATCTGATGTCCACCTGTAAGTTCCGCCCGGCGCGCGGGTTGGCCCGCGTCGCCCTGTTATTGATTGGGCGGGAGCCTAGCCCGGCCCGCGCCGCCACGTCACTCCCCTGATTCGCGCATCGGCGGAATCAGGGGCCCGCTCGCCTTCGGGTGAGTCGTGCGTGCCACATTTCCGCCATGATCCTCGCCCCGCTCACCAGTTGTCGCGGAACCAGCGCGCGACGCGGCGCAGCCCCTGCCCGCCCGCGCGCGCGGGCGCGGCGTCGAAGTCCCAGAACTCGTCCTGCGGCTCGGCCGCCTGGACGCACAGGCCCACGCAGGCCGCGCCCTCCGGCCCCGCCGCCCGCTCGGGCAGGCCGGGCACCCGCAGGGGCCGCCCGAGGCGGACCGACGGGCCGAGCACCCGCGCCGCGAGGCCGTCGAGGCCGGGCATCTGGCTGGCGCCGCCGGTGAGCACGATGCGCTGCGAGGGCAGCGAGGCGAAGCCCGCCGCCTCCAGCCGCGCGGCGGCCTCCTCGAGGATCTCCTCGAGGCGCGGGCGCAGGATGCCGATGAGGTCCGAGCGGCTGACCTCTCGCCGGTCGTGGTGCCAATCGCCGGTCTCGGCCTGCAGCGGGATCATCTCGCGGTCGTCGGCGCCCGTGGCGTGGACCCCGCCGAACCGCGTCTTGATCCCCTCCGCGGTGGCCCACGGCACGCGCAGCAGCTGGCTGACGTCGGTGGTGGCGTGGTCGCCCCCGATCGGCACCGTGTCGGCCCAGACCATGTGGCGGCGCATCCAGATCGACAGGCCCGTCGTGCCCGCGCCCATGTCGATGCAGGCCGCGCCTAGTTCCTTCTCGTCCTCGACCAGCGCCGCCGTCGCCGCCGCGTAGGGCGCCGAGACGAGGCCCGCGCATTCGAGGTCGCAGCGGTGGATGCAGGCGAGGAGGTTCGCGATCGCGTGGTCGTCAACAGTCAGCATGTGGACGTCCGCGCGCAGCCGCTCGCCGGACTGGCCCCGCGGGTCGCGCATGTTCGTGCGGTGGTCGAGGCCGAAGTTCACGGGCTGGGCGTGCAGCACCTCGCGGCCCGGCCCGAGGTCGGGGGTATCGACACGCGACAGCACGTCAGAGACGTCCGCGACGGTGCAGGCCTCGCCGATCAGGGGCATCTCGCCCTGCGTCGCGTAGGAAACCGGGCGCCCGCCCGAGAAGCACGCGACGACATGGTCCACCCGGACGCCCGCACCGCGCTGCGCGGCCTGCACGGCGCTGCGGATGGCGCGCTCCACCTCGGGCATCGCGTCCACCTCGCCCGCGCGCACCCCGCGCGAACGGGTCGTGGCATGGGCGATGACCCGGAAGTTCGACTGCCCCGCCATCTGGCCCACGCCCTCGCCCTGCGGCGCGTTCTCCTCGAAGCGCAGCACGAGGCAGGAGGTCTTGTAGGTGCCGACGTCGAGCACGGCGACGACGCCGCGCTGCAGCGCGGCCTGCCGCTTGCGGCGCATGGTGCGTTGGGCCTGGAACAGGCGGCTCATCCTTCGTCCTCCTCTCGGGCGGCGCGGGCCTCGGCGCGCACGGCGCGCAGCTTGGCGACCGCTTCCGGCCCCATCCTCACCGTGGGCCGCCCCGCGACCCGCATGTCCAAGGCCACCGCGTCGCGCGACAGCACGTCCGTGGCCGCGTGCAGCGCCAGCGCCCGGTCCAGCGCCTGCGCGGGCGCGACCTCGGGCAGCAGGATGCGCTTGTCGTCGGCCAAGACCACGTCCCAGCGGCGCTCGCCCACGCGCACGAGGCCCACGAGCGTCTCGGCCACCGGGCCGGCGGCCGCCATCAGGCGTAGTGCCTCCTCGACCCGGTCCCCCGCGCCCTCGCCCGCCACGCGCGGCAAGGGGCCGGCGGCGTCGACGTCCGCGACGGTGGCGATGCGGTGGCCCGTCGCGTCGAGCACGTCCACGCCGTCGGCATGCGCCCACACCACGGCGGGGTCGCGCTCGGTGATGCGGATGGCGAGCATGCCGCCCGGGGCCACGCGCACCTCGGCCCGCTCCACCGGGTCGAGGCTTTCGAGCCCGGCGCGGATCGCGGCGGTGTCGAGGGCGAACTGCGACAGGGGCAGGTCCACCGGCATCGCCTCGGCAATGTCCTCGCGCAGCTGCGCGGACGCCCCCTCGATCGAGACGTGCGTGACCATGAACTGGGGCCGGTCCTGAATCGAGCGGCGCACCTCGGCCATGCGGTCCTGCACGGCGGCGAGGCGGGCGGGGTCGCCGAGCCAGAGGTGGATCGCGCCCGCCGTCGCGAGAAGCGGGATGCCGACGCGCACGAGGCGCCGGAAGGACGGGGTGAGCCACAGCCGCTCGGCCCGCCACGCCCATTTCGCGTCGGCGCGCACGGCGCGGGCCACGGCCCTGAGGCGGATCAGCGGTCGCACGAGGCGTCCTCCACCAGCATCGCGCAGAGGCGTCCGAAGGGGATGCCCGCGTGCTCCGCCTGCTCCGGGGTGAGCGAGGTGGGGGTCATGCCGGGCTGCGTGTTGGTCTCGAGCAGGATCAGGCCGTCGAGCCCGCGCGCGTCGTCCCAGCGGAAGTCCGTGCGGCTCAGCGTGCGGCAGCCGAGGACGGCATGGGCGCGCAGCGCGAAATCGGTGCAGGCCTCCGCGATCTCCGCGGGCACGTCGGCGGGGACGATGTGAGACGACCCCCCCTCGGCGTATTTCGCGTCGTAGTCGTACCAGCCGTCGGTGACGATCTCGGTGACGCCCAGCGCGCGCCCGTCCAGCACCGTCGTCGTCAGCTCGCGGCCCGGAACGTAGGCCTCGACCATCACGGTGGCGGGCATGTCGTCGAGCGGCGGCAGGTTCGACCCCTCCCGCACGATGTGCACGCCCACCGACGAGCCGTCCGCGTTGGGCTTCACCACGTAGGGCGCGGGCAGCGCGGACCCGGCCGCGTCCCTCGGCACGAGGCGGCTCTCCACCACGGGCAGGCCCGCCGCGCGGAAGGCGTCCTTGGTGCGCGTCTTGTCCATCGCCAGCGACGAGGCCAGCACCCCGGAATGGGTGTAGGGGATGCGCAGCCATTCCAGCAGCCCCTGCACGCAGCCGTCCTCGCCCCAGCGCCCGTGTAGCGCGTTGAACACGGCGTCGGGTTTTTCCGCGGCCAGCCGCGCGGCCAGATCGGGGCCCACGTCCAGTTCCGTGACGCGGTAGCCCTCGGCCCGCAGCGCCGCCGCGCATTGCGATCCGGACGAGAGGGAGACCTCCCGCTCGTTCGACGGGCCGCCCATGACGACGACCACATGTTGGGGAGTCCTGCCCGACACCACCAATCCCTTGCCTGTTCGGGGCGCTGCCGCCCTCTCATCTGCCTCGTGCCGGGCCGCGTCTGTCGGCGGTCCTCGGCGTCAGGCGGGCTCTCCGACCCGCATGATCTCCCACTCTAGCGAAATGCCGCTATGGGCCAAGACCTTGGCGCGCACTTCCTCGCCCAAGCCTTCCAGATCTGCCGCCGTCGCGCCGCCCGCATTGACGAGGAAGTTTGAGTGCTTCTCCGACATCACCGCCCCGCCCCGGGTCGCGCCGCGCATCCCGGCGTCGTCGATCACCTTCCACGCCTTGAGGTCGTGCACGTCGTCCGCACGGCCCGTCGAGGAGAAGCCGGCCGGGTTGCGGAAGGTGGAGCCCGCGCTGCGGTCCTTGGTCGGCTGGGTCGCGTCGCGCTTGGCCAGCTGCTCCTCCATCCGCGCCTCCAGCGCCGCCGGGTCGCCCGCGGGCGCGCGGAAAGTGGCGCGGATGACGACGGCGCCCTCGGGCAGGTCGGAGGAGCGGTAGGCGAGGTTGAGGTCGGCGGCGGGCAGGTCGCGGACAGTGCCGTCGCGCAGGACCACCCGCACCTCCTCCAGCACGTCGGCCACGTAGCTGCCGTAGCAGCCCGCGTTCATCCGCACCGCGCCGCCCACGCTGCCGGGGATGGTCCGCAGGAAGGTGAGGTCGCGGCCCCGCTGCGCGGCCTTGCGCGCCACGTGGGCATCCAGCGCGGCGGCGCCCGCGTGGACCTGCTCGCCCTCGACCACGATCCCGTTGAAGCCGCGCCCGAGGCGGATCACCACGGCCCGCAGCCCCCCGTCGCGGACGATGAGGTTCGAGCCGACGCCCATCGGGAAGACCGGAACGTTCGGGTCCAGCGCAGCGAGGAACGCGGAAAGGTCCGCCTCGTCGGCGGGCTGGACCAGCGCGTCCGCGGGGCCGCCGACGCGCAGCCACGTGAGCGAGGCGAGGTCGCGCCTTTCGGTGAGCGTGCCGCGGAGGTCGGGATAGGTCATCGGATCAGGCCCTTGATGCGGCGCCAGCCGTAGCGGACCGGCCAGCGCAGGACGGCGCACATCGCAGCGAGGCCGAGCAGCGCGTGGGCCGGGGATTGCTGCCAGAGCAGCCAGAGGACCGGGACCGCCACGACCATCAGCCCGTAGGCGGCGGGCCACGACTGCTTGGCGGTCGTGACCCATTGCAGGACCGCCGCCGCGAGGATCCAGAGGCAGAGCGCAATCAGCCCCATCGCTCAGCCGAGCCGCCCCGCGAGGCCGCGCGCCCAGCCCGAGATGGAGCCCGCGCCGAGGCAGACGACGATGTCCCCCTCGCGCGCCTGCTCGCGCACCAGCCGGGCGAGGTCGTCCTCGTCGGTCACGGACCGCGCGTGGCGGTGGCCCGTGGCGATGATGCCGGCCACGAGGTCGTCGCGCGAGCGGCCCGCGATGGGGGCCTCGCCGGCGGCGAAGATGTCGGTGATGCCCACGACGTCTGCTTCTGCGAAGCAGCCCGCGAAGTCGTCGAAGAGGCTGTCGAGCCGGGTGTAGCGGTGCGGCTGGTGGACGGCGATCACGCGCCCGCCCTCGTCCACCGACTGCCGCGCGGCCTTGAGGACGGCGGCGATCTCTACGGGATGGTGGCCGTAGTCGTCGATGATCGGCACGCCCTTCCACTCCCCCACGCGGGTGAAGCGGCGGTTGACGCCCCCGAAGGCCGCGAGCCCGTCGCGGATCGTGGCGTCGTCCACGCCCAGCTCCCGCGCGACGGCGACGGCCGACAGCGCGTTCGACACGTTGTGGTCGCCCGGCATCGGCAGGCGGCACCCTTCGATCACGCGGCCCGCGTCCTGCAGGTGGATGTCGAAGCAGGCGACGCCCTTCTCGTAGGACAGGCCCACGGCCCGCACGTCCGCCTGCGCGTTGAACCCGTAGGTCACGACCCGGCGGTCGGAGGTGCGTCCCACGAGGCTGCGGACCTCCGGGTGGTCGGTGCAGCAGACGGCGAGGCCGTAGAACGGGATGCCGGACAGGAAGTCGTCGAAGCCCCGGCGCAGGTTCTCGATCGTGCCCCAGTGCTCCATGTGCTCGGGGTCGATGTTGGTGACGATGGCGACAGTCGCCGGCAGGCGGTTGAACGTGCCGTCGGACTCGTCGGCCTCGACCACCATCCAGTCCGAGCCGCCCATGCGGGCATTCGAGCCGTAGGCGTGGATGACGCCGCCGTTGATCACCGTCGGGTCCACCCCGCCCGCGTCGAGCAGCGCGGCCACCATCGTGGTCGTCGTCGTCTTGCCGTGCGTCCCCGCCACGGCGACGTTGGAGCGCAGGCGCATCAGCTCGGCCAGCATCTCGGCCCGGCGCACCACCGGCAGGCCGCGCGCGCGGGCGGCGTCCAGTTCGGGGTTGCCCGGCTTGATGGCGCTGGAGATCACCACGACCTCCGCGCCTTCGAGGTTCTGCTCGGCCTGCCCGATGAAGACCCGCGCGCCCAAGCCCTCCAGCCTCTTGGTGTTGTCCGACGCCTTCGCGTCCGAGCCCTGCACCGTGAAGCCTTGGCTCATCAGCACCTCGGCGATGCCCGACATGCCGATCCCGCCGATCCCCACGAAGTGGATCGGGCCGATGGAGGTCGGCAGCTTCGTCGCGTTCCGCATCGTGGTCTCCAAGTCCTTCATCGTCCCGCTCCCGCCATGTGCTCCGCCAGTTCCACGAGCCGCTCCGTCGCGTCGGGCACCGCGAGGCCGAGCGCGGCGCGCGACATCATCTGCGCGCCCTGCGGGTTCGTCAGCACCGTCTCCATCTGCTCGCGCAGGCTCTCGGGCGTGAACATGCCCTCGGGCATCACGATGGCCGCGCCCGCCTCGGCGGGGCCGCGCGCGTTGGCCGCCTGATGGTCGTTCGCCGCGGCCGCGTAGGGGACGAGGATCGAGGGCCGCCCGATCACCGTGAGGTCGGCCAGCGTCGAGGCGCCGGCCCGGGCGATGACGAGCTGCGCGTCGGCGAGCCGGTCGGGCACGTCCTCGAAGAACGTGTCCACATGCGCCCGCACGCCCGCCTCGTCGTAGAGTTCGGTGGCGTAGTCGTAGTCCTCCTCGCGCGCCTGATGGTCGACGCGGAGGTTGCGCTTCATCGCGTCCGGCAGGGCGGCGACCGCGCGGGGGACGACCTGCGACATGATCCGGGCGCCTTGGCTGCCGCCGAGCACGAGGAGCTTCATCGGATGGTCGCCCGGCGGGATGTAGGGGGCCGCGGCCCGGTGCGCGATGGCGGCGCGGACGGGGTTGCCGACATGGATCGCCTCGACCCCCTCGGGGAGCGTGGTCGGCCACGTGCCGCAGGCGACGGTGCCGACGCGCTCGGCGAAGAGTCGGTTCACCTTGCCCGGCACGCCGTTCTGCTCGTGCAGGAGGCGCGGGATCTTGAGCAGCTCCGCCGCCGAGAGCGCGGGGATGGTCGGGTAGCCGCCGAAGCCCACGACCAGCGCGGGCCGGTCGCGGCGCATGGAGCGGACCGCCCGCCACACCCCCGCGCCGATGCTGAACGGCGCCCTCGCCTTCGCCACGAGGCCGCCGCCCGCGAAGGTCGCGGCGGGGATCACCTCGCGGGCCACGGCCTCGGGGTAGCGCTCGGAGTAGCGCGCGCCGCGCTCGTCGGTCGAGAGCTTCACCCGCCAGCCGCGCGCGATCATCGCCTCGGCCAAGGCCTGCGCCGGGAACATGTGGCCGCCGGTGCCCCCGGCGGCGATCACCAACAGGGGCGCGTCCATGCGGGTCCTCTCAGCGGCGGGTCAGGATGTGGTCGCCCAAGTCCCCTTGGGGCCGCGACCGGGTGAAGCACAGCAGCATCCCGGTCAAGGCCCCCATCGCGATGAGCGAAGAGCCGCCGTAGCTCACGAAGGGCAGCGTCATGCCCTTCGCCGGCAGCAGCCGGACGGCGACGCCGAGGTTGATGAACGCTTGGCTGGCGAGGAGCACAACGAGGCCGGTGCCGGCCAGCCGGATGAACATGTCCCGCTCCTTGGACAGCCGGGCGAGCGAGCGCACGGTGATCGTGGCGAAGAGGCCGACGATCAGGAATACGAGGATCAGGCCGTACTCCTCGGCGGCCACGGCGATGATGAAGTCCGTGTGCGCGTCGGGCAGCGTCCAGCGCACCCGCCCCTCGCCGACGCCGACCCCGAGGAAGCCGCCCTCGCGGATCGCCTCGGTGGCGTAGCCGAGCTGGGTCCGGGGATCGACGTCGGGGGTGAGGAACCCGTCGATGCGGCGGGCGAAGTGCTCGGACGAGTTGTAGAACGCGATCCCGGCGAGGCCGACGGCGACCGCGATCACGGTCAGCAGCAGGATCGGCGCGCCGGCGACGAAGTAGATCGCCGACCACGCGATGACGTGCAGCATCGCCTGCCCGAAGTCGGGCTGGGTGGCGAGGAAGGCGAGGATCACGAGGAGGACGGCGAGCGAGATGGACTTGCCCGGCGGGCCGTTCGGCTGCGCGGCGGCGGACATCAGCCATGCCGTCAGGACCACGAAGACGGGCTTGAGGAACTCGGACGGCTGCACGGACGCGAAGCCGAGCGAGTACCAGCGCGTGGCCCCCTTGCCGAAGTCGGTGCCGAGCACCGGGAGCAGCGCCACCGCGAGGAACGCGCCGAAGAAGGCGAGGACCGCGAGGCGGCGGATCAGGTGCGGCGACATCATCGAGGTCGCGAGCATGACGACGAAGGCGAGGCTGCCGAAGAAGGCCTGCCGGTAGACGTAGTGGAACGGGTCCAGCCCGTTGCGCTCGGCCAAGGGCACCGAGGCGGCGAGGCCCAGCAGCAGCCCGCAGGCGAAGAGCAGCACGAGGCTGCCCAGAACGGTCTTGTCCAGCGTGCGCCACCAGCGCGACAGGATGGGTTCGCCCGGGGACACCATCACGGTGCCGTGCGCGATCTCGGTCATGGGTACGCCTGCGTCACTGCCCGGCCGGTTGGTCCGGCTCTGGAACGACGTGTAGGCGACGCGGGGGCGTTCGGTCCACAGCCGAGATGCGGCGGGCGACCGGGCGTGACGGGAAAGACTCGCGCGCGGCCTATGCGCCGACGCCCGCGACCCCGGCCACGTGACGCGCGAAATCCTCGCCGCGCCGCTCGAAGCTGTCGTACTGGTCGAAGGACGCCGCCGCGGGCGCCAGCAGCACCACGTCGCCCGGCTCCGCCTCGGCCACGGCGCGCGCCACCGCCGTGCCCATGTCGCCGCAGACCTCCGCCTCCACCTCGCCCAGCGCGACCGCGAAGGACGCGGCCTCGCGCCCGATCACGTAGGCCTTGGCGACGTTGCCGTAGTGGGGGCGCAGCCCGTCGAGCGACGCGCCGTCCTTGGCCAGCCCGCCGACGATCCAGCGGATGCGCGGGAAGGCGGCCAGAGCCTGCGCCGCCGCGTCCGGGTTCGTCGCCTTGCTGTCGTTGACGAAGCGCACGCCGCCCGCCTCTCCCAGCACTTGCGAGCGATGTGGCAAGCCGCCGAACCCCCGCAGGCCCGCCTCGATCTCGTGCGGGCCCAGCCCCAGCGCCCTCGCCACGCCCCACGCGCAGGCGGCGTTGAGGTGGTTGTGGTGCCCCGGCAGGCCCGCGACGTCGCGCAGGTCGACGGACGCCATCTGCCGCCCCTTGCGCGTCTCCGACAGCCAGCCCTTGCGCGCCGTCACCTGCCACGCGGTGCCGTTCGGACGCCCTGTCGCCACGCGGATCACGCGGTCGTCGCCCGGCGCCTCTGCCATCTGGTTGGCGAGGAAGCGGCCCGTGTCCTCGTCGCAGCCGATCACCGCGCGGTCAGGCCCGCCCTCGGCGAACAGGCGGCGCTTGGCCGCGTAGTAGCCGCCGAAGCCCGCGTGCCGGTCGAGATGGTCGGGCGAGAGGTTGGTGAACACGGCAACGTCGGGCGTGAGCGCGCGGGCCAGTTCCGTCTGGTAGGAGGACAGTTCCAGCACCACGACCTCCCCCTCGCCCATCGGGTCGAGGTCCAGCACGCCGCGCCCGATGTTCCCCGCGAGGTGCGCGGTGCGGCCCGCATGGGTGAGGACGTGGTGGATCAGCGCCGAGGTGGTCGACTTGCCGTTCGACCCGGTGACCGCGACCACCTTGGGCGGCGGGCCGTCATGGCCCAGCGAGCGGAAGAAAAGGCCGATGTCGTTGTCGACCGGCACGCCCGCGTCCCACGCCGCGCGGATCGCGGGGTGTGGCTGGGGGAAGAGGTGCGGGATGCCGGGGCTCGTGATCAGCAGGTCGCAGCCCTCCAGCCCGCCGCGCGCGAGGTCGGCGGTGGCGAAGCCCTCCGCCTCGGCCGCATCGCGCCCCGCCGCGCCGTCATCCCACGCGACGACGTCGGCACCCCCGGCCCGCAGCGCCCGCGCCGCCGTCAGGCCCGAGCGGCCGAGGCCCAGCACGGCCACCTTGGCCCCCGCGAGGCCGCGCACGGGGATCATTCGCAGCGCTCTACGAAGAAGGCCTCCGCCGCGCGGCGGAACTCGGAGCGGTCGTCGGGCGCGGCGGTGAAGCCGCGTCCGCAGAGCGTGGGATCGGCGGCCAGCCGCGCCTCGGCGTCGGCCCACCCGCGCAGGAACGGGACGGCGAGGGCGATCGCGCCCACGAGCGCGGCCATCGCGCCCCAGCGCGCCCAGCGCGTCCCCTTCATCGCCCACGGGGCGCGGTCGCGCGCGGCGTCGAAGGCGGCGTCCATCTCCTCGTCCGAAGGCCTCACCATTGGATCGGCCTGCGGTCGCGGAAGAAGCCGCCCGTCGGCCCGTCCTCGGGCAGCGTGGCCAGCCAGACGGCGGTGTCCGCCGCCTCCTCGGGCGAGCGCGTGGCGCCTGCCCCGCCCATCCGCGTCCGCACCCAGCCGGGGCACATCGCGTTGACCTTCACGCCCACGGGCGCCTCCCCAGCGGCGCGGACCGTCAGCGCGTTGAGCGCCGCCTTGGCCGGCCCGTAGGCCCCCCCGCCGCCGATCCCCTCGGCGAAGCTGCCCCAGCCCGACGACATGTTCACCACCCGCCCCTCCGGCCCCATGCCGGGCAGGAGCGCGCGCATCAGCAGCCACGGCGCGCGGACCATCACGGCCATCGTCGCATCAAAGTGATCGACCGAGGAGAACAGCCCCTCGTCCCAGAGCACGCCCGCGTTGTTGACCAGCACGTCGATCCGGCCCGCATCGGCCAGCCCCGCCTGAATGGACGCGTCGTCCGTCAGATCCATCGCCACCCAGTCGCATCCGATCTCGGCCGCAGCCTCCGCCCCGCCCGAGCGGGCGGCGATCACCACGTCCAGCCCCTCCGCCGCCAGCGCCGCCGCCACGGCGAAGCCGATCCCCCGGTTGCCGCCCGTCACGAGTGCCCGCGTCATCGCTCCGCCCCCGTCTCTTGCATGGCCCGCGCCCGCAGGATGTCCATCGCCTCGGCGGCGCGCGCCTCGGGGACGAAGAGGTGGTCGTGCGACCGCCCCGCCACCACGTTGCAGGCGATCCCCGCGTTCGCCAAGGCCGTGGACACGGCGGCGGTCAGGCCCACGCCTTCCAGATCCGAGAACACGTCGAGGGTGATCCACGCCATGCGCGGCCCCTCGCCGTCCCGCGCGGGGACGATCAGCGAGGGCGCGTCCTCGGCGATCGTGGCGATGGCCTCGCCATGCCGTGCGGCATCGCCGGAAAACACCCACGCGCCGTCGCGCAGCCGCGGGGACATGCCCGCGATCATCTCGGACGTGCCGGAGACGGTCATCGCACCTTCAGCGTGGCCAGCCCGACCAGCGCGAGCACCAGCGCGATGATCCAGAAGCGGATCACCACCTGGCTCTCGGGCCAGCCCTTCTTCTCGAAGTGGTGGTGGATCGGCGCCATCAGGAACACCCGCTTGCCGGTCATCTTGAAGCTGGCGACCTGGATGATCACCGACAGCGCCTCGACCACGAAGAGGCCGCCGATGATGGCCCAGACCAGCTCGTGCTTGGTCGCCACCGCCACCGTGCCCAGCGCGCCGCCCAAGGCCAGCGATCCGGTGTCGCCCATGAAGACCGCCGCCGGGGGCGCGTTGTACCACAGGAACCCGAGGCCGCCGCCGATCAGCGCCGCGCAGAAGACCAGAAGCTCGCCGGTGCCCGGCACGTAGTGGACGCCCAGATACTCCGTGAAGTCGGTCCGGCCCACCGCGTAGGCGATGACGCCCAGGCTTCCGGCCGCGATCATCGACGGCATGATGGCCAGCCCGTCCAGCCCGTCCGTCAGGTTCACCGCGTTGGCGGAGCCCACGATCACGACCATCACGAAGGGGATGTAGAACCAGCCGAAGTTGATCAGCACGTCCGCGAAGACCGGCAGCGCCAGCTGGTTCTCCAGCTCCGGCGGGTGCATCCAGATGGCGACGACGGCTGCGACGGCCGCCAGCGCGAAGCCCAAGGCGAGGCGCACCTTGCCGGGCACGCCCGCATGGTTGCCCGCCCGCACCTTGGCGTAGTCGTCCACGAAGCCGATCGCCCCGTAGACCGCCGTCACGCCCAGCACGAGCCAGACATAGGGGTTGTCGAGCCGCGCGAAGAGCAGCGTCGAGACGAGGATCGCGGACAGGATCAGCAGCCCGCCCATGGTCGGCGTGCCCTGCTTGGCGAAGTGCGTCTCCGGCCCGTCCGAGCGGATCGGCTGGCCCTTGCCCTGCCGCTTGCGCAGCAGGTCGATCAGCGGGCGCCCGAACAGGAAGCCGAAGACGAGCGCCGTGAAGAAGGCCAGCCCCGCGCGCACGGTGATGTAGCGGAACAGGTTGAACAGATCGCCGCCATCCGAGAGCGCCGTCAGCCAGTAGAACATGCAGGGTCTCCTAGTTCCGGCCGTCCTGACCGAGCGCCCGGATCGCGTCAACGATCCGCGCCATCCCCATCGAAAGGGAGCCCTTGACCGTGACCGCATCGCCCGGTCGCACGAGGTCGCGGATCTCGGCGGCCAGCGCGGCGGCGTCGTCCACGTGATGCCCGCGCGTCGCGGCGGGCAGCGCGTCGTGCAGGTGACGCATCAGCGGACCCACCGTGTGCACGGCATCCAGCGCGTCCACCGCGTCGAGCCCGGCGAGGCCCGCGTGGAGGGCCGGGCCGGTCGGCCCGAGTTCCTTCATGTCGCCGAGGATGGCGACGCGCCGCGCCCTCTTCGGCACGGGGGTCGCGGCGAGCAGGTCCAGCGCCGCCCCCACGGAGGCGGGGTTCGCGTTGTAGGCGTCGTCGAACAGTTCGATGGGTGGCGCATCGGCGTCCACCCGCACGGCGTGGCGCGCCCCCCGGCCGTCCGGCGGGGTCCAGTCCGACAGGGCCAGCGCCGCCCGCGCGACGTCGCCGCCGAGGTGATGGACGCAGGCCAGCACCCCGAGCGCGTTGGACGCGAAATGCGCGCCCGGCGCGCCGATGCGGAAGGCGATCGCGCCCACCGGCGTCGCCGCCTCGCAGGCGACCGAGTCCGCCCCCGCCGCCACGCGGGTCAGCCGCCACGCCGCGTCCTCGGCATGGCCGAAGCCCTCGCCGTCGCCGCGCCGCAGCATGTCCTGGTGCGGGGCGTCCGCGTTCCACAGCGCCACGCCCCCCGGCTCCAGCCCCTCGAAGATCGACGCCTTCTCGCGCGCGATGCCCTCCAAGCCGTCCTCGAACGCCTCCAAGTGCACGGGCGCCACCGTGTTGACGATGGCCACGTGGGGCCGCGCCTGGACGGCGAGCGGCGCGATCTCGCCGGGATGGTTCATCCCGATCTCGATCACGGCGAAGTCCGCGTCGGGCGGCAGCCCCGCCAGCGTCAGCGGGACGCCCCAGTGGTTATTGTAGGACTTGATGGCCGCGTGGGCCGTGCCCTGCCGCGCCAGCACGTGGCGCAGCATCTCCTTGGTCGAGGTCTTGCCCACCGACCCGGTGATCGCCGCGACGCGCGCCCCGCTCCGCGCCCGCCCGGCGCGGCCCAAGGCCTCCAGCCCCGCCTGCACGTCGTCCACGACCAGCAGCCGGTCCGGCGCCACGCCCTCGGGCACGCGGGAGACCAGCGCGGCGCCCGCGCCCTTGGCCAAGGCATCGCCGACAAAATCATGTCCGTCCCGCGCGGCCCTGAGCGCGACGAACATCTCGCCCGGACGGATGGCCCGGCTGTCGATCGACGGTGCGCCGGCCTCCCAGTCGGAGGCCACCGTCCCGCCCGTGGCGGCGGCCGCGTCCCGTGCCGTCCAGATGCTCATGCCCCCCGGCCCTCCAACGCCGCCACCGCGATGGATGCCTGCTCGGCGTCGTCGAACGGATGCACCACGTCGCCCACGGTCTGCCCCGTCTCGTGCCCCTTGCCCATCACCAGCAGCGCGTCGCCCGGCTCCAGCATCGCGGCCCCCCGCAGGATCGCCTCCGCCCGGTCGCCCACCTCCACGGCCGCCGGCGCGCCCTCCAGCACGGCGGCCCGGATGGCCGCCGGATCCTCCGAGCGCGGGTTGTCGTCGGTCACGATCACGGCGTCCGCGCTCTGCGCCGCCTTCCCCATCAGCGGGCGCTTCGTCCGGTCCCGGTCCCCGCCCGCCCCGACGATCGCCACGATCCGCCCCATGACGTGCGGGCGCAGCGCGGCCAGCGCCGTCTCGATGGCGTCGGGCGTGTGGGCGTAGTCCACGAACACCGCCGCGCCCCCCTCGAACTGCGCCGCCTTCTCCATCCGGCCCCGCACGCCCCGCAGCTTGGGCAGCGCGGCGAGCACCGCCTCCGGGTCGTCCCCCGCCCCGATGCACAGCCCGGCCGCCACCAGCGCATTGCCCGCTTGGAACCCGCCCACGAGGTCCAGCCGCGCCGAATGCGTCCGGCCCTGCCAGCGGACCAAGACCTCCTGCCCCGTGGCGTCGAACCGCTGACCGGCCAGTTGCAGCCGCGCATCCGCATGACGCCCCGTGCCGATCACCTCCTGCCCCCGCGCCGCGCACTCGGCGGCGAGCCGCGGCCCCTCGTCGTCGTCGAGGTCGATCACCGCGACCCCGTCGCCGAGCAGCCGCGAGAACAGCCCCGCCTTCGCCTCGCGGTAGGCCGCCATCGTGCCGTGGTAGTCGAGATGGTCCTGGCTCAGGTTCGTGAAGCCGGCGGCGGCCAGCCGCACCGCCTCCAGCCGCCGCTGGTCCAGCCCGTGGGACGACGCCTCCATCGCCCCGTGCGTCACACCCGCCGCCGCCATGTCCGCGAGCAGCCGGTGCAGCGTGATTGGCTCTGGCGTGGTGTGCGCGGACGGCGCGACGTAGCCTCCCTCGACCCCGGTGGTCCCGATGTTGACCGCCCGGTGGCCCAGCGCCTCCCACAGCTGGCGGGTGAAGGCCGCCACGGAGGTCTTCCCGTTCGTCCCCGTCACCGCGACCATCGTCTCGGGCTGCCCGCCCGCGTGGAGCGCGGCGGCGAAGGCGAGCGCGGCGCGGGGATCCGCCACGACGACCACCGGTCGGCCCTCGATCATCGCGGCGCCCTCGCGATCGGTCACCACCGCCACCGCTCCCTGGGCCAGCGCGGAGTCCGCGAAGCGCGCGCCGTGGGCGTTCGATCCCGGCAGCGCGAAGAACAGCGTGCCCGGCCCGACCAAGCGGCTGTCGACCGACAGGGCGGACACGTCGATCCCGGGCAGGCCCGGCAGGCCTAGGTCAGAAATCAGCATCGAACCCCTCCGATCCGGCACGCGCGATCGGACCGCCGGTTAGGACGCGCGCGCGGGCGGCGCAACGCCCCGGCCCGCCGGGTCGGCGGTTCCCCTCCCCCGGCGCCCGCGCTACGCCCCTCTCCGAAGGAGCACCCCCATGCGCGACGCGGCCCCCGAGACGACCCAGACCGTCACCCGGCTGGAGGACTACGCCCCGCCGCCGGTGGCCGTGACCCACGTGGACCTCCGCTTCCGCCTCGACCCCGATGCGACCGCCGTGACCGCGCGCCTGACCTGCGAGCGGCGCGGCGCGGGCGACATGGTCCTCGACGGGGAGGGACTGACCACCCGCCGGGTCGCGGTGGACGGTGCGGAGGTCACGCCGGAGATCGAGGACGCGCGCGGCGGCCAGCGCATGATCCTGCACGACCTGCCAGACGCCTTCACGCTGGAGACCGAGGTCGAGATCGCGCCCGCCGCGAACACCGAGCTCTCGGGCCTCTACCTGTCGAACGGGATGTACTGCACCCAGTGCGAGGCCGAGGGCTTCCGCCGCATCACGTGGATGCTCGACCGCCCCGACGCGATGGCGACCTACGAGGTGCGCATCGAATCCGACCTCCCCGTCCGCCTGTCCAACGGCGACGAGGTCGCGCCCGGCCACTGGCGCGACCCGTGGCCGAAGCCCACCTACCTCTTCGCCCTCGTGGCGGGCGACCTGCGGGCGTCGTCCGACCGCTTCACCACCTCCGAGGGCCGCGAGGTCGCGCTCAACGTCTGGACCCGCCCCGGCGACGAGGACCGGACGGCCTACGCGCTCGACGCGCTGAAGCGTTCGATGAGGTGGGACGAGGAGGCTTACGGGCGCGCCTACGACCTCGACGTGTTCAACGTGGTCGCCGTCGACGACTTCAACATGGGCGCGATGGAGAACAAGGGCCTCAACGTCTTCAACTCCCGCTACGTCCTCGCCTCCCCCGCCACCGCCACCGACGGCGACTACGCCAACGTCGAGCGGATCGTGGCGCACGAGTACTTCCACAACTGGACCGGCAACCGCATCACCTGCCGCGACTGGTTCCAGCTGTGCCTCAAGGAAGGCCTGACGGTCTTCCGCGAGCACCAGTTCATGGAGGACATGCGCTCGGCGGCCACCGAGCGGATCGGGCAGGTGCTGACCCTCCGCGCGCGCCAGTTCCGCGAGGACGCGGGCCCGCTGGCCCACCCCGTGCGGCCCAGCGCGTACGTTGCCATCGACAACTTCTACACCGCCACAGTCTACGAGAAGGGCTCGGAGGTCATCCGGATGCTCCGCCTCATCGTCGGCGAGGCGGGCTACGACGCGTCGGTCGCCCTCTACTTCGAGCGGCACGACGGGCAGGCCTGCACCATCGAGGACTGGCTCCGGTGCTTCGAGGACGCGACCGGCCACGACCTGTCGCGGTTCGGGCTCTGGTATACCCAGGCCGGCACGCCGCGCCTCTCGGCCTCGTGGGTCACCGACGGCGGCGAGTGCCGCCTGACGCTCCGCCAAGAGGTGCCCGCCACGCCGGGCCAGCCCGACAAGCGGCCCATGCCGATCCCCGTGGCGCTCGGCCTGCTCGACCGGGACGGCGCGGAGGTGGCGTCGGACACCTTGGTGCTGACGGAGGCGGAGGCCGAGTTCGTCCTCCCCTGCCCGTCGGACGACGTGGTCCCGTCGCTGCTGCGCGGCTTCTCCGCGCCGGTCGTCCTCGACGCGCCGCTCACGGACGCCGACCGCCTCGTCCTGCTCGCCCACGACCCCGACCCCTTCGCCCGCTGGGAGGCGGGGCGCGCGCTGGCGAAGGACCGGCTCGCGCGCCGGGTGGTCGACGGGGCCGCCTTCGACGACGGCTGGCTCGACGCGGTGCACGCCCTCGCCACCGGCGGCGCCGATCCCGCGTTCAAAGCCCTCGCCCTCGCGCTGCCCTCCGAGGACGACCTCGCCGCCTCGCTCCACGCGGGTGGCGCGACCCCCGACCCCGACGCGATCTGGGCGGCGCGGCGGGACGCGGGCCGCGCCGTGGCCCGGCGGCTGGAGGCCGACTTGCCCGCGCTCCGCGCCGCCGCCGCCACGCCCGGTCCCTACCGCCCCGAGGCCGGGGACGCGGGCAAGCGCGCATGGGCCGCCACCCTGCTCCGCCTCATGACGATGCTGGACGGGGGCGACGCCGCCCGCGCCGCCTTCGCCGCGGCCGACAACATGACCGACCGGATGGCCGCCTTCGCCTGCCTGCTGGAGGCCCGGGACCCGGACGCGGCGGCGGCGTTCGAGCGGGATTGGCGGCACGACCGGCTGGTGATGGACAAGTGGTTCATGGCGCAGGTCGCCCATGCCGAGCCTGCCGTAGCCGTCGACGTCGCCGCCCGGCTCGCGGCGCGGGACGACGTGCCCGTGACCAACCCCAACCGCTTCCGCATGGTGGTCGGCGGGCTGACCGGCGCGAACCCCGCCGGGTTCCACCGCGCGGACGGGGCGGGCTACGACTGGGTCGCGGACCGCGTGCTGGAACTGGACGCGGGCAACCCGCAGGCCGCGGCGCGCATGTCCACCGCCTTCGAGACGTGGCGCCGCTACGACGCGGACCGGCAGGCGGGGATGCGCGGTGCCTTGGACCGGATCGCCGCCGCCTCGATCAGCCGCGACCTGCGCGAGATGGTGGAGCGGATGCGGGGCGATGGCGACGGCTGACCTCCCGCCGCCCGGCTGGCTGGCGCCGCTGGGCGAGGCGCCGCCCTTGGACGCGGCGGTGGCGGCGCTGTCGGAGGCGCTGGGCGGGGACGCGCCGCCGCACCTGTGCGCGCAGTGCTTCGACCCGCCCTTCGCCGCGAAGACGCTCGCCGCGCTGCGCGCACTGGAGCGGGGCGCCGTGCCGGAGACGGCGGCCTGGGCGCAGGTCTTCTTCGAGCATCCCGACTGCGTCGGCGGCGAAGGGGTGGTCCGGCTGGTGCTGGTCCCGGGGCTGCGGCTCTGGGCCGACCCGGCCGACGCGCCCCGGTGGCTGCGCGACGCGGAGGTGCTGGGGACGGCGCTGCGGGCGGGGCTGTGGTACTGGCCCGCGGCCCAGCGCGCGGCGCTGCGGGACGTGGCGCTGCGGCTGGCGCGGGACTTCTTCGAGGCGGGGCGCCGCGCGTGGCACCCGGCGGAGGCGCCGGTGGACCACGTGGCGGACGACCTGCTGCACCTGCTCGGCGTGGCGCAGGTGGACCCGGCGGCGGTGGTCGCGTGGCTGGCGGGGCTGCACACCGTGGAGGCGGATGCGGGCATGACGCTCGCCGCGCACGGGCTGGCGGTGGAGCCGCCCTTCTACGTGGCCGCCGAGACGGGGCCGGCTGGCGCGTCCAAGCCTTACGCCGAAGCCTGCGCCGCGATGGCGCGCGTCATGGAGGCCCGGGCGGGGGAGGCGGCGCTGGCGGCGCTGACGCCGGACTGGTTCGACGCGGCCTTCTTCCGCCGGGAGCGGGACGCGCCGGACCTCGCCGCGGAGCTGTCGGACCTCGCGCGGGACTGGTCGGTCTGGTCGACGCGGCTGGCGCGCTGGGCGGACCGCCCGGCGGGCCTCGCGCGGCCGGACCTGCCCGTGATCGACTAGGCCGCGAGGCCCTTGGACCCCATCTCGAGGAACTTCGCGCGGCGCTGGGCGCGCAGGGCGTCGCCGCGCTGATCGACCTCGTCGAGCATCGCCTTCAGCGCCGCGCCCACGGCGTCGATCGCGTCGCGGCGCGCGCGGTGCGCGCCGCCCAAGGGCTCGGGCACGATGCGGTCGATCACCCCGAGCTTCCGGAGGTCCTGCGCGGTCAGGCGCAGCGCCTCGGCCGCCTCGCGCATCTTCTCGGCGTCCTTCCACAGGATCGACGCGCAGCCCTCGGGCGAGATGACCGAGTAGATCGAGTGCTCCAGCATGGCCACGCGGTCGGCGGTCGCGAAGGCGACGGCCCCACCCGACCCGCCCTCGCCGATCACCACGCTGACGAGCGGCACGCCGAGCGACAGGCACGTCTGGGTCGAGCGGGCGATGGCCTCGGACTGCCCGCGCTCCTCGGCGCCCTTGCCGGGATAGGCGCCCGGGGTGTCGATCAGCGTCACGACGGGCAGGCCGAACCGGTCGGCCATCCGCATCAGGCGGATCGCCTTGCGGTAGCCCTCGGGGCGCGCCATGCCGAAGTTGCGCTCGATCCGCGTGCGGGTGTCGTGCCCCTTCTCGTGGCCGATCACCATCACCGCGCGGTCGCCCAGCCGCGCCAGCCCGCCCAGGACCGCGTGGTCGTCCGCGAAGTTGCGGTCGCCGGCCAGCGGGGTCCACTCGTCGAACAGCCCCTCGACGTAGTCTGTCGCGTGCGGGCGCTCGGCGTGGCGGGCGACCTGCGCCTTCTGCCACGGGGTGAGGTTCTCGTAGAGCTGCTTGAGCTGCGCCTTGGCCTTCACGTCGAGCTGGGCGGCCTCCTTGCCGACGTCGGTGCCCTGCTCGCGGGCGAGGGCGCGCAGCTCCTCGGCCTTGCCCTCGATCTCGGACAGGGGCTTCTCGAAGTCGAGATATGTGGTCATCGGGGCCTCCGGACGCGGCGTCGGTGGCCATATGACCCCGGCCCGGTCCGGACGCAACGGCGCGCGCCCCCGCCGGGCCGGGCCGCGTCCCGCCCGGGGCGGCCCCTCAGGCGGCCCGGCGCCCCGCGGCCGGAAGCCCGGTCCCGGACCGGGCGCGCTGGGGCCGCGCCTCCTGCCGCGCCTCTTGGAGCAGGGCGTCGAGGTCGGGATCGATTTGCCTCCACGCGGAGCCGCTCTCGAGCGCGACCGTCAGGCGGTGCGCGCCGACGAGGTCGACCGGCTCGGATCCGACCTGCCGGGCGAGGCCCATGGAGGTCGTCCGGTGCGTCGCCATGTCGACGTCGGGCCACAGGACCGCCACCTCCGTCGGGCCGAGCCGGGCGACCATCGCGTCGCGCGGCAACGCGGCGTCGAGCCGGGCGCGCAGCGCCCCCGCCGCCGCGTCCAGCGTCCCGTGGCCGAAGGTCCGGATGACCCACGTGCCGTGGCGCAGGCGCAGCACCGTCAGCCCCGTCCCCCGCGACGGAAGGTTCGCCGAGAGACGTTGCCGGAACGCCCGGCGCAGGCCCGCGCCCGAGAGCAGGCCCGTCGCCGCATCGAGCCACGCGTCGCGGTCGAGGGGTGCCTGCGATCCGCGCAGCCCGAGCGCGGCGAGCGGCGGCACGGTGGCGAGGTTCATCAGGAGCATCAGCGGCGCGAGGGAGGTGGCGAAGGCCCAAGCCGCGTCGCGCGGGAGGAGCAGCGTCGAGACGAGGTGCAGCGACATCGCCGCCCCGAGGAGGAGGAAGGCCCAAGGCCCCGGCACGATGGCACGGCGCGACAGGGTCACCGCCCAGATGCGCGCCATGGTGCCCGCGATCACGATCGCGCCGATCCCCGCGGGCGCGCCCGCCCCGCCGAGGCCCCAGCGGGTCGAGACGGCGATGACCAGGCACGCGGCGAGGCCGCTGGGGCCGAGCAGCGCGCCGGCGAGCGCGACCGAGACCGCGCGCATGTCGATGAGCACGCCGGACTGCATCTCGATGGGGAGGTGCATCTGCAGCGCCGCGACCGCCCCGTAGAGCACGCCGACGGCGAGGTCGGGGAGGCGCGCGCGCAGCGGCTTCGTCCACCACGCGAGGACCATGAGGAGGGCGTAGGAGGACGCGAAGTCCGCCGCGACGTTCAGGGTCAGCATGGGGGCCTCGCGTCATGGTTGCGGGCCCCGTGTCGCCCACCCCCCTTAACGGGACGTTGACGCCGCCCCGTCAAATCGGGCGAATCTTACGCGCCGACGCTCTCGGCCAGCCGGACGATCCCCTCCGCCTGCCGGATCGACGCGATGTCCACCAGCTTGCCGCGCCACGTCGTGGCGCCCGCCCCCGCCGCCTTGGCGGCCTCCATCGCGGCGAGGATCTCGCGCGCCTCGGCGACCTGTTCCTCGGAGGGCGTGAACACCTCGTTGGCAAGCGCGATCTGCTTGGGGTGGATGGCCCACTTCCCCACCGTGCCCAGCACGGCGGAGCGGCGCGCCTGCGCGCGGTAGCCCTCGTCGTCCGAGAAGTCGCCGAAGGGGCCGTCCACCGGCAGCAGCCCGTGGGTGCGGCAGGCCGCGACGATGGCCGCCTGCGCCCAGTGCCATGGGTCGGACCAGTGGCGGGCGCCCTCGTGGAGCATGTAGTAGTCGGCCTGCGTCCCCCCGATGCCGGTCGTCCTCATCCCCATGCTGGCCGCGTAGTCGGCCGCGCCCAGCGACATCGCCACGAGGCGGGGCGAGGCGGAGGCGATCTCCTCGACATGGGCGATGCCGGCGGCCGATTCGATGATGACCTCCAGCGCGACAGGCGTGTCGCGCCCCGCCTCGCGCTCGCAGGCGGTGAGCAGCGCGTCGACGGCGTAGACGTCCGCCGCGCAGCCCACCTTGGGGATCATGATGCGGTCCAGCTTGCCCCCTGCCGCCACCACGTCGATCACGTCGCGGTGCCAGTAGGGCGTGTCGAGCGCGTTGATGCGGACGGAGACGGTCTTGGCGCCCCAGTCCTGTCCGGACAGGGCCGCGCAGACGTTGGCGCGGGCCTGCGGCTTGTCGTCGGGGGCGACGGAATCCTCGAGGTCGAGGTTGATCACGTCCGCCGCCGAGGCCGCCATCTTCGGGAACAGCTTGGGGTTGGAGCCGGGGCCGAAGAGCTGGCAGCGGTTCGGCACGGAGGGGGCGGCGGGCTGGAGGCGGAAGGACATGAGCGGGTAACTTCGTTGCGCGAGGGGATGGCGGGACCGCTAGATCGTGTCCCGCCGCCTCACAACCCCCTGCCCTTCGATGTTCCCCAAATACTCATTCCGCCAACGCGGCCAGCACCGCCTGCATGGACGGCGCGGCCCAGTCGGTGATGCCGATCAGTTCGGCCACCACGCGGCCCTCGGGATCCAAGACGACCGTGTGCGGCAGGCCCTTGACCCCGACCGAGCGGGCGAGGTCGCCCGCGTCGCGGTGCAGGGGCAGCGAGGTGATGCCCGCCTCGTCCCAGAACCGCTGCATCGCCGCCGGGTTGTGACGCCCGAAGGCCAAGGGCACGACCGCGACGTCGGGCATGGCGTCCGCGAGGGCTTGGAAGGACGGCATCTCCTCGCGGCAGGGCGCGCACCACGTCGCCCACCAGTTCACCACCGCGACCTGCCCGGCATAGCGCGACAGGTCGCCCTCGCCCTCGGCGGCCTCGAAGGTCGTGACCGCCGGGACGGTCGGCTCCAGCCAGACCAAGGGCACGCCCTCGGCCTCGGCGACGGCGCGGGCCTCCTCCACCCCGGCCGCCGTGGGGGTGGCGAGCAGGAGGGCGGCGAGATAGGCGAGGGCGGAGACGACGGAGAGGCGGGGCATGACGGACTCCAACGCGATGTGGGGCGGACGGTTCGCGGACCGCCCGGACGAGGTGATGGAGGCGATCAACGCCTCGATCGGGTTCGACCGGCGCATGGCGCGGCAGGACGTCGAGGCGTCCCGCGCGCACGCCGCCATGCTGGCGGCCACCGGCGTCATCTCGGGTAGCGACGCCGAGGCGATCCGGGAAGGGCTCCTCACGGTATTGTCGGAGATCGAGGGCGGGACCTTCGCCTACTCCACCGCGCTGGAGGACATCCACATGAACGTGGAGGCCCGGCTGAAGGAGCTGATCGGCGAGCCGGCCGGGCGGCTGCACACGGGTCGGTCGCGCAACGACCAGGTGGCGACGGACTTCCGCCTGTGGGTGCGGGACCACGTGGACCTCGCCGTGACCGCACTGGACAAGCTGATCGACGCGCTGGTCGGGCAGGCCGAGGCGGGGGCGGACTGGCCGATGCCGGGCTTCACCCACCTGCAGGTCGCGCAGCCGGTGACGTGGGGCCACCACATGCTGGCCTACGCCGAGATGTTCGACCGCGACCGGGGGCGCCTGCGCGACGCGCGGGCGCGCATGAACGAGTCGCCCTTGGGCGCGGCCGCCTTGGCCGGCACGGGCTTCCCCATCGACCGGGAGATGACGGCGGAGGCGCTCGGCTTCGACCGGCCCTGCGCCAACTCGCTGGACGCCGTGTCGGACCGGGACTTCGCCTTGGAGTTCCTCGCCGCCGCCAGCATCTGCGCGATGCACCTGTCCCGGCTGGCCGAGGAGCTGGTCGTCTGGTCCTCGGCCCAGTTCCGCTTCGTGCGGCTGTCGGACCGCTGGTCCACCGGCTCCAGCATCATGCCGCAGAAGCGCAACCCCGACGCGGCCGAGCTGCTGCGCGCCAAGGTCGGGCGGATCGTGGGCGCGAACGTAGCACTCCTGACGGTGATGAAGGGGCTGCCGCTCGCGTATTCCAAGGACATGCAGGAGGACAAGGAGCAGGTCTTCGACGCCGCCGACTCGCTCCTCCTCGGCCTCGCGGCGATGGAGGGCATGGTCCGCGACATGACCGCCAACCGGGACGCGCTGGCGGCGGCGGCGGCGACCGGGTTCTCCACCGCCACGGACCTCGCCGACTGGCTGGTCCGCGAGCTGGGCCTGCCCTTCCGCGAGGCGCACCACGTGACGGGCGCGCTCGTGGCGAAGGCCGAGGCGCGGGGCTTGGACCTGCCCGACCTCACCCTCGTCGAGATGCAGGACGCCCATCCAGGCATCACCCAAGCCGTCTACGGCGTGCTCGGCGTCGAGAACTCCGTCGCGTCGCGCACCTCCTACGGCGGCACCGCGCCGGATCAGGTGCGGGCGCAGGTCGAGCGGTGGAGGGCGCGGTGAGGCACGCATGGATCCTCGCGGCGCTCCTCGCCGCCTGCGGGGCCGACGGCGCCCCGATCCCCCCGTCGCAGGCGCCCGCCGCGGCCCCCGCCCCACCCCTGCCCGTCGACGCGGTGGAGCAGGAGGACGACGCCGTGGACGGCTTGGAGACGGTGGAGTTCGACGAGGAGAGCGAGCTGGAGCGCCTCGCCCGCCGCGCCGCGGGCGCTACTCCGTGACGACGTCCCACTCCGCCATCTCGGCGGGGGTGAGGATGTAGATCTCGTCCGCCGGCGTCGCCATCGCCGGCCCCATCACGCGCAGGTCGATCCCCATCCGCGCGAGGTGCACCAGCACCTCCGCCTGCCCCCGCTGCACGTCCTCGACGGCGAGGAACGCGGGCAGGACCGAGGATTCGCCGAAGCTGTGCTGGTGGACGCCCATGCGCGCGTCCTCGTCCACGCCGCGCGACACGCCCCCCGCGAAGACGTAGGGACAGGCCGACAGGCACACCGCCCCGGCCTCCAGCGCCGTGTCCGCGCCCGCCTCCCGGATCGCGCGGCCCAGCTCCAGCGCGTCGAAGACGCTGCCGCCGGGGCTGTCGAGCAGGACGCGGGCCGGGGCGCGGGCGATGACCTCCTCGGCCACCCGGGCGCCGTCCCCCGGCTCGATCGCGCCGCGCACCCGCAGGACCCGCGCGCCGTCCACCGTGTCGGCCACCGTCACGAGGCGGCGCGGCATGTCCGGGTCCACCCCCGGCCCCGGCTGGGCCGGGCGGCGCGGGCGGTAGCGGCGGGTCTGGTCGCCCGGCGAGACGGGCCGGTCCAGCTCCGGCGCCTGCGAGGGACGCAGGAGCTGCGGCAGCGTCGGCCCGAGGTCGAGCAGCACGAGGACCAGCGCCAGCGCGAGCTGCAGCGACAGCAGCCACCGCAGCGTGCGCCGCGCGCCGAAGGCCTGCCGGTCGGGCGGGGGCGGCGGGCCGCCCGCGGGGCGCGCGTCGCTCACTCGGCGGCCTCGATCTTGGGCGGCGGGCCGGGCCTCGGCTCCGCGCCGAGCACGCGCGCGCCCGGCAGGGCCGCCGCCCCCTCCATCTCGCGCAGCGCCAGCACGGCGGCGCGCAGCTCGGCCACGGTCATCGCGTCCTCGGCCTCGGCCGGGTCGCGGCCCGCGCGGATCGCGGCCTGCGCGACCGCGACGATCAGCACGAGCACCGCCGGCAGGAGGTCGATGGCGATCGCGCCCGCCCACGAGGGGCCGAAGTTGCGCGCGTAGAGGATCACCGCGTCGGCGGTGGAGATCGGCGTGTAGACGACCTCGGCGGGCGGCTCCAGCGCGAGCACTTGCGCGGCGGCGGCCTGCAGCGTCTCGGCCCGCTGGCCCAGCACCTGCAGCAGCGACGTGATCGTCGCCTGCTGCGCCGCCTGCCCGCCCGCGTCCGACGCGTCGAGCCGGGGCAGCACCACCGACTGCGCGAGGTCCGAGGCGGCCCGGTCCACCAAGGGCGCGACCGAGAGCTGGCGCAGGGTCGTGATGACCCCCGCGAGGCGTACCGCCTCCTCCGAGAACTCGACCGAGCGGTCCTCCACGGCCCCCGGCGCCACGGTGAGCGCGCGCATCCGGCTCAGGATCGCGTTGCCCTCGGCGAAGGCCAGCGCGACCGGCGCCTCCTGCGCAGCGATCAATTCCTCCAAGGCGGTCAGCTCGTCGGACTTCTGGCGGAGCACGCGGAACACCGCCCCGCGCCCCGCGAGGCCCGACAGGTTGCCCACCGCCTCCTGCTCCGACAGGTCCTCGAACCCCTGCCGGGTCCGGCCCACGTCGCGGCCCAGCGCCTGCGCCTGCAGCGTGACCTCGTGGGCCCGCTCCAGCGACGCTTGGTAGTCCTGCACGGTCGCCGCCAGATGCCGCTCCACCGCCGCCGACCCGGCCAGCGCGGCGGCGTTCAGCCACGACGACATGGCGATGATCGCGAGCGACCCGATCACCATCGCCACGAAGAGCCACAGCCGCGTCGCCGCCGTCCGCATCGCGGGCAGCAGGCGCAGCAGGTAGGACCAGAACACGAAGACCCCCGTCGAGACCGCCGCCGAGTAGGCCACGGCGGCGAAGAGCGAGAGCGCCCCGCCGTCGTCCAGCAGGCCCCGCACCCCGAGATAGGTGTAGATCCCGCTCGCCACCGCGAGCACGCCCAAGGCGGCCGAGGTGAAGCTGTCGAGCCAGCCGAGGTGCCCCTCGACCTCGCGGGCGTGTCGCAGGCCCACGCTGCCCTGCTCGCGTCTGTCGGTCATGGCGGCTCCCCCTTGCGTCCGGAGGATGTGCAGGCCCGCGCGCGGGCGCAAGGCCGCGCGCGGAAACGCACCGGTCCGGCCCCGCGCGCCCCTTGAACCCGCCGCCCCCGCGCTAAGTCGTCGCACCCGCCCCGGCTGCATCCGGGCGCCCCCCCTCCCGCCGCCCCCGGGGCGGCCTCCCAACAGGGACCGTCGCCATGAAAGCCCTCCTCCTCGGATCCATCTCGACCCTCGCGGACACGTCGGAACTGCAGCGCGAGGCGTTCAACGCCGCCTTCCGCCAGCACGGGCTCCCGTGGGTCTGGGAGCGCGACGCCTACCGCGGGATGCTCCGCCACGCGGGCGGCGCGGCGCGCATCGCCGCGCAGGCGGAGGCCGAGGGGCGCGACGTCGACGCCGACGCGGTGCACGCCACCAAGTCGCTGATCTTCCAGGACGACCTCGCGCAGGGGCGCGCGTCGATCCGCGAGGGCGTGGCCGACGCCATCGAGCACGCGCGCCGGATGGGCATGCCCGTGGGCCTCGTGACGACGACCTCCAAGGCGAATGTCGACCGCCTCCTCGCCGCGCTGCGGATGGAGGACGCGTTCGACGTGGTCGTCACCGCCGAGCAGGTCACCGCGCCCAAGCCCGCGCCCGACTGTTACCACCTCGCCGCCGCGACCCTCGCCGTGGCGCCCGAATCCTGCACCGCGATCGAGGACAACGAGGACGGCGTGGCCGCGGCGATGGCGGCGGGCATGACGGTGATGGCGTGGCCCAACGCGAACACCGAAGGGCACGAGTTCGGCGAGGCGCGGGTCGTCGACGGCAACCTCGACCGCGCCGTGTTCTCCGAGCCGCTGGCCGCCGAATGAGCGACTGGGAGGCCGCCCGCCTCGACGCGGGCGCAGGCGCCGACGCCGTGCTCGCGGCCTTGGGCGACGTGGGCGTGGTCGTGGTCGAGGGTGCGGAGATGTCCGACCGCGCCTTCGCCGACTTCCTCGAGACGCTCGGGCCTCTGACCTTCACCGACGGCGAGACCCCCTTGGAGGGCGAGCCGCGCCTGAACTTCGTCACCAACGTGGGCCGAAAGACGCCGCCCCGCTCGGTCTTCCATACCGACACGTCCTACGTCTCCGCCCCGCCCGCCTTCACCGCGCTCAAGGGGCACCGCATCCCCGAGAGCGGGGGCGAGACCGTGTTCACCAACCTCTTCGACGCCCACGACCGCCTCGACGCGGATCTCCGCGACCGCCTCCGCGGCGCCCGCCTCCTCCACCGCGTCACCGGCGTGGACCCGGGCGAGGGCAAGGAGACGGAGACGTGGCACCCGCTGCTCCGCCGCCACCCGGTCAGCGGCAAGACCGCCCTGTGGCTGTCCACGCCCGAACGCTGCGTGGCGTTGGCGCTGGCCGACGGGACCCGTGCGGACGACCTGGTCCCCCGCCTCTACGCCCACGCCACCGATCCCGCCCACCAGTGGCGCCACCGCTGGCGCGGCGGCGAGGTGCTGATCTGGGACAACCGCTGCACGCTGCACCGCGGCGACCACTCCCGCACGGTGGGCGAGCGCGTGCTGCACCGCGGCATGGTCGCGGGCGAGATCCCCTTGGCCGCGTAGCGGCGCCCTTCCCCCGCGCGCCCCGTCCCGCTAAGGCCCCCGCGTCCCGACCCGGAGGCCGCCTTGGACCACTTCCTCTACCGCGACGGCGTCCTGCAGGCCGAGGACGTCCCCCTGCCCGAGATCGCCCGAGTCGTCGGCACCCCCGCCTACGTCTACTCGGCGGCCACGCTACTGCGGCACTACCGCCTGTTCGACGACGCCCTCGCTTGGGGGCCGCACCTCGTCTGCTACGCGGTCAAGGCGGCGTCGAACGTGGCCCTGCTCAAGCTGCTCGGCGACGCGGGCGCGGGCATGGACGTGGTGTCCGAGGGCGAGTACCGCCGCGCCCGCGCCGCCGGCGTGCCAGGCGAGCGCATCGTCTTCTCCGGCGTCGGCAAGACGGAAGGCGAGATGCGCCACGTCCTCGGGAACGGCATCCGCCAGATCAACCTCGAGTCCGAGCCGGAGTACCGCCTCCTCTCCCGCGTGGCGTCCGAGATGGGCGTCGAGGTGCCCGTGACCGTGCGCGTGAACCCCGACGTCGACGCCAAGACCCATGAGAAGATCGCCACGGGCCGCAAGGAGGACAAGTTCGGCATCCCCATCGCGCGCGCCCGCGAGACCTATGCCGAGGTGGCCGCCCTGCCCGGCCTGCGCGTGGTCGGCATCGACGTCCACATCGGCAGCCAGCTGATCGACCTCGACCCGTTCCGGCAGGCCTACCGCAAGGTGGCCGACCTGACCGAGAGCCTGCGCGCCGACGGCCATTCCATCGAGCGCCTCGACCTCGGGGGGGGACTCGGCATCCCCTACGCGCGTTCCAACGCGGCCCCGCCGGTGCCGTCCGAATACGGCCAGGTCATCCGCGACGAGGTCGGCCATCTCGGCTGCGAGATCGAGATCGAGCCGGGGCGCCTGATCGCGGGGAACGCGGGCATCCTGCTCGCCTCCGTCACCTACGTGAAGCAGGGCGAGGGCCGCGACTTCCTGATCCTCGACGCGGCGATGAACGACCTGATCCGCCCGGCCATGTACGGCGCCCACCACGACATCGTCCCCCTGCGCGAGCCCGCCCCCGGCGCCGAACCCGCGACCTACGACGTGGTCGGCCCCGTCTGCGAGAGCGGCGACACCTTCGCCAAGGGCCGCACCATGGCCGCCGTGGGCGCGGGCGACGTCGTCGCCTTCCGCTCGGCGGGGGCCTACGGGGCCGTCATGTCCTCGGAATACAACTCCCGCCCCATGGTGCCCGAGGTGCTGGTGGACGGCGCGGACTGGGCGGTGATCCGCCCGCGTCCCACCTATGACGATATGTTGCGGCGCGAGACGGTTCCCGATTGGCTCTGACCGCCCTACGTTCGCTCCCATGAGCGACCGGACCCCGGCCCACCGCCAGATCGCCCTCACCCGCGCGGGGCTCTGGGCGGAACGTCTCACGCGTGCCTTCTGGCCCGCGTGGACGGCCCTGTTCGTGGGCCTCGCCGCCCACGCCTCCGGCCTGATCCCGCCGCTGTGGGAAGGCTCCGCCCTGATCGCGGCCGGGCTGGTCGCCCTCGTCTTCGCGGTCCTCGGCCTCCGGTCCTTCCGCGTGCCCACCGCGCAGGACGCGCGGGACCGCCTCGACGCCACGCTTCCCGGCCGCCCCCTCGCCGCGCTCCACGACGACCAGGCCGTGGGCGCCGCCGACCCCGCGAGCGCCGAGGTCTGGGCCGCGCACCGCCGGCGCATGGCCCAGCGCGCCGCCGCCGCCCGCGCCGTCGCCCCTGACCTGCGCGTCAGCCGACGAGACCCCTACGCGCTGCGCTACGTCGCCCTGCTCCTGCTGCTTCTCGCCCTGCCCTTCGGCACGCTCTTCCGCGTCCCGCAGGCCCCCGCCCTGCCCGGCGTCGCCAGCCAAGTCGCCACCGGCCCCGCGTGGGAGGCGTGGCTGGAGCCCCCGCGCCACACCGGCCTGCCGACGCTCTACCTCAACGACATCGACCCCGGCCCGGTGGAGATCCCCGAGGGCACGCAGGTCACCCTGCGCCTCTACGGCGAGGTCGGCGCGCAATCCGTCACCGAGACCGTCTCGGGCCGCGCCGTCACCGACCCGACCGAGCCGCTGCAGGACTTCACCGTCACCCGCTCCGGCACGCTTACCATCGACGGGCCGGGCGACGACGACCCGACGTGGTCGCTGGCCGCCACGCCCGACGCGCCGCCGACGATCGCGCTCGACGGCACGCCCGACTACGAGCATCCCGACACCACCGTCATCCCGTGGCAGGCGGCGGACGACTTCGGCGTTCTTTCCGCCCGCGCCACGCTGACCCTCGACCTCGCCGCCGTCGAGCGGCGCCACGGCCTCGCCGTCGAGCCCGAGGGCTACGCCCCCCTTGACCTCGAGCTGCCGCTGCCGATCTCCGGCGACCGGTCGGACCTGCACGAGGTGCTGCGCGAGGACCTGACGCTCCACCCGCTCGCGGGCCTGCCCGTGACCGCGCGGCTCTCGGCCATCGACGCCGCCGAGCAGGAGGGCACGACCGAGGAGGCGATGGTCCTTCCGGCACGCCCCTTCTACGACCCCACCGCTGCCGCCCTGGTCGAGATGCGCCGCGACCTGCTCTGGTCGCGCGAGAACCGCGTCCGCACCGCGCAGGTGCTGCGCGCCGTGACGTGGCAGGCCGACGGCGCCTTCGACGGCGCGCCCTCGGCCTTCCTGATCGTCCGCATGGCCATCCGCCGCCTCTCGGACGGCGACCTGACGACCGAGGCGCGCGACGAGATCGCCGACATGCTCTGGCAGGCCGCCACGCGGCTGGAGGACGGCTCGCTCGACGGCGCCCTCGAACGGCTCCGCCAAGCGCAGGAGCGCCTGTCCGAGGCGATCCGCAACGGCGCCTCGGAGGAGGAGATCGCGCGCCTGACCGAGGAGATGCGCCGTGCGATGGACGACTACACCCGGCAGCTCGCGCAGCAGCAGCAGGGCCAGCAGGGGCAGGAGCAGGCGGGCAACCAAGGCGAGACCCAAGAGGTCACGCCCGACATGCTCGACGAGATGATGGAGCGCATCGAGGAACTGATGCGCCAGGGCCGGACCGCCGAGGCGCAGGAACTCCTGCGTCAGCTGCAGGAGATGATGGAGAACCTGCAGGTGGCCCAAGGACAGGGCGGACAGGGCCAGCCCCAGCCCGGCCAGCAGGCGATGGACGACCTGCGCGACACGCTGCGCGAGCAGCAGGAGCTGAGCGACGACAGCTTCCGCGAGCTGCAGGAGCAGTTCGAGCCGCAGCAGGGCGAGCAGGGGCAGGACGGGCAAGAGGGGCAGCAGGGCCAAGAAGGCCAGCAAGGGCAGCCCCAAGGCGGCCAGCAGCCCGGACAGCAGCAGGGTCAGGGCCAGCAGGGTCAGGGCCAGCAGCCCGGCCAGCCGCAGGGCCAAGGCGAGCAGCCGGGCCGCGGCGACCAGCCGGGCGCGCAGTCGGGCGCCGGCGAGGGCGAGGGCGAGAGCGGCCAAGGCACCTCCCCCTCCGAGCTGGCCCAGCGCCAGCGCGAGCTGCGCCGCGCCCTCGAAGGGCTGGAGCGGCAGGTGCCCGGCGGCGCGGACGGCGACGCCGCGCGCGAGGCGCTGGGCCGCGCGGGCCGCGCCATGGACGAGGCCGAGCGCGACCTCGCCGACGGCAACCTCGGCGGCGCGCTCGACGACCAAGCCGAGGCGATGGACGCGCTGCGCGACGGGATGCAGGCCCTCGGGCGCGCCTTCGCCGGCGAGCAGCCGCCCTCCCAGCAGGGGCAGGGCCAAGCGTCGACCACCCCCGGCGACGGCTTCCGCCGCGACCCGCTGGGCCGCGACGCGGGACAGGGCGGACCGCTCGGCACCGAGGAGAGCTATCTCGACGGCCCCGACGCCGCGCGCCGCGCGCGCGATCTGCTGGAGGAGCTCCGCCGCCGCTCCGGCGAGCGCGGGCGCCCGGACGTGGAACTCGACTACATCGACCGGCTGCTCGACCGGTTCTGAGCCTCAGCGCTCGATCTGCATCCGCTCGGTGAGCCCGTCGACCGCCTGCGCGAAGGCCGCCCGGCGACCGTCCACCCACGTCCGGTAGTCGCGCAGCCCGTCGGCCAAGCCGGGCACCGCCGTGCCGAGGCGCGGCCCGTACACGTAGACCAGCGTCGCCAGCGCGAGCACGAGCAGCGCCACGGCGAAGCCCGTGCGGAACCCGCGCTTGCGCGGCGCGACCGCGTCGTCCTCCGGCTCGGGATCCGGCGCGGCCGCGTCGTCGTCCACCTCGCCGATCTCCGGCAGGCGGCCCGCCCGGCTGACGCGGGCCTTCTGGGCGGGCGGCGGGGTCGGCTCCGTCCGCGCCGCTGGCGGGGCGGGAGGCGTCGCGGTCGGGGGGGTCGTGGCCGGGGATGCCCCCACATCGGCATCGGCGGAGGCCTCCGCCGCCTTGTCGCGGGCGCGGGCCAAGGCCGCGGCGGCGGCCATGCGGTCGCGCTCCCGCCGGGCGCGTGCCTCCGGGGTGTCGTCCTCCGGCTCGACTTCGGGCGGCGCATCCGCCTCCGGCGCCGCGTCCTGCGCCTCGGCGGCCTCCGCCGCGGGGGCGGCGTCGGGCGCGGCCTCCTCCGGCTCGGGCGCCTCCTCCGGCCCGGCGTCCATCTCCGGCGGCGGCGCGCCGCGCGCGGCGGCCTCGGCGGCGCGGCGGTTGAACTCGCGCTCCTGCCGCAGGATCTCCAGCGTCCGCGCGTCCGGCCCCCGGCGCGGGGCCGTCCCGGCGGCCACGAAGTCGGGGTCGATCGCCTCGCCGTCGCCGAGGTCCGCGTCGTCCTGCTCCTGCGCGTCCAGCGTATCGGCGGCCCCCTCGGGCGCCTCCGCCGCGTCGGATTCCGGCGCGGGCGGCATCTGGAACCACGTCGTCGCGCAGTTGGAGCACTGCACGTCGCGGCCCTCCGGCGGGATCATCTCCGCCGCGATCTCGTACTGCGCCCCGCAGTCGGGGCAGATCAGTCGCATCCTGTCAGACCTCTCGGGTGCCCGGGTCGCCGGGCAGACTAGTCCCCCCGCGCCCCGGCGGCCAAGCACGGGACGCCGCTGCGGGGCCTGCGGGCCACACCTGTTGCAGCCGCGCGCCGCCCGATTGCGCGGGTGCCGCCGCCCCGCTAGCACCGCGCGGACCACGGGGGACGGGCGATGATCGAACTGGACGGGGCGAGCTTCAGCTACGGGGACGGGCCGCTGCTCGACGCCGTGTCGCTGACCTTGGCGCCCGGCTCGTTCCACTTCCTCACCGGCCCGTCCGGCACCGGCAAGACGACGCTGCTCCGCCTCTGCTACGGCGACCTCAAGCCCACCGGCGGCGAGGTCCGCCTGTTCGGCGCCGACAGCCGCCACGTGACCCGCGACGACCTCGCCCGCGCGCGGCGCCGCATCGGCGTGGTGCACCAGGACTGCCGCTTCCTCGACCACCTGCCCATGCACGAGAACATTGCCCTGCCCCTCACCGTCGCCGGCCGCCTCGACGCCTCGACCGGCGAAAACCTCGGCGCGCTGCTCGACTGGGTCGGCCTGCGCGAGCGGTTCTACGCCCGCCCGCCCGAACTGTCGGGCGGCGAGCGCCAGCGCGCGGCCCTCGCCCGCGCCGTCATCATGGACCCGGAGGTGATCGTCGCCGACGAACCCACGGGCAACGTCGACTGGCAGATGTCCCAGCGCCTGCTCGCGCTGCTGCTGGAGCTGAACCGCATGGGCAAGACGATCCTCGTGGCGACCCACGACCTCGCCCTCATCCGCGCCGCCAAGCAGCAGGCCCAGACCCGCGTCCTGCGCCTGACGGGCGGATCGCTCCAAGTCGCGGGGGCCGACCTTTGAGCCGCGCCGCCGCGATGCTCCGCGCCGCCGCCGACCTCGCCATCGGGGACGCGCAGGGCGACCGCGTCGTCCCGCCCACGGGCTTCACCGTCTGGCTCACCGTCGCGACGGCCGCCGCGATGACCTTCCTCGCCGTCTTCGCCCTCGCCCTCACGCTGGCCACGGGCCGCCTCGCGGACCGCTGGGCCGACAGCCTCGCGCAGGCCTCGACCATCCGCCTTTCGGCCCCGCCCGAGCAGATGGCCGCGCAGGTGCAGGCCGTGACCACCATCCTCGCGGGCACCCCCGGCGTGGCCGACACCCGCGTCATCGACGAGTCCGAGCAGGCGCGCCTGCTCGAGCCGTGGCTCGGCCCCGACCTGCCGCTCGACGCCCTGCCGCTGCCCGGCCTGATCGAGGTGGTGGACGACGGCGACCTCGACCTCGAGGGCCTGCGCGCCCGCCTGCGGGCCGAGGTGCCCGGCGCCGTGCTCGACGACCACACCCGCTGGCGCGAGCCCTTGGTGGCCGCCGCCGCGCGCCTGCGCCTGATCGGCTGGACCGCGCTGCTCCTGATCCTCGGCACCACGGCGGCCATGGTCACGCTGGGCGCGCGCGCCGCGCTCGCCGCCAACTCCGAGGTGATCCGCGTGCTGCGCCTGATCGGGGCCCGCGACGCCTATGTCGCCCGCGCCTTCACCCGTCGCTTCACGCTCCGCGCCGCTGCGGGCGCGCTGGTCGGCGCGGTGCTCGGCATCGCCGCCATCGTGTTCCTGCCCGACGCCGACGACGCGGGCGGCTTCCTCACGGGCCTGTCCTTCGGCGGCGCGTCGTGGATCCTGCCGCTGCTCCTCGTGCCGCTGGTGGGGGGCGTGGCCTTCGCCGCGACGCGCGCCGCGACCCTGCGCGCCCTCTCGCGGTTCGAGTGATCCCGCGCTAGGGGAGCGCCCATGCAGTTCCTTCGCTCGCTCCTCTTCAACGTCCTGATGTACCTGTGGATGCTGGTCGTGGCCGTGCCCCTGCCCGCGCTGCTCAAGCCCCGCTGGGCGTGGGCCGTCTGCAAGGTCTACTGCGACGGCGTCCTGTGGATGCTCCGCGTCATCGTCGGCCTCGACACCGAGATCCGCGGCCCCGTCCCCACCGGGCAGGTCCTCGTCGCCGCCAAGCACCAGTCCTTTCTCGACGTGTTCATGATCTTCACGGCCCTGCCGCGCGCCTTCTTCATCATGAAGGACGTGCTCAAGTGGACGCCCTTCGTCGGCTGGTACGCGCTGCGGATGGGCACGCTCACCGTCAAGCGCGGGCGCCGCTCCGAGGCGGTGAAGGCCATGGTCTCCAAGGTCCGCGACGGCACCCGCGACCCCGGCCAGCTCGTGATCTACCCGCAGGGCACCCGCACCGCGCCCGGCGCGCACCTGCCCTACAAGGCGGGCACGTTCGCCCTCTACGAGCAGCTCGGACAGCCCTGCGTCCCCGTGGCGGGCAACGTGGGGCTCTATTGGCCCAAGCGCGGGATCACCCGGAGACCCGGCACGGCCGTCATCGAGTTCCTCGAGCCGATCCCGCCGGGCCTCGACCGCGAGACCTTCATGGCCACCCTCGAGCGCCGCATCGAGGAGGGCTCGAACCGCCTCATGGCCGAGGCCGGCTTCGACATCGCCGCGACCGAGGCGGGGCGGCGCGCGGCGGCCTAGCCCGCGAAGGGAGGGCTAACCGCGGCGCAGGATGGCTTCGCGCTCGGAACGAGCGGCGCGTCGGAACGGGGGGCCGTCTCGAGCGCCTCAGCGAGCGGCCTCCCGCGACGTCCCCCAAACCGACATCGCCTCGAGGATCGGCACGAGCGACCGGCCATGGGACGTCAGACCGTACTCGACGCGCGGCGGCACCTCGGCGAACACGGTCCGGCGGACGAGGCCGTCGCCCTCCAGTTCGCGCAGCGAGCGGGTGAGCATCCGGTCGGACGCCCGAGGCACGAGGCGCTGCAGCTGCGAGTAGCGCCGCGGCCCCTCCAGCAGGTGGAACAGCAGGATCGGCTTCCACTTCCCCCCGATCAGCGCGACCGTCACCTCGACGGCGCAGTCGCTTTCCCGGCGCGGGCCTGCGGTTGCGGGGAGGTCATCCCCCGGGAGGGCGGTCCGCCGTGTCATCGCGGCACGGTACACGCCCGCAGGAAGGCGGTCCACGGACACGGGTGTGCGTGACCCACACCGGCGCGGGTAGCGGGCGGGCGGCAGGACGGGCGAGGAGCGGAGAGCCCTTCCCTCCGGAGCCTTCCGCCCATGTCCCTCCCGTCGTCCCCCGCCCTCGCCGCATCCGTCCTCGGCCTCGGCCTCATGGCCCCCGTCCCCGCCTTCGCCAACGAGGCGGCCGAGATGATCCGGGCCTTCTACGCCGCCGTCGACCGCGGCGACCGCGATGCCTACGCCGCGATGATCGACGACGGGTTCGAGGACCACGACCGCCCCGCCGCCGCGCCCCCCGCCGCCAGCGACGCGCAGGTCGTCCTGGACCTGTTCTCCGAACTCGCCACCGGCTTCCCCGGCGCGGTCCACACGCTCGACCTGATCGAGCCGATCTCGCCCGACGCGGACGGCAACCCGCGCGCCATGGTGCGCTGGACGTTCGAGGGGGACCACAAGGGCGCCTTCTTCGGCATTTCCGCCTCCGGCAACGCGGTCTCGATCACCGGCATCGACGTCTTCGCCGCGCGGGACGGCCGGTTCGTCGAGCAGTGGCATGTCGAGGAGCTGGCCCAGCTCTTCGCCCAGATCGACGCCCGCTAGGCCCCATGACGCCCCAAGGGAGATCCTGACCATGACCGATGGACCCGTCCGCATTCTCGTCACCGGCGCGACCGGCATGCAGGGCCGCCCGATCGTGGATGCCCTCCTCGCGCGCGGCTTCGCCGTCCGGGCCCTCACGCGACGATCCGATCCGGGCCTGCCGCCCGCCGTGGAGGTCGCGCGGGGGGACATGGACGACGCGGCGAGCCTCCACGCGGCGTTCGCCGGGATCGACCGCCTGGTCCTGCTGCTGCCCCTCGCCTTCGACGCCGCGCTGGTCCGCGGCTACGTCGCCAACGTCATCGAGGCGGCGCGCGCGGCCGAGATCGACCTGATCGCGTTCGACACCTCCGCGCCCGTGCCCGACGCGCCGGTCGGCGTGGCGGCCGTGGACGTGAAGGTCGAGGCCTCCGCCCTGCTCGCCGCCTCCGGGCTGCCCGTCGTCACCGTGCGGCCGACGATCTACGCCGGCAACCTCGCCGCGCCGTGGACCGCGCCGGGCATCGTCCAGAGCCGCACCATCGCCTATCCGCTGGCGGCGGACGTCCCCTGCGCGTGGATCACATGGGAAGATGCGGCCGCCTGCGTCGCGGCGGCGGTGGCGAACCCGGCCTTGGTGGGCCGGACGTTCGACATCGGCGGGCCGGAGGCCCTGGACGGTGTCGCGCTCGCGGCGGCGTTCACGCAAGCGAGGGGCGTCGAGCACGTATATGCCGCCGTGCCCTTGGACGCGTTCGAGGCGGGGCTGAACGGCGCGCTCGGCGCGCCGGTCGGAACCGAGATCGCGGCTCTCTACCGCTGGCTGTCGGGACCGGGGTCCGGTCATCTCGATCTCGCCCGCGGCGGACGGGCGAACGGAGCGGGCGAGCTTGGCGTGACGCCCGCCTCCATCGCGGACTGGGCCGCGCAGGTGCCTTGGGAGGCCGTCGCGGAGGGGTGAGGCTCCGTGGGCCGGGCGCGGCCGGTCATGGCCCGGCCGCCCGCGCGATCCGCACGATGCCCGGGCGGATGCCCCCCCCGGCCGGACGCCGGACCTGCGCCCTGGACGCAGACGAAGGACGCCGCCCCGTGGCAGCGGGGCGGCGTCGTCGCGCCGGTCGGGGCCAGGCCCCCGCCGCGCGTGTCCCTATTCGGTCGCCGTGTCCTCGACGGTGTCCGGCTTGATCGACTTCGCCACCGGCCCCAGCGCGGGCGTCCGGGCGAAGGTGTCGATCAGCTTGGCGATCTCGCCCTCCATCGACGCGGCCAGCGCCACGGGGCGCCCGTCCCACTCCGCCTTGGCGGAGATCACCGAAACGATCCGCCGCCGCCCGTCGTCCATCAGGAAGACCGGCGCGCCCGACGCCCCGAAGTCCACGTCGCAGGACAGCACCAGCACCTCCACGTCGCGGGTGAGCACTTGGCACGCCTCCTCGACCGACGGGGCCTCGGCCCGGTCCTTCGCGTAGGAGACGACCTGCACCGCCTGCCCCGCGCCGACGCTCTCGGCGGTGCGGAACGGCAGGACGCGCCCGTTGCGGACGGGATGGTCCAGCTCGATCAGCGCCATGTCGGCGGCGACCCGGCTCAGCCGGTCGGCGGCGTGGAAGTCGTAGTCGGGATGGATCACGATCCGCCGGATCGACCGCACCGCCTCCGCGCGCCCGTGCCGGAAGCCGGGGTGGAAGCTGATCTCGTGGGAAGGGATGCGCCGCCCGGTGATCTTGTCGTAGAGGCAGTGCGCCGCCGTGAGCACCACCTCGGCGGTGATCAGCGCGCCCGTGCAGAACCCCGTGTCCGAGAAGTTAAGCCGCCCCACCGCCTCCAGCCCCCGGCTGTCGTCGGCGGTCTGCAACTGGCGCAGGCCCTGCGACGTCGCGGGCGTGGCGAGGGTCGCCACGAAGACGGCGGCGCTGATCGCCACTCTCGTCCACCTGTTCATGCCCCGTCCTCCGTCCCAGCGTCGGAGACCTTACTCATCCCGGAGTCGGGCGCGAGGGGGGCGGGGGATCACCGCAGTCGGGGCGGTTCCGGGGTCAATTCGGGCGCGTCCGCGTCGAATGTGGCGAAGGCCGGGGGAACCGGCCCCCCCGTCGCCCAATCCAGCAGCTCAACCGTGTGCACCACCGCCACGCCCGCATCGCGCCCGATCTGCATCATGCAGCCGATGTTGCCCGCCGCGATCACGTCCGGGCGCCGCTCCATGAGCGTGGCCACCTTCCGCGCTCTCAGCTGCCCGCTGATCTCCGGCTGCATCAGGTTGTACGTCCCCGCCGACCCGCAGCACAGATGCGCGTCGCGCGGCTCCACCACGGCGAACCCCGCCCGCTTCAGCAGCGTCTTGGGCGCCGCCTTCACCTGCTGCCCGTGCTGGAGCGAGCAGGCCGCGTGATACGCCACCCGCAGCGGCCCCGTCCCCGCGTCCTCCGGCACCCGCCCGAGCGGCACGCACCCCACCCCGTCCCGCGCGGGGCGCGGCGTCTCCACGAAGGGGAAGTCCCCCGGCAGCAGGTCCAGCAGCACCTCCGACACGTCCTTGGCCACCGCGCTCACCCGCGCCGCGTCCTCCGCCAAGGGGTCGTTGCGGAACATGTGCCCGTAATCCTTCACCGTCGTCCCGCAGCCCGACGTGTTGATGACGATGGCGTCCAGCCCGTCCCCGTCCATCTCGCGCGTCCACGCCCGGATGTTGGCCGCC
This sequence comes from Jannaschia sp. Os4, assembly GCF_016820245.1. Lineage (GTDB taxonomy): Bacteria > Pseudomonadota > Alphaproteobacteria > Rhodobacterales > Rhodobacteraceae > Jannaschia. The sequence goes on along the minus strand of NZ_JAFCAR010000005.1, from coordinate 81,190 downwards.
GCGAAGGCGTGGGAGCTGTCGGTCTTCCCCATGTGATGCGTCAGCGCCCCGCAGCAGCCCATCCCCTCGGGGACCACCACCTCCGCCCCCAGCCGCGTCAGCAGGCGGATCGTCGCGTCGTTGATATCGGTGTTGAGCGCCTTCTGCGCGCAGCCCGTCATCAGCGCCACGCGCATCTTCCGCTCGGGCGCGGGAAACACCTGCGGATCGTCGTTGCGGCTGACGGGCGGCACCTGCTTCGGCGCCATCTCCAGCATCGCGCGCAGCCGCGCGTCCGGCACCAGACCCCGGAACGGCTTGGCGATCTTCGCCCCCAGCAGCGCCAGCCGGAACCGCCCCGGATAGGGCAGCACCCGCGCCAGCACCTCCCGCAGCGCCCGCTCCACGAAGGGCCGCCGATACGTCTCCTCGATATGCGCCCGGGCATGGTCGACGAGATGCATGTAGTGCACCCCCGACGGGCAGGTCGTCATGCAGGCGAGGCAGGAGAGGCACCGGTCGATATGCTTGACCGTGCCCTCGTCGGCGGGCCGCCCCTCCTCCAGCATCTGCTTGATGAGGTAGATGCGCCCCCGAGGGCTGTCCAACTCGTCGCCCAGCACCTGATAGGTCGGGCAAGTCGCCGTGCAGAACCCGCAATGCACGCAGGCCCGCAGGATCTCGTTCGACCGGGCGGTATCCGGGTCGCGCAGCTGATCGGGGGTGAAGAGCGTCTGCATGTCGGGTCTCCCGAACGGAATTAGAGGCGGTTGAGCAGGGCGATCGCCACCACGATGGCCACCACGGTCAGCCCGAGAAGGGTGAGTAGGTAGGCGACCGGTCGGAGGCCGCGCCACGCCCGGACGCCCTGTGCCGAGGTGGCCGCCGCCGCGCCGACGAGCCCCATCACGCCGCCCGCGCGCCCAATGCCGCGGTACCAGTCGTCCGGCGGCGAAGGCGGCGGCAGCGGCGCGGCAGCCATAAGCCCCGACAGGACGATAGCGAAGACGCCCACCGCCAGCCCGAGCCGCGGATCGGGCATCGCCGCGGTCAGCACGAAGCCGAGGATCGCGGGGCCGAGTAGGATCGCCGCGATCTCCATCAGGCCGCGAACAACCCCTTGGGGTCGAACCTCGCACGCAGCCCCGCCTCGAGTGTCGCCACCTCCGGCGCCGTCGGGTGCAGCGCCGCGCCCTGCCCTCGGACCAAGGTCGCATAGCCTGCGGGCAGCGCCCCGCGCACCTCCGTCCCCGGTGGCACGGCCAGCCAGACCAGCCCCCCGCCCCAGTCCATCACCGCCCGTCCCGGCATCGCCGCCACCACCTCCGCCGCCCGCGACGGCCGCACGTGCACGCGCCACACCTCATCGTCCCCCCCGTGGAACGCGGCCACGTCCCGCACCTCGGCCCATGTCGCCGCCACCGCCTCCGGGTCGCGCTCGACGGCCACGGCCCCGTGGGCGGCCAGATGCGCGGACAGCGCGCCGACGCGGTAGTCCACCGACCCCGGCAGCCCCTCCTGCCGCAGCAGCACCGACGTTCCGTCCCACGCGGCGCCCGTCACCTCGAAGGGCGAGGTCAGCGCCGCCGACATCGCCGCCACGGCGGCCCCCGCATCCGCCACGGGAAGCGTCAGCGTCGCCGAGGCCTGCGGCGCGGGCAGCACCTTGAACCCCACCTCCGTCAGCACCCCAAGCGACCCGCGCGCCCCGGCCATCAGCCGGGTCAGGTCGTAGCCCGTCACGTTCTTCATCACCCGCCCGCCGTTCACGACGACGGTCCCCTCCCCGTCCACGAAGCGGCACCCGAGCAGGAAGTCCCGGCACGCCCCCGCCACCACCCTGCGCGGCCCCGAGACGTTCATCGCCACCGCCCCGCCGATCGTCGGCGCGCCGTCCGTCCCCAGCAGCCTCCGATGATCCATCGGCTCGAAAGCCAGCCGCTGCCCCTTCCCGGCCAGCGCGGTCTCGATCTCCGCCACCGGCGTCCCCGCCTTCGCCACCAGCGTCAGCGCGCCCGGCTCATAGCGTTCGATCCCCGCGATCCCGGCCGTCGTCAGCGGCTCGCCCGCGCCGGGCACATGCCGCGTCGCGCCCCCACGCACCGCGAGCAGCCCGTTCGCCCCGCGCACGATCTCGGCCAGCGCATCTTCGCTCTCCGGTCTCAGCACGGCGCCGCCCCCGTCTTCGTGGCCGAAATACTCCCGCCGGAGGCGCCCGGACCGACCCGATCCGCATCGGCGATCAGGCGGTTCGACCACGACCGAGGAATTAACGAGATATGAACGGGCGTATGCACGCGCGTATGCACGGGGGGTGTACGGGGGGTGCACGGGGGATGCACAGGGGGCGCCCCCCCACCGCGCGGTAAGGATACCGGACCACCTGCGCCCTTGACGCGCGGGGTGCTCACCGCCGCGCCTCCGAGGTGGCCAGCGGGAACACCTTCGCCGGGTTGAGCAGCCACGCGGGGTCGAACACGTCCTTTACCCGCATCATCGCCTCCATGTCGGCGGGCGCGAACTGATGGGACATCAGGTCCCGCTTCTCCACGCCCACGCCATGCTCGCCCGTCAGGCAGCCGCCCACGTCGACGCAGAGCTTCAGGATCTCGGCCCCCATCGCCTCGACCTTCTCCAACTGGCCGTCCCCATTCGCGTCGTACATGATCAGCGGGTGCATGTTCCCGTCGCCCGCGTGGAACACGTTGCCGACCTTCAGGTCGTACTTCTCCGACAGGTCGCGTATCCCCTTGAGGACGCGCGGCAACTCGCTGACCGGGATCGTCCCGTCGAGGCAGATGTAGTCCGCCACCCGCCCCGTCGCGCCGAAGGCCGACTTGCGCCCCAGCCAGATGGCCGCGCTCTCGTCCGCGCTCGCCGCCCGGCGCAGCTCGACCGGGTCGTGGCGGCGCGCGATGGCCTCGATGGTCGCCAGCTGCTCCTCGATCTCGTCCTCGGACCCCTCGACCTCCACGATCAGCAGCGCCTCGCAATCGGGGTAGCCCGCCTGCGCGAAGTCCTCGGTGATGCGGATGATCGGGCGGTCCATGAACTCGATGGCCACGGGCAGGACGCCCGCCTCGATGATGTCGGCCACGCAGGCGCCCGCCACCTCGTTGCTGTCGAACCCCATCAGCACGGGCCGCGCCCCCTCGGGCTTGGGCAGGATTCGCAGCGTCGCCTCCGTCACGACGCCCAGCTGCCCCTCCGAGCCGCAGACCACGCCCAGCAGGTCGAGGCCCTGCGCGTCCATCTCGCCCCCGCCCAGCTCCACGACCGTGCCGTCCATCAGGACCATCGTGACGCCCAGCAGGTTGTTGGTCGTGACCCCGTACTTGAGGCAGTGCGCTCCGCCGGAGTTCATCCCGATGTTGCCCGCGATGGCGCAGGCCAGCTGCGACGACGGGTCCGGCGCGTAGAAGAACCCGTCCGCTTCCACCTCGCCCGTGACGGAGAGGTTCGTGCGCCCCGTCTGCACCCGGATCAGCCGGTCGTCGTAGTCCACCTCCAGCACGTCCGTCAGCCGCGCGGTGCCTATGATCACGCTGTCCGCCGTCGGCAGCGCGCCCCCCGCGAGCGACGTCCCCGACCCGCGCGGCACCACCGGCACCCTCAGGTCGTGGCAGACCCGCAGCGCGGCCGCGACCTCCGCCGTCGAGCGCGGCAGCACGGCGGCCAAGGGCGGGCAGCGGTAGGCGGTCAGCGCGTCGCACTCGTAGGCCACCAGTTCCGTCTCGTCCGACACCACCGCGTCGGCGGGCAGCACGGCGCGCAGTCGCTCGATCACCTCTGCGCGGCGCGCGAGGACGAAGTCGCGGGGGACGGGCATTTCCATGGGACGGGCCTCCGGCGTCGATTTGGTAAGATTATATTACCAATCCCCCTCACGGCAAGATGTAGCGCGCCCGCCCCGATTTCCCTCGAATCCCACCCCGCCCCGCCCCATGATCCCCCGATGGACATGATGGAGTCCCTCCCCCTGCTGACGCCCGGCGACTGGGCGGGGCTGACGGTCCTGACGATGGTGTGGTGGGGCGCGACTTGGATCGTGGAGCACCCGCCGCGACGGCGGCCCTCTGTCACGACGCTGATGGACCGGCACCGCCACGCATGGATGCGCCAGATGCTCACGCGGGACGGGCGCAACTTCGACGCGGCCATCGTGGGCAACCTGCGGCAGGGCACGGCGTTCTTCGCGTCCGGCTCGCTCTTCGCGCTGGGCGGCGTGCTGGCGCTGGCGGGCAACTCGGACCGCGTCGCGATGCTGATCGAGAACGTCCCCGTGGCGGCGGGCAGCGCGGGGGCGTGGCAGGTCAAGCTGGTGGTCTCGGCGCTGCTGCTGACCCACGCCTTCCTCTCCTTCGTCTGGTCCAACCGGCTGTTCGGCTACTGCGCGGTGATCATGGCCGCGACGCCCGAGGACCACGCGGACCCCCGCGCGCCCCGCTGCGCCACCCAGGCCGCGCGGCTGAACGTCCGCGCGGCGCACGTCCTGAACCGGGGGCTGCGGTCCATCTACCTCGCGCTCGTCACGCTGGCATGGCTGCTGGGGTGGGAGGCGCTGCTGGTCGCGCTCGCGGGGTTCGCGGCGGTCATCGGCTGGCGCGAGTTCGGCCCCGGCGCGCGCGAGGTGCTGACCGAGGATTGACGCAGGGGGTGGATTGACCCCCCTCCCCCGGCGCGGCACCCGTCGCGGCATGGACTGGGTCAAGATCATCCACCTGCTCTGCGTCATGGGATGGATGACGTCGATCTTCGCCGTGCCGCGCGCGCTGATCTACTGGCGTCGCGACTGGGCCGCCTCGGGCGAGGCGCTGTCGCCCTTGGGCGACCTGACCTTCCGCCTCTACCGGTTCTCGGCCGGGCTTGGGGTGATCGCGCTGATCACCGGGCTCTGGATGGGGGTCGCGGTCTGGGCGATGGACCCATGGGTCTGGCTGAAGCTGGGCCTCGTGGCGCTGCTGGCGGGGCACTACGCCTACACCGGCGTGATGGTCGCCCATGCCCGGCACGGGCGGTTCGACCGATCCGACCGCTGGCTGCGGGTCTTCAACGAGGTCTCCGTCCTCGGCGCGATCGCGGTGCTGTGGGTCGTGGTGGTCAAGCCGCTGTGACCGCCGCGCCCGTGACGGGCGCGACCGCGCCCGCTAGGCTGCGGACATGCGTGCCCTGATCCTCGCCCTGCTGCTGCCCGTCCCCGCCCTCGCCGGCGAGGCCGTCGTCACCGAGATCGCCGCCGCCCGCACCGGCGAGACGTGGCGCTTCGACGTCACCGTGGCCCATGCGGACGAAGGCTGGGACCACTACGCCGACGCGTGGCGGGTGGAGGCCGAGAACGGCACGGAGCTCGGCCTGCGGATCCTCCACCACCCGCATGTCGAGGAGCAGCCCTTCACCCGTTCGCTCTCCGGCGTGGCGATCCCGGACGGGACGGGGACGGTGATCGTCCGGGCCCGCGACTCGGTCCACGGCTGGGGCGACGGGGTGCCCTACGCCCTCCCGCGCTGAAGCACCTGCTGCGCGAGCCCCGCCAGCAGGAGCCACACCGTCGCCAGCCCGAACAGCGCGTCGCCCCAGCCCGGCAGGTCGAACGCGCGGAACGTGGCCCACGTCGCCAAGAGCATCCATGCCGCCGTCAGCCCCAGCGTCACGGGCCGCCACGTCGCCGTCCGCACGGGATGCACGAAGCGCAGCGGCAGGAACATCGCGACGGACAGGGCCACCGCGAAGAGAAGGGTCAGCCATGCGGGCGGGGTGAGGATGAAGACGGCGAGCGCCACCATGTTCCAGCAGCCGGGGAAGCCCTCGAACGAGGCGTCCTCCGTCTTCATCTGCACGTCCGCGAAGTAGAGCGCGGAGGCGAAGGGCACGACCGCCACGATCCCCCAGCCCGCCCAGCCGTCCACGAGGCCGGACGCGTAGAGCGCATAGGTCGGGATGAAGACGTAGGTGAGGTAGTCGATGATGAGGTCCAGCAGCGCCCCGTCGAAGCGCGGCGCCAGCACGGTCACGTCGTAGCGGCGCGCGAGCGGGCCGTCGATGCCGTCCACGAAGAGCGCCGCCAGCAGCCAGAGCCACATCCACGCCCAGTTCGCCTCGACGGCGGCGAGCAGGGCGAACATCGCGAAGACCGCGCCCGTCGCGGTCAGCAGATGCACGGAGAGGGCGCGGGTCCGGGGCCACATGCGGCGGGTCGTGCCCGAGCCGCGCGGGCGTGTCGAGGGAGGGGCGCCGATCCGCCGCCCGCCTGTTGCGCCCCTCCCCGTCCGCCCGCCCGCGTGCGAGGGTCGGGGCATGGCCGAGGACAACTACGCGACGACCGCCCCCTTGGGCGCCCGGGCGGACTTCAACGCCCGTCACGCGACGGTCGGGTGGCTGGACTGGGTGGCGGCGCGGCTGCCCGCGGCAGGACCGGGCGCGCGGGTGCTGGACGCAGGCTGCGGGCCGGGGTGGCTGTGGCGCGCGGGCGGGGCGGACGTGGCGCCGGGTGCGGCGCTGACGCTGCTCGACAGGTCGCCGGCGATGGTCCGGGCCGCCGAGGAGCGGCTCGCCCACCGCGAGCCGAGGCCCGTCGGCGTCGTGGCGGACGTGGCGGATCCAGGGCTTCCGGCGGGGTCGTTCGACCTGATCGCCTGCACCCACGTCCTCTATCACGCCGACGATCCGGGGGCGGCGCTGAACGCGTTGGCGGCGCTGCTCGCTCCCGGCGGCGCGCTCGTGGTCACCACGATCCGCCGGAACGACCTGCCGAAGGTCAACGCCCTGACCCGCGACGCGTACGGCCACGACCCCGTCGCGCCCCTGCACGATCGCTTCGCCGCGGACGTGGCCGCGCCGCTGCTGGCAGCGCGGTTCGCCGCCGTCGAGCGGCACGACCACGCGGACACCTACCGGATCGAGGATGCGGACGCGCTGGCGGCGCACGTCCTGTCGATCCCGCCCGGGCCCGGCTTGGGCGAGGCGGATCGCGCCCGCGTCGCCGACCTCGCGGCGGAGCGGATCGCGGGGGCTGGCGGCATCCTCGTCACGGGGCGGCGCCAGACCCTCTTCCTATGCCGGCGGCCTCACTCGGCGGAGGCGCGGACCTCCTCCAGCGGGTAGCCCATCGAGTCGCTGGCGTCGTAGCCGCCGTGGCAGTCGTGGCAGAAGGACTGGCTGACGTTGAGGGCCTGCCCCGTCGGCTGGACGCCGGAGTAGCGCCAGCCGTCCGTCTCGGGCGCGTCCTCCACCTTCGTCATGATGAGGAGCGGCGCGCGGCGCGCCTCGCCGTTCCCGCGCACGCCGATCATCTCCTTGGCCAGCACGGAGCCCACCGGCATCTCGAACGTGCCCTCCTCGAACCTGAGGTACTGCTCGGCGGCGACGTCGTTGACGAAGGTGTTGAGGAACCGCTCGCCGTGCACGCCCGCGACGGCCGGGCGGGTCGAGGCCTGCGTCCAGCCGCGGTAGGCCATCGCGACGGCGTCGCCCTGTGCTTGGTAGCCGTCAATCATGCGCCCCTCCATGCAGTCGTAGAGCGCGTCGACCTGCGCGGCGGTCATGTCGTAGCGGTCCGCCGGCAGTGCGCAGGCCTCCTGCGCGGCGGCAGGGGCGGCGGGCGCGACGAGCGCGGCGCAGGCGAGGAGGGCGGCGGTCGGTCTCATGGTGGTCTCCCTTGGGTTGCGCGCCCGGTGTGGCGCGGCGGGGGGCCGCGGGTCGAGGGGCGGGGCGGCCACGGGCGGACACGTCCGCGTGAGACGCGCCCCGCGTTGACAGGCGCGGCCCGAGACGTCACGCCGGGCGGACCCCGGCGACGGTCGCCGGGCCTTCGAGGAGAGAGACCATGATCCCCCCCGTCCTTCCCACCTACAACCGGGCCGACCTCGCGTTCGTCTCGGGCCGCGGCTCGTGGCTGGTGGACGACGCGGGGCGACGCTTCCTCGACCTGGGCTCCGGCATCGCGGTCAACGTCCTTGGCCACGCCCATCCCGCGTTGACCGAGGCGCTGACGGCGCAGGCGGGCGCGCTGTGGCACACATCCAACCTTTACCGCATCCCCGCGCAGGAGGAGCTGGCCGAGCGGCTGGTCGAGGCGACCTTCGCCGACACCTGCTTCTTCACCAACTCGGGCACCGAAGCGTGCGAGCTGGCGGTGAAGATGGCACGCAAGCGGTTCAGCGAGAACGACCCGGAGCGGACGCGGATCGTGGCCTTCACCGGCTCGTTCCACGGGCGCTCCAGCGCGGGCATCGCCGCCGCCGGGTCCGAGAAGATGACGAAGGGCTTCGGCCCACTGCTGCCCGGCTTCACCCATGTCCCCTTCGGCGATCACGAGGCGCTGAAGGCCGCGATGGGCCCGGACGTGGCCGCCGTGATCCTCGAGCCCGTGCAGGGCGAGGGCGGGATCGTGCCCGTGCCCGACGTCTGCCTGAAGGGTTTGCGCGACCTCTGCGACGCGCACGGCACGCTCGTCATCTTCGACGAGGTGCAGTGCGGGATGGGCCGGACGGGCAAGCTCTTCGCCCACGAATGGGCGGGCGTGGCGCCGGACATCATGATGGTGGCCAAGGGCATCGGCGGGGGCTTCCCGCTGGGCGCGGTGCTGGCGACCGAGGGCGCCGCGCAGGGCATGACGGCGGGCACCCACGGCTCGACCTACGGGGGCAACCCACTCGCCTGCGCGGTGGGCAATGCGGTGATGCGCGAGGTCGCGACCGAGGACTTCCTGGCGGAGGTCCGGCGCAAGGGCGCGCTGCTGCGGCAAGGGTTGGAGGGGCTCGTCGCCTCGCATCCTGACGTGTTCGAGCTGGTGCGCGGCAGCGGCCTGATGCTCGGCCTGAAGTGCAAGGTGCCCGCCGCCGACGTGGTGAAGGCGGGCTACGGGGCCGAGCTGCTGACAGTGCCCGCGGCGGACAACACGGTGCGCCTGCTGCCCGCGCTCAACATCGAGGACGCGGACATCCGCGAGGCGCTGAGCCGCCTCGACCGCGCGGCGGCGACGCTCGCGCCCGCGGCGGCCTGATCCTTCCTCTTGCCTGAAATATCCCGGGGGTCCGGGGGCAGAGCCCCCGGCCCTCTCCACGGGAGGTTCCCGATGACCCATTTCCTCGACATCTCGAACACCGAGACCGGCGACATCCGCGCCATGCTCGACCGGGCGGCGGCCATGAAGGCCGCCCGCGCCGGGCGCCCCAAGGGCACGCCCGACGACGAAACCCCGCTCGCAGGACGCATGGTCGCGCTGATCTTCGAGAAGCCCTCGACCCGCACGCGAATTTCCTTCGACGTGGGCGCCCGCCAGATGGGGGCCGAGACGATGGTCCTGTCCGGCGCGGACATGCAGCTGGGCCACGGCGAGACCATCGCCGACACGGCCCGCGTGCTCAGCCGCTACGTCGACCTCATCATGATCCGCACCTTCGAGGAGGACACGCTCCACGAGATGGCGGAGTACGCGGACGTACCGGTCATCAACGGGCTGACCAACCAGTCCCACCCCTGCCAGATCATAGCCGACGTCATGACCTACGAGGAGCATCGCGGCCCCATCGCGGACGCGCGCGTCACGTGGTGCGGCGACGGCAACAACGTCTTCGCCTCCTTCGCCCACGCCGCCGGGCGGCTGGGCTTCGACCTCACCTTCTCCGGCCCCGCGCAGCTGGACCCCGAGGACGCGCCGATGCGCTTCGCGGCGCAGGCCGGGCGCCCCGTGCGGATCGAGCGCGACGCCGCCACCGCCGTGGAGGGCGCGAACCTTGTGGTCGCGGACACGTGGGTGTCGATGCACGACAGCCAGACCGCGCGGGAGCGGCGCCACAACCTCCTGCGCCCCTATCAGGTTAATGCCGCGCTGATGGCCCACGCCGCGGACGACGCGCTCTTCATGCACTGCCTGCCCGCCCACCGCGAGGAGGAGGCCACGTCCGAGGTCATGGACGGCCCGCATTCGGTGATCTTCGACGAGGCGGAGAACCGGCTGCACGCGCAGAAGGCGGTCATGCGGTGGTGCCTCGGGGTGTGAGGGCGTCGGCGGGGCGACCCGGCCGGATCACGGACGGAGGCATGCGATGCACTGGATCTACCTCGCCCTCGCCGCGGCCTTCGAGGTGGCCTTCGCCCTGTCGATGAAGCTGTCGGACGGGTTCACCCGCCCGCTCTGGTCCGCCGTGACCGTCGTGGCCGTGGTATTCGGCATCGGCTTCCTGACGCTGGCCCTGCGGACCCTCCCCGTCTCGATCGGCTACCCGATCTGGACCGCCGCCGGCACGCTCGGAACCGTGGCGCTCGGCTGGGCGGTCCTCGGCGAGGACCTGACGCCGCTCAAGATCGCCTCCGCCGCGCTCATCGTCTGCGGCGTCGCGGGGCTCAAGATGTCGGCCTAGGGACTGGCGCGTCCGGATCGGCGGGTGCAGGCATCGCCCATGGCCGCCCCCGCCCCCCTCGCGACCGCCACCCCCGCGCCCGCCCGGCAGGCCCCCGCCTTCGCCGCCGCGCTGATGGTCTGCGCGACCGTCCTCATCGCGGCCACGACGCTGATGTCCAAGGCGCTGGGGACCGACGCGCTCGGCCCCGCGCTGCCGATCGTGCAGGTGACCTTCGGGCGCTACCTCTTCGGCGCGCTGGCCGTCTTCGCCGTCGCCGCGATCCTGCGCCCCCGGCTCTCGGCCAAGCGCGCGCCGGTCCATGCGCTGCGCGTGGCCTGCGGCTGGGGCGGCGTCACGCTGATGTTCGCGGCGACAACGATGATCCCTTTGGCCGAGGCGACGGCGATCTCCTTCCTCAACCCGGTCGTGGCGATGCTGCTGGCCATCCCCCTGCTGGGGGAACGGGTCGGACGCTGGCGCTGGCTCGCCGCTGCCGTGTCGCTGGGCGGCGCGGCCCTGCTGCTGCGCCCCGGCGGCGGCGTGGTCTCGACGGGGGCGCTGGTGGCGCTCGGCGCCGCCGTCCTGCTGGCGCTGGAGGTCTTGGTGATGAAGCGCCTCACCCGCACCGAGAGCCCCTTCGCCACCATCGTCTGGGCCAACGGCCTCGCCCTGATCGTGGCCACGGCCGTCGCCCTGTCCGTCTGGCAGCCGCCCACCCAAGCGCAATGGGGCGCGATGGCCGCGCTGGGGGTGACGATGGTCGCGGCGCAGGGCTTCTACGTGAACGCCATCGCCCGCGCCGACGCGTCCTTCGTGACGCCGTTCAGCTACCTCACCCTCGTGTTCGCGGGCCTCTACGACGCCGCCCTGTTCGGCACGGTGCCCGACGCGGTCGGCTGGGCCGGGGCCGCGACGATCCTCGCGGGGGCGGCCCTGCTCGCGTGGCGGGAGGGGCGGGTCAGGACTTGAGGCGGTAGCCGGTGCGGAACATCCACCACGCCACCGCGCAGATGACCAAGGTGGAGCCGGTCACCACCAGCGCCCCGAAGGCCGGGTCGCTGTCCGACACGCCCAGCACCGCGTGGCGCAGCCCGTCGATCAGGTAGAAGACCGGGTTCGCGTGGGACAGCGCCTGCATCACCGGCGGCAGCGCCTCGATCGAGTAGAACGTGCCCGACAGGAACGACAGCGGCGTCACGATGAAGTTCGTGATAGCGGCGATCTGGTCGAACTTGTTGGCGAAGACCGCCGCGACGATCCCCAGCGCGCCGAGGAACGCGCCGCCGAGGACCACGAAGAGCAGCGCCTCCAACGGGTGCGCCACGCCCAGCCCGATGAACGGGAAGATCACCGCGACGACCGCCACCGCCACCACGACGCCGCGCAGGATGCCCCCGGCGAGGTAGCCCACCACCAGTTCCGTGGCCGAGAGCGGCGGCATCAGCGTGTCGACGATGTTGCCCTGCACCTTCGAGATCACGATGGAGGAGGACACGTTGGCGAAGCTGTTCTGGATCACCGTCATCATCAGGATGCCGGGCGCGAGGAAGTGGGCGAAGGGGACGCCCATCACGGCCTCCCGCGACGGGCCGATGGCGAGGTCGAAGATCAGGAGGAACAGCGCCGCCGTCACCAGCGGCGCCAGCAGGGTCTGCGTCCACACCGCCATGAAGCGTCGCACCTCGCGCAGGGCCAGCGTGTACATCCCCAGCCAGTTGACCCGCCCGAAGCGGCGGACGCCTTGGTCGCGGGAGAGGTGTGACGTGGCGGACATGGGCGGGCTCCGGGAGGGCGGTGCGGGGTGGCGCGGCTTGTAACCGCGGGGGCGGGACTTATGATAGGGCCTCGCGCAAGGGCGGGGCCGCGACGCTCCCCTGCGCCAACGCACGGACCCGTCCGAGGGTCCGGCACGGGCAGACTGGAGAGTTTTCGCATGGCCTGGACCGACGACCGCGTCGAGACGCTCAAGCGCATGTGGGCCGAGGGCGCCTCGGCCTCCACCATCGCCAAGGAGCTGGGCGGCGTGACCCGCAACGCCGTGATCGGCAAGGTGCACCGCCTCGGCCTGTCCAACCGCAAGGGCGAGGAGACCCCTGCCGAGCCGGCCAAGGCCTCCGCCGCGCCCAAGGCCGAGACGAAGCCCAAGCCCGAGAAGGCCGAGGCGAAGGCCCCCGAGCCCGCGCCGGAGCCGGCGGTCGAGGAAGAGGACGACGACGACGAGCCGCGGACCATGGCCGCCGTGCCGCGCGGTCCGAACATCACGCCGCTGCGCAAGGCGCTCGTGGCCGCGGGCCAGCCCCTGCCGCCGCAGCCCTCCGCCAACGAGATCTCGCCCGAGGCGCTGGCCAAGGTGAACGCGGTCGAGAAGACCGCGCGCAAGATCAGCCTGATGGAGTTGACCGAGCGGACCTGCAAATGGCCGATCGGCGACCCCGCCACGCCGAAGTTCTGGTTCTGCGGCCTGCCCACGCAGACGGGCAAGCCCTACTGCGAGGCGCACGTGTCGGTCGCGTTCCAGCCGATGTCGTCGCGCCGCGACCGGCGGCGGTGACCTAGGAGGGCGGCCTGTCGCCGCCCCCTCCGCACGCAGACTCATGCGCGAGATGTGGGCCCGGCGCGCGCACCGCCGGCCCGTCGTCGCGGCGCGCTACGGCTCGGCCTGCGGACGCCGCCGCCCCTTCACCGCGCCCCACGCGAGCAACGCCATGTAGAGGACGCTCGCCAGCACGCAGAACAGCCATAGGCGGGTGAGCATCAGCCCGATGACGACGGCGGCGGCGAGCAGGACCCAGATGGCGTTCTCCCGGCTCACCCGCATCGACTTGAGCGAGACCGTGCGGAACGACGCGACCATCAGGCCGCCGACGAACAGCACCCACAGCGCGATCACCAGCGGCACCTCGCGCAGGTCCACGACGTCCGCGTGGTCGAGGAAGACCGGGAAGAGGCAGAGCATCGCGCCCGCCGGCGCCGGCACGCCTTGGAACGAGCCGTCCCCCTGCACGTCCGGATCCTTGGCGGCCACGTTGAACCGCGCCAGCCGGAGGCAGCAGCAGATCGCGAAGAACAGCGCCGCGACCCAGCCCAGCCCGTACACGTCCGACAGCGCGAACGCGTAGACGAGGAGCGCGGGCGCGACGCCGAAGCAGACGAAGTCCGACAGCGAGTCCAGCTCGGCCCCGAACGGCGACGCCGCGTCCAGCTTGCGCGCGAGCGCCCCGTCCGTGGCGTCCAGGAGTGCGGCCACCACCAAGAGCACCGCCGCCGTCCGCATCTGCCCGTCGAAGGCGAAGCGCACCGCCGTCAGCCCCGTGCACAGCCCGAGGATCGTCACGAGGTTCGGCAGGAGCGCGGTCAGCGCGAAGCGGCGCGGCTCGGCCATCCTACTCGTCCCGCGACAGCAGCGGCTCGGCCACGCCCAGCCGCGCGATCACCGTCTCGCCGGCCAGCATCGTCTGACCCACCGCCACCTGCGGGGCCGTGCCCTCGGGCAGGTAGGTATCGAGGCGCGACCCGAACCGGATGATCCCGAACCGCTCGCCGCGGCGCAGCTCGGCCCCCTCGGACACCTCGCAGAGGATGCGGCGCGCGACGAGGCCTGCGATCTGCACCACGCCGATGCGGGTGCCGTCGCCGGCCTCCAGCACGATGCCGTTGCGCTCGTTCTCCTCGGACGCCTTGTCCAGCTCGGCCGACAGGAACTTGCCGGGGCGGTAGGCCACGGTCGTCACGCGCCCCGCGATGGGCGCGCGGTTCACGTGCACGTCGAAGACCGACATGAACACCGACACCCGCGTCAGCGGCGCGGTCCCGAGACCCAGTTCGGCGGGCGGAACGGCGGGCTCGATCAGCGAGACGAGCCCGTCGGCGGGCGAGGTCACGAGGCCCTCGCCCTCGGGGAGCGTGCGGACGGGATCGCGGAAGAAGTAGTAGCACCAGACCGTGAGCCCGAGGCCGAGGAGGCCCAGCTCCGCCTCGAAGAGGAACAGCAGCAAGGTCACGGCGGCGAAGATCGCCACGAACTTCGGACCCTCGCGGTGGAGGGGCTTGATGACGGTCTCGGACAGCTTCACGCCCATCTGCGGCACTCCGGTCGGGGTCGCGCGGAGTTAGACCGGTCGCGACGCGGGGTCCAGCGCGGCGGAGCGCCGCCCCGCCCTCAGTCGCCGAGCAACGCCTCCATCAGCTTGCTCTCGACCCGCTGCTTGATCGCGTCCTCGACCTCCTCGCGCGAGGACAGCTCCACCGGCTCCACGTCCAGCTCGTCGGCCAGGCGGGACTGCAGGTCGGCCTCGGCGGCGGCGAGCTTCTCCTCGATCTCGGCCTTGGCCCGCGCCTCCAGGCGCTCCCGCTCGGCGGCCAGCTCACGCCGCGCGAGCAGCTCGAGGTCGGGCCGGATCGACGGGTCGTCCCATGGCCCCTTGATGAGGATCGGCACCTCGAGGCTCCGGTCGCCCGCCTGGAGCGAGGGGATCATGCGCCAGTCGAGCGTCCGCCCCCCGAGGTCGACGGTCCCCGTCCCGGCCACGTCCACGTGCCGCGACGCCAGCGCGAAGTCGTCCGACCGCGCCACCCCGTCCGTCACCGCGAAGGTGGCGGAGAGCCCGTCGAACACGGTCTTGCGGCCCTCGCCCACGTAGGAGGCGTCGAGGTTGCGGATCATGCCGGCCACGTCGAGCCCCTCGATCTCGCCCTGCCCCGTGCGGAGCGCGACGCGTCCGTCCAGCGAGCGCATGAGCGCGGCCATGTTGTCGCCCACGCCGAGCAGCGACACCGCCGCCCCGCCGGTGGCGACGAGCCGGTCGAATCCGGCGTACTCCTCGGCCAGCCCGCCCAAGTCCATCTCCCGCACGTCGAGGTTGGCCCGCGCGGACAGGCCGCCGCGCCCGTTCACCACGACCTCGCCCGTCACCGTCCCACCCTGCAGGCGCACCGGGCGCAGCGCGGCCACGGCCCGGCCCCGGTCCAAGGTCACGTCGGTCCGGACCTCGTCCAGGACGAGGTCGGGCAGCGCCACGCGCCCGGCGGCCAGCGACAAGCGCCCATCCACCGCGAAGAGGCCCGACACGTCGATCTTCTCGG
This sequence comes from Jannaschia sp. Os4, assembly GCF_016820245.1. Lineage (GTDB taxonomy): Bacteria > Pseudomonadota > Alphaproteobacteria > Rhodobacterales > Rhodobacteraceae > Jannaschia. The sequence continues at coordinate 65,786 of NZ_JAFCAR010000005.1, read as the reverse complement.
TCGACCACCCCGACGCCTCCGCGGCCGCGTCGTCCGGGGCGAGCGCCGTCAGGTCCAGCGCCTCCGCCGCCAAGGTCGCCGCGACGTGGGGCCGGTCGGCCCGCGTCGGGTCCACGTCCATCCCGCCCGTCAGGCGGTTGCCGTCGAGCGCGAGCACCATCTCGCGCAGGTGGATCGTCCCCTCGGGGGCCAAGGTCACCTTGGCGGCGAGCGCCGCGCGCCCCGCGCCGAGTCCTTCGGGCAGGTCGGGGCGCTCCTGCCCCAACCGGCCCAGCAGCGCGAAGCCGTCCGTGCTCTCGACGTCGACCGAGCCGTCGAACGACAAGGGGTCGAGGTCGGCGCGCCCGTCGATCAGCAGCCGCGTGCCGGCCGACACCAGTTCCGCGTCCACCGCCGTCAGCGCGCCGTCGAGGAACCCGGTCAGGCCGGCCACGCGCGCGTCCAGCTTGGCGGGCGCCCCGTCGAGCAGGGCGGAGGCCGCGACCGTGACCGGGCCGTCCAGCGCGGGCGCCGACAGGACGAGGTCCAGCGCCGTGAGGGTCAGGTCGGGGCCGTCCGCGTCGATCCACCGCAGCGTCGAGTCGCGCAGCACCGCCGAGGGGATCGAGAGCGGCGGCAGGTCCGACGCGCCGTCCGCCGCCTCGGGGGCGGGCCCGGCCATCTCCCACGATCCGCTGCCGTCCGCCCGGCGCTCCAGCACGACCTTGGCGCCCGTCACCTCCAGCGCGGCTGTCACCACCTCGCCCCGCAGCAGGCGCAGCGGCTCCAGCCCGAGGACGAGCGACCGCGCCTCCAGCGTCGGCCCGGCCTCGGACCATGACGGCGCCGACAGCGTGACCCCCTCGGCCCGGACGCCGATATGCGGCCAGACCGTCGGCACGATCTCCCCGGTGACCGTCAGGGTCCGTCCGGTCGCCGCCTCGACCTGGTCGGAGGCGAGCCGCGCGATCTTGTCCGACGGGATCGTCACCAGCAGGCCCGCGCCGATCAGCAGCAGCACCGCGACGGTGCAGACGATCTTGAAGATCCAACGGAACATGGGAAGCCTCGCGCGCGGAGAGTTGCCCCGACGATGCCGCGACCGTCCCCGCACCGGCAACGGACCGCCCCGTTCCCGCCCTTTCGCCGCCCCGCCGCCTCGCCTATCTGCACCCCCCATGCCACAGGACGCCCAGAACCCGCCCGATTTGCGCCCCGACCTCGCCCCCCGCCCGGTGCTGCCCGGCGACGCGCGCCCGGGCCAGCCCAAGATCGGGATGGTCTCGCTCGGCTGTCCCAAGGCGCTGGTGGACAGCGAGCGCATCCTCACGCGGCTGCGGGCCGAGGGCTACGCCATCTCGCCGGACTACGCGGGCGCCGAGGCGGTGATCGTGAACACCTGCGGCTTCCTCGACTCGGCCAAGGCCGAGAGCCTCGACGCCATCGGCGAGGCGCTGCGCGAGAACGGCCGCGTGATCGTGACCGGCTGCCTCGGGGCGGACGCGGAGTTCGTCACGGGGGCGCACCCGAAGGTCCTCGCCGTCACGGGGCCGCAGCAATACGAGCAGGTGCTCGACGCCGTCCACGCCGCCGTGCCGCCCAGCCCCGATCCGTTCGTGGACCTCCTGCCCGCCAGCCAAGTCTCTCTGACGCCACGACATTTCAGCTATCTGAAGATCTCCGAGGGCTGCAATCACAAGTGCAAGTTCTGCATCATCCCCGACATGCGCGGGCGCCTCGCCTCGCGCCCGCATGCCGCCGTGATGCGCGAGGCGGAGCGTCTGGTGGATGCGGGCGTCAAGGAACTGCTCGTCATCAGCCAGGACACGTCGGCCTACGGCGTCGACCGGGGCGACGCGCGGGCCATCGTGCCGCTCGCCCGCGACCTCGGCTCGCTCGGGGCGTGGGTGCGGCTGCACTACGTTTATCCCTACCCGTTCGTGCGCGACCTCGTGCCGCTCATGGCCGAGGGGCTGGTGCTCCCGTATCTCGACGTGCCGTTCCAGCACGCCCATCCCGACACGCTGCGGCGCATGGCCCGCCCCGCCGCCGCCGAGAAGACCTTGGACCGCATCGCAGAGTGGCGCTCGATCTGCCCTGACATGGCGATCCGCTCGACCTTCATCGTCGGCTATCCCGGCGAGACGGAGGCCGAGTTCCGGACCCTGCTCGACTGGCTGGAGGAGGCGCGCTTGGACCGGGTGGGCGCCTTCACCTACGAGGACGTGGCCGGCGCGCGCTCCAACGCCCTGCCCGACCACGTGCCCGACGAGGTGAAGCAGGAGCGCTACGCCCGCTTCATGGAGGTGTCGCAGCGCATCTCCGCCGAGAAGCTGGCCGCGCGGGTCGGCGGGCGCGAGACGGTGATCGTGGACGCCGTGGACGAGGACGGGGCGACCTGCCGCACGGCCAAGGACGCCCCCGAGATCGACGGCAACCTCTTCGTCGACGCCGCGGACGCGGACGGCCTCGCCCCCGGCGATCTGGTCGAGGTCGAGGTGGACGAGGCGTCCGACTACGACCTCTGGGGGACGCCGGTCCGGTAGGGGGGGGATCGGAACGAACGGCGGCCTTCGGGGATTCACGCCCCGAAGGAGACCTCGAATGGCCCATACCGACCGCGACCCCTACACGCCCACGCCGAAGCCCGTCACCGCCGCCCATCCCGCCTCTCCCGGCGCGCGCGTGGCGGCAGGCGTCCACACCCACGGCCCGCAGGGCACGACCCACGACCCGAACTCCGTCACCACGGGGACCGAGGTCGAGCCGTCCCACGCCGAGGTCTATCCGCCCAAGGGCGAGACCGAGGCCGAGCACCGCCGGGTCTGACCGCGCGGCGCGGCGGGTCAGCCCGCCGCGAGCACCTCGTCCAGTATCCGGGCGAACCAGCCGCGCGGGATCAGGTGGCTGGCCGGATGCACGTCCATCGTCACCAGCCCCGCCGCGCAGTCCCACTCGTGCCGGGTATGGGTGAGCCAGGACACCGCCTGCCATTTGAATGAGCGGTCCTGCACGCCGCAGCCCATGTCGCGTCGCCACAGGTCCACCGCCGCCGTCTCCTCGCCATCCGGTCCGTAGGGGAAGCCGAGCACGGTGTCGTCCGTGCCGTGGACGTGGGACACCCGTCCCACCGTGGCGTCGCACGCCATCCCGCCGGGGAACGCCCCGGCCACGAGGAGCAGCGCCTCCACCGCAGGCCCCTCGCAGGCGAAGCGCGCGGCCATCAGCGCGCCCCACGAGTAGCCCGACACGAAGAGCCGCCCGTCCGTCGGGTAGCGGGCCGCGACCTCGGCCAGCACGGCGGTCGCGAACGACGTGTCGCGCGAGCCGGGCGCGCGGAAGTCCCACGACCGCCCGAGCCCGTCGGGCGCCACGAGCAGCACGCCGCGCGGGCGCGTCGCCCCGGCGATGCGCGGATGGTTGACGATCGTCTCGCCCTGCCGCCCCCAGCCGTGGAAGTGCAGCATCACCGGCAGCGGCGTCGCGCCGTCCCAGCCTTCGGGCGGCACCACGTGGTAGCCCCGCGCCTCGAAGCCCGGCGGGCCGGGGCATTCCTGCAGGCCCACGCAGGCGAGGACGGGCGTCGGGAGGGTCAGGGCCAGCAGCAGCAGGAGCGTTCGCATCCCCCGTTCCTGCTCCGACGGGCGCGCGCGGTCCAATGACGGATCCGTCACCCGCGCGCGCCCGTGGGCGGTGGACGCGGGGGCCGGCTCGGCCCGCACCCCGCGTCCCGCGCGCATGCTACAGCGAGGCGGCCGTGCGTCGCACGATCTCGACGCGCTGGGCGTTGGGCGGGTGCGTCCCGAGGAAGCGGTCGCCCGGATCGGGGATGCGCGCGAAGTAGGCGGCGCCGCGCACGGGGTCGAAGCCCGCCCGCGCCGCGATCCGCGTGCCCAAGGCATCGGCCTCCAGCTCGAAGTCCTTGGAGTAGCGCCGCGCGCCCACCTGCGCGCCCGCGCGCGCGAGCTGGTCCGCCGTGCCCCGGTCAAGGCCGGAGGCCGCGCCGATCACCGTCCCGATGATCGCGCCCGTCGCCGCGTTGTTGCGCTGCCGGGCGATGTGGTCGGCGATGTGGTGCGCGGCCTCGTGGGCGATGACGAAGGCGATCTCGTCGATGTTGCGGGTGTCCGCGATCAGCGCCTGCGTGAAGGTCAGGAGCGGTCGCCCGTTCGGCGCGAGGCTCTGGAACGCGTTGGCCGGCGCGCGCGGGTTGGGATCGACGCGGATCAGGAAGTCGCAGTTCCCTTGCCGCGACTGGCGGCAGACCTGCTCGGCGACCGGCTCGACCCGGGCGACGGCGGTGCGGAAGTTGGCTTGTGCGTTCGACCGGTCGATGCGGTCGGTGGTCGGCTGTGGTGCGGTCGGGGCCGTGGGCGTCGGCGTGACCACGCAGCCCGAGACGAGCAGCGCGACGGCGACGATCACGGCCACGGGGGAAACCAAGGTGCGGCGCATGGCATTTCCTCGTGGGGGATCACATATGTCCCCGGACAGTAGCACGGAGGCGCGCCATGTCAGGTCATGTGTCGGGCGATGGCGGCGATCCGGCGGTCCGCGTGCTCTACAACGCCGAATGCCCGGTCTGCAGGTTCGAGATCGACCACTACCGCGGGCGCGTCGAGCGCGACGGGCTCGGGGTCGGGTTCGACGACCTCAACGACGCGGACGCGCTCGCCCGCTGGGGGATCGACGCCGACGCCGCCGCGCGCCGCCTCCACGTGGTGCGGGACGGCCGCGTGCTCGCGGGCATGGACGCGTTCCGCGCGCTCTGGTCCGAGATGCCGCACATGCGCTGGGCCGCCCGCGCCGCCGGCTGGCCGGGTCTGCGGCAGGGGCTCGACTGGCTCTACGAACGCGTGGGCGCGCCGCTGCTCTACCGCTCCCACCTCCGGCGGCAGGGGAGGGGCTGATGTTCTCGGTCGAGCACACGTTCGACGCCACCGTCGTCACCTTGGTCGACGAGGGCGAGAGGGACACCCCGCCGGGCGAGGACGTGATCGTCTCGCTGTTCGAGGAATGCGTGACGCTCGTGCAGCTCGATCCGCGCTCGGGCGAGCCCGTGACGATCACGCTCACCGCCGGGCAGGCCCGCGACCTCGCCGCCGCCCTCGACCTGCCCGAAGGGGTGTATCGCCGCCGCTGAGGCGGGGGGGGGTGCGCGCCGTTCCGTCCGGCCGTTCGTGACGCGACTGCCCGCGACCGCCTTGCGGGTTCCGGTCCGAGCGCCGAAACGGGGGCATGACCCGCAAGACCCTCCTCGTCACCGGCGCATCCTCCGGGATCGGCGCCGCCACCGCGATCATGGCGGCCACCGACCACGACCTCGCGCTGCACTTCAACGCCAACCACGCCGGGATGGAGGAGACGGCGCGGGCCTGCCGCGACGCGGGTGCCCGCGTGACCACCCACCGCGCCGACCTGTCCGACCCGTCCTGCGTGGAGGAGCTATTCGCCGCCTTCGACGAGGCGCATCCCCGCCTCGACGGCTTGGTCAACAACGCGGGGATCGTCGCCGAGGCGGCGGAGGCCACCGCCTACGGGGCGGACCGCGTGGCCCGCATGGTGGCCGTCAACCTCACCTCCCCCATCCTCGTCGCCGGACAGGCCGCGCGGCGGATGCGGGAGGGCGGGGCCATCGTGAACGTCTCCTCGGCGGCGGCGAAGCACGGCGCGCCGGGGCAATACGCGGACTACGCGGCGACCAAGGGCGGCCTGGAGGTGTTCTCCAAGGGCCTTGCGCAGGAGCTGGCCCCGCGCGGCATCCGCGTGGCCGCCGTGCGCCCCGGCATCGTCGCCACCCCGATCCACGCCAAGGGCGGCCAGCCCGACCGCATCGACCGCCTCGGCCCCACCGTGCCGATGGGCCGCGCGGGCACGGCGGACGAGATCGCCCGCGCGATCCTCTGGCTGCTGTCGCCGCACGCCTCCTACGTCACGGACGCGGTGCTCGACGTCTCGGGCGGTCGGTAGGAACCCGCCGCTCCGCCCGGGTCCGCCGGCAGGGCGCTGCCCGAACCCCGCCCCCGCCCGGAATCGTCTGGATCGCGGGCAACGCCGCCACTATCTGCGGCGTTGTGCGGAAAGCGCGACTCGCCCGACGGATGTGGGGCGGTCGTCCACGGACAAGGATGGAGGGCCGCCATGCGCGACCGCCTCGACCCGCTGATCGCCGAACGGGCCCCGTGGCTCTTCCGCGAAACGCTCGCCGCCAAGGCCGCATGGACCGGCCTCGGGAAGCTCTTGGCCTACGAGCGCTCGGTCGAGATCGGCGCGCACTACGTCGACAAGCCCGTGCCCGAGATCATGGCCGACATGGCCCGCCGCATCGCGCGGCGCGTCACGTGGGAGGGGCGGGGCAACCTGCCGGCCACCGGACCCGCGCTGATCGTGGCGAACCACCCGACCGGCATCGCGGACGGGATCGTCCTGCACCACGTCCTCCGCGACGTGCGCGAGGACGCGTTCTACTACGCCAACTCGGACATCCTGCGCGTCCTGCCGCAGTTCTCCGACATCGTCGTCCCCGTCGAATGGCGCGAGGAGCGGCGCACGGTCTCCAAGACGCGCGAGACGATGGCCCTGACCCGCAAGGCGCTCGACGCGGGCCGCCTCGGCGTGATCTTCCCGTCGGGCCGCCTCGCAAAGCGGCGGGGCCTGTCGCTGCACGAGCGCCCGTGGATGGCCTCCGCCGCGATGATCGCGCGCAAGTTCGCGCTGCCGGTCGTGCCGGTCCACATCCGCGCGCGCAACTCGGCGCTGTTCTACGCCTTCGACGCGATGCACCCGACGCTGCGCGACATCACCCTGTTCCACGAGACCCTGAACAAGGACGTCCAGCCCTACCACATCCGCTTCGGGCGCCCGATCGACGGGGCGGCGCTGCCGAAGTCGGCCGAGGACGGGATCGAGGTGCTGCGCGAGGCGGTGCTGCGCCTGCCGGGCGAGCGGCACGGCGAGATCGACCTGACGCGCCACCGCCCCGGCCTGCGGATCGGCGGGCGGCGCACCGCCTGAACGGCTAGAGGCGGTCGCCCAGCAGGAACTCCGCCGCCCGGTCGAGCCGGATGTGCGGCGGGCCCGATCCGGCCCGCAGCGTCGAGGGCGCGGGCGCGAAGGCCTCCACGCCGAACGCCCCGCCGGGCCACTCCGCGTCCCCGCGCGCGGCCGCCGCCAGCAGGGCCGACGGGTCGCCGGGCAGCGCGCCGGGATCGAGCGACACGGCCCGCCCGTCCGTCAGCCGCCCCCGCACCAGCCCCACGGTCGCGCCGCCATGCGCGCGCTCCTCCTCCGTCGTGGCGCGGAGCGAGGCGAGCGCCAGCGTCTTCGTCTCCGCGCCCGCGAAGTCGGCCCGCGACTTGGCGTCCCGCACCATCGCGTCGAGGATCGCCTGCAGCCGCGCGTGCTGCGCGTGGTGCAGGTGGTCCGCCTTGGTCGCCGCGAAGAGGATGCGATCGGTGCGCTTGAGCCCCACCAGCGACGCCAGCCACCCCGCCCGCCCGGGACGGAACGCGCGCAGGATGTCCGTGACCGCCCCGCGCATCTCCTCCAAGGCCCGCGGCCCCCGCTGCAGCGCGCCCAGCACGTCGAGCAGCACGACCTGCCGGTCGATCCGGGCGAAGTGGTCGCGGAAGAAGGGCCGCGCGACGCCGCGCTTGTAGGCCTCGAACCGCCGCGCCATCTCGGCCCGGAGCGATCCCCGCGGGGCGTCGCCGGGCGGCAGCGGCGCGAAGGTCAGGGCGGGCGACCCGGCAAGGTCGCCGGGCAGGAGGAACCGCCCCGGCGTCAGGTCGTAGGCCCCCGCGTCCCGCGCCGCCTGCAGGGCGTCGGCGTAGAGCGCGGCGAGCCGTGCCGCCTCCGGCTCGTCGAACTTCGCCGCGGCCTGCGCCGCGCGAGCCGCGTCCAGGAACGGCGCCGCCGCATCGGGCCACCCTTCCAGCCGCGCGAGCACGTGGGCCGACCATTCGTCCCACGACCGGTCGAGGAGCGCGACGTCCAGCAGCCATTCGCCGGGGTAGTCGAGGATGTCGACATGCAGCACCCGCGCGCCCGTCACCCCGCCGAGCAGCCCCGTGGGCCGCACGCGCATCGACAGGCGCAGCTCCGACGTCGCCCGCGTGCCGTCGGGCCAGCGCGGCGCCGGCCCGGTCATGTCCGCGAGGTGCCGCTCGTAGGCGAAGCGCGGCACGGTGTCGTCGGGCTGGGGCTGCAGGAACGCCGCCTCGATCCGGTCGGCGGCGGAGAGGCCGGGCATCCGCCCGCGCTCCAAGAGGTTGGCCACGAGCGACGTGGTGAACACCGTCTTCCCCGAGCGGGACAGCCCCGTCACGCCCAGGCGGAGCGTCGGCTCGAACACCTCGCCCACGCCCTGCACGATCCCCTCGGCGCCCCGCGTCACCGCATCCGCCAGCCGTCCGATCATGCGCGTCCTCCCGTTGCCCCGGACATGGGCGAGGCGGGAGGCGGGGGCAAGGTTGCAGGCGCGTCCCGCCCCCGCTAGCCCGCGCGCCATGCCCCGATACGCGATGCGCGTGGAATACGACGGCGGCCCCTTCGCCGGGTGGCAGCGCCAAGACGGCCCCGACACCGTGCAGGCGCGCCTGGAGGCGGCCCTGCGCGCGCTGGAGCCGGACGTCCCCTCCGTCGCGGCGGCGGGCCGCACCGACGCGGGCGTGCACGCGACCGGGCAGGTGGCGCAGGCCGACATGGGCAAGGCATGGCGCGCTGACCGCCTGATGGGCGCGGCGAACTGGCACCTGAAGCCCGCGCCCGTCGCCGTGACCGCCTGCGCGCGCGTCCCCGACGACTGGCACGCGCGCTTCTCCGCGACTGAGCGGCGCTACACCTACCGGATCATCGCCCGCCGCGCCCCGCTGACCACCGAGCGGGGGCTGGCGTGGCGCGTCCCCGGACCGCTCGACCCGCGCGCGATGGCCGAGGCGGCCGGGCACCTGATCGGCCTGCACGACTTCACGACCTTCCGCGCCGTCCATTGCCAGTCCGCCTCGCCCGTCAAGACGATGGACGAGATCGCCGTCGAGGCCGTGGACCGCCCCGACGGGCAGGAGATCCGCCTCCACCTGCGCGCCCGGTCGTTCCTGCACAACCAGGTCCGCTCGATCGCGGGCACCCTCGAGCGGGTCGGCGCGGGCGCGTGGCCTCCCGGACGCGTTGCGGAGGCGCTGGCCGCGCGGGACCGCGCCGCCTGCGGCCCGGTCGCCCCGCCGGACGGGCTGACCCTGACCGGCGTGGGCTACCCGTCGGACCCGTTCAGCTCGACCACGACCTGAACCGAGACGCGGGTCTCGACCTCGCCCCGCTCGACGGGAACGCCCGCCATGCGCGCCTCCATCATCACCGGACCCGGCGCGGCGTCGACGGGCCCTTCGGTGATCGAGACCACGGGCCCCACCTCCAGCCCCGCCGCCCCGGCGTAGAGCCGGGCCTTCGCCATCGCGTCCGCGAAGGCCGCGCGGCGCGCCTCGTCCTCCGCGGCACGCGGCGCGGACAGGCCGAACTCCGGACCCGACAGCCCGTTGGCCCCGTCCCCCACGGCGGCGTCGATCAGCGCGCCCAGCCCGTCGAGGTCCCGCACGCGCACCGTCAGCACCGTCTCCGCCACGTAGCCCGCGATCCGCGCCTCGTCGCCACGGTCCCAGCGCGGGCCGAGCGAGAGCCGCCCCGTTTGCAGGTCGCGCCCCTCCACGCCCGCCGCGCGCAGCCGGTCGGCCACCGTCTCCGCCGCGCCCGACATCGCGGCCAGCGCCGCCTGCGCCGTCGCCGCCTCGCGCGCCACCGACACCCGCAGGGTCGCCATGTCCGGCGCGGCGGCCACCGTGCCCGCCCCGGTCACGGTCAGCGTCGTCTGCGCGGCGGCCGGCGCGCCGAGCAACGCGAGCATCAGGGCGAACGGGCGAAGCAGGGTCATGGCGGTCCTCCGGTTTGCCGCCACCCTGCCCCGTCCGCGCGGCGGCGTCCCGCCCGCCCCCTAGGCACCGGCGGCTTCCCGCCTTAACCTCGGCGCAGCCTCCGGGTGTCCGTCGCGCCCCGGCGGAGCCGGTGGTAGCGGAGGGGCCATGACACCGCAGGTCGCACTAGATCTCTCGCAGGACGGCATCGCCCTCCTGTCCCGCGCGCCCGACGGCGCGTGGTGGCGGGAAGGGGCGGTCCGTCTCGACGACCCCGCCCTCGCCGAGGGGCTGGCCCGCCTGCGCGATCGGGCCGAACTGCGCCACGGCCCCGACTTCACCTCCATCCTCGTCCTGCCCGAATCCCAGCTGCTCCTGACGGTCCTCGAACGGGACGACCGCCCGCCGCAGGCGACGATCCGCGCCCTGCTCGCGGGACGCACGCCCTACCCGGTCGAGGACCTCGCATTCGACTACGTCGAGCGGGGCGACCGGCTGCACGTCGCCGTGGTGGCGCTCGAGACGCTCTTGGAGGCCGAGACCTTCGCGCTCGACCACGGGATGCGCCCCGTGGGCTTCGCCGCCGCGCCACGCGACGCGGCCTTCCCCGCCGTCGCCCGCTTCGGGCAGACCGGCGTCGCGGAGACCTTCCTCGACGGCGACGTGCTGGAACTGGACCTGCCGCGCGAGGAGATGCGGATCGTCCCCGCCCCGCCCCTGCCCGAGCCGGACCCCGCGCCGGAGCCGCAGGCGTCCCCCGAGGCCGCCGCCGCGCCCGAGGCCGCTGCCGCGCCGGAGCCCGATGCGGTCGAGGCGGCACGGCCCGAAGAGACCCCCGCGCCCGCCGCCCCGGCGGCGCCCGCACCTGCCGCCGAGGCGGATGTCGCCGCCCCCCCCGCGCCGGTCGAGCCCGTCGAAGCCGCGCCCTTGGCGATCGACGTCGCGCCGGAAGCCGGGCCGGAACCGGAGGCCGAAAGCGAACCTTCCGCCGAGCCGGACGACGCCGACCCCGCGATGGACGACGCGCCCGCGGAGACGCCGACGGAACCCGGCCTGCCGCCCCTCGCCGCGGCGGCCGGGCTCGGCACCGGCCGGTCGCCCGAGCCTGCGCCGTCCCCCTCCGCCACCGCGGCGCCGCGCCCGCTCGTCGCGACGAAGGGCCGGGCGGCGGCGGAGGGGGACGACGCGTCCGCCCCGGCCTTCTCCACCCGGCGGAGCAAGCGCGGCGCCGCGGCGACGGCGGCGGGCGCGATGGGGCGCCTGCGGCCCCGTCTCGGCGCGCTGTCCGGCGCGTCCGACGCGCCCCGCGCCGAGCCGAAGCTCGGCGGCGGCGCCAAGACGTCTCCCCCGGCCGCCGTGCCGGGCCTCGCCGCGCCGTCCCGTGCCCCCGCGCCCCGTGCCACGGCGTCCGCCCCCGCGCCGTCCGCCCGCCCGCCCGCCGAGGACGGCGCCGCGGGCCGGGCCAAGCTCGTCGCCCAGATCGCCCGCGCCCGCGCCGCCGGGAGCGACATCCGCGCGAAGGGGACCGAGCCGACCTTGGCGGCGCCCCCCGCCACCGAGGCTGAGGCGCTCGCGCTGCCCGGCTACGCCCGCGAGAAGGCGCGGACGCCGAAATCCGCCGCTCGGCCCAAGCTCGGGCTCTGGCTCACCGTCGGCCTGCTCGTGGCGCTCCTGCTCGTGGCGATCTGGTCGGTGCTCTTCCTGCCCGGCGCGCAGCTCGCCGGGCTGTGGCGCGACGATCCCGATGACGCCGAGATCGTCGCCCTCGCGCCGGTCGAGCCGCCCGAGGCGGAGGCCGGGCGCGTGATCGCGCCCGCCCTCGTCCCCGCCTCCGAGGCACCGCCGCAGGCGGAGGCCTCGACGACCGTGGCGCTGCTGCCCGAGGGCGCCGCGCCGCCGCGCACCGACGGCGACGTCATTGCCCCGCCGGAGCCGCTCGCGCTGCCCTCCGTGCCCGCGGGCGCCCCCGAGGTGGAGCTCGCCGCCATCGACCCCGCCGCGGCGCTCCCGGGGCCCGAGGCCGCGCCCGAGCCCGCAGCCACGCCCGAGCCGGCCGGCGACGGCCCGACCGTGACGGACGGGCCCAACGGACCCGCGGCCCCCTCCGCGGACGACCTCGAGACGCTCTACGTCGCCTCCATCGACCCGGCCGTGCCGCAGGGCGACGCCGTCGCCCTCCCCCGCGCGCCGGCCGCCGACGCGCTGCCGGGCGGCACCGCGCCCGCCGCGCGGACGGCCCCGTCCGCCAATCCCCTCCCCGTGCCCGCGCCCGACGGGACCGCGGCCGAGGGCTACACCGTCGTCGCGGGACGGCCCGCGATCCTGACCGCGCCGCGTCCCGGCGGGACCGAGGCCGGGACCGGACCGCAGGCCCAAGGGCCGGAGACCACCGCCGATGCGCCGGACGCTTCGGACGCCGCAGGGACCCTCGACCCCGAGGCCGCCGCCGCGCGCGCGGAGTTGCGCCGCGTCGTTCCGCGCCAGCGCCCTGCGGACGCCGTCGAGCGGATCGAGCGCGCCCAGAACGGCGGCCTCCTGCGCAGCGAGCTGGCCCGCGTCCGGCCCCAAGAGCGTCCGGAGAGCGCGCAGGCCGTCGCCGCCGCGCTCCAAGCCGCCGCCGCCGCCTCCGCGCAGCAGGGCGAGCGGGCCGAGGCCGCCGCCGCCGCGCGGGCCGCCGCCGAGGCCGAGGCCGCCGACGAGGAGGCCGCGGCGGCCGCCGCCCGCGCCGCGGCCGCCGCCGCGATCCAGCCCGTGTCGCCGCTGGCCATCCCCGGCTCCGAGCGGCCCGACAGCCGCCCCCGCAGCGTCGAGCGGGCCGCCGCCCGCATCGTCCAGCGGCGCCAAGAGAGCCGCGAGGCCGCCACCCGCACCGAGACCGCGCCCGCCCAGCAGGCGACGCAGGCCGACCGGGGCCGCCAGCAGACTCGCGCCGCGCCCACCTCCGTGGCCCGCGCCGCGACCGAGCGGAACGTCCTGCGCCTCAACCAGATCAATCTGATCGGCGTCTACGGGCGCCCGTCCGCGCGGCGCGCGCTCGTGCGGCTGGCGAACGGGCGCTACGTCAAGGTCGAGGTGGGCGACCGGCTCGACCGGGGCCGCGTGGTGGCCATCGGCGACCGGCAGCTCCAGTATCAGCGCGGCGGACGGAACGTCGTGCTGCGGATGCCGCGCGTCTGACAGGCGCCGTGCGCGTCGTCCTCCTCAACCCGCGGCACACGGCGATCGGCAGCCGGGTGCCGGGCGAGCTGCTGCCGCCGCTCGGCCTGCTCGCCGTCGGCGGGCCTCTGATCGACGCGGGGTTCGACTGCCGCCTCGTCAACGCCGACCTCGACGACCTGTGCCCCGACGCGACCGTCGCCGCCGTCGCGGCCCACGCCCCCGACGCGGTGCTGATGGGCCATTCCGGCTCGTCCACAGCGCACCCGACCGTGGCGGACCTGTCCCGCCGCCTCCGCGCCGCGCTGCCCGGCGCGGTGCAGGTCTACGGCGGCGTGCATCCGTCCTACCACTGGCGCGAGGTGCTCGAGGCCTGTCCCGGCATCGACTGGATCGTGCGGGGCGAGGGCGAGGCGACGGCGCCGTCGCTGATGGCCGCCCTGCGCGACGGCACGGATCCGATCGGGCTGCCCGGCGTCGCGGGCCGGGCGGCCGGGACGCCGCGCTCCGGCCCGCCCGCGCGGATGCTGGAGGATCTCGACGCCGCCCGCATCGGGTGGGAGCTGATCGACGTCGCGCGCCACACCTACTGGGGCGGACTGCGCAGCGTGATCCTCCAGTTCTCGCGCGGCTGCCCGCATCTCTGCACCTATTGCGGCCAGCGCGGCTTCTGGACCCGCTGGCGCCATCGCGACCCCGTCCGCTTCGCCGCCGAGATCGCGCGGCTCGTCCGCGAGGACGGGGTCGAGCTGGTCAACCTCGCCGACGAGAACCCGACCTCCTCGCGCAGGGCATGGAAGGCTTTCCTCGAGGCGATGGTGGCCGAGGGCGTCGACGTGCAGATCGTCGGCTCCACCCGCGCGGACGACATCGTGCGCGACTCGGACCTCCTGCCGCTCTACCGCCGCGCGGGCGTGACGCGCTTCCTTCTCGGCCTGGAAGGCACGGACGAGACGACGCTGACCGCGCTGCGGAAGGGCGGTACCCGCTCCAAGGACCGCGAGGCGATCCGCCTCCTGCGCGCCCACGGCATGATCGGGCTGGCCACCTTCGCGGTGGGCTTCGAGGAGGAGACGGACGCCGACTACTGGCGCCTCCTGCGGACCCTGTTGGCCTACGACCCCGACCAGGTCATGTCCGTCCACGCCACCCCCCACCGCTGGACCCCCTTCTTCGCCGAGGCCAAGCGGCGGCGCGTGGTCCAGCCGGACCTCCGCCGCTGGGACTACAAGCATCAGGTGATGGACGTGCCGGCCGTGCCGCCGTGGCGCGTGTTCCTGTGGGTCAAGCTGATCGAGGCGGCGCTGCAGCTGCGGCCCCGGTCGCTCTGGCGCACCTACCTCCAGCCCGACCGGCGCCTGCGCCACGCGATGCGCTGGTACGCGCGGATGGGGCGGCGGGTCTGGCTGTCGGAGTTCGCCGACGCGCTCTGGCGCGTGCCCGCCCGCCGCGGCGCGGCGACGGTGGCCGAGGTCGCCGGCGCGGACCCGCTCCCCGAGCAGGCGATGGACCCGGTCCGGGTCAGGCACGTCGCGGCCGAGTGACGCCCCGGCCCGCAGGCCGGGGCGCGCGCGGGATCAGGCGGCCCATTCCCACGGGCGGGTGTAGTTGCCCATCACGGCGGCCACGTCGCGGTCCTCGGCCTCGCCGGTCTTCTCCAGCTTGGCCACCAGCCCGCGCTTCTTGTCCTCGACCACCTCGACGACGTGGGCGCTCACGCCCGCCTCCGACAGCGCGGCGTCGTAGACGCGCTTGATCGCCTCGCGGCGCAGGTCGGGCTTGAACACCTTGCCCACCGCCGTCTTCGGCAGCTCGTCCATGATCACGACGTGCTTGGGCACGGCGGCGCGCTCGGGCACCTTCTCCTTGCACCACGCCAGCAGCTCCTCCGGCGTGGCCGAGGCCCCCGCAACCAGCTCCACGTAGGCGCAGGGCAGCTCGCCCGCGAAGGCGTCGGGCTGGCCGATCGCGCCCGCCATCGCCACCGCGTCGTGGCCCGCCAGCGCCTCCTCGATCAGCGCGGGGTCGATGTTGTGGCCGCCCCGGATGATCAGGTCCTTGGCCCGGCCCGTGATCCACAGGTAGCCGTCCTCGTCCATCCGCCCGAGGTCGCCGGTCCGCAGGTAGTGGCGCCCGTCGACCACGTGGTAGAGGTCGCGGTTCTTCTCGGCCTCCGTGTAGGTCTGCGGCGCGTTCACGCCCGGGTTGGAGACGCAGATCTCGCCGGTCTCGTCCGTGCCGCACTCCCGGATGTCGCCGTCCGTCCCCATCAGGATCTTCACGTCCGTGTGCATGAAGGGGATGCCCACGGAGCCGACCTTCTTCTCGCCCTCGACCGGGTTGCACGACACGAGGCAGGTCGCCTCGGTCAGGCCGTAGCCCTCGACCACCGTGACCTGCGTGTCCCGCTCGAACCGCTTGAACAGCTCCAGCGGCAGCGGCGAGGAACCGGAGAACGCGGTCTTCACCGTCGAGACGTCCGCGTCGACGGGCCGCTGCATCAGCGCGGCCATCGCGGTCGGCACCGTGATGATGAAGGTCACGCCCCACCGCTCGCAGAGCTTCCAGAAGTTGTCGAACACGCCGTCGCCCCGGTAGCCCTGCGGCGTCGGGAAGACGACGTGCGCGCCCGACGCCACCATCGCCATCAGGATCACGTGGCAGGCGAAGACGTGGAACAGCGGCAGCGGGCAGATCACCACGTCCCGCTCGGAGAACAGCAGGCGGTGGCCGATCCAGCCGTTGTAGATCATCCCCTCGTGGGTGTGCTGCGCGACCTTGGGCATCCCCGTGGTGCCGCCGGTGTGGAAGTAGGCGCCCACACGCTGCGGGTCGCCGTGGTCCTCGAAGGCGAGCGAGGTGGGCTGCTTGATCACCTCCTTGGTGAAGTTCAGCACCTTCGCGTCGTGCCGCACGTCCACCTTGGGCCGGATCAGCGGCACGATGAACTTCTTCGCGCCCGTCAGGTAGCGGTGGAGGTCCACCTCCAGCACCGTCCGCACGTTGGGCGCCAGCTCGACCGCCTTCGCGACCTTCTGCGCCACGTCCGTCTTGGGGAAGGCGCGCAGGGTCACGACGACCTTGGCGTTCGTCTCCCGCAGGATGGCGCCGATCTGCTCGGGCTCCAGCAGCGGGTTGATAGGGTTCGCGATCCCCGCCACCGCCCCGCCCAAGAGCACCGCCGCCGTCTCGGTCGCGTTGGGCAGCACGTAGGCCACCACGTCGTCGGGACCGACGCCGAGGCTGCGGAACAGGTTCGCCGTCTGGGTGACCCGCGCGTGCAGCTCCGCCCACGTGAGCGTCTCGGCGGGCGCCTTGGGGTCGGAGAACAGCTGGTAGGACAGGGCCGGCCGCTGGCCGTGCGCGTCGCGGGTGCGCGTCAGCAGCTCGTAGATCGTGGCGGCGGGCTGGATGTCCGGCCACGGCTCCTTCGCGGCGATGTCGATGATGTCCTGTCGGCTGGCGAAGGTCGCCATGGTCGTGTCCTCCCCTTGGCGCGGCCGGGCCTCCCAACCCGCTTTGGACAAGGGTTTTGCGCCGCGCGGGGTGCGGGCGCAAGCCGGGGCGGGCGCGGGGGACGTGGCGTTCCGGTGGCATCGCCGCCGCCGCGCCCTACTCCGCCGCCTCCAGCCCCGCCGTGAACTGCAGCCGCGCGAGGCGCGCATACAGCCCGCCCTGCGCCACCAGCTCGTCATGCGTGCCCTCGGCCACGATGCGCCCATCCTGCATCACCACGATCCGGTCCGCCGCCTTCACCGTCGCCAGCCGGTGCGCCACGATGATCGTCGTGCGGTCCTCGGCCAGCCGCTCGACCGCCCGCTGCACGTCGCGCTCGGATTCCGCGTCCAGCGCGCTCGTCGCCTCGTCCAGCAGCAGGATCGGCGCGTCGCGCAGGATGGCGCGCGCGATGGCGATGCGCTGCTTCTGCCCGCCAGAGAGCATCACGCCGCGCTCGCCCACGTAGGTGTCGTAGCCCTCGGGCAGCCGCGTCAGGAAATCGTGCGCCGCCGCCGCCTTGGCCGCCGCCACGATCTGGCCGTCCGTGGCGTCGGGGTTGCCGAACGCGATGTTGTCCCGCGCGGACGCGGCGAAGATCACCGGATCCTGCGGCACGAGCGCCATCAGCCGCCGGAAGTCGTCGCGGCGGATGTCGCGCAGGTCCACCCCGTCCAAGGCGATCCGCCCCGCGTCCGGGTCGTAGAACCGCTGCAGCAACTGGATCACCGTCGACTTGCCCGCCCCCGACGGCCCGACCAGCGCGACGGTCTCGCCGGGACGCACCCGCAGCGTCACGTCGTCCAGCGCCTTGGTCTCGGGCCGCGTCGGATAGCGGAACGTCACCCCCTCGAAGGCCACGCCCTCCCGCAGCGCGGGCACCGGCGCCGCGGCGGCGGGGTCGCGCACCGCGTCCTCCACCTCCAGCAGCTCGATCAGCCGCTCGGTCGCGCCCGTCGCGCGCTGCAGCTCGCCCCAGATCTCCGACAGGGCGCCGACGCTGCCCGCCACCATGATCGCGTAGATCAGGAACTGGATCAGCTCGCCGATGGTCATTACCTCGGCCCGCACGTCCCGCGCCCCGATCCAGAGCACGCCGACGATCCCCGCGAACACCAGCGCGATGACGATCACCGTCATCACCGCGCGCACCCCGATCCGCGTCTGGGCCGAGCGGAAGCTGTCCTCCGTGACGGAGTCGAACCGCTTCGCCGCCTCGCCCTCGAACGTGTAGGCCTGCACCGTCTGCGCCGAGAGCAGCCACTCGGAGGCCCGCCCGGACGATTCCGCGATCCAGTCCTGGTTCTCGCGGCTCAGCTTCCGCAGCCTGCGCCCGAGGATCACGATGGGCAGGATCACCGCCGGCACGATCAGCAGCACCAGCCCCGCCAGCTTGGGCGCGGTCCAGATCATCAGCACCATCCCGCCCGCCAGGATCAGCACGTTGCGCAGCGCGACGGACACGCTCGAGCCGATCACCGACAGCAGCAGCGTCGTGTCCGTTGTGATGCGCGACAGCACCTCGCCCGTCAGGATGCCGTCGAAGAAGTCGGGGCTCATGCGGATCATCCGGGCGAACGCCGCCTTGCGGATGTCGGCCACCACCCGCTCGCCCAGCCGGGTCACGAGGTAGTAGCGCAGCCCCGTCCCGATCGCGAGCGCGCCCGCGATGGCCAAGGCCGCGCCGAAGTAGCCGTCCAGCAGCGCCTCCGCGCCCGTGTCGAACCCGTCCACCACGCGCCGCACGGCCAAGGGCAGGATCAGCGAGACCACGGCCGTCAGCACCAGCGCCGCCAGCGCCGCCACCACCCACGGCAGGTAGGGCCGGAAGAACGGGATCAGCCGCGTGAGGTTGCCGACCTCCTTGGACCCCTCCCGGTCCTGCTCGCGCGCGATGTCGGCCATGCGGTCCTCCCCGGCCCCGGAGGTATAGCCGGCGGAGGGATCGTGCAACGCGGCGTTGCGCGGCGTCATCCCACGCGCCGGTGCGTCGCGCCCTCCTCCGCGCGGGCGGCGAAGCCGTGGCCCTCCCAGAAGGACGCCGCGCGGGCGTCGGCAGCCCGCAGGCGCAGCACGTCGAAGCGGCCACGCGCCCGCCGCAGAAGGGCCTTCGCCAACGCCGTCCCGATGCCCGCGCGACGATGCTCCGTCAGGACGTAGACGTGCCGCATCCGCCCCACGCGGGCGTCCTCCAGATAGGGATCGACGCTCAGGCCGCCACAGCCGACGAGCGCGGCACCCGACCACGCGGCCAGCAGGACCGCGCCCGGCGCGTCGAACCCCGTGCCCCCCGTCCGCATCCGCGCGAGGAAGCGATAGCCCTCCGCGACGGAGGCCTCGATCAGCGGATCCAATGCCGGATCCGCGGGACGGAGCGTGGTGATGCGACAGGGTTCGGGCATGCGGCGGGCGGAGCGGGTAGACGGAATCGAACCGACATAACCTGCTTGGAAGGCAGGGGCTTTACCATTAAGCTATACCCGCCCGGCATCGCTCCCGTAACGTCCCGCCGGGCTGCTTGGCAAGGGGCCGGGCGACCCCGCTCCGTGCTCCACTGTGGCAACTCCGCGCCGGTCATCCGATGACACGGTGCCTCCGGTCGCCATTCCCCGCACCCTGCGCCATGGTCCAGTCGATTTCGTCACACCCCGTCCCCCGGGAGATCAAGATGTTCCGCTCGCTGCCCGCCCTGACCCTCGCCTGCCTCTGGGGGGTGCCCGCCGCCGCCAGCATCTGCGGCCCGTCCGTGGTGGTCGCGCCGGGCGACACCATGAACAAGATCGCCGCCCGCTGCGGCGTCACGACCGAGAGCATCCAAGCTGCCAACCCGCTCGTGGACCCCTATCGGATGGCGGTGGGCCAAGCGCTGACCATCGACCCCAATGCGGTGCTGCCCGGCCTGCCGGGCAACCGCCCGCCCGACCCGGACGGCGCGGGGCCGTTCCTGTCGTGGATCGAGCTCGCCCCGGACGAGCCGGACCCGGCCCTCGGCGGCACGCCCGCGCCGACCCTCGCGGCCGCCCCGTCCAGCGCCACGGGCGCGATCCAGACCACGCCCCTGCCCGCCGAGGTGGGCCTCGGGGCGGTGACCGACACGGCGGCGGGCGACGACCTGCGGCCCACGGCCCCCACCGTCGTGGGCGCGACGCCGCTGCCCGACGCGATCCTCGACGCGGTGCCCGACGCGCCAGGCACGCCCGCCGCGCCCGCCGCCCCCGGCCCGGTCGTGGCCGCCGTCGCGCCCAGCGGCATCGGCGCGCCCGTGAACCCCTACGACCCCGCCCTCGCCGCGCAGGTGCCGCCCTTCCCGATCACCACCAACCTCGGCACCCCGCCGCGCCCCTCGGTCGTGCGGTCGCGCCCGGCCGCCACCCGCCAGGCCGCGCCGCAGCGCGCCCGCCCGCAGCCCCAGCGCCAGCGGTCCCAGCCCGTCATCCGCCTGAGCCGCGCGCAAGCGGCCGCCGCCCTCGCGGCGATCCGCGCGGGCCAGCGGTCCGGCACCATCGGGGGCCTCAACCTCGCCGACCCGCGCCAGCGCCGCGCCCTGCGCCGCGCCCTCGGCCAGTAGCCCGCGCGGCAGGGCGCGGGCGAGCGGGTCAGCGCAGCCGGTTGACGTGGCCCATCTTGCGGCCGGGCCTGACCTCGGCCTTGCCGTAGAGGTGGACCTGCGCGCCCGCCTCGGCCCGGATCGCCTCGATGCGGTCCATGTCGTCGCCGATCAGGTTCTCCATCTCCACGTCCGCGTGCCGCGCCCCGTCGCCCAAGGGCAGGCCGCAGACCGCGCGCACGTGCTGCTCGAACTGGTCCACCGCGCAGCCGAGCTGCGTCCAGTGCCCCGAGTTGTGGACCCGTGGCGCGATCTCGTTGACCACGAGGCCCCCCGGCGTGACGAACAGCTCCACCCCCACCACGCCCACGTAGTCCAGCGCGTTGAGCACCTGCCCCGCGAGCAGCGCCGCGTCCGTCCGCAGCCGCGCGGGCAGGTCGGCGGGCACCGTCGTCGTCCGGAGGATGCCGCCCTCGTGCACGTTCGCGCCGGGGTCGTAGGCGGAGACCGCCCCGTCCACCGACCGCGCCGCGATCACCGACACCTCCGCCGAGAAGTCCACGAACCCCTCCAGGATCGCCGGCGCGCCCGCCATCGCCTCCCATGCGGCGTCGGCATCGCCGGGGGACATGATCCGCGCCTGCCCCTTGCCGTCGTATCCCATGCGCCGCGTCTTCAGGATCGCGGGCGCCCCGATCTCCGCCAGCGCCGCGTCCAGCGCGGCCCGGTCCGGTACGTCTGCATAGGGCGCCGTCCGCAGGCCCAGCCCCGACAGGAAGTCCTTCTCCGGCAACCGGTCCTGCGCGACCTCCAAGGCCCGCCGCCCCGGCCGCACCGGCACATCGCCCAGCGCGTCGAGCGCGGCGAGCGGCACGTTCTCCCACTCGTAGGTCACGACGTCGACCGACGCCCCGAAGGCGGCCAGCGCGTCCGCGTCGTCCCATCTGGCCCGCGTCCAGTCCGCGCTCACCCGCGCGGCGGGCGCGTCCGCCGGCTCGTAGACGTGGCAGTCGATCCCTAGCCGCGCCGCCGCCAGCGACAGCATCCGGCCCAACTGCCCGCCGCCGAGGATGCCCAGCCTCACTCCGGCGCCTCCGGGATCGAGGCCGACAGGTCCGCCCGCCACCGCGCCAGCCGCTCCGCCAGCCCGGGATCGGACAACGCGAGGATCTGCGCCGCCATCAGCCCCGCGTTCGCCGCGCCGCCGATGGCCATCGTCGCCACCGGATAGCCGCGCGGCATCTGCACGATCGAATGCAGGCTATCGACGCCCCCCAGCGCCTCCGTCCGCACCGGCACGCCGACCACGGGCAGCACCGTCTTCGAGGCCAGCATCCCCGGCAGGTGGGCCGCCCCGCCCGCGCCCGCCACGATCACGCGGATGCCCCGCCCGGCCGCCTCGGTCCCATAGGACCACAGTCGGTCCGGCGTCCGGTGCGCCGAGACGATCCGCGCCTCGTGGGCCACGCCCAGCTCGTCCAGCACCTCGGCGGCCGCCTTCATCGTGGGCCAGTCCGAGGTCGATCCCATCACGATGCCCACGACGGGGTCGTCGGCGGCGCTCATGCGATGATGTCCGGGGTCAAGCGATCCTCCACGCGCGCGATCTCGTCCTTCAGCGCCAGCTTGCGCTTCTTCAGCCGCCGCACCGCCAACTGGTCGGGGCGCGGGGCCTCCTCCAAGGCGGCGATGGCGTCGTCGAGGTCGCGGTGCTCCTGCCGCAGCAGGCCCAGCTTGGCCCGCAGCACCTCCTCGGTGTCCATCTCGGCGGGCGGCTTCATGCGAGGGGCGACTCCCGGCGACTGCGCCCCGCTCCTACACCCCCCGCCGCCCCCCGCAAACCCCGCCATCTTGCGGCGTATGCCCCGCACCCCCACATCGATGGGCGACCCCGGTGCCGATGCACGGGCCGGGACCACATCGGATCGCTACAGCAGGACCCGAGCCATGACGACCAAGCCGACCTTCGGGACGCACCCGTTCCTCCTGGGCTTCGAGGATCTCGAACGCCTCGTGGAGCGCACCGCGCGCGCCTCCGACGGGTATCCGCCCTACAACATCGAGCAGACCGGCTCGGAGGGGTTCCGCATCACCCTCGCGGTGGCGGGCTTCGCCGAATCCGACCTCTCGATCACGCTGGAGGACCGCCAGCTGATGGTGCGCGGACGCCAGGCCGAGCCCGAGGGCCGCACCTTCCTGCACCGGGGCATCGCGGCGCGCCAGTTCCAGCGCGCCTTCGTCCTCGGCGACGGGGTGGAGGTGGGGGGCGCGTCCCTCGAGAACGGCCTCCTTCACGTCGACCTGCAACGATCCGTCCCCGAGAACGTTGTCCGAACGATCCGCATCGAGACCGGATCAAGGGACGAAGGCTGAAGGAGACGCACATGGCGTATCATCAGGATATCGAGCGCGTCGGCGGCTCGTTGGTCTACGTCCGCAAGGTCGAGATCGACACCCTGCCCGAGCGCATCAAGGCCGAGGCTCGCGAAGGCGGCCTCGACGAACTCTACGCGCTGCACCGCGCCGACGGCGAGCAGGTGGCCCTCGTGGGCGACCGCAGCCTCGCCTTCAACCTCGCGCGGCAGAACGACCTCGACCCGGTCAGCGTGCACTGAGACGACGGCGCGCCCCTCCGGCGCGCCGCATCCATCCGTCAGGGCGATCATCGGGGACCGGCGCACCCGCTCAGACGGGCCGCGCGCCCAGCAGCGCCCACGCCGCCGCCTCGTCCGCCACGGCGTCCGCCTCGACCGGGATCAGCGCGCCCATCGCCTCGACCATCCGGGCCGCGCCGTCCGGCGCCCCCGCCACCACGTAGCGCCGCACGTGGCCCAGCGACTCGACGCGCGATCGCACGGCGGGCCACGACAGGCCCGCGAAGGTCTCGGACCCCTCGTAGCGGTCGAAGATCAGGAGCATGTCCACCGGACCCGGGGCGGCCTCGAACACGGCCAGCATCCGCTCGCCCATCGCGGCCATGTCGTCGCGCGACACCTCGCCGTCGATGCGGAACGCGAAGAGGTCCGCCCGGTCGGTCCCGACCTCGCGGATCGCACCCGCGCGCAGCATCACACCACCGCGGTGATCGTCTTGGCCAGCTCGTCGGGCAGGCAGGGCTTCGGCACCACAGGCACGTCGCCGTAGCGGTCGCGCAACTCGCCCACGTCGCCGCGTCCCGTGTGGAACACGAAGGGCACGCCCCGCTTCAGCAGCGCGTCCGCCAAGGGGAACACCTGCTGCCCGTGGAGGTCCACGTCCAGCACCGCGACGTCCGCCGACCCCTCGGCCGCCAACGCGTCGTCGAGGGTGACGTAGGGCCCCACGACGGTGGCCCCCATCTCCTCGAGGTGGTCGGTCAGGTCCATCGCGATCAGGACCTCGTCCTCCACCAACATGACGTTGACGTCGTCGAGCATCGGTTTCTCCGCACGCGCCATTGACGCACCATCGCCGGTCCGGGATCGGAAGGGGCCGCCATAGGGCAGCGCCGCTTCGGCGCCCCGTCCTCCGGTCGTCGGCGGGGCTACACCGGAGGAACCCCCCCCTCCGGCGGGCGGTTCCTTTCGCGGATTGAAAAACCGCCCTAGTCCCTTGCGTAAACGTCCGCGTGGCGGACGATGTCGTCCTCGCCCAGATAGGCCCCGGTCTGCACCTCGATCAGGACCAGCTCGACGCGGCCCGGGTTCTCCAAGCGGTGCACCGCGCCCAGCGGCACGTGGGCGGACTCCCCCTCCGACACCAGCCGCACCGCGTCCCCCACCGTGACGCGCCCGGTGCCCTGCACCACGATCCAGTGCTCCGCGCGGTGATGGTGCGACTGCAGCGACAGCACCGCCCCCGGCGCGACCACGATCCGCTTCACCTGGAAGCGGGGGCCGGCGGCGACCCGCTCGAAATGGCCCCACGGCCGCTCGTCGCGCGGGAAGGCGTCGGCCTCCGCCGCGCCCTCCGCCCGCAGCGCCTCGACCACGCCGCGGACCTCCTGCGCGCGGGACCGGTCCGCCACGAGCACCGCGTCCGGCGTCGTCACCACCACCGCGTCCCGCAGGCCCAGCGCCACGATCCGCTGCCCGGTCCCCTCGGCGCGCAGCAGCGTGTCGCGGCAATCGACCGCCAGCGCGTCGCCCACCATGGCGACCCCGTCGGCGTCGTGGCGCTCCGTCCGCCAGACGGCGTCCCAGTCGCCCAGGTCGCTCCAGCCGGCGTCGAGCGGCACCGCCGACACGCCGCCCGCGGCTGCCAGCGGCTCCATCACCGCGACGTCGATCGACGGGTCGCGCAGCGCGCGCCACGTCCCGTCCGGCAGCCGCTCGAACCCCTGCTCGGCGCGCGCCCCGCCCACCGCCGCGCCCACGCCCGCCCGCAGGTCCGGCGCGTGCCGCGCGAAGGCGTCGGCCAGCGCCCGCCCCGAGGCGAGGAACAGCCCCGCGTTCCACAGGTGGCGCCCGTCCGCCGCCATGCGCGCCGCGTCCGCCGCGCCGGGCTTCTCCACGAACCCCGCCAGCGCGGCGGCCACCCCCTCCGTCGCGCCCCGGCGCAGCGCGAGGTAGCCGTATCCCGTCTCCGCCCGGTCGGGGCGGACGCCGAAGCACACCACCTCGCCCGCCTCCGCCGAGGGCAGCGCCGCCGCGAGCGCCGCCGCGAAGGCGTCCGGGTCGCGCACCGCATGGTCCGACGGCGCGATCAGCACCACCGCCTCCGGGTCGTCCGCCACGGCGCGCAGCGTCCCCGCCAGCGCCGCCGCCGCCGTGCCCCGCGGGTCGGGCTCCACCAGCAGGGCGCGCGGCGCGTGACCGGCGGCGGCCAGCTGCCCCGCCACCACGAAGCGCACCGCCTCGGGGGCGACCACCACCGGCGCGGCCAGCCCCGCCGCAGCCAGCCGCGACGCGGTCCGCTGCAGCAGGGTCGGCCCCTCGCCCATCGGCGCCGCGACCGGCTTGGGCCGCGCCGCGCGCGACGCGGGCCAGAGCCGCGTCCCCGCCCCCCCGGCGAGGATCACGGGCACGATCCGCCCGAGATCCGCGCGGACGGCGGAGGGCCGGGCGACCGGCGGACGCGGGGCGGAGGGGCGGGC
Source organism: Jannaschia sp. Os4 (assembly GCF_016820245.1). Lineage (GTDB taxonomy): Bacteria > Pseudomonadota > Alphaproteobacteria > Rhodobacterales > Rhodobacteraceae > Jannaschia. The sequence goes on along the minus strand of NZ_JAFCAR010000005.1, from coordinate 40,630 downwards.
GGCAGGCGGGGCGGCAGGGGGCATCGGACGGCTCCGGGGCGACTCGGACCCGTCACGTTCGCCCCAAAGTGGTTAACGGGGTGTGAACGCCGGGGGCCGTCCGCCGCGGGGCCGGCGCGACCGCGCCCTTCCCACGCTCCGGCCCGCCTGCTACCCGCGCGCCACCGCTCCCACGGAGGTGCCCGATGGCCCGACCCGCCCCGTCCCCGTCCGAGATGCCGTCCGGCCCCCCGTCGGACGCCCGGATGGCCGAGGCCGCCGCCGCCCGCGTCCTGCGGACCGAGGGGGAGGCCGTGCTCGCCCTCGCGGACCGGATCCCGCCTGCCTTCGCGGACGCGGTCGACCTGCTGCTCGGCGTCGAGGCCGGGGGCCGCGCCATCGTCTCGGGCATGGGCAAGTCCGGCCATGTCGGCCGCAAGATCGCCGCCACCTTGGCCTCCACCGGCACGCCCGCGCAGTTCGTCCACCCCGGCGAGGCGTCCCACGGCGACCTCGGCATGGTGACATCGCGCGACGTCTGCGTGCTGATCTCCAATTCCGGCGAGACCACGGAGCTGGGCGACCTGATCGCCCATTGCCGCCGCTTCGACGTGCCCATCGTCGCGATCTGCCGCCGCCCCGACAGCACCTTGGCGCGCGCGGCGACCCACCTCCTGCTGCTCCCCGACGCGCCGGAGGCCTGCCCCATCGGCATGGCGCCCACCACGTCGACGACCATGACCCTCGCCCTCGGCGACGCCCTCGCCGTCGCGGTGATGGAGCGGCGCGGCATGCGCCCCGAGGACTTCGGCACGTTCCACCCCGGCGGCAAGCTCGGCGCCCGGCTCAAGCGGGTGGGCGACCTGATGATCCCCGCCGCCGAGTCCCCCGTCGTCGGCGAGGACGCGCCCATGGGCGACACCATCGTCGAGGTCTCGGCCAAGGGCTTCGGCATCGCCATCGTCGCCGCCCCCGACGGCACCCTCGCTGGGGTCATAACCGACGGCGACCTGCGCCGCCGCATCGACGGCCTGCTCGACCGCACCGCCGGCGAGGTCGCCACCCGCGACCCCGTCACCGTGACCCCCGACACCCTCGCCGCCGACGCCGTGCGGCTGATGCAGGAGCGCAAGATCACCGTGCTGATCGTTGCCGAGGCGGGGCGCCCCGTGGGCCTCATCCGCATCCTCGACTGCCTCCGCGCGGGGGTCGTGTGATGCGCGTCGCCATCCTGATCCCCGCCCGCCACGCCTCCACCCGCTACCCCGGCAAGCCGCTGGTCGAGCTGCGCGGCCCCGACGGCGCCAAGTCCCTGATCCGCCGCGCATGGGAGGCCGCGCGGCAGGCCGCCGCCCGCCTGCCGGACGACGAGGTCACCGTCGCCGTCGCCACCGACCACGACGGCATCGCCGAGCACGCGAGGGGCTTCGGCGCCGCCGTCGCCATGACCTCCCCCGACGCGGCCAACGGCACCGAGCGCTGCGCCGAGGCGGCGGCGGCCATGGACGTCGACCTCGTCGTCAACCTCCAAGGCGACGCCCCGCTGACGCCCCCCGGCTTCGTCACCGCCCTCGTGGACGCCATGCGCGACGGCGAGGCCGACGTCGCCACCCCTGTGCTGCGCTGCGACGCCACCACCTACCGCCACTTCCGCGAGGACCGCGCGGCGGGCCGCGTCGGCGGTACCACGGCGGTGTTCGGCGCCGACTACCGCGCCCTCTACTTCTCCAAGGAGGTCGTCCCCTACCTCTCGGACGCCGCCATCGCGGCGGACGGGTGGAGGGACGTATTCCATCACGTCGGCCTCTACGCCTACACCCCCGCCGCGCTCGCCGCCTACGCCGCCCTGCCCCCCGGCGCGCTGGAGGCCCACGAGGGGCTCGAGCAGCTCCGCTTCCTCGAGCACGGCCGCACCATCCGCTGCGTCGAGGTGGACGGCGCGGGCCGCGTGTTCTGGGAGCTCAACAACCCCGCCGACGTGGCCCGCATCGAGGAGGTCCTGAACCGATGACCACCGTCACCATCCGCGACGTCGAGATCGCGCAGGACCGGCCCTTCGCCCTCATCGCCGGCCCCTGCCAGATCGAGTCGCGCGACCACGCCCGCGCCACCGCCGCCCGCCTCAAGGAGATCTGCGAGGGGCTCGGCGTCCCGCTGATCTACAAGTCGTCCTACGACAAGGCGAACCGCTCCTCGGGCGCGGCCCAGCGCGGCATCGGCATGGAGGAGGGGCTCCGCATCCTGCAGGACATCGGCGCCGACTACGGCGTCCCCACCCTGACGGACGTCCACCTCCCCGACCACTGCGCCCCGGCGGCCGAGGCCGTCGACGTCCTCCAGATTCCCGCCTTCCTCTCCCGCCAGACCGACCTCCTGCTCGCGGCGGGCTCGACCGGCGCGGCCATCAACGTCAAGAAGGGCCAGTTCCTCGCCCCGTGGGACATGGACAACGTCGCCGCCAAGATCGCGTCGACGGGCAACGCGCGCATCCTGCTCTGCGAGCGCGGCACCTCCTTCGGCTACAACACGCTGGTGTCCGACATGCGCGCCCTGCCCCGCATGGCCCGGACCGGCTACCCGGTGGTGTTCGACGCCACCCACTCCGTCCAGCAGCCCGGCGGCCAAGGCACGTCCTCCGGCGGCCAGCGCGAATACGCGCCCGTCCTCGCCCGCGCGGCCCTCGCCGTGGGCGTGGCGGCCATCTTCATGGAGGCGCACGAGGATCCCGACCGGGCCCCCTCGGACGGCCCCAACATGATCCCGCTCGACGAGATGCCGGCCGTGATCGCCCGCCTCAAGGCCTTCGACGACCTCGCCAAGTCCTGAACGGCGAAAGGGCGGACCGCCACGGCCCGCCCCCTTCGATGTTCCGCAAATACTCCGGGGTCCGGGGCGGAGCCCCGGTCCGTACCCCGAAGCTGCGCCGTCGGTCGTGGGTTGTCTTTCGATCCACCGCGCGGACGCGCGGCGGACCAAAAGAAAACCTAGGTCGTGCATCGACCAACCGCTCCAAGTCGAGCCAGCCGCTACGCGGCTAGCCCGAGATCAGCCCCATCGACTCCAGCTTCAGCAGCACCTGCTGCGCGCAGTTGTCGACCTCGGCCCCCTCGGTGTCGACCACCAGTTCCGCCTGCGTCGGCGCCTCGTAGGGATCGGAGATGCCCGTGAACTCCGGGATCTTGCCGGCCCGCGCCAGCGCGTAGAGCCCCTTGCGGTCGCGCCGCTCGCACTCCTCCAGCGAGGTGGCGACATGGACCTCCACGAAGGCGCCGTAGGCCTCGATCATCTCGCGCGCCGCGCGCCGCGTGGCGGTGTAGGGCGCGATGGGCGCGCAGATGGCGATGCCGCCGTTCTTGGTGATCTCGGAGGCGACGTAGCCGATGCGCCGGATGTTGATGTCCCGGTGCTCCTTCGAGAAGGTCAGCTCGCTCGACAGGTGCTTGCGCACGATGTCCCCGTCCAGCAGCGTGACGGGACGCCCGCCCATCTCCATCAGCTTGACCATGATCGCGTTCGCGATGGTCGACTTGCCCGACCCCGACAGCCCCGTGAAGAACACCGTGAAGCCCTGCTGCGCGCGCGGCGGCGAGGTGCGGCGCAGCTCCTTTACGACCTCCGGGAAGGAGAACCACTCGGGGATCTCCAGCCCCTCGCGCAGGCGGCGGCGCAGCTCCGTTCCGGAGATGTTCAAGATCGTGACGTCGTCGCGGTCCTCGATCTCGTCGGCGGGCTCGTACTGCGCGCGCTCCTGCACGTAGACCATGTGCTTGAAGTCGACCATCTCGACGCCGATCTCGGACTCGTGCTCGCGGAACAGGTCCTGCGCGTCGTAGGGGCCGTAGAAGTCCTCGCCCGCGCTGTTCTTGCCCGGCCCCGCATGGTCGCGACCCACGATCATGTGGGTGCAGCCGTGGTTGCGGCGGATGATCCCGTGCCACACCGCCTCGCGCGGGCCCGCCATCCGCATGGCGAGGTTGAGCAGCGACATGGTCGTGGTGGCCTGCGGATACTTGTCCAGCACCGCCTCGTAGCAGCGCACGCGCGTGAAGTGGTCCACGTCGCCCGGCTTGGTCATGCCCACGACCGGATGGATCAGCAGGTTGGCCTGCGCCTCGCGCGCGGCGCGGAAGGTCAGCTCCTGGTGCGCGCGGTGCAGCGGGTTGCGCGTCTGGAACGCGACGACGCGCCGCCAGCCCAGCTTGCGGAAGTAGGCGCGCAGCTCGTTGGGCGTGTCCCGGCGCGCCCGGAAGTCGTAGTGGACCGGCTGCTGGATGCCCGTGATCGCCCCGCCCAGGTTGACCGGCCCCGCCACGTTGTGCAGGTAGTTCACCGCCGGATGGGCGAGGTCGTCGGCCCCGAACACCTTCTCGGCCTCGTGCGCCTTGTCGGGCCGGTAGATCGACGACACCGACAGTGTGGCGAGGATCACCCCCTCCTGGTCGCGCAGGGCGATGTCCTGCCCCGCCTCGATCCCCTCGGCGAACTTTTCCGACACGTCCAGCGTGATCGGCATCGGCCAGAGCGTCCCGTCCGCGAGGCGCATGTTCTCGACCACGCCCTCGTAGTCGGCTTGGTCGAGGAAGCCCTTCAGCGGGTTGAACCCGCCGTTCATCAGCAACTCCAGATCGCAGATCTGGCGCGGCGTCAGGTCCCACGAGACCAGCTCCGCCGCCTCGCGCTTCAGCTTCTGCGCGCTCTCGTGGCTGACGTATAGTTCGGGGATCGGGCTCAGGTTGTCCTGCATCGGTCGGGATCCATTCATGGCGAGGCCGGAGGTCGTTCCGGTCAGTTCGGCGTGGAGGGCGTCGTATTCCGCGAGCTTCGCGGCAAGGAACGCATCCGCCAGCCGCCGCTTCTCGGCGGCCCCCTTCGGCGTCAGCGCGTAGGAGAAGCGCGCCCGGCGGTCCGTCTCGGACGCGCGCGGATCGACCCGCACCCACCCGGCCTCGGTCGCCGCGCGCAGCATCGTGTTGAGCCGCCCCAGCGACACGCCCACCGCCGCCGCCGTCGCGCGCTGCGACGCCTCGGGCGCGCGGTCCAGCTGGCGGAGCAGCTGGAACCGCGCGGCGGCGTCGGCGGAGAGGGCGGGGGTCGGCATGGGGTCGGGGCGGCTCGGATGCGTTCAATCGTGAACGCATCTGCCGCGCCGCGGGCCGGCGCGCAAGTGCGTTCACTGCAGAACAGTGTTTCTGCGCGCGCAAAGGCCGATGGTCGGTTTCGTTACCTTGTAACGGGCGTCGGGCGCGGTTCCCGTTACACCGTAACAGCCGCCCGCCGCGGCCGTGGCGGAGTCACGCCCTACTCGGCGGCGTCGACCGGCGCGCCCCAGCCCCCGATGGGCCCCTCCGACTGGTCCATCTCCAGCTCCGCGTCCTGCCCTTGGCTGGCGAGGAAGCGTTCCGCCTCCAGCGCGGCCATGCAGCCCATGCCAGCCGAGGTGACGGCTTGGCGGTAGACGTGGTCCGTCAGGTCGCCCGCCGCGAAGACGCCGGGGATGGAGGTCTCGGTCGAGTCGGGCTTCGTCACCACGTAGCCGCCGTCGTGCAACTCTAGGATATCCTTGACCAATTCCGACGCCGGCGCGTGCCCGATCGCCACGAAGAACCCGTCGCAGGCCAAGGTCCGCGTGCTGCCGTCCTTGGTCGACTTCAGCACCAGCCCCTCGACGCCCCGCGGCTTCTCGGACCCCGTGACCTCCTCCACCTCGTGGTCCCAGATCACCTCGACCTTCGGATGCTTGAACAGCCGGTCCTGCAGGATCTTCTCGGCCCTGAGCGAATCCCGCCGGTGGATCAGCGTCACCTTGCTCGCGAAGTTCGTCAGGAACAGCGCCTCCTCCACCGCCGTGTTGCCCCCGCCCACGACCGCGACCTCCTTGCCCCTATAGAAGAATCCGTCGCAGGTCGCGCAGGCCGACACGCCGAAGCCCTTGAAGTGCTCCTCGCTCGGCAGCCCCAGCCACTTCGCCTGCGCCCCCGTCGCGAGGATCAGCGCGTCGCAGGTGTAGACCGTGCCGCCGTCGCCCACCGCCTTGAACGGACGCGCCGAGAGGTCGAGCGAGGCGATGTGGTCCGACACGATCTCCGTGCCCATCGCCTTGGCGTGCGCCTCCATCCGCTGCATCAGCTCGGGGCCCATCACGGCGGTGTCGCCGGGCCAGTTCTCGACGTCCGTCGTGATCGTAAGCTGCCCGCCCGGCTGAATTCCTTGGATCAGCACCGGCTCCAGCATGGCGCGCGACGCGTAGACGGCGGCCGTGTAGCCCGCCGGGCCGGAGCCGATGATCAGGACCTTCGAATGGCGCGTCTCGGACATGTCGACCTCCGTGGTGGGAGGCTCGATATGGGACCGAATCGCACGGCCCGAAACCCCCCGGCGGACGCCCGCGCCTCAGCGTGACGCGATGGCCAGACCGTCGACGACCGCCGTGAACGCCTCCGCCCGGCGCATCGCCGCGTTCGGCATCGCCGCCCGCATCGCCTCGGCCACGAAGCCCATCCGCGACGACCCGCCCACCAGCACCACCCGGTCCACCGCCCCCGGCGCGACCCCCGCCCGCGCGAGCGTCTCGTCCGCCGCGTCCGCCAGCGCCTCGCGCGCGTCCGAGAGGATCGCGTCCATCCCCGCCCGGTCCAGATCCGCCGACAGCCCCCGCTCCACCACCGACAGGTCGATCCGCCCCGCACCCCGGTCGTTGGCCTCGATCTTCCCGCGCTCCACCGCGAAGGCCACGTCGTGCCCCGTCTCGTCCTCCAGGACCGTGGCGAGCCGGCCCATCGCCGCTGGATCCTCCGCCAGCTTGGCCATCCCCGCCGCCATCCGCCGCGCGTCGGGGCCGTAGAGGAACGGGATGCGCGCCCACGTGCTGAGATCGACGTAGGGCGCGCGCGGCACGGGCAGCGAGCCCGCCCCCATCTCGCGCCGCAGCCGCCCGCCGAGGCCGAGATGCGGCATCGCGCGGGCCATCGAGAGCGCGTGGTCGAAGTCGGTCCCGCCGAGCCGCAGGCCGTGGGAGGCGAGGACCGCGACGCCCCGCCCGGCGCGGAACGCCGTGAAGTCCGACGTGCCGCCGCCGATGTCGACCACGAGCCCGAGGCCCGGCACCTCCGGGTCGCCCGCCGCGCGGGCCGCCGCCTCCGGCTCCGGAAGGAAGTCCACCGCCTCGAACCCTGCGGCGGCATAGGCGTCCCGCAGGTCCCGCTCGGCGCGCGCGTCCGCCTCCGGGTCGGGGTGGAACCGCACCGGGCGGCCCGACAGCACCGCGTCGAACCGCACCCCCGCCGCGCGCTCGGCCCGCGCCTTGGCCTCGGCGAGGAACGCCGCCGTGACCTCGGCCAAGCTGCGCCGTCGACCGCCGATCAGCCGGGCCTCGTGCAGGAGCGGCTGGCCCAGCACCGACTTGAGCGCGCGCATGTAGCGCCCCTCCTCGCCCGCCACGAGCGCCGCGCCCGCTGCCGCGCCGATCCGCATCGCGCCCTTGGGCGGGAAGAACACGGCGGTGGGCAGCGTGTCGCCCGCCTCCAGCGACAGGCGGCGCACGCCGCCGTCCTACCACGCGGCGGCGGTGTTGGACGTGCCGTAGTCGAGGGCGAGCGTGGGCATGGGCGAGGTCCTGCGGCGGGGCGCGCCGGGTGCCCCGCGCCCGCGTTCCGGTCAAGCCCCGCGACGGATCGTTGCGCATGTGAGAAACAATCTTGCGCGGAACCGCTTTGGATGGGACACGGAACGCGAACCGGAACGGATCGCTCATGCCCCTCGCCCGACTCGACGCCATCGACCGCAAGATCCTCGCCGAACTGCAGGCCGACGGGCGCATGACCAACGTCGAGCTCGCGCGCCGCGTCGGCATCTCCGCGCCGCCCTGCCTGCGGCGGGTCCGCGCGCTGGAGGAGGCGGGCTACATCCGCGCCTACCACGCCGAGGTGGACGCCCGCGCGCTGGGCTTCGAGGTGCAGGTCTTCGCGATGGTGTCCTTGGAGCGCCAGCACGAGAGCGACCTCAGCGCCTTCGAGGCGCGGTGCCGCGACTGGCCGCTCGTCCGGGAGTGCCACATGCTCAACGGGGAGATCGACTTCCTGCTGAAATGCGTGGCGCCGGACCTGTCGACCTTCCAGTCCTTCCTGACCGGCGAGCTGCTGACGGCGGAGAACGTGGCGGGGGTGAAGACCTCGCTCGTGATCCGCGGCGCCAAGGACGAGCCGGGGGTGCCCTTCGACGTGCTGGAGGCGCGGCTGGCGGTGACGCCCTAGGCGAGCAGCACCTCGCGCGCCTCCGTCAGCGTCATCTGCGGGATGCGGGCGGGGCCGAACCCCTCCCGCGCCACGGGCGGGCAGAGCCGGGCGAGGTCCGAGAGGCCGCTGGACGACAGCCGCGACGCTGCGGCGCGGGCCGGATGCCACGTCGCCACCGCGAGCCCGCCGACGCGCACCGCCTCCGTGCCCGCGCAGGCCAGCCCGTAGAGGGTGACCACGCCCGCGGGCTGGAGGCGCGTGACGGCCATGCCGTCCTCGCCGGCCTCGACGGGCGCGAAGGCGCGGGGCGCGCCGATCATGGCGCGGGTCGCCTCGCCCTCGACCAGCACGTGCGCGCCGCCGCCGAGCAGGGTCGGCGCGGCCGGGCGCCCGGCCCCGAAGGCGTGGGACTCGATGCGGAAGAGCGCGGGCCGGTCGTCGTCCGGCTCGAAGTCGCAGGTGCCGATCCAGTCCAGCGGCACGGGGCCGTCCAAGCCCTCCACGAGATCGCCAGGCGCGAGGTCCTCGATCGCGCGGGTGCCGCCGGGGACGTCCACATGCGCGCCGCGCCCGAGGATCGAGACCGCCGCCTCCAAGGCGGGGAGCGCGGGCAGGTCCCGGACCTCCCACGTGGGTTGGGCGCCGTCGACCCATGCGACGTCGTAGGGGCGTGTCCGCTCCGGCAGGCCCGGAGCGAGGTGGCGCGGATGCACTGTCATGCACGAACGGTCCGTTTGCGGCCCCCACCGCTGCGCCCGGTGTGCCCGAGGATGGGGGCGCAAGGCAACGCCGGGGCGGGAAACAGTCGGTTGACGCGCACGTCGCCTGTCCCGTGGAACGGGCCCCCGCCCCGTGCTACCCGCGCGGGGACATGGCCGATCCCACCCCCTTCCAGCGCGCCGCCGCCGCCCTCGCCGACGGGGCGCCCGACGCCGCGCTCGAATGGCTGGACCGGGCCGCGCCCTCCGCCCCGGCCACGCTGCTGCGGGCGCGGGCGCTGGCCGAGACGGGCGACGCGGCGGGCGCGGCGGCGCTGGCCGAGCCGCTTCTCGACGGCGCCGCGCCCGCGCTCTGGGCCGAGGCGGCCCCGCTCCTCGCCCTCGCGGGACGCGCCGGGGGCCTGCCCCGCAAGGCCAAGGACGCCCTGCCCGCCGCCGCCGCGCAGGTGGTGGCCGATCTCGCGACCGGGCGGGGGAGCGCCGCGCGGGGCGGGCTGTCCCCGAAGGACCGGGCCCGGCTGGCCAAGGCCGCGCCGTCCGACGTCGAGGCCGCCCTCGCGGGGCGCCCCGGCGGTGTGCCCGCGCTGCTGCTGGGCCGCGCGCGGGCCGCGCGGGGCGACCGGCGGGGCGCGGCGGAGGCCTTGGCGGCGGGCGTGAAGGCCGAGCCGTTCGCGCTGGACCTGCGGCTCGCCTTCGCCGAGGCGCTGCGGGCGGCGGGCCACCCCCACGCGCTGCGCGAGGCGCGGATGGCGGTGGCGGTGGCCCCGCTCTCGGTCGCGGCACGGCTCCTGCGCGGGGATCTGGCGCTCGCGGCAGGGCGATCGGAAGAGGCGCTCGCCCAAGCGGATCGGGCCGTCCGCCTCGCCCCCCGCGAGGCGCGCGCCCGGCGGCTCGCCGTGCGGGCGGCGCTGGCGCTGGGCGATCCGGCGGCGCTTAATCACGCGCGGGCGGTCGGGGACGGCGGCGCGGCGGAGGCGCGGGCGCTGATCCGGCTGGGACGGGACGAGGCGGCGGCGGCGCTGCTGGCCGGGGCGACCGATCCCGGCGCGCGGGTGACGGCGGCGCAGGCCATGCGCACGGCGGGCGCGGAGGCGGACGCGGAGGCCCGGCTGCGCGCGGTGCTCGAGGACGAACCGGGCCATGCGCCCGCGTGGCACGCCTTGGCGCAGGGTGGCCATGCCACCGCGGCGGACGTGGCCGCGATGGAGGCCCTGCCCCCGTCCCCGCCCCGCGACTTCGCGCTGGCGCGGGCCTTGGAGCGGACCGACCCCGCGCGCGCCTTCGCCCACCTCGCGGCGGCGAAGGCGGCGCAGGCGGCCGCGCATCCCTACGACCCCGCCGCCGACCGGACCGCGTTCGAGCGGATCGTCGACCGGTGGGCGGCGGTCGACGTGGCCTCGGGCTCGGCCTTCGACCCGATCCTCGTGACCGGGCTGCCGCGCTCGGGGACGACGCTGGTGGAGGCGATCCTGTCCGCCCATCCGGGGGTGCGCGCGGGGGGCGAACTGGCGGTCCTCGGCCCCGCCCTGCAGCCGGTCGAGACCGCCTTGGACCACGGGGTGCTGCCGGAGGGCGCGCTGGACGCCGCCGCCGCGCGCTACGCCCGGCGCGTCGAGGCGCTGCGTCCCGGCGCGGGGCGGGTCACGGACAAGTCGATCCACTCCTTCGCGTCGATCGGGGCGATCCTGAAGGTGCTGCCCCGCGCGCGGATCGTGGTCGTGCACCGCGACCCGCGGGACGTGGGGCTGTCGATGTGGCGCAACGCGTTCCCGGACGGGACGCACCGCTACGCCGCGACGCAGGCCGGCATCGCCCATCACGCGAAGCTGTTCCGGGACGCGGTGGACCACTGGCGCGGCGCGCTGCCGGAGGGGGCGTTCCACGAGCTGTCCTACGAGGAGCTGCTGGCCGACCCCGAGGGGGTGTCGCGGGCGCTTCTCGACGCCTGCGGGCTGGACTGGGATCCGGCGGTGCTGCGCTTCCACGAGGCGGCGGGGCGGGTGCAGACGCTGTCCTTCGACCAGGTCCGCAGGCCGCTCTACGCGACGTCCAAGGGCGGATGGCGCCGCCACGCGGCGCACCTGACGGAGATGCTGGACGAGATGGCGCGGCTGGGGGTCGCGGGGGCCGACTAGCGCGCGTCCGCCGCGCGCGGACGGACCGTCAGGTCCGCCAGTCGAAGAACCCCTCCGGCGCGCGGTCGAGCAGGCGCTGCGCGGCGGCGCGGCCGATCTCGGCGGCGTCCTCGGGCGCGCCCTCGCCGCCGTCCTCCAGCACGTCGGAGCCATCGGGGCGCAGGATCTCGCCCCGGAAGCGCAGCGTGCCGTCGCCGGTCAACTCGGCGAGGCCCGCGATCGGCGTCTCGCAGGAGCCGTCGAGCACCTCGAGGAAGGTCCGCTCGCAGGCGAGGCGGGTGGCGGTGTCGCGGTGGTGGATCGGCGCGAGGAGGTCGCGGACGCGGGCGTCGTCCGCGCGGCGCTCGATGCCGATGGCGCCCTGCCCCACGGCGGGGAGCATGTCGGACGGGTCCACGGGCGTGCGGGGCACGTCGGACATCCCAAGCCGGGACAGGCCCGCCATGGCGAGGAAGGTGGCGTGGGCGACCCCGTCGCGCAGCTTGCCCATGCGCGTCTGCACGTTGCCGCGGAACTCCACGAGCTCGAGGTCGGGACGGCGCAGGGCCATCTGCGCGCGGCGGCGCAGAGAGGAGGAGCCGACGGTCGCCCCCTCGGGCAGGTCGGCCAGCGTCCCGCCGGTGAGGGTGACGAAGGCGTCGCGCACGTCCTCGCGCGGGAGGAACGTGTCGAGGACCAGCCCCTCGGGCTGGAGCGTGGGCATGTCCTTGGTCGAGTGCACGGCGAGGTCAATTGCCCCGTCGATTAGGCGCTCCTCGATCTCGCGGGTGAAGAGGCCCTTGCCGCCCACCTCCTTGAGGGGGCGGTCGAGGATGCGGTCGCCCGCCGTGGAGATGACCACCACCTCGAAGCACGCCCCCTCCAGCCCATGCGCCGCCATGAGCCGGTCGCGGGTCTCGTGGGCTTGGGCCAAGGCGAGCGGCGAGCCGCGGGTGCCGATGCGCAGCGGCGCGTCGGGGGTGGGCATCTGCATTGCGGGTCGTCCCTCTCGCGGTCGTCCTGTCAGGCTGGGTTGACACCCGGCCCGCGCTCGACAGTCTGACACCATCGGGCTACCGGAAGTCCAGACCGGGAGAGGGGACCACATGACCAAGCTGCTGCTGCGCGCGCTGGCGGGCGAGACGCTGCCCGTCCCGCCGATCTGGATGATGCGGCAGGCGGGCCGCTACCTGCCGGAGTATCGAGCGACGCGGGCCGAGGCGGGGGACTTCCTGTCGCTGTGCTACAACCCTGAGCTGGCCGCCGAGGTCACGCTGCAGCCGATCCGGCGCTTTCGCTTCGACGCCGCGATCCTGTTCGCGGACATCCTCCTGGTGCCTCAGGCCTTGGGCGCGGACCTGTGGTTCGTGACCGGCGAGGGGCCGCGCCTGTCGACGATCACCGACGGCGCGGAGGTGGCCAAGCTGAAGGCGCCGGACGCGATCCACGACACGCTGGCCCCGATCTACGAGACGGTGCGGCGCCTGTCGCGCGACCTGCCCCCGGAGACGGCGCTGATCGGCTTCGCGGGCGCGCCGTGGACCGTCGCCACCTACATGATCGCGGGGCGCGGCACGCCGGACCAAGCGCCGGCGCATGCGTTGATGCGCGACGACCCGGAGGCCTTCGCCGCCCTCATGGAGCGGATCGAGGCGGCGACGGTCGAATACCTGTCCCGCCAGGTCGAGGCGGGCGCGGAATGCGTGAAGCTGTTCGATTCGTGGGCCGGGTCGCTGTCGGGCGAGGCGTTCGAGCGCTGGTCACTGGCGCCGATGAAGCGGATCACGGCCGCGCTGAAGGACAGGCATGCGGGGCTGCCGGTCATCGCCTTCCCGCGCGGGGCGGGCACGGCCTACGAGGGCGCGCATGCGGCGACGGGGGCGGACTGCATCGCCTTGGACGACGGCGTGACGCCGGACTGGGCAGCGAAGCACGTCCAGACGGGGGGCTGCGTGCAGGGCAACCTCGCCTCGTCGCACATGGTGACGGGGGGCGCGGCGCTCGTGCGGGAGGTGCGGCGCATCCGCGAGGCGTTCTCGGGGGGGCCGCACGTGTTCAACCTCGGGCACGGGATCACGCCGGACGCGGACCCGGACAACGTGGCGCTGATGATCGACACGCTGCGCGAGACGGTGGACGCCTGAGGGGGCTCTGCCCCCGGCCCTGACGGGCCTCCCCCGAGGTATTTCCGGCAAGATGAGGGGGTGGACGGTGCGCCGCCTCCGGCGCAGCGTCGCGTCCATGGATCGGTTCGAGTTCTGCGTCGTCGGCGGCGGCATGATGGGGAGCGCCTGCGCGCGCTGGCTGGCGGAGGGCGGGTCGTCCGTCGTGCTGGTCCAGCCGCCCGAGGGCGAGGGCGGGGTCGTGGCGTCGCATTGGGACGCGGCGCGGATCACGCGCCGGGTGGCGGCGGACGCGGATTGGGCGACGCTCTCGCGGCGGTCGATCGACCGGTACGCGGACATCGCGGCGCGGTCGGGGGTGGAGGTGTTCACGCCGTCGGGCGCGGTGATGGCGGGCCCGCGGACGGGACCGCTCGCGGGCTGGACCGAGGGGTTCCTGTCGGTCGCCGCCGCCGTCCCGGGGACCGAGGTGACGAACGGGCGGGAAGCGAACGCGCGGTTCGGCTTCGGGCTGGCCCCCGACGACGCGGTGTCGGTGGAGGCGGGCGGAGGCTGGATCGCGCCTCGGGCGATGAAGGCGGCGCAGACACGGTTGGCGGTCGCGGCGGGGGCGGTCGTGGCCCACGGCCCCGCCGTCGCGGTGGCGGACGGGCGGGTCGCCCTCGCGGACGGCTCCGTCGTGGAGGCCGGGCAGGTCGTCGTAGCGACCGGGCCGCATGCGGGGACGGACCGCCTGCTGCCCCGGCGGCCCGCGATGACGGTGTGGGCGCGGACCATCGCGCTGGCCCGGGTGCCCGACGAGGAGGCCGCGCGGCTGGCGGGGATGCCGACGGTGATCTGGGTGCCGGAGGGGTGGGACCACGACCTCTACATGACGCCGCCGGTCTGCTACCCGGACGGCGGGACGTGGCTGAAGCTCGGCGGGCAGGTGGATTCGCCCCGCCTCGCGTCGGACGCGGAGATGCGGGACTGGTATGCCGGGACCGGCTCGGCGGAGGTGGGCGACCGCCTGCTGGCGGAGATGCGCGCCGTGCTGCCGGGGCTGGCGGCGGCGGAGACGCGGACGGCGGCCTGCGCGGTGGTCTGGACGGAGACGGGGTTTCCGTATGTCGAGCGCATCGGGGAGCGGCTGACGGCGCTGGTGGGCGGAAACGGGGCGGCGGCGAAGTGCGGGGACGAGCTCGGGCGCCTCGGCGCGGCGGTCGCGCGGGGCGGGTCGCTGGATGGCGAAGGCTACGCCACGGACTTCGCGGGGCGTTGGGCGGCCCGGCCCTAGGACATGTGCGAGCCGCAGGCCGGGGGCCCTTCGGCGACGGTCACGCGCTGCATCTCGAAGTCGGTCGTCGACATGACGTGGAGGTCGCCGTCCACGCGCATGGGCCACCAGCAGAACTCCTCGCCCGGGCGGTCGGGATAGGCGAAGCACACGGTCGCCCCCTCGACCCAGACGGTGCCGTCGACGCAATGGTCGGGCGCGCGGGACCACAGCGACAGGTCGCGGCGGGCGAACCACTCGACGCCGACGACGTCGCCCGTCTCGGGGACGCTGAACGTCAGCGTCTGGCCCAAGGCGAAGTCGAGGAACTCCTCCGGGGAGAGGCGGTCCTGCGCGGCGGCGGGCGCGGCGAGGCAGAGGGCGAGGACGAGGGCGCGCATGGGGCGACCTTGCACCGCCGCGCCGCCGGGCGGAAGGGTGGGGCATGGACTGGACCCGCCCCGCGCTCATCGCCGCCCGGACCCTGATCGCGGCGCTCTTCGCGGCGGGGGCGGTGCAGAAGGCGCTGGACCCGGACGCGGCCGCGGGGCTGCTGGCCGGGCGGGGCCTGCCGGGCGGGCTGGTGTGGGTGGCGGCGGCCTACAACGCGGCGGCGGCCGCCGCGCTGCTGGCCGGGTGGCGGGTGGCGGGGTGGGCGACGAGCCTCGCGGCCTATTGCGCGGCCACGAGCGTGTTCCACCTGATCCCCGACGACCCGTGGCAGATGTCGATCTTCGTCAAGAACTGGGCCATCGCGGGCGGCTGCCTCGCGCTGGCGGCGGCGTCGCGACTGGGCGCCGAGCGGTCGCCCCCTCCCTCGTAACCGGGGCGCGGGCGCGGTAGCGTCGGCGCAACGACCGGGGGACCGACATGCTCGACGATCGCACACCGCCGAAGGGCGTCTGGAAGTCCGGCCGCGGGCGCGGGCGGCGCACGCCCAAGGGGCGGCAATACGAGGACGGCGCGCTGGCCGAGGTGCGGGCCCTGCTGGGCGACCGGCCCCGGCGGCGCGACCTGCTGATCGAGCACCTGCACCTGATCCAGGACGCGCACGGGCACCTGTCGGCGCGCCACCTGCGGGCGCTGGCCGAGGAGATGCGCCTGTCGATGGCAGAGGTCTGGGAGGTGGCGACCTTCTACGACCATTTCGACCCGCTGCGGAAGGACGACCCCGTCCCCCCTGCCCTGACGATCCGGGTCTGCGACTCGCTGTCTTGCGAGCTGGCGGGGTCGGAGGCGCTGATGGCCGCGCTGGAGGAGGGCGTCGATCCGGCCGCTGTGCGCGTGCTGCGTGCGCCCTGCATGGGCCGCTGCGACACGGCGCCGGTGGCCGAGGTGGGGCACGGGCACGTGGACCACGCGACGCCCGATCTGGTGATGCGGGCGGTTGAGGCGGGCGCGACCCATGCGATCGTGCCGGACTACGAGGGCTTGGACGCCTACCGCGCGGGCGGGGGCTACGAGAAGCTGGCCGAGCTGCGGGACGGCGGGGACTGGGCGGCGGTGCAGGAGACGGTCGCGGCCTCGGGGCTGCGGGGCTTGGGCGGCGCGGGCTTCCCGTCGGGTAGGAAATGGGGCTTCGTGCGGGGCAATCCGGGGCCACGCCTGATGGCCGTGAACGGCGACGAGGGCGAGCCGGGGACGTTCAAGGACCGCTTCTACCTCGAGCGCACCCCGCACCTGTTCCTCGAGGGGATGCTGATCGCGGCGTGGGCCGTCGAGGCGGAGCGGGTCTATCTCTATATGCGCGATGAGTATCCGGCGGTGCTGGAGATCCTGCGGCGGGAGATCGCGGCGCTGGAAGCGGCGGGGCTGATCGAGGCGGGCTACGTCGAGCTGCGGCGGGGCGCGGGGGCCTACATCTGCGGCGAGGAGTCCGCGATGATCGAGTCGATCGAGGGCAAGCGCGGCCTGCCCCGGCACCGCCCGCCCTACGTGGCGCAGGTGGGGCTCTTCGGGCGTCCGACGCTCGTCCACAACGTCGAGACGCTGCACTGGATCGCGCGGATCGTGCGGGAGGGGCCGGAGGTGCTGTCGGCCCACGAGCGGAACGGGCGGACGGGCCTGCGCTCCTACTCCGTCTCGGGGCGCGTGGCGCAACCGGGGGTCCACGTCCTGCCCGCCGGGTCCACGATCACCGACGTCATCGCGGCCGCCGGAGGCATGGCGGAGGGGCACGTGTTCAAGGCCTACCAACCGGGGGGGCCGTCCTCGGGGCTGCTGCCCGCCTCGCTGGACGACGTGCCGCTCGACTTCGACACGCTGCAGCCGCACGGCACGTTCATCGGATCGGCCGCGGTGGTGGTGCTGTCGGATCAAGACAGCGCGCGTGACGCGGCGCTGAACATGCTGCGCTTCTTCGAGAGCGAGTCCTGCGGGCAGTGCACGCCCTGCCGCGTGGGCTGCGAGAAGGCGGTGAAGCTGATGCAGGCGGAGAGGTGGGACGGCGGGCTGCTGGAGGAGCTGTGCCAAGCGATGGCCGACGCCTCGATCTGCGGGCTGGGCCAAGCGGCGCCGAACCCGATCCGTCTGACGCTGAAGCATTTCCCGGATGAGGTGGGGGCGACGGACGGCGCGCCGCCGAGCGACGGGTACGGGACCACCACCTGAGGCCGCCGCGACGCGGCCCTCGGGCTAGGGGCTCGCTTGGGCGGGCGCGGCGGGCGCGTCCTCGCCGCCGAAGGTGATGGGCCACGAGAAGAGCGCGGCGAGCGCGATGATGGCGAGTCGGGCGGTCATGTGGGCAGGTCCGGTCGAAGGGTCCGCCTTGCCAACGCGCCGGAGGGCCATTCGGATGCAATCCCGGTCCACCTCCATGCCGAAGGCGATTCGATGACGCAGCTCGAGTTCGAGATCTGGGACGTGTTCACCGACCGGCCCTTCGCGGGGAACCCGCTCGCCGTCGTGACGGGGGCGGACGACCTCTCGACGGCGCAGATGCAGACCCTCGCGCGGCAATTCAACCTGAGCGAGACGATCTTCCTGATGGCCCCGCGCGACCCGGCGCACACGGCGCGGGCGCGCATCTTCTTCCCTACGGCGGAGATCCCCTTCGCGGGGCATCCCACGGTGGGGGCGGCCCTGCTCCTCGCCGGGCGCGACGGCTTGGACCGTGTCGTCCTCGAGGAGGAGGCGGGTCTGGTGCCGGTCGAGATCGACGGGGCGGCGGCGACGTTCGACGCCCCCGTCCTGCCCGCCCGCGCGGGAGCCGCGGACGCGGCCGAAGTCGCCGAGGCCGTCTCGCTCGAGCCGGGCGACGTGGCCGGGCCGTGCGAGGCGTGGTCGGGCGGGCCGTGCTTCCTCTTCGTGCCGGTGGCGTCGCGAGAGGCGCTGGCGCGCGCGGCGGCCCGCGAGTTCGCGTTGACGTCGGTGCTCCGCCGCCTCGGCGCGACGGGGGCCTACCTGCACGACCCGGACGGCAACGCGCGGATGTTCGCGCCGCAGGACGGCATCCCCGAGGATCCAGCCACGGGGTCGGCCTCGGCGATCCTCGCAGGCCCGCTGCTGGCGGCGGGGAGGCTGGCCGAGGGGGTGACGGAGCGGACGCTCGTGCAGGGCGAGGACATGGGCCGCCGCTCGGAGATCGGGCTCGCGGCGGAGGTGCGGGACGGCGCGCTGGTCCGCGTGCGGATCACGGGACGCGCGGTGCCGGTGATGGCCGGGCGGACGCGGGTGCCGCCCGCCTGACGGTCAGAAGCCGAAGGTGAAGCGCCGGGTCACGCCGATGGAGGCCGAGACCTGCTCGTCGTCCAAGGTGATCGGGCTGTCCTTGGCGTCGCCGCGCAGCCGCTCGTACCGGATGGCCGCGTCGATCCCCCACCCGCCGCCGAGCCGGTAGCCCGCCCCGAACTCCGCCCCGGTCGAGATGAGGCCGCCGTCCGGGTCGAACGCGGCGAGGCCCGAGGCCGCCGACTCCGCCGCGGTCACGCCGAAGTAGGTCGCCGCGTAGTCGTCCGTGCCGAAGAGCGCGCGGGGCCCGGCGCGCAGCGTCAGGCGGTCCGTGGGCCGCGCGAACACGTCCGCGCCCAGCTCGCCGACCCACGTCTCGTGGCCGCCGATCCCGTAGCGCAGCGCGCCGTAGGCCTGCCAGTCGTCGGTCGCGTAGCGCAGGCCGGCGCCCAGCTCCAGCGTGGCGTCCACGTCGTCCGTCCCCGCGAGCTCGTCGGCGTCGCCGGCCGTGCGCTCGCCGATGTAGCGGACCGAGCCGATCACGCCGAAGCCCTGCGGGCGGTAGAGCGGGTCGGGGTTCCCGAACTCGAGCGGCCCGAGGCGGGCGGCCTGCAGCGAGAACCCAAGCAGCGGCCCCGCCTCGACGTCGTCGGCGCCGAAGTACTCCGGCGCGGCGGTGACGCCGCCCTTCAGGGTGAAGGACAGGGCGGGCCCCTCCTGCGCGGCGGCGGGGGCCGCGATGGCGAGGGCGGCGGCGGTGGCGAGCAGGCGGATCATGGGCAGGGCATCCGGGGAGGAGGGGTGCCATCGGTCTGCACCTCCCTTGCATTCCGCGCAAGCGGTTCCGCATCCTCCTGACGAGATCGGGAAGGAGGCGAGAGCATGGCCAAGGGATACTGGATCGCGCACGGACGGGTGGACGACCCGGAGGCCTACGACCTCTACCGCCGTGCCAACGCCGCGCCGCTCGCGGCGCATGGCGGACGGTTCCTCGTGCGGGGCGGCACGCGGGAGGTGGCCGAGGGGGACGCCAAGCCGCGCACGGTGGTGATCGAGTTCCCCGACTACGCGTCCGCGCTCGCCTGCTACCGGTCGGAGGACTACCAGGCGGCGATCGAGCTGCGCCGCGGGATCAGCGAGTCGGACCTCGTGATCGTCGAGGGCTACGACGGCTGAGGCCGCGTCCGCGCCCAACCCCAGACGGCCATCACGACCAGCGCGCAGGCCAGCGCCGCGAGGCCCGGGCCGGACCAGTCGTTGCGCGCGCCCACCGCGACCAGCGCCCACGCCACGGCGGCGGCGTAGGTGCCCACGCCGCGCCGGAGCAGGACGCCCACCGCCACGGCGGTGGCGAGGCCCGCGACCACGAGCGCCCAGCCCGCGGGCGGGAGCAGCAGGCCGTAGCCGGCCCCCAGCAGGCCGACGCTCACCGCGCTCGCCGCCGTGAGCCAGCCCGCGTAGAGGCCGAGCGCCCCGCGCAGCTGCAGCCGCTCGGTCCGGGGCGCGGCGAGGGTGGCGCGGACGGCGCCCCAGAGCATCACGAGGATCAGGCCGGTCGCGGCGAGGGGCGCCCATTGCCCCGGCGCCGAGGCCACGGCGAGCCACGGCACGCCCGCCCCGAGGCTCACGATCAGCGGCGCGCGGGTGGCGTCCCACGCCGGGTCGTCGCGCCGCCGCCAGACGCCCCACGCGGCGGAGGCGACGAGCCAGACGTAGATCGGCCCCCAGATCGCGAAGGCCCAGCCGGCGGGCTGCATCGGCGGATCGGCGAGGATCACGGGCAGTTGCCCCTCCTCGTAGCCGGAGAACCGCCACACGAAGGCGGAGGCGGCGAAGAGGACCGACAGGACCAGGACGAGGGCGGCGCGCAGTGTCATGGGGGCGGAGCTAGCCCCCGGATGCGGCGGAGAGAAGGCGCGCGGCGGGGGAACTAACGTCAACCTGCCCCGGTCAGGTCGCGGATCGCTCCGCCCAGCCCGCGAAGATCCGCTCCAAGGCGACGACCACGTAGAACAGCACGATCCCCAGCCCCGCCAGCGCGATCAGAACGGCGAACATCAGCGGGTAGTCCGCGTTCGTGCGCCCCGAGTCGAAGAGCGCGCCGAGGCCCCGCCCGTGGGGCGACACGATCTCCATCAGGTTGGTGCCGATGAAGGCCAGCGTCACGGCGACCTTCAGGGCGCCGAAGAACTCTGGCAGGGTCTTAGGCAGGGCGATCTTCCAGAAGATCGTGAGCTTGGAGGCGCCGAGGCTGCGCAGGATGTCGCGATACTCCGGCTCCAGCGTTGACAGGCCGATCGAGACCGAGACGGCGATGGGGAAGAAGGAGATCATGAAGGCCAGCATGACCGTGTTGAAGTCGTGCTCGCCCACGAAGAGCAGCGCGAGGATCGGCACGACGGTGGCCTTGGGCACCGCGTTGAAGCCCACGAGCAGCGGGTAGAGCCCCTCCCGCGCCAATCGCGAGAAGCCCATGACCATACCGAGCAGGACGCCCACCACGACCGCCAGCGCCAAGCCCGCGATGGTGCGCCATAGCGTCTGCCAGCCGCCCGTGAGGAACAGCTCCCAGTAGCGAACGTAGGCGGGGGGGAGGTCCGAGGGCGAGGCCATCACGAAGTTGGGCCAGCCGTTGGCCCAGACGAGCAGTTCCCACAGCGCGAGAAATATCGCCATCGCGGCGACCGGGACGGCGACCTTGCGGATCATCGGGGGGCCTCCACGGAGGGGTCGGACGCGGAGGCGGCGGGATCCTCGACCGGCGGCTCGGCGGCACCGGGCGCGGGGGTGAAAGGCTCGCCCGCCCGCGCGGGCGCCGCGGCCTCCACCTCGCGGCCCTGCGCGATCTGGATCTCGCGCCGCAGCACGGCGAGCAGTTCGGTGGCGCGGGGCGTGTAGAGGCTCTCGAGGTCGCGGTCCTCGGGCAGGTCCACCTCGACCACCCGCTGGGCGCGGGCGGGGCGGGCGGAGAACACCACCACGCGGTCGCCGAGGAACACGCTTTCGCGCAGGTCGTGGGTGATGAGGACGGTGGTGAACCGCTCGACCTGCCGGAGGTCGCGCATGGTCTGCCACAGGTCCTCGCGGGTGAAGGCGTCGAGCGCGCCGAACGGCTCGTCGAGGATCAGCACCTCGGGGCGGTGCACGATCGAGCGGCAGAGCGACGCGCGCTGGCGCATCCCGCCCGACAGCTCGGAGGGGCGGTTGTGCTCGTAGCCCTCCAGCCCCACCAGCGCGAGCAGCTCCCGCGCCCGCGCCTCGCGCTGGGTCCGGGACATGCCGCCCACGATCTCGAGGGGCAGGATCACGTTGTCGAGGATCGTGCGCCATTCCAGCAGGACTGGGTTCTGGAACGCCATCCCCACCGTCTTGCGCGGCCCCTTCACCGGATCGCCGCCCAAGAGGACGGTGCCCTCGTCGGGCTTCATCAGCCCCGCGACAAGGCGGGTGAGCGTGGACTTGCCGCAGCCCGACGGGCCGACCACGGCGGTGAAGCTGCCCTCGGGCATCTCGATCGAGAGGTCGTCGAGCACCGGCAGCGGCCCCGCGTCGGTGCGGTAGGCGTGGGTGACGTTCCGGAGGGCGATGGGCTGCGACATGGGCGGGACGGGAACGCGAGGCCGCGGGCGACGTCAAGCGTCGGCGGCCCGCTCCTCGGAGATCGGCATCCGCAGCGTGGCCTGCAGCCCCTCGGGCGGCCAGCCGTAGGCGAGGCTCGCCCCGATGGCGCCGAGCACGCCTTCGGTGATGCGCGAGCCGGTGCCGACCCGCTCGGGCGGGGCGACGCGGGGGCCGCCGGTCTCGATCCAGCGCAGCAGGAGGTCGTCGCCCTCCCGCTCCCACGCGATGGCCACGCGGCCCTCGCCGGTGCTGAAGGCACCGTATTTTTGCGCGTTCGTCGCCAGTTCGTGCAGCATCAGCCCCAGCGGCGTGACCGAGCCGCGCGGCACGCCCACGGGATCGCCGGTCAGGCGGACCCGGTCCGCCCGCGCGGTGCGGTAGGGCTCGAGGATGGTGGACACCAGCTCGTGCAGGTCGGCGCGCTCCGCGCCCTCGCGTGCCTCCTCGATCGAGATGCGGTGGGCGCGGTCCATCGCGTGCAGCCGCCCCTCGACCTTGGCGACGAAGGTGCCGATGTCGTCCTCGTTGCGGGCGGTCACCCGCAGGATCGAGCCGATCACCGCGAAGAGGTTGCCGGTGCGGTGCTGCAGCTCCTCGGCGACCTGCGCCTGCAGGATGGACCGGGCGCGCTCGGACACCTCCTCGGTCACGTCCCACTGCGAGCCGTAGTAGTGGGTCAGCCGCCCCGCCTCGTCGTAGACCGGCCCGACGTGGAGCGAGTTCCAGAAGGTCGAGCCGTCGCGGCGGTAGTTCAGCATCTCGACCACGCGCACCTCCTCGGCGGCGATGGCCGCGCGGACCTTCGCGACGGCGGCGGGGTCGGTCTCGGGGCCCTGCAGGAAGCGGCAGTTGCGGCCCAGCACCTCGTCGCGGTCGTAGCCGGTCAGCTCGGTGAAGGCCCGGTTGCAGTAGATGATCGGGCTGTCGGGCTGGTGCGGGTCGCTGAGGACGACGGCCATGCGCGTCTGCTCGAGCGACTGCTCGTAGAGGCGGCCGGCGGCGAGGCGCAGCGCGCCGGGATCGGCGTTCTCGGAGGCGTCGTCCGCGCGCGGGTCGAGTTCGAGGTCGGACTGCGCGGTCGGGCGGAGCCGGTCCTCGTCGTCGGGCAGCGTCATGGGTCCGTCCTCCGTCTCCTCCGCCGGGGCCGGCGGGCCGCGGACGCTGCGGACCCGGTGCGGGCGACGCCGCCGCAACCTATGCGGTCGCGGCGGCGTCCGCAAACGCGACCCGTCGTCCCTATCGGGGGACGGCGGGCCGCGCCCCGGTCAGTTCAGCATCCGCTCGGAGGCGTCGGGCAGGTAGCCGTCGTCGAAGATCGCGCCCGCGTCGGGCTCGTTCTGGAACTCGTAGACCAGCCGGGTCTGCTCGATGGCCCGCGCGAGGCGGTCCGCGTCGATCCCGCCGAGGCCGTTCTCCATCGCGTAGGGCGTGGCCACGTTGGCGTCGATCGCGAGTTGCAGGCGCCGCTGCTCGAGGTCGACGTCGCCCGCCGGGTTGCGGTCGATCACGGCCTGCGCGCCCATCGCGGGGTCGGCGATCACGTCCTTCCAGCCCTTGGCGACCGCGCGTAGGAAGCCCGTCACCTTCTCGGGGTTCTCGGCGGCGAAGTCCGTGTTGGCGATGATCGCGTTGCCGTAGAGGTCGACGCCGTGGTCGGCCATCAGGATCGTGCAGATGTCGTCCTCCGGCACCCCGAGGCGCACGAGGTTGAGGTAGCTGCTGAAGCTGAAGCCCGTGACCGAATCGACCTCGCCCTCAGCCAGCATCGGCTCGCGCGTGGGGAAGCCCACCGGCTCGACGGTGATCGAGCCCATGTCGATTTCGTTGGCCTGCGCGAATATGGGAAACTGCGCCCACGCGCCGTCGGGCGGCGGCGCGCCCAGCGTCGAGCCTTCGAGGTCTGTCACCTCGCACACGCCTTGGCTCCTGCGGCCCACCACGGCGAAGGGCGGCTTGTCGTAGACCATCATCACGGCGGTGACCGGCGCGCCGGGGTTCTGGTCGAGGAACTTCATCAGGCTGTTGATGTCGGCGAAGCCCATCGGGAAGGCGCCGGTGGCGACCTTCGGGATGGCGTCGAGCGACCCCTGCCCCGCCGCGATCTCCACGGACAGGCCCTCGGCCTCGAAGTGGCCGTTGTCGACGGCGGCGAAGTAGGCGGCGGACGGCCCCTCGAACTTCCAGTCCAGCGCGAAGGGCACGGCGGTGGCGTGGCCGTCGGCCAGGACCGGCGTGGCCGCGAGCGCGAGGGCGGCGGTCAAGCGTGCGAACATGTGTCTCTCCCCAGTTGGCCCGGCAGGTGATGCGGCCCCTCTCCCGCGGGGGCCAGCAGGTGCCGGTCGTGGGGGATAGATGGCGCGGCCCGTGCGGAGCGTCGAGGCTGACGTGGGCGCAGGTGCCTCGTTCTTGGGCAGCGCGCATCCGAGGGGGAATCGACTCGGCCCCGTTCTTGGCGAAGAACGGGCCGACCCACCGCGAGGAGCGCCGATGCGACATGCCGAGACCGTGACCTTCGGCGGCGGGGGCCTCGACCGCGCCGAGGACCTGCGCCGCCACCCCGACCGGCTGGCCGCCCTGCCCGCCCGGACCCTGCCGCTGTGGCGGGGCAAGCCGCTGATGGATGCGGCGCGCACGGGCCTCGCGCTGGTGGACGACGCGGTCGTGGCCCATGCGGGCCAGCCGATCCTGCTGGGCCGGATCGACGGGGCGGCGGTGTTCGCGCGCGACGTGTCGGCGCTGACGGTCGACGGGGAGACGGAGGGGCTCGGCGCCTTCCTCGACCCCACGGAGCAGACCCTGCCGGGGATGCCGGACGGCAGCGCCTTCGCCGAGCTGCGCGCGGTGATGACGCGGCTCTCGCCCCTCGACGCGGAGCTGGCGGCGACCGCGCGCGGCGCTGTGGAGTGGCACCGCACCCACGGGTTCTGCGCGAATTGCGGCCACCGCACGGAGGTCGAGAAGGCGGGCTGGGCGCGCGCCTGCCCCGCCTGCGGGCGCCACCACTTCCCGCGCACGGACCCCGTGGTCATCATGCTGGTCACGCGTGGCGACCGCGCCCTGCTGGGCCGCTCGCCGCACTGGCCCGAGGGGTTCTTCTCCTGCCTCGCGGGCTTCATGGAGCCCGGCGAGACCATGGAGGCCGCCGTGCGCCGCGAGGTCTGGGAGGAGACAGGCGTGAAGGTCGGCGCGGTCCGCTACCTCGCGTCGCAGCCGTGGCCCTTCCCCGCCTCGCTGATGCTCGGCGCCCACGGCGAGGCCGTGTCGGACGAGATCGCGATCGATCCCGAGGAGATCGCGGAGGCGATCTGGATCGACCGCACGGAGATGATGGACGTGTTCGCGGGCACCCATCCGCGCCTCGGCCCGCCGCGCGACGGGGCCATCGCGCATTTCCTGCTGCGCGAATGGCTTGCGGATCGGCTGGATTGAGCCGATCCGGGCGCGTCCGCCGCCACGGTTCCGCCCGATTGCCGGGCTAGGCGGAGGGCGACCCGACCTGCCAGACCGAGTGTTCCGATGAAGTTCGTCGCCTCCGAAGATATCGCCGCCCCCGCCGAGGCCGTCCTCGCCGCCGTCACCGACTTCGACAGGTGGGAAGGGATGATCGGACGTCGCGCCAAGGACCTGACGCGGCGCCCGCCCGGCCCCGTGTCGCAGGGCACCCGCTGGGAGGGTCGCGCCAAGCTGCGCGGCAAGATGCGCGACGTCGGCATGGAGATGGCCCGGCTGGACGTCGCCTCCGGCGGCGGGCCGTCCGTCGTCTGCGTCGACGGCGGGACCGACGGTATGCAGGTCGTCGTCGAGGCGGCGGTCGAGTCGCTCGGGCCGGACCTCACGCGGCTGACGGTCACGAGCGAGCTCAAGGCGAAGTCCTTGGGAACCCGCATCCTGATGCAGTCGCTCAAGCTCGCCCGCGGCCAGATGGCCAAGCGCTACCGGCAGGGCGTGGCGACCTTCGCCGCCCATGTCGAGCGGGGCACGCTGCCCGGCTGACTTGCCTTGCGCGCCGCCGCGCTCCACCTCCCCCTGCGGGGGAGGGCCGCGCCTCCCTGCAGGGGAGCCCGCCGATGCACGTCACCGCCGCCGAGGCCTGCGCCGTCCCCGTGGACCGCGCCGTCGCCGCCATGACCGCCTACGACGCCTGGGAGGCCGCCATCGGACGCCGCGCCCCGTCGATGGAGCGCGTGACGGAGGGGCCGATCCGCGAGGGCACGGCGTGGCGCACGACGCTTTCGCTCCTCGGCGCGGAGCGGCACATCGAGAGCGCGCTGCGATCCGTGGAGCGGTCGGGCGACGGTGGCGTGGTGCTGCGCTTCGACGGGACCGCGCAGGGGGTGCGAGCCGACGTGCTGTCGCGGGCGGTGCCGCTCGGTCCGGACCGCTGCCGGATCGAGGTGGAGGTCGAGATGACGGGCGAGAGCCTTCCCGGCAAACTGCTGCTCAAGGGGCTCTCGGTGGCGCGCGGGCCAGTCGAGGACCGGCTGGCGCGGGGATTGCGGCGGTTCGCGCGGAACGTGGAGGCGGGCACCGTCGGGCCGGGGGACGGGGTGATCTGAGGGGCCGCCCGATCCGCCGGGTGCGGACCCGGCGCCCCCCCGCGCCGGACGGCGTCGCGCCTACCGCGCCCGCAGGTACTCCATCACGGCGTCGCGCACCGACTGCTCGCCCGCCTCGCGGGCCTTGGCGATGACCGCGCGCACCTCCGACAGGTCGCTCCGCAGCAGGATGTGCTTGACCGGCCCGATGCTGGCGGGGCGCATCGACAGGCAGCGCAGGCCCATCGCGGCGAAGCACAGCGCCTCGACCGGGCGACCCGCGTCCTCTCCGCAGAAGCTGACGGGCGTGCCCGTCTCCTCGCAGCGCGCGACGATCTGCTCGATCAGGGTCAGGAAGCTGACGTTGAGCGTGTCGTAGCGGCGGCGCACGCGCTCGTTCTCCCGGTCGGCGGCGAAGAAGAACTGCTTGAGGTCGTTGCCGCCGATCGAGATGAACTCCGCCTCCTGGTAGAAGCGGCGGGGCGCGAAGGCCATCGACGGCGTCTCGACCATCGCGCCCACCTCCACCGTCTCGGGCAGGACGTGGCGGAGCGAGGTCTCGCGGTGCATCTCCCGGGTGAGGTGGGCGCGCGCCTCGAGGAACTCCTCCATCTGGGCGATGAAGGGGAACATCACGCGCAGGGGGCGCCCCTCTGCGGCGCGCAGCAGCGCCTGCAGCTGCATCCGCATCACGCCGCGCTTGTCGAGGCCCACCCGGATCGCGCGCCAGCCGAGCGCGGGGTTCGGCTCGTGGTCGCGCTTCATGTAGGGCAGCACCTTGTCCGACCCGATGTCGAGCGTGCGGAACGTGACCGGCAGGCCCCCGGCGGCGTCCATGACGCGCTTGTACAGGGCGGCGAGGTCGCTGCGGCGCGGCATCTGGTTCCGTACGAGGAACTGGAGTTCCGTACGGAACAGACCGACGCCCTCCGCCCCGCTGGAGGGCAGCGAGGGCAGGTCCGCCATCAGCCCCGCGTTCATCATCAGCTCGATCCTATGCCCGTCGCGCGTCCGGCACTTGGTGTCGCGGATCGCCGCGTAGCGGGTCTGGGCGTCGGCCTGCATCGCGAGCTTCTCGCGGAACGCGTCGCGCACCCGCTCGTCGGGGCGCAGGTGGACGATCCCCTGCTCGCCGTCCACGAGGATCGGGTCGCCCGACAGCGCCTCCTGCACGACGCCCCGCGCCTGCACGATCAGCGGGATGGCCCACGCCCGCGCCACGATCGCCGCGTGGCTGCCGACGGCCCCGTCCTCCAGCACGATGGCCCGGAGCTTGGCCTGCCCGTACTCCAGCAACTCCCCCGGCCCGACGTTGCGCGCGACGAGCACCGCGCCCTCGGGCACCACGCCGCCGCGCCCCTGCCCCGTGAGCATCCGCAGCAGCCGGTTCGACAGGTCGTCGAGGTCGGCGAGGCGGTCGCGCAGGTAGGCGTCGCCCGCCTGCTCCATCCGGGCGCGGGCGGCGGTCTGCTCCTTCTCGACGGCGGCCTCGGCGCTGAGCCCCGCCTCGATCCCGGCCTCCATCCGGCGCAGCCACGAGCGCGAATGGGCGAACATCCGGAACGCCTCGAAGACCTCGGCCTGCTCGGAGTCGCCCTCGGCCGAGGAGAGCATGTCGTCGACCTTCAGCCGCAGGCGGTCCACCGCCTCGCGCAGCCGCGCCGTCTCGGCCTCGGCGTCCTCGGCCACGGGACGCGAGATCACCACGCGCGGGTCGTGGAGGTGCACGACGCCCTCGGCGGCGCCCTCCTGCGCGATCACGCCGCGCAGCAGGACCTGCGCCGCGTGCGGGGCGGCCAAGGCCTCGCCCTCGCCGACGAAGGCGCCCAGTTCCGCCATCTCGGCCAGGACCATAGCGACGACCTCGAGGGCGTAGACCTCGTCGTCGGAATACTCGCGCGGCTCCTTGGACTGCACGACCAGCACGCCGAGCCGCTCCCCCAGCCTCTGCACGGGCACGCCGAGGAAGGAGGTGAACACCTCCTCGCCCGTCTCCGGCATGTAGCGGAAGCCCTTGGTGGCGGGCGCGTCGGCGGTGTTGACGGGGCGGCGCTTGCGCGCGACCCGGCCCACCAGCCCCTCGCCGAGCCGCATCCGCGTGACGTGGACCGCTTCGGGGTTGAGGCCCGTCGTCGCGCAGAGCTCCAAGGTCTCGGGATCGCGGTGGAGGTAGATGGAGCACACGTCCGTGCCCATCGATTCGCTGACCAGCCCGGTGATGCGGTCGAGGCGCTCCTGTCCCGCCGCCGCCTCGGCCATGACGGCTTGGAGGCGCCGCAGCAGCTTGCGGCTCTCGGTGTCCGGCGCGGGCATGTCGGTCGTCCCCCTCGGGGGCGGTATAGGCAGGCGGGGCGCGGCGGGGGAAGGGGGCGGCAGGGAGATGGGCGGGCCCGGGCCGCGACCGCCGCGAATTGAGGCGCCGCGGTCGCGCGGGGGCGCATCGCGGATCGCCCGCCCCGCCATCACGCGCCGTCATTGGACAGGACGGGCGCCCCGTGGCAGGCCCGCGCCATGAGCATCTTCCATCTCGCCTTCAACGTCGGCGACCTCGACGGCGCGCGGCGGTTCTACGGGGACCTGCTGGGCTGCCGCGAGGGCCGCTCGACGGACACGTGGGTCGATTTCGACTTCTTCGGCCACCAGATCAGCCTCCACCTGGGCGAGCCCTTCGCCCACCGGCCCACCGGCCGGGTCGGCGACCATATGGTGCCGATGCCCCATTTCGGCGTGCTGCTCGGCCTGTCGGAATGGCGCCTCCTCGCCGACCGGCTGGAGGCGGCGGGCACCGACTTCGTCATCGCGCCCACGATCCGCTTCGAGGGCGAGCCGGGGGAGCAGGCGACGATGTTCCTGCTCGACCCGTTCGGGAACCCGATCGAGGTCAAGGGGATGCGCGATCCCGCCGGCTCGGCCTTCGCGACATGACCACGGTGCTGTTCGCGGGGAAGCCGAAGGACTGGGAGAAGGGCTACGACCGCCACCTGCCCGCCGCCCTCGCCGCGGCGGGGGTGGAGGCCGAGGTCGCGCTGCTGTGGGAGCCGCACGATCCGGCGGGGATCGACTGGATCGTCTACGCGCCGAACTCCGAGCTGCAGGACTTCGCGCCCTACGACCGCGCCCGCGCGGTGCTGAACCTGTGGGCCGGGGTCGAGGCGGTGGAGCACAACCCGACGCTGCGGATCCCGCTGTGCAAGATGGTCGAGGAGGGGCTGACGCAGGGCATGGTGGAGTGGGTGACCGGCCACGTGCTGCGCCACCACCTCGGCATGGACGCCCACATCGCGAACCCCGATCGCGTCTGGGACGACACCGCGCCACCCTTGGCCAAGGACCGGCCCGTGGCGGTCCTCGGGATGGGGACGCTCGGGTCCGCCTGTGCGTCGATGCTGGCGCAGCTTGGCTTCCCCGTGACGGGATGGTCGCGCGCGCCGAAGGACGTGGCGGGCGTGCGCTCCGTGACGGGGCGCGACGGCCTGCGGGACGCGCTCTCGCGGGCGCAGGTCGTCGTGGCCCTTGTCCCGCATACGGCCGAGACCGAGGACCTGCTCGACGCCGAGACGCTGGGCTGGCTTCCGAGGGGCGCGGTGATCGTGAACGCCGCGCGGGGGCCGGTGATCGACGACGACGCGCTGCTGGCGGCCTTGGACGCCGGACGGGTCGGCCACGCGACGCTGGACGTCTTCCGGATCGAGCCGCTGCCCGAGGACCACCCGTTCTGGGCGCATCCCCGCGTGACGGTCACGCCCCACGTCGCCTCCGCGACGCGGGTGGGGACGGCGAGCCGGGCGGTGGCGGAGAACGTGGCGCGCGGGCTGCGCGGCGAG
The DNA here is from genome assembly GCF_016820245.1 of Jannaschia sp. Os4. Lineage (GTDB taxonomy): Bacteria > Pseudomonadota > Alphaproteobacteria > Rhodobacterales > Rhodobacteraceae > Jannaschia. Next base: position 10,560 of record NZ_JAFCAR010000005.1, on the reverse strand, counting down.
GCGCTGATCGGGGTGGTGGACCGGTAGCGCGCGCCCCGCGCGAGACCTTCGATTGTCGAACGCGGAGGCAGGGGGTAACCGCGTCCCATGACCCGCCTCACGCCGCTCGCCGCCTCGCTGCCCTCCACCGTCCCCTTCGTCGGGCCGGAGGCGCAGGAGCGCGCGCTCGGTCGCCCCTTCGCCGCCCGGCTCGGCGCGAACGAATCCGGGTTCGGCCCCGCGCCGGAGGCGCTCGCCGCGATGCGCGCCGCCGCCGGGGAGGCATGGATGTACGGCGACCCCGAGGCCCACGAGCTGCGCCAAGCGATCGCCGCGCAGCACGGGATCGACGCGTCGCACGTCCGCCTCGGCGAGGGGATCGACGGCCTCTTGGGGGATCTCGTGCGGCTCACGGTCTCGGAGGGCGTCCCGGTCGTGACCAGCGCGGGGGCCTATCCGACCTTCGGCTACCACGTCGCGGGCCACGGGGGCGCGCTCCGCGCCGTGCCCTACGCGGGCGACCACGAGGATCCCGACGCCCTGCTGGCCGCGGCGGCGGAGGTCGGCGCCCGGCTGATCTACCTGTCCAACCCCGACAACCCGATGGGCACGTGGCACGACGCGGCGACCGTGCAGCGCATGATCGAGCGGGTGCCCGAGGGCGCGACCCTCGTGCTGGACGAGGCCTATGCCGACCTCGCCCCGGACGGGGCGCTGCCGCCGCTCGACCCGACCGACCCGCGCGTGATCCGGATGCGGACGTTCAGCAAGGCGCATGGGCTGGCGGGGCTGCGGGTGGGCTACGCCCTCGGGCATCCGGACCTGATCGCCGCCTTCGACAAGGTCCGGAACCACTTCGGCTTGGGCCGGGTGGCGCAGGCGGGGGCGCTCGCCGCGCTGCGGGCGGTGGGGTGGCTGGACGACGTCCGCGCGCGGGTCGCCGCGTCGCGCGACCGCATCGGGGCCATCGCGCGCGACGGTGGCCTGACGCCCCTGCCCTCCGCCACCAACTTCGTCGCCCTCGACACGGGTCGGGACGGCGCGTTCGCGCGCGCCCTGCTCGCCGCCTTGGCAGCGCGCGGCGTGTTCGCGCGGATGCCCGGCGTCGCGCCGCTCGACCGCTGCATTCGCGTCTCCTGCGGGCCTGCGGCGGAGATGGACGTCCTCGCCGCCACGCTTCCCGAGGCGATCGCCGCAGCGGAGGCGGGAACGGGGTGACATGCGGGGCGGTTGCCCTAGCCTGACGTTCGGAGGCCCGCCCATGCACGACCCCCACCGCCGCGCCCATCCCGGCATCGCCGAGGACTACACCGCCGCCTTCCTGTGCATGGCGTACCTGCTGCTGTTCATGAGCCTCATCACGATCTGGGGCCTCTGGGGCTATCCAGTCGCGCTGCTGATCTGCACCGGCCTCCACGCGGCGCTGACCCGGTGGCAAGCCGTGCGCGCCCGCGCGGACGATTGAGGGAACCGGGGAGTCCCGGCGTCGTTTCGTCTCCGTCCGCAGCGCACACGAGGAGATCGCCGATGCCCAGCCGAACCATCCGCCGCAGCGCCCGTCCCCCCCGTCAGGCCAGCGACACCGGCGTGTTCCTCGCGGTGGTCGCGCTGCTCGTGACGGTGCTCGCGTGGGGGCCGCTCGGGCCGGCCGCGCTCGCCCTCCCCGCCTTCGCCGCCGTGGCCGCGCTCGCGTGGCGTCAGCGCACGAGCGACGCGCCCTCCGACAGCGACTCCAGCTTGGCGTAGGCGATCTCGGGGTCCACGGCCCCGAACCCCGCGAAGGTGCCGAAGCCGCAGTCGCTGCCCGCGATCACCCGTTCCGTGCCGTAGGCCCGCGTGAACCGCTCCAGCCGGTCGGCCACGACCTGCGGATGCTCCACGAAGTTGGTGGTCGTGTCGACCACGCCGGGCACGAGGATCTTCGAGTCCGGCACCTCGTTCGCACGGTCCGTCCAGACGCGCCACTCGTGCGCGTGGCGGGGGTTCGACGTCTCGAACAGCAACTGGTCTGCGCCGACCTTGAGGAAGGTCGAGAAGACCGTGTCCATCGCGATGTCGCAGACATGCGGCCCCTCGTAGTTGCCCCAGCAGATGTGGACGCGCACGCGGGACGGGTCGATCCCCGCGAGCGCGCCGTTCAGGGCCTCCACGTGCGTCTCGGCGATCTTCACGAACTCGGCGTCGGACAGGTCGTTGAAGAGCATGTGCCGCGACAGCGCGAGGTCGGGGCAGTCGAGCTGCAGGTAGAGGCCCGCGTCCACGATCGTCCGGTACTCCTCGGCCATCGCGTCCGCGAGGGCGGCGAGGTATTCCTCGCGGCTGGCGTAGTGGTCGTTCTGCAGGAAGAGCGAGATGACCCCCGGCGAGGCGGCGTTCATGAACCCCTCCGCCGCGCCGTGCGCCGCCATCGCTTCCTTCAGGTGCCGGATGTCGTCGGCGAGGTCGGTCGTCCCCTTCGATTTCACCGGCCCCACGCACATGGGCCGCGCGTAGGTCGGCGTCCCGCCCCCCTCGGCCAGCCGCTTGAGGAAGGTGGGGAAGCGCTTGAGGTCGGCGGGCGCGTTGCGCGGTGAGTCCCCGTCGAAGCCGGTGTAGCGGTCCTTCACGTAGGTCGCGTAGCTGATCTTGGACGTCTCGCCGTCCGAGACGACGGTGACCCCCGCCTCCACCTGCCGCCGCACGGCCTCGTCCACGTTGCGGGCCATGACGGCCTCGAACGCGGCCGCGTCGTAGGGCTCGCCTCGCTCGCGCGCGAAGATCAGGTCGACCACCTCCTGCGAGCGGGGAAGCGAGCCGGCATGGGTGGTGCGGATGGGCATGGGGGTCTCCTCACGGGGTCGTGAGGGGGTGCCACGCGGCCGCGGATGACGCAACGGAGGTCAGGCCGCCTTCCGGCCCCCGTAGTCGGGCAGGTCGAACGTGACCTGCTCGGACCTCTTGCCGCCGTCGAAGAACGACGCGACCGACTGGACCGGCGACGATGCCGCGACCTTCGCCCCGAGGTTGATGAGGCGGCGCTTCATCTCCGACTGGGCGTAGGCGATGTCCGGCACGCCGGGCGGCAGCTTCTGGTTGGTTTCCGCGAAGTCGCGGAACCGGCGCTCGTAGGCGGCGAAGGCGTCCTCGGGGCGGTCATGGGTCGCGAGCTCTCCGGCGAGCACGTAGGCGCCGATGATCGCCAAGGTCGTGCCCATTCCGGTGTAGGGCGTCGGGCAATGGGCCGCGTCCCCCGCGAGCACGCAGCGCCCGTCCGACCAGCGGTCGGCCTTTATCTGATGGAGGGGACCCAGGTAGATGTCGTCGACCCCCTCGAGGTCGTCGGCGATGCGGTCGCATTCCCAACCCGAGCCCCGCAGGCGATCCTGAAGCCGCTTGCGCTTCTCGTCGAGCGACATGTGCGGCGGGTGGTCGTCGTCCGACAGGAAGTTGACGCTGGACCGCATCGTCCCCTCGTTGTCCGGGCGGAGGAAGGCGACGATCCCGTTGGCCGAGGTGTACCAGCGCCACCAGTCGTCGTCGCCCTCGCGGCGCGGCAGGGTGAAGTAGGAGGACCAGCAGCCGAGATAGTCGCGCGGCCGCGCGTCCGGCCCGATCACCAGCTCCCGCGTGCGGGAGTTCATGCCGTCGGCGGCGATCACCACGTCGAAGTCCTCGGTCGCCCCGTCGTCGAACGTGACGGTCACGCCGTCGTCCCGCCTGCCGAGGGCGTCGATGCTGCGTCCGTATCGGTATTCGACCGACTCGGGGTTCGCATCGACGATGATCTTCACGAGGTCGCCGCGGAGGATCTCGATCTCCCGGGTCAGCGAGCCCTTCTCCTCGACCGGGAACCGCGCGGTGACGCGCCCCTCCGCATCGACGAACGCCACCCCCTTCTCGCCCGTGTGGTGCGCGCGGATCGTGTCCTCGATCCCCATCATCCGGACGACCTCGCGGGCGGCGTCGGTGATGTCGATGTTCTGCCCGCCGAGCCGGAGCTGCTCCGCACGCTCGATGACGACGACGTCCCAGCCGTGCTTGGCAAGCCAATAGGCGGTCATGGGGCCGGAGACTCCGGCACCGGCGATAAGGGCGCGCATCGGCGGGCCTCCTCGGGATCGGGTGCGGTGTTCCGCCCTAACCCCCGACCGGGGCGGGTGTGTTCCCTACCCCGTCCACGTCGCCCCGGCCGGATCGTCCGTCCCGACGACATGGTAGAGCGCGGCGTCACCCTCCATCGACGGCCAAGCCGCATGCGACAGGCCCGCCGGCACCGACATCGTGTCGCCCGGCGCGAGGATGTCGGACCCGCCGTCCCACTCGACCCTCCAGTGCCCGGTCACGGGCATGAGCACCGACGGGCGGTCGTGGCTGTGCCTCTCGCCGGTGGACGAGCCCCGCGTCAGCAGCGCCACCTCGAAGCCCGGCTTGTCCGGCAGCACGCCGTGCTCCCCGATCACCTGCACGGGCGTCCGGTCCGCCAAGGCCACGAGGTCGAGGTAGCGCGCCACGTGGCGGGGCAGCACGTCGCGGGTCGTGGGCTCGGGATAGTCCTTCAGCTGTTCCTCGGTGAGCGTCGCCATCGGCGAGACGCCCTCCGGCAGCGCCTGCCCCTTCTTCGTGTCGTAGAGCTTGCCCGTCTCGGCGAGGACCAGGCCATGCGCCCCCGCCTCCTCGATCACCTGCGGCGCCCAGATCACGCCGCCGCCCGCGTCGTCGCCGCCGAGGATCGCCATGATCATCCCGTAGTCGGTGCCGACGTTCTCGAACCCGCGGAAGATGCCGGTGGGGATGTTGATGATGTCCCCCTTCTCCAGCACCACCTCGCCCGCGTCGCCCCAGCGGCCCCAGAAGAAGCGCCACCGCCCCGACAGCACGAAGAACACCTCCGCCGTGCGGTGGGAGTGGAGCGAGTTGCGGCAATGCGGCGGCTGGCCCGCCGCGCCGATGTTGAAGCCGTGCGGCGTCGTGATGTGGACGTGCTGGTCGGGCGACTCGCTGACGCCGCCGCCGATGATCGTGAAGTTCTCCTTGCGGTCCGATCCGGGCGTGTGCGCGTCGATGAACGCCGTCTTGCAGGGCTGGAGTTCGCCGTAGCGCACGGTCTGGACGGTCGCGGCGGAGGTCTGGTCGAGGCTCATGGGATCGCTCCTTGGGGGTCGGCAGGGGAATGGACGGGCCGCGGGGTCGCCCCCGGTCGCGACGGCGGACGCGCCGCTGGCGCGCCCCCGCGCGGGCGGGGACGGCCTGCGGCGCGTCGAGAGGCGTCGTGCGTAGGGCGCGGCGCGCCCGGCCGTGCGGTCAGGTCGGACGCAGCCGCGACAGGCCCGCGTCCAGCAGTTCCGAGCCCGTGCGCCGGGCGGCCGTCCACGGCGTGATGTGCAGGTCCCGCAGCGCCGCGCGCATCAGGTGGTGGCCGGCGGTGTAGATCCGGTGCCCCGCGCCCGGCTGCTCGGGCTCGGGTGAGTAGAGCCAGCGCTGGTGCCCGTGGATCGGCGCGTCGCGATGCACGTGGATGTAGTCCAGCGCGCCGTCGTAGTCCTCCATCGGGCGCTGCGTGACGTCCTGCGGCCCCGCGGCGGCTTGGTCGGCCAGCAGCGCGAGCCCTTCCAGCACCAAGGCCTCGCCCACCGTCCAGCGCCGGACGTGCCGCCAGCGGAGCGCGTGGTGCAGCTCGTGCACCACCGCGCGGTAGAGGTCGTCCTCCCAGTCGTCGGAGGTCAGCGCCTCGCGCTCGATCCCCACGTGTACGCTGTGCCCGCTCATGCAGAAGGCGTCGACGGCCATCCGGTCGCGCCCGAAGTCCGTCGGCTGGACCACGAGGTCGACGTTGGTCAGCCGGGATCGCTTGCAGACGTAGGTGACTGCCGCGTCCACCGTTCTGTTCACCTTCGGGAGCCGACGACCGAACAGGCCGCCCGCATCGAGGATGTGGGTTCGGATGGTCATTCTCGCGTCCTCCGCCGCTCCCGGACCCGGGGTGCCGGCGGGTCTGACGCGTCGGCGGGTCGAGGGGGGGTGATTGTCTTTTCATCAACGCCGCGACTCCCGACTCGGTTGCATTGAGGATGGTCTTTTCGCCTTCTCGTCCTCGTTGCAGGAGGTTGCGCGTCACCGCGAACCCAGATGGATCTGCTTCCAGACCGCCGTCTCGTCGAACAGCGTCCACTCCCGCCGCAGGCCCCACGGGCCGAACTCCGCATGGGTGATCCCGAGCACGTAGACCATCGCGCCGGTGGGCACCCCGAACCCGCCCCACCCGTCGTGGCGCCCCCAGAGCGACCAGCGCACCGCCGCGCGGGGCGGCATGAAGGGATCGTCACGTCCGATGACGTGGTGAATCTCGAACTCCGCCCGGGGGAAGGCCGCCCGTAGCGACATCCAGAAGCGGTCCGCGTCCCCGTGGCTGTGCCCCGTGACGCCGCCCGGATACTCCAGTTGCGCGGCGCGGTCGTAGGCCTCGGGGATGACGCGCAGGTCGGCGGACATGATCCGCTCGATCACCTCGCGCAGCCGGTGGCCCAAGGGGTCGTCGTTGCCGGTGCCGGCATACGGGCCGGGCCGGTCGGTCTCGGGGGTGAGCGGCTTGACGCAGCGCTCCGGCCCGCCCTCCTTGGCGATCAGGTCGGCGGCGAAGGCCTCGGGCGTGGTGCCCATCTGGCGCACGATCGCGCCTTGGTCGCGGATCAGCCACTCGTCGTCGATCCGGTTGTCGCGCGCGTGGCAGTCCGCGAGGATGCGGTAGCGCAGCTTGCGCCCCGTGGCCCGGCCGTAGACCCCGTCACCCGCATGGGTCGCCGTCGAGAGCAGCCGATGCGACGACAGCATCCCCGCATCCGCGCTGCCCGACCAGATCACGTCCTCGCCCAGCAGCCTCCGGTCCGGGAACTCGGCCAAGGTCGCCATGGTCGCGCCGATCACGTCCGCGTTGCCGACCACCACCGAGGCGGGCGAGCGGACCACGATGTCCGGCGCGTAGTAGTCGTGCAGCGTCGAGACGCCGCGATCCTCCCAGATCTCCTTGGTGATCCCGATGATGTAGTCGGGAAAGTCCTTCCAGCGGTTCGAGAAGCCCTTCATGCCGTCCCCCTCACGGTATCCCGGATCACCAGCGGGGCGGGCACGCAGGTGCGCGGCGCCATCCGCCGCCCCGCGATCCGCGCCATCACCCCCTCGACGCAGGCCGCGACCATCGCGTCCACGTCCTGCCGCACGGTCGTCAGCCGGTAGGCGGGCCACGCCGCCATCGCCACGTCGTCGAAGCCCACCACCGAAACGTCCTCGGGCACGCCCAGCCCCATGACGTGCCGCAGCTCGTCCAGCACGGCGAGCGCCATGTGGTCGTTGCCCGCGAAGATCGCGTCGGGCGGGTCCGCCCCCTCCATCAGCGCGCGCGCCGCCGCCGCAGCCGTGGCGCGGTCGTAGTCGCCCGCCACCTCCGCGTGCAGGCCCACGCCCGCCGCCTCCAAGGCCTCGCGGAACCCGTCGGCCCGCTCCCGCCCCGTGGACGAGCCGCGCCAGCCCGCGACGTGCGCGATCCGCCGGTGGCCCGTCCCCACGAGCAGGTCCGCCACCGCCGCCGCGCCGCCGAGGTTGTCCGACGTCACCGCGGGCAGCGCCCCGTCCGTCGCCCGGTTAAACAGCACCACGGGCACGCCCATCGCCTCGCACCGCGCCACGAGGTCGCCCGACAGGTTCACCGACGCCGCCACCAGCGCGTCGATCCGGTAGTCCATCATCGAGCGGATCGCGGCGTCGTGGTCCGGCCCCGCGCGGTTGCCGGTGGTGAACACCATCAGGTGGTGGTCCATCGCCTGCAGCGCGCGCGACAGCCGCTCGATCGCCGTGGCGAAGAACGGGTTCTCCAGATGCGCGACCACCAGCCCCACGATCCGCGACCGCCCCGTGATGAGGCCCCGCGCCATCGCGTCGGGCCGGTAGCCCAGCGCGTCGGCGGCCGCGCGCACCCGTTCCGTCATCGCCTTGGAGGCCGAGCCGTCGCCGAACACCCGGCTGACCGCCGACTGGCTCACGCCCGCCGCGCGCGCGACGTCGAGGGCGGTGGCCCGCCTCACCCGGCGGTCCATCCGCCGTCCACGAGGATCGACGTCCCCGTGACCAGCGCCGCGGCGTCGGAGGCGAGGAACACCACCGCGCCCATCACGTCCTCCACCTCGCCCACGCGGGGCAGCTTGATCTTCTCCTCGATCCACGCCCGCCGCTCCGGGTCGTCGAAGGTGGGTTGCGTCAGCGGCGTGCGCACGAAGGTCGGGCAGACCGTGTTGACCCGGATGCTCCGCGGTCCCCACTCGATCGCCATCGCCTTGGTCATGCCCTCCACGCCGTGCTTCGTCGCGCAGTAGACGCTGCGGTCGATCCCGCCGACATGGCCCATCTGGCTGCTGATCTGGACGATGGACCCGCCGCCCGTCATCCCCGCCGCCACCTTCTGCGCGAGGAAGTAGGCCGCCCGCAGGTTCACCCCGACCACCGCGTCGAAATCCTCCGGCCGCGCCTCCGACGCGGGCCCGTGCCGCGCGATCCCCGCCGAGTTGCACAGCACCTCGAACGGGGCGCGCGCGGCGAGGAAGGCGTCCACCGCGTCGAGGTCCGAGACGTCGAGCACGCCCCCCTCGGCCTCCAGCCCCGCGTCCCGCATCGCGGCCACCGCCGCCTCCACCTGATCGCCCGAGCGCGCGCAGACGGTCACCTCCGCCCCCGCCTCCGCCAAGGCGACCGCGCAGCCGAGGCCCAGCCCCCGCGTGCCGCCCGGCACGAGGGCACGGCGCCCGTCGAGGCGGAACGAGGGCGTGCGGGGCAATTGCATCAGGGGACTCCGGCGAAGGATTGCATACCTATGCAACACCTCCGCCGCCGCCGCCGCAAGGCCCCGCGTGAACCGAAGCGCGGGACGGGCGTTCAGGTGCGACACGCGACGGGGGACGGCATGGCGAAGGCGGGCGACATCGTGGAGGGGCTGTGCGCGGCGGCGCGCGAGGGCGACCCGGTCGCCGTCTCGACCATCGTCGATCATTTCGACCGGCGCTCCATCGGCGCGTTCATCGCGGTGCCCGCCCTCCTCGAGATCACGCCCATCGGCGGCATCCCCGGCCTGCCCACCGCGCTGGCGCTGTTCATCGCGCTCATGGCCGTCCAGATCGCCATCGGACGCGAGGACCTGTGGCTCCCCGGCTTCCTCGCCCGCCGCACGATCCACGAGGACAAGGTCGAGGCCGCCGCCGAGAAGCTGCGCCCCCTGACCGACTGGATGGACCGCCACCTCGGGCGCCACCTCGTCGCGCTGACCAAGCCGCCGATGCAGCAGGCGGCGGCCCTGATGGTCATCGTGCTGTGCCTGACGGTGCCCTTCCTCGAAATCGTGCCCTTCGCCTCGACCATCCCCATGGCCACCATCGCGATGTTCGGGCTGGGCCTGCTGACGGGCGACGGGCGGCTGATGGCACTGGCGTGGACGCTGTCCCTCGCCGCCTTGGGCGTGGCGTTCTGGGCCTTCGTGCTGCGCTAGCGCTCCGAGTAGGGGAACACCGGCGACCCGCCCGCCACGACGCCCCGCGCCGAGGCGAGCTGCCGCATCCGCGCGAACACGTCGACGCCCAGCTGGTCCCACACGTGGATCAGGTCGATCAGCACCCAGTTCTCGCGGATCAGCCCGCGCTCCACCCGCCAAAAGTCCAAGGACCGCATCGTGATCCGCCGACCGGACGGCACGATCCCCAGCCAGCCGTCCCCCGTGACCGTCATCTCCATCCCCGGCCAGCCGGTATAGGCGACGTAGTCCCCCGCCGCGAACATCGCGCCCCGCCCGTTGCCGCCCACCCGGTCGGGCAGCGCGTCGAGGAACGGGATCTGGTGCCAGCGCCGGAACCCCTCGATCCCCCGCGCCGTGCCGATCCCCGACGGCCCCATCCACGTGAGGTGCGGGTGCCAGTGATCCGCGAGGCCCATCGCGTCCGGCCCCTCGCTGTCGTGCTTCTGCAACCCGTCGAGCATCGACCGCACGACCGCCAGCGCCGCCGCCCCGTCGCCATGCGGCCCCAGCCCGTCCTGCGTCGCGGGCGCGGGCACCGCCCACTCGCGGCCCAAGGACGGCCCCATCGGCCAGACGCCCGCCTGCATCATCGCCTCCGGCAGGTCCCACAGGACATGCGCCTCCACGACCCGCCCGTCCTCCAGACGGAAGAACTCCGCGAAGCGCAGATGCGCCAGATGCCCCGTCGCGGGGATGCCGAGGAACGGGTGCCGCCACGTGCCGACATAGGTGCCGGAGCAGCCCACCCAGTCCCCCGACGGCGCGGTCCCGCGCAGCACGATCGTGTCCCGCCGCTCCAGATCGGGCCACGCGGCGACCAGCGGCGCCCACGCCGCCTCCCACGCCGCCTCGGGGCCACCGACCGTGCCCAAGGGGGTCATCAGGTGCATTGTGGCATCCGCCGCGTGCGCCGCGACGAAGGCCCCGCGCGCCGCATCGAACTCGCCGCGCCAGAGCGCCTCGCGGAAGTTGTCGAGCATCCCGCCCCTTCCTCTTGCCGGAAATATCCCGGGGGGTGCGGGGGGCGGAGCCCCCCGCCGGGGGGCCCCCCG
>NZ_JAFCAR010000004.1 GCF_016820245.1 Jannaschia sp. Os4 | reverse complement strand
GGGGGCCAGCCCCCCGCACCCCCCGGAGTACTTTCGGAACATCGAGGGGGGGATCAGCGCGGCGCGCGGTCGCGGTTGCGCTCGAAGATGACGATCCACGCCAGCACGATGAACATCGGATGGGTCAGCCCGCCCGAGAACAGCAGCGCGGGCACCCAGATCACGAAGGTGACGATGCCCATGATCGGACGGCCCGCGAGGAAGATCGAGAGCGGCGGCAGGAGGAGTGCGAGGAGATAGTTCATGGGGTGCAAATGGGGGGAGGGGGGCGCCGGTTCCAGTCCAGCTTGACGTCCCCGCCGCCGCGTCCCATCCCCGGCCCGAACCGAGGGGAGGGCGCCGTGGGCCGCATCGCAGACACCTTCGCGCGCCTGCGCGCCGAGAACCGCAAGGCCTTCGTCGCCTACGTCATGGCGGGCGATCCCGACCACGACACGGCGGTCGAGATCGTGCGCGGCCTGCCCGGCGCGGGCGTGGACGTGATCGAACTGGGCCTGCCCTTCACCGACCCGATGGCCGACGGTCCGACGATCCAACTGGCCGGCCAGCGCGCGCTGGAGGCGGGCGCGACGCTCGACTCAACCCTCGCGACGGCCCGTGCCCTGCGCGAGACCGACACCACCACGCCCATCGTGATGATGGGCTACTACAACCCGATCTATTCGCGCGGGGTGGACCGCTTCCTCGCCCAAGCCGCCGAGGCCGGGATCGACGGGCTAATCGTCGTGGACCTGCCGCCCGAGGAGGACGCGGAGCTGTGCCTGCCCGCGCTGGCGGCGGGCATCGACTTCATCCGCCTGACCACGCCCACCACGGACGACGCGCGCGTCCCGGCGGTCATGCGCAACACCTCCGGCTTCGTCTACTACGTCTCGATCACCGGCATCACCGGGGCGGGGTCGGCCTCAGCCGACGCGGTAGCCCCCGAGGTCGCCCGCCTCAAGCGCGCCACCGACCTGCCCGTGATCGTGGGCTTCGGCATCAAGACGCCCGAGGCCGCCCGCGACATCGCCGCCGTGGCCGACGGCTGCGTCGTGGGCTCGGCCATCGTCGAGCGGATCGGGCGCGGGGATTCGGTGGAGGACGTGCTGGCCTACGTCGCCGCGCTGGCCGAGGGCGCGCATTCGGCGTGACCGTCCGGGATCGGGCCTGACGGCCTGACCCGCCGGGGGCGCCGCCCCCGGACCCCCGAGGTATTTCGGCCAAGATGAGGGGGGGCTTAGTCCACTGGATCGTAGCCGGACCCGCCCCATGGGTGACATCGCCCGATGCGTCGTGCCGCCTTCCAGCCGCCCTTCAGCGCCCCATGCTTCTCCAGCGCCTCCAAGGCGTAGGCCGAGCAGGTCGGCTGGTAGCGACAGTTGTGCCCCACCCAAGGCGAGCCGATCAGCCGGTAGGCCCGGACGGGCAGGGCGAGGAGGCGGGCCGCGAAGGTCACGTCCGTAGGGTGGGCATCGCCTTGCGCCCCATCAACGGTGCACCTTGGCGAGCGCGCGCCGCAGGTCGTCCAACAGGTCCGGGAAGGGCCGTCCCGCCGTGGCGTCCTTCCACCCGATCATGGCGTAGTCCCAGCCGGGCCGCCCCATCCCCGGCAGCACGAGCCGCGCGGCCTCGCGCAGCCGCCGCTTGGCGCGGTTGCGCGCCACCGCATTGCCGACCTTCTTGGAGCAGGTGAATCCCACGCCGATCGCCGGGTCGCCGTCGGCCCGGTCGCGGCCCTGCAGCAGGAACGACCCCGCCGCCGCCCGGCGCCCGCCGTTCAGCCGCAGGAACTGCGACCGCCGCCTAAGAACGCGGAGAGACGCCGCGGGGGCCTCGCCCCCCGGCGCCTCGCGGTCGTCGGTCGAAGGGATCAGGCCGAGAGCGACTTGCGGCCGCGCGCGCGGCGGGCGTTCAGGATCTTCCGCCCGGCCTTCGTGGCCATGCGCGCACGGAAGCCGTGGCGGTTCTTGCGGACGCGGTTCGAGGGCTGGAAGGTGCGCTTCATCGGTCGTCTCCGGATGCGGGCGGCGGGTCTCGCGCCCCGCGTGCGGTCTGTTGTCGAGATCGGGCGGATACGCAGCGCCCCCCCCGGTGTCAACCGGGGGGGGGACGCGCGGCGCGTGTTACAGCGGACCCGGACGCGGCGGCACGCGGGATGAAACAAACACCCGTTCCCCCGCGTCCCCCGTCACGTGGCCTCACCCCCACGTGAGGCCGGGTATCGCAGGAAGGGGCCGATGCGTCATTCCCACGACCAACGCGGCATCCCCGCCGCCCCCGAACCCGAGGAGGCCGACATGGCCGACGCCACCACCCCGACCCAGAAGCCCGCATGGCTGCGCTGGCTCCCCATCGCGGGGATCGCCGCCGCCGCCGTGCTGGGCTTCGTGTTCCTGCGCGACTACCTCACCTTCTCGGCCTTGGCCGAGAACCGCGAGGCGCTGATCGCCTACCGCGATTCCAACTACGTCCTCACGGTCGCCATCTTCATGGCCGTCTACGTCGCCGCCGTGGCCTTCTCGCTGCCGGGCGCCGCGATCCTGACCTTGGCGGGGGGCTTCCTCTTCGGCCTCTTCCCCGGCGTGATCTTCATCGTGGTCGCCGCCACCATCGGCGCCACGCTGCTGTTCCTCGCCGCCAAGACCGGCTTCGGCGACAGGCTGGCGGCCAAGATGGACGCCTCCGAGGGTGCCGTGAAGACGCTCAAGGACGGCATCCGCGAGGACGAGACCTCCTACCTCTTCGTCATGCGCCTCGTGCCCGCCGTGCCGTTCTTCGTGGCCAACATCATCCCCGCGCTCGTGGGCGTGTCCTTGGCCAAGTACGTGGTCACGACCTTCCTCGGCATCCTGCCCGGCTCGGCGGTCTACACGTGGGTCGGCGCGGGCTTGGGCGAGGTGTTCGCCCGCGGCGAGACGCCGGACCTCGGGATCATCTTCGAGCCGCACATCCTCGGTCCGATCGTCGGGCTGGCCCTGCTCGCGGTGCTCCCCGTCGTCGTCAAGAAGCTGCGGAGGGCCTGACCCATGGACGGCACCACCTTCCCCCCCGCCATCACCCCGGACGAGACCCTCGAACCGAAAGCGCCCGCCATGCAGGACATCAAGACAGACGTGCTGATCATCGGGGCAGGCTCCGGCGGCCTCTCCGTCGCCTACGGCGCCAGCCAGATGGGGGCGGACGTCACGCTCCTCGAAGGCCACAAGATGGGCGGCGACTGCCTCAACTTCGGCTGCGTCCCCTCCAAGGCCCTGATCGCGGCGGGCAAGCACGCCCACGCGATGACCACCGGCGCCCCGTTCGGCGTCGCGCCCGTGCAGCCCGAGGTCGACTACGCCGCCGCCAAGCGCCACGTGCATTCGGCCATTGGCACCATCGCCCCCGTCGACAGCCAGGAGCGGTTCGAGGGTCTCGGCGTCCGCGTCATCCGGGAGTTCGGCCGCTTCGTCGACGCGCGTACCGTCGAGGCCGGCCCCTACCGCATCCGCGCCCGCCGCACCGTCATCGCCACCGGGTCGTCGCCCTTCGTGCCGCCGATCGAGGGGCTGCGCGACGTCCCCTTCCACACCAACGAGACGATCTTCGACCTGATGGAGACGCCCGAGCACCTGATCGTGGTGGGCGGCGGGCCGATCGGGATGGAGATGGCGCAGGCGCACCGCCGCCTCGGCATCGAGGTCACGGTGCTGGAAGGGTCCAAGGCGCTGGGCAAGGACGACCCGGAACTCGCGGCGATCGCCTTGGAGCGGCTGCGCGAGGAAGGCGTCGACATCCGCGAGGACACCAAGGTCGAGCGCGTCTCGGGCACGGCGGGCGCCATCACCGTCCACACGTCGAAGGGCGACGTCACCGGCTCGCACCTCCTGATGGCGGTGGGTCGCAAGGCGAACGTCGACAAGCTGAACCTCGAGGCGGCGGGCATCGAGTACGACCGCGCCGTCACCGTCGGCGCCGACCTGCGGACGACGAACCGCCGCGTCTACGCCATCGGCGACGCCGCCGGCGGGTTCCAGTTCACCCACGTGGCGGGCTACCACGGCGCGACGATCATCCGCCCCATCCTGTTCGGCCTGCCCGCCCGCGCGCGCACCGACCACATCCCGTGGGCCACCTACACCGACCCCGAGATCGCGCAGGTCGGCCTGACCGAGGCGCAGGCCAAGGAGGCGCACGGAGATGCCGTAGAGGTGCTGCGCTTCCCCTACCACGAGAACGACCGCGCCATCGCGGAGGGCAAGACCACGGGCCTCATCAAGGTGATGGTGGTCAAGGGCCGCCCCGTCGGCGCCTCCATCGTCGGCGCGCAGGCGGGCGAGCTGATCGGCCTGTGGGCGCTGGTGCTCGCCAACAAGCTCAAGATCGGGGCGGTCGCGGCGATGGTGGCGCCCTATCCGACCTTGGGCGAGATCTCCAAGCGCGCGGCGGGGCAGTACTACGTGCCGCGGCTCTTCGAGAGCGACGCGGTGAAGCGCGTCGTGCGCGCGGTGCAGCGCTGGCTGCCCTGAGCCGGGCCGCGGCGGGACCGCGCGCGGTCCCGCTTGACCCCCTCCCCCTCGGGGGCCAAACCGCTTCGGACGCCACGGACCGCCCATGCTGACCAGCCTCTCCGGACGCTTCCTGATCCTCACGGTCGTCTTCGTCCTCCTGGCGGAGATGCTGATCTTCGTACCGTCCATCGCTCGCTTCCGCGCCGACTGGCTGTCCGAGCGGATGGAGCGCGCGCAGATCGCCTCGCTCACGCTGCTCTCGGCGCCCGAGATGATCGACATGGGGCTGGAGGAGGAGCTTCTGGCCAACGCGGGCGTGCTCAACGTCGTCCTGCGCCGCGACGAGCTGCGCCAGCTGATCCTGTCCTCCGACCTTCCCGGCCCCGTGGCGCGCACCGTCGACCTGCGCGACCCGCCAGCCACGACCCTCATCGCGGACGCGCTGCGCCGCTACGCTAGCCCCACGCCCGAGATCGTGCGCGTCATCGCGGAGCCCGCCATGGGCGGCGGGCTCCAGATCGAGGCGGCCATCGACACCAAGCCGCTCCGCGCCGCGATGATCGAGTACGGGATCAACATCCTCGCGCTCTCCGCCGTCATCTCGGCGATCACGGCGGCCTTCCTGTTCCTCGCGGTTCGGCGGCTCATGGTGATGCCCATCCGCGGCCTCGTGCGCCACATGAACGCCTTCGCCGCCGCGCCGGAGGACGCCCGCCGCGTGATCGAGCCGCGCTCGCGCATCACCGAGCTCCGCGAGGCGGAGACGACGCTGCGCGACCTCGAGACCCAGTTGCAGCAGAACCTCCGCCAGAAGGAGCGCCTCGCCCAGCTCGGCGGCGCGGTCGCCAAGATCGCCCACGACCTGCGCAACATCCTCACCACCGCAACTTTGCTAGGGGATCGTCTCGAGAGCATCGACGACCCGACCGTCCGCCGCGTCGGGCCCAAGATCGTCAAGTCGCTCGCCCGCGCCGTCTCGCTGACCGAGGGCACGCTCGCCTTCGGACGCGCCGAGGAGGCGCCCCCCCGCCTCCAGCAGGTCCCGCTGCGCGACCTGCTGGAGGAGGTGGCCGAGGCCGAGCGCCTCGCGGTGCCCGACGGGGCCGTCGCCATCGAGGTGGATGCCGATCCCGCGACCGTCATCCGCGCCGATCCCGACCAGATGCTGCGCGTCCTCGGCAACCTCGTCCGCAACGCCCGCCAAGCGATCCAGGCCACGGGGCAGGGCGGTCGCGTCGTCCTGCGCGGCGCGGACCGTCCCGACGCATGGCGCCTCGAGGTGTCCGACGACGGGCCCGGCCTGCCGCCGCAGGCGCGCGAAGGGCTGTTCGAGGCGTTCAAGGGATCGGTGCGCAAGGGCGGGACGGGGCTCGGGCTCGCCATCGCGGCCGAGCTGGTGCGCGGGCACGGTGGCACGCTCGACCTCGCGGGGTCGGACGAGGGCGGGACCACCTTCCGGGTCGATCTCCCCAAGGGCGAGGTCGGCTGAAACGGCAAGGGGCGTGCCCGCGGGCGCGCCCCTCCGCCACGAGGCCGCGCACGGGCTTAGGGCGTGATGCGGTAGGACGCGGCGAGCAGCCCGTTCCCGCGCATGAACCGCTCGATCGACCCGAACGTGGCCGTCGCCACGCGCCGCCCGTGGTCCTCCGTCGTCAGCGCGCGCGACGCGATCCCCGCGAGGCCCCGCTTCGCCGCGCCCAGCTGGATCGGCTGCGGCGCGAAATGCGCGGCGATGTTCGACTTGATCTGCGCCCGGTCGCCCGTGCCGTAGAGGGCGGCCATCAGCACGTCCAGCGTGTGCTCCGTGCAGTTCTGGAAGCGCGGGTCGGCCGGGTTCGCCAGCACCGCGTAGCGCGGGTTGTGGAGGCGGCGGTAGGTCGGCGAGGCGATGGTGCGCAGCAGCTTCGCCTGCACCCGCGCGTCCGGGATGACGACGCCCGCGTCCAGCCTGTGCGCGCCGGCGAAGAACTCCGCCGGGCTGTCCTGCACGAGGGTCGAGCGCGCCCGGTCCCCCTCGGTCTGGTAGAGGTTGTAGACCCGGTAGCCCGTCCCCGTGGTCCCGTCGGCCTTCCGGATCTCCGAGAACACCCAGTAGGCCACGTGGGTGTAGCGCACCCCTGGCGGCAGGGAGCCGGGGTCGCGCCCCATCCGCGAGACGATGGCCACGCGCGCGCCCCGCGCGGCGAGGTCGGCCTGCACCTTGTCGGCGAAGGCGGCGACTTGGCCCGCCGGCAGGATGGGCGCGCCCGCTTGGCTGCTGCCCGCCTGCGCGGCGGGGGCGAAGGGCGCGAGCGCGAGGAGCGCGGCGAGGAGGAAGGCGAGGAAGCGTCCCATGATCCCCTCCTCAGTCCAGCCGCGGCGCGGCGTCGGGCGCGGGCAGCGCGATCAGCGGTCGGTGGCTGAGCGCGTCGGATCCCGCGTCGATCGCGCTCTCGCCGACCGACTGCAGGCCCGCGCCCGTCACCGCGAGGACCGAGCCCCCGGCGATCAGCGGCACGGAGACGACCGCGGCGGCGCCGGAGGCGAGGGCGGCCGAGCCGTGCGAGGCGGCCTGCCCGCTGTGGTGGACCGACGCCCCGGCGTGCGTCGAGACGCCGCCCGCCTGCGCGGCGACGGTGGTGGCGGCGGTCCCGCCCAGCGCGAGGCCGGCGGCGAGGGCGAGGTTGGCGAAGATACGTCCCATGATCGGGCTCCATTCCATGAACGGCGTTCATTGCCGTGAGGCCGACATGCCCCGAGAACGATGTTCACGCAACACCGTTCACGAACAACGTTCATATTACGTAGCGTCCGGTGCCGCGGATCCTGCCGAATATCCATCCATTGCAGGATGATCCTCCTCGGGTCATGCGACGGCCGATGCCAGCGCCATGACGGCCCCGCCCCCCGCCACGCCCGCATAGGCCCACGACCGCGCCAATCCCGCCTTCGCCGCGATCCCGGCCAAGCCCCACGCCGCGGTGGCCGCGAAGGCCACCGCCCCGGTCGACGCCGCGACGCCGACCGCCACCCCGACCGCCCCGAAGAGCAACGCCCACGGCGCGTGGACCCCCTCCGCCCTCAACGTCGAGGACAGGTTGGCGAAGGCTGCGACCGCGACCCATCCGGCGAACAGCTGCAGCGGCACCGCCCCCAGCCAGAACGCCCAGTCCTCCGGCGCCCATCGCACCGTCATGGCCAGCGCTGCCAGCGCGAGGGCCAGTTCGACCGCGATGATCCCCGCGCTCCCCCGGTCCAGACCCCGCCGGGGCACCCAGGTCTCCCACGCCAAGTTCCCCGCAAAGAGGGCGGCCGCCAGCCAGCCCAGCGGCGCCGGCCCGGCCGCGCCTTGCGCCGCGTGCCACCCCGCGAACCCGATGCAGGCCGCGAAGAGCACCGGCCAAACCGCGAAGAACGGCCCGAACGGCACCACGGGGGTATCGACGGCGACCGATCGGGAGGTGATCGTGTGCCGGGCCCCCCGGAGGTCGGGCCAGTAGGCCGCCATGGCCTGCGCGGCGGCGAGGAGCAGGACGAGCGCGATGCGGACAAGGTCGGTGACGGGCAAGGCGGACATCCCGGCCTCCTCGGGTTATGTTGATCGAACGGACGAGAGAATAGATGCGTAGATCAAACGATCAAGAGAAAGATGGCTAGGCCTCGCGGCTCCGCCAATCCGGGAACGCCCGAACGCCGTGCCGCCATGCTCGACGCGATCTGGCAGGCGATGCGCGATGCGGGGGGCAAGCCGCTGTCGTGGCGCGAGATGGCGGCTGCGGCTGGGGCCGGGCCGGCGACGCTCGCGCATCACTTCGGCAAGCGCGACGACGTGGTCGCCGCCATCCTCGCCGCCAAGCGGTCGGAGGGGGCCGAGCCGCTCGCCATCCTCGCCGTCCCCTCCGACCCCGACCCCGAGGTCTCGCTCGTGGCCGCGCTCGACCACATGATCCTCGGGCTGGAACGCTTCGACGTGGGCGACCTCGTCGCCCTCGGCCTCCGCGAGGGGCTCTACCACCCGGGGCTCGGCCCCCGCGTGGTGGAGGACGCGCTGGAGCCGATCCTCGACGGCCTCGCCGCCCGCATCGACGCCCACGCCGCCGCCGGAGAGGTGGCTGACGGGACCGACGCCCGTGCCGTGGCCCAGATGCTCGCCGGTCCGATCCTGATGGCGCATCTCCACCAGTCGCCGCTGGGCGGGCGCGCCACGCGCCCGACCGACCTCGGGATCCTCGCCCGCCGTCTGGTCGCCGCGCTCCTGCCCTCGCTTCGGTCCTAGCCCGGACGCATGGCCCCCGGACCGGCCGTCCGATCCGTCCCCCGGTCGCGCCCGGCGCGTGCCGCGCTGCAGCATTCCGGCTCATGCACGGATGTACGTACGACGTCCGTGCAAGGGGCGCACGTCCGCCCTGGACGGTCGGAACGCCTCTTGCGCCGCCGCCGCGCCCCGTCTATCTGCGCCCTCGTAGTGCGCTGGTAGCTCAGTTGGATAGAGTACTTGACTACGAATCAAGGGGTCGGGGGTTCGAATCCTCCCCAGCGCGCCATTCCCCCTTTCGATCCGGTGAAGTGAACCGAACCGCGCCCGCGTGCGTAGGTTCGAAGACACCATCCGGGACCGATCCATGACAGACAGAACCGCCGCGCCGACCACCTTGCAGGGGCCGTCCGCATCCATGTTCTCGTCCTACGAGATCAGCGCGCTGCAGGAGCGGTCCGCGGCCCGCCGCGCGGAGATCGCCGCACGCGCCTCCGCCGCCGAGGCCGCCGCGCCGCCCCCGTCCAACGAGCCGCCGGACGCGACCGAGGTGCTCTGGCACCGGGGCGGCAAGTTCGCGGGGCTGTTCGTGCTCTGGGTCGCGTTCATCGCGCCCAACGTCTACGTCGCGAGCCGCCTCTTCGGCAGCTGAGCGGCGGGGCTACGCGTCGGCGCGCTCCCGCGCCATGCCGCCGGGGTAGCGGCTCTCGTAGAGGGGCTCGAGCGTCTCGTTGTCGAAGAGCGACGACACACTGGTGCCGTTCCAGATGTTGAGGATCGCCTGCCCGAAGACCGGCGCCGTGGGCACCACGCGGATGCGCTTGCAGCCCTGCACGGGCTTGGTTGGCGCGATGGTGTCGGTGATCACGAGGCTCTCGAGGTTGGAGTTGGTCACGCGCTCCACCGCGGGCCCCGACAGGACGCCGTGCGAGATGTAGGCGTGCACCTCCGTGGCCCCCGCCTCCAAGAGCACGTCCGCCGCCTTGCACAGCGTCCCGGCCGTGTCGCAGATGTCGTCGACGATCAGGCAGCGCTTGCCCTTCACGTCCCCGATCACGGTCATCCCCGCGACCTCGCCCGCCTTCTCGCGGCGCTTGTCGACGATCGACAGCGGCGCGCCGATCCGCAGCGCCAACTCCCGCGCGCGGGCCACGCCGCCCACGTCGGGCGAGACGACCATCACGTCGTCCATGCCGCCGCGGAAGTGGTGCATGATGTCGAGCGCGAAGATCGGCGCGGCGTAGAGGTTGTCGACGGGGATGTCGAAGAAGCCTTGGATCTGGGCGGCGTGCAGGTCCATCGTCAGCACCCGCTCGATCCCCGCGCCGACCATCATGTTGGCCACGAGCTTGGCCGAGATGGGCGTGCGCGCCTTGGTGCGGCGGTCCTGCCGGGCGTAGCCGAAATAGGGGATCACGGCGGTGATGCGCGCCGCCGACGAGCGGCGCAGCGCGTCGGCCATGATGACCAGCTCCATCAGGTGGTCGTTGGCCGGGTTCGACGTCGACTGCAGGATGTACATGTCCTCGCCGCGGACGTTCTCCCAAACCTCGACGAAGATCTCGCCGTCGGCGAACCGCTCGACCCGCGCGTCCACGAGGCCGACCTGCCGGCCTTGGTGCATGGAGATGCGCCGCGCGACCTGCTGGCCCAGCGGCGGGTTGGACGTCCCGGCGATGATCTTGGGTTCGGGGCTGGTCATGGCTGCGCTCTCCGCGATGGGGCCGACTCGCCCCCGTCCCTGTTGCGCGGGGCCTAGCAGCCGGGCAGGGAGGCGGCAAAGCCCGACTGCCCCCACGGAAGGAAACATGATGCCCCGGATCGACTACTACTTCGCGACGGTCTCGCCCTACACCTACCTCGCGGGGACCCGGCTGGAGGAGGTCGCGGCCAAGCACGGGGCCGAGATCGCCTACAAGCCGCTCGACGTGATCGCGCTGTTCGGGCGCACCGGGGGCACGCCGCCGGGACAGCGGCACGAGAACCACCAAGTGTGGCGCCTGCAGGAGATGCGGCGGCAGGCGAAGAAGCTAGGCATGCCGATCAACCTCAAGCCCGCGCACTGGCCGACGAACCCGGCCCCCTCCTCCTACGCGGTGATCGCCGCGATCCACGACGGGTCCGGCGACGTGGGCGCGCTGGTCCACGGGCTGTGCCGCGCCTGCTGGGCCGAGGAGTGCGACATCGCGCAGGACGACGTGATCCGCGACTGCCTGTCGGCGGCGGGGTTCGACCCGGCGCTCTCGGACAAGGGGATGCTCGCCGGGGCGGAGGAATACGCGCGCAACCTGGAGGAGGCGGTCGCCGCCGGGGCCTTCGGCGCGCCGTTCTACGTCGTCGGCGACGAGCGGTTCTGGGGGCAGGACCGCATCGCCGACCTCGACCTGCACCTCGCGGGCGACCTCTGAGCGGGGGAGGGGGCGTGGCCCGCGCCGACGGGCCGATCCTCGCGCTGCACTGCATGCTGGCTGCCGGCTCGGCGTGGCGCGGGGTCGGCGCACATCTCGACCGACCGCTCCTCCGGCCCGACCTGCCGGGCCATGGGCGGACGCCCTACGCGGGCGGCGACTGGATGTCCGAGGCGGTGGCCGTCGCGCGGGCGGCGGGGCGGCCGCCCTTCGACGTGGTCGGACATTCGATCGGCGGCTGCGTGGCCTTGGCGCTGATGGCCGAGGGGCTCGTGCGCCGCGCCGTGCTGATCGAGCCCGTGACGTTCGCCGCCGCGGGCCCCGCCGCCCGCGAGGCCCACGTGGCGGAGATGGCCCCCTACGAGGCGGCCCGCGCGGCGGGGGACGCGGAGGGGATGCTCGCGGCGTTCCACGGGCTCTGGGGGGACGTGCCCTTGGCCGCGTTGCCGCAGGCGGCGCGCGTCTACATGCGCGACCGCGTGCATCTCGTGGCCGAGACGGCGCCCGCCCTCGTGGACGACGTCGGCGGCGTGCTGGACCGCTTGCCGGACGTGCCCGTCACCTTCGTGGCGGGCGAACGGGCCGCGCCGGTGGTGCGCGCCATCCGCGACGGGCTGGCCGCACGGCTGCCGCGGCTGGAGGCGCGCGTGATCGCGGGGGCGGGGCACATGGCCCCGCTCACCCACCCGGAGGCCGTCGCGCGGGTCGTGGCGGAGGCGCTGGCCTAGGCGGCTCTCCGCCGACCGGGCGATGAGCGGGAACCCCCATATTCGTCAACAGGTTGGGCAGCCACCTGAAAGGGAGACCGCACATGAAACCTCTTGCATTGCTCGCGCTCGCCGCACTCGTCGCGGGCTGCCAAGCCAACCAAGGCGCCCTGACGGGCGCCGCCGTGGGCGCGACCGCGGGGGCCACCTTGGCCGACAGCGACGACCAGATCGAGGCCGCCATCGCGGCCGGGGCCATCGGGGCCGCCGTCGGCAACGCCGTCACGCGGCCCACCGGGGCGGAGACCTGCCGCTACCAGCGGCCCGACGGCTCGACCTACGTGGCCGCCTGCCCGTGAGGGCGACGGGGGCGGCCGCGCCGCCCCCGCACCGTCACTCCGACCAGGACGCCCCGGTCAGGTCGTTGGCCTGCGTCGGGGCGTTCTCCCACAGCCCCTCGATCCGCGCGTCCTGCACGCCGGTACGGGCCAGCTGGAACAGGTAGGCGTTGACGTGCTCGTCGGCGATCATGCGCTGGGCCTGCTGCAGCAGGGCGCGGCGCTGCTCCGGGTTCGCCTCGGCGTCGAGCTGCTCCATCAATGACTGGAAGGCCGGGCTGTCGTAGCGGAAGTAGTAGTCGGGCCGGGCGTAGATGTTGATGTCCATCGGCTCGGTATGGCTGACGATGGTCAGGTCGTAGTCGCCGCCCCGGAACACCTGCTCCAGCCACTGCGCCCATTCGACGTTCTGGATCTCCGTCTCGATGCCCGCGTCGCGCAGCTGGCTGGCGACGATCTCCCCGCCGCGCCGGGCGTAGGACGGCGGCGGGAGCATCAGCGACAGGGCTTCGCCGTCATAGCCGGACTCCGCCAGCGCGCTCGCCGCCGCCTCCGGGTCGAAGCCGTTCTGCTCCGTCAGGTCGAGGTAGTCGGGGTTGTGCGGCGCGAAGTGGGTGCCGATGGGCGTGCCGTAGCCGAACATCGCGCCGTCCACGACGGCCTGCCGGTCCACGGCGCGCGTGATCGCCTCGCGCAGCTTGGGATCGAGACGCTCGTTGTTCATGGCGAGGATGGTCTCGCCCTCGGTCGAGCCCACGACCACCTCGAAGCGGGGGTCCGCCTCGAACTGCGCCAGCGTCTCGGGCGAGGGGTAGCCCGGGAAGGCGTCGAGGTCGCCCGCCATCATGGCGGCGAAGGCGGCGTTGGGGTCGGAGATGAACTTGAAGGTGGCCGACTTCAGCGCGGGCGCCTCGCCCCAGTAGTCGGGGTTCTCGACCAGCTCCACGCGGTCGCCCTGCACCCACTGGCCGAACTTGAACGGCCCCGTGCCCACGGGGTTCGTGGCGTTGGTCTCCGCGCTCTCGGGCGCGACGATCACGGCGTCGCCCCACGCGAGGTTGAAGGGCAGGTTGCCGTTGGGCTGCGAGAGCGTGATGCGGACAGTGGTGCCGTCGACGGCCTCGACGCTCTCGATCCCCTCGAACAGCACCTTCTGCGCGTTCACGCTGTCCTCGGCCCGCGCGCGGTCGAGGCTGAACACCACGTCGTCGGCGGTGAAGGCGGTGCCGTCGTGGAAGGCCACCTCGTCGCGCAGGGTGAAGGTCCAAGTCAGGCCGTCCTCCGAGACCTCCCAGTCGGAGGCGAGGCCCGGCTGGATCGACCCGTCGGGGCCGAACCGCGTCAGGCCCTCGAACACGTTGGCGTAGACCACCTCGTCGATGGCCGCCGCCGCGCCCGCCGTCGGGTCAAGGTTGGGCGGCTCCAGCTGCATGCCGAGGGTGATGTCGGTCGCTTGGGCGAGCGCTGTGGTGGCCGTCAGCAGGAGCGCGGCCGTGGCGGTGCGGATCATGTGGGTCCCTCCCCGTGGGTGCGGGACGAGGCTAGCGGGGGGGCGTGGGGATCGGCAAGCCGGGACGTCGGGGCCGGGGGCGTCCGGTGGGCCTCGGCCACCGCTCCCCCCGTCCGTGCGCGGGGGCCCGCCTCACCCGGCGTAGCCCCGCACGATCTCGACCATCGCCTCCGGGGCGAGGATCGGCGGGAGCAGGGTCAGGAACGCGCCGTCCCCGTCCAGCACGAAGATGTGGCTGCCATGGGCGTAGACCGCCCCGCCCAGCGGCTCCTCGAACAGGAGCGTGCGCTCGACGTGGAAGAGGTCGCGCACATGGGCGAGGGACTCCTCGCTGCCCGTCAGCCCCGTCAGGCCCGGCGCGTAGGTCGCCAGCGCCGGCCCCATGCTCTCCACCGTGTCCCGCGCGGGATCGACCGTGACGACCAAGGGCGCCACCTCGATGCCCTCGGCGGCGAGGTCGGCGGCGAGGTCGGACATGGTGGGCAGGGCGACCGTGCAGATCGCCTCGCAGGTCGCGTAGCCGAAGAACAGCAGTTGCACCCGCCCCGCCGGGTCCGCTTGGGTGCGGGCCTGCCCGTGATGGTCCGTCAGCGCCCACTCCCCGCCGAAGGACGGGAACGGGGTGTCGGTCGCATCCGTCAGGAGCGTGGCCTGCTGCGCCCCCGCCGGGAGGGCGAGGGCTACGAGGAGGGCGGCGACGCGCATCAGAACCAGTCCTCGAGGAACGCCTCCTCCACGGGGCTGTCGGCGCCGAAGCCCAGCCAGCCCTCCTCCGCGATCTCGGCCTGCACCCGCGGGTCGCGCCGGAACCACGGACCGGACCCCTCGGCGCCGGGGTTCCGCTCGGCCCACGCGTCGGTCCACTTGTTGGCCCTGGTCCATTCCTCGTCGCCCTGCGCGCGGATGCGCTGGATCAGGTAGACGTTCCGCGCGCCGATCTCCTCGTCGGTGATGAGCAGGCCGTCCACCTCGACCGCCTGTCCGCAGAAGGGCAGCAGGTCGGTCACCGCCCCGTTGAACGCCGACTGCGCGTTCTTGAGCACGAGGACCATCACGTCGTCCTCCTCGCGCACGAGGGCCAGTTGCCGGTCGCCGCCACCGCAGTTGTCGGCGCAATCACCGGAGAGCGCGCAGAGCGGGTCGGTCACGGTGGCGGCGAACCGGGCCTTCGACTCGCCGAAGAGGCCCCACTCTCGGGCCTCGGAGCCTTCCGAGAAGTCTTGGGCGAGGGCGGGCGCGGCGGCGAGGGCGAGGGGGAGCAGATAGCGGATCATGGGCGTCACTCCGGGTCCGGGATGGCGAAGCCGGGGATGACCCCGAAATCCTCGTGGGTGGCGTTCACGATGTCCATGTCGGCCGTCACCTCCTCGACCACGATGTAGTTGAGGCCGTCGCGGACGTAGAGCATTCCGTCCGCCGTCACCGTGTGGGACGCGATGTTCAGGAGCGTGTCGCCGCCCGCCGTGTCGTCGTCGCCCTCGATCTTCAGGACCATGTAGACGGTGCCGTCCTCGGCCAAGAGGCCCACGGGGATGCCGCCCGCGCTGCACCAGAGCGCGCAGGTGTGGTGCGCGCTGCCGACCACCGCGTCGGGGCCGCCCATGACGCCGGAGAAGTAGCACCACGTGTCGATCACCTCGCCGGTCACTTGGACGCGCTCGCCCGTGGCGGCATGCGCGGGCGCGGCGAGGAGGGCGGCGGCGATGAGGGGCCTGAGCATGGGCGTCTCCGGGTTGGGTCGCCCGAGTGAAGCGCGGGGGAGGGGCCTGCGTCCAATCACAATCGACCTACGGTCCCGTGCCCTCACCCCGCGACCCGCTTGTCCTCCCACTCGCACAGGTCCGCCACGGGGCAGGCCCCGCACTTGGGCGCCCGCGCCCGGCAGACCTTCTTGCCGTGGTTCAGGATCAGCACGTGCCCGTCCATCCCGAACCCCTCCGGCAGCCGGGCCTCCAAGCTCTCGGCGGTCTTGGCCTCCGTCTTCCCCTCGGCCAGCCCCGTCCGGTTGCAGACCCGGTGGACGTGCGTGTCCACGGCGACCACCGCCTCGCCGAAGGTGAAGTGCAGCACGATGTCCGCGCATTTCCGCCCCACGCCGGGCAGCGACATCAGCCCTTCGCGGGTGCGCGGCACGCGGCCCCTGTGCTCCTCCAGGAGAGCCGTGCACATCCTCCGCAGGTTGCGCGTCTTCATGTTGTAGAGGCCGCAGGGCCGGATGGCCGCCGCGATCTCCTCGTCGTCCAAAGCGAGGATGCCCCGCGGCGTGGCCGCCAGCGCGAAGAGCGCGCGCGAGGCGGCGGCGGTGTTCCGGTCGAGCGACTGCGCCGACAGCATGCAGGACACCACCGAGCGGAAGGGCGAGCGCCCCTTCTTCACGGTGGGCGCCTTCACGCCGGGCTGGGCTTCGCGAAGGCGCTGCATGAAGGCGAGGCGGTCGGGGGCGGAGAGCATGGCGGGGAGGGTAGGGCGGGGGGCCGTCCCGTCATCCTCGCAGCAGGCGCCACCCCGCCAGCGCGATCACCTGCGCGGCCTGCGTCATGTCGCGGACGCCCACCCACTCGTCGGGCTGGTGCGCGAGCTCCAAGTGGCCCGGCCCGTAGGCGATGCAGTCCTTCAGCCGCCCGATCCGGTCGATGTGCTTCTGGTCGTAGGTGCCGGGTGAGAGCACGTGCTCCGCCTCGCGCCCCAGCACCTCGTCCACGGCGCCCCGCACGGCGGCCACCACCGGCGCGTCGTCCGGGGTGCGTGAGGGGTGCACCTCGAACAGGTCGCGGATCTCGTAGCGAAAGTCGGGGCGCTTGGCGCGCACCCGCTCCATGAGCTGCGCCACCTCCGCCTTCACCGCCGACAGCTCCTCCTCCGGCAGGAAGCGCCGGTCGATGGTCAGCACGCAGCGGTCCGGGACGCAGGCTGACGGCAACCCGTCGTAGCCCTCGGGCTGCACCGGCTCGCCGCCATGCACGGCGTTGAGGTTCAGCGTGGACGCCCGCGCGCCCTCGGGCACCACCGGCTCGGGCGTGCGGCGTCCCTCCAGCAGCGGGAATAGCGTGGCCTCCATCTCGTCCAGCACCGCCCCCATGTGCCGCACCGCGCAGTCCCCGAGGAAGGGCATGGAGCCGTGGGCGATCCGCCCCTTCGTCTCGATCTCCGCCCACCAGACGCCGCGATGGCCGAGGCAGATGCGCCCCGGGTCCAGCGGCTCGGGGATGATGACGTGATCCACCCGCTCGTAGCGCCCGAGCTGCGCGAGGTGGGCCACGCCGCCGTAGCCGCCCGATTCCTCGTCCGCCGTCAGCGAGAGTTCCACCGCGCCGTGAGTCATGTATCGCGCCAGCGTCTCGGCGGCGATCATGGCCGACGCGATGCCGCCTTTCATGTCGCAGGTGCCGCGGCCCCAGACCCTGCCGCCGTCGATCTCCCCGCCGAAGGGGTCGCGGGTCCAGCCGTCCCCCACCGCCACCACGTCGTGATGGCCGTTGAGGTGCAGCACCGGGCCGGGCCCCGCCTCGTGACGCACCAGCACGTTCCAGCGCGGGAAGTCCTCCGAATCCCCCGGCGCGCCGAGGGCGCGGATCATCTCCACGTCCCAGCCGAGGCGGCGGTAGCGCCCCCCGGCCCACTCGCAGATGTCGCGGTAGTGCAGGCCCGGCGGGTTGAGCGTCGGCATCCGCACCATCTCGGCGCAGAGGGCGGCGCATTCGTCCTCGCGGGCCTCGATCTCGGTCAGCAGGGAGTTCATGGGCCGACCCTCCCCGCCGGACGAGGTGGTGGCAAGGGTGTCGAGCGCCTATCTGCCCGCCCATGGACCTGTCGCTCGCCGGACCCGTGGCCGTCTTGGCCGCCATCGCATGGGCGGTGCCGTGGGGCCTGTCCCACGTCCTGCCGCCGACCGGGCGCGGCGTCCTCGCCACGCTTGCGCTCTCGATCCTCCTCGTCGGCCTCGCGGGGGCGTGGGTCTTCGCATGGCTCTACGGCGACGCGGCGGAGGTGGTGCGCGCCGCCGCGCCGTGGCACTTCGCGTCCCTGTCCGCCAAGGCGGCGATCATCTGGGGGCCGATCGTGGTCCTGACCGCGACGAGGAGAGGCGCATGAGCCTGCTGCTGCGACTGGCGATCCTGCTGCTGATCGCCTGCACAATCACCTATGTCTGCGTGTTCTACTGGCTGCGCGCGGGCGCGCGGGACCGCCTGATCGCGGAGTGGGAGCGCGGCGGCACCAACCTCGCGCGGGAGACGCATCTGGAGGTCGGGCTGCGCCGCTGGTCGCGCCGGACGCGGCGGTGGCTGCCTTGGGCGACCTACGGGGTGCCGATCGCGGCGACGGCGGCGCTGGTCTACTGGATCAACTACGCCTGACGGCTCAGTCCCCGCCGGGCGTCCCGTGGTGGCGGACCCCCAGCTTGGCGCGGGCGTCGGGGTCGATCACCGTCGGCTCCCACAGCTTCACGCCCGAGCGGAACGCCGCCCGGCCGATCATGTGCGCGGCCACCGGCGCGGTGAGCATCAGGAAGAGCACGATGGCCACCGCGCGCGCGATGGTCGACGCGTCCCCGAACCCCACCGCCACGGCCGCCATCACCAGCCCCGAGGCCAGCGTCCCGGCCTTGGTCGTCGCGTGCATCCGGATCAGCACGTCGGGCAGGCGCAGGATGCCCAAGCCCGCGATCAGCGCGAAGAACCCGCTCAGCAGCACGAGGGCGGAGAGCACCCATTCGAGGATCACGGCGCGTCCTCCTGGATCTCGGCCGCGCTCTTGAGGTCCGCCGCGTCCGCGCGGCGCACCCGGCGCTCGATGAAGCGGGCGAGGGCCACGGTGGCGAGGAAGCCGATCAGCGCCAGCACCACGGCCACGTCGAGGAACGCCGTCGAGCCGGTGTCGAGCGCGTAGAGCCCGCAGAACGTCACGATCAGCACCGTCATCGTGTCCAGCGCCACCACCCGGTCGGGCAGGGACGGCCCCTTGAGGAGCCGCAGGAAGGCGAGCACGACCGCCGCCATCACCAGCACGAAGCTGATCTGGATCGAGACCTCGAGGACCGGCCAGTCCCTCATGCCAGCGCCTCCCGCACCCACCGCTCCATCCCGTTCTCGATCTGGTCGCGGATCTCCTGCGGATCGTCCGCGAACATCGCGTGGACGTAGAGCGTGTTGCAATCCTCCGTCACGTCCAGCGACAGCGTACCGGGCGTGAGCGAGATCAGGTTCGTCACCAGCAGCACCTCTGCCTCGCCCTCGGCCTTGAGGGGGACCGAGACGATGCCGGGGCGCGAGCGCTGCGTGGGCGTCAGCACGTCCCACGCCACTTGGAAGGACGACACGATCAATTCGTAGTGGAACAGGACGATCAGCTTCAGCCAGCGCCAGACCCGCCCGTGATAGGTCGAGCCGGGGAAGAGCGACTGCACCACCCAGAGCGCGACGAAGCCGAGCGCGAAGCCCGTCGCCAGCCCGCCCACCGTGAACGTTCCCATGAGCGCGGCCCACGCAACCGCGAGCAGGATGTTGAGGAGGAAGAGGCTCATTCCGTCACCTCCGGCGCGGGCAGGGCGTCCGGCCCCAGCACCGCCGATACATAGGACGTCGGGTCCAGCAGTTCGACCGCCACCCGCTCGGCCAGCGTCAGGAACGGCTGCGGGACGAGGCCGATGATGACGGTCATCGTTGCCAGCGCCGCGATGGGGATCAGCATGGCGGCCCGCTGCGGCGCGTCGATGGTCCGCAGGGACGGGACCGCCCCCGTGGGATGCGGCTTCCAGAAGGCGCGGCCCCAGATCTTGGTCATCGAGTAGATCGTCATAAGGCCCACGGCGAGCGCGGCGAAGGCCACCCACCACAGTTCGACGTCCATCGACGCCTTCACCAGCACGTACTTCGCCCAGAAGCCCGACAGCGGCGGGAAGCCCGCGAGGCTGAAGGCCGGGATCAGGAACAGCAGGCCGAGCAGCGGCGTGCCCTTGTAGAGCCCGCCGATCCGGTCCAGCTCCGTCCCCCCCGCCACGCGGTCGGCCACGCCGGAGATGAGGAACAGGTTCGCCTTCACGATGATGTGGTGCACGAGGTAGAACGCCCCCCCCGCCAGCGCGAGCGGCGTCATCAGCGCGAGGCCCAGCACCATGTAGCCGATCTGGCTGACGATGTGGAACGACAGGATGCGGCGGAAGTCGGTCTGCGCCGCCGCGCCCAGCACCCCCGTCACCATCGTCGCCACGCCGACCCAGAGCAGGATGCCGTGGGTGAAGGGCACGTCCTGGTCGAAGACCAGCGTGAACATCCGCATCAGGGCATAGACCCCCACCTTGGTCAGCAGCCCGGCGAAGACGGCCGAGGTGGCAAAGGCGGGCGTGTGGTAGGAGGCGGGCAGCCAGAAGTAGAGCGGGAAGACCGCCGCCTTCACCCCGAAGCCCACCATGAACATCAGCGCGATCAGCGTGACGATCCCGTCCTCGTTGCCGTGCAGGGTGACGTGCAGGTCCGCAAGGTTCAGCGTGCCGGTCGTGCCGTAGAGCAGGCCGATCCCCGACAGGAACAGGATCGTGGAGACGAGGTTCAGCGTGACGTACTTGATCCCCGCGTCCAGCTGCACCCGCCGCCCGCCCATCACCAGCAGACCGAAGGACGAGATCAGCATCACCTCGAACCAGACGTAGAGGTTGAACAGGTCGCCCGTCAGGAACGCCCCCGTGACGCCCGCCAGCAGCACTTGGAACAGGGCGTGCCAGCCCAGCTGCTCCAGCGGACGGTCGATCTCGGCAGTCGCATAGAGCGCGACGGCCAGCCCGGTGATCGCCGTGATGACCACCATCACCGCCGAAAGGGTGTCGGCCACCAGCGTGATCCCGAAGGGCGCGGCCCAGCCGCCCATCTGCGCCGCCACCGTCCCGCCGGCCAGCACCTCGCGCAGCAGGACCGCGGCGGCGGCCAGCGACACGGCGCTGCCCGCGACGGACACCCACCGCCCCTCGCCGCCGTGGCGGAACAGGAACGCCAGCACGGCCGTCAGGAACGGCACGATCAGCGGCGCGGTGAGCAGCAGCGCAGCGGTCACTTCGGCTCCTCGCGCGGCTCGGCCAGCCGCATCTCGTCGGAGTCGAGCGTGCCGAGGTTCTGGTAGCCGCGGTAGACCAGCGTCAGCGCGAAGGCGAAGAGGCCGAAGCCGATCACGATGGCCGTCAGCACGAGGGCTTGGGGCAGGGCGTTCGCCACCAGCCCCGTAGGCGCGTCCGTGCGGTACTCGATCAGCGGCGGCGCCTGCGGGGTCAGGCCGCCGCTCGCGAAGATCACGAGGTTGGCCGCGTTCGACAGCAGCACCAACCCGAAGATGAAGCGCAGCACGTTGCGCGCCAGCATGAGGTAGACGGAGGCCGTCACCAGCACGCCGATCATCAGGGCGCTCAGCACCTCCATCAGACCTCCTCCTCCAAGGCGAAGACGAGGGTCAGGATCGAGCCCATCACCACGAGGTAGACCCCGATGTCGAAGACCAGCACCGTCGAGAGCGGCAGGCCCTTGTCGTACTCGTCCACCGGGTCGGCGCCCACGAAGAGCCACTGTCCGGTGAAGAGCGCGTCGCCGAAGAGGAAGGCCGAGACGCCCGCCAGCAGCGCGATCCCGAGGCCCGCGACGGCCAGCGTCTGCGGCTCGACCCGGAGCGCGGCTCGCGCCTTGGAGCAGCCATGCGCGATGGCGTAGAGGATGAACCCCGTCGAGCCGATCAGCCCGCCGATGAAGCCGCCGCCCGGCTCGTTGTGGCCGCGTAGCAGCATGAAGATCGAGAACACGAGCAGGAGCGCCACGAGAAGGCGGGTCGCCGCGCGGATGATGAGGGAGGTGCCCGTCACTGAATCGTCCTCATGGGTCGTTCCTGTAGCGGGTCCCGCGCAGCAGCGCGTAGGCGGCGATGGCGGCCACCGCGACGACCGCGATCTCGCCGAACGTGTCGAGCGCGCGGAAGTCCACGAGGATGACGTTGACGATGTTGCGCCCGTAGGCCTCGGGGTAGGACGCGATCTCGTAGTAGTCGGTGATCCGCCGGTCCACCGGCACCGCCAGCACGAGCAGCATCACCGCCGTCGTCCCGATCCCGAGCAGGGCGGCGAGCGCGAGGTCCCAGAGCCGGACGCTCCGCACCCGGTCGGGATCCAGCGGCGGCAGCTTCAGCATTGCGACCGCCACGAGCACGACGATCAGCGTCTCGACGAGCAGCTGCGTGATCGCCACGTCCGGCGCGCCGAAGATGATGAAGATCAGCGCCACCCCGATCCCCACCACGCCAAGCGCCGCGATGGCCGTCATGCGGCTGTCGGTGAAGGCCGTCACCAGCGCCCCCGCCGTCACGAAGATCAGCACCGCCCAGTGCTTCACCTGCAGGTCGCCCCAATCGACGGCCACGGTGGGCACGAGCCCCGTGCGCCAGAAGCCCGCGATGAGCGTCACGGCCAGCGCGGCGAAGGTGACGAAGATGTAGCGGCGCAGCACCCCGGTCTGGATCGCGTTCGTCAGCCCCTTCGACCCGGCCGCCACCGCGTCCATCAGCCTGTCCCAGCCGGGATCGAAATGGACCGGCGCGCGCGCGTCCGCGCGGGCCAGCCCGTCGCGCAGCCGCCCGTGGAAGAGGTAGAACAGGACGCCCGTGACCAGCGTGACGACCGACAGGATCAGCGCGGGCTCCACCTGCTTGAAGAGGTAGAGGTCCACCTCCAGCGGCGTGCCCGCCACCGCCGAGGAGGCCGCGAAGATCATCGGCTCCGCGAGGTCGGGCAGCACGCCCAGCGTCAGCGCCAGCAGCCCGAGGGCCAAGGGCGCGGCCAGCATCTGCCACGGCCCCTCGTGCGCGTCCGGGTGCGAGAGCCTGCCGACGAAGGGCCGCCACCCCGAGATCAGCGCCGCGCAGACCATCAGCGCCGAGGCCGCGAAGGCCGCCGCCAGCGGCCAGAGGAACGGGCCGCCATACCCGGCGCCGAACCCCGCCTTGTAGAGCCATTCCTTGCCCACGAAGCCCACCAGCGGCGGGATCCCCGCCATCGACAGGATCGCCAGCAGCGCGCAGAGGAACGTCACCGGCATCCTGCGCGCCAGCCCCCGCAGCACGCGCGCGTCCCGCGTGCCGGTCCCGTGGTCGACGATCCCGATCATTAGGAACAGCGCCGCCTTGTAGAGCGCGTGGACCAGCAGGAAGAGCATCGCGCCCTCCAGCGCGTACTCCGTCCCCAGCCCGAGGAAGAGCGTCAGCGTGCCCAGCGCCATCAGCGTCGTGTAGGCCAGCACCTGCTTGATGTCGGTCTGGCGCACGGCCAGCAACGAGGCGAACACCGCCGTGACCCCGCCCGCGATCATCAGGGTCCAGCCCCACACCTCGGTGCCGCCCAAGCTGGGCGTCATCCGGGCCATCAGGTAGACCCCGCCCTTCACCATCGTGGCCGAGTGCAGGTAGGCCGAGACCGGCGTCGGCGCGGCCATCGCGTTGGGCAGCCAGAAGTGGAACGGCACCTGCGCCGACTTGGTGAAGGCGCCGGCCAGCACGAGGATCAGGATGGGCAGGTAGAGCGCATGGCCCGTCAGGTCGCCCAGCTCGCTGATCCTGAGCGTCCCGGCGGCGGTCCCGATCAGCACGATCCCCGCGAGGAAGGCGAGGCCGCCGGTTCCCGTCACCACAAGCGCCTGCAGGGCGTTGCGCCGCGATTTCGGGTCGTCCGACGAGTAGCCGATCAGCAGGTAGGACGAGATCGTCGTGATCTCCCAGAACACGAACAGCGCGAGCAGGTCGTCGGCCAGCACCAGCCCCAGCATCCCGGCGGTGAAGGCGAGGAAGTAGAGGCAGAACCGCGCGTAGTGGTCGTCGCCGCCGAGGTAGGAGGACGCGTAGAGCGCCACCCCCGTCCCGATCCCGGTGATGAGCAGCGCGAAGAGCAGCGACAGCCCGTCGATCCTGAGCGCCAGCTCCACGTCCAGCGAGGGCACCCACGCGACGGACCAGTCGATCACGCCGCCCGCGCCCACCTCGGGCAGCATCCGGGCGAAGAGGACGAACAGCGCGGCGGGGATCAGGATGGAGACCCACCCTGCCGGTCCCCCGAGCGGGGGCCCATGCGACGTCTTCGCGGCCATCCGGTCCCGCCCCTTGCTGCGTGGCAGGACACATAGGGGGGCGGTGGGGGGCTGCAAGCGTTTCCGGGGGCGCCGTCAGCCGCCCCCGCCACCGGTCCCGCGCAAGGCGCTGGCCGCGCGGGGAAACCATTCCGCGAACGGCGCGACGACCGCGTCGGTCGTCGCCAAGGCGGCCCCGCGGGCCGCGAGGCGGTCCACCGCCCCGGGGGTCGCGCCGATCCCGTCGTCGGCCCGGGCCGCGTCGCCGTCCGCCCAGCCCAGCCGCGCGACGCGGGCGTGGATCGTCCCCATGCGCGCGGCCGCCAAGAGCACGGCCATCCGCACGAGCATCGGGCTCGTCGCAACTCCCCCGGCCCGCAGCGCCTCTACGCTCTCTGCGGCGTCGGGCGTCCAGTGCTCGTCCGCCAGCAGCCAAGCCACGTCCTCGACGCCGGCGCGGCGCCCCACGACGTCCCAGTCGAACCAGACCACCCGACCGTCCGGCCGCACCACGGCGTTTCCGGTCCGCGCGTCCCACCGGGTCGGATGCGCGGGCGCCGCGTCGATCGCGCGGGCCAAGGCGCCGAAGTCGCAGGCCGGCGGAGCGATCCTCAGGTCGTGCGAGAGGAAGGCGGGGCGCGACACGAAATCGTCGGTCCACCCGCTCCGCGTCCCCAGGCCCGGCAGCCGACCGGCGAGTTGGGGCAGGCGGGCGAGACGCTTGCGGCACGCCTCTAGCGCGGCCACCGCCGCGCCGCCCAAGGCGACGCGATCCGCGTCCGGGGCGGCGAGCGCGACCGAGAGGCGCGCGCCCTCGACCCGCTCCTGCAGGAGGAGCCCGTCGTGATGGCCCACCGCCTTGGGCACCGGCGCGCCCGCGCGGGACAGCGCGTGCAGCACGACCGCCTCGGTCGCCGTGCGCGCGGGCGTCGCGCGCCGGGTGGCGATCATGCGCCGCCCGTCCGACAGCACCACCTCCGCCGAGCCGCGCCCGGCGCCCCCAGGCAGTTCGATGGACGCGACGCCCAGCCCCGTGAGGCGGCGCACCCGCTCCGAGATCCATGCCGCCGTGCCGGGCGTGCACGCGCCCGGGGCGGTCGAGGGGGCGGCGGTCGAGGTCGGCATCGCGTCCTCCGTGGCGCCGGGCGGGACGACCGGGCCGTGGCGGCACGGTTGCACCCCGCCGGACGCCCATGCAACGAGTCGGGTCGAACCGAACCGTCTCGTCCGATCCTTGCCGATCGGCCCCGGAGGCCCCCCTGTCCGACCTCGCCCGAAACCCCGTCCGCCCCTACGACCCCTCCTTGGTCGAGGCGGTGCGCGTGAACACCCCCGCCACGCTGCGCCGCGCCGCCACGCTGCCCGCGCGCCGCTCGGTCAAGAAGGACTGGCAGGCCGCGTGGCTCTGCCGGGCGGTCTCGCTGATCGACCTGACGACGCTGTCCGGCGACGACACGGAGGCCCGCGTCCGCCGCCTCTGCGCCAAGGCGCTGCAGCCGGTTCGCCCCGACCTGCTGGAGGCGATCGGGATGGACGGCCTGACCGTCGGCGCGGTCTGCGTCTACCACGAGATGATCCCGGCGGCGGTGAACGCGCTCGGCAACCGCCTGCCCGTCGCCGCCGTCGCGACGGGCTTCCCGGCGGGCCTGTCGCCGTTCCACCTGCGCCTCCGCGAGATCGAGGAGAGCGTGGCGGCGGGCGCCAAGGAGATCGACATCGTCATCTCCCGCCGCCTCGCGCTGGCCGGCCGGTGGGAGGAGATGCACGACGAGATCCGCCAGATGCGCGAGGCCTGCGGCCCGGCCCACATGAAGGCCATCCTCGCCACGGGCGAGCTGGGCTCGCTCCGTACCGTGGCCAAGGCATCGACGGTGGCGATGATGGCGGGCGCGGACTTCATCAAGACCTCCACCGGCAAGGAGGGGGTCAACGCGACGCTGCCCGTCAGCCTTGTGATGATGCGCGCGATCCGCGACTGGGAGCGGGCGACGGGGTTCAAGGTCGGCTACAAGCCCGCCGGCGGCATCTCCAAGGCGAAGGACGCGGTGAGCTACCTCGCGCTCCTCAAGGAGGAGTTGGGCGACCGCTGGCTGCGCCCCGACCTGTTCCGCTTCGGGGCGTCCTCGCTCTTGGGCGACATCGAGCGGCAGTTGGAGCATCACGTGACGGGCCGCTACTCGGCGGCGCACCGGCACGCGCTGGCGTAAACGACCGGGGCGCTGCCCCGGACCCCGGAGTATTTCCGGAACATCGAAAGGGCAGGGCATGACCGTCCGGGAGAAGTTCGAGAGCATGGAATGGGGACCGGCGCCCGAAGGGCGGGACGAGGTCGATGCGTGGCTCGACGCCCGCGGGCGGCGGTTCGGGCATTGGATCGGCGGCGCGTGGACCAAGCCCGCGGGAGCCTTCGAGGTGTCCGCGCCCGCCACGGGCGAGGTGCTGGCCGAGGTGTCGCAGGGCACGGCGGAGGACGTCGCGGCGGCGGTGAAGGCGGCGCGCAAGGCACAAGGGCCGTGGGCCAAGGCCTCCGACCACGAGCGTGCCCGCGTCCTCTACGCCATCGCGCGGGGTCTGCAGAAGCACGCGCGGCTCTTCGCGGTGCTGGAGACGCTCGACACCGGCAAGCCGATTCGCGAGGCGCGCGACATCGACGTGTCGCTGGCCGCGCGCCACTTCTACCACCACGCGGGCCACGCCGCCCTGCGCGCCGAGATCGTGCCCGGCGCCGAGCCGTGGGGCGTCTGCGGCGCGGTGATCCCGTGGAACTTCCCCCTCCTGATGCTGGCGTGGAAGGTCGCGCCCGCCTTGGCGATGGGCAACGCCGTGGTGCTGAAGCCCGCCGAATGGACCCCGCTCACCGCGCTCATGTTCTGCGAGGTGGCGCAGCGCGCGGGCCTGCCGGACGGGGTGCTGAACGTCGTGACCGGGGACGGCGCGACGGGGGCGGCCCTCGTGGACGCCGAGGTCGACAAGATCGCCTTCACCGGCTCCACCGAGGTGGGGCGCCGCATCCGCGCGGCCACCGCCGGGCGGGGCCTCGGCCTGACGCTGGAGCTGGGCGGCAAGTCCCCCTACGTCGTGTTCGAGGACGCCGACATCGACGGGGCCGTCGAGGGGCTGGTCGACGCGATCTGGTTCAACGGCGGGCAGGTCTGCTGCGCCGGGACGCGGCTGCTGGTGCAGGAGGGGATCGCCGCAGACCTCACCGCGCGCCTCAAGGACCGCATGGCCCGCATCCGCGTGGGCGACCCGCTGGACAAGGCCGTCGACATGGGCGCGATGGTCCATCCCGACCACAAGGCGAACGTCGAGGCGATGCTGGCCCGCACGGGCGGCGAGGTGCATCGCGGCACCGCGCCCGACGGCTGCTTCCTGCCCCCGGTCCTCGTCACAGGCCTCGGGACCGAGGACGTGCTGATGCGCGAGGAGGTGTTCGGCCCGGTGCTGGCGATGACCACCTTCCGCACGCCGTCCGAGGCGGTGCAGCTGGCCAACGACACGGTCTACGGGCTTGCGGGCTCCGTCTGGAGCCAGGACATCGACCACGCGCTCGACACCGCGCCCAAGATCCGCGCGGGCATCGTGTGGGTGAACGGCACCAACATGATGGACGCCGCCGCCCCCTTCGGCGGCATGAAGGAGAGCGGGTTCGGGCGCGAGGGCGGGGTCGCCGGCCTCCACGCCTACCTGCGGCCCGCGCGGGGCGGGAAGCTCAAGCCGGTCAAGCGGTTCGAGGCCGCCGCCGACCCCTTGGGCGACGCGGTGGACCGCACCGCCAAGATGTACGTGGGCGGCAAGCAGGCGCGGCCCGACGGGGGCTACACCCGCGCGGTGGCGGGGCCCAAGGGCGTCGTGGGCGAGGTCGGCATCGCCAACCGCAAGGACGTCCGCAACGCCGTCGAGGCGGCGGTGGGGGCCAAGGGCTGGTCCGCCGCCACCGCCCATCTGCGGGCGCAGATCCTCTACTACCTCGCGGAGAACCTGTCGGTGCGGGGGGCGGAGTTCGCCAGCCGGATCAAGGCCCTGACGGGCCGCGACGGGGAGCGGGAGGTCGACGCTGCCGTGGCGGACCTGTTCCGCTGGGCGGGCTGGGCCGACAAGAACGACGGGCGCACGGTGCAGGTGCCGATGCGCGGGCTGGCAGTCAGCCAGAACGTCCCCGTGGGCGTGATCGGGGCGCTCGCGCCCGAGGACGCACCGCTGGCCGGGCTGTGCCGGATCGTGGGCGCGGCGCTGAGCATGGGCAATCGGCTGGTCCTCGTGGCGTCCGAGACGGCACCGCTGGTGGCGACGGATTTCTACCAAGTCCTCGAGACCAGCGACGTCCCGGCGGGCGTGGTCAACGTCCTGACGGGCGACCACGCCGACCTCGCGCCGCATCTGGCGGGGCACTACGGGGTGGACGCGGTGTGGTCCTTCTCGGAGGCGGACCTGTCGGCGGTCGTGGAGCGCGAGGCCGCGCGCGACCTCAAGCGGACATGGGTGAACGATCGCACCGCGACCGACTGGGCGGGGCCGTCCGGCCCGTGGCTGCGGGCGGCGACGGAGGTCCAGACGATCTGGGTGCCGTTCGGCACCTGAGTCGCCGACGGCGGGCGCGCCCGCGCCAAACGAGGTTCCCTCGCGCGAACGGAGGGGGCACTCCCGTGCACACGCGGGCCTCCGGGCGCGCGTCGCGCGGTCACCAGAGCGCGGGGTCGTCCAGCGCGGGCACGGGGCGGACCGGTCCGGCCAAGGCGGCCCCCGGCACGAGGGGCAGGCCCTGCCAGCCGAAGGGCATCCCGAGCGGGTGCGGCGCGGGCGGGGCATGGGCCGCGTCGAAGCCGAAGCGCCCGTAGTAGGCCGGGTCGCCGTAGACCGCGAGCAGGTCCGCCCCCGCGCCGCGCAGCCGTGCGATGCCCGCCTCGATCAGCCGTGTGCCGAGGCCCGACCGCTGCCGGTCCGGCGCGACGGCGACCGGCGAGAGGATCCAAGTGGCGGCGCCCGCGCCCTGCAGGCGCGACCACGCCGTCACCGCGACCGCCGCGCCCTCCGCCCAGCCCGACAGGACGAGCAGGTCTTTCGGCGGCGTGGCGGCCAGTTCGCGGAGCAGCCGGGCGACGCGCGCCGCCTCGGGCACCCCCTCGGGGGCGAAGGCGCGCTCCACGACCCCCGCGAGGGCGTCGATCCGCTGGGGTCCCGCGACGATCTCCATGCCCGCCGAATGGACGCCGGGCGCGCGCGGGTCTAGGGGGCCGGGCATGCGACTGATGTTCCTCGGCGACGTGATGGGGCGCGCGGGCCGCCGGGCGGTGGCCGAGCGCCTGCCCGCGCTGCGCGCCGAGTGGGGCCTCGACGCGGTGGTGGTCAACGGCGAGAACGCCTCGTCGGGCCGCGGGCTGAACGCGGCGCAGGCCAAGGAGATGCTGGCGGCGGGCGCGGACGTCGTCACCTTGGGCGACCACGCCTTCGACCAGAAGGACATGATGGGCTTCATCGAGCAGGAGCCGCGCGTCCTACGTCCCGAGAACTTCGCCAAGGCCGCACCGGGCAAGGGCTGGCGCGTCTACGAGATCGGCGGACGGCGCCTGCTGGTGGTGCAGGTGCTGGGGCAGGTCTTCATGTCGCGGACCTACGACGAGCCGTTCTCGATCCTCGAGCGCATCCTGCGCGCCCACCGCCTCGGCACCGCCGTGGATGCCGTCCTCGTGGACGTGCATTGCGAGGCGACGTCCGAGAAGATGGCGGTCGGCCACTGGTGCGACGGGCGCGCGAGCGTCGTGGTGGGCACCCACACCCACGTCCCCACCGGCGACGCGCAGGTGCTGCCGAAGGGAACGGCCTACCTGACGGACGCGGGCATGTGCGGGGACTACGATTCGGTGATCGGCATGGACAAGACCGAGCCGATCCGCCGCTTCGTCACCGGCATGACCAAGGAGCGCTTCGCGCCCGCGCTGGGCGAGGCGACGCTCTGCGGGCTGGTGGTGGACGTCCGCCGCGACGGGCTGGCCGAGGCCTGCTGGCCGGTGCGCGTGGGCGGGCGGCTGGCGCAGGCGGGGCCGCCGGCGCGGTAGGGCGCGGACCTTCGGGGCGTGAGCCGCGTAGCGTCCCGGCTTGGGGGGCGGAGCGCGGGCGGGCGGCGTTGCGTCGGTCGCGTCCGCGCCGCACACGGCGCCCATGACGCGCCCGTTCCATCTCCATGGCCTGCTGCTGCTCTTCGGCGCGGGCTGGGGCTTGATGCAGCCCGCGACCAAGGTCGCGCGGGCGGCCGGGTTCGAGCCGTGGGGCATGATGGCGTGGCAGGGCGTCGTCACCCTCGCGATCTGCTGGGCGCTCGTCGCCCGGCGCGGGGGGCCGGCCTTCCCCGCGACCCGCGCGGAATGGGCGTTCTGCGCCCGGCTCGCCGTGCTGGGCACGCTGATCCCCCACGTCGCCTCCTACACCGCGGTGGGCCACCTGCAGGCGGGGCTGATGGCGATCCTCATCTCCACGATCCCGCTCTTCGCGCTGCCCATGGGCCTCGTGGCGCGGACCGAGACGGCGGACCCGCGCCGCGTCGCGGGCCTTGCGCTCGGCCTCGGCGGCGTCGCCCTCATCGCCGCCTCCCGCGACGGGGTGGGGGGCGGCGACCTCGCGTGGATCGCCACCGCGCTCATCGCGCCGATATGCTACGCGCTGAACTCGACGTGGATCGCCAAGGCCGGCATGGCCGGGCTCGACCCGCTGCGCGCCTTCCTCGGGGCGGCGGTCGTCTTCGCGCCCGTCTCCATCGCCGCCGCGTTCGCCAGCGGGCAGGCCAAGGCCCTCTTCGCGCCCGGCGAGGCGCTCGCCTCCGCCGCCGTGCTCGCCATCGCGGGCGGCCACACCCTGATCTACGCGGGGTTCCTATGGCTCCTCGGCCGGGCCGGGAGCGTGTTCGCCTCCCAGACCGCCTTCCTCGTCACCGGGTTCGGCGTGGCGTGGTCCATGCTCCTCCTCGGCGAGCGGTACCCGTGGGCCGTGGGCGTGGCCCTCGCCCTCATGCTCGCGGGCCTCGCCCTCGTCCGTCCGGCCCGCCGCGCGACGGACGGCTAGGCCGACGGGGCCCCGGGGCCGCTGCCCGGCCCGCCGAAGCGCTCACGGCGCGCATCGGCGAACAGGCCACTGGCCCCCACCGCCCCGGCGGGGCACACCGTCCGGATGACGTGGATCGACATCCCAGACCCCCTCCGCCCGTGGATCGCGCTGGCCGTCGTCGTCGCCATGTTCCTGCTGTTCCTGCGGGAGAGCTACCCCACCGAGGTCGTCGCCCTCGGCGGCGCCTCGGCGCTCCTGCTGCTCGGCCTCCTCCCCTACGAGGCGGCGCTCGACACGCTGTCCAACCCCGCCCCTTGGACGATCGGCGCGATGTTCGTCCTGATGGGCGCGCTCGTGCGGACCGGGGCGCTCGACTGGTTCACCCGCGCCGCCGAGGGGCAGGCCCGCTCGCGCCCGAAGCTGGCCGTCGCCATGCTGATGGCCTTCGTCGTGGTGGCCTCGGGCTTCGTGGCCAACACGCCCGTCGTGGTCGTCATGATCCCCGTGATGGTGCAGCTCGCGGCGACGCTGGGCACCGTGCCGTCCAAGCTGCTGATCCCGCTCTCCTACGCCTCGATCCTCGGCGGCATGCTGACCCTGATCGGGACGTCGACCAACCTGCTCGTGGACGGCGTGGCGCGCGCGGAGGGCCTCGCGCCCTTCACCATCTTCGAGGTCACGCCGCTGGCCGTGCCGCTGGCCGCGTGGGGCCTGTTCTACCTCGCCGTCGTCGCGCCGCGCGTCCTGCCCGAGCGCACCTCGCTGGCGGGCCTGCTCGGCGGCGGGCGCAAGACGCGGTACCTCGCGGAGGCGGTCATCCCGCCGGAGTCGAACCTCGTCGGGCGCCGCGCCACCGAGGTGCAGCTCTTCAAGCGGCCGGGCGTCCGCCTCGTGGACGTGGTGCGGGGCGACGCCTCGCTGCGCCGCGACCTCGCCGCCGTCGAGCTGCGGGTGGGCGACCGGGTGATCCTGCGCTCGGAGGTGGCCGAGCTCCTCTCGCTGCAGCGCAACCCCGAGCTCAAGCGCATCGACCAAGTGGGCGCGGTGGAGACCACCACCGTCGAGGTGCTCGTCACGCCCGGCGCGCGCATGGTGGGCCGCCGCATGGGCGCGATG
The DNA here is from genome assembly GCF_016820245.1 of Jannaschia sp. Os4. Lineage (GTDB taxonomy): Bacteria > Pseudomonadota > Alphaproteobacteria > Rhodobacterales > Rhodobacteraceae > Jannaschia. Next base: position 894,148 of record NZ_JAFCAR010000004.1, on the reverse strand, counting down.
CGCCTGCGGCGCCGCTTCGGGGTCTATCCGCTCGCCGTCCACCGCCGCGACAGGAACATCTCGGGCAAGCTCGACGACGTGGTCGTCCGCGTGGGCGACACTCTGCTGCTTGAGGGGGCCGAGGCCGACATCCACCGGCTGGCGGAGGACATGGACCTGACCGAGGTCTCCGCCCCCGCCGAGCGCGCCTTCCGGCGGGGCCGCGCGTGGATCCCGGCGCTGGCCGTCGCCGCCATCGTGCTGCTCGCGGCCATCGGGGCCGCGCCCATCCTCGCGCTCGCCATCCTCGCGGTGGCGGTCGTGCTGCTGACCCGCTGCGTCGACGCCGACGAGGCGTTCGGCGCCGTCGAGGGGCGCCTCCTGATCCTGATCTTCGCGATGCTCGCGGTGGGGCAGGGTCTGCAGGCCTCGGGCGCGGTCGCCATGATCGTCGACGTCGCGGCCCCCGGCCTCGCGGTGCTGCACCCGATCCTGCTGGTGTGGGCGATCTTCCTGCTCACGAGCGTGCTGACCGAGCTCGTGTCCAACAACGCGGTGGCCGTCGTGGTGACGCCGCTCGCCATCGGCGTGGCCGAGGCGCTGGGCGTCGATCCGCGGCCCTTGGTGGTGGCCGTGATGGTCGCGGCCTCTGCCAGCTTCTCGACGCCCATCGGGTACCAGACGAACACACTCGTCTACGGACCCGGCGGCTACCGCTTCACCGACTTCCTCAAGGCTGGTATCCCCCTCAACCTGAGCATCGGGGCCTTGGCGGCGGTGCTGATTCCGACGATCTGGCCGCTCTAGGAGACGACCCCATGCGACCCCTGTTCCTCTCCCTCGCGGGCCTCGCGGCCGCGGCCTGCGCGCCCGTGGGCACGCCTTCGGGCGGCACCTTCCCCGCCGAGCCGTCGGGCCCGCCCCGCGTCGCCTTCGTCGCCGCGGGCGCGAACCAAGTGACGATCACCATGACCGACCGGGCCCGCTGCGTCGGGGTCCGCCCCGAGGGCACCAACAGCGGGTGGTCCGGCACCACCGCCGAGTGCCCCTACCAACTGCCCTACTCGGTCGAGTTCCGCACCACGACGCCCCCCGGCCGGTTCGGCATCGAGGAGGGGTTCGGCATCGGCCAAGGCCCCCGCGCCGAGGTCTACGTCACCGACACGGACGGGGTGCGGAAGCTCTTCCTCGCCTCGCTCGGCTCCAACGTCTCGCTGGAGGTGGCCGCCGCACGGTGACGGGGCGGGTCAGAGCGGCCAGAACACGAGGATCGACGGCAGGCCCACCGCGATCACGATGATCTCCAAGGGCAGGCCCATCCGCCAGTAGGCGCCGAAGGAATAGCCGCCGGGACCGAGGATCAGCGTGTTGTTCTTGTGCCCGATGGGCGTGAGGAACGCGCAGGAGGCCGCGACCGCCACCGCCATCAGGAACGGGTCGGGCGAGACGTCGAGCGTGCGCGCGACCTCGATCCCGACGGGGGCCGCGACGATGGCCGTGGCCGTGTTGTTGAGCACGTCCGACAGCGTCATCGTCACGACCATCAGCACCAGCAGCGCGACCCACGCGGGCTGGCCGGCCGTCGCGCTCGTCAGGAGGTCGGCGACCAGCACCGTGCCGCCGGTCGTCTCCAGCGCGGCGCCCAGCGGGATCATCGAGCCGAGCAGCACCACCACTGGCCATTCCACGTGGTCGTAGAGCTCCTGCAGGCTGACGATCCGCGTGACCGCGTAGAGCAGCACCACCGCCCCGAGCGCTACGGTCAGGTCGATCATGCCGAAGGACGCGGCGGCCACGGCGCCGCCGAACAGGAGGGCGGCGGGCCAGATCTTCTTGTTCTCCGTCACCGCCAGCCCCCGGTCGGCCAGCGGCAGGGCGCCCAGCCACGACACCACCTCCTCCGCCGTCTCGGCGGGGGCCAGCAGCAGGAGGATGTCGCCCGTCCGCACCTTGGTCCGCCGCAGCCGGTCCTGGATGCGCTGGCCCCGGCGCGAGATGCCCATCAGCACCGTGCGCTGCCGCCACGCCAGCCCGATCGCCTGCGCCGAGCGCCCGTTGATGCGCGACTGCTCGGTCACGACCACCTCGAGGAGCTGCAGGCCCTGCTCGGCGGCCTCCAGCAGCGACATGCGCTTGCGGTCCGAGAACTCGAGGTCCTCGCCCGCGCGGAACTCGTCGAGCGCCTCCGGGGCGGCCTCGAGGACGATCTGGTCGCCCGCCTTGAGCTTCACGAACCGCCCCGACCCGAACTGGCGCCGCCCCTCGCGGATGAGGCCGAGCACGCGCACCCCCGCCTCGTCGGCGGGGTCGTAGAGTTGCTGCAGCGGCTCGCCGACGCGGGGGTGGTCGGCGGGGATGGTGAGCTCGGCCACATAGGAGGCCGTCTCCGACACGCCGTCGTGCTGCGCGACCTCGTCCCGCGCCCCGGGGATCAGCCGCCACCCGATCGTCGCCACGAACAGCAGCCCGACGCCGGCGGTCACGAGGCCCACGGGCGCGAAGTCGAACATCCGGAAACCCTCGCCCAGCTGGTCCTGACGGATGCCCGCGATGATGATGTTGGGCGGCGTCCCGATGAGGGTGATCATCCCGCCGAGGATCGTCGCGAAGGAGAGCGGCATCAGCGTCGCGCGCGGCGGCCGCCCGGCCTTGGAGGCGGTGGCGATGTCCACCGGCATCAGCAGCGCCAGCGCCGCGACGTTGTTCATGAAGGCCGACAGGACCGCGCCGATGCCGCCCATGATGGCGATGTGGCTCGAGGCCCGGCGCTTGGCGTCCACCAGCTTGCGGGTGATCAACAGCACCGCCCCCGACCGCACGAGCCCCGCGCTGACGATCAGCACGAGGGCCACGATCACCGTCGCGGGGTGCCCGAAGCCGGAGAAGGCGTCCTCCTTGGGCACCACGCCGAGGATCACCCCCAGCAGCAGCGCCGCGAAGGCCACGACGTCGTAGCGGAACCGTCCCCACAGAAGCATCGCGAAGACGCCGCCGAACAGGGCGAAGAGGATGGCTTGGTCGGTGGTCATGGTGGGGTCCGGACGGTGTGGGGGAGAGATACTCCCGGCGGCGCGCGGGTCAAACGCGGGGTCCAACGTGCCGCGCGGGCATCCGGTTCACCCGTTCGCCTGCCCGAACATCCAGAGCGTCGGCCCGTGGCTCACGTGGAACTCCCGCTGGCCGTAGTCCCGGTCGAACGGCGCGCGCCACGTCCCCTCGGGCAGGGCCTCGACGAAGGACCGCAGGTCCGCCCACGCCCCGTCGACGTCGTCCACGTCGACATACACCATCTGCCGCCGCGCCGGGTCGTCGAGATCCGCGTCGGCCTCGAGGAGACGCACCCCGTGGCCGTCGCGGCGCAGGAACGCGTAGCCGGGGTCGGCTTGGCGGAACGTGCAGGCGAAGCCCAGCCCCTCGAGGAACGCGACCCCCGCGTCGAGGTCGGCGCACAGGACGAAGGGCGTGATGCGGGTGACGGTGGCCATGCCCCGCCCCCTAGCACGCCCTCAGCCGAGGAGCAGCATCGCCGCGAGGAGCGCCATGACGGCGGCGATCCCCGCGTCCAGCACCCGCCACGCACCGGGGCGCGCGAAGACGGGGCGCAGCAGGGCCGCGCCGAAGCCCAAGGCGAGGAAGAACGCGAACGAGCCCGTCACCGCGCCCGCGCCGAAGGCGAAGGGGCTCTCGGCGGTGGCGGAGATGCCGCCGAGGAGCACCACCGTGTCCAGATAGACGTGCGGGTTCAGCCACGTCAGCGCGAGGCAGGTCGCCAGCGCCGCCTGCCACGACCCCGCCGCCGCGCCGGGATCCAAGGCGGCGCCGCCCCGCCACGCGCGGCGGGCCGCCAGCGCCGCGTAGCCGAGGAGGAACGCCGCGCCGCCCACGCGGAACACCGGCTCGATCCACGGCGCCGCCTCCACCACGGCGCCGAAGCCCGCGACGCCCGCCGCGATGAGCAGCGCGTCCGAGACCGCGCAGGTCAGGCTGACCAGCAGCACGTGCTCGCCGCGCAGGCCTTGGCGCAGGACGAAGGCGTTCTGCGCGCCGATGGCGAGGATCAGGGACAGGCCGAGGCCGAGGCCGGAGAGGTAGGACGTCATGCCCCCCCCATGCCCCGCCGGGGCCGGGGGCGGAAGGGTCAGGCGGTCCCGTGGCCGCGCCGCACGCGGATCAGGAAGGCCGTCGCCAAGAGGCCGAGGAAGGCGAAGAGGATCAGGCCGAGGAACCGCTCGTAGGCGCCGTCCCACGCATCGGGCACGACGAAGAAGAGCGGCGCCAGCGGCACCCACGCGACGGTCGTGGCGCGCAGGGCCGTGCGCAGCCACGGCTCGACCCGACCGGCGCCCGCGCTCATGGCCCACGGCGCCACCGCCATGGCGGCGTAGAGCCCGCCCACGAGCCAAAGGTGGAACGTCACCCCCTCGGAATCGCCGTCGCCATACTCGTCGCGCGCGCCGATCCAGAAGATCAGGAGCGCCAGCGCCATCAGGAGCCAGACGCCCATGCTCCACCCCTTGCCGCCGAGATGGACGTGCCCCGCCGCCACGGCCAGCGCGACCGTCCCGAAGGCGAGCAGGTACATCCCCGTGTCGAGCAGCAACTCGTGGCGCCCGGCGGCGAGGTCGCTGATCGTGTCGGACATCCAGTCGTGGTTCGGCACCACGACGTCGGCGATCAGCATGGTGACGGAGAGCGCGACCATCCCGGCGATCCCCGCATAGGCGAGCCACCGGGTCATCCCGTCCCGCTCGTCGGTCCACGCGCGCCCGTCGTTCCAGTCGTTCTCGGTGATCGCCATGGTCGCCTCCTGCCGGTCCGGTCGGGAGGGAATCGACGGGGCGGGGGGGATTGTTCCCGCAATGGGGCGCTAGAGCTGCGCCATCACCTCGTCGGAGGCCTCGAAGTTGGCCGTGACGGTCTGGACGTCGTCGTCGTCCTCCAGCGCCTCGATCAGCTTCATCAGGGACTGCATGTCCTCCAGCCCCAGCTCGGTCGTGGTCTGGGGGCGCCAGACGAGCTTGGTCGACTCGGCCTCGCCCAGCTGCTCCTCCAGCGCGGTGGAGACGGCGTTGAGATCGGTGTCGGCGCACCAGACGACATGGGCCTCCTCGTCGGACTCGACGTCCTCGGCCCCGGCCTCGATGGCGGCCATCATCACGTCGTCCTCGGAACCCACGGCGGCCGGATAGACGACCTGCCCCTTGCGGTCGAACATGAAGCCCACGCTTCCCGTCTCGCCGAGGTTGCCGCCGTTCTTGGTGAAGGTGGACCGGACGTTGGACGCGGTGCGGTTGCGGTTGTCGGTCATCGTCTCGACGATGATCGCCACGCCGTTGGGGCCGTAGCCCTCGTAGCGGATCTCGTCGTAGTTCTCGGCGTCGCCGCCGGTCGCCTTGGAGATGGCCCGCTCGATGTTGTCCTTCGGCATCGAGTTGGACTTGGCCTCCTTCACGGCGAGGCGCAGGCGCGGGTTCTTGTCGGGATCGGGGTCGCCCATCTTGGCGGCGACCGTGATCTCCTTGGACAGCCGCGAGAAGATCTTGGCGCGCAGCTTGTCCTGGCGGCCCTTGCGGTGCTGGATGTTCGCCCATTTGCTATGGCCGGCCATGGTGGTCCCCCCTCGATCTGCGGCGTCCGCCCTCGGTCGCGCGATATAGGGCGGGGCGCCCGGCGCCCGCAAGCCGCCCTTGATCGCCGCGCGTGCCTGCCGCTAGCCTCGGGCAGGAGGCATCCCCGGCGGAAGGACGATCATGGGCTGGATCGCGGGCCTCCTGCTGGGGGCCGTCCTCGGCGCGGTCGGCGCCGCCGCCTTCGTCGCCGACCGGGTGCGCGCGCTCTCGGCGGTGGAGTTCACCCTGCACGCGCCGCCCGTCCCGGCCTCGGTCGTCCACGCCGTCCGCATCGCGGAGGGGGCCTTCTACGCCGACCTCACCGCGCCCCGCCGCATGGCGGAGGCCGCGCAGGACGTCGCCGCCTTCCTGCACCCGCCGCTGGTCTACCGCCTGAACCTGTCGGTCGGACCCTACCGGCTGAAGGGAGCGACCTTGGCCGAGACGATCCCGTGGGCGCTGAACGAAGGCTACCTGCATCTGGGCGGCGCGCCGCCGGAGGACTTCCACTGGCTCTACGTCTACCTCGCCGAGCAGCCGGGCCTCGCGGACTGGGGCGCGGCGGCGCGGCTGGAATGGCTGCGGCGCGACCATCCGGGCCTGCGCGGGATGGGCTGGGACGAGATCGCCGCAGACCCCGCGCTCGTGGCGAAGGTCTATTCCGGCTACATGGGCGCGGGCGGGGCGTGGGAGGCGTGGCGCGCGGACCTGACCCCCGGCGCGGTTGCGCGGGCGCGGATGGGCCTGTCGTGAGGGGGCTCGCCGCGCGCCATCCCGCGGGCGTCGCGCTGGGCGCCACGGCGGCCTACTTCGCCATCCTCGCCGCGCCCTCCCTGCTGCACTCGACGGCATTCGGGCGGGATCCGGAGATGAACCCGCAGAGCGCGCCCGTGAGCCAAGTGCCGCTGGAGGTCGCGCTCGCGGTCTCGGTCGTGGGCCTCGTGCTGCTGCTGGGCTGGGGGCGCTCGGCGCGGGTCACGTCGGGGCCCGCGTGGGGCGGGCTGTGGTACGCGGTGCCGCCCGCGCTCGTCACGCTGGGGCTCTTGGCCGTGGGCGTCTCCGTGGTGACGGAGGGGGGCGGCGACCTCGGCGCGGTGCTGGCCAGCGGGCTGATCCAGCAGGTGCTGATCCTCGTGGTCCTCGTCGGCATCTTCGAGGAGGTGCTGTTCCGGGGCGTGGTCCTGCACGGGCTGGAGCGGCGGATCGGTCCCGTGGCCGCGCTTCTCGCCTCCTCGGCGCTGTTCGGGGCGATGCACTACGTCAACTGGGTGAACGGGCAGTCGCTGTGCGCGACCCACGCGCAGGTGGTCCATGCGGGCCTGTCGGGCCTGCTCTACGGGGCGCTCGCGCTCCGGACCCGGTCGGTCTGGCCGGGCGCGGCGCTGCACGCGCTGTGGGACTTCGTGGTCACGGCGAACGGGGCCTTCCTCGGCAGCGCCTTCGGGGACGCCCCGCCGGGCGCGGACGAGCCGGAGTCGCTCCCGATGCTGGCCCTGCACTACTTCGAGCCGATCCTCGGGCTGGTCGTGCTCGCGGGCTGGTGGCGGTGGCACCGCCGCCAGCCGCCCCCCTCGTGGCCCGCATCCCACCCACCGGAAGGACGACCCACATGACGAAGCTGATGCTCTCCGTCGCGCTCGCGCTCTGCGCCGCAGGCGCGGCCCACGCCTTCGACCGGCAGACGACCGAGGCGCTGCGCCTGTGCCACGACCGCCTCTGGGAGGCGGATACCGGCTTCGACGGGCTGCCCAACGCGGCGATCACGGTGTTCCCGATGATGATGGACGAGGATCGCACCACGGTGGCGTGGAACGTGACGTGGGACGACCCGGACGTGCGCGCGGCGGGCGCCTGCACCGTCGAGGGCGGCGCGGTCACCGCGTTCGAGGACTACACCGCCGGGGGCTGACGGCGCCGCGCGGCCTTGCGCCCGGCGGCAGCGCCGGGCACGGGCCGGGGGATGGCCGAGCCCGCACCGCCCCCCGCCGCCCCCTCCGCCATCGCGTCCGAGGGCCGCCCCCTCGCGGGGATCGCGTGGATGGTGGCGACGGGGCTGTGCTTCATCGCCGTGACGGGGATCGTGAAGTATTCGGCCCAGGACCTCCCCGCCGCCGAGGCGGCGTTCCTGCGCTACGTGCTGGGGCTCGTGTTCCTGCTGCCGGTGCTTGGCGCGATCCGCGCGGACTGGCCGACGGGCCGCGAGATGGGGCGCTTCGCGGCGCGGGGGCTGGCGCATGCGCTGGCGGTGATCCTGTGGTTCCACGCGATGACGCGCCTGCCCGTCGCCGAGGTGACGGCGATGAACTACCTCGCGCCGGTCTACGTGACCTTGGGCGCGGCGGTGTTCCTGCGCGAGCGGCTGGCGTGGCGGCGGCTGGCCGCCGTGGCGGTGGCCTTCGCGGGGATGCTGGTGATCCTGCGGCCGGGCTTCCGCGTGGTGGAGACGGGGCATCTGGCGATGCTGGGGGCGGGGCTGCTGTTCGGGGCGTCCTACCTCTTCGCCAAGTCGCTCTCGGCGCGCCACTCGGCGGGGGTCGTGGTGGCGCAGCTGTCGATCTGGGTGACGCTGGGGCTGGCGCCCTTCGCCTTGGCCGCGTGGCGGACGCCCACGGTGGCGGAAGTGGCTTGGATGGGCCTCGTCGCCTGCTTCGCCACGCTGGGCCACTGGACGATGACGCGCGCCTTCGCCGCCGCGCCCGTGGCGGTGACGCAGCCGGTGGCGTTCCTGCAATTGGTCTGGGCCGTGCTGCTGGGCTGGGCGCTGTTCGCCGAGGCGCCGGACGGCTGGGTCATTGCGGGCGGGCTGGTGATCGTGGGCGCGGTCTCGGCCTTGGCATGGCGCGAGGCGGTGCTGCGGCGGACGCGCGCCGCGTAGATCCGCAACGGCGGATCGACGGTTGCCCCGCGGCGGGCGCTCCCCGTAACGGGGGGCATGTTAACGCTTCGTTCACTCTTCGTCCTGCTCTGCCTCGCCGTGCCCGCGGGGGCGGGGACCGCCACCGGGACCGTCCGCGTGGTGGACGCGGACACGATCGACGTCGGCTGGCGGGAGAACATGCGCCTCGTGGGGATCGACGCGCCCGAGGGGGCGCAGACCTGCGTGCTGGCGGGCCGCGAGCGCGCCTGCGGGGCCGAGGCGACCGACTGGGCGCGCCGGGCGTGGGAGGGGCGCGTGGCGACCTGCCGCTGGGACGAGACGGACCGCTACGGACGCCCGCTCGCCGTCTGCGCCATCGCGGGCGGCGACATCGCGGCGGGGATCGTGGCGGCGGGCTGGGCGCTCACCTACCGCGACGACCTGCGCTACGACGCCGAGGAGAAGGCCGCGCTCTTCGCCGGGCGGGGGCTGCACGCCTACGAGATGGACGAGCCGCACGAATGGCGCGCCGCGCAGCGCGCCGCGCGGGCCGAGGACTTCGCGCCGGACGCGGGCACCTGCCCGATCAAGGGCAACATCAGCGACCGGGGGCGGCTGTATCACCTGCCGGGGATGCGCTCCTACGCGGCGACGCGGATCAGCGACGGAAAGGGCGAGCGGTGGTTCTGCTCGGAGGGCGAGGCGCGCGCGGCGGGGTGGCGGCGGGCCGGGGGCGGGTAGGCGGGTCGTTCCGAACGATCCGTCCGGGCGTTTCCTTCCGAAGGAAACGAACGCTCAGGTCACCGGGTCCTGCCCGCCCGTCTCCGCCAGATCGCCCTCGACCCGAGCCTCGAACCGCTCGAAGAACTGGTCCGCCATCTTGGCCGCGAAGCTGTCCACCAGCCGCGAGCCCAACTGCGCGATCTTGCCGCCGACCTTGGCGTCCACCGCGTAGGACAGCTCCGTCCCCTCGGGCACCTCGCGCAACGCGACGTCCGCGCCGCCCTTGGCGAAGCCCGCCACGCCGCCCTTGCCCTCGCCCGCGATGCGGTAGCTTTCGGGCGGGTTGGCGTCCGAGACGGTGACGGCCCCTTTGAAGGTCGCCTTCACCGGCCCGACCTTCTGCTTCACCGTCGCCTCGAACCCGTCCTCCGCCGAGCCGGTCAGCTCCTCGCAGCCGGGGATGCAGGCGCGCAGCACCTCCGGGTCGTTGAGCGCGGCCCAGACGGCCTCGCGCGGGGCCGCGATCGTGCGGGTGCCGGTCATCTCCATGGGCGGATCCTCCTCGGGGCGGACTCGGGGCGGAGGGTGGCAGATCGCGGCTCAGGCCGCCAGCCGCCGGTTGCGCCGGAGGGTGAGGGTGATCGCCGCGACCGAGACGAGGCCCGACGTCACCATCAGCGCCACGAGGGGCAGGGGCGTCGCGGCCCCCTCGAGGATCGGCCCCGCCCGCGTCGACAGTGCCGCGCCGCCCCCGAGCATCATCGCCCCGCCCAGGCCGCTCGCCGTGCCCGCGAGATGGGGCCGGACCGAGAGCATGCCCGCCGTGGCGTTCGGGATGACCATGCCGTTGCCGAGGCCCACGAACACGATGAACGCGAAGAACACCCACGCCTGCGTGGCGAGGCCCGCGGCGGTGAGCGCGAGCAGCGTCAGCAGCCCCGCGACCTGCAGGAGCGCCCCCCACAGGACCATGCGGTCCACGCCGATGCGCGCCGAGTAGCGGCCGGACAGGAAGTTGCCCGCGAAGTAGCCGAGCGCGGGCGCGCCGAAGTAGACGCCGAGTTCCGCCGGGTCGAGGCCGTAGATCGTGGCCCCCACATAGGGCGCCCCCCCGAGATAGGCGAAGAAGGCGCCCGACGCGGCGGCGGACGCGATGCAGTAGCCCCAGAACCGGGGCGACGTCAGGAGTTCGGGATACTGCCGCACCTGGTCCCGGAACCCGCCCGCGGGCGCGGCGCCGGTGACGGTGGGGGCGGTCTCGCCCACGTCGCGGTAGGCGAGCACGATCATACCCACCCCGCAGAGCACGAGCAGCCAGAAGTTCGACTGCCAGCCGAAGCGCGCCTCCAGCACGCCGCCCAAGGCCGGGCCGAGCATGGGGACGACGGACATACCCATCGTGACGTAGCCCAGCATCGAGGCCGCCTTGTCCTGCGGGTAGAGGTCGCGGACGATCGCGCGGCTGAGCACCATGCCCACGACGACCGCGGCCTGCGCCATGCGGAAGGCGAGGAACGTCTCGACGTCCGGCGCCCACAGGCAGCCCAGCGTCGCCAAGGTGAACAGCGCGAGACCCACGAGGATCACGGGCCGCCGCCCGTACCGGTCCGAGAGCGGCCCCACGATCAGCTGCAGCACCGCGTTCATGCCAAGGTAGAGCCCGACGGCGAGCTGCACGGTGGCGTAGTCGGTCGAGAACCACTCCGCCATCGCGGGCAGGCTGGGCAGGAACAGGTTCATCGACAGGGTCGAGACCCCGACCAGCAGCACCAGCGACAGGATGTGCGGCGGCGTGCGCGGCGCGGCGGGCGCGTGCGGGTCGGACAGGAGGGCCATGAGGGGGCGCTACGCCTCCGGGTCGGGTGTGCCAAGCCGGATGCGCGCACAGGCGGGTGTGCGGCCGACCCGATCCAACGCATCCCCGCCCCGGCGGGGTTCCGGGCGCACTTTTCTTGCGCGCCGCCCCCGTGTAGGCCGGACGCACGTAGGGGAGGGGCCGCGATGAAGGACATCCACGACCAGATCGAGGCCCGCCGCGCCGCCGCCCGCTCCGGCGGGGGGCAGGCCCGGATCGACGCCCAGCACGGGCGCGGCAAGCTCACCGCGCGGGAGCGGATCGAGCTGCTACTCGACGACGGCTCCTTCGAGGAGTTCGACCAGCTCAAGGCCCACCGCGCGGTGGACTTCGGCATGGCCGACACCAAGCCGCCGGGCGACGGGGTCGTCACCGGCTGGGGCACGATCAACGGGCGCCTCGTTTACGTGTTCAGCCAGGATTTCACGGTGTTCGGCGGCTCGCTGTCGGAGACCCACGCCGAGAAGATCTGCAAGGTGCAGGACATGGCGCTGCGCAACGGCGCGCCGGTCATCGGGCTGAACGACTCGGGCGGCGCGCGCATCCAGGAGGGCGTGGATTCGCTGGCGGGCTACGCCGAGGTGTTCCAGCGCAACGTCGACGCGAGCGGGGTCATCCCGCAGATCAGCGTCATCATGGGGCCCTGCGCGGGCGGCGCGGTCTACTCGCCCGCGATGACGGACTTCATCGTGATGGTGCGCGACACCTCCTACATGTTCGTGACCGGCCCCGACGTGGTGAAGACCGTCACCAACGAGGTCGTCACCGCCGAGGAGCTCGGCGGCGCCGCCACCCACACCAAGAGGTCGGGCGTGGCCGACGTGGCCTTCGACAACGACGTCGAGACCTTGGCCGAGGTGCGCCGCCTGTTCGACTTCCTGCCCCTCAACAACCGCGACGGGGTGCCCACGCGGCCCTTCTTCGACGACCCGGACCGGGCCGAGCCCGCGCTGGACAGGCTGATCCCGGCGAACCCGAACCAGCCCTACGACATGCGCGAGGTGATCGGCGCGCTGGCCGACGAGGGCGACTTCTACGAGATCAAGCCGGACTACGCGGGCAACATCCTGACCGGGTTCATCCGCATCGAGGGGCGCACGGTGGGCGTCGTGGCCAACCAGCCGATGGTGCTGGCGGGCGTGCTCGACATCGACTCGTCCCGCAAGGCCGCGCGCCACGTCCGGTTCTGCGACGCCTTCGAGATCCCGCTCCTGACGCTGGTGGACGTGCCCGGCTTCCTGCCCGGCACGGCGCAGGAGTACGGCGGCGTCATCTCGCACGGGGCGAAGCTGCTCTTCGCCTACGCCGAGGCGACGGTGCCCAAGGTCACAGTCATCACCCGCAAGGCCTATGGCGGAGCCTACGACGTGATGGCGTCCAAGCACCTCAAGGCGGACTTCAACTACGCGTGGCCCACCGCCGAGATCGCGGTGATGGGGGCCAAGGGCGCGGTCGAGATCATCCACCGCAAGGATCTGGGCGACGCCGAGAGGATCGCCGCGCACGTGGCCGATTACGAGGCGCGCTTCGCCAACCCGTTCGTGGCCGCCGAGCGCGGCTTCGTGGACGAGGTGATCGAGCCGCGCAGCACCCGCAAGCGGGTGGCGCGCGCCTTCGCGAGCTTGCGGACCAAGCGGCAGGAGCGTCCGTGGCGGAAGCACGGCACGATCCCGCTCTGACGCGGCGCGCGGGACACGGGCGGACGCCGCCCCGCGCCGCCCCCCTTCGGCCCGGCGGGACGGCGCGCTAGGCCTGCGGCCCGATGCGCGACGTCCTCCTCATCTCGGTCTCCGGCGGGATCCTTATCCTCGCCGTGGTGGCGTGGTTCGTGCGCGACGACCTCGCGGCGGATCTCGGGCCCGCGCTGGAGGCGTGGACGACCGCACGCCCCGAGGCCGCACGCCCGCCCACGCCCTCGGCTGAGCGGGCCGACCCCGCCGCCGACCCCGCCGCCGACCCGCCCCCGCCGCCCGCCTCCGTGGGCACGGCGCCGACCCTTCGCCCGCAGCCGCCGCGCCCCGCGCCGGGACCGCCCGCGCCCGCCTACGACCCCGCCGCCGTGACGAGGCTGCCGGCGACGCTCGCCCGGACGGACAGCTTGGTTGACGGGCACCGCCGCACGCGGGTGGAGGCGCGGGCCTTCGGCGCGAGCCGCTGGACCGAGGCCGACCTGCGCCGCCGCGCCGAGGCCGTCTGCGCCGCGACGGTCGCGCAGCGCGCCGCGCGCGGCGGCCCGCCCGTCTTCCGGGTCGACGCGCGGGTCGGGCCCGAGACCTCCAGCCCGCCGATCCCGGTGACGGTCCGGCGCGACGGCTGCGTGCGCGTCCCCGCCCCGCCCGCGCCGGTCCCGCTGGTGCTCTCGCCCGATCTCGCGCACCTGCCGGTGATCTCCATGGCGGTCTGGCGCTACGGGCCGGGGCGGGCCGTGCGGGTCGGGCTGGGCGGCGGCGGCCCCGTCTCCGCGCCGGAGGCGGGGGCCGTCTGCCGGGCGTTGCGCACGGAGCGCGACCACGCGCCGGACCTCGTGCGCTGGTCCTTCCGGTCCGGCGTGCTGATCGTCAGCCGGGGCGGGCGGGACCATGTGCTGACCGCGGGCGGCCCGGTCGAGGACGCCTGCCGCCCCATCGGCACGATCTCCGACTACGGGCCGTTCCCCGAGGAGTGAGGGGGGGATCGGAACCGCGCGGGGGCCGACGGGTTTGGCCGGCATGAAGCCCCCGGTCCAGACCCCCGCCGCCCCCGCCATCGACGCCCCCGTCGCCCTGCGGGGCAACGCCCCCGCGCCCTATCACTGGGACGAGTACGACGGCGCCCGCGCCGCCGGGATCGTGGGCCGCTCCGGCGTGACCCGCGAGCAGCTCAAGCGCCTCATGGGCCGCTGAGCCCGGCGTCGCTTGACGCCTCCGCCGCGCCGCGCGACCGTCCGCGCGACCCGCACCCGGAGGTCCCATGACCCGCACCCTCGCGCCCGTGCTCGCCCTCGCCGCCGCGCTCGCGCCCGCCGCCGCCGCCGCGCAGGGCGCGCCCTCGGGGCAGGCCATGGCGCTCTGGCAGGTGCTGTTCGAGCGGGTCGGGTCCGAGAGCCAGATGGTCCTGCGGTTCCTCGCGCCCGGCATCGCGGAGGGCTACGGGCAGGAGGCCGCGCTGGACGACCTCGACTGGCTCTGCGACGCCCACGCGGTGCCCCTCGCCGCCACCCCCTACGCCCGCGCGGACAGCGTCGTGGTCACGCTCATGGACCGCCCCGTCCCGCGCGGGACGACCGATTCCGAGGCGACGCAGTTCTTCGGCCTCTACGGGATCGACGCCGGGGCCTGCGCCCCGCAGGAGTACTAGGGGGGGGAGGGGGGATGGAACACGTGGCCCGCATCGCGCATTGGTTGTGCATCGGGCGGCATCGGGCCGTCCGTCCACTACGGGAGACCGCACAATGCGCACCGCCATCAAGTCCGTCCTGATCCTCGGCTTCGTCGCCACGCTCGCCGCCTGCGCCCAGCAGGAAGAGGAGATCGTCATCATCGACCCGATCGAGCTGCCCAAGTCCTGATCGGTCCCGCCCGCGCCGGGAACGGCATGTTTCCGGGCGGGCGACAATGTGGCGGGCGTGGGGCGCGGCGTGTGCCGTGCCCCACGCCCCCTCCGGCGATTGCGGCGTTTCCGGGGCAGTCGCACCGACCCCCCGCAGCCCTTGATATGGCGATCCCAGGCCCCCCGCTCGGGGGGCTTCGCATGTCGGGCGCCCCCAGGATTCACGGACGCCCGGCCCCACCAGGAGACCCGAGATGTCCAAGATCGCCAAGCTGGTCGTCCTCGCCGGTGCCGCCGCCGCCCTGTCGGGCTGCTTCCTGCGGTCCCAGCCCGAGGAGATCGTGATCGTCGAGCCCGCCCCCGTGGTGGTGGAGCCGGTCCAGACCAAGTACTGACCCTCGCGTCGGGGCGGGCGTCCGCGTCCGCCCCGCGCATCCCGTCGCCGCTGCCAGAGGTCGCCGCATGGCCTTGCCGTACATGACCAAGCACCGCGGCTTCCCCGGCCGGATGCCGGGCACCGACTTCCAGTTCACGCTCCGCCGCGCCAACCCCAAGGGCGCCACGCCGCTCGTCGCGCGGGAGCGCTACCGCGACCGCCGCCCGCTCGACCGCATGGCCGACTCGGCCTTCCTCGCCGCCCTGTGGGAGGCGTTCGGCGCAGAGCCGTTCGAGCGCGGCAACCTCGACGCGGGCCGCCTGTCGTGGCTCCTCGGGCGCGAGGTCGTGCCGGCGGACGACCCCTTCGACCCCGCCGACTACGAGGCGATGCTCCGCATCGACGAGCCGCGCGCGCGCGCCAGCTTTCCCGAGGCGTTCGAAGGGGATGGCGGATAGGCCACGGTCGTGCCGTCCCCGTCACGCGGTCGGCGCGCCCCCGCCCGCGCCCGCGCGGTTTCGGCATGCAACCGCCGACCTGCCCCTAGGTCAACGAATCGCCTTTGGCGGGAGGCGCGACCGGCCCATGCTCGCCCCATCGGGTGGTCCCGATCCCCTCTGGACCGCCTGATACGACTGGAACCGTACCCCTTCCCCTGCCGGGCGGTGAGTGTGCTCACCGTCCGGCATTTTTCCACCGTCATTCGATATCGGCCCGTTTCGCACTAGGACCGGTCGGGACGATCAGGCACTGATTCGTCCATCGAGCACCCACAAAGAGAGACCACCATGAAGAAGATCGTCCCCGCCATCCTGGCCACCGCCTTCCTCGCCGCCTGCAACACCTCCGGCGACCTCGAGCGGGGCATCATCGGCGCGGGCCTCGGCTGCGCCGCCGGCGAGATCATCCGCGACGGCAACTGCGTCGCGGGCGCCGTGGTCGGTGGCACCGCCGGCGTCATCTCCAACGACATCTGATCCCCGCAGCGGGATGCGAGGGGCCGCCCGGCGACGGGCGGCCCCTTTCGTTCGCGCCATCACCCGCGACGCAATCTTGCGCGCCCGCCCCGCCCCGTGCAGGGGAGGGGGGAAGTCCCGACGGGACCTTGGGGAGGGACCATGTTCGACAAGATCCTGATCGCCAACCGGGGCGAGATCGCCTGCCGCGTCATCAAGACCGCGCGGCGCATGGGCATCCGAACGGTCGCCGTCTACTCCGACGCGGACGCGAACGCGCTGCACGTCCGCATGGCCGACGAGGCGATCCACATCGGCCCGCCCCCCGCCGCCGAGTCCTACATCGTCATCGACCGGATCATGGACGCCATCCGCGAGAGCGGGGCGCAGGCCGTCCATCCCGGCTACGGCTTCCTGTCGGAGAACCCGCTCTTCGCCGAGGCCTTGGAGAGGGCGGGCGTCGCGTTCATCGGCCCGCCCAAGGGCGCCATCGAGGCGATGGGCGACAAGATCACCTCCAAGAAGATCGCGCAGGAGGCGGGCGTCTCCACCGTCCCCGGCCACATGGGCCTGATCGAGGACGCCGACGAGGCCGTCCGCATCTCCCGCGAGATCGGCTATCCCGTGATGCTCAAGGCCTCCGCCGGGGGCGGCGGCAAGGGGATGCGGATCGCGTGGGACGACGACGACGCCCGCGAGGGGTTCCAAGCCTCCAAGAACGAGGCGAAGGCCAGCTTCGGCGACGACCGCATGTTCATCGAGAAGTTCGTCACCCAGCCGCGCCACATCGAGATACAGGTGCTCTGCGACCAGCACGGGAACGGCATCTACTTGGGCGAGCGCGAATGCTCGATCCAGCGCCGCAACCAGAAGGTCGTGGAGGAGGCGCCCAGCCCCTTCCTCGACGAGGCCACCCGCAAGGCCATGGGCGAGCAGTCCGTGGCCCTCGCCAAGGCCGTGGGCTACGCCAGCGCGGGCACGGTCGAGTTCATCGTGGACGGCGACCGCAACTTCTACTTCCTCGAGATGAACACGCGGCTGCAGGTCGAGCATCCGGTGACGGAGCTGATCACCGGCGTCGACCTCGTGGAGCAGATGATCCGCGTGGCGGCGGGCGAGCCGCTGTCGATGACCCAAGGCGACGTGACCTTGGGCGGCTGGGCCATCGAGTCCCGCCTCTACGCCGAGGATCCCTACCGCAACTTCCTGCCCTCCATCGGGCGGCTGACCCGCTACCGCCCGCCGGAGGAGACCGCCGCCTACGCCCCCGGCACCGCGCCGGGCTACGCGGGCGACGTGGTCGTGCGCAACGACACCGGCGTCTACGAGGGGGGCGAGATCAGCATGTTCTACGACCCCATGATCGCCAAGCTCTGCACGTGGGCGCCCGACCGCACGGCCGCCATCGACGCGATGGCCGACGCGCTCGACCGGTTCGAGGTCGAGGGGATCGGCCACAACCTGCCCTTCCTGTCGGCCGTCATGGCGCACCCGAAGTTCCGCGCGGGCGACATGACCACCGCCTTCATCGCCGAGGAGTACCCGGACGGCTTCGCGGGCGTGGACCTGCCCGACGCCCGTCTGGAGGAGATCGCGGCCTGCGCCGCCGCCATGCACCGCGTGGCCGAGATCCGGCGCACCCGCGTGTCGGGGCGCATGGACAACCACGAGCGCGTGGTGGGCGACGACTGGGTGGTGACGCTCTGCTGGCAGGGGGCGGAGGCCTGCGAGCTGCGGCACCGCTGCCGCATCGAGGCCGACCGGCAGGGCGCGACGGTGCAGGTCGGCGACCGCGCCGTCCGCGTCGAGGGCGCGTGGACCCCCGGCGACAGCTTGGCCGACATGACCGCCGACGGCACGCCGCTCGCGCTCAAGGTCGACAAGATCACCTCCGGCTTCCGCATCCGCCACGCGGGCGCCGACCTCGCCGTCACCGTCCGGTCCCCGCGGCAGGCCGAGCTGTTCGCGCTGATGCCGGTCAAGGAGGCGGCGGACACCTCCAAGCTGCTGCTCTGCCCGATGCCGGGCCTCGTGGTCCGCATCGACGTCGCCGAGGGGCAGGCCGTGGAGGAGGGGCAGGCCCTCGCCGTGGTCGAGGCGATGAAGATGGAGAACGTCCTGCGCGCCGAGCGGAAGGGCACCGTGTCGAAGGTCCGCGCCGGCGCGGGCGACAGCCTCGCGGTGGACGACGTCATCATGGAGTTCGAGTGACGCCCATCCGGGCATGGGGCGCGTGGCTCGCCGCAGCCGCCTTGGGTCTCGTCGCGGCATGGGCGGCCTTCGTCCTCACGGGGCAGACGATGCTGACCCGCCCCACCGCCGGGAGCTTCGTGATGCAGGTCGTCGCCGTTCCGATGGGGGCGCTGGCCGCCTTCGCGGTCGTCTGGACGCTGGCGACGGGGCGCGTCCTGCGGGGGCGATTCTGGCTCTGGGGGACGCTCGTGGTGATGGCCGCGTGGTTTGGGGCCATCGCCGCCGCGTTCCTCCTGCGGATCGACGTTCCCGCGGCGATCGCGTTAGGCGGGGCGCTCGCCCTCGCCATCTCGACGCGCCTGCCGCTGCGCGCGGCCCGGTGACCGACGCGCTGGACCCCCGCCTCTGGCAGGCCCTGATCGCGGGCGGTGTGGTCGCGCTCGGCTGGCTGGTGAACGGCTGGCGCGTCCGCACGGATGCCCGGCGGATGCGGGCCGAGCGGCTCCGCGACGCGCACAAGGCGCTGTTCGCCGAGATCAGGGACGTCTGCGCGGCCTACTGGAAGGAGGGCGAGGCCGACGCCTTCGCCTCCGCCATCGTCGCGCGGATGCGGGCCGAGCCGGACTTCGTCCCCTTCGTCCCGCGCGAGGTGCACGGCCGCGTCTTCGAGGCGATGCTGCCCCAGATCGACGTGCTGCCGCGGCAGACCATCGACGCCATCGTCGCGTTCTACGCGCTCGTGGCCTCCATCCAAGGGCTGGCCGAGGACATGCGGGGGGCGGGCTTCGCCACGATGGGGCAGGGGCGGCGGATCGCGATGATCGAGGACTACGTCGCGCTGCGGCGCCGGGCCTTCACCTACGGGAAGCGGACGCTCAAGCTGATCTCGGCCTACGCGGACGGGGGCGCGCCCGCGGCGGAGCGGCTGCTCGCCCGGTTCAGTAGGCCGGACGCGGACCGTTCGTCCCCGGAGGGTTCGGGAACGGCGTGAGCGGGACGTCGGGATCGGGTTCCATGCCCTACATATAGGGACGCCCGCCGCCCGCCGCTAGCCGTCCGCCTCCGCATCGGCCGCCGCGCCGGCCACCGGGCGGATCGTGTCGCGGTCGCGCGGCTCGCGCAGCTCGCGCTGGCGGAGCGGCATCTTGTCGATCGAGCGGCTCAGTTCGCGCGCCGTCCACGGCAGCGGCTTGCGCAGCTCCACCTCGCCGTCCTTGCCGATCAGCACCATCATGAAGCCCCGCGGGCGCAGCATCTGGCGCAGGTCCGAGCCGGAGCGCGGATCGGTGTCCGTCACGATCACGACGTCGCGCTCCACGAGGCGGTCCTGCTGGGACAGGAGCTCCTCCATCTGCTCCTCGAAGGCGGGATCGAGCGGCGAGTTGGCGAACACCACCACGGGGCGGGCCAGCCACTCGAACTCCGCGAGCGAGACGTCCGCGGCGTCGAGCACGACGGTCGGGTCGGCGACCCACGCCTCGACGGGGGAGAGGTCGGTCTGGGCGGCCGCCGGGGCGGCGGCGAGGGCGGCGAGGAGGAGCGGGATGCGTATCATGTCACGACAGCATATAGACACGCGGGACGCGCTTGCGAGGCCTCCCCCGGCGCCGACGCGGGGTCGTGGATCGGGGGTCCGCGCGGCGGTTGCGGATGCTGCGGTGCAGCGACACTATATGTCCCGGAGATGGGCCGATCCGACTCGGTCGTTGCCCGGCGGGATGGGAGGATGGCGATGAAGGACACCGATCCGAAGGGGGCGTGGACCGCCCGGGCGGAGGCGGAGCTCCGGGGGCGCCCGCTCGACGACCTGACGTGGGAGACGCTGGAGGGCATCCCGGTCCAGCCGCTCTACACCGAGGCCGACCTCGACGGCGTGACCCATCTGGGCGGCGTCCCCGGCGAGGCGCCCTACCTGCGCGGCCCCAAGGCCACGATGTACGCGGGCCGCCCGTGGACCATCCGCCAATACGCGGGCTTCTCGACGGCCGAGGAGTCGAACGCCTTCTACCGCAAGGCGCTTGCCGCCGGGCAGCAGGGCGTCTCGGTGGCCTTCGACCTCGCCACCCACCGCGGCTACGACAGCGACCACCCCCGCGTGGTGGGCGACGTGGGCAAGGCGGGCGTCGCCATCGACTCGGTCGAGGACATGAAGGTGCTGTTCGACGGCATCCCCTTGGGCGAGGTCTCCGTCTCGATGACGATGAACGGCGCGGTGATCCCCGTGCTGGCCTCCTTCATCGTCGCGGGCGAGGAGCAGGGCGTGGACCGCGCCAAGCTCTCGGGCACGATCCAGAACGACATCCTCAAGGAGTTCATGGTCCGCAACACCTACATCTACCCGCCCGCGCCCTCGATGCGGATCGTGGCGGACATCATCGCCTACACGGCGGACGAGATGCCCAAGTTCAACTCCATCTCGATCTCCGGCTACCACATGCAGGAGGCGGGCGCCGACCTCGTGCAGGAACTGGCCTTCACCTTGGCCGACGGGCGGGAATACGTGCGCGCCGCGCTTCGGAGGGGCATGGACGTGGACCGCTTCGCGGGGCGGCTGTCCTTCTTCTTCGCCATCGGCATGAACTTCTTCATGGAGGCCGCCAAGCTGCGCGCCGCCCGCCTGCTGTGGCACCGCATCATGTCGGAGTTCGAGCCGAAGTCCGAGAAGTCCTCCATGCTGCGGACCCACTGCCAGACCTCCGGCGTCTCGCTGCAGGAGCAGGATCCCTACAACAACGTCGTCCGCACCGCCTACGAGGCGCTGGCCGCCGTCCTCGGCGGGACGCAGAGCCTGCACACCAACTCCTTCGACGAGGCCATCGCGCTGCCCACCGAGAACTCGGCCCGGATCGCGCGCAACACGCAGCTGATCCTCCAGCACGAGACGGGGGTGACCAAGGTCGTCGATCCCTTGGCCGGCTCCTACTACGTCGAGAAGCTGACCCACGACCTCGCCGAGGCGGCGTGGGCGCTGATCGAGGAGGTCGAGGCGATGGGCGGCATGACCGAGGCGGTGGCCTCGGGGATGCCCAAGCTCCGGATCGAGGAATCGGCGGCCCGGCGGCAGGCCATGATCGACCGGGGCGAGGAGGTGATCGTCGGCGTCAACAAGTACCGCCGCGAGACCGAGGACGAGATCGACATCCTGATGGTCGACAACGAGGACGTCCGCCGCCAGCAGGTCGCCAAGCTTGAGCGCATCCGCGCCGCGCGGGACGAGGCCGCGTGCAAGGCGGCGCTCGACGCGCTGACCGAAGGGGCGAGGGGCGACGGCAACCTGCTCGCGCTGGCGGTCGAGGCGGCGCGGACGCGGGCCACGGTGGGGGAGATCAGCGATGCCATGGAGGCCGTGTTCGGACGCCACCGCGCCGAGGTGCGGACCCTGAGCGGCGTCTACGGCTCGGCCTACGAGGGCGACGCCGGCTACGAGGCGATCCAGCGCGACGTCGAGGCCTTCGCCGAGGAGGAGGGGCGGCGCCCCCGGATGCTGGTGGTGAAGATGGGGCAGGACGGGCACGACCGCGGCGCCAAGGTCATCGCCACCGCCTTCGCCGACATCGGGTTCGACGTCGACATGGGGCCGCTCTTCCAGACGCCGGAGGAGGCGGCGCGCGACGCCATCGACAACGACGTCCACATCGTCGGCATCTCGTCGCAGGCCGCCGGGCACCGCACGCTCGCGCCCAAGCTGATCGAGGCGCTGCGCGCCGAGGGGGCGGGCGACGTGGCCGTCATCTGCGGCGGGGTGATCCCGGCGCAGGACTACGGGTTCCTGAAGGACGCCGGCGTGGCCGCGATCTTCGGGCCGGGCACGAACATCCCCGAGGCGGCGGCGGAGGTGCTTCGGATCGTGCGGGCGCGGTCCGCCGGGTGAGCGACCGCGCGCTCGTCGCCCTCGGCATGCTCGGGGGCGCGCTCTGGGCGATCGCGGTCGTGGCGACCGGCGTGTCGTGGGGCGGCGGCTGGTCGCTGCCGGCGGCGATGGCGGCGGGGCTGCTGCCCGTGGGCCTCGTGCTGGCGGCGATGATCGGCGTGCTGGCCGCGCGGCGGTTCCGCGACGACGCGCTGCGCGACGGGCGGCCGATGCCGGAAGACCCGACGCAGCGGGTGCTCTCCAACACCGTCGAGCAGACGGTGCTGGGCCTGTGCCTCTGGCCCTTCGCGGGCTGGGTCGTGGGGACAGACCTCGCCGTGGTGCTCGGCTGGTCCTTCGCGCTCACGCGGCTGATCTTCTGGGCGGGCTACGTCCGCTCGCCCCCCCTGCGCGCCTTCGGCTTCGCGGCGGGGTTCTATCCGACGCTGCTGGCGACCGGGGTCGGGATGGTCGAGGCCGCGCGGACGGTCGGCACCTACCTTTAGCCACCTTGCGCCGCGCCGCCGGCCCGCGCACATGGGCTTCCGGAGGGACGCATCCATGGCACTGCCCGCGCGCAAGCAAGTCACCTACTGGGGCCTCGCCGCCGCCGCGTTCCTGCTGCTGCTGTGGTTCCTCGGGCCCGTGCTGCTGCCGTTCCTCGTGGGCGGCGCGATCGCCTACATGCTCGACCCGCTGGCCGACCGGCTGGAGCGCCTCGGCCTGCCGCGGGCCGCCGCCACGGCCGTGATCACGCTGGTGGGCGTGGGGCTCTTGGCGCTGCTGGTCCTGTTCCTCGTGCCGACCCTAATCCGGCAGGGCGCGGCGCTGGCGCAGGCCGCGCCGGAGTACTTCGACGCCCTGCGCGAGTTCGCCCGCGCGCGCTTCCCCAACCTGATGGAGCCGGACGGCGCGATCACCCGCGGCCTCGACGCCGCGCGCGACTTCATCCGCGAGCGGGGGGCGGAGCTGGCGCAGACGGCGGCGGGCTCGCTGCTCGGCGTGGTCAACGCGCTGGTCTTCGTCCTCGTGGTGCCGGTGGTCGCGTTCTACATGCTGCTCGACTGGGACAACATGATCGCCCGGATCGACGACCTGCTGCCGCGCGAGCACGTGGGCACCCTGCGCCGCCTCGCGCGGGAGCTGGACGAGACCTTGGCCGGCTTCGTGCGCGGGCAGGGGACGGTGTGCCTGATCCTCGGCACGTTCTACTCGGTCGGGCTGATGCTGGTCGGGCTGCAGTTCGGCCTGATCGTGGGCGCGGTGGCGGGGCTGCTGACCTTCATCCCCTACGTGGGCGCGATCATCGGCGGCGGCCTCGCCATCGGTCTGGCCCTGTTCCAGTTCTGGGGCGAGTGGGTGTCCATCGCGCTGGTTGCGGGCATCTTCTTCGCGGGCCAGTTCCTCGAGGGGAACATCCTGACCCCCAAGCTGGTGGGCGAGAGCGTGGGCCTGCACCCGGTCTGGCTGCTGCTGGCGCTGTCGGCCTTCGGGGCGGTCTACGGCTTCGTGGGCATGCTGGTCGCCGTGCCCGTGGCCGCGATGATCGGGGTGATCGTCCGGTTCCTCGTCTCCGAGTACAAGGCGAGCGCGCTCTACACCGGGCGGGGCGAGTCGCTGGCCGACGACGACGCGCGGGGCTGACGCATGGCGCAGCTCAGCTTCGACCTGCCCCGCCGCGAGGCGACGGGCCGCGCGGACCTCATGGTGACGGGCGCCAACGCCGAGGCGCTCGCCCTGCTCGACGGCGGCGCGTGGCCGGAGGGGCGGCTCGCGCTGGTCGGGCCGGAAGGGGCGGGCAAGTCGCACATGGCGGCGATCTGGGCGGAGGAGGCGGGCGCCCGCGTCCTGCGCGCCGTCGAGGGCGACCCCGTCGCGCTGGCGGGCGCCCCGCTGGTGGTGGAGGACGTGGACCGCTGGCTGGCGTGCGGCGGCGACGGGACGGCGCTGTTCCACCTGCTCAACGCCTGCCTCGCGGCGGGCACGCCCCTGCTCCTGACGGGACGGTCGGCGCCCTCGGAGTGGCCCACGGACCTCCCGGACCTCGCCTCGCGGCTGGCGGCCACGACCCCGGCCACGCTGCGCGCGCCCGACGACGTGATGCTGTCGATGCTGCTGGTGAAGCTGTTCGCGGACCGCCAGCTCCGGGTCGGCCCCGCGCTGGTGGGCTGGCTGCTGCCGCGGATGGAGCGGTCGCACGCCGCCGCGCTGCGGGTGGTCGAGACGCTGGACGCCGCCGCGCTGGCGCGGGGGCAGGAGGTGGGGGTGCCGCTCGCCCGCGAGGTGCTGGGCGGGCAGGGCGACCTCTGGGGCGATCTGGACAGCGGGGGGGCGCCTGCATAGGTTGTGGTCTTCCGTCACGTCACCGTCGCAGGAGGAGGCTAGCCGCCCGTCCATGAAGGACTCCGTCGCCCCCATCCCCGCCGCCGACTTCCTGCACGCCCCGCGCCCCGCGCCGGTCGCGCCGGACGAGGGCTTCGACGCGGACGGGCCGTCGCGCTTCTTCAACCGCGAGCTGTCGTGGCTGGGCTTCAACTGGCGCGTGCTGGAAGAGGCGGAGAACCCGCGCGTGCCCCTGCTGGAGCGGCTGCGCTTCCTGTCGATCAGCGCGGCCAACCTCGACGAGTTCACCACCGTGCGCGTCGCCGGCCTGCGCGAGCTGGCGCGCGCGGGCAACGCGACCCCCGCCGTGGACGGGCGCACGCCCGCGCAGCAGCTGGCGCTGATCGACGCGGACACCGCCCGCCTGCTCGACGCGCAGCAGCGGGTGTGGTGCAGCCTGCGCGAGGAGATGGAGGGCGAGGGCATCCGCCTGCTCTCGGCGGACGACCTGTCGGAGGACGAGCGCGGCGACATGGCCGCCCATTTCGTCGAGCAGGTGTTCCCGATCCTCTCGCCCTTGGCCATCGACCCGGCGCACCCGTTCCCCTTCATCCCCAACGCGGGGCTGGCGCTGGCCGTGGACCTGACGCGCCGGGCGGACGGGCGGCCCCTGCGCGCGCTGCTGCCCGTGCCGCCGCAGATCGACCGCTTCATCCGCCTGCCCGACGACGTGTCGGAGGACGGGGACACGATACGCTTCCTGCCCTTGGACGAGCTGCTGCTGATGCAGATCGAGCGGCTGTTCCCCGGCTACACGCTCTCGGGCCACACCCTCTTCCGGGTGCTCCGCGACAGCGACCTCGAGGTCGAGGAGGAGGCCGAGGACCTCGTGCGGGAGTTCGAGACCGCCCTCAAGCGCCGCCGCCGGGGCGAGGTGGTCCGCATGAAGATGACCGCCGGCGCGCCCCCCGCGCTGCGCGCCGCCATCGTCGAGGAGATCGGCGTGGCCGACCACGAGGTGACCGAGGTGGACGGCTTCGTCGGCCTCGCCTCGCTCTCGGAGCTGGTCGTGTCGGACCGCCCCCACCTGCTCTGGCCCGCCTTCGCGCCGCGCGTGCCCGAGCGGGTGCAGGACCACGACGGCGACCTCTTCGCCGCCATCCGGCAGAAGGACATGCTTCTGCACCACCCCTACGAGACGTTCGACATGGTGGTCCGCTTCCTCAAGCAGGCCGCCGCCGACCCGAACGTGGTGGCGATCAAGCAGACGCTCTACCGCACCTCGCGCGACAGCCCGATCGTCGCCGCGCTGGCCGAGGCGGCGGAGACGGGCAAGACCGTCACCGCGCTGGTCGAGCTCAAGGCCCGCTTCGACGAGGCTGCCAACATCCGCCAGTCCCGTCTGCTGGAGCGGGCGGGGGCGCATGTCGTCTACGGCTTCGTCAACTGGAAGACCCACGCCAAGATCAGCACCGTGGTGCGCCGCGAGGGGGACCGGCTGGTCACCTACACCCATTTCGGGACGGGCAACTACCACCCGATCACCGCGCGCATCTACACGGACCTGTCGCTCTTCACCTGCGACGCGGGGCTGGGGCGCGACGCGACCAAGGTGTTCAACTACATATCCGGCTACGCCCCGCCCGCAGGGCTGGAGAAGCTGGTCATCTCGCCCACGGGGATGAAGGCCTTCCTCCTCGACCGCATCGCGGCCGAGGCCGAGCACGCCCGCGCGGGCCGCCCGGCGGCGATCTGGGCCAAGGTCAACTCGCTGATCGAGCCGGACATGGTCGACGCCCTCTACGCCGCGTCGCAGGCGGGCGTGGAGATCGACCTCGTGGTGCGCGGCATCTGCGGGCTGCGGCCCGGCATCGCGGGCCTGTCCGAGAACATCCGGGTGAAGTCCGTAGTGGGCCGCTTCCTCGAGCACAGCCGCATCGTCTGCTTCGGCAACGGCGGCGGGCTGCCGTCGCGCCGGGCGCGGGTGTTCATCTCCTCGGCGGACTGGATGGGGCGCAACCTCAACCGCCGGATCGAGACCTTGGTGGAATGCGCCAACCCCACGGTGAAGGCGCAGATCGTCGATCAGGTCATGGCCGCCAACCTCGCCGACGTGGCGCAGTCGTGGACGCTGGGCCCGGAGGGCGCGTGGACGCGGGCGCCCTTGGAGGGGATCGAGCGGCCCTTCTCCTGCCACCGCTTCTTCATGGAGAACCCGTCGCTCTCGGGGCGGGGCAGCGCGGGCGCGGCGGACGTGCCGGAACTGACCCACGCGGCGGAGTGAGAGCGCTCCTCTTGGCATGTTGTATCATGGTCGGCCCGCCCGCTTCGGCGTGCCTGCCGCGTGCCGAGGCTGCGTTCGCCGCGCCCGACCCCGTGGCCGCGCTCGACGCGGCTCTGTCCGGGCTGCGCTGCGACGTGGACGCGCTCATCATCCTCCTCGAGGCGCGGGGCTGGGACTGGACAGGCGAGGAGGTTGCGCTCGTGACCCTGCCCGGCGGTATCGAGCGCGACGCGGCGCATCACTTCTGTCGCCCGCGCCCCGCGCTGTTCCGGTCGCGCTGCGAGAGGCGCCTGTCGGTCAGCCTCCGGGACGGACGTGTCGTCCGGGTCGGCCCGTTCCTCTGAACCGCCGCCCCCCTCCCGCGTTGACCGGACGCGCGGCCCCGTGCCACGGGACTCGCACGGCGGAATCGAGACGGACGGCCCCATGCCCGAGGACCACGCGGACCACCCCGACTTCGGCCCGTTCGGCGCGCCCATGTTCGACGGGCCCGAGGCGCGGTCCGTGCGCCGGGTGGGGGTGATCGACGTGGGCTCCAACTCGGTGCGGCTGGTCATCTTCGACGGGGCCGCGCGCTCGCCCGCCTACTTCTTCAACGAGAAGATCCTCTGCGGCCTCGGCCGCGGCATGGCCGAGACGGGGCATCTCCACCCCGAGGGGCGGGAGCGCGCGCTGGCCGCCATGCGCCGCTTCGCCATCCTCGCGCGGGGCTACGAGGTGAACTCGCTCACCGCCGTCGCCACCGCCGCCGTGCGCGAGGCGTCCGACGGCGCCGACTTCGCCGCGCAGGTCGTCGCCGCCACCGGCATCCGCATGAAGGTGATCGACGGGGCCGAGGAGGCGCGGCTGTCGGCGCAGGGCGTGCTGCTCGGCTGGCCCGAGGCGGACGGGCTGATGTGCGACATCGGCGGGTCGAGCATGGAGCTGGCGGAGCTGTCGCGCGGCGCGGTGGGCGCCACGGTGTCGGGCCAGCTCGGGCCGCTCAAGATACAGGACCTGAAGCCGAAGGCGCGGGCCAAGGCGATCGCCGACGGGGTCGAGGACCTTGCCCGCCGCCTCGGGCGCGACGCGGCGGAGCGGATCTACCTCGTGGGCGGCTCGTGGCGGGCCATCGCGCGGATCGACATGGCGCGGCGGGGCTACCCGCTGCACGTGCTGCACGAATACGTGATGACGCCGGAGGACGTGGAGGCCACGCTCGCTTACGTGGCCGAGCGGGCCGAGGCGGACGAGGTGGACGGGCTGGGCAAGGAATCCTCGACCTCCGCGCAGCGCATGGCGCTGGTGCCCGTGGCCTGCGAGGTGTTCGCCGAGGTGATGCGCCGGTTCGGCCCGAAGGAGGTGGCGATCTCCTCCTATGGCATTCGCGAGGGCCTGCTCTACGAGGCGATGCCCGAGGAGCTGCGCCGCCGCGACCCGCTGATCGAGGCGTGCCGCGCCTCCGAGGCGGCCTCGGCCCGCGTGCCGGGATTCGGGCGGGTGCTCTACAAGTTCGTCAAGCCGTGCTTCCCCGACGCGACCGACCGGCAGAAGCGCCTGATCCGGGCGGCGTGCCTCTTGCACGACGTGTCGTGGCGGGCGCATCCGGACTACCGCGCGCAGGTCTGCTTCGACAACGCGACGCGGGCCAACCTCGGCGGCCTGACCCACGCGGAGCGGGTGTTCCTCGGGCTGGCGCTGCTGCACCGCTACAAGTCCAAGCGCGACGAGGCCGCCTTCGGCCCGCTGGCGCCGCTGATCGCCGAGGACGAGGTCGCGATGGCCGAGCAGGTGGGCCGCGCGCTGCGGTTCGGGGCGATGTTCGCCCCGCAGGACGCGGGGCTGATCGGCGAGCTGGAGCTCACGGGCGAGGTGCTGCGGCTGAAGCTGCCCGAGGGGGCGGGCCAGGCGCTCTTCGGCGAGGTGGCCGAGGCGCGGTTCTCGGCGCTCGCCGCCTCGCTCGGCGTCGAGGCCGAGGTGGAGGCGGTGTGATGCCGCTGCGGGTGGGCTCGGTCACGATCGAGGACTGGGAGCTGACCGAGCAGTTCGTGCGGGCCTCCGGCCCCGGCGGCCAGAACGTCAACAAGGTGTCCACGGCGGTGGAGCTGCGCTTCGAGGCGGCGCGCTCGCCCGCGCTGTCGCCGGCGCAGAAGGCGCGGCTGCGGCGGATGGCAGGACGGCGGTGGACGCAGGACGGCGCGGTGGTGATCTTCGCGCAGGAGGCGCGGTCCCAAGCCCGCAACCGCGAGATCGCGCGCGAGCGGCTGGCGGAGCTGGTGGGCCGCGCGCTCGTGGCGCCGAAGCGGCGCATCGCGACCAAGCCGACCAAGGGGTCGGTGCGGCGGCGGCTGGAGGCCAAGAAGCAGCGCGGCGAGGTGAAGGCGCTCCGGGGGAAGGTGCTGTAGGGCAGGCGAAAGCCCACGTCCCGCGACGCGTGGGCTTTCGCCCGCCCTACACGATCCGCCCCTCCTCCAGCCGCACGGTCCGGTCCATCCGCGCGGCCAGCTCGAGGTTGTGCGTCGCGATCAGCGCCGCCATCCCCGTCTCCCGCACCAAGGCGACCAGCGCGTCGAACACCACCTCGGACGTGCCCGGATCGAGGTTCCCCGTCGGCTCGTCCGCCAGCAGCAGCCCCGGCGCGTTGGCCAGCGCGCGGCAGAAGGCGGCGCGCTGCTGCTCGCCGCCCGACATCTCGGCGGGGCGGTGGTCGGCCCGGTGCCCGATCCCGACGCGCTCCAAGAGCTCCAGCGCCCGCGCCCGCGCGGGCCCCGGCGCCACCCCGTCCGCGCGCTGCGGCAGGATCACGTTCTCGGCCGCCGTGAACTCCGGCAGGAGGTGGTGGAACTGGTAGACGAAGCCGATCCGCCGCCGCCGCGCCCGCGTCCGCACCCGGTCCGACGCCCCGGTCAGGTCCTCGCCCCCCAAGGCCACCGTCCCGGTGTCCGGCGTGTCGAGCAGCCCCGCCATGTGCAGCAGCGTCGACTTGCCCGCCCCCGACGGCGCGGTCAGCGCGACCACCTCGCCTGCCGCGAGCGACAGGTCCACGCCGCGCAGCACCTCCACCTCGCCGGGGCGGCCCTTGTTGTAGGTCTTGGCGATGCCCGCCAGCCGCAGCGCCTCACTCATAGCGGAGCGCCTCGACCGGGTTCATCCGCGCCGCCCGGCGCGCCGGGAAGATCGTCACGAGGAAGGACAGCGTCAGCGACAGGATCACGGCCGAGGCCACGTCCCCCCATTCCAGCTTGGCGGGCAGCGACGACAGGTAGCGGTATTGCGGATCCCAAGTGCCCCCGCCCGCGAGGCGGTCGACGAACCCGAAGATCGGGTCGATGTAGAGCGCGAAGAGGCAGCCCAGCACCACGCCGATCAGCGTGCCCGCCACGCCCACCGCCGCCCCGCAGGCGAAGAAGATCCGCAGGATCGCCCCTTGGCTCAGGCCCACGGTCCGCAGGATGCCGATGTCGCGCCCCTTGTTCTTCACCAGCATCACGAGGCCCGAGGTGATGTTCAGCGTGGCGATCATCACCAGCATCGAGAGGATGACGAACATCACGTTGTCCTCCATCTCCAACGCCCGGAGGTAGCCGCCCGACTGGTCCTTCCACGTCCACACGAAGCTGCCCTCGCCCGCCGCCGCGAGGATCGCCCCGTTCAGCGCGTCGACCCCCTCGGGGTCGGCGACGGTCATCTGCACCTCGTCCACCACGCCCGCGCGGTTGAAGTACTCCTGCGCCTCGGCGAGCGGCACGTAGGCCCGCGTCGCGTCGATGTCGTAGCGCCCCACCTG
Source organism: Jannaschia sp. Os4 (assembly GCF_016820245.1). Taxonomy (GTDB): domain Bacteria; phylum Pseudomonadota; class Alphaproteobacteria; order Rhodobacterales; family Rhodobacteraceae; genus Jannaschia. The sequence goes on along the minus strand of NZ_JAFCAR010000004.1, from coordinate 863,850 downwards.
GAAGACGTAGGTGACGGGGTAGGCCTTCACCCGCGGGCTCGTGCCGAACGCCGTCCGCACCCCGTCGGGCGAGATGATCCGCACCGCGTCGCCCACCGACACGCCCAGCTGCCGCGCCACCTGCCAGCCCAGCGCGATGCCCTGCGCCGTGTCGGCCAAGGCCCCCACCCGCTGCTCCGGCTCGGCCACGCGGGGGACGCGGGCGAGGTCCTCCATCGTCATGCCGATCACCTGCAGCCCGACGTTGCGCCCGTTCGCGCTGGCCATCACCTGCCCGGCGACCACCGGGGCCGCGCGCACCACGCCCGGCACCGCGGCCAGCCGCTCCGTCAGGGCGTCGTAGCCGGCGATCGTCCCCGTCGTCGCCCCGTTGGGCAGCACCTCGCCCACCTGCGTGACGGTGACGTGGGGGTTCGCGCCGACGATCGTGTCCACGAACTCCGCCCGGAAGCCCGAGCGCACGGCCAGCGTGGCGATCAGGCCGAACACCGCCAGCGCGATGCCGATCAGGCTGATCCACGTCATGACGGAGATGCCGCCCTCCGCCCGCCGGGCGCGCAGGTAGCGCCAAGCGATGGACAACTCGTGGCGTGCGAACATGAAGGTCCCTCCGTCGCGGGGGGTGATGGCACGGGAGCGAGGGCGGGGGTAGGGGGCGGCGGCTCGCCCGAACCGCGGCGGGACCAAGCCGCGCTCGGTGCCCGCGCGATACGGCCGCGCCAGCGGCCCGCGCATCGCCGGGCCGCCCCCCGGCCCGGCGATTGGTCGAAGGTCCCGCGGCGCGGGGGCGTCGCGCGGGGGTGAGGGATCAAGTGCCCTGCGGAGAGGTCGGGTCGCCGCGCCACGGCCCGGCGATGCGCTTCCGAGGCGCCCTAGACCCCCGCGGACCCATACACGTCCTTCATCCGCGCGACCGCCACCTCCGGCGAGACCTCCTCGCTCTCGCCCGTCCGGCGCGAGGTCAGCTCCACCACCCCGGTCTTGAGGCCGCGCGGCCCGACCGTGATCCGCCACGGCAGGCCGATCAGGTCCATCGTGGCGAACTTGGCCCCCGCCCGCTCGTCGCGGTCGTCGTAGAGCGGCTCCAGCCCCGCCTTGACCAGCTCGGCGTAGATGCCCTCGCAGGCCGAGTCCGTCGACGCATCGCCCTGCCGCAGGTTCACGATCCCGCAATGGAACGGTGTCACTCCCTCGGGCCAGACGATGCCCTTCTCGTCGTGGCTGGCCTCGATGATCGCGCCCACCAGCCGCGACACCCCGATGCCGTGCGACCCCATGTGGACCGGCACGGGCTTGCCGTCCGGCCCCTGCACCGTGGCGCCCATCGCCTCGGAATACTTGGTGCCGAAGTAGAAGATCTGCCCCACCTCGATCCCGCGCGCGCTGCGGCGCCTGTCCTCGGGCACCTTGTCGAACTCGGCCTCGTCGTGGGTCTCGTCGGTCCGCGCGTAGCGCGACGTGAACTCTTCCAGGATGGCGGCGCACTGGGCCGGGTCGTCGTAGTCCACCTCGCGGTCACCGAAGGTCAGGTCGGTGATCTCGCTGTCGTAGAACACCTCCGACTCGCCCGTCTCGGCCAGCACGAGGAACTCGTGGGTGTCGTCGCCGCCGATCGGGCCGCTGTCGGCGCGCATCGGGATCGCCTGCAGGCCCATCCGCTCGTAGGTCCGCAGGTAGCTGACCAGGTGGCGGTTGTAGGCGTGCAGCGCGTCCTCGCGCGTCAGGTCGAAGTTGTAGCCGTCCTTCATCAGGAACTCGCGGCCCCGCATCACGCCGAAGCGCGGGCGGACCTCGTCCCGGAACTTCCACTGGATGTGGTAGAGCGTGAGCGGGAGCTCGCGGTAGCTCGTCACGTGGCTGCGGAAGATGTCGGTGATCATCTCCTCGTTGGTCGGCCCATACAGCATGTCGCGGTCGCCCCTGTCGCGGATGCGCAGCATCTCGGGGCCGTAGGCGTCGTAGCGCCCCGACTCGCGCCATAGGTCGGCGGGCTGGAGCGTGGGCATCAGCATCGGGTGGTGGCCCGCGCGGATCTGCTCCTCGTGGACGATCTGCTCGATCCGGCGCAGCACCTTCCAGCCCAAGGGCAGCCACGAGTAGATGCCCGCCGCCTGCTGCTTGATCATGCCCGCGCGCAGCATCAGCCGGTGGCTGGCGATCTGCGCCTCGGCGGGGGTCTCCTTGAGGACGGGCAGGAAGTAGCGGCTCAGGCGCATCGGGGCACTCCGGGAAACGGTCGCATCCGCGATATTCCCTCCCCCGCGCGAAGGGAAGCGGATGGACCCCTCCGCCCCCCTCCCGCGTTCCCCCTCCATGGACGACCGCGCATCCCCGCCCGCCCTCGACGACGTGCCCCCGCTGCTGCCGACGGCGGACGATCCCGGCACCGGCCACGAGGCGGACGATCCCACCGGCATCCCGCCCGCCGGGTGGCGGCGCATCCTGCACCGCGTCTGGCTCGCGCTGACGGGCGGCCAGATGTGGACCTATTGCGGCTGCGTGGGCTTCTTCGGCTTCCTGTCGCTGTTCCCCGTCCTCGCCATCACCGTGCTGGTCTACGGCCTGCTGTTCGACGGGGCGCAGATCGACGCGCAGCTCGTCGCGCTGCAGGGGCTGATGCCGGCGGGCGTGTTCGAGCTGCTGGGCGAGCGGCTGGAGACCCTCGCCGCCAACTCGGCCTCGGGCCTCACGCTGGGCCTCGCGGTGTCCACGGGCGTGGCGTTCTGGACCGGGTCGCGCGGCCTGAACGCGGTGATCGACCTGCTGAACCTCGCCTATCACGAGCACGTCCCCCGCGGCTTCCTGCGCCGTCTCGCGCTCGCCATCGGCATGACGGCGGGGGCGCTTGTGGGGCTGGCCGTGACGCTGCTCGCCGTGGCCGCGCTCCCCGTGATCGTCGAGCGGATGGGGCTGGGCCTCGGCGCCGAGCGTGCGACGCTCTGGGGCCGCTGGCCCGCGCTGGCGCTCTTCGTGTTCGGGGGCCTCGCGCTGCTCTACCGCCACGGGCCGAACCGGCGGCCCGCCAAGTGGCGCTGGCTCTGGCCCGGCGCGCTGCTGGCGACGGTGCTGTGGCTGGCGCTGTCCGTGGCCTTCTCCGCCTATGTCGAGATGACCGAGTTCTACGGCTCGACCTTCGGCGCGCTGGCGACGGCGGCGGTGCTGATGCTGTGGATCTACTACTCGGCGCTGGCCGTCGGGCTGGGCGCGGTCGTCAACGCCGAGATCGAGGTCCAGACCCGCCGCGACAGCACGCGGGGCCGGGACCGTCCGCGCGGCGCGCGCGGCGCGACGGTCGCCGACCGCCTGCCGCGCCCGGCGGGATAGCGGCGCCGGGCCCGTGAATTCCGTGAAGCCCGGCGCCCACGGTCCGTACGGAACGTGAAGGACCCTAGCCCCGGAGGTGGGAATCCAGCGCGTCGAAGACCGCCCTTCGCGTCTGCGGCATCTCCATCAGCGCCTCGTGCCGCGCGCCCTCGACCTCCATCAGCCGCCCGCCCGGCCAGCGCGCCATCCGGTCGCGGACGGCGTCGGGATCGACGATCCGCTCCTCGGACCCGAGCACCGTCAGGCACGGCACCTCCGGCGACGTAAGCCCTTGGACCTCCCGCATTTCCCGCAGCGCCGCCCAGAGCCAGCCGAGCGAGGGCCCGCCGAGAGCGAGGTCGGGATGGGCGGCGAGCTGCCGCTTCATCCACGCGAACATCTCGGGGTCCGAGGTGAGCAGGTTGCCCTCGAAGGGCTGGCCCACGGGATCGCGCACCGCGCCCGAGCCGGGCGTCTCGCGCCCCGCCATCTTGGCCAGCCGGGCCGCGGAGGAGATCACCCCCGCCACGATCCGCCGCGCGGGCGGCAGGGGCAGGCCCCACATCGGGCCGGAGAAGGCGGCGCGCTCGAAGCGCGGCGCGGGCCGGGCCGCGTCGCGCAGGAGCGTCCGCAGCCCGATCAGCCCGCCCATCGAATGCGCCAGCAGGTGCCACGGGCGCGGCATGCCGCGCGCCTCCAGCACGGCGGCCAGCGCCTCGACGTCGAGCTGGAACTCGTCGAACTCCTCGACGTGCCCGACGTGGCGGGCATGGCCCGTGCGGTCCGACAGCCCTTGCCCGCGCCAGTCGATCGCCGCCGCGGCCCAGCCGCGGTCGGCCATCTCGCGGGCGGCGTCGGAGTACTTCTCGACGTACTCCGTGCGCCCCGGGAACATCACCAGCGTCCCCGCCGCGCCGTCCTTGGGCCAGAGCGCCACGCGCAGCCGCGCGCCGTCGGAGGCGCGGGTCCAGACGCAGGCGCCGCCGGGCGGGCCGGCGGCGACGTCGTCGTGGTAGGGGGCCGCCTCCACCGTCAGGAGAGCTGCTGCCCGAGGCGCATCGCTTGGCTCATGTCGCCGTCGACCCGCAGCTTGCCGGACATGAAGGCCGAGGTCGGGTTCACGCTGCCGTCGAGGATGCCCTCGAAGGTCTCGGCGTCGGCGGTCATCGTGCATTCCGCCTCCTCGTCGGCCCCGCGCACGCCCGCGTCGTCGACCATCACGGAGCCCTCGTCCTCGATGACGAACTTGACGCTGCCGTCGAAGGTGCCAATCTTCTCGGAGAGTTCCGAGACGGCCTTGTCGATGATGTCGCTCATGGGAGTGCCTTCCAGTCGGGGTTCGAAGCCGGAGGTAACATGCGCGCCGCCCGCGTCACCTGCAATCTCGCAGCCTTGATCCTCGCGTGTTCCGTCGCGTCGCACGCGCACGCGCAGGGGCTGCCGCCGCCCGGGCCGCCGGACGCGGGGCCGGAGGTCCTGTCCGAGGACGTCGACGTCCTGCTCGACATGCTGGCCGACGAGGAGGACCCCGCCGAGGCCACGCGGCTCGCCCGCGAGGTGGAGGAGCGGTGGTCGCATTCGGGCTCGGCGGCAATGGACCTGCTGCTGCGCCGCGGGCGCGAGGCCATCGAGGCCGAGGAGTTGGACCGCGCCGTCACGCATCTCACCGCGCTGACGGACCACGCGCCGGACTTCGCGGAGGGCTGGGTCGCGCGGGCGACGGCGTTCTTCCTGCAGGAGCGGTGGGGGCTGGCGCTATCGGACCTCGAGCAGGCCCTCATCCTCGAGCCGCGCCACTACGGCGCGCTGACGGGCCTGTGCATCCTCATGGAGCAGATCGACGAGCCGGACCTCGCGCTGCGGGCCTGCGCCGCCTCGCTCGACATCCACCCGAACCAGGAGGAACTGGTCGGCTTCGTCGAGCAGCTGGAGCGCGCCACGGGGGGCCGCACCCTCTGATGCACGGCGAGGGCCGGATCACGGCGGTGTTGGGTCCCACCAACACCGGCAAGACCCACTACGCCATCGAGCGGATGCTGGGCCACCGGACGGGCGTGATCGGCCTGCCGCTGCGCCTGCTGGCGCGGGAGGTGTACGACCGGATCGTCGCCGCGCGCGGCCCGTCCTGCGCCGCGCTCATCACCGGCGAGGAGCGGATCGTGGGCGCCCGCGCGCAGTACTGGGTCTGCACGGTCGAGGCGATGCCGCAGGACATCGACGCCGACTTCGTCGCCATCGACGAGGTGCAGCTCTGCGCCGACCCTGAGCGGGGCCACGTCTTCACCGACCGCCTGCTGCACATGCGCGGGCGCCACGAGACCCTGTTCATGGGGTCCGACACGATGCGCCGGGCCATCGTCCACCTCGTGCCGCGCGTGCAGGTCATGCGGCGGGAGCGGTTCTCGACGCTGACCTACTCCGGGCCGAAGAAGATCAGCCGGATGCCCGCGCGCTCGGCCATCGTCGGCTTCGGCGTCGATCAGGTCTATGCCATCGCCGAGCTGCTGCGCCGCCAGAAGGGGGGGGCGGCGGTGGTGATGGGGGCGCTGTCGCCCCGCACCCGCAACGCGCAGGTCGAGATGTACCAGTCCGGCGAGGTCGACTACCTCGTGGCAACCGACGCCATCGGCATGGGCCTCAACCTCGACATCAGCCACGTCGCCTTCTCGGCCACGTCGAAGTTCGACGGGCGCCGCATCCGCCCCCTCTTCCCGCACGAGATGGGGCAGATCGCGGGACGGGCGGGGCGCTTCAGGCAGGACGGGACGTTCGGCACGACGGGCGAGGCGTCGCCCGTCGACGAGGAGCTGGCGCTGGCGATCGAGGAGCACCGCTTCAAGCCCATCGACCGTCTGATGTGGCGCTCGCCCGACCTGCGCTTCGGCACGATCGACGCGCTGATCGAGTCGCTGGAGGCGTCGCCCCCCGAGGAGATCCTCGTTAAGGGGCGCGAGGCCGACGACCTCGCCACGCTGCGGACGCTGGCCGACCGGGAGGGCATCCGCGCGCTGGTCCGCGATGCCCGCGACGTGCGCCTTCTGTGGGAGGCGTGCCGCATCCCCGACTTCCAAGGCATCGCCATGGCCGAGCACGCCAACATGGTCGACCGCATCTTCGGCTTCCTGCGCGGCGGGCGGGTGCCCGAGGACTGGTTCGCCCGGCAGGTGAAGCGGATCGACCGAACCACCGGCGACATCGACACGTTGAGCAAGCGGTTGGCGTATATCCGCACGTGGACCTACGTCGCGCAGCGCAAGGGCTGGGTCGAGAACCAGGACCATTGGCGCGGCGCGACCCGTGCCGTAGAGGACCGCCTGTCCGACGCGCTCCACGCCGCGCTCACCGCGCGCTTCGTGGACCGCCGGACCTCGGTGCTGCTGCGGCGCCTGAAGATGAAGGAGGGCCTCGTGGCCGAGATCGACGACAAGGGCGGCGTGACCGTGGACGGCGAGGCGCTGGGCCGGATCGAGGGCTTCCGCTTCACCCAGACCGGGACGACCACGCCGGACGAGGCCAAGACCGTGCGGCAGGCCGCCTCCGCCGCGCTGCGCCCCGAGTTCCACCTGCGCGCCGACCGCTTCTACAACGCGCCCGACACCCAGCTCGACTTCACCGAGCAGGGCGGGCTGATGTGGGGCGACGCCGCGGTGGGGAAGATGGTGAAGGGGTCCGATCCCCTGAAGCCCTCCGTCGAGGCGTTCGTCGACGAGGACGCGGGGCCGGAGGTGGCCGAGAAGGTCGCCCGCCGCCTGCAGCACTTCGTGGACCGCAAGGTGCAAGCGGCCTTCGAGCCGCTCCTCGCCATGTCCAAGGACGAGGCGCTGACGGGGCTGGCCCGCGGCTTCGCCTTCCGCCTGCTCGAGTCCTTCGGCGTGATCCCCCGCACCGAGGTGGCGCAGGAGGTGCGCGACCTCGACCAGGACGCGCGCGGGCAATTGCGCCGTCACAAGGTCCGCTTCGGCCAGCACACGGTGTTCCTGCCCGACCTGCTCAAGCCCGCGCCGACGCGCTTGCGCCTGGTGCTGTGGGGGCTGTGGACGGGCCTCGACGAGTTCCCCGAGGCGCCGCCGCCGGGCCTCGTGACCGTGCCGGCCGCCAAGGGCGCGCCCGAAGGCTACTACCCGATGGCGGGCTACCGGCTGGCGGGCGAGCGGGCGATCCGCATCGACATGCTGGAGCGGCTGGCCGACATGATCCGGGGCGAGGACACGCGCGGCGGGTTCGAGGCCAAGGCCGACATGCTGTCGATCACGGGCCTGACGCTGGAGCAGTTCGCCGACCTGATGGGGGGCTTGGGCTACGCCGCCGAGAAGGGCGAGCGCCCGAAGGCCGCCCGGCCCGCGAAGGACGCCAAGGCCGAGCCTCCGGCCGCCGCGCAGCCCCCGGCGGACGCCGAGCCCGCGCCGCCGGTCGACGAGGGGGGCGCGGACGCGACCCCGGCCTCGGAGACGGTGGAGCAGACGCAGCCGGAGGGCGAGGCGCCCGCCGATCACGCGCAGGCGGCGGGCGACGTGCACGAGGCCGTGGCCACCGCGCAGGAGGTCTCGGACGAGGCGGCGGAGGCCCCGGCGGAGCCCGAGGGCGAGGGCGCCCCGCAGGAGGACGCCGCGACCGCCGCCGAGGTGGACGGTGAGGCCGGGGCGCCGGAGGGCGCGACGCCCGAGGCGGAGACGGAGGTGTTCTACACCTTCACGTGGTCGCCCCCTCGGCGTCAGGGCCGTGGCCCGCGCCGCGAGGGGCAGGGACAGGGTCAGGGCCAAGGGCGTGGCCAGCCGCGCGGCGACCGGCCCAAGGGCAAGGGCAAGCCGAAGGGGCCGCGCGCGGGCGGCAAGGACGGCGGCGGCAAGGCGCAGCGCTACGAGTCGAGGCCCAAGCGCGAGAAGGCGATCGACCCCGACAACCCGTTCGCCGCGCTCGCCGCGCTGAAGGATAAGTGAGCCGGGGCGCGTGAGCGAGCCGCGCGCCAAGCAGCGGCTGGACAAGTGGCTCTGGACCGCGCGCTTCTTCAAGACACGCTCGCTCGCCGCCCGCGTGGTGGGCGACGGGAGCGTCCGGGTGAACGGCGAGCGGGTGACCAAGACCTCCACCGCCGTGAGCCCCGGCGACACGCTGACCTTCCCGCAGGGCCGCACGATCCGCGTGGTGGAGGTTGCGGGCCTGTCCGACAGGCGCGGCCCCGCGCCGGAGGCGCAGGCGCTCTACGCCGACCATACCCCGCCCCCGGTGCCCCGCGTGGGCGCCCGCCCGACCGGCAAGGCGCGGCGCGACATGGACCGGGACCGGGAGGGCGCGCGCCCTCACGGGGATGCGACCGGTGGCCCGCTTGAACCCCCGGAGGGCGGGGCGTAGGGACGCCTCCGACCACCTGACGCGCCCCGCCGCCCGAGGACCCCGATGACCTATATCGTCAACGACAGCTGCATCGCCTGCAAGTACACCGACTGCGTCGAGGTGTGCCCCGTGGACTGCTTCTACGAGGGCGAGAACATGCTGGTGATCCATCCCGACGAGTGCATCGACTGCGGCGTCTGCGAGCCCGAGTGCCCCGCCGACGCGATCCGGCCCGACACCGAGCCGGACATGGAGAAGTGGGTGGAGTTCAACCGCAAGTACTCCGAGATCTGGCCGGTGATCATCACCAAGAAGGATCCGCTTCCGAACGCCGAGGAGATGGACGGCAAGGAAGGCAAGATGGAGCTGTTCTCGGAGGCGCCGGGCGAGGGCGGCTGACCGGGCCGCGCGCGGCGCGTCCGCCCGCCGCTTCCGAACCGCCCCTTTTCATGGTATGGTCCCCGCGTCGCGGGCCAGCCCCGCCTGTTCTGCCACCCCCGGACGCGGCCGCCGCCGCCGTCCATTGAGCCGCCCAGACCCGGACCCCACCGCGCGCCCTTGGCCGCGCGGCGCGGCCCGGTTTTCCGTCCGCACCGGAAGCGACGGGCCGCCCAACGCGAAGGAGACCCCATGGCCAAGAAGCCCGACTTCCGCCCCGACGACTACGTCGTGTACCCCGCGCACGGCGTGGGCCAGATCGTCAGCATCGAGACCCAGGAGATCGCGGGGACCGAACTCGAACTGTTCGTCATCACCTTCGCGAAGGACAAGATGACGCTCCGGGTGCCGACCAACAAGGCGACCGACTCCGGCCTGCGCTCCCTTTCGGCGCCGGACGTGATCGAGAAGGCGATGACGACCCTGAAGGGCAAGGCCAAGGTCAAGAAGGCCATGTGGTCGCGCCGGGCGCAGGAATACGAGGCCAAGATCAACTCGGGCGACCTGATCGCCATCGCCGAGGTGGTGCGCGACCTGCACCGCAACGACGAGCAGCGCGAGCAGTCTTACTCGGAGCGCCAGCTCTACGAGGCGGCGCTGGACCGGCTGACGCGGGAACTGGCTGCCGTGAACAAGATGGACGAGGACGGCGCGCTCAAGGCCGTGGACGAGATCCTGAGCGCCCGCGCGGCCTGAGGCGTCGCGTCCGAGTATTTGCGGAACATCGAGGGGGCGGTCCTTGGGGCCGCCCCTTCGTCATTCCCACCAGCGGTCGATGGCGGCGATGTCGTCGTCCGACCAGCCGAAGTGGTGGGCGAGCTCGTGGACGACGACATGGGTGACGAGGTCGGCCAGCTCGACGTCGCCCCGCGCGGCCCATTCGTCGAGCAGCGGGCGGCGGTAGAGGGTGACGCGGCTCGGCTCGGTCGGCGGGTCCGCGACGGAGCGCTCGGTCAGGGCCACGCCCTCGTAGAGGCCGGTCAGGTCGTAGGCGTCCTCGATCCCCAAGTCGTCGAGCACCTCGTCGGACGGCCATTCCTCGACCGCGATCCGCACCTCGGCGGCGCCGGCGGCGAAGGGGGCGGGCAGGGCGGCGCGGGCCGCCTCAGCCATCTCCAGCAATGCGGCGGCGTCGGGCGGCGTCACAGGTCGCGCGGGCCGTCCGGCGTGTCGATCCGGGCCGACAGGCGCGCCTCCCCCTCGCGCGCGGCGACCCGCGGGTCGTCGAGGAGCGCGCCCAGTTCCGCCGCCAGCGCGGGGGCGTCCGGATGCGACAGGGTGAGGCTGGCCAGCCGCGCGCCCGATGGCGGCAGGGACGGCGGGTCCGTCTCCCATTGCAGGAGCGCCGGGAAGAGGTCGTCGAACGCGTAGCGCCCGTCCGGGGGCACCGCCATGCGCCAGCGCAGGCCGTTCCGCTCGAACGAGAGCACGTCGCCGGCATGGGGATGCGCGGCGACGGCGGCGTCGAGGTCGGAGACCGCGACCGCCCAGTGCGTCAGGCGCGGCGGGCCGGTGCGGTCGTCGAGGCCGAACCAGCGGGCGTGGTCGGGCGGCCCGGCCTCGGGATCGACCGCGATGGCCTCCATGTAGCAGTCGCCGAGCGAGAGCAGCCGGTTCCACGTGCCCAGCCGGGCGTGGCGTCCGCCGGGTCCAGTCGCTATGCCCACGGCGGACTGGATGTGCGCGGCCCCGTCCTCGACGGTGGCGGCGGTGACGACGAGGTGATCGAGCGTGGCGGAGAACATGGGCTCGGCTAGCTTCGGGGCGCTCAAGGTGCAAGCGCGCCGCCTGTGCCGCGCGGCGCGGGACGGCGTCGGGCCCTTGCCCCGCGCGGCGGCGGCGACCCGCCTGTGGGCGCGGCTGCGCGATCTGCGGGGCGCGGTGATCGCGGGCTACCTGCCGATCGGGTCGGAGGCGGACCCCACGGGCGCGATGCGCGCGCTCGCCGCCGACAACCGCATCTGCGTGCCCGTCGTCGTGTCCAAGGGCGCGCCGCTGCGCTTCCGCGAGTGGACGCCCGGCTGCGAGGTGGAGGAGGGCGCGTTCGGCGTCCCCATCCCCGTGGACGGCGCGTGGCGGGTGCCGGAGGTGGCCATCGTCCCGCTGCTGGGCTGGGATCTCGGCGGCGGGCGGCTGGGCTACGGCGGCGGGTTCTACGACCGCACGCTGGCCGCCCGGCCCGAGATGCGCGCCATCGGCCTCGCCTTCGAGGCGCAGCGGATGGAGCAGATCCCGCGCGAGGCGACGGACGTGGCGCTGGCCGAGATCGTGACGGAGCGGCGGGTCGTCCTGCCCCTCGCCAACCGGGGGGCGGAGGGGTAGGGCGGCGCGCAGGAGGTGCCCGCCATGACCAATCCGATCCTGATCGCCCCGTCGATCCTCGCCGCCGACTTCGCCGCCTTCGGGGCCGAGTGCCGCGCGGTGGAGGCGCAGGGCGCCGATTGGGTCCATGTCGACGTGATGGACGGGCATTTCGTGCCGAACCTCACCTTCGGCCCGGCCATGTGCGCCGCGCTCCGCCCGCACATCTCGGGCGTGATGGACGTGCACCTGATGATCGCGCCGGTGGACCCCTACATCGACGCCTTCGCGCAGGCGGGGGCCGACGTGATCACGGCCCATGCCGAGGCGGGGCCGCACCTGCACCGCACGTTGCAGGCCATCCGCGCGGCGGGCGTCCGCCCCGGCGTGGCGCTGAACCCCGCGACGCCGGCGGAGGCGGTGGCCGAGGTGCTGGACCTCGTGGACCTCGTCTGCGTGATGACGGTGAACCCCGGCTTCGGCGGGCAGTCCTTCATCGAGACCTGCGTGCCCAAGGTGGCGCGCCTGCGCGAGATGATCGGCGACCGCGACGTGCATATCGAGATCGACGGGGGCGTGGACCCCTCGACCGCGCCCAAGGTCGCGGCGGCGGGGGCGGACGTGCTGGTGGCCGGGTCGGCGGTGTTCAAGCACGGCTCGGTCGAGGCGCCGGAGGGCTACGGCGCCGCGATCCGCGAGATCCGGGGGGCCGCGGAGGGCGCGCGGGCGTAGGGCGGGCGAAAGCCCACGGTCCCGCCGCGTGGGCCTCCGCCCATCCTACACCGCCACGCGCCGCCCCTCCGCCGCGCTCGCATAGCCGGCCTCCACCAGCCGCATCACCTCCAGGTAGTCCCGCGCCCCGGTCTCGAACGCGCCGCTCTCCAGCCCTTCGAGCACGTGCCGCTGGAACGCGGCCACGCTGTCCCCGGCGAAGCCCGGCCAGTCCCGCGGCGCCAGCACTTCTTCGCCCTCCACCGCGCCATGCGCCCGGCGCGCGACCCGCCCGTCCCCGGTGAGCGTCAGCACACCGCCGTCCCCTTCAACCAGCGCCTCGCCGAAGGTCAGCCGCGTCGTCGCCGCCGCGTGGTCCACCAGCCGGTTGCCGTCGAGCAACGCGCGCCGCCCGTCCGCCCAGCCGAGCAGGACGTGGCCCGCGTCCTCGCCGGCGATGGCCGGGTTCAGCCGCCGCAGGTCCGCCTGCACCCAGTCGGGCGCGCCGAGGAGCCAGCGGAACACGTCGAGGTAATGCACCCCCGTCTCGTGGAGCAGGAACCGCTCCATCGTCTGGAAGTAGGGCTGGCGTTCCACGTAGGCGTCCGGTCCCCGCCCGTCGCCGGGGCGCAGTCGGAAGGTGGCGGTCAGGGGCGCACCGATCTCGCCGTCCGCGACGGCTGCGCGGATCGCGCGCCACCACGGCTGGAATCGGAAGTTCTCGTGCACGACCAGCGGCACGCCCGCCGCCTCGGCCTCCGCCGTGACGGCCTCCGCCTCGGCGAGCGAGGTGCAGAAGGGCTTCTGGCAGACGATGGCCTCGGGCCGCGCCTCCAGCGCCTGCCGGATCGCCGCCGCGTGGGTGGGCGGCGGGGTGGCGATGTCCACGACGTCGAGCCGTTCGGACAGCAGCCCCGCGAGGTCCGTGTGGGTCGCGCCCTTGGCCGGATCGGCATCCGCCGTGGCGACCAGCGTGGCCCCCGCCAGCCGCCGCCACGCATCGGCGTGGAACCGCGCGAAGTAGCCCAGCCCCAGCAGGCCGACCCGGATCACAGGCGGGCCAGCACCGCCTCCGCCGCGCCCTCCGTGTCGAGCGACCCGCCGAGGTCTCCGGTCGTCTCGCCCGCGCCGAGGCAGGCATCGACGGCGGCCGTGAGCCGCGCGCCCGCCTCCGTCATCGCGGCGTCGCCGTGCCGCTCGCCCAGCCAGTCCAGCATCATCGCCGCCGACAGGATCATCGCCGCCGGGTTGGCGATGCCGCGCCCCGCGATGTCCGGCGCCGAGCCGTGGCAGGGCTGGAACACGGCGTGGTCGTCCCCAATGTCGGCCGAGGGCGCGACGCCGAGGCCGCCCATCAGTCCCGCGCCGAGGTCCGACAGGATGTCGCCGAACATGTTCTCGGTCACCATCACGTCCCACGCGGCGGGCTTGGTCACCATCCACAGCGCCATCGCGTCCACGTAGGCGTGGTCCGCCGTCAGGTGCGGATAGTCGACGGCCACCCCGTCGAACACCTCGCGCCAGAAGGCGAAGGCGCGGAACACGTTGGCCTTGTCCACGCTCGTCACCCGGCCCGGATGGCCCTTCGCGCGGCGCTGCTCGGCCAAGCGGAAGGCGAAGCGGCACACCTTCTCCGTCGTCTTGCGCGTCAGGCGCAGCGTCTCCTCCGCATGGTCCGCCTCGACCAGCCCCTTGCCCTGCGTGTGGAACAGCCCCTCGGTGCTCTCGCGGACGAGCACGAAGTCCACCGCCCCCGGATCGGCCAGCGGCGTCCGCAGCCCCGGCACGATCCGCACGGGCCGGACGCCCGCGTAGAGGTCGAGCGCGATGCGGATGTCGATCTGCGGCGTCATCTCCGTCCCGTCGGGGAAGCGCACCGCCGGATCGCCCAAGCAGGACAGCAGGATGGCGTCCGCCTGGCGCGCCGCGTCCAGCGACGCGGCGGGCAGGTCCGTGCCCTGATCCAGATAGGCGGCGGCCCCCGCCGGGCAGTCCACCCACTCGAACCGGTCGGGGCAGAGCCGTTCCAGCACCCGCAGCGTCGGCCCCATGATCTCCGGTCCGATGCCGTCCCCGCGGAACACCGCGATCGAATACTTCCCCATGCGCCCCCTCCCGTGCTTCCCTCCCCCCATACCGCACCCGACCGGAGTCGCCATGTTCGCCGTCACCGTCCGCCTCATCGTCACGCCCGACCACATGGCCGAGTTCATGCCCCTCATGCTGGAGAACGCCCGCGCCTCCGTCGCCGACGAGCCCGCCTGCCACCGCTTCGACGTCCTCACCGACCCGTCGCGGCCCGACGAGGTGTTCCTCTACGAACTCTACGAGGACGAGGCCGGCTTCGGGGTCCACAGGACGATGCCCCACTACCTCAGGTTCGACGAGGCGGTGGCGCCGATGCTGCGCTCCAAGACGGTCGTGACCTACGCGATGGTGCAGGGGTGATCTGGCAGGTCGAGGCGCTGCGCTACGGCACGCGGGCCGGGGGGCGGACGCGGTCCGACAGCTTCCTCTTCGACGACCACGCCGACACGCCCCACGCTATCGACTACTTCGTCTGGCTGCTGCGCTCGGGCGACCGCACCATCCTCGTCGATACCGGCTACGACGCCGAGGAGGGCAGGGCGCGGGGGCGGCCCATCGACCTCGACCCGCGCGAGGCGCTGTCCCGCCGCGGCGTGGCGGTGGAGGACGTGGAGGACGTGATCGTCACCCACCTCCACTACGACCACGCGGGCGGGCTGCACCTCTTCCCCGGGGCGCGCCTCCACCTCCAGCCCGCCGAGATGGCCTACGCCACCGGCCCCTGCATGTGCCACGACGCCCTGCGCCACCCCTTCACCGGGGCGCATGTCTGCGAGGCGGTGACGCGGCTCTACGCGGGCAAGGTGGTCTTCCACGAGGGCGCGGGACAGATCGCGGACGGGGTGGAGGTGCACCGCATCGGCGGCCACTCCAAAGGGCTGCAATGCGTCCGGGTGCGGACCGAGGCGGGCTGGCTCGTCCTCGCCTCCGACGCCACGCATTTCTACGAGAACGTCCACGCCGGGAAGCTCTTCCCCATCGTGGTGGACGCCGAGGCGATGCTGCGCGGCTTCGATACCTTGCGCGCGCTGGCCTCGGCGCCGGACCTGATCGTGCCGGGCCACGACCCGCTCGTCCGCGACCTCTTCCCCGAGGTCGGCCCCGAGGCGTGGCGGCTGGACCGGGGGCCGTCCAAGCCGGTGCCGGGCCTCTGACGCCGAACGCGCGCGACCCTCGCCGCCCGCCCCCCGCGCACTAATCTGTCGCGCGGCGGCAGGAATCTGTTTCACACCCGTCGCATCGTCCGGTAAGGACGGCTTACCAATTTCCGGGCAGGGAGGCCCGGGGAACGGAACAACAGGGGAGGGGCTCACATGAAGCTCAAGGCCATCGCGCTCGCCACCACGGCGGCGCTGATCACCACGGGGGCGCACGCCCAAGAGACGCTCGAGATGACGTCGGCGTTCGGGAAGAACCTGCCGATCCTCGGCACGGCGGCCACCGACTTCGTCGCCAAGATCAACGGCATCTCCGAGGGCGTCGAGTTCGAGCACTTCGATCCCGGCGAGCTGGTCCCGACGCTGGAGGCGCTCGACGCCGTGTCCAACGGCTCGGTCGACGCCGCCTACACGACGTCCGGCTACTGGCAGGGCAAGATCACGGCCGCCTCGCTCTTCGCCGCCGTGCCCTTCGGGCCGGAAGCGGGCGAGTTCCTCGGCTGGATGCTCTACGACGACGGCGCCGAGCTGTTCCAGCGCATGTACGACGAGAACGGCTACAACGTTCATGTCATGCCCTGCGGAATCATCGCGCCCGAGACGTCCGGCTGGTTCAAGAACGAGATCAACTCGCTCGAGGACCTGCAGGGCCTGAACATGCGCTTCTTTGGCCTCGGCGCCGAGGTGATGCAGAAGCTGGGCGTGTCGACCTCGCTGCTCGCGGGCGGCGACATCTTCCCGGCGCTGGAGCGCGGCGCCATCGACGCGACCGAGTTCTCGATGCCCCGCATCGACGCGCGCCTCGGCTTCCACCAGATCGCCAAGTTCAACTACTTCCCGGGCTGGCACCAGCCCGCGACCATGTTCGAGCTGCTGATCAACAAGGACCGCTGGGAGGATCTCGACGAGCGCAGCCAAGAACAGATCCGCGTCGCCTGCCTCGCGAACATCACGACCAACCTCGCCGAGGGCGAGGCGACCAACTTCGCGGCGATGGTCGAGAACACCGAGCAGAACGGCGTGACCATCAAGACGTGGTCGCCCGAGATCCTCGCCACCTTCGAGGAGACGTGGAACGAGGTCGCCGCCGAGCTGGCCGCCGAGGACGCCTACTTCAAGGAGGTCTGGGACGACCTCCAGGAGTTCCGCGCGGGCTACAAGACGTGGGGCGATACGATCTACCTGCCGCGTCCGCGCGGCGGCGGCTCCGAGTGATCCGCGCCTGATCCGATGACCGGCCCGGCCCCTCGACGGGGCCGGGCCTTTCCGTGGGGACGGAAGGGGGGATTTCCATGAGCCAGCCCGTCGAGGCCGAGCCGGTCGCCGGCACCGCCGCCGAGCCGATGGTCGCCATCTCTGATCCCGGCGAGGTGGGCCGCGAGACCCACACGCGCGGCGACCGCGCCATCGTGGCGATCTCCAACCTCTTCGCGTGGCTCTTCCCGATCCTCATGGTCGTGATCGTGGCGCAGGTGCTTCTGCGCAACCTCGGGCGGATCGGCGTCGGACCGGGCAACCAAGCGTGGATGGACGACCTGCAATGGTGGCTCTACGGCGCGGCCGTCCTCGTCGGCGTGGGCTACGCGGTGACGACCAACAGCCACGTGCGGGTCGACATCTTCTACGACGGGTTCCGCCCCGCCAAGCAACGCAAGTGGGACATCTTCGGCCTCGCATGGCTGTTCCTGCCCTTCATCATCCTGTCGTGGGACGTGACGCTGGCCTACGCGCTGCAGTCCATCGCCTCCGGCGAGGGGTCCAGCAGCCCGAACGGCCTCCACGGGCTCTACTACCTCAAGACCTTCGTGAACGTGGCCTTCCTCTTCATCGCCGTGGCGACGTGGTTCGCCTACGTCCGCATGCTGGGCCGCCTGACCCATCCGCACTGGTGGAAGCGCCTGCTGTTCGCGTTCCCCTCCGCATGGTTCGCGATCCAGCTCGCGATCTACTACGCTGGCGCGTGGGGCATGGTCGCCCTCGGCATGGCCGAGGACTACCGGGGCGCGACGCGAGCCGACTTCTTCAACGAGGTCGACATCTTCTGGAACCAGGAGGGAAAGCCCTCGGTCCTCGCCGCTCTGGTTGTGCTCCTCGTGTTGATCGCCCTCGCCTACGTGCTGCGCGACCGGTCCAAGGACGGCGCGCCCGGCCCCGACGCTGACCCGGAGACCGTCCGATGAGCCTCCTCGCCGCCATCGGCCAGTTCCTCACGCTCAACGAACTGGCCGTCCTCGCCATGTTCCTGATGTTCATCTGGCTGCTCTTCCGGGGCGTGCCGGTGGCCTTCGCCCTCGTGGGCGTGTCGCTGATCTTCGCGCTCCTGGGCGAGATTGCGCTCGACCCCTATCGCCGCTCCTTCGAGGAGGTGATCGAGTTCGACCGCATCGGGATCGAGTACCGCAAGTTCCTCGCGCTCAGCTCCCGCATCTTCGGCAACATCGTCCAGAACCCCGTGCTCGTGGCGCTGCCGATGTTCATCTACATGGGGCTCATGCTGGACCAGTCCGGCGTGGCGCAGCGGATGATGAACAGCATGCAGCGCCTGTTCGGCGGCCTGCGCGGCGGCCTCGCGCTGACTGTCCTGCTGATCGGGATCATCCTCGCCGCCTCCACGGGCGTGATCGGCGCCTCCGTCACGCTGCTCGGCGTCATGGCGCTGCCGCAGATGATGGGGCAGGGCTATTCCAAGCCCATCGCCACCGGCACCATCGCGGCCGCCGGCACGCTGGGCATCCTGATCCCGCCCTCGATCATGCTGGTCATCATGTCCGACCAGCTGGCCATCTCGCTGGGCGACCTCTTCATGGGGGCGCTCTTCCCCGGCCTGATCCTCGGCGGGCTCTACATCCTGTTCATCGTGCTCTACGGCCTCGTCCGCCCCGGCGCGATGCCCGCCCCGGCGGAGGGCGCCCACGTGGGCCTCGACGTCTGGATCGACGTGGGCAAGGCGGTGATCCCGCCGCTCCTGCTGATCCTGCTGGTGCTCGGTTCGATCTTCGCGGGCATCGCCACGCCGACCGAGGCATCGGGCCTCGGCGCGTTCGGCGCGACCCTGCTGGCGCTCGCCAACGGACGGCTGAGCTTCCGCGTCTTCGTCGAGGTGGCGCGCTCCACCCTCAACACGGCGGGCTACATCGTCGGCATCTTCCTCGCCGCGAACTTCTTCGCCTACGTGCTGCGCGCCTACGGGGGCGACGAGGTGATCGAGCACATGGTTCTCAACGCCTTCGACGGGCACCCCTACTGGACCGTGGCCTTCATCCTGTTCATCGTCTTCCTGCTGGGCTTCCTGCTCGACTGGATCGAGATCACGATCATCATCATGCCGCTCATGCTGCCCATCATCCTCGGGCTGGAGCTGCTGGTGCCGGGCTACGACGTGGTCCGCGACCCGTCGGTGGTGTGGTTCGCCATCCTCGTGGCGGTGACGCTGCAGACCTCGTTCCTCACCCCGCCCGTGGGCTTCGCGCTGTTCTACCTCAAGGGCGTCTGCCCGCCGGGGGTGACGCTGGGCCACATCTACCGGGGCGTCATCCCCTTCGTGCTGCTGCAGTTGACCGGGCTGGCCATCGTGTTCGCCTTCCCGGGGCTGACCACGTGGCTGCCCTCGGTGGCCTACGGCAACTGACCTCCACCCCCGCAAGAACGCGGCGGGCGGACGCATTGCGCCCCGCCCGCCGCGATGCCACCTGATCCGCCATGACACGCTGGATCACCCTCGCGGGCGGCGCCGCCGTCGCCCTGATCGCCCTCGGCGCGGGCTTCGCGCTGCGCGAGGTCACGGACGCGCGGACCGTGCCCGCCGCCACGGCGGCCGTGGAGCTCGGCGCGCCGTTCGAGCTGACGGACCACGACGGCAACACCATCACCGAGGCCGCCTTCGAGGGTCGTCCCTCGCTGCTGTTCTTCGGCTTCACCCGCTGCCCCGAGGTCTGCCCGACCACCGTCTACGACATGGAGACGTGGCTCACGGAGCTCGACGTCCCGCAGGACGCGTTGGGCGCCTACTTCGTGACCGTCGATCCGGAGCGGGACACGCCGGAATTCCTCGCGGACTACCTCGAGCCGCAGTCCGACCGCATCCTCGGGATCACCGGCGCGCCCGAGGCGGTGTGGGACATGGCCCGCTCGTGGAAGGTCTACTGGCAGAAGCGCCCGGTGGGCGGCGGCGACTACACGCTCGACCACTACGCGAGCGTCTTCGTGCTCGACGAGACCGGCGCCGTCGTCGACCTCATCGCCTACGGCGAGGACGCCGAGACGGCGAAGGCCAAGATCGCCCGCGTGCTGGGGTGAGCTGAAGGGTCGTGATCAAGCGCCGCTGCCCTCTGCCGTGGTCGCTCGGATGACAGCGCCCGCGACGCCCCGGATCCGGCTATGGCGCGTGCGCGACCATGGGTGGAACCTCTGGGATCCGATCGGACTGCTGTGGGAGGAAGGGAGACCGGGCGGGGGATGGAGCCACGCGGAGAACCAATCCTTTGCGGACGAGTATGACCGCTCTCTGATCGACGCCGCACACCAAGTCCGCCGGTGTCTCCCCTCGGAGGCCGTCGTCGCGTTTCTCGTGGACGTCGAGGAGAACGTCATGGCACTCGGCAAGAGTGCCTGCGCGCGGCGACGCGCAACAGCCTTGGTGACCGCGCTCCGACAAGACGACCTTGTCTGGGAATGGCCCGAGGGACCATCTCGGGACGGCTAGCGGATCGTGGTGGGAAGGGTAGCCCGTCCTGATGCATCCCTCCGCCCCCCTCCCGCGTTCCCCTCTCGAAGGCATCGCAGGAGGAGACACCCCATGGCCCTGAAGGACATCCGCGCCGAGGACGAGGTCTTCCTGCGCGAGGGCGCCCTCGGCGTCGGCGCCGTGCGCGAGGTGCGGCCGGATTCGCTCCTCGTCTGGCTGGAAGGCTGGGGCGAGGCGACGCTGGGGGCCGAGCACGTCGCGGCGGCCCATGACGGCAAGGTCGTGCTCGATCCCCATGCGCTGCCCGACGACATGCGGGACCGGCTGCTGCACGCCCATGACGGCGAGTTCCGCGATCCCGCCGCGATCGCCGGCGACCAGCCCCCGCCCCGGGGCGACGAGGCGGGCGAGACCGACGCCTGACAGAATGTCGCGGCGGGGGGATCGGACCTCGCGCCCTCCGATCGCGTTCCTCCGCGACAGCTACAGGAGACGCGCATGGGACTCGCCGACATCACCCTCGAGGATCAGGTCTTCGCCGACGACGGCGACCTCGCCGTGGGCGGCATCCGCCTGATCCGGCCCGACCACCTCATCGCGTGGTTCGAGGGCCACGGCGAGGAGGAGCTGCGCCCCGCCAACATCGAGTGGGCCCGCCACGGCAAGGTGCGGGTCGATCCCGAGACCCTCTCGCCCGAACTGCGGATGCATCTCGAGAGCGCGCGGAACGGCGAGATCCGAAAGGTGGCGCAGATGACCGAGCCGCTGCCCGGCCCCGAGATGGATCCGACCCCCGTGCCCGACGCCGGGCAGGCGGCCGTCCCGCTCTAGGGATCCGTCGTCACGCCGCCTTGGCCGTTGGGGTACACGAGGCCCGCCGAGATCACGAGCTTGGCGGCGTCCTCGACCGTCATCTCCAGATAGGTCACGTCATCCTCCGGCACGAAGAGGAGGAAGCCGCTCGTGGGGTTCGGCGTGGTCGGCAGGAACACCGAGACCATCGGCACCTGCGCGCGCGTCGCGATCTCGCCCTTGGCCGAGGTCGACACGAAGCCGATCGCCCAGATGCCCCGGCGCGGATACTCCACGAGGCAGGCGCGCTCGAAGGAGGTGTTGTCCTGGCTGAAGATCGTCTCGGCGATCTGCTTGAGGCCCCCGTAGACCGAGCGCACCACCGGCGTCTGGTTCACGAGGCTCTCGGCCGAGCGCAGGATCGAGCGCCCGATGATCCCCTTGGCGATCCAGCCGACGAGCACCGTGAACACGAGGAAGAACGCCACCCCGATCCCGCGGATGTCGATCGGGAAGTCGAGGTTCTCGGCCAGCCAGATGTCGGGGTTGAACCGCCGCGGGACGAAGGGGAGCACGAAGCCGTCGATCCAGCCGATCACCGACCAGACCAGCCAGAAGGTCAGCCCGATGGGCGCGATGACGACGAGGCCGGTGAGGAAGTTGTTCCTCAGCCGGGTCAGGATCCCGGCCCGCTGGGGTCGCGGCGTCTGGTCGTCCTTGGCCATCCCGGACGGGATAGGGCGTCCGCTGCGGCGCGGCAAGCGAGGCGCGCCCCGCGTCAGGCCGTCCAGTCCGCGTTCTGCAGCACCACCCGCCGCCCGTCGGGATCCGCGTAGGTCCGGCCGCGCGCGGCCCAGTAGGGGTTGAGCGGCGCGACCGGCCCGTGACCGGCGGCCTGCAGCCGCGCGCAGGCCGCGCGCCATGCCCCCCCGTCCGGCAGGTAGAGCACCAGCAGGTCGTCCGCCGACCATGCGACGGGCGCGGGATGGTCGGGATGCGTCGTCAACTCCAGGTGCCACGGCGCGTTCGGATGCCCGAGCACCACGCCGTCGAACCCCGCATGGTCCTCGAACCGGGCCAGCACCTCCAGCCCCAGCCCGTCCACGTAGAAGGGCAGGCAGCGCGCGATGTCGTCCGTGGGGCGCGCCACGCGCAGCACGGGCACGGCGACGGGGGTCAATACGTGTCCCCCGACACGTAGACCGCCGCCGCCTCCACCGCCCGGGCCAGCGCCGCCTCGGCGTCTAGCCCTTCGGCGCCCGCCGCGATGTGGGCCGCCATGAACGTGTCGCCCGCCCCCGTCACCCGCGTGACCATCACGGCCGGCGGGCGGCGCACGTGCACCCCGTCCGCATCCGCCGACGCCGCCAGCCGCGGCCCGTCCGTCACCACCGCCCGCCGCAGCCCCCGCGCCAGCAGCGCCTCCGCCGCCGCGCCCGCATCCCCCGGATCGCGGTGCAGCAGCAGGCCCGCCTCCTCGAGGTTGACGTAGACCGTCGCCGCCCCGTGCGAGAGCAGCGGCAGCAGCCGCTCGGCCTTGCCGGGCGAGGCGGGCGCCACGCGCAGGTCGCGGGCGGCCCAAGCGGGGTCCGTGGCGATCCGCGCCAGCAGGTCCTGCGTGAGGTTCCCGTCCAGCGCGATCGGCCCGTCCCAGCCCCGCAGCGCGCCCTCCAGCGGCTCAAGGATGCGCGCCCCCGCCAGCTCCAGCGAATGGGCGTCCGCGATCGCGGCGATCAGCCCGTTCGCCCCCTCCACCGCCATGTAGACGTCCGTCGGCAGGTCGTCCGAGCGCGTCAGCGTGTCCGTCACCAGCCCCAGCCGCGCGCAGGCCGCGACCAGCTCGTCGCCTTCCGCGTCCCGCCCCACGCAGGACAGCAGCGCGGGCGTCATCCCATAGGCCCGCGCGGCCATCGCGATGTTGAGGGCGACGCCGCCGGGGATGCGCGTGATCCGCCCCGGCACGTCGGAGCCCACGCGCATGTGGGCGTTGGAGCGCCCGATCACGTCCCACAGGACCGAGCCGATGCAGAGGAGGTCGGGCGTCATGCGGCCGGACTAGCGCGCCGCGCCGCAGGGCGCACGTCCCTTCGATGGTCCGGACATATTCCGAGGCCCGGGGCGACGCCCCGGCGCCCTCAACCTCGCCCGCCGATCCCCCACCGCGCCGCGTTCGCGTCGATGGCCGCAATGCGCTCATCGGGTTTCGGGTGGGACATCATCCACGCGGGCATCCCGTTGCCGCCCATCCCCGTCATCCGCTCCAGCTTGCGGAAAAGGGACTTCTGCGGCTCCACCCCGATCCCCGCCTTCACGAGCAGCGCCGAGGCGTAGGCGTCGGCCTCGTACTCGTCCTGCCGGGACAGGCGGGCGGCCACGAGGGAGGCCACCGCGTTCGCCGCCCAGATGCCGACGCCGAAGGGCAGCACCCGCCCCAGCACCCCCGCCAGCGCGACGCGGATCGCGTTCTGGCCCGAGAAGTCGATCATCCGCCGCCGCGCGTGCCCCAGCGCCACGTGGCCCAGCTCGTGCGCCACGACCGACGCCATCTCCGCCGACGACACCTCGCCCGCCCGCAGCTTCCGCAGGAAGCCCGACGTGATGAAGATGCGCCCGTCCGGCGCGGCCAGCCCGTTGACCGGGTCCATCGGCAGGACGTTCACCCGCACCTCCGGCAGGTCCAGCGCGTCGGCCATCGCGCGCAGGTCGTCGCGCATCAGCGGCTCGTCCAAGGGCTCCGCCTCGGAGTCGAGCTTCCGCTTCATCCGCCACGAGGAGAACAGGAACACCACCAGCCCGTAGGCCAGCGCGATCAGCAATGCAGGCGCCTTGATCATGCCGTCCATCTAGGCAGGCGGCGGAACCTTCGCCACCGCCGCCGCTTGGACCGCGACAGGAGGCCCCATGCCCGATATCCCGGACTGGCTCACGCCGCTGACGGACGCCGCGATCCTGCTCCCGATCCTGCTTGGCGTCGTGCGGCTCACGGGGCTGCGCTCCTTCGCCAAGATGAGCGCCTACGACTTCGCCGTGACGGTGGCGGTGGGCTCCATCCTCGCTTCCGTGATCCTCGACCCGGCGACGGGATGGTGGATGGGGGCGCTGGCGCTCGCGGGGCTGCTGGGGATGCAGGTGGTCATCGGGCTGATCCGCGCCCGCGTCCCCGACGCGCAGCGCTGGATCGACAACGAGCCGGTGGTGCTCCTGCGCGACGGGGTGCCCGACGAGGCCGCGATGCGCGCCGCGCGGGTCAGCGCCGACGACCTTCGCCAGAAGCTGCGGCAGGCGGGCTGCGCGGCCTTCGACGACGCCGCGCTGGTCGTCATGGAGACCACGGGCGACGTGTCGGTGCTCCGGGACGGCCCGACCGACGACCTCGTGGCCGAGGTGCGCGGCGCCTAGCGCGTCCAGCCCCGGATCGTGTCCGCCACCACCCCCGCCATCGGCGCGGCGGACGTCGTGTCCCCCGCGAGCCGGATCTGGCCCAGCATCCCCCAGAGCGCCCCCAGCAGGAACTCCGCCTTCGGCGCGGGGTCCGCGACGCCCCCCGCCGCGAGGCAGGCCTCGAACCGGTCGGTGAAGAGCGTCCGGTAGGCCGCGATCCGCTCGGCCACGGCGGCGGGCGGGGCGGACAGCTCGAAGGCCGTGTTGGCCATCAGGCAGCCGGAGCGGCGCACGTCGCCCTCCGGCACCGGCGCGGCGGTGGCCTCGAAGAGGCCGATCAGCGCGTCGGGGGAGGGCGGCGAGAGCACTTGGTCGAGCAGGCCCGCCGCCATCTCCGTGT
This sequence comes from Jannaschia sp. Os4, assembly GCF_016820245.1. GTDB lineage: Bacteria > Pseudomonadota > Alphaproteobacteria > Rhodobacterales > Rhodobacteraceae > Jannaschia. Next base: position 839,264 of record NZ_JAFCAR010000004.1, on the reverse strand, counting down.
AGGCGTCGAGCGTTCGGGCGAAGAGCGCGTCCTTCTCCCCGAACGCGTTGTGGAGCGAGCGCAGGCCCACGCCCGTCTCCTTCGCCAACCCCCGGTAGGTCGTCGCCTCGAAGCCCGCGCGCCAGAACGCGGTCATCGCGCAGGCCAGCGTCTCGGCCTCGTCGAAGGAGCGGGGTCGCGCCATTATGAAACACCTGTTGCAATACGGGGATGGAGCGGCTACGAGTATTGCATCGGCCGATGCAGAACTCAAACCGAAAGGACAGACCATGCCCACCATCCGTGTGACCGTCCCCCGCTCCGCTTGGAGCGTGGAGGAGAAGGCCGACATCGTCTCGCGCCTGACCGAGGGCCTCGCCGCCGTCGGGTCGAACGCCGGCAAGGGCGACCTGCGCCAGTACATCAACGTCCACATCGAGGAGACCGCCGAGGGCGGCTACGCGATGGGCGGAAAGGTGGTGGGCTGATGGAGGTCCGGCGCACCGTCCGCATCGACGCCGCCCCCGACCGGGTGTGGCAGATCCTCGGCCCCGACTACGTCCGCGCGGGCGACTGGGCCTCCAGCGTCTACGTCTCCGGCGCCCGGCCCGGCGAGGCGCTGCCGGGCGCGCCCGCCGCGGGCCGGGTCTGCGAGACCTCGCTCGGGGCGTTCACCGAGACGATCGAGGCCTACGACCCGGCGGCCCGCCGCATCGCCTACTCCGCCACGGGCGCCAAGATGCCGGGCTTCGTCCGGTCGCTCGTCAACGAGTGGACCGTCGCGGGCCACACCGGCGGCGGATCGGAGGTGTCCGTGCGCCTGCGGGCGGACCTCGCCTTCCCCTTCAGCCTCGTGATGGCGCTGCCGATGAAGCTGCAGTTCCGCAAGGTGATGCGCGAGGCGACCGAGGAGCTGCGCCACTACGCCGAGACGGGGCGCCCGCATCCCCGCAAGGCCAAGGCCGACCGATCGAAGAAGGCCCGCGCGGCGGTGGCCGCGCAGACGGCATGAGAGAGGGGCCGCCCCGCGCGCGGGGCGGCCCGCCGGGCGCTCCGCCCCGGACCCCGGGTCGCGGCCGGCGGGGCGGCGGGCCTAGCGGTCGACCGGCGCGTCCCAGTCGATCACCGGGTTGATGGGGACGATCCGGTGCGGGTTTATGCTCTCGTGGCTGTAGTGGTAGTGCCGGACGATGTGGTGCCAGCCCACGGTTTCCCGCACCCCCGGCACTTGGTAGAGCGCGCGGGCGTAGGGCCAGAGGTTCGCGTAGTCGATCAGGCGCCGCCGGTTGCACTTGAAGTGCAGGTGGTAGACCGCGTCGAACCGCACCAGCGTCGTCCACAGGCGCCAGTCCGCCTCCGTCAGCACGTCGCCCGCCAGCCAGCGCCGCTCCCCGAGCAGCCCGTCCAGCCAGTCCAGCGCGTCGAACAGCGCGGTCACCGCCTCGTCGTAGGCCGCCTGCGAGGTGGCGAAGCCCGCCTTGTAGACCCCGTTGTTCACGTCCCGGTAGACCCGGTCGTTGATCCGGTCGATCTCGCCGCGCAGCGCCTCCGGGTAGAGCGTCTCGTCGTTCCCGGTGATGCCGTCGAATGCGGTGTCGAGCATGCGGATGATCTCGGAGGACTCGTTCGACACGATGGTCCCGGTCTTCGTGTCCCACAGCACGGGCACCGTCACGCGGCCCGACACGTCCGGCTTCGCGCGCAGGTAGACGTCCCGCAGGAAGGGCAGGCCGAAGAGCTTGTCGCCCGTCGCCCCGTGGTCGTCCGTCTCGAAGGTCCAGCCGTCGCCCAGCATGTCGGGATGCACGACCGAGACGCCGATCAGGTCGGTCAGGCCACGCAGGCTCCGGACCACGAGCGCGCGGTGCGCCCACGGGCAGGCCAGCGAGACGTAGAGGTGGTAGCGCCCCGCCTCGGCCGGGTGGCCGCCCTCGCCGGAGGGGCCGGGCGATCCGTCGGGGGTGATCCAGTCGCGGAACTTGGCGGTCGAGCGGACGAACGTCCCGCCCGTCGACTTCGTGTCGTACCAGTCGTCGTGCCAGACGCCGTCGATCAGTTGGCCCATGATGTCCTCCGGATGCTGGGCCGGAGGTGGCGCGACGGCCGGGCGCGGGCAACCGGCGGAAGCGCACGTCGCCTGTGCGTCCGCGTCGGCGGTCAGTCGAGCGCGCCCGTCGCCCGCGCCATGATCCGCGCGGCGCGTCCGGTGCGGGTGCGGTCCAGCGCCTCGAGATCCTCGTCCGAGAACGCGGCGGCCAAGGCCGGACCCGCCTCCTCGAGCGCGGAGAGCAGCGCGGCGGCGGCGGCGGCGAAGGGCGGCTCGGCCCGCGCGCGCCCCGTCGCGAGCGCGGTCGCCGCCGGATCCCGCATCTCGCCCAACGAGGACGGCGCCCCCTCGCCGGAGAGCCACGCGCGCCACGCCGCGGGCGGCGCCGGGGGCAGGGCGGTGGCCGATAGGTTGCCCTCGGAGAGCAGCGCCAGCGCGGTCTGCGCCGCCGAGAGGACCGGCCCGGCCGCGGGATCCGCCAAGGCGCGGCGGACGAGGGCGAACCCCTCGGCGTCGTCGCGCCCGCGCGGCAGGTCGAAGGCGCGAAGGACGTCCGCGGCGTCGAGCCCGGTCCGCGCGGGCGGCACGTCCGCCTCGGCGTCCGGCGCGGGATCGGCGCGCGGAGCCTCGGACGGCGCGGGCGCCGGGACGGGGCGGGCGGCGCGGAGCACCTCCAGCGGGCTTCGCCCGGGGCGCGCGGGCGCCGTGAGGACCGGCGCCCTGCGCGGGGCCTCCCCGGTGGGGGCGGGGCCGGGCGCGGGGGCGGCGGTCTTGCCCACGTCGGCGAGCCGCGCCTCCACGTCGCGCCGCAGCGCGGCGGCGCCCATGCGCGCCTGCACGGCGTGCGCCTCGCGCATCGCGTCGATCTCGTCGCGGAGATGGGCCGCCTCCTGCCTCAGCGACCGGGACAGCCGGGCCAGCGTCGCGACGATCCAGATCAGGGCGACGGGCACCACGATGCCGAGGAGCGCGACGGCGGTCGCCAACGGATCGACCGCGAGGATCGCGAGCCCGTTGGGCGTGAGCGTGGCGAGGTACCAGCCCGCCAAGGCGAGCCATGCTAGCGAGGCCAAGGTGGCCGTCGCCCCGATCCATTCGGCCCCGCCGCGGGGGGCGCCGGGCGTCTTGGGCGGCGGCGAGGAGCGCGCCGCCGGACCGGGATCGGTCGCGTCGCTCATGCGTAGCGGACGGCGGTGATCTCGTAGTCGCGGGTGCCGCCGGGCGTGCGGACCTCGACCGAGTCGCCCTCCTCCTTGCCGATCAGCGCGCGCGCCAGCGGGGAGCGCAGGTTCAGGAGGCCCGCCTCGATGTCCGCCTCGGGCTCGCCCACGATCTGGTAGGTCTTCTCCTCCTCCGTGTCCTCGTCGACGAGGGTCACGGTGGCGCCGAACTTGATCGTGTCGCCGGACATCTTGGCGGGGTCGATCACCTCGGCCAGCGAGATGGTCCCCTCCAGCTCCTTGATGCGGCCTTCGATGAAGCCCTGCTTCTCGCGGGCCGAGTGGTACTCCGCGTTCTCCGACAGGTCGCCGTGCTCGCGGGCCTCGGCGATGGCGCGGATGATGGCGGGCCGCTCCTCGGACTTGAGGTGCTTGAGCTCCTTCTCCAGCGCGGCGAGGCCGCGCGGGGTGATGGGCATCTTCTCCATGGGGGTGCCTTCGTCTTGCGGGGTCGCCGCTCCGGGGGCGGCGCGCGGTTGGTCGGCGGGCAGGTTAGCAGCCCGCGCGCCGCGTGCAACGTGCGCGGGCGGCCCCCACGCGACGACGGGTCACGATTGACGCGCGCGTCACCCCTTTCCCATATGGGCCGCGACGCGCAAGCTGCGCGCCGGACCGTTTCACGAGGTGCCCCGATGCTCGACGCCACGCCCGCCGCCCCGCCCCCCAGCCCGATGGAGGCGGACCTGTCCGTCGAACGGGAGTCGATGGATTACGACGTGGTGATCGTCGGCGCCGGCCCCGCCGGCCTGTCGGCGGCGATCCGGCTCAAGCAGCTGGACCCCGCGCGCGAGGTGGTGGTGCTGGAGAAGGGCTCCGAGGTGGGCGCCCACATCCTGTCCGGCGCGGTGCTCGATCCCTCCGGGCTCGACGCGCTGATCCCCGACTGGAAGGAGAAGGGCGCGCCCGTGGACGTGCCCGTCACCTCCGACAGCTTCTACGTGCTGGGCGAGGAGGGGCGCGTCCGCGTCCCCAACGCGATCATGCCGCCGCTGATGTCGAACCACGGCAACTACGTCGTCTCGATGGGCAACGTCTGCCGCTGGTTGTCCGAGCAGGCCGAGGCCTTGGGCGTCGAGGTGTTCCCCGGCATGGCCTGCACCCAGCTGGTGATGGAGGAGGGCCGCGTGGCGGGCGTCGTCGCGGGCGAGTTCGGGCGCGACGCCGACGGCACCCCGGGCGAGGGCTACGAGCCGGGCATGATCCTGCGCGGCAAGTACGTGATGCTGGGCGAGGGGGTGCGCGGGTCGCTCTCCAAGCACGTGATCGACAAGTACGGCCTGCAGGGCAAGGAGACCCAGAAGTACGGGCTGGGCATGAAGGAGCTGTGGGAGATCGACCCCGAGAAGCACCAGCCGGGCAAGGTCGTGCACACGATGGGCTGGCCCTTGGGCAAGAACGCCGGGGGCGGCAGCTTCATCTACCACCTCGACAACAACCAGGTGTACGTGGGCTTCGTCGTCCACCTGAACTACGAGAACCCGTACGTCTTCCCGTACATGGAGTTCCAGCGCTTCAAGCACCATCCGATGGTCGCGGAGCTTCTGGAAGGCGGCAAGCGCGTGGCCTACGGCGCGCGCGCCATCACCGAGGGCGGGTGGCAGGCGCTGCCGGACACGGCCTTCCCCGGCGGCGTGCTGCTGGGTTGTGCTGCGGGCATGGTCAACGTGCCGCGGATCAAGGGCAACCATAACGCGATGCTGAGCGGAAAGGCCGCCGCCGAGGCGGCGCACGCGGCCATCGAGGGCGGGCGCACCGGCGACACGCTGGCCGAGTACGACGAGGCGGTGCGGACCGGGCCGATCGGCAAGGACCTCAAGCGGGTGCGCAACGTCAAGCCGCTGTGGTCGAACCACGGGCTGATGGCGTCGCTGTCGGTGGGCGGCGCGGACATGTGGCTCCAGAACCTGACCGGCTGGTCGCCGCTGAACATGAAGCACGCCAAGTCGGACGCGGACAGCCTAAAGCCCGCGTCGAAGTTCGAGCCGATCGACTACCCCAAGCCGGACGGCAAGCTCAGCTTCGACCGGCTAACCAACGTGTCCTTCGCTTTCACCAACCACGAGGAGAGCCAGCCGCCGCACCTGCGGCTGAAGGACCCGTCCGTGCCGGTGGAGGTGGACCTGAAGCAGTATGCGGGGCCGTCGCAGCGCTACTGCCCGGCGGGCGTCTACGAGTTCGTGGGCGAGGGGGACGACGCGCGGTTCGTGGTGAACTTCCAGAACTGCGTCCACTGCAAGACCTGCGACATCAAGGACCCGGCGCAGAACATCGTCTGGCAGGTGCCGCAGGGCGGGGACGGGCCGAACTACCCGAACATGTGATCCGCCGCCCCGGGGCCGCCCCGGCGGGCGCGGAGCCGGTCGCGGCGGCGGGACGGCCGGACCGGGCGGGGGGCATCGCCGCGCCGCCGGAGGGGCGCGGCGCGCGCGCCGTCGCCCCGCCTCCGGGACCGGCGCGGTCCCGCCCCCTCGGTTGCACCTCCCCCGGCCCCCGCCTAGCGTGCCGCGACCCCTTCCGGAGACCCCGATGCGCCTTTCCGCCGCCCTCTTGGCCGCCACGCTCCTCCTGCCCGCGCCGCTCCTCGCGCAGACCCGCGGCGAGGCCGGACCCTACCTCGCCGCCCGCATCGCGGGTTTCGCCAGCGACTACGCGGCGGCGGCGGAGTACTACGACCGGCTCGTGGCGCGCGACGACACCACGCCCTCCGTGCTCGAGAACGCGGTGATCGTGAACGCCGCGCTCGGCGACTTCGCCGCCGCCGCCCGCGTGGCCGACCTCCTCGAGGCGGCGGAGGGCGAGAGCCAGTTCGCCGACGCGGCCCGGCTGATCGCCGCGCTGGAGGCGGGCGACTGGGACGGGGCCGAGGCCATCCTGTCCGGCGAGACCGTGGGCGGCGCGCTGCTCGACGGGCTGGTGCGGGGATGGATCGCCGCGGCGCGGGGCGACGGCGCGGCGGCGCGGGCCGAGTTCGATCGCCTCGCCGAGACCGAAGGCTTCACGCCCTTCGCGCTGATCCACACCGCCTACCTCGCGGCGATGGAGGGCGACTTCGAGACCGCCGACGAGATCTTCTCGGGCCGCGCGGGCACCGCGCTGCAGCTGACCGCGCGCGGGATCGAGGGCCACGCGCAGGTGCTCGCCGCGATGGGCCGGACCGCGGACGCGGTGGATCTGCTGACCCAGTCGACGGCGGCGGTGAACTCGCCCGCCCTCGAGGCCCTGCTGGCGCGGATCGAGGCGGGCGAGGAGGTCGGCTTCGACCTCGTCGCCACGCCGCGCGACGGCATGGCTGAGGCCTACTTCACCCTCGCCGCCCTGCTCGCGGGCGAGGCGAGCCCGACCTTCGTGCTGATCAACGGGCGCGCCGCCACGGTGCTGCGCCCCGACCACACCGAGGCGCTCGTCCTCGTGGCCGCGCTGCTCGACGATCAGGGCCAGAGCGACCTCGCCGCCGCCGCCCTGCGGGCCGTGCCCCGCGACGACCCCGCCTTCCACGCCGCCGAGATCGAGCGAGCCGACGTGCTCCTGAAGGCGGGCCGGGAGGAGGCCGCCGTCGAGGTGCTGCAGGCCCTGACCCGCACGGACGCGGACCGCCAGGAGGTCTGGGCCTCCCTGGGCGACGCGCTGCGCCGGACCGAGGACTTCGTCGGGGCGGCGGAGGCCTACGACCGCGCCCTCTCCATCGTCGAGGCGGCGGGCGAGCCGGAGGCGCGCGACTGGTTCCTCTACTACGCCCGCGGCATCGCGCGGGAGCGGACGGACGACTGGGCGGGGGCGGAGGCCGACTTCCGCCGCGCGCTCGACCTCAACCCCGACCAGCCCTCCGTGCTGAACTACCTCGGCTACGGCCTCGTGGAGCAGCGCATGAAGCTCGACGAGGCGCTGGACATGATCGAGCGCGCCGTCGCCGCGCGGCCCAACGACGGCTACATCACCGACAGCCTCGGCTGGGTCCTCTACCGCCTCGGCCGCGCCGAGGAGGCCGTGGCCCCGATGGAGCGCGCGGTCGAGCTGACACCGCGCGACCCGGTCATCAACGACCATCTCGGCGACGTGCTCTGGACCGTGGGCCGCAAGCGCGAGGCGGAGTTCCAGTGGCGCCGCGCCCTCTCGCTCGATCCCGAGCCGGAGGATCTCGCCCGGATCAAGCGCAAGCTCGAGGTCGGGCTGGACGCGGTCCTCGACGAGGAGGGCGGCGTCGGCGTCCTCGAAGAGGCCGACGACGGGTGAGCGCGCGCCGGGGCCTCGCGCCCGCGAAGGTGAACCTCTGCCTGCACGTCACGGGACGGCGGGCGGACGGGCGGCACGACCTCGACGGGCTGGTCGCCTTCGCCGACTTCGGCGACCGGCTGACGCTCTCCGACGGCGACGGGCTCGCCGTCACGGGCCCCTTCGCGGCGAGGGTGCCCACCGACGACGCCAACATCGTCCGCCGGGCGCTGGCGGCCGCCGGCACCCGCGCCCACGTCACCCTCGACAAGCGCCTGCCGCACCCCGCCGGGATCGGCGGCGGCTCCTCGGACGCGGCCTGCGCGCTGCGCCTCGCGGGCGCCGCGCTCGACACGGACGCGCTCATGGCGCTGGGCGCGGACGTGCCCGTCTGCATGGACCCCCGCGCCCAGCGGATGCGCGGCGCGGGCGAGCGGGTGGAGCGCATCGACCTGCCCGCGCTGCACGGCGTGCTCGTGAACCCCGGCGTCGGCGTGCCGACGGGCGCGGTCTTCGCGGGACTCGCCGCGAAGGCGAACCCCCCGATGCCCGATCCGCCCGCCTTCGCCGACGGCGCGGCGGCGGTGGCGTGGCTGTCCGACCGCCGCAACGACCTGGAGGCGCCCGCCACGGCGATCGCGCCGGTCATCGAGACGGCGCTGGCGGACCTGCGTGCCGCCGGGGGCGCGCTCGCGCGGATGAGCGGGTCGGGGGCCACCTGCTTCGGCCTCTGGGACAGCCGCGCCGCCGCCGAGGAAGCCGCGCGCGGCTTGGCCCGGCCGGGCTGGTGGGTCGAGGCCGCGACCCTCTGGTGAGCCGTCAGGAGGCGCGCGCCACCACGTAGTCGGCGAGGTCCGCCAGCATCCCGCGCAGCGGATGGTCCGGCAGCCGCTCCAAAGCCGCCACCGCCCGGTCCCGCCACGCCAGCGCCTCGGCCCGCGTCTCCTCCAGCGTGCCGTGCCGGTCGAGGATCGCGCGCGCCTGCGCGAACTCGCCCTCGCCGCGCTCCAGCGCGCCCTTCCAGAACGCCCGCTCGCCCTCGTCGGCCCGCGCCAGCGCCCGGATCACCGGCAGGGTCAGCTTGCCCTCGCGCAGGTCGTCGCCGAGGTTCTTGCCGATCCCGTCGCCCGCGCCCCCGTAGTCGAGCCAGTCGTCCACGATCTGGAACGCCACGCCGATCGCGTCGCCGTACTCGGCCAAGGCCGCGACCCGGTCCTCCTCGACGCCCGCGATGACGCCGCCCACTTGGGCCGCCGCCTCGAACAGCGCGGCCGTCTTGCCCCGCACGATCCTAAGGTAGGTGTCCTCGGTCGTCGAGAGGTCGCGCGCCGCCGACAGCTGCAGCACCTCGCCCTCGGCGATGGTCGCCGCCGCGTTGGCTAGGATGTCGAGCACCCGCAGCGAGCCCGTCTCGACCATCAGCTGGAAGGACCGCGCGAAGAGGTAGTCGCCGACCAGCACGCTGGACTGGTTGTCCCAGAGCAGGTTGGCCGTGGGCCGCCCGCGCCGCTGCTTGGACTCGTCGACCACGTCGTCGTGCAGCAGCGTGGCGGTGTGGATGAACTCCACCGTCGCGGCGAGGCGCAGGTGGTGGTCGCCCTCGTAGCCGCACAGCCGCGCCGCCGCGACCGTCAGCAGGGGGCGGACCCGCTTGCCGCCGCCGCCGAGCAGGTGCTCGGTCACCTGCGGGATGCGGGGCGCCGCCTCCGAGGCCATGCGGTCCCGGATCAGCGCGTCCACGGCGGCCATGTCGTCGGACAGCGCGGCGGCGAGGCGCTCGTGCGGCGGGATCGGCTCGGGTCGGTTCATCTGCCTCTCCGACGGGGCGTCTGGACGGCGCGTGGCGCGCGGCCTAGGCCGGACCCCATGCGAGAACTCCTGCGGACCAACGACCCCACGGTCATCGCCTTCGCCGAGGCCCTCTTGGACGGCGAGGGTATAGGGTGCTTCGTGCTCGACGCCAACACGTCGATCCTCGAGGGCAGCATCGGCATATTGCCGCGCCGGATGATGGTCGCGGAGCGCGATCTATTCATGGCGCGGCACGTGATGCGGGACAACGGGGTCACGGTCTCGGAATGAGCCACACGGAGGATCGGTTCCTCGGCGGGCGGGTCGTTCTGCGGCAGCCCGCGCGGGGGTTCCGGTCCGGCTCGGACGCGGTGCTGCTGGCCGCCGCCTGCCCCGCGCAGGCCGGCGAGGCGGTGCTGGACCTCGGCTGCGGTGCGGGGGCGGCGATGGCCTGCGTGGCGGCGCGCGTGCCGGGGGTCGTCGTCGCGGGGCTGGAGCGGGACGCCGGGGCCGCCGCGCTGGCCCGCGCGAACGTGCCCGGCGCCCGGGTGATCGAGGGCGACGCCCTCGATCCGCCGCCCGCCGCCAAGCGTCAGTGGGACCACGTGATCTGCAACCCGCCCTACCTGCCCGCGGGGTCGGGCCGCGCCGCCGCCGACGCCGCGCGCGAGGCGGCGCTGCGCGAGGCGGGGCCCGGCGGCGTGCGCGCGTGGACGCGCGCCGCGATGCGGCGGGCGGGGCCGAAGGGGACCGTCACGCTCGTCGCCCGCGCGGACCGGCTGGCCGACCTGCTGGGCACGATGGCGCCGGGGCTGGGCGACCTCGCGGTGCTGCCCCTCGCGTCCCAGCCCGGCGCCCCGGCGCATCGCGTGATCGTGCGGGGGCGCAAGGCGGCGCGCGGGCCACTGCGGCTCCTGCCGCCCTTGGTGCTGCACGACGGGGCGGTGCCGTCCGCCGCGGCCGAGGCCGTGCTCCGCCATGCGGGCCCGTTGACGCTTTCTTAGGCTTCGTCGCGCCACAAGCGGGGTTGCACGGGAAAGGTCGTGACACGGCGCTATGTCCCATGCTGCACTCGGACCGTGCCAAACCAACAGCTGAAGGAGACGCCCATGTCGCTCGGATCTCACCTGCAGGAGCTGAAGAAGAAGCACGCCACCCTGTCCGCCCGCGTCGAGGCGGAGATGGCCAGCCCCGGCTCCGATTCGCTGGAGGTCGCCGCGCTCAAGAAGCGCAAGCTCGCCCTCAAGCAGGAGATCGCCCGCCTGAGCGAAGGGGTGTCGGCCTAGCGCCGCGCGCCCGCCCTGACCTAGCCCTCGGGCGTCGTGGCCACGTCCACGGCGTCCACCATCGTCCGCCCGCCCGAATGGTCGGCCATCGTCGCGACCTCGCCGCGCAGCCAGTCGAGGAACGCGCGCGTCGCGGGCCGGTCCTGTGCGCCCTGCGGGCACAGCACCCGGTAGCGCGCCTCGGGCACGATCGCGACGTCGAACGGCGCCACCAGCGCGCCCGTCCGCAGCGCCGCGTCCGCGAGGCTCATCCGCCCCAGCACCACGCCCGCCCCCGCCTGCGCGGCGTCGAGCGCGTGGTCCGCTTGGCTGAACCTCGGCCCGTGCGGCTCCGGCGCGGGCACGGAGGCCGCCCGGAACCACGTTCCCCAGTCGAAGCCGGTGAAGGCCGCCGTGTCGTCCTGATGGATCAGGGGCGCGTCGCGCAAGCTTTCCGGCGTGGCGTAGCGGGCCGCGAGGTCGGGGGTCATCATCGGCGTCATCCATTCGCCGAGGTCGAGGGCGACGTGCAGCGCCTCGTCCTCACCCGCGCGGGGCTGGCCGAAGCGGATGGCCACGTCGATGTCGTCGGTGCGGAAGTCGAGCAGGCGCAGCGTGGCGGCGAAGCGCAGCTCCACCTCCGGGTGCTTGGAGGCGAAGTCGAAGAGACGGGGGGCGAGCCAACGGGCGGTGAAGGCGGGCCCTGCGGTGACGGTCAGCAGCCCGCTCTCCTGCGTTCGCTTGGCCGCGCGCCACGCCGCGCGCAGGGCGGCGAACCCCTCGGCAGCCCCGGGGGCGAGGGCGGCCCCCGCCTCGGTCAGTTCGACCTTGCGGTTCATGCGGTGGAAGAGCGGGGCGCCGAACTGCTCCTCTAGCGACTTGATCTGGTAGGACAACGCGGCGGGCGTGACGTGCAATTCGGCCGCCGCGTCTTGGAACGACATGTGCCGCGCGGCGGCGTCGAAGGCGCGCAAGGCCGTGAGCGGAGGCAGGCGGTCGGACAAGGTGGGCTTAACCGAAGCAGGCAGAAGTCTCGTTTGTGATCAGGTCGAGCGGGGTCCAAGTCAAGGACGACGCAACGAAGCTGATCCGAGAGGAGCCCGCCATGTTCGAGACCCCGACCACCCGGACCTACCACGCCGCCTTCGCCCGCGCCCATGCCGAGCGGGGCGCCGTCTTCCGGCGGCTGTTCACGTTCCGCCGCGCGGCGCCCGCCGCCCCGCACCTCCCGATCCGCGCGCGCTTCGCGTGACGGCGGTGGGCGGCCCCGCGACGGGGGCCGCCCGGAGGCTCAGGCGAGGTACTGGCCGCCGTTCGCGGAGATGGTCGAGCCGGTGATGAACCCGGCGTCGTCCGAGGTCAGGAACGCCACGCAGCGCGCGATCTCCTCGGCCTCGCCCAAGCGGCCCACGGGGATGGCGCCGACGATGGAGTCCATGACCTTCTCGGGGATGGTGCTCATCATGTCGGTGTTGATGTAGCCCGGCGCGACCACGTTGACGGTGATGTTGGCCCGCGCCCCCTCCTGCGCCAGCGCCTTGGAGAAGCCGATGTCGCCCGCCTTGGTCGCGGCGTAGTTGGCTTGCGCGAACTGGCCCTTCTGGCCGTTGATCGAGCTGATCGTGACGATCCGCCCGAACTTGCGCTCGCGCATGCCGCCCCAGACGTTGTGCGTCATGTTGAAGACGCCCGTCAGGTTGGTGTCGATGACGGCGTGCCAGTGCTCGGGCGTCATCTTGTGGAAGGGCGCGTCGCGGGTGATGCCCGCGTTGTTCACGAGGATGTCGACCGGGCCGAGGTCGGCCTCGACCTGGGCGATGCCCGCCTTGCAGGCGTCGTAGTCGGCCACGTCCCACTTGTAGGTCTTGATGCCGGTCTCGTCGGTGAACTGCCTCGCCCGCTCGTCGTTGCCGGCATAGGTGGCGGCGACCTGCGCGCCTTGGTCCTTCAGGGCCTTCGAGATGGCGGCGCCGATGCCGCGCGATCCTCCGGTGACGAGTGCGATACGAGACATGTTCAGTTCTCCTCCTTGGTGGTTCGGTCGGCACGGTCGCGCAGCCAAGCCTCGCCGTCGCGATGGCCTTGGTCCCACGCCTCGCGCAGCAGGTCGGGGTCGGTGAAGTCGAGCTTGGAGCCGTCCAGCACGGGGGCGGAGGGCTGCACGTAGTCGACGTGGTCGTCGTCCGGCAGGGACGCGAACCGCTTGGTCAAGAGCGCCAGCGTGCGCCCGGCGTCGGGGTCGGGCAGGGGGGCCTTGTCGACCATGCCGCCGTCGTAGACCGGCTCCCCGTCCCAATCGTCGGGGCGGAAGGCGGGGGGCACGGTCGCGGCCATGCGGATCAGGTCGGGCAGGGTGCCGTCGCGGGCCGCGCGGCGCGCGTCGATCAGGCGCTGCTCGACCCCGGCATAGGAGGACAGGCGCGGGCGCGGCGTGGGGGCGACGACCTGCTCCATCTGATAGATCGTGCCCGCGGCCAGCGCCTTGAGCGTCGCGCCCGCGCCGTCGCCGGTGGTCGAGACGCTGATCTGGAAGGCGGGGCCCTCGGCGATGCGGACTTGGGCGTCCGCGTCGATCACGTCCTCGACGATCGCCTCGTAGACGCGCTGGTGCGGGGAGCGCCCGTCGTCGTCGTCGAGGTCGTCCCACGTCACGTTGCTGTCCGTGCGCCGCAGCGCGCGGGCGAAGCGCTCGAACAGCCACTCCTCCTGCCCGGCGAGCCACGCCGCGGCCGAGAGCGCGCCGCCGGACACGCCGGTGACGCGGTCGGGCGCGGGGGCCGGGCGGGCGGCCGTGACGGCCTCCATCCAGCCGCCGTGCCAGAAGCAGCGGAGCCCCCCGCCGGAGAAGACGACTTGCGCGAATCGGTCGCTCATTCGGCCCCCCGGGCAGGCGGTTCGTCAGGCAAGGTGGGCATCACCGGGGCGTCCGCGGGGGGCGTGCGCCCCCCGTGCACCCCCCGTGCACCCCCCGTGCATACGCCGTGCATACATCTTGCATACGGGCGTACATACGCGCGGCCCGCCCGACCTGCCGTCAGTCCCGCTCCACGCACATGGCGACGCCCATGCCGCCGCCGATGCACAGCGTGGCGAGGCCCTTCTTGGCGTCGCGGCGCTTCATCTCGAAGAGCAGCGTGTTGAGGACGCGCGCGCCCGAGGCCCCGATCGGGTGGCCGATGGCGATGGCGCCGCCGTTGACGTTCACGATGGACGGGTCCCAGCCCATGTCCTTGTTCACCGCGCAGGCCTGCGCGGCGAAGGCCTCGTTCGCCTCGACGAGGTCGAGGTCGTCCACGGACCAGCCCGCCTTCTCCAGCGCCTTGCGCGAGGCGTAGATGGGACCGACGCCCATGATCGACGGGTCGAGCCCGGCGGTGGCGTAGGAGGCGATGCGCGCCAAAGGCTCGATCCCGCGCTTGGACGCCGCGTCGGCGGACATCAGCAGCGTGGCGGCGGCGCCGTCGTTCAATCCGCTCGCGTTGGCCGCCGTGACGGTCCCGTCCTTGGTGAAGGCGGGGCGCAGGCCGGACATCTTGTCGATGGTGGCGCCGTGGCGGATGTACTCGTCGTCCTCGACCACGGTTTCGCCCTTGCGGCCCTTCACGGTGAAGGCGGCGATCTCGTCGCGGAACTTCCCGGACTTCTGCGCGGCCTCGGCCTTGTTCTGAGAGCCCACGGCGAACTCGTCCTGCGCCTCGCGGGTGATCTGCCACTGCTCGGCCACGTTCTCGGCGGTCTGGCCCATGTGGTAGCCGTTGAACGCGTCCCACAGCCCGTCGCGGATCATCGTGTCCACGAGCTTGAGGTCGCCCATCTTCTGGCCGCCGCGGATCGCCTGCGCGTGGGGCGACAGCGACATGCTCTCCTGCCCGCCGGCCACGACGATGGCCGCGTCGCCCAGTTGGATGTGCTGGGCGCCCAGCGCCACGGCGCGCAGGCCGGAGCCGCAGACCTGGTTGATGCCCCACGCCGACGCTTCCTTGGGAAGGCCCGCGTTGATCGCCGCCTGGCGGGCCGGGTTCTGGCCCTGCGCGGCGGTCAGCACCTGACCGAGGATCGTCTCGGACACCTCCGCCTTGTCCACGCCCGCGCGCTCGACCACCGCCTCGATCACGGCGGTGCCGAGGTCGTGGGCGGGGGTGTTGGCGAAGCTGCCGAGGAAACTGCCCACGGGGGTGCGGGCGGCGGAGGCGATCACGACGTTGGTCATTCCCGGTCCTTTCGGTTCGCGCCGGGATCGTGTCGTCGGGCAAGGGCCCACACCGGCGTTCGCCCGGGCGGATAGCGCGGGCGGGCGGCACAGTCCAATGCGCGGTTCGGCGCAAGGCGGGTTCGCGGGAACCCCGGCGGCGTCAGGCGGCCCCCGTCCAGTCCGGGCGCAGGCTCGGGCCGCCGCAGTGCCAGCCCTGCATCCCGTCGACGCCGGCCCGCGTCAGGACGGCCGCCTCGGCCCCGCGCTCGACGCCTTGGGCGACGACGTGGGCGTCGAGATGGGTGCCGAGCGAGACCATGATGTCGATCAGGCACTGGGCGTCGGCGTCCGCGTCGCAGCCCGCCACGAGGCTGCCGTCGATCTTGAGGATGTCGAACAGGAACGCGCGCAGGTGGCGGAAGGAGGTCATCCCCGCCCCGAGGTGGTCGAGCGCGAAGGAGACGCCGCGCGGGGACAGGTCGCGCATGAAGGCGAGGGTGATCTCGGGCACCTGCATGGCCGACGGCTCCGAGATCTCGAGGATCAGCCGCTCGCCCGGCGCGTCCCGCCCCTCCAGCCCCTCGTGCAGCAGCCGCCGCCACGGGCCGTAGCCGATGGACCGCGCCGACATGTTCACCGACAGGCGCAGGCCGGGCGTGCGGCGCAGCGCGCGCAGCGCGAGGCGCAGGGCCGCGCAGTCGATCTCCCGCCCGAGGTCCAGCCCCTCGACCGCGCCGATGAACTGGGCGGCGGGGATGACGCGCCCGGTCCCGTCCGTCAGCCGGACGAGCGACTCGTGGAAGGCGGTCTCGCCGCCCGCCGCCACGACCGGCTGGAACGCGAGGGTGACGTCGTCGCGGGCGAGCGCGGCGCGGACCATGTCCAGCACGTCGCGGTCGCGGGACCGGGTGGCGTAGTCGAACGGGCTGGGCGCGTCCGGGTCGATCCCGGGCGCGCCGTCGTCGGGCAGTTCGGGGGCGGGGGTGATGTCCTTCATGGGCGGTCCTCCGCCCCCGCCCTTGGCATGCCGCGGGTTGCCAGACCGTTAAGCGGCGGCACGCCCCGCGCCGGTCAGCGCGCGCGCGATGGCGTCGACGAAGGCGTCGAGGTCGTCGGGGTTGCGCGCGGTGACGATGTTGCCGTCGGTGACCACCTCGTCCACCACCTCGGCGCCCGCGTTGCGCAGGTCGGTGCGGATCGAGGTGTAGGACGTCATGCGCCGCCCCTCGGCCAGCCCCGCCTCGATCAGGAGCCACGGCGCGTGGCAGATCGCGGCGACGGGCTTGCCCGCCGCGTGCACCGCGCGGATCAGGGCGAGCGCGGCCTCCTCCGTGCGCAGCACGTCGGGGTTGATCTGCCCGCCCGGCAGCACGAGCGCGTCGTATTCGCCGGCCCCCGCCTCGGCGAGGTCGACGTCCACGGGGACCGCATCGCCCCAGTCGTCCTCGTCCCAGCCGCGGATCGACTCGACGCCGCCGGGCGCGACGACGTCCACGGTCGCGCCCATCCCGCGGAGCTTCTCGAGGGGGGTCTCCAGCTCGGACTGCTCGAAGCCGTCGGTCGAGAGGATGGCGATGCGGGTGCCGGTGAGGTCGGTCATGGGGAACTCCGTTTGCAGGTCTCGGCGCCGCAACGCGCCGCGCCCGCCGCCGTTCCGTCACAGGCCCGGCGGCCCCTTCAGCTCCAGCCGGTTGCCCCACGGGTCGTGGATGTAGACCGCCCGCCCCACGCCCCGCGCGCCGACCTGCACCTCCTCCTTGTGGACGGGGACGCCGTGGGCGGCGAGATGGGCCATCAGCGCGCCGCGCTCGAACGGTCCCACCGCGAGGGCCAGATGATCGACGTTGGTGCCGCCCCGCACCTTCGGCAGGGCGTAGGCCGCGCGGGGGTCGTCCGCGTCCCACAACCCGAGGATGATCCCCCCGAACCACAGATGCGCCATCCCGATCTCCGGGTAGTCGAAGGCCGGGACGCAGCCCAGCACGTCGCGATACCACGCGACCGCGCGGGGCAGGTCGCGGACCCACAGCACGGCGTGGTCGAGGCCCAAGGGGCGGATCGGGTTCGGCATACCGGGACCTCCGGTCGCGGGGGGGGGATCGGAACGCCACCCCCGGGGGAGCGGGTTCGTCGGGTGACCTAGCTCATCCCGTGGAGGCCCAAATGGCCGAGATCATCGTCGCCCTCAACATCGCGCTCACCTTCGGCGTGGTCCTGTTCTTCCTGTTCCGCTCCAAGAAGCGGACGAAGGACCGGCTGGACCACGAGACGCCCAAGTCGGCCTTGGCCAAGGACGGCCCCACCGGCGACGTGGAGGACCGGGCGCGGGTCTGACCGCTAGCCCCGCTCGTCCTTGGGCGAGCCCATGACCACGTAGGTCGTCAGCCGCGCTACCTGCGGCAGCACGCCCAGCACGTCGGTATGGAAGCGCTTGTAGTCGGCGAGGTCGCGTGCCTCGATGCGCAGCAGGTACTCCACCGTGCCCGTGATGTTGTGGCACTCCCGCACCTCGTCTGAGCGCGCCACGGCGCGCTCGAAGGCTTCCTGGCCGTGCTTGGTGTGGTCGTTGAGCCCGACCGCGATGTAGGCGGTGAAGCCCACCCCCGTCGCCTCGGGCCCCAGCACCGCGCGGTAGCCGCGGATCGCGCCCGTCGCCTCCAGCCGCTGGACCCGGCGCAGGGTGGCGGAGGGGGACAGCCCGACCTTGGCGGCGAGCGACTGGTTGCTCAGCCGCCCGTCGGCGGCCAGCTCGCGCAAGATGCTGCGGTCGAAAGGGTCGAGATCAGGCATTCCTTGCGGAGGTTGGCGGGTAGGCGCGCCGTTCGCAAGCACCTTGCGCGCCGGATGGGGCAATCCTGCGGCCATGACCATCGAGATGCTCCTCGCCCTCGCGGGCTTCGCCTTCGTCACCTCGATCACGCCGGGGCCGAACAATCTGATGCTGATGGCCTCGGGGGTGAACTTCGGGCTGCGGCGGACGGTGCCGCACATGCTGGGCGTGGGTCTGGGCTTCGGGTTCATGGTGGTCTGCGTCGGCATGGGGCTGGCCGCGCTGTTCGACCTCTACCCCCCGCTCAAGGTCGCGCTGGCGGTCGTCGCGGTGGCCTACCTGCTGTGGCTCGCGTGGCGGATCGCCAACGCGGGGGCGCCGAAGGGGGCCGAGGCGGGGGCGCGGCCGATGACCTTCCTCGAGGCGGCGGCCTTCCAGTGGGTGAACCCGAAGGCGTGGACGATGGCGCTGGGGGCGGTGTCGGTCTACTCGACCGGGTCGCTCGGATCGGTGGTCGCGGTGGCGGCGGTGTTCACGGCGGTCAACATCCCCTCCGTCGGCTCGTGGACGCTGCTCGGGCAGGAGATGCGGCACGTGCTGACCTCGCCCGCCCGCCTGCGCGCCTTCAACTGGACGATGGCGGCCCTGCTGGTCGCGACGCTCTGGCCGACGGTGGCGGGGCTCGTCTGACGGGTGCCTCCGGCGGGAGTATTTCGGGGAACATCGAGGGCACGCGTCCCCGGAAGAGTGGGCTCCTCCGGTGCACCGATGGTCCGCCAGCGACCGGGGACGCGCCGTTCATCGACGTTCACTGCCATCGGCTCTCCAGCCTGTACCGCGCCCATTGGGTAGGAGGCGACCGATTAAGGCCGGGTGAAGGGCCCCCTCGATGTTCCCCGAAATACTCCCGCCGGAGGCACCCGTCACTGCAGGTCGCCGAACGCCTCCGCGAGGCGGGCCACGGCGGTCTCCACGTTGGCGCGGGGCGTGGCCATGTTGAACCGCAGGAAGCTGTCGCCGCCCTTGCCGAAGGTGGGGCCGTGGTTGACGGCGATGCGGGCGTCGCCCTCGACCCGGCGGGTGAACTCCGCGCGGTCCATGCCCGTCCCTGAGAAGTCGACCCACGCGAGGTAGGTGGCCTGCATCGGCACGCTCCGCAGGCCGGGGATCGCGTCCACCGCCTCGTCGAAGAGGCGCCGGTTGCCGTCGAGGTACCGCATCAGGTCGTCCACCCACGCCGCGCCCTCGGGTGAGTAGGCGGCGGTGGTCATGTGCAGGCCGAAGGAGTTGGGCGAGAGCCCCAGCCCCAGCATCCGGGCGCCGAACTGGGCGCGGAGCCCCTCGTCCTCGACGATGACGTTGCCGGTATGCGCCCCCGCGATGTTGAAGGTCTTGGTGGGCGCCGTCATCATCACGAGGCGGGCCGGGTCCATGACCTTGGACATCGGCACGTGCGTCTCGCCCGGATAGACGAGGTCGTGGTGGATCTCGTCGGACACCAGCAGCAGGCCGTGGCGCTCGGCCAAGGCGGCGAAGCCCTCCAGCTCCTCGCGCGTCCAGACCCGCCCGTTCGGGTTGTGGGGCGAGCAGAGGATGGCCATCGTCGCCCCCTCGCGCGCGATCACCGCGTCCCACGCGTCCCAGTCGGGCGTGTAGCGCCCGTCCTCGTAGGCCAATTCGCATTCGACCACGCGGCGCCCGTTGCCGCGGATCACCTTGGCGAAGGCGTGGTAGACCGGGGTGAACAGCACGACCCCGTCGCCGGGCGCGGTCCACGTGTCGACGCACAGCGCGGTGCCGTTCACGAGGCCGTGGGTCGTGAAGATCGCGCCCGGGTCCACCTCCCAGCCGTGCCGCTCGGCCATCCACCAGCGGATCGCGTCGCGGTAGGGGCCGTCGTTGCCGAAGTAGCCGTAGACGTTGTGGGAGGTCATCGCGCGCAGGGCGTCCGTCACCACCGCCGGCGGCTCGAAGTCCATGTCGGCGACCCACATGGCGAGCCCGTCCGAGGCCGGTACCCCGTAGATCGCCTCCATCATGTCCCACTTCATGCAGTGCGTGCCACGGCGGTCGATCTCGGCATCGAAGCGGGGGTCGAGGTCGCGGGGCATGGGCGTCTCCGGGCGTTGGGTCCGGGGCGTTCCTCGCAAGGGGCGCGGGGCGGGGCAAGGCGCGGTTGCGCCGCAGGCGCCGCAAATCCATATGCGGGGGCATGAAACGGCCGATCCTGCTCCACCCCGACCCGCGCCTGAAGAAGGTCTGCGACCCCGTCGCCGACCTGTCGGACGACCTCCGCGCCTTGGCCGACGACATGCTCGAGACGATGTACGACGCGCCGGGCATCGGGCTGGCCGCGCCGCAGGTGGGGGTGAACGCGCGCCTGCTGGTGATGGACTGCGTCAAGGACGAGGAGGAGGCGCCCCGCCCCCTCGTGATGTTCAACCCCGAGATCGTGGCCGCCTCCGACGAGACCAGCGTCTACGAGGAGGGCTGCCTGTCGATCCCCGAGCAGTATGCCGACGTGACCCGCCCCGCCGAGGTGACCGTGCGGTGGATGGACCGGGACGGCAACGCGGTGCAGGAGGACATGGCCGGCCTCTGGGCCACCTGCGTGCAGCACGAGGTGGACCATCTCGACGGCACGCTCTTCATCGACCGCATCGGGCCGATGAAGCGGCAGATGATCACCCGGCGCATGGTCAAGCTGAAGCGCGAGCGGGCCAAGGAGCGCGCGCGCGCGTGACCGGGGGGCGCCGCATCTGGTCCGACGGGCCGATGTGGGCCGAGCACTCCCCCGCGCGGCGCGCCCGCGCGGCGGGCGATCGGGGGAGTGGCGGGCCGGTCGAGGGTCTGCCCCCGCTCGCCGTGTGCTTCACCGTGGACGCGTCGAACGCGTTCGGGCGCGACTTCCTCCTCGGACTCGGCTGGGAGGTGATCCTCGTCCGGCACCGGCCCCGCACGTGGCCGCGCCACCCGCCGCCGGGCCTCGCCGAGGCGCTGCGCCCGCGCCTCGCGGGGCGCGGCGCGGTGACCTACGGCTCGTCGCAGGGCGCGACGGCGGCGCTGCTCTACGCGCGTGCGCTCGGGGCCGCGCGGGTCGTGGCGATCTCCCCGCGGGCCAGCCGCACGGTGACGGGCGGCCCGGCGGGCACGGGGCGCTGGGCGGAGGCCGCGCCCGAGGTGGACTGGCGCTACGCCGCCACGCCCGAGGAGGTGGCCGCGCCGCTGCGGGTGGCGCTGCTCTACGACGACGCCAACCCGCTGGACGCGCCCATCGCGGACCAGATCGCGGAGGCGATGGGCGACCCCGCGCGCCTGACGCGGGTCCGCGTGCCGCTGGCGGGGCACCCGGCGGGCCGGTTCCTCAAGGAGACGGGGCAGCTCGCCCCCGTGGCCCGCGCGCTGCTGGAGCAGGCCCCCGTGCCGCCGGTGCGGACCGGGTGGAGCGTCGGGCGGCGGTCCTCGGCATGGCTGACGGCGGTCGCGCAGGTCGCGCTGGGGCGGGGGCGGCTCGACCTGTCGGAGCGTCTGCTACGCCGCAGCATCGCGCTGGGGCCGGACGCGCCGCTCCCCTACGTCCGGATGGTGCAGGTCCTGCTGGCCAAGGGGGAGACGGGCGCGGCGGTCGAGATGGCGCGGCGCGTGCGGCGCGACTGGCCCCGCCACCAAGGCGGCGCGGACCTCTTGGAGCGGGCGCTCGCGGCGGACGCGCGGGCGCGGGGGCGGTCATGGGCCGGACGCCTGCTCCGGGGCCTGCGCGGCGGCGGGGCGGCGAAAGGCCCGTCCTGACCCGCGGCGCGACCCCCGTCGGGGTCAGCGCGCCGAGGCGGGGAGCGGCGGCAGTTCGCCGGGATCGATCCGGCGGTGGCTCTCGTCGCGCCACTCGCTCCATCGCGAATCGCCGAGCCTGTAGACCACGCGCGTCCACGTGGACCCGTCGCTCATGGCGAAGCGGCTCTGGCGGGCGGTGAGCACGTCCGCGCAGGGCGGCGCCACGCAGGTGCCGCTCAGCGCGAAGGTGGCGTGGGTGGGCGGCACGGGGGCGAAGGCCATGGCGCCCTCGTCCCCGCGCGCCGCGCTCCCCGAGCGGTAGGCCCCGGCGCAGGCGGTCGCGGCCGAGAGCGCGAGCGGCAGGAGCCACCGGACGCGGGCGCGCGCGGCGCGCGGCACGGCGGCCGCGTCGGGGGCGTCGATCAGCGGGGCGGGAGTGGCGGTCGGGGTCATGGGGGCACCTCTTGGCGGGCTTGGTCTGGGCTCGATCTGCCCGTCCGAGGGTGCGCCGCTTCTGGACCGGAAAGCGTCCGGAATGCGGCATCCGCGGGGAGGCCCTGTTGAGACGCCGTTGCGCGATCGCGCGGGAACCTTTCGATCCCGCCCGGCCTGTCCCGCCTCCGCCCTTGACCCGTCGGGACAGGCATGGTGGCGACGGCCATGGCCCTCTCGATCCGCCTCCACCCCGACCCCGTGCTGCGCGCGGCCTGCGCGCCCTTCGCCGGCGACGCGACGCCGCTCGCGCGCGCCATGCTGGACGCGATGTACGCCGCGCCCGGGCGGGGCCTCGCCGCCCCGCAGGTGGGCGAGGCCGTGCGCCTCTTCGTGATGGACGCGACGTGGAAGGACGGGCTGCCGGATCCGCGCGTGTTCGTGAACCCCGAGGTGACGTGGACCGCTCCCGAGACGGCGGTGGTGGAGGAGGCATGCCTCTCGATCCCGGGGCGCCCGCGCCGGGTGCGCCGTCCGGTGGCCTGCCGCCTCGCCTTCGACGGCCCGGAAGGGCGGCGCGAGGAGACGTTCGAGGGCGGGGCCGCCCGCTGCGCGCTGCACGAGATGGACCATCTCGACGGGATCCTCATCCTCGACCACCCCGAACCCGGCCCGGAGGCGGCATGACCCATCGACCCTTCCTCATGTGGCCGGACAGGCGGCTGCGGACCTCGGCCGCCCCGGTGGGCGAGATCGACGACGCGGTGCGCGCGATCTGGGAGGAGATGCTGGAGGCGATGTACGCGATGCCGGGCGTGGGGCTCGCGGCGCCGCAATTGGGGATCATGAGGCGGCTGGCCGTGGTGGACGCGGGCGACGGGTCGGGGCCGGTCCGGCTGGCCGACCCGGTGATCGTCGCGGCGTCCGAGATCCCGTCCGAATGGGACGAGGGCTCGCCCAACCTGCCGGGCGTGCGCGCCACGATCACGCGGCCCCGCGCGGTGACGGTCGCCTACACCGACCATCACGGGATGCGGGTGCGGGGCGAGTTCGTGAAGCTGCGCGCGACGAGCGTCCAGCACCAGATCGACCATCTCGACGGCAGGATGTTCTTCGACCGGCTGTCCAAGACGAAGCGCGACATGCTGCTGCGGCGCGCGCGGAAGCGGGCGTGAGCGGGGCGATGAGGGTCGTGTTCATGGGCACGCCGGACTTCGCGGTCCCCGTCCTCGACGCGCTGGTCGCCGCGGGCCACGACGTCGCCTGCGCCTACACCCAGCCGCCGCGCCCGGCGGGGCGGGGCAAGAAGGACCGCCCCTCCCCGGTGCAAGTGCGCGCGGAGGCGCTGGGGGTGGACGTGCGCGCCCCCCGGTCGCTGAGGGGCGAGGCGGAGCAGGCGGCCTTCGCGGCGCTGGGCGCGGACGTGGCGGTGGTCGTGGCCTACGGGCTGATCCTGCCGGTCCCGGTGCTGGAGGCGCCGCGCCACGGCTGCCTGAACGTCCACGCCTCGCTGCTGCCGCGCTGGCGCGGGGCGGCGCCGATCCACCGGGCGGTGATGGCGGGCGACGCCGAGACGGGCGTGTGCATCATGGAGATGGAGGCGGGGCTCGACACCGGCCCGGTCCTCTTGCGCGAGGCGGTGCCGATCGGGCCGACCGACACGACGGGGGACCTGCACGACCGGCTGGCGGCGCTGGGCGCGCGGCTGGCGGTGGAGGCGCTGTCCCGGCTCGACGCCCTCGCCCCCGAGCCGCAGCCGGAGGCGGGCGTCACCTACGCCGCCAAGATCGACAAGGCGGAGGCGGCGGTCGACTGGACCCGCCCCGCCGCCGAGGTCGCGCGCCACGTCAACGGCCTGTCGCCGTTCCCCGGCGCCTTCCTCGAGATCGCCGGGGGCCGCCTGAAGCTGCTGCGCGCGCGGGCCGTTGACGGGGCGGGGGTGCCCGGCGCGGTCACCGGGGCCGAGGGCCTGACCGTCGCGGCGGGGCAGGGCCTCGTGGAGGTGCTGGAGGTGCAGCCGGCGGGCAAGCGGGCGATGTCCGCCGCCGACTGGCGGCGTGGCGCGGGGCTGGCCGAAGGGGCGGTCGTCTGATGTTCCCGACCCTGATCGGCACGGTCGTGATCGCGGGGATCGTCGGCTACGCCTCCGAGCGGTCGGGCTTCACCCACAACGGCTACGTGCCGTCGATCGTCATCGCGGTGGGCGGCGCGTTCCTGTTCTACTTCGTGTCGATCATGTTCGGCATCGGCTTCCGCTGGCAGGGGTGGAACGCGATCCTCTCCGCTGCAGGTGCACTGGTCCTCGTGCCGACGCACTGGCGGAAATGACGTACAGAATGTGAAGATCGGCCTCCGGGCTTCGTACGAAACGTGAAGAAGGACCCCCGGATGGACGCGGACATCGCCATCGTGGGCGCGGGCACCGCCGGGTGCCTGCTGGCCAACCGGCTGTCGGCGGACCCGGCCACGCGTGTCGTGCTGATGGAGGCGGGGGGCCGCGACTCGTGGCACTGGATCCACGTTCCGGCCGGATACCTCTACACCATGGGCGACCCGCGCACCGACTGGGGCTTCCGCACGGAGGCGGTGCCGGGGCTGGCGGGCCGGTCGCTCAAGTATCCGCGGGGCCGGGTGCTGGGCGGCTGCTCCAGCATCAACGGCATGATCTACATGCGCGGGCAGGCCGCCGACTGGGACGGCTGGGCGCAGATGGGCCACCGGGGCTGGGGCTGGGACGACATGCTGCCCCGGTTCAAGCGGCACGAGGCGTTCGCGGGCGGCGCGGACGACGCGCATGGGGCGGAGGGCGAAGTTTCGGTGGGGCCGCAGCGACTTAGCTGGCCCGTCCTCGACGCGGTGCGGGATGCGATGGTGGCCTCGGGCGTGCCCGCCACGTCCGACTTCAACCGCGGCGACAACGAGGGCGTCGGCTACTACCACGTCACCCAGCGGCGGGGGCGCAGGCTCTCGGCGGCGGGGGCGTTCCTGCGGCCCGCGCTGCGGCGGGCGAACCTGCGGGTGGAGGTGGGCGCGCCGGTGGCGCGGGTGCTGATCGAGGGCGGGCGGGCCGTGGGCGTGGCGCGGGTGGACGGCACGGCGGTGCGGGCGCGGCGCGTGATCCTCTGCGCGGGGTCCATCGGCTCGCCGCACCTGCTGGAGCTGTCGGGCGTGGGCGATCCTGCGCGGCTGCGGCGGCTCGGCGTGGAGGTGGCGCATGCGAATCCCGACGTGGGCGAGCACATGCAGGACCACCTGCAGATGCGGCCCGTCTTCCGGGTCGACGCGCTCACGCTGAACCGGCTTGCGGCGACGTGGCACGGCAAGGCGCGGATCGGCCTCGACTACCTGCTCCGGCGGCGCGGGCCGCTGACGATGGCGCCGTCGCAGCTGGGCGCCTTCGTGCGGTCCGGCGACCACGTGGCGACGCCCGACCTGCAGTATCACTTCCAGCCCCTCTCGCTGGAGCAGTTCGGCGAGCCGCTGGACCGATTCGACGCGGTCACCGCCAGCGTCTGCAACCTGCGCCCACAGTCGCGCGGCGCGGTCCACGCCGCGTCGCCCGACCCCCGCGCGGCGCCCTCGATCCAGCCGAACTACCTCGCCGCCGAGGCGGACCGCGCGACGGCGCTCCGCGCGATGGAGACGACGCGCGCGCTGTTCCGCCGGCCCGAGCTGGCGGCGCTCTCGCCCGAGGAGGTGCGGCCCGGCGACGTCCACACGGACCGCGAGGCACTGCTGGCCGAGGTGGCGCGCAACGCGTCGAGCATCTTCCACCCCACGGGCACCTGCGGGATGGGACGCGTGGTGGACGACCGCCTGCGCGTGAAGGGGGTCGAGGGGCTGCGCGTGGTGGACGCGAGCGTCATGCCGTCGATCACCAGCGGGAACACCAACGCGCCGGTCATGGCCATCGCGGAGAAGGCGGCGGAGATGGTGCTGGAGGACGGGTAGGGGGCTTCGCTGACCGGAGTAATTCGGGACCATCGAAGGGCCCGGGCTGGACGGGGTGGGGGCCGCCTCATAGGTCAGGCGGGACGGAGGGACGCGCCCATGACCAGCACGACCGACACCAAGCCGCCGCTCACCATCCTGCGCGCCGCCCCGCGCGGCTTCTGCGCGGGCGTGGACCGGGCGATCAAGATCGTGGAGATGGCGCTCGAGAAGTGGGGGGCGCCCGTCTACGTCCGCCACGAGATCGTCCACAACAAATACGTCGTCGACGGGCTGCGCGAGAAGGGCGCGGTCTTCGTCGAGGAGCTGGACGAGTGCCCGCCCGACCGGCCGGTGATCTTCTCGGCCCACGGCGTGCCCAAGTCGGTGCCAAAGGCGGCGCAGGCCCGCGAGATGACCTTCGTGGACGCGACCTGCCCGCTGGTCTCGAAGGTCCATATCGAGGCGGCGCGCCATCACGAGAACGGGCTGCAGATGGTGATGATCGGCCATGCGGGCCACCCCGAGACCGTGGGCACGATGGGCCAGCTCCCCGAGGGCGAGGTGCTGCTGGTGGAGGAGCCGGAGGACGTGGCCACGCTGCAGGTGCGCGACCCCGGGCGGCTGGCCTTCGTCACCCAGACGACGCTGTCGGTGGACGACACGGCGGCGGTGGTGGAGGCGCTCAAGGCGCGGTTCCCGGCGATCGTGGGGCCGCACAAGGAGGACATCTGCTACGCCACCACCAACCGGCAGGAGGCCGTGAAGGCGATGGCGCCCCGCGCCGACGCGATCCTCGTGGTGGGGGCGCCCAACAGCAGCAACTCCAAGCGGCTGGTCGAGGTGGGGGCGGCCAACGGCTGCGCCTACGCGCAGTTGGTGCGCGACGCCTCCGACATCGACTGGCGCGCGCTGGAGGGGGTGCGGGTGCTCGCCCTCACCGCCGGGGCCTCGGCGCCCGAGGTGCTGGTCGAGGGAGTGGTCGACGCGTTCCGCGCCCGCTTCGACGTGACCGTCGAGGATGTCGTGACGGCGGAGGAGAACGTCGAGTTCAAGGTGCCCCGCGTCCTGCGGGTGCCCGCCTGACCGGCCCGCTCCGCCTGATCGGGCACGCGCCCAGCATCTACACGTGGACGGCGCGGCTGGTTCTGGCGCATCTGCGCCTGCCCTACGCCTACGCCGAGGCCGACCCCTTCGCGGGCGACCCCGTGCCGCATCCGATGGGGCGCGTGCCGGTGCTGCGGTGCGGCGAGCGGGTGCTCTACGAGACGGGGGCGATCACGCGCCATCTCGACCGGCGGGCGGGCGGGACGATGACGCCCGCCGATCCGTGGGCGGCGGCGCGGATGGATCAGGTGATCGGGATCGTGGACGCCTACGCCTACTGGCCCATGGTCCGGCAGGTCTACGCCCACGCGGTGTTCCGCCCCGCCCACGGCGAGGCGGGCGACCCGGAGGCGGTGGCTGCCGGGCTGGCGGCGGCGGGGCCGGTGCTCGACATGCTGGAGGAGATCGCCGCCGAGGGGGCGGCGCTCGGGGCGGAGCGGACGCTGGCCTGCGCGCATCTGGCGCCGGTGCTGGCGGCGTTCGGCACCGCGCCGACAGGCGGGGCGATGATCGCGGCGCGGCCCGCCTTGGCGCGCTGGGCGGGGGGGCTGCGCGGCTGGCCCGCCTTCGCGGCGACGGTGGACGCGGCGCTGCCCCGGCGAGGATCGACCTAGGATCCCGCCGCCCCGCGCCGCCGCCGGGCCCGGGATCGCGGATCGGGCGTTGCACGGCGCCGCGCGGCGGGCCACGGTCCGCCGATGATCTCCGCGCAGTTCCTCCTCACCGCCCTCGTCGTCGTGATCGCGCCGGGCACGGGCGTCGTCTACACGCTGGCCCTCGGCCTCGGGCGGGGGCGCCGCGCCGCGCTCGCCGCCGCGACGGGCTGCACCTTCGGGATCGTGCCGCACCTCGCCGCCGCGACCTTGGGGCTGGCCGCCGTCCTCCACACCTCCGCGGTGCTGTTCAATGCGGTGAAGTGGGCGGGCGTGGCCTACCTGCTGTGGATGGCGTGGGGCGCGCTGCGCCAGACCGGCGCGCTGGCCGTGAAGCCCGCCGCGCCGTCCGCCGACGGCCTGATCCGCATCGCGGTGCGCGGCGCACTGATCAACGTGCTGAACCCGAAGCTCTCGATCTTCTTCCTCGCCCTCCTGCCTCCCTTCCTGTCGGGCGACCCGGCCACCGCGACCTTGGAGATGGCCGGCTTGGGCGCGGTGTTCATGGCGATGACGTGGGGGGTGTTCGTCCTCTACGGCCTCTTCGCGAGCGCGTTCCGCGACCGCGTCCTGTCGTCGGCCCGCGCGATGGCGTGGCTGAACCGCGCCTTCGCCGGGGTGTTCGCGGCCTTGGCCGTGCGGCTTGCGACCGAGCGTGCGTGACGGGCTGGGTCGCGTTCGAGGGCGCGGTCGTGCCGATGGAATGGGGGCGCAGCACCTACACCGTGCTCCCGGTGCCGGACGCGGTCATGGCCGCGCTGGGCGAGCCGAGGCGCGTCGAGGGCGAGATCGCGGACCACCCCGTCAACCTCGCCCCGACCCGTGCCCCGGTGCGCGACGGGGCGTTCCTGTGGACGGGCAAGGCGCTGCTGGCCGAGATCGGGATCGCGCCGGGCGAGGTGGTCGAGGTGCGCCTGCGGCCCGCCGATCCCTCCGAGGTCGAGGTGCCGGACGACGTGGCCGCCGCCCTGCGCGCGGCGGACCGGACGGCGGCGTGGGAGGCGACGACGCCGGGCCGCCGCCGGGGGATGCTGCAGGCGGTGGCGACGGCCAAGCGGGCGGAGACGCGGGCCAAGCGGATCGCGGCGCTGGTGGCGGGGCTCTAGAGCCGACGCAAGCGCATCGCCGTGCCGTGGGAACGGCCCGGCGATGCGCGGCTCGCTGGCGCTCGCGTTCCGCGCGGGCGCTCCGCTCGACCGGACCTTCACCCCCTTCCCCCCACGGCCCCGGCGGGGCATGACCGCCCCCATGTTCGACGCCCCCATCCCCCGCAGCGCGCTGCTCCTCGGCCTCGCCGGGCTGCTGCCCTTCGCGTGGGGCGCCGTCACGATCTGGTCGCCGCAGGCCGCGCTCTACACGACGGCCTATGTCGGACCGCGCTTCATCGGCCCCTATGTCGGCCTGTTCTACGGCGCGATCATCCTGTCGTTCATGTCCGGCGTGCTCTGGGGTTTCGCCACCAAGGCGGAGGGGCAGGTCGCCGCCTCCGGCTACGCGCTCTCCACGCTGCCCGCCCTGTGGGCCTTCTTCACCACCGGCGGCGGGTCGGAGGCGGCGGCGGTCGCGCTGATCGCGGGCTTCGTGGGGCTGCTCGGCCTCGACTGGCTGTTCTGGCGCCACGGGCTCGCGCCGCCGTGGTGGATGAAGCTGCGCCTGATCCTCACGGCCGGGGTCGTCCTCTGCTTGGCTCCGGTGGCCCTGTGACCGATCGCGAGACCCTCTCCGTCTACGACGCGCAGGCCGACCGCTACGCCCGCGACCACGGCCACGTGCCGCCCGACCTCGCGCCCTTCGCCGCGCTGCTGCCCGAGGGCGGGCGCGTCCTCGACCTCGGCTGCGGGCCGGGCCACTGCGCCGGCTGGCTGGCGGAGCAGGGGTTCGAGGCGCACGCGTGGGACGCCGCGCCCGCGATGGTCGCCCATGCCGCCGCCCGTCCGGGCGTCCACGCCCGGCGCGCCACCTTCGACGAGGTGGAGGACGGCTGGGACGGCGTGTGGGCGTCGTTCTCCTTCCTCCACGCGCCCCGCGCCGAGGTCGGCGACCTGATCCGCCGCTGGGCCGGGACGCTGCGGCCCGGGGGGGCGTTCTTCGTCGGCATGAAGACGGGCGAGGGCGAGGCGCGCGACACGCTCGGGCGGCGCTATTCCTACGTCACCGAGGCGGAGCTGCGCGACTATCTCGAGCGCGCGGGCCTGCGCATCCACGCGGTGCGCCGGGGCCGCGAGCCGGGCCTGTCGGGCGAGGCGGCGGACTACGCCTGCCTGACGGCGGTGGCGCCCGGGGGGACGGCATGACGGACCTCGTCGCCTACACCGACGGCGCGTGCAGCGGGAATCCCGGCCCCGGCGGCTGGGGCGCGCTCTTGCAGGCCACCCGCGACGGGAAGGTGCTGAAGGAGCGCGAGCTCTGCGGGGGCGAGCCCGACACCACCAACAACCGCATGGAGCTGATGGCCGCGATCTCCGCCTTGGAGGCGCTGGAGCGGCCCTCGACCCTGACCGTCGTCACCGACAGCGCCTACGTGAAGGGCGGGATCACCGCGTGGCTGCGCGGGTGGAAGCGCAACGGCTGGCGGACCTCGACCAAGAAGCCCGTCAAGAACGAGGATCTCTGGCGCCGGTTGGACGAGGCGCAGGCCCGCCACGACGTCCGCTGGGAATGGGTCAAGGGCCACGCCGGCCACCCCGGCAACGAGGCGGCGGACCGGCTGGCCAACGAGGGCATGGCCCCGTTCAAGCCCAAGAAGCGATGACCGGGATCGTCGCGCCCATCGTCTCCGTCGTGGCGATGCGCCCCGGCGCGGACGGGCCGGAGGTGCTGCTGCTGCGCCGCGTCCATCCCCCCGTCGGCGCGTGGTGCCAGGTCGCGGGCAAGGTCGAGCCGGGCGAGACCGCGTGGGCCGCCGCCCTGCGCGAGCTGCGCGAGGAGACGGGCCTCGTGCCCAAGCGGTTCTGGTCCGCCGACGTGCTGGAGCAGTTCTACGAGGCCCGCCGCGACGCCATCGTCATGGCCCCGGTCTTCCTCGCCGAGGTGGGGGAGGGGGCCGAGCCGACGCTCGACCCCGAGCACGACGCCCATCGCTGGCTCGCGTTCGGCGCGGCCGCGGACGCCGTCTCCTTCCCCGGCCAGCGCCGGATGCTGCGCGAGATCGAGGACACCTTCGTGCGCCGCGCCCCGCATCCCGACCTGCTGATCGTCCCGTGACCGCGCCGCGCGCCATGCCCGTGCTGCGCCGCGACGGACGGGTCCTCGCCTTCCGCCACCCGCAGGCGGGGCTGCAGCTGCCCAAGGGACGGATCGAGCCGCGCGAGCGGCCCGTCGACGCCGCCATCCGCGAGCTGCACGAGGAGGCGGGAATCTTCGCCCGCGCCGTGCGGGCGCGGGGGCGCGTCCCCGGCCTCGGCTGGCACCTCGTGGAGATGGAGGCGGGGCCGCTCCCGCCGCGCTGGACGCACCGCTGCGCGGACGACGGCGGCCACCTGTTCGCCTACTTCTGGCACCCGCTCGACGCCCCGCCGCGGGGCTTCGCCGCCCCCTACCGCCGGGCCCTCGCCGCGATCGCCCGCTGGACCTGAGCCGATGGACCTGAGCGCCGCGCTCCTCCTCGACCTCGCCTCCGTCGCGGTCTTCGCCGTCACCGGCGCGCTGGTGGCCGCGCGCGCGCAGCTCGACCCGGTCGGGTTCGTCTTCGTCGCCTGCCTCACGGCGGTGGGCGGCGGCACCGTGCGCGACCTGCTGCTCGACCGCCCGGTCTTCTGGCTGGCCGACCCGCGCCCGGTGGCCCTCGCGGGGGCACTCGCCATGGCGGTGTTCTTCACCCACCACCTGCTCGCCAGCCGCATCCGCGTGATCGTCTGGCTCGACGCGCTGGCCCTCGCGGTCGCGGTGGCGGCGGGCGTGGCGGCGGCGCACGGGACGGGCGCCGCCCCGTGGGCGCAGGTGGTGATGGGCGTGGTGACCGGCTGCCTCGGCGGGCTGATGCGCGACGTGGTGGTGGGCGAGGTGCCGCTCGTGCTGCGGCAGGGCGAGCTCTACGTGACCGCCGCCTTGGCCGGGGCGGTGGCCGCCGTGGCGGCGCGGACCGTCCTGGGCGACGGCTGGCCCCCCGCGCTGGCCTGCGCGGCGACCACCTTCGCGCTGCGGGCGGGATCGATCCGTCTGGGCTGGCGCCTGCCGGGCTTCAGGCCCCGGCCGCCACGCTGACGTCGCGCCGACCGTCGGTCGCGTCCTCCTCGCGCGCCGCGCGGGGCGGGCGCCCGATCACGTCGCGCAGGTCGTCGAGGTCGATAAAGTTGTCCGCTTGGCGCCGGAGCTCGTCGGAGACCATGGAGGGCTGCGAGCGGATCGTGGAGGCCACCGACACCCGCACGCCCCGGCGCTGCAGCGCCTCGACCAGGGCGCGGAAGTCGCCGTCGCCCGAGAACAGGACCACGTGGTCCACGTGCTGCGCCGCCTCGAGGGCGTCGACGCAGAGCTCGATGTCCATGTTGCCCTTCACGCGGCGGCGGCCCTCGCGGTCGATGAACTCGCGCGCGGGCTTCGTCACGATCGAGAAGCCGTTGTACTGCAGCCAGTCGACCAGTGGACGGAGGGGCGAGTATTCCTCGTTCTCGAGGATCGCGGTGTAGTAGGAGGCCCGCAGGAGCTTGCCGCGGCGGGCGAACTCGGCGCGCAGGAGCTTGTAGTCGACGTCGAATTGAAGCGCTTTGGCCGCCGCGTGGAGGTTGGCGCCGTCGATGAAGAGCGCGAGGCGCTCGTCGCGATAGAACATTATCGAACAACCTTCCGCGGGCTGGTATGCTCGTCGGAGTGCGGATCCCGGAGCACAATCTGTTTCCCCCATTTCGGCTTCTTCCCCCTTTATCGCAAGGGCCCGGCGCAGGCGACGCCGCGAAGGCGGGCTTTCGCCACCTGCGGTTGAGGGGGTCGGCGGCCTCTCGCGCGGTCACGGCGCTCGTCGCGCTCGGGGGGAACGCGGGCGGGCCCGAGGCGGCGGCGGCGCGGCTCCGCCGGGCGATGGGGGCGCTGGAGCGGCTCGGCGCCGTGCGCCGGTCGCGGATCTGGCGGTCGGCCGCCTTCCCGCCGGGCAGCGGGCCGGACTACGCCAACGCGGCCTGCGCGGTGACGACCGGCCTCGGGCCCGACGCGCTGCTGCGCGCGCTCCATGCCATCGAGCGGAGGGCCGGGCGCGGGCGGACGCGGCGCTGGGGGGTGCGGACGCTCGACCTCGACCTCGTCGCGTGGGGCGGCGCGATCGCGCCGGACCGGGGCACGCTGCGCGCGTGGATCGACCTCCCGGCCCCGGCCCAGGGCAGGCGCGCCCCGCGGCGCCTGATCCTGCCGCACCCGCGGATGCAGGACCGGCCCTTCGTGCTGCGCCCCTTGGCCGAGGTCGCCCCCGGCTGGCGGCACCCGCTGCTGGGCCGGACGGTGGCAGAGATGGCCGCCGCGCGACCGTCCGGTCCGGACCTGCGCCCCTTGGGGTGACGGCCCGTCCCGGCGGCCCGCACCGCCTTGTCTTTGCCTAGGTCGATGCGTAAGTGAACGCTCTCCCCACCCGCCCGGAGGATGCCCCATGGCCCGCGTCACCGTCGAGGATTGCGTCGACAAGGTTCCCAACCGCTTCGAGTTGGTCCTGCTCGCCGCCCACCGCGCCCGCGAGATCGCCACCGGCGGCGCGCCCACCGTGGACCGCGACAACGACAAGAACCCGGTCGTCGCCCTGCGCGAGATCGCCGAGGAGACGCAGTCCGCCGACGACCTGCGCGAGCGCCTGATCGAGTCGAACCAGACCCAGATCGAGGTCGACGAGCCGGAGGAGGACAAGATGGCCCTCCTGATGGGCGTCGAGAAGGACGCGCCCGCCGAGGACGACATGAACGAGGAGAAGCTGCTCCGCGCCCTCATGGAGGCCCAGAGCCAGCGCTGACGCGATGATGGACGAAGGCGCCCCCCGCAGCGCGGCGGCCCCTTCGGACCTGCCGCAGGCCGACCCGCCCGCCCCCGCGCGGGCGTCCCTGCCGCGCGAGCGTCCCGCCGCCTTGCGCGGCCCCGACGACCTCATCGCCCTCGTGCGCGGCTACAACCCGCGCACCGACGAGGGGCTGCTGCGCCGCGCGTGGTCCTACGGCGAGGCGATGCACGCGGGCCAGATGCGCCGCTCGGGCGAGCCCTACTTCACCCATCCCGTCGAGGTGGCGCGCCTGCTGGCGCAGCAGCATCTCGACGACGCCACCCTCGTGACCGCGCTGCTCCACGACACCGTCGAGGACACCCGCGCGTCCCGCGACGAGGTGGAGGCGGGGTTCGGGCGCGAGGTGGCCGACCTCGTGGACGGGGTCACCAAGCTGACGAAGATGGAGCTCGCGGGCGGCGGCGACGAGCAGGCCGAGAACTTCCGCAAGCTCTTCATGGCGATGTCGCGCGACCTGCGCGTCATCCTCGTGAAGCTGACGGACCGGCTGCACAACATGCGCACGCTGCGCCACATGCCGCCCGAGAAGCAGGCCAAGAAGGCCCGCGAGACCATGGAGATCTACGCGCCGCTCGCGGGCCGCATGGGCATGCAGTGGATGCGCGAGGAACTGGAGGACCTCTGCTTCGCGGTCCTCAACCCCGTCGCCCGCCGCTCCATCCTGCGCCGCTTCGCCACGCTGGAGGCCGCGTCGGGCGACGTGATCGCCCGGATCGGCGAGGACATCGAGACGGTGCTCGCCCGCGCGGGCATCGCCGCCGAGGTGTCCGGCCGGATCAAGCGGCCCTTCTCCGTCTGGCGCAAGATGGAGCAGAAGGAGATCGGCTTCTCGCGGCTTTCGGACATCTACGGATTCCGCATCGTGACGCGCGGCGCGGCGGCGACCGACGACTGCTACCGCGCGCTGGGCGCCGTGCACCGCCGCTGGAAGGCCGTGCCGGGCCGGTTCAAGGACTACATCAGCCAGCCCAAGTCGAACGGCTACCGCTCGCTCCACACCACCGTGTCGGGCCGCGACGGCAAGATCGTCGAGGTGCAGATCCGCACCCAGGAGATGCACGAGGTCGCCGAGAGCGGCGTCGCCGCCCACTGGGCCTACCGCGACGGGGTGCGCGCGGGGAACCGCTTCGCGGTCGATCCGACCGAATGGGTGGCGCAGGTCTCCAAGGCCTTCGACGAGGCCTCCTCCCACGAGGAGTTCCTCGAGGCGGTGAAGCTGGAGATGTACGTCGACCAGGTCTTCTGCTTCACGCCGAAGGGCGACGTCATCAAGCTGCCGCGCGGGGCCACCCCGCTCGACTTCGCCTACGCCATCCACACCCGCATCGGCCACCGCACCGTGGGCGCCAAGGTCGACGGGATGCGCGCGCCGCTCTGGACGCGCCTGCGCAACGGCCAGCAGGTCGAGATCGTCACCGCCGAGGCCTCGGCCCCGCAGGCCACGTGGATCGACATCGTCGCCACGGGCCGCGCCAAGGCCGCCATCCG
Organism: Jannaschia sp. Os4; assembly: GCF_016820245.1. Taxonomy (GTDB): domain Bacteria; phylum Pseudomonadota; class Alphaproteobacteria; order Rhodobacterales; family Rhodobacteraceae; genus Jannaschia. Next base: position 804,436 of record NZ_JAFCAR010000004.1, on the reverse strand, counting down.
TCGCGCCCTCAAGGCCGAGCGGCGCGCGGGCCACGTGCGCCTCGGGCGGGAGCTGGCCCGCGTCGCCTTCGCCGCCGCCGGGCGCAACGCCACGGAGAAGGCGTTCCGCGCCGCCGCGCGCCCCTTGGGCTACGACGACGCCGAGCACCTGCTCGCCGCGATCGGCGCCTCGGAGGTCGCCGCGTCGCGCGTGATCGAGGCCCTCTGGCCCGAGGCCGCGGACGGCGCCGCCGACGCCGAGGCCCCCGTCGCCGCCGCCGAGGCCATCATCGGCCCCGAGGCCGGAACGGAGTTCACCCGCGCGCCCTGCTGCTGCCCGGTGCCGGGCGAGCGGATCGTCGGCATCACCTACCGGGGCGACGGGGTCGTGGCCCACGCCATCGACTGCCCCCGCCTCGCGGACTTCGCCGAGCAGACCGAGCGCTGGGTCGACCTCCACTGGCACCCCGGCCGCCACCCGGCCCGCTACGCGGTCCCCTTGGAGATGACGATCGCCAACGACGCGGGCGTGCTGGGCCGGATCTGCACCTCCATCGGCCTCGCCGGGGCGAACATCGCGGACCTGCGCTTCGAGGACACCAAGCCCGACTTCTTCCGCATCGCCGCCGACGTCGAGGTGCGGGACGTCGAGCACCTCCATGCCGTCATGCAGGCGGTCGAGATCGACGCCGACGTGGCCGCCCTGCGGCGGATCCGGGCGGCGGAATAGGGTGTTCAAGCGCCGGGACACCCTTCCCGTCTGGGAGCGCGCCGCGCGGATGCTCTGGCCCAAGGGGGGCTGGCACCGCGCCGCGCTCTACGTGAAGCACCGCCTCCGCCGCCTGCCCGACACGCCGCGCAAGATCGCGCGGGGGATCATGGCGGGCGTGATGACCACCTTCACCCCGTTCTACGGCCTCCACTTCGTGATGGCCGCCGCCCTCGCCGTGGTGATGCGCGGCAACGTCATGGCGGCGCTGCTCGGGACGTTCTTCGGCAACCCGCTGACCTACGTGCCGATCGCGGTGGTCTCGCTCAACTTCGGGCACTGGATGCTCGGCACGGAGATGCGCGGCGAGGTGGACGAGGGGCTGACCGCCAAGTTCTTCGACGCCAGCGGCGACCTGCTCTGGAACAGCTGGGCGGCGCTGCGCGGGCAGGACGTGGACTGGACCGCCACGGCGGTGTTCTGGAACGACGTCGTCTGGCCGTGGACCGTGGGCGGCATCGTGCCGGGGATCGTCACCGGCATCGCGGCCTACGCGGTCTCGCTGCCGCTGATCGAGGCCTACCAGCGCCGCCGCCGCGGCATCCTCGCCAAGCGGCTGGAGACGATCCGCGCCAAGGCCGCCCAGCGCGCCGCGGGCCGGGCCGAGGCGAAGGCGGCCCGCAAGGACGCCAAGCGCGGGGCGGGGGACGCGGCCTCCTAGCGCCCCGCCACCCGTCCGGCCCCGTCCGGTCCGGCCCTCCGGGGTGGAGCCCCACCCGCACCTCCGCTATCGCTTCCCCACGGGAGGATCCGCCATGCACCGCCTTCGCCTCGGGGTGAACATCGACCACGTCGCCACGCTGCGGAACGCCCGCGGCGGGCGCGACCCCGACCCCGTCCGCGCCGCGCTCCTCGCCCAGTCCGCCGGGGCGGACGGCATCACCGCGCACCTGCGCGAGGACCGGCGCCACATCCGCGACGCCGACATCCCCGCGATCATGGCCGCCATCCGCATCCCGCTGAACTTCGAGATGGCCGCGACCGAGGAGATGCGCGACCTCGCCGTCGCCTACTGCCCCCACGCCGTCTGCCTCGTGCCCGAGCGCCGCGAGGAGCGCACGACCGAGGGCGGGCTGGACGTGGCCGGGTCCAACGTGCTGGCGGACATGGTGCCCGTGCTGGCCCGGAGCAGCCGCGTCTCCCTCTTCATCGCCGCCGACCCGGCGCAGGTCGAGGCGTCCGCCTCCGTCGGCGCGCAGGTCGTCGAGCTCCACACCGGCGCCTTCTGCGACGCCGTCGCGGACGGGCACGAGGCCGAGGCCGCGGAGGAGCTGGAGCGTCTCCGCGCCGCCGCCGCCCAAGCGCACGGCCTCGGGCTGGAGGTCCATCTCGGCCACGGCATCGCCTTCGACAGCGTGGCGCCGCTGGCCGCGATACCCGAGGCGGTGGAACTGAACATCGGCCACTTCCTGATGGGGGAGGCGCTGTTCGTCGGCCTCCCCGCCGCCTTGGCCGAGATGCGCCGCCGCATGGACGACGCGCGGCGGGCGGCGTGATGGACGTGCTGCTGATCGGGCTGGCGACCTTCTCGGTCGTCTGCGCCACGCCCGGTCCCGCCATCCTGACGGTGATCGGCACCGCGATGGCCCAAGGCCTCGGCACCGCCTTGCGCCTGTCGCTCGGCCTCTCGCTCGCGCTGGGGCTCTGGGGCGTGCTCGCGGCGGCGGGCTTCGGCGCGCTCCTCGCCGCCGCGCCCACCGCGCTGGCCGTCCTCAAGGCCGGGGGCGGCGTCTACCTCCTTTGGCTGGCGTGGAGCGCGGGACGGGCCGCGCTGCGCGTGCGCGCGGGGACGGCCGCGGGGGGCGGGGGCTTCCGGGCGGGCCTCCTGCTCAACCTGTCGAATCCCAAGTCGGTCTTCGCGTGGACCGCCGCCATCGCCGTGGGCACCCCGCCCGAGGCGCCGGCGCTCGCGTGGCTGCTCGTGCCGATGGCGACCGTCGCGGCGGTGGCGATCAATGGCACCTACGCGGTCGTGTTCTCCCGCCCGGCCTTCCGGACCGCCTACGCCCGTGCCCGCCGCTGGCTCGACGGGATCGCCGCCACCGTGTTCGCCGCCTTCGGGGCGGGCCTCCTCTCCGAAGGACTCCGCAGATGATCCGCATCCGCCTCGGCGCGCTCGCCCTCGCCGCCTCCGCCATCCCCGCCGCCGCGCAGGAGGTCACGGACTGCGACGGCTTCCGCGGCTCCGCGCGGAACGTGGACTGGACCTACCCGACGCGCACCTACGCGAACGGGGACGTCCGCCTCGTCGCCCTCGACGTGGGCGAGCCCGCGCTGGCCGCCCGCCACCTCATGGTGCTGCTCCCGGATCCCGAGATGGGCTTCCAGACCTGCGCCCTCGTCAGCCGGTTCCGAGGGTCGGGCTGGGCGGGCATGGCGCTGCGCGACGCCACGGCCGCCTACGACCCCGCCACGGGCCTCGTGATCCGCGTCCCCGTCACCACGGGCGAGGACGGCACGTTCCGCGGCGAGACGCTCACCGTGACCGTGAACCAGCAGTCGGGCGTGGTGACGGCGGAATGATCCTCGGGATCGGCACCGACCTCGCCAACATCGAGCGGATCGAGGGCGTCCTCGACCGCTTCGGCGACCGCTTCCGTGACCGCGTCTTCACCGAGCGCGAGAAGCGCCGCGCCCTTCGGCGGGTGGACGACGAGGCCGCGACGCTGGCCAAGCGGTGGGCCGCCAAGGAGGCCTGCTCGAAGGCGCTCGGCACCGGGCTCAGGATGGGCATCGCGTGGCGCGACATGGCGGTCGCCAACCTCCACACCGGCCAGCCGGTGATGCACCTGACGGGCTGGGCGGCCGAGCGGCTGGAGCGGATGACCCCGGACGGCCACGAGGCGACGGTCCACGTGTCGCTGACCGACGACCACCCGTGGGCCCATGCGATGGTCGTGATCGAGGCGAGGCCCTTCGCCTGAGCGGGCGGGGGCCGCGCGGCCCCGGAGGGCGTGCGGCGGTGCACGGGGGGCGCCCCCCACGGGAACTCGCGCGACGCGCGCCCGCTCACCCTCGTCCGTCGGCGCGCGCCCCCGTTGACCCCGCGCCCCCCCACGGGCAGGGAGGCGCCCGAACCGGGCGGGGACAGGCCCGGCGGAGGGGTGCGGATGGCGATCTTCTCGAAGTCGAAGCAGAAGGAGGAGGGCCTCTTGGAGACCCTCAAGACCGTGCTCTGGGCGCTGGTCATCGCCGGCCTCTTTCGCACCCTCCTGTTCCAGCCGTTCTGGATCCCCTCGGGGTCGATGAAGGACACGCTGCTGATCGGCGACTTCCTGTTCGTCAACAAGATGGCCTACGGCTACTCCCGCCATTCCTGCCCGTTCTCGATGTGCCCCTTCTCGGGCCGCCTCCTCGGCTCCGAGCCCGAGCGCGGCGACGTCATCGTGTTCCGGCATCCGGGCAACGGGCAGGACTTCATCAAGCGCGTCGTCGGCCTGCCGGGCGAGACGGTCCAGCTCAAGGACGGCGTCCTGTTCATCGACGGCGTCGCCGCCCCGCAGGAGGCCGTGGAGCCCTTCGCCGAGATCAAGGAGCCGCAGGGCCCGCAGGGCCGCCTGCCGGCCTGCGCCAACGAGCCCGTGGGCCTCGGCGGCACCTGCCTCAAGGCCCGCTTCATCGAGACCCTGCCCAACGGCCTCTCCCACTCCATCCTCGACATCCGCGACAACCGCTCCGATCCCCGCGCGGACAACACGCCGCTCTACACGGTGCCGGAGGGGCATTACTTCTTCCTCGGCGACAACCGCGACAACTCGGGCGACAGCCGGGTGCAGGGCGGCGGGGGCGTGGGCTTCGTGCCCTACGAGAACCTCATCGGACGCGCCGACCGGGTGATCTTCTCCTCCGCGGGCAGCCGCATGATCTACTTCTGGACGTGGCGCCTCGACCGCTTCTTCGAGGAGATCGTCTGAGCGTGAAGCTCTCCGCCGACCTCGCCGCCTTCCAAGACCGGATCGGGCACGACTTCGCGGACCCGGACCTCCTCGTGCGGGCGATGACCCACTCCTCCTTCGCGGGCGGCGCGCGCCCGTCGAACGAGCGGCTGGAGTTCCTCGGGGACCGGGTGCTGGGCCTCGTGATGGCCCAGCGCCTGATGGCCGACGACCGCGACGCCGCCGAGGGGCAGCTGGCGCCCCGCTTCAACGCGCTGGTGCGCAAGGAGGCCTGCGCCGACGTGGCGGGACAGATCGACCTCGGCGCCGTGCTCAAGCTGGGGCGGTCCGAGCGGATGTCGGGCGGGCGGCGCAAGGCGGCGCTCTTGGCGGACGGGATGGAGGCGCTGATCGCCGCCGTCTACCTCGACGCCGGGCTGGAGGCGGCGCGCGACCTGATCCTGCGGCTCTGGGGCGACCGGGTCGACGGCGTGGCCGAGGACGCGCGCGACGCCAAGACGACGCTGCAGGAATGGGCGCAGGGGCGGAAGATGGCCCCCCCGTCCTACGCGGTGGTGGACCGGACCGGGCCGGACCACGCGCCCTGCTTCGTGATCGAGGCCAAGCTGCAGGACGGGCGCGCGGCGCGGGGCGAGGCCACGTCCAAGCGCGCGGCCGAGCAGGCGGCGGCGCAGGCGCTGCTGGACGACCTGTAGGGCGGGCGCCCTACACACGCCCCGCGACCTCGCCTATGTGGCGCCCATGACAGACGCCCCCACCCGCGCCGGCTTCGCCGCGCTCATCGGCGAGCCCAACGCGGGCAAGTCCACGCTGCTCAACGCGATGGTGGGGGCCAAGGTCTCCATCGTCACCCACAAGGTCCAGACCACCCGCGCCCGCATCCGCGGCGTCGCGATGGAGGGCCGCTCCCAGATCGTCTTCGTCGACACGCCCGGCCTGTTCCGCCCGCGCCGCCGCCTCGACCGCGCGATGGTCGCGGCCGCGTGGGGCGGGGCGGCGGACGCCGACGTGATCGTCCTGATGGTCGAGGCGCATCGCGGCGTGACCGAGGGCGTGGAGGCGATCCTCGACGGCTTGGACGAGCGGGCGGGCGACACCCCCGTCTGGCTGGCCATCAACAAGATCGACCGCGTGAAGTCCGAGGTGCTGCTCGGCCTGACGGCGGACCTCAACGCCCGCCGCCCCTTCGCGCAGACGTTCATGATCTCCGCCGAGAAGGGCCATGGCGTGCCCGCGCTCAAGGCCGCGCTGGCCGAGGCGATGCCCGAGGGCCCCTACCTCTACCCCGAGGACCAGATCGCGGACCTGCCCACCCGCATGATCGCCGCCGAGATCACGCGCGAGAAGCTGACGCTGCGCCTGCATCAGGAATTGCCCTACCAGCTGACCGTCGAGACGGAGGGTTGGGAGGAGCGCAAGGACGGGTCCGTCCGGATCGACCAGCTGATCTACGTCCAGCGCGACGGTCACAAGGGCATCGTGCTGGGCAACAAGGGCGAGACGGTGAAGGCCGTGGGCAAGGCCGCGCGCGAGGAGCTCGAGGGCTTCCTCGACCGGCGGGTCCACCTCTTCCTGCAGGTGAAGGTCCGCCCGAACTGGCTGGACGAGGCCGAGCGGTTCGACGCGATGGGCCTCGATTTCAAGGACGGCGCTTGAGCCTCGCCACCTCCCTCTGGGTCGACGCCTACCGCCGCCGGATCGAGCAGGAAGGCGCCTTCGCCCATGTCGTCCGCCGCGGCGACGCGGAGAACGGCGCCGTCCTCGTGACCGTGGCGACGATGGATGGGCGGGCCACGCTCTACCAGCGGTCGTTCGACCTGATGACCGGGGACCGCCGCTGGGTCGTGCTGGCCGAGGGGACCGAGGCCGAGGCAGCCGACGCCGTCCGGCGGCAGGCGGGGTTCGACCCCGACCTCTGGGTCGTCGAGGTGGAGGATCCCAAGGGGCGGCACCTGCTGGACGACGAGTCCTTGGCCTGAGGGGGCGCTGCCCCCGGCCCCGCGGACCTCCCCCCGGGATATTTCCCGCCGGACGAGGCCGCGATCCCGTGCGCGGCGCAGCCGCGATCCCTATATTCCCCGCATGGATTGGCGTGACGAAGGCACCGTTCTGGCCGCCCGCCCCCACGGGGAGACGGCGGCCATCGTGGACGTGCTGACCCCCGCGCGGGGGCGGTGGACGGCCGTGGTGCATGGCGGCATCTCGCGGCGCATGAAACCCGTGCTGCTGCCGGGCAACCGCGTCTCCGTCGCATGGCGCGCGCGGCTGGAGGGGCACATGGGCTCCTTCGCCTTGGAGCTGGTGAAGGGCCGCGCCGGGGTGGTGATGGGCGACCCGCTCCGCCTCGCCGCCTTGTCCTCCACCTGCGCGCTCACCGCCTACGCCCTGCCGGAACGGGAGGCGGTGCCGTCGCTCGCCACGCTGACCGACGAGTTGTGCGACGCGATCGCGGCGAACGAGGGGTGGCTGCCCGGCTACGTGGCCTTCGAGGTGGCGCTGCTGGAGGCGGCGGGCTTCGGGATGGACCTGTCCACCTGCGCGGCGGGCGGGCAGGGGGCGCTGACCCACGTGTCCCCGCGCACGGGGCGCGCGGTCAGCGCGGGCGCGGCGGTGGGCTACGAGGACCGGCTGCTTCCGCTGCCGGAGGTGCTGGCCGGGGGCGAGGCGACGCTGGAGGGCGTGGCGGCCGCGCTCAGGACGACGGGTCACTTCCTCGAGCGGATCGCCGAGCAGATGGGCCGTCCGGTCCCGGCGGCGCGGGACCGCTTCGTCCGGGCGGTGGGGCGCGAGGCGAAGATGGGGTGAAACCCCATCCTACATCGCCGCGAGGGCGCGCCGGTAGGATGGGGTTCTACCCCATCACGCCAGCAGGCGGCGGGCGATGACCTGCGCTTGGATCTCGGCGGCGCCCTCGAAGATCGACAGGATGCGCGCGTCGCAGAGCACCCGGCTGATCGGATATTCGAGCGCGAACCCGTTGCCGCCGTGGATCTGCAGCGCCGCATCCGCCGCCGACCACGCCACGCGGGCGGCCAGCAGCTTGGCCATCCCCGCCTCGAGGTCGCAGCGCCGCCCCTCGTCCTTCTCGCGGGCCGAGAAGTAGGTGATCTGGCGCGCCACCGCGATCTCGACGGCCATCATGGCGATCTTGTCGGCCACGCGCGGGAACTCCGCGATGGGCTTGCCGAAGGCGGCGCGGTCCTCGGCATAGGCGAGGCTGAGATCCAGCGCGTTCTGCGCCACGCCCACGGCGCGGGCGGCGGTCTGGATGCGGGCGGACTCGAAGGTCTGCATGAGCTGCTTGAAGCCTTGGCCCGTCTCGCCGCCCAGCAGGTTGTCCCCATCGACGCGGAAGCCGTCGAAGGAGAGCGTGTACTCCTTCATCCCCCGGTAGCCGAGCACCTCGATCTCGCCGCCCGAAAGCCCCTCGTCCGGGAAGGGCGCGGCGTCGGTGCCCGGCGTCTTCTCGGCGAGGAACATGGACAGGCCGCGCCAGTCCTCCGTCCCCGGCTCGGTCCGGGCCAGAACGGTCATCACGTGGGTCCGCGCGGCATGGGTGATCCACGTCTTGGCCCCGGTGACGGACCAGTCGCCCCCGTCGCGCACCGCGCGGGTCTTGAGCGCGCCGAGGTCGGAGCCGGTGTTCGGCTCGGTGAACACGGCGGTGGGCAGCGTCTCGCCGGAGGCGAGGCGCGGCAGCCACTTGGCCTTCTGCGCCTCCGTCCCGCCCGCGAGCACCAGCTCGGCCGCGATCTCGGACCGGGTGCCGAGGCTCCCCACGCCGATATAGGCGCGCGACAGTTCCTCGGAGACCACGCACATCGCCGCCTTGGGCAGGCCGAGGCCCCCGTGCTCCTCGGGGATGGTCAGGCCGAACACGCCCAACTCCGCCATCTCGTCGATGACGTCCATCGGGATCAGCTCGTCCTTGAGGTGCCATTCGTGGGCGTGGGGCGTGACCTTGTCGGCGGCCCAGCGGGCGAACTGGTCGCGGATCATCTCCATCTCGTCGTCCAGCCCCGTGGCGGGGGTCGCCCCGTCGCGGATCAGGCGGGCGAGGCGGGCGCGGGCGGCGGGGGTGTTGCCCTCCTGGGTCAGGCGCATGACCTCCGGCGCCATCAGCGCGCGCTGGTCCTCTTGGCTCAGCCCCATGTCCTGCGGGCGGACGATCTCGGACTGGCCCATCGGCAGGCCGCCGTAGAGCTGCCAGAGGTACTCGCCGAACGCGACCTGCAGGATCAGCGCCTCGACCTCGCCGAAGGCGTCCTCCGCCTCCAGCCGCGTCGCCCAGCCGTCGAGCTGGCGCAGCGCCTCCACGTAGGTGGCCGTCCATGCAAGGGCGTGGGCGGCGGTCTGGTGGCGGTCCAGCAGGGCCGGATCGACGCCGCCGTCGGGGCGGACGAGGGCCGAGACCGAGGCTCGGCAGGCGGCGAGATGGGCCTCGGCCGCGGCGACGGCCGGACCGGTCAGGGCGCGCAGGTCGGCGAGGAGGGGCGCGTCGGCGAAGGCGGGCATGGCGCCGTCATGGGGCATCGGAGGGTCTCCTGTCGAATCGCCGAGACGTGGGACGGCCTGTTTGCAGTTGCAGCGAAACTTAGTTGCGCACCTTAGGTCAGACAAGCCGCAATCGTGTCGCGCGCGATTTCCGTCGCGGGGCGGCGGGGAGGCGGGTAGGGGAGGGCGGATGGACGCGCTCACCCCCCTCGACTGGACCCTCGCGCTGGGTCTCGCGCTGGCGGCGGGGACGATCAAGGGGGCCATCGGCTTCGCGCTGCCCCTGATCATGGTCTCGGGCCTGTCCTCCTTCCTGCCCCCGCCCGTCGCGCTGGCCGGCCTGCTGATCCCGGTGCTGGTCACGAACGGCATGCAGGTGCTGCGGCAGGGCGTGCGCCCCGCGCTGGACGCCTCGCGGCACCACTGGCGCTACATCGTCACGGTCGTGGTGGCGATCTTCGTGACGGCGCAGTTCGTCGCCTACCTGTCCCCGCGGGCCTTCTACTTCGTGCTGGGAGTGCCGGTGGTGCTCCTGTCGGTGATCCAGCTGACGGGCGTCCGCCTCTCGATCCCGCGCCGCCTGCACGTGGCGGCGGAATGGGGCATCGGCCTGATCTCCGGCATCCTCGGGGGGCTGGCGGGGACGTGGGGGCCGACGACGGTGCTCTACCTCTTGGCCATCGACACCCCCAAGGCGCGGCAGATGGTGGTGCAGGGCGTGATCTACGGCGCGGGGTCGGTGGCGCTCGTGGCGGGGCACCTCCGCTCGGGGCTGCTCAACGCGGAGACGGCGCCGTTCTCGGCGGCGCTGCTGGTCCCGGCGGTGATCGGCATGTGGATCGGCTTCAGGCTGCAGGACCGCATGAACCAAGACCTGTTCCGCCGGGTCACGCTCGTGGTCCTCGTGATCGCGGGGGTGAACCTGATCCGCAAGGGGATCATGGGCTAGGACGACAGGTTCCCGAGGCAGACGGCGTCCACCCGCGCGTTGCCGAACCGGCCCACCACGTCGAACGGCACCTCGAGCAGCACGTCGCCGGACAGCGCCTCGATGGCGAAGGTCCAGCGGCCCTCGACCATCTCGTAGCCGTGGTCGAACGTGTAGATGCGCAGCGACGCCGCGCCGGGGGCGAGGTCGCTCTCGTAGGTCTGCCGGGTGACGCCGCGCGGCCCCATCGGCGGATGCGTCGTCACCACGCGGATCGGCAGGAGCGGCGCGCCGTCCTTGAGGCCCACCCGGATGCCGAAGGACAGCTTCTCCATCACCGGCACGACGCGATCGGGCAGGTCGAAGGCGATCCCCTCTTCGATGGAGGTGATGAACCCCGCCTCCGTGCCGGGGGCCGCCGTGGGGACGCCGTCCCGCTCGCCGGGACAGACGACCCCCGCCTCGACCAGGCGGACCTGGGCCGCGGCGGGCAGGCCCGCGAGGCAGAGCAGGAGGGTGAGGGCGCGCATCTTCGCACCCTCGCCCCCGGCCCAGAGCGTGTCCAGTCAGCCGAGCGCGGCTTGGCGGGTCTCCGCGTCGAGCGCGTGCTCGTACTGGGCGAAGTTCTCTGTGAACATGGCTACGAGCTTGGCGGCCTGCGCGTCGTAGGCGTCCTTGTCGGCCCACGTCCCGCGGGGATCGAGCAGGGCGTCGTCGACGCCGGGGCAGGCGGTGGGCACGTCGAAGCCGAAGTTCGGGTCCCTGCGGAAGCGTCCCTTCGACAGCGTCCCGTCGAGCGCGGCCCGGAGCAGCGCGCGGGTCGCCTTGATCGGCATCCGTTCCCCGGTGCCGTAGGCGCCGCCGGTCCAGCCGGTGTTGACCAGCCAGCACTCCGACCCGTGCTGCGCGATCTTCTCGCGGAGCAGGTTGCCGTAGACCTCGGGGCGGCGCGGCAGGAAGGGCGCCCCGAAGCAGGTGGAGAAGGTGGGCGTCGGCTCCGTCACGCCGCGCTCGGTCCCCGCGACCTTGGAGGTGAAGCCCGACAGGAAGTGATACATCGCCTGCGCGTCGCTGAGCCGGGCGATCGGGGGCAGCACCCCGAACGCGTCGCAGGTCAGCATGACCACGTGGGTCGGGTGGCCGCCGCGCCCGCTCTCGGAGGCGGTCTTGATTGCCTTGAGCGGATAGGCGCACCGCATGTTCGCGGTCAGCGAGTCGTCCTCGAAGTCGAGGGCGCGGGTCTCGGGGTCGAAGACCATGTTCTCGATCACGGTGCCGAACATCTCGCAGGTGTCGAAGATGTCCGGCTCCGCCTCGCGGGTGAGGCCGATCGTCTTGGCGTAGCAGCCGCCCTCGAAGTTGAATGCGCCGTCGTCGGACCAGCCGTGCTCGTCGTCGCCGATCAGGACGCGGTCGGGATCGGCGGACAGCGTGGTCTTGCCGGTGCCCGACAGGCCGAAGAACACGGCCGTGTTGGACGTGTCGTCGGGGGCGTGGTTGGCCGAGCAGTGCATCGGCATGACGCCCTTCTCGGGGAGCAGCCAGTTCAGCAGGGTGAAGACCGACTTCTTGTTCTCGCCCGCATACTCGGTGCCCGCGATGAGGATCGTCTTGGCGTCGATGTTGATCGCGATGACCGTGTCGGAGCGGCAGCCGTGGCGCTCCGGGTCGGCCTTGAAGGACGGGCAGTTGAGGATCGTGAACTCGGGCACGAAGCCGTCCAGCTCGGCGCGCTCGGGACGGCGCAGGAGGTGGCGGATGAACAGGGAGTGCCATGCCAGCTCAGTGATGACCCGGACGTCGAGGCGGTGGGACGGGTCCGCGCCGCCGTAGAGATCCTGCACGTAGAGCTCGCGGCCCTTCACGTGCGCGCGCATGTCGGCATGGAGGCGGTCGAAGGCGTCCGGCTCCATCGCCGCGTTGGTCTCCCACCAGACGTGGTCCTCGGTCGAGGGGGTGCGCACGACGTGCTTGTCCTTGGGGGAGCGGCCGGTGAACTTGCCGGTCTCCACGAGCAGCGTGCCGCCTTGGCCGAGCGTGCCCTCCCCGCCGCAGATCGCGTTCTGGATCAGGGCCGGCTCCAGCAGGTTGTAGTGCACCGCCCCGAGGTCGGAGAAGCCTTGGTGGGCCAAGGTATGGTCGGGGTTCACCCGCCCCGTGGGGGTCGTCGCGTCGAGGGCCATCGCCTGTCTCCTCCGGTGCCGGATCGTCGTCCGGATGCAGGACGCACGATCTGCGGGTCCGGTTCGGCCGGACCACCTTCTGGTTGCGCTAACGGAAAGATGTTTACGCTAACGAGTGACCGGTGGAGCTTCGTGAGCGGACCGGTGCGCGCCCCGACGTTAACGGTTGAGCAATGCAGGAACGCCACAGTTCGGCCCATCGGCCGGGTGATTCGCGATAACGCTTGCCCGGTCGGGTCCGATTGGAAAGGATACGCCCAAAAATAGGCGTCGCCCCAAGGCGGCCGGGCAGCACAGAAGGAAACAGGCGATGTCCAAGATCGCGCTCGTCGATGACGACCGGAATATCCTGACCTCCGTCTCCATGACGCTGGAAGCCGAGGGCTTCGAGGTCTCGACCTACAACGACGGCCAGTCGGCGCTCGACGCCTTCTCCCGCGACATGCCGGACCTCGGCGTGTTCGACATCAAGATGCCCCGCATGGACGGCATGGACCTGCTCCAGCGGCTCCGCCAGAAGTCCTCGGTGCCGGTCATCTTCCTGACCTCCAAGGACGACGAGATCGACGAGGTGCTCGGCCTGCGGATGGGCGCGGACGACTACGTCCGCAAGCCGTTCTCCCAGCGCCTCCTCGTCGAGCGCATCCGCGCCATCCTCCGCCGTCAGGAGGCCGTCGCCTCCGACGCGACGGAGACCCCCGAGGAGACGCAGGCGATGGTCCGCGGCTCGCTCTCGATGGACCCGCTGCGCCACGCGGTGAAGTGGAAGGGCGACGACGTCACCCTCACCGTGACCGAGTTCCTGCTGCTGCAGGCGCTCGCCCAGCGTCCCGGCTTCGTGAAGTCGCGCGACCAGCTGATGGACGTGGCCTACGACGATCAGGTCTACGTCGACGACCGCACGATCGACAGCCACATCAAGCGCCTGCGCAAGAAGATGCGCTCCGTCGACCCCGAGTTCTCGGCCATCGAGACGCTCTACGGCATCGGCTACCGCTACAACGAGGAATGACGTGAACGCCTTGGCGGACATGGACGGACCCGTGGAGGCCGCGCCGACGCGGCGGCCCCGCCGGCGCTCCACCGACGTGGTGGAGGGCGGCGAGGTCGTGCTCGGCGAGGACTGGGAGGCCCCCGAGGGCACCGTCGAGGCGGAGCTCGCCCATGCCCGCCGCCGCCGCGGCCTGATCTCGCTCGACCGCTCGCCGCTGGCGCGCAAGATCATCCTGTTCAACCTGCTCGCCATCCTGCTCCTCGTGGTCGGGGTGCTGTTCCTGAACCCGTCGCGCGACAGCCTCGTGCACCAGCGCGAGCTCGCCCTCGTCAGCGAGGCCCAGCTCGTCGCCGACGTGTTCGAGGCCTCGCTGCCGGCGGGCGCCCCGGTCTCGCTCGCCTCCGGCGACGGGGTGGACGCGCGCGAGGTCCTCGCGGGCGTGGACCTGCCCGCTGGGGCCGAGGTCCACGTGTTCGACACCGGCGGCACCCTCGTGGCGCAGGCCTCGGGCGTCGGCGACCCGCCCGCCGTGGCGGGGCTCGACGCGCCCGTCGCGCGCACGACCTTCATCACCAGCTTCCTCGCGGGCGTCTGGGAGGCGTTGGCCGGATGGATCGCCACCGACGCGCCCGCCACCCCCGTGGCCGAGGTCGCCGCCGCGGCGGCCGCGGCCGCCGGGCCGGGCGGGATGGCGATCCGCAAGGACGTCGTCGACGGCGGTCCCGCCCATACCGTCGCCACCCCGATCGAGGCCGGCGGCACCGTGCTCGGCATGATCGCGGTGACCACGGGCGCGGGCGAGATCGACGCGCTGGTCCGCGCCGAGCGCGAGCAGCTCCTGCAGATGTTCGTGATCGCGATCCTGATCTCGACCGGCCTGTCGCTGCTCCTCGCGTCGACCATCGCGAACCCGCTGGCCGACCTCGCCCAAGCCGCCGAACTGGGGCGGGACAAGAACGCCCGCAAGATGTCGCCCCAACGGGTGCGCATCCCCGACCTGACGGCCCGCCCCGACGAGATCGGGCGCCTGTCGGGCGCGCTGCGCGGCATGGTCGGCGCGCTCTACGACCGGATCGACTCGAACGAGCAGTTCGCGGCGGACGTGGCCCACGAGATCAAGAACCCGCTGGCTAGCCTGCGCTCCGCCGTGGGGACGATGCGGCTCGCCAAGACGGAGGAGCAGCGCGGGCGCCTGCTCGACGTGATCGAGCACGACGTGCGTCGCCTCGACCGCCTCGTCTCTGACATCTCCAACGCCTCCCGCCTCGACAGCGAGCTGGTCAAGGAGGAGGAGGAGCCCTTCGACCTCGTGAAGCTGGTCCGCAACCTCGCGGTCTACCATGCCGAGGAGGCGTCGGCGCAGGGCGTGGACTTCATCACGGACCTGCCCGAGGTGCCGGTGCAGATCATGGGCCTCGAGGCGAGGCTCGCGCAGGTCTTCGTCAACCTCATCACCAACGCCCTGTCCTTCAGCCAAGAGGGCGACGCCGTCCGCGTGTGGATGCGCCGCCGCGACAACCGCGTCCTCGTCGTGGTCGAGGACACGGGCCCCGGCATCCCCGACAGCGCGCTGCACAAGATCTTCAACCGCTTCTACTCCGAGCGCCCCGAGCAGCAGTTCGGCGACCATTCCGGCCTCGGCCTCGCGATCTCCAAGCAGATCGTGGAGGCGCATGGCGGCGTGATCTGGGCCGAGAACATCCGCCCGACCGAGGTGGACGCGGCCTCCGACCCCTTGGGTGCGCGCTTCGTGGTGGGCCTCCCACTCTGATCCTCTCCGGACCGGGCCCGGACGGGTCCGACCGCCTGACGGGCCGTCCTCCGGGGCGGCCCGTCCGCGTTCGCGGGAGCGAGGGTCCGGCGCGGACGGACCGGCCCCCGCGCGGTCGCGGGCGCGAGCAACAGCGCGGCGCGGTCCGGCCGGTGCATCCGAGCCGCGATCGGCGGACGCCGCCCCGGCCACCCCGCCTTCACCGCCGTCCGGTCCGGCCCCCCGCCGGGCCTCGGCGCCAGCCGAGGCGCGCGGACGGGGCCGCATCGCCCCGCGCGACCGCCCCGCCTCTTCCCGCCGCCTCGGGCTTCCGTGCCTCCCCCCCGCCCGCTAGTCCGTCGCCATGCCGTCCGCCTCCCTCCACGCCACCGCCGTCGCCGCCTCGGGCCGCGCCCTCCTGATCGTGGGGCCGAGCGGGAGCGGGAAGTCCTCCGTCGCGGCCGGCATGGTGGCGTTGGGGGCGGGGCTGATCGCGGACGACCTCGTCGTGGTCGAGGCGGACGGCGCCGGGGTCGTGGCCGCCGCCCTGCCCGCCGCGATCGCGGGGATCGAGGTGCGGGGGTGGGGCGTCGTTCCGGTCCCGCTCGCGGCGGCCGCGCCCGTGGCCGGGATCCTGCGCCTCGAGCCCGCGCCCGCGCGGATGCCGCCGGACGCGACGGAGCCGCTCCTCGGACGCCCCGTCCCGCTCCTGCGCCACCCGGCGACGCCGGATCTGGCGGCCAAGGCGCTGCTCTGGCTGCGCGCACAAGCCCGTGATCCCCTTCCCGCGCCGCCCCGCGCACCCTAGCTGCGGGCCATGGGCGCGGTGGAGATCACGGGCACGACGGCGGCGGACGGGGAAACCGGCCGCAGGGACGACGTCGTGCTCGTGACCGGCCCCTCCGGCGCGGGCCGCACGACGGCGATCCACGCGCTGGAGGATCTCGGCTTCGAGGCCATCGACAACATGCCCTTGGGCCTCCTCGGTCGCGTGGTGGAGCCGGAGGCGGGCACGCCGCGCCGCGTGGCGTTGGGCTTCGCCCTCTCGACCCGGGGGGTCACGGCGGACGCGCTCGGCGCGGCGGTCGGCGACCTGCGGGCCGGGGGGGCGACCGTGCGGCTCGTCTATCTCGACGCCGACCCCGAGGTGCTGCTGCGCCGCTTCTCCGAGTCGCGGCGGCGCCACCCCCTGTCTCCCGGCGGCGACCCGGAGCGGGGCATCGCGCGCGAGCGGGCACTCCTCGCCCCGCTGATGGACCGCGCCGACGACATCGTGGACACGTCGCGTCTCTCGCCGCACGACCTCAAGGCGCGCCTGGGCGAGATGTTCGGGCAGGCGGGGCAGGGCCTGTCGCTTCAGGTCGAGAGCTTCAGCTACAAGCGCGGCGCGCCGCGCGGGCTCGACATGATGATCGACCTGCGGTTCCTGTCGAACCCGCACTGGGTCGAGGCGCTGCGCCCGCTCACGGGGCTGGACGCCCCCGTCCGCGCGCACGTGGCCGCCGATCCCCGCTTCGCCCCGTTCTTCGAGAAGCTCGTCGCCCTCGTGCGGGAGGTGCTGCCCGCGCACCGGGCCGAGGGGCGGGCCTACCTGACGCTGGGGCTCGGCTGCACCGGCGGACGTCACAGGTCCGTTGCCGTTGCGGAAACGCTCGGCGCCGCCCTTGCGGCGGACGGGTGGCGGGTGTCTATTCGTCATCGTGACCTGGAGCGGGCCGTCGGGGGGACGGGGCGCGCGCCGGGCCGGAAGGGGACGAGATGATCGGCATCGTGATCGTGGCCCACGGGGGCCTCGCCGAGGAATACCGTCGCGCCGTGGAGCACGTGATCGGGCCCCAGGACGGGGTACGCGCCATCTCGGTGGGCGCCTCGTGCGACCGCGCCGCCAAGGAGCGCGAGATCTGCGGGGCCGCCGACGCGGTCGACCAAGGCGACGGCGTGGTGGTGGTGACCGACATCTTCGGCGGCTCGCCCTCGAACCTCTCGCTGCCCGCCTGCGCGGCGCGCGACCGGGTGATCTTCTTCGGGGCCAACCTGCCCGCGCTCATTAAGCTGGCACGCTCCCGCGCCAAGCCGGTGGCGGAGGCCGTGGCGTTGGCCAAGGCCGCCGGAACCCGTTACATGGACGTCGCGCAAGGGCCCGCGCCCGCCGCGTGAACCCGTGCGGGGAGGCACGGGCGGGGGAGGGGACATGGCGCGCAGGGTGCTTCAGATCGTCAACGAGAAGGGCCTGCACGCGCGCGCGTCGGCCAAGTTCGCCGAGTGCGTCGAGCGGTTCGACGCCACCGCCACCGTGCGCAAGGACGGGCTGG
This sequence comes from Jannaschia sp. Os4, assembly GCF_016820245.1. Taxonomy (GTDB): domain Bacteria; phylum Pseudomonadota; class Alphaproteobacteria; order Rhodobacterales; family Rhodobacteraceae; genus Jannaschia. The sequence goes on along the minus strand of NZ_JAFCAR010000004.1, from coordinate 787,131 downwards.
ACGCGGCGGGGGATTCGATCATGGGCCTGCTGATGCTCGCCGCCCACAAGGGCACCGAGATCGAGGTCGAGACCGCCGGCCCCGACGCGGAGCCCGCGATGGAGGCGCTCGCCGCGCTGGTGGCCGACCGCTTCGGCGAGGGGATGTGACGATGAACGCGCCCCGCACCGTCGCGCCGCCCGACCTGCCGGAGGCCGTCCCGGGCTACGTGCCCTACGACGTGAAGCGGCTGTCCTACGCCTCGACCTTCGACGACCCGCTGCGCGCCCGCGTGATCCGGGGGATGGAGTGGGCGACGGGGAAGGTGCGGCTCCTGCGCCTGATCCGCCGGTTCGAGAGCGAGGGCGTGGAGCACGGGCAGGGCTTCTTCGACCACGCCTTCCGGGTGATGGGCATCGACCTGCGGACCCCGGCGGACCGGATCGCGCGCATCCCGGCGCGCGGGCCCGTGATCGTGGTGGCGAACCATCCCCACGGGCTGGTGGACGGGATGGCGCTCGCCAACCTGATCGGGCGGGTGCGGACGGACTACCGGATCATGACGCGGTCCCTGCTGACCGGCATCCCCGAGATCGAGCGGTTCATGATCCCCGTGCCCTTCGCCCACGAGGCGGAGGCGCTGCGCGGCAACCTCGCGGCGCGGGACATGGCGCGCGCGCAGCTCGCGGCGGGCGGCGTGGTGGCCCTGTTCCCGTCGGGGGCCGTGGCGGCGGCGCGGACGCCCTTCGGCGCGGCCGAGGAGGGGGCGTGGTCGCCCTTCACCGCCAAGCTGATCCGCTCGTCCGGGGCGACGGTCGTGCCGATCCGCTTCACGGGGCAGAACAGCCGCGCCTACCAGATCGCCAACCTCGTCTCGGCGACGCTGCGGCAGGGGCTCCTGCTGCACGAGGTGGTGCACGCGCTGGACAAGGCGCAGGCGCCCGTGGTGGGCGAGCCGATCCCGCCGTCGGCCTGGGCGGAGCGGGCCGGCGACCCGCGCGCGTTCATGGCGTGGCTCCGGGCGCGGACGCTGGCGCTCTAGCGGGTCGGGACCGGGTCGCCCTCGCCCCGGTAGTCGTAGAACCCGCGCCCCGCCTTGCGGCCCAGCCAGCCGGCCTCGACGTACTTCACGAGGAGCGGGCAGGGCCGGTACTTGGTGTCCGCCAGCCCGTCGTGCAGCACGTTCATGATGGCGAGGCAGGTGTCGAGCCCGATGAAGTCGGCCAGCTCCAAGGGCCCCATCGGGTGGTTCGCGCCCAGCTTCAGCGCCTTGTCGATGGAGGCCACGTTGCCCACGCCCTCGTAGAGCGTGTAGCAGGCCTCGTTGATCATCGGGATCAGGACGCGGTTGACGATGAAGGCGGGGTAGTCCTCGGCCACGGCGGCCGTCTTGTTCAGCCGGTCCACCACGCCGCGGCAGGCCTCGTAGGTCTCGTCGGAGGTGGCGATCCCCCGGATCAGCTCGACCAGCTGCATCACCGGCACGGGGTTCATGAAGTGGAAGCCCATGAACCGCTCGGGCCGGTCCGTCGCGGCCGCGAGGCGGGTGATCGAGATCGACGACGTGTTCGACGTCAGGATCGTGTCCGGCCCCAGCGCGGGCACGAGCTCGGCGAAGATCGCGTGCTTGATCGCCTCCTTCTCCGTCGCCGCCTCGATCACGAGGTCGGCCGAGGCGAGGTCTGTCAGGGTGCCCGTGCCGGTGATCCGCGCGAGCGCCGCGTCGCGGTCGGCCTCGGGCACGCGGCCCTTCTCGACCTGCCGGGCCATGTTGCGCTCGATCGTAGCCCGCGCGGCCGCCAGCGCGTCCGCGCTCACGTCCGTCAGCACCACGTCGTAGCCCGCCAAGGCGCAGACATGGGCGATGCCGTTGCCCATCTGGCCGGCGCCCACGACGCCGATCGTGCGGATGTCCATGGGATCCTCCGGTCCGGTCGACCCTTGCATGACAGGGGCGCGGGGCATCCGCAATTAGGTGGCATTCGAGCATTGAGGATTTGGCAAGGCGGCGGCGCGCAGCGTGGCGGGGACCAGACGAATCAGGGGGTCCGCATGAGTTTCGAGCCGTCCGACCTGCCGGGGGAGGAGACCTTCGGCCACGTCCTGCCGGGGACGGCGCTCCGGCTGCGCGCGCCGCTGCCCGATCCGGACGCGCCCCACGTCGCGGTGATCGGCGGGGCGGAGGTGCGGGGCCGCTTCGCGCCCGAGCCGTTCTGCGACCGCCTCGCCGGGCGGCTGAGGATGCCGGTGGCCAACCTCGGCGTGCAGAACGCGGGCCTCGACGTCTTCGTGCAGGACGAGGCGGTGCTCGACCACGTGGCCCGCGCCTCGGCCAGCGTGGTGCAGGTGATGGGCGCGCATCTGCTGTCGAACCGCTTCTACACCGTGCATCCCCGCCGGAACGACCGCTTCCTGCGCCACTCCAAGGTTCTGGGGAACCTCTACGGCGACATCGACTTCACCGAGTTCGCCTTCGTCCGCCACATGCTGCTCGACCTGTCCCGCGCGGCGCCGGGCAAGTTCCCCCTCGTCATCCGCGAGCTCGAGGCGGCGTGGGTCGCGCGGATGCGGCTGATGCTCCACCGCCTCCCCGGCCCGCGCGTCCTGCTCTGGACCACGGGCTACGCGCCGGGCTCGTGCGCCGACCTCGGGACGGAGCCGCTCTTCGTGACGCGCGCCATGGTGGACCGCGTCGCGCAGATGGCGGATGCCGTGGTCGAGGTCGACCTCTCGGGGCGCTACGGGCGCGACGATCCCCTCGGGCTGGACGTGCCGCCGGGCGGTGAGGCCGCCGCCGAGGAGATGCTGGGCGCGGCGGGCCACGCCTTGGTGGCCGCCCGGCTCGGCGAGGCGCTGGAGGGCTTGGGCGTCGGGATGCGGACGGGCCGCGCCGCCTAGCGCGGGCGCGGACGGACCGGGCCGCCCGGGCGGGGCGGAGGGCGCGCGGCCGCCCGACGCGAACGGCAGGACGGCGGAAGGCCCGCCACGGGGGCGGGCCTTCGCATCTCGTCCGTCGCCATGCCCGCGCGCGCGGGTCAGAGCTTGCTTGTCAGCTCCGGCACGGCGGTGAAGAGGTCCGCCACGAGGCCGTAATCGGCCACTTGGAAGATCGGGGCCTCCTCGTCCTTGTTGATCGCGACGATCACCTTCGAGTCCTTCATCCCCGCGAGGTGCTGGATCGCCCCCGAGATGCCGACCGCGATGTAGAGGTCCGGCGCCACGACCTTGCCGGTCTGGCCGACCTGCCAGTCGTTGGGCGCGTAGCCCGAGTCGACCGCCGCGCGCGACGCGCCGACGGCCGCGCCCAGCTTGTCGGCCAGCGCCTCGACGATCTTGAAGTCGTCCTCCGACCCGATCCCGCGCCCGCCCGAGACCACGATCCCGGCGGAGGTCAGCTCCGGCCGGTCGCTCTCGGCCACCTTGTCCTCGACCCACGAGGACAGGCCCGGATTCTCGCCCACGGCCACGGTCTCGACAGCCGCCGACCCGCCCTCGGGGGCGGCGTCGAAGGTCGAGGTGCGGATCGTCATCACCTTGGTGGCGTCCGAGGACTTCACCGTCTGGACCGCGTTGCCCGCGTAGATCGGGCGCTCGAACGTGTCGGCGTCCACGATGCCGGTCACGTCCGACAGCACCATCACGTCGAGCAGCGCGGCCACGCGGGGCATCACGTTCTTGGCGTCCGTCGTCGCGGGCGCGACGATGTGGCCGTAGTCGCCCGCCATCCCCGCGATCAGCGCGGCGGTCGGCTCGGCGAGGCGGTGGCCCAGCGAGGCGTCCTCGGCGACCAGCACCTTGGCCACGCCGTCCAGCTTCGACGCCGCCTCGCCCGCGGCCGACGCGTTGGCGCCCGCGCAGAGCACGTGCACGTCGCCCAGTTGCTTGGCCGCCGTCAGCGCCTTTGCCGTCGCGTCCATGTTGAGTTCGCCGTTCGAGACCTCGGCGACGAGAAGAACCGCCATCAGACCGCCCCCGCTTCCTTGAGTTTCGTGACCAGCTCGTCGACCGAGGCGACCATCTCGCCCGCCTTGCGCGACTCCGGCTCGGAGGTCTTCACGATCTCCAGCCGGGGCGCGACGTCGACGCCCAGATCGGCCGCCGTCTTGGTGTCGAGCGGCTTCTTCTTGGCCTTCATGATGTTGGGCAGCGAGGCGTAGCGCGGCTCGTTGAGGCGCAGGTCCACGGTCACGATGGCGGGCATCTTCACCTCGATGGTCTGCAGGCCGCCGTCGACCTCGCGCGTGACCTTGGCCGATCCGTCCCCGATCTCCACCTCCGAGGCGAAGGTCGCCTGCGACCAGCCGAGCAGCGCGGCCAGCATCTGGCCGGTCGCGTTCATGTCGTTGTCGATGGCCTGCTTGCCCGCGATCACGAGGCCCGGCTGCTCCTCGTCGATGACGGCCTTGAGCAGCTTGGCCACCGCCAGCGGCTCGATGTCCAAGTGCACGTCGTCCGTGGCCTCGATCAGGATGGCGCGGTCCGCGCCCATCGCCAGCGCCGTGCGCAGCGTCTCCTGGTTCTTGGCGGTGCCGATCGAGACGGCGACCACCTCCTCGGCGGCGCCCTTCTCCTTGAGGCGGATGGCCTCCTCGACGGCGATCTCGTCGAAGGGGTTCATGGACATCTTGACGTTGGCGAGGTCCACGCCCGACCCGTCGGCCTTCACGCGCACCTTCACGTTGTAGTCGATGACCCGCTTGACGGGCACGAGCACCTTCATGGCGGACTCCTCCATTCGTTCGCGCCGGGTCTAGCGCGGGCGCGCGCGGCGAGACAGGCGGAAAACGACGCAGGGGCGGCCGCCGACGCAACGTTTGACGTGAACGTCACCGGCTGGCGAAGCCTTCGGATGGATCTGCGGGCCCTAGCGGTTCGCGCCCGGCACCCAGAGCACGTCCGCCCGCCCGTCGTCGTTGGCGATGCGCGAGGCCACGAAGAACCAGTCCGAAAGCCGGTTGAGGTAGCGCACGGCGGGCTCGGTCACGTCCTCGCGCACGGCCAGTTCCGTCGCAAGCCGCTCGGCCCGCCGCGTCACCGTGCGGCACAGGTGCAGGTGCGCCGCCAGCGCCGATCCGCCCGGCAGCACGAAGGACCGGAGCGGCTCCAGCGCCTCGTTCATCGCGTCGATCTCGGCCTCCAGCCGCTCGACCTGCGCCTCCACCATGCGGAGCGGCGCGTACTCGGCCTCGGCGTCCTTCGACGGGTCCGGGCGGCAGAGGTCCGCGCCGAGGTCGAACATGTCGTTCTGGATGCGGGCGAGGGCCGCGTCCATGTCGCCCTCCGCATGGAGGCGGGCCAGCCCGACGGTGGCGTTCGCCTCGTCCACCGTGCCGTAGGCCTCGACCCGCTGCGCGCCCTTGGCCACCCGGCTCCCGTCGCCCAGGGCGGTCGTGCCCTTGTCGCCGGTGCGCGTGTAGATCTTCGACAGCACGACCATCAGGTGCGGCCCCGCAGCCAGACGAAGCCGAGCAGCAGCAGCACGGCGACGAACTGCGCGACGATCCGCCAGCGCATCAGGCGGTTGGCGTGCTTGCGGTTGAACTCGCCGCCCTTGGCGAAGCCGCCGATGCCGGTCATCAGGATGACCACCACCACGAGGCAGGCGCCCGCCACGACGTAGAAGAGGGGATCGTCGGCCATGTCGTCTCCGTTGGTCGCGTGCGGGGCGACCTAGCGCGCCGCCCTCAGGATGACGACAGGATTCGGTCCAGCAGGCGGTCGGGCAGGGCGCGGCGCATCCACGCAGCGCCGTGGGCGGGCACGGTGACGCGGTAGCGGGTGCGCGGGCGCGGCGCCTCGACGGCGTGGACCACCGCCGCCGTCACGGCCTCGGGGCCGAGCTCCCACCGGTCCTGCGCGTCCGAGCTCTGACGCTCTAGCAGGCGATCGTAGGTGGCGCGGTTGGGCGAGGTCTCCCAGTCGATCCAGCGGCGGAACTGCGCGAGCGCGTTGCGCCGGAACGCCGTGCGGATCGGGCCGGGCTCGACGAGCGACACGTGGATGCCGTGGGGCGCCACCTCCATCCGCAGCGCGTCCGAGTAGCCCTCCAGCGCGAACTTGGTCGAGACGTAGGCCCCCCGCCACGGCGTCGCGGCGTAGCCCAGCACCGACGAGCATTGCACGATCCGCCCCGCGCCCCCTGCCCGCATCACCGGGATCGCCCGACGCGTCAGGTCGTGCCAGCCGAGGAAGTTGGCCTCCATGATCGCGCGGAGCGCCTCGACCGGCAGGTCCTCCACCAGCGAGGGGATCGCGTAGGCCCCGTTGTTTAACAGCGCGTCGAGCGTCCCGCCGGTGGCCTCCATCGCCTCGGCCCAGCCGCTCTCGATCGAGGCCGCGTCCTCGTAGTCGATCCGGGGCGCGGCGAACCCCTCGCCCGCCAGCCGCGCGCAGTCCTCAGCCTTCCGGCACGACGCGAGCACCGTCCAGCCGCGGTCCCGCAGCGAGCGCGCGGCGTCGAGGCCGATGCCCGAGGAGCAGCCGGTGATCAGGATCGAGCGCATGGGGGTCTCCGACACGAAAAGGGCGCGCCCTGCGGCGCGCCCGGATGCGGGAAGGGGATCGGCCTAGGCCGGTTCGAGGAAGTTCGACGACATGAACCCGGTCAGGCCCGATTCGACGTCGCGGATCTCCTGCCAGCCGCTGACCGGCTCGCCGATCGCCTCGGCCACGGTGCCGCGCGGCAGGCTGTCGACCACGCCGTTGGCCACGCCCGGCCCGGAGCGCATGTTCACCCGGCTGCCCGTGACGCGGACGAGGGGTCCGGTCGCGTCGAGCGCGGCGGGCGTCTCGGCGGGGGCGGCGGCGGGCTGCACCAGCGAGACGGTCACCGGCTCGCCCACGAGGCGCGGCTGCGTGGAGAAGGTGGCCCCGGACGCGGTCGACGCGGCGGCGAGGAGCGCGGTGTCAGGCTCGGCCCGCGTCACGGCGGGGGCGGAGGGCTGCGCGGTCAGGATGACGGGGCGGTCCTGCGCGTCCTGCGCGGTCGTCGCGGCGGCCACCGGCAGGGCGGCGTTGGCCTCGCCCAGCCCGTCCACCGGCTGGCCGTAGATGACGAAGCCGGCATAGAGCCCGGCCGCCAGGGTAAAGACCCATTTGAACATTTCGATCCCCCAATCGTCACGCGGTGCAGGTTGCAGACACAACCTCCCACCTGCCTCTGCAGTTCCCCGGCGCCGTCCCCACGGCACGGGCGAGTCCCCCACGCCACAGCCCTAGCCGAAACCCGCCCTTCGGCCTACCCCGTATCCTTGTGGGGAACGGTCCGCGAACATACACCATCTGGCATGAGTGACATGGACGACACGCGGGGCGACCCGAACGATGGCCTCGTCGTGGCGGAGCCGCTGCGCCGCGCGATCGGCGCGCGCTACCTGACCTACGCGCTGAGCACGATCATGCACCGCGCGCTGCCCGACGCGCGCGACGGGCTGAAGCCCGTGCACCGCCGCATTCTCTACGCGATGCGCGAACTGGGGCTGCGCTCGAACGGCGCCTTCCGCAAGTCGGCCAAGATCACCGGCGACGTGATGGGCAACTACCACCCCCACGGCGACGCCGCGATCTACGACGCGATGGCCCGTCTCGCGCAGGACTTCACCATCCGCACGCCGCTCGTGGACGGGCAGGGGAACTTCGGGAACGTCGACGGCGACAACCCGGCGGCGGCCCGCTACACCGAGGCCCGCCCCACGCTCGCGGCCGAGGCGCTGCTCGACGGGCTGGCCGAGGATGCGGTCGACTTCCGCGACAACTACGACGGCACCCTGCAGGAGCCGGTCGTCCTTCCGGCTGCCTTCCCCAACCTACTCGCCAACGGCGCGGCGGGCATCGCGGTGGGCATGGCGACCTCGATCCCGCCCCATAACGTCGACGAGCTGATCGCGGCCTGCCTACATCTCATCAAGGCGCCGAACGCCCGCGACGAGACCCTCTTGGAGCACGTCCCCGGCCCCGACTTCCCGACCGGCGGCGTCATGGTCGAGCCGTCCGGGAGCATCCTCGACGCCTACCGCACCGGGCGCGGCGGCTTCCGCCTGCGCGCGCGCTGGGAGACGGAGGATCTGGGCAAGGGCCAGTGGCAGGTCGTCGTCACCGAGATCCCGTATCAGGTGCCGAAGTCCAAGCTGATCGAGAAGCTGGCCGAGCTGATCACCGCCAAGAAGGTGCCGATCCTCGCCGACGTCCGCGACGAGAGCGCCGACGACATCCGCATCGTGCTCGAGCCGCGCTCGCGCAACGTGGACCCGGCGACGCTCATGGCGACGCTGTTCCGCACCTCCGACCTCGAGGTGCGCGTACCGCTCAACATGAACGTGCTGATCGACGGCGTGACGCCGAAGGTCTGCTCGCTCCGCGAGGTGCTGCAGGCCTTCCTCGACCACCGCCGCGAGGTGCTGGTCCGCCGCTCCAAGCATCGGCTGGGCAAGATCGACCACCGGCTGGAGGTCTTGGAGGGCTTCATCCTCGCCTACCTGAACCTCGACCGCGTGATCGACGTGATCCGCTACGACGACGCGCCGAAGGCCGCGCTGATGGCCGCCCCGTGGGGCGAGCCGTACCGTCGCGCCACGGACGAATCCGACTACGTTTCGCCCTTGCCCCACGACGGCGACGAGACGCTGTCCGAGGTGCAGGCCGAGGCCATCCTCAACATGCGCCTGCGCGCCCTGCGCCGGCTGGAGGAGATGGCCCTCATCCGCGAGCGCGACGCGCTCATGGAGGAGCGCGCGGGCCTCGAGGACCTGCTGGAGTCGGGCGACAACCAGTGGAAGGCCATCGCCGCCGAACTCCGCGAGACGCGCAAGGCCTTCGGCAAGGCCACCGAGGCGGGCCGCCGCCGCACCCTCATCGAGGAGGCGGGCGCCGTCGAGGAGGTGCCCTTGGAGGCGATGATCGACCGCGAGCCGGTCACCGTCGTCGTCTCCCAGATGGGCTGGGTCCGCGCGATGAACGGGCATCAGCCGCTCGACAAGCAGCTCAAGTTCAAGGACGGCGACGGCCCGCACCTCGCCTTCCACGCCCACACCACCGACCAGCTGATCCTCTGGGGCTCGAACGGGCGCGCCTACGGGCTTCGCGCCTCGGACCTGCCCGGCGGGCGCGGCATGGGCGAGCCGCTGCGCCTCATGCTGGACCTGCCGCAGGAGGCGTCGGTCGTGGACATGTTCGTCCACCAGCCGGGCCGCCGCCACGTGCTCGCCTCCTCGGCGGGCGACGGGTTCGTCGTCCCGGAGGAGGAGTTCCTGTCGAACCGCCGCGCGGGCAAGGCCGTGCTGACCCTGCGCGACGGCGTGACCGCGCTGGCCCCGGTCCCCGTGACCGAGGGGGCCGACCACGTCGCCTGCGTCGGCGAGAACCGCAAGATGCTGGTCTTCCCGCTGACGGACCTGCCCGAGATGCCACGCGGCAAGGGCGTGCGCCTGCAGAAGTACAAGGACGGCGGGCTGTCGGACCTCTGCGTGCTGCGCTTCGAGGACGGCCTGAGATGGCTCGAGAGCGGGGGGCGCACCCGCCACCAGCAGGACCTCCTCGACTGGAAGGGGATGCGCGGCCAGACCGGGCGCATGGCGCCCCGCGGCTTCCCCCGCGACAACCGGTTCGCCCCGCCGCCGGAGGCCTGAGCGGGGCGGCGACCTTGTCCGCCCCGGACCCCTCGGCTAGCCCTCTGGCCGAGGGAGGGACGCCATGACCATCATCACCCGCAGGCGCCTCGGCGCGATGCTCGGCGGCGCGGCCCTCGTCGCGGGGTGCTCCAACGCGAGCGACCCGTCCATCGCCGGGACGGAGCTTCCGGGCATGGGCGACTTCCGCCTCGGCTTCAACGTCGTCGTCACCGACAAGATCAAGCGGATCCCCCCCTCCCGCCCGGCCGAGCCGGCGGACTGGGAGCGGGTAATGAAGTCCGAGGTCCAGAAGCGCTTCGGCGTCTACCAGGGGACCGAGACGTTCCACGTGGCGCTCGCCCTCGACGGCTACGCGCTCGCGCCCCCGGGCATCCCCGTCGTGCTGACGCCCAAGTCGATCCTCGTGGCGACGGCCAACCTCTGGTCCGAGCGCGAGGGCCGCAAGGTCCTCGGCCCCGAGCAGCTCTCGGTCTTCGAGGGCGCGGAATCGCTTCTGCTCGGGACGGGCCTGATCAAGGGCGCCGACGAGCAGATGGTGACGCTCGCCCGGAACATGGCCGCGAAGGTCCAGCGCTGGATCCTCAGGGAGGGCCGCGACCTGCTGGACGCGCCCCCGGCCTGACGCCGCCGTCTTGCCATCGCCCCCCGCCGTGCGTATGTGCGCCCGCGAGATGGAACCGGGGCCCCAGCATGTGAACGGCGGGGCCCCTTCAACATGGGGCCGAGGCTATGGCGAAGGCGAAATTCGAGCGGACGAAGCCGCACGTGAACATTGGCACGATTGGTCACGTGGACCATGGCAAGACGACGCTGACGGCGGCGATCACGAAGTACTTTGGTGACTTCAAGGCCTATGACCAGATCGACGGGGCGCCCGAGGAGAAGGCGCGGGGGATCACGATCTCGACGGCGCACGTTGAGTACGAGACGGACGCGCGCCACTACGCGCACGTGGACTGCCCCGGCCACGCCGACTACGTGAAGAACATGATCACGGGTGCGGCGCAGATGGACGGCGCGATCCTCGTGGTGAACGCGGCCGACGGCCCGATGCCGCAGACGCGCGAGCACATCCTTCTGGGGCGCCAGGTGGGCATCCCGAAGATGGTGGTGTTCATGAACAAGGTGGACCAGGTCGACGACGAGGAGCTGCTCGAGCTCGTCGAGATGGAGATCCGCGAGCTTCTGTCCTCCTACGAGTATCCGGGCGACGACATCCCGATCGTGGCGGGCTCGGCCTTGGCGGCGATGGAGGGCAACAACCCCGAGATCGGCGAGGAGAAGATCAAGGAGCTGATGGCGGCGGTCGACGAGTACATCGACACGCCCGAGCGTGCGGTGGACCAGCCGTTCCTGATGCCGATCGAGGACGTGTTCTCGATTTCGGGCCGGGGCACGGTGGTGACGGGGCGCGTGGAGCGCGGCGTGATCAACGTGGGCGACGAGATCGAGATCGTGGGCATCCGCGACACGACCAAGACGACCTGCACGGGCGTGGAGATGTTCCGCAAGCTGCTCGACCGCGGCGAGGCGGGCGACAACATCGGCGCGCTCTTGCGCGGCGTGGACCGCGAGGGCGTGGAGCGCGGGCAGGTCCTGTGCAAGCCCGGCTCGGTGAAGCCGCACACGAAGTTCGAGGCCGAGGCCTACATCCTGACCAAGGAGGAGGGCGGGCGCCACACGCCGTTCTTCGCGAACTACCGGCCGCAGTTCTACTTCCGCACGACGGACGTGACGGGGACGGTGAACCTCGCGGAGGGCACGGAGATGGTGATGCCCGGCGACAACGTGGCCTTCGGCGTCGAACTGATCGCGCCCATCGCCATGGAGCAGGGCCTGCGCTTCGCCATCCGCGAAGGCGGACGTACCGTCGGCGCAGGCGTGGTGTCGAAAATCATCGAGTGACCTGCGATCCCCGTCAGGGGATCGTCAGGCTCCGGCAGCGCAAGGGCCCCCACGGGGGCCTTTGTCACGCGAGGGGGATGGGTCCGCCGCCCGCCGTCCCGTGGTCCGGGCGCGCGTTGCCGGCGGCGCGTCGCACGACCGACGTCCGAAGGGCCTCCCGCGGGGGGCCCTTTGCATGTCCGCGCCCTTCGCATCGCCCGACGGGGAGCGTAGCCTCGGCCCCATGGCCTTCCCGTCCCCCGACACCCGGAACCCCGTCATCCTGCCCGACGGCACGACGCATGCGGGCACCGTCTTCCTGTCCGCCGCCATCGACCATCCCCGCTGGGAGGTGGGCGCCTACAGCTACGCCTCAGCGCACCGCCCGCCGGAGGACTGGGCCGCCCATCTCGCCCCCTACCTCCACGCCCACGCGCCGGAGCGCCTCCGGATCGGGCGGTTCTGCCAGATCGCGGACGGCGCGCTCTTCGTGACGGCCAGCGCCAACCACCGCCGCGACGGCGCCTCGACCTACCCCTTCGCCATCTTCGACGGCATGGACCCGGCCCGCCCCTCGCTCCGGGTGGGGCCGACGCCCGACACGGTGATCGGCCACGACGTCTGGATCGGGGCGCGCGCCACCATCCTGCCGGGCGCGCGGATCGGGTCGGGGGCGATCGTGGGGGCGGGGGCCGTCGTGGGCGGGGCCGTGCCGGCCTACGCGGTGGTGGCGGGCAACCCGGCGCGCGTGGTCCGGGGCCGCTTCGACGCGGCGGCGGTCGCCCGGCTGCTGGAGGTCGCGTGGTGGGACTGGCCCATCGACGCGGTGCTCGCCGCCGAGGCGGAGATCTGCAGCGGCGACGTCGCAGCGCTCGCGGCGCGGACGCCCCCCTAGGACGCGAGAAGGGCGGCCCGAGGGCCGCCCTTCCCGTGTCGAACGAAGTGGTCCGGATCAGTCGGCGAGGATCGCCTCGATCTGGCCCTTCTTCTGGTTGTCGCCATCCTGCGACTCGATGATGTTCTTGATGGCGGCCAGCTCGCCCAGCGTCAGGGCGTCCATGCCGTCGGTGTCCATCTCGATGCCGAGGCGCTGGAAGTCGTCGGCGAGGGCGGCCGACAGCATGTCGAAGCCTTCGCCCATCGACCCGGCGAGGTGGCCGTCGGCGAACGCGGCGGGCGCGAGGGCGAGGGTGGCGGCGGTGGTCAGGGCGGCAAGAGTGCGGTTCATTGTGGTTCGCTCCTTAGCGGTAGTGCGGTTGTGTTCCGACACCAGTCGATTGGCCGGTATCGGGTCTACAACTCGACCATACCGAAAGGGTTCCACGCCGCGGCGAAGCTTGGCCGTGCCCGCGGCGCGCGGGTCGCGGCGATCCTCCGGCCCCCGTCGCCCGCCTACGCCGTGTTCAGGGACGTCCCGTTGATGCAGTGGAGGCTGCGCCCGTCCACGGGGAGGTAGTGGCCCAGATGGCTGCCGCAGCGGCGGCAGTGCACCTCGACCAGGGCGATCCGCATCTCCTCGCGCATCCCGTACTGCCGCACCGGCCCATCGACGCCCAGCATCACCGCGTTGGGGATCGAGTGCTCGAAGAACACCCACCCCTTGTCGAGCGGCACGAACCACTGCCCGTCGTAGACCGGCAGGTCGCAGCCGCGGCAGGCGTACTCCCCGTCATGGGCGCTCTCCCACAGGTCCGTGGTCGCGGGCCATTCCGTGTTCGACAGCCGCAGCACCCCGTAGGCCTCCTCGTCGCCGTCCAGCAGGGCCAGCCACTCCTCCTCCGTGCGCTGCACCTCGTAGGGGAAGGTCGACTCCGCCGGCACGTACTTTGCGAGGACCGCGCCGTCGTCGAGCCGCTCCTCGCCCTCGCGCAGGGCCTCGCCCATGCCGGGCGGGGCGGCGCGCTCCTCGGCGCGGGCGGCGAGCGGCGAGAGGGCGAGCAGGGCGGCCCCGCCCATCAGGCGGCGGCGGGTCGGCGCGGGGATCGGGGCGGGCATGGTCGGTCTCCTTGGCTTGGCGGGAGCATAGACCCCCGGCCCGTCCTGCGCCAAACCACCTTAACGTGACGTGTCCGAGAGCCAGCCGCCCCATGACCTTCCACCCCTTCGCCGTCGAGCGGTTCCTGTCCGAGATGGAGCACGGCGTGCGCTTCAACTTCTCGGAGTCGGGCGTCCACCCGATGCGCTACGCCGACCTGCTCGACCTCGCGGGGATCGACCCGGCCGACCTCCTGGACGCGCGCGCCGACTACCCGCAGGTCGAGGGCACGACGCTGCTCCGGGAGCGCATCGCCGCGATGTACGGCGCCGCCCCCGACGAGGTGCTCGTCACCGTCGGCGCGACCGAGGCCAACACCCTCGCCGCCCAGACGCTGCTGGGGCCCGGCGACGCGGTGGTCCGCCTCGTGCCGACCTACGCGCAGCTGCCCGGCGTGGCGGCCAACCTCGGCCACGCGGTGCGCGACGTCCCCCTGACGCCCGGCGACTGGCGCCTCGACGCCGCCGCGCTCGACGCGGCCTGCGGCCCGGACACCAAGCTGATCCACGTGGTCGACCCCAACAACCCCACGGGCCGCATCCTGTCGGAGGGCGAGCGCGACGCCATCCGCGCCGCCGCCGCGCGCACAGGCGCGTGGATCGTGGCCGACGAGGTCTACGCGGGCACCGAGCGCACGGGCAACGCCGACACCCCCTCCTTCTGGGGCACCCACGACCGGGTGGTGGCGATCAACTCCATGTCCAAGGCCTACGGGCTGCCCGGCCTGCGCCTCGGCTGGGTCGTGGCCCCCGCCGACACGATCCGCGCGATGTGGCGCCGGCACGAATACGCTTCCATCGCCGCCCCCGACCTGTCTATGCGCTTGGCCGAGGCGGCGTTGGAGCCGACGGTGCGCGAGGCGTTGCGGGGGCGGGCCCGGCGGCTGATCCGGCGGGGGTTCGACGTGCTGCGCGACGTGCTGGCCACCCGTCCGGGCCGGTTCTCCGTGGCCGAGCCCGACGCCTCGGCGATGTCGTTCGTGGGCTACGACCTGCCCATCGGATCGGAGGCGCTGGCCGCCCGCCTGAAGGCCCGCCGGGACGTGCTCGTGATCCCCGGCGCGCTCTTCGGGGTGGAGAAAAGGTTCAGGTTCTCCAGTGCCTTGCCGGAGGACCACCTGCGCGAGGGGCTGGCCCGCCTGATCGCCGAGACCGACGAGATCGCGGCGGGGCGGTGACGTGCGCGCGCCCCCTTGCGGGCCGGGGCGGCGGCGCGTATCCCGCAGGCCGACCGCAGGGGTATAGCTCAGTTGGTAGAGCAACGGATTCCAAATCCGTAGGTCGCGGGTTCGAATCCTGCTGCCCCTGCCAGGTCGACTTCCTCACATTCCGTACGACCCCTGCGGGCCGGTCTTCACGGAATCCGTGGAGAATGCACAAAATATCCTGGCCGGTCTCGCTGCGGCGCGGCAGGAACGGGGCCATGAGCACCGCCCGAGTCCGCCACGCCCCCGCCGAACCCCCCTTCGAGACCGCCGAGACCGCCGCCCTCCCGCGAGGCGAGGGCGGGTCCATCCCTCGCCGGATGGAGGACCGCCCGTGACGCCGGACGCGTTCATCGGCACATGGTCGGACAACCCGCTGTCGGAGCGGGCCTCGGCGCAGAGCCATTTCATCGCGCTCTGCGGCCTCCTCGGGGTGGAGCCGCCATCCCCCGCCACGGCCGGGACCTTCGAGTTCGAGAAGGGCGCCGCCAAGACCACGGGCGGGGACGGATGGGCCGACGTGTGGCGCCGGGGCGCCTTCGCGTGGGAATACAAGAAGGCCAAGGCCGACCTCGACCGCGCCTACGAGCAGGTGCAGCGCTACGCCCCCGCGCTCGACAACCCGCCGCTGCTGATCGCCTCGGACACGCAAGCGATCGTCATCCGCACCGCCTTCACGGGCGCCGTGCAGGAGCGCCACGACATCGCGATCGAGGACCTGCGCGATGCCGGCACGCGCGACCTTCTGCGCCGCGCCTTCGAGGAGCCGGAGAGCTTCCGCCCGAGGAAGACCCGCGCCGACCTGACCGAGGATGCGGCGGCGACCTTCGCCGACCTCGCGCTGCGGCTGCGCCAAGCGGGGCACGACGCGCCCACCGTGGCCCATTTCGTCAACCGCCTCGTGTTCTGCATGTTCGCCGAGGACGTGCGCCTGCTGCCCGAGAAGATGTTCGAGAAGATGGTGTTCGCCTCGGACGTCGATGAGTTTCAGGACAACTGTCGACGGCTCTTCGCCGCGATGGCGACCCGTGGCAGCAAGCTCGACTTCACACGCATCCCTTGGTTCAACGGCGGGCTCTTCGACGACGACGCGGCGCTGCCGGTCGATGCGGACGACATCGCGATGCTCCGCCGGGCGGCGCGGATGGACTGGAGCCAGATCGACGCCTCACTTCTGGGCACGCTGTTCGAGCGGGGCCTCGACCCCGACAAGCGCAGCCAGCTGGGCGCGCACTACACCGACGCGGCCAAGATCATGCAGATCGTGGAGCCGGTGGTCCTGCGCCCGCTGCGCGCGGAGTGGGACGCGGCCCGCGCGGTCATCGAGACCGCGCTGGAGGAGGAGCGGGAGGCCAAGCGGGAGGCCGCGACCACCCGCGCGGCGGCCAAGGCGGGGGCCGCGACGCGCCGCGCCAACCGGGCGCACGAGCGCGCGGTGAAGGCGCATCTGGGCTTCCTCGAGCGGCTGCGCGGGGTGCGCGTGCTGGACCCTGCCTGCGGGTCGGGCAACTTCCTGAACCTGACGCTGACGGCGCTGAAGGACCTCGAGCATCGGGCCAACCTCGACGCCGAGGCGCTGGAGCTGCCGCGTCCGGCGCCGTCCGTCGGTCCCGAATGCGTGCTGGGAATCGAGCTGAGCCCCTACGCGGCCGAGCTGGCCCGCGTATCCACGTGGATCGCCGAGATCCAGTGGATGCGCCGCAACGGGTTCGAGGCGTCCAAGGACCCGATCCTGAAGCCGCTGGGCACGATCGAGTGCCGCGACGCGGTGCTGGCCGACGACGGCACGGCGGCGGAGTGGCCCGAGGCGGAGTTCATCGTCGGCAACCCGCCGTTCCTCGGCAACAAGCGCATGATCGCGGAACTGGGCGAGGACTACGCGCCCGCCCTGCGCGCCGCATACCCGGACGTGCCCGGCGGCGTGGACCTCGTGGCCTACTGGGTCGCGGCGGCGTGGCGCGCGGTGGAGGCGGGGCGGACGGCGCGGGTGGGGCTGGTGACGACCAACTCGATCAGGGGCGGGGCGAACCGCGCGGTGCTGGCGGGGCCTGCGGAGGCGGGCGCGATCTTCGAGGCGTGGTCGGACGAGCCGTGGACGGTGGCGGGCGCGGCGGTGCGCGTGTCGATGGTGATGTTCGGGGCAGGGGAGGCGGAGGCGCCCCGGCTGGACGGGGAGGAGGTGGGGCGGATCGCGGCGGATTTGACGGCGGGGTTGGACATGACCGGGGCTGAGCCGCTGAGAGAAAACGCCGATATCGCGTTCATCGGCGATCAGAAAAGCGGGCCTTTCGAGCTAAGCGGGGATCGGGCGCGTGACTTTTTGCGGCAACCGACGAACCCCAACGGAAGGAACAATTCTACTGTCCTTCGCCCGTGGCTGAATGGAAGGGCCATTACAAGACGGCCATCTGATGAATGGATCATTGATTTCGGACCCCATATGCCGAAGGACGAGGCTGCCTACTTTGAGGGACCGTTTGAGTATGTGCGAAACGAAGTGAAGCCAAAGAGAGATGGACTTCGCAGGGACAATCACAGGGAGCTTTGGTGGATACATGGAGAGGCTAGGCCGGGGATGCGAAAGGCCACCGGTAGTCTCGACGCAATGATCTTGACGCCTCGCGTATCAAAACATCGCTTTTTTGTGCTTAAGGCGGCGGTCTATCTTCCAGATAGCCGTCTAGTCGTGATTGCTCGACAAGACCTAACTGCATTCGGCATCCTCTCGTCACGAATTCACGAAAAATGGTCTTTAGCGACGTGCAGTTGGCACGGAGTAGGAAACGATCCGACCTACAACGCAAAGAGTTGTTTCGAGACCTTCCCCTTCCCCGAGGGCCTCACCCCCGACATCCCCGCCGCCGCCTACGCCGACGACCCCCGCGCCGAGGCCATCGCCGCGGCCGCGCGCGACTTGGACGCCAAGCGCGAGGCGTGGCTGAACCCGCCCGACCTCGTGCGCCGCGAGCCGGAGGTGGTGGCGGGCTATCCCGACCGCCTGCTCCCCGTGGACGACGCCGCCGCGACCGAGTTGAAGAAGCGCACCCTCACCAACCTCTACAACGCGCGGCCCGCATGGCTCGACGGCCTCCACCGCCGCCTCGACGCCGCCGTGGCCGCCGCCTACGGCTGGCCCGCGGACATCGCGGCGGACGACGCGCTCGCGCGGCTGCTGGCGCTGAACCGGGCGCGGGCGGGCGGCTAGGGGCCCCCGCGCCGCCGCCGCGACCCTCCGGCCCCCCGCGCGGGGCGACCGTGTCGGTCGGGACGCAGCGGATCGTCGCCATGCCGGGCGCCGCGTCGGGCGTGGCGGGGGGCGGTTGAACCCCGCCGCCTGCGCCGCTATCTCGGCCTGCGTCGAGAGGGACCCGTCATGGCCACCAGCCCCGCCAAGTTTATCCAGCAGACCCGCGCCGAGATCGGCAAGATCACGTGGCCGGGGCGCCGCGAGGTCGCGCTGACCTCCGTGATGGTGTTCCTGCTCGCGGTGGTCGCGGCCACGTTCTTCTTCTTCGTGGACCTGATCATCCGCACCGGCCTGACGACGCTGCTCCAGTCCTTCTGAGCGGGGCTTGCGGGGCGCGGCCCCAGCGGCTAGACCGCGCGGGATTTCCGGACATCGGTAGCACGGACGCGGGCCCCGGCCCGCCCGGCGCCGTTCCCCGGCGGACCACGACCTCAGAGGGGTATCGGAGAGATGGCCAAGCGTTGGTATTCCGTGAGCGTGCTCTCGAACTTCGAGAAGCGCATCGCCGAGCAGATCCGCACCGCCGTCGAGGAGCAGGGCCTGCAGGAGCAGATCGAGGAGGTGCTCGTCCCCACGGAGGAGGTCATCGAGGTCCGCCGCGGCAAGAAGGTCACGAGCGAGCGGCGCTTCATGCCGGGCTACGTGCTGGTGAAGATGGAGATGTCCGACGAGGGGTATCACCTGATCAACTCGATCAACCGGGTGACGGGGTTCCTCGGGCCGCAGGGGCGCCCCATGCCCATGCGCGACGCGGAGGTCGAGGGCATCCTCGGGCGCGTCGAGGAGGGGCAGGACGCGCCGCGCTCGCTGATCACCTACGACATCGGCGAGAAGGTGAAGGTCACGGACGGGCCGTTCGAGGGCTTCGACGGCGAGGTCGAGGAGGTCGACGACGAGGCGCAGCTGCTGAAGGTGTCGGTCTCGATCTTCGGGCGCGCCACCCCGGTCGAGCTGAAGTACACGCAGGTCTCGAAGGCGGGTTGATCCGCGCGCCCGTCCCGCGTATCCGCGCGCCTCGCGGACGTGGGAGGGCGACCCCCGAACCACGGCAAGCCGCGCCCCTCCCGGGCGCGGGCGCACTTGTAGGGCGGGACGCATCCCGCCGCCGAACAGGAGGCATCCGATGGCCAAGAAGCTCGTCGGCACGATGAAGCTGCAGATCCCTGCGGGCAAGGCGAACCCTTCGCCCCCCGTCGGTCCGGCGCTGGGTCAGCGCGGGATCAACATCATGGAGTTCTGCAAGGCGTTCAACGCCAAGACCCAGGAGATGGAGCCGGGCGCGCCGTGCCCGACGGTGATCTCCTACTACCAGGACAAGTCCTTCACGATGGACATCAAGACGCCCCCGGCGTCGTACTACCTGAAGAAGGCGGCGGGCCTGAAGCCCGTGGGCAAGCGCAACCGTCCGCGCGGCGCCGAGAACCCCGGCAAGGAGACGGTGGCCACCGTGACCACCAAGCAGCTCCGCGAGATCGCCGAGGCGAAGATGAAGGACCTGTCGGCCAACGACGTCGATCAGGCGATGAAGATCATCCTTGGCTCCGCCAAGTCGATGGGCATCGAGGTGAAGTGATGGCCAAGCTCAGCAAGCGTACCCGCGCCGCGCGCGGCGCCTTCGAAGGCAAGTCGGACGTCTCCGTCGAGGAGGCCGTGGCCCTCGTGAAGGACAACGCCACCGCGAAGTTCGACGAGACCGTCGACATCGCCATGAACCTCGGCGTCGATCCCCGCCACGCGGACCAGATGGTGCGCGGCGTGGTCTCGCTGCCGAACGGCACGGGCAAGACCGTCCGCGTCGCCGTCTTCGCGCGCGGCGCGAAGGCCGACGAGGCCCGCGAGGCGGGCGCCGACATCGTGGGCGCCGAGGACCTGATGGAGACCGTCCAGGGCGGCACCATTGAGTTCGACCGCTGCATCGCCACCCCGGACATGATGCCGATCGTCGGCCGTCTGGGGAAGGTGCTGGGCCCGCGCAACCTGATGCCGAACCCCAAGGTCGGCACGGTGACGATGGACGTGGCGCAGGCGGTCAAGGACGCCAAGGGCGGCCAGGTGCAGTTCCGCGCCGAGAAGGCGGGCGTCGTGCACGGCCCCGTCGGCAAGGCGTCGTTCGGCGCCGAGCAGCTGGCCGAGAACGTGAAGGCGTTCGTCGACGCCGTCTCCAAGGCGAAGCCCACGGGCGCCAAGGGCACCTACATGAAGAAGGTGGTGCTCTCGTCCTCCATGGGGCCGTCGGTCACCGTGTCGGTGGACTCGGCCACCGGCAACGAGGCGACCCCCGCGGAGTGATCCGCGCCGGCACCTGATCGGGGAGGGGGCGGGTCCGCGAGGGTCCGCCCCCTCGCCGTTCCGGCCCCCCCCCGCGCGGGCGACGGGGGATTCGGATCCGCCCCGGCGCGGTCCGCGGACGGCCCGCGCCCGGCGGCGAAGGCGGGGACGGGAACGGTCCGACATCCACGCGCGCATTGTCGCGCAGGGCGACACGCCGGAGGGCCGACCTCCGCCGAGGGGCGCGCCCGCGGGCCGCGAGGCTTGCTCCGCTCCGCCCGCCCGCCTGTCGTCGGGGACGCGGCGTGCCGCGCGGGTCGCCCCGACCCGCGGCGCCGCGGACGCGGGGAGAGCGCCATGCCGACGACCTTCAACGTCTTCTTCCTCGGGACGACCGGCGACCTCGACCCGGTCGAGGGGAACTTCACCGCCGAGAACGCGGGCGCCCTCGTCGGCGCGACGGCCGGCAGCGCGGCGGAGCCCCTCGCGGGGCGGGTGCAGGAGCTCACGCCCGGCACGCCCGGCCCGACCGCGGACGGGAACGCCGTCTACAACCAGAACAACGCCGCCGGGTCCGACACCTTCCGGATCGACGGCGGCCCGCAGCTGACCTTCGACAGCACGGTCAACTACGACGCGACGATCACCTATCTCGACGGCACCACGGCGGACGTCACGGCGGTGCTGTTCCAAGCCACCAACGGCCAGGTCTGGCTGGCCCCGGAGTTCAGCGCGAACGCCGACCAGGCGGCGCTGGAGGCCGGGCCGATCCAGTCGATCACCCTGAACGGCGTGGCGGGCGCGCGGTTCTCCGGACTGTTCGCGGACCGCCAGGCGGGCGACTACGTGCCGTGCTTCGCCGCCGGGACGCGGATCGAGACGCCCTACGGCCCGCGCGACGTGGCGGGTCTGCGGGCGGGATCGCTCGTGCGGACGGCGGACCGGGGGTGGGAGGCGGTGCGCTGGCTCGGGCGGACCCGGACCCGCGCCACCGCGCGCACCCGTCCGGTCCGCTTCCGCGCCGGGGCCTTGGGCGCGGGGCTGCCGCGCCGCGACCTGCTGGTCTCGCCGCAGCACCGGATGCTCGTGCGCTCGCCCATCGCGCGGCGGATGACGGAGGCGCCCGAGATCCTCGTGCGGGCCAAGAAGCTCGTCGGGCTGCCCGGCATCGCGCGGGCGGAGGAGGTGGACGAGGTGGAGTACCTGCACCTCATGCTCGACCGTCACGAGGTGGTCTACGCGGAGGGCGCCCCGTGCGAGAGCTTCCTGCCGGGGCCGATGGGCCTCGCCGCGCTGGGGCCGCAGGCGCGGGCGGAGGTGCTGGCGCTGTTCCCGGAGGTCGCGGACGCGCGCCCGGCGCCGGTCCGCCCGATCCTCGAGGGCGGGGCGCAGGCGCGGCTCGTCGCGCGCCACGCGCGCAACCGCAAGCCGCTGCTCCGCGCCTGACGCCGCGGGGGTTGCGCCCCGCGCCCCCGTTCGGCATAGGGCGCGTCGCACGGCGCCTCCGGCGTCGCGCGTTCGTCCGAGACGGTGGGCGGGGGGCGACCCCGGAAGTCCTGCCCGAGACGGGAGTGACCGGACCACTCGGGCGTGCCATGCGCGCCCATGCCGGCTCGTGCCCCGTACATGCGGACCGAAAAGGTGGTCGCCCGGCCTTGGGCGTCCGCGACATGAGCCGGGTGTCCGACGAGGGCGCCCAAGTACTTGGAGAGACCCGTGGATAGAGCCCAGAAGGAGAAGGTGGTCGAGGAACTCGGCCAGATCTTCGCCGACTCCGGCGTCGTGGTGGTGAGCCACTACGAGGGCATGACGGTCGCCGAGATGCAGGACCTCCGCACGCGCATGCGCGATGCGGGCGGCTCCGTGCGCGTTGCCAAGAACAAGCTCGCCAAGATCGCCCTGGACGGGACCGATGCCGCCGGCATCGCGCCCTACCTCACGGGCATGACCGTGCTCGGCTACTCCGAGGACCCCGTCGCCGCGGCGAAGGTGTTCGACGAGTACGCCAAGGAGAACCAGAAGCTGGTGATCCTCGGCGGCGCGATGGGGGGCACCGCCCTCGATCCCGCCGGCGTCGGCACGGTCGCGAAGATGCCCAGCCGCGAGGAGCTCATCGCTTCCATCGTGGGCTGCATCGGCGCGCCGGCGAGCAACATCGCGGGGGCCATCGGCGCTCCGGCGAGCAACATCGCGAGCATCCTCTCGACCATCGAGGAGAAGGGCGAAGCCGCCTGACCCTCGACGCCTCCGGCGGCAGGCGCCGCCGGTCCGGACCCACTCACACGTTTAACTTAGGACCAGACACATGGCCGACCTGAAAGCGCTCGCCGAGAGCATCGTGAACCTGACCCTCCTCGAGGCGCAGGAACTGAAGACCATCCTGAAGGACGAGTACGGCATCGAGCCCGCCGCCGGCGGCGCGGTGATGATGGCCGGGCCCGCCGACGGGGCCGGCGGCGCCGCCGCCGAGGAGCAGACCGAGTTCGACGTCATCCTGAAGTCGGCCGGCGCCTCCAAGATCAACGTGATCAAGGAAGTCCGCGGCATCACGGGCCTCGGCCTGAAGGAAGCCAAGGAACTCGTCGAGGCCGGCGGCAAGGCCGTCAAGGAAGGCGTCGACAAGGCCGAGGCCGAGGACATCAAGGGCAAGCTGGAAGCGGCTGGCGCCGAGGTGGAGCTCAAGTGATCGGCATCCGCTGATCGCTCCGGACGACGTCCGGTGCATTGGGGGGCGCGTCCGCGAGGGCGCGCCCCTTCTTCGTCGGCGGCGCTCCCGTTGACCGCGGGGCGGCGGGGCGTGAGGAGGCGGGATGACCCGCCTGCGCCTCCTCCTCGCCATCCTCGCCGCGTCGTCCGCCCCGCTCTCCGCGCAGGAGGTCGCGACGTCGGGCCTCGCGCGGATCGCCCCGGACGAGCAGGGGGTGCACCTCCGCGGCGACGCGGTGGTCGGGGTGATGGAGGCGGGGCTCAACCCGTTCGTGCCCCTCTTGGAGCGGGTGGTGATCTACCCGGTCCACGCCGAGCGGACGCTCCTGCTGGACGCGCGCGTCGCGGTGGGCGGGTGCCCCGTCGGGCTGGAGGCGGCTTGGAGCGTGGACGACGTGCTCGCGTTCCACGCGCTCGGCGGCGAGGCGGCGGCGGTCGCCGCGATGCGGGCGGCCGCCGACGGGGCGCTCGCCGACCTGTCCTTCGAGCCGGGCGTCGCGCGCGGGGTCGTCGCGGGGGAGGCGCGGGCGCGGC
The DNA here is from genome assembly GCF_016820245.1 of Jannaschia sp. Os4. Taxonomy (GTDB): domain Bacteria; phylum Pseudomonadota; class Alphaproteobacteria; order Rhodobacterales; family Rhodobacteraceae; genus Jannaschia. The sequence goes on along the minus strand of NZ_JAFCAR010000004.1, from coordinate 763,648 downwards.
TCTCGCCCGCGTGGCCCGACGGCGTCCGCCTCGCCGGCGTGACCCTGCGGCCCGGCGGCTGCGGGTCGGTCCTGGACCGATACCGCCTGCGGGAGGAGGCCGACCCGGCGGCGCTGCCGGACCTGCCCGGCGCGGGCGCGCACCGGGCCCCCTTGGGGGATCTGCGCCTCGTGGCCGGGGACGGGTCGCAGGCCGTGCTGCGCGGGGCGGTCGCGGGGTTCGACGTGACGGACGCGGCGGCGCTGCGGGCCTGCGCCGGCGACGGGGGCGTCGCGCTGATCGGACCGCGCGTCGCCTCGGCGGTGGCGGGCGACCTGCGGGTGGCGGTGGGCGCGGCCCCGCGGGAGGACCTCCCGGCGGCGCTGGCGCCCGCGTTGCCCGGCCCCGCGACCGGGTGGCTGGCGGAGTGCGGGGTCGCGGTGCGGGGCGTGACCTACGGCGACGCGCGCCTGTCCCGCCTCGTGGAGGTGGACTGCTTCGAGACCCCCGGCGCGGCCGTCTGCGCCCGCGACTGATCCGCGGGTTCCCGCCTGCGACGCGAAGGCGCGCTTTGGCCCTTGACCTGTGGCCGCTCTGCCCCGATATGGCGGACTTGCCCCGCCACACGTGAGTCATATCCAAACATTCGAAGCCCGACCGGCGCACCCGCCGCTCGGGCCGTTTCCGCCTCGGAAAGCCCTGACGCGCAGGGCTTTCCCGGTCGGAACGGGGGACGGGTGGCGCGCCGGTGGGACGGCGTGCCGGAATGGTCCCCCTCCGCACCCCATCCCTTGCGCGGCGTCCGGTGCCCGACGGACGCGGCGCGGATGAATCGAAGGTACATTCATGGCCCAGACGCTCGCGTCCTCCCGCCGGATCCGCCGCACCTACGGCAAGATCCGCGAAGTCCTCTCCATGCCCAACCTCATCGAGGTGCAGAAGTCGTCCTACGACCTGTTCCTCTCCTCCGGGGGTCAGGAGACCCCGCAGGAGGGCGAGGGCCTGATGGGCACGTTCCAGTCGGTCTTCCCGATCAAGGACTTCAACGAGACCGCGACGCTGGAGTTCGTGAAGTACGAGCTTGAGAAGCCGAAGTACGACGTCGAGGAGTGCATGCAGCGCGACATGACGTATGCCGCGCCGCTCAAGGTCACGCTCCGGCTGATCGTGATGGACATCGACGAGGACACGGGCGCCAAGTCGGTCAAGGACATCAAGGAGCAGGACGTCTTCATGGGCGACATGCCCCTGATGACGCCCAACGGCACGTTCATCGTCAACGGCACCGAGCGGGTCATCGTCTCGCAGATGCACCGCTCCCCGGGCGTGTTCTTCGACCACGACAAGGGCAAGACGCACTCGTCGGGCAAGCTGCTCTTCGCGTGCCGGATCATCCCCTACCGCGGTAGCTGGCTCGACTTCGAGTTCGACGCCAAGGACCTCGTGTTCTGCCGCATCGACCGGCGCCGCAAGCTGCCGGTCACGACGCTGCTCTACGCGCTGGGCCTCGACCAGGAGGGCATCGTCAACGCCTACTACGACACCGTCACCTACGAGGAGCGGCGCGGGCAGGGCTGGGCCACCAAGTTCTTCCCCGAGCGGCTGGCGGGCACGCGGCCCGCGATGGACGTGATCGACGCTGAGACCGGCGAGGTCGTGTTCGAGGCGGGCAAGAAGGTCACCCCGCGCCAGGTGAAGAAGGTGCGCGAGGAGGGATCGGTCGAGAACATCCTCGTCCCGTTCGAGGGAATCATCGGCCGCTTCGCCGCGCGCGACATCATCGACGAGACCACCGGCGCCATCTTCGTGGAGGCGGGCGACGAGCTGACGTGGGAGCTCGACAAGCAGGGCGAGGTGTCGGGCGGCACGCTCAAGGAGTTGCTGGACGCGGGCGTCACGGAGATCCCGGTCCTCGACATCGATAACGTCAACGTCGGCCCCTACATCCGCAACACGCTCGCGGCGGACAAGAACTGGAACCGCGAGCAGGCGCTCATGGACATCTACCGGGTCATGCGCCCGGGCGAGCCGCCCACCGTGGAGGCCGCGCAGACCCTGTTCGACCAGCTGTTCCGCGACAGCGAGCGCTACGACCTGTCCGCCGTGGGCCGGGTCAAGATGAACATGCGCCTCGACCTCGACGCCGAGGACACCGTCCGCACGCTGCGCGACGAGGACATCATGGCCTGCATCAAGGGCCTCGTGGAGCTGCGCGACGGGCGCGGCGAGATCGACGACATTGACCACCTCGGCAACCGCCGGGTGCGCTCGGTCGGCGAGCTCATGGAGAACCAGTACCGCGTCGGCCTCCTGCGGATGGAGCGCGCGATCAAGGAGCGCATGTCGTCGGTCGAGATCGACACGGTGATGCCGCAGGACCTGATCAACGCGAAGCCCGCCGCCGCCGCCGTGCGCGAGTTCTTCGGCTCCTCCCAGCTGTCGCAGTTTATGGACCAGACGAACCCGCTGTCGGAGGTGACGCACAAGCGCCGCCTGTCGGCGCTCGGGCCGGGCGGCCTGACGCGCGAGCGCGCGGGCTTCGAGGTGCGCGACGTGCACCCGACCCACTACGGCCGCATGTGCCCGATCGAGACGCCGGAAGGGCCGAACATCGGCCTGATCAACTCGCTCGCCACCTTCGCGCGGGTGAACAAGTACGGCTTCATCGAGACGCCCTACCGCCGCGTCGAGGACGCCAAGGTCACCGACGAGGTGGTCTACATGTCCGCCACCGAGGAGATGCGGCACACCGTGGCGCAGGCCAACGCCGCGCTCGACGGCGAGGGCCGCTTCCAGAACGAGCTGGTCTCGACCCGCAAGTCGGGCGACTACACGCTCGGCCCGCGCGAGAGCGTGGACCTGATCGACGTGTCGCCCAAGCAGCTGGTCTCCGTCGCCGCCGCGCTGATCCCGTTCCTCGAGAACGACGACGCGAACCGCGCGCTCATGGGCTCGAACATGCAGCGGCAGGCCGTGCCGCTCCTGCAGGCCGACGCGCCCTTCGTGGGCACGGGGATGGAGGCCGTGGTGGCCCGCGACTCCGGTGCCTCGATCATGGCCAAGCGCGGCGGGATCATCGACCAGGTGGACGCGCAGCGGATCGTGGTCCGGGCGACCGAGGATCTGGAGCTGGGCGACGCGGGCGTGGACATCTACCGCCTGCGGAAGTTCCAGCGCTCGAACCAGAACACCTGCATCAACCAGCGCCCGCTGGTGAAGGTCGGCGACACGGTCGCCAAGGACCAGGTGCTGGCGGACGGCCCGTCCACGGACATGGGCGAGCTGGCGCTCGGCAAGAACGTGGTCGTCGCGTTCATGCCGTGGAACGGCTACAACTACGAGGACTCGATCCTGATCTCCGAGCGGGTCGCCCGCGACGACGTGTTCACCTCGATCCACATCGAGGAGTTCGAGGTCGCCGCGCGTGACACCAAGCTCGGGCCGGAGGAGATCACCCGCGACATCCCGAACGTGGGCGAGGAGGCGCTGCGCAACCTCGACGAGGCGGGCATCGTCTACATCGGCGCCGACGTGGAGCCGGGCGACATCCTCGTGGGCAAGATCACCCCCAAGGGCGAGTCCCCGATGACGCCGGAGGAGAAGCTGCTCCGCGCCATCTTCGGCGAGAAGGCGTCGGACGTGCGCGACACGTCGCTGCGGGTGAAGCCGGGCGACTACGGCACCGTCGTCGAGGTCCGGGTGTTCAACCGCCACGGCATCGAGAAGGACGAGCGCGCGCTGCAGATCGAACGCGAGGAGATCGAGCGCCTGGCCCGCGACCGGGACGACGAGCGCGAGATCCTCGACCGCAACATCTACGCCCGCCTGCGCGGCATGATCGAGGGCAAGACGGCCGTGAAGGGCCCCAAGGGCGTGAAGTCCGGGACCAAGATCGACGCCGCCCTGCTCGACGACACGCTGGGCCGGGGCCATTGGTGGCAACTGGCGCTGGAGGACGAGCAGGAGGCCCGCGAGGTCGAGGCGCTCAACGACCAGTACGAGATCCAGAAGCGGGCCATCGAGGCGCGGTTCGAGGACAAGGTCGAGAAGGTCCGCCGGGGCGACGACCTGCCGCCGGGCGTGATGAAGATGGTCAAGGTCTTCATCGCGGTGAAGCGGAAGCTGCAGCCGGGCGACAAGATGGCCGGCCGTCACGGCAACAAGGGCGTCATCTCCAAGGTCGTGCCGATGGAGGACATGCCGTTCCTCGCCGACGGCACGCCGGTCGACTTCGTGCTCAACCCGCTGGGCGTGCCGTCGCGCATGAACGTGGGCCAGATCCTCGAGACGCACATGGGCTGGGCCGCGCGCGGCCTCGGCCTTGAGATCGACGAGGCGCTGGACGCGTATCGCCGCGAGGGCGACCTGACGCCGGTGCGCGACGCCATGCGCATCGCCTATGGCGACGAGGCCTACGAGGAGGCGATGGCGTCGATGTCGGACGAGGACCTGATCGCCTCGGCCGAGACGGTGACCAAGGGCGTGCCGATCGCCACCCCGGTCTTCGACGGGGCGAAGGAGGCGGACGTGAACGACATGCTCACGCGCGCCGGCTTCGACACGAGCGGCCAGAGCGACCTGTTCGACGGGCGCTCGGGCGAGCGGTTCTCGCGCCAGGTGACGGTGGGGGTGAAGTACCTGCTGAAGCTGCACCACCTCGTGGACGACAAGATCCACGCGCGGAGCACGGGGCCGTACTCGCTCGTCACGCAGCAACCCTTGGGCGGCAAGGCGCAGTTCGGCGGCCAGCGCTTCGGCGAGATGGAGGTCTGGGCGCTGGAGGCCTACGGCGCGGCCTACACCCTGCAGGAGATGCTGACGGTGAAGTCCGACGACGTGGCGGGCCGGACCAAGGTCTACGAGTCGATCGTCAAGGGCGAGGACAACTTCGAGGCCGGCGTGCCGGAATCGTTCAACGTGCTCGTCAAGGAAGTGCGGGGCCTCGGCCTCAACATGGAGCTCCTGGATGCGGAGGGCGGCGAGGACGAGTGAGGCCCCGGCCTCCCGTCCCGGCGGGCGCCCCGGCGCCCGCGCCCTCCGCGCATCCCCTTATCTGTAAGGACCTGACATGAACCAGGAACTGACCAACAACCCGTTCAACCCCGTCGCGCCGCAGAAGGTGTTCGACGAGATCAAGGTGTCTCTGGCCTCGCCCGAGCGGATCCTCTCGTGGTCCTACGGCGAGATCAAGAAGCCCGAGACCATCAACTATCGGACGTTCAAGCCGGAGCGTGACGGCCTGTTCTGCGCGCGCATCTTCGGTCCGATCAAGGACTACGAGTGCCTGTGCGGCAAGTACAAGCGCATGAAGTATCGCGGCGTCGTCTGCGAGAAGTGCGGCGTCGAGGTGACGCTGCAGAAGGTCCGGCGCGAGCGCATGGGCCACATTGAGCTGGCCTCGCCCGTCGCGCACATCTGGTTCCTGAAGTCGCTGCCGTCGCGCATCGGCCTGATGCTGGACATGACGCTGCGCGACCTCGAGCGGATCCTCTACTTCGAGAACTACGTCGTCATCGAGCCGGGCCTGACCGACCTCCAGTACGGGCAGCTGATGTCCGAGGAGGAGTTCATGGACGCGCAGGACGCCTACGGCGCCGACGCGTTCTCCGCGAACATCGGGGCAGAGGCCATCCGCGAGATGCTCTCGAACATCGACCTGGAGGCCGAGGCCGCGAACCTGCGCGAGGAGCTCAAGGAGGCCACCGGCGAGTTGAAGCCCAAGAAGATCATCAAGCGGCTCAAGATCGTCGAGAACTTCATCGACTCGGGCAACCGCCCCGAGTGGATGATCCTGACCGTCGTGCCGGTCATCCCGCCCGAGCTGCGCCCGCTGGTGCCGTTGGACGGCGGCCGCTTCGCGACGTCGGACCTTAACGACCTCTACCGCCGGGTCATCAACCGCAACAACCGCCTCAAGCGGCTGATCGAGCTGCGCGCGCCCGACATCATCGTGCGCAACGAGAAGCGGATGCTGCAGGAGTCGGTGGACGCGCTGTTCGACAACGGCCGCCGCGGCCGCGTCATCACGGGCGCCAACAAGCGCCCGCTGAAGTCGCTGTCCGACATGCTCAAGGGCAAGCAGGGGCGCTTCCGCCAGAACCTGCTGGGCAAGCGCGTCGACTTCTCGGGCCGCTCGGTCATCGTGACCGGGCCGGAGCTCAAGCTGCACCAGTGCGGCCTGCCCAAGAAGATGGCGCTCGAGCTGTTCAAGCCGTTCATCTACTCGCGGCTCGAGGCGAAGGGCTACTCGTCCACCGTCAAGCAGGCCAAGAAGCTGGTCGAGAAGGAGCGTCCCGAGGTGTGGGACATCCTCGACGAGGTGATCCGCGAGCACCCGGTCCTGCTGAACCGGGCGCCCACGCTGCACCGCCTCGGCATCCAGGCGTTCGAGCCCGTGCTGATCGAGGGCAAGGCGATCCAGCTGCACCCGCTGGTCTGCTCGGCCTTCAACGCCGACTTCGACGGCGACCAGATGGCCGTCCACGTGCCCCTGTCGCTGGAGGCGCAGCTGGAAGCGCGCGTCCTGATGATGTCGACCAACAACGTGCTGTCGCCCGCCAACGGCGCGCCGATCATCGTGCCGTCGCAGGACATGGTCCTCGGCCTCTACTACGTGACGATGGAGCGGCAGGGCATGCAGGGCGAGGGCATGGTCTTCTCGTCGCCCGAGGAGGTGGAGCAGGCGCTCGTCAACGGGCAGGTCCACCTGCACGCCAAGGTGAAGGTGCGGATGCCGCAGATCGACGAGGACGGGCAGGAGGTCATGCAGACCTTCGAGACGACGCCCGGCCGCGCGCGGCTCGGTTCCATGCTGCCCCTGAACGCCAAGGCGCCGTTCGACCTCGTGAACCGCCTGCTGCGCAAGAAGGAGGTGCAGCAGGTCATCGACACCGTCTACCGCTACTGCGGCCAGAAGGAGTCGGTCATCTTCTGCGACCAGATCATGACGCTGGGCTTCCGCGAGGCGTTCAAGGCGGGCATCTCGTTCGGCAAGGACGACATGGTCATCCCGGACGCCAAGTGGCCGATCGTCGAGGAGACCCGCGAGCAGGTCGCCTCGTTCGAGCAGCAGTACATGGACGGCCTGATCACGCAGGGCGAGAAGTACAACAAGGTCGTCGACGCGTGGTCGAAGTGCAACGACAAGGTCACGGACGCGATGATGTCCACGATCTCGACGTCGGGCACCAACGAGGACGGGTCCGAGGCGGAGCCGAACTCGGTCTACATGATGGCCCACTCGGGCGCCCGTGGCTCGGTCACGCAGATGAAGCAGCTGGGCGGGATGCGCGGCCTGATGGCGAAGCCGAACGGCGACATCATCGAGACGCCGATCATCTCGAACTTCAAGGAAGGCCTGACCGTGCTGGAGTACTTCAACTCCACCCACGGCGCGCGGAAGGGCCTGTCGGACACGGCGCTCAAGACGGCGAACTCGGGCTACCTGACCCGCCGCCTGGTCGACGTGGCGCAGGACTGCATCGTCCGCATGGACGACTGCGGCACCGAGACCGCGATCACCATCCAAGCCGCCGTCAACGACGGCGAGGTGGTGGCCTCCATCGGCGAGCGCGCCCTCGGGCGCGTGGCGGCCGAGGACCTGCACGTGCCGGGCACCGAGGACGTGCTCGTCCGCGCGGGCGAGCTGATCGACGAGCGGATGGCCGACCGGATCGAGCAGGCGGGCGTGGCCTCCATGCGCGTCCGCTCGCCGCTGACCTGCGAGGCGGAGGAGGGCGTCTGCGCCCAGTGCTACGGGCGCGACCTCGCGCGGGGCACCCGCGTCAACATCGGCGAGGCGGTGGGCATCATCGCCGCCCAGTCGATCGGCGAGCCGGGCACCCAGCTGACGATGCGGACCTTCCACATCGGCGGCGTCGCGCAGGGCGGGCAGCAGTCCTTCCTCGAGGCCTCGGCCCCGGGCAAGATCGAGTTCCGCAACGCCAACACGCTGGTCGACTCCAACGGCTCCACGCTGGTCATGGGGCGCAACATGTCGCTGGCCATCATGGACGCCGACACGGGCGAGGAGCGCGTGGTCCACAAGCTGGGCTACGGCACCACGCTGTTCGTGAAGGACGGGCAGGACGTGGCGCGCGGCGACAAGCTGTTCGAGTGGGACCCGTTCACCCTGCCGATCATCGCCGAGGCCGACGGCAAGACGAAGTTCGTGGACCTGTTCGACGGCGTGTCCGTCCGGCAGGAGACGGACGACGCCACCGGCATGACCCAGAAGATCGTGGCCGACTGGCGCTCCGTCCCCAAGGGCGGCGACCTCAAGCCGGAGATCATCCTCGTGGGCGCGGACGGCGAGCCGCTCCGCAACGAGGCGGGCAACCCGATCACCTACGCCATGTCGGTGGACGCCATCCTGTCGGTCGAGGACCAGCAGGACCTCAAGGCGGGCGACGTCGTGGCGCGGATCCCGCGCGAGGGCGCCAAGACCAAGGACATCACGGGCGGCCTGCCGCGCGTGGCGGAGCTGTTCGAGGCGCGTCGTCCGAAGGACCACGCGATCATCGCCGAGCAGGACGGCACGGTGAAGTTCGGCAAGGACTACAAGAACAAGCGCCGGATCACCGTGGTGCCGTCGGACGACGCGATGGAGCCGATCGACTACATGGTGCCCAAGGGCAAGCACATCCCGGTGGCCGAGGGCGACTTCGTCCAGCGCGGCGACTACATCATGGATGGCAACCCCGCCCCGCACGACATCCTGCGGATCATGGGCATCGAGGCGCTGGCCGACTACCTGATCGACGAGGTGCAGGACGTCTACCGGCTGCAGGGCGTGAAGATCAACGACAAGCACATCGAGGTCATCGTCCGGCAGATGCTGCAGAAGTATGAGGTCCTCGAGTCGGGGGACACCACGCTTCTGAAGGGCGAGCACATCGACAAGGCCGAGTTGGTCGAGGCGAACGAGAAGGCCGAGAAGCGGGGCGACCGTCCCGCGCGGGCGGAGCCGATCCTGCTCGGGATCACCAAGGCGAGCTTGCAGACCCGGTCCTTCATCTCGGCGGCGTCCTTCCAGGAGACGACGCGCGTGCTCACCGAGGCCTCGGTGCAGGGCAAGCGCGACAAGCTTGTGGGCCTCAAGGAGAACGTCATCGTGGGCCGCCTGATCCCGGCGGGCACCGGCGGCGCGACCCAGCGGGTTGAGCGGATCGCCCAAGGCCGCGACGACGTCGTGATCGAGGAGCGCCGCGAGGCCGCCGAGGAGGCCGCGCGTCTGGCCGCCCCGGAGGAGACGGCCGACGACGTGTTCGGCGGCGAGGCCGAGGCGGTGGAGGCCACTTCGGAGGAGTGATCGCGCCTCCCGCGCGACGAGACCGGCCCCCGGCGGAGCGATCCGCCGGGGGCTTTCCGTTGCGCCTTGCCGGACGCGCCCCCCCGTGCCACGCCGCCCCCATGACCACGGCCAACGCGATCGTCGGCGTCCTGCGCTTCTCCTATCCGGCCAAGGAAGGGTTCTCCGTCTCCTGCTTGGACGAGGCGGAGCTCGAGGCCCATCTCTACGCGCCCGAGCGGATGCAGGCGCGGTTCGAGTATCTCGAGCGCATCGCGCTGCCGTCGCTGGCGGCGCAGACGGACATGGGCTTCGCCTGCGTGATCCTCGCGGGGAAGACGCTGCCGTGGCGGTTCAAGGCGCGGCTGCGGGCGCTGGAGGAGCGGCATCCGTTCCTCAGGGTCGCGTTCATGGAGCGCATGGGCGCGCTCGCCGCCGCGAAGCGCTCGTTCCGCCGGGGGCTGGAGATGCTGGAGCAGGCGAGCGGCAGCGCGGCGACCCACTGCACCGGCTTCCGCATGGACGACGACGACGCGGTGGCCGTCGACTACGTGGCCAAGACGCGCGCGCGGGCCGACGCGCTGCTCGGCGCGGGGCTGGCCGACGCGCCGACCGTGGTGGCCTTCGCGCGCGGCATCTACTGGGACCTGCACGAGCCCGCGCTGCCCTATGCCGACTTCCGCGAGCCGCAGCCCTTGGGCCTCGCCTGCGCGATGATCACCACCGCGGACCTGCCGACCTGCGTCTACCGCTACAACCACCGCAAGCTGCCGGGGCAGGTGCCGACCTTCATGGACCCCGAAGGCTTCATGTTCCTGCGAACGCTGCACGGCCACAACGACAGCGGCCGCTCCATCCCGCCCCATGCCAAGCCACTGCCGCTCGGGCGGGCGCGCGGGCTGATCCGGGAGCGGTTCGCGCTCGACCCCGCCGACCTCGAGGCGCTGATGCCCGACCCGCCGCTGGAGGCGTCGTGACCCCGAACCTGCGCGGTGGCGTCATCATGATGGGGTCGATGGCGGCGTTCACGCTGAACGACGCGTCGCTCAAGTGGCTGGCGGACGACCTGCCGACCTTTCAGGTCGTGGTGCTGCGCGGGCTGCTCGCCTCCGCCCTGATCGCGGGGCTGGCCCACGCGACCGGCGCGCTCGCCAAGCCGATCCCCGCCGCCGAGCGCGGCAAGGTCGCGCTGCGGGTCGGCGCCGAGGTCGCGGCCTTCCTGCCCTTCGTCCTCGCGCTCACGCACATGCCCTTGGCCAACATCACGGCGATCCTGCAGGCGCTGCCGCTCACGATCACCGCCGCCGGCGCGCTGCTCTTGGGCGAGCGGGTGGGCGCGCGGCGCTGGGCCGCCATCGCCGTCGGGCTGCTCGGCGTCCTGCTGATCGTGCGGCCGGGCACGGAGGGGTGGAACGGCTGGGCCGCCGTGGCCTGCCTGACGGTCGTCATCATCACCGTCCGCGACCTCGTGACCCGGAGGCTCTCCGCCGAGGTGCCCAGCCTCAAGGTCGCGCTCTTCACCGCGATCGGCGTGACCGTGCTCGGCGCGGTCCTGTCGCTGCGCGAGCCGTGGCAGCCCGTCGCCCCGGACCAGTGGGGGGTGGTGGGCCTCGCCGGGGTATTCATCATCGGCGGCTACCTGTTCTCGGTGATGGCCATGCGGGTGGGCGAGGTCGCCGTGGTCACGCCCTTCCGCTACACCGCGATGCTCTGGGGCCTCGCGCTGGGTTGGCTGGTGTTCGGGGAGTGGCCCCGCCCGCTCTCGCTCGTGGGCGCGGGGCTGGTGGTCGCCGCGGGCCTCTACACCCTCTGGCGCGAGACGCGGCCCGCGCCGATGCCGCGCGCGGTCGCGCCGCGCTAGGCCAGCGCGCCGAGGTCCAGCCCGAACCGCCGCTCGAGGTCGGCCCGCTCCTCCGTCGTGGGCGGGGCGAGGGCGCGGGCCTGCGCCGAGGTGTCGCTGTCGTTGCCGCCGATCCCGCGCAGCCACATCGGCGCGTCGGGCAGGGTGACGGTGGGCATCAGGTGGCCGACCCGGTGGTGGGGGAAGTGCACGGCCGTGCGGCGGATCGACGGCGCGAGCATCAGCGCGTGCGCCACGCCGAGATGGTGGCGGAAGGTGCGGTGCACCCGCAGCGGGCCGGGGGCGTAGGCGTAGCCCACGGGGAAGTCGATGCAGAGCCGCCCATGCTGCGCGTGCAGCGCGCGGCACTGCCCGGCCGTGCGGCGGACCCGCTCGACGAAGCGCAGGCCGACGCCGTCGTCGTCGTCCTGCCGGAACTGCACGACGGGCGGGCCGTCGGGATCGACGCGGGCGGCGACGATGCGCTCCATCGCGTCGCGGGGGTTCTCGGGCGGGTGGTGGACCACCTCGGCCCCGTCCACGGACGCGACGAGGGCGTGGAGGCGCGACCGCCACGGCTCGGGCAGGGCGTCGCCGGTGACGATGAGGGTGCGGAAGCCGCCGTCGGTCTGCTCGGCCAGCGTGCGCAGGCACACGTGCTCCAGCGTGCGGAGCCGCGCCTCCATGCGCTCGGGCGCCCAGAGGTGGGCCTGCCGCGCGGCGACGGTGGAATGCTCCGTCTGGAAGCCGCCGAGGCCCGGGTAGGCGAAGCGGACGAGGGCGAGGATCTGGAGGTCCATGGGGTTGGACGAGACGCCGGAACGCCCATATCCGCAAGGGCGGAGACGCCGTGCCCCCTTCGGTTGACACCGCATGGGGCCGCCGATACACGCCGCGCCACATAGGCCTCCGGGCCGTTCCATTCAGCACGACCCATGCGCCAGGCCTACTGCTGGTCCGCGCCTCTGGATCACCGCTCCCGTCCAGGTCGGAATCCGGGCGAGAGCGGCCGAACGCGTTTGGGGCATTCGGAGCGCGCGAGAGACACGAGACGAAACCAGATCGGGGACACCGAATGCCCACCATCCAGCAGCTGATCCGCAAGCCGCGGCAGCCCAAAGTGAAGCGCTCCAAGTCGCTCCACCTCCAGGAATGCCCGCAGAAGCGCGGCGTCTGCACGCGCGTCTACACGACGACGCCGAAGAAGCCGAACTCGGCCATGCGGAAGGTCGCGAAGGTGCGCCTGACCAACGGGTTCGAGGTGATCTCCTACATCCCCGGCGAGAGCCACAACCTGCAGGAGCACTCGGTCGTGCTGATCCGCGGGGGCCGGGTGAAGGACCTTCCGGGCGTGCGCTACCACATCCTGCGCGGCGTGCTCGACACGCAGGGCGTCAAGGACCGCCGTCAGCGCCGCTCCAAGTACGGCGCCAAGAAGCCGAAGTGATCGCCGCGATGGGGTGAAACCCCATCCTACGTGCCGACCCAACTGTAGGATGGGGTTCCACCCCATCCTCCCGAATTCCAGAGGATACAGAGATGTCCCGCCGCCACGCAGCCGAGAAGCGCGAGGTCCTGCCCGACGCCAAGTTCGGCGACAAGGTCCTGACCAAGTTCATGAACAACCTCATGCTCGACGGTAAGAAGTCCACCGCCGAGAAGATCGTCTACAACGCGATGGATCGCGTCGAGAGCAAGATCAAGCGCTCGCCCATCGAGGTCTTCACCGAGGCCCTCGACAACGTGAAGCCCTCGGTCGAGGTCCGCTCCCGCCGGGTCGGCGGCGCGACCTACCAGGTGCCCGTCGAGGTCCGCCCCGAGCGCCGCGAGGCGCTGGCGATCCGCTGGCTGATCACCGCCGCGCGCAACCGCAACGAGAACACGATGGAGGAGCGTCTGGCCGCCGAGCTGATCGACGCCGTCCAGAACCGCGGGACCGCCGTGAAGAAGCGCGAGGACACCCACAAGATGGCCGACGCCAACAAGGCGTTCAGCCACTACCGCTGGTGACACTCGGCCCCCATATGGGGGCCGATCCCATTCCCAGACATACTCCCGAAGGACGAGCCCCATGGCCCGCGACTATCCGCTAGAGCGTTACCGCAACTTCGGCATCATGGCCCACATCGATGCCGGCAAGACGACCTGTTCCGAGCGCATCCTCTACTACACCGGCAAGTCCCACAACATCGGCGAGGTGCATGACGGCGCCGCGACGATGGACTGGATGGAGCAGGAGCAGGAGCGCGGCATCACCATCACGTCGGCCGCGACCACGACCTTCTGGGAGCGGACCGAGGACGGCCAGACCGCCGACACGCCCAAGCACCGCCTGAACATCATCGACACGCCCGGCCACGTCGACTTCACCATTGAGGTGGAGCGCTCGCTCGCCGTGCTCGACGGCGCGGTCTGCGTGCTCGACGCCAACGCGGGCGTGGAGCCCCAGACCGAGACGGTGTGGCGCCAGGCCGACCGCTACAAGGTCCCGCGCATGGTGTTCGTCAACAAGATGGACAAGATCGGCGCGGACTTCTTCAACTGCGTCCGCATGATCGAGGACCGCACCGGCGCCAAGGCCGTGCCCGTGGGCATCCCGATCGGCGCCGAGACCGAGCTCGAGGGCCTCATCGACCTCGTGACCATGGAGGAGTGGCTCTGGCAGGGCGAGGATCTGGGCGCGTCCTGGATCAAGGCCCCGATCCGCGACTCGCTCAAGGACATGGCCGACGAGTGGCGCGAGAAGATGGTCGAGGCCGCCGTCGAGATGGACGACGACGCCATGGAGGCCTACCTCGACTCCGGCGAGGCGCCCGACGTGCCGACCCTGCGCAAGCTGCTGCGCAAGGGCACGCTGTCGCTGTCCTTCGTCCCGGTGCTCGGCGGCTCGGCGTTCAAGAACAAGGGCGTGCAGCCCCTGCTGAACGCGGTCATCGACTACCTGCCGTCCCCGCTCGACGTCGTCGACTACATGGGCTTCAAGCCCGGCGACGAGAACGAGGAGCGCAACATCGCGCGCCGCGCGGACGACGACATGCCGTTCGCGGGCCTCGCCTTCAAGATCATGAACGACCCGTTCGTCGGCTCGCTGACGTTCGTGCGCATCTACTCCGGCAAGCTGGAGAAGGGCGACAACATGATCAACTCGACCAAGGGCAACAACGAGCGCGTCGGTCGGATGATGATGATGCACTCGAACAACCGCGAGGAGATCACCGAGGCGTTCGCGGGCGACATCATCGCGCTGGGCGGGCTGAAGAACACGACGACGGGCGACACGCTCTGCGACAAGCAGGATCCGGTCGTGCTGGAGACGATGACCTTCCCCGATCCCGTCATCGAGATCGCGGTCGAGCCCAAGACCAAGGCCGACCAGGAGAAGATGGCGACCGCGCTGCAGCGCCTCGCGGCCGAGGACCCGTCCTTCCGCGTGGAGACCGACCTCGAGTCGGGCCAGACGATCATGAAGGGGATGGGCGAGCTCCACCTCGACATCCTCGTCGACCGCATGAAGCGCGAGTTCAAGGTCGAGGCCAACATCGGCGCCCCGCAGGTGGCCTACCGCGAGACCATCGGTCACGAGGTCGAGCACACCTACACGCACAAGAAGCAGACGGGCGGCACCGGCCAGTTCGCCGAGGTGAAGCTGATCATCACGCCCACCGAGGCGGGCGAGGGCTACTCGTTCGAGTCCCGCATCGTCGGCGGCGTCGTCCCGAAGGAGTACATCCCGGGCGTCGAGAAGGGCATCAAGTCGGTGATGGACAGCGGCCCGCTCGCGGGCTTCCCGGTGATCGACTTCAAGGTCGCGCTGGTCGACGGCAAGTTCCACGACGTGGACTCGTCGGTCCTCGCCTTCGAGATCGCCTCGCGGATGTGCATGCGCGAGGGGATGAAGAAGGCGGGCGCCAAGCTGCTCGAGCCGATCATGAAGGTCGAGGTCATCACCCCGGACGAGTACACCGGCGGGATCATCGGGGACCTGACGTCGCGGCGCGGGCAGGTGCAGGGGCAGGACACGCGGGGCAACGCCATCGCGATCGACGCCTTCGTGCCGCTGGCCAACATGTTCGGCTACATCAACACGCTGCGCTCCATGTCCTCGGGCCGCGCGCAGTTCACGATGCAGTTCGACCACTATGACCCGGTCCCGCAGAACATCGCGGAAGAGATCCAGGCGAAGTACGCCTGATGCTCCGACGCGGGTTCCTGACCCTCGGCGCGGCCGCCTTGCTGGGCGGCTGCGTGGCCTCGCAGGACCAGGTGTTCGCGCCCGGTTCGACGGCGCCGCTGCGGGTGGTCGACGTGCGCGTCGACGCCACCCGCGCGGCGGCGCGCGACCCCCGCGGGTTCGACGCGCCGGTGCCGGAGGTGAACCGCACGATCCGCGGGGCGGCGCTGCCGGTCCTGCAGCAGGCGAACGCGTCGGGCACCCGCCCGGTCGTCGTGGAGCTGACGGTGACGCAGATCCTCGTGACCAACGCGGCGCTCGCGTCGATCGGCTCGTCGAGCAGCACCATGGCCGCCACGGCCGTGCTGCGCGACGCGCGGACCGACGCGGCGATCGGGCAGCCCTTCGGGGTGACCGGGTCGACCGAGTTCCGCGCGGGCGGCCTGCTCGGCGCGGCGATCACGGCAGGCGCGCTGGCCCAGCGGGGCGAGCGCGGCGAATTGGCCAAGGCGGCGCAGAACATGGGGCGGCGCGTCGCGCTGGCCGTGTTCGGCGCGGACCCCTTGGCGAACTGAACAGATCAGAGAAGGAGACTTCGCATGGCGAAGGCGAAATTCGAGCGGACGAAGCCGCACGTGAACATTGGCACGATTGGTCACGTGGACCATGGCAAGACGACGCTGACGGCGGCGATCACGAAGTACTTTGGTGACTTCAAGGCCTATGACCAGATCGACGGGGCGCCCGAGGAGAAGGCGCGGGGGATCACGATCTCGACGGCGCACGTTGAGTACGAGACGGACGCGCGCCACTACGCGCACGTGGACTGCCCCGGCCACGCCGACTACGTGAAGAACATGATCACGGGTGCGGCGCAGATGGACGGCGCGATCCTCGTGGTGAACGCGGCCGACGGCCCGATGCCGCAGACGCGCGAGCACATCCTTCTGGGGCGCCAGGTGGGCATCCCGAAGATGGTGGTGTTCATGAACAAGGTGGACCAGGTCGACGACGAGGAGCTGCTCGAGCTCGTCGAGATGGAGATCCGCGAGCTTCTGTCCTCCTACGAGTATCCGGGCGACGACATCCCGATCGTGGCGGGCTCGGCCTTGGCGGCGATGGAGGGCAACAACCCCGAGATCGGCGAGGAGAAGATCAAGGAGCTGATGGCGGCGGTCGACGAGTACATCGACACGCCCGAGCGTGCGGTGGACCAGCCGTTCCTGATGCCGATCGAGGACGTGTTCTCGATTTCGGGCCGGGGCACGGTGGTGACGGGGCGCGTGGAGCGCGGCGTGATCAACGTGGGCGACGAGATCGAGATCGTGGGCATCCGCGACACGACCAAGACGACCTGCACGGGCGTGGAGATGTTCCGCAAGCTGCTCGACCGCGGCGAGGCGGGCGACAACATCGGCGCGCTCTTGCGCGGCGTGGACCGCGAGGGCGTGGAGCGCGGGCAGGTCCTGTGCAAGCCCGGCTCGGTGAAGCCGCACACGAAGTTCGAGGCCGAGGCCTACATCCTGACCAAGGAGGAGGGCGGGCGCCACACGCCGTTCTTCGCGAACTACCGGCCGCAGTTCTACTTCCGCACGACGGACGTGACGGGGACGGTGAACCTCGCGGAGGGCACGGAGATGGTGATGCCCGGCGACAACGTGGCCTTCGGCGTCGAACTGATCGCGCCCATCGCCATGGAGCAGGGCCTGCGCTTCGCCATCCGCGAAGGCGGACGTACCGTCGGCGCAGGCGTGGTAAGCAAAATCATCGAGTGAGGGGCATCCGGGGCGGTCCGGCAGGGCCGCCTCACCCTGACGCACCCGAAGGCCCCCGCCCGTGCGGGGGCCTTTCGCGTTCTACGGGTCCGCGTGCGCCCGCAGCGCCGCCGTGAGACGGGCGGACTCCGCCGCCGGATCGAAGGCCGCCCGCCGCGCCAGCGGCTCCGGCCCCCTCGCGTAGCGCACCGTCATCGGGCCGCCGCGCGGCCAGATCAGCCGGTCCCACGTCCCCAGCCGCCGCGCGCCGGGCGCGTCGAAGGCGGCGAGCCAGACCTGCGCCTCCGCCGCCTGTGCCAGCCGCATCGCGGCGGGCCGGGCGACGTGGGCGGGCCCCGAGGGGCCGTCGACGGCGAAGGTCAGGACGCCGCCGCCCCGGAGGTGGCGCAGCGCCTCGCGGTTGCCCACGACCGCGTCCCCGGGCCGGGCCTCCAGCGGCACGAGGCCGAAGCGGCGGACGTGGCGGCTGCCGACGCGCCCGATGGGGCGGGGGGAATGGACGGAGGCCACGGCGCCGGGGAGCCGCGCCAGCGCCCCCGGCGCGACGAGCAGCGCCTCGTGCCACAGCGCCAGCACGACGGGGCCCGCCGCGATGGCCGCGTCGAGCCCGCCGCGCCCCTCCTCGGACCACTCGATCCTCGACATGGGCCGCGCCGCGAGGGCCGAGGCGGCGCGCGCGAACCCTTCGACCACGCCGTCGCGCAGGCCAGGCGCGTTGCGCTTGAGGTAGCGGCGGAGGGATTTCGGCAGGGGCGCGCGCATGCCGGCCCTAGAGCCACCTCGGCGCGCGCAAGGCAAGGCCGACGTCGCCGTCGGCCCTGCCGGTCGGGGGCCGGCGGCCCCGGGGGTCAGTCGGCGAGGATCGCCTCGATCTGGCCCTTCTTCTGGTTGTCGCTCTCGGACGAGTTCAGGACGTTGCGGACGGCGGCCAGCTCTCCGAGCGTGACGTCGTCGAGCAGGCCCAGCGAGATGCCCATCCGGGTGAAGTCGTTCACCAGCGCCGAGGTGAGCATGTCGAAGCCTTGGCCCATGGACTGGGCGGAGGCCGCGCCCGGCAGGGCGAGCATGGCGACGGTGGCGAGGGTGGCGATGCGGTTCATGATGGTCTTCCTTGGTCGGCGCCGCCGGGACGTCCGGTGCGGCTGGGGACCGTGTGGCGCGCCGGTCCGGTCACGGTCGACGCACGGGCGCGTGACCGCACGCCCGCGTGAAGGCGCGTGACGGGCCGGGCGGCCAACCGGTTGATCGCCGCCCGAATGTTTCATGCCGCGGCGCGCCCGCTGAAACATGCCGCCCGGCGCGGGATGGGGTTGCGCGGTCGCGGGGCGTGGGCTAGGCGCGCGCATCCGACGAACGGCCCCCCTGCGGGGCCGCTTGCGTCATGGGTCCGACGAGGGCGCCGGATGAGCCGCCGTCCTCCTCTCGACTCGAACGCTCGGGGTCCCCGCCGTGGTGACCCCGCGCCTCATTGGACGAGCCAATGAAAAGCCAGAACATCCGAATCCGGCTCAAGGCGTTCGACTACCGAGTGCTGGACGCCAGCACGCAGGAGATCGTGAACACCGCCAAGCGGACCGGCGCGCAGGTGCGCGGCCCGATCCCGCTGCCGAACAAGATCGAGCGCTTCACCGTGCTGCGCGGCCCCCACGTCGACAAGAAGTCACGCGACCAGTGGGAGATCCGCACGCACAAGCGCATGCTCGACATCGTCGATCCGACCCCGCAGACCGTGGACGCGCTGATGAAGCTCGACCTCGCGGCCGGCGTGGACGTCGAGATCAAGGTCTGAGGGGAGGGTTCGCCATGACGCTCCGTTCGGGAGTCATCGCCAAGAAGGTGGGCATGACCCGCCTCTTCCAAGAGGACGGCCGCCAGGTGCCCGTCACCGTGCTGCAGCTCGACGCCCTCCAGGTCGTCGGCCAGCGCACGGACGACAAGCACGGCTACACCTCCGTCCAGTTGGGCGCGGGCACGGCCAAGGCCAAGCGCACGTCCAAGGCCATGCGCGGCGTCTTCTCCGCCGCCGGGGTCGAGCCCAAGCGCAAGATCGTGGAGTTCCGCGTCGACGCGGACGCCCTGATCCCCGTGGGCGAGGAGATCATCGCCGACCACTACTTCGAGGGCCAGTTCGTCGACGTGACGGGCACCTCGATCGGCAAGGGCTTCGCCGGTGCCATGAAGCGGCACAACTTCGGCGGCCTGCGCGCCTCGCACGGCGTGTCGATCTCGCACCGCTCGCACGGCTCGACAGGCCAGTGCCAAGACCCGGGCCGCGTGTTCAAGGGCAAGAAGATGGCCGGCCACATGGGCGCCGCCCGCGTGACGACGCAGAACCTGCAGGTCGTCAAGACCGACACCGACCGCGGCCTGATCATGGTCAAGGGCTCGGTGCCGGGCTCCAAGGGCGGCTGGGTGACGATGAAGGACGCGGTCAAGAAGCCGTTCCCCGAGAACGCCATCCTGCCCGCCGCGCTGATGTCCGCGCGCCGCGAGGCCGAGCGCGCCGCCGCCGAGGCCGCGGCCCAAGCGGAAGCCGAGGCCAAGGCCGCCGAGGAGGCGCTCGCCGCCGAGCAGGCCGCCGCCGAGGAAGCCGCGCTCAAGGAAGCCGAGGCGTCCATCGCCGAGGAATCCGCGACCACCGACAACTCCGACGCCAAGCCGGAGGGGGATCAATGAAACTGAACGTCATCAATCTCGACGGCTCTGCCGCGGGCGAGATCGACCTCGCGGACGAGACCTTCGGCGTCGAGCCGCGGGCCGACATCCTGCACCGCGTCGTGCGCTGGCAGCGCAACAAGGCGCAGCAGGGCACGCACAAGGTCAAGACGCGCTCCGAGGTCAGCTACTCGACCAAGAAGATCGTCCGCCAGAAGGGGTCGGGCGGCGCCCGCCACGGCTCGCGCAAGGCGCCGATCTTCCGCAAGGGCGGCGTCTACAAGGGCCCGACCCCGCGGAGCCACGCCCACGACCTGCCCAAGAAGGTCCGCAAGCTGGGCCTGCGCATGGCGCTCAGCGACAAGGCGTCGTCGGGCAACCTCGTGGTGATCGAGACCGCCTCGGCCGAGGGCAAGACCGCCGGTCTGGCCAAGCAGGTCAAGGATCTCGGCTGGAAGCGCGCGCTGGTCATCGACGGCGCGTCGGTCGACGAGAACTTCGCGCAGGCCGCGCGGAACCTCGACGGCGTCGACGTGCTGCCGACGATGGGCGCCAACGTCTACGACATCCTCAAGCGGGACACGCTCGTGCTGACCCGCGCCGGTGTCGAAGCCCTGCAGGAGCGTCTGAAATGAACACCTACGACGTGATCCGGAAGCCGATCATCACCGAGAAGGCGACGCTCGCCTCCGAGCAGAACGCGGTGGTCTTCGAGGTGGCGATGGATGCGGCCAAGCCGCAGATCAAGGCCGCCGTCGAGGAGCTGTTCGGCGTGAAGGTCAAGGCGGTGAACACCTCCGTCGCCAAGGGCAAGGTCAAGCGCTTCCGCGGCCAGAAGGGCCGCCGCGCCGACACCAAGAAGGCCTACGTGACCCTCGTCGAGGGCAACACGATCGACGTGTCGACCGGGCTCTGAGGCCAGTCGCCTCCAAGGCATCCGGAAGGCCCCCGCCAGCGCGGGGGCCTTTCGCGTTCCGGGTTGCCGCGTCGCCGGATCGGACTTAGCTATGGCTAAGCCATACCCGGAGGGTGCGATGGAAGCCTCGGTTCACGAAGCGAAGACCAACCTGTCCAAACTCCTGAAGGCTGTGGAGGCGGGCGAGCGCGTGATTATCACGCGGCATGGCCGGCCTGCGGCGGAACTCGTACCGCCTCAGACGCGTCGGAAAGTCGTGTTCGGCAGCCTCAAGGGCTTGGTGGGCGAGCCGCCCGAGGGGTTCTTCGACCCCCTGTCCGAGGAGGAATTGAAGGAGTGGGAGGGCGACTGACCGTGGTCCTCGTCGACACGAACGCCCTCGCCTATGTTCTGCTAGACGATTCCCGTCTCTCGTCGCGCGCAGCGGAGGCCATTGCATCCGCCGCGACCGCATACGTCTCCGTCGCCTCGTTCTACGAGATTGGCCAGAAGGTTCGGCAGCGCAAATGGGACGCGATGGCTCCCTATGCTGCTGACATAGCGGACCGGGTGACGCGGGACGGGTTCGTCTCGCTCGACCTCGGCGCGGGGGTGATGACCAAAGCATCCCTGATGGACTGGCCCCACCGCGACCCCTTCGACCGCATGATCGCGGCACAAGCCCTCGTCCTCGGCGTCCCCCTCGTCTCCGCCGACCGCGCCTTCGACGTCCTCCCGCTCACCCGCATCTGGGACTAGCGCGGCCAGAGCCGCGGGAAGAACGCCCCATCGATCCGGTCCCCCTCGCCGTAGTCCGCCGCCTCGAAATGCGCCCGCTCGCCCGCCGCCCAGTCGCCGCGATAGCGGATCATCCCGGCCGGGCCGGTCATCCGCAACGTGAACCGGCGCACGGTCTCGGTCGGCGTCGTCGCCGCCAGCCCGCCGTGCAGCGTCGCCATGTCGAAGAAGATGCAGTCCCCGACGTCGAGGTCCCAGCGCAGCAGGGCCAGCCAGTGGGGGTCGAAGGCCCCGCGCAGCGCCACCGCGCCGTCGCGGCGGAAGGCGGCGCGGTCGGCGCCGCTGACGTGGCCGAGGGGCATCGGCATCCTCCGGTCCGTGGGCCGCGGCGAGCCTGCGCCGATCCCGCCCGCCGGGCAAGCGATCCGGCGGCACGGCCCCTTGACCCCATCCCGCCACCCGCGTAGGCGCCCCCATCCGCCCAGCCCCGGCCCTGCCGGGGCTTCGTCGTCATGTGCGGCGGGGCGGGACGACCGGGCACCTACGGGGGCCTACACACCGGCGGCGCCATCTGCGTCGTCACAGACAACGGAAGACAGTCAAATGGCACTCAAGTCGTACAAGCCGACGACGCCGGGCCAGCGTGGGCTGGTGCTGATCGACCGTTCGGAGCTGTGGAAGGGACGCCCCGTGAAGGCCCTCGTCGAGGGTCTCACGAAGAAGGCGGGCCGGAACAACACCGGACGGATCACCATGCGTCGTCGTGGTGGGGGGGCGAAGCGCCTCTACCGGATCGTGGACTTCAAGCGCACCAAGCGCGACCAGACGGCGGTCGTGGAGCGGATCGAGTACGATCCCAACCGCACGGCCTTCATCGCCCTCGTGCGCTACGAGGACGGCGAGCGGACCTACATCCTCGCGCCCCAGCGCCTCGCGGTGGGCGACCAGGTGGTCGCGTCGGACCGCGCGGACATCAAGCCGGGCAACGCCATGCCGTTCCAAGGCATGCCGATCGGCACGATCGTCCACAACGTCGAGCTCAAGCCCGGCAAGGGCGGCCAGATCGCGCGCGCGGCGGGCACCTACGCCCAGTTCGTGGGCCGGGACGGCGGCTACGCCCAGTTGCGCCTGTCGTCGGGCGAGCTCCGCCTCGTGCGGCAGGAGTGCATGGCGACGGTGGGCGCGGTCTCGAACCCCGACAACTCGAACCAGAACCTCGGCAAGGCCGGCCGCGTCCGCCACATGGGCAAGCGCCCGTCGGTCCGCGGCGTGGTCATGAACCCAATCGACCACCCGCACGGCGGCGGCGAGGGCCGCACCTCGGGCGGCCGTCACCCGGTGACGCCGTGGGGCAAGCCCACCAAGGGCGCGCGCACCCGCAACAAGAACAAGGCGTCCAGCCGACTGATCATCCGGTCGCGCCACGCCAAGAAGAAGGGCCGCTGACATGAGCCGCTCCGTTTGGAAGGGTCCGTTCGTCGACGCCCACGTGCTCCGCAAGGCTGAGAAGGCCCGCGAGTCCGGGCGCTCGGACGTGATCAAGATCTGGTCGCGCCGCTCGACCATCCTGCCCCAGTTCGTAGGTCTCACCTTCGGCGTGTACAACGGCCGCAAGCACGTCCCCGTGCAGGTCTCGGAAGAGATGATCGGCCAGAAGTTCGGTGAGTACTCGCCGACGCGGACCTACTACGGTCACGCCGCCGACAAGAAGGCGAAGCGCAAATGAGCAAGGACAAGAACCCCCGCCGCGTCGCCGACAACGAGGCGATGGCCAAGCTGCGGATGCTCAAGACGAGCCCGCAGAAGCTGAACCTCGTGGCCGGCATGATCCGCGGCAAGTCCGTCGAGAAGGCGCTCGCCGATCTCACCTTCTCCAAGAAGAAGGTCTCGCTGGACGTCAAGAAGTGCCTCCAGTCGGCGATCGCCAACGCGGAGAACAACCACAACCTGGACGTCGACGAGCTCGTCGTGGCCGAGGCGTGGGTCGGCAAGAACCTCACCATGAAGCGCGGGCGTCCCCGGGCCCGTGGCCGGTTCGGGCGGATCATCAAGCCGTTCGCCGAGATCACGATCGTCGTGCGTCAGCAGGAAGGAGCGGCCTGATGGGTCACAAGGTCAACCCGATCGGCATGCGCCTCCAAGTGAACCGCACTTGGGATTCGCGCTGGTACGCCGACACCAAGGACTACGGCGACCTCCTGCTCGAGGATCTGCGCATCCGCGAGTTCATCGAGAAGGAAGCCAAGCAGGCGGGCATCTCCCGGATCATCATCGAGCGGCCGCACAAGAAGTGCCGCGTGACGATCCACACCGCCCGTCCCGGCGTCATAATCGGCAAGAAGGGCGCGGACATCGAGACGCTTCGCCGCAAGCTGTCGAAGCTGACGGACAGCGAGCTGCACCTCAACATTGTCGAGGTCCGCAAGCCCGAGCTCGACGCCGCGCTGGTGGGCGAGTCCATCGCCCAGCAGCTGGAGCGCCGGGTCTCGTTCCGCCGCGCCATGAAGCGGGCCGTGCAGAACGCGATGCGCATGGGCGCGCTCGGCATCCGGGTGAACCTCGCCGGCCGCCTCGGCGGCGCCGAGATCGCCCGGACCGAGTGGTACCGCGAGGGCCGCGTGCCCCTGCACACGCTGCGCGCCGACATCGACTACGCCGGCATCGAGGCGCAGACGCCCTACGGGATCATCGGGATCAAGGTCTGGATCTTCCGGGGCGAGATCATGGAGCACGATCCCCAAGCCCGCGACCGCCGCGCGCAGGAGATCATGGACAGCCCCGCCCCCCGCGGCGCCCGCCCCGAGCGGCGCGGCCCGCGGCGCTGAGGAGGATCGTTAGATGCTGCAACCGAAGCGCACCAAGTACCGCAAGGCCCACAAGGGCCGCATCCACGGCAACGCCAAGGGCGGCGAGACGCTGAACTTCGGCACCTACGGCCTCAAGGCCACGGAGCCGGAGCGCGTTACCGCGCGCCAGATCGAGGCCGCCCGCCGGGCCATGACGCGCCATATGAAGCGTCAGGGCCGGGTCTGGATCCGGATCTTCCCGGACCTGCCGGTCACGTCCAAGCCCACCGAGGTGCGGATGGGTAAAGGCAAGGGCTCGGTCGACTACTGGGCCTGCAAGGTGAAGCCGGGCCGCGTGATGTTCGAGATCGACGGCGTCTCCGACGCCGTCGCCCGCGAGGCGCTGCGCCTCGCCGCCATGAAGCTGCCGGTGAAGACCCGCACCGTCATGCGCGAGGACTGGCACGTCACCCAGTAAGGTCGCGGCCTTTGGCGCGACCGGCGCGGTGGAGGCGATCCCGCAGGGATCGTCCGGGCCGCGCTCCGGATGGATCGGGGCGCCTTCGGGCGCCCCTTTCCTTTACGGACGGAGGGCGGACGTGCCGCCCTCCGTCCCGGCGTCAGGCCGCGAGGCCCAGCTTGTAGACGTGGATCTCGAAGGTCGGGTGCTGCTCCGCGCCCACCAGCCCGGGGCGGAAGTGCCGGAAGGTCGAGCGCCAGTAGGGCTGGATGACCACCCCCTCCTCCTGCATGATCGCCTGCAGCCGCGCCGACAGGTCCCGCCGCGCGTCGGCGTCCGCGATCGACAGCGCCTCCTGCAGCGTCTGGTCGAACTCCGCGTTGGCGAACCCGCTCTCGTTCCACGCCTCGCCCGAGCGGTACGCCAAGGCCAGCACCTGCACGCCCAAGGGCCGCTGCGCCCAGTCGGTGGCCGAGAACGGGTACTTCGCCCAGTCGTTCCAGAACGTGGAGCCCGGCAGCACCGTGCGGCGCACCGCGATCCCCGCGTCGCGCAGCTGCGCGGCCGCCGCGTCGCAGGTGTCGCGACGCCAGTTATCCTCGATCGAGATTAGGTCGTGCTCGAAGTCGCTCAAGCCCGCCTCTTCCAGCAGCGCGAGGGCGCGGGCGGGGTCGTACACCGGCGCGGGCAGTTCGGCGTATTCGGGATGGATCGGGCAGACGTGGTGGTTCTCCGCCACCGTGCCGAGGCCCGCGTAGCCCAGCTCCAGAAGCACGTCGTTCGACACCGCGAGCGCCAGCGCCCGGCGCACGCGCGCGTCCGCGTAGGGGCGCATGCCGTCCACCTCGGCCTGTTGATTGGGGCGGATGCAGATGGTGTTGGCCGTGACCACCTCCGAGCGCTCCCAGCCGATCGTGTCGAACAGCTCCACGAACTCGCCCAAGGACTCGTAGGTCATGTCGACCTCCTCGGACTCGGCGGCCGCGAAGTGGGCGGACTGGTCGGTCCCGTAGTCGACGTAGACGATGCGGTCGGCATAGGGGCCGCCGAAGACCTCCGTGCCCCACCACGCGTGGTCGCCGCGGACCATGGACGCCTCGACGCCGACCTCCAGCGCCTCGGGCACGTAGGGGCCGGTGCCCTTGGACGTCATCGGGTCGCCCGAGAAGTCCTGCGGCACGATCGCCGCCGGGTAGTCCGAGAAGCCCGCGATCAGCGTGATGTCCGGGTTGCCCAAGGCCAGCGCCACCGTGGTGTCGTCCACGACCGTGATCGCGCCCTCGCGCGCCTCGTTCGTGCCCTCGTCGATCAGCGCGGCCATGCGCGCGGCCATGGAGTTGCCCTCGACCCCGCCCTCGCACCAGCGGCGGATGTTGTGGGCCACGTCCTCGGCGGTGAAGGGCTCTCCGTCGGACCACGTCACGCCGGGCCGGACGTTCAGCGTGTAGGCGGTGGCGTCCTCGTTGATCTCCCACGACTCCAGCAGCATCGGCGCGAAGGAGCCGTCGCGCTGATACTCCACGAGGTATTCCAGCCAGCCGCGCGAGTAGTTGGACATCTGCGGCCAGTCGTAGGTGCGCGGGTCCTTCAGCGGGCGCACGTCCGACTGGATGCGAATGGTGCCGCCCTCTTGGGCTTGGGCATGGGCCGCCGTCGGGACCGCCGCGCCGATCAGGCCGTAGGCCGCCGCCGCCGTCAGGCCGAGCGAGGTGCTGCGCGTCAGGAACTCGCGCCGGGACAGCTTGCCCGCCAGATGCTCCGCGGCGAGTTGCGTGGCGTGGGGGGGGATCGAGGGCGTGCGCATGGGGCAGCTCCTATCGGTCTGGATCTGGGGGAGGGGCGGGCCGTGCCATCCGGTGTCTCGCAAGGCTCGCTGCGATGAGACCCAGGTCCACAGTAACGGCCCCGCGCGGGTTGGAAAGGGCGCAGCCCGCCGCCCGCGCGGGTCGCGATGTCGCGCCCGGGGCCGGGGGCGGGCGCCCGGCGCGCCGGGACGGGACGCGGCGGGTGGTCGACGCCGCAGGCGCGATCGCGGGCCGGCGGGCGGCTTTCGTGTCAGGGATGGGTATACCTCAGAGGACGTCCTGCGCGGCGACCCTAGCGTGCGGCGATTGTCCCTGCCGCTCCGACCATCGCCGTCGCTGACCCGCGATTTAGCCACCGCTGCGCGCGCGGCGTCTGGATTACCCGGCTCGCCCGGTCTGCGAGGGCCGCGTAGCCCGCCAACGTCGCCGTCCAGACCATAGCGATGATCGCCCCGATCGTCAGCACGGCGGTCGCCGAGAGGGTAGAGACGTCCATCACCGTGGGCAGGATCGCCACGTAGAAACCGATGGCCTTCGGATTGCCGAGTGGAAGGAGCGTGCCGAGGCCGATGAGCCGTAGTCCTTCGCCGTCCGGGGCTGTCCTCGACATGGCGACAGGTTCCGCCATCCACATGCGCCAGGCGAGGAACAGCAGATAGCCGACGCCCACCCATTTGATGAGCCCGAAGAGCGGTCCGAGAGCGGCAGCAAGCGCCGCGAGGCCCGCGACGGCGAGCGCGAACAGGATCAGGTCGCCCAACACGAGCCCTCCGATGAACGGCATCGTCCGCCAGAAACCGTCGTCGCCCCCTTCGCCACCACGGCGGCGGTCGCCGGGCCGGGCGTGACTGAGTCGATGGTGAAGATCAGCGAGAAAGCGATTAGAAGGCTGAGGTCCATCTTTGCAGTCCATCCGTGTGGCAGCGTCCATCAGGAACGTAAGTCGATTGTCGTGGACCACGAGGGTTCGAATGGGTGCGGTCGTCCGACACGTTTCGAGACGGCGCGACGGGCGTCTCGATCAGGTGCGATCCAGTCATGCGGAACACGGGCGAGGCCGGGTCCGAACCCGACCGCCACGGGTGCATCTCGAACCGGGTTGATCCGCCCTCCGCTCCGCCTCCCGTGATCCCCCGAAACGGTGGTTAACGCCGCCCCCGTATGTACGCGCGTATGTACGGGGGGTGTACAGGGGATGCACGGGGGGCGCACCTCACCCGCCCCCCGGCCCGAGTCGGCCCAACCCCCTGACCGGAGGTCGGATTCCGCCCTCCGCCCGCCCCGCGTTAACCTTTCGCTGCCCTCCGGCGGATTGCGTCCCCCGCCGCCCCTCGCCTAGAGGCCCCCCATGTCACCCGCGCCCGACCTCCTCGACCTCTTCGCCACCCGCCTCTACCGCCGCCCGGTGGGCGATCTCGACCTCGCCGAACTGCTCGCCACCTGCCTTTCCGTCATGGAGGACGACGAGGCGGGCCACGAATGGTCCGAGGCCAACGGCTACCCCGGCTACACCTCCTACGCCTCGCTGACGGACCTGCCGTGGCGGATGCCGATCTTCGCCACGCTGGTGGAGCGGCTCGATGCCCACGTCGCCCGGTTCGCCGAGGCGCTGACCTTCGAGCTTGAGGACAAGCCCCTGATCCTGGAGGACATCTGGATCAACGTCCTCCCCGAGGGCGGCTCGCATTCGGGGCACATCCACCCGCACTCGGTCGTCTCCGGTACCATCTACGTGGCCCTGCCGGAGGGCGCCTCCCCCATCCGCTTCGAGGACCCGCGCCTGCCCATGATGATGGCCGCGCCCCCCCGCCGGGAGGGCAAGCCGTTCGCCTACGTGACCCCGGCGGTGGGGGACGTGCTCCTGTGGGAGTCGTGGCTGCGCCACGAGGTGCCGATGAACATGGCCGAGGAGGAGCGGGTCTCGGTGAGCTTCAACTATCGTTGGACGTGAGGGGCATACGGACGTATATCCCCTTGCGACCTGCAACGGCGGAGCGATCCCATGTCCATGCGCGCGAAGATCAGGAAGGTCGGCAACTCGGCCGTCATGACGCTGACCTCCGAGATGCTGGCGCTCCTCGACGCCAAGGAAGGCGACACGCTGCACGTTGTGCGGGGCGACGACGGGTCGCTCAGGCTGATGGCCCACGACCCGGAGTTCGCGGAGGCCATGGCCGCCGCCGAGATCGTGATGGATGAGAACCGGGACGCGCTTCAGGCGCTGGCGTGACCGGGCCGCGCTGGATCCCGCTTCGCGCCATCGTCGCCATCCACGACCGTCAGATCGCCCGCCACGGCGGAACGCCGGGGATGCGCGACCAGACGCTTCTGGAGGCGGGCGTGGCACGACCGATGAACCGTCATGCCTACGGCGAGGCCGACCTCCCGGTGCTCGCCGCGGCCTACGCGTTCGGGATCGCGAAGGCGCACGCCTTCGTGGACGGCAACAAGCGCTCCGCGTTCGTGACCGCCGCAACCTTCCTGCGGATCAACGGAACGGAGCGAACCTTCGACCAGGCGGAGATCGTGCGGATGATGGAGGGGTTGGCGGACGGGTCCGTCGGGGAGGACGCGTTCGCGGACTGGCTGCGGGGGCAGGGGGGTGCGCCGCAGGGGAGGTGACGGCGCGTCGTGCCGGAAGGCCCCCCCGTCCCGACCCCCTTGCGCCCGCTTCCGACCTGCGCGATAGGGCGCGCCTCACCACTCCATCGGCGCAGCGGTGACCCCTCTGGGGGGCCGGCCGGTGATGTTGCACAGGAGAGGGCGCATGAACGCCACCGAACTGCGGGGCAAGACCCCCGACGAGCTGCGCACGCAGCTCAACGACCTGAAGAAGGAGGCGTTCAACCTCCGCTTCCAGCAGGCCACGAACCAGTTGGAGAACACCGCCCGGATGCGGACCGTGAAGCGGGACGTGGCGCGCGTGATGACGATCCTGAACGAGAAGGCCCGCGACGCGGCCTCGCAGCCGGAGGCCTGAGATGCCCAAGCGTATCCTCAACGGCACCGTGGTGTCGGACCAGAACAGCCAGACCGTGACCGTGCTGGTGGAGCGCCGCTTCAAGCACCCGCTGCTCCAGAAGACCGTGCGCCGCACCAAGAAGTACCGCGCCCACGACGAGCAGGACCAGTTCAAGGTCGGCGACAAGGTCCGCATCCAGGAATGCGCGCCGAAGTCCAAGACCAAGCGCTGGGAGATCCTGACCTCCGAGGCCGCGGCCGCCGAGTAAGGCTTGACGAACCGGGGTCGGCCCTTCATGGGCCGTCCTTCGACATGAGAAACCACGGGGACGACGGGTCTGCACCCGCCCCGAAGGTCGGGAGAAACCAATGATCCAGATGCAGACGAATCTGGATGTCGCTGACAACTCCGGCGCGCGCCGGGTGCAGTGCATCAAGGTTCTGGGCGGATCCAAGCGGAAGTACGCCTCCGTGGGCGACATCATCGTGGTGTCGGTCAAGGAGGCCATCCCGCGTGGCCGCGTGAAGAAGGGGGACGTCCGCAAGGCGGTCGTCGTCCGCACGGCGAAGGAAGTGCGCCGCGACGATGGCACCGCCATCCGCTTCGACCGCAACGCCGCCGTGATCCTCAACAACAACAACGAGCCCATCGGCACCCGCATCTTCGGGCCGGTGGTGCGTGAGCTTCGTGGCAAGAACTTCATGAAGATCATCTCGCTCGCGCCGGAGGTGCTGTGATGGCCGCCAAGCTCCGCAAGGGTGACACGGTCGTGGTCCTGTCCGGCAAGGACAAGGGCAAGACCGGCGAGATCACCTCCGTCGACCCGAAGGCCGGCAAGGCCGTGGTCGACGGGATCAACATGGCGATCCGGCACACCCGGCAGTCGCAGGCCAGCCAAGGGGGCCGCATCCCCAAGGCGATGCCGATCGACCTGTCGAACCTCGCCGTCCAGGACGCCAACGGCAAGGCCACCCGCGTCGGCTTCCGCATGGAGGACGGCAAGAAGGTGCGCTTCGCCAAGACCACGGGGGACGCGATCTGATGCTCGATCAGGCTGACTACACGCCCCGTCTCAAGGCGCAGTACGCCGAGACGATCAAGCCGGCCCTCATGGAGGAGTTTGGCTACAAGAACGCCATGCAGGCGCCCAAGCTGACCAAGATCGTGCTGAACATCGGCGCGGGCACCGAGGCCGTGCGCGACAGCAAGAAGGCCAAGTCGGCGCAGGACGACCTGACCGCCATCGCGGGCCAGCGCGCCGTCGTGACGAAGGCCAAGAAGTCGATCGCCGGCTTCCGGGTCCGCGAGGGGATGCCGCTGGGTGCCAAGGTCACGCTGCGCGGCGACCGCATGTACGAGTTCCTCGACCGTCTGGTGACGATCGCCCTGCCGCGCGTCCGCGACTTCCGCGGCGTCTCGGCCAACGGCTTTGACGGGCGCGGGAACTACAACATGGGCCTCAAGGAGCACCTCGTGTTCCCCGAGATCAACTTCGACCAGATCGACGAGAACTGGGGCATGGACATCGCGTTCGTGACCACGGCCTCGACCGATGCCGAGGCGAAGTCGCTGCTCAAGCACTTCAACCTTCCGTTCGCTGCCTGAGGAGCTGAGAGATGGCGAAAGAATCCATGATCCAGCGTCAGAAGAAGCGCGAACGTCTGGTGGCGAAGTATGCCGACAAGCGCGCCTCCCTGAAGGAGATCGCGAACGACGAGTCCAAGCCGATGGAGGAGCGCTTCAAGGCGCGCCTGAAGCTGGCCGAGCTGCCCCGCAACTCGTCCGCGACCCGTCTCAACAACCGCTGCCAGCTGACCGGTCGCCCCCGTGGCTACTACCGCAAGCTGAAGCTGTCCCGCATCATGCTGCGCGAGTTGGCCTCCGAGGGTAAGATCCCCGGGATGGTCAAGTCGAGCTGGTGAGGAGGATCCAAGAATGAACGATCCCATCGGCGATATGCTGACCCGCATCCGCAACGCCTCCATGCGGGGCAAGTCGACCGTCCGCACCCCGGCCTCCAAGCTGCGGGCGTGGGTGCTCGACGTGATGGCGGACGAGGGCTACATCCGCGGCTACGAGTCCGGCACGGACGAGCGTGGCCACCCCGAGATCGAGATCTCGCTCAAGTACTACGAGGGCGCCCCGGTGATCCGGGAACTCAAGCGCGTCTCCAAGCCCGGCCGCCGGGTGTACGTGGGCGCCTCCGACCTGCCGTCGGTCCGTCAGGGCCTCGGCGTCTCGATCGTCTCCACCCCCAAGGGTGTCATGACCGATGCCACCGCGCGTTCCCAGAACGTCGGCGGCGAGGTCCTCTGCACCGTCTTCTGAGGAGAGGGAAATGTCTCGTATCGGCAAGAAGCCCGTGGAGCTGCCCTCCGGCGTGGAGGCGTCCCTCTCGGGCCAGACCATCAACGTGAAGGGGCCGAAGGGCACCCTCTCGTTCACGGCGACGGACGACGTGACGCTCAACGTGGACGGCCAGACCGTCACCGTCGAGCCGCGCGGCAAGTCCAAGCGCGCCCGCCAGCAGTGGGGGATGTCCCGCACAGTGGTGGCGAACCTCGTGCAGGGCGTGACCCAAGGCTTCAAGAAGGAGCTGGAGATCACGGGCGTCGGCTACCGCGCGCAGATGCAGGGCAACGTCCTGAAGCTGTCGCTCGGCTACAGCCACGACGTGAACTTCGAGGTGCCCCAAGGCGTCACCGTGACCGCGCCCAAGCCCACGGAGATCGTGGTCGAGGGCAACGATGCGCAGCAGGTCGGCCAAGTGGCCGCCAACATCCGCGAGTGGCGGCCGCCGGAGCCCTACAAGGGCAAGGGCATCCGCTACAAAGGCGAGTACATCTTCCGCAAGGAGGGTAAGAAGAAGTAATGGCCCTGACCAAGCGACAGCTCTTCCTGCGGCGGCGCTCGCGCACCCGCAACCGCCTGCGGGCCTTGGGCGGCGGCAAGCCCCGCCTGTCGGTGCACCGCTCGAACAAGAACATCTCGGTCCAGCTGATCGACGACGCGCAGGGGCGGACCATCGCCTCGGCCTCGTCGCTCGAGAAGGATCTGGGGATCGTCGGCAAGAACAACGTGGAGGCCGCCGCCAAGGTGGGCGCCGCGATCGCCGAGCGGGCCAAGTCGGCCGGCGTCACCGAGGTGACGTTTGACCGGGGCGGGTTCATCTACCACGGGAAGGTCAAGGCGCTCGCCGACGCCGCCCGCGAGGGTGGCCTGACGTTCTGACCGGGAAGATGGGGTACAACCCCATCCTACCCCGCAGCCGTAGGATGTGGTTCCACCCCATCATGCGCCTGAGGGGGGCCACGCGGCCCTCCCGATGATCCGGGGCCATGCCGGCCACTTGGATCGACACCACCGGGCCGCAGCGCCCGCCAATCACGGAGGTCCTCATGGCAGGACGTGACGACAACCGCGGCCGCGGCCGCGGACGGGACCGGGACGAGAACCCGGAATTCGCCGACCGCTTGGTCGCCATCAACCGCGTCTCCAAGACGGTGAAGGGCGGCAAGCGCTTCGGCTTCGCGGCGCTTGTGGTCGTGGGCGACCAGAAGGGCCGCGTGGGCTTCGGCAAGGGCAAGGCCAAGGAGGTCCCCGAGGCCATCCGCAAGGCCACCGAGCAGGCCCGCCGCCAGATGATCCGCGTCGCCCTGAAGGACGGGCGCACGCTGCACCACGACATCGACGGGCGCCACGGTGCCGGCCGCGTCGTCATGCGGACCGCCCCCGAGGGCACCGGAATCATCGCCGGTGGTCCGATGCGCGCTGTGTTCGAGATGCTGGGCGTGGGCGACGTCGTCGCCAAGTCGCTGGGCTCCCAGAACCCCTACAACATGATCCGCGCCACCATGGACGGCCTGAGCAAGCAGCAGTCGCCCCGCAACGTCGCGGCCCGCCGCGGCAAGAAGGTGGCTGACATCCTGCGCCGCGAGCCCGACGCCCCGATGGTGGACGGCGAGCAGGCGCCCGTCGCCGAGGAGGCCTGATCCATGGCTACGATCGTCGTCAAGCAGGTGGGCTCGCCCATCCGCCGCCCCGCCGAGCAGCGCGCCACGCTGATCGGGCTGGGCCTGAACAAGATGCACAAGACCCGCGAGCTGGAGGACACCCCCTCCGTGCGCGGCATGATCAACAAGATCCCGCATCTGGTGGAGATCGTGGAGGAGCGGGGCTGACGGCTCCGCGTGGGCTCTCGCCCACCCTACGGGTTCTCGAGACGCCCCGGCCGGAAGCGGTCGGGGCGTTAGTCGTTCAGCGCACCCAGCCCTCCGTCGCCATGATCGCGTGCGCCTCGTCGGTGACGAGGAAGTCGAGGAACGTCTGGGCCTCCGCGTCGGCCTCGGGCGACAGGACGACGTTGACGTCGCGGTGGATCACCCGGTCGGGGGCCAGTTCGACCATCTCGATGTCGTCCTTCGTGAGCGGCCAGTTCGGCCACGTGATCCACGCATCCGCGTCCCCGCCCGAGATCACGCCGTAGGACGCGCCGGACCCGAGCGCGTAGGCCACGATGTTCGCGCGCAGGCCTGCCACATCGTCGAGCCGCCCGAGGCGGCCGGCCACGTCCTCCCACGTGCCGGTGCCGGAGGTGTTGTAGACGCCGGCGCCCTCGGTGACGACGACGCGCACGCCGTCCGCGAGGAGGTCGTCGAAGCCTTCGATGCCCAGCGGGTTCCCGGCGGCGACCGCGATCACGGTGGGGCGCAGGTAGATCGGCTCGACCTCCGCCGGGTCGAAGGCCGTGTAGGTCAGCAGGAAGGCGGTCATGGACTGCTCGGACGTGCCCCACAGGATGTCGGCCTGCGCCTGCGCTTCGCCGGTCCAGTCGCTTTCGGGGCCGGCGACGACCTCGACCTCCGTGCCCGTCCGCTCGGTCCAGACGTCCGCGACCTTTCGGAACGCGGTGTGCGGCCCACCCGCGCCGTAGAGGCGCACGACGCCGTCGGCGGGATCGTGAGCTATCGACGGGTCGTGGAAGTCGGTGGTGCCCGCACGGTCGGCCGCGACGTCCGCGAACGCGGGGGCGGCCGCGAGCGTGGCCAAGGCGATGGATCTGATCATTGGCTCCTCCTATACGAGCCAACCGGCGCCGGGTGGCGATGTTCCTACAACGCCGTCCGCGTCACCTGCCCGAAGAACCGCTCCGTGTCCGCCTTCTGACAAAGCCGCGTCCCCACCTCGCGCACCGCGCTCGCCGCCGCCGCCGTGCCCCACGCGCAGGCCGTGACCGGATCGTCGCCGCGGGCCAGGGCCATCGCGAAGGCGCCGACGAACGAGTCGCCCGCGCCGATCTTAGAATGCGCCACCACCACCGGCGGGCGGCAGAGGCCGCGCCAATCGCCCGTATCGATGACGTTGCCGTCGGCGCCGGCGGCGACCATCACGATCTCGGCCGCGCCCGCGTTCCGGATGTCGCTCGTCACCTCGGCGATCTCCTCGACGCTCGTGAGGTGGCGCCCGCAGAGCTCCTCGGCCTCCACCGTGTCCATCCGCAGGACGTGCAGCCCGGCCTTGGCCCGGGCGGCCTGGATCAGCGCGTCGCCAGAGGTGTCGAGGATCATGCGCCCGCCCTTGGCGGCGATGAGCGGGACGAGGTCGAGGAAGAACTCCACCCCCAGCCCCGGCGGCAACGAGCCCGAGGGGATCACCAATGCGCCGGGCTTCACCGCCGCCAGCAGCGCCGCCCGCGCGGCGTCGGCGTCGAGGTCGGACCACGGCGGGCCGGGCAGCATGAAGCGGTATTGCAGCCCCGTCGCGGCGTCGCGCACGGAGACGGACTGGCGCGTGGGATGGGCGACGCCCAAGGGCTCGGGGGTGAGGCCCTCGGCGCGGATCAGGTCGACCAGCGCTTGGCCCGTCGGACCGCCGAAGGCGAGCAGCGCGCGGGAGCGTCCGCCGAGGTTGTGGATCGCGCGGGAGACGTTCACGCCGCCCCCGCCCGGATGGACCAAGGGCTCCGAGCAGCGCAGCTTGCGGTCGGGGACGACGGCGGGCGCCTCGGTCGAGAGGTCCAGCGCGGGGTTCACGGTGACGGTGAGGATCGACATGGCGCCGTTTCACCCCATCCCGCGCCCGAGGGGAAGCGGGATGGCCCCGATGACGCAGCCCAGCGTCGCGTTGAGCGCGGCCACTAGCTCGTCCACCGTGTCGGCGTCGACGAAGAGGCCGCCGGTGCGGTCGCTCAGACACTTGGCGACGGTGTCGCCCGCGTAAATCTGCTGGTCGGGGTTGTCCCACGAGAAGAAGTCGCGCGTGGCCTTGAAGCCGATCACGTGAATCGTCAGGTCCGCCGCCTCGGCGGCCAGCCGGGCGCCGAGGGCGCAGGGCGTGCCGCCGCAGGTCTCGTTGCCATCGGTGACGAGGACGACCGTGGCGGGCTCGGTCCGGTGGGAGAGCAGCGCTGCGGCGCGCTCGACGGAGCGCGAGAGGGGCGTGAGGCCGCCGGGGTCCAGCCCCTCGGCGGCGGCGATGGCCGGGGCGGCGCTGGCCTCCACCGGCGGGAAGTGCAGCGTGATGCCGTCGCACGACCCCGCGCCGCCCGGCCCGTAGGCGATGAGGCCGATGCGGCGGAACGGCTCGACCTGCGGCATGGCGCGGCGGAGCGCGGCGCGGGCGTCCTCGATCCGCGTGGCCGCGCCGGTGTCGTAGCCGATCTCCGCCATGCTGCCCGATCCGTCCAGCACGAGCATCGCGTCGTGGGTGCAGGGCATCGCGGGGGTGGCCAGCAGGGCCAGCAGCGCGGCCCTCACCCGACCGGCCCCGTCCGGGCCCGTCCGCCGAGGACGCAGCCCAACGTCCGCGACAGCGCGTCCACAAGCCCGTCCGCGTCCCGCGCGGTGACGTACTGCCCGCCGGTCCGCACCGCGAGGCAGCGCGCGACGCTGTCGTAGGAGATGCCGTTGCTGGAGCGGTCGATGAAGGACAGGTGGCGCGCGTAGTGGAAGCCGATCACGTGCACCGTCAGGTCCGCCCCCTCCGCCGCGAGCCGCGTCCCCGCCGCGCAGGGCGTGCCGCCGCAGGTGTCGTTGCCGTCCGTCACCAGCACGATCGTCGCGGCCTCGGTCCGGTAGCGCAGCGCCTCGGCCGCGTGCTGGACCGCGGAGACGAGCGGGGTGGAGCCACCGGGCTCCGTCTCGGCGATCACGGCGAGGAGGGGGGCCGGGTCCGTGGTGGGCGGGACGCGCAGCGCGACGCTGTCGCAGGACTGGCTGCCGCCGGGGCCGTAGGTCACGAGGCCGATGCGGCGCGTCTCGGTCAGGCGGGGCAGGGCGCGGCGCATCGCGGCGCGCCCGTCCTCCATCCGGGTGACGTCGGTGCCGTAGACCAGCCGCTCCATCGAGGCGGAGGCGTCCATCACCACCATCGCGTCGTGCAGGCACGCCTGCGCCGGGGCGGCGAGGCCGAGCGAGAGGGCGAGGGCGGCGCGGAGCATGGGTGGAGGGTAGCGCGGGCGCGGCGATCCGGCGAGTGCGCCCTTGAACCCCCCGCGGCGGGGCGCTATCGCCCGCCGGTCCGCATCGGACACCCACGAAACCGCGTCCGGCCCCACCTCGCTTCGGGGGCCGCGTCCGGAAAGGAGAAGCGACATGAAACTCAACGAACTCCGGGACAACCCCGGCGCCACCCACAAGCCCAAGCGCGTGGGCCGCGGCCCCGGCTCCGGCCTCGGCAAGACCGGCGGGCGCGGCATCAAGGGGCAGAAGTCCCGCTCGGGCGTGGCCATCAAGGGCTACGAGGGCGGCCAGATGCCGATCTACCAGCGTCTGCCCAAGCGCGGCTTCACCAAGCCGAACCGCAAGTCCTACGCCGTCGTGAACCTCGGCCTGATCCAGAAGTTCATCGACGCGGGCAAGCTGGGCACCGAGATCACCGAGACGGAGCTGGTCGACTCGGGCCTCGTGCGCCGCAGGCTCGACGGCGTCCGCGTGCTGGGCAAGGGCGAGATCACCTCGAAGGTCACGCTCACCGTCACCGGCGCGTCCAAGGGCGCGGTCGAGGCGGTCGAGAAGGCCGGCGGCTCGCTGACCGTGACCCAGACGCCCAAGTCGGAAGACGCGGCGTCCGCCTGACGGTTGTGGCGCCCGACGGCGCCGCCTACATCACCTGACGACAGCGACGCCGCCCCGCACCCTACGGGGCGGCGTTCGTGCGTAGAGGGAAGCACATCATGGCATCAGCTGCGGAGCAGATGGCCGCGAACATGAGCTGGGGCGCCTTCGGCAAGGCCAAGGAGCTGCGCGCCCGCATCCTGTTCACGATCGGCCTGCTGATCATCTACCGGCTCGGGACCTACATCCCCGTCCCCGGCATCGACGCGCAGGAGCTGCGCCAGTTCGTGGAGCAGGCGGCGGCGGGCCTCGGCGGCGTGCTCAACATGTTCACCGGCGGCGCGATCGGCCGGATGGGCATCTTCGCGCTGGGCATCATGCCCTACATCTCGGCCTCGATCATCGTGCAGCTGATGACCGCGATGGTCCCGCAGCTGGAGCAGCTCAAGAAAGAGGGCGAGCAGGGCCGCAAGAAGATCAACCAGTACACGCGCTACGGCACCGTGGCGCTGGCCACGCTGCAGGCCTACGGCCTCGCCGTGTCTCTGGAGTCCGGCGGGCTCGTGACCGATCCGGGCTGGTTCTTCCGCGCGGCCTGCGTGATCACGCTGGTCGGCGGCACCATGTTCCTGATGTGGCTGGGCGAGCAGATCACCGCGCGCGGCATCGGAAACGGCATCTCGCTCATCATCTTCGTGGGCATCGTGGCCGAGCTCCCGGCCGCCTTGGCGCAGTTCTTCGAGAGCGGGCGGACCGGCGCGCTGTCGACGCCGGTGATCCTCGGCGTGACGCTGATGCTGATCGGGACGCTGATCTTCGTGGTGTTCATGGAGCGGTCCCTGCGGAAGATCCACATCCAGTACCCGCGCCGCCAGGTGGGGATGAAGGTCTATGACGGCGGGTCCAGCCACCTGCCGATCAAGGTGAACCCGGCGGGCGTGATCCCGGCGATCTTCGCCTCGTCGCTGCTGCTGCTGCCGACGACGATCTCCACCTTCTCGGGCCAGAACAGCGGGCCGATCATGTCGACGATCCTCGCCTATTTCGGGCCGGGACAGCCGCTCTACCTGCTGTTCTTCGCGGGCATGATCGTGTTCTTCACGTACTTCTACACCCACAACGTGTCCTTCAAGACGGAGGACGTGGCCGACAACCTGAAGAACCAGAACGGCTTCATCCAAGGGATCCGGCCGGGCGCGCGCACGGCGCAGTACCTCGAATACGTGGTCAACCGCATCCTCGTGCTCGGCGCGGGCTACCTCGCCCTCGTTTGCATGATCCCCGAGATCGTGCGCAACGAGCTGGCCATCACGGCCTATTTCGGGGGCACTTCGATCCTGATCATCGTGTCGGTGGGGATGGACACCATCCAGCAGGTGCAGTCCCATCTGCTCGCCCACCAGTACGAGGGGCTGATCGAGAAGTCGCAGCTGCGCGGCAAGCGCCGCGGCCAGCGCGGCAAGGGCAAGGCCGGGTCCGCGCGCCGCTGAGGCGGCGCGCCCGCACGGTCGGGTCGAAGGGTCGGGGAGGGACCGCCATGAACATCATCCTGTTGGGGCCGCCGGGCGCGGGCAAGGGGACGCAGGCGGGCCGCCTCGTCGAGACGCGCGGCATGGTCCAGCTCTCGACCGGGGACATGCTGCGCGCCGCGCGGACCTCCGGGACGGAGATGGGCAACCGGGTCGCGGCCGTGATGGACGCGGGCCAGCTCGTGACCGACGAGATCGTCATCGGGCTGATCGAGGAGCAGCTCGACACCCGCACGGGGCATGGCGGCTTCATCTTCGACGGCTTCCCGCGGACGCTGGCGCAGGCCGACGCCTTGGGCGAGCTGCTGGCGCGCAAGGGGCAGGCGCTGGACGCGGTGATCGAGCTGGAGGTCGTGGACGACGTGCTCGTGGACCGGATCGTGGGCCGGGCGGCCGAGG
The DNA here is from genome assembly GCF_016820245.1 of Jannaschia sp. Os4. GTDB lineage: Bacteria > Pseudomonadota > Alphaproteobacteria > Rhodobacterales > Rhodobacteraceae > Jannaschia. The sequence continues at coordinate 724,311 of NZ_JAFCAR010000004.1, read as the reverse complement.
CGGCGGCGGCGGGCCAGCCCGTGCGCGCCGACGACAACGCCGAGAGCCTGAAGGTCCGGCTGCTGGAGTACTACAAGAAGACCTCGCCGCTGATCGGGTACTACCATGCGAAGGGCGCGCTCACGAAGGTGGACGGGCTGGGCCCGATGGACGCGGTCGAGGACGAGATCGCGGCGGTGCTGGACGGCGTCCGGACGCCCGCGCGAGAAAATGCTTGACAGGACGCGCGCCCGCGCTTGACGCGCGGGAAGGCCCATCATAGGTGGCAGCCCTCGCCGGGAATCTTCGGGTTCCCGGTTTCGCTTTGCGCCTGTTCCGCCCGAGCTTGGATGGACCGGCCCGCGTTGTGAAAAAAGGACCTGGCGCTACGGGTCCGCAACCGAACGAAGGAACGTCATTTGGCACGTATCGCCGGGGTCAACATCCCCACCGCCAAGCGGGTTCCGATCGCCCTGACCTACATCACGGGCATCGGCCGCTCCTCCGCCGACCAGATCGTCGAGGCCGTGGGCATCGACCCGACCCGCCGCGTCAACGAGCTGTCGGACGCCGAGGTGCTGCAGATCCGCGAGCACATCGACGCCAACTTCACCGTCGAGGGCGACCTGCGCCGCGACACGCAGATGAACGTGAAGCGCTTGATGGACCTCGGCTGCTACCGCGGCCTGCGTCATCGCCGCAACCTGCCGGTGCGCGGCCAGCGCACCCACACCAACGCACGCACGCGCAAGGGCCCCGCGAAGCCTATCGCCGGCAAGAAGAAGTGAGGGCAGGATAGATGGCACGCGATACCCGCCGTGGCGCTGGCAAGCGCAAGGAACGCAAGAACATCGCGACCGGCGTCGCGCATGTGAACTCGTCGTTCAACAACACCAAGATCCTGATCTCCGACGTGCAGGGCAACGCGATCTCGTGGTCGTCCGCTGGCACGATGGGCTTCAAGGGCTCGCGCAAGTCGACGCCCTACGCCGCCCAGATGGCCGCCGACGACGCGGGCAAGAAGGCGCAGGAGCACGGGATGAAGTCTCTCGAGGTCGAGGTGCAGGGTCCCGGCTCGGGCCGCGAGTCCGCGCTGCGCGCGCTCGCCGCGCTGGGCCTGCAGATCACCTCGATCCGCGACGTGACGCCGATCGCGCACAACGGCACCCGCCCGCCGAAGCGCCGTCGGGTCTGACCCGCTCGCAGGGAATTCCGGACGGGGGCCGATCGCGGCCCCCCTCCGCATTGAGACGACCGCCAACGATAAACCTCGAGCGTGCGCCCACGCCGCCCCGGGACGCACAAGGATGGAGGGATAGGGCATGATCCACAAGAACTGGCAGGAACTGATCAAGCCGGGACAGCTTGAGACCCGCCCGGGGACCAACCCCGCCCGTCAGGCCACCGTCGTGGCCGAGCCGCTGGAGCGGGGCTTCGGCCTGACGCTCGGCAACGCGCTGCGCCGCGTGCTGCTCTCGTCGCTCCAAGGCGCCGCGATCACCAGCGTCCAGATCGACAACGTCCTGCACGAGTTCTCCTCGGTGTCCGGCGTCCGCGAGGACGTGACCGACATCGTGCTGAACCTGAAGGGCGTGTCCCTGCGGATGGAAGTGGAGGGGCCCAAGCGCCTGACCATCTCCGCCAAGGGGCCGATGGTCGTCACCGCCGGCGACATCTCGGAGTCGGCGGGCATCGAGGTGCTCAACCGCGACCACGTGATCTGCCACCTCGACGACGGGGCGGACCTCTACATGGAGCTGACGGTCAACACCGGTAAGGGCTACGTCCCCGCCGACCGCAACAAGCCCGAGGACGCGCCCATCGGCCTGATCCCGATCGACGCGATCTACTCGCCGGTCAAGAAGGTCTCCTACGAGGTGCAGCCGACCCGCGAGGGGCAGGTGCTGGACTACGACAAGCTGACGCTGAAGCTGGAGACGGACGGCAGCCTCGCCCCCGACGACGCGGTCGCCTACGCGGCCCGCATCCTGCAGGACCAGCTGCAGATCTTCGTCAACTTCGAGGAGCCCGAGAGCGCCGGGTCCGGCTCGGACGCCGACGACCTCGAGTTCAACCCGCTGCTGCTGAAGAAGGTGGACGAGCTGGAGCTGTCGGTGCGGTCGGCCAACTGCCTGAAGAACGACAATATCGTCTACATCGGCGACCTCATCCAGAAGACCGAGGCCGAGATGCTGCGGACGCCCAACTTCGGGCGGAAGTCCCTCAACGAGATCAAGGAGGTGCTCTCGGGCATGGGCCTGCACCTCGGGATGGACATCGTCGACTGGCCGCCGGAGAACATCGAGGAGCTGTCCAAGAAGTTCGACAGCGACTTCTGATCGATGGGGTGAAACCCCATCCTACGCGCACCTGTAGGATGGGGTTCTACCCCATCGCCGCCGCCCTCTCGGTGGAACCCGGGCTTCGCCCGGAACCCACCTGCCGGGCAACGCGCCCCCGGACGGGGGCACTTGGGCAATCCCGCCCCAATAGGAGAGGGATCGGCACGCACCGGTCCCCGGACAAAGCATAAAACCGGAGTAACACCATGCGCCACGCCCGCGGATACCGCCGCCTCAACCGGACCCACGAGCATCGCAAGTCGATGTTCAAGAACATGGCTGGCTCGCTCATCGTGCACGAGCAGATCAAGACGACCCTGCCCAAGGCCAAGGAACTGCGCCCGATCGTCGAGAAGATGATCACGCTCGCCCGCCGCGGCGACCTGCACGCGCGCCGCCTGCTGGCCTCGCGGCTGCACGACGACGCCGCCGTCGCCAAGCTGATGGACGTGCTGGCCGAGCGCTACAAGGACCGGCAAGGCGGCTACGTCCGCGTCCTGAAGGCAGGCTTCCGCACCGGCGACATGGCCCCCATGGCGATCATCGAGCTGGTCGACCGGGACGTGGACGCCAAGGGCGCCGCCGACCGCGCCCGGCTCGAGGCCGAGGACGCCGCGCTCGACGCCTGAGCCGCGGTCGCGACGACATGGCAGGCCCCGCTCCCGGCGCGTCCGGGGGCGGGGCCTTTCGTTTCCGGGAGCGCGGGTTTGTGATATTTCGCAGGCAGGCCCGTTCGTTCACGTCCTGTTAACCATTGTGGCCATTCAATGGCCGCGTGGAGTGGGGATTGACCGGAGCCGGGGCGGGTGCCCACGGTCCGGTCCATGAGCGAGAGACGCCGCCTGATGGTTCAGTATTGCCGAGAGCTCGACGCCTTGGGGCCGGAAGGCTCCATCGTCGGCCTCCACATCAGGTTCGCGGCTCCGGCCTTCGTCCGCAGCACCTATCCGCAGGAGTGGAAGGACACCTATCTCGACCGGGCCTACGGGATGCGCGATCCGCTCGTCCTGTGGGGCGTCGCCAACAAGGGCGTCTCCCGGTGGAGCGAGATCGGCGTCCCCGACCCGTTCGGCGTCTTGGAGGAGGCCGCGAAGCACGGCCTCCGCTACGGCGCCGTCGCCTCCTGCGGCCACATCACGTCCCGCAGCATGGCAGGCGTGGCGCGCGGGGACCGCGAGTTCACGACTGACGAGATGGCCGAACTGGAGCGCCTGACGCACGCGCTCCACGAGCTGGGCGAGCCGTTGTCCGACCTCCCCCCCGACGTGCTGGAGGCCCTGCGCCTCGAGGCGCGGCGGCGGGACGGGGCGGCGGAGGCTCCGGGACCCGAAGATCTCCCCGCCGGGCATGAGGGCCGGCTGGGGGACGCCCGGGACATCCTGGGCACCCGAACCACGGCCGAGGCGATCCGGATGGCACGCTACCACCGCCTGATCTAGGCGGCGCTCCCCCGACATCGCGAGAACCAACAACCGGCCGGGGCCACGTTTCGCCACCGGACAGAGGGACCTTGTCTGCCATGCAAGCCGATATCAAAGCCACGACGCTGTCGTTCTCCAACCTCCACGCCCACGGGCCGCTCATGGCGGACCTGCTGCGCGCCCGTCACCGCACCTTCGTGGAGCGCGCCGGCTGGGACCTGCCCTCCGCGGACGGGATGGAGTTCGACCAGTACGACACCCCCGCCAGCCGCTGGGTCGTCGTCCACGAGAACGGGCGCGTCCGCGCGGGCGTGCGCCTCACGCCCACGACGCACCGCTGCGGCATCTACACCTACATGATCCGCGACGCGCAGCTGGGCCTGCTCGACACGATCCCGCAGGATCTCCTGTTCGAGGAGGCCCCCGTGGCCGAGACGATCTGGGAATCGTCCCGCGTGTTCGTCTGCGACGACTGCTCGGCGCGGGAGCGGATGCGCGTGCACCGTCAGCTCAACGAGGAGATGATCAAGTCCGCCCGCGAGGTCGGGGCCACCTCGATCATCGGCATGATCCCCGAGCATTCGCTGCGCCTCTGCCGCCGCTACGGCCTCGACGTCCGGCCCGCCGGGCGGGTGGTCGACTTCGGCGACTTCCAGTCCGTCGCAGTCGTCATCGACATGGTGAACAAGCTGCACTGATCGCCTACCCGACCCCGGCCATGCCCCTTATATGCAGGGGCATGGCCGACCTCTTCGACGCATCCCCCGCCGAGACCGTCCCCGCGGACGCGCCCTTGGCCGAGCGCCTGCGCCCCGCCACGCTGGAGGAGGTGATCGGGCAGAGCCAACTGCTCGGCCCCGAGGGCGCGCTGACGGTGATGCTGCGCGGGCACCTGCCTTCGCTGATCCTCTGGGGGCCGCCCGGCGTGGGCAAGACGACGATCGCGCGGCTGCTGGCGCGGCGGACGGGGCTGCGCTTCGTGCAGATCAGCGCGATCTTCACGGGGGTGGCCGACCTCAAGAAGGTCTTCGCCGAGGCCGCGATGCACCGCGCGCAGGGGCAGGGGACGCTGCTCTTCGTCGACGAGATCCACCGCTTCAACAAGGCGCAGCAGGACGGCTTCCTGCCGCACATGGAGGACGGGACCGTGACCCTCGTGGGGGCCACGACGGAGAACCCGTCCTTCGAGCTGAACGCCGCGCTGATGAGCCGCGCGCAGGTGCTGGTGCTCCAGCGCCTGACGCTGCGCGACCTCGAGTTGATGACCCAGCGGGCGGAGAAGGCGCTTGGCCGCAAGCTGCCGCTCGACGGGCCGGCGCGCGAGGCGATGCTGGAGATGGCCGACGGAGACGGGCGCGCGCTGCTGAACCTCGTGGAGCAGGTGGCGGCGTGGGCGCCCAAGGACGTGGTGGACCGCGACGCGCTGGCCGCCCGCCTGCAACGTCGCGCACCGCAGCACGACAAGTCCGGCGACGGGCACTTCAACCTGATCTCCGCACTGCACAAGTCGGTGCGCGGCTCCGACCCGGACGCGGCGCTCTACTGGCTGGCGCGGATGCTGCGCGCGGGCGAGGACCCGCGCTACCTCGCGCGGCGCGTGACGCGCATGGCCGTCGAGGACATCGGGCTGGCCGACCCGCAGGCGCAGGGAATCTGCTTGGAGGCGTGGAACACCTACGAGCGGCTGGGCAGCCCCGAGGGGGAGCAGGCCATCGCCAACGCCGTCGTCTACCTCGCGCTCGCGCCGAAGTCGAACGCGGGCTACGCGGCCTACAAGGCGGCGATGAAGTCCGCGGGCACGACCGGGTCCGAGCCGCCGCCCAAGCACATCCTCAATGCGCCGACCAAGCTGATGAAGGAGCAGGGCTACGGCGCGGGCTACGCCTACGACCACGACGCGGCCGAGGGCTTCTCGGGGCAGAACTACTTCCCGGAGGGGATGAAGCGGCCCGTCTTCTACATCCCCGTGGATCGCGGCTTCGAGCGCGAGCTGGGCCGCCGCCTCGACTGGTTCGTGGAGCAGCGGGCCAAGCGGGGGCGGTCCTGACGCGCGGTCGATCGGGCGGTGACGCGCGCTCCGCGTTGACAGGCCCCGCCGCCTCCGCCTAACGCCCGCCGCGATGTGGACCGCCACAATCCAAGTCGCCCTCGGCGGCGCGATCGGGGCCGCCGCGCGCTTCGCGCTGGGCGCCGCCCTGCTTCGTCCGGGATTCCCGGTGGCGATCCTCGCCTGCAACGTGCTCGGCAGCCTCCTGATGGGGCTCGCCGTCGTCTGGCTCGGCCAGCGCGGCCTCGACCGGTGGACGCCCTTCCTGCTGACGGGCGTGCTGGGCGGGTTCACGACCTTCTCGGCCTTCTCGCTGGAGACGGTCACGCTGATCGAGCGGGGCGCCGTGGCGCAGGCCGCGCTCTACGTCTGCGCCTCCGTGGGCCTGTCGGTCGCGGCCTTGGCGATGGGCGTCGCCCTGATGCGGGCCGCCTCGTGAGCGGAGTCCGCCAGATCGAGGTTGGCCCCGACGAGGGCGACCAGCGCATCGACCGCTGGCTGCGGCGGCGGTTCCCGCAACTGGGGCAGGGCCGCATCGAGAAGATGTGCCGCAAGGGGGAACTGCGCGTCGACGGGGGCCGGGTGAAGCCCGCGACCCGCGTGGAGGTCGGCCAGACCGTGCGCGTGCCGCCGATCCCCGATGCGGCCCCCGCCGCCCCGAAGGCGCGGCCCGAGGTCTCCGGCGCCGACGCCGAGATGCTCCGGTCCCGCGTGCTCTGGCGCGACGACCACCTGCTCGCGCTCGACAAGCCCGCGGGCCTCGCGGTGCAGGGCGGCTCGGGGCAGGACCGGCATGTCGACGGCATGGCCGAGGCTTTGCGCTTCGACGCCGACGCGCCCCCGCGGCTCGTGCACCGGCTGGACCGCGAGACCTCGGGGGTGCTGCTGATGGCGCGCACCCGCTCGGCCGCCGCCGCCGCCACGGCGGCCTTCCGGGCGCGCGAGACGCGCAAGATCTACTGGGCCGCCGTCGCGGGCACGCCCACGCCCCGCATGGGGACGATCAAGTACGGGCTGGTGAAGGGGCAGGGCGAGCGGATGGAGACCGTGCACCCGCAGCAGGTCGAGGCCACGCCGGGCGCGAAGCGCGCCCTGAGCGACTACGCCGTGCTCGACGACGCGGGCGGGCGGGTCTCGTGGGCGGCGCTGGTGCCGGTCACGGGGCGGACGCACCAGCTGCGCGCGCACATGGCGGCGCTGGGCCATCCCATCGTGGGCGACGGGCGCTACGGCGGGCGGGGGCAGGAGAACCTCGGCGACGGCTGGGGCGCGATGCTGGGCGGCGCCGTCAGCCGGAAGATGCACCTCCACGCGCGGTCATTGTCCTTCGATCACCCCGTCACTGGGCGACGTGTGACCATCACCGCGCCGCTTCCGGAGCACATGCAGGCGACGTGGGACCTGTTGGGCTGGCGCCCCGAGGACGTCCCCGCCGACCCGTTCGAGGAGATGGATCCATGACCGCGCTCGTCCTCCTCGACGTCGACGGCACCCTGCAGGACAGCCAAGCCGTCATCGTCGAGACCGTCCGCGTCGCCTTCGCCGAGAGCGACATGACCCCGCCCCTGCGCGAGACGATCCTGCGCACCGTGGGCCTGTCGCTGCCCCGCATGATCGAGGCCTTGGCCCCCGGCGCCAGCGACGAGCGCATGACCGCGCTGGTGGCGTCCTACCGGCTCGCCTTCGCCAAGTCGGTCGCCGAGGCCCAGCCGCCGCTCTTCGCGGGGGTGGCCGAGGGGCTGGACCGGATGGAGGCGGCGGGCCTCGCGCTCGGGCTGGCGACGGGCAAGTCGGGGCGGGGCGTCCGCGCCTTCCTCGCGGACCAAGGATGGGAGCGCCGCTTCGCCACGGCGCAGCACGCCGACCTCAACCCCTCCAAGCCCCACCCCTCCATGATCCGGAACGCCCTCGCGGAGGCCGACGCCCCCGCCGCGCGCTGCGTCATGGTCGGGGACACGGCATTCGACATGGAGATGGCGCGCGCCGCCGGGGTGGGGGCGATCGGCGTCTCCTACGGCTACCACGACGCCGAGACTCTGCGCCGCGCGGGCGCCGACGCGGTGGCCGACAGCTTCCTCGGGGCGGTGGACGCCGTCTTGGAGCGCCTCGCGTGAGCGACTGGGCTCCGAAGCGGTTCTGGACCGACGCCACCGTCGAGGCGGTGCCGGGGGGCTGGGCCGTGCGCCTCGACGGGCGCCCCGTGCGCACCCCGCTCAAGACCGAGGTGGTCGTGCCCACCCGCGCGTTGGCCGAGGGCATGGCCGCCGAGTGGCGGGCGCAGGAGGAGCGGATCGACCCGCTCTCGATGCCGCTCACCCGCGCTGCGAACGCCACGCTCGACAAGGTCGTCCCGCAGCGCGCCGAGGTGGCCGCGATGCTGGCGGAGTATGGCGGCTCGGACCTCGTCTCCTACCGCGCGGCCGCGCCCGCCGGGCTGGTCGCGCGGCAGACGGGGACGTGGGATCCGGTGGTCGAGTGGATGGCCGGGCGCGGGATGCCGATGGCCTTGGCGGAAGGCGTGATGCCGGTCGCCCAGCCCGCGGCCACGCTCGCCGCGATGCGCGCGGAGGTGGACGCGGTCGACCCTTGGACGCTGACCGCGCTGCACGAGTTCGTGACCCTGTCCGGCAGCCTCGCGCTGGGCCTCGCCGTCCTGCACGGTCGCCTCGCCCCCGAGGCGGCGTGGGAGGCGAGCCGCCTCGACGAGACGTGGCAGGCCGAGCAGTGGGGCGAGGACGAGGAGGAGGCGGCCCGCGTCGCGCGCAAGCGGGCGGAGTTCCTGCAGGCGTGGACGTGGCTCGGGCTGGTCCGGTCCGGGGGCGGCCCGGATTCGCGCGCCGCCCATTAGACGGGCACCTCCGGCGTTTGTCCGATGCCCTCGCGGAATGCCCTGATTTTCAGGGGTTGACGGCGGATGGGTCCGTTTCGCGCCCTTGACCTCCCGCCGCCCATCTGCCCTCTTCCTGGGCAGTGAGGGGGGGGACACTCCCACACGAACCAACTCGGGCCGCCCTCGGGCGGACCGTCATCGCGTGGGCAAGCCGCGCGGTGAACGAACAGGAAGAGGTAAATCCATGCAAAAGACCGTATTCCTCGGCACCCTCGCCGCGGCGGTCGGCACGGCGGGCTTCGCGCTCGCCGACGCCCACGAAGGCTCCACGCTGGCCCAGGTTCAGGAGCGCGGCTCCCTGAACTGCGGCGTGACCACCGGCGTTCCCGGCTTCGCCGAGCCCGACGCCGACGGCGTCTGGCAGGGCTTCGACGTGGCCGTGTGCCGTGCCGTCGCCGCCGCCGTCCTCGGCGACCCGAACGCCGTGACCTTCGTTCCCACCACGGGCAAGACGCGCTTCACCGCGCTGGCCTCCGGCGAGATCGACATGCTGGCGCGGAACACGACCTGGACCTTCTCGCGCGACACCGACCTGTCGTTCGACTTCGTCGGCGTGAACTACTACGACGGCCAAGGCTTCATGGTCCCCGCCGACCTCGGCGTGTCCTCGGCCACCGAGCTGGACGGCGCGACGGTCTGCATCCAGACCGGCACCACGACCGAGCTGAACCTCGCGGACTTCTTCCGCGTGAACGGCATGTCCTACGAGCCCGTGCCGATCGAGACCGGCGCCGAGGCCGTGCAGCAGTACCTCGCGGGCGCCTGCGACGTGTACACGACCGACCGCTCGGCGCTCGCCGCCCAGCGCGCCGGCTTCGAGGATCCCGACGCGTCGGTCATCCTGCCGGAAGTGGTCTCCAAGGAGCCGCTCGGCCCGCTCGTGCGCCACGGCGACAACGAGTGGGGCGACATCGTCCGCTGGACGCTGAACGCGCTGATCTCGGCCGAGGAGCTGGGCATCACCCAAGGCAACGTCGAGGAGATGGCGGCGTCGGCGGGCGACAACCCGGAGATCAACCGCATCCTCGGCACCGAGGGCGACCTCGCGGCCATGGTCGGCCTCGAGGCGGACGCGTTCAAGAACGCCATCGCCGCCGTGGGCAACTACGGCGAGGTGTTCGACACGAACATCGGTGAGTCGACGGCCATCGGCCTCGCGCGCGGGCTCAACGCCCAGTACACCGATGGCGGCCTGATCTACTCGCCGCCGTTCCGGTAAGCACACCACCGGGAAGGGCGCGGGAAACCGCGCCCTTCCTGCATCTAGACGACCGAAACGACCCAATCGCGGGCCAGGCCCCTTGGCAGACTGGCGGGGGATCGGCGACGAACGTCGACGAACGCGCGCTCCGGGGCAGGGTCCCCGTGGAGCGGCCCGATGGGGATACGGGGGGCGACGCCGATGGCGACCACGACCGAACAGGCACCGGACGCGGGGGGCGGCTTCCGCCTGTCGCAGCTCTGGTACGACACGAGATACCGCAGCTACACGTTCCAGCTCATCGCGCTGGTCCTGCTGATCCTCGCCTTCGCTTGGCTCATCAACAACGCCTTCAACAACCCGGTGCTGCAGGAGGCGGGCATCAGCTTCGAGTTCCTCGGCGCGCCGGCCGGCTACGACATCAACCAGCAGCCGATCCCCTACACCTCGCAGGACACCCACCTGCGCGCGACGGTCATCGGGGCGATCAACACGCTGATCGTGGCGTTCCTCGCCTGCGTGACGGCGACGGTCTTCGGGGTGATCGCGGGCGTGCTGCGCCTGTCGAAGAACTGGATCGTCTCCAAGCTGATGGCCGTCTACGTCGAGATGTTCCGCAACATCCCGGTGCTGATCTGGATCCTCATCATCTTCACGGTCGCGGCCAACGTCTTCCCGGCGATGGCCGACTTCCGCATCCCGCGCGACGGCTCGGACCCGACGCGCACGCCGGTGCTGGGCATGTTCGCCTTCACCAACCAAGGCGTGTTCATCCCGCGTCTGACCTTCGACGGGCAGGGCTGGCTGTTCCTCGCGATCTTCGCGGCCTCCGTCCTCGGGGTGTTCGGCTGGCGCCGCTACGCCCGCAACGAGCTCTACTCAAAGGGGCGCGAGGTGCCGGTGTGGTGGCCCTCGCTGCTGATCCTCTTCGTCCCGGTCATCGTCGCGCAGTTCGCGCTGGGCCAGCCCGTCGGGCTCGAGAACCCGGAGATGGGGCGCTTCCGCTTCGACGGCGGGTTCCTGCTGCGGCCCTCGCTGATCGCGCTGTGGTTCGCGCTGTCGATCTACACCGGCGCCTTCATCGCCGAGAACGTGCGCGCGGGCATCCTCGCCGTCTCCAAGGGCCAGACCGAGGCGGCCGCCGCCCTCGGCCTGCGACCGGGCCGGATCATGTCGCTGGTGGTGCTGCCGCAGGCGCTGCGGGTGATCATCCCGCCGCTGATCTCGCAGTACCTCAACATCACCAAGAACACGTCGCTCGCCATCGCGGTGGGCTACATGGACCTGACCGGGACGCTGGGGGGCATCACGCTCAACCAGACGGGCCGGGCGCTGGAGTGCATCCTGCTGCTCATGGCCTTCTACCTGAGCTTCTCGCTGGCGATCTCCGCCATCATGAACGTCTACAACCGCAGCGTCGCGTTGAAGGAGCGCTGATCCCATGTCCGACGCGCACGCCCACTCCGTCGCCTTCGTCCGCGAGAGCGAGATCCCCCCCGCGCCGCCGCCCGCGCGCGAGACGGGGGCCGTGAAATGGATGCGGGAGAACCTGTTCTCCGGCGTCTTCAACACGATCATGACCGTGCTGGCCCTGATCGTGGTCGTCTACCTGCTGTCCGGCGTGATCCCGTGGATCGTGAACGGCACGTGGGAGGGCGGGGACATCCGCGAATGCCGCGCCATCCTGATGGGCAACGGCGGCGGCTGCTTCGCCGTGATCGCCGAGCGGTGGCCGCAGCTCCTGTTCGGCTTCGAGTATCCGGCGGACCTGCGGTGGCGCCCGACGGTGGCGTTCCTGCTCCTGTTCGTCGCCGTGCCGCCCGCGCTGTTCCCGATGTACCTGCCGCGCTGGTCGCTGGCGCTGACGGGGCTTTACCCGTTCGTGGCCTTCTGGCTGATCTGGGGCGGCTCGATCCTGAAGCCGCTCGTGGCCTTGGCCGGCGTGGCGCTGGGCTACGCGGCCTACAAGGTGGTCGAGAAGCGCGGCTTCGTGCTCGCCCTCGCCGTCGGCGTGGTGGCGGCGGCCATCGCGTGGTGGCTGCTTGGCACCGTCGCGGGGGAGTTCCCGCGCGTCCTGCGGCTGGAGGCGGTCGAGAGCCGCAACCTCGGGGGGTTCATGCTCAACATGATCCTCGGCGTGGTCTGCGTGTCGCTCTCGCTGCCCCTCGGGATCGTTCTGGCGCTCGGACGGCAGTCGCGCCTGCCGTTCATCAAGTACGCCTGCGTGATCTTCATCGAGTTCGTCCGCGGCGTGCCGCTGATCACGCTGCTCTTCGTGGCGAACGTGGTGCTGGCCTTCTTCCTGCCGCCCGAGTCCAACCTCGACCTGATCGTCCGCGTGGTGATCATGATCACGATGTTCTCTGCGGCCTACATCGCCGAGGTGATCCGCGGCGGCCTCGCCGCGCTGCCGCGGGGGCAGTACGAGGCGGCCGACTCCCTCGGGCTGGACTACGCGCAGGCGATGCGGCTCATCATCCTGCCGCAGGCGCTGAAGATATCGATCCCCGGCATCGTCAACGTGGCGGTGGGTCTCTTCAAGGACACGACGCTGGTGTCGGTCATCTCCATGTTCGACCTCGTCGGCATGATCCGGGGGCCGATCCTGTCCTCGACCGACTGGGCGGGCGTCTACTGGGAGCTGTGGGCCTTCGCCTGCGTCCTGTTCTTCGTCGTCTGCTACGGCATCTCGCAATACTCGCAGTGGCTGGAACGCCAGCTCGCGACCGACCACCGCTGAGGGGGAACCTATGGCTGCTCTGGACACGAACACCGGGCCCGACCGGACCGCGATGACGGTGAGCGACGAGGTCGCCATCGAGATCCGCAAGATGAACAAGTGGTACGGCTCGTTCCACGTTCTGCGCGACATCGACCTGACGGTGAACCGCGGCGAGCGGATCGTGATCTGCGGGCCCTCGGGCTCCGGCAAGTCGACGCTGATCCGCTGCATCAACGCGCTGGAGGAGCATCAGGAGGGGTCGATCGTCGTGGACGGCACGCCGCTGTCCTCGGACCTCAAGAACATCGACAAGATCCGCTCCGAGGTCGGGATGTGCTTCCAGCACTTCAACCTGTTCCCGCACCTGACCATCCTCGAGAACTGCACCCTCGCGCCGATCTGGGTCCGCAAGGAGCCGCGCCGCGAGGCGGAGGAGCGGGCGATGCACTTCCTCGAGAAGGTGAAGATCCCCGAGCAGGCGGACAAGTATCCCGGCCAGCTGTCCGGCGGGCAGCAGCAGCGCGTCGCGATCGCGCGCTCGCTGACGATGCGCCCGCGCATCATGCTCTTCGACGAGCCGACCTCGGCGCTCGACCCCGAGATGATCAAGGAGGTGCTGGATACGATGATCCAGCTCGCCGAGGAGGGGATGACGATGCTCTGCGTGACCCACGAGATGGGCTTCGCCCGTCAGGTGGCGAACCGCGTGATCTTCATGGATGCCGGGCAGATCGTGGAGCAGAACGAGCCCGAGGCGTTCTTCAACAACCCGCAGAACGACCGGACCAAGCTCTTCCTGAGCCAGATCCTCGGGCACTGACGCGGGGGCCGAGAGGCTCCTCCGTCAACCCCGTTCCGCGCCCCACCCGGTCGCCTCCCGTGCATGCGGGGGGGTGATCGCGTCCGGGGGCGACGTCTCGCGGGGTGACCGCGCGGGTCGGGGGGCTCCGCCCCTGCCCCCCTGCGGTCGGCTCCCCCGAGGTATTTCCAGCAAGGTGAGAGGCCGGTCAGTCCGTCAGGTCGCGGGGGACGGCGAAGGCGGCGACGCGGCCCGCGCCCCATGCGGGCGGCCCGTCGAAGTCGAGGACGGCGCAGGCGCAGGTCGGGAAGCGGTGGAAGTCGGGATGGTCCGGCGCCTCGGCGGCGAGCCGCGCGGCCGCGTCCCCGATCCCGCCGTTGTGCCCGACGAGCAGGGCGGTCCCCCCGGGCGGCAGCGCGGCGAGGATCGTGTCCGCGCTGGCGTGGTAGAGGTCCGGTCGCAGGTCGGGCGCGCCCGGCAGGCCCGTCCGCTCCCACGTCTCGACGGTCCGCGCGGCATCGCTGACGAAGATGCGGTCGAGGGGGCCGAAGGGGGCGATCCACTGGCCCATGGCCGCGGCGGCCCGCCGCCCGCGCGCGGTGAGGACGCGGGCGTGGTCGCCGGCGAGGGGGTCGTCCCACGCGGACTTGGCGTGACGCAGGAGGATCGCCCTCATTGTCGTTCGACCTGGTGGAAGTGGGCCATGTGGTGCGCCGACTGCGCGGCGGGCCGCGCCGGGGAGGCGGGGCAGGCGCGGCGGACGAGGCAGCCGCCGGAGAGGCAGGCCTCGCCCGCGGGCGTGTCGAGGAAGGCGTGGCAGGCGGGGACGTCGTAGGGATGCGCGTCCGAGAGCGCGCCGACCGGGCAGGCGGTCGTGCAAGGCGCCGTGCAGCCGCGGCAGGGCGAGGGCGACGGGGCCGGGATCGCGATCCGGCGGGGCAGGTGGAGCGCGCCCCGGAAGCTGACCATCAGCCCCAGCGCGTCGTGGACCAGCGGGCCGACCGGCGAGGGGTGGCAGCGGCCCGAGGCGGTGGCCCAGCGGAGGAACGGCTCCCACGGCGGGCCGCCGAAGGGGAAGCGGGCGGTGGCGCCGATCTCGGTCGCCCACGCCCCGATCACGCGGGCCGACCAGCGATCGACCGGGTCCGGCGCGCCCCATTCGGGGGCGGCGGTTAGGATCGGCCAGAAGCGGTCCGGGTCGGGGCCGAGGAGGACGACCGTGCCGTCCTCGTGGAGCGCGCCGAGCACGGTGAGCCCGAGGCCGGGCGCATGGGCGGCGAGGTCGTCGTAGGTCGCGCCGACCGCCGCGTCAGCCACCCGTATGGCTCATGTGGCGCGACATCTGGCCGTCCGCGCGGCTCCGCGAGTAGTCGAAGTCGTGGCCCTTGGGCTTGCGCGCGATGGCGTCGCGGATGGCCCGCTCCAGCACGTCGTCGTCCTGCGAGCCGCGCAGCACGGCGCGGAGGTCCGCGTTGTCCTCCTGCCCGAGGCACATGAACAGTTCGCCCGTGCAGGTCAGGCGGACGCGGTTGCACGATTCGCAGAAGTTGTGCGTGAGCGGCGTGATGAAGCCCACCTGCTGGCCGGTCTCCTCCAGCCGGACGTAGCGGGCCGGGCCGCCGGTCTTGAGCGGCAGGTCCGTCAGCGTGAACCGCTCGGCCAGCCGGGCGCGCAGGTCCTCCAGCGGCCAGTACTGGTCGAGGCGGAGCGTGCCGTCCGCGCCGTCCGCCCCCGCGTCCCCCATGTCCCCCATCGGCATGACCTCGATGAAGGTGAGGTCCATGTCGCCCCGCGCGCACCACTCCACGAGGTCGAACAGCTCGTCCTCGTTGAAGCCCTTGAGCGCCACCGCGTTGATCTTGACCCGCAGCCCCGCCGCCTGCGCCGCGTCGATGCCGCGGCGGACCTTCTCCAAGCTGCCCCAGCGGGTGATCGCCTTGAACTTGTCCGGGTCCAGCGTGTCGAGCGAGACGTTCACCCGGCGCACGCCCGCGTCCCACAGGGACCGGGCGAAGCGGTCGAGCTGCGAGCCGTTCGTGGTCAGCGTGATCTCGTGCAGGCCCTGTCCCAGATGCCGCGACATCCCCTCGAAGAACCCCATGATCCCGCGCCGGACCAGCGGCTCGCCGCCGGTGATGCGCAGCTTGCGGACCCCGAGGCGCACGAAGGCGGTGCAGAGCCGGTCCAGCTCCTCCAAGGTCAGCAGCTGCTTCTTCGGCAGGAACGTCATGTTCTCGGACATGCAGTAGGCGCAGCGGAAGTCGCAGCGGTCCGTGACCGAGACGCGCAGGTACTCGATGGCGCGCGCGAAGGGGTCGATGAGGGGCGGGGTCATGCGCGGGACGCTACGCCCCCGGCGCGGGCGTCACAACCGGGGCTGACAGCGGGTCGCGGGCCGCGCTAACGGTGGGGCGCGCGACCGAGGGGGGACCGACATGCGCCTTGCCACCACCGCCACCGTGACGGCGCTGCTCCTTTCGGGCTGCGCGCAAGTGCAGGACCGGCTCTCGGGCCTGCGCGCGGGCCAGCAGGAGGAGCCGGTCGCGGTCGCCCCCGGGGCCGACCCGAACGCGCCGCTGCCGCTGCCCGAGGGCGCCGTCGAGACCGTGACGCTGCCGACGCCGGACGCCGCGCCCAACGTCGCGGCCCCGCCGTCCTCGGTGACGGCCAGCGCCGCCGCGCTCGACACCGTGTCCGAGGAGGAGAAGCAGGAGGCCGTGGCCGCCGCCGCGGCGCCCGCCGCGGGCGGCCCCTTGGGCGAGACCGTCGTGTCGCTCGGCGATCCGGCGGATGCGGGGCTGTGGGTGAAGACCTCGCTCGTGACGTCCGACACGCCGGGCACCGTGACCACCTCGGGCGGCAAGTCCGCGGCGATCACGCTGCGTCCGCTCGACGGGGCGGGGGGCGCGCAGATCAGCCTGTCGGCCCTTCAGACGCTGGGCCTGCCGCTGGTCGGCCTCCACCCGGTGACGCTGGCCCGCCGCTGATGGACCGGCCCTGATGCGGCGCGCGGTGGTCGGCCCGCCCGTCCCCGGCCCGTCGGGCTGGGACGCGATGCGGGATCGGCACCGCTGGACGATCCCGGACCGCTTCAACCTCGCCCGCGCCTGCGTCACAGACTGGGCCGAGGCCACGCCGGACGCGCCCGCCGTGATCGACCTGCGCGGCGCCCGCCGCGTCTGGACCTTCGCCGACCTGGAGCGGGCGAGCGCCCGCCTCGCCGGGTGGCTCGCGGGGCGGGGGGTCGGGCGGGGCGACCGGGTCGCCCTCCTCATGCCGCAGCGCGCCGAGGTGATCGTGGCGCATGCCGCGATCCACCGCCTCGGCGCCGTGTCGCTGCCGCTCTTCGCGCTGTTCGGCCCGGACGCGCTGGCCTACCGGCTGCGGGACGCGGGCGCGGTCGCGGTGATCGGCGAGGCGGAGGGGCTCTCCAAGCTCGACGGGCTGGACCTGCCGGACCTGCGCGTCGCGGTGGACGTGGACGGCGGCCTGCCTGAGGGCGACCCGCGCCCCGTCGCGGACACCGCCGCCGAGGATCCGGCGATGATGATCTACACCTCGGGGACGACCGGCGACCCGAAGGGCGTCCTGCATGCGCACCGCTTCCTGTGGGGCCACCTGCCCTGCATCGAGACCGCCTACGACGGCTTCCCCCGGCCCGGCGACGTCGGCTGGACCCCGGCCGACTGGGCGTGGATCGGCGGGCTGATGGACCTCGCGCTGCCCTGCCTGTTCCACGGCGTCCCGGTGGTCGCGCACCGGATGGCGAAGTTCGACGCGGGCGCGGCATGGGCGCTGATGGCGCGAGAGCGGGTGACCTGCGCCTTCGTGCCGCCCGCCGCGCTGCGCGCGATGCGGCGGGTGGACGTGCCGGACGGCTTGGCGCTGCGCGCGGTCATCTCCGGGGGCGAGGCGTTGGGGGCGGACCTGCTCCACTGGGCGCGCGGGTCGCTGGGGGTGCCGCTCAACGAGATCTACGGCCAGACCGAGGCCAACCTCGTCCTCGCCGCCTGCGACGGCACGCAGGACCGGGCGCCCGGCACGCTGGGCCGCGCGGTGCCGGGGGTGGAGGTCGAGGTGATGGGGCCGGACGGCCCCGTGGCCGACGGCGCGGTGGGCGAGATCGCGGTGCGCGGCTCGCCGGCGGCCTTCCTGCGCTACTGGGGCAAGCCGGAGGAGACGGCGGGTAAGTGGCGCGGCGGCTGGCTGATGACGGGCGACCTCGGCGAGCGGCTCGGCGGCCCGCCGGGCAGCCCCGCGATCCGCTTCCACGCGCGCGACGACGACGTCATCAACTCGTCCGGCTACCGGATCGGGCCGTCGGAGATCGAGGCCTGCCTGTGCGCGCACCCGGCGGTCCACGCCGCCGCCGTGGTCGGCCTGCCGGACGAACGCCGGGGCGAGGCGGTGACGGCCTTCGTGGTCGCGGAGGCGGTGGGGGCGGACGAGCTGATCGAGTGGGTCCGCGCGCGGCTGTCGCCGCACATGGCGCCGAGGGCGGTCCACTTCCGCGACAGCCTGCCGACCACCGCGACGGGCAAGGTGATGCGCAGGGCGTTGCGGGGCTAGGGGGCGGGATCCTCGACGGGAGGGGACGCGTTCCGCCCGCGTGCCATGCGCGGGCGTCCGCCCTCCGGTCGCGGGCTTTCCGACCGGACCGCAGGGCCGCCTCGCCGGGCGCCGGTCGACGCGGGGTCCGCGCCCCGCGACCCGGTCGAAGCCTTTGGGGGGCTAGGGCCCCCCCCTCTCCTCACCCGGTCGCGGGCGCGGCCGCCAGCCGCCGCTCCGCGATCTCGACCCACCACGAGCAGCCCGCCGGGATGGCGTCGTCGTTGAAGTCGTATTCGGGGTGGTGGACGGGCGCCGAGTCGCCGTTGCCCACGAGGATGTAGGCGCCGGGGCGCTCCTCCAGCATGAAGGCGAAGTCCTCGCCGCCCATGACGAGGGGCGCGTCCTCGCACTGGCCGGACACGGCGCGGGCGGCGTCGCGGGCGAACTCGGTCTCGGCGTCGTGGTTCACCATGACGGGGTAGGAGCGGCGGTAGTCGACCTCCGCCGTGCCGCCGAAGGCCGCCGCGATGCCCTGCGCGATCTCCTTGATGCGCGTCTCGGCGAGGTCGCGGTGCGCGGCGTCCATGGTCCGGACCGTCCCCTTGATGTGGACCCGCTGCGGGATGACGTTGAACGCCTTGGACGAGGTCTCGAAGGAGGTGATCGAGACCACGATGTTCTTCACCGGGTCCGCGTTGCGCGAGACGATCTGCTGCACGGCGGTGACGAGCTGCGCGCCCATCAGGGTCGTGTCCACGGCCTCCTGCGGCTTGGCGGCGTGGCCGCCCTTGCCCTCGAGGTGGATGTCGAACTGGTCCGTGGCCGCGAAGAACGCGCCCGCGCGGATCGCGAACTCGCCGGTCCGGCGGCCCGGCCAGTTGTGCATGCCGTAGACCTCCTGGATGCCCCAGCGGTCCATCATGCCGTCGTCGCACATCTCCTTGCCGCCGCCGCCGCCCTCCTCGGCGGGCTGGAAGATGACGACCACGGTGCCGTCGAAGTTGCGCGTCTCGGTCAGGTACTTCGCCGCGCCGAGCAGCATCGCGGTGTGGCCGTCATGGCCGCAGGCGTGCATCGCGCCGGGCGTCTTGGAGGCGTAGGGCACGCCCGTCTGCTCGGGGATCGGCAGCGCGTCCATGTCCGCGCGCAGGCCGATCACGCGCCCGTTGTCGCCCTTGCCCTTGATGACGCCGACGACGCCGGTGCGCCCGATCCCCTCGACCACCTCGTCGCAGCCGAAGGCGCGCAGCTTGTCGGCCACGACCTTGGAGGTGCGGTGCGTCTCGAACAGGATCTCGGGGTTCTCGTGGAGGTCGCGCCGCCACGCGGTGATCTCGGGCAGCATCTCGGCGAAGCGGTTGCGGGTGGGCATGGGGGCGTCTCCTGTTTGCCCCCGAGCCTACGCCCCCGTGCCCGCGCCGCAAGGCGCGCCCGTGCGAGGGCGCCTATCCGTCGCGGTCCCCCCCGAGCCGCCCGTCCACGTGCAGCGTCTGGGTCGGGAAGGGGATGTCGATCCCGTTGGCCGCGAAGGCGTCCTCGACGGCGAGCATCACGTCCGAGGTCAGGTGGATCACCTCCTTGCGGGTCGAGTCGGTCCACCAGCGCAGGCGCACCACCTTCGAGAAGTCGCCGAGGTTCAGCGACAGCGCGTCGGGGGCGGGGTCGGTCG
Organism: Jannaschia sp. Os4; assembly: GCF_016820245.1. Classification (GTDB taxonomy): domain Bacteria; phylum Pseudomonadota; class Alphaproteobacteria; order Rhodobacterales; family Rhodobacteraceae; genus Jannaschia. The sequence goes on along the minus strand of NZ_JAFCAR010000004.1, from coordinate 704,690 downwards.
CCACGCCCTCGACCCCGCGCACCGCCTCGAGGGCCACGCGCATCGCGGTCTTGGTGTCGGCGTCGTAGTGGATGCCGAAGTCGTACTCGCTGCGGCGCAGGTCGAAGGCCGTGTTGACGATCACGGCGTTGGTGTAGACGTCCGAGTTCGGGATCACCACGCGGCGCCCGTCGTAGGTCTTGAGCAGCGTGGCGCGGGTCTCGATGTGCTCGACCGTCCCCTCGTGGCCGTTCACCACGATCTGGTCGCCCACTTGGAACGGCTGGCGGATCAGGATGAGGATGCCCGCCAAGAGGTTCTGCAGGATGTCCTTGAAGGCGAAGCCGATGGCGACGGATCCGATGCCGAGCCCCGCGATGAGGTTCCCCGGCTGGAGCGACGGGATCACGATCGTGGCCGCGAGCAGGAAGCCGATGGCCCAGACCACCCACTTCGCCACCGACCCCAGCACTTGGCCGAGGTCGCCGCGATGGGCGCGCGTGCCGCCGCGGCGGATCGACCACGCCACCGCCGCGCCGATGGCGAGGAAGATCAGCAGCACCACCGCCGCGACGGCGAGGTTGGGCAGCAGGCGGAAAAAGCCGTCCACCCATGCGTCGATCTTGTCGAAGATCAGCGAAGGGTCCGCGTCGACCGACGCCATCCCCTCCGCTTCGTCGTCCTGGTCCATCCGGTCCCCCGCGTCTCCGGTCGAGAACGGGGGAGGGGGGCCGGGGTTCCCTACTCGGCGAGCGTGGCGACCATGCGACGGAGCAGCGCCTCGCCCGCCTCGAACTGGGCCACGCTGATCCACTCGTCGGGCTGGTGGGCCTGCGCGATGTCGCCGGGGCCGCAGACGACCGCCGAGTAGCCGCGCTCTTGGAACTGGCCCGCCTCGGTGCCGTAGGTGACGACGTGGGTGCCGTTGTCGCCGGTCAGGCGGCGGACGAGGGCCTCGGCCGCGCCGTCCGTCTCGGGCTTGAGGCCGGGGACGCCGAAGGAGCGGGACCATGTGATACCGGCGTTCGGGTGGCGGGCCTTCATGGCGGCGTCGAGCTCGGCGAGGAACGCCTCCAGCGGCGCGGCGTGGCGGTCGGGGTCGTCGCCGGCGGGGGCGCGGACGCCCACGGCGAGGCGGCAGTCCTTGGCGGTGATGTTGTGGGCGGTGCCGCCGTGGATCTGGCCCACGTGGACCGTCGCATGGGGCGGGTCGAAGAGGGCGGAGACGGCGTCGGGCGTCTCGGACCGGATAAGGTCGTTGCGGTCGTTGACCCATTGCAGGATGCGCCCCGCCTCGTGGACAGCCGAGACGCCCTCGGGCAGCTTGGAGGAGTGGACCTCGTAGCCCTTCACGTGGATGTCGACCATGACGGAGGCGTTGTGGCCGGTGACGGCGCGCAGGCCGGTCGGCTCGCCGATCACGGCGGCGGCGGCGCGGGGCAGGTGGGCCACCATGTCGTCGATCATCGGGGGCGCGCCGACGCAGCCCACCTCCTCGTCGTAGGACAGGGCGATCTGGAGCGGGCGCTTGAGGTCGAGCGCGAGCGCGTGGGGCACCATGGCGAGGGCCAGCGCGTCGAAGCCCTTCATGTCGACGCAGCCGCGCCCGAAGAGCTTGCCGTCCTTCTCGGTCACGGTCCACGGGTCGGTGGACCAGTCCTGCCCGTCGACGGGCACCACGTCGGTGTGGCCCGACAGGACGAGGCCGCCCTCCACCTCGGGGCCGACATTGGCATAGAGCGCGGCCTTGGTGCCCGTGGCGTCGTAGACCCGGCGGGCCGTCACGCCATGGTCCGCGAGGTAGCCCTCGACCCAGTCGATCAGGTCGAGGTTCGAGTCGCGGCTGACCGTCGGGAACGCCACGAGGCGGTCGAGGATGGCGCGGGCGGAGAGGTCGGATCGGTCCAGCATGCTCCTCGCGTGGCCCGTCCGCCGGGCGGGGGTCAAGCCCGGTCGCCTCAATTCCGGGCATCCGGCATGACGTGCCGTCGAATTGGGCAGACCCCTTGCGCCATGCCCCCCATCGGATAGCGTGACGCGGTGAGCCCCGGGGGGACATCGGGGCCTAAGGACAGGGAGCGGGAATGCCCGAAGGCGACCGCAGCGTGTTGGAGGTCCGCGACCTCAACACGGTTTTCAGGACCCGTGGCGGCGAGGTGCACGCCGTCAACTCCGTGAGCTTCGACGTGGAGCGGGGCGAGTTGCTGGGCGTGGTGGGGGAGTCCGGCTCGGGCAAGTCGGTGACGATGATGTCGCTGATCGGCCTGCTGCCGATGCCGCCCGCCGAGATCCGCTCGGGCGAGGTGCTGCTCGACGGGGAGGACCTGCTGAAGGTCTCGCCCAAGCGGCTGCGCGAGGTTCGCGGCGGCGAAGTGGGCTTCGTGTTCCAAGACCCGATGACGTCGCTGAACCCCGTCTTCCCGGTAGGCTTCCAGATCGCCGAGCCGCTCCGGCGGCACATGGGGATGACCAAGGCGCAGGCGCGCGAGCGCAGCGTGGAGCTCTTGGAGCTGGTCGGCATACCCGGCGCGCGGGGGCGGCTGGACGACTATCCGCACCAGTTCTCGGGGGGCATGCGCCAGCGGGTGATGATCGCCATCGCGCTCGCCTGCGAGCCGAAGCTGCTGATCGCGGACGAGCCGACGACCGCGCTGGACGTGACGATCCAAGCGCAGATCCTCGAGCTGGTGCACGACCTGCGCGACCGGCTGGGCATGTCGATCGTGTGGATCACCCACGACCTCGGGGTGATCGCGCAGATCGCGGACCGGGTGCTGGTGATGTATGGCGGGCAGGTGGTCGAGAAGGCGCCGGTCAAGCCGCTCTTCAACGATCCGCGCCATCCCTACACCCGCGCCCTGCTCAAGACGATCCCGTCGGTGACGGGCGCGCGTCAGCCCAAGCTGGAGACGATCGAGGGGCAGCCCCCGATCCTCGGCGCCGCGCCCTCGGCCTGCCCGTTCCGCGACCGCTGCCCGCTGGCCTTCGACCGGTGCCACCGCGAGAACCCGGCGCGGGAGGTCGTGGCGCCGCGCCACGACGTGGCCTGCTTCCACCCGTCCGCCCACGACCCGTCCAAGATCGGCGCGGAGGTGGCGGCATGACCGCTCTCGTGGAGGTCCGCGACCTCAAGATGCACTTCCCGATCCACACGGGGCTGCTGCGCCGCCAGACCGGCGCGGTGAAGGCGGTGGACGGCATCTCCTTCGACATCCGGGAGGGCGAGACGCTCGGGCTGGTGGGCGAATCGGGCTGCGGCAAGTCCACGGCGGGCCGCGCGATCCTGCGCCTCTACGACATCACCGAGGGCGAGATCGTCATCGACGGGCGCGAGATCGGGAGCGTGACGCAGGCGTCACTCCGCAAGGTCCGGCCCACCATGCAGATGGTGTTCCAAGACCCGCAGGCGTCGCTGAACCCGCGCATGACGGTGGCCTCGATCATCTCGGAGCCGCTCGACGAGCACACGTCCATGTCCCGCGCCGAGAAGCGTGAGCGGGTCTACGACCTGATGGACAAGGTCGGGCTGAACCGGCGCTTCGCCAACCGCTACCCGCACGAGTTCTCGGGCGGGCAGCGGCAGCGGATCGGCATCGCCCGCGCCTTGGCGCTGAACCCCAAGTTCATCGTCTGCGACGAGCCGATCGCGGCCCTCGACGTGTCGATCCAAGCGCAGGTGGTGAACCTGCTGGAGGAGCTGCAGGACGAGCTGGGGCTGACCTACCTGTTCATCTCCCACGACCTGTCGATGGTGCGGCACATCGCCGACCGGGTGGCGGTGATGTATCTCGGCAAGGTGGTGGAGCTGGCCTCGCGCGACGATCTCTACGCCCGTCCGCAGCACCCCTACACCGAGGCGCTGCTCTCCGCGGTGCCCGAGCCCGACCCCGCGCAGGCCGAGCGGCAGGGGAGCCGGATCGTCCTGCAGGGCGACGTGCCGAGCCCCGCGAACCCGCCCGAGGGCTGCAACTTCTGCACCCGCTGCCCCAAGGTGATGGACGTTTGCCGCCGCGTCGACCCCGCCTTCCGCGAGGTGGCGCCCGAGCAGTGGGTGGCCTGCCACCTGCACGACCCCGAACACGCGCCCGCGGGCGCGCCATGAGACGCCCCTCGGGAGGGGGGACCAAGCGGCCCGCCAGAGGCCGCGTCACGAGGCTCAACGAGCGACCAACTGGGAGAGACCACATCATGAAACTCACGACGGCACTCATGGCGACCGCCGCCGCCGTCCTGCCGCTTTCCGCGATGGCCGACGGCCACGAGGGCGAGCGCGGGCGCGACGGGCAGGTCAACATCATCTACTGGCAGGCGCCCTCGACGCTGAACCCGTTCCTGTCGGGCGGCACCAAGGACGTGGAATCGGCCTCGCTGATTGTCGAGCCGCTGGCCCGCTTCGACGAGACCGGCACGATCCAGCCGTGGCTGGCCGCCGAGATCCCGACCGTGGACAACGGCGGCATCTCCGAGGACCTGACGCAGGTGACGTGGAAGCTGCGCGACGACGTCGTTTGGTCTGACGGCACGCCCTTCACCTCCGCCGACGTCGCGTTCACCTACGAGTACTGCACCGACCCCGAGGGCGGCTGCGCGCAGGCGACCAAGTTCGAGAACATCGAGTCGGTCGAGACGCCGGACGACTTCACCGTGGTCGTGAACTTCGACACGGCGGTGCCCTATCCCTACACCGCCTTCGTCGGCGGCGAGTCCCCGATCCTGCAGAAGGCGCAGTTCGAGAACTGCGTGGGCGCGGCGGCCTCGACCTGCACCGAGGAGAACTTCGGCCCCATCGGCACCGGCCCGTTCGTGGTGGACGAGTTCCGCACCAACGACGTCATCACGCTTTCGGCGAACCCGAACTACCGCGAGGAGGGCAAGCCCGCCTTCCAGACCGTGAACTTCAAGGGCGGCGGCGACGCCGAGGCGGCGGGCCGCGCGGTCATGCAGACCGGCGAGTTCGACTACGCGTGGAACCTGCAGCTGGCCCCCGAGGTCATCGAGCAGATGGAGGCCGGCGGCCTCGGCACGCCCGTGGCGGGCTTCGGCCCCCTCGTCGAGCGCATCATGCTCAACTGGACCAACCCCGACCCGTCGCTCGGGCCGGACGAGCGCTCCGTCGTGCGCCCGCACCCGTTCCTGCAGGATCCGGCCGTCTACCAGGCCATGTCCATGGCCATCGACCGGCCGCTGCTGGTCGAGATCGGCTACGGGCAGGCGGGCCGCGTGACCTGCAACTGGGTGCCCGCGCCCGAGGCGTTCTCGTCGACCTCCATGGACTGCGACACGCAGGACCTCGAGGGCGCCAAGGCCATGCTCGAGGAGGCCGGCTGGGTCGACTCGAACGGCGACGGCGTGCGCGAGAAGGACGGCGTGGAGCTGCGCATCCTCTACCAGACCTCGACCAACGCCGTCCGCCAGGACTTCCAGGCGCTGATCAAGGAGTGGTTCGAGGAGATCGGCATCGCGACCGAGCTGCGCAACGTGAACTCGTCGGTGTTCTTCGGCGGGGACGCGGGGAGCCCCGACACGTTCCAGAAGTTCTACGCGGACGTGGAGATGTACGCGAACACCTTCAACGGGACCGACCCGCAGGCCTACCTGGGCAACGCGCTGTGCGACAAGGCGCCGACGCCCGCGACCCAGTGGCAGGGCGAGAACATCTCGCGCTTCTGCATGGAGGAGTACGACGCGCTCTGGCAGACCCTGTCCGAGACGGCGGACCTCTCCGAGCGCCAGCGCATCGCCAAGGAGCTCAACGACATGGCGGTGATGAACGGCGCCATGATCCCGCTGGTGCACCGCGGTCGCCTCTCGGCCCACGCCAACTCGCTGGGCGGCGTGAAGCTGAACGTCTGGGACTCCGAGCTGTGGAACATCGCCGACTGGTACCGGATCGGCGAGTGACCTGACCCCCGGGCGGCCCCTTCGCGGGGCCGCCCTACCTCCGCGTGGGCTTTCGCCCACCCTACGGACGGGGCGTAGGGTAGGCGAAAGCCCACGCCTCCCAACGGGACGCGTGGACCATGCTCACCTACACCATCCGACGCCTGATCTTCGCGGTGCCGACGCTGCTGATCATCGCCGCGATCATCTTCTTCCTGCTGGAGCTCGCCCCCGGCGACCCGATGGCGAACGTGCCGCTGACGGTGCCGTCCGAGGTGAAGGAGCAGATGCGCCAAGCCCTCGGCCTCGGCGAGCCCGCGCCCATCCGCTTCGTGCTCTGGCTGCGGCAGTTCTTCTGGATCGAGCCGCTCAACGTCGTCGACGCGCTGGTCGGCACCTCCTTCGCCGAGGGCGAGCTGCGCATCATCTCGTGGCAGAACCGCTCGCCGGTCTTCATCACCATCGCCGAGCGCATCCCCCAGACGCTCTGGGTGGTCGGCACCTCCTACCTCGTGGCGATCGCCATCGCGATCCCGATCGGCATCTACTCGGCCTACCGGCAATACTCGATGTTCGACCAAGCGGGCACGTTCGTCACGATGATCGGCTTCTCGGTGCCGCCCTTCTTCTCGGGCGTGCTCGTGATCCTCATCTTCGCGGTGCAGCTGAGGTGGTTCCCCTCGATCTACGACACCACGCTGGTGGTGAACTCGTGGGACGCCTTCGTGATGCAGCTCAAGCAGATGTTCCTGCCGGTCATGGTGCTGGCGCTGCAGATCACCTCGCAGCTGTCGCGCTTCCAGCGCGCCTCGGTCCTCGACAACCTCGGGCAGGACTACGTGCGGACGGCCCGCGCCGTGGGCCTGCCGGAGAAGCGGGTGATCCTCGTCCACGTGCTGCGCAACTCGCTCCTGCCGGTGGTGACGGTCATCGCGCTCTACGTGCCCGCCATCTTCTCGGGCGCGATCATCACAGAGCAGATCTTCAAGGTGAACGGGATCGGGCAGCTGCTGATCACCGCGCTGCAGGCCAACGACTTGCCGATGGTGCAGACGCTGACCTTCATCTTCGCCGTGCTCATCGTGGTGTTCAACCTGCTCGCCGACCTCGCCTACGGCATCCTGGACCCGAGGATCCGCTATGACTGATCCCCACGCCACCGAGCCCCTCACGCCGCAGGGCACCGGCGCGGCCGTCGTCACCGGCCCCGGCGCCGTCGGCTCGACCGAGGCCATGGCCGTCCCCGTCGCCGCGCGCAGCCAGTGGTGGGACGTCTGGGACCAGTTCCGCACCCACAAGGGGGCGCTGTTCGGGGCGGCCGTGTTCCTCGGCATCTGCCTGATGGTGATCGTCGGCCCCATGCTCTGGCCGCTCGACCCGACAGCGACGAACATGCGCGCCCGATACGAGCCGATCTCGTGGGCGCATCCGATGGGCACGGACCGGCTGGGCCGCGACACCTTCGCGCGCGTGATGGCGGGGGGGCGCATCTCGCTCGGCGTGGGCATGACGGCGATGCTGCTTAGCCTCGTGCTGGGTACGCTGATCGGAATGATGGCGGGCTACTTCAAGCGGCTCGACGGGCCGCTGATGCGGTTCACCGACCTGTTCCTCGCGCTGCCGCTGCTGCCGCTGCTGCTGGTGATGGTCATCCTGTTCCGGGAGCCGCTGGCCGCGCGGTTCGGGATCGAGACGGGCATCTTCATCCTCGTGGTCTCGGCCATCGGGGTGACGTCGTGGATGCAGACCGCGCGGATCGTGCGGGGCGACGTGCTGACGCTCAAGGAGCGGGAGTTCGTGCTGGCCGCGCGCTCCATCGGCACGCCGTCGGGCCGCATCATCGCGCGCCACATCCTGCCCAACGTGCTGTCGCCCGTGATGGTGTCGGCCACGCTGGGAATCGCCACGGCGATCATCACCGAATCGACGCTGTCCTTCCTGGGCCTCGGCTTCCCGCCCGACTTTCCCACGTGGGGCCGCCTGCTGTTCGACGGCGTGCCGCTGCTCGAGCGGAACCCGGGGCTGGCCGTCTGGCCGGGCCTGTTCATCAGCCTCGTGGTGCTGTCGATCAACTACGTGGGCGACGGGCTGCGCGACGCGCTGGACCCGCGGATCCGCGGGCGCTGAGCTAGAGCCAGCGCAACGCGTGGCGCAGGGCGTCGCGCGCGCCGGTCTCCAGCACCGGGCCGTGGGCCAGCACGAGGCGCTCGGCCTCCCAGCCGAGGATGCGGTCGCGCGCGGCCTTGGCGGCCACGCGGTCGCGGGTCGCCACGCGGAACTTGCGCGGCACCTCGGGGCGCGGGGCGGTCATCAGGTCGGCGCGGGCGACCCAGCGGCGCCAGCCCTCGAACCAGCGGGGCGAGAGCTGCTGGATCAGGTCGGCCACGAGCACCGTGCCGGAACGGCGGTGCAGCACCACGGCCTCGCGGGCGATGAGGGTAGGCCAGAGGGCGACCCCGAAGGCTTCGGGCAGGGCGGTGACGCCGTCGTCCACCCGCACCCCGTCGCCCCCCACCCCCGGCGCGGCCCAGAGGCGGGCGCGGGGGAAGAGGCGCTGCCAGTCGGCGAGCCACGTGTCGTGCAGGCGGGTGGGCGCGATCAGCCCGACCACCGGCCCCTCGGCCGCGACCATCCCGTCGAGCGCCTCCTCGACGGCGGGGGTCGGGTCGGTGGGGGACCAGACGACCAGCCCGCCCGCCGCGCGCAGCACGGCCATGCGGGTCGGGTAGGGGAACCCCGCCGCCGCGCGGACGGTCGGCCCCTCGTGGAGCCAGACCCCCTCGGCCAGCCGCCGCATCAGCCGGCGAGCTTGCCCAGCCGCGCCATCAGCGACGACGTGTCCCAGCGCCCGCCGCCCATCGCCTGCACGTCCTTGTAGAATTGGTCGATCAGCGCGGTCGCGGGCAGCGGCGCGCCGAGGTCCTCGCCGGCGGCGAGGCAGATGGCGAGGTCCTTGCGCATCCAGTCGACCGCGAAGCCGTGCTCGTACTCGCCCGCCAGCATCGTCTTGTGGCGGTTGACCATCTGCCACGACCCGGCGGCGCCGCCTTGGATCACGTCGATCACGGCCTCGCCGTCGAGGCCCGCCTTCTCGGCGAGGGTGAGGCCCTCGGAGAGGCCCTGCAGCAGTCCCGCGATGCAGATCTGGTTCACCATCTTGGTCAGCTGGCCGGCGCCCACCTCGCCCATGCGGCGGCAGGCCTTGGCGTAGGCCGCGATGACCCCTTCGGCGCGGTCGTAGTCGGCCTGCGCGCCCCCGCACATCACGACGAGCTGGCCGTTCTCGGCCCCCGCCTGCCCGCCGGAGACCGGCGCGTCGACATAGGCGATGCCACGCTCGGCCGCGGCCTCGGCCAGCTCCTTCGTCACCTGCGCCGAGACGGTCGTGTGGTCGACGAAGAGCGTGCCCGCCTCCATCCCCGCGAAGGCGCCATGCTCGCCGAGGCAGACCGAGCGCAGGTCGTCGTCGTTGCCGACGCAGGCGAACACGATCTCGTTGCCCTTGGCCGCCGTCTTGGGCGTGTCGCCGTGGGTGCCGCCATGCGCGTCGCACCACGCCTTCGCCTTCGCCTCGGTGCGGTTGAACACCGTCACGTCGTGGCCCTTGGCCGCGAGGTGGCCCGCCATCGGGTAGCCCATCACCCCGAGCCCGAGGAACGCAACTCTCGCCATGACGGCCTCCCTTCATTCTGCTGCCCTGCGGGGTTAGACCCCCCGCCGGGGTAGGGGTCAACCGAAGGGGCGCCGATGGCTGCGCTGTTCCGCTGGAGCTTCCGGATCGTCGTCGCGGTGCTGTCGCTGGCGGCCCTCGCCGGCGTGGCCGCGCTGTGGCTCGCGACGCGGTCCCTGCCGGACTACGACGCGTCCGTCGAGGTGGGCGGGATTGCCGCGCCGGTCGAGATCGTGCGCAACACCCACGACGTGCCCCACATCTTCGGCGAGTCGGAGGCGGACGTGTTCTTCGGCCTCGGCTACGCCCACGCGCAGGACCGGCTGTGGCAGATGACGCTGCTGCGCCGCACGGCGCAGGGGCGGCTGTCGGAGGTGTTCGGCGACGCCACCATCCGCACCGACGAGCTGCTCCGGCGGCTGGGCCTCTACCGCGCGGCGCAGGCCAGCGTGGCGGCGCAGGATCCGCAGACGATGGCGATGCTGCGCGCCTATGCCGACGGGGTGAACGCCCGCCTGCGCGTGGTGAACGAGGGCGCGGAGGGGCGCGGCGCGCCGGAGTTCTTCCTGTTCGAGCCGTCCATCGCGCCGTGGACGCCCGCCGACTCGATCGCCGTGGTCAAGCTGATGGCGCTGCAGCTGTCGGGCCACGCCTCCGAGGAGGTGCGGCGCGCGCGCGCCGCGATCGCGCTGGGCGAGGACGCGGACACGCGGCTGCAGGACCTGCACCCCGACATCCCCGGCGACGGTGTGGTGGAGATGGCCGCGCATCTGGCCGACGCGCCGACGCGGTTCGCCCGGGCGGAGCCGGACCCGATGCTCTGGCCGATCCGGCCCGCCGGCCTCGCGGGGGCGTCGAACTCCTTCGCGGTGGCCGCCGAGCGGTCGGCGATGGGCGGCGCGATCCTCGCCAACGACCCGCACCTGTCGCTGACGGCGCCCTCGATCTGGTACCTCGCGCGGCTGCAGCTCTCGACCGGGGGCGCGATCGGGGGGACCATTCCGGGGATGCCGATCCTGCTCGTGGGGCGGAACGAGCATGTCGGCTGGGGCCTGACGTCGAGCTACCTCGACGACCAGGACATCCTGATGGAGGAGCTGAACCCCGAGGATCCGACCCGCTATCGCACGCCCGACGGGTGGGCCGAGTTCGAGACCGAGCGGTCCATCCTCCTCGTGAAGGACCGCGACCCGGTGACGCTGACCCTGCGGCGGACGGTCAACGGGCCGGTCCTGTCGGGCTCGCAGTTCGACGTCGGCGCCGTGACGCCCCCGCGCCACGTCGCAGCGCTCTCGTGGACGGGGCTGTCGCGCGAGGACACCTCGCTGCGGACGGGGCTCGACCTGATGCGGGCCACCACGCTGGAGGAGGCGCGCGCGGCGGGCGAGCACTTCGTGGCGCCGTCGCAGAACCTCATGCTCGCCGATGCCGAGGGCGTCTCGATGCAGCTGATCGGGGCGATTCCCGACCGCGACGCGGCCCATGCCACCGAGGGCCGCATCCCCGCGCTCGGCTGGGAGGCGGCGAACCGCTGGCGGGGGACGAAGCCCTACGACGCCAACCCGACGTGGTCCGAGGGCGAGGACATGCTGGGCAACACCAACAACAAGCTGCTCGACGCGCCCTTCCCGGACCATCTGTCCCACCACTGGGGCGACAGCCAGCGGGTCCAGCGGATGCAGGCGATGATGGAGGCGCGCGCCGTGCACACCCGCGACAGCCTGATCGAGATGCAGCAGGACAGCGTCTCCGTCACGGCGCGCGCGCTGCTGCCGCTGGTGGGCGCGGACCTGTGGTTCACCGGCGAGGCGGCGGCGGCGGGGACGCCGGAGCGGCGGCGGCAGGACGCGCTGCGCATCCTCGGCGAGTGGAACGGCGACATGTCCGAGCACCTGCCCGAGCCGCTGATCTACGCGGCGTGGATGCGGGCGCTGCAGGACCGCCTGATCCGCGACGACCTCGGGCCGCTCGCGGACGAGTACCCGCGCCCCGAGCCGCTCTTCCTCGAACGGGTGTTCCGCGACATCGAAGGGGCCGGGGCGTGGTGCGACGTGGTGCAGTCGTCGCGGGTGGAGACCTGCACCGACATCGCGCGGCTGGCGCTGGACGACGCCCTGCAGGAACTGGAGGACGCCTACGGCGGCGACCCGCGCTCGTGGCGCTGGGGCGACGCGCACGAGGCGCGCCACGACCACCCGGTCCTCGGCGACCAGCCGGGGCTCGGCCTGATCGTGAATATCCGGCAGTCCACGAGCGGCGGGGACCACACGCTGCAGCGCGCGCGCACGAGCGGGGAGGGGGACGCGCCCTACGCCAACGTGCACGCGGCCGGGTATCGGGGCGTCTACGACTTCGCGGACCCGGAGAGCAGCGTGTTCATCATCTCGACGGGCCAGTCGGGGCACCCGCTCTCGCGGCACTACGATGATCTGGGCGAGCTCTGGCGGCGCGGGGAGTACATCCCGATGACGCTGGACCCGGACCTCGCGCGCGCGGGCGCGGTGGGCGTCACGACGCTCCGGCCCGCCGAGTAGCGGTCACTCCGCCGCCCGCGGCGTGCCCCGGTGCCCGTCGTCGACCGCGTCCTCGTGCTCGTGCGACGGGTGGACCTCGCCGATCGTGTCGTCCTCGTCGCCGAGCAGGAAGTTGGCCGCGTAGCCGTGGATCAGGATCGAAAGGACGATGGTGACGGCGGCGATGCGCCAGATCGCGTCGATGTCGGCGAACTCGGCGTGGTTCTGCGCGTAGGCGATGTAGAACACCGAGCCCATCCCGCGGATGCCGAAGAAGGCGACGGCCCGGCGGCTCATGTCGGTGCAGTCCAGCCGCCACAGCCCGATCATCCCGGCGACCGGGCGGAGCACGAGGATCATGGCGAACGCGAAGGCCACCTCCTGCCAGCGCAGGCCCGCCAGCGCCCCGGAGCCGACGAAGGTGCCGAGCCAGAGGAGCAGGAGCGCGAGCAGGATCGCCTCCAGCTGGTCCGCGCCGTGGTGGACGAACTTGGTGTAATCGTCCTCGGCCTTGCCGCGCGACCGCGCCCGTCCCGCGCGGGCGGCGAAGAAGGCCGCGAGGAAGCCGTAGCCGTCCACCGCCTCCGTGATGCCGTAGGCCAGCAGGGTGACCGCGAGGACGGTGACGACGGCGTTCCACGCGCCTTGGCCGCCGTCGCCCAAGGGGGACAGAACGATCTTCGAGAAGAGCCAGCCCACCGCCCAGCCGACGGCGATGCCCATGACGATGCGGTAGGCGAAGTCGAAGCCGAGCCATCCCCAGAGCCACGCCTCGCCCTCGGTGGCCTGCGCGACGCCGTAGGTGGCGGCGTGGATGGCGAGGTAGACGAAGGGGAAGGCGAGGCCGTCGTTCATGCCCGCCTCGGCGGTGAGCGCCACCTCCATCGGCTCCTCGGCCTCGCCCGGCGGCGAGACCTGCACCGAGCGGGCGAGCACGGGGTCCGTCGGCGCGAGGCAGGCGGCGAGCAGGAGCGCGCCGGGGATCGTCAGCCCGAGCCAGTGGTCGCCCAGCAGGTACACGGCCACCATGGTGAGCGGCATGGTGATCCCGAGCAGTCGCCACGCCGCGTTCCAGTTGCGCCAGTTGCCGACCGTGTCGATCGCCAGCCCCGCGCCCGCGAGGCTGATGATGACGATGAGTTCGGAGGCGTGCTCGATCACGAGGGTCTGGAGGCCGCCGTCCAGCGGATCGATCACCGCCATGGCGACGCCGCCGAAGAAGGTGCCGACGATCACGTAGATGAGGGGCAGGTTGAACAGCTTGTAGCGCCCCAGCGCCGGCTGGAGCGTGAGGCCGAACAGGGCGAGCCCGATCACGGTGTAGAAGGCGTCCCTCGGGTCGAGGGTCGGGATCAGGTCGGTCACGTGCGGCCCTCCGGCGTCGGTGGGACAACGGGGGAGGGACTCGCGGGTTCCGTGGGGCTCTCGCGGTGGTCCCCCGTGGGGGAAGGAAGATCGGCGCCGCGTCCCGTCGGGTTTTCCCCGGGAGGGACGGACGAACCTTGCTGCCCTGCCACGCTGGGGTGGCCTGGTCGTCTTCGAGGCCGGCCGACGAGGCGACTCCCGTGGAAGCCCGTCGGGGTCCGTCATGATCCTGTCCAGGGTCTCCCCCGGTGCGCGCAGGAAGGGTGATCGGGGCGAGCAGCTAACAATGGGTTAACGCCACGGGGCGTGCGAAGGGATGACGTAGGGTGGGCGACAGCCCACGCGTCCTGTGGGTCTCCCCCGACACAACGCCGTCCGGCGAGGGGCGACGCGTGGGCTTTCGCCCACCCTACGAGGGAGGTCCTTGGACCGAGCCCGAAGGCGACGGAGCGCGAAAGGCCGACGACAGGCGCGACTAGAGCGTCCGGCGCGGCTCGCCCGTCAGGTGGCGCATCCGGGCCATCACGTCGACGCCCATCTGCTCCAGCAGGCCGACCGTGTCGTTCGGCAGCCAGTTCTCCGCGATTAGGCCCTTCTCGAACCGGTAGAAATCCATCACCCGGAACCGCAGCCGCCGCCCCGTCGCCGCGACGCCCATGTAGTCCGCCCCCGTGTGCGTCAGCCCGACGTCGCCCCCGGTCACCGCGAAGGGGCCGCAGCCGGCGCGGACGAAGTGGCCCAGCCCCTCGCGGTCGGGGAAGGCCCGCAGGAAGGGAATCTGGTGATGGGCGCGGAACCCGTCGACGCCCCGGCTCGCGCCGATGTTGCCGGCGGCCCAGTACATGAAGTCCGGCGCCCAGTGGCGCATGTCGATGCTTTCCAGCGTCCCGTCGAACGCGTGGAACGCCTCGTGCATCTCGAGCACGCGGGCGAGGTTGGCCGCGCCGGCCTCGGGGTTCGCGCGCAGGCGCAGGCCGCGCCCCCCGGACGGCGCGGGCCACATCCTCGGCGTCCCCGTGGACGGCCCGAGGGGCCAGCAGCCGGCCTGCCGCATGAGGCCCGCCACGTCCCACACCAGCCACGAGCGGACGAGGCGCCCGCGCTCGAAGGCGTGGGCCTCGCCATAGGTCAGCTCGACCACGCCGCGGGTGGGCGGGATCCCCGCCAAGGGCTCCCGGAAGGTGCCGACGTAGCGGCCGAGCGCGGCCACCACGCGGGGCGCGCGCGGGCCGTCGACGCGGGCGTCGGGCGCGTTCGCGCCTTCCAGCAGGATGTCGTCGCGGCGCTCGCCGTCGGGCAGGGCGCGGCGCAGCCCGTGCCAGACGCCCGCCGCGCCCATCCCGGACAGGGTGCCCCACGGGGCCGAGGCCTCGGCCGCGTAGCCCGGCGCGAGGACGGAGAGGTCCCCGCGCGCCAGTCGCTCGAGGAGGGTCTTGGCGGCTGCGGCGTCCGTGACGGCGGGAGGGCCGTCGCTCGCGGCGGCGGCCTCGTCTGTGCGGTCCATGTCGTTTCCTCCCCGCCCCCGCTTGCCGCTGCGACCCGCCCCTGTCTAGGGTGCCCCGAGACCGGGAGGGACCATGGCGGAAATCCGATTGAAGCGCGTGACGAAGCGGTGGGGCGACTTCGTCGGCGTGCAGGAGTTCGACCTGACCATCGCGGACCGCGAGTTCCTCGTGCTGCTCGGGCCGTCGGGTTGCGGCAAGACCACGACCATGCGGATGATCGCGGGGCTGGAGGATCCCTCCTCGGGCGAGATCTGGATCGGCGACCGGGAGGTGACCGACCTCGACCCCAAGGACCGGGACGTGGCGATGGTGTTCCAGTCCTACGGCCTCTACCCGAACATGAACGTCAAGGAGAACATCCGCTTCCCCCTGAAGGTGCGGAAGGTGCCCGAGTCCGAGCACGAGGCGCGCATCGCCAAGGCCGTGGCCACCACCGAGCTGGAGCCGTTCCTCCACCGCAAGCCCGCCGCGCTCTCGGGCGGTCAGCGCCAGCGCGTGGCCTTGGCCCGCGCCATCGTGCGCGAGCCGCAGGTCTTCCTGATGGACGAGCCGCTGTCGAACCTCGACGCGAAGCTGCGCGTCTCGACGCGGGCGCAGATCAAGAACCTCAGCCACGAGCTGCAGGTCACGACGATCTACGTGACCCACGACCAGATCGAGGCGATGACCCTCGCCGACCGCGTGGTCGTGATGGAGAAGGGCGTGGTCCAGCAGGTCGGCACGCCGACGGACATCTACGACCACCCGGCCAACACCTTCGTCGCCTCGTTCATCGGCAGCCCCGCGATGAACCTGATGGAGGGCGAGATCGTCGACGGGACGTTCCGCGCGGACGGCGTGGCGATCCCCGGCTTCTCCGGCCACGCAGGCAAGGTCGTCTGCGGCTTCCGGGCCGAGGACGCCTCCGTCGCGGCGGACGGGGCGGGCGAGGTGTCGGCGCCGGTCTACACCATGGAGCTCTTGGGCGACTCGACGATGGTGACGGTAAAGGCGGGGGGCGCCTTGGTCGCGGTCAAGGCCGACAAGGAGTTCCGCGCGCCCATCGGCGCGCCGTTCTCGGCCCGCGTGCCCGCCTCGATCTGTCACCTGTTCAGCGCCGAGGACGGCGCCCGCATCGACGGGCGCGGCGCCCCGGTGCCGCAGGACGCCGCCGATCCGGGCGTGGGCCACGCGCCCCGCGCGCTGGGCGTGCCGACGGGGAACTAGGGCGGGGCCTCGCGCCGCTCATAGCGCAGCACGCCCGCCTCTCCGCCGCCGCCGTCCGACGGATGGTCGATCCCGTCGTTGACGATCACCGCGTCGAGGTCGAATGGCGAGCACCCTTCGAGGCATGCGAGGTTGACGCCCAGCTCGTGGGGGTTCGAGCGGCGCCGGTGATGGGTGTAGATGCCGCAGGTGGCGCAGAAGTAGTGCCGCGCCGTCCCGGTCCCCCAGCGATACTCCGTCAGGTTCGCCTCGCCTTCGACGAAGGTGACCCCGTCCAGCGGCGCGGTGACCGCGACGGCCCCCCGCGCGGCGCAGAAGGAGCAGTCGCAGCGGCGCGCGGTCCTCAGCCCGTCCGACAGGCGGACGACGAAGCGGACGGCGCCGCAGTGGCAGGCGGCTTGGATCGGGTCGGACATGGCGGCAGGGTAGCCCGTCGGGGCGGCGGTGTCGCGGGAGGGGACGCATGGAAGTGACCGCGGACGTGGTGGTGGTCGGCGCGGGCGCGGCGGGGGCCGTCCTGGCGGGGCGCCTCCGGGCGCTGCGCCCCGACCTCGACGTGCTGGTGCTGGAGGCCGGGCCGACGGACCGCCACCCGCTGGTGGCGGTGCCGTTCGGCCTCGTCTGGCTGATGGGGTCGCGGCGGGACTGGCGCTACCGCACGGTGCCGCAGGCGGGCCTCGGCGGGCGGCGGGTCAAGGTTCCGCGCGGCAAGGGGCTGGGCGGGTCGGCCTCGATCAACTCGATGGTCTGGTTCCGCGGGCGGCGCGACGACTTCGACCATTGGGGGCCGGGCTGGGGCTGGTCCGACGTGGAGGGCGCGTTCGAGGCGGTGGAGGCGGCCCTGCGCCCCGCCCGCCTGCCGGACCCGCACCCCCTGTCGGAGGCGCTCGAGCGGGTCCATGGCGGCCCCGTCGATCCTGAGCGCGTGTCGTCGGGCGTGTTACGGACCAACATGGCGCGGGGACGGCGGCATTCGCCGGTGCGGGCCTTCCTGCGCGGCTCCGGCGCGCGGGTGCTGACCGGGGCGGAGGTCGAGCGCGTCGAGATCGCCGAAGGGCGCGCGCGGGCCGTCCTCCTGTCGGACGGACGACGGGTGGGCGCGCGGGCGGGGGTGGTCCTCGCGGGCGGCGCGATCGGGTCGCCCGCCATCCTGATGCGCTCGGGCGTCGGGCCGCGGGCGCAGCTGGCGCGGCACGGGATCGGCGTGGCGGCGCAGGCGGAGGGCGTCGGGGCGAACCTGCACGACCACCCGGCGGTGGCGGTGCATCACGAGGGACCGGGGTCCGGCTACGGGCTGACATGGGGCCAGATGCCGGGCTGGGCGATGGCGCCGCTGGCGCTGGCCCTCGGCCGCGGGCGGCTGACGTCGAACACCGTCGAGGCGGGGGCCTTCCTCGGGGAAGGCGATCGCCCCTTCGCGCAGATCCACTTCATCCCCGCGCGGCTGGGCCATGAGGCCGCCATCGGCTGGGGCGCGGGCTACTACGCGGACGTGTGCCTGATGCAGCCGCGGTCGCGCGGGCGGCTGACGCTGTCGGGGCCGCGGGCGTCCGACGCGCCGGAGATCGACTTCGGGCTGCTCGCCGACGCGCGGGACCGGGCCGACCTCAAGCGGGCGCTGGGCCTGCTGCGGGGGATGCTGGACGGGGCCCCGTTCGGGCGTCGGCGGGCGCCGGAGGTGTTCCCCGGGGCCGGGGCCGACCTCGACGCCCATCTCGATGCGCGGGTCGGGACGGCCTACCACCCGGTCGGCACCGTCGCGCTGCAAGGGCCGCTCGACGATCGCCTCGCGGTGCGGGGGGTCGACCGGCTTTGGGTCGCGGACGCGAGCGTGATGCCGCGCATCACCTCGGCCAACACGAACGCGCCGTCGATGATGATCGGCTACCGCGGCGCGGGGATGGTCGCCGAGGGCCTCGGCGACCGCTGATCGTCAGCGCCGCTTGAGGACGACGAGGCCGCTCGCCTCGCGCGGGCGGCCCGCGGTCACGGCGTGCCACGCGGCGGCCCGGGCGTGGGCCTCGGCCCGGTGGACCGGCATCCGGAAGGCGGCGCGCGTCAGCGCCCGGTCGTAGGCGCGCTCGTAGCGATACGCCTGGTCGAGGGAGAGCAGCGCCGTCTCGCCCCCGTGGCGGACCATGCGCACCCGACCCTCGCCCGGCGGGGGCGCGTCGAAGGGGCGCGTGACCTGCGCGATCGGCGGCGTGTGGGTGAGGACCGGCACGTCGGCGGCGGCGGGCGCGACGGGCAGCGCGAGGGCGAGGGCGGCGGCGGCGAGCCCCCTCACGACGAGCGGTCCCGCCCGATCGGGTTCTCGATCTTGTCGTCGTCCCCGAAGCGGCGGTCGTCGGTAAGCGCGTCCTCGCCCTCCGGGATGTAGCGCTCGGACTGCATCACGGCCGCGTTGTCGTTGACCGGCTCGGCGTAGGCGTCGGCGGGCAGGGGGCCGTCGAGGAACTCGTGCAGGGTCTGCTGCGCCTCGGCGGGGGTCGTGCCCTCGCCCTCGGCGATGCGCTTGGCCAGCGCGGCGGTCGAGCCGTCCGCGTCCTCGAGGTCGCCATCCGTGAGCGAGGGGAAGCGGTCCATCAGCGGGTCGCGGTAGGGCACCCAGTTCTGGCTGAAGTCCTGTCGGGTCATGCGCGGTCTCCTTCGGGGATCGAACGCCCCGGCGGGGGGGCGGTTCCGAGGGCGGCGACCATCGCGGGGGCCTCCGCCGCGCGGTCGAGCGGCAGCACGCGGGCGACGTGATCGTCGGGTCGGATCAGCACCGCGCAGCCGACCCGCGCGAGGCCCCGGCGCTCGAAGATGTCGTCGCCGGGATCGGCGGCGTAGACCCGGTGCGGATCGGCGAGGCCGTGGGGGCCGGTCCGCGGGCGCAGCAGGGCGGGCAGCGCGGGGTCGTCCCCCGGCGCGGCGAGGAGCGCGTGCACGTCGATGCCCGGCGTCGTGGACAGCGCGGCGCAGGGGGCCGTGAGGGCCTCGGCGTTGGGCGCCACGAGCAGGAGGCGCCAGCGCCCGTCCGCCCCCCACCCGTGCGCGAGGGACATCGGGCGGGAGTCGGCGAGGCGGATCACGGGGGCGGAGTGGAGGCGCATCCCCTCGACCCAGCCGCGCGCGAGGTCCGCATGCGCCCCGTCCCCCGTCAGCGCGGAGGGGGCGTAGCGGGTTTCGACCCCGGCGGCGTAGCGGACGTGGCGCTTGAAGTAGGCGCCGAAGGTGGCCGCCTCCTCCGCCGTGCGGGCGGGGGTGGAGAAGAGGCGCGCCATCTCCTCGTCGAAGGCGATGAGGTCGGCGGCGACCGCGCGGCGCTCGGCCTCGTAGCTGCGCAGGAGGGCGGGGCGGGCGCGGCCCTCGAGCACGTGGGCGAGCTTCCAGCCGAGGTTGAAGGCGTCGGCCATCGAGACGTTCATCCCTTGGCCGGCCTTGGGCGAGTGGGTGTGGCAGGCGTCGCCCGCGATGAACGCGCGCGGATGGCCGCGGCCGTCGTCGAACCCGTCCGCGAGGCGCTGGCCGATCTCGTAGGCGGACCACCAGACGACCTCGCGCACCTCGAACCCGTGGGGGTCGAGCACGCGGGCGGCGTGGGCGGCGATGGCCTCGGGGGTGACGCCCCGGTCGGCGGCCCGCTCGCCCTCGGCCAGCGGCCCGAGGTCGACGTAGACGCGGGTCATGAACCCGCCCTCGCGCGGGATGATCAGGACCGAGCCCGCCTCGGACTGCACGGCGGCCTTGCGGCGGATGTCGGGGAAGTCGGTCTCGGCGAGCACGTCCATCACGCCCCAGAGCTGGCGGGCCGCGCGCCCGTGGAGGGTGCGCCCGATCGCGCCGCGCACGGCGGAGCGCGCGCCGTCGCAGCCGACGACGTACTTCGCCCGGAGGGCGCGCGGGCCGTCCGGCGCGTCGAAGAAGGCGTCGACGTGGTCCTCGGCGCGGTCGAGCCCGGTCAGGGTCCAGCCGTAGTCCGGCACCACGCGCGGGGCGGCCGCCTCGGCCAGCAACTCCTGAAGGCGGGCTTGGCCAAGGATGACATGGGGCATCTCGGACAGGTCGTCGGGCACGTCCGGCATCCGCTCGGCGCGGGCGATGCCGCCGCCGGGGGCGGGGCGCCAGAAGCAGACCTCCTCGACGTGGTAGGCCTCGTGCGCGACGCGGTGCGCGAGCCCGAGGCCGCGCAGCATCTCCATGCTGCGGCAGGCGATGCCGTCGGCGCGTCCCAGCGCGAGGGGGCCGTCCGCGCGCTCGGCGAGGCGGACGGACAGGCGGGGGAAGGCGGCGAGCTGCGCGGCGAGCACGAGGCCGGCCGGGCCGGCCCCGACGATCAGGACGTCGCAGGCCTCGGGCGGGGGCGTCATGCTTCCGCCTCAGGCGAACATCGCGCGCAGGTCCACCGTGGACCGCGCGCCGAGGTCGTCGAAATGCGCCGACAGGAACCGCTCCGCCGCCCCGCGCCCGGCGGCGCGGAGCTGGTGGATCACGGCGGGGTTGGGGACGATCTTCGTGGCGACGGAGAGCTGCCGCATCAGGCCGTCATCCGCCACCATGTGCACGAGGACGTCCTTCATCGCGCCCTCCGGAATCGTGCCCTCGTGGATCAGGCGCTGGACGAAGTCGATCGCGCGCAGCTCCCGCAGGAGCGAGGTGTTGAAGCTGATCTCGTTGATGCGGTTCTGGATGTCGGCGGCGGTCGTCGGCACCTCCGCACGCTCGAGCGGGTTGATGTTCACCACGAGAACGTCGCGCGGCAAGTCGTTGACGAACAAGGGGAAGAGGGCCGGATTCCCGGTGTAGCCGCCGTCCCAGTAGGCCTCGCCGTCGATCTCGACCGCCGGGAACAGCGTGGGCAGGCAGGCCGAGGCGAGGATGGCGTCGGACGAGATCTCCCCGTCCTCGAACACCCGGATCTTGCCGGTGCGGACGGAGGTCGCGCAGACATGGAGGCGCGGCCCCCCCTCCGGCGTGCAGACGTCGTCGAAGTCGAACCGCTCCACGATGCGGCGCAGGGCCTGGGACGTGAACTCCGGCGTGGAGTAGGGCGAGATCCCGCGCGAGAGCATGTCCCAGATCATGTAGGGCGGCGACATCTCGATGGCCTTGGACACGGCGCGGGGGGACCATGCCTCCAGCCAGCCGTCCCAGTGGCCGTCCTCCTGCGCGCCGACCTGGTCCCAGAGCCATGCGAGGTTCTCGCGCGCCCCGTCCCGCCCGCCCTTCACCAGCCCCGCCTTGAGCGCGGCCCCGTTGAGCGCGCCCGCCGAGGTGCCCGAGATGGCGGCGACCTCGATCCGCTCGTCGTCGAGGATCGCGTCGAGCGCCCCCCACGTGAACGCGCCATGCGCGCCGCCTCCCTGCAGGGCGAGGTTGATCCGCTTGGTCATGGGGCGGCCTTCGACTGGTTGACGCGCGCCGACAGCGCCTCGGGCGGCTCCTCGCGCTCGGAGTAGCGGTCCAGCAGCACGCCGTGCAGGTCGCGGGTGAGCCACGTGAAGCGCACCAGCTCCTCCATCACGTCCGCGATGCGGCGCTTGAGGGGGCCGTCGGCCAGTCGCCCGGCCTCGTCGAACTCGTCCCACGCGCGGGGCAGGGAGGACTGGTTGGGGATCGTCAGCAGCCGCATCCAGCGCCCGAGGATGCGGAGCTGGTTGACGGTGTTGAACGACTGCGACCCGCCGGAGACCTGCATCACGGCCAGCGTCTTGCCCTGCGTCGGGCGCACGCCGCCCAGCGAGAGCGGGATCCAGTCGATCTGGCTCTTCATGATGCCGGTCATCGCGCCGTGCCGCTCGGGCGAGGACCAGACCATGCCCTCGCACCACGTCGCCGCCTCGCGCAGCTCCGCCACCTTGGGATGGTCGGCCTCGGCCCCGTCGGGCTGGGGCAGGCCGCGGGGGTCGTAGAACCGCACCTCCGCCCCGAGCCCCACGAGCATCCGCGCGCCCTCCTCGGCGGCGAGGCGGGAGAACGAGCGCTCCCGCAGGCTGCCGTAGAGGATCAGGATGCGCGGCCTGTGGCTCGACCGGATCGGCGCGCGGAGGTCGTCCGGGTCGACGGCGCGGTAGCCCGCCAGCCCGTGATCCGCGTCGGTCCAAGGGCTCACAGCGCGGTCCAGCCGCCGTCCACGCTGATCGTCGTGCCGGTGATCTGCGCGGCGTGGTCCGAGCACAGGAACACCGCCGTGCCGCCGAGCTGCTCGGTGGTGGCGAACTCCTTGGACGGCTGGCGGGTCAGCAGCACCTCGCGCACGGCTGTCTCGCGGTCCATGCCGTACTTCTCCATGGTGTCGGGGATCTGCGACTCGACCAGCGGGGTGAGGACGTAGCCGGGGCAGATCGCGTTTGCGGTGATCGGCTCCTCCGCCGTCTCCAGCGCGATCACCTTGGTCAGGCCCACGACCCCGTGCTTCGCCGCGACGTAGGCGGACTTGTAGGGCGAGGCGGTGAGCCCGTGGGCGGAGGCCACGTTGATGACCCGGCCCCAGCCCGCCGCGCGCATCGTGGGCACCGCGACCGCCGCCGTGTGGAAGGCCGAGGAGAGGTTGATGGCGAGGATCGCGTCCCACTTCGCGGTCGGGAACTCCTCGATGCCCGCGACGTGCTGGATGCCCGCGTTGTTCACGAGGATGTCGCAGGCGCCCGCCTGCTCGACGAGGCCGCGCGCCGCCGCCCCGTCCGACAGGTCCGCCGCGATGTAGCGCGCCTTCGTCCCGGTCTCCGCCGCGATCTCCTCGGCCAACGCGTGGTCCTCGTCGCGGTCCGTGTAGGAGTTGAGCACGACGTCCGCGCCGGCGCGGGCCAGCTCGCGGGCCATGCCCAGCCCGATGCCGGAGTTGGAGCCGGTGACGATGGCCGTGCGGCCGGAGAGGGGAGCGGTCATGGAGGCACCTGTGCGTGTCGCGGACGGAAGGGGAATGCCCCGTCCCGGTGCCGCGTTCCAGAGGCGCCGGACCTTCCGCCCCGTGCCCGTTTCCAGTGCAGGCCTGCCGCGCCCGCAGGCGGACGCGACGTCCTGCCGCCCCCGCGCTTGATGGCGAATCGGCTCTTTGCTAGCTCATCGGCGAGGGTGATTCGCGCATAGGTTGACGACCCGATCCGCTCCGGCGGCCTGGGGGCGAAGTCCGCCGATCAGAGCGGGCGCGACGACCGGCGCGGGCATGTCGAGCGGATGGGAGATTCGCGAGAAAACGCAAGCATCGTTGGGTTTCGGGGCGATCCGGGACATCTCCGGGATGCCGCGCAACTGCCGTCGCCTCCAAAGAAAAAGACGCCGACACGAGGTCGGCGTCCAGTCATTGAGGCAGGTTTCATACAGGCAAGAAACCTATCGAGCAGTGGGTCAAACATAGACGTTCACGTCATAGAGTCCAAGCACAAACTCGCGCGCCGGATTCACGGGGTTTTGAAGGGCTTGCCCGCCCCGGTTAACGCGGCTTCAACGATCCCCAAACGAGGGGAGAGGATCGAGCCATGCAACCCACCACGACGACCCTGCGCGCCGCGACCGCCGCGCTCCTGCTGGCGGGGGCCGCGGGCGCCCCGGCTTGGGCCGACGGGCACGGCATCGCGCTCTACGGCGAGCCCGAGATGGAGCCCGGCTTCGCGCACCTGCCGCACGTGAACCCGGACGCCCCCAAGGGCGGCGCGTTCTCGGACGGGCAGGTCGGCAGCTTCGACAGCCTCAACCCCCACATCCAGAAGGGCCGGGTGCCGTGGCAGCTCCGGTTCCTCGCCTACGAGACGCTGATGCACCGCTCCTACGGGGAGCCGTTCACCAACTACGCGCTGCTCGCGGAGTCGGTCGAGGTCTCCGAGGACGAGACGCAGGTGACCTACACGCTCGACGCGGACGCGCGCTTCTCGGACGGCACCCCCGTCACGCCGCAGGACGTGATCTGGTCGTTCAACATCCTCGGGCAGGAGGGCGCCCACGGGCGCTACCGCGGCGCGTTCAACCGGGTCACGGCGCTGGAGCAGGTCGGCGAGCGCGGCGTGCGCTTCACCATCGACTCGCCCGACCGCGAGCTGCTGATGATCCTCGGGATGCGCCCCGTGATGAAGGCCGCGCAGTGGGAGGGCCGCGAGGAGGCCTTCTTCGAGAGCGGGCTGGACGAGGTGCCGATCACCTCCGCCCCCTACGTGATCACCGACGTCGACGCCGGCCGCTTCGTGGAGTTGTCGCGGAACGAGGGCTACTGGGGCGCGGACCTGCCCGTGCGGGTCGGGACCAACAACGTCGACACGATCCGCATGGAGTTCTTCGGCGACGCCACCGCGCATTTCGAGGCGTTCAAGGCGGGCGAGCTCTCCACCTTCCGCGAGACGAACGCCGCGAAGTGGAACCGCGACTACGACTTCCCCGCCGTGCAGTCGGGCGACGTGGTCCTGTCCGAGATCCCGCACCAGCGGCCCACGGGCATGACCGGCCTCGTGATGAACACGCGCCGCGCGCCCTTCGACGACTGGCGCGTGCGGCAGGCGATGATCGAGGCCTACAACTTCGAGTACATGAACGCGGTGCTCAACGACGGCGCGCTGCCGCGGATCACCTCCTACTTCGCGAACTCGCCGCTCGGGATGCAGGACGGCCCGGCCGAGGGGCGCGTGGCCGAGCTGCTGGCGCCCTACGCCGACGACCTGCTGCCCGGCACGCTGGAGGGCTACGCGCTGCCCGAGACGAACGGCGAGGTCGCCAACCGGGGCGGCCTGCGCCGCGCCACGGCCCTCCTCGAGGAGGCGGGCTACGTGATCGGCGACGACGGCGCCCTGCGGGGGCCGGACGGCGCGGTCGTGACCTTCGAGATCATGCTGCCGCAGGGCTCGTCCGAGGTGGCGTCCATCGTCGACATCTACACCGAGGCGCTCAAGCGGCTCGGGATCGAGCCGACGGTGACGTCCATCGACTCCGCCCAGTTCAAGGAGCGGACCACGGCCTTCGACTTCGACATGACGTGGAACGTCTGGGGCGTGTCGCTGTCGCCCGGCAACGAGCAGCTCGCCTACTGGGGGTCCGAGGCGGCCGGCCAGGAGGGCAGCCGCAACTGGATGGGCGCGACCGACCCGGCCATCGACGGCATGGTCGAGGCGATGCTCTCGGCGGACACCCAAGAGGACTACGTCGCCGCCGTGCGCGCGCTGGACCGGGTGCTGACGGCGGGGCGCTACGTGATCCCCACCTCGCACAACCCGATCAGCTACCTCGCCCACGCGGACGAGCTGCAATATCCCGAGACGCTGCCGATCTACGGCGACTGGATCGGGTTCCAGCCGGACGTGTGGTGGATGACCGAGTGAGCTTGGGGGCGGGCGGTCACGTCCAGTGGACGTGGTCGCCCCCCGGCAGCGCCGCCCGCGCCCGCACCAGATCCTCGGCGGCGAGGCCGTTCTCCTCGCAGAAGGCGCGCGCCGCCGCGTCGTCCGACATCACGAAGTCGAGCACCGCGCCGAGGAACGCCGGATCGGCGGCCCCGGCCCTCACCGTGTCGAGGTCGGCCCCCGTCGCGCCCGCGAAGGCGCCGAGGCGGTCCGTCTCCGCCAGCCAGCCGAGCGCCTGCAGCCCCAGCATCTCGGCGCGATCCTGCCCATGGTTCCCCTGCATGCGTCTCCCTTTCGTCACGAATGCGAAACAGTAACGGTCCGTTAACGACTGTGGCCCCATGCCGGTGTCATATCGCCCCATTGGCGGGGCGGAGAACGGGTTTCGAATGACAGGCCGCATTCTCGTCGTCGACGACGTGGCGACGAACAGAGCGATCCTCAAGGTCAAGCTGACCGCCGCGCGCTACGACGTGCTCATGGCGGCGTCCGGCGCGGAGGCGCTGGAGGTCGCGGCGGCCGAGCAGCCGGACATCGTCATCCTCGACATGGTCATGCCGGGCCTGTCGGGGGCGGACACCTGCCGGGCGCTGCGCGCGGATCCCGCGCTGGCCTCCATCCCGGTCATCATCGTCACCGCCTCGCCCGAGGCGGACGCCCGCATCGACGGGCTGTCGGCGGGGGCGGACGACTACCTCTGCAAGCCCGTCGAGGAGGTCGCGCTGCTCGCGCGGGTCCGCTCCCTGCTGCGCGCGCGCGGCGAGGAGCGGGAGTACGAGAGCCGCGGCGCCCTGTTCGGGTGGGACGCGGTCGAGGCCCCCCGCCCGATGGGCTTCGGCGAGCGCGGGCAGGCCGCCTTCGCGTCCCCCGCGCCCGCCGAGCCCGAGGGTCGCATCGCGCTGATCGCGCCGCCGACGGCCGCCGCCGAGGGGCTGCGCCGGGCGCTGGGCCAGCGCTTCCGCGGCGGCGTCGCCGCGCTCGACCCGGACGCGGCGCTCGACCTTGCCCCCGAGACCATGCCGGACGTGGTGGTGATCGACGACGACGCCGCGCAGCCGGGGACCGGCCTGCGCCTGATGAGCGAGATGCGCGCGCGCCCCGCCTCGCGGCATGCGGCCTACGTCGCGCTCCTGCCCGAAGCGGGCGGCGAGCGCGCGGCGACCGCGCTCGACCTCGGGGCCGCCGACGCGGTGGCGCGCGACGTCCCGCCCGACGAGTTGGCCGCCCGCATCCGCACCCATCTCGCGCGCAAGCTGCGCGGGGACCGGATGCGCCGCAACCTCGACACCGGGCTGCAGATGGCCGTGACGGACCCGCTGACGGGCCTCCACAACCGGCGCTACGCCCTCGCCCACCTGCGCCGCGTGGCCGAGCGCTGCCGCCGCGAGGGGGGGCGCGTGGGGGTGGCCATGGTGGACATCGACCACTTCAAGGCGGTCAACGACCGCTGGGGCCATGCGGCCGGGGACCTCGTGCTGACGCGGGTGGCGCAGGTCATGCGGCTGAACCTGCGGACGGAGGACCTCGTGGCGCGGCTGGGCGGCGAGGAGTTCCTCGTGATCCTGCCCGACACGGACGCCGAGGCGACCCGCGCCGTGGCCGAGCGCCTGCGCCGCGCCGTCGAGGCGAGCGCCATCGCGCTGGAGGACGGCGTGGAGGTGCGCGTGACCCTGTCCCTTGGGACCGCCGTGATGGACGACGCGGGCGAGGACGCGGCCCTGCGCGTGGCCGACCGCGCGCTCTACTCCGCCAAGGAGGGCGGGCGGAACCGCGTGGCCCACATCACCTGAGGCGCGTCCGCCGCCCGATCGCCTCGACCAGCGCGGCCCGCTCCTCCGGGGCCAGCCGCCCGACGGCGGCGGCGATGGCGGCGGCCGCCTCGGCGCGCGGCGCGCGCTGGCGCTCGACCGCCTCCACCAGCGCGAGCTCCAGCGCCGCCGCGTCGAACGGCTCCGCCCGCAGCGCCGCCACCACGGCGTCGCGGGTCCGGGTCCGGTCGCCTCGCCGCACCGCAGCATCGCGCAACGCCTCCCGCAAGCGCGCCCGCTCCTCCTTCGGGAGCGCGCGGGCGAGGGCCAGCTCGGGCGGCCCGCCGAAGCCGCGCGCCCGGTCCCCGCCGCCCATCGCCATCGCGCCGACCACCGCGCCGGCGACCAGGAGGTTCACCGCCAGCGAGGCGGCCAAGGCCCAGGGCACCCAGCGTCTCATTCGAGGTCCTCCCACGACAGCACGGCGAGGTCCGCGAACTCGGCCTCCCCGCCGGAGAGCGGCGCGATCACCGCCACGGGGTCCAGCATTCCGATCGCCAGCCCGGCGGCGAGCGCGGCGGGCAGGCCCACCCACGCGAGGCGGGGCAGGGGGCGAGGACGGGGCAGGCCGCCCACGATCCGCCCGCGCAGGTGGGGCGGCAACGGCGCCTCGGCGCGTGACAGG
Source organism: Jannaschia sp. Os4 (assembly GCF_016820245.1). Classification (GTDB taxonomy): domain Bacteria; phylum Pseudomonadota; class Alphaproteobacteria; order Rhodobacterales; family Rhodobacteraceae; genus Jannaschia. Next base: position 676,834 of record NZ_JAFCAR010000004.1, on the reverse strand, counting down.
GCGCGCAGGTCGCGGTCGAGGTCATCCATGGCCCAACTCCTCCTTGCGTGGCCCGAGCAGCGCCGCCAGCCGCCGCCTGCCACGGGACGTCAGGCTCTCCACCGCCTCGACGCCCACGTCCATCATGGCCGCGATCTCGGGATTGGCGTAGCCCTCCACGTGGCGCAGCACGACCGCGACGCGCTGCCGCTCGGGCAGGGCGGCGAGCGCCGCCTCCAGCGCCTCGACGCGCTCGCCCGCCATCAGGCGCGCCTCCGCGCCCGGCGCGTCGTCGGCATGGGCGTCGTCCAGCTCGTCCCACCGCGCGCCGGCCCGGCGGCGGCGGTCCAGCGCGAGGTTCGCGGCCACCCGGTGGAGCCACGTCCCCGGCGCGGCGGCGCCGCCCGCGTCCCAGTCGGCCCCCTTGCGCCACAGGCGCAGGAACGCCTCCTGCACGACGTCCTCGGCCTCGGCCCGGTCCCCGCCGAGGAGGCGCGCGACCGAGGCGAGGAGGCGGGGGCCGAGCCGCTCGACGAGCACGCCCGCCGCCCGCCCGTCCCCCTCGGCCGCGCGGCGGAGGAGGGCGTGGTCGTCGAGGTCCGACAGGTCATCGCGCCGCCCCCGCCACACGGGGTCAGTTCTTCGCCCGGCCGCGGCGCGGCTCGAAGGCGTCCCACTCGGCGGCGCTCACGCGGCCGTCGCCGTCCGCGTCGAGCCGTCCGAACATCCGGCCCCCGCCGCGCCGCCCGTCCTGGTCGCCGCGCGCGGCCTCTAGTTCCGCGCGGCTCAGCGCACCGTCGCCGTCCGTGTCCGCGCGCTCCAGCATCCGCTCGATGCGCGACGCGGCGCGGGTCTGCCCGGCCGCCTCCAGTTCCGCGCGGCTCAGGCTCCCGTCCCCGTCCATGTCGACGCGGGCGAAGCGGGCTTGGCCACGGGTCGCGCCGTAGGCGCGCAGTTCCGCCTCGGTCACGGCGCCGTCGCCGTCCGCGTCCACCTCGGTGAAGGCGGGCTTGGTGCGCGGGCCGTCCGCCAGAAGCGGGGTCGCGAGGCTGGCGGCCCCCGCGAGGGCGATCAGGGCGAGGGGGATGGGGCGCATGGTCATGGTCGCTGTCCTTCGTTGTCGCGCGGTCCCGTCGACCGCGTCCACGTCTGTCACGACCGGGCGGGCGGTTTCCGTCGCCCGCCCGCGACAATTTTCGCGTCCGCCGGACGAACCCCGGCGGTGCGGGCGAGTTGGGGAGGATGACCGACTCGACCGACCGTCCCGTCTGGCCCGCCGTGTGGAACGGCTGGCGCCGCACCTGCCCCCGCTGCGGGGAGGGCGCGCTGATGGTGAAGTACCTCAAGACGCGCGACCACTGCGACGCGTGCGGGCAGGCGTTCCACCACCACCGAGCCGACGACGGCCCGCCCTACCTGACGCTGCTGATCGTGGGGCACGTCGTCGGGCCAGCGATGCTCTGGTACTACGTCGCCCGCGAGCCTTCGCCGTGGGAGTTCATGGCGATCTTCGGGATCGGCAGCGTGCTTATGTCCCTCTGGTTCCTGCCGCGCCTCAAGGGCGCGCTCGTGGGCGTGCAGTGGGCCAACCGGATGCACGGGTTCGGCCACGAGACCGACCCGCCCGCGTGGCCCGACCGCGCCCCCGCCGCCGAGTGAGCCCGCCCCTCCGAGACGCGGCCACGGTGATCCTGCTGCGCGACGGTGCGGCGGGCCCGTCCGTGCTGATGGGCCAGCGGGGGGCGAGGGCCGCGTTCATGCCGTCCAAGTTCGTGTTCCCCGGCGGCGCGGTCGAGGAGGGCGACGCGGCGGTCCCGTTCGGCGCCCCGCTGCGCGCGGGGATGCGGAACGCCCTCTCCACCGAGTCCGACCGCCCGCCCGAGGCGCTCGTCGCGGCCGCGCTCCGCGAACTGGCCGAGGAGACGGGCCAGCGGCTGTCGCGTCCGGGCGACGGCTGCGGCTGGCCCGGCTGGGCGGCGCGCCGCCCGGACCCCTCGGCGCTCTCCTTCGTGTTCCGGGCGGTGACGCCGCCCGGGCGTCCCCGCCGCTTCGATGCGCGTTTCTTCCTCGCCGACGCGGCGGCGCTGGAGACCGATCCGGACGACTTCAGCCACGCCGAGGACGAGTTGAGCCACCTGCACTGGGTCCCCTTGGCGGAGGCGCGGGCCCTCGACGTGCCCTTCGTGACGGAGGTGGTGCTGGGCGAGGTGGTCGCCCATGCCGAGGGGCGGGCCGCGCCGGGGGTGCCGTTCCTCGACAACCGCGGTGCGGGATCGCGGATGGCGAGGCTTTAGCGCGGCTCGATCACCCCGATCGCGTCCATCATCGCCTCGAACGCGGCCGCGTCGGCGTCGCGCGGACGGCTGCGGGCCACGACGGCGTCGAACCGGGCGCGCAGCGCGGCCTTCTCCTCGCCCCTGCAGTCGTTCCACGGACGCCCCTGCAGGCCCATCTCCAAGGCGTAGTATCCGATGAAGTGCGGGCGCGCGCCCGCCTCGACGAGCCGTCCGTAGGCGGCATCCGTGCCGAGGGCGCGCAGCGCGACGGCATCGGCGATCCCGGCGGATCGCAGCGCCCCCGCGAGGGCGGGGCCGACGTTCCGGACGGTCTCGAGTTCGGCCATGGGCCGAAGCTTGTCTCAGGCGCCGGGGCCGCGTCGAGTCAGATCGACGCCCAGTCGGTGAAGCGCACCGGCTTGGGCCGCGGCTTGCGCGGGGCGGGGTCGGCGGGGGAGCGCGGGACGGGCTGGGGGCGGGTCATCCGTCGGATCCTTTGCTGTCGAGTCCCTAGAGTCGGGACCCGAACGTCAGGATCGCGCGGATTGTTGCAAAATCGAGGACGGAATTGGGGCGGAACTGCGGCCCCGCCCAGGGAGGAGGAGAGGGCGGGGCCGCGACGTTCTCCGGATCGGCGCAAAAGGGAGGAGAAGCGCCGCTCCGATGCGTTCCAGATTATGCTGCGCGGCAGCATGGTCAACTGTGCAATTGCAGAAACGACGCTGCGTCGCGGCGTGCGCCTATTCTTCGCGCAGGGCGGCGCGGGATCGGGCGGCGCGCCAAGCGAGGGCCGCGAGGAACATCGCGGTGAGCAGGACGACGATGGTCGCGGCGGGCGCGCTGTCAAGGAAGACCGAGGCCCAGACCCCGCCGATCGCCGCGAGCGCCGCGCTCGACGCGGAGACGAGCAGCATGGTGCCGAAGCTCCGCGTCAGGAGGCTTCCGATGGCGCCCGGCGTGACGAGCAGGGCGATCACCAGCACGATCCCCACCGCGCCGAGCGCGGCGACCACGCAGGCCGCCACGAGCGCGATCAGCCCATGGTGCAGGAGGGCGACGTTGAGGCCCGCGGCCCGCGCGTGGGCGGGGTCGAAGGCGTGGAGCAGCAGGTCCCGCCAGCGCAGCGCGACCGTGCCCACCACGATCGCGGCGACGACGAGCGCGGTCCGCAGCTCGTGCGGCTCCACGCCGAGGAGGTTGCCGAACAGGATGTGGTCGAGATGCACGCCCGCGCCCATCCCCGCGATCATCACGAGCCCGATCGCGAACATGCCGGCGAAGACCACGCCCATCAGGGTGTCGCGCTTGATTCGGCTCCGCGTGTCGAGCCAGCCGGTGAGCCAAGCGGAGCCCATCCCCGCGGCGAAGGCCCCGAGGATGAGGGGCAGGCCGAGGATGTAGGCCAGCGCGACGCCCGGCAGGACGGCGTGGCTGATCGCGTCGCCGATCAGGCCCCAGCCCTTGAGCACGAGGTAGGGCGACAGCAGCCCGCAGGGCAGCGCGACCAGCACCGCGGCGAGCAGCGCGTCGCGCAGGAAGGGCAGCTGCAGGGGCAGGAGGAGGTCCATCAGGCCGCGCGCCTCCGGGCGAGGAGGCCGTGGGTCGGCGCGAAGGCGAAGGCCAGCGCGAAGAGCAGCGTCTGGAGCGTCACGATCACCCCGCCGGTGGCGCCGTTGAGGAAGTAGGAGAGGTAGGCACCGACCGCGCAGGACAGGGTGCCGAAGGAGACGGCCAGCGCGAGGAGTGGCCCGAAGCGGTCGGTCAGCAGGTAGGCGGTCGCGCCGGGCGTGACGACCATGGCCACCACGAGGAAGGCGCCCACGGTCTGCATCGCGGCCACGGCGCACGCGGCGAGGAGCGCGAAGAGCAGGGCCTTCCATGCCTTGGGCCGCAGGCCGATCGCGCGGGCGTGCGCCTCGTCGAAGAACACGATGAGGAGCGTCCGCCACGTCAGCAGGAGCGTCGCCAAGGTGACGGTCGAGATGATCACCACCTGCATGCGGTCCCCGGGCGTGATGGCGAGGATGTTGCCCAGCACGATGGTCTGCAGGTCGACGGGGGCGGGGGAGAGCGATGAGATGAAGAGGCCGAGCCCGAAGAACCCGGTGAAGATCACGCCGATCACGGTGTCGGTCTTGAGGCCGGTCCGCTCGGTCAGGAGCAGCATCGCCGCGGCCGCCAGCCCGCCCGACAGGAACGCGCCGAGCGCGAAGGGCAGGCCCAGCAGGTAGGCCCCCGCGACGCCGGGGACGACGGCATGGGAGAGGGCGTCGCCGATGAGGCTCCAGCCCTTGAGCATCAGGAAGGCCGACAGGAACGCGCAGGTCGCCCCCACGAGGGCGGAGACCCAGATCGCGTCGCGCATGTAGGCATAGGCGAAGGGCTCGAGCAGGACGTCCATCAGGCGGGCGCCTCCCGGCCGCGCTCAGTCATGGTCGTCGCCGTAGATGACGAAGGGCCGCTCGTCGTCGGTCAGAACCGTGACCTTGCGCGCGTCGTCCGCATGGTCGTCGTGGAGGTCGGATCCGCCCAGCTCGTAGCGGCGGAGCACGCCCCCGAAGGCGCGCTTGAGGTTGGCCGGGGTGAAGACCTCCGCCGTGGGGCCGTGGTCGAGGACGGTGCCCTTCACAAGCACCGTGCGGTCGCAGAACCGCGGGACCGACCCGAGGTTGTGCGTCGAGACCAGCATCACGCGGCCCTCGTCCCGCATCTCGCGCAGCAGCGTCACGATGGCGTCCTCCGTGGCGACGTCGACGCCGGTGAACGGCTCGTCGAGCAGGATGACCCGGCCCTCCTGCGCGAGGGCGCGGGCGAGGAACACGCGCTTGCGCTGCCCGCCCGAGAGGGCGCCGATCTGGCGGTCGGCGAAGTCGGACATGCCGACGCGGGCGAGCGACTCGGCGACGATGCGGCGGTCCTCGGCGGAGGCGCGCCGCAGCAGGCCCATGCGCCCGTAGCGGCCCATGGTGACGACGTCGCGGACGAGGACGGGGAAGGACCAGTCCACCTCCTCGGCTTGGGGGACGTAGGCCACGAGGTTGTCGCGCAGCGCGTCCGCCACGGGCCGCCCGAGGATGCGGACGGTGCCGCGGCGCGCGGGGAGGAAGCCCATCAGGGCCTTGAAGAGCGTGGACTTGCCCGCCCCGTTCACGCCGACGAGGCCGGCGATGGTGCCGGTGGGCAGGGCGAAGGTGGCGTCGCGCAGCGCGGTGACGCCACCGGGATAGGTCACGGTCAGCCCCTCGGCGGCGATGCCCGCGCCGAGGGCCTCGGTCGCGGGGGCCGGCGCGAGGGGCGAGGCCTCATTCACCGGCGAGGCCCCGCAGGATGGTCTCGGAGGTGACGCGCAGCAGGTCGAGGTAGGTCGGGACCGGCCCGTCCGCCGCCGAGAGGCTGTCGACGTAGAGCACGCCGCCGTAGCGGGCGCCGGTCTCGCGGGCGACTTGGTTCGCGGGGTCGGGGGAGACGGTGGATTCGCTGAACACGACCGGGATGCCCTCGGACCGGACGGTGTCGATCACCGTGCGGACCTGCTGCGGCGTCCCCTGCGCGTCGGAGTTCATCGGCCAGAGGAACAGCTCCTTCAGCCCGAAGTCGCGGGCGAGGTAGCTGAACGCGCCCTCCGAGGTCACGAGCCAGCGGTCCTCCTCGGGGAGGGCGCGGATGGCGTCGCGGAGCGGGCCGATGGTGGCCTCGATCTCCGCCTTGTAGGCCGCCGCGTTGGCCGCGTAGAGGCCCGCGTTCTCCGGGTCGTGCTCGGACAGGGCGGCCGCGATGTTGTCCACGTAGGTCAGCGCGGGCTTCAGCCCCATCCAGCCGTGGGGGTTGGGCCGCCCGTCGTAGTCGCCGCCCGCCACGGGGATCGGGTCGATCCCCTCGGACACCGTGGCGGAGGGGACGTCGCGCAGGCGGGTGAAGAACTGCTCGAACCAGAGCTCGAGGTTCAGGCCGTTCCACAGGATCAGGTCGGCGTCCTGCGCGGCGAGGATGTCGCGGGGCGTGGGCTGGTAGCCGTGCACCTCGGCGCCGGGCTTCGTGATCGAGACCACCTCGGCCGCGTCGCCCGCCACGTTGCGGGCCATGTCGGCGAGGATGGTGAAGGTGGTGGCGACCTTGAGCTCGTCGGCGGAGGAGGCCGCGGGGGCCGCGAGGAGGGCGAGGGCCAGCAGGATGCGTCTCATGCGAGCCAATGTGGGTGAGGCGCGTGCGTTGTCAATGCGAAGCATTCGCAAGTCCTGCGGCGGGGCGTGGCCCGCCTGCGGGAAGGTCCGTCCCGGCCCCGGCGGCCATGCCCCCCGGACCGCGGGCCGGGGGGGCGGGGCTCACTCCGCGGCGCGGAGCGGCGGATGGGGCAGGGTCGGGTCGCGGTCCTCGTCCTCGACGACGACGGCGGCGGTCGGGACCTGCGCGGGGGGCGCGACCTCCGAGGCGGTCGCGGCATCCGTCACCGTCTCCTCCTCGGCCCAGAGCAGCGTGGGCGACTTCACCTTGCGCGCCTGCCGCCGCAGCGCCCAGTCCTGGCCGCGGCGCGACAGCTTGGAGGCCCCGAGCCGGGCGACGGAGCGGAAGATCATCGCGGCGATGGTCCAGAACCACACCCGGAGCGCCAGCATCGAGGGCGTGAAGAGGAGCGTCAGCACCGTCGCCACCCCGAGGCCCCACACCACCGCCGTCGCCAGCTGGATCCACCACAGCGCCGTGGGCGAGCCGATCGAGTAGCCGCCGCCGACGAAGTCGAGGCTGAGGCCCAGCATCATCGGCGCGAGGCCCGCCATCGTCGTCAGCGTCGTCAGCAGGACGGGGCGGATGCGGTCCTCGGCGGTGCGCACGATCGCCTCGATCCGGGGCATGGTGCGAGAGTATTCCTGGTAGGTGTCGATCAGGACGATATTGTTGTTCACCACGATCCCCGCGAGCGCGACGATCCCGGTGCCCGTCATGATGATCGAGAAGGGCTGGCCCATCACGAGCATCCCGATCAGCACGCCGGTCACCGACAGCACCACGGCCAGCAGCACGAGCACGGCGTTGTAGACCGAGTTGAACTGCGCCAGCAGGATGATGAACATCAGCCCCAGCGCGCCCATGAACGCGGTCTGCAGGAAGGCCTGGGACTCGGCCTGCTCCTCTTGGTCGCCGGTCCACTCCCACGAGACGGAGGCGGGCAGCAGGTCGTCGAGCTGCTCCGTCAGGACGCCGATCCGCTCGTTCGGGGTGACAGGCGCGCCCTCGGCCCGGTCGGCGGGCAGGACGTCGCCGTCGGGCGTCACGACGAGGCCCGGCGCCACGTCCGCCTTCACGTCGAAGTAGCGCTCCTGCTCGACCCGGTCGATCTGGGCGAGCCGCGGGACGGGGCGGCGCTCGATGAAGTTGGCGAGCGGGATGAGGCCGTTGGGCGTGCGGACCTTGAGGCTGTCGAGGGTGGACAGCACGCGGTCCTCCTCGGGGAGGCGGACGCGGATGTCGATCTCCTCGTCGGAGCTGTCCACGCGCATCGTGTCGAGCAGGATGCCGCGCGTCACGAGCTGCACCATCGCGCCCACGGTCGCGACGTCGGCGCCGAAGCGGCCCGCGCTCTCGAGGTCGACGTCGATCTCCCAGTCGATGCCGGGCAGGGGGCGCGAGTCCTCGACGTCGATCAGGCCGGGGGTCGCGTCGAAGGTGGCGGCCATGATCGTCGCCGCCTCCTGCAGCTCGATCCAGTCGTCGCCGGTCAGGCGCAGGTGGACGGGCTTGCCCTGCGCGGGGCCGCCGTCGTTGGCCGCGAGGTCGAAGCGCAGGCCGGGCAGGGTGCGCAGCCGCTCCAGCATGGCGTCGGCCACGGTGTTGCCGTCGTAGGCGGGGTCCACGACGGTCTGGTTCACGGTGCCGATCAGCGGGATGTCGAACCACGGGATCGAGACGGTGGGCCGCTCCTCCCACGGGATCATCTCGAACTGGACCTGCCCGATCGTGTCGCGCGGCGCGCCGCCGCCGCCGGGGCCGCCCGTCGAGAGGCCGCCGTCGCCCGCGAAGGCGAAGGCGGACTGGATGCCGGGCGTGTCGAGCACGATGGCCTCGGCCTCGCGCAGCAAGGCGTCCTTCTCCGCGAGCGAGAGGTTGCCGCGGGCGCGGACGTAGACGTTGGCCTGCTCGAGCTCGGATTCGACGAAGAACTCGACGCCGTTGTTGTTGGCCGCGAAGTAGGTGAACGTCGAGACGACCACGAAGCCCACGACCCCGATCGAGACCAGCGGGCCGATCGGGTTCGCCACCAGCAGCGCGACGAAGTGGCCGAAGGCCGAGCGCCGGTAGCCCGAGCGGACCCGGCGCGCGCGCCGCTCCCAGCGGACCGAGTGGATCGCCGACGACAGCAGGAAGGCCGACCCCACGAAGAGCGCGGCCCCCGCGGCGGAGCCGGCGGCGGCGGGCGCCGCCGCGAGGAGGTAGGCCGGCTCGATCGTCTGGAGGATGCCCTGCACCATGAGGAACCCGCCGAGCGCCACGAGGGCCACGCGGATCGCCCAGTGGAGGTTGGCGCGCATGGCGTCGCCGACGTTCTCCAGCACCCGCGAGAGCCGCCCTGCCACGCCGCCCATGACCGGCAGGTAGACGAGCGCGACCACCAGCGAGGCCGACAGCACGAAGATCAGGGTGACGGGCAGCATCCCCATGAACTCGCCGGGGATGCCCGGCCAGAACAGCATCGGCAGGAACGCGCAGAGCGTCGTCGCGGTCGACGACACGACGGGCCAGAACATCCGCTTGGCGGCCTCGACGTAGGCCTGCATCGGGCCCTTGCCCTCTTGGATGCGCTTGTCGGCGTATTCGGTAACGACGATGGCGCCGTCCACGAGCATCCCCACCGCGAGGATCAGGCCGAACATCACGATGTTCGAGATCGTCAGCCCCGCCGCGCCCATGTTCGCGAAGCACAGAAGGAACGAGGTCGGGATCGCGAAGCCCACGAGCAGCGCGGAGCGGGTGCCGAGCGCGGCCAGCACCACCACCATGACCAGCGCGATGGCCGTGAGCACGGAGCCCTCGAGCTGGGAGACCATCGACTCCACGGTGCGCGACTGGTCGAGGGTGATCGTCACCTCGACGCTGTCCTGCAGCTCCGTGGGCCACATGGCGACCTCGGCGGCGACCTCCTGCTCGACGAGCGCGGCGGTGTCGATGATGTTGAAGCCCTTCCGCTTCACCACCTGCAGCGCGACCGTGGTCTCGCCGTTGTAGCGCGCGGTCCCTTGGCGGTCCTCGAAGGTCAGGTTGATGGCGGCGAGGTCGCCCAAGGTGACGATGCGGTCGCCGTTGGTCTTCACCGGCAGCGCGTAGACGTCCTGCACGCTGTCGAAGGAGCCGGGGATCTTGACCGGGAACGCGCCGGACCCGGTCTCGACCTCGCCGGTGGCGACCAGCAGGTTGTTCTGCGTCACCACGTTGAGCAGCTCGGCGGCGGTGACGTTGTAGGCCTCCAGCGCGAGCGGGTCGATCAGCACCTCGACCATCTCGTCGCGATGCCCCGCGAGCCCCGCCTCGAGGACCGGCGTGAGCGACTCGAGGCGGTCCTGCATGTCCTTGGCCAGCCGCAGCAGCGTGCGCTCGGGCGCGATGCCCGAGAGGCTGACGATCTGGATCGGGAACTCGGAGAAGTTGATCTCCGAGATGGTGTACTGGTCCGCGCCGGACGGGAAGTCGGCCTCGGCCCGGTTCATGGCGTCGCGGGCGTCGGCGATGGTCTCGCCTTTGTCCCAGCCGAACTCGAACTCGAGGAACATCAGCGCCACGCCCTCCGCGGCGGTGGCGGTGATCTCCTTGAGGCCGTCCAGCTCGGACAGTTCCGTCTCCATCGGCTTGACCAGCAGCTTCTCGGAATCGGAGGCGCTGATGCCCGGGAAGGGGACGGTGATGGCGAGGACCGGCACGTCGATGTCCGGCTCGCCCTCCTTGGGGAGGGTCACGTAGGCGAGCGTCCCCGCGAGCACCGAGAGCACGATGAACGCGAGGACCATCCGCGCGCGGGCGGCGGCCCAGTCGACGATTCCGGTCATTGCGTCACCTCCGGGATGATCAGGGGATCGTCCGTCGCGGCCTCCGCCGCCGACGGGGCCTCACCCACGGGCGCGTCGCGGTAGGCGACCTCCACCTCGACGCCCTCGGTCACGTATTCCTGGCCCACGACGATCACGTCCGCCGTGTCGGGCAGCCCGGCCAGCAGGACGCCGTCGGGCGTGTCGCGGACCAGTTCGGTCGGTACGAAGGTGACGCGGCCGTCCTCCACGATCCGCACGCCGAGGCGCCCCGCGTCGTCCAGCGTCAGCGCGGAGGCGGGGATCAGGTGGGCACGGGTGGGCTGGGTCTCGATCAGCATCTCGACGGTCTGGCCGTCGCGGATGCGCAGGTCGGGGTTGGGCACCTCGACCTCGACGCGGAAGGTGCGGGTCACGGGGTCGGCCTGACGCCCGAGGAAGCGCACGGTGCCGGTCACCTCGCGCCCGGTGAGCAGCTGCGCCCCCGCGCGCGCCCCGACCTCGACCCGGTCCACGTCGCCCTCGGCCACGAAGCCCACGAGCTCGATCGGGTCGAGCTGCAGGATCGTGGCGCAGGCGGTGCCCGGCTGCAGGAGGGTGCCGAGCTCGGCGGTGTCCGACTCCAGCACGCCGCCGAACGGGGCCGTGATCGTCAGGCGGTCGATCTCGGCCTGCGCGGCCTCGACGCCCGCCTCCGCGGCTTGGATGCCCGCCGTGCTGCCCTCGATGCCCGCGCGCGCGCTCTCGACGCCCGCCTCGGCGCCTGTCACGCCCGCGCGCGCGTTCTCGATGGCCGCCTCGGCGCCCGCGACCTGGCTGCGGGCCGATTCCAGCGCGGCCTCCGCCCCCGAGACCTGGCTGCGGGCGTTCTCGATGCCCGCCCGGGCGCCTTCCACCGCGGCGCGGGCCGCCTCGATGTCCGCCTCGACCGAGTCGACGCCGGTCAGCGCGGCCGTCAGCCCGGCCTCGGCGGCGCGGAAGGCGGCCTGCGCGTTGGCGACGCGCGTCTGCGAGGCGAAGCCGTCCTCGCCCAGCCGCTCGGCGGCGTTGAGGTTGATGCGCGCTTCCTCCAGCCGCGCCTCCGCCTCGGCCACGCGGGCTTGGGCATCGGCGCGCGACGCCTCCGCCACGGCCACGCGGGCCTGCATCTCGGGCAGGCGCGCCTCCGCCTCGCGCAGGCGGGCGGCGGCGGCAGGGATGGCGGCCTCCGCCTCGGCCACGCGGGCGCGGGCGGCGGGGAGCGCGGCGGCGGCCTCGGCCACGCGCGCGTCGGACTCGGGGCGGCGGGCGATGGCCTCCGCCACCCGCGCCTCCGCCTCGGGGACGCGGGCGCGCGCCTCGGCCAAGCGCGCCTGCGCCTCGGCGAGGACGGCGACGCGGGTTCCGGGGTCCAGCTCGCACAGGAGCTGCCCCGCCTCGACGCGGGTGCCGCGGGGCAGGGGCTCGGACACCACGAGGCCGGAGGTCTCCGCTGCGACCGTCACTTGGCGGGCCGCCTCGGTCTGACCGCGCAGCAGCACCACGTCGGGGACCACCTGCGCCGCGCTGGCGAGGGCCACGACGGAGGGCAGGACGCGCGCCTCCGCATCCCCGGCAGCGGTGATCGAGACGGGCTCGGCCTCGGACACGACCTCGACCTCGGGCGCCTCCTCCCCCGTGACCTCGGCGACGAAGCCCAGCAGAACGTCGCGCTGGAGCACCGCGTAGAACAGGACGACGCAGACGATGATCGCGGTGAGGACGGGGAAAAGGCGCATGGCGGGTCCGGGTGCGGGGACCGACTCGGGGGCCGGCATGTGAACTGATCGGTTCAGAACTAGGGGGCGGGCGGGCCCAAGGCAAGGTGCCGCAGCGCAGAAACCGCCCCTTCCCGCCCCATCCGCCGTCCCGGCCTTCCGTTCGCGGCGGGCGCGGGCTAGACGCGCGCCGACCGACGCGGGGACGGGGCGAGGGGCGGGCATGTCGAATCCGGACAGCTTCATCGACGAGGTGACCGAGGAGTTGCGGCGCGACCGCATGTCCATGCTCCTGCGGCGCTGGGGCTGGGTCGCGGTGCTCGCCGTGGCGCTGCTGGTCGGCGGCGCGGCGTTCAACGAGTGGCGCAAGGCACGCGACGCGGCGCGGGCGCAGGCCTTCGGCGACGCGGTGCTGGCGGCGCTGGAGCTGCCCGACGCCGAGGCGCGCAGCGCGGCGCTCGCGGCGCTGGAGCCCGCGGTTCCCGAGCAGCGCGTCGTGCTGGAGATGGCGCGGGCGGGCAGCCTCGCGGAGGCGGACCCGGCGGCGGCGGCCGCGGCGCTGATCGCGCTGGGCGACGACGCGGGCGTGGCGCCGGAATACCGCGACCTCGCCCTGCTCAAGGCGATCTGGTTGGGCGGGTCTGGCGACGCGGCACGCGACGCCGCGATCCTCGCGGACCTTGCGACGCCGGGACGGCCCTTCCGGACCCTCGCGGTGGAGCAGCAGGCCTTCGCGGCCATCGCGGCGGGCGATCCGGCCACGGCGGCGACGTTGCTGCGCGTCCTCACGGAGGACGCCGAGGCGAGCCAAGCCTTGCGCCAGCGCGCCCGGCAGACCATCGTCGCGCTCGGATTGGAGGCGGAGCCCGCGTGAGACGGGACGCGCCGGACGGGACAGTCGAAAGGGGTCTCCCCATGCGGTTCACGGCACTGCTTCTTGGCGCGTCCCTGGCCCTCGGGGCCTGCAGCGAGCGCGAGGTCCTGCTGCCCGGCGAGCGGATCGACGTCCGCCCGCAGGACGCGCTGCCGGTCGTCGCCTCCGCCGACGGGGCGGTCGGGCCGGTCCCGATCTCGCTGCCCGCGCAGGTCAGCCGCGCCGCGTGGCCCATGCGGGTCGGCGACGCCGACAACGACCCCGGGCACGCGCGGCTGTCGGGCGCGCCGCAGCCGCTCTTCGCGACCCGGATCGGATCGGGCGACTCGCGCCGCCAGCGGATCGCCACGGACCCCGTGAGCGACGGGCGGCTGGTCTTCACGATGGACAGCCAGTCGATGGTCACCGCCACCTCCGCCGGCGGGGGCAAGGTGTGGTCCGCTTCGCTCGTGCCGTCGGGCGACAAGGCGCGGGATGCCGCGGGCGGCGGCCTCGCGGTGGTGGACGGCACGCTTTTCGCCACCACGGGCTACGGGCGCCTGCATGCGCTGGACGCGGCCACGGGGGCGCGCCGCTGGACCCAGCGGCTGGACGCGCCCGTTACCGCGCCCAAGGCGCAGGGGGGCCGCGTCTACGTGGTCAGCCGCGACAACCGCGCGTGGTCGCTGGACGCGGACACGGGCCGCATCCGCTGGGACGTGTCCGCCACCCCCGCGACGCAGGCGATGGCCACCGCGCCCGCCCCGGCGCTGACGGGCCGCCTCGCCATCCTGCCCTTCGCCTCGGCCGAGGTGGTGGGGGCCTTGGCCGACAGCGGGCTGCGCGCGTGGGGCGCGGCGATCTCGGGCGAGCGGGCGGGCGTGGCCTACAACGACGTGGGCGACATCACGGGCGACCCGGTCGTCGCGAACGGCACGGTCTACGCCGGCACGGCGGGCGGGCGCATCGTCGCCATCGACCCCCAGTCGGGCGAGCGGGTCTGGACCGCGCGCGAGGGCGCCATCAGCCCGATGGCGGTCGCGGGCGGCGCGGTCTTCGCGGTCACCGACCGGGCGCAGCTCGTCCGCATGGACGCCGCCACCGGCGAGGTCGTCTGGCGCGCCGACCTGCCGTTCTTCCGCAACGACCGGCTGCGGCGGCGCAAGGGCATCTACGGCCATCACGGCCCGGTGCTGGCCGGCGGGCGCCTTTGGGTCGCGTCCGGGGACGGGCAGGTCCGGGGCTTCGACCCCGCGTCGGGCGCGGTGAGCGCGAGCCTGCCCATCGCGGGCGGCGCGGCGTCGCGGCCCATCGTGGTGGGCGACGTCATGTACGTGGTGTCGCGCAAGGGGCTGCTCCACGCCTACCGCTGAGCGGGACGGCGCGGTCGGCGGACGGGCCCGACGGGACGTCGGCCGCGGCGGGGCGAACGCCGCCCTACACCTTTTCCGCCGCCTCCCCTATGTGGGCCGCCTGACCTCCGGAGGCCCTCCATGTTCACCCTCGCCATCGTCGGCCGCCCCAACGTGGGCAAGTCCACGCTGTTCAACCGGCTGGTCGGCAAGCGGCTCGCGCTCGTGGACGACCGCCCCGGCGTGACGCGCGACCTGCGCGAGGGCGAGGCGCGGCTGGCGGGGATGCGGTTCACCGTCGTGGACACGGCCGGCCTGGAGGACGCCACGGACGACAGCCTCGAGGGGCGGATGCGGCGCCTGACCGAGAGGGCGGTGGGCATGGCGGACGCCTGCCTGTTCCTCGTGGACGCGCGCACGGGGCTGACGCCGGTGGACCGGGACTTCGCGGACCTGCTGCGCAAGCGAGACGTCGAGGTGATCCTCGCCGCCAACAAGGCCGAGGGCCGCGCGGGCGAGGCGGGGCTGATCGAGGCGTGGGAGCTGGGGCTCGGCGAGCCGGTGCCGCTCTCGGCCGAGCACGGCGAGGGGATGGCCGACCTCGTGGCCCGGCTCGCGCCCCTGTTCGACGCGTGGGAGGCCGCGAACCCCGCCGAGGAGGCCGAGGTGGAGGTCGCCGTCGAGGATGCCGAGGAATGGCGCCCGACCGCGAAGAAGCCGCTGCAGGTGGCCGTCGTGGGGCGGCCCAACGCGGGGAAGTCGACGCTCATCAACGCGATCCTCGGGACCGACCGGCTTCTGACGGGGCCGGAGGCGGGGATCACGCGGGACGCCATCGCGCTGTCGCTGGACTGGAACGGGACGCCCACGCGCATCTTCGACACCGCCGGGATGCGGAAGAAGGCGAAGGTGCAGGAGAAGCTGGAGAAGCTCTCGGTCTCGGACGGGCTGCGCGCGGTGAAGTTCGCCGAGGTGGTGATCGTCCTGCTCGACGCCGCGATCCCCTTCGAGCAGCAGGACCTGCGCATCGCCGACCTCGCCGCGCGAGAGGGGCGGGCGGTGGTCGTGGCCGTGAACAAGTGGGACGTCGAGGAGGACCGGCAGGGCAAGCTCGCCGCGCTGAAGGAGGCGTTCGAGCGCCTGCTGCCGCAGCTGCGGGGCGCGCCGCTCGTGACGGTGTCCGCGCGGACGGGGCGGGGGCTGGACCGGCTGCACGCCGCCGTCGTGCGCGCGCACGAGACGTGGAACCGCCGGGTGCCCACGGCGAAGCTGAACCGCTGGCTGGAGGGCATGGTCGCGGCGCACCCGCCCCCCGCGCCGGGCGGGCGGCGCATCAAGATGCGCTACATGACGCAGGCCAAGACGCGTCCGCCGGGCTTCGTGGTGATGTGCTCGATCCCCGACGGGGTGCCGGAGGCGTACTCGCGCTACCTCGTCAACGGGCTGCGCGAGGATTTCGACATGCCCGGCACGCCGATCCGCCTGCACCTGCGGGGGCAGGGGGACGCGAACCCCTACAAGGACCGCAAGAAGGCGGGGCCGTCCAAGCTGCGCAAGCATATCGAGGGGCGGCGCTGATCGCGCCGAACTCCCGCCCCGCCCGCGCCCGAATCATCCCTTAGAGTCGATCCGTTGGTTGACGAAGGATGGACCGATGGAGCGGTTCCTTTACGACGAGAGCGGCGCGACGCGCGAATGGGTGTCCTCCACCGCGATGTTCCTGACGGCGGTGACCGTCATCCTCGTGATGGCGGGCAGCGAGGAGGTGAACCTGTCGGCGCGGGTCGTGCAGGGCAAGGCGCAGCTCGCCCAGACGTGGATCACGATCCGGTCGGTGGTCGGGCTCTAGGTCCCGGCCCCCGGCCCCTCAGGCGTTGTGCTCGCGGATGCGGTCGGCGGCCTGCTTGTCGAAGGCCACGCCCTTGGCGGCCAGCATGTCATCCAGCTCGCCCGACAGGACCATCTCGGTGACGATGTCGCAGCCGCCCACGAACTCGCCCTTCACGTAGAGCTGCGGGATGGTCGGCCAGTCGGAGAAGTCCTTGATCCCTTGCCGGATATCGGCGTCCTCGAGCACGTTCACGTCGCCGTACTCGACCTCCATGTAGTTCAGCACGCCCGCCACCTTGGCGGAGAAGCCGCATTGCGGCATCGCCTTGGTGCCCTTCATGAAGAGGACGACGTCGCTCGCCTTCACCATGTCCTCGATGCGGGTCGCGGCATCCGTGGTCGTGTTCATCGTCTCTCCTTCCGGGGCACGAAGGCCCGCGCGTAGGCGTCGGGGTCGCGGGGGACCCGGGTTATCAGGCGCTCGCCGCCGCCCACGCCCGAGGAGTACTCGGACAGGATCTTGGTGTAGCCCTCGCCCGGCTCGACGCCGCGCGGGCGGTCGGGCTCGGACCGGACGACGAAGACGGCCCGCACCGCCAGCACCACGAGGATGCCTCCAGCGATCAGGGCGGAGAGCGCGAACTCCATGGTCAGGTGGGCAGGGGCGCGCGGGTGGTCAAGGCGAGGGCGTGCAGCTCGCCGGAGGGACCGTCCATCTTGCCCTTGAGCGCGGCGTAGACGGCGCGCTGCTGCGCCACGCGGGTGAGGCCCCGGAAGCTGTCGTCGATGACCTCCGCGGCATAGTGGTTCCCGTCGCCGGCGAGGTCGGTGATGGTGATCTGCGCCTCCGGGAAGGCGTCGCGGATCAGCGCCTCGATCTCGTGGGCCTGCATCGCCATGGGGGTCCTCCGCGCGTGGGGTCGGGTGAGGATACAGCCCGGGCCGCGGGGGCGCCAGAGGGGGCGGCCTCAGGCCACGGCATCCGCCAGCGCGCCGCGATAGGTCGCCGACAGGTCCGCCATCTGGCCGACCGCCCGCCCCAAGCGCACCTCGGCGCCGCCGAACTGCCCGACCATCGATAGTGGCACGTCCGCCGCGCCCGCCTTCTCCATCAGCGTCTCGGCGGCCGCCATCGTGCAGGCGATCACGTAGCGGCCTTGGTCCTCGCCGAAGAGGGCGGGAAGGCCCTCGAGGTCGAGCGTCAGGCCGACGCCCCCCTCCTCCGCCAGCTGGAACGCCGCCAAGGCGAGGCCGCCGTCGGACACGTCGGCGCACGCGGCGATCAGGGCGACGTTGTCGAGGACGAACCGGCCGTGCCGGCCCTCCGCGTCGAGATCGACCGGCGGCGGCGCGCCATCCTCGAAGCCCGTCTCGGCGAGGAGCGCGGACCGTCCCAGATGGGTACCCTCGCCGCCAAGCAGGAGGGCCACGTGGCCGGTGCGGGCGCGCCCGTCGATGGCGTGGGACAGCTGATCGATGAGGCCCACCGCGCCGATGGTCGGCGTGGGGTCGATGCCGGTGCCGTCCGTCTCGTTGTAGAGGCTGACGTTGCCCGACACGATCGGCATGTCGAGGGCGCGGCAGGCTTCGCCGATGCCCCGGATCGCGCCGACGAACTGGCCCATGATCTCGGGCTTCTCGGGGTTGCCGAAGTTGAGGTTGTCGGTCGTGGCCAAGGGCCGCGCGCCGCGCGCCACGAGGTTGCGATAGGCCTCGGCCACCGCCTGCCGCCCGCCCGCCTCGGGGTCGGCCAGCACGTAGCGGGGCGTGACGTCCGCGGTGAAGGCGAGGCCGCGGTCGGTGCCGTGGATGCGGATCACGCCCGCGTCGCGACCGGGCAGCACGACCGTGTCCGCCATCACCTGGGTGTCGTATTGCCGCACGACCCAGTCGCGGGCGCAGTGGTTCGGCCCGCCGATCAGCGCGCGCAGCGCGTCTAGCGGGTCCATCTCGGGGACGGTGCCCAGCGGCGCGGGCGGCGGCGTGGGGGTCCACGGGCGGTCGTATTCCGGCGCCTCGGACGACAGCTTCGAGAGCGGGAGGTCGGCCTTGGTCTCGCCGCGGTGCAGCACGACGAAGCGGTCCTCGGGGATGGTCTCGCCGACGATGGCGAAGTCGAGGTCCCACTTGTCGAACACGGCGCGCGCCTCGGCCTCGAGCGCGGGGTCGAGGACCATGAGCATCCGCTCCTGGCTCTCGGACAGCATCATCTCGTAGGCGGTCATCGCCGCCTCGCGCTGGGGCACGTCGTCGAGGTTGAGGCGGATGCCGAGGCCGCCCTTGTCCCCCATCTCGACGGCCGAGCAGGTCAGGCCGGCGGCGCCCATGTCCTGGATCGCGACGACGGCGCCCGTGGCCATCAGCTCCAGCGTCGCCTCCATCAGCCGCTTCTCGGTGAAGGGGTCGCCCACCTGCACGGTGGGCCGCTTCTCCTCGATGGTGTCGTCGAACTCGGCCGACGCCATCGTCGCCCCGCCCACGCCGTCGCGGCCCGTCTTGGCGCCGAGATAGACGACCGGGCGTCCCACGCCCGCCGCGGCGGAGGTGAAGATCGCGTCGCGCCGGGCGATCCCGGCGGCGAAGGCGTTCACGAGGCAGTTGCCGTCGTAGGAGCGGTGGAAGCGCAGCTCGCCCCCCACGGTGGGAACGCCGAAGGCGTTGCCGTAGCCGCCCACGCCCGCCACGACCCCGTGGACGAGGCGGCGGGTCTTGGGGTGGTCGATCCGCCCGAAGCTGAGCGCGTTCATCGCCGCCACGGGGCGCGCGCCCATGGTGAACACGTCGCGCAGGATGCCGCCCACGCCCGTCGCCGCCCCTTGGTAGGGCTCGATGTAGGAGGGGTGGTTGTGGCTCTCCATCTTGAAGACGCAGACCAGCTCGTTGCCGTCCGCGTCCGGCCCGATGGCGACCACGCCCGCGTTCTCGCCCGGCCCGATCACGACCTGCGGCCCTTCGGTGGGCAGGGTGCGGAGCCACTTCTTCGACGATTTGTAGGAGCAGTGCTCGTTCCACATCGCCGAGACGATGCCGAGTTCGGTGAAGGACGGCGCGCGCCCGTCCAGCATCGCGAGGAGGCGGTCGTACTCGTCGGGCGTGATGCCGTGGGCGGCGATCAGGTCGGGCGTGATGGCGGGCTCGGTCATGGGGCGCGCCTTACCGTGGCGGCGGGGAGGGGGGAAGGCACGGCGGGCCCCGGCCGCGTCCTAAAGGGCCGCCACCGCCGCCCCCAGCGCCCCGAACCCGGTGCGCCGCCGCTCGTAGGCCAGCCCCAGCGTCGCGGCGGCCGCCTCGGCCTTCGCGTCCAGCGCCGGGTCGTCCGTCTGCGCGAGGTAGACGAGCGCGCGGTAGTTTCCGAAATACGCGTCCCGCAGCTCCGGGTGGCGGTCGAGGCCCAGTGGCTGCGTGACGAAGGCGTCGAACTGCGCCGCGAGGAAGTCCGTGAGGTAGAACGCCGCCCCGTCGTCGCGGGCGGCGAAGGCCTCGATGCCCTCGAAGAAGGCGTAGCAATGCGCGCCGGGCAGCATCTCCACCCCGCGCGCGGTGCAGAGCGCGGCCAATGCGCCCCCGGTGCCGCAATCGCCATAGGCCACGAACACGCGGTCGTAGGCGGTGGCCGCGTCCAGCGCGTTCGACACGGCGGGGGCGATGCGCTCGGGGCGGTTGTGCAGGATCGCGGGCAGGCAGTGGAGGTCGACATGCCCAAGCCCCGCCTGCCGCTTCACGGCCAGCACCTCGCGCGCCAGCGCCCCGCAGGCGATCACCAGCACCGACCCTGCGCCCGAGGGCAGAAGCGGCGCGCGGAGCGTCGGCGCCTCGGCGGTGTCGGGACGGGCCGTCGCCTGCCGTCCCGCGCGTCCGCCGCGTCGTCTGGGGGGCTGGTCCATCGGGGTCCTTGCGCGCGCTGCGGGCGGCGGCCTACCCCCGGAGCGGGAGGGCCGCGCATGAAGGTCATCGTGATGGGCGTCACGTCCACGGGCAAGAGCCTGACGGGCGCGATGCTGGCCGAGGCGCTCGGCGGTAGGTTCGTGGACGGCGACGACCTGCACCCGGAGGCGAACCGTGCGAAGATGGCCCGTGGCACGCCGCTTACGGACGCGGACCGCTGGCCGTGGCTGGACGCCATTGGGGCGGAGATGGCGCGGGCGGAGGGGCCGGTGGTGGTCGCGTGCTCCGCGCTGAAGGCGGCCTACCGGCGGCGGATCGAGGCGGCGGCGGGCGCCGTGGCGTTCGTCCACCTGCATGGCCCCAAGGCGGTGATCGCCGCGCGCATGGCGGCGCGGGAAGGGCATTTCATGCCGGTCTCCCTGCTCGACAGCCAGTTGGAGACGCTGGAGATGCCGGGGCCGGACGAGTGCGCCCGGACGTTCGATCTGCGCGAGCCGCCGGAGGTGATCGTGCGGCAGGCGGCGGCGTGGGTGCGGACCGTCGGCTAGCGGCGCGGCGCGGCTCAGCCGTGCATCGCCTCGGCCCGCGCCACGCCCGGCACCTCCCGCATCCGCGACATGTGCGCCGCCACGCCCGGCACCGCCGAGAGGTCGACGCCGTCGCCCTCCAGCCAGCGGGCGATGGCGAACCAGTGCAGGTCCGCGACCGTGGGCGCGTCCCCGAGAAGGAACGCCCCCTCCATGCCCGCCTCGGCAAATCGTGCGGTCTCCAGCATCGTCTGCGGCACCTTCGCCGTCATGGCCGCCCACGCGGCCTCGTCGTCGGCCCAGCGCGCGCCGCGCATCTTGTGGGCGTGGTTCACGTGGGCCGTCGAGGCGCACCACGCCATCCATGCCCGCGCCTTGGCCGCCTGCCACGGGTCGGCGGGCATCAGGCCCGCATCCGGCGCCGCCTGCGCGATCCATTCGAGGATCGCGGGCGTCTCGGTCAGGATGCCGCGATCGGTCTCCAGCGCGGGCACGCGGCCCTTCGGGTTCACCCGCGCGTAGGCCTCGCCCCGCTGCTCGGCGGCGCGGAAGTCGACCCATGCGAGGCGGTGGTCGAGCCCCGTGACCTCCAAGGCGGCGTGGGCGGCGAGGGCGATGGTCCCCCGGGCGAGGTGCAGCGTGATCATGCGCCCACCCTGTCGCGGGCGGGCGCCGGAGGGCAAGCGTCAGTCGTTCTCGAGCACGGAGCAGGCGATCCGGTCGCCCGCGTCGCCCGATGGCTGGGAGACGTAGTCGTCGGGCCCGGAATGCACGATCAGCGCCGCGCCGTCCGCGTCGAGCAGCTGTTCGAAGGAGATGCGCTCGTTGAACGATTCGTAGTTCAGCGCCGTCGCGCCCTCGGGGACGAAGCCGTTCGGGTTGTCGCCCGCATGCGGCCCGCCTGCGACGAGGCCGTGGTTCGAGTCGCCCTCGCCGATATGGCCGCCCGCCGAGGAGAAGTCGCCCTCGCAGACCCCGGTCTCGTGGAAGTGGATGCCGTAGGCGCCCGGCTCCATGTCGATGCCCGCCACGGTCAGGCGCACGATCCCGGACGCGGTCTGCAGCACGGCGACCGAGCCGATGTTGTTGCCCTCGCGGTCGAGGAGCGTGCCCGACAGGTTCTCGATCACGTGCCCGTCCGCGAAGGCGGGGGCGGCGAGCAGGACGGCGGCGGCGAAGGGGGCGAGGCGCATCTGTGGGTCTCCCTGAGGTTGCCCGAAGATACGCGCGGGCGCCCTAGCGGTTCCCCCGCCCCGCGAAGCGACCGGCCTCGGCCGCCGCCGCGCGGATGGCGTTGGACTTGTTCACCGTCTCCTGGAACTCGGCCTCGGGGTCGCTGTCCCAGACGACGCCGCCGCCCGCCTGCACGTAGAGCTTGCGGTCCTTCACCACCGCCGTCCGCAGGGCGATGCACATGTCCATGTCGCCGTTCGCCCCGAAGTAGCCGCAGCCCCCGCCGTAAACGCCGCGCTTCTCGGGCTCCAGTTCCTCGATGATCTCCATCGCGCGGACCTTAGGGGCGCCCGACACGGTCCCCGCGGGCAGGCCCGCGAGCAGGGCCGAGAGCGCGTCGTGCTCCTCCGCCAGCTCGCCCACCACGTTGGACACGATGTGCATGACGTGGCTGTAGCGCTCGACGATGAACTCCTCGGTCGGGCGCACGGTGCCGATCTTGGCGACCCGGCCCACGTCGTTGCGCCCGAGGTCCAGCAGCATCAGGTGCTCGGCCCGCTCCTTCTCGTCCGACAGCAGGTCGGCCTCCAGCGCGCGGTCCTCCTCGGGGGTGGCGCCGCGCCTGCGGGTGCCCGCGATGGGCCGGATCGTGACCTCGCCGTCGAAGGCGCGCACGAGGATCTCGGGGGAGGCGCCGACGATCTGGAAGCCGCCCATGTCGAGGTAGAACATGAAGGGCGAGGGGTTCGTCCGCCGCAAGGCGCGGTAGAGCGCGAAGGGGGGCAGCGGGAAGTCGTGCGTCCAGCGCTGCGACGGCACCACCTGGAAGATGTCGCCCGCCGCGATGTAGTCGCGCGCGCGCTCCACGGCGGCGTGGTAGCCGGCGCGCGTGAAGTTCGAGACGCCTTCGCCGGGGTCGTAGGGCTCGGCCCCGGCCCCGAACACGTCGCGCGTCTCGGGGATGGCGCGGTCGAGGGAGGCGAGCGCGTCCTGCAGCCGCTCGGCGGCCTGCGCATAGGCGGCGCGGGCGCTGCCCGACCCGGCCCAGACCGGCGCCACCAGCGTCACCTCGCCCTTCACGCCGTCCAGCACCGCGACGACGGAGGGGCGCACCAGCGTGGCGTCGGGCAGGTCCAGCGGGTCGGGGTTCGTCTGGGGCAGCCGCTCCACCAGCCGGATCATGTCGTAGCCAAGATAGCCGAAGAGGCCCGCGCTGGCCGCCGGCAGGCCCTCGGGCAGGTCGACTCGGCTCTCCGCGATGAGCGCGCGCAGGGCCTCCAGGGGCGCGCCCGTGTCCTCCCACGCGTCAGGGTCCCAGCGGGCCGAGCGGTTGACGCGCGAGGTCTCGCCCCGGCACTGCCAGATCAGGTCGGGGCGCATCCCCACGATGGAGTAGCGGCCGCGCACCTCGCCGCCCGTGACCGACTCCAGCACGAAGGACCACGGCGCGGCCTCGGCCAGCTTCAGGAACAGGGATACCGGCGTGTCGAGGTCGGCGGGCAGCGTCGTCCACAGGACCTGGTTCTCGCCCCGCTCGAAGGCGGGGGCGAACGCGTCGAAGGCGGGCTGCATCAGAGGCCGCCGAGCTGGGACAGCACCGCGTTCACCGCCGCTTGGTTCACCTGCACGCCCGCGCCCTGCTGGACCGCGCGGCCATAGGCCTCGAACAGGTCCTCGGCATAGCCGCGCGTCAGCTGGGCGCGTACCGTGTCGACCAGCGCGGCGGCCTCGCCCTCGCCGAGGTCGGGCACGTCGATGGCGTCCAGCCGGACGATCGTCGCGGACAGGTCGTCGCCTGCGAGCGCCGCCACCTCGCCCGGCTCCGACAGCTCGAACAGGGCGTCGGTCACCGCGGGGGCGCGGCCCGGCAGGGGCGTGGCCCGCTCGGCGTCCTCGGCAGGGACGGGCGTCAGGCCCAGCTCCTCGAACGTGGCCCCGTCGCGCAGTTGCCCGGCGAGGGCGCGGGCGCGGTCCTCCAGCCGCTCGCGCGTGGAGGCAGCCGTCCACACGGCGGCCACCTCGTCGCGGATCTCGTCGAGCGCGGGCAGTTCGGCGGGCAGGGTCTCGTCAAGGCGGATGGCGATCAGGCCCCCGTCGTCGAGGTCGATCACCTCGGGGAAGTCGCCCTCCTGGACCTCGGACGCAGCTTGCCGCAGCGCGGCATAGCCCGCCGGCCCCTCGGAGGCGCCGTCGAACCAGTCGAGCGTGGCGACCGTGGCGCCGATCTCGGCCTCCAGCTCCTCCAGCGTGGCCCCGCCCGCGAGCAGGTCGTCCATCGTGTCGCGCAGGCCCTCGATCTCGCGCTCGGCGCGCTCGGCGGCGATCTCGAGTCGCAGCTCGTCCTCGACCTCCGCAAGCGGTGTCTCGGAGGCGTCGAGCACGGCGTTGACGCGGAAGAGCGCGGGCCCCAGCGGCGTCTCGACGGGACCGGCGAGGCCGGGCTCGGTGAGCGCGAAGACGGCCGCGGCGGCGGCGTCCGAGAGGTCGTCGGCGGAGAGCTCGCCTTGGTCCACGTCCTCCAAGGTCAGGCCGCGGGCCTCCACGAGGGCGTCGAAGGTGCTCTCGCCCGCCTCGATCTCGGCGCGGGCCGCGGCGGCGGCCTCGGCGTCGGCGAAGGCGAGCCGCTCGGCGAGGACGCGGGCGGGGCGGCGGAACTCGTCGGCGCGGGCCTCGTAGGCCGCCGTCAGGTCCTCGGCGGAGACATCCATGCCGCGCGCCACGGTGGCGGGATCGAGCCATGCGTAGGTGAGGCGCTTGCGCTCGGGGGTGCGGAACCGGTCGGCCTCGGCCTCGAGGAACGTGGCGAGGTCGTCGTCGGAGGGCGCGAGGGGGCCGCCCTCCAGCATCGAGACGGTGACGTCCGCGAGGGTGGCGTCCCGGGATTCCGAGAGCCACGCGGCGAAGAACTCGGCCTGCGCGTCGGGCGCGCGGATGCCCCCGAGGACGGCGTCCTGCAGCACGGAGGAGGCGAGGTCGGAGCGGGTGCGGGCCTCGAACTGGCGCTCGGTCAGGCCGTTCTGGCGGAGAACGGCGGCATAGCCCTCGCGGTCGAACCTGCCGGAGACCCCGCCGAAGGCGCCGTTCTCGCGGATGGCCCGCGCCACCTCGGCGTCGCCCACGGAGATGGCGAGGTCGTCGGCCTCGTCCTCCAAGGCGGCGGCGGCGAGGAGGCGCTGCAGGACCTGCGCGTCGAGGCCCAAGGCCCGCATCTCGGGGACGCCGATCGCGCCGCCGGTGGCCTGCGCCAGCCGGCGCTGCTCGGACTGGAGGGCGCGGGCGTAGGTGGTGGCGTCGACCTCCACGTCGCCGACCTCGGCGACGGAGCGGACGGTTCCCCCGAAGCCGCCGATCCCGAAGCCGCCGAGGGCGAGGATCAGGAGCGCGAGGATCGCCCAGACGAGGGCGTTGGACGCCTTGCGCTTCTTGCGCTTCTCGTGCCGCTCTTCGTCTTGGCTGGCCATCTGTCCGCGTCCCCCTCGGTGTTCCGGGCGACGGGATAGGGGCGTGCGGGGGCGGGGGCAAGACGGGGGCCGGAGGGCGGCGCCCCCCGTGCACCCCCCTGGTTCATCCCCGAGGCGGACGCGCCGCGCCGGGGCGGGGTCCGGGCCGGGCGTCAGAGACCGGCGGCCGTGACCTCGCGCAGGCGGTCGAAGAGGACGGCGATGCCGTCGCGGTCGGCGTTGGCGAAGGCGATGCGCAGGGTGACTTCGGCGCGGCCCGTCCCGCCCTCGGCGCGGAGGGGGCCGAACATGGTGCCCGGCAGCGTCAGCAGCGCGGCGCGGTCGACGAGGGCCTTGGCCACCTCGGTCGAGGACGCGTCCCAAGGGTGGCGGACATAGGCGAAGTAGGCGCCGCAGCCGAGCAGGCGCCATTCCGGCAGGCCGGCGAACCCGTCCTCCATCGCGTCGCGGCGGGAGAGGATCTCGCGGCGCTCGCCCGCGAGCCAGCCGGAGAGGTTCTCCATCCCCCAGAGCGCGGCGCGCTGGCCGAGGCCGTTGGGGCAGATGGTCACCGTGTCGAGCCACTTCTCGACCTGCGCGAGCCGGTCCTCGGACGCGCAGACGGCGCCGACGCGGTGGCCGGTCAGGCGGTAGGCCTTGGAGAAGGAATAGAGGTGCACGACCGTGTCGTCCCAGTCCGGGTCGGCGAAGAGGTCATGAGGCGCAGCGTCCCGCGCGTCGAAGTCGCGGTAGGTCTCGTCGATCACGAGGGCGAGGCCGTGGCGCCGGGCGAGGTCGCGGAAGGCGGCGACCGTCGCGGCGGGGTATTCCACGCCGCCGGGATTGTTGGGCGTCACGAGGACGATGGCGCGGGTCTTGGGCGTGACGAGCGCCTCCGCCGCCTCCGGGTCGGGCAGGAGGTCGGGGCTGGTCTCCAAGGGGCGGGTGGTGACGCCCTGCATGTCGAGCCACATCTTGTGGTTGAAGTACCACGGCGTCGGCAGGATCACCTCGTCCCCGCGCGCGGCGAGCGTGGCCATGATCGCGGTGAAGGCTTGGTTGCAGCCCGAGGTGATGGCGACCTGCTCGGGCCGGACCGCGCCGCCATAGGCCGCCGTCCAGTCGGCCGCGACGCGGGCGCGCAGGGCGGGCAGGCCGAGGACGGGGCCGTAGAGGTGGGGCTCCGTCTCCTCGACGAGGATGCGCGCCATCTCGGTGCGCAGGGCGTCGGGCGGCGGGTCCGCGGGCGCGGCTTGGGACAGGTTGAGGAGCGGGCGGTCGGCGGAGAACGTGGTGGCCTCGATCCAGCGCCGCGCCTCCATCACCGGGGGCGGGGTGGTGGCGGCGACGTCCGGGTTGGTGGGGATCATGCGGCGATGGACTCCTCGGGGTCGGTCTCGGGCGCGCGGGCGGCCGCGATCCAGATGCAGGCGAGGGCGACGGAGAACATCGCGTTCCAGCCCGCCATGGAGAGGCCCGCGAAGGACCAGGCGATCTCGTCGCACATGACGACGGCGTCGGTGACTGCGGTCGACAGCAGGTCGGCCCCGGACAGGCCGCCGATGCCGTCCCCCCCGCCCGTGCAGGACGACGGGCCGTCCCACCAGCCCTGCTCGACGCCCGCGTGGAACGCGCCGATGGCGGCCGTCGTCGCGGCGGCGAGGGCGGCGAGCCCGGCCATCAGGCGCGGCATCCCGGTGGACAGCGCGAGGATGCCCAGCAGGATCGCCGCCGCGTGGGGCCAGCGCTGCCAGAGGCACATCGCGCAGGGGGCGTAGCCCGCGAGCTGGAACAGGAAGGCCCCGCCGAGCAGGGCGGCGTGGCCGGTCGTCGCGGTGGCGAGCAGCGGTCTCACAGGAAACGGATCCCCCAGATGCCCCCGATCAGGACCACGAGGGCGGCGGCGAAGACAAGGGCGAGGTGGCGCTCGATGAAATGACGCGCCGGATCGCCGACCTTCCACAGGATCGCGGCGACCACGAAGAACCGCAGCCCGCGGGCGACCAGCGAGGAGGCGACGAAGGCGGCGAGCGACATGCCGAGGGCGCCGGACAGGATCGTGATGACCTTGAAGGGGAAGGGCGTGAGGCCGGCGACGAGGACCGCCCACAGGCCCCAGTCGTCGTAGGTCGCGCGGAAGGTGTCGAAGCTGTCCCCCTTGCCGAGCCACGTCAGGACCGGCTGGCCCACCGCCTCCCATGCGAAGGCGCCGATGGCGTAGCCGAGGAGCGCCCCCGCCACGGAGGCGATCGTGCAGACGCCCGCGGTCAGCCACGCCCGGCCCGGGCGCGCGAGGACCATCGGGATCAGGAGCACGTCGGGCGGGATCGGGAAGACGGAGGATTCCGCGAACGATACGACGGCCAGCACCCAGAGCGCCCGGGGATGGGCGGCCCATGAGAGGGTCCAGTCGTAGAGGCGGCGCAGCATGGGCGGGGCGTGACCACGAGCCGGGGGAGGGGTCAAGGCGGGGGAGGGAACCGGCCCGCCGGGGTGTGCGCTAGGGTGACGCACAGCCGGAAGGAGGGCGCCATGCGCTGGAGAGGTCGCCGCGGGAGCCGCAACATCGAGGACCGGCGGGGGCGCGGCGGCTTCGGGGGGCGGACGGTGCGGATCGGCGGCGGGCGCGCGGGCGGGACGGCCAAGCTCGGCGGGTTCGGCCTGATCATCGTGCTGGCGCTGGGCTGGTTCCTCGGGATCGACGTGACGCCGCTCCTTTCGGGGGGCGGGCAGGTCGTGTCGGGCGTGCCGACGCAGACGCGCCCCATCTCGGAGGCCGAGCAGCAGGAGGCGCAGTTCGTTTCCGTCGTGCTGGCGGACACGGAGGAGGTCTGGGCTGACCTGTTCCAGCGGCAGGTCGGGCGGGCCTACGACCCGGCGACGCTCGTGCTCTATTCCGGTGTGACCCAGTCGCCCTGTGGCGGGGCCTCGGGGGCGACGGGGCCGTTCTACTGCCCCGCGGACGGGAAGATCTACCTCGACACGGAGTTCTTCACGACGATGGAGCGGCAGCTGGGCGCGCGGGGCGACTTCGCCGCCGCCTACGTGGTCGCGCACGAGGTGGCCCATCACGTGCAGCAGGAGCTGGGCTTCCTCGGCGAGGCCAACGCGATCCGGCGGCGGGTGTCGGAGGGCGAGTCGAACGCGATCTCCGTGCGGATCGAGCTTCAGGCGGACTGCTACTCCGGCATCTGGGCGCGGGCGGCGCAGCAGCGGTTCGGCACCTTGGAGCCGGGCGACGTGGACGAGGCCGTGAACGCGGCCCGCCGGATCGGGGACGACCACCTCGCGGAGCGGGCCGGGCGGGTGCCGATGCCGCACACCTTCACCCACGGCACCTCGGAGCAGCGCTCGCGCTGGTTCACGACCGGATGGGAGACGGGGGACATGGCGGCCTGCGACACGTTCGGCACCGACCGGCTGTGATTGACGCGGGCGACGGCCCGGCATAGGCGGCCCGCACTCGTCCCGTGCCCGCGTGGCGGAATTGGTAGACGCAGCGGATTCAAAATCCGCCGCCGCAAGGCTTGCCGGTTCGAGTCCGGCCGCGGGTACCAAGACGGCCCCCCCGCCGCGCCGTCCCCGTCCAGCCGCGGGCGAAATGGGGCGGGAATCCGGCCCCGATCGTCTCCCGCTGGAAAACAGACAATTCGTCGCGCTCGGCGCATTGCCGTTTCCCCAGCCGATCCAATCCCCTGCACGAAATCTAGGCAGTCGTCCGTGGGCGGACCTCCGATGACGGCTACGTTGGGGTTTACCCTGCGTAATCCATGTGCGCTCGCGGGGGATCGTTTCGTCGTTGGAAACGAAAACACGCACGAACGGCCCGTTTCGGGCCACATTCCGACCGCGGGCCCGCGCGATCGGGCGAGTTGCGTCGCGACGTCGTCGTCAAACCGCTTCCAGCACAACGAGAAACCCGCTAGGCGTTTATCCGCTCCCGGAGGGGGCGATGTCTGCCGACCATGGGGGTGGTCGCGTCAATCGGGATCGGGGTCCGCCACCGCGGATCGCGCGGGTCGCGTCCGGTGGGGGCCGGAGGGGGCCGCGACGGGGCGTCGCCCCGGCTCTTCCCGCGACGCGTGCCGCCCGCCCCGCGACCCTGGCCGCCATCGTCC
This sequence comes from Jannaschia sp. Os4, assembly GCF_016820245.1. GTDB lineage: Bacteria > Pseudomonadota > Alphaproteobacteria > Rhodobacterales > Rhodobacteraceae > Jannaschia. The sequence continues at coordinate 647,653 of NZ_JAFCAR010000004.1, read as the reverse complement.
TGCCCGCACGGGGGCGTTTAGAGGACGAGGAACGACCGTATGAACACCACCCTTGCGACAGCCGGGCGCCCGCTGCCCGTCATGTCCTCGTCCGTTTTTCGCGTCACGACCGTGGCGACCGCAAACACATGCCCGACCGCCGTGTCGTCAACGCGCTCCGGCGCGGCTTGAGGTAAGGACCGTATCGCCATGACCAAGACCACGCTCGACTTCAACGCCCTTCACACCGGCGCGATCGTCTCGAACCAGTTCCCCGGCGTCACGATCTCCTCGGGCAACCCGCACAACCCCGTCATGGTGTTCGACTCGAACAAGCCGACGGGCGGCGACCACGACCTCGCCTACAAGGACCAGGGCAAGATCCTGATCCTGTCCGAGGACGGCGACCAGGGCGACCCCGACGACAACGCGGGCGGCGGCAAGTTCGTCTTCGACTTCGACGGGGAGGTCGACCTCCACTCCCTCACCGTGCTGGACGTCGAGGAGGGGGCTTGGATTAAGCTCTACGACGAGGACGGCAAGTTCATCCGCCAGATCGACGTGGCGACGACGAACAACGGGGCCAAGGACGTCCACATCGACACGGACGGCGTGGGCCGCATGGAGGTGATCCTCGGCGGCTCCGGCGCGATCGACGACCTCAAGTTCACGCCGGCCCCGGCGCTGGACGGCATCGTCGAGGGCACCTCGGCGGGCGAGGTGATCGACGCGCACTACACCGGCGACCCGGAGGGCGACCGCATCGACAACGGCGACGCGCTGGGCGGCGCGTCGGGCCGCGTCGGCTCGGACGACGACAGCGTGCGCGCGGGCGCGGGCGACGACACCATCCGCTCCGGCGCGGGCGACGACACCGTCGACGGCGGCACCGGCAACGACCAGATCGACGGCGGGTCGGGCGACGACTCGCTGCTGGGCAACGAGGGCAACGACTCGATCTACGGCGGAGCGGGCCGCGACACGATCGATGGCGGCGCGGGCCACGACCGGATCGAGGGGCGCAACGGCGCGGACTCCATCCGCGGCGGGGACGGCGACGACACGATCGTCGGCTACGACTCCTCCAACATCAACGGCGGCGGGCTCGGCGTGGCCGAGGACGACGGCGCGAACGACACGCTGCACGGCGGCGCGGGCGACGACCTCGTGGCGGGCGGGAAGGGCGACGACCGTCTGTCCGGCGACGCCGGCAAGGACACCCTGCTCGGCGGCGACGGCGACGACACGCTGCTCGGCGGGGCGGACGACGACAAGGCCGAGGGCGGCGCGGGCCGCGACGAGATCTGGATGGGCTCGGGCGACGACCACGCCACCGGCGGCGACGGCGCCGACTGGATGCACGGCCAGGACGGCGACGACACGCTGAAGGGCGACGGCGGCGACGACATGCTGTTCGGCGAGGGCGGCGACGACTCCCTCGTGGGCGGCGCGGGCGACGACGCCATCAAGGGCGGGGACGGCGACGACAAGCTCAACGGCGGCGACGGGCGCGACACCCTGATGGGCGAGGACGGCGACGACACCATCGTCGGCGGCGCCGGCGACGATTCCGCCTCGGGCGGCGCGGGCCGTGACGAGATTTGGATGGGGTCGGGCGACGACTCGGCCGCAGGCGGCGACGGCGCCGACTGGATGCACGGCCAGGACGGCGACGACACGCTCGACGGGAACGCCGGCGACGACATGCTGTTCGGCGAGGGCGGGGACGACTTTCTCGACGGCGGCGACGGCGACGACGCCATCAAGGGTGGCGCGGGCAACGACACGCTGGAAGGTGATGGCGGCGCGGATACGATGGAGGGCGGCGACGACCGCGATCTCTTTATCGACATCACCGCGGGCGACGTGATCGACGGCGGCGAGGGCGGCGACGACTTCGACGCGCTCGACCTGACGGGCCTGAACGTCCAGGTGGAGCTGTCGGACGACAACCCCGAGAACGGCACGATCTTCTTCCTCGACGACGCGGGCGTCCGCACCGGCGAGACCGCGTCCTTCGTCAACATCGAGACGATCATCGGCGTCGAGCCGGAGCCGAAGCTCGACGGCATCGTCGAGGGCAACGACGACGGCCAGCTGATCGACGCGGACTACGACGAGCGCGACATCGGCGAGGAAGGCGACCGCATCGACAACAACGACGCCTTGGGCGGCGAGTCGGGCGATCTCGGCTCCAACGACGACAGCGTCCGCGCGGGCGGCGGCGACGACACCGTCTTCACCGGCGACGGCGACGACACCGTGGACGGCGGCGCGGGCGACGACTTGATCGACGACGCGCCTGGCGCGGACCAAGGCGCGGGCGACGACCTGTTCGACGGCGGCGCGGGCGACGACACCCTCTACGGCGGCGTGGGCGACGACACGCTCCGAGGCTCCGAGGGCGACGACAAGCTGTTCGGCGAGGAGGACGACGACCTCCTGCAGGGCGGCGACGGCGAGGACACCATCGTCGGCGGGTCGGGCGCCGACACCGCCGAGGGCGGGGCCGACGACGACGAGATCTGGATGGGCGCGGGCAACGACTCCGTCGACGGCGGCACCGGCGACGACTGGGTCCACGGCCAGGACGGCGAGGACACGCTGAACGGCGGCGACGGCGACGACATGCTGTTCGGCGAGGGCGGCGACGACACGCTCGACGGCGGGGCCGGGAACGACGCGCTGAAGGGCGGGGACGGCGACGACCTCGTGCTGGGCGGCGACGGGTCCGACACCGCGATCGGCGGCGAGGGCGACGACTTCCTCGACGGCCAAGGCGGCGACGACGAGCTCTTGGGCAACGCGGGCGACGATTCGCTGCGGGGCCGCGACGGCGACGACACGCTGATCGGCGGCGACGGCCGCGACTCGATCGAGGGCAACGAGGGCGACGACCTGATCGATGGGGGCGCGGGCGACGACAAGATCGACGCCGGCGAAGGCAACGATACCGTCGACGCGGGCGCGGGCGACGACACCGTCATCGGCGGCTCGGGCGACGACTCGCTGTCGGGCGGCGAAGGCGACGACCGGATCGTCGGCAACGGCGGCAGCGACACGCTCGACGGCGGTGCCGGCGCGGACACGCTGCTCGGCTCCAGCCAGGACGACTCGATCCTCGGCGGCGACGGGGACGACCTCATCGAGGGCGGCTCCGGTGCGGACACCCTGGATGGCGGCGCGGGTGCGGACACCATCAAGGGCGGCGGCACGGCCGACTCGATTCTTGGCGGCGACGGCGACGACGACATCATGGCCGGCGGCGGCGCCGACACGGTCGAGGGCGGCGAAGGCGACGACCTGATCGACGGGGGCGCGCAGAGCGACTCCCTCGACGGCGGCGCGGGCGACGACACCATCGAGGGCGGCGACGGCGACGACACCATCGTCGGCGGCGCGGGCATGGACATGCTCTCGGGCGGCGATGACCGCGACACCTTCGTGGGCATCACGCCGGGCGACATGATCGACGGCGGCGAGGGCGGCGACGACTTCGACGCCCTGGACCTGACCGGTCTGGACGTCGAGGTGGAGCTCGAGCGCGACAACCCGGAGAACGGGGTGGTCTTCTTCCTCGACGATGCGGGCGAGCGGACGGGCGAGACCGCCAAGTTCGTGAACATCGAGACCATCATCGGCGTCGAGCCGGAGCCGTTCCCGGACGGGATCGTCGAAGGCTCCGACGACGGCGAGCTGATCGACGCGGACTACGAGGGCGACCCGAACGGCGACTTCGTGGACAACCACGACGCGCTGGGCGGTGAGTCGGGCGAGCTGGGCTCGAACGACGACAGCATCCGCGCGGGCGGCGGGGACGACACCGTGCGCGCCGGCGAGGGCGACGACACCGTGGATGCCGGGACGGGCGACGACTCCGTCGAAGGCGGCATCGGGTCCGACAGCCTCGTCGGGGGCGCGGGCGACGACACGATTGACGCGGGCGTCATCGGCCTGCCGGATCGCGGCTTCCCGACCGATCCCATCGTCGGCGTGGACGGCGACCCGGAGGACGACCGCGACTTCGTGGACGGGGGCGACGGCGACGACTCGATCTCGACCGGCGACGACCGCGACACGATCCTCGGCGGCACCGGCGACGACACGATCGACGCGGGCTTCGACGACGACGAGATCACCGCCGGCGACGGCGACGACTCGGTCATCGCGGGCGAGGGCTCGGACACCGTGACCGGCGACGATGGCGACGACGTCATCTACGGCGGGCTCGGGCCGAACCCGGATCTCGATCCGGCGAACATCATGGATAACATGGACCCGATCCTCGACAACGGGGACGACCTCCTCGACGGGGGCGCGGGCGACGACCAGCTGTTCGGCCAGGACGACAACGACACCCTGATCGGCGGCGAGGGGAACGACACCCTCGACGGCGGGATCGACAACGACACGCTGCTGGGCGGCGCGGGCGACGACTCGCTCCTCGGCGGCAAGGGCGACGACTCGATCCTCGGCGGGCCGGGTCAGGACACGCTCGACGGCGGCGTGGGCGACGACACCCTCCGCGGCGGCGGCGACGACGACCTGATCACGGGCGGCGACGGCGACGACTCGATCAACGGCAACGGCGGCGAGGACACGCTCGACGGCGGGGCCGGGGACGACGAGATCACCGGTGGCCAGGACGCCGACACGATCACCGGCGGGACCGGCGACGACCGGATCGCGGGCAACGGCGGCGCCGACGAGATCGACGGCGGTGCGGGGTCGGACACGGTGACGGGCGGGTCGGGCGCCGACACGATCCTGAACACCGACGACGACGCCGACATGATCGATGGCGGCGACGACCGCGACGTGATCATCGGCGGCTCGGCCGACGACATGATCGACGGCGGCTCGGGCGGGGACGACTTCGACATCCTCGACCTGACGGGCGAGGGGGTCGACTCGATCCTCTACACCTCGGACGATCGCGAGGACGGGATCGTCGCCTTCGAGAACGGCGACACCCTGAAGTTCGAGGAGATCGAGCAGGTCATCCCGTGCTTCACGCCCGGCACGCTGATCGCGACGCCGCGCGGCGAGGTGTCCGTCGAGACGCTGGAGGTCGGCGACCGGGTCATCACCCGCGACAACGGCATCCAGGTGATCCGCTGGACGGGCCGCAGGGACGTGGAGGCCGCCGAGATGGAGGCCGATCCGGCGCTGCGCCCGGTCAGGATCGCCAAGGGCGCATTGGGCCACGGCCTGCCGGAGCGGGACATGGTCGTCTCGCCCCAGCACCGGGTGCTCATCACCGGCGAGGAGACGATGCTCTACTTCGACGAGCGCGAGGTCTTGGTCGCGGCCAAGCATCTGGTCGGGCGTCCGGGGATCGAGCGGATGGACGCGGTTGAGACGGCCTACATCCACGTCATGTTCGACAACCACGAGGTTATCCTGTCGGACGGCGCGTGGACGGAGAGCTTCCAGCCCGGCGACCACTCGCTGGCGGGCATCGGCAAGGCGCAGCGCGAGGAGATCCTCAAGCTGTTCCCCGAACTGCGTACGGTCGAGGGCCGGGCGGGCTACACCGCCGCGCGCCGGCTGCTCAAGCGGGTCGAGGCGGAGCTGTTGCTGGCCTCCTGACCGGGGCCGAGGATATCGGGGAAGGGGCGCCGCGGGCGCCCCTTTTCGCATGTAAGGGGGCGGCGGGCCGTGCTATCCGGCGCTCCACGCAGGACGGAGGAGGACCCGGATGGGCCGCGCGCATCTCTACATCATGTCGCTCATCGCGGTGGTCTGGGGCCTCGTGGTGATGGCCGAATACGTGCTGGTCGCCTACGGGCTGCGGATCGGCTGGCTCGCCGACTACCCGCCCGCGCAGATCGAGTGGCTGACGACCTTGCCGGGCTGGGCGCATGGCGCGTTCGGCGTGTGGGCGACGCTCGCCTTGGTGGGGGCCCTCTGCCTCGCCGCGCGGGTGGCGGCGGCGGCGTGGATGCTCGGCATCGCGGCCATCGCGCAGGGGGCGTTGACGGTCTGGGCGCTGCTGCTCGCCGCGCCCCCGGTGCAGACCCTGACGGACGGGCCGGTGACGGCGATCGCGCTTCTGACCTTGGCGCTGTCGCTCCTGCTCTGGGCCTACGCGCGGGGCGAGCGCCGGCGGGCCGAGGGCGTGCTCTGACGCGGTTGCGGCGCGTGGGGCCCCCGTCTATCTCCGCCTGACGGAAACCGTCGGGAATTGTCCATGTCCACCGAGGATCCTGCGCTGGAGGTGCGGGGCCTGACCCGCGTGCTCGGCGGGCGGCCCGTGGTGGACGGCGTGGACCTGACCGTGGCGGCGGGGCAGGTGACGTGCCTGCTCGGCCCGTCGGGCTGCGGCAAGTCGACGACGCTGCGACTAATCGCGGGGCTGGACCGGGCCGACGATGGCGAGATCCGCCTGTCGGGACGCACGGTCGAGGGACCGGGCGTCCACCTGCCGCCGGAGGAGCGGGGCGTCGGGCTGATGTTCCAGGACTTCGCACTGTTCCCCCACCTGACGGTCGCGCAGAACGTCGGGTTCGGGCTCGCCGGGTCGCGCGCGGAGAAGGCGGCGCGCGTGGCCGAGCTGCTGGAGCGGGTCGCGCTGTCGGGCTACGGCGACATGCATCCGCACCAGCTGTCGGGCGGCGAGCAGCAACGCGTCGCGCTCGCGCGGGCCTTGGCCCCGCGGCCTAAGGTCCTGCTGATGGACGAGCCGTTCTCCGGGTTGGACAACCGGCTGCGCGACGGGATCCGCGACGACACGCTCGCAGTGCTCAAGGCGGAGGGCACGGCCGTCCTGCTCGTGACCCACGAGCCAGACGAGGCGATGCGGATGGCCGACTCCATCGCGCTGATGCGGGGCGGGCGGATCGTGCAGATGGCCGCGCCCTACAACCTCTACACCGCGCCAGCGGATCGGGACGCGGCGGCCTTCTTCAGCGACGTCAACCAGCTGGCCGCGACGGTGGAGGGCGCGCTCTGCGACACGCCGTTCGGCCAGTTCCTCGCGCCGGGCCTCGCGGACGGGACGGAGGTGGAGATCGTGTTCCGGCCCCAGCACGTGCGCCTCGACTTCGACCGGGAGGGGCGGGGGCCTGCGCCGACGCCCGCCGAGGGGGTGCCCGCGCGGGGCGTGGTGGAGCGGGCGCGGTTCATGGGGCGCGAGAGCTTGGTCGAGTTCACCATGGCCGACGGTTCGACGCGGGTGACGGCGACCGTGCCCGCGATCTTCCTGCCCAAGCCGGGCACGCCCCTGTGGCTCTCGATCCGCCGGGACCGCTGCTTTGTCTTCCCGAAGGCGCGCGACGCGTAGGACCGGCCCCCGGAACGAGAGACGGCCCGGCGTGCGGTGCGCCGGGCCGTCCGTCGAGTGGAGCTGCGGGCGGTTTGTCCGCCTCTCGCCCCGTCCCTCGTCCTAGGTCAGCTCCCCCACGCGCGGACGGTGCCGCAGTCGACATGGGTGAAGTTGGAGCGGGAGTACTTGCCCACGCCGCCCGCGCGGCAGGCGGCGGCGGCGCGTGCTACTTGGCGCGGCGTGCGCGACGACAGCCGGAGGTCGGCGGCCTGGCCCTTGAGGTGGAGCGAGTTCTTGGCGACCCCGCCGGAGCGGCGGCGCAGCATCTGGTTGGTCGCCGGCGAGCGGTAGCCCGACAGGAGCAGGAACGGCTCCGAGGCATCCACGAGGTTGTGGGTCGCGGCGATGATGTCGACCGTGCGGTTGTCGATCTGCTTCACCTCGTTCCGGCGCCAGTCGCGGAAGAAGAAGTTGATCTCGCGCAGCGCGTCCCGGACGTAGCGGCCCTCGATCCAGTAGATCGTGTCGATCGCCTCGCCCGTCCGGGCGTTGGTCATCCGCAACCTGCGGATGTCTCCGCCGCCCCGAAGGAAGCCGGCGGCGTTGGCGTAGTGGGGTGCCGCGGCGACCGCCGTGGCTGCGAATGCACCGAGGATGCCACGGCGCGTCGGGGCGAAAGCCCCCGAACTGATCGGTTGCGTCACGTTGTTCTGTCCCGTGCCCTGCGGGTCGGTTAATCCGACCTCGCTGTGTGTCATCCCCCAGATGACGCATGACTTGTGGCATATTTGAGGCGCATTCACAGCGATTCGGCCCATCCGGTTTTGCGTGAGCGGTAATCTGCCACGCTTCGGAAACGACCGACTCGCATGGCCCGCGATTCGACATGGGGTGTACCGGTTTCGTTCTTACGAATTCGTGAACGCTCCCTCGGCGTGGCGAATTGCTATACCGGTGGTTGAACGACCGAGGGAATCCCCATGCGCCCGACCCGTCTCCTGTCCGCCGCGGCGCTGGCCGCCGCCTTGGCCTTCGCCGTGCCCGCCGGCGCCACGACGATCACCCCCTTCGCCGCCGCCATGGCGGCCGCGATCGCGGACGGGGACGCGGACGGGGCGGTCGCCGCGTTCTACCGCGAGCGCGACTTCGCGCCGGTCTGGTCGGGCGAGGGCGCGGAGGCGCGGCGGGCGGCGTTCCTGTCGGCGCTCGCGCGGACGCCGCTGCATGCGCTGCCGGCCCGGGGCCTGACGGTCGACGGGCTGCGCGCCGAGTTCGCCGCCGCCGCCACCCCCGCGGCCCGCGCCGAGCTGGACGTGGCGATGACGCGCCGCTTCCTGCGGCTCGCGCACGACATCTCGTCCGGGGTGCTGGACCCGAAGACCGTGGACCGGACCCTCGTGCTGGAGGTCCCGCGCCGCGACGAGGCAGCGCTCCTCGACGCGTGGGCCGGGGGGGATCCGGCCGCGGTGATGCACGACCTGTGGCCCGCGACCCCGCGATACGCCCGCCTGCTTCGCGAGAAGCTGCGGCTGGAGGAGATGGCCGCGCGGGGCGGCTGGGGGCCCGAGGTGCCCGGCGGAAGGCTGGTGCCGGGCGCGTCCGGCGCGGCGGTGGTCGCGCTGCGCGACCGGCTGGTGCGGATGGGCTATGCGGAGCGGTCGGCCACCGCGACCTACGACGACGCGCTGACCGAGGCGGTGCGGGCGTTCCAAGGGGACCACGGGCTCGCCGCCGACGGCGTCGCGGGGACGGGGACGATCCGGGCGCTCAACGTGCCCGTGACGCGCCGCCTGCAGCAGGTGGCGGTGGGCCTGGAGCGGCAGCGCTGGATGAACAAGCCGCTGGAGCCGCGCCACATCCTCGTGAACCTCGCCGAGCAGCACGCCTACGTGGTGGACGACGGCAAGGTCACCTTCGACACGGTGGTGGTGGTCGGGCACCCCGACGCGGACCGGCGCACCCCCGAGTTCAGCCACACCATGACCCACATGGTGGTGAACCCGACGTGGCACGTGCCGCGCTCGATCACCGTGAACGAATACCTCCCCGCCCTGCGCCGGGGCGGCGCGCGGCACCTGCGCATCTACCGCAACGGGCGCGAGGTGAGCCGGTCGTCGATCAACTTCAGCCGCTACACCGCGCGCAACTTCCCCTACTCGCTCAAGCAGCCGCCGGGGAACGGGAATGCCTTGGGGCGGGTGAAGTTCATGTTCCCGAACCCGTGGAACATCTACCTCCACGACACGCAGGCCAAGTCGCTCTTCGGGCGCGACGTCCGCGCGTTCAGCCACGGATGCGTCCGGGTGGGCGACCCGTTCGGGCTGGCCTACCACCTGCTCGCCCCGCAGGAGGCGGACAGCCGAGCCTTCTTCGACGGCATCCTGCGCACCCGGCGGGAGCGCCGCGTCGACATCGCCGCGCCGGTCGGCGTGCATCTCGTGCACTGGTCCGCGTGGGTCGATGCCGAAGGGCGGGCGCAGTATCGCGGGGACGTCTACGGGCGTGACGCCGCGATCCTCGAGGCGCTGCGGGCGGCCGGGGTGGAAACGGCGGCGCGCCGCAGCTAGGTGCGGCGGGCATCGGAGGACGCCCGTCATGCTCACGCTCGACCAGATCGCGGAGGCGCTGGGCCGCCCCGTCCTCGGGGACGGCGCGGTCGAGATATCGGGCGCGGCCGAGCCGTCGGAGGCCGGCCCCCGGGACATCGCGCTCGCCATGTCGCCCGCCTACGCCGCGGGGCTTTCCGCGGGGCGCGCGCGCGCGGCCATCCTGTGGGAGGGCGCCGACTGGGAGGCGATGGGGCTCGAGGCCGCCGTCACCGTGCCCCGCGCGCGGCTCGCCATGGCGACGGTGACGCGGGCGCTGGACGAGGGCCCGGAGATCGAGCCCGGCATCCACCCGACCGCCGTCGTGCACCCGACCGCGTCGATCGGGGCGGACCCACGGATCGGACCCTTCGTGACGGTCGGGCGGGACGCCGTGATCGGCGACAGGGCGCGGATCATGGCGCGGGTCTCCGTGGACGCGGGGGCGGCGGTCGGGGACGACGCGCTGCTGATGACGAGCGCCGTGATCTCCCACCGGGTGCGGATCGGGCACCGCTTCGTCGGCCAAGCCGGCTGCGTCGTGGGCGGGGACGGCCTGTCCTTCGTGACCCCCGAGGAATCGACCGTCGAGCGGGCGCGCCGCTCGCTGGGCGGGGACGCGCGCGCACCTGTGGCGCAGGGCTGGACCCGCATCCACTCGCTGGGGACGGTCGAGATCGGCGACGACGTGGAGGTGGGCTGCAACTCGACCATCGACCGGGGCACCGTGGCGTCCACGGTAATCGGGCGGGGCACCAAGATCGATAACCTCGTGCATGTCGGCCACAACGTCCGCATCGGCGAGGACTGCCTCCTGTGCGGCTGCGTCGGCGTCGCGGGCTCGGCGCGGATCGGAAGCCGCGTGGTGCTGGCGGGGCAGGTCGGCGTCGCGGACAACATCGAGATCGGGGACGACGTGGTGACGGGAGCGGGGACCTTGATCGTGACGCGGGTGCCAGCGGGCAAGGTCCTCTGGGGCTCACCCGCGCTGGAGATGAAGACGCGGATCAGCCTCGACAAGCATGTCCGCCGCCTGCCGCGCCTCGCCGCGCAGGTGGCGGCGCTGCGCGCGGCCGCCGCGGGGGAGGCCACCGGTGACTGACGCGCGCAAGGACGTCGCCACGACGGTGCGCGCCATCGTGGCCGAGCAGGCGATGGTGCCCGAGGAGACCGTGACGCCGGAGACCGTGCCCGCCGAGATCGGCGTGGATTCCATGGGGCTTGTCGAGGCGATCTTCGCCATCGAGGAGGCGTTCGACATCCGCGTGCCGTTCAACGCGAACGCCCCCGCGGAGAGCGCGTTCGACATCTCCTCCGTGGCGGCCATCACCGCGGCCGTCGAGCGGCTGATCGCGGAGCAGAAGCGCACATGAGCGCCGGGCGGCGCGTCGTGATCACCGGCGCGGGCACGATCAACGCCTTGGGCGGGGACGTCGCGGCGACGCGGGCGGCGATGAAGGCGGGGCGCTCCGCCATCGGGCCACTCCGGGTGCGGGACGCGGACCGCCTCTCCATCGCGGTGGGGGCGCAGGTCGAGGGCTACGACCCGGCGGCGCGGTTCTCGCGGCAGGAGCTGACGCTCTACGATCCCGTCACGCAGTTCGCCCTGATCGCCGCGGCGGAAGCGATGGCGCAGGCCGGGCTGGCCGAGGGCGGGGTCGAGCCGTCGCGCGCGGGCGTCATCCTCGGCACCTCGGGCGGCGGGCTGCAGACGCAGGACGAGAACTTCCGCCTCGTCTACGAGGAGCAGCGCAACCGGGTGCACCCCTTCGTCGTGCCGCGCCTGATGAACAACGCGCCGCCCGCGCACGTCTCGATGCGCTACGGCCTGACCGGCCCGTCGATGACGGTGTCCTCCGCCTGCGCCTCGTCGAACCATGCCATCGCGCAGGCGGTGATGACGATCCGCGCGGGGATGGCCGACGTGATGGTGTCGGGCGGGACCGAGGCGATGCTCTGCTTCGGGGGCGTGAAGGCATGGGAAGGGCTGCGCGTGATGTCGTCGGACACCTGCCGCCCGTTCTGCGCGACCCGCTCGGGCATGGTGCAGGGCGAGGGGGCGGCGGTGGTCGTCCTCGAGGAGGAGGCACATGCGCGCGCGCGGGGGGCCCCGATCCTCGGCGAGATCGCGGGCATCGCGATGACCTCGGACGCCGCCGACATCGTGCAGCCCGACCGCGCGGGCGCGGTGGCCGCGATGACGGGGGCGCTGCGCGACGCGGGGCTCGACCCGTCCGACATCGGCTACGTCAACGCCCACGGGACGGGAACGGCGGCGAACGACCGGACGGAGTCGGCGGCGCTGGGGGACGTGTTCGGATCGGTCCCCCCGGTCTCGTCGACCAAGGCGATGCACGGGCACTGCATCGGCGCGACGGGGGCGATCGAGCTGCTCGCGGTGCTGATGGCCTTGGAGGAGGGCGTGATCGCGCCCACCGCCAACTGGCGGGAGGCGGACCCGGACTGCCCGGTGGACTGCGTGCCGAACGCGGCCCGGCCCGCGACCGTGAGGGCGGCCCTCTCGAACGCCTTCGCCTTCGGCGGGCAGAACGCCGTGCTGGCGGTGACGGCGGCCTAGGCCGCCGTCCGCCGCGTCACTGGTTCGCCACCTCGACGGCCGCGAGGCCGGCGGTGAAGCCGGTCAGCGACATGGTCAGTTCGGCCGGCTGGTCGGGCGCGAGCGCGGGCACCACCACCACCGTGGCCGAGGCGCCCCGGCGGAAGCGCTGCAGGTCCTCGGCGGTGAAGCCCAGCCGGGCATAGCAGCCGCCCGCGTCGCAGAACGAGTAGGGGTAGCGGCGCGGCTGGCCGCCATCGATGGTGATCGTCACCTGCGCCGTGAGCAGCGTGCGCAGCGGCGTCAGGATCGTCGCGCCGCCGGCCACCTGCCCGCCGTCCGGCAGGTCGAAGAAGTTCACGTCCGCCGTCGGGTTGCCCTCCTGGTCCGAGAGCCGCTGGTAGAGCTGGCAGGGATCCTCCTGACCCTCGGGCGCGTCGAGGCAGCGCACCTCCCAGTCCCCGTGCTCCTCGCGGACGTAGATCTGCGGCCCCGTCTGGACGGCGGTCTCCGGAGCGCCCGCGGCGGGCGCCCCCGTCGACAGCTCGGTGTTCGGGATCTGCGTCGCGCCGGGGGCGGCCCCTTCTCCCGCCGTGCCGTCGGCCTCGGCCTCGGCGGCGCCTGCGGTGGTCTCGGCGGTCGTCTCTTGGGCGACGCCCGGCGCTGCGGCGAGCGCGAGCCAGAGCGCGGCGGCGAGGGGGGCGCGAAGGGTCATGCGGCGGGTCTCCCGGTCTGATGTCGATCGTCGCCTAGCATGGGGCGGCGCGGGACGGCAGGGGGGATGAGCGGCGCGGCGCCTCCGGTATTCCGCAGGTCCGGGACCGGGGGGCAATGCGAAAAGGGGCCCGCAGAACGAACCCCCTTCCGGTCTTCTTCTCCCCGTCGGACTGGCCGACTTATTGGGGACGGACCTTACCCACGGGCGGGGGGGCGTCAACAGGAAGATCGGCCCGAATGGCGTCGTTTCCGAGCCGGCGACGATGCGCCCGTGCCGCGACGCCGTCCCCTGCGTGGCAACGCCCTGTGCGGCGGCGCGCGCCTTTGCTACGCCCGCCCGCGAGAGGGAGGATCACATGACCGACGGGACCATCTTCGTGGGCGGCGGCGGCCCGGACCACGGCGCCCCCCAGCACTTGCGCCTGGACTACGCGAACCGGCACGGCCTCGTGGCGGGCGCGACGGGCACCGGCAAGACCGTGACCCTGCAGATCCTCGCCCAGGGCTTCTCGGACGCGGGCGTCCCGGTGATCCTGTCGGACGTGAAGGGCGACCTGTCCGGGATGGCCGCGCCGGGGTCCGAGGGCCACAAGCTGCACGGCCCGTTCATGGAGCGCGCGGGCAAGATCGGCCTCGACCTAGAGTATCGCGCGGCCCCCGTGACCTTCTGGGACGTCTGGGGGGAGCAGGGGCATCCGATCCGCACCACGGTGGCCGAGATGGGGCCCCTGCTGCTGGCGCGCCTCTTGGAGCTGTCGGAGGCGCAGGAGGGCGTGCTCAACGTCGCCTTCCGCGTCGCCGACGAGGAGGGACTCGCGCTCTTGGACCTCAAGGACCTGCAGGCGCTGCTGACGTGGGTGGGCGAGAACCGCAAGACGCTGTCCCTGCGCTACGGCAACGTCTCGACGGCGAGCGTGGGCGCGATCCAGCGGCGGCTGCTGGTGCTGGAAGGGCAGGGGGGGACCAACCTGTTCGGCGAGCCCGCGCTGGAGCTGACGGACCTGATCCGCACGGACGCGGACGGGCGCGGCATGGTCAACATCCTCGCTGCCGACCGCCTCATGCAGAGCCCGCGCCTCTACGCGACGCTGCTGCTGTGGCTGCTCTCCGAACTGTTCGAGACGCTGCCCGAGGTCGGCGACCCGGACAAGCCGAAGCTCGTGTTCTTCTTCGACGAGGCGCACCTCCTGTTCGACGGGGCGCCTCGCGCGCTGGTCGAGAAGGTGGAGCAGGTGGCGCGCCTGATCCGGTCCAAGGGGGTGGGCGTCTACTTCGTCACGCAGAACCCCGAAGACGTGCCCGAGGACATCCTCGGGCAGTTGGGCAACCGCGTGCAGCACGCGCTGCGCGCCTACACCGCGAAGGACCGCAAGGCGTTGCGGCAGGCGGCGATGAACTACCGCGAGAACCCCGACTTCGACGTGGAGGACGCGATCCGCGAAGTCGGCGTCGGCGAGGCGGTGACCTCGCTGTTGGAGCGCAAGGGCATTCCCGGGGTGGCGCAGCGCACCCTGATCCGGCCCCCGTCCTCGCGGCTGGGGCCGCTGACCGAGGCCGAGCGGCGGGACGTGATGGCGGGCAGCACCGTCGGCGCGCGCTACGCCGAGGCGGTGGATCGCGATTCGGCCTTCGAGAAGCTCCAGCGCCGGGCCGACGAGGCCGCGAAGGCCGCCGCCGAGGCCGAGGCCGAGGAGGAGCGCGCCGAGGCGCGGGAGCGGGAGTACCGCACCGGGCGGCGCTACTCCGGCGGCAAGGTCGGACGCTCCACGTCCAGGCCGCGCACGCGCTCCAGCCGCAGCGACACCATCGGCGAGGCCTTCGCCAAGTCCGTCGCCCGCCAGATGGGGACCCGGGTCGGCAAGTCCATCGTGCGCGGCGTCCTCGGCGGGCTCTTCCGCGGGCGATGATCGTCCGGTCCGCCCGTCCCTCGGACGCCTTCGAGGCGGGTGCCGTCCACGCCGAGGGGCTGGCCACGGGGCACGCGTCGTTCCGGGACGTGCCGCTCGACGCCGACGACTGGGCGGCGTTCCCGCTCTGCCTCGTGGCGGAGGACCGGGGGCTGGTCGCCGGCTGGGCCGCCGTCGCGCCGTCATCGTCGCGCGAGACCTACCGCGGGGTGGGGGAGGTGAGCCTGTACGTCGCGTCCCGAGTGCGGGGGCGGGGCGTCGGCGCGCGCCTCTTGGCGGAGTTGGTCGACGCATCCGAGATGGCGGGGTGGTGGACGCTGGCGGCATCGATCTTCCCCGAGAACGAGGGCTCGTTGAAGGTGTTCGGCGCGGCGGGCTTCCGCGAGGTGGGGCGGCGCGCGCGCATCGGGCGGATGGCGCACGGGCCGTTCGCCGGGCGGTGGCGGGACACGGTGCTGCTGGAACGGCGGAGCGGGGTGGTGGGGCGCTGATCCCGACGCCGCAGGGTGGGCGATAGCCCACCCGACCGACGCTTGGGCATAGCGCGTGCGTAGGGCTTCGCCCATCCCTTGGGGCGCGGCGGATGGGGTGCGCCGAGGGTTGAGAGGGGGTGAGCGTCACGTTCGCTGCGCGAACATGCGCTTGCCTACTGGGATCGCGCGACGGTGCGCGCGATTCATCACTCCCACTCGATGGTGCCGGGGGGTTTGCTCGTGATGTCGTAGGTCACGCGATTGATGCCGCGCACCTCGTTGATCATCCGCGTCGACGTCTCCAGCAGGAACTCGTGGCTGAACGGATAGACGTCCGCCGTCATCCCGTCGACGCTGGTGACCGCGCGGATCGCGCAGGCCCAGTCGTAGGTCCGCCCGTCGCCCATCACGCCCACGGTGCGGACGGGCAGGATCGCGGCGAAGGCCTGCCAGATGTCGTCGTAGAGGCCGTGGCGGCGGATCTGGTCGATGAACACCGCGTCCGCCTCGCGCAGGATGTCGAGCTTCTCGCGCGTGATCTCGCCCGGGCAGCGGATGGCGAGGCCGGGGCCGGGGAAGGGGTGGCGCCCGATGAAGTGGGCGGGCAGGCCCAGTTCCCGTCCCAGCGCGCGGACCTCGTCCTTGAAGAGCTCGCGCAGCGGCTCGACGAGGGTGAGGCCCATCTTCTCCGGTAGGCCGCCGACGTTGTGGTGGGACTTGATGGTGACCGAGGGGCCGCCGCTGAATGAGACGGATTCGATGACGTCCGGGTAGAGCGTGCCCTGGGCGAGGAACTTGGCGCCCTCGATCCGGTCCGCCTGCTCTTGGAACACGTCGATGAAGAGGCGCCCGATGATCTTGCGCTTGGTCTCGGGGTCGGAGACGCCCTCCAGCTCGCCGAGGAAGCGGTCCTCCTCGCGGGCGTGGATGACCTGCAGGTTCATGTGGTCGCGGAACATCGCCACGACCTCCTTCCCCTCGTCCTTCCGCAGCAGGCCGTGATCCACGAACACGCAGGTGAGCTGGTCGCCCACCGCCTCGTGGATGAGGGCGGCGGCGACCGACGAATCGACCCCGCCGGACAGCGCGCAGATCACCTTGGCGTCGCCCACCTGCGCGCGGATCGCCTCGATCGCCTGCTCGCGGTAGGCGCCCATCGTCCAGTCGCGCGCGAAGCCCGCCGCCTTCACGAAGTTCTCGTAGAGCGTCCGGCCCTTGGGCGTGTGGTGCACCTCCGGATGGAACTGGACGGCGTAGAACCCGCGGTCCGTGTCGGCGGTGATGGCGTAGGGCGCGCCCGGCGAGGTGCCGAACACCTCGAACCCCGGCGCCAGCGCGGCGACGTGGTCGCCGTGGGACATCCACACCTGCTCGCGGTCGTCCCAGCCGTCCGTCAGGGGCAGGGGACGGCTCCGCTCCACGTAGGCGCGCCCGAACTCGGCCGTGCCCTCGCCGCGCCGCACCTCGCCGCCCAGCATGTGCTGCATGACCTGCTGGCCGTAGCAGATGCCGAGGACGGGGACGCCCAGCCCGAACACCTCCGCCGGCGGGCGGGGCGAGCCCGCGTCGGGCACCGAGGCCGGGCCGCCCGACAGGATCACCGCCTTGGGCGCGAAGGCGCGCAGGAAGGCGGCGTCGACCTTCTGGAACGGGTGGATCTCGCAATAGACGCTCAGTTCCCGAAGGCGGCGGGCGATGAGCTGCGTCACCTGAGAGCCGAAATCGACGATCAGCAGGCGTTCGTGGTCGGAGGGATCGGGAGTCGCGGGCGGGTGCTGCATGGGCGGGGGATAGGGCCGCCGGGACGGGGCGGCAAGGTCGCGTTCCGCCCCCATGCGGCGCGGACTGGCCGGGGCGTCCGCGCGCCGCGCGCTATGTCCACGCGCGAGAGCACGGGGGAGCGGGCATGGACGGGACCGAGGGGCGCAGACGGCGGAGCGGGGGCGGCGCGGCGCGGCGCGCGGCACGGACCTCCGGCGCGGTGGAGCAGGCGGGCAAGATCACCCGCGCGATCCCCGACTTCGAGGTGCTGGACGAGGAAGCCCTCCAGATCATCGAGCACAACGCCGAGACCGTGCTGGAGGAGATCGGCGTCGCCTTCGTCGAGAACCCCGCCGCGCTGAAGCGGTGGAAGGAGGCGGGCGCCGACGTGGACGGCGAGCGGGTGCGCATCCCGCGCGGCCTCGCCCGCACGCTCTGCGCGACCGCGCCCGCGACCTTCACCCAACATGCCCGGAACCCCGAGCGCAGCGTCGAGATCGGCGGTCGCAACCTCGTCCTCGCGCCGGTCTACGGCCCGCCCTTCGTGCGCGACGGCGACGGGCGCCGCTACGCCACGATGGCCGACTTCGAGAAGTTCGTGAAGCTGGGCTACATGTCCAAGTGGCTGCAGCATTCCGGCGGCACGGTCTGCGAGCCGACGGACGTGGCCGTCAACAAGCGCCACTTCGACATGCTGCGCGCGCACATGGTCCTGTCGGACAAGCCCTACATGGGATCGGTGACCGAGCCGGTCCGCGCCCTCGATTCGATCGAGATGTCGGACATCCTGTTCGGGGGCCTCGACGACCGGACGGTGATGACGTCGCTGGTCAACATCAACTCGCCGCTGACCTTCGACAACGTGATGATGGGCGCGCTGGAGCACTACGCGGCGGCCAACCAAGCCTGCATCGTGTCGCCCTTCATCGTGGGCGGCGCGATGGCGCCGGTCTCCGTGGCCGGCACGCTGACGCAGGTGCTGGCCGAGGTGCTGGCGGGCGTGGCCTACGCCCAGCTCGTTCGCCTTGGCGCGCCGGTCATCTTCGGGGCCTTCGTCACCTCCATCGACATGGGGTCCGGCGCGCCCACCTTCGGCACGCCCGAGGCCTCGCTCGTCACCTACGGCGCGGGGCAGCTGGCGCGCCGCCTGAACCTGCCGTTCCGGTCGGCGGGGTCGTTCTGCGGCTCAAAGCTGCCCGACGCGCAGGCGGCCTACGAGACGGCCAACTCGCTCAACATGGGGCTGCTGTCGGGCGTGAACTTCATGCTCCACGCCTGCGGCTGGCTGGAGGGCGGGCTGGTGGCGGACTTCGAGAAGTTCGTGATGGACGCCGACCAGTTGGGCGTCCTGCACCGGCTCGCCAAGGGCGTGCAGGTGGACGAGGAGGCGCAGGCGATGGACGCGCTGCACGAGGTGGGGCCCGGCGGGCATTACCTCGGGGCGGGGCACACGCAACGCCACTACGAGACGGCGTTCTGGCGCTCGGAGCTCCTCGACTACAAGCCGTTCGAGACATGGGCCGACGAGGGCGCGCGCGACACGCGGGCCTTGGCGGCGGCGCGGGTTGAGAAGCTGCTTGCGGCCTACGAGCAGCCGCCGCTCGATCCCGCGATCCGCGAGGCGTTGGACGAGTACGTCGCCAAGAAGAAGGCGTCGATGCCGGATGCCTTCTCCTGATCGGGCACGGGGCCGCCCTCGGCCCCGCCGTTCATCCGTAGGGAAGCACTCCCCCTCAGGCCCGCAGTGCGCGCCCCTCCGCCATCAGCGCGATGAGGATGTCGACGTGGCGGGTGATCGAGTACTTCGTGTCCCCGTCGCGCCGCCGCTTCTCCAGCGCGGCCTCGATCGGCAGCAGCGCCTCCAGCGCGGCGCGCGGCGTCGCCGGGATTGCGGCGCGTAGCATGCGGCGCAGGTCGCGGCGTCGCTCGTACGTGGGCTGCCCGGCGGCGGCGGCCTTCACCAAGGTATCCGGGCGGGACAGGGCGGCGACGTCTTGAGTGAGCTTGCACATGGAAGGGCCTCCGAGGGTTCGATTCGGCGGCCATCGTGAACTGTGGCGGAAGGGTGTTGCGTTTGAGGCGGGACCAGCGTTCGGCGCGTCCTTGCCGTTTACGATCCGTAAACGGTCTGCGCTCTGAACCGGGACTATTAACTTCTCGGTAACCGTTCGCCGAGTTCGTGGGCCGCGTCATCCACAGCGCACCGCCCCACCGCCATGCCTGCAATCGCCGCCTCCGCCACCGATTTTCCCGACTGGGTCCCGCGCCCGGCCCGCCTCTACGTGGGCCATGCCTGCGCCGGGCGGTCCCTCCGCGACCTCGCGCGGGCGGAGCGCTGCGCGCCGTCCACCGTGCTGCGGCACGTCCGGCGGCTGGAGGCACGACGGGACGATCCGCTGCTCGACGACGCCCTCGATCGCCTCGCCGAGGCGGTCGCCCCACTCGATCCCACCGAAGAGGATGGTTCCATGTCAGCTCCCACCTTGCGCTCAGATCTGGTCGACGACGCCACCCTCGCCCGCGAGGGGCGCCGCATCCTGCGCCGCCTCACCGAACCCGGCGCCTTCCTCGCCGTCGGGCGCGGCCTCCACCAAGCGGTGGTCATGCGCGAGACGGAGGCCGGGCTCGCGCGGATCGCCACGCTGCCCCGCGCCGTCGCGCAGGCTTTCGTCCTCAAGGACTGGGTCCGCTGCACCCATGCGGGCACCGTCACGCGCTACGCGCTGACCGAGCCGGGGCGGGCGGCGCTGGCCCGCATGCTGTCGGACAAGCTGCGCGCCAAGGCCGCCGCGCGCGGGATGGCCGAGGCCGCCTCGCCCTTCCTTCACCAGCAGGGCGAGCGCGTCGCCGCGACCATCGACGGGCCCGACGGGGCGATGGAGGCGCAGGTGAACCTGTCCGAGTCGCCCCTCGGCGGCCTCGCCCGCAAGCGGGACCGGGACGGCAAGCCGTTCCTGCCCCTCGACCTCGTGGTCGCGGGCGAGCGGCTGCGCGAGGAGTACGAGCGCGCGCAGATGGGCCCGCGGGTCGGCCAGAACTGGGAGCGGTTCCTGACCGCGGGCTGCGATGCCGCGCCGTCGGGACGCGGCCCCTGCGAGGGGCCGTCGGACGCCCGCCGCCGCGTGTCCGAGGCGCTGCGCGCGCTGGGTCCCGGCCTCGCGGACGTGGCGCTCCGCGTCTGTTGCCTCCTCGAAGGCCTCGAGACCGCGGAGAAGCGGATGGGCTGGTCCGCCCGGTCGGGCAAGATCGTCCTGCGGATCGCGCTCCAGCGCCTGCGCGACCACTACGACGGGCCGCGGACCGCCTAGGTCGCCGCCAAGAGCCGCGCCTCGCGCCCCGAGAGCAGCGGACGTGCGGGCCGGCGGGCGGGGCGGGGGCGGGCGAGGTCGGGGAACAGCGCGAGCACCTCGTCCCGCGCCGCCGCCTCCATCGCCGGCAGCACGGTCGCGCCCGGATGGAAGCTCTCGGTCGGCGCGCCGTCGGACAGCACGATCTCGTGGCGGTCGAAGAGCAGGTGGACGTACTCCACCACGCCGCCCTCCAGACGCTGGACCCCCGGACGGTCGAGGAGCGCGGCGGCTGGCGCCAGCACCTCCTCCACCCCGAACAGGAGCGCGGCGTGGGCCGAGCGCAGCAGCACCCGGTGCTGCGGCGAGACCACGAGCGGGGCGACGTTCCCGAGCACGCCCGTCTCGAAGCGGATCGGCGCCAGAGCCCCCTGTGCGGCCACCACCCGGCGCCCGACCCACGCCAGAGGGCGCAGGCCGCGGTCCAGCGTCATCACGAGGTCGCCCGCGCGCAGGTCCTCGACCCGCCGCTTCCCCCGCGCCGCCAGGATCCGCGTCCCCGCGGCGAAGCAGGGTGCCACGCGCACCTCCTCGAAGCCGACGTAGCGGGTCTCGGACCCGTCGGCCCAGCGGACGATGCCGTTCGAGCCGGAGGCGTTGACCGGGATCACCTCGACCACGTCGCCGGACAGCTGCAGCACGTCCGTGCCGCCGCCGCCGCCGACGGCCTGCCGCAGGCCAGGCCCCTCGAGCGAGAGGGTGTCGTCCCCTTGGGCTAGCCGCACGATGTCGGCGGTGGCGTCCGGCCCGAGCGAGACCGAGTCGTCCCCTCGCCCGCCGTCGATCCGGCCCGCCGCCGCCCGCCCGTCCAACGTGATCGCGTCGTCCCCGTCGCCCCCGTCAATCCGGTCGCTCCGCGCGAGGTCGGACAGCCCGATCGAATCGTCCCCGCCGCCGCCGTCGATCCGGTCGGCCCGCGCGGTGCCCGACAACCGGATCGTGTCGTCGCCGTCGCCCGTGTCGATCCGGCGGACCGAGCCGGACCCCTGCACCACCTCGTCGTCGCCATCGGCCATCCGCACCGCCCCGACCTGGCTCCCGCCGGTCAGGGAGAGCGCGTCGTCGCCCGAACCGAGGGCCACGCGGTCGATCTGGGCCGAGACGAGCGACACGTCGTCGTCCCGCCCGTCGCCCGCCATGTCCTCCATCGGCACGAGGGCGCGCGCCCCCATCAGGAAGGGATCGTCCTGCAGGTGATCGACATGGGTGTTCCGCAGGATCACGTCCGCGAGCCCGCCCGCCCGCGCGTCGGCGATGATCTCCGCCCCCAGCGCGGGGTCGAGGGCGAGGAAGGTCTCGTCCGCCGTGGCGGTGCGCACGAACTGGTCCGCGATGATATGGGTGAAGAGCGGACCCGCCATCGAGCCGGGGAGGTGGTCCTCGGCCAAGCCGCCGACCCACAGGTCGACCTGGTGGACGTCGTCGTAGGCCGCGGCCAGCTCCGCCTGCAGCGCCGGGTCGTCCGTGATGATCGAGAAGTCCTGCGGGTCCAGCGTCGCGGGGTCGATGTCGCCGAGCAGTTGCGCGCGGACGTCCACGTAGGAGCCGATGCCATGATCGGCGGCGCGCATCAGGTTCAGCGCGGGCAGGGAGAAGCCCGACACCCCCTCCGGCGTGGCGAGGAAGAAGTTCAGCGCGTCGACGACCTTCGTGTCCAGCTCCTCCGCCGACTGGCCCGCCATGCCGCGCAGGAAGTCGTCGATGCCGCCCTCGCGGACGTGGGACGGGTCGAAGAACGCGTCCATGAGCGACAGCGAGCCCGTGTCCGCGCCCGCGTCGCCCACCCGGAGGAGGTGGTCGGCCACCATCGTGTGCCCGAACCGGAAGGCCGCGGTGGAGAACTCGAGCGCCACCTCGCCCACCGCGTCCGGGTCGTGCGCCAGACCCTCCGGATCGCCCACCGCATTGCCCACGAGGAGCGGGAGCCATTCCTCGTAGGTGATCTTCTGGATCTGGAACTCGACGATCTGACGTGCGCCCTGGAACAGCTGCTCGTCGTCCCAGTCGGGATGCGCCTCGGCCAGCCGCTCCGCCCAGTGGTTGTGCTCGCGGGCCATCAGCGTGTGGAGCGACAGCAGGTTCGGGTTTTCGTTCGCCCGCACGTCGCCCGCGAGGAAGACGGCGTCCTCGCCCTCGGTGTCGCCCGCCATGACCACGTCCGGCGTGGCGGTCGGCAGCAGCCCGAACATGGAGTTCGGATCCTCGTCCATCCGCAGCCGACCGCCCTCGAAGGCGCGGAGGTCGGCCTCGCGCCCCTCGTTGGAGCCGTAGACCATCGAGCCATCGATCTGCCACGAGATCGCGTTCCCGAACTGCAGCGGGCCGGTCCCGCCGCTTCCTTCCATCGCCTCCGACCGGGTCACGTCGTGGTCCCCGAAGGCGCCCGCGAACATCACGTCCTCGCCATCCGGCGTCAGCGACAGGTCGTGGTCGAGGAACTGGCCCCACGTCGTGAAGAGCGCCGAGGCCCCGGAGGCCGCCTCGGTCGGGCCGTCCTGATCGAAGAGCGTGCGCGCCACCTCCAGCGGGTCGGCGCCCTCGTGCATCTCCGACACGCCGTCGGCGTAGCGGGCCTCCGTGAGGCGCGGCATCTCGGACAGCTGCGCGAGGAACGGGCAGCGGGCGGCGGCGGACTCGGTCGGATCGGAGGTCATGGCATCGTCACGCGGGGCAGGGGCTCACGCGGTCGTGACCGAGGAAAGCGGCATCGGCGGGGCGATGCGGGGGCGGAGGCGGCGCGGACCGCTCGGGTCCGCGCCGCGAGGGTCAGCGGTTCTCGACGTCGACGTAGTCGCGCTGCGAGGGGCCGGTGTAGAGCTGGCGCGGGCGCCCGATCTTCATCGCCGGATCGGAGAGCTGCTCCTTCCACTGCGAGATCCAGCCCACCGTGCGCGACAGCGCGAAGATCGGCGTGAACATCGAGGTCGGGAAGCCCATCGCCTCGAGGATGATGCCCGAGTAGAAGTCGACGTTCGGGAACAGCTTCTTCTCGGCGAAGTACGGATCGTCGAGCGCCTGCTTCTCCAGCTCCTTGGCGACCTTGAGCGTGTCGTTGTCCTCGACGCCCAGCAGGTCCAGAACCTCGTCCGCGCTCTCCTTCATCACGGTCGCGCGGGGGTCGAAGTTCTTGTAGACCCGGTGACCGAACCCCATCAGGCGGAACGGGTCGTTCTTGTCCTTCGCCCGGGCGATGAACTCGGGGATGCGGTCCACGGTGCCGATCTCGCGCAGCATCTCGAGGCAGGCCTGGTTCGCGCCGCCATGGGCCGGCCCCCACAGGCACGCGATGCCGGCGGCGATGCAGGCGAAGGGGTTCGCGCCCGACGACGAGGCCAGCCGCACCGTCGAGGTGGAGGCGTTCTGCTCGTGATCCGCGTGAAGGGTGAAGATGCGGTCCATCGCGCGGGCGAGGATCGGATCGACCTGATACTGCGCCGAGGGGACCGAGAAGCACATCTGCAGGAAGTTAGACGCGTAATCGAGGTCGTTCTGCGGGTACACGAAGGGCTGGCCGATCGAGTACTTGTAGGCCATCGCCGCGATGGTCGGCATCTTGGCGATCATGCGGATCGAGGCGACCTCGCGCTGCCACGGGTCGTTGATGTCCGTCGAGTCGTGGTAGAACGCGGCCATGGCGCCGACCACGCCGACCATGATCGCCATCGGGTGCGCGTCGCGGCGGAAGCCCCGGAAGAAGTAGTGCATCTGCTCGTGCAGCATCGTGTGCATCGTCACGCGCTGGGTGAAATCCTCCAACTGCGCGCCGGTCGGCAGCTCACCGTAGAGCAGCAGGTAGCACACCTCGAGGTAGTGCGACTTCTGGGCGAGCTGATCGATGGGATAGCCGCGGTGCAGCAAGACGCCTGCGTCGCCGTCGATGTAGGTGATCGCGGAATCGCACGAGGCGGTGGAGGTGAAGCCCGGATCGTAGGTGAAGACGCCCGCCTGCGCGTAGAGCTTGCGGATGTCGACCACGTCGGGTCCTTCGGAGGGCGAGTGGATCGGCAGGTCGTAGGACTCCCCGCCGATCTCGAGATGGGCCTTGCGGGTGTCGTCGGTGCGGCTGCCGTCCATGGGCGATCCCTCGTATTGGCCTGAACGTCACCGCGCAGGACTTTGTTTTATCAGCGAAACACCGTTCCGCGGGGCGGGCCGCGCGGTCAGGCCGTCGCGGCGTCCGAAAGGCGCGCGAGGGTCTCCTCCCGACCCAAGGCGACCATCATGTCGAAGACGCTCGGCGTCGCGGTCCGCCCGGCGAGGGCGGCGCGCAGCGGGGCCGCGACCTTGCCCAGGCCGACCCCCCGCGCTTCGGCCACCCGGCCGGCGGCCGCCTCCAAGGCGTCGCGGTCCCAATTTGCATTTTGCAGGTGCGGCGTCAATTCGGCGAGCACCTCCGCCCCCTCGCCGGCCAAGGCCTTGGCGGCCTTGTCATCGGGCGCGACCGGGCGGTCCACCAAGGCGAAGCGCGCCTTCTCCACGACCTGCGGCAGGGTTCGCGCGCCCTCCTTCACCAAGGGCACCGCGACGGCCAGCCGGGCGGGGTCCAGCGGCGGCTCCCCGGCCCGCCGCGCCCAGTCGAGCGCCGCGTCCACCACCGCCGCGTCCTCCATCGCGGACAGGTGCTGCCCCGAGAGGTTCTCCAGCTTCTTCAGGTCCAGCCGCGCGGGCGCCCGGCCGATCCCCTCCAGCCCGAACAACGCACGGGCCTGCGCATCGTCGAAATACTCCGCGTCCCCGTGGCTCCATCCCAGCCGCGCGAGGTAGTTGCGCATCGCCCGCGCGGGGTAGCCCATCACGGCGTACTCGCCCACCGCCGTCGCCCCGTGGCGCTTGGACAGCTTCTTGCCGTCCGCCCCGTGGATCAGCGGGATGTGCGCCCAGACCGGCTCGTCCCACCCCATCGCGCGGTAGATCTGCGCCTGCCGCGCCGCGTTGTTGAGATGGTCGTCGCCGCGGATCACGTGGCTCACGCCCATGTCGTGGTCGTCCACCACGACGGCCAGCATGTAGGTCGGCGTCCCGTCGGCCCGCAGCAGCACCATGTCGTCGAGCTGCGCGTTGCGCGTGGTGACGTCGCCCTGCACGGCATCGCGGATCACGGTCTCGCCCTCGCGCGGGGCCTTCAGGCGGATCACGGACGGCCCCTCGCCGGGGGCCTCGGCCTCCCGCCACGGGGACTGGAACAGGGTCGCGCGTCCCTCGGCCTTGGCCGCCTCGCGCGCGGCGGCGATCTCGTCCTGCGACGACCAGCAGCGATAGGCGTGGCCCGCCTCCAGCATCGACTGGGCCACCTCGGCGTGGCGGGCGGCCCGCGACGCTTGGGACACCGCCTCGCCGTCCCAGTCGAGGCCGAGCCACGCCAGCCCCTCGAAGATCGCGTCCGTCGCCGCCTGCGTCGAGCGCGCTTTGTCCGTGTCCTCGATCCGCAGCACGAACCGCCCGCCGTTCGCCCGCGCGAAGAGCCAGTTGAACAGCGCCGTGCGCGCCCCCCCGATATGAAGGTCGCCGGTGGGCGAGGGGGCGAAGCGGGTGACGATGTCGGGCATGACGGCTCCTGCGGTGCGGCGCGGGCCGTTAACGCGCGGTTAACGCGGCCCTGCGAGGGTCGCGGCGCTCCTACCGGGGGGGGCGTTGCGCGGCAAGGCGGGGTCCATGACCGAGACGGCCACCGGCATGGTCCACGGGCGCGCGACGCTCGCGGACCGCATCGAGGCGTGGGGCGGCGCGATGCGCGGGCGCCGCCTGCCGTGGTGCGCGACCGCCTTCGGGACCGGCGTCGGCGCCTACTTCGCCCTCCCGGCCGAGCCGCCCGACGCCGCGCCCCTCCTCCTCGGCCTCCTGTGCGCGACGCTCGGCTGGGCGGCGTGGTCCGGGCGCGCGGGCCGGGGATGGCCCGCCCTCGTCCTGCTCTTCACCCTCGCCGGCCTCGCGGCGGCCCAGACGCGCACGATGTCGGTCGCGGGCCCGGTCCTCGAATGGCGCAGCTACGGCCCGGTCGAGGGCCGCGTGATCAAGGTCGACCGCTCCGCCTCCGACAAGCCGCGCATCACCCTCGACCGCGTGCGCCTCGACATGGACCCGGCCCGCACCCCGGAGCGCGTCCGGCTCTCGCTGCACGGCGACGACCCGTGGGTGCCCCCCATCGGCGCGCGGGTGATGACGACGGCCCACCTCGCGCCCCCCGCCGGGCCGACCGAGCCGGGCGGCTTCGACTTCCAGCGCCACGCGTGGTTCCTGCGGCTGGGCGCGGTCGGCTACACTCGCGTCCCCGTCCTGCTCGCCGCGCCGGAGAGCCGCGCGGGCCCCGTCGCCCGCGTCCGCGCCGCGCTGACCGACCATCTCCGGACGTCCATGCCGGGGCAGGGCGGCGCGGTCGCCGCCGCGATCGTCACCGGCGACCGCGCCGCGCTGGACCCCGCGACCGTGCAGGCGCTGCGCGACTCGAACCTCGCCCACCTGCTCGCGATCTCGGGCCTGCACATGGGACTCCTCGCGGGGCTCGTGTTCTGGGTCGTGCGCGCGTCTCTCTCGCTCTGGCCCCATGCCGCGCTGCGGTGGCCGGTGAAGGGCATCGCGGCGGCGGTCGCGCTGCCCGTCGCCTTCGCCTACCTCCACGTCTCCGGCATGGGCGTGGCCACCCAGCGGGCCTTCGTGATGACGGCCGTGGTGCTGGGCGCCGTCCTCTTGGGCCGCCGCGCGCTGACCCTGCGCGGCGTGGCCCTCGCCGCGCTGATCGTGCTCGCCCTCATGCCGGAGGCCCTGACCGGTCCCGGCTTCCAGATGTCGTTCGCCGCCACCGCCGCGCTCGTCCTCGCGTTCCGCGCCCTCGGACGGCGCGGCCCCCGCTGGGCAGGCCCGGTGATCGGCCTCGTGGTCGCCTCGGCCGTGGCGGGCGCGGCGACGGGGCCGTTCGCCGCCGCGCATTTCAACCGGATGGTGCCGTGGGGGCTCGTGGCCAACCTCGCCGCCGTGCCCGCCATGGGGCTCTTGGTGATGCCCGCGCTGCTGGCGGGGCTGATCCTCTCGCCCGTGGGGCTCGAGGCGATCCCGTTCGCCCTCGCCGAATGGGGCATCGCGTGGATCGCGGGCGTGGCGGCCACCGTCGCCGACTGGCCGGGCGCGGTGCGCCCGGTCCCGGCGCCGGGCGCGTGGGTGCTGCCGCTGCTGGGGTTCGGCGCGGCGGCCTTCGCCTGCGCCGGCGGCGCCCGGCGCGGGGCGGGGGCCGCGATCTTCGCCGCGGGCCTCGCGCTCTGGGCGCAGGCCGAGCGGCCCCCGGTGCTCGTCTCGGCGGACGGTCGCCTGATCGGCTGGATGGGGCCGGAGGGCCGCGCGCTCTCCAAGCCGAAGGGCGCGGGCTTCGCCGCGGCCCGCTGGCTGGAGGACGACGGCGACGTCGCCGACCAGCCCGCCGCCGCCATGCGGGGCAGCCCCCTCGCGCGGTCCGTCGCAAGCGTGCCGAAGGACGCCGAGGTGCCATGCGACGGCACGCTCTGGGTTCAGCCGCTCCCCGAGGGCGCCCGCCCGCCCTGTCCGGTCATCGACGCCGACCTGCTGGCGAAGGGCGGCGCGCTCGCGCTGTGGCCGGACGGGGCGGGGTGGCGCACGGTGACCACGCGGGAGGTGCAGGGACGGCGCCCGTGGGTGCCTCGCTAGACGGGGCGGACCCGCGCCCCGGTCGACTACCGTTTCGCGCGTCAAGGCCGCGACGAAGGAGGGCCGCACCTCGCCGGCGCGGCCCTCGAACGTCCGGCGGTCCCAGCGGACGTCCCGGGGACGAAGCCGTCAGTAGGTGCGGATCAGCCCCACGAGGCGGCCCTGCACCGCGACCTGGTCGTCGCGGAAGCGGCGGTCCTCGAAGGCGGGGTTGGCAGCCTCCAGCACGATCTCGCCCTTGTTGCGGCGGAAGGTCTTCAGCGTCGCCTCGTGCCCCTCGACAAGGGCCACCACGATGTCGCCGTCGCGCGCGTCCCGCTGCTCCCGGATCACGACGACGTCGCCGTCGTTGATGCCCGCCTCGATCATCGACTCGCCCTGCACCTCCAAGGCGAAGTGGTCGGCGTTGCCCACGACCATGGAGCCGGGGACGGGCAGGTGGCGGGCGACCTCGCTGATCGCCTCGATCGGAACGCCCGCCGCGATGCGGCCCATGACCGGTAGGTCGACCGCCTCGGCCACCTGGAACGCGGCCGTCGGCGCCTTCGCCTTGGGCATCGGCACGACGGTGTCGTCGGGCATGCGCACGATCTCGATGGCGCGGGCCCGGTGCGCGAGGCGGCGGATGAAGCCGCGCTCCTCGAGGGCCGTGATCAGGCGGTGGATGCCCGACTTGGACCGCAGGTCCAGCGCGTCCTTCATCTCGTCGAAGGACGGCGGCACGCCGTCCTTGGACATGCGCGCGTGGATGAATTCGAGGAGGTCGCGCTGCTTCCGCGTCAACATGTTTCGGTCCTGCCCTGCCGTATCGATGCGCTTTCGTTCTAGAAAGGTTCTCGTTTTGTGTCAACGCGGTCGGTCGAACGCGAGATGTTGGGGGTCAGCCGGGCAGCGGGATCGTCTCCACCACCTCGCCGGGCGCGGCGGGCGGGGCGTGCGGCGGGCGGACGACGAGGCGGTCGGCGAAGGCCAAGTCCCTCAGGAGGTTGGAGTCCTGCCGTGCGAACGCGGTGACGCCGTCCGGCCCGGTCGTCGCGCGCATGTAGTGGCGGCGGGGGCCGTTCGCGGGCAGCGGCGCCGCCAAGGGGAGGGGTTCAGGTGCGACGACGGGGTCGAGGCCCTGCATCCGCCGGAGCATGGGGAGGATGAACACCACCCCGCAAACCATCGTGGAGACGGGGTTTCCGGGCAGGCCGACCATCACCTGCGACGCGGAGGGCCCGGCCATGACCGGCTTGCCGGGACGCATCGCGACCGTCTCGAAGCGGAGGTCGAACCCCGCCGTGCGGGCCGCGTCGGCGACGAGGTCGTGGTCCCCGACGGAGGCGCCGCCGAGCGTGATCACGAGGTCGGTCGATGCTGCGAGTGCGAAGGCCTGCGCCAAGCTCTCCGGCGTGTCTCGGGCGGTGGGCAGCTGGTGGCAGGTGGCGCCCGCCGCCGCTAGCATCGCGGCGAGGGCGGGCCCGTTGGAGGCGGGGATCTCGCCGGGGGCGAGGGGGGCTCCGGGCGGGCGGAGCTCGTCGCCGGACATGACGAGGGCGACGGCGGGGCGCCGGGCGACCTCGACCTCGGCGGCGCCCATCGCGGCGAGGAGCGCGACGTCGCGGGCGCCCAGCGCGCGGGGCGGGGCGAGGGTGAAGCCGGCCTCGAAGTCCATCCCCGCGGGCCGGACGTAGCGGGACGCTTCGGGGGCGGGGCCGACGGTGATGCGGGCGCCGTCGCGGGTCACGTCCTCTTGGATGACGACGCGGTCGGTCCCGGGCGGCAAGACCGCCCCGGTGAAGATGCGGACGGCCCGTCCGGGACCGACGCGGCCCGCGAAGGGCGACCCGGCGGCGGCCTCGCCGATCACCTCGAAGGACGCGCCGGGCCGCGCGTCGCCCGCGACCGCGTAGCCGTCCATCGCGGAGGCGTCGAAGGGGGGCATCGGATGCGCCGCGACCACCGGCGCCGCGAGGACGCGGCCCGCCGCGCGGCGGAGGGGGACGGGCTCGGACGGCAGGGGCGAGACCAGCGAGAGCAGGCGCTCGGTCGCCGCCTCGACGGAGATCATGCGCGGTAGGGGCCGGACGTGCCGCCGTCCTTCGACAGCAGGCGCAGGCCCCCGATCTCCATGTCCTTCTGCACCGCCTTCACCATGTCGTAGACCGTGAGGCAGCCCACGGAGACGGCGGTGAGCGCCTCCATCTCGACGCCGGTGCGGCCGGTGGTGGCGACCGTGGCGGTGAGGCGGAGGCCCGGCAGCGCCTCGTCCGGCTCGACGTCGAGCGCGACCCTCGACAGCGGGAGGGGATGGCAGAGCGGGATCAGGTCGGCGGTGCGCTTGGCCCCCATGATGCCCGCGAGGCGCGCCACGCCCGCCACGTCGCCCTTGGCCGCGCCGCCGGAGCGGATCAGCGCGAGCGTGTCCCCGGACATGCGGACCCAGCCTTCGGCGACGGCCACGCGCTTGGTCACGTCCTTGTCGGACACGTCCACCATGTGCGCCGCGCCCGCGCCGTCGAAATGGGTCAGCCCGCTCATCGGCCGGCGGTCAGCGGGTTGGCGAGCAGCGCGCGGGTCGCGGCGGCCACGTCGTCCTGTCGCATCAGGCTTTCGCCGACGAGGAAGCAGCGCGCGCCGTAGCGGGCGAGGTCCGCGAGATCCTCCGGCGCGAAGAGCCCGGACTCGGAGATCAGCACGCGGTCGGCGGGGGCCATCCGCGCGAGGCGGCGCGACGTGTCGAGCGAGGTCTCGAAGCTGTGCAGGTCGCGGTTGTTGATGCCCAGCAGGGGGGAGGAGAGGGCTGTCGCGCGCTCCAGTTCGGCGGCGTCGTGCACCTCGATCAGCGCGTCCATCCCCCACGCGGTCGCGGCCTCCTCCAGTTCCTGCGCCTGCGCGTCCGAGACGGAGGCCATGATGACGAGGATGCAGTCCGCGCCCAAGGCGCGCGCCTCCGCCACCTGGTAGGTGTCGTACATGAAGTCCTTGCGCAGCACCGGCAGGGCGCAGGCGGCGCGGGCGGCCACGAGGTAGTCCTCGTGGCCTTGGAAGCTGGGCGCGTCCGTCAGGACGGACAGGCACGCGGCGCCCCCGTCCTCGTAGGCGGCGGCGATGGCGGCGGGGTCGAAGTCGGCGCGGATCAGGCCCTTGGAGGGGCTGGCCTTCTTGACCTCCGCGATCAGGCCGTAGCCCTCGATGGAGGCGCGCCGCAGCGCTTCGCCGAAGGGGCGGACGGGGTCGGCGGCGCGCGCGGCGTCCTCCACGTCCGACAGCGGGCGCGCGGCCTTGCGGGCGGCGACCTCCTCGAGCTTGTAGGCCTTGATGCGTTGAAGCGCGGTCGGTTCGGTCATGCGTCGGCGGCCATGCGTTGGGTCAGTTCGGCCAAGGCCTCGACGCGGGCGCGGGCGGCCCCGTCGTCGATGGCGTTGGCGGCGGTGGCGACCCCGTCGGACAGGTCGTTCGCCATGTCGGCGACCACCAGCGCGGCGGCGGAATTGAGCAGCACCGCGTCGCGGTAGGCCGACGGCTCGCCGTCGAGGAGCGCATGGAAGGCGTGGGCGTTGGCCGCGGGCTCGCCGCCGACGATGGCCTCGAACGGGTGCGTCGGGAGGCCCGCGTCCGAGGGCGTCACCTCGAACTCGCGCACGGCGCCGTGCTCCAGCGCCGCGACGCGGGAGGGGGCCGCGATGGACAGCTCGTCCGTCCCGTCGCCCCCGTGGACGAGCCACGCCCGCTCGGAGCCCAGCGCGCCCAGCACCTCCGCCATCGGGCGGATGAGGTCGGGCGAGTAGGCGCCGGTCAGCTGGCGGCGGACCCCGGCCGGGTTCGTGAGCGGGCCGAGCGCGTTGAACACGGTGCGGGTGCCCAGCTCGCCGCGCACGGGCATGACGTGGCGCGTGGCGGGATGGTGCATCGGCGCCATCATGAAGCAGATGCCCACCTCGCGCAGGGCGTGGGTCGCGGCGTCCGGGCCGAGCATCACCTCGATCCCCATCTGGCCGAGCAGGTCGGCGGCGCCGGACTTGGACGACAGGTTGCGGTTGCCGTGCTTGGCGACCGGCACGCCGCAGGCCGCGACGACGAAGGCCGCGGCGGTCGAGATGTTGAGCGTGCCCTTGCCGTCGCCGCCGGTGCCCACGATGTCGATGGCCCCCTCGGGCGCCTCGACCCGGTTCATCCGGGCGCGCATGGCGCTCGCGGCGGCGGCGATCTCGTCCACGGTCTCGCCGCGCGTGCGCAGCGCCATGAGGAAGCCGCCGATCTGGGCGGGGGTGGCCTCGCCCTCGAAGAAGGCGGCGAAGGCCTCCTCGGCCTCGGCGCGGGTCAGCGCGCGCTCGGCGGCGGCGTGGATCAGGGGCTTGAGGTCGCTCATGCCGGGACCGGCAGGAGGTCGAGGAACGACCGGAGCATCGCGTGCCCGTGCTCGGAGCGGATCGACTCGGGGTGGAACTGGACGCCGTGGATGGGCAGGTCGCGGTGGCGCAGGCCCATGATCGTGCCGTCCTCCAGCGCCGCGTTGGGGACGAGCGCGTCCGGCAGGGTCGCACGCTCGACGATCAGCGAGTGGTAGCGCGTCGCCTGCAGCGGCGAGGGCAGGCCCGCGAAGACGCCGGTGGCGTCGTGGTGCATGGTGCCGAGCTTTCCGTGCACGATCTCGCCCGCGCGGACGACCTTGCCGCCGAAGGCCTGCCCGATGGACTGGTGCCCGAGGCAGACGCCGAGGAGCGGCGTGCGGGTCTCGGCGCAGGCCTCGACCATGGCGAGGCAGATGCCCGCCTCGTTGGGCGAGCAGGGGCCGGGCGACAGCAGGACGCCGGCGGGGCGCAGGGCCATGGCCTGCTGCACGTCGAGCGCGTCGTTGCGCACCACGCGGACATCCGCCCCCAACTCCCCGCAGTAATGCACGAGGTTGAAGGTGAAGCTGTCGTAGTTGTCGATGAGCAGCAGCACGTGCCCCGATCCCCCTCTGCCGTGCCCGCGCGGCGGGGCGAGGGGGTGCCTCGGGCCGGGGGGCGGGGTATAGATGCGCGCGACGGCGGGGCGGGGTCAAGCGCCCCCGCGACAGGCAGGGGGCGGGCGATGCTGGTGCGATTCGGAGCGGGGCTTCTGTGCGGCGTGGCGGCGGGCGCGATCGCCATCGGCGCGGTGTCGCTCGTGGCGCCGCTGGCGGGCGAGGAGGCGGTCGTCCGGCCCGCGTCCCCCGTGCGGCCCGCCGCCCCCGAGGGCGGGGGGCTCCTGCCGGCCCAGCCCGCGCCCCTGCCGGATCGCGCCGAGGTCGCCGTGCCCGCGCCGGAGGCGGCGGTGCGCGCCACGGCGCCGCGGGCCCCCGCCGCGCCCGCGCCGGACGCGGGGGCCAGGGAGGCCGTCCCGGTCGCGTCGGCCCCCCGTCCCGTCGTGGTCGACGCCGTCCCCCCGGCGGCTGCGCGGTCGGAGACGGAGACGGAGACGGAGACGCAGGCGGACGCCGGAACGGTCACCCGGACGGTCGTGCCGATCGTGCCGGCGGAGGAGGCGGTCGCGCCCGAGCCGGAGGCCGTCGCGCCGCCCGCGCCCGCCACCGGGGTCGCGCTCCCCGCCGGCAGCGAGTTCGCCCGCGCGCCCGACGACGTGGCCCCCGACGCGCCGCTGGGGGCCGACCGACCGGTGACCCGCGGGGGCGAGACCGACCTCGCCGCGCCGACGCCGGACGCGCTGGGGGCCGCGCTGCCCGCGCGGGGGATCGACGCGACGCCCGCGCCCGCGCCGGGGCTCTCGGTGCCGTCGCCGCTCGGCCCGCCGCCGGAGCCCGTCGCCGCGCCGGGCGTGGTGGCGCGGGGTCCCGAGGGCCCGCCCGCGACCTTCACGGAGCTCGCGCCCGCCGAGGAGGAGGCGCCCGCGGTCGAGGCGGCGCTGGCGCCGCAGGAGCAGGCTCCGGAGCCGGTCGAGGCCGAGCCGGTCGAGGCGGCGGCAGAGCCCTCGGGCGGATCGCAGGCGGCGGCCGCGGACGGGGCCCCCGCGGCGGCGCCCGTCGAGACCGTCCGCGCCGCCCCTCCGGGCCCGGAGGCGGACGCGGCGGCCTCCCCCGCCGCCGCCGACGCCGACGCCGACGCGCCCTCGGTGGAGCCGGACTCCTTCGACGTCGCGCAGGCGATCATCGACACGACCCGGGCGCCGAGCCGGTTCACGCTCCAGTCCGAGCAGGCCCCCGCCGCCGCCCCGGCGACCGCGACCGCCGCGCCCGCCGCCCTGCGCGCCATCGAGGCGAACGCCATGCCCGCCCCGCCGGGCACCGCGCCGCTCTTCTCGATCGTGTTGGTGGACGCTCCGGGCGGCGTCCCGCTGGAGGAGGTCGTCGCGCTGCCGCTGCCGGTCGCCGTGGCCTTGGACCCGACCGCGCCGGACGCGGGCGCGCGGGCCGCGATGGTCCGCGCGGCGGGCCGGGAGGTGCTGTGGACGACCGCCGCGCTGCCCGCCCGGGGCACGGCCTCGGACGTCGAGGTCGCGCTGGCCGCCGCGGCCGCCGCGATCCCGGATGCGGTCGCCCTGACGGACGCGCCGGACGGGCGCTTGGGCGGCAGCCGGACCCGCACCGCCGCCGCCGCGCCCGCGCTGGCCGAGACGGGGCACGGGTTCCTGACGGTGGCGGGCGGCCTCGGATCGGGGGTGGCCGAGGCCCGGCGCGCGGGCGTGCCCGCGGCGTCCGCCTACCGGGTGCTCGACGACGCGGGGCAGCGGGCGCCGGTTATCGCGCGCTTCCTCGACCGCGCGACCTTCGAGGCGCAGCGCGACGGGGCGACGGTGGTGGTGGGGCGCACGCTGCCCGACACGGTCGAGGCGGTGCGCCGCTGGGCCGTGGACGGGCGGCGGGGCGACGTGCGCGTCGCGCCGGTCAGCCACGCGATCCGGGCGCTCTCGGGCGGATAGGGGCGGCCGCGCGCGGCTCAGTCCTGCGGCAGCTCGATCCGTGCGACCTGCTCGGCGATCGGCTCGACGGCGAGGGGATGGGTCTCGCCGAGGTGGTCCGTCTCCTCGCCCAAGGGCTGCCAGCGGCGGTTCTTGTAGATCTCCAGCCCGTCGAAGGCGGCCTTGTAGCCCATCTTGGGCGAGCCGGGGACCCAGTAGCCGAGGTAGACGTAGGGCAGGCCCGCCTCGCGCGCGAGGGCGACGTGGTCGAGGATCACGTGGGTGCCGAGCGACTGCTTGGGCAGGTCGGGGTCGTAGAAGGAGTAGACGAGGCTCAGCCCGTCATCGAGCACGTCCGTCAGGCAGACGCCGGTGAGCGCCGGGACGTCGCGGCGGTCCCAGTACTCGATCACCCGGGTGCGGATCGGCGTCTCCTCGATCATCGCGGCGAACTCGAAGATGTCCATGTCGGCCATGCCGCCGTCGGCGTGGCGCGCGGCGAGGTAGCGCTGGAACAGCGCGAACTGGTCCTCGGTGGCCCACGGGCTCGTGACCTCGCGCTCGAGATGGGCGTTGCGGGCCAGCGTCCGCCGCTGGGTCCGGCCGGGCGCGAAGGCGTCGACCCGGATCCGCGCCGAGAGGCAGGCCGAGCAGTCGGCGCAGGACGGGCGGTAGAGCACGTTCTGCGAGCGGCGGAACCCCTGCTTGGAGAGCTTGTCGTTCAGCTCGGAGGCGCCGGAGCCCTGCAGGGCGGTGAACAGCTTCCGCTCGCGCCGCCCGTCCAGGTAGGGACAGGGCTGCGGCGCAGTCACGTAGAACTGCGGCGTGAGCGGCAGGCTGTGGCGCATGGGGTCATCTCGGCAGAACGGTGCCGGGCGAGGTTAGACGCGGCATCGCGGGGGGGGCAAACGAAAACGGCCCTCCGCCCCGGGGAATGGGCGGAGGGCCGCGTGTCGGCGCGCGCCGGGCGCGTCAGCCGGGCCGGTTGATGGCGGCCGTGCCGAGCACGAGGTCGGTGAGGCCCTGCTTGCGCTCGGTCACGAGCATGGCGACCGCCGAGGCGAGCGCGGGGAGCAGCGCGAAGGTGATGGAGGCGTAGTAGCCGAGCACGTGCAGCGCGGCGGTCGGGCCGTCGAGGCGCTGCCCGCCCCCGTCGCGCAGCTCGATCCCGAAGAGGCACATGCCCCACGTCGCCGAGCGGGAGGCGAGGGTGGCGACCCGGTAGACCAGCCCGATCCCCATCGCGACGAACGGCCAGAGCCACCACGCGAGGGTGAGGGTCAGGATGCCCGCGACGAAGGTGGCCGCGTGGATCAGCGCGACGTCCACGACCCACGCGAGGCCGCGCTTGACGACGACGCCGTCGTAGAACTCGGCCTCGGCGTGGGGGTCGGGCAGTCCGGGAAGATGCGCGGCGGGGTGGAGCATGGCGGTCATGTCGGGTCCTTCCGTGGCGGTGCAAGGGGGCCGGACCCCGCGGGCGGGATCCGGCGGGGGGATCAGGCCTCGGTGCCCTTCGGCTCGGGGGCGCGATCCTCGCGGTCCTTCATGAACTGGTCGAACTCGGCCTTGTCCTTGGCCTCGCGAAGGCGCTGCAGGAACTCCTCGAAGGCTTGGCTCTCCTCCTCCAGCTTGCGGATCGTGTCGTCGCGGTAGGCGTCGAAGGCGGCGTTGCCCGTGGAGCGGCGCATGCTCACGCCGCCGCGTCCGGCGCAGCCCTGCCAGCGGCCCATCCGGACCGAGCCGTCGCGGCGCAGCGCCCATTTGCCGGTCAGCGACATGTAGAGCACGAGCGCGAGGCCGACGGGCCAGAAGGCGATGAAGCCGAGGATCATGGCGGCGATCCACGCGCCCTTGCCGCGGGCGTCGAGCCACGCTTCGGCGCGGGAGAGCGCGCCCATCGGCGCGGCGGCGGGGGAGACGGTGGCGGCGGGGGTCATGGGACGTCCTTTCGGTCTGGGTGGCTCCGCCGGGACGGGCGGGATGTGAAGGGCTTTCACATCACAGGAGATGGGGGTGCGGGGGGCAGGGACAAGAGGGCCGCGCCAAAAAAGTTAAGAGGCTTCACATGAGGGCGGAGCGGCATGTTCGTACGTTCCGTACAGGGCCGGGGGGCCGTCCTTCACGGAACGTACGGAGATTTCAGGGCGTTCGGCGCGTCGGATGCCGCGGTGCGGCATGGACCGGCGACCCCCCGACGGCGCCGCGCGGTCGCGGCTCGAACCGACGGGCGGCCGGAGGGACCGATGCAGAGGGCGGGGGCGGCGCCGCGCACCTACTCCGCGGCGGCGAGGGCCGCGCCTTGGGGGTCGCGCATCACGTAGCCCCGGCCCCACACCGTCTCGATGTGGCTGTCGCCGCCCGTGGCCGTCGCCAGCTTCTTGCGGAGCTTGCAGATGAACACGTCGATGATCTTGAGCTCCGGCTCGTCCATGCCGCCGTAGAGATGGTTGAGGAACATCTCCTTGGTCAGGGTCGTGCCCTTCCGCAGCGAGAGCAGTTCGAGGATCTGGTATTCCTTGCCGGTCAGGTGGACGGCCCGCCCGTCGACCTCGACGGACTTGGAGTCGAGGTTCACCTCGACGCGGCCGGTGCGGATCACGGACTGGGAATGGCCCTTGGACCGGCGGACGATGGCATGGATGCGCGCCACCAGCTCGTCGCGGTGGAACGGCTTGGTCATGTAGTCGTCGGCGCCCACCCCGAAGCCCTTGATCTTCGAGGCGGTGTCGTCGGCGCCCGAGAGGATCAGGATCGGCGTCTCGATCCGGGCGAGGCGGAGCTGCTTGAGCACCTCGTGCCCGTCCATGTCCGGCAGGTTCAGGTCGAGGACGATCAGGTCGTAGTCGTAGAGCTTGGCGAGATCGATCCCCTCCTCGCCGAGATCGGTCGAGTAGACGTTGAGCGACGCCGAGGCGAGCATCATCTCGATCGAGCGGGAGGTGGTGGGGTCGTCTTCGACGAGCAGAATGCGCATTGCTAACCTCTGGGCCAACCTATGGTGGTCTCTTCCGGCCAACCTTCGCCTTAAAGGTTAATACCGCGTTACTCTCCCAAAAGCTGTTCAGAAACAGGGGCCTCGCGCAAGGAGGGGGGCAGAATCACTTTCCCCCTGCGGCATCGGCATCGACGGCGGGGACGGGGCCCGGCGTCGGCGCGGCGGGCATCCGCCGGGTCGCGCGCAGCCCCTCGGCCCCGTGGGTCGAGGCGCCGTGCACCCATTGCGCGTACTCCTCCTCCGACAGGTCGTAGCGGAGGAAGGCCTCGTCGCGGGACAGCAGGCCCGCCTCGACGCCGAGGACGACGGCCGCCTTGCGGCTGGCGACCCAGCGCCGTTCGCCCGCCGGGGGAAGGTCGTCGCGCGTCATCGGGCGCCCGTCGGGCAGGGTGACGACGCGGGGACGGTCGTCGCGTCTGAGGAACATCGGGCACCTCCTTCGGTCGTGCACGGCCGTCATGCGCCCCACTCCTTAACCGCCGCTGAACCCGCCGCTTGAGAATGCGGGGCATTTTGCCCATATGCGCGAGGCTCAGGAGGCCGCGATGCTGGACGCCGAACTCAACTCCCTCGGGCTGCCCAAGGCCCCCGCCGACACCCGCGTGGTGGTCGCCATGTCGGGCGGCGTGGACAGCTCCGTCGTCGCCGCCGAGCTCGCGGCGGAGGGCTACGACGTGGTGGGCGTCACCCTGCAGCTCTACGACCACGGCGCGGCCTTGGCGAAGAAGGGCGCCTGCTGCGCGGGGCGCGACATCCACGACGCCCGCCGCGTGGCCGAATCCATGGGCTTCCCGCACTACGTGCTCGACTACGAGAACACGTTCCGCGCGGCGGTGATCGACGAGTTCGCGGACAGCTACCTCGCCGGGGCGACGCCGGTGCCGTGCATCCGCTGCAACGAGCGGGTGAAGTTCCGCGACCTCCTCGAGACCGCGAAGGACCTCGACGCCGACTGCATGGCGACGGGGCACTACATCCGCCGCGAGGCGGGCGCGCGCGGCGCGGAGCTGCACCGCGCGGCGGACCCCGTGCGCGACCAGTCCTACTTCCTGTTCTCGACGACGCAGGAGCAGCTCGACTACCTGCGCTTCCCGCTGGGCGGGCTGGCGACCAAGGCGGAGACCCGCGCGCTCGCGGCCAAGCACGGGCTGCCCGTGGCGGACAAGCCGGACAGCCAGGACATCTGCTTCGTGCCGGACGGCGACTACGCCGCCGTCATCGAGAAGCTGCGCCCCGGCGCGGGCGAGCCGGGCGAGATCGTGCACATGGACGGGCGCGTGCTGGGCCGCCACGAGGGCGTCATCCGCTACACGGTCGGCCAGCGGAAGGGCCTCGGCATCGGAGGGCTGTCCGAGCCGCTCTACGTGGTGCGGCTGGACGCGGAGGCGTGCCACGTGGTCGTCGGGCCGCGCGCCGCGCTGGCCACGCGCACGGTGCCGGTGGCGGAGGTGAACTGGCTGGGCGACGAGCCCTTCGACGCCCGGCCCGAACGGCCGCTCGCCGTTAAGGTCCGCTCGACCAAGCCGCCCCTCGACGCGGTGATCCGGCCCACGGGGCCGCGCACGGCGGAGGTGGAGCTGCTCGCGCCCGAGATGGGCGTGTCGCCGGGGCAGGCCTGCGTGTTCTACGATCCCGAAGGGACGCGGGTGTTCGGCGGCGGCTGGATCGTCCGCTAGGGCCGCTCGAACACGGCCCGCGCGGCGTCCCAGCGCAGCCCCGTCCGCTTGGCGATCCGGCGCATGCCCTCGTCCACGCGGCGGCGGTTGAGCGCGGGGATCCACTCGCGGAGCGGGATCAGGGTCTTCTCGCCGTAGCCGTCGATCATCACGAAGCGCCCCGCCGCCCCGTCCCAGACCACGTTGGTCAGGCTGAGGTCCGGCGCGTTCACCCCGAGCCGCACGAGCGCGTGGGCGAAGGTCGAGAGGGCGTCGAGCGCCGCGTCGTCCAGCGGCCCGGCCTTGGCGAGGGCCTTGAGCGGTCGCCCGAGGCCGTCCGCCCCGTCGCCGACCCGCTCCACCTCCAGGGCGAGGCCGCGGGTGGTGGGGACGAGGCCCCCCACGCGGGCCAGCGGCATGGGCAGGCCCCGCCGCTCCGCGCGGACCTGCGCCCGCAACGCGGCGCGCCACTCCCGCAGGGTGCCGACATGGAGGCCGAGCGTCCGCTCGCGCCGCACCCGCGCGAGCCAGCCGGGCTTGGTCTCGAACGCCTCGACCTTGGCGGGGCGCCAGACCTTCAGGAGCAGGTCGCCGCGCAGGGGGTGGGCGAACACGTCGCGCACCGCGCCGCTCGCCAAGGGGGCCGCGCCGCGCAGGTCGATCCCCCCGGGGCGCGGGGCGGCGTGGGCGGGGTCGGGGCGGACGTCCATGGATCCCCCCATCCCGGCGCATGGCGCGCGCGTCAAGCATGGCGGCCCGCGCCCGTGGAATCCGGTGGCCCCCGCCCGGCGTGCCGCCTATCTCCGGTGGCAGGGAGGGCCGCATGACCGAGACGCCGATCGACGCGCTGACCGAGGCGGAGGCCGAGGCCGAACTGGCCCGGCTCGCGGACCTCCTGGCCGAGGCGAACGCCGCCTACCACACGGACGACGCGCCGGTCATGGACGACGCCGCCTTCGACGCGCTGAAGCGGCGCAACGCGGGGATCGAGGCGCGGTTT
Organism: Jannaschia sp. Os4; assembly: GCF_016820245.1. GTDB lineage: Bacteria > Pseudomonadota > Alphaproteobacteria > Rhodobacterales > Rhodobacteraceae > Jannaschia. Next base: position 606,890 of record NZ_JAFCAR010000004.1, on the reverse strand, counting down.
CCCCACCTCAAGCGCACCGACTCGCCGTCGGAGCAGGTGGGCGCGGCGCCCGCCGAGGGGTTCGGGAAGGTGCGGCACGCGCAGCGGATGCTGTCGCTGGGCAACGCGTTCACCGACGAGGACGTGGCCGAGTTCGCGGCCCGCATCCGCCGCTACCTCAACCTTCCCGCCTCGGAGGTGCTGGCCCTCACGGCGGAGCCCAAGATCGACGGCCTGTCGCTGTCGCTGCGCTACGAGGGCGGCGCGCTCGTCACCGCCGCCACCCGCGGCAACGGCGAGGTGGGCGAGGACGTCACCGCGAACGCGCGGACCATCGACGACATCCCGGAGAGGGTGGAGGGGGCGCCGGAGGTGCTCGAGGTGCGCGGCGAGGTCTACATGTCCCACGCCGACTTCGCCGCCCTCAACCGGCGGCAGGCGGAGCAAGGGAGCAAGACCTTCGCCAACCCGCGCAACGCCGCCGCCGGGAGCCTGCGGCAGCTGGACCCCTCCGTCACCGCGTCCCGCCCGCTGCGCTTCTTCGCCTATGCGTGGGGGGAGCTGTCCGCGCCCTTGGCCGGGACGCAGTCGGGGGCGCTGAAGCGGCTCGCGTCGATAGGGTTCTCGACCAACGACCGAACCGAGCGGCACGAGACCGTGGAGGGGGCGCTGGCGCATTACGCGGCCATCGCCGCCGCGCGGGGGGAGCTGGGCTACGACATCGACGGCGTCGTCTACAAGGTGGACCGTCTGGACTGGCAGGCGCGGCTGGGGATGCGCTCGACCACGCCGCGCTGGGCCGTCGCGCACAAGTTCCCCGCGGAGACGGCGTGGACGCGGCTCACGGGCATCGACATCAACGTGGGCCGCACCGGGGCGCTGTCGCCCATCGCGCGGCTGGACCCGGTGACGGTGGGCGGCGTCACGGTGTCGAACGCCACGCTCCACAACGAGGACTACGTCGCGGGCCGCGCCGCCGACGGGACGCCTATTCGGGGCGGCGCGGACCTGCGGATCGGGGACAGGGTGGAGATCTACCGCGCGGGCGACGTGATCCCGAAGGTGCGGGACGTCGACCTCCCGGCGCGGCCCGCGGACGCGGTCCCCTACGTCTTCCCCGAGGCCTGCCCCGACTGCGGCTCGCCCGCCCCGCGCGATCCGGGCGAGAGCGTCCGGCGCTGCACGGGCGGGCTGATCTGCCCGGCGCAGCGGGTGGCGCGGCTCAAGCACCTCGTCTCGCGGCCCGCCTTCGACGTGGACGGGCTGGGCGACAAGGAGGTGGAGCGGTTCCACGACTTGGGCTGGATCGCGGAGCCGGCGGACATCTTCACCCTTGAGGCGCGCTACGGCGCGGGCCTGCAGTCCGTCGCCGCCTTGGAGGGATGGGGCGAGCAGTCCGCCGCCAACCTCTTCGCCGGCATCGAGGCGGCGCGGGCGCAGCCCTTCGCGCGCGTCCTCTTCGGCCTCGGCATCCGCCATCTGGGCGAGGTGGCGGGGCAGGTGCTCGCCCGGCACTACGGCGACTGGGACAGCTTCGCCGCCGCGATGGACCATGCCGCCCCCGCCGCCGCCCGGCACCACGCCGCGGAGGAGGCGGAGCGCGCCGAACGGGCGGCGGCCGCCGCCGAGGACCGCCGCGCGCAGGTCAAGAAGGCGCGGGACGCGGCATGGGCCGGGATCGCGCCCGAGGCCAAGCAGGCGTGGGACGACCTCGTGGGCATCGACGGCATCGGGGCGACGCTGGCCGTGGCGATCGTCGACGCCATGGCGGCGCCGGGCGAGCGGGGGGCCATCGACCGGCTCGTCCCCCACCTCCGGATCGAGGCGCCCGAGGCCGTGGCGGAGGCCTCGCCCGTCGCGGGGCTGACGGTCGTGTTCACGGGCACGCTGGAGCGCATGACCCGCGCCGAGGCCAAGGCCCGCGCCGAGGCGCTGGGGGCGAAGGTGTCAGGGTCCGTCTCGGGCAAGACGGACCTCCTCGTCGCCGGACCCGGCGCCGGGTCGAAGGCCGCCAAGGCCGAGGCGCTGGGCGTCCGGGTCGTGGACGAGGACGGCTGGCTGGAGATGATCGGGTAGGGCGCGGGCCCCGCCCGCCCGCTACTCGGCGGGCTCCGCCACCTTCGCCCCGGCATAGGTCGGCGAACCGGGGTTGTTCGGGTGCGTGGTCCAGTCCGCCGGCTCCGCCCGCACGGTCCGGCCGGTGCGGGGATCGACCGTGCCGGCCTCCAGCCGCTCCATCGTGATGCAGTCCTCCACCGGGCAGACGTCCACGCACAGGTTGCAGGCCACGCATTCCGCGTCGATCACGCTGAACTCCCGCGCGGGCGAGACGGCGATCGCTTGGTGGCTCGTGTCCTCGCAGGCGGCGTAGCAGCGCCCGCACGCGATGCAGAGGTCCGGGTCGATCCGCGCCTTGGTCACGTATTCGAGGTTCAGGTGCTGCCAGTCGGTGACGTTGGGCACGGCGCGGCCCCGGAACGCCTCGATGTCGGCATAGCCCTTCTCGTCCATGTAGCGCTCCAGCCCCGCCGTCAGCTCCTTGATGATGCCGAAGCCGTAGGTCATCGCCGCCGTGCAGACCTGCACCGACCCGCAGGAGAGCGCGATGTACTCGGCGGCGTCGCGCCACGTGGTGATGCCGCCGATCCCCGAGATGGGCAGGCCGCGCGTCGCCTCGGCCCGCGCGATCTCGGACACCATGGACAGCGCGATGGGCTTCACCGCCGGCCCGCAATAGCCGCCGTGGGAGCCCTTGCCGTCGATCGTCGGCTCGGGCGCGAAGTCGTCGAGGTCGACGCTGGTGATCGAGTTGATCGTGTTGATCAGCGAGACCGCGTCCGCTCCGCCCGCGGCGGCGGCGGCGGCGGGCTTGCGGATGTCGGTGATGTTGGGCGTCAGCTTCACGATCACGGGCAGCGCGCCGTACTGCTTGCACCATTCCGTGACCATCTGGATGTACTCGGGCACCTGCCCCACGGCCGAGCCCATGCCCCGCTCCGACATCCCGTGCGGGCAGCCGAAGTTCAGCTCGATCCCGTCCGCGCCCGTGTCCTCCACGCGGGGCAGGATGTCGCGCCACGCCTGCTCCTCGCAGGGGACCATGATCGAGACGACCATCGCCCGGTCGGGGAAGTCCCGCTTCACCGCCGCGATCTCGTCGAGGTTCGTCTGCAGCGGGCGGTCGGTGATCAGCTCGATGTTGTTGAGGCCCAAGAGCCGCCGGTCCGCCCCGTAGATCGCGCCGTAGCGGGGGCCGTTCACGTTGACGACCGGCGGCCCCTCGGCCCCCAGCGTCTTCCACACCACGCCGCCCCAGCCCGCCTCGAAGGCGCGGCGGACGTTGTATTCCTTGTCCGTGGGCGGCGCGGAGGCCAGCCAGAAGGGGTTGGGCGACTTGATGCCCGCGAAGTCGATGGAGAGGTCGGCCATGGTCGTATCTCCTAGGGGCGCGCGCCCGGGTGAAAGGTCATCGCGACCGGTTGGATGTCGCCCGCCTCGACGGCGCGGGCCATGTTCGCGGCCTTCTCGGCGGCCGTGTCGCCCATCAGCAGGGGCAGCCCCAGCGGCGCGGGGCCGGACCGGGCGATCTGCGCCCGCATCCGCGCGAAGAACGCGCGGGCGATCCCGCCCCGGTCCTCGCGCGACGCCAGCTCGAACCCCGCGCCGCGCGCCGCCGCGAGATAGGCGTCGGGCGTGTCGAGGAAGGAGTGGTCGGGCGCGGACGCCCAAGGCAGGGGAAAGGCGGGATGCGCGCCGAAGCGCATGACGTCGTAGACGGCCAGCCGCCCGCCCGGGCGCAGCACGCGCGCCGCCTCGGCGAAGAAGCGCGGCTTGTCGGGCAGGTTCATCCCGACATGCAGCAGGGTGACCACGTCGAAGGCGCCATCCTCGAACGGCATGTCGAGCGCGCTCCCCTCGACGAACTCCGCGCAAAGGCCGGTCAATGCCGTCAGGCGGCGCGCGGTCTCGACGAAGGCGGGCGTCAGGTCCAGCCCGGTGACGTCGGCGTCGAAGCGCTCGGCCATGAGCCGGGCCGCGCCGCCGAGGCCGCTGCCCGCGTCCAGCACGCGGACCCCCGGGCCGAGGCCCAGCGGGGCCAGCACCGCCTCCGTCGCCTCCAGCCCGCCGATGTGGAACTCGTCGATCGGCTTGAGATGGCGCGCCTCGATCTCGCCCTCCGGCACGCCCGCCTCCGCGAGCGCGGCGAGGATGCGGTCGTAGAGGTCGGCGCGGTCGTAATGCGCGGCGATGCGGGTGCTCTGCTGGATCATGGTCGATGCCCTCCCTCCGGCGGGGGGAGCATAGCACACCGGACGGTCGGCGCGGGTCAGCGCGAGAAGACGAAGTCCAGCGCCGTGCCGCCCGCCGCCCCGGCGTAGGGCACCAGCACCGCCCACGCGACCGCGCCCAGCATCGTCGCGGGCACGAAGCGCCACCACTCCATCCGCGCCATGCCCGCCACCACGAAGGCGGGTGCCCGGAACGCGCCCAGCACGTGGGACAGCGCCACGAAGGGCGCGCCCCAGTTGCGGACGCGGCGCTTCAGCCGCTCGCCGCCCAGCAGACGCTTGAGCCGAGGACGCGCCTTGATCCAGGGCTCGGCCCAGCGTCCGACGGCCCAGGACGCGGTCGAGCCCACGATCGACCCCGCCCAGCCCCCGAGGACCAGCGGCAGCAGCGACACGCCCCCCACCGCCGACAGCCCCCCGGCGGCCAGGAGCACCGCCGTCGCGGGCACCAGCGCCGAGACGAAGAACAGCGTCTCCAGCATCGCGCAGAGCGCGGCGACGGCGAAGGCCCAGCCCGGGTTCGCCGCGAGGAAGGAGACCAGCGTGTCGACCATGCGGCCCCCCTAGAACAGCGCGCCGAGGAGGTCGCCCCCCAGCTTGCCCGCCATGATCGTCGCCCACGCCCACGCGAAGGCGCCCAAGATCGTGAAGGGCAGGAAGGTCCAGAGCGGCATCGCCGTCAGTCCCGACAGCGTGAACGCGACCGCCCGGAGCGGCCCGCCCAGATGGCCCACGGTCACGGCGGGCGCGCCCCATTTCTTGAAGGCCAGCCGCGCGCGGCGCATCTTCTCGCGCCGCCGCCGCATCGGCCCGAGCTTCAGCAGCGCGGGCCCGTAGAAGCGCCCGGCCGCCCAAGACAGCAGCGAGCCCGTCACCGCCCCCAGCGCCGCCCCGAGGAAGAGCGGCATGAAGTCGAGATAGCCCGCCGCCACCAACCCGCCGATCCCGAACAGGATGGCCGTGGACGGGATGAAGGCCGACACGATCAGCGTCGTCTCGGCGAGCGCGAAGAGGAAGGCGATGAGGAAGGCCCAGTCCCGATTGTCCGAGACCCAGCCGAGCACGGCGTCGATCATCGCCGTCAGATAGGGCGGGGCGCATTCCTCTGCGAAGAATGCGGGACCGATTTTCCCAGAAAATCGGATTTGCCCTCACCCGTGCGTCCCCGGATGCGGAACCTCTCCGTGCGGCGGGCCGTCGATGCCGCGCAGCGGCTCGCCCACCAAGGCGCCCGTCCGCGCGACGGCGCCGCCCGTGAGCGCCGCGTGGATGTCCTCCGCCGCGTCGCGCCCCTCGGCCACCGCCGTCACGGTCAGGTCCTCGCCCCCGGACGCGCAGTCGCCCCCGGCCCAGACCCCGTCGAGCGAGGTCCGCCCCGCGCCCGTCACCGCGATCTTGCCGCCCGAGAGGTCCAGCCCCTCGACCGCCTCCAGCCGCTGGCCGATGGCGCGGAACAGCTGGTCGGCGCGCAGGCGCACCGTCTCGCCGGTCGGCTCCATGTCCGACAGGTAGGCCAGCTCCACCTCGCGCAGGCGCCCCTCGCCGTGCAGCGCCACGGGCGCCACGTCGAACATCAGCTTCACGCCCTTGGAGGCGGCGAGGTCCTGCTCCCACCGGCTCGCGGGCATGCGATCGCGGCCGCGGCGGTAGGCGATGGTCACGTCCTCCGCGCCGAGGAGCTTGGCCTGCACGGCGGCGTCCACCGCCGTCATGCCGCCGCCGATCACCACGACGTGCCGCCCGATCGGCAGGGCCGTCAGGTCGTCCTGCTGGCGCAGCGTGGCGATGAAGTCGACGGCGTTCTCGGTCCCCGCGAGATCCTCGCCCTCCAGCCCCAAGGCCCCCACGCCGGTCAGCCCCATCCCGAGGAACACGGCGTCATACTCCGTGCGCAGCCCCGACAGGGTGATGTCGCGGCCCAAGGCGCGCTCGTGGAGGATCTCGATGCCGCCGATCCTGAGCAGCCAGTCCACCTCCGCCTGCGCGAAGCCCTCCGGCGTCTTGTAGGCCGCGATCCCGTACTCGTTAAGCCCGCCGGGCTTGGGGTTCGCGTCGTGGACCGTCACGTCGTGGCCCCGCAGCGCCAGCCGGTGCGCCGCCGACAGGCCCGCGGGCCCCGCGCCGACCACCGCGACCCGCTTGCCGGTGGACGGCGCGCGCTCGAACGGATGCTCGCCGCGGGCCATCATCGCGTCGGTGGCGAAGCGCTGGAGGCGCCCGATCTCGACCGGCTTGCCCTCGGCGGCCTCGCGGACGCAGGCCTCCTGACACAGCGTCTCGACGGGGCAGACGCGGGCGCACATGCCGCCCATGACGTTCTGCTCGAAGATCGTCCCGGCGGCGGCCTCGGGCTGGCCCGCCTGGATCTGGCGGATGAAGAGTGGGATGTCGATCGCGGTCGGGCAGGCGGTGATGCAGGGCGCGTCGTAGCAGAAGTAGCAGCGGTCGGCGGCGACCACCGCCTCGTGGGGCGTCAGCGCGGGGTGCAGGTCCGAGAAGTTCTCGGCCAAGGTCTCGGAGGACAGGCGTCCGGCGATCACGCCGTCGCGGCGGAAGTGGTCGGTCATGCGGGCCTCCCTTCGGTTCGCGTCACCCTGCCACGGCCCGGAATTTTATCAAGCGGTCAATTTTCGGCGCGCGTCGCGGGCTTGCGCGGGGGCGGGGGGTGGCTAGGGTTCGCGGCAGGCGTGCCCAAGATCGCGCCACTGGGAGGATACAATGACCATGACCATCCGCGCGGCCGCCACGGCCGCCGCTCTCCTCGTCGCAGGCGGCGCGCAGGCCGCCGAGTGCATCGCCCCCGCCAACCCGGGCGGCGGCTGGGACTTCACCTGCCGCCAGATCGGCAAGATCATGACCGACATCGGCGTCGTCGACGGCCCCGTGCAGGTGACGAACATGGCGGGCGGCGGCGGCGGCCTCGCCTACCAGACCGTCGCCAACGAGCGCACGGACGACGAGGACCTGATCGTCGCCGCCTCGCAGGCGACCGCCACGCGCCTCGCGCAGGACGCCTATGGCGGCGCCACGGCGGACCAAGTGCGCTTCCTCGGCGCGATCGGCGCCGATCCCGGCGTGATCGTGGTCGCCGCCGACAGCCCCTACCAGTCGCTGACCGACATGCTGGACGCGATGGCGGCGGACCCGTCCTCGGTGGCCTTCGCAGGCGGCTCGGCGGCGGGGGGCTTCGACCACCTCAAGGTGCTGCAGCTGGCGCAGGCGCACGGCGTCGAGGACGTGACCAAGATCCGCTACATCGGCGTGGACGGCGGCGCGGACGCGATCACCCAGACCGTGGGCGGCTTCACCCAAGGCATGACCGGCGACATGTCCGAGATCGTGGGCTTCCTCGAGTCGGGCGACGTGCGCGCGCTGGCGGTCCTGTCGGACGAGCGGGTGCCGGGCTTCGACATCCCCACCGCCAAGGAGCAGGGCGTCGACGTGGTCGCGGTGAACTGGCGCGGCCTCTACGTGCCCAAGGACATCTCCGACGCGCGCTTCGACGAGTGGGTCGAGAAGCTCCGCGCCGTGGGCGAGTCCGACGAGTGGAAGGCCGCGATGGAGGCCAACGGCCTCGCGCCCTTCACGGTGCTGGGCGCGGACTTCGAGTCCTTCATCGCCGACAACATGGAGTCCGTCGCCGCGCTCTCGCGCGAGATCGGCGTCATCCAGTAAGTCACCGGGCCTTCCGCGAGGAAGGCTCCGGAACCGGGCCGCCCTGCGGGGCGGCCCCCTCGCGCCCGGGGGACACCCATGTTCGCATCCGACCGCATCTTCGGCGCCGTCGTCGTGCTGGGGTCGCTGGCCTACGTCGCCAGCGCCAGCCAGATCGCCGCCCCATTCTTCTCGGACCCCTTGGGCTCCCGTGCCTTCCCGATGGCCGTGGGCCTCGTCGCCGCGCTCTGCGGGCTGGCGATGATGTGGAAGCCCGACGACGAGCCCGACTGGCCCCCGCTCAAGTCCCTCGGCGCGCTCGCCGTCGCGACCGCCGCGCTGGTGGCCTACGCCTACCTGCTGCGCCCCTTGGGCTTCCTGCTGCCGACGGCCGCCGCCGCCGCGCTCCTGTCCTACCAGATCGCGCCCCGCCCCGTCGCCGCGCTCCTGACGGGGATCGGCCTGTCCGCGGGCCTCTGGGCGCTGTTCCGCTTCGTCCTCGGCCTGTCCCTGCGCGGCCTGCCCGAAGGGATGGGCCTGTGACCGACATCCTCGCCAACCTGTCGCTGGGCTTCGGCATCGCGCTGTCGCCCTACACGCTGATGCTCGCGGTGATCGGCTGCTTCATCGGCACCATCGTCGGCGCGCTGCCGGGGCTGGGCCCCGCCAACGGCGTGGCGATCATGATCCCGATCACCTTCACCATGGGCCTCGACGCGGTCGCCGCGCTCGTGCTGCTCACGTCGATCTACTACGGCGCGATGTACGGCGGACGGATCAGCTCGATCCTGCTGAACATCCCAGGCGACGAGCCCGCGATGATGACCTGCCTCGACGGGCACCCGATGGCCAAGGCCGGGCGCCCCGGCGACGCGCTGGTCATCTCCGGCGTCGCCTCCTTCGTCGGCGCCACGCTCTCGACGATCGGCCTGATGTTCCTTGCGCCCGTGCTGTCGAACATCGCCTTCAAGTTCGGCCCGGCCGAGTACTTCGCGCTCTACCTCCTCGCCTTCTGCACGCTGGGCGGCATCGCGTCCAAGAACCAAGCCAAGGCCGCCTTCGCCTCCGCCTTGGGCATCATGATCGCGATGATCGGGCTGGACCCCAACTCCGGCATGGCGCGGCTGACGGGGGGCAACCTGCACCTCTACGACGGGATCGACTTCCTCGTGGCGATCGTCGGCCTCTTCGCCGTGTCCGAGGTGTTCTTCTTCATCGAGAAGCACGGGGCGCAAGGCGCGCTCAACGTCGTGCTCGGGCGCGTCACCGTCCCTTGGCGCGACATCTGGTCGACGCGCTGGACGATGCTCCGCTCCTCGGTGATCGGCTTTATCGCGGGCGTCCTGCCTGGGGCAGGGGCGTCGCTCGGCTCCTTCATGACCTACGTCACCGAGAAGTCCATCGCGGGCGAGAAGGGGGGCTTCGGCACCGGCGTGCCCAAGGGCATCGCCGCCCCCGAGGTCGGCAACAACGCCGCCGCCGGGGGCGCGCTCGTGCCGATGCTCACGCTGGGCGTCCCCGGCTCCGGCACCACCGCCGTGCTGCTGGCCGTGCTCGTGACGCTCAACATCACGCCGGGCCCGACGCTCTTTACCGACCGCCCCGACGTGGTCTGGGGCCTCATCGCCTCGCTGCTGATCGCCAACTTCGTGCTGCTGGCGATGAACGTGCCGATGGTGAAGGTCTTCGTCTCCGTCCTGCGCGCGCCGCCCGCCATCCTCATGCCCGGCGTCACGATGGTGGCCTTCGTGGGCATCTACGCGCTCACGGGCAGCTACTTCGACCTGCTGCTCGTCGTGGCCTTCGGGGTGCTGGGCTACGTGCTGCGCAAGCTCGACATCCCCACGGTGCCGGTGATCCTCGGCATCCTGCTCGGCGGCAAGATGGAGAAGCAGCTCCGCGACGCGATGGTGCTGTCGGACGGCGACTGGACCTACCTCGTCTCCTCGCCGATCAGCATAGGGCTGCTGGTGGCGGCCTTGCTCGGCTTCGTCGCGCCGATGTTCCTGCGCCGCATCCTCCGCAAGCCCGAGGTGCCCGACCATGCCAAGCCCGTCGACTAGGGGCCGCGCCGCCTGAACGCGCTGTTGCCGGGTCGCGGGCTGGTTGGACGTCCCGCGCTCGCCTACAGCGGGGGGATGACGCACCCGACGACCTCCCCGCGAGCGCAGCCTTGAGCATCCGCGTGCTCGTCCCCGCAGGCGCGCTCGGCCTCGGCTGGGACGACGAGGCGCTGGCGCGCGGCGTCGCCCGGGGCCCCGACCTGATCGCCATCGACGGCGGCTCGACCGACTCGGGCCCGTCCTATCTGGGGCGGGGCGTGTCGAAGTACTCGCGCGCGCAGATCAAGGGCGAGTGGGCGGCGCTGATCGACGCGGCGCGGCAGGCCGACTGCCCCCTGATCCTCGGCACGGCGGGCACCTGCGGCGCGGGGCGGGCGGTGGACTGGATGCTCGACATCACCCGCCAGATCCTCGCCGAGACGGGCCGCTCCGCCCGCATCGCCGTCCTGCGCTGCGACCGCGACCCGACCGCGCTGGCGGAGGCGTGGGACCGCGTCACCCCGCTGCCCGGCGCGCCGGAGGTGACGCCGGACGAGCTGGCGGCCTGCTCCAACCTCGTCGCGCTCGCCGGGGTCGAGCAGGTGCAGGAGGCCTTGGCCACGGGGGCGGACATCGTGATCTGCGGGCGCACCACGGACACCGCCATCCTCGCCGCGCTCCCCTTGGCGGCGGGCTGCGACGCGGGTTGCGCGTGGCTCGGGGCGAAGGTCGGGGAATGCGGGGCGTTGGCGACGACGCGCCCGTGGTCGGGGGTGCTGGAGCTGGACTTCGACGCGGCGGGCTGCACCGTGCGGCCCTTGGCCGAGGGGGCCGAGGCGACGCCCCAGACGGTCGCGGCGCACCTGCTCTACGAGAACGCCGACCCCCACATCCTCCACGAGCCCGGCGGCCATCTCGACTGCCGCCCCGCACGCTACGCGGCGGACGGCGAGGCCACGCGGATCGAGGGCGCGGTCTGGGTTCCCGGCCCCTACAGCGTGAAGCTCGAGGCCGCGCGCCTGACCGGCTTCGGGGCGCAGGCGCTCGCGATCGTGCGCCCGCCCCGCTACGTGCGCCACGCCCGCGCCTTCGCCGCCTCCCTCGAGGCCGAGGCCCGCCGCCGCATCGCGGACCGCCTGCCGGACGTGGCCTACGACATGGACCTCCGCCTGATCGGGGTCGACGCGGCCTTGGGCGACCTCGAGCCGGACCGGGGCGCGCCGGTCGAGGTGGGCCTGCTGCTGCGCGTCCGCGCCGCGACCCAGGAGCAGGCGCTCGAGGTCGCGCGCATCGTCAACCCGCTGCTCCTCCATCACCCGCTCGAGCCGGGCGAGCCGATGCCGACCTTCGCCTTCCCGTCCTCCCCGCCCGAGCACGCGACGGGGGCGACCTACGCGTTCGTCCTCCACCACGTCCTCGCGCTCGACGACCCGATGGACGGCTTCTCCGTGGAGGCGTTCGATGCGTGAGCTGCGCGACCTCGCCCGCGTGCGGTCCAAGAACGCGGGTCCGTTCTGGATCACGCTGGACCTGTTCTGCGACGACTACGACGCGGTGGCGGCCATCGACACGGCCGCCTTCGCCGCCCGCCTGCGCTGCGATCCGGACGCGGTCCGCCGCTTCGACCTGCCGGACCTCTCGGTGGTCAAGCTCTCGCTGCCCCGCCCGGCCCCGCAGGGCGCGTTCCACGACCGCGACATGCACGGCGCGGCGCTCGGCGCGGCGCTGGAGGGGATGACCGTCCCGGAGTGACGGAACCCGGACCGGACGAAGGGGGGGAGGTTGGTGGGCGACCCTGGAATCGAACCAGGCGTGCGTCTCCGCGAGGGAGTTACAGTCCCCTGCCACACCTTGCGGCCTGTCGCCCAACGAGCGGCGGGATAAGTCGCGTCTCCCGGAGGGTCAAGCGGTGTTGTGACGTGGGTGTCGGGGTGCCACATGACCCCCATGTCCAAGCCCCGCAAACCCGATTGGGTCATCGAGAAGGAGCGCGCCCGCCGCGAGGCGAAGGACGCGACCGTGTGGCTCTTCGGCCTGCACGCCGTGCGCGACGCGCTGCTCAATCCGCGCCGGGAGGCGCTCCGCCTGGTCGTCACGCGCAACGCCGCCGATCGGCTGGGCGACGCGCTGGCCGAGGGGCCCGAGCCCGAGATCGCGGACGCGCGCCGGTTCCCCGCCCCCCTCGACCCCGGCTCGGTCCATCAAGGGGCTGCGCTGGAGGCGCGCCCGCTGGACTGGGGCAAGCTCTCGGACCATTCCGACCCGTCGGGCGCGCCGCGCCTCGTGCTGCTCGACCGCGTCACCGACCCCCACAACGTCGGCGCCATCCTGCGCTCGGCGGAGGTGCTGGGCGCCCGCGCGGTGATCGCCCCCCACCGCCACTCCGCCCCCGAGACCGGCGCGCTCGCCAAGACGGCCTCCGGCGCGCTGGAGCGCCAGCCCTATCTTCGCGTGCCGAACCTCGGCGACGCGATGCTGCAGCTGCAGCAGGCCGGCTGGACCTGCGTGGGCCTCGACGGGGAGGCGGACGCGGCGCTCGGGGCTGCGGCGCGCGACCTCGCCGACCGGCCGGTGGCGCTGGTCATGGGGGCCGAGGGGCCCGGCCTGCGGGCACGGACGCGGGAGCTGTGCGACCGCATGGCGCGGGTCGAGGCGGCGGGCGCGTTCGGCTCGCTCAACGTCTCGAACGCGGCGGCCGTCGCGCTCTACGCCTTCGGGGCGGGCGCGTGACGACGAAGATCGCGACCTGCTGCTACTGCGGGCGGCGCACGACCCTGCGGCTGACCGCGCGGGACGGGCACGAGCTGGCCTGCGGCTCCTGCGGGGCGGCCCTGCACGACATGAAGCCCTTGAAGCCGGACGCCGCGCGCGCGGCCGCGCGCCACGCGCCCATGCCCTTGGCGAAGCCGGTGAAGCTGCGAAAGCCCAAGCGCCGCAAGCCCTTGTGGCGGAAGGTGCTGTCGGAGGTCATCGACGAGATCGAGGACATCTTCGACTGACGCGCCCGATCACGCATCCGTGGGAAAGACGCTTTTTCGGGGAGGGATCGGAACCGCCTGCGAATCGGAGCGTTTGGTTCATGTCTGTGGAGCGGCGAGATCGGAACCCTCGCCCCTCTTATCACTGTCCCTCGTTCCACACCTTCAGGCCCGCGCTCTTGCGCGGGCCTTTTTTCCGTCCGCGCCCGAGGGCAGGATCGTGGGCATGACGACCACCCCCTCCGACGACCTGATCCGCCGCGTACTGGCGAAGCCCGCCACCTTCGCCTGCGTCGGCGTCTCGGCGAACCCGGTGCGGCCCAGCCACTACGTCGCCCGCTACCTCGCCCGGCGGGGCTACCGCGTCGTCGCGGTGAACCCGGCGATCGCGGGACGGGACCTCTTCGGGACGGCGGCCGTCGGCACCGTCGCGGAGGCGGGGGCGTTCGACGTGCTCGACGTGTTCCGCCGCCCGGAGGCCGTGCCGGCGCTGGTGGCGGAGGCGTTGGCCGCGCGTCCGGGGATGCGGGCGGTCTGGCTCCAGATCGGCGTCGTGAGCCCGGAGGCCGAGGCCATGTGCGACGCCGCGGGGGTGCCCATCGTGCAGGACCGCTGCCCGAAGATCGAGTATCAGCGCCTGTTCGGCGAGCTCCGGATGGGCGGCTTCGCCACGGGGCTCATCTCGTCGCGGCTGCCCCGCGACACGTAAAGGGCCCGCCGGGGGGGAACCGGCGGGCCACTGGAAGACCTCGAAGGGACGGGACAGTCACCCTTCGAATTCAGGGAGGCCTTCCAGTTGTTCCTCGGTCGCGTCGATGTAGGCGCGGATGTCGCCGTCGGCGTCGCGCAGGATCGTCAGGCTGGGCATCGGCATCGCGACCGTGTGCTCGCCGAGGCCGAGGAAGCCGCCGACCTCGAGGATGGCGAGCGGGTGGCCGAGGCCGGACACCTCGCGGACCTCCTCGATCTCGCCGATCCGGTCGTCGCCGGGCCCGTAGAGCGGGATGTCGTCCCAGCCGCCGAGCAGAATCTCGTCGGCGGGCAGCGCGGCGTAGCCGTCGCGCTCGATCACCGGCGCGGCGAGGAGCAGGTCCTCCTGCGCCTCGGTCAGCGGCTGGGCGACGACGACGTCGTTCGCCTCGCGCTCCATCACGATGGAGGAGTCGGTCCGGGTGCCGTCGCCATCGGCCTGCGCCATGGTGACTGCCGCGTCGTCGTCGTCGGCCACGACGATGCCGTCCGTGCCCGCCCGTGCGACGCCGCCCTCGGCGAGGGTCTCCGGCGTGCCGACCATTGGCGTCTCGTCGAGATCCTCGATCCCCGCGACCACGACGTCGCCGTTCAGGCTGACCTCGCCCACGTCGCGGCGGGCCTCCTCGACGATCGTGTCGCCGCGGTCGTAGTCCGTGCCGCGCGCCGCCGACCCCGTTGTCGTCTCGGCGCCGCGCGCGGTGATGACGGCGGTGGCGGGGGTCTGCGGGTTGTCCACGACGGTGCCCGGATCGAGGATCGCGGCGTTCGTCGTGGTCCCCTCGGGCTGCATGTCGTTGAGCGGGGTCACGGGCGCGCCCTCGCGGTTCTCGACCACGTCGACGCCGCCAAGGGTGGTCTGGCCCAGCCCCTCGTAGTCGATGGCGTCCACATGCTCGGTCCGGCCCATCACGTAGGGCGTGTCGTCGGACCACGCCTCGGCGGCCTCGAGCTCGGCCCGCGTGCCGTTGGCGACCACGAGGGCCTCGCCGTCCGTGCCCGTCAGCATGGCGATGCGCGACGGGTCGATGGCGACGCGGCGCTCGCCCAGCCCGAGGAAGCCGCCGACCTCGGCCACCACGGCCTCCAGCTCGCCGGTGGGGGAGAGCACGATCTCGTCGATCTCGCCGACCTCCTCCCAGTCGGAGGCGGCATCGGCGTCTAAGGCCCCGTCGGTCAGGTAGATCCGCTCGCCCGCCAGCCCGGCGGCGGCGGTGGCGTCGAGGACCATCGCGTGGCCGTCGGCAAGGGTCGCGGTCGGGGTGGCGAGCGCCAGGGCGGCGGCCACGGCGGTGGACGTCAGAAGCGTTTTCATCTTAGGATTCCCACGTTGTCGGGATGACCTGTTTGCAGGTTGGTCAGCCGGGCAACGAGCGAGGCGGCGGGAAGGTTCCGCACCCGGACCGCCGTCTCGCGACCCCGCTTTGCAATCAGACATTTAGCGGGTGCGCATCCCTGCGCGGACCTCTTGGGGCCGGTCCGGCGGGCATGTCCGCGTCCCGCGTCGCCCGCCGATGGCCGCGAATCGAGCGGCGCTCAGCCCCCGCGCGCGGCCTTCTCGTCCAGCCCGGACGTGCCTTCCCGCGCCGCGAGGGCCGCCATCACGTCCGAGAGCGCGACGTCGCGCGCAGCGAGCATCACGAGCAGGTGATAGAGGACGTCCGCCGCCTCCTCGGTCAGGCGCGCGCGGTCGCCGCGCACCGCCTCGACGATGGCCTCGATCGCCTCCTCGCCGAACTTCTCGGCGCATTTCTCCGGCCCCTTCGCCAAGAGCCTCGCGGTCCAAGATCCGTCCGGGTCCGCGTCCTGGCGGGCCTCGATGGTCGCGGCGAGGCGGGCGAGCGGATCGGTCATGCGGGCCTCACGGGGATGCCGGCCCCGGCCATCGCGGCCTTGGCCTCGGCGATGGTGTGGGTGCCGAAGTGGAAGATCGACGCGGCGAGCACGGCCGATGCGCCACCCTCGGTGACGCCCTCGACGAGGTGCTGGAGGTTGCCCACGCCGCCCGAGGCGATGACGGGCACGGTGACCGCGTCCGAGATCGCCCGCGTGAGCGGCAGGTTGTAGCCCGCCTTGGTCCCGTCGCGGTCCATCGAGGTGAGCAGGATCTCCCCCGCGCCCTTCTCCACGGCGGTGCGGGCGAACGCCACGGCGTCGATGCCCGTGGGCTTGCGGCCTCCATGGGTGAAGATCTCCCAGCGCCCGGGCGCGACCGTCTTGGCGTCGATGGCGCAGACGATGCACTGGCTGCCGAACCGGTCCGCCGCCCGCGACAGCACGTCGGGGTCCGCCACCGCGGCGGAGTTGAACGACACCTTGTCCGCGCCCGCCAGCAGGAGGTTGCGCACGTCCTCGACCGTCCGCACGCCGCCGCCGATGGTCAGCGGCATGAAGCAGGCCTCGGCGGTCCGCGTGGCGAGGTCGAACATCGTGCCGCGGTTCTCGTGCGTGGCGTGGATGTCGAGGAAGCACAGCTCGTCCGCACCCGCCGCGTCGTAGGCGCGCGCGCTCTCCACGGGGTCGCCCGCGTCCACGAGGTCGACGAAGTTCACGCCCTTGACCACGCGCCCGTCGGCCACGTCGAGGCAGGGGATGATGCGCGTCTTGAGCATGGGCGCCCGTCTAGGCGGACCCGCGCCGGGGGGCCACCCCTCGCGCATCCGTGCGCGGCCGGGGCGGCGCCTCGCGCTAGATGTCTTGGCGCAACCCCGGAGGTCCCCATGATCCGCACTCTCGCCGCCCTCGTTCTGCTCGCCGCGCCCGCCAGCGCCGAGACGGTCACCAAACCGTCCCCCGTCTCCGTCCCAGAGACCGTCGAGCGCCTCGTCGCCGCCGTCGAGGGCGCGGGCGCGACCGTGGTGGCGCAGGTGCCCCACTCGGACGCGGCGGCCTCCGTCGAGATGGACCTGCCCGCCGCCGTGCTCGTGATCTTCGGCAGCCCGCAGGTCGGCACGCCCGTGATGCAGCAGGACCTCCGCGCCGGGCTGACCCTGCCGCTGCGGGTGCTGGTCCACGACGACGGGCAGGGGGGCACGGCGCTGACCTACCACACGGCGGAGACGCTGTTCGCCGGGATGGACGTGGACCCGTCGTCCGAGGCGGCGCAGCGGATCGACGGGGCGCTGGGCAACCTCACGGATGCCGCCGTCGCGGACTAGCGCCGCAGCGCCACCACGAGGAACGCCGCCACGCCCGCGAAGACGGGCGCGGCCCAGAGCCAGCCGCCACGCGCCATCGCGGTGGCCCACCCTTGCATGCCGTCGTCGCAGAACCGTGTAGGCATCCACGGCCGGCAGGCGTTCGCCTCGACGAACCAGCCGCCCGCAAGAGTGGCGATCAGCGCGACCACGACGCCGGCGGCGAGCGCGCGGGTCACCCGGCCCTCCGGCGCGCGACGGCCTCGGCGATCGCCGCGGCGAGCAGCAGGGCGAGGCCCACCGCGACCGCCCCGACGACCAGCCAGACGAGGATGAAGGCGGCGGCGGGCCGACGGACCGCCTGCAGGATGGCCGCCGCGCAGTCCTCGTAGCCGTAGAGCATGTTCCCGCCGCACGCGCCGTCGAAGAGCGCCGCCCCGCCCACCGCCGCGGCGTTGAGGAGGAGCATTGCCCCGCCGCCATAGAGCAGGATCCGGCGCGCGGCGCGCGCCTCGGCGTGGGGCGCGAGCAGCATCGCGGTGGCGCAGGGCAGCAGGTAGAGGGCGGCGACCGCGAGGATCATGCCGCGCGGCAGACCGCCAGCGCCTCCCCCAAGTCTATCGCGCCGTCGTAGAGCGCCCGCCCCGAGATCGCCCCCGCGATCGCGCCCGTCGCCCCGAGCGCCCGGAGGTCGTCGAGGGAGGACACGCCCCCGCTCGCGATCACGGGGATCGAGACGGTCCGCGCCAAGCCTTCGGTCGCCGCCACGTTGGGGCCGCCCATCGCGCCGTCGCGGTCGATGTCGGTGTAGATGATCGCGGCCACCCCCGCGTCCTCGAACCGCTGGGCGAGGTCGGTCGCCATCACGTCCGTCTCCTCCGCCCAGCCCTTGGTCGCCACCCGGCCCCCGCGCGCGTCGATGCCGACGGCGATCCTGCCGGGGTGCGCGCGGGCGGCGGCGCGCACGAGGTCCGGATCCTCCACCGCCACGGTCCCGAGGATCACGCGGGCGAGCCCCTTGCCGAGCCACGCCTCGATCGTCGCCATGTCCCGGATGCCGCCGCCCAGCTGGCAGGGCAGGTCGACGGCGGCGAGGATCGCCTCGACCGCGTCCGCGTTGACGGGGCGTCCGGCGAAGGCGCCGTTCAGGTCCACGAGGTGGACCCATTCGCAGCCGGCCTCGGCGAAGCTGCGCGCCTGCGCGGCGGGGTCGTCGTTGAACACGGTCGCGGCGGACATCTCGCCGCGCAGCAGGCGGACGGCCTGTCCGTCCTTCAGGTCGATGGCGGGATAGAGGATCATGCCGGGGCGATGCCCCGCCGCCGCGGCCCCCGCAAGTCCCTGCCGAAACGTCATGCTTGCCCCTGTGGACGGATCGCCGCAGCGTCCGGCCAGCTTCCTAGGGAGGGAACGACATGAAGCGCATCATCCTCGCCGCGGCCGCGGTCCTCGGAATGGCGGGCGCGGCCTCGGCCGACCCGGTCCTCGGCCGCTGGCAGTCCGAGCCGGGCGAGACCGGCGGCTACATCCGCGTCGACCTCGCGCCCTGCGGCGGTCAGGTCTGCGGGACGATCGCGTCGGTGCACGGCAACGACAACACGTCGATCGTGGGCCGCCGCATCATCTGGGACATGAACGCCAACGGCGGCGGCAGGTACTCGGGCGGGCGCATCTGGGCCCCGGACCAGGACAAGACGTACCGCTCCAAGATGGAGCTGCAGGGCGCCAACCAGCTCAAGGTCTCCGGCTGCGTCGGCCCGATCTGCCGCGGGCAGACCTGGACGCGCGTGCGCTGACGCCGCGCGCCGAGGGGGCGGGGGCGCGCGGCGTCCCGCCCCGGCAGGCCAGCGAACCATAGGATCCGACGCATCCGCCCGATGGGTGCCGGATCCGTTCGCCGGTTCCGCCCCGATCCCGCATCAGCCCGAGGGCCGTCCGCGACCCGCCGGACGCGCCACACGGGGCCCGCCGATGCGCATCGAACATCCAGATCGTCGGTCGGTCGCCGGCTTCCTCGTCCGCGACGGCGGGGCGGTGACGACCGACATGGTGCCCCTGATCTCGGCCGCGGTGGGCCTCGGCCTCGCCATCACGGGCGTCGCGGGCATCGGCCTCCACCGCGCCGGGGCCACCATCTCGAGCGGCGCGCGGGTCGCCGTCGCGGCGGATTTCGACGCGTTGACGGCTCGTGCCGCCACGGGGGTGGCGGACGGGCCGCCGCGCTCCGGCCACGCGCCCATCGCCGGCCACGGGCCGGACCCGGCCATCCTCGGCGGGACCGAGGACGACGAGGACACGAGGAGCCGAGGCGAGGGGGCGTCCCGCCCCTAGGGCGTCCACCGCAGGAAGTTCGCGATGAGCCGCAGGCCGGTCGCTTGGCTCTTCTCGGGGTGGAACTGCGTGCCGACGACGGTTCCCTTGCCCACCACCGCCGTGACCGCGCCGCCGTGGTCGGCATGGGCCAGCCGGTCCGCCGGATCGTCCACCGCCATCTGGTAGGAATGCACGAAGTAGGCGTGATCCCCCGTGGCGATCCCCTCGAGGATCGGGTGCGCGCCCTCCACCACGAGGTCGTTCCACCCCATATGCGGCACCTTCAGCCCCGCGAGGTCGAAGGCGGGGGGCGCGATGCGCTCGACGGCACCCGGCACCCAGCCGAAACCCGCCACATCCTCGTATTCGCGGCCCACGGTCGCGAGCAACTGCATCCCCACGCAGATGCCGAGGAACGGCTTCGCGTCCCGCTCGACCGCCTCGACGACCGCCTCCTCCAGCCCGTCGAACGACGCGAGCCCCCGGCGGCAGGCCGGGAAGGCGCCGTCCCCCGGCAGCACGACGCGATCCGCCCCCGCCACGTCCTCGGGGCGCGAGGACACCACGACGCGGCCCGCCCCCGTCTCGAGCGCCATGCGCTCGAAGGCCTTCGCGGCGGAATGGAGGTTACCGCTGTCGTAGTCGACGAGGACCGTGAGGCTCACAGGGTGCCCTTCGTGGACGGAATCGCGTCCGCCTTGCGGGGATCCGTGTCGAGCGCGTCGCGCAGGGACCGCGCGACCGCCTTGAACGCCGCCTCGGCCACGTGGTGCGCGTTGATCCCGCGCAGCGCGTCCACGTGGAGCGTGATGCCGCCATGGGTGCTGAAGGCTTGGAAGAACTCGCGCACGAGCTCGGTGTCGAACCCCTTGATCGCGGGGGCCGTGAACGGCACCTCCCACGCGAGGTAGGGGCGCCCGCTGAGGTCCAGCGCCGCGCGCACCAGCGCGTCGTCCATCGGCAGCAGGCACGCGCCGTAGCGCCGGATGCCGCGCTTGTCGCCCATCGCCTCGGCCAAGGCCTGACCCAGCGCGATGCCCGTGTCCTCGACCGTGTGGTGGTCGTCGATGTGGAGGTCGCCCTTGGCACGCACGGTCATGTCGATCAGCGCGTGGCGGGCCAGCTGGTCGAGCATGTGGTCGAAGAAGCCCACGCCCGTCTCGTTGTCGTAGGTGCCGGTCCCGTCGAGGTCGATCTCGACGGCGATGTCGGTCTCCGCCGTGGTGCGGGTGATCTTGGCGCGGCGCATGTCGGTCCCTCCGATGAGCCGGGATGTCGGGCGGGGTCTAGGGCAGGGGGGGCGCGACGAAAAGGCCGCCCCGATGGGAGCGGCCCTTCGTGTGACCTGGACTGGAGCGGGCGATGAGATTCGAACTCACGACCCCAACCTTGGCAAGGTTGTGCTCTACCCCTGAGCTACGCCCGCGCCGGTCCGGTGAGGGGCAGATACGGTCCCGTCTCGGGGGCCGCAAGGGGGAAATCGCGCCGCGTGCGGCTTCCCGCACCCCTCGTGTCAGACGCCGCCCGCGTCGCCGGACTCGTCGTCCTCCTCGTCCGGCCACGCACCGGTGACGCCGAAGTTGTCCACGCCCCAGCTCTCGTCGGTGATGTCCTGGTTCGCGGTCGAGCCGAACCCCACCTTGAACTCGGTGCCGGGGTTGTCGAGCGTGATGTTCACGTTCGCCGCGCCGTCCCGCCACCACCATGCGCCGGACTCGTCGTCGTTCCTGTTGCCGCCGATGTCTGCGTTCTGCTGCAGCACGGTCACGTCGAAGTCGATGCTGATCTCCAAGCCGACCACCGGGGTCGCCGAGTAGGTGATCTCCCACCCGGCGGTGATGCGCCCGACCTCGAGGTCGTTGACGTAGATCACGAAGTCCTCGCCATCGAGGCTGTCGATCGCCAGCACGTCGAAGTTCGCCGTCGCCGACGCCAGCCCCTCGGGCAGGCCCATCGTGGTCGAGATCACCTGCTGCCCGCCCGAGCTGCCGATCGGCCCCATGATGTAGCCGAACCCGTCCACGAAGGAGGTGAGCGCGTCGGAGCCGTCCGCCATCGTCCAGCCGTCCGCGCCGAAGTCGAACGTGTTCGCCCCCTCCGTCGCGGTCCGGTCGAACAGCTCCATGTTCACCTCCTCGCTGATATCGTTGAGGATCGCGCCCAGCGCGACCGTCGTGGCCAGCGAGAGGCTCACCGCCATCGCGGTCAGGGTCGTCCAGTCGACGGTGATCGCGCCGTGCTCGGCGGCGAGGAAGGAATGGAACGGGCTGGCGGTCATGAGAACGGTCCTCGAGCTTTGGACCCGTATGCCCGCCAACCGGGGTGCCCGCGCGGCACGAATGCGGCGATGCCGTCCGCTTTCGATGCGATCCGAGCGACGATCGGGTGGCCCGGCGCGGATCGGTGCCGCCCTCGAACCGATCAGCCGAGCTCGACCAGCAGATCCTTCGCATCGACCTGTGACCCCGGCGTGACGTGGACGGCGGCGACCGTCCCGTCCCGCTCGGCATGCAGGCCCGTCTCCATCTTCATCGCCTCGATCGTCAGGAGCAGGTCGCCCTTCTTGACCTCCGCGCCCGCCTGCGCGGCCACGCTCGCCACGACGCCCGGCATCGGCGCGCCCACGTGCCCCTCGTTCGCCGGATCGGCCTTGGGGCGGGCCTGCGTGGTGGCCGCCGCGCTGCGGTCGGGCACCCGGATCACGCGGGGCTGGCCGTTCAGCTCGAAGAACACCCGCGCCTCGCCGTCCTCGTGGGTCTCGCCGACGGCCTGCAGCCGGATCTCCAGCGTCACGCCGGGGTCGATCTCCGCTTCGATCTCGTCGCCCGGCTCCATGCCGTAGAAGAAGACCGGCGTGGGCAGGGTGCGGACCGGGCCGTAGGTCTGATGCCGCTTGCCGTAGTCCGTGAAGACCTTCGGATACATAAGGAAGCCGTTCAGCGTGTCGTCGTTGGCGGGCTCGCCCGTCTTCTCGGCTGCCTCCGCCCGCACCGCGTCGAGGTCCACCGGCGCCAGATGCGCGCCCGGACGCCCATCGATCGGGGCCTCGCCCTTGAGCACCTTGGCTTGGATCGCCTCGGGCCAGCCGCCCGGCGGCAGGCCGAGCTCGCCGCGCATCATGCCGACGACGGATTCGGGGAAGGCCACCTCTGTGCCGGGGTCCAGCACGTCGTCCACCGACAGCCCCTGCGCCACCATCATCAGCGCCATGTCGCCCACCACCTTGGACGAGGGCGTGACCTTCACGATGTCGCCGAACATGCGGTTCACGTCGGCGTACATCTGCGCCACCTCGTGCCAGCGCTCCTCCAGCCCCATGCTGCGCGCCTGCGCCTTGAGGTTGGTGAACTGCCCGCCCGGCATCTCGTGGAGGTAGACCTCGGACGAGGGCGCCTGCATCCCGCTCTCGAAGGCGAGGTACTGGGCGCGCACCGCCTCCCAGTAGTCGGACATCGCCCAGACCGTCCGGCGGTCGATCCCGGTGTCGCGCGCGTGCCCGCTCAGCGCGTTGACGACCGTGCCGAACGTCGCCTGCGAGGTGTTGCCGGAGAAGGCGTCCATCGCGACGTCGGCGGCATCCACGCCCGCCTCGGTGGCGGCGAGAATCGTGCCGCAGGCCACGCCCGCCGTGTCGTGGGTGTGGAAGTGGATCGGCAGGCCGACCTCGTCCTTCAGCGCCGCGATCAGCTTGCGCGCGGCTGGCGGCGTCATCAGGCCGGCCATGTCCTTGAGCCCGAGAACGTGCGCGCCCGCCGCCTCCAGCTCCTTGGCCATGCCGACGTAGTACTTCAGGTCGTACTTCGCCCGGTCGGGGTCGAGGATGTCGCCCGTGTAGCAGACCGTCCCCTCGCAGACCCGCCCGCTCTCGATCACGGCGTCCATCGCGACGCGCATGTTCTCGACCCAGTTGAGGCTGTCGAACACGCGGAACACGTCGACGCCCGTCTCGGCGGCATGGCGCACGAACTCCTGCACCACGTTGTCCGGATAGTTGGTGTAGCCCACCCCGTTCGACGCGCGCAGCAGCATCTGGGTCAGCAGGTTCGGCATCGCCGCCCGCAGGTCGCGCAGGCGCTGCCACGGGCATTCCTGCAGGAAGCGGTAGGCCACGTCGAAGGTCGCCCCGCCCCAGCACTCGACCGAGAAGAGGGTGGGCAGGTTGGTGGCGTAGGCGGGCGCGGCGCGCACCATGTCGATCGACCGCATCCGCGTGGCCAGCAGCGACTGGTGCCCGTCGCGCATCGTCGTGTCGGTCAGCAGCAGGCGGTCCTGCGCCAGCATCCACTCGGCCAGCCCCTTGGCCCCCTCGCGTTCGAGGATCTGCTTGGTCCCGTCGGGCGGCGTATCGCGCAGCCTCTCGGGCGCCTGCGGGATGCGCGCGTCGGCGGCGGGCATCGCGCGGCCCACGGTCTCGGGGTGCCCGTTCACGGTCACGTCCGCGACGTAGGTCAGCAGGCGCGTCGCCCGGTCCTTGCGCGGGCGGAAGTCGAACAGGTCCGGCGTCGTGTCGATGAAGGTCGTGGTGTACTGGTTCGACAGGAAGGTCGGGTGCTTGAGCAGGTTGATGACGAAGTCGATGTTCGTCGTCACGCCCCGGATGCGGAACTCGCGCAGCGCGCGGTCCATGCGCGCGATGGCCGCTTCGGGCGTCTTGGCCCACGCCGTCACCTTGGTCAGCAGGCTATCGTAGAACCGCGTGATGACCGCGCCCGAATAGGCCGTCCCCTCGTCCAGACGGATGCCCATGCCCGTGGCGGCGCGGTAGGTCGTGATCCGCCCATAGTCGGGGATGAAGTTGTTGGCCGGGTCCTCGGTCGTCACGCGCGTCTGAAGCGCGTGGCCGTCGAGCTTCACGTCGTACTGGCTGGCCACGCCCGTGGCCTCGGTCAGGCTCTTGCCCTCGGCGATCAGGATCTGCGCGCGCACGATGTCGATGCCGGTCACTTCCTCCGTAACCGTGTGCTCCACCTGCACGCGGGGGTTCACCTCGATGAAGTAGAACTCGCCCGAGTCCATATCCATCAGGAACTCGACCGTGCCCGCGCACTCGTAGCCCACGTGCTCGCAGATGCGCTTGCCGAGGTTGCAGATCGTCTCGCGCTGGGCAGGGGAGAGATAGGGGGCGGGCGCCCGCTCCACGACCTTCTGGTTGCGCCGCTGGACCGAGCAGTCGCGCTCCCACAGGTGGTAGGTGTTGCCGTGCTTGTCGCCCAGCACCTGCACCTCGACGTGGCGGGCGCGGGTGATCATCTTCTCGAGGTAGCCCTCGCCGTTGCCGAAGGCGGCCTCGGCCTCGCGGCGCCCCTCCAGCACCTTCTCGGCCAGCTCGTCCTCGCCGTGGATCGGGCGCATCCCCCGGCCCCCGCCGCCCCACGACGCCTTGAGCATCAGCGGATAGCCGATCTCGGCGGCCTGCTTGGCCACCTTCTTCATGTCCGCGCCCAGCACCTCGGTCGCGGGCACGACGGGCACGCCGGCCTCGATGGCGACGCGGCGCGCGCTGGCCTTGTCGCCCAACCGCCGCATCGTCTCGGCCTTGGGGCCGATGAAGGCGATCCCCTCCGCCGTGCAGGCGTCCACGAGGTCGGGGTTCTCGGACAGCAGACCGTAGCCCGGGTGGATCGCGTCCGCGCCCGACGCCTTGGCCACGCGGATGATCTCGGGGATCGAGAGGTAGGCCTCGACCGGCCCCATCCCCTCGCCGATGCGGTAGGCCTCGTCCGCCTTGAAGCGATGCAGGCCCAGCTTGTCCTCCTCGGCGTAGACGGCGACCGTGCGCTTGCCCATCTCGTTGGCGGCGCGCATCACGCGGATGGCGATCTCGCCCCGGTTGGCGATCAGGATCTTCTGGAACTCGGCCATCGCGTCTCTCCCCGTCTCCCGCGCGGGTGTAGGGGTCATGCTGCGGCGCGGCAACTCCCGGCGAATGGGGAGCCCCCCTCCCGCGACCGTGATGGAACGGGGCGGGGGAGGGTGGGTTGACGCAGGGTCAATCCAAAGGATCGCGCCATGACCCGCCTCGCCGCAACGCTCGCCGCCCTTCTGCTCGCCACCCCGCTCCTCGCCGATGCCCACAAGCCGGGCTGCGCGAAGTATCCCGAGGCGACGCAGCACCAGTATCCGGACTGCGCCGACTGACCCTCAGGCGACAATCCCGCCGAGGGTCGCCTCCACGATCTCCGCGAAGGCCGCGAGGCGCCGTGTCCGCCGGGCCGGATCCCAGCACAGCGAGACGGGCAGGGCGGCGGCCGTGCCCACCCGCCGGGCGTCCGTCCCGTCCATCAGCCAGTCCGGCGCGATGCCCACGGCCGTGCCGTCCCGGATCGCGGCGGCCACGACCATGACGGAGGCGGTCTCGAGCACGGGCGCCGGTGCCGCGGCGCGGCCCTCGTAGGGGGACAGCGCGACCCACGGGCGCTCGCCCTCTGGCAGGGCGGCGAGGGAGGGCGCCGCCCACACGGAACGGGGCACGCGCCCGATCTCCCGGACCACGAGCCGGTCGTCGGGCACCCGCCCGACCCGCACCCAGAGGTCGGCCCCCATCTCGCCCATCCGGATCGCCGCGTCGGTCAGGGTCCACGTCACGGCCACGGCGGGATGCGCCGCGCGCATCCGCGCGAGCGCCCCCATCAGGACGGTCTGTCCCAGCGCGACGGGCGCGACCACGTGCAGCGGGCCGGAAAGGTCCCCCTCGTCGCGCAGGTCCTCCGCGATGCCGTCCCACGCCGCCACCATGCGGCGAGCCCGCGGCAGGAGGGCGCGCCCCGCCTCCGTCAGCGTCACGGAATGGGTCGTCCGGTGGGTCAGCGCGACGCCCAGTTCCGCCTCGAGGGCCGCCATCGCGCGGGTGACGGTCGGCTGCGAGACGCCGAGATCGGCGGCGGCGGCGGTGAGGCTGCCGCGCTCGGCCACGCGGAGGAAGGTGGCGAGGCGGTCGATCCGGTCGGCCATTCGATTCCTGCATGACAGTCGTTCCGGCCATGCCGATACCGTCCGGGGGCATGGCCGTCCATCTGTGTCCCCAGCAAGAGGAGACGAACGATGACCTTCACCTTCCGCGACGGCCCGACGATCCCGCGCATCGGCATGGGCGTGATGCGCCTCACCGGACAACCGGGCAACTTCGGCCCCTATCCCGACTGGGATGCGGGCGTGGCCCTGCTGCGCGCCGCGGCGGACGCGGGCGTCGCGCTGTTCGACAGTGCCCGGGCCTACGGGCCGCGCCATGCCGACCGCATCCTCGGCGAGGCGCTGGGGGACCGGGCGGACGTGATGCTCGCGACCAAGGGCGGGATCGACAAGGCCTCGCCGACGGACCTCCGGCGCGACGCGTCGCCGGACACGCTGGAGCGGCAGATCGACGAGGCTCTGGAGGACCTCGGGCGGATCGACCTGTTCCAGTTGCACTGGGTGGATCCGGACGTGCCCTTGGAGCGGAGCGTCGAGGCGATGGCCCGCGCGCGGGAGGACGGGCGGATCGGCCTGATCGGCCTGAGCAACGTCACCGCCGAGGAACTGGCCCGCGCGGAGGCGGTCGCGCCCATTGCATCGGTGCAGAACAGGCTGAACATGGGCGAGGCCGAGGGCGAGGCGATGGTCCGCCTGACGGCGGAGAAGGGTATCGCGTTCCTGCCCTACGGCCCGCTCGGTGCGGCGCCGATGCGGCACGGGGCCAAGCTGGATCCGGGCGCTGCGCTGCGCTGGCTGCGGGACCTGTCGCCGAACGTGATCCCGATTCCGGGAACGACGTCCGACGCCCACATGCGCGCGAACGTGTCGGCCCTCGGAGGGGACGGGGCGACCGGCGGGCCGCGCGGCTGAACCTCGTGGGCCCGCTGGGGGCGTCCAGTCCGCGGCGGATCGGGGCGGCGCGTTCCCGGACGCGCCGCCCGCGTTCCTACTCCGCGGCCAAGGGCGCGTCCGCCATCCGCGCGTCGCCGGGGGCATCGGGCTCGAGCAGCAGACGCTCCAGCCGGGTCGGCCCCTCGGCGCGGCCCGCCGCCTCGGCCTCCTCGATCAAGGTCGCGAGCCGGTCCCGGTCCGCCGCGTGACGGGCCGAGCGCGCGGCCCCCCGGTAGGCCTCGGCCAGGCGCGCAGCGACGAAGGGGTGGCCGCGCGCGGCCCTGTGCAGCACCGTGAGGTAGGGCGTGGCCTGCTCGAGCACGCCCGTCGCGGGGATCGCGAGCCGCGGCGCGTCGCGGTCGTCGGTGAACCAGCCGTGCGGACCCGCTTCGCAGCGCAGCCGCCGGGCGATCCCGTGGCCGATCCAGTCCGCGCAGGAGGCCGCGGTGAGGGGATCGTTGACCGAGGGCGACAGCGCGCGCGCCCCGATCTCGGCGAGGAGCGTGATCGCGAACGGACCCGTGGGGCGATCGGCCCGGTAGTCCGACAGCGTGGTCGCGTCGGCCACCGCCTCGCGCAGCGCGTCTGTCCCGCCCCAGACGTGGGCGTAGGCGGCCCCCTCGAGCACGAACGCGCCCTCCGCCACGATGTAGGCGACGCGGCCGCCGGCGTCGCGCGCGGCGTCGATCAGGCGCTGCCGCTCGATCCCGCCGAGATAGCCCGACCGCGGCGCGGCGAGCACGCCGTCGGGCGGGAGGGCCGTCGACGGGCCGTCCACGATGCCCCAGTCCTCCCGATCGGTCGCGAGGTCGCGCCCGATCCCCGCGATGGAGGTGTCGACGTGCGCCGTCCGCGCGAGCCGGTGATACGCGGAGCCGAGCGCGGCAAGGGCGGCGAGCGTCAGCGCGATGCCCGTCACGACCGTGAGGCGCGGTGTGTCCTCCGCGGTGCCGTCGGGCAGGGCGAAGGTGCCCGCGACGAGGCTCCACGCCACGAGGCCGGCCCACGCGGCGAGGGTGAGGCGGGTCTCGACCTGTGCGATCCAACGCTCGACGAGGCGGCTGCCGAGGCTCTGCGCGGCAAGGGTTAGGACGATCAGCGTGATCGAGAAGTAGAGCGACAGCACGGCGGTCTGCACCGTCAGGAGGGCGGCGACCGCGTCGCCCGCCGCCTCGGGGCCGAAGTCGAAGACCCCGCCCCAGCCCGCCACCCATGCCGAGGCGCCCGCCCGGTCGGCGAGCCCCAGCGCCGTGGCCAGCCCCGCGCCGAGCACGACCGCCACGAGCACGGGCACCCAGATTCCGGAGAGCAGGCGGTTCGCGACGAAGGAGCCGACGTTGCGGATGCTGGAGCGGACCAAGGGGACCTCCGGGGGATGGGATCGGGCCGCCAACCGGGCCACCCCCGATTCCGTTCCGACCCTGCGTCAAACGAATCGGGCCGACGGCGATTCGCTGCGCGTCCAGAACGGAGGGGGAACGGAGGGGCTTCCCCCGCCGCGCCGTCCGCCCTAGCTAGACGCCCCATGACCGAACAGGCCTCCAAGCTCTCCGCCCGCGCGCTCCAGTCGCGCCCGATGCCGCATCTCGACGGGCTCAACCCCGTCCAACGCGAGGCCGTGGAGCATCTGGAGGGGCCCGTGCTGATGCTGGCGGGCGCAGGGACGGGCAAGACCCGCGCGCTGACGGCCCGGATCGCGCACCTGCTGGTGACGGGCACGGCGCGGCCCAACGAGATCCTCGCCGTCACCTTCACCAACAAGGCCGCCCGCGAGATGCGCGAGCGGATGCACAGGATGGTGGGCGAGGTAGTCGAGGGGATGCCGTGGCTCGGCACCTTCCATGCCATCTGCGTCAAGCTGCTGCGCCGCCATGCCGAACTGATCGGTCGCACGATCCAGGTCGGGCCGGGCGAGGCGCGGGAGGTCCACCTGCGGTCGAACTTCACGATCCTCGACACGGACGACCAGGTGCGGCTGCTCAAGCAGCTCATCGCCGCCGCCGACATCGACGAGAAGAAGTGGCCCGCCCGCGTGCTGTCGGGGATCATCGACGGCTGGAAGAACCGCGCGCTGACGCCCGAGGCGGTGCCGAAGGCGGAGAAGGGGGCGTTCGACGGCCACGGGGTCGCGCTCTACCGCGCCTACCAGGACCGGCTGCTGACGCTGAACGCGGTCGATTTCGGCGACCTGCTGATGCACGTCATCGACATCTTCCGCACCCATGAGGACGTGCTGGCCAAGTATCAGCGCTTCTTCCGCTACATTCTCGTCGACGAGTATCAGGACACGAACGTCGCGCAGTACATGTGGCTGCGGCTCTTGGCGCAGGGGCACCGCAACGTCTGCTGCGTGGGCGACGACGACCAGTCGATCTACGGCTGGCGCGGGGCGGAGGTGGGCAACATCCTGCGCTTCGAGACGGACTTCCCCGGCGCGCACGTCGTCAAGCTGGAGCAGAACTACCGCTCCACGGGCCACATTCTCGCGGCTGCCGCGGGCGTGATCGACGGCAACAAGGGGCGGCTCGGCAAGACGCTGTGGACCGACGGCGAGGACGGCCACAAGGTCCGCCTGATCGGCCACTGGGACGGCGAGGAGGAGGCGCGCTGGATCGCCGATGAGGCGGAGTCGATGATCTCGGGGACGCGGGGCATCCGTCCGATTTCGCTGGACGGGCAGGCGATCCTCGTGCGGGCGGCGCACCAGATGCGCGCCTTCGAGGACCGTTTCCTCACGATCGGGTTGCCCTACCGGGTGATCGGCGGGCCGCGCTTCTACGAGCGGCTCGAGATTCGCGACGCGATGGCCTACTTCCGGCTGGTCGTGAGCCCCGACGACGACCTCGCCTTCGAGCGGATCGTCAACACGCCCAAGCGGGGCCTCGGCGAGAAGGCGCAGCAGACGATCCAGCGCACCGCGCGGTCGAACGGGCTGTCCCTCGTGGACGGCGCGCGGCTGGCCGTGCGGACCAAGCTGATCGGGGGCAAGGGCGGCGCGCATCTCCAGCAGCTCTGCGACGGGCTGGCGCGCTGGCGGCAGGAGATGCTCGACGGGCGCGACCACGTGCGGCTGGCCGAGGAGGTGCTGGACGAGAGCGGCTACACGGACATGTGGCTCAACGACAAGACGCCCGAGGCGCCGGGGCGGCTGGAGAACCTCAAGGAGCTGGTCAAGGCGCTCGAGCAGTTCGAGAACCTGCAGGGCTTCCTCGAGCACGTCTCGCTCATCATGGACAACGAGGGCGGGGGCGAGGAGGAGCCGAAGATCACGCTGATGACGCTGCACGCCGCCAAGGGGCTGGAGTTCCCCTGCGTCTACCTGCCCGGCTGGGAGGACGGGCTGTTCCCGTCCCAGCGCGCGATGGACGAGAGCGGGGCGTCGGGCGTCGAGGAGGAGCGGCGGCTGGCCTATGTGGGCATCACGCGGGCCGAGGAGGTCTGCACGATCTCCTTCGCGGCCAACCGGCGCGTCTACGGCCAGTGGCAGTCGTCCATGCCCTCGCGCTTCGTTGACGAGTTGCCGGAGGACCATGTCGACGTGCTGACGCCGCCGGGCCTCTACGGCGGAGGCTTCGGGGCGACGGGCATGGCGGCGGCGCAGAAGGCAGCGATGGGCGGGGGCGTTGAGAGCGACCTCGAGGACCGCGCGACCAAGGCGGACGTCTACAACTCGCCCGGATGGCGACGCCTGCAGATGAACGCCAGCCGCCCCGTGCGGCAGCCGTCGGAGGCCAAGAACCTGACCATCGACGCCACGGCGGTGTCGTCCTTCGCGGTGGGCGACCGGGTCTTCCACACCAAGTTCGGATACGGCAAGGTGATGGGGATCGAGGGCGACAAGCTGGACGTGGAGTTCGACAAGGCGGGGTCGAAGAAGCTGGTCGGACGGTTCCTCGTGGCGGCGGAGAACGCGCAGTAGCCCGATCGCCTGCTACGCGCGGCCCGTTCGGGCCGCCGGACCCGCCGCGTCGCGCGGCGGCAGCGGAACGCGCAGGTCCACCCGGAGGCCGTCCCCGGGCCACGCTTGGTCGAGCTTCGCGCGCAGCTGGCGCGCGGATTGCGTCAGAAGGACGCTGCCGAAGCCGGTCCGGACCGGCGGCCGCGCGCCGGGGCTCCCGCTCTCGCGCCACGTCAGGCGGACCGCGGATCCGTCCTCCACCGTCTCCCACCCGAGGTCCAAGCGACCGTCGGCATGCGACAGGGCGCCGTGCTTCACCGCGTTCGTGGCCAGTTCGTGCAGCACGAGGCCGAGCGGGGTGACCATCGACACCGGCAGGTGGATGGGCGGCCCGTGGGTGGCGATGCGCGGGCCGCCGCGCCCGTCCGTGCCGTCGCGATAGGGCGCGAGCGTCCGGTCCACGAGCGTCCCGAGCGCGACGCCGCCGCGTGCGTCCTGCTCCTGCGCGGCGGAATGGGCGAGGGACAGGCCGTGGAGGCGCTCCCGGAGGCGCTTGAGCGCGGGACGCGCCTCGGGCGCGGCGCCCTTGGCCGACAGGGAGACGATGGAGAGGACGACCGCGAGGAGGTTCTTGACGCGGTGGTCCATCTCCCGCGCGAGGAGGTCCGACCGCGCCCGCGCGGCGCGCAGGTCGTCGGCCTCGCGGGCGCGGGCCTCGGCGGCGGCGGTCCGGCGTTCGACTCGCAGGCCCACCATCGAGAGCAGGAGCGCCACGAGGCCCAGCAGCGCCAGCGCCGGCACCGTCCGACGCTCGATCCGCTCCGCCGCCGCGACCTCGCGCGCCAGCAGATCCTGCTCCATCCGCTCCAAGGCTTCGACCTCGGCGCGGAACTCCGTCATCAGCGTCCGGCCCTCGTCCGTCCGCACCAAGGCGAGGGCGTCGTCGCGGGCGCCGGAGGTCGCAAGATCGATCGTCGCGGCGAGCTCGGCGAGCTTCGCCTCCGCGATCCGGCGCATGCGCTGCAGGATCGCGATCTGCGCGTCCTCGATCCCCTCCTCCCCGAGCCGCGCCTCCAGGACGTCGATCCGACCGAGCCATGCCCCGGCCGCGCGCTCGTAGGGTTCGAGATAGGCCACGTCGTCCGTGAGGAGGTAGCCGCGCTGCCCCGTCTCGGCGTCGAGCCCGTCGCGCAGCGTGCCACGGAGGATCTCGAGGATCGCGGCGGTGCGCGTGACCTGCGCGCGGGCCGCGCGCTCGGCGGAGACCGTCATCGCCACCACCGTCGCGCCCGCGGCGAGCAGGAGGCAGAGCGCGGCGATCACCACGCGCGGCGAGGTCAGGGACGGAAGGATCATGCGCTTGGGTATCGGTCGTCGTCCCGTCGTCTTCGCCTGTCGTCCGACGCGTCGCGCCGGTCCGGCCTCCCTAGCGGCGCAGGGCCCGACGGGCCAGCATCCGGGCCGCGGCGATCCGTCCCGCCGCGCCCGCACCTGCAGGAACGAGAAGCGGCGGCGCCCAGGGAGGGGGACGCCGCCGCTTGGGGTGGCGCGCGCCCGAGGGGAGGGTGGGGCGCGCCGTACGGGAACCGGACCTGAGGGAGGGAGGAGGGTCCGGTCGCCTGTCTGTCGATTGCGAACCCTCCCGGTCGGACCGGGTTCCAATGCGGTTTCGAAAAAATCGAAACGAACCGGCGCGACCCCAGGGAGGAGGGGCCGCGCCGGCCCATTCAGCCGGTCCCGGGAGGGGGACCGGAGTGCCCTGCGCCTCCAAGGGAGGAGGGAGGCGCGGGGCCGGGCCGGGGGTCCAAGGGAGGAAGGACCGCGCCGACCGCGCCCGGAGCCGCGCCCAAGGGAGGAGGGGCGCCGCTCCGGTGTCTCGACCGGCCCGCCGCGGACGGGGGCCGGGATGCCGTCGGCTCCGAGGGAGGATGGAGCGTCGGGCGATGGCCGGTGGCCCCAAGGGAGGAGGGGACCGATCCGGCCGGGGCCGCGCCGGTCGCCAAGGGAGGAAGGCGACCGATGCGGTGTCTGGCTCAGCGGGCGGCGTCGAGCGCCGTCGCGTGGATCATGCCGCGGTTCAGGCCGAGGTCGGCGAGGGTGCGGTCCGACAGGGCCGACAGCTCGCGCACGGTCTGGCGGTAGAGCTTGTAGCGGTTCCAAGCGGCACGCGCCTCGTCGGTGCGGCCGCGCAGGAGCGCGCCGGCGGCGGCGAGGGTGGAGCCGAAGGTCTGGGTCGCGTAGGCGGTGGTGGCCATGAGGTGCCTCCTGAAGGTCAATGAGCTGGCGGGCTCGTCCCGCCGGGTGGGCCCGGGGCGGCGGATGAACCGTCCGTCTCGGCTTGGTCAGGAGATGCGCCCGATGCCGCGACTGCACAACTCGCGAAGACCTCAATGCCGCTATGCAGCATCGGCATGGCGCGTGGCGAAACCGGGGCGGGTGATGCGCGTTGGACGCATCGCGCCATGACCTTCGTCTCGCCCCCCGCCCTGCGCCACCCGGGCTTTCGCCTGTGGTTCGCCGCCGCCGTGCCCTTCGTGCTGAGCCTCTGGGCGATGCGCGTGATCTTCGGCTGGCTCGCGTGGGAGCTCTCGCGGGACGCGGGGTTCGTCGGACTCGTGGCGGCGCTGGGCCTCGTCCCGATCGTGGTGGCGGGGCCGGTGTTCGGCGCGTTGGTCGACCGGGTGGACGTGACGTGGGCGCTGCGCCTGTCCTCGGGGTCGATGGCGGCGGTCACGGCTGCGGCGGCCGTGGCGCAGGGGGCCGGGGTGATGGGCGAGGACCTGCTCTGCGCCTTGGCGCTGGCCTTGGGGCTGGCGACGGCGATGCACCACCCGGTGCGCATGTCGCTCGGGCCCCGGCTCGTGCCGCCCGGCGCGGCGGTGGCCTCGGTCGTCGCCTTGGGCGCGGTCAATTTCAACGTGGCGCGGCTGGTGTCCCCGGTGGCGACGGGCGCGGCGCTGGTGGTCTGGGGGGCGGCTCCGACGCTGATGCTCGCGGCGGTCGGCATGGCGCCCTTGGGGCTCGTGGCGGGACGCCTGCATCCGCGACCGCTGGACCGGCCGCGGACCGGCGCGCTCGGCGCCGCGATGCGGGAGGGGGTGGCGCACGTGCTGCGCGCCGCCCCGCTCCGCCGGGCCTTCGCGCTCACCGCGCTGATGTCGGTGGTGCTGCGCGGATACCTCGAACTGCTGCCAGTGATGGCGTCCGGGGTGCACGAACGGGGGGCCGAAGGGCTCGGCCTGCTGACCGCGGCCTCGGGCGCGGGCGCGCTGCTGGCGGCGGCGGGCCGGACCGGCGGCGCGCGGGGCGGCGTGGTGCCGGCGCTGCTCGCGGGCATGGCGGTCATGGCCGGGATCGGGATGTGGACGTCGTGGGCCGCCGCGCTGGCCGGGACCGCCTTGGTCGGCGCGGCATCGACGTGGTGCGGCGTGGGCCTGCAGCAGGCCGTGCAGGACGCCCTCCCGGACGACCTGCGGGGGCGGGTGATGTCGCTCTGGGTCGTGGCGGCCCTCGGCGCGGTCGCCTTGGGGGCGGGCCTCCTGGGCGTCCTCGCGCAGGCCGTCGGGCTGCCAGCGGCCTGCGTGGTCGGCGGTGTCGCAGGGGTCGCGCTGGCCTTGCCATTCGTCCGGGGGCGGACCACCTGACGCCCCGACAGGAAAGGGGACCGCCATGACCGACCGCGCCGCCGTGACCGAGGCCCTGGCCACGATCGGGATGCCCGACGGGGGGAACCTCGTGTCGAAGGACATGGTGCGGGGCCTGTCGGTGGAGGGCGGTGTCGTGCGCTTCGTCGTCGAGGCCCCGTCCGCGGACGCCGCACGCGCGATGGAGCCGGTGCGCGCCGCCGCTGAGATGACGGTGTCCCGCCTGCCCGGGGTGCAGTCGGTGCAGGCGGCCCTGACCGCCCCCACGGCGGAGAAGGCGCCGCCGCAGCTCAAGATCGGGGAGCACCCGAAGCCGCAGGCCGGCCCCGCGCCGGTGGCCGGGGTGAACCGGATCGTCGCCGTCGCCTCCGGCAAGGGCGGCGTGGGCAAGTCGACGGTGTCGTCCAACCTCGCCGTGGCCTTGGCGCGGCAGGGCAAGCGGGTGGGGTTGCTGGACGCGGACGTCTACGGCCCCTCGCAGCCCCGCATGATGGGGGAGACCCGGCGCCCGGCCTCGCCGGATGGCAAGGTGATCCATCCGAACGTGGCGCACGGCGTGACGATGATGTCGATCGGGCTGATGCTGGATCCCGGCAAGGCCGTGGTCTGGCGCGGGCCGATGCTGATGGGCGCGCTGCAGCAGATGCTCGGGCAGGTGGAGTGGACGCGGCACACCGGGGGCGAACCGCTCGACGTGCTGATCGTGGACCTCCCGCCGGGGACGGGGGACGTCCAGCTCACCCTGTGCCAGAAGTCGCACGTAACGGGGGCCATCGTGGTGTCGACGCCGCAGGACGTGGCGCTGCTCGACGCGCGCAAGGCGCTCGACATGTTCGGGACGCTGAAGACCCCGATCCTCGGGCTGGTCGAGAACATGAGCGCGTTCCACTGCCCGAACTGCGGCCACGAGAGCCATCCGTTCGGAGAGGGCGGCGTGGCCAAGGAGGCGGAGGCGCTCGGGCTGCCGTTCCTCGGGGCGCTGCCGCTCGACCTCGACACGCGCCTCGCCGGGGACGCGGGGACGCCGATCGCGGCCGGGGAGGGCCCGATGGCGGACGCCTTCGCCTCGCTCGCCCGTAGGTTGATCGACGGCGGCATCGTCTGAGCGCCCCGGCGGCGGTCCCCACCACCCCCCACCCCAGCCCCCCCTTCGCCCCACCTTCGGAACGGGTGAATCCGGTCGGTCGATTCGCGTGCGGAGGGAATCGGGGGGGATCGAACGCTAAGTCACTGAGTCACCGCAGGATCGGCCCCATGGGGCCGGATCGGTCCGAAACGGGGCGTTCGGATCGGGGGCTGCGAGGGCGGTCGGGAAAACCCCGAATGCCCCCAAAGGTTCCAGATTTTTCGCCGACAACATCTCAACCGTAACATCCGGAAGAACACCACATGTAGTAGGAAATCGTCGTTTATCCCCGTTTCTCACACACCCTGTGGATAACATGGGTGGGGTGATTTGTCCCGAAGTGGGTTGGCGTGGGGCGGGTTTCGTGTCATCACTCTCGTCATCGGAGCAGGGGAGGACGGCGCGCAGAACGCCGCCCCGCAGCGACAAGAGGCAGGAGGCTTACAGGCATCCCCCCATACGTCTCCGGACGACGAAGATCGGATCGCGCGGGATCGAGCAATCATCCCCCCAGGTGACCTGCGCATTCGATCGACCCAGCGATGGGGTCGCGGCGGAACGGGTTGGCAGACCCCGTTCCGCCGCATTCCAGTTTCCGCCCCGTGCGACCGCGATGGTTGAGCGCCGGGCCTTCGCCGGAGGGAGGGCGCGCGTTGGACACGACCTTCTTCGGCGAGTTCACGATGAGGATGGACGACAAGGGCCGTGTGCAGGTTCCGGCCGAGTTCCGCCGCACCCTCTCGGCCGCGGACCCCGACCGCGCGGACACCGAGAACCCGGTCGTCTACATCCTCTTCGGCAACACCACGGTCC
Organism: Jannaschia sp. Os4; assembly: GCF_016820245.1. GTDB lineage: Bacteria > Pseudomonadota > Alphaproteobacteria > Rhodobacterales > Rhodobacteraceae > Jannaschia. The sequence goes on along the minus strand of NZ_JAFCAR010000004.1, from coordinate 570,425 downwards.
CGTGGTTCGAGTGCCACTCCGCCGCCTCGATGAAGCGCGTGCTTGCGCGGGTCGAGGCGATGCCTGCGAGCCACCCGCGGAAGGCGGCGTTCAAGATTTATTACAGCGCCAAGGTCGAGCAGGTCCGCCTGGACGACGCCGGGCGCCTCGTCCTCAAGAAGTCGCTGCGCGAGCGGATCGCGCTCGGTCGGGACGTGAAGTTCATGTCGAACCTCGAGACCTTCCGCTTGATGTCGGCCGAGGTGCCGGTCGAGGTCGCCGATCCGCTGGACGCGCTGCTCGCGGAGCTGGGGCCGGCGGCCGACCTCGACGCCGAACTGCCGGACGCATGAGCGCGCCGCACGTCCCCGTCCTCCTGGATGCGATCTTGGAGCGGGCGGCGCCCGTGTCGGGGGCATGGATCGACGGGACGCTGGGGGCGGGCGGCTACGCGCGCGGGCTCCTCGAGGCCGGCGCGGCCAAGGTGATCGGGATCGACCGCGATCCGCTGCCGCACGCGATGGCGGCGGAATGGGGGGCGCCCTTCGGCGACCGGCTGCAGACCCGGCTCGCGACCTTCGACGCGCTGGACGAGGCGGGGCCCGTCGATGGGGGCGTGGTGCTCGACCTCGGCGTGTCGTCGATGCAGCTCGACACCGCGGAGCGGGGGTTCTCGTTCCGCCACGACGGGCCGCTCGACATGCGGATGGGCGGCGACGTGCCCTCTGCGGCGGAACTCGTGAACGGCGCGTCCGAGGGCGCGCTCGCCGACATCCTGCACCGCTACGGCGAGGAGCGCGCGGCGCGGCGGATCGCGCGCGCCATCGTGCGGCGGCGGGCGGAGGCGCCGTTCGAGACGACGGCCGACCTCGCCGACGTCGTCGCGGCGCAGCTCCCGCGCGCGAAGCCGGGGCAGGCACATCCCGCGACGCGCAGCTTCCAAGCCATCCGCATCGCGGTGAACGACGAGTTCGGGCAACTCCACCGGGGGCTGGAGGCCGCCGAGCGGGCGCTCGCGCCGGGCGCGTGGCTGGCGGTCGTGACCTTCCACTCCGTCGAGGACCGCGCGGTGAAGCGCTTCCTCGCCGACCGCAGCGACCGGGGCGGGGGCGGCTCGCGGCACGCCGCGCCGGAGCCCCCGCGCGATCCGGGCTTCGAGGCGCCGCTCAAGGCCGCGCCGCCCTCGGAGGCGGAGGTCGCCGCGAACCCCCGCGCGCGATCGGCGCGCTTGCGCATGGCACGGCGGACACAGGCGGTCGCCCAACCGATTCGCAGGGCCGTCTTGGGTTTGCCCGAGCCGGTCGAGTGGACCTAATCCGGAGGCCATGATGCGTTCCCTGACCTACCCGCTCTCCGTCGCCGCCGTGCTCGCCCTTGGGTTCTGGGCCTATCGCGAGGGCTACGAGACCCGCGCCGTGGAGCGCGAGGTGCGGCAGCTGGAGCGCGAGATCGCCGCGAAACGGCGCGACCTGCGGATGCTGCGGGCGGAGTGGGCCTACCTCAACCGGCCCGACCGGCTGTCGGCGCTGGTGGAGCTAAACTTCGCGGACCTTCAGTTGATGCCGGTCACGGACGGGCATTTCGGCACGGCCGCCGAGGTGCCGGACCTGCCGCCGCCGGTCGCGGTGGCGGAGCTGGGCCTCGACGCGAGCGTGTCGGGCATCGTGCCCACGAACTTCGAGTTCGGTGCGGGCGCCGCGCCGGTGGTGATCGCGCCCGCCGCGCCGGCCGCCGACGGGGAGCAGGTGCCGTGACCCCGCCGCTCGACCGGATCGCCGCGCTGCTGCGCCGCCGCCCCGCCGCCTTGGACGACCCGTTCCGCCCCGTCCCGGGCGCCGCCCCCGCGGGCGCGCCGCGCGATGGCGACGCGGACCGGCGCCGGGCTGGCCGCCGCCTCCAGTTCACCGCCGCCTGCTTCTGCGTGGCCTTCGGCGCGGTCGCCTTCAAGATGGCCGCCATCGCCGCCACCGGGCCGGCCGAGGCGCGCGTCGGCGTGGTCGACACGGGGATCACCTCCGACCGGGCCGACATCGTGGACCGGCGCGGCAACGTGCTGGCGACGAACGTGATGACGACCGCGCTCTACGCGCAGCCGCACCTCATGCTGGACCCGGTGGCGGCCGCGGACGGGCTGAAGGGAATCTTCCCCGACCTCGACCAGGAGGCGTGGGAGCGGCGCTTCTCGTCGGCGCGCAAGTTCGTCTGGATCAAGGGCAACATCTCGCCGGAGCAGCGGCAGGCGGTGCACGACCTCGGGGAGCCGGGGCTGCTCTTCGCGGAGCGGGAGATGCGCGTCTATCCGAACGGGCCGCTGGCCGCGCACGTCCTCGGCGGCGCGCGGTTCGGGGAGCAGGACGTCCGCGCGGCCGAGATCGTGGGCGTGGCCGGCACGGAGGGCTTCTTCGACGAGCGGCTCGCGGGCGCGCCGGACGCGCCCCTTCGGCTCTCGCTCGACCTCACGGTCCAGAACACCGTCGAGCGGGTGCTCCATTCGGGCATGCAGCTCATGGACGCCAAGGGCGCGGCGGCGGTGCTGATGGACATCCGCACCGGGGAGCTGATCGCGCTTGCCTCCCTGCCGGACTTCGACCCCAACGCGCGGCCCCGGCCCGCGACCGAGGGCGACCCGGCGGACAGCCCGCTCTTCAACCGGGCGGTGCAGGGGCTCTACGAGCTGGGATCGACGTTCAAGATCTTCCCCGCCGCGCAGGCGCTGGAGCTGGGGCTGATGAACCGGTCCACGATGATCGACCTCGCCTCGCCGCTGCCCAAGGGCGGCACCCACATCCGGGACTTCCACTACCTCGGCCGCGAGCGGTCCTTGGAGGACGTGATCGTCGAGTCCTCGAACATCGGCACCGCGCGGGTCGCGATGCAGATCGGCTCCAAGCGCCAGCGGGAGTTCCTCGGGGCGCTCGGGCTGATGGAGCCGACGGGCGTCGAGTTGACCGAGGCGCGGGGCGCGCGCCCGCAGTCGCCGCCGCCGAACCGGTGGTCGGACCCCTACGTGATGACGATCAGCTTCGGCCACGGGCTAGCGGCCTCTCCGCTGCACCTCGCCTCGGCCTACGCCTCGCTCTTGGGCGACGGGCGGCGGGTAACGCCGACGCTGGTGGCGCGCGACCAGGCGCCCCAGCTCGGTCCGGAGATCGTGTCCGCGCGCACCGCCGCCGAGAGCCGGTGGATGCTGCGGCAGGTGGTGGCCCGCGGCACGGCGTCCTTGGCGCGCATCCCCGGCTACCGCGTGGGCGGCAAGACCGGGACGGCGGACAAGCCCAAGCACACCGGCGGCTACTGGGACGACAGGGTGGTGACGACCTTCGCGTCCGTGCTGCCCGCCGACGATCCGAAATACGTGCTGGTGGTCACGCTCGACGAGCCGAACGACCGCACCGGGCCCAAGGTCCGCCGCACGGCCGGCTGGACGGCGGTGCCGGTGGCCGCCGAGATCATCCGGCGGACGATGCCGCTGCTCGGCCTCCGGCCCGACGAGGGGCCGGAGGACATCGGGCTCTACTCGCTGGCGCGGCGGTAGGGCGCTCGGCGCGGCGACGGCCCGCGCGGCGCCCTCCAAGCAACCTCCCCGCACGTCCCGCGTTGCCGCAGGACCGTCCCCCTCGCGTGAGGCCCCTTCCGCCCATGGCCACCCTCGTCTGGTTCAAGCGCGACCTGCGGATCGCCGACCACCCCGCGCTGGCCCGGGCCGCCGCGCGCGGCGGCCCGGTGATCCCGCTCTACGTCGCCGAGCCCCTCGTCTGGTCCCATCCCGACGCCAGCGCGCGGCAGTGGCGGTTCGTGGCCGAGAGCCTCGAGGCGCTGCGCCGCGACCTCGGCGGCCTAGGCGCGCCGCTGGTCGTGCGGCACGGGGAGGCGCTAGACGTGCTGCGCGCGATCCACGCGGAGCGGGCCTACGACCACATCGAGAGCCACGAGGAGACGGGCCTCCTGCCTACGTGGATCCGCGACCGCGAGGTGGCCGCGTGGTGCCGGGCGGAGGGCATCCGCTGGACCGAGCATCGCGACAGCGGGGTGGAGCGGCACCTGACCTCCCGCGACGGCTGGGCCGCGCGGCGCGAGAAGCTGATGCGCGCACCGCAGGCGCCGGTGCCGGAGGGGCTGCAGGGCACGAACCTCGCGCCCGGCGACGTGCCCGAGGCGAAGGACCTCGGGCTGGGCTTCGACCCGTGCCCCGGACGCCAGAAGGGCGGGCGCGCGCTAGCCGAGGAGATCCTCGCGACGTTCCTGCACGAGCGGGGCGAGGACTACCGGACGGACATGTCCTCGCCCGTGACCGGCGAGACGGGGTGCTCGCGGCTCTCCCCGCACCTCGCATGGGGCACCATGTCCGTGCGCGAGGCGCATCAGGCGGCGCTCGCGCGGGCGGCGGAGACGAAGGGCAGCGGGACCGGCTGGTCCAACGCGATGCAGTCGTTCAAGTCGCGCCTCGCGTGGCGGGACCACTTCACCCAGAAGCTGGAGGACTTCCCGCTCCTCGACGAGCGGTGCCTGCATCCCGGCTTCGAGGGGATGCGGCCCGAGGTGCCCGACGCCGACCGGCTGGAGCGCTGGGCGGAAGGGATGACGGGATTGCCCTTCGTGGACGCCTGCATGCGCTACGCGAAGGCGACCGGGTGGCTGAACTTCCGGATGCGCGCGATGGTGCAGTGCGTGGCCTCCTACCACCTCTGGCTCGACTGGCGGCACACGGGGCCGGTGCTGGGGCGGCTCTGGACCGACTACGCGCCCGGCATCCACTACGCGCAGTCGCAGATGCAGTCGGGCGTCACCGGGATGAACACGCTGCGGATCTACAACCCGGTGAAGCAGGGCCACGATCAGGATCCCACGGGCGCCTTCACGCGCAAGTGGGTGCCCGAGCTGGCCGACGTGCCCGACGCGCACCTGCAGGCGCCGTGGGAGTGGGACGGCCAGGTAAAGGGCTATCCCCGGCCCGTGGTCGACGTGGCGGACGCCGCCCGTGCCGCGCGCGATCGGATCTACGCCTACCGCCGCCAGCCGGGGTTCCGCGAGACGGCGGATGCGGTGGTGGCGCGGCATGGGTCGCGCAAGGGGCCGAGGACGCGCAGGCCCGCGAGGAAGCGGGGCGATCCGCGGCAGGCGGAGCTTCCCCTGTAACGCCGCCGGGCGTGACCACGGACCGAGGCTGACGGGGGAGGGGCGATGGCCAGGATGCGGAGGAAGGGCGACCTGCCCACCAAGGACTGCGCGCAGTGCGGGCTGCCCTTTGCGTGGCGCAAGAAGTGGGAGAAGGTCTGGGACGACGTGCGCTACTGCTCGGACCGCTGCCGCGGCGAGGCCAAGCGCCAGGCGAAGGGCGGTAAGAAAACCTGACCAATTCCGATTGTCCTAGGACGCGGGCCGCGCTACCTGCCGATCGCCGACAGCAGGGGAGGGCAGACATGGCTCGCACGGATCGCGCTGGGATGCAGGTGGCCGCGGAGATGGCCCGCTTCGTCGAGGAGGCCGCGCTGCCCGGCACCGGGCTGGAGGCCGGGGCGTTCTGGGACGGGTTCGCCTCGTTGGTGCGCGATCTCGCGCCGCGCAACGCGGAGTTGCTGCGCGTGCGCGAGGAGATGCAGGCCAAGCTGGACGCGTGGCATCGGGAGCGCCGGGGACGGGCGCACGACGCGGCCGCCTACAAGGCGATGCTGTCGGAGATCGGTTATCTCGTGCCGGAGGGCGGCGACTTCGAGATCGCCACGTCCGGCGTCGACCCGGAGATCGCGGAGACGCCCGGCCCGCAGCTCGTCGTCCCGATCACGAACGCGCGCTACGCGCTCAACGCCGCGAACGCGCGGTGGGGGAACCTCTACGACGCGCTCTACGGGACGGACGCGCTGGGCTCCGTGCCGGCGGGCAAGGGCTACGATGCCGCGCGGGGCGCGGAGGTCGTCGCCTGGGCGAAGGCTTGGCTGGACCGGACGGTGCCGCTGACGCGAGGCTCGTGGAAGGACGTCCGGGGGCTGCGCCTGGACGGCTCCACGCTCTCGGCGGTGTTCGAGGACGGGCCGGCATGGGCCGACGGCGACGGCGATGCGACCGTGCCCGGCTACGAGGGCTGGGTCGCGGACGGGGACGTCACGCGCGTCCTGCTGCGCCACAACCGGCTGGGCATCGTCCTCGTCCTGTCGCCCGAGGGCGCGATCGGGCGGGACGACCCGATGGGCCTCGACGCCGTGCACTTGGAGAGCGCGGTGTCGGCCATCATGGATTGCGAGGACTCGGTCGCCTGCGTGGACGCGGAGGACAAGGTGCAGGCCTACGCCAACTGGCTGGGCCTGATGCGCGGCGACCTGACCGAGAGCGTGACGAAGGGGGGCGAGACGTTCACCCGCGCGCTCAACCCCGACATGGAGTTCAACGGCCCCGAAGGCGTGTTCACGGTGAAGGGCCGCGCGCTGATGCTGGTGCGGAACGTCGGCCACCTGATGCCCAACCCGGCCATCCACGTCGACGGCGCGGAGATCCCCGAGGGTCTGATGGACGCCGTGATGACCACGCTCTGCGCGATGCACGACCTCCGGAAGACCGAAGGCCCGCGCAACTCGGTCACGGGCTCCGTCTACGTCGTGAAGCCCAAGATGCACGGACCGGAGGAGGTGGCCTTCGCGGTCGAGCTCTTCGACCGGGTGGAGGACCTGCTGGGCCTGCCGCGCAACACGGTGAAGCTGGGGATCATGGACGAGGAGCGGCGGACGTCGGCGAACCTCAAGGAGTGCATCCGCGCGGCCAAGGACCGGGTGGCCTTCATCAACACGGGCTTCCTCGACCGCACGGGCGACGAGATCCACACCTCGATGGAGGCGGGTCCGATGCTGCCCAAGGGGGAGATGAAGTCGACCCCGTGGATCGCCGCCTACGAGGACCGCAACGTCGACATCGGGCTGGCGACCGGCTTCCGGGGGAAGGCGCAGATCGGCAAGGGGATGTGGGCGATGCCCGACCGAATGGCCGACATGCTGGCGCAGAAGGTCGGCCACCCCAAGGCGGGCGCCACCTGCGCATGGGTGCCGTCGCCCTCGGCCGCCACGCTGCACGCGACGCACTACCATCAGGTCGACGTCATGGACCTCCAAGCGGACATGGCCGCCAAGGGGCCGCGCGGCTCGCTCGACGACCTGCTGACGATCCCCGTCATGGAGGGGCGCAACCTGTCGGACGATGAGGTGCGCTCGGAGGTCGAGAACAACGCGCAGGGCATCCTGGGCTACGTGGTGCGCTGGATCGACGACGGCGTCGGCTGCTCGAAGGTGCCGGACATCCACGACGTGGGGCTCATGGAGGACCGCGCGACCTGCCGCATCTCCTCGCAGGGGCTGACCAACTGGCTGCACCACGGCGTCGTGTCTGCTGAGGCGGTCGAGGACGCGATGCGGCGCATGGCGGCGAAGGTGGACGCGCAGAACGAAGGCACGCCGGGCTACGAGCCGATGGCGCCCGGCTACGACGGCGTCGCGTTCCAAGCCGCCCGCGACCTCGTCTTCAAGGGCCGCGCCCAGCCCTCGGGCTACACCGAGCCGGTGCTGCACCGGCGGCGGCTGGAGAAGAAGGGGGGCTGAGCCCCCCGCCGACCCCACGGACGAAAGGAACCCCCATGCCCGAGATCACGATCGCCAAGGCCCGGCGCATCATCAAGGCGACCCTCTCCCACGGCCATGCGAAGGGCCTGAAGCCCTTGTCCGTGGTGGTGCTCGACACCGGAGGCCACGTGAAGGCGTTCGAGCGCGAGGACGGGGCCGCGCCGGGACGGTTCGCCATCGCGCACGGCAAGGCCTACGGGTCGGTGATGCTGGGCATGGCGGGCAAGGCCCAGATGGCGCGGGCCGAGCAACAGGCCTACTTCATGGCCGCCGTGAACGGTGCCTATGGCGGGGCGGTCGTCCCCGTGCCGGGCGGCCTCCTCGTGCGCAACGACAAGGGCGAGGTGATCGGGGCCGTCGGCGTGACCGGCGACACGTCGGATGCGGACGCCGAGGCGGGCATCGCCGGAATCGAGGACGCGGGGTTCGTGGCGGAGGCGTAGCCCTCCGGCCGGCACCCCTACCGCGCGACGCGCGGCCTGAGCCGGAGCGAGAGCCCGCTCGGCGCGCGGATGCCGACGCGCCGGGTCCATCCGGGCCGTGTCGCGCTCGCCAGCTCGTAGCGGGGGAACATCCGCAGCATCCGCTCCACCCCCACCTGCGCCTCGGCGCGGGCGAGCTGCATGCCGAGGCAGACGTGCGGCCCGTGGCCGAAGCCCAGATGCGCGTTGGGGCGGCGGTCGGCGCGCAGGTTCCCGGGCCGGTCGAACCGCGCGGGGTCGTGGTTGGCCGCGAACAGGAGCGGCATCACCGCCTCGCCCTTCCGCACGCGCACGCCCATCACGTCGGCATCGGCGCGGGCGTAGTGCGCCTTGGTGAGCGCGACGGGGGAGAAGTGGCGCATCACCTCCTCGACGAAGAGCGCGCGGGCGCCCGCGTCCTCGGCCACCGCGTCCCGTAGGGCGGGGGCGTCGCAGAGGGTCAGCAGGCAGGCGTTGAGCAGGTGCACCGTCGTCTCGTGGCCCGCGACGAAGAGGGTGAAGACCATCGCCAGCGCCTCGTCGTCCGACAGGCGGTCGCCATCCATGTCGGCCACGAGGTCCGACAGGAGGCCCGGGCGCGGCTCGTGCCGGGCGTCCTCGATCTCGGCGCGCAGCAGGCGCTGGACGCCGCCCAGCCGCGCAAGGCCAAGCACCGCCGAGACCGGCCCCGAGATGGACGAAAGCGGCGCGACCCCGCGCCGGAGCGGGCCGAGGGACCGCTCGGGAAGCCCGAGGAGGTCGACGATCGCCTCGAAGGGCAGGGGCCTCGTGTAGCCCGCGACCGCGTCGGCGGGCGCGCCGGGATCCATGCCGCGCAGCAGCGCGTCGGCGCGGGCGGCCAGCCGCGGGCGGAGGTCGTCGATCGCCTGCTTCGCGAAGGCGCGGTCGACGAGGCGGCGGAGGCGACGGTGGTCGTCCCCGTCCTTCGTCAGGAGGGACTCGAGGAGCGGGGAGAGGCGCTTCGGCAGCCACCAGTAGGTCGAGGCGAGGGACCGCCCGGTGACGGGGCGCGGGTCGCGGGCGAAGCGATCGACGTCCTTGAGCACCGCGCGGGCAGCCTCGTCGGTGGTGGTGGTCCACACCTCGCCCACGAGCGGCACGCGGAGGCGGACGAGCGGGCCCTCCCCCCGCAGCGCGGCGAGGAGCGGGCCGGGGTCGTCGGAGCGGGTGAGCGAGGCGAGCTTCATCCGCGGGCACATAGCGCCCCGACCGCCCGTCCGACAGACGTGCGCGGGTGCGGAGGCGGCCTGTGCGCCCCCCGCCCTAGGCGCATGTCCGCACGGGTGCTAGGTCGGCGCGGACCGGAGGACCCAATATGCGCGCGCGCGTCGGCATCATCTCGAACCACTACCTGATCAACGACCAGTATCCGGCCCATGCCAACGGATCGATGAACACCGACGCGGTGAACGACGTCTCGGACTGCATGGCGCTGACCTTTCCGGCCGACCCGCGCGTGACGCGGATCGACGAACTCCTCGACACCTTCGACGGGTTCCTCTTCACCGGCGGGCGCCCGAACGTGCATCCCGAGGAGTACGGCGAGGTCGCGACCGAGGCGCATGGCGCCTTCGACCGGGACCGCGACCGCGTGGCCCTGCCGCTGATCCGCGCCGCCGTCGAGCGCGGCCAGCCCATCCTAGGCATCTGCCGCGGGTTCCAGGAGGTCGCGGTCGCCTTCGGCTCGACGCTGCACCCGGAGATCCGCGACCTGCCGGGGCGGATGAACCACCGGATGCCGCCCGACGGCACGCTGGAGGAGAAGTTCGCGCTGCGCCACGACGTGCGCCTCGCGCCGGGCTCGGCCTACGCCGCGCTCTTCGGCGGCGAGGTGGTGCGGACCAACACGCTGCATGGTCAGGGGATCAAGGTCGCCGGCCCGCGCGTGCGGATCGACGGCTGGGCCGAGGACGACACGCCCGAGGCGATCTCCATCGCGGGCGCCGCCGGCTTCGCGCTGGCGGTGCAGTGGCATCCGGAGGCGAACGCCGCCGACGATCCCGTCAGCCGCCCGCTCTTCGCGGCCTTCGGCGACGCATGCCGCGAGTGGCGCGCGGGCGGGGCGCGCCGGGCCGCCTGATTTTCCGCGAATGTGGTTTGCTCCTCCCCCCGGCCGGGCCTAGGTCGGAGGGATGACCGATCTGCGCGCCGCCGCCCTCGCCGTCCGCGAGAACGCCCATGCTCCCTACTCGGACTTCAAGGTCGGCGCCGCGCTGCGGACGCCCTCCGGGGTCTTCGCGGGGTGCAACGTCGAGAACGTGGCCTACCCGGAAGGAACCTGCGCCGAGGCCGGGGCCATCGCCGCGATGGTGGCCGCGGGCGAGACGACCATCCTCGAAGCCTACGTGGTCGCCGGCTCGCCGGAGCCCGTGCCCCCCTGCGGCGGCTGCCGACAGAAGCTCAGGGAGTTCGCCGAGGGCGCCGTGGCCGTCACCATGGCCACCGTGGACGGGTCCGAGCGGCGGACGACCGTGGGCGACCTGCTGCCCGGCGCGTTCGACGCGGGGTTCATGGCGTGACCGCGCGCGACCTCCTCGCCGGGCTGCGCCGGGGCGAGGCGCCGTCGCCCGCCGACCTCGAGGCCTTCGCCCACGGGCTGTCCGAGGGGCGGATTAGCGATGCGCAGGCCGGGGCCTTCGCCATGGGCGTCTGCCGCACGCCGCTCTCGCCGGAGGGCCGCGCCGCGCTGACGCGCGCGATGCGCGACGGGGGCGAGATGCTGGAATGGCGCGTCGACGGCCCTGTCATCGACAAGCACTCGACCGGCGGCGTCGGCGACTGCGTCTCGCTCGTCCTCGCGCCTGCATTGGCCGCCTGCGGGGCCTACGTGCCGATGATCTCGGGCCGGGGGCTGGGCCACACCGGCGGGACATTGGACAAGCTGGCGGCGATCCCCGGCTTTCGCACCGAGCTCGACGGTCCGGAGCTGCGCGCCGTGGTGGCCGAGGTGGGCTGCGCCATCGTCGGTGCGACGCCCGGGCTCGCCCCCGCCGACCGCCGCCTCTACGCGGTGCGCGACGTGACCGGGACGGTCGACAGCCTCGACCTGATCTGCGCCTCGATCCTGTCCAAGAAGCTGGCCGAGGGGATCGAGGCGCTGGTCCTCGACGTCAAGCACGGGTCCGGCGCGATCCTGCCCAACTTGGGCGAGGCGCGGGCCTTGGCGCAGGCGCTTGTCCAGACGGCGCAGGCATCGGGCGTGATGTGCACCGCGCTGCTCACGGACATGTCGCAGCCGGTCGCCGCCTGCGCGGGCAACGCGCTGGAGGTGATCGCCGCGATGGAGGCGCTGACCGAGCCGTCGACCCGCCGCGCCGCCCGCCTCGTCGCGCTGACCGAGCGGCTGGGCGGCGAGGCGCTGGCCTTGGGCGGCCTGGCCGCCGACGCCGAGGACGGGGCCAAGCGCGTCGGCGCGGCCATTCGCGACGGGCGCGCGGCCGAGGTGTTCGGGCGCATGGTGCTGGCGCAGGGCGGGCCGTCGGACTTCCCCGACCGCTGGCGCGACCGGCTGCCCGCAGCGCCCGTGGTGGCGGAGCTGCGCGCCGACCGGCCCGGCGTGGTGGCCGAGATCGACACGCGCGAGTTGGGCGAGGTGGTCGTGGCCTTGGGCGGCGGGCGGCGGCGCGAGGACGACCGCGTCGACCCCGCCGTGGGCCTCAGCCACATCGCCCGGATCGGCGCCACCGTGACCGAGGACCAGCCGCTGGCGCGCGTCCACGCCGCCGACGGCGACGCGGCGGGCGAGGCGGCCGAGCGGGTGGGCGAGGCGATCCGCATGACCCCGCGCCCCACCACGCCGCCGGAGCTGGTGACCGAGGTGATCCGGTGAGCCGGGCGTTACTCGTGGTGCTCGACAGCGTCGGCATCGGCGGCGCACCCGACGCGGAGGCGTTCGGCGACGCGGGCGCGAACACGCTGGGCCACATCGCGGCGGCCTGCGCGGCGGGCCGGGCCGACGAGGGGCGCGAAGGCCCGCTCCGCGTCCCCCATCTTGACGCGCTGGGCCTCGGGGCGGCGTGCCGCACGGCCAGCGGGGCCGAGGTGCCCGGGCTGGACGCCGCGCCCACGGGCCGCTGGACCCACGCCACCGAGACGAGCGCGGGCAAGGACACGCCCTCGGGCCATTGGGAGCTGGCCGGCCTGCCCGTGCCGTTCGAATGGCACACCTTCCCCGACGCGGACCCGGCCTTCCCGCCGGAGATCACGCGCCTGATCGAGCGGCTCGCGGGCACGGCCGGCATCTTGGGCAACCGCCACGCCTCGGGGACGGACATCCTCGACGCGGAGGGCGCGGCGCACCTCCGGACCGGCTGGCCCATCTGCTACACCAGCGTTGACAGCGTCCTGCAGATCGCCGCCCACGAGGAGGCGTTCGGCCTCCAGCGCCTCTACGACCTCTGCGCCGCGCTCGCGCCGACGCTCCACGAGATGCGGGTGGGCCGGGTCATCGCGCGGCCCTTCGTCGGCGCGGACGGCGACTGGCGGCGCACCGCGAACCGGCGCGATTTCGCGATGACGCCGCCGGGACCGACGCTCCTCGACGCGGTGCAGGGCGCGGGCGGGCACGTCCACGCCATCGGCAAGATCTTCGACATCTTCGCCGGGCGGGGCGTCGACACGACGGCCAAGGGGCCGGACGCCGCGCTGCTGCGGCACTTGGAGGATGCGGTGGAGGAGATGCCCAACGGCGCGCTCACCTTCGCCAATTTCGTGCAGTTCGACAGCGACTACGGCCACCGCCGCGACGTGGCGGGCTACGCGCGCCATCTGGAATGGTTCGACGCGGGGCTGGGCGCGCTCCTGCCGTCCTTGCGCGACGACGACCTGCTGATCGTCACCGCCGACCACGGCAACGACCCGACATGGCGCGGCACCGACCACACGCGCGAACGGGTGCCCGTGCTGATGAACCGGGGCACGGGCGACGCGGGCCCGGCCGCCTTCGTGGACGTCGCCGCGACGGTCGGCGCCCATCTGGGCGTGGCCGCGCCCGGCGGGGGGAGGGACCTGCGATGAGCGCCAAGGTCGAACTGCACCTGCATCTGGAAGGCGCCGCGCCCCCGGACCTGATCCGGCAGCTGGCGGGCGAGAAGAAGATCGACCTGACGGGCGTGTTCGCCGAGGATGGCGGCTTCGCCACGGGCGACTTCCAGCGGTTCCTGAAGGTCTACGAGGCGGCGTCCTCGGTGCTGACCACGCCCGAGGATTACGCCCGCCTGACCCGCGCCGTGCTGGAGCGGCAGCGCGACCACGGCGTGATCTACGGCGAGGTGTTCGCCTCGCCGCAATTGGCCGCCAAGAACGACATGGCGGCGTGGCGCGACCACGTCGACGCGGTGCGCGAGGCGGCGGACGGCGTGGACGGGATCGAGTGGCGCATGATCCCCACCTGCGTCCGCCATTTCGGCCCCGACGACGCCAAGGGCGCCGCCCGCTGCGCCGCCGAGACGGCGGGTAGCTTCGTCACCGGCTGGGGCATGGGCGGGGACGAGGGGGCGGGCAAGCCCGGGGACTTCGCGTGGTCCTTCGACTGCGCGCGCGAGGCGGGGCTGGGGATCACCGTCCACTCGGGCGAGTTCGGCGGGCCGCAGAGCGTGCGCGACGCGCTGGACGACCTGCGCCCCGCGCGGATCGGGCACGGGGTGCGGGCCATCGAGGACCTCGCTCTCGTGGACCGGCTGGCCGAGGATGGGGTCGTGCTGGAGGTCTGCCCCGGCTCGAACGTCTATCTCGGCGTGTTCGACCGCCTGCGCGCCCACCCCATCGAGGATTTGCGCCGCCGGGGCGTGCGCGTGACCGTCTCGACCGACGATCCGCCCTTCTTCCGCACCAACATGACCGCCGAGTACGAGGCGCTGCACGAGGCGTTCGACTGGGACGACGGCGTGTTCCACGAGATCAACCGGACGGCCGCGAGGGCCGCCTTCTGCGACGAGGCCACCCGCGCGGGCCTGCTCAAGAAACTGGAGGCCGCATGGACCACCTGACCGTCGTTTCGCACCCCTTGGTGCAGCACAAGCTGACGCTGATGCGCGACGTGGACACCCCCACCGCTGTCTTCCGGCAACTGCTGCGCGAGATCAGCCAGCTCATCGCCTACGAGGTCACGCGCGAACTCCCGATGACGACCCGGCGCATCGACACCCCGCTCCAACCGATGGACGCGCCGGTGCTGGAGGGGCGCAAGCTGGCGCTCGTCTCGATCCTGCGGGCGGGGAACGGGCTGCTCGACGGCATCCTCGAACTGATCCCCTCGGCGCGGGTGGGCTTCGTCGGCCTCTACCGCGACGAGGAGACGCTGCAGCCGGTGCAGTACTACTGCAAGCTGCCCGAGAACCTCTCCGAGCGGCTGGTAATCGCGGTCGATCCGATGCTCGCCACGGGCAACTCCTCGGCCGCGGCCATCGATCTCATCAAGGCGCAGGGCGCGACCGACATCCGCTTCCTCTGCCTGCTCGCGGCGCCCGAGGGAATCGCCCGCATGAAGGAGGCCCACCCGGACGTGCCCATCGTCACCGCCGCCGTCGACGAGCGGCTGAACGAGAAGGGCTACATCGTGCCCGGCCTCGGCGACGCGGGCGACCGGATGTTCGGGACGAAATAACGGCCTGTTTCCGGCACGAATGGGGCCACGATGCTAGACTCGGGGGGGAGGGGGCTAGATGATGCGCCCAAGGCCCCCGCCAGAGGGGCCGCGAGAGCGGACCCAACGGAGAGCCAGCCATGCGCTTCCCCCTGATCCTCGCGCTCGCCTTGGGCGGGCTGACCACCACCGCGTTCGCGCAGTCCGGGCCCGCCGAGCTGCCCCCGGCGAGCTTCGAGGGCGCGGCGTACGTCGACAGCCGGGGCTGCGTGTTCAGCCGCGCGACCATCGGCGGATCGACCCGCTGGGTGCCCCGCACCGGCCTCAACCGCGCGCCCGTGTGCGGCGAGACGCCCACCTTGGCCGACGCCCCCGCGCCGTTGGCCGCCGCCCCGCTCGAGGCGGCCGGGGACGACGCGCTCGCCCCGCCGGTCGGCCCCACCGCCGCGCCGGAGTTGGTGGACGATCCGGTCATCGCCGCCGCCCCAGCGCCCGCGCGCCCCCGCGACGTGGTCCTGCCGCCGCCGCCCGTGGCCACCGCCGAGGTGCCCAGCCGTCCCGTGCGGGCGACCGCGCCGCGCGCCGCCGTCTCGGCCAGCCGCGCGGCGGCGCCGGTTCGCGCCCGGACGGTGCCCACGGGCGAGCTGCGCGTGCTGTCCCGCCGTGCCGCCGCCGCCGCGCGCCTGTCGGGCCGCGTCACCGCGCGGGTGATCGAGGGCGAGCAGTACGCCGCCCGCGTGGCGGTGCCCGAAGGTGCGTCGCGCGTGCCCGCCCACGTCCCCTCGCCGTTGCGGACCGCCTCCGTGCGGGAGCAGGGCCTCGCCCACGTCCCGCGCCCGACGCGGGCCTCGGTCTGCGGCGACCCGCACAGGGCGCCGGGCTACACCTGCGGTCCGGTCCACGTGTCCCACAGCGGGCGCGAGGCCGGCCTGCATGTCGATCGCCGCGCGCGCGCGCTGCGGGCGGCCGCCGCGCTGTCCGCCGATCCGG
Organism: Jannaschia sp. Os4; assembly: GCF_016820245.1. Taxonomy (GTDB): domain Bacteria; phylum Pseudomonadota; class Alphaproteobacteria; order Rhodobacterales; family Rhodobacteraceae; genus Jannaschia. Next base: position 554,790 of record NZ_JAFCAR010000004.1, on the reverse strand, counting down.
CCCCGGTCCTGTCGACCCGGGACGGGGCGGGCGTGGTCACGGTGCCCGCCGCCTCGACCACCTTCGACTACGCCGAGCCGCCGCACGGGTGGCGGCACGCATGGGACGACGGGCGGCTGAACCCGCTGCGCGGCCCCCAGACCTTGCGGGGCGACTACCAGTCGCAGGCGATCTGGACCAACGACGTCCCGCGCCAGCTGCGCCGGATCGTCCGGGTCGGCACACGGACCGTGGTCCTGCCGAAGCACTGAGCGGACGGGGGCGTCAGTCCTCGCAGATGCCCCTGAGGCCCTGCCACGCCCCGTCCTCCAAGATGGGGCGTCCGTCATCGGTGGGCACGTCGACCGGCGCGGGCGGATCGGCGGCCACGAGGGCGCGGGCATGGCGGGCGGCGGGCCCTTCGGCCACCGCGCCGCGCGTCACCAGCCCCACCAGCTCCCACGGGCGCAGCCCGTCGAGGTAGCGGGCCACCGGCGCGTCCGGCCCCTCGGCGGCGGCGCCGGCCAAGAGCGCGGCGATCGGCGCGGGGTCGTCCCGGTCGAGCAGCGCCGCCTCGGACAGCAGGAACAGCCCGCCGGGCAGCGCCACCGCCTCGGGCGGCAGGTCGGGCATCACGCGGATCCGCGCGACCCGGTCCGGCAGGGCACGCTGCGCGAGCAGGTCGGTCGCCTCGTCGCCCAAGGGCGAGGCGCAGGCGGGGCCGGTGACCGCGGCGATCTCGGCGGCGATGCGCTCCCCCAAGGCGGCCCTCTCGGCGGGCGGCATGAGGCGGAGCGCATGGGCGCGCAGCGCGGTCGGGCCGAGGGCGAGGACGGCCAGCGCCGCGACCCCGGCGACCCCGAGCGCGAGGCCGCGCCGCAGGCGGCCCGGCGCCCGCGCGGGCGGTGCCACGGCGGCGCGCAGCCGGTCCAGCGCCTCGACCATGCCCGCGTCCTCGATCTCCAGCACCTCGGCGCTGTCCACGGAAGGCGCGTAGGTCGCGGTCCCCGCGCCGCCGTCGATCCGCTCCAACGCGGGGATCGCCCAGTGCGCCAGCGGCGCGTCCTCCATGTCCGCGATGGTCAGCGCGGCCTCCCCCAAGGAGACGACCACCTCGCGCGGCTCGTCCTCCGGACCGGGGGTCCAGCGCCCCACGGTCTCCATCCGCTCGATGTTCGTGAGCGCGGTGCGCCTCATGCGCCGGCCTTGGCGCGGGCGCGCAGCTCGAACTTCTGGATCTTGCCGGTCGAGGTCTTGGGCAGCGGGCCGAAGACCACGCGCTTGGGCGTCTCGAACCCGGCGAGGCGGTCGCGGGCGAAGGCGATGATCTCCTCCGCCGCCACCTCGCGCTTCGGCTCCACGAAGGCCACGGGGACCTCGCCCCACTTCTCGTCCGGCCCCGCGACCACCGCGCAGAGGTCCACGGCGTCGTGCTCCATCAGCACGCCCTCGACCCGCACGCTCGACACGTTCTCCCCGCCCGAGATGATGATGTCCTTCGCCCGGTCCGCGATCCGGAGATACCCGTCCGGCTCGACCACCGCGATGTCGCCCGAGCGGAACCACCCGCCGGCGAACGCCGCCTCGGTGGCCTCCGGGTTGCGGTAGTAGCCCTTCATCACCGCGTTGCCGCGCATCGCCACCTCGCCCTGCGTCGCGCCGTCGGCGGGGACGGGGCGGCCGTCGGCGTCGTGCACCTCCACCCCCTCCATCATCGGGTAGGCCACGCCCTGCCGCGCCTTCAGGCGGGCGCGGTCGTCCGGCACCCCCTCCATCGCGGGCTGCCACACGTTCTCGACGACGTGGCCGTAGGTCTCCGTCAGGCCGTAGACATGGGTGATGTCGAAGCCCAGCGGCTCCAGCTTGCCCAAGGTGGCGGCGGCGGGCGGCGCGCCGGCGGTGTAGACGTTCACCACGTGGTCGAAGTCGCGCAGCTTGCCCGCGTTCACCAGCGCGTTCAGCACGATGGGCGCCCCGCCCATGTGGGTCACGCCCTCGTCGGCGATGGCGTCGAAGATCGGCTCGGCCGCCACGTCGCGCAGGCAGACGACCGTGCCGCCGACCAGCGGCATCATCCACGTGTGGCACCAGCCGTTGCAGTGGAACAGCGGCACCACGGCCAGCCAGCGCGGGTAGAGCACCATGCGCCAACTGACCACGGTCCCCATCGTCATCAGGTAGGCGCCCCGATGGTGGTAGACGACGCCCTTGGGCCGCCCGGTCGTGCCGGAGGTGTAGTTGAGCGAGAGGCTCTCCCACTCGTCCTCGGGCATCACCCAGTCGAAGGACGGGTCGGCCCCCGCCAGCATCTCCTCGTAGGTCGGATGCCGCCCCGACGGGTCGCGGTCGTCCGGGCACTCCACGATCAGGGGCGGGTCGTCCTGCCGGGAGGCGGCCGCCTCGGCGAGGTCGAGGAACGCGCTGTCCACCAGCACGACCTTCGCCCCCCCGTGCCCGAGGATGTAGGCCACCGTGTCCACGTCCAGCCGGGTGTTGATCGTGTTGAGCACCCCGCCGCAGGCGGGCACGCCCCACGACGCCTCGACCTGCGCGGGCACGTTGGGCAGCAGCGTCGCCACCACGTCGCCCGGCGCGACGCCATGGGCGGCCAGCGCCGAGGCCAAGCGGGTCACCCGGTCGCGATACGTGGCATAGGTCACGCGGCGGCCCCCGTGCACCCACGCCTCCCGCTCCGGCCAGATCGCGGCGGCGCGGTTGAGGTGGCTGAGCGGCGTCAGCGCGACATGGTTCGCCGCCGTCTTGTCGAGACCCGTCTCGTCCTGCATCCAGCCCATGACGTCCTCCCCGCGTGCCGCGCCGGAGAATGCCGCGCGCGGGAAGGGAGGGGAAGGGATGGAACGCACCGACAATGGGCGCGACCGGACCTTGGCCGCCGCGGGCTGCATCCTGACGGCGATGGCGGTGATCGGGTTCATCGACCAGTACGTAGGCCGCCTCGCCGAGACGTCTTCGGTCTGGTCCTTCGTCCTCGTGCGCACGGCGATAATCTTCGCGCTGGCCCTCGGCTTCGCAATCCTCGCCCGGCGCCCCCTCCGCGTCCGCCGGTGGCGCGGCGTCCTCGCGCGCGCGGCGGTGATGGGCGCGGCGCTCGTGATCTACTTCGGCGCGCTGGGCTTCCTCTCGGTGGCGGAGGCGGCGGCGGGCCTGTTCACCGCGCCGATCTGGGTGCTGCTGCTGTCGGTCGCGTGGGGCCTGCGCGTCGGCCCGGTCCGCATGGTGGCCGTGGCCTTGGGTTTCGCCGGCGTCCTGCTCGTCCTCGCGCCCGATCCCGCGACGACCTCCGCGTGGCTGATCCTCCCGGTGCTGGCCGGCGCGCTCTACGGCCTCGGCGCGCTCGCCACGCGGGAATGGTGCGAGGGGGAGGGGGCGCTGGAACTCTCGCTCGCCAACTTCGGGGCGCAGGCCGTCTGGTCCGCCCTCGCCGTCGCGGTCATCGCCGTCGTCGGGGCGGGGGACACCTTCGTCACGCGCGGCTGGGTCTGGCCCGACGGCCCGACCCTCGCCATCTGCGCGATGCAGGCCGCGGGCAGCCTCGTCGCGGTGACGTTGCTGACCAAGGGCTACCAACTGACCCAAGCCTCGCTGGCGAGCGTGTTCGAATACTCCGTCCTCGGCTTCTCGGCGCTCTTCGGCTGGATCGTCGCCGGCCAGGCGACCGGCCCGTGGGGCCTGCTCGGCCTCGGGCTCATCGCGCTGGCGGGCAGCCTGATCGCGCTCCGCGCACGCGCATGATCCTTTCCCCCGAGCGCGGCTTCGCCTTCCACCACGCGCCCAAGACCGGCGGCACGGCGCTCGCGCTCGCGCTGGAGGCCGACGCGCGCCCGGGCGACCTGATGGTGGGCGACACGCCGGGGGCGAAGGCGATGCGGCGCCGGATCCGGGGGCTGCGCGCGGCGGGGCGGGTGTGGAAGCACGCCACCCACCGCGATGCGCGGGGCCTCCTCGCCGACGACGTGATGGCCCGCCTCGTCCCCGTCACCCTCGTCCGCAACCCGTGGGACAGGGTGGTCAGCTTCTGGGCATGGGGCCGGGCGCAGGCCTTCGACCACCCGATGATCGCGGTCGCGAAGGCCAAGGACTTCCCCGACTTCGCCCGAGACCCCCTCGTGACGCGGAGCCTCGCCGCGCAGCCCTACGCGGCGCTGGTGGCCGGGGGGCGGCGGCCCCTCTTCCTGCGCCTCGAGGAGCCCGCGGACCTGCGGCTGCTGCGCCCCTTCGCGGGACGGGTGGAGATGCCGCGCGCGAACGTCAGCGCGCGGGAGAGGGACTGGCGCGGCTACTACGACGCGCGCGCCCGCGACGCCGTGGCGGCGGCCTGCGCCGACGACATCGCCCGCTTCGGCTACGCCTTCGACTAGCGCCGCCCGTCGCGGCCTTTCACGGTCCAGACGCTCTCGGAGCCCGCGCCCCGGCGGGCCTGCACGACCAGCTGGTCGCCCTTGATCCAGAGGTGCTGGCAGTCGGCCCCCGTGTCGATCCCGTCGAGCCGGATGCGGCGGCAGAGCGAGTCTTCCACCCAGACCCAGCCGCCCGAGACGGCCATCGCGTCGCGCGTCCCGCCGATCCCGCCGTTGCCCGCGAACAGCAGCGTCCCGCCGAACTCGTCCACCAAGGTGCGGTTGGCGACATGCTCGCGGAACGACCGCTCGGAGGCGATGCGCGTGAAGTCGAGGGCCAAGGCCTGCGACGTCCACAGCACGGCGAGGGAGGCGAGGATGAGGGCGCGCATCGGGAATCTCCGTGTCGAGTTCGGAGACAATCCAGCCCACGAGCGGGGCATCGATGCGAAGGGGAGGGGGCGGCGGCGGGACGGTTTCCCGCCGCCGCCGCCCCTCATGTGTCACCCGGAAGGCGCGTCAGGCCGCGACCGCGCCGCGGCCGGTCCCGCCGTAGAAGGACGCGTCGTCCCGCGCCATCGCGGTGATCGTCTCGGGCGTGGCGAAGCGCTCGCCATGCTTCGACGCCAGCTCGGCCGTCTTGTCCGCCGCCCACGCCGCGCCCACGATGTCGAGCCAGCCGAACGGACCGCCCGACCACGGCGCGAAGCCCCAGCCGAGGATCGCGCCCACGTCGCCCTCGCGGATGTCGAGCAGCACGTCCTCCTCCAAGGCGCGCACCGCCTCCAGCACCTGCGCGAACATCAGGCGGTTCTGCACCTCGTGGAGGTCGGGCTGGTCGTCGGCCGTCGGATACTTGTCCTTCAGGCCGACCCACAGGCCCTGTCGCTTGCCCGCCTCGTCGTAGTCGTACATGCCCGCGTTCGACTTGCGGCCCATGCGGCCTTGGTCGCCCATCCAAAACAGCACCTCGTCCACCGCTTCGTCCGGATAGGCGTCGCCCATCGCGGCCTTGGTCGCCTTGGCGATCTTGATGCCCAGATCGATGGACGTCTCGTCGACCAGCTGCAGCGGCCCCAGCGGGAAGCCCAGCAGCTTGGCCGCGTTCTCGATCAGCGCGGGCTCCACCCCCTCGGCGACCATGCGCAGTCCCTCGTTGATGTAGGGGATGATGCAGCGGTTGGCGTAGAAGAACCGCGCGTCGTTGACCACGATGGGCGTCTTGCGGATCTGGCGCACGAAATCGAGCGCCTTGGCCACCGCCACGTCGCCCGTCTCCCGGCCCTTGATGATCTCCACCAGCATCATCTTGTCGACGGGCGAGAAGAAGTGGATGCCGATGAACCGCTCCGGCCGCACGCTGGCCTTGGCCAGTTCCGTGATCGGCAGGGTCGAGGTGTTGGTCGCGAAGACGCAGTCCTCGCCCACGATGGCCTCCACGGCCTTCGTCATCTCGGCCTTCACGCCCACGTCCTCGAACACCGCCTCCACGATCAGGTCGCAGCCCTTCAGCACGTCGAGGTCCGTGGTCGCGGTGATCCGGCCCAGCACCTCGGCCTTCTTCTCCTCGGTGACCTTCTTGCGCTTCATCCCCTTGTCGAGGATGCCCTCGGCGTGGCCGCGGCCCTTGTCGGCGGCGGCCTGCTCCCGGTCGATCAGCACGACCTCTATCCCTGCGTTCGCGGCCACGTAGCCGATCCCCGCGCCCATCATGCCCGCGCCCAGCACGCCCAGCTTCTTGACCTTCTGGTCCGGCACGTCGGGCCGGTTCGCGCCCTTCTCAAGCGCCTCCTTGTTGATGAAGAGGCTGCGGATCATGGCCGACGACGACGGGTTCATCAGCACCGAGACGAACTTGCGCGCCTCGATCCGGATCGCCGTGTCGAAGGGCACCAGCGCCCCCTCGTAGGCCGCCGCCAGCAGCGCCTTGGCCGCCGGATAGACGCCCTTGGTCTTGCCGTTGATCATGGCCGAGGCGCCCACGTAGGTCATGAACCCCGCCGGGTGGTAGGGCGCGCCGCCGGGCATCTTGTAGCCTTTCTGGTCCCACGGCTTCACGATGTCGGCGTCCTTGGCCTGCAGCACCCAGTCCTTCGCCGCCTGCACCGGATCGTCCGCCACCTCGTCGATCAGCCCCGCCTGCTTTGCGCGGTCCGGCGACAGCATCTTGCCCTCCAGCAGGTAGGGCGCCGCCGCCATCGCGCCCATCTTCCGCACCAGACGGGTCGTCCCGCCGAGGCCCGGGAAGATGCCCACCATGATCTCCGGCAGGCCGATCTTGGCCTTGGGGTTGGGCGCCGCGAAGATGCGGTGCGTCACCAGCGGGATCTCCAGCCCGATGCCCAGCGCCGTGCCGGGCAGGGCGGCGGCGATCGGCTTGCCGCCCTTCAGCGTCTTGGGGTCCATGCCCGCGCGCTCGATCTTCCGCAGGATGCGGTGGCACTCCATGATGCCGTCGAAGAGGCCGCGCGCCGGGTCGTCGCCCGCGTCCTCCTTCATCCGCGCGATCACGTTCAGGTCCATCCCGCCCGCGAAGCTGTCCGGCTTGCCGCTCGTGATGACGATGCCCTTCACGGCGTCGTCCGCCAGCGCGTCGTCGATCAGCCCGTCCAGCACGGGCCACGCCTCCAGCGACATGACGTTCATCGACTTGTTCGGAACGTCCCACGTGATGACGGCGACGCCGTCGTCGCCGGTCTGCATGGTGAAGTCGGACATGCTGCCCTCCCCTGTATCTCTAGCGGTCGTCGGCCTTGCCGACGTTGATGCGGTTCTCGGTCATGCGGGCTTGGCTGATGATGGAGGTGCCGCGCCACGCGCCGTCCTCGCCCAGCTCCAGCGCGACCTCGGAGGTGAAGGACGGCACGACCCGGGTGCCCCCGGACAGCACGTGGACCTCGTGCACGCCGTCGATGGTGCGCCCGTCGTCCGACAGGCGCGCCTCGCGCGCGAGGCGTAGGTAGGCCGTGGCCCCCGCCTCGCGCATCACCGCGAGGTAGGTCTCCCCGTAGCGCCGCACGTCCGCGGGCGTCTCCGCGGCGACCACGTCGTCGTAGGCGCCCATCTCCGCGGGCAGCCGCATGGTCTCGGCCAAGCCGTCCCAGTCCCCGGACCACAACGCGGCCGAGGCCCGGTCCAGCCATTCCTGATAGATGTCGAGCGGCTCCATCAGACCCGCTCGATGATCGTGGCGGCGCCCATGCCGGACGCCACGCACAGCGTGGCCAGCCCGACCTCCTTGTCGGCCCGCTCCATCTCGTCGAGCAGGGTGCCGATGATGATCGCCCCCGACGCGCCCAGCGGGTGGCCCATCGCGATGGCCCCGCCGTTCACGTTCACCTTGCCGTGGTCGACGTCGAACGCCTGCATGAAGCGCAGCACCACCGAGGAGAACGCCTCGTTCACCTCGAACAGGTCGATGTCGCCGATGCCCATGCCGCTCTCGGTCAGGATCTTGTTGGTCGCCGGGACCGGGCCGATCAGCATGATGGTCGGGTCGTTGCCGATCTTGGCCGTGGCCCGGATGCGCGCGCGGGGCTTCAGCCCCCACTTCTCGCCGAACGCCTTCGAGCCCAGGAGCACGCCCGCCGCCCCGTCCACGATCCCCGACGAGTTGCCGGCGGTGTGGACGTGGTTCACCGCCTCGAGATGCGGATACTTCATCAGCGCGATCTGGTCGAAGCCGGGCATCGTCTCGCCCTGCTCCTTGAAGGCGGGCTTGAGGCCGCCCAGCGACTGCATGTCGGTGCCGGGACGGATGTATTCGTCATGGTCGAGGATCGGCAGCCCGTTGATGTCGCGCACCGTGAAGACCGAGCGGTCGAACCGCTTGTCCTCCCACGCCGCCGCCGCGCGCTTCTGGCTCTCGACGGCGTAGGCGTCCACGTCGTCGCGCGAGAAGCCGTACTCGGTGGCGATGATGTCCGCCGAGATGCCTTGCGGCACGAAGTAGGTCTCCATCGCGATCGACGGGTCCACCGCGATGGCCGCCCCGTCCGATCCCATCGGCACGCGGGACATGCACTCGACGCCGCCCGCGATGTAGCCGTCGCCCGCCCCGCCGCGGATCTGGTTGGCCGCGAGGTTCACGGCCTCCATCCCGCTCGCGCAGAAGCGGTTGATCGACAGCCCGGGGATCGACTCGTGCAGCTTGGAGGCCAGCACCGCCGTCCGCGCGAGGCAGCCGCCCTGCTCGGCCACCTGCGTGGCGTTGCCCCAGATCACGTCCTCGACGGCGTGGCCCTCCAGCCCGTTGCGCGTGGCCAGCTCGTCCAGCGTCACGGCCGACAGGCGGGCGGAGGTCACCTCGTGGAGCGAGCCGTCCTTGCGGCCCTTGCCCCGCGGCGTGCGGATGGCGTCGTAGATGTAGGCGTCTTGCATGGGGGCCTCCTCAGGCGCGGTCGGATGGACGACCGGGCATCAGGTCGTAGGGATGTTTCCAGCCGGGCAGGGACTCCACGTTCCCCAGCCAGCGGTCGATGTTGCCCCAGTCCGCCCGGGCGAAGCCGAACGGTTCGGGGTAGAAGAGATAGGCGCAGCAGGACACGTCCGCATTGGTCACGCCGCCGCCGACGATCCAGTCGCGCCCCTGCAGATGCGCGTCGAGCACCTCGTAGGTCGCCTTCAGGCGGCCCTGCATGAAGCCGATCACCGGCTGCGGGCGCTTCTCGGCGGGCAGGAAGTTCATCAGGAACCGCGTCATGCCCGCCTGCGACGACAGCTTGTGGTTGTCCCACAGCACCCAGCGCAGCACCTCGTAGCGGTCCTCCGGGGCCCCGCCCAGCTTGCCGGTCCGGTCCGTCACCCATTGCTGGATCGCGCCCGACTGCGACAGGCGGAAGTCGCCGTCCACCAGCACCGGCGCCTCCCCCATCGGGTTCACGTCCCGCCACTCCGGCGTCCGCGCCTGCCCGCCGAAGAAGTCGACGAAGACCGGCTCCCACGCGACGCCCGCCAGCTCCAGCGCCAGCGCCGCCTTGTAGCTGTTCCCGGACTCGCCGAAGCAGTGCAGCTTGACGGACATGACGGTCCTCCCCGTTGCCGACGGCCGGGGGCGCTGCCCCCGGACCCCCGGGATACTTGGACCAAGGAAGGAGGGGCGTTAACCTGCCGGCAACCACGCTGCCCCCCTTTCTTGGCCGAAATATCCCCGCCGGAGGCTCCCCCGGCCGGATGCGCGCGCCGCCGGGCCGGGCGGCGCGCGCAGGCGTCAGAACGCGGTCGCGTCCAGCCCCATGATGACCTCCGGGCCGGTCTGGATGCGGCCCAGATGCATCTTCGTCGCGGGCAACTGGCGCTGCATGTAGTAGCGCCCCGTCGCGATCTTGGCCTCGAGGAAGTCGCGGTCCGCGCCCTCCTCCTTCAGCCCGTCCATCGCCGCCTTGGCCATCTTGGACCACATGAGCCCGAGGCAGACATGCCCCATCATGTGCATGAAGTCGTAGGAGCCCGAGAGCGCGGCGTTGGGGTTCTTCATCCCCTCCTGCATGAAGTACATGCCCGCAGCCTGCAGGTCCTTGGACGCCTCCTTCAGCGGGCCGACGAACCCGGCCATCGCCTCGTCCTCGGCGTGCTCCTTGCAGAAGGACTTCACCATCTCGAAGAAAGCCATGACGTGCTTGCCGCCGTCCTGCGCGAGCTTGCGCCCCACGAGGTCCAGCGCCTGCACGCCGTTCGCGCCCTCGTAGATCATCGCGATCCGGGCGTCGCGCACGAACTGCGACATGCCCCATTCCTCGATGTAGCCGTGCCCGCCGTAGACCTGCTGGGCGTTCGAGGCCATCTCGTAGCCCTTGTCGGTCAGGAAGCCCTTGATGACCGGGGTCAGCAACGAGATCAGGCCGTCGGCATCCTTGTCCTCCGCGCGGTGCGCCCGGTCGATCATCGTCGCGCCCCAGAAGGTGAAGGCGCGCGCGCCCTCCACGAAGGACTTCTGGTCCATCAGGTTCCGGCGGATGTCCGGATGCACGATCAGCGGGTCGGCCGGCCCGTCGGGGTTCTTGACGCCCGTGACGTCGCGACCCTGCAGCCGGTCCAGCGCGTAGGCCAGCGCGTTCTGGTAGGCGACCTCGGCCTGGGCGTAGCCCTGCAGGCCCACGCCCAGCCGCGCCTCGTTCATCATGGTGAACATGGCGCGCATGCCCTTGTGCTCCTGCCCAAGCAGGTAGCCCGTCGCCTCGTCGTAGTTCATCACGCAGGTGGAGTTCCCGTGGATCCCCATCTTCTCCTCGATCTTGCCGACCGAGACGCCGTTGCGCGCGCCGACGTTGCCGTCGTCGTCCACGAGGAACTTCGGCACGATGAAGAGCGAGACGCCCTTGATGCCCTCCGGCCCGTCCTTGATCTTGGCCAGCACCAGATGGACCACGTTCTCGGACATGTCGTGGTCGCCCGCCGAGATGAAGATCTTCTGGCCCGTGATCTTGTAGCTGCCGTCCGGCTGCGGATCGGCCTTCGTGCGCATCATGCCGAGATCGGTGCCCGCGTGCGGCTCCGTCAGGTTCATGGTGCCCGTCCACTCGCAGGACACCATCTTGGGCAGCCACTTCTCCTTCTGGGCGTCCGTGCCGTGCACGTGGATCGCCGAGTAGGCGCCGTGGGTCAGGCCCTGATACATGTTGAAGGCCATGTTGGCCGCCGACATGATCTCGCCCACCGCCGTGCCCATGATGTAGGGCAGGCCTTGGCCGCCATAGGCCTCGTCCGCGTCCAGCGCGGTCCAGCCGCCCTCGCGCACCTGGTCGAACGCCTCCTTGAAGCCGGTGGGCGTGCGGACCACGCCGTTCTCCAGCGTGCAGCCCTCGCGGTCGCCCACCTCGTTGAGCGGGTGCAGCACCTCCGAGGCGAGCTGGCCCGCCGCCTCGAGGATCGCGCCGGTGAAGTCGCGGTCGAGGTCGGCGTAGCCGGGCACGTCCTGCTGGGCGATGCCGAGCGTGTCGTGCAGCACGAACTGCATGTCCTTGGTGGGGGCCGTGTAGGTCGTCATGGGGTGTTCTCCGTCGTCTGGTCTGGCGGGGAAGAAGGATGGGCGGGGGCTCAGCCGTTGGCGGCGCGGCCCTTCCGGGCGTCGGCGATCAGCTGCTCGCCCCAGCGCATGTGCTCCTCGAGGTCGGCGATCGCCTCGTTCAGCTCGTCGCGCTGGGCGACCATCTGCGCGAGGCGCTCGCGGCCGATCTCATAGGTCCGCTCCATCTGCGCGAGGTTGCCCTGCGCCGGCTCGTAGAGCTCGAGGAGCTGGCGGATGTCCTCCAGCGAGAAGCCGAAGCGCTTGCCGCGCAGGATCAGCTTGAGGCGGGCGCGGTCGCGGCGGTCGTACCACCGCTTCTGGCCGTCCCGCTCGGGGAAGATCAGCTCCTTGGCCTCGTAGAAGCGCAGCGTCCGGGGGGTGACCCCGTAGGCGTCGCACATCTCGCGGATGGTCATGTCGTCATCGGCCAAAGCGTCTCCTCCTCGTCACGCCCGCACCTTGGGGCCGAACGCCGGCCGGCCCCGTTTCGACGCATGGCTAGCACGGGTTGACGTTCACGTCACCTAAACGTCGCGTCATCGCGCGCGTTCGGCGGGAGGGGGCCGGGTCGCGCGCCCGGACGCCGGCGCGGGGGCTCAGTCGACCTGCGCCGCGACCTCGTCGCGCAGGCGCCGCAGCTCGGCGATCGCCGCGTCCAGCTCGTCGCGGCGGTGGTGGAGCTCGCCCAACTGGCGGTCGGCATACTCCACCCACGTCTTCATCTGCGTCTGGCCCGACGGGTCCGCGTCGTAGAGCTCCAGCCACTGCCGGATCTCCTCCAGCGAGAAGCCGAACTTGCGGCCCCGCATGATCAGCTTCATCCGCGCGATCTCGCGGGGGCCGTACCAGCGGGCGCGCCCGTCGCGCTCCGGCATCAGCAGCTCGATGTACTCGTAGTGGCGCAGGGTGCGTGGCGTTACCTCGAATCGCTCCACCATCTCCTTGAAGCTGAGCCGTTCGGCCATGCAGTCCTCCCGAGGGGTTAGGCGCGTCCGCCCCCGCGGCGCCCCGTCCCTTGCGTCACCCTAGCCGCGCCCGCCGCCCGCTGTCCACTTTGTCGCGGCCCGCCTTGCGGGCCGTCGCGCGTCCGGGGCAGGGAGGGCGCATGGACACCGACACCCGCCTGAGCGGCGCCCGCCAGTTCATCGAGGCGCTGCCCCACGCCCGCGCCCTCGGCCTCGCCGTCGAGGCGGTGGGCGACGGCTGGGCCACCCTCTCGATGCCGTGGGCCGAGCATCTCGTGGGCGACCCGCGCACCGGCGTCATCCACGGGGGCGCGGTCTCGACCCTCATGGACACCTGCGGCGGCGCCGCCGTGCTGACCCACCCGACCGGGGCGCTGGGCACGGCGACGATGGACCTGCGGATCGACTACATGCGCGCGGCCACGCCCGGGCAGGCGGTCACGGCGCGCGCCGACTGCCACCACGTCACCCGCGCGGTGGCCTTCGTCCGGGCCGAGGCGCGCGACGGCGAGGGCGTGGTCGCGGTGGCGAACGGCACGTTCACCCTCGAGCGGCCCAAGGGGGCCGTCCTGTGAGCCGCCCCCGTCCCGAGCCGGTCCAGGTCGTCAAGCGCCGCCGCGACGCCGCCCTGACCGCGCTCTTCGAGTCGGTCCCCTACGCCCGCTTCATGGGCATCTCCTTCGACCGCCGGGGCGACGAGCTGACGGGGATCATGGCCTACGCGGACCACCTCATCGGCAACCCCGCGCTGCCCGCGCTGCACGGCGGCGCCACGGCGGCCTTCCTCGAGGTGACGGCCATCGTGACCCTGTCGTGGGCCACGATCTGGGACGACCTCGAACGGGGCCGCCTGTCCGAGCCGCTCACCGCCGACACGCTGCCCCGCCTGCCCAAGACCATCGGCTTCACCGTCGACTACCTGCGCGCGGGCCTGCCCCGCGACGCCTATGCCCGCGCCCGCGTGAACCGCTCCGGCCGCCGCTACGCCTCCGTCCACGTCGAGGGCTGGCAGGACAACCGCGACCGCCTCTTTGCCCAAGCGACGGGCCACTTCCTCATGCCCGACCGCCCCGCAGCCGAGCGGTCGTGACGGGGATCACAAACCGCCGCGTCCTGCGCATCGCGGCCCCCATCGTCCTTTCCAACGCCACCATCCCGCTCCTCGGCCTCGTCGACGCGGGCACGGTCGGCCAGCTCGGCGAGGCGGCCCCCGTGGCGGCGGTCGGCGTGGGCGCCGCGATGCTGACGGCCGCCTACTGGCTCTTCGGCTTCCTGCGGATGGGCACCACGGGGCTGGCGGCGCAGGCGCTGGGGCAGGGGGACGGCCCCGAACTCGTGGCGCTGCTGACCCGCGCGCTGCTCATCGGCGGCGTGGCGGGACTGGCGATGATCGCGTTCCAAGGCCCCCTGATCGCCGCCGCCCTCGCGCTCACGCCCGACCTGCCCGAGACCAAGCGCCTCGCCGCGGACTACATGGCCATCCGCGTCTGGTCCGCCCCCGCGCTGATCGCGGGCTACGGCGTCACCGGCTGGCTCATCGCGCAGGAGCGGACGGGCCGCGTCCTGATCCTGCAACTCGCGATGAACGGCACCAACATCGTCCTGAACCTGTGGTTCGTGCTGGGCCTCGGCCTCGGCGTGCCCGGCGTGGCGTGGTCCACCTTCGCCGCCGAATGGCTGGGGCTGGGCCTCGGGCTCTGGCTCTGCCGCGACGCCTTCGCCACGCCCGCGTGGCGCGACCGCGCCCGCGTCCTGCACGCGCCGACGCTGCGCCGCATGGCGACGGTCAACGCCCACATCCTGATCCGCTCCGCCCTTCTCCTCGTGGCCTTCCGCGCCTTCCTCCTGACGGGGGGCCGCTTCGGCGAGGCGCAGCTCGCCGCCAACCACGTGCTGATGCTCTTCCTCGAGGTCATCGCCTACGTGCTTGACGGCTTCGCCTTCGCCGCCGAGGCGCTGGTGGGCCAAGCCGTCGGAGCCGCATCCCGCGACCGCCTCCGCCGCGCCGTGCGCCTGACGGGGCTCTGGGGCGCGGGCATGGTCGTCCTGCTCTCGGCGGCCTTCGCGGCGGGCGGCGGCCCCGCCATCGACCTCCTCGTCGCCGACCCCGGCACGCGGGCCGCGGCGAAGGCCCACCTCCCGTGGCTCGTCGCCGCCCCCGTCGTGGGCGTGGCCAGCTACATGCTCGACGGCATCTTCATCGGCGCGACCCGGACGAAGGACATGGCCGCGATGATGGGCGTCGCCTTCGCCATCTACCTCGCGGCGCTGGCGCTATTGGTGTCCGCCTTCGGCAACCACGGCCTCTGGGCCGCGCTGCTGGTGTTCCTCGCCGCGCGGGGCGCGACGCTCGCGTGGCGCTACCCGGCCTTGGAGCGGGACGTCACTCCCCGGCGATCCTGACCTGCTGCTTGCGCTCGGCCCGGGCCGCCTCGGCGACCTTCAGCGCCCGCTGCGCGGGCCGCGACTCCGCATCGCGTGCGAGCATCCAGCGGCAGGCCCGCGCCGTCAGGTCGGGCCGCTTCGCCGGGTCCAGCGCCCCGAGAAGCTTGGCGAGGTAGAGCGGCGACTCCCGCCGCGCGCGCCACAGCGCCCCGAAGGACGCCGCCCCGAGCGTGCCCTCCGCCGCCGCCACCGCCATCGGCGCGAAGAGGTCGAGGTCGCGGAGCAGCTCGTTCAGGTCCGCCCCCGCGTGCGGCGCGTGCAGGTGCGTGACGTGCGGCCCTTGGAACAGGCTCGCGTGGACCTCCGGGAACAGCGCGGTCGGGTCCGACAGCACGTAGGCCCGCGCCGCCGCGTCGACCATCGCGGGCGCGTAGGCGTAGCGCGCGCCCCAGTCCGCCGCCCGCTCGCGGCGGAACCGCCGCTCCCACGCCGTGCGCGACCGCTCCAGCGTGGCCACGGGATGCACGGCCAGCACCGTCGCCCCCGGCGCCGCCACCGAGTAGGCGCAGGCCGCGAAGCCCGCCTCCTCGTCGGCGCCCACGAAGAGCACCCGGTCGAACCCGTCGAAGAACCCCTCGTCGGTCAGGCCGTCGAAGTAGGCCGCCAGCGCGGCGCCGCGGAAGAAGCTCCGCGCGCGGTTCACGATCGACAGCGACGACCAGCCCTCGCGCTCCTCCATCCGGTGCGCCAGGGTCCGGCCCCCCGCCATCAGGTGCCGCCCCTCCTCGAAGCCCACGACCAGCGTGGAGCCGGCGGGCCGGAACACCGCGAGATGCTCGTCGTCCAGCACCCGGCGCAGGCCGTCCGGCCCCGGCGCGGGGATCGCGGCGAGCATGGGCTTGGGCCAAGGGGGCAGGTCGTCGATCATCCGCATCGTCCTCCGCGACAGGCGTTTACCATAAACCGGCCCGGACGGGCTCGCACGGAAATGCGTCGGAGTTGGGCCGTTCAGGCGACATCGCCGCCCCAATCCCCCGCGCGCCGTCCCGCCGTCGCCGCCCGCGAAACGATCCCGCCGCGCCCCCGCGCCGCACCGATTCGCGCCGGGGGCGCGTTGAGGCCGCCCGCCCCCCGCGCTACGAGGCCGCCGCACCGACCCGGAGGCCGCCATGCCCGTCCATCTCGACACGACCCAAGACGGGTTCGACGCCGCCTTCGCCGCGCTGCTCTCGGCCAAGCGCGAGGACGACGCCGACGTGGGCGACGCCGTGGCCGCCATCCTGCGCGACGTCCGCGCCCGCGGCGACGCCGCCGTGCTGGAGCTGACGGCGCGCTTCGACCGCCTCGACCTGACGCCCGAGACGATGCGCGTCTCCGAGGGCGAGATCGACGCCGCCACCGCCGCCGTCACCGCCCCCGAGCGCGCGGCGCTGGAGCTGGCCGCCGCCCGCATCCGCGCCTTCCACGAGGCCCAGGTGCCCGAGGACCGCATGTGGACCGACGACACCGGCGCCCGCCTCGGCTGGCGCTGGACGCCCGTGGACGCGGCGGGCCTCTACGTGCCCGGCGGCCTCGCCTCCTACCCGTCCTCCGTGCTGATGAACGCCATCCCCGCGCGGGTCGCGGGCGTCCGCCGCCTCGTGATGTGCGTCCCCACGCCCGACGGCGCCACGAACCCCCTCGTCCTCTGCGCCGCCCGCCTCGCCGGGGTAGACGAGGTCTACCGCGTGGGCGGCGCGCAGGCGATCGCCGCGATGGCCTACGGCACCGATACCATCGCCCCCGTCGACGTCGTCACCGGCCCCGGCAACGCCTACGTGGCCGCCGCCAAGAGGCAGGTCTACGGCCGCGTCGGCATCGACATGGTGGCGGGCCCCTCCGAGATCCTCGTCATCGCCGACCACACCGCCGACCCCGACTGGGTCGCCGTCGACCTGCTGAGCCAAGCCGAGCACGACCCCGTCGCCCAATCCATCCTCGTCACCCCCGACGCCGCCCTCGCCCGCGCCGTCTCCGACGCCGTCGACCGCCGCTTGCAGACCCTCGCTCGCGCCGACATCGCCGGCGCCGCATGGCGCGACTACGGCGCCACGGTCGTCGCCCGCGACTTGGAGGAGGCGGCCGCGCTGTCCGACCGCATCGCCCCCGAGCACCTCGAGCTCTGCGTCGAGGACCCCGACGCCCTGTCCGACCGCATCCGCCACGCGGGCGCGATCTTCCTCGGCCACTGGACGCCCGAGGCCATCGGCGACTATGTGGGCGGCCCCAACCACGTCCTCCCCACCGCCCGCTCCGCCCGCCACGCCAGCGGGCTGGGCACCCTCCACTTCCTCAAGCGCACCACCCTAGCCGCCATGACCCCCGAGAGCTTGCGCGCCATCGGCCCGGCGGCGGTGACGCTCGCCACGAGCGAGAGCTTGGAGGCGCATGGGCTGTCCGTGCAGGCGCGGTTGGACCGGCTGAACGGGTAGGGGACGGGACCGCCAGCGGACCCTTCCGTGACACCGGAGGGGGGATACCCCATCCCCGGAGCAGAGCGCCCGCGCGGGCCGCGAGCGCCAGCGAGCCGCGCATCGCCGGGCCGTCCCCACGGCACGGCGATTGGTCTGTCGTGTGCGCCCCGCGGGAGCGTCGTGCGGGGGTGCGGGATAAACCTCTCGGCGGACAGGTCGCATCGCCGCGCCACGGCCCCGCGACGCGCTCGGGCGGCGCATCGTCCATGCAAGGGGGGGGGGGCTTCGGGCCGTTGCTCCGAGACTTGCTCCGCGACCCCCCCCTTTTTGCGGACACCCGAACCCTTCCCAACGCCCGCGCCGCCCCCTACCACACCCCTCATGGACCGCATCGCCACCATCGAGATCGACGACTCGAACCTCCCCGTGCCCACGCCGGAGATCGAGCAGGAGCGGCGCGTGGCCATCTTCGACCTGCTGGAGGAGAACAGCTTCGCGCTCGACCGCGAGGCCGCGCCCGCCGGCCCCTACGACCTCCGCCTCGCCATCCGCGACGGGCGCCTCGCCTTCGAGATCACCGCGCCGGAGGGGCAGGCGGGCGAGATCGTCCTCGCGCTCGGCCCCTTCCGGCAGGTGGTCAAGGACTACTGGCAGATCTGCGAGAGCTACTTCGAGGCCGTCCGCCGCCTGCCGCCCTCCCAGATCGAGGCCATCGACATGGCCCGCCGCGGCATCCACGACGAGGGCGCGCGCATCCTCGCCGAGCGCCTCGAGGGCAAGGCCCGCATCGACAAGCCCACCGCCCGCCGCCTCTTCACCCTCGTCTGCGTGCTGCATTTCGGCGGATGAGGGTTTCTCCGAAACCCTCATCCGCCGCCCCGGCCCCCGAGCCGGGGCCCCGATGGGCCGGGGACGAGGCCTGGGCCGGGCGATGACCGACGCCCCCCAATCCGTCCTCTTCTGCTGCGACCACAACTCCGTCCGCTCGCCGATGGCCGAGGGGCTGATGAAGCAACTTCGCGGCCACGACATCTACGTCCAGTCGGCGGGGGTGAAGAACGACCTCGACATCGACGGCTTCGCCATCGCCGTCTGCGCCGAGAAGGGGGTGGAACTGTCGCGCCACCGCACCCGGTCCTTCGACGAGATGCGCGAATGGGGCGACGACCTCGAGGGCTTCGACCTGATAGTCGCCCTCTCCCCCGCCTCCCAGCGCCGCGCGCAGGAACTCGCGCGCCATGCCCATATCGACGTGGAGTACTGGCCCATCATGGATCCCACGGGCGTCGGCGACGGGCGCGAGGCCAAGCTCGCCATGTACCGCCAAGTGCGCGACCAGATCGCGGAACGGCTGCGGGAGCGGTTCGGCTGACGCCGCCCGCACGCCCTTGCCAAACCACCCAAACGTGACCATCTACCCGCATCCCCACGCAGGGGGCTCACACAAACTGGAGATCACATGGCCAAGGAAGAGTTGCTCGAATTCCCCGGCGTCGTGAAGGAACTCCTGCCCAACGCGACGTTCCGGGTCGAACTCGACAACGGCCATGAGATCATCGCGCACACGGCAGGCAAGATGCGGAAGAACCGCATCCGGGTCCTCGCGGGCGACAAGGTGCAGGTCGAGATGACGCCCTACGACCTGACCAAGGGGCGGATCAATTACAGGTTCAAGTGATCGCCGAAGGCGATCACTTGAACCTGTGATGGCGGGATGAGCGTCCTGCGAAGCAGGGCGCGGTCCCGCGCCCTTGCCGATCTGGGTGCCTCATGCCCCGCCTGATCCTCTCCTCCGATGACGCGTCCCGCAGGGACGCGGCAGGCGGGATGAGCGTGTCGCGCAGCGACGCGCGGTCCCGCGCCCTTGCCGATCTGGGTGCCCCATGCCCCGCCTGATCCTCGCCTCCGGCTCCCCCCGCCGCCTCGACCTCCTCGCCCAGATCGGGGTCGAGCCGTACGCCGTCCGCCCTCCCGACGTGGACGAGACGCCGCGCCCGGCCGAACTGCCCCGCCCCTATTGCGAGCGCATCACCGCCGCGAAGCTCGCCGCCGCCCAAGCCGACCCGGACGACGTCGTCCTCTGCGCCGACACCACCGTCGCCGTGGGCCGCCGCATCCTCGGCAAGCCCGAGGACGAGGCCGACGCGGCGCGGATGCTCGCGCTCCTGTCGGGCCGCCGCCACAAGGTGATCACCTGCGTCGCCGTCCGCCGGGGCGACCGGACCTGGTCCAAGACGTCCCAATCCTCCGTCAAGCTCAAGCGCCTCTCCGACGCGGAACGGGACGGCTACCTCGCCACCGGAGACTGGCAGGGCAAGGCGGGCGCCTACGCCATCCAAGGCCCGGCGGGCGCGCTCGTCGCGTGGATGGAGGGCAGCTTCTCCGGCGTCGTGGGCCTTCCGCTCCACGAGACCGCGAACCTGCTCCAAGCGGCGGGCATCGCGGTCTGGGCCGCGCCCCGAACCTGAGGCCACGCCCCGGACTTGATCCGGGGCCTCGCCCCACCCACCGAGACCCCTAATCGGATCCGGAGCGACGGCAGCGCATCGCGGGGCCGTGGCGCGGCGATCCGCCCCCTCCGCCATGCGCTTTATCCCTTACCCCCGCCCGACGCCTCCACGTCGTCCCAACGATCGACCAATCGCCGTGCTGGGGGACGGCCCGTCGGACCAGAGGTCCGCCTCCGGCGGAACGCGCGGGCCGCTGGCGCGGCCGTATCGCGCGGGCACACCGAACAATCGCAGGATGGGCCTCCCCCGCCCCATCCCCTACATCCCCCCCATGACCGCACCCACGTCCCAGATCGTCCTCGGCCATCACGACGGCCGCCCCGCCGCCGCCAAGCTGGTCGGAGGCCGCCTCGACGACCTCCTCATCGACGGCGCGGATGCCGACCTCGGCCCCGGCGCCATCCTGCGCGGCGTGGTCGACCGCGCCCCCAAGGGCCTCGGCGGCGTGTTCGTCCGCCTTCCCGGCACCACCGGCTTCCTGCGCGGCACCCGCGGCCGCAAGCCCGGCGAGACCCTCACCGTGCAGGTCACCGGCTGGCCCGAGCCGGGCAAGGCCGTCCCCCTGACCGACCGCATCGCCATCCGCTCCCGCCACGTGCTCGTTACCCCCGGCGCGCCCGGCCTCAACGTCGCCCGCTCCATCCGCGACGAGGAGGTGCGCGCCGACCTCCTCGCCACGATCCACGATGCGATCCCCGAGCCGGGCGACACCGGCGCCATCCTCCGCACCGCCTCCGCCGAGGCGGACCCGGCGGACGTCATGGACGACATCGAACTGACGTGGCGCACCGCGCAGGCGATCATGCAGGACGACGCGCGCGACCCCACCCTCCTCCTCGCCGCCCCCGACGCGCACGAGGCGGCGTGGCGCGACTGGGCCGACGTCGCGGACGTCTCCGAGGACTGGGACCGCGCCGCAGACCTGCTCGACGCGCTCCGCTCGGCGGAAGTGCAGGTCCGCGACGCCACCTACCACGTCGAGCCGACCCGCGCCCTCGTCGCCGTCGACGTCAACGCGCCCGGCGGCGGCGCGTCGGGCCTCAAGGCCAACCTCGCCTGCGCGCGCGACCTGATGCGCCAACTCCGCTTGCGGGGCCTTGGCGGGCAGGTCGTGATCGACTGCGCCCCCGTGCCCAAGGGCGAGCGCCGCCAGATCGAGACCGCCTTCAAGGTCGCCGCCCGCGCCTGCCCGGTGGACACCAACGTGATCGGATGGACCCCGCTCGGCCATCTGGAGTTGACCCGCAAGCGCGAGCGTCGGCCCATCTCGGAGGTCCTATGAGCTGCCCCATCTGCGACCGCGAGACGGTCGCCAAGTATCGCCCCTTCTGCTCGGCCCGCTGCGCCGACGTGGACCTCGGCAAGTGGGTGACCGGCGCCTACGCCATACCCTCGTCCGACCCCGCCGACGCCGAGGAGGCCGCCGACGAGATCGAGCGCCGCTCGGCGCTCGAGGATCCGCCGAAGCACTGACCGGCCATGCCGCAGCGCGGCGAAGGGGGCCGCGTGGAGCCGCCGGATCTTCGCACAATCCGTGAAGAAGGGCCTCCGGGCTCCGTACGAAACGTGAAGGCCGCCGCCGTCCCCAAGGGGTCTGGACACCCCGGACGGCCCGCTCTATCCCGCGCCCACCCGACGGATCATCCGTCCCCGGCGCCCGGGTAGCTCAGGGGTAGAGCAGCGGATTGAAAATCCGCGTGTCGGTGGTTCGATTCCGCCCCCGGGCACCACGCATCCCCTTGATGCCGCTCAGAAGTTCACCGCATCCGCGCCCTTGAGGCCCAGCATCTCCCGCGCCTCGTCCGGCGTCGCGAGCCGCATCCCCATCGCCTCCACCATCGCGCGGGCCTGCTCCACCTGCACCGCGGACGAGGTCGCCATCTCGCCCGGCCCGGCCCACAGGGAATCCTCCAGCCCCACGCGGACATTCCCCTGCGATGCCAACGACATGGCCGCCACCCGCATCTGCGCCGCCCCCGCGCCCAGCGCGCTGAACACGTGGTCCCCGCCGAACAGCCGCTCCGCCGTCCGCCGCATGTGGCCGAAGTCGTCCGGATGCGTCCCGATCCCGCCCAGCAGGCCGAGGACCGCCTGCACGAACAAGGGCTTGGCGACGAGGCCCCGGTCCGCGAAGTGGCGCAGGTTGTAGAGATGCGCGGTGTCGTAGCACTCGAACTCGAACCGCGTGCCATTGGCCGAGCAGGTTTCGAGGACGTGCTCTATGTCCTTGAACGTGTTGCGGAACACGAGGTCACGGCTGCCCTCCAGATGGTCCCGCTCCCACCCCTCGGGGTCGAAGCGGTCCAGCATCGGGTAGAGGCCGAAGTTCATCGACCCCATGTTCAGCGACGCCAGTTCCGGCGCCCACCGCGCCGCCGGCCCGACCCGCTCCTCGACGGACATGAAGGGCGAGCCGCCCGTCGTGACGTTCACCACAGCCCCCGTCGCCTTGAGCCCCGGCAGGATCGGCGCGAAGGCCTCCGCCGACTGGTCGGGCCGCCCGTCTAGGCCGCGCGCGTGGACGTGCAGGATGGCCGCCCCCGCCGCCGCCGCGCGCTCGCCCTCGGCGACGATCTCCCCCGGGGAGACGGGGAGGTGCGGCGACATCGACGGCGTGTGGATCGCGCCGGTCAGCGCGGCCGTGACGATGACGGGGCGGCGGCGGGCCATGACCCTACGCCACCCGCCGCAGGGGCGCCGGACCGCCTAGGCCGCCGAGGGCGTGGAGGTCCGTCGGCGGGAGCGCGGGGTCGGGGCGGTGGCGTCCGGTCATGGGGCTATCCTAGCACGGAGAAGGAGGAGGCCGCCGTCGGAGGACGGCGGCGCGAGAAGGCGGAGAGGTCGAGCGTCGCGCCGGTGCGGGGCAGGACGAGCGACAGCGGGCGGGCGTCGTGGTCGCCCCCCGCCGCCTGATGCGCCACGAGCCGGGCCATCAGCCAGCCCGCCACGGGCGCGTTCTTGAACTGGTTGCCGGACGAGCCGCAGGCGAGGAACAGGCCCGGCAGCGCGGCGCGGTCGTAGATCGGGAGCCAGTCGTCCGACGCGTCGTAGAGGTCCGTCACCCCCGCCATGCGGGACGGGATGCCCAAGGTCGGCACCCGCTGGGCGTAGCGCATCACCTGCGCGGTCCACTGGTCGGTGGGCGAGCGGTCGAAGGCGTCCGGATCCTCCTCCACCTCCGGGTCGCAGGGCGGGCCTTGGGTGCCGATGGCCAGCGTCCGGCCCGGCTTCATGTAGACGCCCACGTCGTCGTCCGAGACGACGGGGAGGGCGTCCACGTCGATGCCGGGCGGCGGGGGGACGTGCGCGCATTCCTGCCGCAGCGGGCGCACCCCGACCCGCAGGTCGTCCACGCCCGCCATCGCCAGCACCGTCCGGCTCCACGGCCCGGCGCAGAGGACGAGGACCGGGGCGTCGATCCGCGTCCCGTCGTCGAGGGTGACGCCCTCCACCCGGTCGCCCCGGCGGACGGCCACCACCGTGCCGCGCCGCACCGCCGCGCCCTCGCGCACCGCCGCGTCCATCAGGTTGCGCGCCGCAAGCTGCGGGTCGTCCACCCAGCCGGAGCGGGGCCAGAACACCGCGCCCTCGATCCGCGCGCCGTTCGGCTCGGCGAAGCCCGCGTCCTCGGGGCGGCGGCAGGGGGCGTAGGAGGCGAGGTCGTAATGCGGCAGCGCCTCGGCCAGCCGGGCCGCGTCCCACTCGTCGTAGGGGATCGACAGGTCCCGCGACATCGCCATCGCGCCGCGCAGGCCGTCGTTGCCGGGGGTCTTCATCACCACCGCGCCGCGCGCGTAGAGCCGCGCCACCGGGCCGGGCACGCGGCCCACGTGGTCGGCGAAGCGGTCCCATGCGTGGAACCCCTCGTGGGCCAAGGCGCAGGCGGCGTGGGTCGAGTAGAAGGTCCGCACCACCGCCGAGGAGGAGGAGGTCGAGCCGCCGCCCACCGCGCCCTTGTCCACCACGCAGACGCGCAGGCCGTCCTTGGCCAGCTCGTAGGCCGTGGCCGCGCCGATCACCCCGGCCCCCAGCACGATCGCGTCGAAGGTCATCGCCCGACCCGATGGCGGCCCAACGGCGCGCGCCTCATCCCCGCATCGCCCGGCCCTGCGGGTCGTAGGGCGAGGGCGCGAGCACCTCCACCTCCCGCTCCACGCCGACGATGTGGGCGGTGAGCGCCGTGCCCGGCGCGGAAAGGTCCGCCTCCACCATCCCCATCGCGAGCGACCGGCCCACCGTGTGCCCGAAGCCGCCCGAGGTGACGAAGCCCACCTGTCGGCCGCCCTGCCAGATCGGCTCGTAGCCCGTGGCCTCCGCGTCGCCCTCGGCCAGCGCCATGGTCACGATCCGGCGCGACGGTCCGGCGTTGTGCTCGCGCAGCGCGGCCTCGCGCCCGACGAAGTCCTTCCCCCAGTCGATCCAGCGGTCCATGCCGGTCTCGGCGGGGGTGTAGCCCTGCGTGAACTCGCGGCTCCAGATGCCGAAGGACTTCTCCAGCCGCGTGGTGTTCAGCGCGTTGAACCCGACCTCGCGTATCCCCAGTCCCTCGCCCGCCTCGAGGAGCAGGCGGCGCAGCGTCGCGTGCTCGGTGGCGCGGACGTGGATCTCGTAGCCCAGCTCGCCCGTCACGCTGATCCGGCCCACCCGCGCGCGGTGCAGGCCGAGGTCGAAGTCGCCGCAGCCCATGAAGGGCAGGGCGAAGGCGGCCCCGTCCGCCATCTCGGCGGCGCGCTCCATCACGCGGGTCGCGTTCGGCCCCGAGAGCGAGAAGCCCTGCACCATGTCCGAGATGTCGCGCACCGTCGCGCCCGCGGCGGCGTGGTCGTGGAACCAGCGCAGGTGCCAGTCGCGCAGGTAGTAGGATCCCATGATCCAGTAGGTCCCGTCGCCCCAGTTGAAGACCGTCAGGTCGCCCTTCAGCTTTCCGGCGGGCGACAGCATCGGGGCGAGGCGCGCCCGGCCCGGCGCGGGCAGCTTGGACGCCATCAAGCGGTCGAGCCATTCGGCGGCCTTCGGTCCCTCCACCACGAAGCGGGAGAAGCCGGTGATGTCGAGCAGGCCCACGCCCTCGCGGATGGCGCGGTGCTCGGCGGCGACGATCTCGTGGGCGTTGGAGCGGCGCAGCGTCAGCCCCTCCTCGAACCCGGAGGGCGCGAAGTAGAGCGGCACCTCCAGCCCGTAGGACGCGCCCCAGCGCGCGCCCGCGGCGGTCATCTCGCCGTGGGCCCCGGAGACCTTGAGCGGGCGCCCGGCGGGCAGCTGCTCGTTCGGATAGGACATGACGAAGCGGCGGGAGTAGAACTGCCCCGTCGTCTCGCGGATGAAGCGGCGGTTCTCGGCGAAGGCGCCGTAGCGGGCCACGTCCATGCCGAACACGTCCGCCTCGGGTTCCCCTTCGACGATCCACTCGGCCAAGGACTTGCCCACGCCGCCGCCCTGCAGGAAGCCCGCCATGACCGCGCAGGCGCACCAGTAGCCGGGCTTGCCGTCCACGGGACCGACCAGCGGGTTGCCGTCGGGCGAGAAGGTGAAGGCGCCGTTCACCCACGTCTTGACGCCCACATCCTGCAGCGCCGGGTAGCGCTCGAACCCCATGACCAGCTCGCGCTCGATCCGGTCGGGGTCCTCCTGCTGCAGCTCGAACCCGTACTCCCACGGGGCGCCGTCCATGTTCCAATGCTGGTGGTCGACCTCGTAGATGCCCAAGAGCATCCCCTTCTGGTCCTGCCGCATGTAGGTGAACCCCTCGAGGTCCACGGTCATCGGCACCTCGAAGTCGAGCTGCTCCAAGGCCGGGATGCTGTCGCTGATGAGGTAGTGGTGGTTGAGCGGCGAGACCGGCAGCTCGATCCCCGCCATGCGCCCGACCTGCTTGGCCCAGAGGCCGGCGGCGTTGACGACGTGCTCGGTGCGGACGTCGCCCCGGTCCGTGTGGACGATCCAGCCGTCATGGACCTGCGTCAGCCCCTCGACCTTGACGTTCTCGTGGTAGGTCGCGCCGTTCTTCACGGCGGCCTTCGCGTAGGCATGCACCGTGCCCGTCGTGTCGACATAGCCCTCCCGGTCCGCCCAGAGGGCGCCCAGCACGCCGTCGGTGGACATGACCGGGCACCGCCGCCCCGCCTCCGCCGCGTCGATCAGCTCGCAGTCGGTGATCCCCATCGTCTGGAACACGCGGTAGGCCGATTGCAGCCATTCCCACCGCTCCGGCGTCCCCGCCAGCGTCAGGCCCCCGGTCATGTGGAACCCGATGTCCTGCCCGCTCTCGGCCTCGATCTTCGGCAGCAGGTCGATCGTGTAGGCCTGCAGCGCGGCGATGTTCGGGTCGGCGTTCAGCGCGTGGACCCCGCCCGCCGCGTGCCACGACGACCCGGCGGTCAGCACCTTGCGCTCCAGAAGGGTCACGTCCGTCCAGCCCATCTTGGCGAGGTGGTAGAGCACGGAGGTCCCCACCACGCCGCCCCCGATGATCACCACGCGGTATTGGTCGTCCAGCTTGGCCATGGTCGCCCTCCCTCGGGGGCGAGGGGACGATGGACGCGGCGACGGATCAAGCCCGAACACGACACCGTTTGCGACGTGGCGGCACGGGTGCGCCCGGCATGGGCCCGGGGCAGGGAGGGCGCATGGACATCTGGCACATCCGCATCTCCGCCCCCACGGGGGAAATCCCGGCCACCCTCCGCGTCGACCACGACGGCGGGACAATGGAGGGTAAGGCGGGGTCCGGCCCAATGGCGGACCTGTCCCGCGACGGCGCGCGCCTTCGGTGGGCCACGAAGATCGACCGGCCGATGCCGATGACGCTGAAGTTCGATGGCACCGTGGATGGCGACGCCATCGCGGGCACCGTCCGGTTCGGCCTCTTCGCCTCGGGCACCTTCGCCGGAACGAAGGGGTCGGACGGCGACGACGGACGCGCCGCGCCCTAGAGCTTCGGCTTCGCCTGCAGCAGCGGCATCAGGTCACCCATGTCCGGCCCCGACGCGCGGCCCGTCACCGCCTGCCGCAGCGGCTTGAACAGGCCCTTGCCCTTGCGCCCCGTGGCCTCCTTCACCCGCCCGGTCCAGTCCGACCACGTGGAGGCGTCGTAGGGCGGCTCGCCCAGCATCCCGAATGCCTCGGCCACGAAATCCCGGTCCTCGTCGGCCACCAGCGGCGTCGCCCCGTCGCGGGCCAGCGCCCACCATTCCGCGATCTCGGCGCGGGTGCCGACGTTCTCGCGCATCACCGCCCAGAAGGGCGCGCGCATCTCCTCCGGCACGCCCGCCGCCGCGAGGTCGGCGTCCACCGCCGCGACCGGCGCGCGCTGCAGCACCTCCGCCGTGAGCGGGCGCAGGTCCGCCTCGTCGAACTTGGTGGGGGCCGAGCCGAAGGTCGACAGGTCGAACGCCTCCGCCAGCTCCTCCGGCGTGTCGCGCAGCTCGACCGGCTGGGACGAGCCGAGCCGCGCCAAGAGCGACAGCAGCGCCATCGGCTCCACCCCCGCCTCGCGCATCTGGCGGACCGAGAGCGAGCCCAGCCGCTTCGACAGCCCCTCGCCCCCCGGCCCGGTCAGCAGGGAGTGGTGCGCGAAGCGCGGGTGGTCGTGGCCCAGCGCGGCCATGATCTGGATCTGCGTCGCGGTGTTCGTGACGTGGTCCGAGCCGCGCACCACGTCCGTGACGCCCATCTCGGTGTCGTCCACCACCGACGCGATGGTGTAGAGCACCTGACCGTCCGCGCGGATCAGCACGGGGTCGGAGACCGAGGCCGCGTCGATCGACAGGTCGCCGAGGATGCCGTCGGTCCACTCGATCCGCGCGCGGTCCAGCTTGAACCGCCAGACGCCGTCGCCCCGCTCGGCGCGCAGGGCGGCCTTCTCGTCCTCCGACAGGTCCAGCGCGGCGCGGTCGTAGACGGGCGGGCGCCCCATGTTCAACTGCTTCTTGCGCTTGAGGTCCAGCTCCGTCGGCGTCTCCCACGCCTCGTAGAGCCGCCCCTGCGCGCGCAGCGCGTCCGCCGCCGCCGCATAGCGGTCCAGCCGCGCCGACTGCCGCTCCTCCCGGTCCCATGTCAGGCCCAGCCATTCGAGGTCGGCGCGGATCGCGTCGACGTATTCCTCCTTGGACCGCTCCGCGTCCGTGTCGTCGATCCGCAGGATGAAGGTGCCGCCGCTCTTCCGCGCGATCATCCAGTTCATCAGCGCCGTGCGCAGGTTGCCCACGTGGATGTGGCCGGTGGGCGAGGGGGCGAAGCGGGTGACGGTCATTGCAGGCTCCTGAGGCGCGGGGCGCGATATGCGGGGGGCGGCGGCGCAAGTCCACCCTCGCGCGGGCGTGATGCGGACAGCCGCGCCGCGCGCGCTAACTCCACCCGGTCACACACAGGGAGACCCCGCATGCTCACCCGCCGCCAAGCGCTCGCCGCCTCCGCCGCCATCCCCGCCGCCGCCGCGCTGCCGCAGGTCGCCGCCGCCGACGCCCACGCCGGTGGCCCGCCGACCGCCGGCCTGTCGCGCTCGTTCTCGCTGGGCGACCTCGGCGTCTCGGTCCTGCTGGCGGGCACGGCCACCCGCGAGGGCGACCAGCAGGAGACGTTCGGCATGAACGTCGATGCCGACACCTTCGCGCAGGTCTCGCAGGACGCCTTCATCCCCACGGACAAGTCGCAGTTCTTCTTCCAGCCCACGGTCGTGCGCACCGGCGACCAAGTCGTCCTGTTCGACACCGGCCTGAACGCCGACGGCATAACCGCCGCCTTGGAGAGCGCGGGCGTGGCGCCGGGCGACGTGACCACCGTGGTCATCACCCACATGCACGGCGACCATGTCGGCGGGCTGATGCGCGACGGCGAGCCGACCTTCGGCGACGTCCGCTACGTGACGGGCGAGGCCGAGATGGCCGCGTGGCGCGAGCAGGGGCTGCCCGACAACGTCGCCGCGCTGGAGGACCGGTTCGAGCTGATCGCCGACGGGGCCGAGGTGGCGCCGGGCCTGACGGCGGTGGCGATGTTCGGCCACACGCCGGGGATGATGGGCTACCGCATGTCCTCGGGCGACGCGCAGGCGCTGCTGACGGCGGACATGACGAACCACTACGTCTGGTCGCTGGCGCACCCGGACTGGGAGGTGCGCTTCGACATGGACAAGGCCGCCGCCGCCGAGACGCGCCGCCGGGTGCTGGGCATGGTCGCGGACGAGCGGATGCCGATGGTGGGCTACCACATGCCGTTCCCAGCGGTGGGCTACGTCGAGCGGGCGGCGGACGACACGTTCCGCTGGGTGCCCGAGAGCTACCAGCTGATGCTGTGACCTCGCGCGGGGGCGCCATGCGCCCCCGCCGCTCCGCCTCAGACGGCGGCCACGATCTCGGGCCAGCGCCGGTCGGCGGCGGCGATGAAGTCCGCGGGTTCCGCGTTCCACAACTCCTGCACGGCGTCGTCGAAGTTCAGGAACAGGCGCCCGTCCACGATGGCCCAGTTCTTCGGCTGCGTGGAGTAGAGCTCCCCCTTCTCCGCCACGGCCCACGCGCAGAACCCGCCATAGGCGGGCGCGTAGCGCGCAGGCTCGGCGGCGAAGCGGTCGCGGTTCTCGACCGTGGCGAAGGCCCACGTCGCCCCGGCCCAGTCGTGGGTCACGGCCGGATCGCCGGGGACGGGCATGGCGTCGTAGAAGTAGGCCACTGGGTCCGTGCCCCGGATGGCGAGACCGCCCTCCGTGTAGACGCGGGCCGGGGCGAGGGGCTGCGGCGCGAGCAGGGCGTAGGCGCCGCCGGCGGCGATGGGGATGGCGGCGGCCCCGATGAGGAAGGTTCGGCGGGTGGGCATGGCTGTCTCCGTTGCGTTGGTCGGGCAGCTAACGCGCCGGGCCGCACCGGGGCAGGGGGTCGCACGGGGGTGTGAGGCGGGGTGAGAACGCGCGCGCGGCGCGTGATCGGGCGAGGGAGCGGTCCACGCCATACGGACGCCCCCGCCTTGCGCGGGGGCCTCGATCGAACCGGGCGCCCCCCTCCGCAGCCGGGGCGCAGACGGACGAAGCGGCCCCCGCGCAAGGCGGGGGCGTCACCTCACCCCAACTCCGCCAGCCGCGCCAGCGCGGCGTCCAGCGCCTCGGCCTCCGCCTCCCGCTCGGCGAGGTTGCGCTTCGTCTCCTCCACGACCTCCGCCGGGGCGGACTCCGCGAACTTCGGGTTGTTCGCGCGGCCCGCCAGCCCCTTGATCTCCTTGGCCAGCTTGGCGCGCGACTTCTCCAGCCGCGCCACCTCGGCGCTCACGTCGATCAGCCCCTCCAAGGGGATCGCGTACTGGTCCGCGCCCACGGTCACCGCCGCCGAGCCCTTGGGCGCGTCGCCCTCGGACACCGCCTCGACCCGCGCCAGCCGCGCGATCAGCGCCTCGTTGGCCGCGACGGCGGACCGCCCCGTGTCGCCGCCCTCGACCCGGACCAGGGGCACGTGCGCCCCCGCCGGCACGTTCATCTGCGCCCGCGCCGAGCGCACCGCCTCGATCAGCGCGATGACGTAGCGCATCTCGGCCTCTGCCGCCGTGTCGACCAACGCCTCGGTCACGTCCTCGGGCCAGTCGGCGTGGACGGCCATCGTCGCGCGCTCACTGGTCCGCGCCCAGAGGTCCTCGGTCACGAAGGGCATGAAGGGGTGCAGCATGACCATGCAGCGGTCCAGCACCCAGCCCATCGTGGCCCGCGTCTCCTCGGCCTGCGCCCCGTCGAAGAGCGGCTTGGCGAACTCCACGTACCAGTCGCAGACCACGTTCCACACGAAGCGGTAGAGCGCGGCGGCCGCGTCGTCGAAGCGGTAGGCGGTCAAGGCGGCGTCCACCTCGGCCCGCGCCCGCGCCGTCTCGCCCACGATCCAGCGGTTCACCGTGGCCTGCGGGTCGGGCCGATCCCCCCCGAACGCCACGTCGTTCATCTGCGCGAACCGCACCGCGTTCCACAGCTTCGTGCCGAAGTTGCGGTAGCCCTTGATCCGGTCCTCCGAGAGCTTCAGGTCCCGCCCCATCGCCGCCATGGAGGCCAGCGTGAAACGCACCGCGTCCGCCCCGTAGACGTCGATCAGGTCCAGCGGGTCCAGCACGTTGCCCAAGGACTTGGACATCTTCTGCCCCTTGGCGTCGCGGACGAGCGCGTGGACGTAGACGTCGCGGAACGGGACGCGCTCGGCGAGCGGCTTGTCCTCGGGCAGCACGGCGGTCTGCATCATCATCATCCGGGCGACCCAGAAGAACAGGATGTCGAACCCGGTGATGAGGACGGAGGTGGGGAAGTACTTCTCCAACTCCTCCGTCTCCTCGGGCCAGCCGAGCGTGCCGAGCGGCCAGAGACCGGAGGAGAACCACGTGTCGAGGACGTCGGGGTCGCGGTAGACTGGCATGACCTCGTTCGCCATGACGCTGCCATTCGCGCGATCCTCGAAAACCTCCAGAACGTCCGCTTCGCTATCGAGGAAGCGGATGTTCTGGTGGCCGTACTCCCGCTCGAGCAGGTCGATCACCTCTTCTTGCGAAGCAGCGCAGAATGGCTTGAGGCCATCCTCCAGCGTCACGACACCGCCCTCGGCTGAGTACCCATACCAAACCGGAATCCGGTGCCCCCACCACAGCTGGCGCGAGATGCACCACGGCTCGATGTTGCGCAGCCAGTGGAAGTACACCTTGCGGTCCGCCTCCGGCAGGATGCGGGTCGTGCCGTTCTCGACCGCCTCGATGGCGGGGCCGACGATCTTGTCGGTGTCCACGAACCATTGGTCCGTCAGCATCGGCTCGATCACGACCTTGGAGCGGTCGCCATGCGGCTGCTGGATCACCTTCGGCTCGACGAGGGGGACGAGGTCGTCGACCCGCATCTCCCCGCCCTCGGACGCGTCCACCGGCGGCTCGCCCGTCGCCGCCGCGCCGTCCGACGCCGCCCCCTTGCCCAGCCGCGGGTCCGTCGGCGGGACCATCACGGCCAGCCCCTCGGCGGTGATCTCCTCGACGACCTTCGCGCGCGCCTCCATCCGGTCCAGCCCCCGCAGGTGGTCGGGCACGAGGTTGATCGCGTCCGTTTCCGCCTCCGAAAGCGCCCGCTCGCCCTTCGCCACCGCCATCGCGATGGCCGCCGCCTCGGCGTAGGGCGCGCCATCCGCGCGCATCGCAGCCTTGGTGTCCATCAGCCGGTAGAGCGGGATGCCGCCCCGCTTCGCCACTTGGTAGTCGTTGAAGTCGTGCGCCCCGGTGATCTTCACCGCGCCCGAGCCGAAGGCCGGGTCGGGATACTCGTCCGTCACGATGGGGATCAGGCGGCGGGACTCCTTCGGCCCCACCGGGATCTCGCAGAGCCGGCCCACGATCGGCGCGTAGCGCACGTCGTCCGGGTGCACCGCGACCGCCCCGTCGCCCAGCATCGTCTCGGGCCGCGTCGTGGCGATGGAGATGTAGTCGCGCGTCTCGCGGAACAGCTCCGCCCCGTCCTCGTCGCGCTCGACGTACTCGTAGGTGGCCCCGCCCGCGAGCGGGTACTTGAAGTGCCACATGAAGCCGTTCGTCTCGACCGCCTCGACCTCGAGGTCGGAGATCGCGGTCTCGAACTTCGGGTCCCAGTTCACCAGCCGCTTGCCGCGGTAGATCAGGCCTTTGTCGTACATCTCGACGAAGACCTTGATGACCGCGTCGTGGAAGTCCTGCCCTCCGCCGACCTCCCGGTCCGGGTCGCCCGGCGCGCCGCCCATCGTGAACGCCTCGCGGTCCCAGTCGCAGGACGCCCCCAGCCGCTGCAGCTGCCCGATGATCGTGCCGCGCGAGCGGGTCTTCTGCGCCCAGACGAGGTCGAGGAACTCCTCCCGGCTCATGTCCGTGCGCCGCCGGTTGGTCTGCGCCAGCTCGCGCTCCACGACCATCTGCGTGGCGATGCCCGCATGGTCCGTGCCCGGCTGCCACAGCGTGTCGAAGCCGCGCATCCGGTGCCAGCGGACCAGCACGTCCTGCAGCGTGTTGTTGAACGCGTGCCCCATGTGGAGCGAGCCGGTCACGTTGGGCGGCGGGATGACGATGGAGAAGGTCTCGGCCCGCTTGGCGTTGGCGCCGGCGGCGAAGCACTTCCTCTCCAGCCATTCGGCGGTGATGCGCGTCTCCGCCTCTTGGGCGTCGAAGGTCTTGGGCATCTCGGTCATGGCGCGGGTCTCCGGGGTGGGGCGGGGGCCGGATAGCCCCCGCGCGATCCGGTTGCCACCCCGCCGCTCTGCACCGGCGCGGTTAACAGCCGCGAAGCGGCCCGCGCATCGCCGGGCCGTCCCCCGGCCCGGCGATCCCGTTCCGACGGCGCTCCGCCGGTGCGTCGTGCGGGGGTGAGGGATAAACCGCATCGCGGCAAGGTCGGATCGCCGCGCCACGGCCCTGCGATGCGCTCCGGCTAGACCAGCCCCACCCCCAGCGCCACCAGCGCCAGCGTCACCACCGACCACCCCAGCGTCAGCCATCCGCCGCGCCCCACGAGCCCCGTCGCCACCGCCACCAGAGGCACGACCTGCATCGCGTGGGTCGCCGCGAAATGCGCGGGGCGCAGGTCGCCGGCGGCAAAGGTCCAGCCGAAGAGCGGCAGGCCGCCCGCGGGCGGCTCCACCGCCGAGAGCGCGAAGGCCGTGGGCACCGTGAGAAGGAACGTCGCCACCATCGACCAGCCGAGCGTCCGGACGAAGGGCCACGCGTCGCGCAAGGGCGCGGCGCGCAGGATCACGACGCCCCAGACCAGCGCGGACGCGGCGAACCACGTCGCCACCAGCCCCGCCACCGGATAGGCCACCGCGAGCCAGAGCACCTCGGTGTTGTAATGCGCCTTCTGCCCCAGCGCCGACGCCGTCGTCAGCCACGCCATCTCCAGCGCCATCGCGCCGAACACGGACCACGAATAGACCCGGAACCACCGCGCGCCCCGCGTGGCGGCGGGCACGAACCGCGCCGCCCATGCCAGCGTGAGCGCCCAGACCGTCGTCGCCAGCGAGAACTTGAGCGGCTTCAGCCATGCGGCTTCGCCCGCGATGGTCTCGGGCACCGTCAGCGCGAGCCAGAGGTAGAGCGGCGTGGCGGCCCCCCAGAGCAGGGCGGCGGCGGCCATCGCCGGGCTGTCGGTCAGCCAGCGGGGCAGGGGACGGGCATAGGTGTCGAGGGTGGTCATGACAGGGCCTCCTTGCGGCCGCCGAAGTGGGTGAAACCGGCCCGCAGGCCGAGGAACGCCAAGAGCCCGACGGGCCCCAGCATGAGGGTCAGGAACAGGCAGGGCAGCAGCGCCCAGTGCGGCAGGCCGAGCCGCCGCGCCTCGCGCGCCTGCCACCCGCCGATGGCGAGGTCGAAGGCGAGGAAGTGGACCCAGCCCGCCAGCGCGGGGCCGGGCTGCGCGAAGAGCGCCATCACCCCCGCCAGCGTGTCGAACCCGCCATCCGCGCCCGGCAGGGCGACGGCGACGGTGCCGAGGTAGAGCAGCGACAGCGCGACGGGGACGGCGATGCCCCCATAGGCCAGCAGCGGGCGGGGCCGGAGCGGGGAGAGCGCGAGCGCCACCCACCCGGTCATCGCGCCCGTCTGGGCGACCTGGAAGAGGAGGTCGGGGGTCATCGGCGTCTCCGATCCTGACAGTGACAAGACACCTATGGAGCGCGGAACCTGTCACCGTCAAGTTGTAATGTTGACGGTGGCAGGATAGGGCGGTCCCATGCCTGACGACGCGCGTTCCAGATACCACCACGGCAACCTCCGCTCCGCCCTACTTGACGCGGGCGAGGCGGAACTGGCCGAGACTGGCCCCGAGGCGTTCTCGCTGCGCCGCGTGGCCAAGCGCGCGGGCGTCTCCCACGCAGCACCCGCGCACCACTTCGGCGGCGTGAAGGGCCTGCTCGCCGCGCTGGCCACGCGGGGGTTCGAGCGGCTCGTCGCGTGCCAGGACGCCCGCCGCGCCGAAGCCCCCGACACGCCCGAGGGGCGGCTCATGGCCGACGGCCTCGGCTACGTGGACTTCGCGCTGGAGCACACCGCCCTCTTCCGCCTCTGCTTCTCCTCCGCGCTTCCCGACCCGGAGGACCCCGCGCTGGCCGACGCCGGCGAGGGGGCGTTCATGCGGATGGTCCGCACGGTCTCGGACGTCACCGGCGCGATGCCCGACTTCGTGACGCCCGAGGGCATGGCCACGCCGCTCCGCGTCTGGGCGGGCACGCATGGGATCGCGGACCTGATGGCGGGCGGGAAGATGAAGTTCGCCTCCGACCTCGGCCCCGCCGCCCGCGACCGCCTCGTGCGCGCGATGCTGGCGCCGATGATCCCCCGCGACGACCCGCCGCCCGCCTCGGCGGGTGGACAGGACGCGCCGGTCGGCTAAGGCTCCCCCGGTCACGGAACGGAGCCCTCCAATGCAGAAGTTCGGCCTCTCACAGTCCAACCGCCGCGCCGAGGATCCGCGCCTGCTGACCGGCGGCGGCTCCTACGTGGACGACCGCGCGCCCGCCGAAAGCCTGCGCGCCTTCGTCCTGCGCTCCCCCGCCGCCCATGCGGACCTGACGCTCGACGTGTCGGCGGCCGAGGGGATGGAGGGCGTGCGCCTGATCCTGACGGCGGACAGGCTCGCCGAGGCTGGGCTGATGGACGACATCCCCACCACGCCCGCCAAGTCGCCCAACGACGGGCGCCGCGGCACCACGCCCAAGCGCCCGCTGCTGGCCACCGCCCGCGTCCGCCACGTGGGCGAGCCGGTGGCGATGGTGATCGCCGACACGCTCGACCAAGCCCGCGACGCCGCCGAGGCCATCGAGATGGACCTCGACGAGCGCCCCGTGAAGCTGGACCTCGCACCCGGCGGCGAGGCCGTCCACCCGGAGGCGCCCGACAACGTCGCCTACGTCTGGGAGATGGGCGAGGAGGCCGCCGTCGAGGCCGCGCTGGAGGCCGCGCACCGCGTCGTGGACCTGACCGTCGAGGACAACCGCATCATCGTCGCCTCCCTGGAGCCGCGCGGCGTCTGGGCCGAGCCCTACGAGGGCGACCGCCTCCACGTCTGCGTCAACGGGCAGGGCGTCTGGGGCACCCGCGACAAGCTCGCCAAGATCCTCGGCCGGTCCAAGGACAGCCTGCGGGTCACCAACCCCGACGTGGGCGGCGGCTTCGGCATGAAGGCGATGGACTACCCCGAGACCTTCCTCGTGGCCCACGCCGCCACGGTCCTCGGTCGCCCCGTCCGCTGGATGGGCGATCGCTCCGAGGCGATGCTCTCGGACAACGCCGGCCGCGACCTCACCTGCCGCGCCCGCCTCGGCTTCGACGCGGACGACCGGCTCGTCGCGTACCACTCCGAGAACTGGGCCAACATGGGCGCCTACAACAGCCAGTACGCCCAGAACATCCAGTCGGAGCTGTTCTCCAAGGTGCTGCCCGGCATCTACGACGTGCAGGCGACCTTCCTGCGCTCGACCGGGATCTACACCCACACCACGCAGGTGGACGCCTATCGCGGCGCGGGCCGCCCCGAGGCGATCTACCTGCTGGAGCGCGCGATGGACCACGCCGCCCACGAGCTGGGCGTCGATCCGTTCGACCTGCGCCGCAAGTCGCTGATCCCCGCCGACAAGTTCCCCTACGTCTCCGCCACCGGCGAGACCTACGACGTCGGCGACTTCGCCCGCGTCATGGACCGCGCGCGGGCCGAGGCCGACGTGGACGGCTTCGCCGCGCGCCGCGCCGAGGCCGAGGCGGCGGGCCGCATCCGGGGCCTCGGGGTCTGCTACTACATCGAGTCCATCCTCGGCTCCCCCGAGGAGACCGCCGAGATCGAGTTCACCGACGACGGCGGCGCCATCCTCTACGTCGGCACCCAGACCAACGGGCAGGGGCACGAGACGGTCTACCGCCAGTTCCTCGCCACCGACCTCGGCCTGCCCCCGGAGAAGGTCGAGGTGGTGCAGGGCGACAGCGACCGGATCGCCAAGGGCGGCGGCACCGGCGGCTCCCGCTCCGTCACCACCCAAGGGACGGCCAACAAGGGCGCCGCGCGCAAGGTGATCGAGCGCTTCACCCCCTTCGTGGCCGAGCATCTGGAGGAGGACGAGGTGACCTTCGAGGACGGCCAGTTCGCCGCCCCCGCCACCAACAAGCGCATGACCGTGCTGGAGGCGGCCGAGGCCGCGCGCCGGGCGGGCCGCACCGACCTGCTGCGGACCTCCGCCACGACGGAGCTGCCCGGCCGCTCCTACCCCAACGGCTGCCACATCTGCGAGGTCGAGATCGACCGCGAGACCGGGAACCTCAGCGTCGAGAGATACACCGTCGTCGACGACTTCGGCGTGCTGATGAACCCCATGATGGCCGAGGGGCAGGTCCATGGCGGCGTCGTCCAAGGCATCGGGCAGGCCGTCTCCGAGCACGTCGTCTACGACGCCGACGGACAGCTCCTGACCGCGTCCTTCATGGACTACGGGATGCCCCGCGCCGCCAACATGCCGATGATCGCCTTCCACTCCGAGCCGGTGCCCTCCACGGCCAACGAGCTGGGCATGAAGGGCTGCGGCGAGGCGGGGACCGTGGGCGCGATGGCCGCCGTCGCCAACGCCGCCGCCGACGCGATGCGGCAGGTCGGCGTGACCAAGGTGGACATGCCGTTCACCCCGTCCCGCGTCTGGGCCTACCTGCAGGACGCCCCCGTCGCCGCCGAGTGACGTGATCGGCTGGCTCCGGTCCCTCGCGCGCCGCGACCCCGCGCGCGAGGAGACGCCGCCGGAGGCGCGCGTCCACGTCGTGCTGCTCGACGGCACGCTCTCGTCGCTGGAGCCGGGCCACGAGACCTCCATCGGCCTGATCTGGAAGATGCTCGAAGGCCAAGGGACGGATCTCGGCCTCTGCCTCCACTACGAGCCGGGCATCGCATGGCGCGGCTGGCGCCACGCGGGCGAGATCGCCGCCGGCGTCGGCGTCAACGCGCAGCTTCGCCGCGCCTACCACTTCCTCGCTCGCACGTGGTCGCCCGGCGACCCGGTCTTCCTCGTGGGCTACTCGCGCGGGGCCTACGTCGCCCGCGCCTTGGCGGGGATGATCGACCGCGTGGGCCTGCTGACCCCCGCCAACGCCACCGAACCCCTCGTGGGCCAAGCCTTCGCCCACTACCGCGACGACCCGACCACCCCCGAGACCCGGCGCTTCGCCGCGCTCTACTGCCACCACCGGCCCGAGGTCACCGCCGTCGCCTGCTTCGACACCGTACGCGCGGTGGGCCTCCGCTGGCCGCTGCTCTGGCGCCTCGCGCCGCCGGTCCACGCCTTCCGCTCCCACCGCCTCGGGCCGACCGCGCGCCATGGGCTGCACGCGCTGGCCCTGCACGAGACGCGCCGCGCCTTCGCCCCCGACCTCTGGACGACGCGCCCGCCCCGC
This sequence comes from Jannaschia sp. Os4, assembly GCF_016820245.1. Classification (GTDB taxonomy): domain Bacteria; phylum Pseudomonadota; class Alphaproteobacteria; order Rhodobacterales; family Rhodobacteraceae; genus Jannaschia. The sequence continues at coordinate 516,756 of NZ_JAFCAR010000004.1, read as the reverse complement.
ACCGCGACGGTCGAGCAGGTCTGGTTCCGCGGCGCCCACGCCGACATCGGCGGCCAGATCGGGCGCCACCCCGAGTCCCGCCCGCTGGCCAACGTTCCCCTCGTCTGGATGCTGGAGCGGATGGAGGCGCTGGGCCTGACCCTGCCCCCCGACTGGCGCGACCGCTTCCCGACCGACCCGGCCGCGCCGTCGATCGGCACGTGGCGCGGCTTCGGCCCCGTCTTCCTCGACCGCGCCGCGCGGGAGATGGGCGCGGACCCGTCGGAGCGCCTGCATCCATCGGCTCGGGGGACCGAGCCGCCGCAGGCCAACCTTCCCGAATGGCTGCCGCCGCCGGGCGCGCGCCCGACGACGGACCCGCGCCCCCGGGGCTACGGCGCATGATGGGGTTTCACCCCATCACCCCCCAGCCTCACAGCATCCAAGCCGCCGCCAGCCCGAGGAAGGCGAAGAAGCCCACCACGTCCGTCACCGTCGTCACGAAGGCGCCGGAGGCCAGCGCCGGGTCCACCCCCGCCTTCTCCAGCACGACGGGCACCCCCACCCCCGCCAGCCCCGCCACCGCGAGGTTCACCACCATCGCCACCCCGATCACGGCCCCCAGCATCGGCGTCCCGAACCAGACCACGCCGACGATCCCCATGATCACCGCGAAGGCCGCCCCGTTGATGGCGCCGGCGACGACCTCGCGCCGGATCACCCGCCACACGTTCGCCCCCGTCAGGTCGCGCGTCGCCAAGGCCCGCACCGCCACCGTCAGCGACTGCGTGCCCGCGTTGCCGCCCATGGAGGCCACGATGGGCATCAGCACGGCGAGCGCCACGATCTGCGCCAGCACCGCCTCGAACTGCGCGATGACCAGCGAGGCGAGGATCGCCGTGAACAGGTTCACCGCCAGCCAAGGGAAGCGCCGCCGCACCACGTCGAAGGTGCGGTTCGACAGGCTCTCCTCGCTGTCCACGCCCGCCAGACGCAGGATGTCCTCCTCCGCCTCCTCGTCGAGGATGCGCACCGCGTCGTCGATCGTGATCATCCCCAGCAGGCGGTCCGTCTCGTCGTCCACCACCGGCGCCGAGATCAGGTGATACTGGTTGAACGCGTAGGCCACGTCCCCCTCGGGCTGCGACGCGCCGAAGGTGCGGAACGAGTCCTCCTCCAGCTCCGACAGCGCGTTGTCCCGCCGCGACGACAGCAGCCGCCCCAAGGTGACGTAGCCCACGGGCCGGTGGCGCGGATCGACCAGCACGACGTGGTAGAACTGCTCGGGCAGGGCGGTCTTCTTCTTCCGCAGGTGGTCGATGGTCTGCCCGACGGTCCAGTGCGACGGCACCGCCACGACCTCCCGCTGCATCAGGCGGCCGGCGGATTCCTCCGGGTAGGACAGCGCCTGCTCGACGGCGATCCGGTCCTCGGGGTCCAGGGCGGCGACGATGGCCGCCGCCTGGTCCTCGTCCTCGAGGTTCTCGACGATGTCCACGAGGTCGTCCGTCTCGAGGTCGCGCACCGCCTCGGCCACCTCGGCGGCGGGCAGCGCCTCGATCACCTCCTCGCGCAGGTCCTCGTCCAGCTCCGACAGCACCTCGCCGTCCACGAGCCCCGTCGACAGGCGCAGCAGGTCGCCCCGCTCCGCGTCGCCCAGCTGCTCCAAGAGGTCCGCGACGTCCGCCTCGTGCAGCGGCTCCAGGAGCGCGTCCAAGGCGGCGCGATCCTCGTCGCGCAGGGCGCGCCGGATGTCGCGCAGCCGGTCCTCGTCCAGCTCCGCCTCCTCCTCCAGCTCGGGGGCGTCCACCTGATCGGTCTCGGACATGGGGGCCTCCTGCGGGATGGGGTCGGGCAGGGGCCTAGCCCGCCGCCGTGGCGCAGGCTAGGCCCCTCGGATGCGACTGATCCTCGGCCAGATCCTGACCTTCCACGGCGACCCGTTCCGAGACGGCCCCGCGAGCGCCCGCCACGAGCGGCGCGGCGCCGTCGCGATCGACGGCGCCACCATCGCCGCCACCGGCCCCGCCGACGCGCTGCGCGCCGCCCACCCGCGGGCGGAGGTCGAGGACATGGGCGACGCGCTCCTGCTGCCCGGCTTCGTGGACGCCCACATGCACTACCCCCAGACCGGCATCGTCGCCGCGTGGGGCGCGCGCCTGATCGACTGGCTGAACCGCTACACCTTCCCCGAGGAGGCCCGCTTCCACGACCCTGCCTATGCCCGCCGCCAGGCCGACCTCACCCTCGACCTTGCGCTGGCCCACGGCACCACCTCGCTGTGCTCCTACTGCACGATCCACCCCGAGAGCGTGGACGCATGGTTCGAGGCGGGCGCGGCGCGCGGCATGGCGCTCTGGGGCGGCAAGACCTGCATGGACCGCAACGCCCCCGAGTCCTTGCGCGACACGGCCCGGTCCGCCCACGACGACAGCGCCGCGCTCCTCGCCCGCTGGCACGGCGCGGGCCGCGCCCGCTACGTCGTTACGCCCCGCTTCACCCCCACCTCGACGCCCGCCCAGCTCGAGGCCTTGGGCGCGCTCTGGGCCGCCAACCCCGATTGCCTGATGCAGACCCACCTGTCCGAGCAGACCGACGAGGTCGCGTGGGTCCGCGACCTCCACCCCGAGGCCCGCGACTACCTCGACACCTACGAGCGCCACGGCCTGCTAGGCGAACGCGCCCTCTACGGCCACGCCATCCACCTCACCGACCGCGAGCGCGCGCGGCTGGCCGAGGCGGGCGCGGCCCTCGTCCATTGCCCGACCTCGAACACCTTCATCGGCTCCGGCCTCTTCGACATGACCCTCGCCCGCACGATCACCACGGGGCTGGCCACCGACACCGGCGGCGGCTCCAGCTTCTCGATGCTCCGCACCATGGCCGCCGCCTACGAGGTGGCCCAGCTCCGGGGCGAGGCGCTCCACCCCGCCCACCTGCTCTGGCTCGCCACCGAGGGCTCGGCCCGCGCCCTCCACGCCGCCGACCGGATCGGCACGCTGGCGCCGGGCACCGACGCCGACCTCGTCGCCCTCGACCTCGCCTCGACCCCCGCCATCGCGCAGCGCGCCGCGCGGGCCGAGGACGTCTGGGAGGCGGTCTTCCCGACCATCATGATGGGCGACGACCGCGCCGTCGCGGGCGTCTGGGTCGGCGGCACGCGGGCGCAGCGGGCGTTTCCTTAGCCAAGGAAACGCGGGGCAAATCCTTCCGAAGGATTTGCCCCCCCGTCACCGCGCGAGCCGAATCTCCGTCACCGCGCGATCCGAACTCCCGTCACCGCGCGACCCGGACCCCCCTCGCCGCCACGACCCGGATCCTCGTGCCGCCGTCAAATGCCCCCTCGCGCCACGACCCGGTGGCGCGTCCGGAGCCGCACGGGAGACCGCGCCGGGGCGACGCCACGCCTCCGCCATCCGATCCGCCGCCGCAGCCGGAGCCGCTACTCCGCCGCCAGCGCCGGCCGCCCCAGCACCGCGTCCAGCGCGGGCTCCAGCCGGTCGCAGGTCGCGTCCACGTCACGCAGCTTGTCCAGCCCGAACAGGCCGATGCGGAAGGTCGACCAGCCGTCCGGCTCTCCGATGGCCAAGGGCACGCCCGCCGCGATCTGCACGCCCTGCGCCGCGAAGGCCGCGCCCGACCTCACCTCCGGGGACGGCGCGTGGCAGACGGCGACGCCCGGCGCGCGGAACCCCTCGGCGGCCACGCCCTTGACGCCACGCGCGCCCAGCATGTCGCGCACCCGGCGCCCCAAGGCCCATTGCGCGTCCTTCGCCGCATCCAGCCCGAACGCCATCGTCTCGCGCATCGCGTCGCGGAACTGGCGCAGGCCGTCCGTCGGCATCGTCGCGTGATAGGCATGCCCGCCGCCCATGTAGGCGTCCATGATCCCGCACCACTTCCGCAGGTCCAGCGCGAAGCTGTCCGACGTGGTGGCGTCCACCCGCGCGCGCCCGCGCTCCGACATCATCACCAGCCCCGCGCAGGGCGTGGAGGACCAGCCCTTCTGCGGCGCGGAGATCAGCAGGTCGACGCCCGTCGCCTCCATGTCCACCCAGACGCAGCCCGACGCGATGCAGTCCAGCACCATCACCGCGCCCACCTCGTGCGCCGCCGCCGCGACCTCCGCGATGTAGGCGTCCGGCAGGATCACCCCGGCCGAGGTCTCGACATGCGGCGCGAAGACCACGTCGGGCTTCGTCTCCCGCACCTTCGCCGCCACCTCGGCGGCGGGCGGCGGGGCGAACTGGATCGGCCCCTCGGCCTGCGCGGGGCGCGCCCGCATCACCTCGACCCCTTCGGTGAAGGCCCCCGCCTCCATGATCTGCGACCAGCGGTAGGAGAACCAGCCGTTGCGCACCACCAGCGCCTTCGACCCTTGGCCCAGCTGCCGGGCCACGGCCTCCATCGCGTAGGTGCCGCCGCCGGGCACCACGGCCACGTCGTGGGCGGCGTAGGTCTCGCGCATCCCGGCGTGGATGTCGCGCATCACCTCTTGGAACGCCGCGCTCATGGAGTTGAGCGAGCGGTCGGTAAACACCACCGAGAACTCGGCCAGCCCGTCCGGATCGACGGCGTGGATGTCGTGCGTTTCGGTGGTCATGGCGGTCCCTCCCATCGTCGGCGCCCCTGATGCCCGGCGGCGGGCGACAGCGCACGGTCTATCTCGGCATACGCCGGATCGCGCGCGAATCCGAGGCGGGCGGCGGCGACGAGGCCGACGAGGACGGAGACGAAGAGGAACCACAGGGCCGGCATGCCCGCGTCCTAGGGCGCGAAACCTTGCCCGACCGTTACCGATCGCTCGAATGCCGGGGAGAAACGGACGGTAGCGTGGGGCGGGCTTGAACCGCCGACCTCCGGGTTATGAATCCGGCGCTCTCACCAACTGAGCTACCACGCCGTCCGTGGCGGCGCAGGTAAGCGAGCGGGGCAGGGGATGCAAGCGGGTCAGAGCGGCCCCGGCCGCCGCTCCTCCGACAGCATCACGTTGGCCTCCGCCTCGCCCACGCCGGGCAGCCCGAGGATGCGCCGCCGCAGCACCCGCTCGAAGTCCGCGAGGTCGCGCGCCACCACCCGCAGCCGGTAGTCGTAGCGCCCGAGCACGTGCTCCACGGTCCGCACCTCCGGGATCGCGCTGACCGCCCGCTCGAAGTCCTCCAGCGCCACGCGCCCCTTCGCGGCCAGCTTCACCCCAAGGAAGATCGTCACCCCGAAGCCCAGCTTCTCGAGGTCGAGCGACAGCTCCCGCCCGGCGAGGACGCCCTCCTTCCGCAGCCGGTCCAGCCGCCGCCATACGGCGGCTTGGCTCATCCCCACCGCCCGGGCCACGGCCGTGGTCGAGAGCGCGGCGTTCGCCTGCACCACCCGCAGGATCGCGCGGTCGGTCTCGTCCAGCGCGCGGGTCACGGCCGGCCCTCGGTGAACGGAAGATTAACGCCCCCGTATGAACGCGCGTATGCACGGTGTATGCACGGTGTATGCACGGGGGGTGCATCCCACCCCCCTATTCGCGTTCGGGCGCTCCGGTCACAAAGGCAGGACGGCATCGGTCTTCACCCGGGCGACATGCATCAGCGCCTCGATCTCGGCGATATGGGGCAGGGTCAGGATGCGGTCGCGGTAGAGCCTGCGCCAGTCCTCCAGATCGCGCGCGATCACCCCCAGCCGCACGTCCACCCGCCCGAGGAAGGTCTGTATCTCAACGACTTCCGGCACGTCCCGCGCCGCCGCCATGAACACGTCCATCGCGCGTGGGTCCGACTTGTCGAGCGTGAAGCGCAGGCTGACCTCGACGTCCCACCCGGCGGCCCGCCAGTCGATCACCCCATGCACCCCGCGCAGCACGCCGCGCTCGCGCAGCCGCTCGATCCGGCGCGAGGCGACCGACTGCGCGAGGCCCAGTTCCCCCGCCAGTTCCGTCACTTGCAGGTCCGGCTCCGCCTGCCATCGCCGCAGCAGCCGCCGGTCCACGTCGTCGAGCATGATCCATCCGCGTATCGCCTATTCAACGAATAGCTATCAGCGGATGAACGAAAGGTTAATGCCCGGCGCGGTGGCGGGGGGCGATCCCGCCGCATAGACCCTCCGCGACGCAACCCGGAGGGACCGACATGCGCGTGTATTACGACCGCGACTGCGACATCAATCTGATCAAGGACATGAAGGTGGCCATCCTCGGCTACGGCTCGCAAGGCCACGCCCATGCCCTGAACCTGCGCGACTCGGGGGCCAAGAACCTCGTGGTGGCCCTGCGCGAGGGCTCGCCGTCGGCGGCCAAGGCCGAGGGCGAGGGCCTGAAGGTCATGGGCATCAGTGAGGCCGCCGCGTGGGCCGACCTCATCATGTTCACCATGCCCGACGAGCTGCAGGCCGAAACGTACAAGAAGTACGTCCACGACAACATCCGCGAGGGCGCCGCCATCGCCTTCGCCCACGGCCTCAACGTGCATTTCGGGCTGATCGAGCCCAAGGCGGGCGTCGACGTCGTCATGATGGCGCCCAAGGGCCCCGGCCACACCGTGCGCGGCGAGTATCAGAAGGGCGGCGGCGTCCCCTGCCTCGTGGCAGTCCACGAGAACGCGTCCGGTCGCGCGCTGGAGATCGGCCTGTCCTACTGCTCGGCCATCGGCGGCGGGCGCTCGGGCATCATCGAGACCAACTTCCGCGAGGAGTGCGAGACCGACCTCTTCGGCGAGCAGGCCGTGCTCTGCGGCGGCCTCGTGGAGCTGATCCGCATAGGCTTCGAGACGCTGGTCGAGGCGGGCTACGCTCCCGAGATGGCCTATTTCGAGTGCCTGCACGAGGTGAAGCTGATCGTGGACCTGATCTACGAGGGCGGCATCGCCAACATGAACTACTCCATCTCCAACACGGCGGAGTATGGCGAGTACGTGAGCGGGCCGCGCGTACTGCCTTATGACGAAACGAAAAAACGCATGAAGGCGATCCTGACCGACATCCAGACCGGCAAGTTCGTGCGCGACTTCATGCAGGAGAACGCGGTCGGCCAGCCCTTCTTCAAGGGCACCCGCCGGATGAACGACGAGCACCAGATCGAGCAGGTGGGCGAGAAGCTGCGCGAGATGATGCCGTGGATCTCCGACGGCAAGATGGTGGACAAGGCGCGGAACTGAGCCGCCGTCCCAGACGATACCGAGCGGGGCGCCACGGCGCCCCGTTCCCCGTTCCGGAGACCCCATGACCGACCCCCGCGCCGCCACCCGCCTCGGCCTCGACGCGCTGCTGCGCGACCCCTCCACCGCCGAGGGGATGCTGACGGCGGACGCCGTCTGGGACGTCTCGGCGCCGGTGGACCGGGTGGAGGGGCGCGATGCGATCGTGGCGCACGTGGTCGAGCCGCTGCGCGCCGCGCTCTCGGGCCTGCACCGCCGCGACCTGATCGTCATGGGCGGCCCGAACCGGCGGACGCCGGAGACGCATCCCGGGCTGGGGCTGGGCGGCGACTGGGTGGCCTGCGTCACCCACTACGTCGGCAACCACGTGGGCGACCTCTGGGGCGTGGCGCCGTCGGGCAGCCTCGCCTTCCTGCGGGCGGGCGAGTTCCACATGCTCGACGACACGGGCCGCATCGTGCTGTCGCGCATCATCCTCGACCTGCCTGACCTTATGCTTCAGGCGGGGCGCGACCCCTACGGCGTCCGGCTCGGCACAGAGGTCACCTTCCCCGCGCCCGCGACGCAGGACGGGCTCTGCCCGCCCTCGGACGGCGGCGACGCGTCGCTGGCCGTGGTGGAGCGGATGCTGGGCGACCTCCACGTCTACGACCCCGAGACCGGCGCGAGCGCGGGCCAGACCGGCGCGGACGGCACGTGGGCCGACGGGATGATGTGGTACGGGCCGGCGGGCGTCGGCTCGAACTACACGTGGGACGGATTCGCCAAGGACCACCGGATGCCGTTCCTCCACGCCTTCCCTGACCGGCAGGGGGGCAACCACTTCTGCCGGTTGGGCGACGGCCCCTACGCGGCGATCAGCGGGTGGCCCTCGATGACGATGACGCATCGGGGCGCGTATCTCGGCGTGCCCGCGACGGACAAGGCGCTGACGTTGCGGGTGATGGACTTCTACCGGGTCGGCGGCGGGCGGATCGCCGAGAACTGGGTGTTGCTCGACTACGTGGACCTGATGCGGCAGATGGGGCGCGACGTGCTGGCGTGACGGGCCTCCCCGCCTACGCCCCGAGCCCCATCCGCATCGCCAGCCGCCGGAGCGGCGCGACGTCGTGCAACAGCTCGATCCCCGTCGCCCGCAGCCCCGCCAGCCCCCCGGACTGCGACACCCGGTTCAGCCCGTCGATCCCCGCCGCCCGCATCACCGCGTCGGGGTGGCGCGCGCGGGCGTAGGCGTCGAGCCAGCCCGGCGTCCCGATCTCGTCGGGGCGCCGCTCGCACAGGTCGCGCAGCGCGGCCGCGTCGCGCAGCGAGGTGTTGAGCCCCTGTGCCCCGATCGGCGGCATCGCGTGCGCCGCCTCGGCCATCAGCGCCGTGCGCGGCCCGGTCATCCGCGTCGCCACGACGGTCGAGATCGGCCACGCCGCCCGCCGCCCCACGAGCGTCAGCGCCCCCTGCGCGTCCGCCGAGCGCTCCGTCGCCTTCGCCGAGAAGGCGCCCGGGTCGAGCTCCATCCGCCGCGCCTGGGCGTCCGCGTCGTCCATCCAGACCACGGCGGAGCAGGGGCGCCCGTCGCGGTCGGGCAGGGGGACCAGCGTGAAGGGGCCGCCGCTGCGATGCACCTCGGTCGAGACGTTGTCATGCGGGCGCTCGTGCGTGACCGCGAAGACCAGCGCGGTCTGCCCGTAGCCCACGGTCCTCGCCCGCAGCCCGAGCAGGTCGCGGACCTTGCTCTCTCGCCCGTCGGCGCCGACCACGAGCCGCGCGTCCAGCCGCGTGCCGTCCTCCAGCGTCGCGCGTGCGTAGGCCGACCGCGGCAGCAGCGCCGCCAGCCCGGAGGCGCGCAGCGTCACATTCTCCAACTCCGCCACCCGCTCGGACAGTGCCTTGCGGATCGCCCAAGCGGGCAGGTTCCAGCCGAAGGGCCGGTCCGAGATGTCGTCCGCCCGGAAGTCGCGCGCCACCGGCGGGTCGCGGGTGGCGTCGACCATGCGCATCACCTCGAGCGGCGTGGCCTCGGCGTCCATGCGGTCCCACGCGCCGACGGCCTCGAGGAGGTCGCGGGCGGGCTGGAGCATGGCCGTCGAGCGCAGGTCCGCGTCCGGGTCGTCCGCGGCGGCGACCACGGGCCGGGGGTCGGCGACGGCGACGGAGAGGCCCAGCGTGCCGAGGGCGGCGGCGCAGGCGAGGCCGGCGGGGCCGCCGCCGACGACGAGGATGTCGGTGGGAAGGGGCGTGTCCATGCGCCGGAGGTAGCGTCGCGGGGCGGACGGGCCAACGCGGCGCGGCGGCGCACCGCGGCGCGGGGCCGGGCGGGCCTAGCCGCCGACCTCGCGCAGCCAGCGGTCCACGAGCGCCGTTTCCTCGGGCGCGAGCGGCTGCGCGCGGGGATAGGCCGGCGCGCCCCGGTCGTCGCGGATCGGCGCGCCCCACCCTTCGGTCGTCTCGAAGAAGGCGGCGACGCCCGCCTCCCCGAACTCGCGCAGGTAGCCTTGGACCACGACGTCGAGGTAGCTGAGCAGGATGGGGTTCGCCGCTGTCGGCGCGAGGTGCCCGCCCTCCGGCAGACGGTAGATCACCGGCCCCTCGGGCAGGGGCACCCGGACGTAGGCCGCCTCGCGCGCGTCCAGCGCGGCCCAGTCGTCGGGCACGGCGGCCAGGCCCGCGATGGCTACGCCGGGCCGCGGCAGGGCGGTGAGGTAGGCCACGTCGCGCGACGGCGTCCGCCGCCACGCGCGGGTCCAGCCCTCGACCACCATGGGGACGCCGCCGGCGGCGTGGGTGGCGCGGTTCACGAGGTTGCCGTAGCCGAAGAAGCGGTCCATGGCGCATCGGTGGCCCGGCACGATCCCCCTTGCAAGGACGCGGCGCGATTCTCTATCCGAAGGGCGCGCGGCACGGAGAATCGCCACCCGGCGATGCCGAAGGAGCAACCGCCCCGGAAACTCTCAGGCCCAAGGACGGGTCGCGCGACACACTCTGGAGAGATCTCCGCCCGGCGCGCCGGGGCAGGGGGCGCCGACGGGATAGCGATCTCAGGCGAACGGACAGAGGGGGCACCGCACGCGGCATCCGCCGCGTAGGAGGTGCCGCGATGACGCTCAAGCAACTGCCCCTCGCCCCGCTCCACGCCGAGCTGGGCGCGCGCATGACCCCCTTCGCGGGCCACGAGATGCCGCTGCAATACGCGGGCGTGATGGCCGAGCATTTGCACACGCGGGCGAAGGCCTCGCTCTTCGACGTGACCCACATGGGGCAGGTGACCGTGCGCGGCGACGGCGTGGCCGAGGCGCTGGAGGCGCTGATCCCCGCGAACCTGATCGGCCTCGCGCCGGGGCGGCAGCGCTACGGCGTGCTGACCACCGACGACGGCGGCGTGCTGGACGACCTGATGGCGGCGAACCGCGGCGACCATTGGCTGCTGGTGGTGAACGGGGCGAACCGCGACGCGGACATGGCGCATCTGCGCGCGCACCTGCCGGACCACGAGGTGGTCCTGCACGACGACCGCGCGCTCTTGGCGCTGCAGGGCCCCGCCGCCGAGGGGGCGCTCGCGTCGCTCGTCCCCGCCGTGGCCGAGATGCGGTTCATGGACGTGGCGGACCACGAGTGGGACGGCGTCCCGCTCGTCGTCGCGCGCGCGGGCTACACCGGCGAGGACGGCTACGAGATCGGCCTGCCCGCCCCGCAGGCCGACCGTTTCGCGCGCGCGCTGCTGGCCCACGCGGACGTGGAGCCCGCGGGCCTCGCCGCCCGCGACTCGCTGCGGCTGGAGGCGGGCCTGCCGCTCCACGGCCAGGACATGAGCGCCGACATCTCGCCCGTCGAGGCGGGGCAGGGCTGGTCCATCCCCAAGTCCCGCCGCGAGGGCCGCCCCGCCTTCCCCGGCGCGGCGCGCCTCCTGCGCGAACTGGCCGAGGGGTCGCCCCGCCAGCGCGTCGGCCTGCGCCCCGAGGGCCGCGCCCCGATGCGCGCGGGCACGCCGCTCTGGGACGCCGAGGCGGGCGGGCGGCAGGTCGGCCTCGTCACATCCGGCGGCTTCGGCCCGACCCTGCAGGGGCCGATGGCGCTGGGCCTGATCGAGGGGCCCGCGCCCGACCGCCTCTGGGGCGAGGTGCGCGGCAAGCGCCTCCCCGCCGCCGTGGTGGAAACGCCCTTCGTGCCCCCGCGTTACAAGCGATGACTGCCTAGGAGACCCGACATGGCCTTGAAGTACACCGAAGAGCACGAGTGGCTGGACCACGACGACGGCACGATCACCGTTGGCATCACCGGCCACGCGGCCACGCAGCTGGGCGACGTGGTGTTCGTCGAACTGCCCGAGATCGGCCGCGAGGTGACCAAGGGCGAGGAGATCGTCGTGATCGAGTCGGTCAAGGCCGCCTCGGATATCATGGCGCCCTTGGACGGCGAGATCACCGAGGTGAACGAGGCGCTCGCCGCCAACCCCGCGCTCGTCAACGAGGATGCGGAGGCGGCGTGGTTCTTCAAGATGACGACCACCACGCCCGAGGAGATGGACGGGATGATGGACGAGGACGAGTACAAGGCGTTCGTCGACGATTGACCGATCGGTGGGCGCGGTGACTCCCGCCACATTCACGTCCCGTAGGGTGGGCATCACGATGCCCACCATCGCTCCGCACCCCCGCCAGACCCGAGGGATTCCGATGACCTACGACACCTACGACTTCGCCAACCGCCGCCACATCGGCCCCTCGCCGCAGGAGATGGCCGAGATGCTGGAGGTCGTCGGCGCCAACAGCCTGGACGCGCTCATCGACGAGACGGTGCCGAGGAGCATCCGCCAGGCCGAGCCGCTGCCGTGGCCGCAGATGACCGAGCACGCGATCCTCGCCCACATGCGCGCGCTGGCGGACGAGAACACCGTCACCACCAGCATGATCGGGCAGGGCTACCACGACACGGTCACGCCCCCCGCGATCCAGCGCAACATCCTCGAGAACCCGGCGTGGTACACGGCCTACACGCCCTACCAGCCGGAGATCGCGCAGGGGCGGCTGGAGGCGCTGCTGAACTTCCAGACGATGGTGTCGGACCTCACCGGCCTGCCCATCGCCAACGCCTCCCTGCTGGACGAGGCGACGGCGGCCGCCGAGGCGATGGTCATGGCGCAGCGCGTCGCCAAGTCGAAGGCGCGCGCATTCTTCGTGGACGAGGCCTGCCATCCGCAGACGATCGCCGTCCTGCGGACCCGCGCCGAGCCGCTGGGGATCGAGCTGATCCATGGCGCGGCGGACGACCTCGACGCGGACGCGGTGTTCGGCGCGATCTTCCAATACCCCGGCACCCACGGCCACCTGCGCGACCTGACCGCGCAGATGGACACGCTCCACGAGGCGAAGGCCATCGGCGTCGTCGCCACGGACCTGCTCGCGCTCTGCCTGCTCAAGGAGCCGGGCGCGATGGGGGCCGACATCGCCGTGGGCAGCGCGCAGCGCTTCGGCGTGCCGCTGGGCTACGGCGGCCCGCATGCCGCCTTCTTCGCCTGCGCCGACGCGATCAAGCGGTCCATCCCCGGCCGCCTCGTGGGGGTGTCCGTCGACAGCCACGGCAACAAGGCCTACCGCCTCAGCCTGCAGACCCGCGAGCAGCACATCCGCCGCGAGAAGGCGACCTCGAACGTCTGCACCGCGCAGGCGCTGCTGGCGGTGATGGCGTCCTTCTACGCCGTGTTTCACGGGCCGAAGGGCCTGCGCCACATCGCCACCCACGTGCACTCCCACGCCGTCGCGCTGCGCGACGCGCTCACCGGGGCCGGGTTCGAGGTCGATCCGGAGCACGTCTTCGACACACTCACCGTCGCCACCGGCCCGCTGCAGGGGGCGATCTGGCGCTCCGCCCGCAACGAGGGGATCACGCTCCGCAAGGTCGGAACGGACCGCATCGGCATCGCCTGCGACGAGTTGACGGATGCCGAGACGCTGACCCGCCTCCTGCGCGCCTTCGGGATCGAGGGGCCGGTCGCGGCCACGCGCACGGACATCCCCGAGGCCCTCCGGCGGCAGTCCGACTACCTTACCCACCCCATCTTCCACCTGAACCGGGCCGAGTCCGAGATGATGCGCTACATGCGCCGTCTCGCGGACCGCGACCTGGCATTGGATCGGGCGATGATCCCGCTCGGCTCCTGCACGATGAAGCTGAACGCCGCCGTCGAGATGATGCCGGTGACCTTCCCCGGCTTCGGGCGCCTCCACCCCTATGCGCCCGAGGAGGACGCGGCGGGCTACCACGCGATGATCGCGGAGCTGGAGGCGCGGCTCTGCACGATCACCGGCTACGACGCCATGTCGATGCAGCCCAACTCCGGCGCGCAGGGGGAGTATGCGGGCCTGCTGACCATCGCGCGCTACCACGCGGCCAACGGCGACGCGGACCGCCGCGTCTGCCTCATCCCGACCAGCGCGCACGGCACCAATCCGGCCTCGGCCCAGATGGCGGGGATGGAGGTGGTCGTGGTGAAGTCCGCCGGGAACGGCGACGTCGACCTCGACGACTTCCGCGCCAAGGCCGAGGCCGCGGGCGACCGCCTCGCCGCCTGCATGATCACCTACCCCTCGACCCACGGCGTGTTCGAGGAGACGGTGCGCGAGGTCTGCGAGATCACCCACGCCCATGGGGGCCAAGTCTATCTCGACGGGGCCAACCTCAACGCGATGGTCGGCCTGTCCAAGCCGGGCGAGATCGGCGCGGACGTCAGCCACCTGAACCTGCACAAGACCTTCTGCATCCCCCATGGCGGCGGCGGCCCCGGTATGGGGCCGATCGGCGTGCGCGCGCATCTCGCCCCGCACCTGCCGGGCGACCCGCTGGCGGGCGAGGGCGCGGTGTCGGCGGCCAACTACGGCTCGGCCTCGATCCTGCCGATCTCCTACGCCTATGTGATGATGATGGGCGGCGCGGGGCTGACGCAGGCGACCAAGGTGGCGATCCTGTCGGCCAACTACGTCGCCGCGCGGCTCAAGGGGGCCTACGACGTGCTCTTCACTGGGCGAAACGGGCGCATCGCGCACGAGTGCATCCTCGACACGCGCCCGTTCAAGGACAGCGCGGGCGTCACCGTGGACGACGTGGCCAAGCGCCTGATCGACAACGGGTTCCACGCGCCCACCATGTCGTGGCCCGTGGCCGGCACGCTGATGATCGAGCCCACGGAGTCCGAGACCAAGGCCGAGCTGGACCGCTTCTGCACCGCCATGCTCGCCATTCGGGCCGAGGTCGCGCAGATCGAGCGCGGCAACCTCACGGTCGAGGACAGCCCCCTGCGCCACGCGCCGCACACGATGGAGGATCTCGTCCGCGACTGGGACCGCGCCTACACCCGCGAGGAGGCGTGCTTCCCGCCGGGCGCGTTCCGGGTCGACAAGTACTGGCCGCCGGTCAACCGCGTGGACAACGTGGCGGGCGACCGGAACCTCGTCTGCACCTGCCCGCCGATCGAGGAATACGCGATGGCGGCCGAGTAGGGCCGGGATCGCGCCTTCGCGGATCGTCGGCAGGCAACGGTCGGCTCAGGCGAGCCGGGCGTCAGCGCCCGAGCATCGCCTGCACCTCGGCCAGCCGCTCGGGCGGGAAGTGCGTGTTCTCCGCCGGCAGCATCGCCGCGAAGGTCGCGCCGCCCGCGACGAGGGCGAGCGCGATCGCCGCGCCGAGCAGCGGGGCGCGGAGCGCGGCGGTCGGGAGGCAGGACGCGGACCCGCCGGCACAGGGGGAAAGGGCGGACATCGGGGCGTCTCCTTCGGTTGGGGACACTCGACATATGACGCGCGGCGGATGCTGTCATCGCGCCGATCGGTGCGTTTTCGCAGATCGGCCCCGCAGAAACGCGCCCCCCGCCCGCCGCGTGCCGGCGCGTCGAAAACGGGGCACCGGGACGCTTGACACCCCTCCGGCGCGACGCCATACGCCGCCCTCGTTGGGGCCTTAGCTCAGTTGGTAGAGCGCGTCGTTCGCAATGACGAGGTCAGGGGTTCGACTCCCCTAGGCTCCACCACTCCCCCTTAAAAGAGTTGCGGATAGCTCTCCATCATCGCCTGCGTGGCGTGGCTGGGGGCGGGCTGCGCCTTCGCGTAGGATGCGACCCCGAGCGCGCCCACGGTCAGGGCGGCAAGGGCGGCGAGGAAGGTCGCGCGGGTGGTTGCGGTCTTGGTCATCTGATCGGCTCCGGTCGGGGCCGCCATCGGCCCCGTCGTCACCTCAACGCGGATCAGGGCCGGGCGATCCCGCATTCCGATCACCGTTCCGCGAACCCCGCGTGTGCATCCCCGCAGGGGCCATTGACGCGACGTTGCGGGTGGCGGACCCTCGCCGCAGTGCAGCATCGCGCGGGAGGCCCAAGATGCACGTCATCACCATCGCCCAGCAGAAGGGCGGATCGGGCAAGACGACGCTGACCGTCGGCCCCGCCACGGAGCTCGCCCGGCGGGGCCACCGCGTCGCGGTGATCGACCTCGATCCGCAGGGCTCGCTCGGCCAGTGGTTCATGCGCCGGCTCGAGCGCGATCCCGAGGGCGGGGGCATCGACTTCTCGACCGCCTCGGCGTGGGGCGTGGGCTACGAGGCGCGCAAGAAGCGCGACGTGGACGTGGTGCTGATCGACACCCCGCCCAAGATCGACAGCGACCTCAAGCCCGCGCTGCGGGAGGCGGACCTCGTAATCGTGCCCGTCACCGCGTCGGAAGTGGACCTCTGGGCGACGGAAGGCGTGCTCGACCTCGCGGCGCGCGAGGGGAAACGGCCCCTCGCCGTCCTCAACCGCGCGCGGGAGGGGACGAAGCTGACCACGGCGATCAAGGCGGCGCTGGCGGGGCTGGCGGCGGACCCGGCGGAGACGGTGATCGCGCAGCGCGTCGCCCATGCCGAGGCGATGGGCGCGGGTCAGGGGGCCTGCGAGCGCGCGCGCGCCGGCCCGGCGGCCGCCGAGATAGCGCGGCTCGCGGACGAGGTGGCGGGGCGGCTGGGACTCTAGCGCGTGGCGCCCAGCACGTCCTGCGCCCGCAGCCAGCCGCTCGATCCGCGGGGCAGCAGGCCGGAGGCGCGCTCCGCCAAGCGGGCCGCGCTCTCGCGCTGGCCGAGCACCGCGTAGCGCTCCGCGCCCGCGACGGCGGCGAGGCCCGTCTGCCCCACGGCGGCATGGGCCTGCGACAGGTCGCGCAGCATGGCGGGGTCGAACGGGTCCGAGGCGCGGGCGGGCTCGAGGACGCGCAGGGCCCCCGCCGGATCGCCGGCGGCGAGCAGCGCGCGACCCAGCCCCGCGCGGATCAAGGCCTCGCGCGGGGCGAGGTCCGCCGCGCGCCGGTAGGACGCGACCGCCGCCGCCGCATGGCCCCCCTCAAGCAGCATCTGCCCCCTCAGCTCGTGGAAGTAGGCGTCCGAGCCGCGCGCCGCGATCAGGCGGTCCATCGTCGCCACCGCGTCACGGGTCCGCCCGCGGCGGTGGGTGGCAATGGCGCGGCGGAGCGCCGAGACCTCGTCCGACCCGGTCGCCCGCCGCAGGGTCCAGCGCGGCGCGCGCAGGAAGGCCGACAGCTTGCCCACCGCGCGGGCGTACCAGTACCGCACCGCGCGCGTGTCCCGGTCGCGCGGGGTGATCGCGGCGGCGAAGCCCTCGACCGCGCGCAGCCGGTCCCGCGACAGCGGGTGGGAGCGGGCGTAGGGATCCTGGCGGCCGACCGAGAGCACCTCTTGGCCGACGAAGATGTCGAGCACCCGCTTGGCCGCCGCCGGGTCCACCCCCGCGGACGCGAGGTAGCGGAGCGACGACTGGTCGGCGCTGGCCTCCTCGGCGCGGGTGTGGGCGAGGAAGTTGCGCTCGGCCGCGCTGGCCGACCCCGCCGCGATCCCGAGGCCCGCCTGCGACGACCCGGCCGCCGCCGCCGCCGCACCGAGCACGGTGCCCAGGGCCGCAGCCGTGCGCGCCGCCCGCGCGTTCGCGGGGCGGCGCGTCAGGTGGCCGTTGGCGATGTGGGCCGCCTCGTGGGCGATCACGGCCATCAGCTCCTCGTGGTCGGAGAGGCGCAGGATCAGGCCGGAGTGGATGAAGATCGTGCGGTTGTCGACGACGAAGGCGTTCAGGCTGTCGTCGTCGATGACGATGATGCCCGTCGAGGCGGGGAGGCCTGCCGCCTGCAGGATCGGCGCGGCGACCTGGCGGAGGGCATGCTCGATCTCGGCGTCGCGGATGACGCTCGGGCCACGCGCCCAGGACGGGGACGCCGCCACGAGCAGGACCAGCAGGACACGGATCATGGCGTACTCCCCCGGCCCCCGTTGACCCGCGCCCCCCGCGCGGCCACTCCCCGGAGCCGAGGGCAGTATCGGGGGCGGGCATGAGGGCTTCAAGCCGCAGCGAGGTCGATCCTTTCATCGTGATGGACGTGCTCAAGGCCGCGCAGGCCGCCGAGGCGGCGGGGCGCGACGTCGTGCACATGGAGGTGGGTCAGCCGGGGACCGGCGCGCCGGAGGCGGCGCGGCGGGCCGTCGCGAAGGCGATGGAGGCGGGGCCATTGGGCTACACGGAGGGGCTCGGACTGCCCGCGCTGCGCGCGCGGATCGCGCGGCTCTACGCGGACTGGTACGGCGTCGATCTCGACCCCGCCCGCGTGGTGGTCACCTCCGGCTCGTCGGCGGGGTTCCTCTTGGCGTTCACCGCGTGCTTCGACGCGGGCGCGCGGGTCGGGCTCGGGCTACCGGGCTATCCGTCCTACCGCGCGATCCTGAAGGCCCTGTCGCTGGAGGCGGTCGGGATCGAGACCCACGCCCCGGCCTACCGCGTGCCCCCGGAGGCCGTGGCGGGGCTGGACGGGCTGATCGTCGCGTCGCCGGGCAACCCGACGGGCACCATGCTCGACCGGGACGGCATGGCGGAGATCGCGGGGGCGTGCCGCGACGCGGGCACGACGCTGGTGTCGGACGAGATCTACCACGGCCTCCACCACGCCCACCGCGCGGTCTCCGCGTTGGAGATCACCGACGACGCGGTCGTGGTGAACAGCTTCTCCAAGTACTTCTCGATGACCGGGTGGCGGGTCGGCTGGCTCGTCGTCCCCGAGGGCATGGTCCGCACCTTCGAGCGGCTGGCCCAGAACATGTTCATCTGCGCGCCCCACGCCTCGCAGGTCGCGGCCCTCGCGGCGATGGACGCGACCGCGGAGCTGGAGGCCAACCGCGCCGTCTACGCGGCCAACCGCGCGCTTATGCTGGAGCGGCTGCCGCAGGCGGGGCTGGACCGCATCGGCTCGCCCGACGGGGCGTTCTACGTCTACGCGGACGTCTCCCACCTGACCGACGACAGCCGCGCCTTCTGCGCCGAGCTCTTGGAGGCGGGCGTCGCCGCCACACCGGGGCTCGACTTCGATCCGGGACGCGGCCATCGCACGGTGCGCTTCTCCTACGCCCGCTCGACGGAGGAGGTCGCGCGCGGCCTCGACCGGATCGCGGCCTTCGTGGCGGGGCGGGCAGCGGCATGATCCGGGCGCTGCTCCTCGCCCTCCTGCTCGCGGCCCCGGCGGCGGCGCAGGAGTTCCGCGCGCTGACCCGGCTCGACCCGGCCGCCTCCTCCATCGAGGCGGGGCGCGACGGCACCGTGGAGGTGGCGCTGGCGCTCGGGCAGGTGGTGCCGTGGCGCGTGTTCCTGAAGGCCGATCCCGCGCGCCTCGTGGTGGACCTCTCGGAGGTGGACTGGTCCGGGGTGGATGCCGACGCCTTGGACGGGGCGGGGCTGGACGTGGCCCTCGGCCGGGTGCGGCCGGGCTGGTCGCGGCTGGTGGCGGCGCTGCCGGAGCCGATGACCGTGGCGCGCGCGTGGATGGACGTGCAGGCGGACGGCAACGGCGCCGTCTCCGGCGCGGTGATCCGGGCCGAGCTGACCCCCGCGACCCCGGAGGGCTTCGCCGCCGCGACGGGCCCGCTGGTGGCGCAGGACTGGGACGGGCTGACCGCGCCCGCCTTGGCGGTCCCGCCGCGCACGCGGCAGACCGGCGACCGCCCCCTCGTGGTGGCGCTGGACCCCGGCCACGGCGGCATCGATCCGGGCGCTGAGCGCGACGGCGTGACGGAGGCCGACCTCGCCCTGCGCTTCGCGCGCGAGCTGTCCGAGGTGCTGCGGCGCCGGGGGCACTCGGTGGTGCTGACGCGCGACGACGACTACTTCGTGTCGCTGCGCGGACGCGGCTCCATCGCGCGCGCGGGCGGGGCGGACCTGCTGATCTCGCTGCACGCGGACGCCGTCGAGGGCGGCGGCGCGCGGGGGGCCACGATCTACACCCTGTCCGAGGAGGCGACGGACACGCTGGGCGCGGAGCTGGCCGCGCGCCACGCGCGCGACGACCTCGTGATGGGCGCGGACCTGCCGGACGGCGAGGGGGACGAGGTGGCGGCGATCCTCGTGGACCTCGCGCGGGCGGAGACGGGGCCGCGGTCCGAGAGCCTGGGCGACGCGCTGGCCGACGGCATGGCGGCGGCGGGCCTTCGGATGCACGCGACCCCCCGCGCGAGCGCGGCCTTCACCGTGCTGAAGACGCCGGACATCCCCTCCGTGCTGGTGGAGCTGGGCTACATGAGCGACGCGCGCGACCTGCGGAACCTGACCACCCACCAGTGGCGCGCCACCGCCGCGGAGGCCATCGCCGGCGCGGTCGACGCGTGGGCCGTCGAGGACGCGGCGCAGGCCCTCCGGGTGCGGAGATAGGCGGGGCCAACCCCTTCCGGGACGGGGGCGCCGCCTACGCCGCCCACCGCCCGACCTATCCAACCGAGGTGGCGGACGCCTTGGCGGCGGCCTGCGGGCGCAGGGAGCACGCGCTCGACGTAGGCTGCGGCTCGGGCCAGCTCTCGACCCTGCTCGCCGCGCGCTTCGACCGGGTGACCGCGACGGACCCGAGCGCGGACCAGATCGCGAGCGCCGCGCCCCACCCGCGCGTCGCCTACCGCGTCGAGCCGGCCGAACGGATCGGGCTGGCCGCCGCCTCGGTCGACCTCTTGACGGCGGCGCAGGCGGCGCACTGGTTCGACCTCGACGCGTTCCACGCCGAGGCCCGGCGCGTCGTCCGTCCGGGCGGCCTCGTCGCGCTGCTGTGCTACGGCGTGCCGACGCTCGGCGGGGCGGTCGGCGCGCGGTTCGCGCGCTTCTACTGGGACGAGATCCACCCGCACTGGCCCGCCGCGCGCCGCCATGTCGAGGAAGGCTACCGGGGCCTCCCGTTCCCCTATCCCGAGGCCGCGCTGCCGGAGACGTGGATCGTCCGCGACTGGCCGCGGGACGCCTTGCTCGGCTACGTCCGGACGTGGTCGGCGGTGCGTCGGGCGGAGGCGGCGGGGCAGGGCGCGACGCTCGCGGCGTTCGAGGCCGACCTCGCCGCTCTCTGGCCCGACCCGCGGGAGGCCCGCCGCGTCCGCTGGCCCGTCGTCGGACGGCTGGGGCGGGTGGGCTGAAGGCGCGCGCGGGGGCGGGATCGGCTGCGACCCGCGCACCCGCCGGGATCGTGACCGGGCCTCCGTTGCCGCCCCGCCACGCCCCCCGTATATCGGAGGGCAGGGGATCGAGACGGGACAGGCACATGGCATTCCTACGCGCCATCATTGCGGGCGGCACGTGGGTGGTGAACACCATCCTCGGCGCCATCGGCGGCATCTTCAGCTTCGTGACGCTCGGCATCGTCGCCGCCGCCATCGGGATCGGCGGCATCCTCTACACCTATGGCCAGGACCTTCCGAACCACGAGCAGTTGGCGGAGTACACGCCCCCCACGATCAGCCGCATCTACTCGTCCGAGGGCCGCCTTATGGACGAGTTCGCCCGCGAGCGCCGCCTCTTCGCCGACGCCGCCGAGATCCCGCCCTTGGTGAAGCAGGCCTTCATCTCGGCGGAGGACAAGAACTTCTACATCCACGCGGGCTACGACCCGCGCGGCATGGTCGCCGCGGCCGTGGACGCCGTCCGCTCCGGCGGGCGCGACCTGCGCGGCGCGTCCACGATCACGCAGCAGGTGATGAAGAACTTCCTGCTGTCGTCGGACCGGTCCGCCGAGCGGAAGGTGAAGGAGATCATCCTCGCCGCCCGTGTCGAGGAGGCGCTGACGAAGGAGGACATCCTCGAGCTCTACCTCAACGAGATCTTCCTCGGGCAGAACAGCTACGGCGTCGCCGCCGCGGCGCAGACCTACTTCAACAAGACCCTGCCCGAGCTGACCCCCGCCGAGGCGGCCTACCTCGCCGTGCTGCCGAAGGCGCCCTCGCGCTACCACCCCGTCCGGCAGGCCGAGCGGGCCATCGCGCGGCGCAACTTCGTGCTCAAGGAGATGTTCGAGAACGGCTATCTCGACGCCGCCGCCTACGAGGAGGCCCGCAACCAGCCGCTCCGCACCGTGCAGTCCGGCCACTACCCGCCGTTCAAGGCGGCGCTGCCGCCGCGCGACTACTTCACAGACGAGATCCGCCGCCAGCTGTCGCGGGACTTCGGCGAGGAGGCGTTCTTCACGCAGGGCTACTCGGTCCGCGCGACGATCGACAAGGAGATGCAGGCGATCGCCGCCCGCGCGCTGCAGAAGGCGCTGCAGAACTACGACCGCGGGCAGGGCATCTGGCGCGGGACGGGCGAGGTTCTGCCCATCGAGGTGCTGGACGACGAGGCGTCGTGGCAGGCCGCGCTGGCCGAGGCCGACGTGGCGCGCGACATCGACTTGGGCGGGACGTGGCACCCGGCCGTGGTGCTGGACGTCGCGGACCAGACGCTGACCGTGGGCATCGAGGGCGTCGGCCGGGGCGAGGTGCCGCGCGCCGACATCCGCTGGATGCGCGGCGACTTCTTCGAGAACTTCGAGCGCGGCGACGTCGTGCATGTCCGCGCCACCGAGGAGCAGACGTGGTCGCTGCGCCAGGTGCCGGAGGTGCAGGGCGGGTTCATGGCGATGGACGTGAACTCGGGCCGCGTCATCGCGATGCAGGGCGGGTTCTCCTACCAGCACTCGACCTTCAACCGCGCCACGCAGGCGCAGCGGCAGCCCGGCTCGTCCTTCAAGCCCTTCGTCTACGCCGCGGCGCTGGACTCCGGCTACCAGCCCAACACGATCGTGGTCGACGCGCCCATCGAGATCGTCTCCGGCGGCGAGATCTGGCGCCCCAAGAACGCGTCCAACCGCTTCTACGGGCCGTCGCCGCTCCGGACGGGGATCGAGCAGTCGCGCAACCTGATGACGGTGCGCCTCGCGCAGGACGTCGGCATGGGCGTCGTCGCGGACTACGCCGAGCGGTTCGGCGTCTACGAGGACATGCCGGAGTTGCTGGCCAACTCGCTCGGCTCGCAGGAGACGACGCTGTTCCAGATGGTCGCGGCCTACGCGATGTTCGCCAACGGCGGCGAGCGGGTGGAGCCCACGCTTGTCGACCGGGTGCAGGACCGCTACGGCAAGACGGTCTACCGTCACGACCGGCGCGAGTGCATCGACTGCCCGCAGTTCGCGCGGCTCTCGGAGGGCTACGGCCCGCGCATCGTGTCGGACCGGGAGCGGGTGATGGACCCGATCACCGCCTACCAGCTCACGTCGATGATGACGGGCGTGGTGGAGCGCGGCACGGCGCGCAAGACGGTGAACCTGCCCGTGCCGATCGCCGGCAAGACGGGGACGACGAACGACGCCAAGGACGTGTGGTTCGTGGGCTTCTCCAGCCAGATCGCGGCGGGCTGCTACATCGGCCACGACCAGCCCCGCTCGCTCGGCTCGGGCGCGTCGGGCGGCGGCATGTGCGGCCCGGTCTTCGACGAGTTCATGCGCGAGGCGATCAAGACCTACGGCGGGGGCGAGTTCGAGGTGCCGCCGGGCGGCTACTTCGTCAACATCGACCGCTTCTCGGGCGCGCGGCTCGGGCCGAACGCGTCAGGGCCGAACGTCGTGCGCGAGTACTTCCGCGAGGGCGAGGAGCCGATCGTGGGCATCGGCTCGGTGATCGACGGCGGGTGGGCGATGGCGGGCGACCTGCCGCTGTTCAGCCGCGGCGAGACCGAGGACAGCCCGCAGGGCCAGGCGCGCGAGGTGCAGACCTCGACGGGGCGCAAGGTCGTGGTGCCGGGCCGAGCGACCTTCGGGTCGCTGTCGTCGGGCGGGCTCTACTGAGGACGGCGTGGGGCGGGGTTCAATCCCCCGCCCCGCCGGTCTATCTGGACGCCTCACGCCCAGGAGGTCCCCATGCGCGCCGAGGTCCAGAGCAACGCCGACAAGATCGCGGCCTCCATCGCGCTGCTCAAGCGCCGCCTCGACTGGGAGACGGCCTCGCACCGGATGGAGGAGTTCGACGCGATGATCGAGGATCCCACCCTGTGGGACGATCCCGCGCGCGCCCAGAAGCTGATGCGCGACCGCCAGCAGCTGATGGACGCGGTGAAGGGGGTGGAAAGCCTCGAAGGCGCGCTGACCGACAACGTCGAGATGATCGAGTTGGCCGAGATGGAGGACGACGCCGAAATGGTCGCCGAGGCCGAGGCCACCATCGCAATCCTCGTGGAGGTGGCCGCCGCCAAGGAGCTGGAGGCGCTGCTCGACGGCGAGGCGGACGGCAACGACGCCTTCCTCGAGATCAACGCGGGCGCGGGCGGCACGGAGGCCTGCGACTGGGCGCAGATGCTGCAGCGCATGTACGTGCGCTGGTGCAAGGCGCGGGGCTTCGACGCCGAATTGCAGTCCGAGGAAGCGGGCGGCGAGGCGGGGATCAAGTCCTGCGTCTACAAGGTGAACGGGGCGAACGCCTACGGCTGGCTCAAGTCCGAGAGCGGGGTGCATCGGCTGGTGCGGATCTCGCCCTTCGGCAAGGGCACACGCGAGACGTCCTTCGCCTCCGTCTGGGTCTATCCGGTGGTGGACGACAACATCGAGATCGAGGTGAACCCCGCGGACATCCGCATCGACACCTACCGCTCCTCGGGCGCGGGCGGGCAGCACGTGAACACGACCGACTCCGCCGTGCGGATCACCCACGAGCCGACGGGCATCGTGGTGACGTCGTCGGAGAAGTCGCAGCACCAGAACCGCGACATCGCGATGAAGGCGCTGAAGTCGCGGCTGTACCAGCTGGAGCTGGACAAGCGCACGGCGGCCATCAACGAGGCGCACGAGGCCAAGGGCTCGGCGGGCTGGGGCAACCAGATCCGGTCCTACGTGCTGCAGCCCTACCAGATGGTGAAGGATCTGCGGACGGGGTTCGAGACGTCGGACACGGGGGGCGTGCTGGACGGCGACCTCGACGGGCTGATGGCGAGCGTGCTGGCGCATGATGCCAGCGGCAAGAGCCGGGCGGACGCCGAGGGTTAGCGGAGGCGCCGGACGCTCCAGGTCACGGCGGCCTGCGCCGTGCCCGCCGCTGCGACGAGGTAGGCGGCGATCCACGGCATTTGCGCCGGGAAGTCGATGCCGCGGTCGATCAGCGCCCCGATCAGGCCCGGCCCCAGCGCCGTGCCGAGCACCATGAGCGCCACGGCCGCCGCCTTGACCGCGCCGATGTGGCGGGTGCCGAACAGGTCGGACCATAGCGCCATCGGCACCGCGTTCATCGCCCCCATCGTCAGGGCCATCACGGCCACCGCGGGGACCGCCCAGCCCAGCGTCGGGGCCATCCAGAGCCCCGCGAACCCCGCCGCCATCGGCAGGAGCGCGGCCGCGAAGATGCGCGTCGCGCCGATCCGGTCGATCAGCGCGCCTATCGCCAGCGTGGCGGCGACGGACACCCCCATGACGAGGGGGAAGAGCGCGACGAAGCCTACTTGGTCCCAGCCCTTCGCCTCCGGGAGATGGGTCTGGAAGAAGAAGAACGCGGTGCCGAAGGCGGGCGTGGCGATCGTCGCCGGGACGAGCAGCCAGAAGGTCGGCGTCCGCAGCACCTCGGCGCGGGTCCAGTGGCGCCCCCCGAGCCCAGGGCTCATAGTCTCGGTCGCGGTGCCCTGCGGGGTGCGGGGGACCGACAGCAGCCGGGCGAGCGCCGGGACGGCAAGGAGGGAGACGGCGGCGGCGAGGCCCCAGAGCGCGGGGGCCGCGACATGGGCGAGGGCCACGGTGAAGGCGAGCGGCAGGGCGGCTTGGCCCACGGCGAAGCCCAGCGCCGCGACGGCCAAGGCGCGGCCCCGCGCGGCGACGTACCAGCGCGCCATGGCCACGGCGGCGACGTGGCTCAGCATCCCTTGGCCGAAGAGGCGGAGGCCCAGCACGAGCGGGACGAGCGCCCACGCTCCGGGTGCCACCGCCATCCCCGCGCAGCAGAGCGCGACCCCCGCCATCGATCCCGCTGCCAGCCGGTCGAGCGGATGGCGGTCGGCCAAGGCGCCGCCCCAGACCATGAGGATGGCCGACAAGGTCGTGGCGGCCGCGTAGAGGCCGGCCCAGCCGGCTTGGCCCAGTTCGAACCGCGTCGTCAGGTCGACGGCGAACACCGAGATGAACGCGGTCTGCCCGAAGGTGGATGCGAGGGCGGTGGCGAAGCCCGCGCCGAGCCACCGCGCCTCGCGCCGCCAGTTCACCGTCGCGCTTCGAGGGCCACGGCGGCGAGGCGGAGCGCCGCCTCCGTCGCGCCGTCGCGCCCGGCGATCCCCCGTGCGAGCGCCTCGGCGCGGTCGTGGTCGAACCCCTCGATGACCCGCGACAGGGCGAAGGCCGCGCGGCGGGCGCGGAAGCGGCCGGGCGGCACCACGGCCGCGAGGCCCATGCGTGTGAGGCGCGCGCCGTTGTCGGGCTGGTCGCCGCCGATGGGGACCACGAGCTGCGGGCGGGCGGCGCGGAGCGCCTCGGCGGTCGATCCGATGCCGCCGTGGTGGAGGACCGCCGCCGCGCGGGGGAAGAGGTCTGCGTGGGGCGCGTAGCGGCGGGCCGCGACGTCGGAGCCCTCGGGCACCTCCGCCGCGCCGTGGAGCAGCACGGAGCGCAGGCCGAGGCCCCGGGCCATCGCCACCACCTCCCGCCAGAACCGCGGCCCGGCGAGGCGCTGCGCGACGCTGCCCAGCGTCGCCACGAGCACCGGGGGACCGTCGTCGATCCAGCGCAGCAGCGCGTCGTCGATCCCGCCCTTCGGGGCGGGCGGGAAGCCGACGGCCTCGAGGCCCGGGACGGCGTCGGGGGGGACGGGCGCGAAGGCCGGATCCCAGAGGCCGAGCCGCACCGGCACGCGCGCGTCGCCGTGATCGATCAAGGGCGTGCCGCCATCGCCCCGCAGCCCCAGACGGGCGCGCAGCGCGGTCATCTCGCGCCCGTGCCGTCGCCGCAGCTCGGCGCGCGCGAGGCGCAAGACCGCGCGGTTCCAGCCCCGCGTCAGCGGGTTGCCGGGGCGGGGCACGGCGACGCGGAACGCCCCCGCGCGCGGCGCATCGAGCGCGGACCACGCCAGCATCGGCTGCAGCACGAGAGGGACGAAGGGCAGGGCGGCCCGTTCGGCGGCGAGGGGGGCCGTGAGCGCGAAGGCCGTCGCGGCGACCACGTCGACCCCCTCGCACAGCACGTCCATCTCCGGGACGAGGGCGGCGGCCATCGGGATCCCCACCTCCCGCAGCATGGGTCCGGGGTCGCGCAGGACGGAGGCCGCGATGTCATCGCGGCTGACGCCGAGGCGGCGGCACACCTCGGCGGCGGAGGGCCCGATGGGATGGGCGGTCAGCCCCCAGTCGTGCGCGACCTCGCAGTCGTCGGGGGCGAGCGCGAGCCGGGCGGACAGGCCGGACGCCTCCAGCGCGCGCGCGATCGAGAGCACCGGGTAGAGGTCGCCGAGCGAGCCTGCGGTCGACAGCAGGACCGTGCCCCTCGTCCGTTCGGGGATGCGCCCCTCGAGCCCGGGCAGACGGGCCGGGCCGGCCCATTGCGGAGGCGGGCGTCGGGTCTGGTTCATGGGGGAGGGGTCCCGTCGCCGGGACAGGCGCGGCCCCGCGCGGGGGCCGCGGCCGGACCGATCAGGCCTTGGCCTCGGGCTTCGGGGCCGCCTTGCCCTTCGCGCCGGAGAGCGGATCGTCCTGACGCTGCACGGCACCCTCGAAGAGCGCGCCCGACTCGATGGCGATCGTCTTGTGAATGATGTCGCCGTTGACCTTCGCAGTCGAGGTCAGCCGGACCTTGAGGCCGCGCACGGTCCCGTCCACGCGCCCGTTCACCACCACGTCGTCGGCAATCACGTCGCCGCGCACGACGGCGCCTTCGCCGATGGTCAGGAGGTGGGCTTGGATCGTGCCCTCGATCTCGCCCTCGACCTGGATGTCGCCCGAGGACTTGAGGTCGCCGCGGATCATCAGGTCGGCCGAGAGGGTCGACGCCGGGACCTTGGGCTTCATCGCGCCGGAGCCGGCGCCGAGCTCGAGTCCGCCGGACGGCTTCGGCGCGCCGCCCGGGGGCGGCGCGGAGGGCGCGGGCTTCGGTGCGGCGGACGAACCGCCGGCCGGGGGCGTGGTGGCGTCGCCGCCGGGCTGGTTGATCTTGGACTTAGAAAACATCCTGACCTGCATCGATGAAGGGTGAAGGGTTCAGAGCCGTGCCGCCGCGCCGGATTTCGTAGTGCAGATGCACGCCCGTCGAGCGTCCGGTGGTGCCCATATCACCGATGCGGTCCCCGCGCGAGACCCGTTGGCCGACGTTGACGCGGATGCGGTTGAGGTGGGCGTAGCGCGTCTCGAACCCGAGGGGGTGCTCGATCTTCACGAGCTTGCCGTAGCCGGAGGACCAGCCCGCGAACGTCACCACGCCCGAGGCGGTGGCGACGATGGGCGTGCCGCGCGGCCCGGCGAAGTCCATGCCCGAGTGCATGCGGCCCCAGCGGGGCCCGAAGCCCGAGGTGCGGCGGTGCGCGCCGCGCACCGGGTGGTCGAGGGGCATCGATTCGGCGGCGCGGCGGTAGGCGTCGACCTCGTTGATGCGGGCGAGCAGGCGGTTGGCGCGCGCGGTGTCGAGGTCGGGGTTGCCCGCGCCCGCGTCGCCCCGGGTCGACAGCACCGGCTCGAGCGGGCCGCCTTGGCCCGCGTAGCCGTCGCGCACCGTCCGCAGGATCGCGTCGGTGGAGATGCCCGCGCGGCTGAACACCTTGTCGAGCGGCTCCAGCGAGGTCTCGACCGCCTCCTCCAGCGTCGAGAAGATGCGGTCGTTCCGCTCGGCCACGACCTCGGCCATGGCCTGCATCCGGGCGACCTCGGCGGAGGCGTTGCCTTGGGTGGCGACGGCGGCATCGCGCTCCGCGGCGGTGTCGCCGAGGGCGGCGGCGATCATGTCGAGCGTCGCCTCGGCGTCCGCGCGGCGGCGGGCCTCGGCGGCGTAGGCCTCCGGCGCGCTCTCCAGCGCCGTCTGGGCCTGCATCGCGGCGAGGCGGGCGTCGTCGCGCTCGCCCACGGTGCGCGACAGGGTGCGCTGGAGCGTGGCGATCCCGGTCTCGAGCTCGCGGCGGCGCTGCTCGGAGGAGAGCAGCCGCTCCTGCATCTTGGACACCTCGCCCAAGGCGATGTCGAAGCGGGCGAGCGCGGCCTCCGCGTCGCGGGCGCGGGCGTCCCGCTCGCCGGCGAGGTCGGCGAGCCGGTCCTCGTAGGCCGCGCGGGCCTGCGCCATCTGGTCGCGCGCATCGCCCGAGGCGACCGCGTCGAGCACGAAGAAGGCCGTCACGACGAGCGACCAGCCCAGCAGCAGCGCGCCGCCCATCAGGGCCCCGGCCTGGGTCGCGGGCCGCAGCCGCACGAAGCGCGTCCCCTCGTCGGATCGCAGGAAGAGGCGCTGCTCCGGCATGTGCCGTTCCAAGCGCGCATTCAGTCTATCCCACAGGCGTGGCTTCACAGGGCGATCCCCCGTCACTGGTCCCGTTGCACCATCCCGTGCGCGGTGGTCCGCGCCTCCCGTGGTGAGCGAATCCCTAAGGGGAGGGGGGAGGTTGGGCAAGCCGGTCGCAGGCAAGGGCGCGCGTGCGGCGGGCGGATGCCGACGTGGCGGCGCGGCCACGCCCCCCGTCGGCGGGGATCAGCCCGCGAGCGGCCAGTAGAAGTCGGGGGGCAGGCCGGCCTCGGCGCGCTTCTCCTCGTTGAACGGGGGCTTGAGGTGGCCGTGGAAGTGCTCGCGGACGAGGGCGTGGAAGACGTCCTTGGGGTCGCGGTCGTGGCGCCCGCACAGGAAGTGGAACCACTTTGAGCCGTAGGCGACATGGGCCACCTCCTCGGCGTAGATGGTCTCCAAGGCGGAGACCGCCGCGTCCTCGCCATGCTTGCGGAACAGGTCGATCATGCCCGGCGTCACGTCGAGGCCGCGCGCCTCCAGCACCATGGGCACGACGGCGAGGCGGGCCATCAGGTCGTGGCCCGTGTCCTCGGCGGCGCGCCACATGCCCGCGTGGGCGGGCAGGGCGCCGTACCGCAGGCCCCGCGCCTCGAGGCAGTCGGCCATCAGCCCGAAGTGCTTCGCCTCCTCGTCGGCGGCCTTGACCCAGTCGTCGTAGAAGCCGGGCGGCAGGGGCACGTGGGAGAATCGGGCGATCACGTCCCAGTGCAGGTCGACCGCGTTCAACTCGATATGCGCCACGGCGTGCAGCAGCGCCGCGCGCCCCTGCTCGGAGCCGGGGCGGCGGCGGGGCACGTCGCGGGGGTCGAGCAGCTCGGGCTCCTCGGGCCGGGCCGGGCGGAGCGGGGGGGCGGCCGTGCCGACCGCGATCTCCGGCGCCTCGCCCGCGCGGGACGCGCGCCACAGCGCGGCGCACTCGCGCGAGCGCGCCGCCTTGGCGCGGGCGTCGCCGGTCCGCAGGACCGACTCCGCCATGAGCGCGAGGGTCTCCGTCACAGCGCCCGCACGGCGTCGAGCACGGCGTCGACATGGCCCGGCACCTTCACCTTGCGCCACGCCTCGCGCACGGTGCCGCGTTCATCGATCAGGAAGGTCGCACGCTCGATGCCCATGTAAGCCTTGCCGTACATGCTCTTCTCGACCCACGTGCCGTAGGCGTCGCAGACGGCGCCGTCCTCGTCCGAGCCGAGGATGACCTTCAGGTCGTGCTTGGCCACGAACTTGTCGTGCTTGGCGACGCTGTCCTTGCTGACGCCCACCACCGTCGCGCCCGCCGCGTCGAACTCAGCGAGCTTCTCCGAGAAGCCGATCGCCTCCTTGGTGCAGCCGGACGTGTCGTCCTTCGGATAGAAGTAGAGGACCACCTTGCGGCCCTTCAGGTCGGAGAGCGCGACCGTGCCGCCGCCGTCGCGGGGCATGGTGAAGTCGGGGGCGGGCTGGCCGGGTTCGACGGACATGGGGCACCTCTTGAGGGGACGGTCGTTCGGCGGAAGGGTTTGCGGGCGGGCGGCGGAGCGGTCAAGGTGAGCCGCACCGCCCGCGAGCCGCCATGACCGACGCGACCCCACCCAAGCCCTTCCGGCGTCTCGCGTTTCGCGCGCTCGCGCTCGGGCTGCTGCTGATCGTCGCGGCGCTCGCCGCCGGCGCGTGGCGGCTGGCCGCGGGCCCGGTCGAGCTGCCCGCGTCACTGGTCGAGCGGATCGAGGCGCGCGCAGACCCGTCGGGCCGCCTCTCGCTCGGAGGGGCCGCGGTGGCGTGGGACGGGGCGGAGCACGCGCTGCGCCTCGTGGTGCGGGACGCGGCGCTGGCCGCCTTGGACGGGGAGGACGCGCTGCGCTTGCCGCGCCTGCGGGTCGCCGTGGACGGGCCGTCGCTGCTGCGCCGGACTTTGCGGCCCCGGGAGGTCGTGCTGGAGGGGCTGCGCCTGCGCGCCACGCGCGACGCGGCGGGGCGGATCGGACTGGGCCTCGGGCCCGGGGGGCCGCCGCCCTTCTCGACCTTGGCCGAGGCCGAGGCCGCGCTGGACGCCCTCCTCGCGCGCCCCGTCCTCTCGGCGCTGGAGGAAGTGCGGGTCGAGGGCCTGTCGCTCCTCTGGTCGGACGCGGTCACGGGGGTCGAGGAGCGGGCGGAAGGGGGTGCGCTCGCCTTGCGGCGCGACGACGGGCTGACGCTCGACGGCGCGATCCCCGTGGCGGGCGGGCGCGTCACCCTCGCCGCCTCCCGCGGCGGCGGCGTGACCGAGGCCACGGCCGGGATCGAGGGCCTGCCCGTCACGGAGGTCGCGCGCTGGCTGCCCGGGATTCCCGCGCTCGGTGTGCTGTCGGGCACGGCCTCCGCCGAGATAGGCGCCTCGCTCGAGGCAGGGCGTCCGGGTCCGCTCACGCTCGGGGTGGCGCTCGCGGACGGGGGGGTGACGGCGGACCCGGCGCTCGCCTTCGATCGCCTCGGCCTGCGCGCGTCGTGGCGGCCGGGCTCGCGGCGCGTGGCGGTCGAGGCGCTCGACCTCCGCGCGCCCGGCGCGTCCGGTCGCGCCACGGGCCAGGTGCTGCTGGGAGACCGGCTCGGCGACCCGATGGTGGCGCAGGCGGACCTGTCGGACCTCGTGCTGGACCCGAGCGGTCTCTTGGGCGAGGCGCTGCCGGGGGGTGGGGCGCGGTTCGACCGTGGCGGGGCGACGGCGCGGCTGGACCCGCGCGCGCTGCGGATCGAGCTGGGCGAGGCTTGGGTCGAGGGGCCGTCGGGCGCCGCGCGGGCGGCGGGCCGCGTGATCGTGGTGCCGGAGGGATTGCGCGGGCGCGTGCGCGGGACGGTGCCGCGCATGGCGGTGGCGGACCTGCTCGCGCTCTGGCCCGAGGCGGTCGCGCCGCAGGCGCGCCGCTGGCTGTCGGAGAACGTCCTCGAGGGCATGGCGGTGGACGCCGAGGGCCGGGTCCGCTTGGTCCCCGGCGCGCCGCCCGCCGCCGCGGCGGGGTTCGGGATCGAGGAGGCGCGCGTCCGATTCATGCGCCACCTGCCGCCCGCGGAGGCTGCGTTCGGCTACGCGACGCTCGCCGACGGGCGGTTCGGGATCCGGGTGGACGCGGCGTCCGTCCCGGCGGCGGGGGGCGGGGCGCTCGACATCGCGGGGACGCGCCTGCTGATCCCAGACGTATCCCAGCGGCCCGGCGCGATGGAGATCGACCTCACGGTCCGCGGCGCGGTGCCCGACCTGCTCCGGGTGCTCGACAACCGGCCCTTCCTGCTGCTGGAGCGGATGGACCGCGAGCCGGACCTCGCGGCGGGGCGCGCCGAGGTGACCGCACGCGTGCGCACCCCACTGGGGCGCGGGATCGCACCCGCCGACGTGGCCTACGAGGTGGCGGGCGTGCTGCGCGGCGTGACCAGCACGGCCATCGTTCCCGGCCGCACCTTGGCCGCGGACCGGCTGGACCTGTCGGTGACGCCCGACCGCGTCCGCATCGCGGGGCGCGCGTCGCTCGACGGCGTGGCGGCCGACGCGGCTTACGAGCAGCCGCTGCCGCCGCCCGCGACCGAGCCCGGCGGCCCCGACGCCCCGGCGCGCCCCCTCGCGATGCCGCCCGGTCGGGTGACGGGCACCGCGCGGGTCGGGGCGGAGGAACTGCGGCGGCTCGGCGTCTCCATCCCCGGGCTCGAGGTCTCGGGACAGGGTGCGGCGCGGTTCGAGTTGATGCTGCGGCGCGGCGCGGCGCCGCGCCTGTCGGTGCGCGGCGACCTCGCCGGCCTCGCGGCGTCGCTGCCGGTGGTGGGCTGGCGGAAGGGGCGCGAAAGCGCGGGGCGCCTGTCGCTGGAGGCCGACTTGGGCCGGGCCGTGACGATCGACGCGGTGGCGCTGGAGGCGCCCGGACTGTCGGCCACCGGCCGGGTCGCCCTCGGCGCGGGCGGGGCGCTGCGCGAGGCGGCGTTCGACCAAGTCTCGACCGGCTGGTTCACCGGCCCCGTGACGCTGACCGGCCGCGGGGCGGGCGCGGCGCCCGCCGTGACGATCGGAGGCGGACGCGCCGACCTGATCCCCGCGCTCGACGCCTTGGGAGGCGATGGAGGAAGCGGGGGCGACGGGGGGCCGATCGACCTTCGCCTCGACCGGCTGACGCTGAGCGAGGGCGTGGCGTTGGAGGGGATGCGCGCCGGGATCACCACGCGCGGCGGCGTGCGGGGGCGCTTCTCGGGACGCCTCAACGGGACGGCGGCGGTGGAGGGAGTGCTCGCGCCGGACGCGGACGGGACGGCGGTGCAGGTGGAGACCGGCGACCTCGGCGCGGTGCTCCGCGCCGCGGGGCTGGTCGAAGGCGCGCGGGGCGGATCGGCCCGGCTGGTGATGCGCCCCGAGGGGGCGGGCTACAGGGGGCAGGTGACCGGCACGGACCTCACGGTGCGCGACGCGCCCGCGCTGGCATCGCTTCTGCAAGCGCTCTCGGTGGTGGGCCTCCTCGAGCAGCTCTCGGCAGGCGGACTCGTCTTCTCGGACGTCGACGCGCAGTTCGGGCTGCGCGACCGCCTGCTGACGTTGACCCGGGCCTCCGCGGTCGGTCCGGCCATGTCGATCACGGCGCAGGGACGCTACGACGCCCGCCGCAAGGTGATGGACATGGAGGGGGTCGTCTCGCCGATCTACTTCGTGAACGGGCTGTTCGGCGCGCTCTTCTCGCGGCGGGACGAGGGGCTGTTCGGCTTCACCTACACGATGCGCGGGGCCTCGGCCGACCCGCAGGTCTCGGTCAACCCGCTGTCCATCCTGACGCCGGGCGTCTTCCGCGAGATCTTCCGCAGGCCCCCGCCGACGCAGTAGGGGGCCGCGCATGAAGCTGTCCGACTTTGCCTACGACCTGCCCGAGCGCCTGATCGCCACGCGCCCCGTCTCGCCCCGGTCGGCCGCCCGGCTGATGGTGGCGGAGGGCGACGTCGTGCGCGACCTGCGCGTGCGCGACCTGCCATCGGTGCTTCGGGCGGGCGACCTGCTGGTGCTGAACGACACCAAGGTGATCCCCGCGCGCCTGACCGGCGAGCGGGTGCGCGCGACGACCGACGGCAGCGGACGCGCGCGGGTGGACCTGACGCTGACGGGACCGGACGCGGCGGGCGGCTGGCGCGCGCTGGCGCGGCCCATGCGGAAGATGCGGGCGGGCGACCGGCTGGAGTTCGAAGGGCTGGCCGCCGAGGTGCTGGCTGTGGGCGAGGACCTGCACGTCGCCTTCGACCGGGAGGGCGAGGCGCTGGACGCCGCCTTGGAGCGGGCCGGGCGAATGCCGCTGCCGCCCTACATCGAGAGCCGCCGGGCGCCCGACGCGCGGGATGCCGAGGACTACCAGCCGATCTGGGCCGAGCACCGCGGCGCGGTCGCCGCGCCCACCGCCTCGCTGCACTTCGACGACTCCCTGATGGGCGCGCTGGCCGAGGCCGGGGTGGGGACGACCCGCGTGACGCTGCACGTGGGCGCGGGGACGTTCCTGCCGGTGAAGGTCGAGGACGTGACGACCCACCGGATGCACGCCGAATGGGGGGAGGTGCGCGCCGAGGCCACCGAGGCCATCGCCGCCACGAAGGCCGCGGGCGGGCGGGTGATCCCGGTGGGCACCACCGCGCTGCGCCTGATCGAGGCGGCCGCCGCCGGAGGGCGGATCGCGCCGTTCAGGGGGGAGACGGACATCTTCATCTACCCCGGCTACCGCTTCCGCGTGGCGGACGGGCTGATGACGAACTTCCACCTGCCGGAATCGACGCTC
This sequence comes from Jannaschia sp. Os4, assembly GCF_016820245.1. Taxonomy (GTDB): domain Bacteria; phylum Pseudomonadota; class Alphaproteobacteria; order Rhodobacterales; family Rhodobacteraceae; genus Jannaschia. The sequence continues at coordinate 482,115 of NZ_JAFCAR010000004.1, read as the reverse complement.
CTGATGCTGGTCTCGGCGCTGATGGGGCGGGAGCGGATGCTGGGCCTCTACGAGCGGGCCGTGCGTGAGGAGTACCGCTTCTTCTCGTACGGGGACGCGTCCCTGCTGCTGCCCTAGGCGGCGCGGCATTCCCGAAACGACGCCGTTGCGTCGCTCGCGTGTGGTTTCGGTCCGGCGCGGGCGACTAGGGGCGGATTCGAATTTCCTGCCGCCGGAGCGCAGCCCATGATCCCCGTGATGCGCCAGTCGTGGCCGCTCTTCATCGGCATGTTCATGTTGATGGTCGGCAACGGCATCCAAGGCACGCTGCTCGGCGTCCGCGGCGGGCTGGAGGGCTTTTCCACCGACCAGATGTCCATCGTGATGGCGGGCTACTTCGGGGGCTTCCTCCTCGGCTCGCAACTGGTGCCCGGCCTGATCCGCAACGTGGGCCACGTGCGTGTCTTCGCCGCCCTCGGCTCGACCGCATCGGCCTGCCTGATCCTGTTCCCGCTGCTTCCCTACACGGCGGTCTGGATCGCGCTGCGCGTGCTGCTCGGATTCTGCTTCTGCGGCGTCTACATCGTCGCGGAGTCGTGGCTGAACTCGACCACGCGCAACGACATGCGGGGGCGGGCGCTGTCGCTCTACATCTTCGTGCAGATGGCGGGGATCGTGGCGGCGCAGGCGCTGTTCGGCGCGGGCGACGCGGGCGACTTCAGCCTGTTCGTGATCGTCTCGGTGCTCGTCTCGATGGCCTTCGCGCCCGTGCTGCTCTCCGCCGTCCCGGTCCCGCCCTTCGAGTCCGCCAAGCCGATGTCGCTCCGGCGGCTCTGGAACGCCTCGCCGCTGGGGTTCGTGGGGCTGTTCCTGCTGGGCGGCGTCTACGCGGCGATGTTCGGGATGGTGGGCGTGTGGGGCTCGCTCGCGGGGCTGGGGCAGGGGCAGATCGCGGCCTTCGCGGCCACGACCTATCTCGGCGCGGCGATCTGCCAGATGCCGGTGGGCTGGCTGTCGGACCGGATGGACCGCCGCCGTGTCATCGCAGCCGTGGCCGCCATCGGCGCGGTCGCCTGCCTCGTGGCGACGCTGCGGCCCGAGGGGACGGGCTTCACCTTCATCCTCGGGGCGGCCTTCGTGATGGGGGGGATGGCCAACCCGCTCTACGCGCTGCTGCTGGCCTACACGAACGACTACCTCGAGACCGAGGAGATGGCCGCCGCCTCGGCGCGGCTGCTCTTCGTGAACGGGATCGGGGCCATCGGCGGCCCCATCCTGCTGGGACGCGTCCTCGAATGGATCGGCCCGCGCGGGTTCTTCGCCTTCGTCGGCGCGCTGCTGGGCGCGGTTGCGCTCTACGCGCTGTGGCGGATGACGCGGCGGGCCTCGGCGGACAGCGACGGCGGCTACGTCCCACTCGCGCCGTCCACGGTCACGCCGGTCACGATCACCACCGCGGTCGAGGAATACGCCGACGCCGCGGAGGCCCCCGAGGAGGCCGAGCGGGCCGCGTGAACCAAAGGCGGGCCGCCCGGGTTGGAGCGCGACACCGAGGGAGACGATCGATGACCCAGAGCGACCCGGAGGACGTCCTCCGCTTCTGGCTGGAGGAGAAGGGGCCGGAGGACTGGTACAAGGGCGGCGAGGCGCTCGACGCCGAGATCCGCGACCGGTTCGAGGGGACGTGGGAGGCGGCGCGCGCCGGGCGGCTGGCGCACTGGACGACGAGCCCGCGCGGCGCGCTGGCCTTCCTGATCCTGACGGACCAGTTCCCGCGCAACATGTTCCGCGGCGAGGCCAAGGCCTTCGCCACCGACCCCAAGGCCCGCGAGGTGGCGAAGTTCTCGATCGACCGGAAGTTCGACCTCAAGGTCGACGAGCCGGCGCGGCAGTTCTTCTACCTGCCCTTGGAGCACTCCGAGTGCCTCCAGGACCAGGAGCGCGCCGTGCGGCTGATCTGCGAGCGGATGGACGCGCCCGAGACGCTGCTCCACGCCCGCGCCCACCGCGAGGTGATCCGCTGCTTCGGGCGCTTCCCGTTCCGCAACGCCGCGCTGGGGCGCGAGATGGCCGCCCGCGAGGCGGTCTTCATGGACGAGGGCGGCTACGGCGCCGTCGTGCGCGAACTCAAGGAAGGGTAGGGGCTGCGCGGGGCGCAGTGCGGCGATGCGCGCAGCCCCGTTTCGCAACCCCGCGCGATCCGCTAGGTTGATGGTTGAACGTTGAACGACCGGAGAAGCACATGGCCGACACCTACGACATGATCGTCATCGGGGCCGGCCCCGGCGGCTACGTCGCCGCGATCCGGGGCGCGCAGCTGGGCCTGAAGGTCGCGTGCGTCGAGCGCGAGCACCTGGGCGGCATCTGCCTCAACTGGGGCTGCATCCCGACCAAGGCGATGCTGCGCTCGGCCGAGGTGTTCCACCTGATGCACCGCGCCAAGGAGTTCGGGTTGAAGGCCGACGGCATCGGCTACGATCTGGATGCCGTGGCGCAGCGGTCGCGCAAGGTGGCCAAGCAGCTGTCGGGCGGGATCGGGCACCTGTTCAAGAAGAACAAGGTCACCTCGATCATGGGCGAGGCCAAGCTGGCGGGGAAGGGCACCGTCGAGGTCACCACGGACAAGGGCACCCAGACGCTGAGAGCCAAGGACATCGTGATCGCCACCGGCGCGCGGGCCCGCGACCTGCCGGGGCTGGAGGCCGACGGAGAACGCGTCTGGTCCTACAAGCACGCGCTGGTCCCCCCGCACGAGCCCAAGAAGCTGCTCGTGATCGGCTCGGGCGCCATCGGGATCGAGTTCGCGTCCTTCTACAACACGCTGGGTGCCGAGACGACGGTTGTGGAGGTCATGGACCGCATCCTGCCCGTCGAGGACGAGGAGATCAGCAGCTTCGCTCGCAAGCAGTTCGAGAAGCAGGGCATGACGATCAAGGCCAAGGCCATCGTCAAGAAGCTCGACCGCCGGAAGGACAAGGTCGTCGCCACCATCGAGTCGGACGGCAAGGCCGAGACCCACGAGTTCGACACCGTGATCTCCGCCGTGGGCATCGTCGGCAACGTCGAGGGGCTGGGGCTGGAGGAGGCGGGCGTCAAGATCGACCGCTCCCACGTCGTGGTGGACGAGTATTGCCGCACGGGGGTCGAGGGGCTCTGGGCCATCGGCGACATCGCGGGCGCGCCATGGCTGGCGCACAAGGCGTCCCACGAGGGCGTGCTGGTGGCCGAGATGATCGCGGGCCGCAACGACGTGCACCCGGTCAAGCCGGGCGCCATCGCGGGCTGCACCTACTGCCACCCGCAGGTGGCGAGCGTCGGCCTGACCGAGGCCAAGGCCAAGGAGGCGGGCCACAAGATCAAGGTCGGCCACTTCCCGTTCATCGGCAACGGCAAGGCCATCGCGCTGGGCGAGCCGGAGGGGATGGTGAAGACGATCTTCGACGAGGAGACGGGCGAGCTGCTCGGCGCGCACATGGTCGGGGCGGAGGTGACGGAGCTGATCCAAGGCTACGTCATCGGGCGGCAGCTGGAAACGACCGAGCAGGACCTCCAGCAGACCGTGTTCCCGCACCCGACCCTGTCGGAGATGATGCACGAGAGTGTGCTCGACGCGGACGGGCGGGCGATCCACTTCTGACGGGGTGGATTGCGGCGAATTCGAGGCAGGGTGTTTCCGTCCGGCGTCCCGGTGCGGCGGATGACGTCGGCATCGTTTCGCGCACGTTGCTAGGGTCGGGGCGGCGACGGCATCTGGGCGGCATAGCCATTCCATGGAGATCGCCATGCCCCGCCTCGCCATTTCCGCCGCCATCCTCGCCGCCCTCGCGGCACCCGCCTGCGCCGAGGGCCCCTTGGCCCCCGGCGAGGTGTTCAGCTTCGATGGCCCGCGCTGGGGCGGGCATGTCGGCTACGGTCGGGCCGACTTCGAGACGCCGACCATCCCTCCCGAGGCCTTCACCTTCTTCCCCGCCGAGGCCGCGGCCCTCCAAGCCGAGTTCGATGGGATCGAGGCCTTCGATCCCAGCGGTCTGACCTACGGCTTCCACGCCGGCTACGACGTGCAGCGCGGGAGCTTCGTGGTCGGTGGCGAGGTCGCGGCGTTCGGCGGCTCGCTGGACGACGAGGACGCGGAGGCGTTCGGCGGGACGACGGACGAGATCGCGCAGTTCCGCCTCGATTACGTCGCGCGCGCCATGATGCGCGGCGGCGTCGCCCGCGAACGCGACCTGTTCTTCGTGACCGGGGGCGCGGCCTACCTCGACCTCGAGGACGGCGAGTCGGAGTCCGGCATCGCATACGGCCTCGGCTACGAGCGCGCGGTGTCGAGCCGCAGCACCTTGGGCGTCCAGGTGATCCAGCACGAGTTCGACTCGCTCCTCGGGGTCGATGACCTCGACGTCGAGCTACAGACGATCGAGGCGCGCTTCTCCGTGCGCTTCTGACCGGCTGGCGGAGGGGCGGGCGACGCGGTAGCGCGTCCCCATGGACCGCACCCGCTGGGGCCTGATCGCCCTCCTCTACGTGACCGGCCTGCTGTCGGCGCTGCAGTTCGGCAAGGTCAGCCTGTTCCTCCCCGCCTTGGTCGACCGCTACCCGGCCGCGCCCTTCCTCGTCTCGGCCGTCGCCGTCCTCGGCATCCTCGGCGGGGTGCTGGCCGGGGGCGTGGTCGCCAAGGTCGGCGCCCGGCGCGCGATCCTAGGGGCGGTCGCGGTCTCGGCCGTGCTCTCCCTCGCGCAGGCCCCGCTCCCGGCCTTCGCGCCCCTGATGGCGCTGCGGCTGGCGGAGGGCGCGGGCCATCTCGCCCTCGTGGTGGCCCTGCCGACGATGATGGCCGCCGAGTCCTCCGACGCCGACCGGCCCGTGGTGATGGGGATCTGGGGGACGTTCTTCGGGGTCGGCTTCGCGCTCGGGGCCCTCGTCCCGGTGGCCGGGCCGGGCGCGGCCTTCGCGGCGCACGGCATCGGCTTCGCCGCGTTGCTGCCGCTCCTTTGGTGGGCCCTGCCGCGCGTCCCGGGCGAGGCGGGGCCGCTTCCCGATCCGGTGGCCGCGCACCGCGCGGTCTGGTCCTCGGCGCGGCTGATCGCGCCGGGGGTGGGGCATGGCATCTACACCTCGCTGTTCATCGCCCTCTTGGCGTTCCTGCCGGACATCCTCGCTTCCCCGTGGCTGGCGGCGTGGCTCCCGCTGGCGAACCTGACCGGCACCTTCGTCGCCGGGTTCCTCGCCCGGCGGGTGGAGCCGGGGCGGCTCGTGACGTGGAGCTTCGTCGCCTCCGCCGCGGGCTTCGCGCTCCTGCTCGCGACGCGCGACCCTTGGATCGCGCTCGCCACCTTCTTCGCCACGGGCAGCATCGCGGGCGCGGGCTTCGCCGCCGTGCCGTGGCTGAACCCCGCGCCCGGCGACCGGGCGCGGGCCAACGGGGGCATGGCCCAGATCGGCAACGTCGGCACCTTCGCGGGCACGCCGCTGATGGCGGCGGCGCTGACCCTCGGCGGCGCCTGGGTCATCGCGACGGCGCTCGCGATCTGCCTGTTCGGCGCGGCGGCGACGGCGGCGGTCTACCGCGCAGCGCGGCGTCCGGCCGCGATGGTAAACGTTCCGTAAACGTTCTATCTGCCGCGACGCACGGACCCGTTGCGGCGCGAGAGTCGTTGCCTAGGTGGTGCGTTCGGCCCCGTCCGGGGGCCCAAGAGGGGCAGGCATGGCAGAGCAGAAGCATATCTCGGTCCGGGGCGCGCGCGAGCACAACCTCAAGGGCGTGGACGTCGACATCCCGCGCGACACGATGACGGTGATCACCGGCCTGTCCGGCTCGGGCAAGTCGTCGCTCGCCTTCGACACGATCTATGCCGAGGGGCAGCGCCGCTACGTCGAGTCGCTGTCGGCCTACGCGCGCCAGTTCCTCGACATGATGCAGAAGCCGGACGTCGATCACATCACCGGCCTCTCGCCCGCGATCTCGATCGAGCAGAAGACGACGTCGAAGAACCCCCGCTCGACCGTGGGCACGGTGACGGAGATCTACGACTACCTCCGCCTGCTCTACGCCCGCGCGGGTACGCCCTACTCCCCCGCCACCGGCGAGCCGATCCAAGCCCAGCAGGTGCAGGACATGGTCGATCGCGTCATGGCGATGGAGGAGGGCACGCGCGGTTACCTGCTCGCCCCCATCGTGCGCGACCGGAAGGGCGAGTACCGCCGCGAGATGCTGGAGCTGCGCAAGCAGGGCTACCAGCGGGTCAAGGTGGACGGCGCGTTCTACGAGCTGGACGAGCCGCCGACCCTCGACAAGAAGTTCCGCCACGACATCGACGTGGTCGTCGACCGCATCGTCGTGCGCGAGGGGCTGGAGACGCGGCTAGCCGACTCTTTCCGCACCGCGCTCGACCTCGCCGACGGGATCGCCATCCTCGAGACCGCGCCGAGGGAGGGGGAGCCGGAGCGCCACACCTTCTCCGAACGCTTCGCCTGCCCGGTCTCCGGCTTCACCATCCCCGAGATCGAGCCGCGCCTGTTCTCCTTCAACGCACCCTTCGGCGCCTGCCCGACCTGCGACGGGCTGGGGGCGGAGCTGTTCTTCGACGACCGCCTCGTGGTGCCGGACCAGTCGCTCACCTTGGGCAAGGGCGCCATCGCGCCGTGGTCCAAGTCGAAGTCCCCCTACTTCCTGCAGACCATCGACGCGATCGCCAAGCACTACGGCTTCGACAAGAAGCTCGCGTGGAAGGACCTGCCCGAGGAGGTCCGCGAGGTGTTCCTGCGCGGCTCCGGCAAGCAGAAGATCAAGTTCCGCTACGACGAGGGCGGGCGCGTCTACGAGGTGTCCCGCGTCTTCGAGGGCGTGGTCCCCAACATGGAGCGCCGCTACCGCGAGACGGACTCGTCGTGGGTCCGCGAGGAGTTCGAGCGCTACCAGAACAGCCGCGCTTGTGCTGCCTGCGGCGGCTACCGCCTGCGGCCCGAGGCGCTGGCGGTGAAGATCGCGGGGCTGCACGTCGGGCAGGTGGTCGAGATGTCGATCAAGGAGGCCGCCGCGTGGTGCGCCGAGGTGCCCGGCGCGCTGTCCAAGCAGAACAACGAGATCGCGCGCGCCATCCTCAAGGAGATCCGCGAGCGGCTGGGCTTCCTCAACAACGTCGGGCTGGACTACCTCACCATGTCCCGCTCCTCGGGCACGCTCTCGGGCGGGGAGAGCCAGCGCATCCGCTTGGCCAGTCAGATCGGGTCGGGCCTCACGGGCGTCCTCTACGTCCTCGACGAGCCGTCCATCGGCCTGCACCAGCGCGACAACGACCGCCTGCTCGAAAGCCTCAAGGGCCTGCGCGACCAAGGCAACACCGTCGTCGTCGTCGAGCACGACGAGGAGGCCATCCGCGAGGCGGACTACGTCCTCGACATCGGCCCCGGCGCGGGCGTTCACGGCGGGCAGGTGATCGCGAGCGGAACGCCCGCCGAGATCATGGCGAACCCGGATTCCGTCACCGGCGACTACCTCGCCGGGCGGCGCGAGATCGCGGTCCCGGCCAAGCGCCGCAAGGGCAACAAGAAGAAGGTCACCGTCGTCAAGGCGACCGGCAACAACCTCAAGGGCGTGACGGTCGACTACCCCTTGGGCAAGTTCGTCGCCGTCACCGGCGTGTCGGGCGGGGGCAAGTCTACGCTGACCATCGAGACGCTGTTCAAGACGGCCTCCATGAAGCTCAATGGCGCGCGCCAGACGCCCGCGCCTTGCGAGCAGGTCAAGGGGTTGGAGCATCTCGATAAGGTCATCGACATCGACCAGCGCCCCATCGGGCGCACGCCGCGCTCGAACCCTGCGACCTACGTGGGCGCCTTCACCCCGATCCGCGATTGGTTCGCGGGCCTGCCCGAGGCTAAGGCGCGGGGCTATAAGCCGGGGCGGTTCAGCTTCAACGTCAAGGGCGGGCGCTGCGAGGCGTGCCAAGGCGACGGGGTCATCAAGATCGAGATGCACTTCCTGCCGGACGTCTACGTCGAGTGCGAGACCTGCAAGGGCAAGCGCTACAACCGCGAGACGCTGGAGATCCAGTTCAAGGGCAAGTCCATCGCCGACGTGCTCGACATGACGGTCGAGGACGCCCAGACCTTCTTCAAGGCGGTGCCGTCGATCCGGTCGAAGATGGACGCGCTGATGCGGGTGGGCCTCGGCTACATCAAGGTGGGCCAGCAGGCGACGACCCTCTCGGGCGGCGAGGCGCAGCGCGTAAAGCTCTCCAAGGAGCTGTCGCGCCAGTCCACGGGCCGGACCCTCTACATTCTCGACGAGCCGACGACGGGTCTGCATTTCGAGGACGTCCGCAAGCTCTTGGAGGTGCTGCATGAGCTGGTGGAGCAAGGGAACAGCGTGGTCGTGATCGAGCACAACCTCGACGTCGTGAAGACCGCCGACCACGTGATCGACATCGGCCCCGAGGGCGGCGACGGCGGCGGCACGGTGGTGGCGACGGGGACGCCCGAGCAGGTGTCCGAGGTCGAGGCCAGCTACACGGGCCGCTACCTCAAGCCGATGCTGGCCCCGAGGAAGGCGCTGGCGGCGGAGTAGGGATCACCCGCTGATCCCCTGCAGCCACCAGCGGGGCGGGGCGTCCCGCCACGTCCCGTCCTCGTCCCGCAGGCCACGTTTGTCGCCGTGCAGCCCCTCGCGGTAGATCCAGAACCGCCGCCCCCGCGCGTCCTCCACCCGCCAGTAGTCGCGCACCCGCGTCCCCGCGCGGTCGGCCCACCATTCGGGCGCGATCCGCTCCGGCCCGGCGAAGCGCGCGACGTCCAGCGTCTGTCCGCGCCACCGGAACCGCATCGGCGCGCCGTCGGGCATGGCGTAGAGGACTCGCAGCTCCTCGGGCGTCTCGAGGAGGAGCGGGGGCCGGGGCGGCCGGTCGAGCGCCACCGCGGGGGCGTCCCCGAGGGCGGCGACGAGCGCCTGCGCCCGCTCGGGAACGTGGCTGTCGCGCGGCACGGGGCGGGTGACGTGGCGCAGCCGCGCGGCCAGCCGGTCGATCAACTGCGCCAGCGCCTCGGTCTGGTCGACCTCGCCGGCGAGGTCGGGCTGCGCCGCGTCCAGCCGCTCCGCCTCGGCCTCCAGCAGCAGGGCGTCGAAGCCCATATCGGGGTCAATCCCCTCCAGCCGCCCGTCGAACAGCCGCAGCATATGGTCCGGGTCGCGCGTGGGCCGCGCGGTGCGCTGGTCGACCCAGCGCGCCTCCCCGTCCACGCGGAACAGCGTCAGCCGCAGCCGCCGCGCCCCCTCGCCCCGCCGCGCCAGCCCCGCGCAGAGGGCGCGCGTCAGGTCCGGCAGATGGGGCGTCGGATCCTGCACCGGCTCGGACAGCCGGATCACCGCGCGGGCGGGGTCGGGGGCGTCGGCGGGGGCGACCGGCTCGGGCAGGCGTCCGAACAGGCGGTCGAGCTGGACCAGCGGCTCGGCCTCGCGTCCCTTGGCGAAGCGGCGCATCAGGGCCGAGCGCGGGATGTCGGCCAGCGCGCCCACGGTCTTCAGCCCCAGCCGCGACAGCGTCCGCGCGCCGTCGTCCGACAGGCGCAGCGCGGCGACGGGGAGGGGCGCGCAGGCGGCGGGGTCGTGGCACACCGCCCGGACGGGGCCGAAGCGCGACAGCGCCCATGCCGCGCCCCGCGTGGGCGCCACCGCGAGGCGTGCCGACAGGCCCGCGTTGGCCAGCCGCCCCTCTATGTCGGCCAGCATCGCCGCCTCGCCGCCGAACAGGTGGTCCGCGCCGGTCGTGTCCAGCACCAGCCCGTCGCCGTCCACGGCGGCGTGTGGTCCCCAGCGCCGGGCCCAGAGCGCGAGCCGGTCGAGAAGGGCCGCGTCCCCGGACGGGTCGCCCCACGCCACGATCAGATGGGGCGCGGCCGCCCGCGCCTCGACGACCCGTTGTCCGACCCGGGCGCCCGAGGTCTCGGCCCCCCGCGCGGTCGCGTGGATCACCGGTCCGTGCGGCCCGTCCACGGCCAGCACGACGGGCGCGTCATCCGGTGGCGCGTCGAGGTCGCGCTCCTGCATCCGCCACCACCGCTCGATCGCCAGCCGGGGGAGCCAGATCGAGACGATCCGCCGCCCGGTCATGGGTGGCCTCCCAGACGCCCGGCGGGCCGAGGCGCGAGCGGAACAGCGTCGCGCGCCAGCGTGGATCGCCCGGCGCGTCCACGTCCCACGGATCGGGATTCGACGGCAGGGACGCGACGCGCCAGCGCTGCCGGGCCGCCGACAGGTCCGGTTCCGCGCCCCGGCGCAGCAGCCAGCAGGGCAGGGCGGCCGCCTCGGCCCGAAGCGCGAGCCGCTTGGTCGCGGTGAAGTCGAGCCGCTTGGGCGCGCCCCAGATCTCGCCGATCACCGCGCCCAAGGCGGAGCAGGCGAGCCCCGTCTCGATCGCCATCAGCGCATCGGCCGCGTTCGACGCGCGGACATGGATCACCCGGATCGGCAGCCCGAGCGCATAGGGCACCCCGCTCTCGCGGGCGGTGGCGTGGTCCTGCACCCACAGGACGGGCCTCGGCCCGCGCGGCAGCGCGGCCAGCACGAATCCGATCGGGCCGGGGTCGAGTGCGGAGTCCGGGAAGGCCTCCGAGAGCGTCGGGGGGCAGGGCGCCGGCAGAACGGGGCCGGCCCGTCCGGAGGGGTCCGGAAAGGGGATCGTCATGGTCATCCAACCGAGTCGTCCGTCTTGATGTTCCATGTTTGTTCTATGCAGGGGGGAGGGTGAGTCAAATGCTCTCTTGTGGACAAATGCGATGGCGGGGGACTCGGGTAGGATGAGCGTCGGGGCGGAAAGCACTGATATTTCTGCGGGTCTCCGCGCCCGCTGCTTGGCGGACCGCCGTCCCTCGCTCCGAATCGTGCCCCGTCCCCCCGCCGTCCCGGCACGAGCCCGACGCGTGGAGGCCCGCGAATCCCCGCGGGGCCGCCCATGCCGCTGAACGACGGACCCGAGAAGCGCACCCTCGCGCCGGGGCAGGGCTTCCGGCGCAACCCGCCGTCCCCTTACGTCGAGTTCGGCACATCCTCCGCCTTCTCCTTCCTGCGCGCCGCCTCGGAGCCCCTCGACCTCGTCGTGCAGGCGAGCGCGCTGGGCTACGACCGGATCGGCATCGCCGACCGCAACACGCTCGCGGGCGTGGTCCGCATGTGGTCCGAGGGGCGCACGGCGGAGGTCGACGCGCTGATCGGCTGCCGCCTCGTCCTGACGGACGGGACGGAGATGCTGGCCTACCCGCAGGACCGCGCGGCCTACGGGCGGCTCTCGGCGCTGCTGTCGAAGGGCAAGATGACCACGCCCGAGGGTGAGTGGCAGGGAAAGGACGTCACGCAGGTCACCCGTGCCATGCTCCGCGACCATGCGGAGGGGCTGCACCTGATCGCGCTGCCGCCCGCCGACCTCGATACGCTCGAGCCGATGCTCGACGGCCTGCCGTTCACCCATCTCGCCGCCACGCTGCGCTACCGGGGCGACGACCGGGCGCGGATCAACCGGCTGGACCACGTGGCGCGGACGCGGGGCCTGACGCTGATCGCGACGAATGACGTGCTCTACCACGCGCCGGAGCGGCGTCCGCTGCAGGACGTGATGACCTGCATCCGCGAGGGCGTGACGGTGCAGTCCGCCGGCTCGCTCCTGGAGCCCAACGGCGAGCGTCACCTCAAGCGCCCGGAGGAGATGGTCCGCCTCTTCGCCGAATGGCCCCATGCGGTGGCGGCCACGCGCGACCTCGCCGACCGCATCGCCTTCCGCCTGACGGACCTGAGATACGAATACCTCGCCGAGGTCGTGCCCGAGGGCCGCACCCCGCAGGAGCATCTGGAAGCCCTGACGTGGGAAGGGGCGGCGTGGCGCTACCCGCAGGGCGTGCCCAAGCACGTCACCAAGACGATCTACAAGGAGTTCGGCCTGATCCGCACCAAGGGGATCGCCGCCTACTTCCTGACGATCCACGACATCGTCCGCTGGGCGCGCGAGCAGGTCTCGCCGCCGATCCTGTGCCAAGGGCGCGGCTCGGCGGCCAACTCGGCGGTGTGCTTCTGTCTCGGGATCACCAGCGTCGATCCTGACGAGCACGACGTCCTCTTCGAGCGGTTCCTGTCCGAGGAGCGCGACGAGCCGCCCGACATCGACATCGACTTCGAACACGAGCGCCGCGAGGAGGTGATCCAGCACATCTACGGCAAGTACGGGCGCCACCGCGCCGGGCTGGTGGCCACCGTGATCCACTATCGCCCCCGCTCGGCCATCCGCGAGGTGGGCAAGGCCATGGGCCTCACAGAGGACGTGACCTCCAAGCTGGCCTCGACCGTCTGGGGCCACTTCGAGAGCGGCGTCGGCGACGACCGCGTCCGGGAGGCGGGGCTGGACCTGTCGGACCCGCATCTGCGCCGGGTCCTGACCTTGGCGCGCGAGATGATCGGGATGCCCCGCCACCTCAGCCAGCACGTGGGCGGCTTCGTCCTGACGGACACGCCCCTGACCGAGACGGTCCCCATCGGCAACGGGGCCATGCCCGACCGCTCCTTCATCGAATGGGACAAGGACGACGTCGAGGCGCTCGGCATCTACAAGCTCGACGTGCTGGCGCTGGGGATGCTGTCCTGCGTCCAGAAGAGCTTCGAGATGATCGAGCGCCACCACGGGACCGCCTACGACCTCGCCACCGTCCCGACCGAGGACCCGGCGACCTACGACATGCTCTGCCGGGGCGAGTCGCTCGGCGTGTTCCAAGTCGAGAGCCGGGCGCAGATGGCGATGCTGCCCAAGCTCAGGCCCCGCACCTTCTACGACCTCGTGGTCGAGGTGGCGATCGTGCGCCCCGGCCCGATCCAAGGCGACATGGTCCACCCCTACCTGAAGAACCGCCAGTTGCGGCAGGCGGACCCGGACGCGGTGATCGACTACCCGCGCCCCGGCCCCGAGCACGACCCGAAGGAGCTGGAGAAGATCCTCGGGCGCACGCTGGGCGTGCCGATCTTCCAAGAGCAGGCGATGAAGATCGCCATGGTCGCCGCCGAGTTCTCGGGGCCGGAGGCCAACGCCCTGCGCAAGGCGATGGCGACCTTCCGTTCCCGGGGGCTGGTCTCGGACCACAAGGCCCGCATGGTCGAGCGGATGGTCGCGCGCGGCTACGACCCGGAGTTCGCCGCGCGCTGCTTCTCCCAGATCGAGGGGTTCGGGGAGTACGGCTTCCCCGAGAGCCACGCGGCCAGCTTCGCCAAGCTGGTCTACGTGTCCTCATGGCTGAAGTGGCACCACCCGGCGGTCTTCGCCTGCGCGCTGCTCAACTCCCAGCCGATGGGCTTTTACGCCCCCGCGCAGATCGTGCGCGACGCGCGGGAGAACGGGGTCGCGGTGCACGGCCCGGACGTGGCGGTGTCGGGCTGGGACAACGCGCTGGAGCGGGGCCCCATTTCCTCCGAGGGAAATGGGCAGATCCCTCCGAAGGGATTTGCGGCCCGCCCGGCGGAGGCCTTCGCCCCCCGCGCCGACGCGGGGCTCGCGCTGCGGATGGGCCTGCGCCAGATCGACGGGTTCCGCGAGGGAGCGGCGCGGCGGATCGAGGCGGCCCGCGCCGATCGGCCCTTCGCGGACGTGGCCGACCTGCGGCGGCGGGCGCGGCTGGACCGGCGGGACATGCGGCTCTTGGCCGAGGCCGACGCGCTGGGCGCGCTGTCGGGCGGACGGCGGCAGGGGATGTGGGACGTGATGGGCCATCAGGGCGGCGCGGCGGCGCCCGCCTTCGACGCCGCCGGGGCGGACGCGGCGGGGCCGGACGCCCCCGTCGCGCTGCCCGCCATGCCCGCCCCCGAGGAGGTGGTCGCCGACTACCAGACCACGCGCCTGTCCCTGCGCGCGCACCCCATGGCCTTCTTCCGCAAGTCCTTGGCCGCGCAGGGCTACACCCCCGCCGAGGCGCTGTGGGACGCGTCCAAGGGCGGGGGCCACGGGGCCCGCGTCCGGGTCGCGGGACTGGTCCTCGTGCGGCAGAAGCCGGGCTCGGCCAAGGGCGTCTGCTTCATCACGCTGGAGGACGAGACGGGGGTCATCAACCTCGTGGTCTGGAAGGACGCCTTCGCCCGGTTCCGCGGCCCGATCATGGCGTCGCGCCTGATGTCGGTGCGGGGGCGGGTGCAGACCGACGGGCGGGTGATCCACGTCGTCGTGGACCATCTGGAGAACCGCTCGGACGCCTTGGAGCGGCTGTCGGAGGCGGACCTGCCGGCGATCACAACGCGCGGCGACCATCCCACCAACCCGATCCCGCATCAGGTGGACCACCTGCCGACGGCCGCCCCGCGCGGCCCGAAGCCCGCGCGGGGCACGGGGCAGGCGGGGGTCCCGCCGCCGCGCGACGTGCATCCGCTGGACAACGCGCGCCGCCATCCGCGCGACGTGCGGGTGATCCCCAAGAGTCGGGACTTCCACTAGCGCGACCCCGAGCGCGCTCCAGTCGATGCGGCACGGAGCAGCGTCCGCAGCGGGGCGCCCCCCGCCCACCCCCCATGCACCCTCCGTACATATGCGCGTCGGATGGGCGGTTTCGCTCGCGTCGGCTGGTCCGCACCGCATCGCCATCTCGAATCGAAGGGCGACATCCGGCGATCCGCCCTCTCCCTCATCTTGGCGGAAATACCTCGGCGGTCCGGGGGCGGTGCCCCCGGCGGGGCGACCGTCAGGCCGCCACGACCAGGCGCTCCAGACCGTGGAAGTGGTAGATCGGGGCGTAGCGCGGCTCCTCGGCCACGCGCAGGCCGGGGCAGCGGGCCGCGAGCACGCGCAAGCCCTCCAATAGCTCCAGCCGCGCGAGCGGCGCGCCGAGGCAGAAGTGCAGCCCCGCCCCGAAGCTGGTGGAGGTCGCGGCATCGGGGAACCGGGCGGGGTCGAACCGGGCGGGATCGGCGTAGGCCGCCGGGTCGCGGTTCGCGGCACCCAGCAGCAGGCCCACTTGGTCGCCCCGCGCGAGGCGGTGGCCGAACAACTCCACCTCCTCGGTCGCGTAGCGGGTGAAGAGGTGCAGCGGCGGGTCGTGGCGGAGCACCTCCTCCACCAGCGCGGGCGTGATCTCCGCGCCCCAGAGGCCGGCGGCGCAGAGCCCCGCGACCCCGTTGCCGAGCGTGTGGACCGTCGCCTCGTGGCCCGCGTTGAGTAGCAGGATGCAGGTCGCGACCACCTCCGGGCGCGACAGGGTGCCCTCGGCCTCGACGGCGAGGAGCGCCGAGATCAGGTCGTCGCGCGGGGCGGTCGCCCGCGTCCGCAGGACGTCCCCGAGATAGGCCGAGAACTCCGACGCCGCGCGCGCGGCCGCCTCCTCCATCGCGCGGGTCCGGCCCGCTTGGTACATGCCGACCATCGCGTTGGACCACGACAGCAGCGACGGCGCGTCTGCCTCGGGCACGCCGAGGAGGCGGGCGATGACCCGGACGGGCAGGGGCCGCGCGAAGGCGTCGAGCAGGTCGAACGGCCCTGCGGGGAACGCCGCGACCAGCTCCTCGGCCAAGGCCGCGATCTCCGGCCCCAGCGCCGCTACCCGCCGCGAGGTGAAGGCGCGCAGCACCTGCGCCCGCAGGCGGGTGTGGCGTGGCGGCTCCAGCTCGAGCATGGAATGGTCCTCGACGGCCCAGAACCCCGCTTGATGCGCGGGCCGCGCCGGGGGGGACGGATCCTCGCGCCCCAGCCGCCGGTCGCGCAGCAGCGCCGAGACCTCGGCATGGCCCGCCGCGACGGGCATCGCGTAGGCATCCCACCACGCCAAGGGGCCGCTCGCGCGCAGGCGGTCGTAGAACGGGTAGGGGTCGGCGACGAAGGCGGGGTCGGTCGGGTCCTGGTCGAAGCGCTCCATGCCGGTCCCGTCGCCGCCTGAGACCTTGCGGTCAAGGTTGCGGTCGGGCGCCCGCGCCCCGCATACCTTGCTCATGCGCCGCGCCGCCCTCATCCTCGCGTACCTCGCCACGGTCGCCGCCGTGGCGTGGGGCGTGCACCGCTCGGAGCTGCGCGACGCGCTCGACGCCGCCGCCGCCGGCGGGCGCGCGGACCTCGACCTCGCGGTCGAGCGGCTCGTGCTGGAACTGCAGCGCTCTCGCGACGTGGCCGTCCTGCTCGCCGACGCGGCGCGCGTCCGCGACCGGCTCGACGGCGGACCGGCCGTTCCCGCGCAGGCCCTGCTGCGCCGCACGGCCGATCGGACCCGCTCCGCCGACATCCTCCTCGTGGACACCGACGGCGCGATCCGCGCCTCCGCCACGGGGCGCGCGGGCTCCATCGCGGGCGCGCCGTGGTTCGCCCGCGCCATGCAGGGCGCGCTGGGCGGCGGCCCCGACGTGGGGCGCGCCTACACCCACGGGGCGCCTGTCTTCGGCCCGGACGGGCGCGTGGCGGGGGCCATCGTCGTGGTGCGCGACCTCGGGCGGATCGAGGCGGACTGGCGGGCCGAGCCCCACGCCTTCACCTTCGCCACCCCCTACGGGCGCGTCGTCGCCTCCAGCCGCACGGAACTCCTGAACGGCCCGCCCGCGCAGGTCCTGACGCCGGAACTCGGCCACGACCTGCGCCGCATCGAGGGGGGGCGCTACGTCCCGCGCGACGCGCTGCACGTGGCCCGCGACGTGCCGGTGCTGGGCCTCGTGGCGGACCTCTACGCCGACGCCGCCCCCGCCCGCGCGCTGGCCTTCGCCCGCGCCGGCATAGTCGCCGCCGCGCTGCTCGTGCTGGGCGCGGCGCTGCTGTTCCTCTGGGAGCGGCGCCGGACGCTGGCCCGCGCCAACGCCACCTTGGAGGCCCGCGTCGCGGCCCGGACCGAGGCGCTCACCGCCGAGATCCAAGAGCGGCGCGAGGCCGAGGCCGCGCTCACCCGGACGCAGGCGGACCTCGTGCAGGCGACCAAGCTGGGCGCGCTGGGCCGGATGTCGGCGGGTATCTCCCACGAGCTGAACCAGCCCCTCATGGCGATCCGGTCCTTCGCCCGGAACGGGGCGACCTTCCTCGAGCGCGGGCGCACGGAGGCGGCGGCCGACAACCTCGCCAAGATCGACGACCTCGCCCGCCGCGCGGGGCGCATCATCGCGAACCTGCGCGCCTTCGCCCGCGCCGATCCGCATCCCGCCGCGCCCACGGACCTGCGCGCGGTGCTCGACGACGCGCTCGACGTCACCGCCCCGCGCCGCGCGGGGCTGGAGACGGTGGTGATCGCCCCCGACGCGCCGGTGATGGCGATGGGGGGCGAGGTGCGGCTGGGGCAGGTGCTGGCCAACCTGATCGGCAACGCGGCGGACGCGATGGGGGGGCAGGGGACGCTGACCCTCGCCCTTGAGGCGGACCCGCCCACGCTGACGGTCGCCGACACCGGCCCCGGCCTCGCCGAGCCCGACCGCGTGTTCGACCCGTTCTACACCACGAAGGAGGTGGGCGCGGGGCTCGGCCTCGGCCTGTCGCTCTCCTACGGGATCGTCGAGGGCTTCGGCGGCACGCTCGCCGCGCGCAACGGGACGCATGGCGCGGTGTTCGAGATGACCCTCCGCCCGGTCGTCGCGGCGACCGGCGGGCTGGCGGCCGAATGACGCCGGACGTGCTCCTCGTCGAGGACGACGCCAGCGTCCGCGAGGCCTTGGCCCAGACGCTCGACCTCGCGGACCTCGCCGTGCTCGCCGCCTCCAGCTTCGTCGCCGCCAAGGACCGCATCGTGCGCGACTTCCCCGGCGTGATCCTGTCGGACGTGCGGATGCCGGGCCGGGACGGGTTCCACCTCCTGTCGCACGCGCGGGGCGTCGACCCCGACCTGCCCGTGATCCTCCTGACGGGCGAGGGGGACGTGCCCTCGGCCGTGCGCGGCCTGTCGGAGGGGGCCTTCGCCTTCATGGAGAAGCCCGCCGACCCCGACGCCCTCGTCGAGACGGTGCGCCGCGCGCTGGGCGTCCGCCGCTCCGCCTTGGCGCAGCGGGCCGCCCAGAGGTCGCTGGAAGGCGGCGACGCGGCGGCGCGCATCCTGTTCGGCATCTCGCCGCAGGCCGCCGCCCTGCGCGACCGCGCGCGGGCGGTGGCGCGGGGCGCGGGACCCGTCCTGATCCACGGCGAGCCGGGGACCGGCACCCCGAAGGTGGCGGAGGTGATCCACCTGCTGTCGCCCCGCGCGGGCGGCCCCTTCGTCAAGCGGGCCGCGCCCGGCCTCGACGCCGCGCGCCTGTCGGACGCCTTGGCCACGGCCGAGGGGGGCTCGCTCTACCTCGACCGGATCGAGGCGCTGCCCCGCGACGCGCAGTTCCTGCTGGCCGACCTCGACGAGCCGCGCCTCCTCGCCGCCACCAACGAGGCGCCGGACGCGCTGCTCGGTCCTCTGGAGGCGGAGCTGTTCTACCGGCTGGAGGGCCTGCGCGTCCGCATCCCCTCGCTCCGGGAGCGGCCCGAGGACATACCGGTCCTGTTCTCGCGCTACCTCGCCCAGTCCTGCGAGCAGGCGGACCTCGCCGTGCCGGAGGTGCCGCCCGACATGCGGGCCCGCCTGATGGCGCGCGACTGGCCGGGCAACGCGCGGGCCCTGATGAACCACGCGATGCGCTTCGCGATGGGCATGGAGGAGGAGGCCGCGCCGTCGAGCGGCGGCCTCGCCGAGCGGATGCGGGCCGTGGAGCGCTCGATCCTCGTGGAGGCGCTGACCCGGCATGGCGGCCACGCGACGGAGGCGGCGCGCGACTTGGACCTGCCGCGGAAGACCTTCTACGACAAGCTCGCGCGCCACGGGCTGCGGGCGGAGGACTACCGGGGCGTGTGAGTGTGCGGGATTCCGCACAACCGCCCCGTCCGGGCGTGCGGGAAGTGGGACGGCGCACCGAAGCCACGTGAAGGTCGCTGCCCAAGGTATTGTAAACACGTGTTCCACCTTTCGTCCTTGTGGCGGGCGTGGCAGCCGTTAGCCAACGTTCACCGGCGCGCGGGGAGGACCGTGCGCCAATGGGAGGAATAGAATGAAGACGTTCACCACCGCCGCAGTCGCGGCGATCATCGCCGTGACCGGCACCACCGCCGCCTTCGCCGAATGCTCCGACGGCGAGATCGTCGTGAAGTTCAGCCACGTCACCAACTCCGACCGCCACCCCAAGGGCCTCGCCGCGTCGCTCCTCGCCGAGCGCGTGAACAGCGAGATGGACGGCACCATGTGCATGGAGGTCTTCCCGCAGTCGTCGCTCTACAACGACGACCAGGTGCTGGAGGCGATGCTGCAGGGCGACGTCCAGCTGGCCGCGCCCTCGCTGTCGAAGTTCGAGAACTTCACCAAGGCGTTCCAGGTCTTCGACCTGCCCTTCATGTTCGACGACATCGCCGCGGTGGACCGCTTCCAGAACTCCGAGGACGGGGCCGCGCTGCTCGACTCCATGCAGCGCCGCGGCCTGCAGGGCCTCGCGTTCTGGCACAACGGCATGAAGCAGATGTCCGCCAACGTGCCGCTCGAGGTGCCGACGGACGCCAACGGCCTCAAGTTCCGCGTGCAGGCCTCCGACGTGCTGATCGCGCAGATGGAGGCGATGGGCGCCTCTCCGCAGCCGATGGCCTTCTCGGAGGTCTACGGCGCGCTGCAGACCGGCGTCGTCGACGGGCAGGAGAACACGTGGTCCAACATCTGGGGCCAGAAGTTCTTCGAGGTGCAGGACGGCATCTCCGAGACCAACCACGGCATCATCGACTACCTCGTCGTGGCCTCGGTGGACTTCCTCGACAGCCTCGACCCCGAGGTGCGCGAGCAGTTCATGACGATCCTCGGCGAGGTCACCGAGACCCGGAACGCCGAATCCGAGGCCGTGAACCAGGAGGCGCGCCAGTCGATCCTCGACAACGGCGGCGTCATCCGCGAACTGACCGCCGAGCAGCGGCAGGCGTGGGTCGACGCGATGGCGCCCGTCTGGGAGCAGTTCGCCGGCGACATCGGGCAGGACGTGATCGACGCGGCCCAGTCCTACAACGCGACCAACTGATCGCGCCTGGCCCGCCCTCCGGGGCGGGCCTTCATCGTCTGGGGGGGAGGACGACCATGAGCGCCGCGACCCGCTGGGAGCCGAAGGGACGGCTCTCGCGCATCGTCAACGAGATCGAGGAGACGGCCATCGCGCTCTTCCTCGGCGGCATGGTCCTCGTGACCTTCGCCAACGTCGTGATGCGCTACGGCTTCAACTCCTCGCTCCTTTGGGGGCTCGAGGTCGTCCTGATCCTCTTCGCGTGGCTCGTGATCTTCGGCGTGGCCTACGGGTTCAAGATCACCGCGCATCTCGGCGTCGACGCGCTGACGAACGCGCTGCCCTCCCGCGCCGCGCGCGTCTGCGCGCTCGTGGCGGGCGCCGTCACGGTCGCCTACGGCCTGCTGCTGCTGAAGGGGGCTTGGGACTTCTGGGCACCGTTCGGCAACTTCGCCCCGTTCGAGGGCCGGGTGGTCCCGACCGGCTTCCGCGAGATGAAGCCGTGGCACTTCCAAGGCTACACGCCCACGGATCAGGTGCCCTTCCCCGAATTCCTGCGCGGCCCCCTCGAGGCATGGCTCCTCGTCCCTGAGGACGACCCGTTCGAGAAGCTGCCCCGGGCGCTGCCCTACGCGATGCTGCCCTTCGGCGTGGGCCTCATGCTGTTCCGCATCGGGCAGGCCGTCACCGCCATCGTCCGCGGCACCCGGTCGAGCCTCATCGTCTCCCACGAGGCGGAGGACGCCGTCGAGGAGGCCGCCACCGCCAACCGCGAGGCCGAGCGCGCCGAGACCGCCACCTCGCTGTTCGAGGGCGCCCCGCCGCCCCTGACCGACCGCACCCGGAGCTGACCCATGGACGTCGTCCTCCTGTTCACGATGATCATCGGCCTCCTGCTCCTCGGCGTCCCCATCGCCGTGGCGCTTGGCTTCTCGTCCATCGTCTTCCTGCTGGCGTTCTCGGACACGTCGCTCGCGAGCATCGCGCAGAGCTACTACCAGGCGATGGCGGGCCACTACACGCTGCTCGCGATCCCGTTCTTCATCCTCGCCTCGTCCTTCATGTCGACGGGCGGCGTGGCGCGGCGGATCATCCGCTTCTCCATCGCCTGCGTGGGCCACCTGCGGGGCGGGCTGGCCATCGCCGGCGTGTTCGCCTGCATGATGTTCGCCGCGCTGTCGGGTTCCAGCCCCGCCACCGTGGTCGCCATCGGCACCATCGTCATCGCGGCGATGAAGCAGGCGGGCTACACCAAGGACTTCGCGGCGGGCGTCATCTGCAACGCGGGGACGCTTGGCATCCTGATCCCCCCGTCGATCGTGATGGTCGTCTACGCGTCCGCCACGGACGTCTCGGTGGGGCGCATGTTCCTCGCCGGGGTGATCCCCGGCCTCCTCGCGGGCTTCTTCCTGATGGTGACGATCTGGGTGATCGCCACGATCAAGGACATGCCCAAGGGCGACTTCGCCGGCTGGGGCGAGATCTGGGCCGCGTTCCGCGAGGCGTTCTGGGGCCTCACCCTGATCGCCGTCATCATGGTCGGCATCTACGGCGTCCCCGGCGTCACCGGCGCGATCTTCACGCCCACCGAGGCCGCCGCCGTGGCCTCCGTCTACGCCTTCGTGGTGGCGATGTTCGTCTACCGCGACATCGGCCCGCTCGCGGCCCGGCCCGCCCAGTCGGTGGGCGCGGCGGTGGCCGGTCCGGTCGAGGGGACGCCGAAGTCCCTGCTGCAGGCCCCGTGGGCGCTGCTCACGGCCTTCGTCCACCGCGACACGAAGCACACGCTGCTGGAGGCGGGCAAGCTGACCATCATGCTGATGTTCATCATCGCCAACGCCCTGATCCTGAAGCACGTCCTCACCGACGAGCAGATCCCGCAGAACATCGCCGCGGCGATGCTGGGCGCGGGGCTGGGGCCGATCACCTTCCTGATCGTGGTGAACGTCATCCTGCTGATCGGCGGCCAGTTCATGGAGCCGAGCGGGCTGCTCGTCATCGTGGCCCCGCTCGTGTTCCCCATCGCCATCGAGCTCGGGATCGACCCGATCCATCTCGGCATCATCATGGTGGTGAACATGGAGATCGGGATGATCACCCCGCCCGTGGGCCTGAACCTCTTCGTCACCTCCGGCGTGGCGGGCATGTCGATGATGCGCGTGGTCAAGGCCGCGCTGCCCTTCCTCGCGGTGCTGTTCGTGTTCCTGATCCTCGTGACCTACGTGCCGGCGATCTCGCTCTGGCTCCCGACGCTGGTGATGGGGCCCGAGGTGATCGTGCGCTGAGCCGCGGCAGGCGCGCGGACGGGGCCGACCCCGTCCGCGCGCCGCCCGGTCAGGACGCGGCCAGCGCCTCCATGATCGGCACGAAGTCCGTCGCCTTCAGCGACGCGCCGCCCACCAGCGCGCCGTCCACGTTCGCCAGCGCGAAGAGGTCGGGGGCGTTCGAGGCCTTCACCGAGCCGCCGTAGAGCAGGGCGAACCCCGCGCCCGCGTCGCCGAAGATGTCGCCCAGCCGGGCGCGCAGGTCGTCGTGGACCTCCGCCACCTGCGCGGGCTCGGCCACGCGGCCCGTCCCGATGGCCCAGACCGGCTCGTACGCGATGACGAGGTTGTCTGGCGTCGCGCCCTCGGGCAGCGAGCCGACGAGCTGCTCGCCCAGAACCGCGAGGGTGTGGCCGGCATCGCGCTGCGCCAGCGTCTCGCCGATGCAGAGCACGGCCACGAGCCCCGCGCGCCACGTCGCGGCGACATGGTCGCGCACCATGTCGTCCGTCTCCTCGTGATCGGTCCGCCGCTCGGAATGGCCGCACAGCACGTAGCGCGCGCCCGCCTCGCCCAGCATTTCCGCCGAGAGGTCGCCGGTATGCGCGCCCGAGGCGGCGGCGTGACAGGCCTGCCCGCCGACCGACAGCGCCGTCCCTTCCACGGCGGCGGCCATCGGGCCGATCAGCGTCGCGGGCGGGCAGAGCAGGGCGTCGATGCCGTCCGGCACGGCGGCGGCCACGGCGCGCGCCTCGTCGAGCGCGGCCATCGAGCCGTTCATCTTCCAGTTTCCGGCGGCGAGCTTGCGCGGGGTCGTTCGGGTCATCGGGGCAGGTCCTCCTGCCCGCAGCCCTACAGCTTGGGCGGCAGGACCGCGAGGCCCGCGTCGGCCCCGGGCTGGGCGGCGGGCGCGGAGAGCGCGTCGTCGAACTTGATCGACTCGCCGCAGCCGCAGGCCTCGGTCACGTTCGGGTTGCGGAACTTGAACCCGGATTCGAGGAGCGAGGTCTCGTAGTCGATCTCGGTCCCGAAGAGGAACATCTGGGCCATCGGGGCGATCACGACGCGCGCGCCGCCCTCCACCTCGACCACCTCGTCGTGGGCGTCGGCCGAGGGGACGTACTCCATCGTGTATTCCATCCCCGCGCAGCCGCCCTTCTTGACGCCGATCTTCAAGCCGAAGGCCGCGTCGCGCGCCATCAGCTTGGCGATCTGCTTGGCCGCCGCCGGGGTCACGGTGACGGGGGCTTGGCCAGGGATGCCGAACATAGATCGTCTCCTTCGCCTTCGATCTAGGCGCCCGGATGCGGCCGCTCAAGGGCGTGCAGCGCCCGTACATACACCGTGCATACATCGTACATACGCCTGTACATACGATCTACGCTGCAGCGCGGCATGGACCTACCCTTCGAGGCGCCCCTCGAGATACCCCGCGAGCGCGTCGAGCGCGGCGCGGATCGGCGGCTCGTGCCGGGCCTCGTGATGGGAGACGAGCCATTCGTCGTGCTCGAGTTCCGCGATCGGGTCGGAGCGGCGGGGGAGGTCGGAGCCCTCGCCCACGAACATCGGGAGGACGACCTTGCCCACCCCGGCCTTGGCGAAGGCATAGGCCCAGCGGGGGTCGTTGGTCGCGGTGACGATGGCGTCGCCGTGGCGTTCGGAGATCCATCGCCCCGACGGCGTCTGCCCGCTGTCGAAGGTTGAGCCGATCCAGCCCTCGACCCCGTCCAGCCCATAGACCGCATAGCGCACCCGCGCGGTGCGGCGCCCCGCCAGCCAAGGCTGCTCCGGCCGCCGGTTGCGCACGCCCACGTCGACCTCGCGCCGCGCGATGTCGAGGTCGAGGTCGCAGTGGACGAACTCGGGGATCCACGCGTCGCCCCGGTCCCAGTATCGTCCGATGTCGTTCGCGAGGGCCTGCGCCGTCCACGTCCCCGCCGTGATCCGGACGCGGGCCGGACCGTCCGATGCCGTGACCCACGCGTCCACCTCCGCCGCCGCGTCCTCCATGCGGCGGGCCCGGTCGTGAAGCGCCCGACCCGCCTCGGTCAGCTGGTAGCCCCGCGCCCCGTGATGGAAGAGCTTGCGCCCCAGCCCCGCCTCCAGCGCCGTCATCCGGCGCGACAGGGTGGGGACCGAGGCCCCCGTGGCGGCGGCGGCCTTGGCCAAGGTGCCGGTGCGGGCGACGGCGGCGAAGAGGGCGAGGTCGTTCCACGAGGGGCGCATGGAGGACGGGTATGGCGAAAGCGGGGGCGGGGCCAGCTTTCACCGGTGAAAGGCCCGTTGCGGCTGTGCCGGGATGAAGGCGGCGGCGGCGGAGGCCATCTGATGTCCGGAAAGGAGACGCCCCATGTCCATCACCCGTTCGATCCCCGCCTTCGTCATCCCCGGCCTCCAGACCGTCGAGCCGCAGGAGAAGACCGGCTACCGCGCCGAGCGCGAGCAGTTCGCCAAGCTCGCCGAGCAGGACCGCCGCGCCCGCCGCTGGCGCTGGTTCGGCTGATGCCATGGCGCGCGCGCCCGCCGAGGCGCGCGCCCCTCGGCCTCAGAGGCCGAAGCAGTTGGCGTAGTAGGTGACCGTCGCCGGCCAGTCGGAGAACACCCCCGCGACGCCCACGTCCTGCGCGAGCACGTGCAGCAGCTCGTAGGTGTCGCCGTCGTTGTCGGTGACGTCCGCGATCGACTGGAAGTACCATCCGCCGCCGCCCGCCAGCGGGCCCGAGCGCTCCAGCGTCCACGTGATGATGCCGAGGTCGGCCTCCTTCGCGGCGTTGGCGAGCGCGGAGGGCACGATGGCGCCGCCCTCCGTCGTGACCAGCATCCACATCGGCGGGGCGATCCAGTTGATCCCCATCGCATTCAACTCGTCCATCGTCTGCGGCCACGTGGACGGGTCCGTCGGCGAGTAGCCCTCGATGTCGTACTCGTCCATCAGGTAGACCGCTTGGTCGCCGTATTCGGTGTTCTCGATCCAGTAGGTCACGTCCTTGAGGTTGAAGGACTGGGGCCAGACGCGGGACGGCTCGATGCCGGCGGCGACGTATTCGTCGATGAGCTTTTGGGCGTAGCCCTGTTGGGAGAAGCCGTCGAAGGGCATCTCCACGGAGGGCGTCTTCAACTCCGGCGTGAAGTCGGCGCCGAGGCGGTCGAAGAGCGCGATGGACTCGGCATGGGTCATCGACGTCGCCTGCCCGGTGTAGAGGTCCGTGCGCCAGTCCGCCGTGCCGCCGAGGTAGTCCGCCACGTCGGTGGCCGTGCCGTCGGCCGCGTCCATCTTCGGCGTGAGCGTGCGGAACTCGGCCAAGGTTATCTCGGAGGTGCGGCACTCGGCGGTCGCCTGCTCCTCGCCCGCGGCGGGGGCGAAGGGCGTGGTGCAGGTGGACGCGAGGTCGGTGGCGAGGATGTCGGTGGTCGTATGCAGGTCGTTCTGCGCGTGGCGGCAGACCAGCTCCTTGTCGGACGTGAAGGTCACGTCGCATTCGAGGATGCCCGCGCCCATCCGGGCGGCGGCGACGTTCGACTCGACCGTGTGCTCGGGGAACATGAGCGGCGCGCCCCGGTGGCCGATGGAGAACTTGGTCCGCTCCGGCGTCTGGCCGCGGCAGGCCATCAGCTCGTCCTTGAGCGGGGAAGGGTCCATCGCGTCGATCAGCGCGAAGGGGCGCTGGCCGTAGGTCAGCGGCTCGGTCGAGTGGGCGTCCGCGAGCGCGGCGAGGGGCAGGGCGGCGAGGGCGGTCGTGAGGGTGAGATGGCGCATCGTGTCTCCTCCGGGTGCGTGCGGGGGAGGCTACGGCGCGAGGTGACGGGCCCGTCTCGGGAGGATGACGGTCTCGTGAAACCGGCTGGTTTCCGCCGGGTCAGGCAGCCTCCGCGGCCTCCGCCTCGGGGAAGACGGGACGGCCGGACCGCTCGGCCATGTCCTGCACCTCCTTCACGATGCGCTCGCGCGCGGCGCAGGCGACGTCCCACGACGTGTTGGGCGAGGCGCACGGGACCGAGAACCACACGTCCACGCCGAACACGTCCTGCCCGGTGACGTTCATGGCCGCCTCGTCGAGGTCGCCCAGCTTGCCGTCGAGGCTCTCGTCGCCGTCGAGGTCCTGCAGCACCGTCTCGAACCGGGACCGCAGCTCGTCGAGATCGGCGTCGGGGCGGACCTTGAACTTGAGGATCTTCAGCATGGCCGGCTCGATCGCCGACCAGTTGATGAACGTCTCGCTGATGAACTCCCGCACGGGGACGATCACGCGCGTGTTGTCCCAGTCGCGCAGCAGCACGTAGGTCAGGTGGATGCGCTCGACGTAGCAGAGCTCGTCCTTCCACTTCACGCGGTCGCCGATCCGGGCGGACTGGTTCATCGCGATCTGGAGCGAGGCCATCACGTTCGCCAGCACGTCCCGCGCGGCGAAGCCCAGCACGATGGTCAGCGCGCCGGCGGAGGCCAGCAGCGACAGGCCGAGGCCACGGAACACGTCCGCCGTCGAGAGCACCACGCCCGCGCCGATCAGGAACACGACGATGGTCAGGATGCGCTTCGCCGCGTTGAGCTTGGTGGCGGTGGAGCGGGCCTCCTCGCGCTCGGCGTCCGTGAGGTCGACGTCCTCGTCCGGCGAGATCATCCCGTCGAGCACCGCCTCGCTGACGTTGATCACGAGCATCAGCACGGCCGTGACGTAGCCGATGGCGAGCAGCGGCGAGAGCCACGTGTCGATCTGGCCCGAGAAGACGAACACGTTGCCCGCGATCCACCCCACGAAGGCCGTCACGGCGGCGACCGCGGCGGGCCACCGCACCGCGCGCACGGCGGCTTGGACGATGGGACGGTCGGAGATGCGGCTGGAGGCGTCCACGGCCCGCAGGACGAGCCCGCCGAGGACGAAGGCCGCGAGCGCGAGCAGCGGGAGGGCCAGCACCTCCCACCACATGAGGCCCCAGAAGGCGTCGCCGCGTACCCACTCGGGCATCCGCGCCTCCCACGGGGCGGGGCCGTACTCCCGGTAGAGGTCGGGCAGCGCGTCGACGGTCTCGCGGGAGAAGACCCACTGCGGGTCCGCGTCCTCGCCCGGCTTCACGCGCTCGAGGCGCAGGGCCGCGGGGACCGGGTCGAGGTTCAGCTCGCGCAGCAGCAGCGAGCGGCGCGGCTCGCCGGCCTGCACCTGCGTCCGACCGCCGAGGACCTGCAGCGCGTCCGGGCGCTCGATCAGCGCGGACCAGTCCAGCACGGCCTTGCGGTCCATCACCGACGCGAGCTGCTGCGCGAGGATCGGCCCGTCGCGCGCTTGGTCGGCCACCGGGAGCTCGGACAGGTCCAGCAGGTGCGCGGCGCGCTCCCAGTCCTCCGCCTCGGTCGCGAGTATGAAGGCGCGCATCGTGGCGCGGGGCGTCCGCCGGTCGATGTCCTCAGGAAGGTCCGCGAGGCCCTCGTTCAGGCCGTCGATCGAGAAGAAGGGGTCCTCCTGGGCGAAGGCGGGCGCCGCGAACGCCATCAGCGCGCAGAGGAGGAGTGCGGCGAGCGTGCGGATCGATGTCATGCCCGGCGAACGCGGGGGGTGGGGGAGGGTTCCCTACATGAACCCCAGTTCGAGCCGCGCCTCGTCCGACATCATCTCCATGCCCCAAGGCGGCTCCCAGGTGAGGTCGACGTCGACCGTCTTGACGCCGGGCACCGAGGAGACCGCGTCGGCGACCCAGCCGGGCATCTCGCCCGCGACGGGGCAGCCCGGCGCGGTCAGCGTCATCACCACGCTCACGTCGTTCTCGGCCCCGATCCGGATCGTGTAGACCAGCCCGAGGTCGTAGATGTTCACGGGGATCTCGGGGTCGAACACGGACCGGCAGGCCTCGACCACGGGCTCGTGGAGGGGGTGGTCGGTGGTCGAGGGCGCGATCAGCGGCGCGCCTTCCATGGGCTCGGTCTCGTCGCGCATGGGCCGGTCCTCCGGGTCATTCCTGACCGGACAGGTAGGGAATGCGGCCGGTGGCGTCCAGTGCCGGGGTTTTCCCCGCCCCCGCCCGCCGCTAGGGCGCGGCCATGGCCACCGGCATCTCCTTCACACTCCACGTCACCGACGGGCGCGCCCGCCGCGGCACGCTCGCGACGACGCGCGGCGACATCCGCACGCCCGCCTTCATGCCCGTCGGCACGGCGGCGACCGTCAAGGCGATGCTGCCGGGGCAGGTGCGCGAGACGGGGGCCGACATCCTGCTGGGAAACACCTACCACCTGATGCTGCGGCCCACGGCGGACCGGATGGAGCGGCTGGGCGGATTGCACCGCTTCATGAACTGGGACCGCCCGATCCTGACCGACTCGGGCGGCTATCAGGTGATGTCGCTGTCGGAGCTGCGGAAGCTGACCGAGGAGGGGGTGACGTTCCGCTCCCACGTGGACGGGTCCAAGCACTTCCTGTCGCCGGAGACGTCGATGGAGATCCAGCGCAAGCTGGGGTCGGACATCGTGATGTGCTTCGACGAGTGCCCCGCGCTGCCGGCGGACCGCGAGCGGGTGGCGAGGTCGATGCGCCTTTCGATGCGCTGGGCGCGGCGGTCGCGCGACGCGTTCGGGGACCGGCCGGGCCACGCGTTGTTCGGCATCCAGCAGGGCGGTCTGGATGAAGAGTTGCGGGCGGAAAGCGCCGAGGCGCTGACGGCCATCGGCTTCGACGGCTACGCGGTGGGCGGGCTGGCGGTGGGCGAGGGGCAGGAGGCGATGTTCGGCTGCCTCGACTTCGCGCCGGAGCAGCTGCCCGCGGACAAGCCGCGCTACCTGATGGGGGTGGGCAAGCCCGACGACCTCGTGGGCGGGGTCGCGCGGGGGATCGACATGTTCGACTGCGTGCTGCCCACGCGCTCGGGCCGGACGGGCGAGGCGTGGACGCGGCGGGGGCGGGTGAACCTGCGCAACGCGCGGCACCGGGACGACCCGCGGCCCTTGGACGAGGCCTGCGCGTGTCCCTGCTGCACGGGCTATTCGCGGGCCTACCTGCACCACGTCGTGCGGGCGAAGGAGGCGATCTCCATGACGCTGCTCTCGTGGCACAACCTGCACTACTACCAAGAGCTGATGCAGGGGATGCGCGACGCGATCGAGGCGGGGACGTTCGAGGCGTTCCGGTCGGATTTCGATGCGGAGTTCGGCGCGGGCGACATCCCGCCGCCCTGACGCGCGCGTCATGGATTGGGGCGGAACCGGGGCGGGCCGTGCTCGTTCCGCCTCAGACCGCCGCGGCGACCCGGCCGTTGACCGAGGGTCCGCCCGGCGCCGGCCCTGCCGCATGGTAGTCCGTGGGCGAACGAGCCGCTCGCGATCCTGCGGGACGACGGGTGGCCGCCGAGGCACACATCGACCCGAGGAGGCCGCCATGCGCGCGCTCCGTCCCCTCACGCTCGCGCTCTGCGCGCTCCTCGCGGCCCCGGCCGCGGCCGAGGACCTGCGCGGGCGCCTCACCAAGGTGATCGACATCACCGGCACCCACGTGGAGCCGCGCCGCAAGCTCTGCGGCCTCGTGGCGCGGGGCGGCCTCGCGGCCACCATGCGGGGCGACTGGACGCTGCGGGCCGGGCGCGCGACGGAACTGGCCGCGACCGGCCCGGTGCGGCACCCGCCGGCCGGCACGCGCCGGGTGCGGCTCGATCCGGCGTCGGGCGACCTCCGCCTCTCGGGCGAGCTCGGTACCGCGGCCCTCAGGCCCCATGCCGGTCCGGGCTGGCCCTTCGGCTCCCGCGGGCCGCAGGCGGTGGCGGGCGGCGAGGTCCTCGCCACGACGGCCAACGTGCTGCCCGGCGGCTGCGGGCCGATGCCCCGGCTGCGCGCGGACGGGCACGGCGCGGACGGCCGGTGGACGATGTACCTCTACCTCCGGTCCCCCGACGAGGCGGTCGGCGCCATCGTCACGGAGGCGCCCGCGACGGGCGCGCCGGTGGTGCGGCTCGTGGACCTCAAGCGCGCCTCCTAGCGCGCGGACCCCGCTTGCACCCGCCCGTCGGGGCGGGCACCGTTCCCCCGAGGCGGGGCCGCCGCCGCAACTTGATCGCGGCGCGCCGGCCCCCACATCGATGCGGAACCAGAAAGGGGCCGAGGGCTGCCGCTGCCGGGGCCGGGCCACCTTCGCTGAAGGGACGAATGCATATGACGACGACGACCCATCCGGTCCTCCCCCTGCGCGACATCGTGGTGTTCCCCCACATGATCGTGCCGCTCTTCGTCGGGCGCGAACGCTCGGTCCGCGCGCTGGAGGAGGTGATGAAGGACGACAAGCAGATCCTGCTGTCGTCCCAGATCGACCCCACGGTCGACGAGCCCGAGGCCGAAGGCATCTACCGCGTCGGCGTGCTGGCCAACGTGCTGCAGCTGCTCAAGCTGCCCGACGGCACCGTGAAGGTGCTCGTCGAAGGGCGCCGCCGCGTGAAGATCACCGAGTTCACGGGCACCGAGGGCTACTTCGAGGCCTCCGCCGAGCCCTTGGAGGAGGAGCGCGGCGACGAGGCGACGATCAAGGCGCTGATGCCGTCCGTGGCCGACGAGTTCGAGCGCTACGCCAAGGTCAAGAAGAACATCCCCGAGGAGGCGCTGGGCACCGTGGCCGAGGCCGAGGACCCGGCCAAGCTGGTGGATCTCGTGGCGGGCCACCTCGGCATCGAGGTGAACCAGAAGCAGGAGCTCCTGGAGAGCTTGGTCGTGTCCGAGCGTCTGGAGAAGGTGTTCGGCACCATGCAGGGCGAGATGTCCGTCCTGCAGGTCGAGAAGCGCATCAAGTCGCGCGTGAAGTCCCAGATGGAGCGGACGCAGCGCGAGTACTACCTCAACGAGCAGATGAAGGCGATCCAGAAGGAGCTGGGCGACGGCGAGGACGGCCAGAACGAGGTCGCCGAGCTGGAGCAGCGGGTCGCCGAGACGAAGCTGTCCAAGGAGGCGCGCGAGAAGGCCGAGGGCGAGCTGAAGAAGCTCAAGAACATGTCGCCGATGTCGGCCGAGGCCACGGTCGTGCGCAACTACCTCGACTGGATGCTGTCGATCCCGTGGGGCACCAAGTCCCGCGTCAAGAAGGACATCGGCAAGGCCGAGGCGATCCTCGACAAGGACCATTACGGCCTGGAGAAGGTGAAGGAGCGGATCGTCGAGTACCTCGCCGTGCAGGCGCGCTCGACCAAGCTGAAGGGGCCGATCCTGTGCCTCGTGGGGCCGCCGGGCGTGGGCAAGACCTCCCTCGGCAAGTCCGTCGCCAAGGCCACGGGGCGCGAGTTCATCCGCATCTCGCTGGGCGGCGTGCGCGACGAGTCCGAGATCCGGGGCCACCGGCGGACCTATATCGGCTCGATGCCGGGCAAGATCATCCAGGCGCTCAAGAAGGCCAAGACGACCAACCCGCTGATCCTGCTCGACGAGATCGACAAGATGGGCCAGGATTTCCGGGGCGACCCGGCCTCCGCGATGCTCGAGGTGCTGGACCCGGAGCAGAACGGGACGTTCGTCGACCACTACCTCGAGGTGGAGTACGACCTGTCCAACGTCATGTTCCTGACGACGGCCAACTCGTACAACATGCCCGGCCCGCTGCTCGACCGGATGGAGATCATCTCGCTCGCCGGCTACACCGAGGACGAGAAGGTCGAGATCGCCAAGCAGCACCTGCTGCCGAAGGTCGTGAAGGCGCACGGGCTGCGGAAGGGCGAGTTCGAGGTCTCGGACGACGTCCTGCGCGAGATGGTCCGCACCTACACCCGCGAGGCGGGCGTGCGGAACATGGAGCGCGAGCTGGCCAAGCTGGCCCGCAAGGCCGTGACGCGGATCGTCGGCAAGAAGGAGAAGACGGTCTCGGTCACGACCGAGAACCTCGACGACTTCCTCGGCGTGAAGAAGTACCGCTACGGGCTGGCCGAGGACGCGGACGCCATCGGCGTGGTGACGGGCCTCGCCTACACCTCCGTGGGCGGCGACCTCCTGCACATCGAGGCGCTGCGCCTGCCGGGCAAGGGCCGGATGAAGACGACCGGCAAGCTGGGCGACGTGATGAAGGAGTCGATCGACGCGGCCTCGTCCTACGTGCGCTCCATCGCCCCCGAGATCGGGGTGGAGCCGCCGAAGTTCGACCGCATGGACATCCACGTCCACGTGCCGGACGGGGCCACGCCCAAGGACGGGCCGTCGGCGGGCCTCGCGATGGTGACGTCCATCGTGTCGGTCCTGACGGGCCTGCCGGTGCGACGCGATCTCGCCATGACGGGCGAGGTGTCGCTGCGCGGCCGTGCGATGCCCATCGGCGGCCTCAAGGAGAAGCTGCTCGCGGCCCTGCGCGGCGGCATCACCAAGGTGCTGATCCCCGAGGAGAACATGAAGGACCTCGCGGACATTCCGGACAACGTGAAGGAGGGGCTGGAGATCGTCCCCGTCACCCACGTGTCGGAGGTGCTGGAGCACGCGCTGGTCGGCTCGCCGGAGTCGATCGAATGGGACGAGGCGGCGGCGGATGCCGCGGCCGCGGCCCAGGCGGCCGCCGCGGCGGCGGCCGCGGCCGCAGGCGCCACGGCGCACTGATCGCGGCGGCACGCGACGATGGAAGGCCCCCGGTTCGGGGGCCTTTCCCGTTTCGGGGTCAGGTGCGCGCGGGTCGGGGCCGCGGCCGCGTCGCCGGCGGGTCCGTGCGGGCGAGCAGGTCGGTCCGGTCGGGCAGGGGCGGCGCGCAGACATGCGGCGCCCCCGTCGCGACGGTCGTCGCGGGCCGCGCGGGCCCGTAGCGCCGCGGGCCCGACCACGCGCCCGCCCGCATCGCCCGGTCGAAGGCGCGCCCGAAGTGATGGCGCATCTCCCACGCGGCGAGGATGCCGTTCCCGTCGATGTCGATCTGCCGGGGCGTTGGCGCCGCCCGGCCCGCCGAGACGAGCAGCTCCGCCCGGCTCACGAACCCGTCCCCGTCCGCGTCGAGGCGCGCGAAGGCGTCCGGCCTCCCGCCGACCGCCTCGAACTCGGCCCAGTCGATCGCGTGGTCCGCGTCGCGGTCCACGGCGGCGAAGCCAGGCGCGGCCGCGGCGGGGGCCGCGAGCAGCGCGAGGCAGGTCGCGGCGCGGGCGAGGGTCGGTCGCATCGGGTCCTCCGGTCGAGTGGTCCGATCCGGAGGCTGCGCGCGGGCCGGGTCCCCAGTGGGGCGAGACCGGGGCGATATGCGGCACCTCCGAACGGCACGGGGCGCCTCTCCCGACGCCGAGGGCCGTGCGGTCGGTCGGCGGTGGCGACCGCCACGGTCATCACGAAGGCGATGATCGGGACGAGGATCCCTCGGGCCGACGAGGATGTGTCCTCGACGATCAGGATGGGTTCGACGTTGCCGGCGGTCGCCGTGCTAGCCACGAACGCGCACATGGCGGCGGCGGTAAGGATGGTCTTCCTCTGCCGTCGCCCCCTCTCCAGTGCGCCGACGCTGGGATCGCGGTGCGATTCGCGCAAGTCACCCGAACACGGACCATCCGGTCGCCCGCGCGAGCCGCTCCATCGCCATCGTGCCGAGATGGGAGTTGCCATTGGCGTTGAGGCCCGGCGACCAGACCGCCACGGAGGCCCGCCCCGGCGCGATGGCGAGGATGCCGCCGCCCACCCCGCTCTTGCCCGGCAGGCCGACGCGGAAGGCGAAGTCGCCCGAGGCGTCGTAGTGCCCGCAGGTCAGCATGAGGGCGAGGAGCCGCCGCCGCCGCGCCGATCCCATCCCGCTGCCGGGCGAGGCGAGGCGCAGGCCCGCGCGGGCGAGCTGCGCGCAGGACATGGCGATGGCGCAGTGGCGGAAGTAGGCGGTGCAGACGTCGGGCGCGGGGTTCGACAGCCGGTCGTGCGCCGCCATAAAGTGGGCGAGCGCGAGGTTGCGGTCCCCATGCGCCGCCTCCGACGCGGCCACCTGCGCGTCGACCGCGATGGCCCCGTCCCCCGCCGCTTGGCGGACCGAGGCGAGGACGGCGCCCACGGGATCCGCCTCGGCGGTCATCAGCGCGTCCGTCACCGCCAGCGCGCCCGCGTTGATGAACGGGTTGCGCGGGATGCCCGCCTCGGCCTCGAGCTGCACGATCGAGTTGAACGGATCGCCCGACGGCTCGCGGCCCACGCGCTCCCACAGGGCCTCGCCGACGCGGTCCAAGGTCAGCGCAAGGCTGAACACCTTCGAGATCGACTGGATGGAGAAGGGGACGTCCGCGTCGCCCGCGCGCAGGATGCGTCCGTCCGGCAGCGCCGCGGCGATCCCGAACCGGGCCGGGTCGACGCGCGCGAGTTCGGGGATGTAGGTCGCGACGCGGCCGCGCTCGCCCTCGCGGGCCATGGCGTCGGCGATCTCGGTGAGGAGGGGCTGCAGGTTCATGCCCCTCCTTCGCCTCCGCGCACCCTCCGCGCAACGGCCCGCGGCCCCTTGCGGCCTCCCGGGCGGGGCGCTATCTGCGCGCCGACGGGTGATTAGCTCAGTGGTAGAGCGCTTCGTTCACATCGAAGATGTCGGGGGTTCAAATCCCTCATCACCCACCATCCCCCCCATGTTCGCGCCTGACTTACAGTGGAGCGCCCTAGCGCCGCCCGCCGCAGGTGATAGTCTCGGCGCATGGATGGGTCGCTCGCGAGCTTCGCCGCGTCCGTGGCGGGGATCGACGACTCCCGGCACCTCTGGCGCGCCGCGCGCGCGTTCCTCCGGGCGCGCGGGGTGGTCCGGATGTCCTACCACCACCAGTCCGTCGTCACCCCCGAGAGCGCGGTCGTCGTCGCCGAGGGCTTCCCGAAGGACTGGGTGCGGCACTACGTCGAGCACGAGCTCAGCCTCGCCGACCCCATCACCGCGCTCGCGGCCAAGCGGTCCCAGCCGTTCTTCTGGTCGGACGTCGACATGCTGACCACGCTCACCGGGACCGAGGCGGCCTTCCTGTGCGAGCTGGAGACGGCGGAGCTGGGCGACGGGCTCGCGATGCAGGTCTACGGGCCAAACATGCGCTCCGCCTATGTCGGCCTCGGCTTCGGGCCGGGGCTGCGGCCCGACCTCGCGCCCGCCGGCGTCTTCGAGCTCAAGGCCGCGGTGCAGATCGCCCACCTGCGGTTCTGCGAGATAACGGAGCACCGCACCGCGCTGGAGCGCGACCTCTCCCCCCGCGAGGAGGAGATCCTCGGATGGATCGCGCGGGGCAAGTCGAACGGCGTGATCGCCTCCATCCTCGGCCTGTCGCGCCATACCGTGGACACGCTGGTCCGCCGCCTGTTCGACAAGCTCGGGGTCGCGGACCGCACGACGGCCGTGATCCGCGGCCTCGGGGCGGGGGTAATCGACCTGTCGGGGCCGGCGCGCGTGGCGCGCATGGGCGACATGCCATAGGCGCGCGTCCGGCCTAGGCCAGGGGCGTAGCACGATGCGAGACCCGATGACCGACGACATTCCCGCCGCCGCTGAGGCCGCCCTTGCCGCCTTGGCCGATGCCGTCGCGGGGGTGCCGCCCGCGCGCCGCCCGGCCTTGTCGCTGCGCCTCGCCGCCCGCGCGGTCGAGGCGGCGGCCTTCGCCGCGGCCGAGGACGGCGACGCGGCCACGGCCCCGACTCTCATCCTGATCGCGTCCGACCTGTCCCGGCGCGCCGACGCCGCCGCCCGGCTTGATGACCGCGAGGCCGCAGGCTAGGCCCGCGTCCACGGGTGGTTAGCTCAGTTGGTAGAGCGGCTCGTTTACACCGAGTAGGTCGGGGGTTCGAGACCCTCACCACCCACCACCGCTCCCCCCGGAGGCCGCGATGCCCCTCTATCTGATGCGCCACGGCGAGACCGCGTGGAACGTCGAGGGCCGGATGCAGGGGCGGCGCGACTCGCCGCTCACGCCGCGGGGCGAGGCGCAGGCCCGCGCCCTCGGCGGCATCCTCGTGGCGCACGGCCTTTCCGGGCTTCCCTGCCTCGCCAGCCCCGCCGGTCGCGCGACCCGCACGGCGGCGCTGGCCGGGCTGGCGGCGACGGTCCTGGAGGACCTCTCGGAGATCGGGATGGGCCGGTGGGAGGGGCGCCTGCGGTCCGACCTCACCGCCTCGGACGGGGTGCGGTGGAAGCTCGACGCCCCCGGCGGCGAGGGCCGCGCCTTCGCGGGCCGCGTGGCCCGGCTCGCCGTCGCGCTGCCGCGCCCGGCGCTCGTGGTGACGCACGGGATGGTCCTGATCGGCCTGCGCGCCGCGTTGCGGGGGCAGGGGCCGGAGGCGTGGGACGGGTTGGACGACCCGCAGGGCGTCGTGTTCCGCGCGGACGAGGGCGGCGAGGCGGTCCTGCGCTAGGACCGCAGCGCGGGCAGGCCGATGCCCGTCGCCTCGAAGCCGCCATCGACCGAGAGGCGCTGGCCGGTCACGTAGGACGCCTTCTCCGAGCAGAGCCAGACGATCGCCTCGGCGATCTCCTCCTCGCGGCCATAGCGGCCCAGGGGGATCGCGTCGTGGTAGGCGTCGATGATGTCCTGGGTGTGGACCGCCATGGCGAGCTTGGTGCGGACGGGGCCGGGGCAGACCGTGTTGGCCCGCACGCCGTGCTCGCCCAGCTCGACGGCCAGCTGCTCGGTCAGGTGCGCGATCCCCGCCTTCGACGTCCCGTAGGCCACCCGAAGCGTCGACGCCCGCAGGGCTGAGATGGACGCGATGTTCACGATGGCGCCCCGCGCGGCCTTGAGGTCCGGGAGCAGCGCCTGGGTCACGAGGAAGGGGCCGTCGAGGTTGGTGGCCATGACCGCGCGCCAGCGGTCGAAGCCCGTCTCCTCCAGCGGCCCGAAATCGGCGAGCCCCGCGTTGTTCACCAGCGCGTCCACCGATCCCAGCGCCTGCCGCGCCTCCGCCGCCATGCGCTCCACCGCGTCCGGGTCGGAGACGTCGCAGGACAGCGGCGTCACCCCCTCCAGCGATCCGGCGGCGCGGGCGAGCTCGTCGCCGTCGAGGTCCACCATCGCCACCCGCCGCCCCTCCGCGAGGAAGAGCCGCGTCGTCGCGAGCCCGATCCCCCGGGCCGCGCCCGTCACCACCGCCGTCCTCGTCATGCGTTCCCCCGTGCTGCGTTCTGACCGTGCCCGGCGCGGGACCGGAAAGTCACCCCGCGAATTTCACCCTTCCGCCCTCATTGCGCGAACGTCGGCCCCTAGGCGGGGCGGAACGCGACGAGAGGAATGCGCCATGTGGACCGAATTTCAGGCGGACGAAGGCGGCGCCGTGACCGTGGACTGGGTCGTGCTGAGTGCCGCGCTGGTCGGCTTCGGCCTCGCCGTGGTCGGGGTCGTCGCGACCGGCGCGCAGTCCGCGAGCACCAGCGTCAGGACGCTCCTCGAGTCGGACATGGTCCAGACGCGCTTCGAGGAGGCCGTCGAGATCCTCGCGAACGTGACCGAGGGCTTCACCACGACCGCGACGATCACGGCGGGGGCCAACTTCCCCGACCTCAAGCAGCAGAAGCAGTTCTCCTTCCAGATGGACGCGACCCTGAACGCCCGCGACGAGGGCATCCTGTTCGAGGCCGGCGGGACGGGCACGGGCACCATCCTCTACCAGTACGACGGGATGCTCTACCTCCAGTCCGGCAAGGGCAACGGGACCGGTCCGGCGGCCGACCGCGGCGAGGCGCTCTGGGCCGTGGAGGACGGCACCTACTCCATCGAGGGGTCGGTCGACGCGAACAGCGGCCTCGCGCTCTACGTCGACGGCAAGCTCGTGTCGGAGTCCCAGTTCACCGCTGCGAACGTGGCGGGCGGCAACCAAGGGACGGTGGCCGGCGGCAACAGCTCGGTCGCGATAAACCACGGCGGCTTCAACCAGAGCTCGGCGGGCCATCCCGGCGCGGGCGACCTCAACCTCTACGTCGACCAGACCACCGGGGACGTCGGCGCACCGGGCTGACCCCCCGCGCACAGGGACGGTGCGGGGACGGCGGGCGACGGGGCGGGCCGGAGGGGCTATGTGTCCTTTCAGAAGGAGGCCCCGCCCATGTCATGGAACCCCGCCCTCGACCCGCATTGCCCGACCGGCGACGAGGTCGACGCCATCGAGACCGTCATCGTCCCCCGCGCCCGCGACCTCGGCGGCTTCGAGGTGCGGCGCGCGCTGCCCGCGCCCAAGCGCCAGATGGTCGGCCCGTTCATCTTCTTCGACCAGATGGGGCCGGCCGAGTTCCTGACCGGCGAGGGGATCGACGTGCGCCCGCACCCGCATATCGGGCTGTCGACCGTCACCTACCTGTTGAAGGGCAAGATCCACCACCGCGACTCGCTGGGCACGGACCAGTGGATCGAGCCCGGCGCCGTGAACCTGATGACGGCAGGGCGGGGGATCACCCATTCGGAGCGGGCGGACGGCGACTACCGGCAGGAGCGCAAGGACCTGTTCGGCATCCAGACGTGGATGGCGCTGCCGGCAAGCCACGAGGATTCCGGGGCCGCCTTCGAGCATGTCGCCAAGGCCGACCTCCCGGTGATCGAGGCGGAGGGCAAGCGCGTCCGCCTCGTGCTGGGCGACGCCTACGGCGAGCGCACGAGCGCGCAGCATCCCTCCCGCATGTTCTACGCGGACGCGATGCTGGAGGCGGGCGCCGCGATCCCTTTGCCCGACGACCACGAGGACCGCGGGGTCTACGTGCTGGAAGGGTCGGTGGAGATCGGCGGCGATACGTTCGAGGCAGGGCGCATGATGGTGTTCCGCCCCGGCGACCGGCTGTCGCTGCGTGCGGGGCCGCAGGGGGCGCGGCTAATGCTGCTGGGCGGCGACACGCTCGAGGGGCCGCGCTACATCTGGTGGAACTTCGTGGCCTCCTCCAAGGAGCGGATCGACGCCGCCAAGGAGGCGTGGCGCGAGGGCGATTGGGAGCACGGGCGCTTCCAGTTGCCGCCCGGCGACAGGGCCGAGCACATCCCGCTCCCCGACCGGTGAAAACGCGCGCCGAGGCGCTTGACGCCCCCGGCGGGTTGCCATACCTCGCCCCCACGCCGGAGACGGCGGGCGCTGCGCGGTTGTAGCTCAGTTGGTTAGAGTACCGGCCTGTCACGCCGGGGGTCGCGGGTTCGAGCCCCGTCAACCGCGCCACCGTCCGCCCTCCGGCGTCTTCCGTTCCGCCCTTGCGAATCCGGTCCGCCCCGCGTAGGCGCGCGCTTCCGGTCCGGGGGCACCGATCCGCTGGACGGCGGCGATGCCTGCCTCTAGAGGGGCCGGAACGAAATTCAGACCGAGGCGGTGGGGATGCAGCCCCGGAAGTCCGCCCCAGACGGAGAGCAGACATGGCCGTCCCCCAGAACAAGGTCACCCGGTCCCGCCGCAACATGCGCCGCGCCCACGACTTCCTCGTGCCGGGCAACCCCGCCGAATGCCCGAACTGCGGCGAGCTCAAGCGCCCGCACCATGTCTGCGGGGCCTGCGGCCACTACGCCGACCGCGAGGTGATCGCCGCCGACGCCGTCGACCTGGACGACGACGCGGCCTGATCGCCTTGTTCCCCGCAGCGGGGCGAGTGTGACGGACGCGACCCCCCCGGTCCTGTCCGTGGACGCCATGGGCGGCGACCGCGGCCCCGAGGCCGTGGTCGCGGGCCTCGCCCGCGCGGTCCACAAGGAACCTGCCATGCGCTTCGTCCTCCACGGGGACGAGGCCGCGCTCCGCCCGCTGATCGCCAAGCGGCGCGGTCTGTCCGATCACGTCGAGGTCCGCCACGCCGAGGGCGTGGTGTCGATGACCGACAAGCCCTCCCAAGTGATGCGCAACGGCAAGGGCACGTCCATGTGGGCGGCCGTCGACTGCGTCCGCGACGGCGAGGCGCAGGCCTGCGTCTCCTGCGGGAACACGGGCGCGCTGATGGCCGTCTCGATGATCCGCCTGCGCAAGCTGCCGGGCATCAACCGCCCGGCCATCGCGATCCTCTGGCCGAGCCGGAACCCCAGCGGGTTCAACGTGATGCTGGACGTGGGCGCCGACATCAAGGCCGACGCGGGCGACCTGCTGCGCTACGCGCTGATGGGCACGTCCTACGCCCGCAACGGCCTCCACCTCGCGCGCCCGCGCGTCGGCCTGCTCAACGTCGGCACCGAGGAGCACAAGGGCCGGGGCGAGCTGCACGAGGCGCACGACCTCATCTCCCAAGCCGCCGACGACGCGGAGTTCGACTTCGCGGGCTTCGTCGAGGGCGGCGACATCCCCGGCGACGCCGTGGACGTGATCGTCACCGACGGCTTCACCGGCAACGTCGCGCTCAAGACCGGCGAGGGCACCGCCGCCTTCGTGCGCGACATGCTGGGCGAGGCGTTCCGCGCCACGCCCTTCTCGAAGATCGGCGCGCTCTTCGCGATGACCTCGCTCACCCGGCTCGGAAAGCGGATCGACCCGCGGCGCGTGAACGGCGGCGTCTTCCTCGGGCTCAAGGGCACGGTGGTGAAGTCGCACGGCTCGGCCGACGAGACCGGCGTGGCCGCCGCCGTGGGGCTGGCGTGGGATCTCGCGCGGGCGGGCTTCGCCGACCGGCTGCAGGCCCGCGTCGCCGCCGTCGCCCCGCTGGCCGAGCGGGCGGAGGACGAGGCATGAGGCGCGCGGTCCTCACCGGCGTCGGCCACCACCTGCCGGAGCGGGTGATCGAGAACGACTGGTTCGCCCGCGAGCTGGGCATGGAGACCTCGGACGAGTGGATCCGGTCCCGCTCCGGGATCGAGCGCCGCCGCTTCGCCGCCGAGGGCGAGGTCACGAGCGATCTGGCGACGTCCGCCGCCCGGCGGGCCTTGGCCGATGCCGGGATCGAGGCGGACGAGGTCGACGCCATCGTCCTCGCCACCTCCACGCCCGACCTGACCTTTCCCGCCACCGCCACCATCGTGCAGCAGAAGCTCGGCATGACGCGCGGCTTCGCCTTCGACGTGCAGGCGGTCTGCGCGGGGTTCGTCTACGCGCTCGGCCAAGCGAACGCCCTGATCGTCGCGGGGCAGGCGGACCGCGTGCTCGTGATCGGGGCCGAGACCTTCTCGCGCATCCTGAACTGGGAGGACCGGACGACGGCGGTCCTCTTCGGGGACGGCGCGGGCGCGGTGGTCCTCGAGGCCCGCGAGGGCGCGGGCACCTCCGCCGACCGCGGCATCCTCGCCGTCGACCTCCATTCCGACGGGCGCCACCGCGGGATCCTGCAGGTCTCCGGCGGGGTCTCCTCCAGCCAGACCACCGGCCACCTGATGATGGCGGGCCGCGAGGTGTTCCGCCACGCCGTCGAGAAGCTCGCGCAGTCGACCTTCGACGTCGCGGCGAAGGCCGGGATCGGGATCGACGAGATCGACGTCGTCGTGCCGCATCAGGCCAACGTCCGCATCATCGCTAAGACCGCCGAGAAGCTCGGCCTGCCCCTGGAGAAGGTGATCCGCACGGTCCACGACCACGGCAACACCTCCGCGGCGTCGATTCCCCTCGCGATGGGCGTCGCGAAGGCGGAAGGCCGCCTGTCGCCCGGCGATCTCGTGGTCACGGAGGCGATCGGCGGGGGGCTGGCATGGGGCGCGGCGGTGCTGCGGTGGTAGAAACGCGTTACGGCGCCTCGCGTTTCAACCTATGCGTGTAAGCCATTGATCTAGCAGCGGTTTGCGCGGCCCCTCCCATTGACAGGACGGGGTTCGACCCCTCATCCTATGCACGGCAAAGGAGAGGAAGCCGTGGTGGGAAAGACACTAACTCGAATGGACCTCAGCGACGCGGTGCACCGCAGCGTCGGTCTCAGCCGCAACGAGTGCGGGAGCCTCGTCTCCGCGGTCCTCGACCACGTCTCCGACGCGCTGGTCGCCGGCGAGCACGTCAAGGTCAGCGGGTTCGGCACGTTCCAAGTCCGCGAGAAGGGCGCCCGCGTGGGCCGCAACCCCAAGACCGGGGTCGAGGCCCCGATCCCGCCGCGCACGGTGCTGACCTTCCGCCCGTCGCACCTGATGAAGGATCGGGTGGCGGCGGGCAACCGCGAGCGCTGAGCATGGCGCGGACGCAGAAGGACGACGACGCCTTCCGCACCATCCGCGAGGTCTCGGACTGGCTCGGGGTGCCGAACCACGTGCTGCGGTTCTGGGAGTCCAAGTTCGAGCAGGTCTCGCCGGTGAAGCGGGCGGGCGGCCGACGCTACTACCGTCCGGACGACATGCGCCTCTTGGGCGGGATCAAGGCTCTCCTCCACGACCGAGGCATGACCGTGCGCGCAGTGCAGGCGAAGCTCGCCGAGGAGGGCGTGGCCCCCGTCGCCGCGCTGTCCCATCCGCTCGACGCGCCCGCCGCGCCCGCGCCGGTGGAGGCCGCGCCCGCGCCGGTCGTGCCGCTGCGCCCCGCGTCGCCGGACGGCCCGGTCGGGACGGACGCCCCGCTGGCCGACCCCGACGCGCGTCACGCGCCGCCCCAGCCCGAGCCCGCCGACGCGCGGGTGGCCTCCGCGGTCGACCCCGAGCCCGCGCCGTCCTCCGCCGTGCCGGAGCCGCCCGTCATCGTGGCCGAGCCCGCGCCGACCACGCGCGTCCTCGGCCTCCTCGCCCGGCGCCGGGGGCGTCCCGTGCCCGCCGCCGCGCGCCGTCCGCTGCAGCGACTGCGCCGCCGCCTCGCCGCCTTGGCCGAGGAGATCGCCGAGGACATCGAGCGGGACCGCGGCGGCGCCGCCTGACCGCGGAGGGTTGCGCCCGCGCGCCCGTGCGGTAGAGAGCGGCTCGGCGGGCTATGGCGCAGCCTGGTAGCGCGTCCGTCTGGGGGACGGAAGGTCGCAGGTTCGAGTCCTGCTAGCCCGACCATCGCAACGCCCGGTCCCCGGTGGGGGCCGGGCGTTTCGCCATCCGGGGAGGGGTGCGATGCAGGGCGTGTTGCCGGACCGCGAGATCGCCGCGCTGATCGAGGCGGGGGCCTTGGCCGTCCCCGACCCCGACGAGGGGCAGGTGCAGCCCGCCTCGCTCGACCTGCGGCTCGGCGACGTGGCGTACCGGGTGCGCGCGTCGTTCCTGCCGGGCGAGGCGCGGGTCGCCGACCGGCTGGGCGAGTTCGAGATGCACCGCTTCCCGCTCACCGACGGCGCCGTCCTGGAGAAGGGCTGCGTCTACCTCGTGCCGCTGCGGGAGTCGCTGGTGCTGCCGGCGGACGTCTCGGCGGTCGCCAACGCCAAGTCCTCCACGGGCCGCCTCGACCTCCTGACGCGGACCGTCGCCGATGGCGGGACGGAGTTCGACCGCGTCCCCGCCGGTTACGATGGCCCCCTCTGGGCCGAGATATGCCCCCGCTCCTTCTCCGTGCTGGCGCGGGCGGGGATGCGGCTCAACCAGATCCGCTTCCGCCGGGGTGCCGCCG
This sequence comes from Jannaschia sp. Os4, assembly GCF_016820245.1. GTDB lineage: Bacteria > Pseudomonadota > Alphaproteobacteria > Rhodobacterales > Rhodobacteraceae > Jannaschia. The sequence goes on along the minus strand of NZ_JAFCAR010000004.1, from coordinate 438,635 downwards.
TGCTGGACGACGACGCCCTGCGAGCGCTCCACGCCCGCACCCCGCTGGTGGACGGCGAGGCGGTGATCGATGACGGCCTGTCCTTCTCCGTCGACCTCGATGGGGGCGGAATCGTCGGCTGGCGCGCAAAGCCCCATTCCGGCGTGATCCACCTCGACCGACTGGCGCACCACCGCCCCGCCGACTTCTGGGAGGCGATCCGCGCGGAGGACCGGCGCATCGTGCTCGACCCCGGCGCCTTCTACATCCTCGTCTCCCGCGAGGCCGTGACGATCCCCCCCGACCACGCCGCCGAGATGGCGCCCTACCTGCCGATGGTGGGCGAGTTCCGCGTCCACTACGCGGGCTTCTTCGACCCCGGCTTCGGAGTGGGCCAGCCCGCGCGCGGGGTGCTGGAGGTCCGCGCCCACGAGGCCCCCTTCGCGCTGGAGCACGGGCAGGCGGTCGGGCGGCTGGTCTACGAGCGGATGGCGGCGGAGCCCTCCACGCTCTACGGCGCGGGGATCGCGTCGAACTACCAAGGGCAGGGCCTGAAGCTGTCGAAGCATTTCGCCGCCCCCTGACCGGCGTTCGCAGCCTAATCGGGGGCGAACGTCACCGGGCACCCCGCCCGCTGCGCCACGGTCAGCGCCTCGGGCCGGACGACGGTGGTGTGCACCGCGAACAACGCCGACCCCGAGGGCAGCGCCAGCACGGTCTGGCGCTCACAGCGCAGGAAACGGGCCGGACGCTCGACTTTCGGCGCGGCCTCGGTACGGGGCTGGAACAGCGCCGGGTCGTGGTAGCCGAGCGCGTTCATCCGCCACATCGGCCGCCCCGGCCGCGCGCGGTCGAACAGGCGCTGCACCCGCCCCGCGAGGTCGGCATCGTAGGACGCGACGGGCCGGTGGATGCGCGTGAGCGGGCGCCCGATCTTCTCGGCCAAGGTCCACGAGGCCGGGAAGCAGAGCAGCCCCGCGACCAGCACGTGCTCCGCGCCCCGCCGCTCCAGCAGCAGCAGGTCCTCCTGCAGCAGCGCCCCGAGCGTGGGGAGCGGATCGCCCAGCGGCACGTGCCGTCCGTCCGGCGTCGCCACGGCGCCCCCCTCGACCGCGAACCCTTCGGGCAGCGCGTCGAGCGCGGCCTCCAGCACCTCCGCCTGCGCCGCCTCGCTGCCGGGCAGGGCGGCCAGCACCGCTTCGGGCCGCTCCGCCAGAAGGCGGCGCTTCTCGGCCACCTGCGCGGCATAGGCATCGTCCACCACGATCCACAACCCCTCGACCGGCCGCATCCCCGGCATCCGGGCCAGCGCTGGGTCCGCCCACGGCGCGACCGGAAGTCGGGTTTGGAGGATCATGGACGACGCTTTCGGAGCAGACGGGGCCGGGCGCAATCCCGAGCGTGGGGGCGGGAGGACGCCGATGAAGGACCACCACCGCTTCGTGCGCAAGATCGACCCCAGCCGCGGCGCGACGCTCGCCGACGGCAGTCCGAACGACAACGACCGGATGGAGATCGGGCCGACGCCGCTCGCCTTTACCGAATGGGAGGCGGCGGGCCTCGCCCTCCCGGACCTCGCGCGGATGCGGCGTTTCCGCCTCGACCGGCTCGTGGCCGCGATCGACGCGCGGGGCTGGGACGGCCTGCTGCTCTTCGACCCGCTCAACATCCGCTACGCGACCGACTCGACCAACATGCAGCTCTGGAACGCGCACAACCCGTTCCGCGCCGTGCTGGTCCGCGCGGACGGCTACGTGGTGCTCTGGGACTACCGCGTCGCGACCTTCCTGTCCGGGTTCAACCCGCTCGTCCGCGAGCGCCGCTCGGGCGCCGACCTCTTCTACTTTGACCGGGGCGACGGGCTGGAGGACGTGGCCCGCGCCTTCGCCGCCGAGGTGGTGGACCTCCTGCGCGGGACCGACCTGCGGATCGGCTGCGACAAGCCGATGATCCACGCGCTGCGCGCCTTGGAGGCGACGGGCGTGACCGTCCATCCCGGCGAGGAGGCGACCGAGAAGGCCCGCAGCGTCAAGGGACCCGACGAGGTCGCCGCCATGCGCTGCGCCATGCACGCCTGCGAGGCGGCCTGCGCCGAGATGGAGGTTTTCGCCCGCGATGCAATCCCCCGCGGCAGCGTGACCGAGGCCGACGTCTGGGCGGTCCTCCACGCCGCCAACGTCCGGCGGGGCGGCGAATGGATCGAGACGCGGCTCCTCGCCTCCGGGCCCCGGACCAACCCTTGGTTCCAAGAATGCGGGGGGCGCGTCATCTCCGAGGGCGAGATCCTCGCCTTCGACACGGACCTGATCGGCCCCTACGGAATGTGCGCCGACATCAGCCGGACGTGGTTCATCGGCGACCGGGCGCGGGCGGACATGCGCGACGCGATGCGCCACGGCGTCGAGCACATCGAGGCGAACATGGCCTGCCTCCGCTCCGGCGTGACGCTGAAGGACCTGAGCCATGGCACCCACGTCCTGCGCCCCGAGTTCCAAGCGCAGAAATACGGCTGCCTGATGCACGGCGTCGGCCTGTGCGACGAGTGGCCCCTCGTGCCCTATCCCGACTTCTTCGAGGAGGGCGCGTGGGACCACGCGATCGAGCAGGACATGACGCTCTGCGTCGAGGCCCTGGTCTCGCCGGAGGGCGGGGACTTCTCGATCAAGCTGGAGGATCAGGTGCGGGTCACGGCGGACGGGGCCGAGAACCTCACGGCCTATCCGTGGGACCCGCGCCTGCTCTGACGCTCACTCGGCCTGCTCCTCCATGACCTGCCGCTTCGCCTCCTCGCGGAGCCGCGTCATCTTGGTGCGGATCTCGTCGTCCGAGACGTCCGGCCCGAGATCGCCGCGCACCTTGCGGTACACGTCCTCGTCGCCCGCCTCCTGGAAGTCGGCCTTCACGACCTCCTTGGCATAGGCGGCGCCGGCGTCGCCCGACTTGCCCAGCTTCCCCGCGGCCCACTCGCCGAGCAGGCGGTTGCGCCGCGCCTCCACCTTGAACTGGGTCTCGGCGTCGTGGGCGAACTTCGCCTCGAAGCTCTTCTTGCGGTCGTCGAACTGGGTCATGGGGGGCTCCCTCCTGTTTCCCGCGATATGGGGGAGGGGGCGGGGAGCGGCAAGCGTCAGCCCGGCCTGCCGCGCGCGTCCATCGCCCGCCGCAGCCTTGGGTCGGGCACCAGCCATGCGACGCCGACCGCGAGATAGACCGCGCAGCCCGCGACCGGCGCGACGAGGCTCAGCGCGATCCCGGCCACGTAGCCCGCGACGCTGCTCCAGCCCTTCCAGTCGCGCGACAGCTCGCGCCGGACGACCGAGCCCGCGGGCGCCGCGCGGCGCACCAGCCCTTCCAGCAGCCGGTGCGCGACCCCCGCGAGCAGCAGGACGAGGCCGTAGATCGCGGCGGGCTCGCGCGCGAAGCCGGTCGATCCGAGCCACGCGGTGGCGAAGGGGACGAGCGACAGCCAGAACAGGTAGCCCATCGTCGCCCACATGATCCCCGCCGTCAGCCGGTTCGACGCGGCGAAGAGGTGGTGGAAGTTCACCCAGTGGAGCGCGAGGTAGAAGAACGACAGCGCGTAGGCCGGGAAGCCGCCGCCGAGGCGCAGCACCTCGACGATGGTCTCGCCCTCCGGCGGCTCGAGATCGAGCACCATGATCGTGATCACGATCGCGATGACCGCGTCCGCGAAGGCGGCCAGCCGGTCGGTCGTGGGGGAGGCGGGCTGGTCGCTCATCGCCCGACGGTAGGTCGGCCCCGGGACGCGGCCAGCGGACCGTCCGGGCCCCCGCCGATACGCGCCCGCGGGGGCGGTCGGCGCGGATGCCGCCGGGGGCGGGGGGTCCGGCCCGTGGGGGTCCGGGCGGTATGCACGGGGGCTGCCCCCTGCGGACGCTGCCCCGCGTCGCCTTGACGCGCGCTTGCTCCCCGTCCGCCCCGGCCTTATGTGAGCGCCACCCCACCGATCCCCGGAGACATCATGGCGCGCCGCAAGCTGGTCTATGAAGGCAAGGCGAAGATACTCTACGAGGGTCCGGAGCCGGGCACCCTCGTCCAGTACTTCAAGGACGACGCGACCGCCTTCAACGCGCAGAAGAAGGACGTGATCGAGGGCAAGGGCGTCCTCAACAACCGCATGTCCGAGTTCTTCATGGCCGGCCTCGCCGCCGTCGGGGTGCCCACGCACTTCATCAGGCGCCTCAACATGCGCGAGCAGCTGATCCGCTCGGTCGAGATCATCCCGCTGGAGGTGGTCGTCCGCAACGTCGCCGCCGGATCCCTCGCCAAGCGCCTCGGCCTGACCGAGGGCGAGGCGCTGCCCCGTCCGATCGTCGAGTTCTACCTCAAGGACGACAAGCTGGGCGACCCGCTCGTGGCCGAGGAGCACATCCTCGCCTTCGGCTGGGCGCAGCAGCAGGACCTCGACGACATGGTGTCGCTTGCGCTGCGGGTGAACGACTTCCTGTCGGGCTGCATGATGGCGGTCGGCATCAAGCTCGTGGACTTCAAGATCGAGATCGGCCGCATCTGGCAGGACGACTTCATGCGCCTGATCCTCGCCGACGAGATCAGCCCCGATTCGTGCCGCCTCTGGGACATCGAGACCGGCAAGAAGCTCGACAAGGATGTGTTCCGCGAGGACCTCGGCTCCCTATCGGAGGCCTACACCGAGGTGGCCCGCCGCCTCGGCGTCCTGCCGGCCAACTCGGGCCCGGCCGTGCGCCCGCATCTGGTGAACTGAGATGGCCGCGACCAAGGACGTCCGCATCACGGTGATGCTGAAGGACGGCGTGCTCGACCCGCAGGGCGAGGCCGTGCGCCACGCGCTGGGGGCGATGGGCTTCGACGGGGTCGAGGGCGTCCGCCAAGGCAAGGTGATCGAGCTGCGCGTTGCCGAGGACACCTCCGAGGCGGCGGTGCGCGACATGTGCGAGCGCCTGCTCGCGAACACGGTGATCGAGAGCTACCGGATCGAGATGTGAGGCTCAGCGGTGCTAGTCCACGAGGACCACGTTGCCGTCGGGATCGCGGATCGTGAAGCTGGCCGGCCCCGCGCCGTCGGGGTCGCAGGCGGCCTGCGGCTCGTAGCCCGCCGCCCGCATCCGCGCTTGGATGGCGCGCACGTCCTCGAACCCGCCCGCGACCGGCGCGGCGTCCTGCGTCCAGCCGGGGTTGAAGGTCAGGCAGTTGGCCTCGATGAAGCCCCCGAACAGGCCGAGCGTCGTCGCCCCGTCACGCAGGATCATCCAGCCCTCCTCCGCGTGGTCGCCCGCCACCTCAAAGCCGAGCGCCTCGTAGAAGGCGCGCGAGGCGGCGAGGTCGCGGACGTTGAGGCTCATCGAGAACGCGCCCAGGCGCACCACCACCTCCCTTGCTGCGCCCGCACCATAGCACGGATCGGGCCCCGTCACCCCAGCCGCACGACCATCTTCCCGAATCCCCGCCCGGCAAGAAGGTCGCGCAGCGCGGCGGGCGCGGCCTCCAGCCCCTCGACCACCTGCTCTCGGTAGGCGATCCGCCCCTCCGCGACCCAGCGCGTCATGTCGGCCTCAAAGGCGCCGTAGGCCTCCGGCGGGAAGCTGTCGTAGACGATGAACCCCTCCATCCGGACCTTCATCCTGAGCACCGTGGACATGATCTGCGGCCCCCGGTCCGGCCCGTCGGGCAGGCGGGCGAGGTTGTACCACCCCGCCACGCCGCAGACCGGCACGCGCGCGAACGGGTTCAGCAGCGGCAGCACGGCGTAGAGGACGCGGGCGCCCACGTTCTCCCAGTAGATGTCCACGCCGTCGGGGCAGGCGGCGGCGAGGTCCGCCTCGAACGTCTCGCTGCGGTGGTCGAGGCAGGCGTCGAACCCCAACAAGTCGACCGCATGCGCGCATTTCTTCGCTCCGCCGGCGACGCCGACGACGCGGCAGCCCATGATCTTGGCGATCTGCCCCACGGTCGCGCCCACCGGCCCCGTGGCCGCGCCGACCACGAGCGTCTCGCCCGGCTTCGGCGCGGCGATGCGGGTCAGGCCCGCATGGGCGGTCAGGCCCGGCATCCCGAGCAGCCCCAAGGCCCACGAGGGCCGCTCCATGTCCCGGGGCAGGGGCGTGACGCCGGTGCCGTCGGTGACCGCCCAGTCCTGCCATCCCGACATGGCCAGCACCCGGTCCCCGACGCGCAGCCTGTCCACGTCCGATTCCACCACCTCGGCCACGACCTGCCCGGTCATCACCTCGCCGATCCCCACCGGAGTCGCGTAGGACTTCGCGTCGTTCATCCGCCCGCGCATGTAGGGGTCGAGCGACAGCCATTCGGTCCGCAGTAGCGCCTCGCCCGTGCCCGCCTGCGGGACCGGCCCGGTCTCCAGCCGGAGCGTGCCGTCGTCCGGCTCGCCCACGGGGCGCTGGGCGAGGACGATGCGGCGGTTGGTGTCGCGGGTCTGGGGCATGGGGAGGTCCGGAAGTGGTTGCCAAACGGTCCCCGATCTTGGTCAGGTCGCGCCGGGGAGGACAACACCATGCGCGCAGCCGTCCTGAGAGAGTACCGCCAGCCCCTCGCCCTCGAGGACGTGCCCGAGCCGGAGTGCCCCCGCGACGGGGTGGTCCTGCGGGTCGAGGCCTGCGGGGTGTGCCGCAGCGACTGGCACGGCTGGGTGGGCGAGCATCCCCGCGTAAAGCCGGGCCAGATCGGCGGCCACGAGTATTGCGGCGAGGTCGTGGAGGCGGGGCCGGAGGCGCGGTGGAGCGTGGGCGACCGGCTGGTCGCGCCCTTCATCCTGTCCTGCGGCACCTGCCCGGAATGCCGCTCGGGGCACGCGAACACCTGCTTGGACCAGCGCCTGCCGGGCTTCATCGAGCCGGGCGCCTTCGCGGAGTACGTGGCCGTGCCGCGCGACCACAACCTCGCCGCGCTGCCCGAGGGGATGGACCCGGCGGTGGCCGCCGGGATGGGGTGCCGGGTCACGACCGCGTGGCACGCGCTGACGGGCCGCGCGCAATTGGCGGCGGGTGAGTGGCTGGCGGTGCACGGGACCGGGGGCGTGGGCCTCTCGGCCGCGATCCTCGGGCGCGCGATGGGGGCCAAGGTCGTGGTGGTCGACGTCGTGCGCGAGAAGCTGGACCACGCGCTGGGGCTGGGCATGGAGGGGGCCGTGATGGCCTCCGAGACGACCGCCGAGGAGATCCGCGAGATCACCGGCGGCGGCGCGGACGTCTCCGTCGAGGCACTGGGCATCCCCGCGACCGTCAACGCCTCGCTGCGCTGCCTGCGCGCGCGGGGGCGGCACGTGCAGGTCGGGATGCCGGTCGGGCACACCGCCCGGATGGAGGTGGACATGAGCGCCGTCTACCAAGGCAACCTCGCGCTCTACGGCACGCGCGGGATGCCCGCGTGGCGCTACCCGTCGCTCCTCGACCTCGTGGTGCGGGGTCGCGTGGACCTCTCGCCGCTGATCGCGCGGCACGTGGGCCTGTCGGACGTCAGCGCGGAACTGGCCGCCTTCGACGGGCCGACCCCGCCGGGCGTGGCCGTGGTCACGGACTTCGCCGCGTGAGGCCGGCCCTACACTTCGGCCCGCACAGGGTGTAACGGGGCCGGCATGAAAGCCGCCGTCCTCGTCTTCCCCGGATCCAACTGCGACCGCGACCTCGCCGAGGCGTTCCGCCTGACCGGCTTCGAGGTCGAGATGGTCTGGCACAAGGACATCGCCCTGCCGGACCGCACCGACGTCGTCGGCGTGCCGGGCGGGTTCTCGTTCGGGGACTACCTGCGCTGCGGGGCCATCGCGGCGCGCGCGCCCATCGCCGACGCGCTGGTCCGCCACGCCGGGCGGGGGGGCTACGTGCTCGCGCCCTGCAACGGTTTCCAGATCGTGACGGAGCTGGGCCTGCTGCCGGGCGCGCTGATCCGCAACGCGGGCCTGACCTACATCTGCGACACCGTGGGCCTGCGGGTCGAGGCGTCGAGCGCGTTCACCGACGGCTGGGGCGTGGGGCAGGAGATCGCGCTGCCCATCGCGCATCACGAGGGGAACTACGTGGTGTCGGACGACGACCTCGCGCGGCTCAAGGACGAGGACCGGATCGCGCTGCGCTACACGGCGACGCCGAACGGCGCGCGGGACGACGTCGCGGGGGTGTTGAGCGCGAATCGCCGCGTCCTCGGCCTGATGCCGCATCCCGAGCGGGCGATGGAGCCCGCGCACGGACGGACCGACGGGATGGCGCTGTTCCGGGGGCTGGCGGACGCCCTCGTGGCGGCCTGACCGCGTTGCCCGCCGACCACGGCACCGGCGGCGATCCGCCCACCCCGCCCGACGCGGAGCGGTCCGCCGCCCACGCCGCTGCGGCGGACGCGCCGGGCGCCCGCCCCGACGGCGCCGCGGCTACCCCCGCTCACATGTTCTGGCACGACGAGAGCGCGCGCGTGGAGGTCCCCGAGGAGGGGGGGCGCCTGTCGTGGTTCACGCGGGCCATCCTCATCTCGCTGGGCCTGGTCGCGCTGGGGGCGCTGTGGTTCGCCAACGGCGCGCTGACCTCGCGCTTCGTGGCCGCGACCGAGGAGCGCGCGCAGCTGCGCCAGTCCCTCTACTCGGGCGCCATCCTGTCCGAGCTGCAGCGCAACTCCGTCGTGCCGCTGCTCCTCGCGCGGGACACGTCGCTCATCGCGGCGCTGCGTGCGCGGGACTTCTCCGCCTCGTCCCAGCGCCTCATCTCCTACGTCGACGAGATCGGCGCCGCCTCCATCGTGCTGGCGGACGCCGAGGGGCGCGTGGTGGCCGCCACGGACCGCAACGAGCTCGGCTCGGTCCGCGCCGACGCGCCAGCCTTCACCGACGCCTTGGAGCGGACGGGCACGGTCTTCACCCTCGCGCAGCAGCCGACGGGCGCTTACCGCGCCGCCTTCAGCCGGACGGTGCGCGACGGGAACGACGTGCTGGGCGTGCTGGAGGTGCAGGTCGACCTCGCGCAGTTCGAGAGCCGCTGGCGCGGCACCTCCGCGGCCGTCGTGGTGACGGACGCGGCGGGGATCGTGATCCTGTCGACCGAGCCGCGCTGGCGCGGCCAGCCCCTCGAGGAGGCGCTGGCAGGGCTGTCGGTGCCGACCGCGCTGCAACGCGCCTTGGCGAGCGCGGGCGGCTACGGACCCGACTTCGAGGAGGAGTACTTCTCGGGGGACGCGCTGATGAAGCTGGAAGGGCGCATCCCCTTCCGGGGCTGGTCGCTGGTCTCCTTCACCTCCTACGACTCCGTGCGGCAGCAGGTGAACGGCGTGCTGGCCCTGATCCTGACCGGCTTCGCCTTGGCGATCGCGCTGGGGTTCTACCTGCTCAACCGCCGCAACACGCTGCAGACGCTGCTGGCCCGGCGCGAGTCGGCCAAGCTGCGGGCGCTGAACGCGCGCCTCTCGGCGGAGGTGGCCGAGCGCAAGCGGGTGCAGGAGGAGCTCAAGGAGACCGAGCAGTCGCTCGCCCAGTCCTCCAAGCTGGCCGCCTTGGGCGAGATGTCGGCCGCCGTGTCCCACGAGCTGAACCAGCCGCTGGCCGCGATGCGGACCTACCTCGCGGGGGCCAAGCTGCTGCTCCAGCGGCGGCGCTCGGAGGAGGCACTGTCCTCCTTCCAGCGCATCGACGACCTGATCGAGCGGATGGGCGCGATCACGCGGCAGCTGAAGTCCTACGCGCGCAAGGGCGGCGAGGCGTTCGAGCCGGTGGACGTGCGGCACGCGCTGAAGTCCGCGCTGACGCTGATGGAGCCGCAGCTTCGCCGCGACGACGTCCGGATCAGCCAGCTTATGCCGGAGGAGCCGGTGATGGTGATGGCCGACCGGCTGCGCCTGGAGCAGGTCATCATCAACCTCGTGCGCAACGCGCTCGACGCGATGAAGGGGATGGAGCGGCGCGACCTCGACCTGCTCGTGACGCAGGGCGACGAGGCGGTCCTCGCCGTGCGCGACACGGGCCATGGGATCGACGCGCCCGACAAGCTGTTCGAGCCGTTCTTCACCACCAAGAAGCCCGGCGAGGGCGTGGGGCTGGGCCTGGCGATCTCGTCGGGCATCGTCACCGACCTCGGCGGACGCCTGCTCGCGCGGAACGCCGAGGCCGGTGGGGCCGTTTTCGAGGTGCGCCTGCCGGTCTATGTCCCGAGCCAGGCCGCCGCCGAGTAGGCGCCACAACCGGAGGACCGCATGGCCCAGAACAACCGCGTCGCCATCGTCGACGACGAGCAGGACATGCGCCAGTCCATCTCCCAGTGGCTCGCCCTGTCGGGCTTCGCCACCGAGACGTTCGGCTCGGCCGAGGAGGCGCTCAAGAAGGTCGGCGGCGACTACCCGGGCGTCGTGGTGTCGGACATCCGCATGCCGGGCGTGGACGGGATGCAGTTCCTCAAGCGGCTGATGGGGCAGGACTCGTCGCTGCCGGTGGTGATGATCACGGGCCACGGCGACGTGCCCATGGCCGTCGAGGCGATGCGGCTGGGGGCGTTCGACTTCCTCGAGAAGCCGTTCAACCCCGACCGCCTGACGGAACTGGTGCGGCGGGCCTCGCAGGCGCGGAAGCTCACCTTGGACAACCGCGCGCTGCGCCGCGAGCTGTCGGACGGCACCGTGCTGATGCGGAAGCTGATCGGGACGTCGCCCGCGATGGAGCGGCTGCGCGAGGACATCCTCGACCTCGGGCAGGCGGACACGCACGTGCTCATCGACGGCGAGACGGGGACCGGCAAGACCCTTGTGGCCCACGCGCTGCACGCGGTGGGGCCGCGGGCGGGAAAGACCTTCGCGCTCGCCTCCTGCGCGGCGCATGGCGAGGAGGAGCTGGGCCAGCGCCTCTTCGGGCCGACGGAGGAGGGCCTGCCGCTCGTCGAGGAGGCGCGGGGCGGGACGCTGGTGCTGGAGGACGTCGAGGCGCTGCCCGTCGCGCTGCAGGCCCGGCTGCTGAAGTTCATCAACGATCAGGGCACCCCCGCCGAGACGCGCATCCTCGCGATCTGCAACGGCTCCGACCCCGAGAAGTCCTGCGAGCAGACGCTACGCCAAGACCTCTACTACCGCCTCGCGGCGATGAAGCTGACGATTCCGCCGCTGCGCCAGCGCGGCGAGGACGTGCTGACGCTGTTCACGCATTACGCCGACGCCTTCGGCGAGGAATACGGCGCCGAGCCGCCGCAACTGGCCGCGCAGGAGGCGGCGCAGCTTCTCCAAGCCCCGTGGCCCGGCAACGTGCGCCAACTCATCAACCTCGCCGAGCGCGCGGTGCTCCAGCAGCGCCGCGGCACCGGCTCCATCTCCTCGCTGCTGATGGCCGACACCCAAGAGGACGGCGAGACCGCGCCGCAGGTCGTGGCGGAGGGCAAGCCTCTCAAGGAATACGTCGAGGCGTTCGAGCGGATGCTCATCGACAACACGATGCGCCGCCACCGCGGCTCCATCGCCTCGGTGATGGAGGAACTCTCGCTCCCCCGCCGGACGCTCAACGAGAAGATGGCCAAGTATGGCCTGAGCCGGTCGAACTACCTCTAGAGTCGTCCCGGTGGAGGTCATCTACCTGCTGATCCACGCCGTTCCGGTGGTCGTCCTCTTGGGGGTGGCGGCTTTCGGCATGTGGCTCTGGTCGAGGAACCGGCTCTGGGGCGGCGTGGTGGTCCTGCTGGGGATCGGCCCGATGTTCGTGCCCGCCCTCGTCGGTCGCGCGGACGCCCTCCTGACGGGCCAAGCGATGCAGCGCGCGTCGGTCTGGCCGCCCGAGATCGACCTCGCGGGAAAGAACGTCCTCCTCGTGACCATCGCGGGGTCGTCCTGCGAGATCTGCGACGACCTCCTGATCCGGTCGGACGCGGCGCGGATCGACGTGGTCGGCTTGGAGCACGCCGATTGGGAGGAGCCGGACCGGGCGGGGCTCAAGGCCTTGAAGGCGCCGGGGACGGAGGGCAGCCTCCTCGTGCGGAGCACCGAATCCGTCCCGCCCGGTGGCGCGCCCGTCGCGCCCTACGCGGATTTCCGGCCGGACCTCCTGCCGGACCGCGTCGACCTCGTGATCGTGACCTCGTCGCAGGACTTCTTCGTCCTCCACCAAACCGGGCCGGAGCCGTTCTCCGAGCGCCGCCGCGGACACGTCCGCTTCTCCATCCACGTCTACGGCTTGCCGGACGGGCGCATCGACCGGTTCCATGAGGGGGTTCTGCTCGGGCGGCTCCTGCAGGCCCGCCCGCCCTCGCCGGACTTCGTCATGCCCCTGGGCACGACGCCGCATTTCCATCCGGCCGGCGGCCCGCTCAACGAGAAGCTCTCCCGCTGGGCCTGCGGCGCCGACGCGCCGCCGGACTGCATGCGCTTCTTTCCGGGCGGGCTCTGATGCCGCGAACCGAATCCGATTGCGGAACGCACCTCATGACCCCTATGTAGGCCTCACGGTCCTGCCCCCGGACGCTCGGGCGGTGGGGACGGTGAGTTCCTTCTCCCCGGCATCCGGCCCCTAGGCCGCCGGGGGCGAAGCTGCGGCGGACGGCCCTCGCGCGCACAGGCGCGGCCTCCGCGACGGACCCGGACGGGTCCCCTGAACCGGCGGGAACGCCCCGTCAGAGAGACGCGCGATGACGCTGGGATCGACATCACCGAACGGGACGGCCTCGGGCCGCCCGTCGGCGTCGCCCGTGCTCGCCCCCACAAATCGCCTGCTCGCGCCCCCTGGGGCGCATCTCAGGCGTGGAAAGATTCATGTCGAAGAAAATGCTGATCGACGCCACCCACCCGGAAGAGACCCGGGTCGTGGTGGCGGATGGAACCCGCGTCGAGGAATTTGACTTCGAGAGCGCCAGCAAGAAGCAGCTAGCGGGCAACATCTACTTGGCCAAGGTGACGCGCGTGGAGCCGTCGCTGCAGGCGGCCTTCGTGGACTACGGCGGCAACCGCCACGGCTTCCTCGCCTTCAACGAGATCCACCCCGATTACTACCAGATCCCCAAGGCCGACCGCGACGCGCTCATCGCCGAGGAGCGCGCCTACGCGGAGGCCGTGGCCGCCGCCGAGGAGGCGAAGGGCGAGGCCGAGGCCAAGAAGCGCCGCTCGCGGAAGTCGGACGACGCGGACGCCGACGGCGATGCAGATGGCCCCGAGGCCGAGGCGTCCGACGAGGAGGCCAAGCCGAAGAAGCGCTCGCGCTCGCGCAGCCGCTCGCGCCGCAAGAAGACCGAGGAGCCGTCGACCGACGCCGGGACCGACGGCGACGCGCCAGCCGCCGAGACCGTGCTGGCCGACGAGGCCAAGGACGAGCCCGAGGTGGTGTCGGGCGAGGCCGCCGAACTGGCCGAGGCGGGGACGACGGACGGCGCGGACGCGCCCGAGGGGGACGACGACGCCGACGGCCGGACGATGGCCGAGGGCGCGGGCCTCGAGGACAAGACCCTGACCGACGGGGAGGGCGGCCCCGAGGAGGGGGAGGCCCCCGCCGACGAGCCGTCCGACGCCGCCGATCCGGCCGGAATGGACGTGGTCGATCCGGACGGCGACGACGCGGATGACGCGGAGGGCGTGCTCGACCTCCCCGAGGACGACAGCGACGACCCGGCCATCGCCGAGGTCCGCGTGCCGCCGAAGCCGCGCGCGCGGAAGTACAAGATCCAAGAGGTCGTGAAGGTCCGGCAGATCATGCTGGTGCAGGTCGTGAAGGAGGAGCGGGGCAACAAGGGCGCCGCACTGACCACCTACCTGTCGCTCGCGGGCCGCTACTGCGTCCTGATGCCCAACACCGCGCGCGGCGGCGGCATCTCCCGCAAGATCACGAACGCGGCCGACCGCAAGAAGCTTAAGGAGATCGCGACCTCGATCGACGTGCCGCAGGGCGCGGGGCTGATCGTCCGCACGGCCGGCGCCAAGCGCACCAAGACCGACATCAAGCGCGACTACGAGTACCTCCAGCGCCAGTGGGAGCAGATCCGCGAGCTGACGCTCAAGTCGATCGCGCCGGCGCCCATCTACGAGGAGGGCGACCTGATCCACCGGTCGATCCGCGACTACTTCAGCCGCGACATCTCGGAGGTGATCGTCGACGGGGACGACGGGTACCGGCAGGCGCGGGACTACATGTCCCTGATCATGCCGGAGCACGTGGACGCGGTGAAGAAGCACTCCGACCACCTGCCGCTCTTCGCGCGCCACGGGGTCGAGTCGACGCTGTCGGCGATGTTCAACCCGACGGTGCACCTCAAGTCGGGCGGCTACATCGTCATCGGCATCACCGAGGCGCTGGTCGCGATCGACGTCAACTCCGGAAAGGCCACGAAGGAAGGCTCGATCGAGGAGACGGCGCTCAAGACCAACCTCGAGGCCGCGGAGGAGGTGGCGCGCCAAGCCAAGCTGCGCGACCTCGCGGGTCTGATCGTGATCGACTTCATCGACATGGACGAGCGGCGCAACAACGCCGCCGTCGAGAAGCGGATGAAGGACGCGCTCAAGACCGACCGCGCCCGCATCCAGGTCGGGCGCATCTCCGGCTTCGGCCTGATGGAGATGTCGCGCCAGCGCCTGCGTCCCGGCATGCTCGAGGCGACGACCCAGCCCTGCGCCCACTGCCACGGCACGGGCCTCATCCGCTCCGACGACAGCCTCGCGCTGCAGGTGCTTCGGATGCTCGACGAGGAGGGCACGCGCAAGCGCTCCCGCGAGGTGCTGGCCCGCGTCCCGGTCAAGGTGGCGAACTACCTGCTCAACGAGAAGCGGGAGCATCTCGCGGCCGTCGAGCAGCGCTACGGCATGGCCGTGCGGATCGAGGCGGACCCGTCGCTGATCGGGGACGACCTGCCTGCCTTGGAGAAGTTCAAGACCACCACGCGGCAGGTGGCCAAGGCGGCCGCGCCGGTGGCGGCGCTGAACGCGGACTGGGCGCCGTCCGAGGCCGCGGACGAGGCGGACGCCCCGGTGGAGGCCGAGGCGCGCGCGCCGGAGCCGTCCGAGGACGGCGAGGAGCAGCCGAAGAAGCGGCGCCGCCGTAGGTCGCGGCGGCGCGGCAAGGGTGGTGCCGAAGGCGAGGGGGAAGGGGGCGAGTCCTCGGAGGCTCCGACCGCCGAGGAGCCCCCCGCCGACGCGGCCGAGGCCGAGGGCGGGGTGACGGAGGCCGCGCCGGAGCCGGAGGCCCAGGCGCCCGCCGAGGAGGAGAAGCCCAAGCGCTCCCGCAGCCGCTCGCGGTCGCGGAAGAAGAAGGACGAGGCGCCGGCCGAGGAGTCCGCGCCCGCGGGCGATCCGTCGGCGGAGGAGGCTCCGACCGAGGCGCCGACCGCGGACGCCGCGCCCGAGCCTCAGCCGGAGCCCGAGCCGGAGGCCAAGCCGAAGAGGCGGCGCGCCCGCGCGAAGGCGCCCGCGCCGTCCGAGCCGGTCGCAGAGGCTGCCGAGGCCGCGGAGGCCGCGATGACCGAGGCGCCCGCCGAGGACGCGCCCGCCCCCGAGCCCGAGGCGGAACCCGCGCCCGAGGCGGAGCCGTCCGCCGAGCCCGAGGCGGAGGCGCCGAGGAAGAAGCGCGGCTGGTGGTCCTTGGGCCGCTGACGGCACGCGGATGACGACGCGGCGGCCCCCTCGTGGGGCCGCTTCGCGTTTCAGGCGAGGGCGGCGCGCGCGGCGGCCTCGGGGCCGTGGCGGAACGCGGCGAGGCTGGTGCGGACGGCTTCCGCCACCACCGGGCGGGCCAGCGTCTCGCGGCGGGCGAGGCCGGGCAGGGCGGCGAGGGCTGCGAGCGGGTCGTCCGACCGTGCGGCGGCCCGGAGCGCACCTGCGTGGGGATCGGCGATCTTGTGCTCGCGCCACGCGCGGACGAAGGCCGCGACGGCGAGGGCATAGGTGCCGAGCGGGTGCCCCCGGTCCGCCGCCTCGCCGAGGGGCGCGAGGAGGCGTTGGGGAAGCTTCTGCGATCCGTCTGCGGCGATCTGGAGGCACCGGTGGTCGATGGCCGGATTGGAGAAGCGGTCGAGCAGCGCATCCCGGTAGGCCACCGGGTCGGGGCCGCCCGTCAGGGTGCGCGCGGCGGCGTCCATGTGGGTGGAGACGACCGCGCGGTGGGCCGCCACGACGTCCCGGACCGCCGGGAGCCCGGCGCAGAGGCCGAGATGGGCGATCAGCGAGTGCGCGCCGTTGAGCATTCGGAGCTTGGCGTCCTCCCACGGGGCGACGTCGTCGACGATCTCGGGGCCGGGGGGCAGGCCGGGCGCGCGCTCGATCACCCACTGGCGGAAGGGCTCGGTCTCGACGTCGACGCTTCCGCGCGGGGGCGCGGGGGTGATGCGATCGACCATGGTCGAGGGGAAATGCGCGTCCACGGGGGTGCCGCGCGCCTCGGCCATCTCGCGGACGAGGGATTCGAGGAGCCGCCCGTTCGCGGGGAGGTTGTCGCAGGAGGCGATCGTGAGGGGCGTCGCCCGACGGGCGAGGCCCGCGGCGAGCAGGCCCGGGACGGAGCGGGTGCCGCCGTCGCGCAGGTCGGACGCGACAGCGGGGTCGGCGGCGTCGAGCGCGCGGGCGGACAGGTCCGCGCCGTAGCCCTTCTCGGTCACCGTGAGGGTCACGAGGGCGATCTCGGGATCGGCGAGGCGGGAAAGGACCGCGCCGCGGTCGCGGGTCAGCGCGTGGGTGCGGACGATCGCGTCGATGGTCTTGGCGCGGGGGCCGTCGGGGTGGCGCTCCGTGAGGGTGTAGCGATGCCCTCGCGCCGCGAGCCCGTCGGCAAGGGTCGGGTCGCGCGTGGAGACCGCCTCGATGGACCAGCCCTCGGCGTCCTGCACGTAGTCGGCTTGGTGGGCCCGGTGGAACGCGCCCAGCCCGAGATGGAGGATCAGCGGCATGCGGCTTCCACCCCGCGCAGTTCCGCGAGGCCCCGCAGGCGGCCGATGTAGGGATAGCCCGGCGCGCCCCCGGTGTCGGGCCCGATGCGGTGCCCGTGGTCGGGGCGCATGGGGATCGCGGCGTCGGCGCGGCCTTCGGCACGGCGGCGGGCCTCCTCGGCGAGCACGGCGCGGACGACGGCCACCATGTCCGTGGAGCCGTCGAGGTGGTCGGCCTCGTGGAAGGAGCCGGGGACGGTGCCCTCCTCGCGGGCGACGTTGCGGAGGTGCAGGAAGTGCACCTGCGCGCCGAGGCGCTCCATCATGCCGGGGAGGTCGACGTCCGGGCGCGCGCCGAGCGAGCCGGTGCAGAAGGTGATCCCGTTGGCAGGCGACGGGGCCACGGCGAGGAGGGCGGCGTAGTCGGCCTCGGTCGAGACGATGCGCGGCAGGCCGAGGACGGGCCAAGGCGGATCGTCCGGATGGCAGCAGAGGCGAATCCCCAGCTCCTCGGCCATGGGGATCACGGCGCGCAGGAAGCGGGCGGCGTTCGCGCGCAGCGCGTCCGCGCCGTCATAGGCGTCGCGCCGGGCGCGGAAGGCGTCGAGGGTCCAGCCCTCCACGGCGCCGGGCAGGCCCGCGAGGATGGTGCGCGTGATCGCGTCTCGGCGCGCCTCGTCCCAACCATGGGCGCGGGCGTCGATCTCCTCGGAGCGCGCGGCGTCCGGGCGGCGCAGGACGTGCGCGTCGAAGGCGGCGAGGTCGAGCCGGTCGTAGCGCAGCGCGGAGGCCCCCGTGGGCGTGCGCCAGTCGAGGTCGGTGCGGGTCCAGTCGATCACCGGCATGAGGTTGTAGCAGACCACCCGCAGCCCCTCGGCGTGCAGGTTGCGGAGCGAGGCGCGGTAGGCGTCGAGATGGGCCTCGGCCTGCGCCGCGCCGGTCTTGATGGCCTCGGACACGGGGAGGGACTCGACCACCTCCCACCTCAGGCCCGCGGCCTCGATCGCGGCCTTCCGCGCGGCGATGGCCGTTCGCGTCCAGACGGTGCCGGGGGGGACGTCGTAGAGGGCGGTCACGACGCCCGTGGCCCCCGCTTGGCGGACCATCGACAGCGACACGGCGTCCTCGGGGCCGAACCAGCGCCACGTGGGGATCACAGCCTGTACGCCTCCCGCGCGAGGCCCACGGCGAGGCGGGGCGCGATGGCGTGCGCCTCGGCCTCGTCGAGCCGGTGGGTGGTGACCAGCTCGGCCAGCATCGCGCAGTCCACCCGCCGGGCGACGTCGTGGCGCGCCGGGATGGATGGCAGGGCGCGGGTGTCGTCGTTGAAGCCAGCGGTGTTCTCGAACCCCGCCGTCTCGAGTGCCTGCTCGCGGAAGCGGCGCATCCCCTCGGGGCTGTCGTGGAACCACCACGGCGGCCCGAGCCGGAGGCAGGGGTAGGCGCCCGCGAGGGGGGCGAGCTCGCGCGCGTAGCTGCTCTCGTCGAGGGTGAACAGGATGAGGGTGAGGCGCGGGTCCATCCCCACCGCGTTCAGCAGCGGGCGGAGCCCGCCGACCCAGTCCGTGCGCGCGGGGATGTCGAAGCCCCGGTCGCGGCCGTACCGCCGCAGCACGCCGCGGCTGTGGTTCCGGCGCGATCCGGCGTGGAGCTGCATCACCAAGCCGTCGTCGAGCGACATGCGCGCGAACTCCGTGAGCATCTGGGCGCGGAGCGCCTCCGCCTCGGACGCGTCGGCATGGCCCCGCAACGCGCGCTGGAACAGGGCGGAGGCCTGAGCCTCCTCGAGGTCCAGAGTGGCGGCGGTGGGGTGCCCGTGATCCGTCGCGGTGGCGCCGCGGTCGCTGAACCACAGACGCCGCCTCCGGTGCGCGGCGAGGTAGCCGCGCCACGAGGTCGCGTCCTCCCCCGTGAGGTCGCCGAGGCGCTCGACGTTCTCCGCATAGCCCTCCGCCTCCGGGTCGGTCACGGCGTCGGGCCGGTAGGTGGGGATCACGCGACCGTGCCAGCCCTGCGCATGCTCATGGTGGCGGAGGTCCGACAGCGCGTCGTCCGTGGTGGCGATGACCTCGATCCCGAAGCGGTCGTAGAGCGCGCGGGGGCGGAACGCGGGCGTCGCGAGCATCTCGCCGATGGCGTCGAACTGCGCGTCCGCGTTGGCGGCGGAGGGCCGTTCGCGGAGGCCGAACACCTCCGACAGGGCGTGGTCGATCCACATCCGCGACGGGGTGCCGCGGAAGAGGGGGTAGTGCGACGCGAACGTGCGCCAGACGGCGCGGCGGTCGGTCTCGGCGCCCATGCCGATGCCCAAGGCCTCGAACGGAACGCCCTGCGAGACGAGCATCCGCACCACGTAGTGGTCGGGGATCACGAGCAGCTCGGCCGCGTCGGGGAAGGCCGGATCCTCGCCCCACCAGCGGGGGTCGGTATGGCCGTGGGGGCAGACGAGGGGGAGGGACTGGACCCCCGCGAGAAGGTCGCGTGCGACGGCGCGCGTCGCCGGGTCCGGCGGCAGCAGGCGGTCGGGGTGGAGCACCTACGACCCTCGGTAGGTCGAGTAGCCGAAGGGCGAGAGCAGGAGCGGGACGTGGTAGTGCGCCGCCTCGGCCATCGTGAAGCGGATCGGCACCACGTCGAGGAAGGCGTCGGGCGCGCCCCGGGCGCGGAGGTAGTCGCCCGCGTGGAACGCCAGCTCGTAGGTGCCGGGCGTGAAGCCCCCCTCGGGCAGGATCGGGCCGTCGGTCCGCCCGTCGGCGTTGGTGGTGGCCTCGCCGAGCCGGGTGCGGGCCTCGCCCTCCACGCGGTCGAGCGTGATCCGCAGGCCGTGCGCGGGCCGCCCCGCGGCGGTGTCGAGCACGTGGGTCGTCAGGTATCCGGCCATCTCGGTCCTCCCTCCGCGCCACGCCTAGCGTCCGGCCCGCGGCGAGGAAACCTTTGACGCGGGACGGGTGCCATGCCCAACCTGGCCCGTCCCCATGGAGAGGGGACGCCTAAGGGAG
Source organism: Jannaschia sp. Os4 (assembly GCF_016820245.1). Classification (GTDB taxonomy): domain Bacteria; phylum Pseudomonadota; class Alphaproteobacteria; order Rhodobacterales; family Rhodobacteraceae; genus Jannaschia. Next base: position 418,861 of record NZ_JAFCAR010000004.1, on the reverse strand, counting down.
GATCGACATGACCAAGCTGCTGACCGGGACCGCGCTCGCCGTTCTCGCCACCTCGGGGATGGCGTGGGCCGACGGCCATTCCGCGCCGGAGGGGACGAGCGCGTGCCTCATCACCAAGACGGACACCAACCCGTTCTTCGTCAAGATGAGGGAGGGCGCGCAGGCCAAGGCCGACGAGCTCGGGATCGAGCTGAACTCCTACGCGGGCCAGGTCGACGGCGACCACGAGGCGCAGGTCGCGGCCATCGAGACCTGCATCGCCAACGGAGCGTCGGGCATCCTGATCACCGCGTCCGACACCGCCGCCATCGTCGACCCCGTCGAGCAGGCGCGCGAGGCGGGCATCCTCGTGATCGCCTTGGACACGCCCCTGAACCCGATCGACGCGGCGGACGCGACCTTCGCCACGGACAACTTCCTCGCCGGGCAGCTGATCGGGCAGTACGCGGCGGCGGCGATGGGCGACGCGGCGGCGGACGCCAAGATCGCGATGCTCGACCTCGCCATCAGCCAGCCCACCGTGGGCGTGCTGCGCGACCAAGGTTTCCTCGACGGGTTCGGGATCGACACCGGCGACGCCAGCCGCTGGGGCGACGAGGACGACCCGCGCATCATCTGCAACGAGGTGACCGCGGGCAACGAGGAGGGCGGCCGCACCGCGATGGAGAACTGCCTCGCCGCCGACCCGGACATCGACGTCGTCTACACGATCAACGAGCCGGCCGCGGCGGGCGCCTACGAGGCGCTGACGGCGGTGGGACGCGAGAACGACGTGATGATCCTGTCCGTCGACGGCGGCTGCCCCGGCGTCCAGAACGTCGCCGACGGCGTGATCGCCGCGACCTCGCAGCAGTATCCGCTGCTGATGGCCAGCCTCGGGATCGAGGCCATCGCGCAGTTCGCGACGGACGGCACCCTGCCCGAGCCGACGGAGGGCAAGGAGTTCACCGACACGGGCGTCGCGCTCGTGGCCGCCGAGCCGGTGGACGGGGTCGAGTCGATCTCCGTGGAGGAGGGGCAGGACCTCTGCTGGGGCTGACCCCGCCGCGACATGGGGGCCGGGCCGCTTGCGGTCCGGCCCCCGCCATGCGACGCCGATGTCCACGGACCGCAGCTCTCCGAGGCGCCGCCGGGGCCATCGCCCCTCGCTGAACCTGCCGCGACGACCACATCCTCGATCCGCATCCGCGCGGAGGGGCAGGGGCGGCCATCCCGGTCCATTGGACCACGCGCGACGACATCGGAGCGAGCACCATGCGAGAGGCGATCCCCCTCGTGGTGGAGGACGTCAGCCGGTTCAGCCGCGCCCTGCGCGCGGCCCTCCCGACGGACGCGTCCCACCAGACGACCCTGAACGCCGTGGCCCGCGCGGCGGGCTACGCCAACTTCCAGCACCTGCGCGCCGCCACCGGCGCGGCCGGGGCCGAGGCCCCGCCGGACCTGCGCGCCGTGCGCCGCGCCGCTGCGCGGTTCGACCGCGACGGGCGGCTGACCGGCTGGCCCGCGCAGCGGGGCCTGCGGCTCCTGTGCCTGTGGCCGCTCTGGGCGCGGCTGCCCGCCGGCGCGGAGATGGACGAGATCGAGGTCTCGGCCCTGCTGCACGGGATGATGACCATGCGCGACGCCGCGCAGGCGCGCCGCGAGATGGTCGGCGAGGGGATGCTGTCGCGGGAGCGGGACGGCACCGGATACCGCCGCGTCGAGCGCCGCCCCGATCCGACGCAGCGTCGCCTGATCCGCGCCGTCGCCGACCTTTCGCGCGGCACGGCCCCGCCCTAGGGTGCGCGGCGACACCCCGGAGGGCGCCATGGACTACGAGACGATCAATCTGACCATCCGCGACGGCGTTGCCGTCCTGCAGCTCGCCCGCCCCGAGGTGATGAACGCGCTGAACACCCAGATGCGCGCCGAGATCCTGCACGCCACCGGCGAGGCGGAGAAGCAGGCGCGCGTCCTCGTCATGACGGGCAAGGGCCGCGCCTTCTGCTCGGGGCAGGACCTCGGCGACCGGGTGAACGCGGGCAACCTGAACCTCGAGCGGACGCTGCGCGAGGAGTACGAGCCGATGCTCATGGCGCTGTTCGACTGCGCCATCCCGACCATCTCCGCCGTGAACGGCCCGGCGGCCGGGGCGGGGGCGAACCTCGCGCTGGCCGCCGACGTGGTGATCGCCGCCGAGTCGGCGTTGTTCCTCCAGGCCTTCGCGCGGATCGGCCTGATCCCCGACGCGGGCGGCACCTACTGGCTGCCGCGGCAGATGGGGGTGGCCAAGGCGATGGGCGCCGCTCTCTTCGCCGAGCCGGTCACGGCCCGGCAGGCGAGCGACTGGGGCATGATCTGGGAGGCCGTGCCCGACGACGGGTTCGAGGCGCACTGGCAGGGGCGCGCCGCGCGGCTGGCGATGGGGCCGACGGTGGCCTACCGCAACATCAAGAAGGCGATCCGGGGATCCTACGAGAACTCGCTGTCGCAGCAGCTGGCCTTGGAGGCCAAGCTGCAGGGCGAGGCGGGGAAGTCACGGGACTTCAAGGAGGGCGTGCTGGCCTTCCTCGAGAAGCGGCCGGCGCAGTTCGAGGGGCGGTGAGGCGGGCGGCGGGGTGACCCCCGCCCTGCGCGGGGCGGGAGCGCATCGCGGGGCCGTGGCGCGGCGATCTATCGTCTCCGCGACGTGGTTCATCCCTCACCCCTGCACGACGCCTCCGCGTCTCGCCCACGACGGACCAATCGCCGTGCCGGGGGACGGCCCGGCGATGCGCGGCTCGCTGGCGCTCGCGCACCGCGCGGGTGCGTCGTTCGGAGGGCGGTCGTGATCTGCGTGGTCCTCCGGGATGGAGAGGTGTCCGGGCAGGACGGCCTCGGCGTCTGGTGGTCCCTCTCCAAGACCGTGATCGCGGCGCTGGCGCTGCGTCACCTCGACCTCGACGCGGCGGTGGACTGGCCGGGGCGGCCGACCGTCCGGCAGCTCCTGCGCCACGAGGGGGGCGTGCCGGACTACGGCGCACGGCCGGACTACCGCGCGGCGGTAGCGGCGGGCGGGACGCCGTGGACGGCCGAGGAGATGCTGGACCGGACGCGCGGGTCTCTCTTCGCGCCGGGGACGGGCTGGGCCTACTCCAACGTGGGCTACCTGCTGGTGCGCCGCGCGCTCGAAGCGCGTGCGCCGCTGGACCGCCTCGTGCGCGACCTGATGGACCCGTTGGGCCTGCGGGAGACGCGGCTCGCCACCACCCGCGCCGATCTGCGCGGCATGGTGGGCGGTGACGTGCGCTACGACCCGGCGTGGGTCTATCACGGGACGCTGGTCGGCCCGGCCTCGGAGGCGGCGCGGTGGGTCCGGTCGGTCCTCACCGGCGCGGACGCGCCCGCGATGACCGATGGCCTGCGCGTGTGCGGGCCGCTGCCGGGCCGTCCGTGGATCGAGGGGCGCTACGGTCTGGGCACGATGTGCGGCGACATGCGGGGCGTGGGCCGGGCGTGGGGCCATTCGGGCGTCGGGCCGTTCAGCGTCTCCGCCTGCTACCACCTGCCCGACGCGCCCGGCGCGCCGACGGTCTGCGCGTTCGCGCCGCCCGCGTCGGAGGGCGCTCCGGAGGCGGCGGTCGAGCGCGCCGTGCGGGCGGCGGGCCTTGCCCCCGCCTGACCCCGCGTCCTATCTGCCGCCCGGGTTGGAGGAGAATGCCATGCGCCGCGTCGTCGTCACCGGATTGGGGATGGTCTCCCCGCTCGCCTCTGGGGTGGAGGCCACGTGGGCCCGCCTGATCGACGGCGCGTCCGGCGCGGGGCCGATCACGCGGTTCGACGCCGCGCACCTCGCGACGACCTATGCCTGCCAAGTGCCGACGGAGGGCGAGGGCGCCTTCGTCGCGGACGAGTGGATGGACGCGAAGGACCAGCGCAAGGTCGATGACTTCATCCTCTACGGCGTGGCCGCTGCCGAGATGGCGATCCGCGACGCGGGGCTGGGCGACCTTTCCACCGCCGAGAAGGAGCGGGTCGGCGTGATGATCGGCTCGGGCATCGGGGGGCTCGGCACGATCCAGGACACGACGCTCCTGCTGCGCGACCGCGGGCCGCGGCGGGTGTCGCCGTTCTTCATCCCGGCCGCGCTGATCAACCTCGTGTCGGGGCAGGTGAGCATCCGGTACGGCTACAAGGGGCCGAACCACGCCCCGGTGACGGCCTGCGCGACGGGCACCCACGCCATCGGGGACGCGGCCCGGATGATCATGCTGGGCGACGCCGACGTGATGGTCGCGGGCGGGGCCGAGGCGCCGATCTGCGAGCTGGGCATCGCGGGCTTCAACGCGTGCAAGGCGCTGTCGACCGGGTTCGGGGACGCGCCGGAGACGGCCTCGCGCCCGTGGGACGCGGGCCGCGACGGGTTCGTGATGGGCGAGGGCGCGGGGGTGCTCGTGCTGGAGGAGTACGAGCGAGCGAAGGCGCGGGGGGCCACGATCCTCGCCGAGGTGCTGGGCTACGGGATGTCGGGCGACGCGCACCACATCACCGCGCCGCCGCCCGACCACGAGGGCGCGGAGCGGGCGATGCGCGCCGCGCTGGCGCGGGCCGGGATGGACGGGAGCCACGTGGACTACGTCAACGCGCACGGCACCTCGACCATGGCGGACACGATCGAGCTCGGCGCGGTGGAGCGGGTGCTGGGCGAGCACGCCGAGGGGACGACGATGTCCTCGACCAAGTCGGCGATCGGGCACCTGCTCGGTGCTGCGGGCGCGGTGGAGGCGATCTTCTGCATCCTCGCGATGCGCGACGGGGTGGCGCCGCCGACGCTGAACCTCGACGCGCCCGAGGGGGCGGCGGCGGAGACGAAGATGCGCCTCGCGCCGAATGCCGCCGAGCGTAGGTCCATCGACGTGGCGCTGTCGAACTCCTTCGGGTTCGGGGGTACCAACGCCTGCCTCGTGATGGGACGGGCGGAGTAGGGACCTAGACGGATGTGGAAGCATCTCGCGGCCAACGTGCTGACGTTGGCGATCGTGATGATCGTGGTGGTGATCGGCTTGGTCGAGCTGGGCAAGTCCCGGTGGGCGGCGCCGGGCCCGCTGGACGAGGCGGCCTTCTTCGAGGTGGCGCGCGGCGACTCGATGCGGGCGGTGTCCAACCGCTTGGCGGAGAAGGGGATCGTGACGGACGCGCCGGTGTTCCGCGTCGGCGCGAACTACGCGGGCCGGGCGTCCGACCTGAAGTTCGGCACCTACGAGATCCCGCCGGGCGCCTCGATGCCGGAGGTGCTGGACATCCTGACCTCGGGTGGGCCGTCGGTGCGGCCCTTCACGGTCACCTACGTGGTGCGCCAGCGCGGACCGGAGATCCGGGCGCGGGAGCGGGTGCCGGGGCAGGACGAGCCCGTCGAGGTGGCGACGTTCCAGCCGGGCGTGGACGAGGTTCCCGCCGAATACCAAGCGCTGGTCGAGCGCGGCGTGCCGATCACGTGGCGGGTGCAGGTGGCGCCGGGCCTGACCTCGTGGGAGGTGGTGGAGGCGCTGAAGGCGGCGGACTTCCTGACGGGCGAGGCGCCTGAGGTGCCCGCCGAGGGGGCGATGGCGCCGGACACCTACGAGGTGGAGCGCGGGTCCGAGCGCGGGGCGCTGGTGGCGCGGATGGTGTCGGCGCAGGAGCGCATCCTCGCGGAGGCGTGGGCGGACCGGGAGCCGGGGCTGCCGGTGGAGACGCCGGAGGAGGCGCTGATCCTCGCCAGCATCATCGAGAAGGAGACGGGCGTCCCCGAGGAGCGGCGGACGGTGGCGTCGGTGTTCGTGAACCGGCTGAACCAAGGGATGCGGCTGCAGACCGACCCGACCGTCATCTACGGGATCACCGAGGGGCGCGGGCCGTTGGGCCGGGGCATCCGGCAATCGGAGCTGAGGGCGGCAACGCCTTGGAACACCTACGTGATTCCGGGCCTCCCGCCGACGCCCATCGCCAACCCCAGCGCGGCGAGCCTGCGGGCGGCGCTGGATCCCGAGGAGACGGACCTGCTGTTCTTCGTCGCCGACGGCACCGGGGGCCATGCGTTCGCGGAGACCTTGGCGGAGCACAACGCCAACGTCGCGATCTGGCGCGCCATCGAGGCACAACGGGACGGCGGGTGAGAAACGACGCCTAAAACCTTGGGTTGATTGACGATTTGTCGCGGTGGAGATTGGAACGCTGCACTGCGGCATCGGTTGAACCGATGTCTGCATCGGCTCGGACGGCAGGTGTAGGCGGGTCCACCGCGCCGTCGTCAACCCCGGCGGCGTGGTGGATTCTTCCGATCGCCCATCGCCGCGATGCGCAGGCCCGACACGGCGCGAACGACTCGGACCAAGGCGATTCCGGCGCAGGTAGGCACGGAACCGGGGATCGGTCCGGCGTGTCGAGCGGTCGCCCCCGCCGAGATTATACCTTGAAACGAGACACTTGCCCGATTTCCGGCCGAGGCGGCGAAATCGGGGGTTGATCGACCGTACGCTCGACAGGACACCTTTGGTCAAGCTGGACGAACTGGGCGAACGGGGCGGCGACCTGAGGGGGTCACGCCCCGTTTCCCGTTTCGGACCGGGCACGCGGGCCGTGTGAACCGGAGCTTACGACCATGGAAACCAAGATGGAGACGGCCGCCCCCGAGGATCGGGTCGCGGAGATGGGCGCGTTCGACGCGCATAACGGCGCACCGCAGGAGGTGACGACCCTCGACATGGCGAAGGCCGCGTTCGGGGGCACCTGCGCGGCGCTGCACGACGCGGTGGCGCGGCTGCGCGAGCGCATGGAGGGGCCGGATGCGGCCTCGCTGAAGCAGGAGGTCAAGGAGATCGCCGCCGACATGGCGGCCGCCTCCAAGACCCTTTCGACGGTGATCGATCAGGAGGCGCGGGCGCGTGACGAATGGAAGCAACGCACCGGCGGGGGCGGGATCGACCTTTCGGCGGCCCGGGACGAGGTTCGGCGCAAGATCGCTCGCCTCGAGGTCGGCGGAGGCGCGTGACACGTTCGTCGACTCGCTGACGGACAACGCGCTGATGGCGCTGCCCTACCTGTGGGAGTTCTGGGCGGCGCCGCATCAGTTGGCGCCGGAGGGCGACTGGCGGACATGGGTGGCGCTGGGCGGGCGCGGGGCGGGCAAGACCCGCGCCGGGGCCGAATGGGTCCGCGCCCAGGTCGAGGGGGCGCGGCCGTGGGACGGCGGCCGCGCCGCCCGCGTCGCCTTGGTCGGCGAGACCTACGATCAGGCGCGCGACGTGATGGTGTTCGGGGAGTCGGGCATCCTCGCCTGCTCGCCGCCGGACCGGCGACCGCGCTGGGTGTCGGGGCAGCGCAAGCTGGTCTGGCCCAACGGGGCGGAGGCGCAGTGCTTCAGCGCCCACGAGCCGGAGGCGATGCGCGGGCCGCAGTTCGACGCGGCGTGGTGCGACGAGCTGGCGAAGTGGCGAGAGGGCCAAGCGGCGTGGGACATGCTGCAGTTCTGCCTGCGGCTGGGGGACGACCCCCGCGCGGTGGTCACGACGACGCCGAAGAACGTGCCGGTCCTCAAGGGCATCCTCGGGCGGGACACGACGGTGACGACTCACGCGACGACGCGGGACAACGCGGCCCATCTGGCGCGCGGGTTCCTGGAGGAGGTCGAGGCACGGTTCGCGGGGACGCGGATGGGGCGCCAGGAACTGGACGGCGTGCTTCTGGAGGACGTGGAGGGCGCGCTGTGGACGACGGCCATGCTGGAGGCGTGCCGGGCGGACGAGGTGCCGGAGATGGACCGGGTGGTCGTCGGGGTGGACCCGGCGGTGACCGCCGGGGGCGACGAGACGGGCATCGTGGTGGTCGGGCTCGGGCCCGACGGGACGGCTTGGGTCTTGGAGGACGCGACGGTGGCGGCGTCTTCGCCCTCGGAATGGGCGCGGGCGGTGGCGCGGGTCTATGCGCGATGGGGCGCGAGCCGGGTCGTTGCCGAGGGCAACCAAGGCGGCGACATGGTCGAGGCGGTGCTGCGGCAGGTGGCGCCGGAGGTGTCCTACCGGAAGGTGACGGCGCGGGTCGGCAAGGCCGCCCGCGCCGAGCCGGTGGCCGCGCTCTACGAGCGGGGGCGGGTCCGGCATGGCCGGGGGCTGGGGCTTCTGGAGGACCAGATGTGCCGGATGACCGTGGCGGGCTGGCGCGGGGGCGGGTCGCCCGACCGGGTCGACGCGCTGGTCTGGGCGCTGTGGGAGTTGGTGCTGGCGGGGCGCGGGGCGGGGCCGCGGGCGCGGGTGCTGTGACGGCGGCGCCGGGACGGTGACGCGGCGCGCGTGGGCTTTCGCCCACCCTACGGAAATCGGTGGGACGGTGGGATTCACCCACCCTACGGGGGCCTTGGCCCGAAGGAGGCGGCATGTTCGGATGGTTGAAGGCGCCCGAGGCGAAGGCCTCGGCGGCGCGGGTGCAGTCCTATGGCGGGCGCTCGGTCTGGGCCGCGCGGGACAGCGCGACGCTGACCCGGCGGGGCTTCGAGGAGAACCCGGTGGGCTTCCGCGCGGTGCGGATGATCGCGGAGGCGGCGGCCGCGCTGCCGGTGCGCTGCGACGGGATGGACGCGCACCCGGTGCTGGAGCTGCTGGCGCGGCCAAACGCGGCGCAGGACGGGACGGCGTTCGTCGAGGCGCTGCTGGGGCAGATGCTGCTGACGGGGGACGGCTACGTCGAGGGCGTGGAGGGGCAGCGGGAGCTGCACGTGCTGCGCTCGGACCGGATGTCGGTGGTGCCGGGCGAGGACGGGTGGCCGGTGGGCTACGACTACCGGGTGGGCGGCACGGCACACCGCTTCGGCGTCGAGGCGGTGTGCCACCTGCGGCTGTTCCACCCGACGGACGACCACTACGGGCTGTCGCCGATGGCGGCGGCGGCGAGCGCCGTGGAGGTGCACGACGCGGCCTCGCGGTGGACCAAGGGGCTCTTGGACAACGCGGCGCGGCCCTCGGGCGCGATCGTGGTGGGCGGCGAGGCGCTGACGCCCGAGCAGTTCGACCGTCTGTCCGCGGAGATCGAGGCGCATCACCAAGGCGCGCGCAACGCCGGGCGTCCGATGCTCCTGGAGGGGGGGCTCGACTGGAAGGCGATGGGGTTCTCGCCGTCGGACATGGAGTTCCGGACGACGAAGGAGGCGGCGGCGCGCGAGATCGCGATGGCGTTCGGGGTGCCGCCGATGCTGCTGGGCATCCCCGGCGACGCGACCTACGCCAACTACGCCGAGGCGAACCGGGCGTTCTACCGGCTGACGGTGCTGCCCTTGGCGAACAAGGCCTGGGCGGGGCTGTCGGGGTTCCTGGGGGCGACGCTCGCGGTGGACATGGACCGGGTGCCGGCGCTGTCGGCGGAGCGGGACGCGCAGTGGGCGCGCATCGCGGGGGCGGCCTTCCTGTCGGATGACGAGAAGCGCTCGCTCTTGGGGCTGTCGTGACCGCGGAGGCGCGGTCGGGGTCGCGGTTCCTCTACGACCCGTTCGACGCGGCGCAGGCGCGGATGGACGCCAACGAGCGGGTGCTGGCGGAGCGCTGGGAGGGGCTGGAGTTCCGGCTGGCGCGGATCGAGGTCGGGCTGGAGCGGCTGGAGAAGCGGCTGTGGCTGGCGGCGATGGGGGTGGTGGCGACCATCCTCGCGCAGGGGGTGAAGTACCTCGTGGCGCTGTGAGGCGCGGATAGGAGATCGACATGGATATCGAGACCAAGGCCGCGCCCGTGGAGGGCGTGGTCTGCGACGGCGTGCGCCTGTCGGGCCACGCGAGCCTGTTCGGGCTGGAGGACGGGGGCGGCGACGTGGTGGCGCCGGGCGCCTTCGCGGACTGCCTCGCGCGGATGAGCGTCGAGGGCCAGAGCGTGAAGATGCTGTGGCAGCACGACCCGGCCTGCGTGATCGGCGTCTGGGACGTGGTGGCGGAGGACGCGCGCGGCCTGCGGGTCGAGGGGCGGCTGCTGGAGGGCGTGGAGAAGGCGCGGGAGGCGGGCGCGCTGGTGCGCGCGGGCGCCTTGGACGGGCTGAGCATCGGCTACCGCGTGAAGCGGGCGGAGCGGGACGGCGCGGGGCGCCGGATCCTGCGGGAGGTGGAGCTTTGGGAGGTGTCGCTGGTGACCTTCCCGATGCTGCGCGAGGCGCGGGCGGAGGCGAAGGCCGAGGCGCGCGGAGTGGCGGAGGCGCTGCGCGCCGCCCGTCGGGAGTGGCTGCGGTGATGGAGAGACGCATGGACGACGTGGCGCGGGAGCTGAGTGGCTTCGTGAGCGAGATGAAGGAGTTCCGTGAGGGGATGGAGACGCGGATGACGACGATCGAGACGAAGGGCCGTCGGCCCATGCTGGCGGGCGCGGCGAAGGAGGAGACGCCCCACCGCAAGGCGATGGGCGCCTACCTGCGCAACGGCCACGAGGAAGGCCTGCGCGGCCTGGAGGGCAAGGGCATGACCTCCGTGGCCGCCGACGGGGGCTACCTCGTCGATCCGGTCACCTCGGACACGGTGCGCGCCACGCTCACCGGCGCGGCGAGCCTGCGCGGCGTGGCGACGGTGGTGAACGTCGAGGCGACCTCGTTCGACGTGCTCGTGGACCGGGCCGACGTGGGCGCGGGCTGGGCCACGGAGACCGATGCGTTCGGCGAGACGGAGGCGCCGCAGGTCGAGCGCATCTCGATCCCGCTGCACGAGCTGTCGGCGCTGCCGAAGGCGTCCCAGCGCCTGCTCGACGACGCGGCCTTCGACGTGGAGGCGTGGCTGGCCGGGCGCATCGCGGACAAGTTCGCCCGCGCCGAGGCGGACGCGTTCATCAACGGCGACGGCGTCGACAAGCCGACCGGCGTCCTGACCTACCCGGCGGTCGAGGAGTCCGCGTGGGCGTGGGGCTCGCTCGGCTACGTCGCCACCGGCGTCGACGGGGACTTCGCCTCGATCGACGCGTCGGACGCCATCGTGGACCTCGTCTACGCGCTGGGCGCGCGCTACCGCGCGAACGGCTCCTTCGTCATGAACTCCAAGACCGCCGGCGCGGTGCGGAAGATGAAGGACGCCGACGGCCGCTTCCTGTGGTCCGACGGCCTCCAGCAGGGCGAGCCCTCGCGGCTGATGGGCTACCCGGTGACGATCTGCGAGGACATGCCGGACATCGCCTCGGGCGCGACGGCCATCGCCTTCGGCGACTTCGCGGCGGGCTACACCGTGGCCGAGCGCCCGGACCTGCGCGTCCTGCGCGACCCGTTCAGCGCCAAGCCCCACGTCCTGTTCTACGCGACCAAGCGCGTGGGCGGCGACGTGAGCGACTTCGCGGCGATCAAGCTGCTGAAGTTCGCGGTCGCCTGACCGGGCGGGGGCGCGCGGGCGCGCGCCCCCGATCAGTTTCGCGGACACGAGGGGGTCCGCATGGGTGGCGGGGCCGGTGGGTGGACCGGTCCCGCCCGAGGGGGTGGTCATGGCCTGTTCCGGCTGGTGGCCTGCGTGCGGACGGGCCGAGGGCCGCCCCCTACTTCAACAGACAGGAGCGGTGGCGATGATGATCCTCGAGCGGGAAGGGATCGCGGAGGCGGACCTGCCGGTGGCGGCGCTGGCCGCCCACATGCGAATGCCGGAGGGGTGGAGCGACGTGCCGGGGCAGGGCGCGCGCTTGGTGCAGCGGCTGCGCGCGGCGATCTCGGCGGTGGAGGCACGGGTCGGCAAGGCGCTGATCCTGCGCGAGTTCCATGCCGAGGGCGACGTCTGCGCCGCGCGCGTCGCGCTGTCGCTGGCCCCGGTGGTCGAGGTCACGGCGGTCGAGGCGGACGGGCGCGCGGTGGCGTCGTTCGGGGTGGAGCGGGACGTGCACCGGGTGGTGGTCATGCTGCCGCGCGCGCCGGTCGCGCCCGCGCGGCTGGCGGTCACGCTGCGCGCCGGGTTCGGGACGTGGGACGAGGTGCCGGCCGCCCTGCAGGAGGCGGTGATGCGCGCCGCCGAGGCGATGGATCTCGGCGAGACCTCGGTCCTGCCGGGGGCTGTCTCGGCGCTGCTCGCGCCGTGGCGGGCGGTGCGATTGGGGGCCGGGACGTGACCCCGTCGCGGCGGTTGACGCTGCTGCGTCCTTCGGAGGTGGCGGACGGCTCGGGCGGCGTGGTGCGCGGCTGGGTCGAGGTGTGCGGCCTGTGGGGCGAGGTGAAGCTGCGCTCGGGTGGCGCGCGGGGCGGCGAGTGGGGCGCGTCGGAGCGGGTGCGCGTGAGGATCGCGACCCGCGCGCTGCCGGAGGGTCATCCGAACCGGCCCCGTCCGGGCGACCGGATGCGGGACGGGATGCGCCTGTGGTCGGTGGACGCGGTGGCGCCGGAGGACGGGCGCGGCGCGTGGCTGCGCCTCTTCGCGTCGTCGATCTCGGAGGACGAGCGATGAGCTATGCGATGGCCGGCGGGCTGCAGGCGGGTCTGTTCGACCTGCTGACGACGGACGTGGGGATGCAGGGCCTCGTGGGGGGCGCGGTGTTCGACGCCGTGCCCAAGCCCGCGCCCGACCTGTTCGTGGCGCTGGGGCCGGAGATTGCCGAGGGGCGGTCGGACGCCTCGGGCGCGGGCGCGGTCCACGAGGTGGCCCTAAGCGTGGTGACGACGCGCGCGGGCTACGCGGACGCGAAGGCCGTGGCGGCGCGCATCAGCGAGGTGATCGAGGGGGGCGGCATGACGCTCCCCCGGGGACGGGTCGCGGCGGCGCGGTTCGTGAAGGCGCGGGCGCGCGTCGATGAGGGCGAAGGCGTGCGGCGAATCGACATGCGGTTCCGGCTGCGGGTGCAGGACGACTGAAAGGGAGATCGAGATGGCGGTTCAGGCGGGCAAGGACCTTCTGGTCAAGGTGGACATGGACGGGACGGGGTCGTTCGTCACGCTGGCGGGGCTGCGCGCCTCGCGGGTGACGTTCAACGCGGGCGCGGTGGACGTGACGAGCGTGGACAGCGCCGAGGGGTGGCGCGAGCTGCTCGGCGGGGCGGCGGCGAAGCAGGCGCAGGTCTCGGGCTCCGGCGTGTTCCGGGACGAGGCGACGGACGCGCGGGCGCGGCAGCTGTTCTGGGACGGGGCCGTGGTGGCCTACCAGGTGATCGTCCCGGATTTCGGGATCGTCGAGGGGCCGTTCCAGATCACGTCCTTGGAGCTGGCGGGGACGCATGACGGCGAGGCGACCTACGAGATGTCTCTGGCGTCGGCCGGCGCGCTAACCTTCGCGGCCCTGTGAGCGTCGCGAACCCGTGGTCCGGGTCCGTGGCCTTGGTGCTCGACGGGGAGCGGCGGGTGCTGCGGCTGACCCTCGGGGCCTTGGCGGAACTGGAGGACCGGCTGGCGACGGGATCGCTGGTCGAGCTGGTGGCGCGGTTCGAGGCGGGGCGGTTCACCGCCCGCGATCTCGCCGCCGTGCTGCTGGCGGGCCTGCGGGGCGGGGGCTGGGACGCGCCCGCCGCCGCGCTGGCCGAGGCGGAGATCGAGGGCGGCGCGGGCGAGGCGGCGCGGGTGGCGGCGCTGCTGCTTGCGCGGTCCTTCGCGCTGCCGGTGGTCTCGGCATGAGCCGCTTCGACTGGCCCGCGCTGATGGGCGCGGGGATGCGGGGGCTGGGGCTGTCGCCCGCGGCCTTCTGGGCGCTGACGCCCGCCGAGCTGGCGTTCCTGCTGGGCGTCGAGGGCGGGCGGCTGCCGATGGACCGGGCGGGGCTGCGGGCCTTGGCCGAGCGGTTCCCCGACACGACTGATCCCAAGGGGGAGACGAGCGATGGATGAGGCGGAGGCGCGGCTGGACGCGCTGGAGGCGCGGCTGGGCGACGGCGGCGCGGCGGTGGCGCGGTTCACGAGCGAGCTGAGCAGCCTGCAGGGGGCGATGACCTACACCTCGCGGGAGGTTCAGGGGCTGTCGCGGTCGATCGGGGGCGGGCTGCGGCGCGCGTTCGACGGGCTGGTGTTCGACGGGATGAAGCTGTCGGACGCGCTGGAGGGCGTCGCGCGGTCGATGATCAACGCGGCCTACAACACCGCGATGAAGCCCGTGCAGCAGGCGGCGGGCGGGCTGATCGCGGGGGCGATGAACGCGATGCCCTTCGCGGATGGCGGGGCCTTCGCGTCGGGGCGGGTGATGCCGTTCGCCACGGGCGGGATCGTGTCGGGGCCGACGACCTTCCCGATGCGCGGCGGCACGGGGCTGATGGGCGAGGCGGGGCCGGAGGCGATCATGCCGCTGCGCCGCGGCGCGGACGGGCGCCTCGGGGTGGCCGCCGCGGGCGGGTCCGGGCCGGTGCAGGTCACGATGAACATCACGACGCCGGACGTGTCCGGCTTCCGGCGGTCGCGGTCCCAAGTGGCCGCCGAGCTGTCCCGCGCGCTGTCGCGCGGCCAGCGCAACAGGTGAGGTGGGGCGATGTTCCATGAGGTTCGGTTTCCCGCGCGGCTGTCCTTCGGGTCGAGCGGCGGGCCGGAGCGGCTGACCGAGGTGGTCGAGCTGGCGAACGGGTTCGAGGAGCGCAACACGCCGTGGGCGGACTCGCGGCGGCGCTACGACGCCGGGGTGGGCGTGCGGTCGCTGGACGACATGGCAGCGCTGATCGCCTTCTTCGAGGCGCGCCGGGCGCGGCTGCACGGCTTCCGGTGGAAGGATTGGGCGGACTGGCACTCCGGGGTGCCCTCGGAGGGGGTGCGTCCGGGGGATCAGGTGATCGGCGTCGGCGACGGCGTGCGCGTGGAATGGCCGCTCGCCAAGACCTACCGGTCGGGCGCGCACGACTACGTGCGGACCATCTCCAAGCCGGTCGAGGGGACCGTGCGCATCGCCTTGGCGGACGACGAGCTGCGCGAGGGCGACCACTGGACCGTGGACGTGGCGACGGGGTTGGTGACGTTCCTTTCGCCGCCGGAGGACGGCGCGGAGGTGACGGCCGGCTTCGAGTTCGACGTGCCGGTACGGTTCGACACGGACGCGCTGCAGGTGACGGCCGCCGGGTTCGAGGCGGGCGAGGTGCCGTCGGTGCCGGTCGTGGAGATCCGGGCATGACCGCGCTGCGCGAGATGCTGGCCACGGGGGTGACGACCGTGGCGCGGGCGTGGGTGCTGTCCCGCAAGGACGGCTTGATGCTCGGGTTCACGGATCACGACCGCCCGCTGGTGGTGGAGGGCGTCCGCTGTCGCGCCTCGGCCGGGATGTCGGCGCGGGCGCTCGAGACCGGGAGCGGCCTCGCGGTGGACAATTCGGAGGCGGCAGGCGTCCTGTCGGACGACGCGATCTCGGAAGCCGATCTGCGGGCCGGTCGCTGGGATGGTGCGGAGGTCGTGGTGCGCTTGGTCGACTGGTCGGATCCGTCCTCTACCGAGATCCTGTTCCGCGGCTCGCTCGGAGAGGTCAGCTACGGGGGCGGGGCGTTCCAGGTGGAGCTACGCGGATTGACCGACGCCCTCAACGCGCCGCGGGGACGCGTCTACCACTCCAGATGCGACGCGGTGCTCGGCGACGGTCGCTGCGCGGTCGATCTCGATGCGCCGGGCCGCGCCGCCGAGGTGGTGATCTCCAGCGCGTCCGAGGCGAGGGTGCTCGAGGTTATCGGAGCGGAGGAGGCCGCCGCAGGCTGGTTCGTCCGAGGACGGGCAGAACTGCTGGACGGAGCCGCGATCGGACTGACGGACCGCATCAAGATCGACGTGCCGATCCCCGGAGGGCGCCGCATCGAGTTGTGGGAGCCGCT
Organism: Jannaschia sp. Os4; assembly: GCF_016820245.1. Classification (GTDB taxonomy): domain Bacteria; phylum Pseudomonadota; class Alphaproteobacteria; order Rhodobacterales; family Rhodobacteraceae; genus Jannaschia. The sequence goes on along the minus strand of NZ_JAFCAR010000004.1, from coordinate 403,182 downwards.
CGGCGCGGCGCCCGCCATCGGGGACCGGCTGCGGATCGAAGCGGGCTGCGACAAGGCGATGGCGACCTGCAGGGACAAGTTCGCCAACCTGCTCAACTTCCGCGGCTTCCCCCACATTCCCGGCGACGACTGGCTGATGGCGTCGCCCGCCCGACGGGCGGGATGAGCGCCGTGGTCGCCGCGGCGCGCGGCTGGCTGGGGACACCCTACGTTCACCAAGCTTCGTGCCGCGGCGCGGGGACGGACTGCCTCGGCCTGATCCGTGGCGTCTGGCGCGAGCTGCTCGGCGCCGAGCCCGAAGTGCCGCCCGCCTATTCCTTCGACTGGTCCGAGGCCTCGGGCGACGAGGCGCTCTGGGCGGCGGCACGGCGGCGGCTGTTGCCGGTCACGGAGGCGCGGGCCTTGCGCGCGGGCGAAGTCCTGCTGTTCCGGATGCGCTCCGGGTCGGTGGCGAAGCATCTCGGTATCGTGAGCGGCACGGCGGTGCCTTCGTTCGTCCATGCCTATCGCGGGCGGGGCGTCGTGGAGAGCCCGCTCTCCGCCCCTTGGGCGCGCCGCGTGGTGGCGCGCTTCGACTTTCCCTTGGAGGGCTGATCATGGCGACGATCGTGTTGGGTTCCGTCGGGGCCGCCATCGGCGGGTCCCTCGGCGGGTCGGTGATGGGCCTGTCCTCGGCGGTGATCGGGCGCGCGGTGGGGGCGACCATCGGGCGGGCCATCGATCAGCGGGTCATGGGCGGCGGCGCGGACGCCGTCGAGACGGGCCGGGTCGACCGGTTCCGCCTGACCTCGGCCTCGGAGGGGACGCCGATCCCGCGGGTGGTCGGGCGGTACAGGCTCGGTGGGCAGGTGATCTGGGCCGGGCCGTTCGAGGAGCATCGCAGGACGTCCTCGCAGGGTGGCGGGGGCGGCAAGGGCGGCGGCGGTCGCCGCGCGACCCAGCGGGTCACCGAACTCTCCTACACGGCGAGCGTGGCGGTGGCGGTGTGCGAGGGGGAGGTGTCGCGCGTCGGGCGGGTCTGGGCCGACGGAACCGAGATCGAGCTCGATACGGTCGAGATGCGGGTCTATCCGGGATCGGAGGAGCAGCTGCCGGACCCGTTGATCGCAGCGCACGAGCAGGACGCACCCGCATATCGGGGTGTCTGCTACGTCGTCTTCGAGGATCTCGATCTCGGCGCGTTCGGGAATCGCGTGCCTCAGTTCTCGTTCGAAGTCGTTCGTCCCGTCAGGGTCCATGCGCGCGACGTTCCTCCCCCGGCGGCGCTCGTCCGAGGTGCCGCGTTGATCCCCGGGACGGGGGAGCACGCGCTGGCGACCGAGATCGTCACGGTCCGCGACGGTCCGGGCCAGTATCGGACGCTCAACGCGAACGGGATGACGGGCGAGCCCGACTTCGAGGCGTCGCTCCGCGACCTGCGGTCGGAGGTGAAGGGACTGCGCTCGACTTCGCTGGTGGTCTCCTGGTTCGGGGACGACCTGCGGTGCGGGGATTGCACCCTCCGCCCGCTTGCCGAGCACGGACGCCCCGAGGCGCGGGGGGCCGCGTGGCGCGTCGCGGGCCTGACGCGCGCGCAGGCCCAACCCATGCCCAAGATCGACGGCAAGGTCGTCTATGGCGGCACGCCGACGGACGCATCGGTGGTGCAGGCGATCCGGTCGATGAACGGGAAGGGCATCGACGTCACCTTCTACCCCTTCACCCTGATGACGCCGCTGGCGGGGAACGGACGTCCCGATCCATGGGGCGGCGAGGAGCAGCCGGCGCTCCCGTGGCGTGGAAGGATCACCTGCCATCCCGCGCCGGGCCGCGACGGCACCGTGGACCGAACCGCGGCGGCGGCCGAGCAGGTCGCGGCCTTCTTCGGCACGGCATCCGCCAGCGACTTCACCGTGAGCGACGGGACCGTGTCCTACGGAGGGCCCGCCGAGTGGAGCTACCGCCGGTTCATCCTCCACTACGCCGCGCTCTGCGCGGCCGCCGGGGGTGTCGAGGCGTTCTGCATCGGATCGGAGATGCGCTCGCTGACGCAGGTCCGTGGCGCGGAGGATGCCTTCCCGGCCGTCGACGCGTTGCGGGCCTTGGCCGTGGAGGTCCGCGCGCTGCTGCCGATGGCGAAGATCGGCTACGCTGCGGACTGGTCTGAGTATTTCGGCTACCAGCCGCCCGAGGGCGGCGGAGCGCTTCACTTCCACCTCGATCCGCTGTGGGCGGACGACGAGATCGATTTCGTCGGCATCGACAACTACATGCCGCTGTCCGACTGGCGGGACGGGACGGACCACGCGGACGCGGGGTGGGGATCGGTCCACGAGCTCGGCTACCTGATGTCGAACGTCGAGGGCGGCGAGGGCTACGACTGGCACTACCCGACCGAGGACGCGCGCGCCGCGCAACGGCGCGAGCCGATCACCGACGATCATGGCGAGCCATGGGTCTGGCGCTACAAGGATCTGCGGTCGTGGTGGTCCTACAACCACTTCGACCGACCGGGCGGCGTGCGGGCGGACGAGCCGACGGCGTGGGTGCCGGGGTCCAAGCCGATCCGGTTCACCGAGTACGGCTGTCCCGCGATCCATCTCGGGACGAACCAGCCGAACGTCTTCGTGGATCCCAAGTCGAGCGAGAGCGCGCTTCCTCGCGGGTCCGATGGCGGCCGGGACGATGCAATGCAGATGCAATACCTGCGCGCGCTGCTGGCCTACTGGGAGGCGCCGGGACGGATGCCGGTCTCACCGTTGGATGGGCGGGCGATGATCGATCTCGACCATTCCTGCGTCTGGGCGTGGGACACACGCCCCTATCCGGCGTTCCCTGCGAACGAAGCGCTCTGGGCGGACGCGCCCAACTGGGCGCGCGGGCATTGGTGGTCGGGCCGCTCGGGGATGCAGCCGCTGTCGAGCGTGCTCGCCGAGGCCTGCGAGGCCGCCGGGATCGTCCACTACGACGTCAGCCGGATCCGGGGCGTCGTGCGTGGGATGGCGATGCGGAGCGTCGCGACGGCGCGCGCGGACCTCCAGCCCCTGTTGCTCGCGCATGGTGTCGAGGCGGCGGAGGTCGACGGGACGCTCCGCTTCACGATGCGTGCCGACGCGCCGACACGGGCTCTGGAGGCGTCCCGTCTCGTTCGCGGCGACGGCCCGCCTATCGCTAGGGACCGGGATGGCGCGCTCGACGTGTCCGGACGGGTCCGCGTGCACCATGTCGATGCGGATGGGGATTTCGACGTCGTCCTTGGCGACGCGGTGCATCCCGGAGCGGACGCCGCGCCGATCCACGACACGGAACTCGACATGGCCCTGACCGGGGATGAGGGGCAGGCCTTGGCGGAACGCTTCCTTGCGGACGCACGGGTCGGTCGAGACCGGCTCAGCGCGACCTTGGCGCCGTCCCGACGCGACGTGGTGATCGGAGACCTCATCCTTGTCGATGACGAGACGTGGCGCGTGGATCGCCTCACGGAGGGGCAAGGGCGGATCGTCGAAGCCGTCCGGGCGGATGCCTCCGTCTACCGAACGGCTCCACCCGCAGCCGGACGGGTCCGACGCATGGTCGCGCCGTCGCGATCGTCGGAGGTGGATCTGGTTGTCCTCGATCTCCCGCTCCTCCGGGGGGACGAGGTGCCTCACGCACCTCACGTGGCGGCGACGGCCGAGCCTTGGTCTGGCCCCGTGGCCGTCTATGGAAGCTTCGGCGATAATGATTTTGCCTTGGACACGGTGATCTCCGGTCCGGCTCGAATGGGGGAGACGGCGTCGGACTTGCTCGGTGCGTCGGCGGGCATCTGGGACGAAGGTCCTCCACTGCTCGTCGACCTGCCCGTGGGGAGCTTCGAGTCGAACGACGCGGCATCCGTGCTTGGGGGGGGGAACGCCGTGGCCGTGGGATCCGGCATCGCGGACGACTGGGAGATCATGCTCTTTCGTTCGGCGGACCTGGTCGCACCTCGGCGCTGGGCCTTGCGCGGACGCCTTCGGGGCGTTCGGGGCACTGAAGATGCCATCCAGCGCAGGCGGCCGGTGGGAAGTTGGATCGTTGCGCTCGCGGATCTCGACCACCAGCTGCCGGTTGCGCCCGCGCATGTCGGTCGGGTCCGGAACCTACGGTACGGGCCGGCGGCTCGGGGCGTGGATCATAGCACCTTCCACGGCAGCGCCGTCTTCCTCGGTGCGCGGGGCCTGCGTCCCTTTGCTCCCGTCCATCTCTGCGTTCGCCAGACAGGCACGACAACGCGCGTCGAATGGCAGCGTCGCACGCGTATCGCCGGCGACGGGTGGACCGAGGACGAGATCCCTCTGGGAGAGGCGAACGAGCGCTATCGCCTCCGCGTACTTGTCGATGGCACGGAACGGCTGCGGCGGGACGTCGGAGCGCCATTCGTCGAACTTCCGTCGGCGGACGTACCATTGGGGTCCGTCGTCGAGGTCGCGCAGCTCTCGGATCGGGTCGGGGTGGGCATCGCGGGGCGGGTGGTGGTGGGATGACGGATCGTTGTTTGCGTCCGCAGCATGAGGTGCCTATGTCTTCCTGACCGAGGAGGCGCTCCCATGGTGCATGCGAACACGTCCGTCCATCAGGTCGACTTCATCTGGGACCGCCTCACCGACGAGGCCCGCGCGGCCGTCGCGGCGGAGCCGCTGCTGGGGGGCACGATCCACGCCAGCGTGCTGCACCACCCCGCGCTGGAGCATGCGCTGTCCTACCGCTTCGCCGTGAAGCTCGCCGCGCCCGAGATGTCGGAGCAGATCCTGCGGGAGATCGCGTCGGAGGCCTACGCGTCCGACGCCGACCTCGCGCTCGCCGCGCGGGCGGACATCGTGGCGGTGTTCGAGCGCGACCCGGCCTGCCACCGGTTCCTGCAGCCGCTTCTCTACTTCAAGGGCTTCGGCGCCATGCAGGCCTACCGGGTGGGCAACTGGCTCTGGCGGCAGGGCCGCGCGGACCTCGCCTACTACGTGCAGATGCGGGTCTCGGAGCGGTTCGGGGTCGATATCCATCCCGGCGCGACCGTGGGCCGGGGGATCATGATCGACCATGCCCACTCGATCGTCATCGGGGAGACTGCGGTGGTGGGCGACAACGTGTCGATGCTGCACTCCGTCACCTTGGGCGGCACGGGCAAGGAGGACGACGACCGCCACCCGAAGATCGGCGACGGCGTCCTGATCGGCGCGGGGGCGAAGGTGCTCGGCAACATCTCCGTGGGCCATTGCTCCCGGATCGCGGCGGGCTCGGTGGTGCTGGCGGACGTGCCGCCGAAGAGCACGGTCGCGGGCGTGCCGGCGAAGGTCGTCGGCGAGGCGGGCTGCTCGCAGCCGTCGATCATGATGGATCAGCTAATCGGGGTCAGAGGTCCAGATCAGGACTGATGAACACGCCCCCCGGGGCAACCGGCGCGACCACGGGCGGGAAGGCCGGATCGGCTTGGGCCTGCGGAGCGGGGGCCGTCGCTGAGGCCTGAGGCACGGCGGCGGTGATCGCCGCGGGCAGCGGGCGGACGCCGGAGGGCGCGGGCGCGTCCGCGGCCGGAACGCCCCCGGTGGGCGGCGCCGCGGCGGTCGTATCAGCGATGCGGCAGTTCACCTGGCCGCCCTGCTGCGTCAGGATCGCATTGTCCCCACGCCGGAACCACACCCAGCCGTCGGCCGCGTAGCGAAGGCCTGCAGGGGTCTGCACCGCAGGGAGGTCGAGCGGCGTCCCGTCGCCAAGCACGAGGCCGAGGCGATCGCCCCTGAGCTGCGTGCGTATCGTCTGCCCGTCGTCGCAGAGGAACGGCGTTCCCCCGGCGAATGCGACGGGGACCACCTCCTCCTGTTCCGGCGCGGGCGCACAGGCGACGAGTAGGAGCAGGGGCAGGATGCGTTTCATGTCGCGCGGGCTATGCGTGGCGGCGGGCCTCCGCAAGGGACCCGCCGCGAGGATCACGCGCTTGAGCCGGATCAGGCCAGCATCGTGATCGGGTTCTCGAGGTTCTCGGCGACGGCCTTGAGAAAGTCCGCCCCCAGCGCGCCGTCGATGACCCGGTGATCGACGGAGAGGGTCGTGGACATGACGGTGGCAGTGGTGATCTCGCCGTCCTCGCCCACGACGGGCTTCTTCACGCCCGCGCCGACCGCGAGGATCGAGGCATGGGGCGGGTTGATGACCGCGTCGAAGTTGTCGATCCCGAACATCCCGAGGTTGGAGATGGCGAAGCTACCGCCCTGATACTCGTGGGGCGCGAGCTTGCGATCGCGGGCCCGGCCGGCGAGGTCCTTCATCTCGGCCGACAGCGCGGAGAGCGACTTGAGGTGCGCGTCGCGCAGGACGGGGGTGAACAGCCCGCCCTCGATGGCCACGGCGACGGCGACGTCGGAGGGCTTGAGCTTGAGGATGCGGTCGGCGGCCCAGACGGCGTTCGCGTCGGGCACCTGCTGGAGCGCCAGCGCGCTGGCCTTGATGATGAAGTCGTTGACCGAGAGCTTCACGCCGCGGCCCTCGAGCTGCTTGTTCAGTTGCGAGCGGAACTTGAGCAACGCGTCGAGGCGGATGTCGCGGCGCAGGTAGAAATGCGGGATCGTCTGCTTGGCCTCGGAGAGGCGGGCGGCGATCGTCTTTCGCATCCCGTCGAGCGTGACCTCCTCGGTCTCGCGGTCGGCATACATCTTGAGGACCTGCTCGGCGGACATGCCGGCCGGGGCGGTGGGCTTCTGTCCGTCCGTCTTGGCGGTCGGGGCCGCCGCGTCGGGCTTGGCCGCCTCCGCCTTGGGGGCGGCCTTCGACGGGTCGAACGCCTCGACGTCGGCCTTCACGATCCGGCCGCGCGGGCCCGAGCCCTTCACGTCCGAAAGGTCGATGCCGCGGTCCTTGGCGATGCGGCGGGCGACGGGGGTGGCGAAGACGCGGTCGCCCTTCGGCGCCTCGTCCGCATGTCCGCCATGAATGTCGGCGCGGGGCGCCTCGTCCTTGCCGCCGGGCTCGCGCCCGTATCCGGCCTGCGGCTCGGTGGCCGGGGTCGGCTCGGCGGGGGCGACGTTGGATGACCCGCCGGAGGAGGCGGAATCGACTGCGGATGCGTCCTCGCCGTCCTCCAGAAGGACGGCGATGGGGGTGTTCACCTTCACGCCCTCGGTGCCCTCGGCGACCATGATCTTGCCGACCGTGCCCTCGTCGACGGCCTCGAACTCCATCGTCGCTTTGTCCGTCTCGATTTCGGCCAGCAGGTCCCCGGCGGAAACGGTGTCCCCCTCCTTCACCAGCCATTTCGCGAGAGTGCCCTCCTCCATCGTGGGGGAGAGCGCGGGCATCAGGATCTCGGTCGCCATGGTCGGTGTCCCTCAGCGGTAGGTGACGGAGCGGACGGCGTCGATGACCTCTTGGGTCGACGTCAGCGCCAGCTTCTCGAGGTTCGCGGCGTAGGGCATGGGCACGTCCTTGCCCGTGCAGGTCACGACCGGCGCGTCGAGGTGGTCGAAGGCGCGCTGCATGATCGTGGACGCGATGTGGTCGGAGAAGGACGCCACGGGGAAGCCCTCCTCGACGGTCACGCAGCGGTTGGTCTTCATCACGGAGGCGAGGACCGTGTCGTAGTCCACGGGCCGCAGGGTGCGCAGGTCGATCACCTCGGCGGAGATGCCGTCCTCGGCCAGCTTGTCGGCGGCCTCAAGCGCGTAGGTCATGCCGATGCCCCACGACACGATGGTCACGTCGTCGCCCTCGCGCCAGATGCGGGCCTTGCCGAAGGGGATCGTCAGGTCGTCCACCTTCGGCACCTCGAAGGACTTGCCGTAGAGGATCTCGTTCTCGAGGAAGATGACCGGGTTCGGGTCGCGGATGGCGGTCTTGAGGAGGCCCTTGGCGTCGGCGGCCGAGTAGGGCTGCACGACCTTCAGGCCGGGGATGGACGAATACCACGCCGCATAGTCCTGGCTATGCTGCGCGCCCACGCGGGCAGCGGCGCCGTTGGGGCCGCGGAACACGATGGGGCAGCCCATCTGGCCACCCGACATGTAGAGCGTCTTGGCCGCCGAGTTGATGATCTGGTCGATCGCCTGCATGGCGAAGTTGAAGGTCATGAACTCGACGATGGGGCGCAGCCCGCCGAAGGCCGCGCCGACGCCGATGCCGGTGAAGCCGTGCTCGGTGATCGGCGTGTCGATCACGCGCTTGTCGCCGAACTCGTCCAGCATGCCTTGGGTGATCTTGTAGGCGCCGTTGTACTCGGCGACCTCCTCGCCCATCACGAACACGTTCTCGTCGCGGCGCATCTCCTCGGACATGGCGTCGCGCAGGGCCTCGCGGACGGTCTGCTCGACCATCTCGGTGCCCTCGGGCCAGTCGGGGGAGGCCTTGGACTGGGGCGTCGGCTCCTCGGAGGCGACGCGGGCCGGGGCCTTCTCGGGGGCGTCGCCGCGCGGCGCGTCGGCGGCGGGCTTCTCCGCCGGGGCAGGGGCGGCCTCCATGTCCTCGCCCTCCTCGCCGATCACGGCGATGGGGGTGTTGACCTTCACGCCCTCGGTGCCCTCGGCCACGAGGATCTTGCCGATCACGCCCTCGTCCACGGCCTCGAACTCCATCGTGGCCTTGTCGGTCTCGATCTCGGCGAGGATGTCGCCGGACGACACCGTGTCGCCCTCCTTCACCAGCCATTTCGCGAGCGTGCCCTCCTCCATCGTGGGGGAGAGCGCGGGCATCAGGATCTCGGTCGCCATGGTCGGTGTCCCTCAGTTCGGGCGCGGGGCGGGATCGTCGTCCTCGCCTTCGGTCAGTTGGCCCAGGCAGGTGCCCAGGATCGTCTGGAGCGCCGCGTCCGGCGCGTCGGCGTGCCCCGCCTGCACGTGCGCGGCAGCGAGGTGCTTCATCCACTCGGAGATCATGAAGCCCGTCACCTCCGGCGAGAGCAGCAGGTCCGGGTCGATCTGCACCATCATCTCGCCGCCGTCCTCGCCCTCGCCGACGGCGTAGCTGGCGGCGAAGAAGGTGCGGGCGTCCTCCGCCGCGCTCATGCCGCGCCCTGCGGCAGCTCGTCGGCGTAGATGTCGGTCCAAAGCTCCTCCAAGGCGGGCTCCGGGCTCTCCTTGGCGAACTCGGCGCTCTCGTTGACGACCTCCTTGACCTGCTTGTCGATGGCCTTGAGGTCGTCCTCGGAGGCGTGGCCCCCGTCCAGCAGCGCGCGGCGCACCTGCTCGATCGGGTCGCGCTCCTCGCGCATCTTCTGGACCTCGTCGCGGGTGCGGTACTTGGCCGGGTCCGACATGGAGTGGCCGCGGTAGCGGTAGGTCATCACCTCGAGGATGTACGGCCCCTTGCCCGCGCGGCAGTACTCCGTCGCCCGGTAGCCCGCGTCGCGCACGGCGAGCACGTCCATCCCGTCGACCTCCTCGCCCTCGATCCCGTAGGCCGCGCCGCGCTCCCAGTAGGAGGGCGACTTGGTCGAGCGCTTGGTCGAGGTGCCCATCGCATACTGGTTGTTCTCGATCACGAACACGACGGGCAGGTCCCACAACTCGGCCATGTTGTAGGTCTCGTAGACCTGGCCCTGGTTCGCCGCGCCGTCCCCGAAATAGGTGAAGGTGACGTTGTCGTTGCCCTTGTACTTGTCGCTAAACGCCAAGCCGGCCCCGAGTGGCACCTGCGCGGCGACGATGCCGTGGCCGCCGTAGAAGTGTTTCTCGCGGCTGAACATGTGCATCGAGCCGCCCTTGCCCTTCGAGTAGCCGCCCTCGCGGCCCGTCAGCTCGGCCATGACCCCTTTCGGGTCCATGCCGCAGGCGAGCATGTGCCCGTGGTCTCGGTAGGAGGTGATGCGCTTGTCGCCGTCCTTCGCCGTGGCCTCCAGCCCGACGACGACGGCCTCCTGCCCGATATAGAGGTGGCAGAAGCCCCCGATCAGGCCCATGCCGTAGAGCTGCCCCGCCTTCTCCTCGAAGCGGCGGATCAGCAGCATGTCCTTGTAGTATTGGGAAAGCTCCTCCCCGGAGACGTTCGGCTTCGCCTTCGCGGACGAGGGTCTAGCCGATGCGGCGGGCTTCGCCTTGGCGGCGGTGGCGGGCTTGCGAGCCATGTCTCCTCCCCGAGTGTCGGGCCGTTCCGAGGAATCGTTCAACGTTAAACGAATTCCCCGCTCAACTCCGACTAGCGGGATTCGGTTCCGTAGGGAAGGTCGTCGCGCGGGCGGCCCGCGCGAAGCCGGATTTATTCGAGGATGAGCTCGTCGGCGCGGGCCATGCCGAGGACGATGCGCGCGCGCTCGTCGAGGAGGTCGAGGTCGACGTAGTCGTCGGACAACCGGCGGACCTTGCCTTCCGCGGCGGACACGCGGGTCTGCAGCGCGTCGAGGTCCGCTTGGAGCGTCTCGCGCTCGGCCTCCAGCTCGATCCGGCGGAACACCCCGCCGTCGCCCTGCACCGCCGCGAACACGAAGTAGAAGCCGAACCCCGTCAGCGCGAGGGGGAGCAGCAGGCCGCCGCCCGTCCGTTCTTCCATGGTCCTGCCTCCTGCCGCCTCTTCGCGGGCGGATGCGGGGACCATGGCACGGAACGGGCGGCGCGTGAATCCTAGCCGGCGACCGAGGCCGCGTGGATCGAGTCGATCGTGGCGCCGATGGTACGGTTGAACGCGTCGTCCGACTGGCCCTCGCTCAGCCCCTCGGTGAGGGCGCGCGAGAAGGACGCGATCATCCCGCGCTGGCGCGACAGACGGGCGTTGGCCTCCTCGCGGGCGTAGCCGCCGGACAGCGCGACGACCTTGAGCACCTTCGGGTGGTCCACGAGCGGCGCGTAGAGATTGTCCTGCTCGGGCAGCGTGACCTTGAACATCACCTCCTCGCCCACGGCGTCGAGGGCCTCCAGCGACGCGTCGAGCAGCATCCGCTCGGCCTCGGCCTTGTCGGAGATCGAGATCGTGACCTCCGGCTCGATGATCGGGACCATGCCGTGGGCCAGCACCTGCCGCGCGACGTCGAACTGCTGCGCGACGACCTTGCGGATGCCCGCCTCGTCGGCCTTGCCGATGACGGACCGCTCCTTGGTGCCGAACACGCCCTTGGCCTTGGACCGGGAGAGCAGGTCGTCGAGGCCGGTGATCGGCTTCATCAACTGCATCCCGCCCTCGGCATCCGCGAGCCCCTCGTCGATCTTGACGAAGGGCACGACCTGCCGCTCCTCCCAGAGGTAGGCGGCGGTCGGCTTGCCGCCGAACTCGCGCTCCAAGGTCTGCTGGAACAGGATCGCGCCGACCACCTTGTCCCCGGTGAAGGCGGGGGCGTCCACGATGCGCGAGCGCATCGCATGGATCAGGTCGTACATCTCCTCGTCGTTCGAGAAGCGGTCCTCGCCCACGCCGTAGAGGCCCAGCGCCTTGGGCGTCGAGCCGCCCGACTGGTCGAGGGCGGCGATGAAGCCGTTCCCCTTGCGGATCCGCTCACGCATCGCATCGAAGTCAGCCATCAGTTCTCTCCCTTGAGGGCCGCCACGCCGGGCAGCGCCTTGCCTTCCATCCATTCGAGGAACGCGCCGCCTGCGGACGACACGTAGGTGAAGTCGTCCGCCACGCCCGCGTGGTTCAGCGCGGCCACCGTGTCGCCGCCGCCGGCCACGGAGACGAGCTTGCCCGCCTCGGTCAGCGCGGCCGCATGCTTGGCCACCGCAACGGTGGCGGCGTCGAACGGCTCGATCTCGAACGCGCCCATCGGACCGTTCCAGACCAGCGTCGCGCAGCCGTCGAGCACGTCGCACACGTGCCGCGCGCTGTCGGGGCCCGCGTCGAGGATCATGTGCCCGTCCGGCACCTCCTCGACCTTCACCACCCGGTTCTCGGCGCCGGCCTTGAACTCCGCCGCCACGACCGCGTCGCGGGGCAGCAGGATCGTGCAGCCCTGCCGCTCGGCCTCCGCCGCGATGTCACGCGCCGTGTCCGTCAGGTCGTGCTCGCAGAGCGACGCCTTCACGTCGACACCGTTCGCCGCGAGGAACGTGTTCGCCATGCCGCCCCCGATAATCAGGTGCTGCACCCGGCCCACGAGGTTGCGGAGCACGTCGATCTTGGTCGATACCTTCGCGCCGCCCACGAGGGCGGCGACCGGCGGGGCAGGGTCGCCCAGCGCCTTCTCCAGCGCCTCCAGTTCCGCCTGCATCAGCCGCCCGGCGCAGGACGGCATCAGCCGCGCCAGCACCGTGGTCGTCGCGTGCGCCCGATGCGCCGCGCTGAACGCGTCGTTGCAGTAGACGTCGCCCACCGAGGCGAGGCGGCGGGCGAAGCCCTCGTCGCCCGCCTCCTCGCCGGGGTTGAAGCGAACGTTCTCGAACAGGATCACGCCGTCATCCGCGAGATCCGCCACGGCCTGCCCGTATCCGCCGTCCGCGAAGGCCACGTCGCGCCCCAATGCCTCCTCCAGCGCGGGCACGACCTGCCGCAGCGACATCTCGGGCACGACCTTCCCCTTGGGCCGCCCGAAATGGGCGAGGAGGACCACCTTCGCCCCCGCCGCCGACAGATCGCGCACCGTCGGGACGATCCGCTCGATCCGGGTGGCGTCGGTGACCCGCCCGTCCTCCATCGGCACGTTCAGATCGACGCGGGTCAGCACGACCTTCCCGCCGAGGTCCATGTCGTCGATGGTCTTCCATTGGGGCATGCGCGTTCTCCGGCACTCTATTCTGCGCGGTGCGGGCGAGGACCTTCCGTGCCGGAAGGCCTCTTGCCCGCCGAAACTGATCTAACCTGCGCTAGATCAGTTTCCCCATCGCCACGGCGGTGTCCGCCATGCGGTTCGAGAAGCCCCACTCGTTGTCGTACCACGACAGGATACGGACGAGCTTGCCGCCCTCCATCACCTTGGTCTGGTCCATGTGGAACACCGACGAGTGCGGGTCGTGGTTGAAGTCCGTCGAGACGAGCGGCTCGTCGGTGTAGCCCAGCACGCCCTTGAGCGGGCCGTCCGCGGCCGAGCGGATCGCCTCGTTGATCTCGTCCACCGAGGTGTCGCGCGACGCGGTGAAGGTCAGGTCCACGACCGAGACGTTCGGCGTCGGCACCCGGATCGCCACGCCGTCGAGCTTGCCGTTCAGCTGCGGCATCACGAGGCCCACGGCCTTGGCCGCGCCGGTGGAGGTCGGGATCATCGACAGGGCGGCGGCGCGCGCCCGGTAGAGATCCTTGTGCATCGTGTCGAGCGTCGGCTGGTCGCCCGTGTAGGAGTGGATCGTCGTCATGAAGCCGCGCTCGATGCCGATCGCCTCGTTCAGGACGTAGGCCACGGGCGCGAGGCAGTTGGTCGTGCAGGACGCGTTCGACACGATCACGTCGTCCGAGGTCAGCGTGTCGTGGTTGACGCCGTAGACGATCGTCTTGTCCGCGTTCGTCCCCGGCGCCGAGATCAGCACGCGGCTGGAGCCGTTCTCCAGATGTGCCTGGCACTTCTCCTTGGAGGTGAAGATGCCCGTGCACTCCAGCACGACGTCCACGTCGGACCACGGCAGGTCGGCCGGATCGCGCAGCGCCGTCACCTTCATCTTGCCCCGCCCGACGTCGATCGTGTCGCCATCGACGGTGACGGTGGCGGGGAACTTGCCGTGCACGCTGTCGTAGCGCAGCAGGTGGGCGTTGGTCTCGACCGGGCCGAGGTCGTTGATCGCAACGACCTCGATGTCGTCGCGCCCCGACTCGACGATCGCGCGCAGCACGTTGCGTCCGATGCGGCCGAAGCCGTTGATCGCCACCTTCACCATGAATGAGCCCTCCAGAGGTCCGTGTCCGTGGGCCAACACCCGCCCGGCGGGGCGGTTCCGGCCGCTGCCCGCGCAGGTAGCGAAGGGGGAGGGGGCCCGCAACCGGCGGCCGCGCGAGGCCGCGTCAGCGCCAGAAGGCCATCCAGCCTAGCAGCGCCAGCCCCTTGCGTCCGAGGAACGTGAGGACGCCCGCGTCGTTGAGCGCGCCGTCGGCGAGCACCGCGAGGATCAGGCACGTGGCGACGAGGAAGGCGACGCGGTCGGTCATGGGGCCTCGATGCCACCGCGCGGACGCGTCGGCCACCCGCCCGTGGCGATCCGCGCGCGCCCGTGGCAGGCATCCCGCATGGAGTGGATCGCCACCGACCGCGTGCGCCCCGGACCGGAGACCTGCGCCGTCTCGGGACGGATCGTCTGGGACCCGGCCCAGTCGCTCTGGACGGCGGCCCACGCCCTCGGCGGCCTCGCCGCCATCGTCGCGTTCCCGTCTTGGGGCGGGCTGGCCGCGTTCGCGGTCCTCACCGCCGTGACCGTCGGGGCCGGGCACTCGGTCGGGATGCACCGCCTCCTGATCCACCGCAGCTTCGCGGTGCCCAAGCCGCTGGAGTACCTCCTCGTCTGGCTCGGAACCCTCGTGGGCATGGCGGGCCCCTTCGGCATGATCCGCGCCCACGACCTGCGCGACTGGCACCAGAGGCAGCGGGTCTGCCCGCCGCACCCCGCCCATGCCGCGCCTCCGCTGCGCGACATGGTCTGGCAGATGCACTGCCGCTTCCGCCTCGCCCGCCCGCCCTCCTTCGCGCTCGAGCCGGAGGTCGCGCAGGATCCGGTCTACCGGTGGATGGACGCCACGTGGCGCTGGCAGCAGCTGCCCGTCGCCGCCGTCCTCTACGCGCTCGGAGGGTGGGGCTGGGTGCTGTGGGGAGTGTGCCTCCGGGTCTTCGTGTCCCTCGCCGGACACTGGGCCGTCGGCCATTGGGCGCATCGGGGCGCCCCCACGGGCTGGCGCATCGAGGGGCTGCCCGTGCAGGGGCGCGACCTGCCGTCCCTCGGCCTCGTCACCTTCGGCGAGGCGTTCCACGGCAACCACCACGCGTTCCCCCATTCCGCCAAGCTCGGCGTCGCGCCCGGCGAGTCCGATCCGGGCTGGTGGCTGATCCGCGCCCTCGAGCGGCTCGGCCTCGCCCGCGACGTCGTGCGCCCCGATGACCGGCCCCGCCGGGAGGGCCTCGTGCGAAACCCGGACCCGCGCCCCGCGTTGTCCTGCCGCACCGGGGCCACGTCCCCCGCCACCGCCGGAGGTTCCCCATGAGCGGACTGCTCGCCCTTCTCGACGACGTCGCCGCCATCTCGAAGGTGGCCGCCGCCTCCGTCGACGACGTGTTCAAGCTCGCCGCCAAGTCCGGCTCCAAGGCCGCGGGCGCGGTCATCGACGACGCCGCCGTGACGCCGAAATACGTGGACGGGTTCGCCGCCGCGCGCGAGCTGCCGATCGTCTGGAAGATCGCCCGCGCCTCGGCCTTCAACAAGCTGGTGATCCTCCTGCCCGCCGCGCTCCTCCTCAACGAGTTCGCGCCGTGGCTGATCCCGCCGCTCCTGATCCTCGGCGGGCTGTTCCTGTGCTACGAGGGGGCGCACAAGGTCTGGCACGCGATCGCGCACCGCGAATCCGAGGCGAAGATCAAGGATCCCGCGCTCACGCCCCTCGACGCCGCCCATCTCGAGGAGGAGCGGGTGAAGGGGGCCATCAAGACCGACTTCATCCTCTCCGCCGAGATCATGACGATCTCGCTGGCCGCGCTCCAGTCCGAGACCTCCGTCACCGGCTTCGACGGAAACGGCACGGACGCGCCGATCTGGTTCACTGCGATGGTGCTGGCCGTGATCGCCATCGTGATCACGATCGCCGTCTACGGGGCCGTCGCACTGATCGTGAAAGCGGACGACGTCGGCCTCCATCTCGCCGAGAACGGGCGGACCGAGGCCGGGCGCAGGCTCGGGGTTTCCATCGTAAAGGGGATGCCGGGCTTCATGAAGCTGCTCACCATCGTCGGCACCGCGGCGATGATCTGGGTGGGCGGCAACATCGTGGTCCACGCCCTGCACGAGATGGGCTGGCACTGGCCCTACGAGACGATCAAGGGCTGGGCCGAAGGTGCCGCCTACGCGGTCGGCGCGGCCCCGGGGCTCGTGAAGTGGGTCGTGACGGCGGCCGTGGACGGGGTGATCGGCTTGGCGCTGGGCCTGCTGATCCTGCCGCTCGTCTCGCTGATCCCCGGCAAGGGCGCGGGCGCGGAGGCGCACTGACCTCAGCGCAGCCGCGGCGGCGCGGCGGCCCCGGGCGGCGCGGGCCGCTCGGGCGCGGGCAGGTCGATCCGCAGCCCGTGCCGCGCTAGCGGGCCGGCCAGCGGGTCGCTCGCGCGCAGGAACGCCACGTCGAGCGCACCCGCCTCCAGCCCCGAGAAGGCCATCGCCTCCTGCACCGCGCGGGCGATGTCGGGCTCCGCGCCCGGCACGGCGCCCACGACGCCCAGCATGTGCCCCCGCGCGCCGCCCTCGAAGCGCGCGTGCGCGAGGTAGGCCACCGTCGCCAGCCCGGCGAGGGCGGGCAGCTTGGCGTCAAGCGCGACCAGAAGCGCGTCGGGCAGCGCGCCCGGCGGGCCGACCTCCTCGATCCGCGCCTCCGCCTCCGACGGCCCAACGGCCACCGATTCGGCCAGCCACGCCAGCGCCTCGGCAGGCAGGAGTTGCGCGGACGGCGCCTCCGGCAGGTTCAGCCCGAGGCCCAGCCCCGCCTCCGCGAGCAGGACCGCGAGGCGCCGCCCCGCCAGCGTGGCCGTCGGCGCGGGGCCGTCCGAGAGGGCGGCCAGCCGTTCGGGCAGGTCGACGGCGAGCGCGTAGCGGACCCCCTCCACCTCCACGATGCGCGGCGTGACCGGGGCGTCGCCCTCCGGCGCCGCCTCGATCAGCAGGTGAAGCTCGGCCTCCGCCAGCCGCGACCAGAAGGCGAGGCGGTCGGCCTCCGCCCCCGTCTCCTCGGCCCGCAGATGGGCCGCGTCCAAGGGTGTCATGCGAGCGCCTCCCTCACGGCGGCCTGCAGCGCGGGCACCGCCTCCGCCTCGAACCACGGGTTCGCCTTCAGCCACCCCGTGTTGCGCCACGAGGGGTGCGGCAGGCACCAGATGCCCCGCGCGGCGTGCGCGCGCCAGTCCCTCACGCGGTCCGTCACCCGCCCCGGCCCGAGGTGCCACGCCTGCGCGTAGCCCCCGATCAGCAGGCGCGGGCCGACGGCGCCGACGTAGGAGAGCGCCGCCTCCCGCCACGTGGCCGCGCAGACCTTCGGCGGCGGCAGGTCGGCGCCCTTCGCGTCGTAGCCCGGGAAGCAGAAGCCCATCGGCACCACTGCGACGCGGTCGCGGTCCCAGAACGTCTCCTCGTCCACGCCCATCCACCGGCGCAGCCGGACGCCGGACGCGTCGTCGAAGGGGCGGCCCGAGCGGTGGACCCGCATCCCCGGCGCCTGGCCCGTCACGATCAGGCGGGCGCCCGCGCGGAACCACGCGACGGGCCGTGGCCGGTGCGCCGTGGCCGTGCGCGCGAAGCGCTCGGCGCACAGGCGGCAGGCGCGGATGCGGTCGGGCAGGGGCACGCTAGGAGCGTGTGGGGGCGGGGGCGTGGGCATCCCGGGCAGATACGTCCCCGTCCCGCGCGATCAACGGGGACGCGGCGGGGGGAGGATCAGGCCGCGACCGGCCCCGGTGCCGCGCAGAGCCCGCGCAGCACGGCCGCGGCGTTGGCGCGCCGGAGGCCGCGCCCGATGGCCTCCGCGTCCAAGCCCGCGATGCGGTCGCGGGGCAGCGGCGGCGGGTCCGGGAGGGGCGCCGCCGCGACCCAGACGCCGCCCGCCAGCACGGCATCCGCCCGTTCGAGGCGGAGCCGGCGCAGCGGCACGGGACGGTGCGCCGGCCCGAGCCTCCCGACGCCTGCCCGCGCGAGGTCCAGTCCCCGCAACGTGACGGTCTCGCCTCCCCCGAGGTCGAGGAGGAAGGGCGTGCCCGCCGCGACCTGCACCGGCGCCGCGGGCAGGCCGGGGGCGAGCGCGTCCGGATCGAGCGTGAACGCCCGCAGCGCGGGTCGCGCCGTGCAGGCGGCGGCGGAGGGACGGACGACGGCGACCTCCGCGAGGGCGACCCAGCCCGTCCGCCCGCGCAGCCGCATGCCGCACCGCAGCGCATCGACGCGCCTCGGCCCGTCGACCGTGTCGAGCGGGGTGGAGGGCAGGAAGGCGTGCACCGTCGCGAGGGCGGGCGCGGATCGGGTCGGGGCGGTCATCGGCGGCTCCGGGAAGGGGAGGGAGGAGGTGGTGGCACCTTCGCGCGGCCGGGGTTAATGGGGCGTGGACGCGGGCGCGGCCGCCCCCGACGAATGTCCCGCATTCGAGCGATCCGCCCCCGTTGACTCCCCGCCCCGCGATGCCTAGTTGCCCGTCCGTTGGCACTCGTCTTTGGTGAGTGCCAAGGCTGGAAACTCAACAACGCAGAGGCTGGAATGGCTTTCACTCCGCTGCACGACCGCGTCCTGGTGCGCCGCGTCGAGTCCGACGAAAAGACCAAGGGCGGTCTGATCATCCCCGACACCGCCAAGGAGAAGCCCGCCGAGGGCGAGGTGGTCTCGGTCGGCGAGGGCGCCCGCAAGGACTCCGGCGAGCTGATCGCGATGTCCGTCAAGGCCGGCGACCGCATCCTGTTCGGCAAGTGGTCCGGCACCGAGGTCACCGTCGACGGCGAGGAGCTCCTCATCATGAAGGAGTCGGACATCCTCGGGACCCTGTCCTGAGTCGAACGTCCCCTCGCATCCCACTGACACCTAGGAGAACATCATGGCCGCCAAGGACGTGAAATTCGACACCGACGCCCGGAACAAGATGATCAAGGGCGTCAACACGCTGGCCAACGCGGTCCGCGTGACCCTCGGCCCCAAGGGCCGGAACGTCGTGCTGGACAAGTCGTTCGGCGCCCCCCGGATCACCAAGGACGGCGTCTCCGTCGCCAAGGAGATCGAGCTCGAGGACAAGTTCGAGAACATGGGCGCCCAGATGGTGAAGGAGGTCGCCTCCCGCACCAACGACGAGGCGGGCGACGGCACCACCACCGCCACCGTGCTGGCTCAGTCGATCGTCGTCGAGGGCATGAAGGCGGTCGCCGCCGGCATGAACCCGATGGACCTCAAGCGCGGCATCGACCTCGCGACCTCGAAGGTGGTCGAGCAGATCAAGGCCATGGCGCGTGACGTGACCGACTCGGACGAGGTCGCGCAGGTCGGCACCATCTCCGCTAACGGCGAGGCCGAGATCGGCCGCCAGATCGCCGACGCGATGCAGAAGGTCGGCAACGAGGGCGTCATCACCGTCGAGGAGAACAAGGGCCTCGAGACGGAGACCGAGGTCGTCGAGGGCATGCAGTTCGACCGCGGCTACCTCAGCCCCTACTTCGTGACCAACGCCGACAAGATGACCGCCGAGCTGGAGGACTGCCTGATCCTGCTGCACGAGAAGAAGCTCTCGTCGCTGCAGCCGATGGTCCCGCTGCTCGAGTCGGTGATCCAGTCGACCAAGCCGCTCCTCATCATCGCCGAGGACGTCGAGGGCGAGGCGCTCGCCACCCTCGTGGTCAACAAGCTGCGCGGCGGCCTGAAGATCTCCGCCGTCAAGGCGCCGGGCTTCGGCGACCGCCGCAAGGCCATGCTGCAGGACATCGCGATCCTGACGGGCGGCCAGGTCATCTCCGAGGATCTCGGGATGAAGCTGGAGAACGTCACGCTCGACATGCTGGGCACCGCCAAGAAGGTCATCATCAAGAAGGATGACACGACCATCGTGGACGGCGCCGGCGACAAGGCCGAGATCGACGCCCGCGTGGCGCAGATCCGCCAGCAGATCGAGGAGACCACCTCGGACTACGACCGCGAGAAGCTGCAGGAGCGGGTCGCCAAGCTGGCGGGCGGCGTCGCCGTCATCCGCGTCGGCGGCATGACCGAGGTCGAGGTCAAGGAGCGCAAGGATCGCGTGGACGACGCGCTGAACGCCACCCGGGCCGCGGTCCAGGAAGGCGTGGTCGTCGGCGGCGGCGTGGCGCTGGTGAAGGCGGGCAAGTCGCTGGAGGGCCTCGAGGGCGCCAACAGCGACCAGAACGCCGGCATCGCCATCGTCCGCAAGGCCATCGAGGCCCCGCTGCGCCAGATCGCCGAGAACTCCGGCGTCGACGGCGCGGTGGTCGCGGGCAAGGTCCGGGAGTCCTCGGACGCGGCCTTCGGCTTCAACGCCCAGACCGAGGAGTACGGCGACCTGTTCAAGTTCGGCGTGATCGACCCCGCCAAGGTGGTCCGCACCGCCCTCGAGGACGCGTCCTCGGTGGCCGGCCTGCTGATCACGACCGAGGCGATGGTTGCCGACAAGCCCGAGAAGCCGGGCGCCGGCGGTGCCGCCGGCGGCATGCCCGACATGGGCGGCATGGGCGGCATGATGTAAGCCGTCCCGCTCGTGGACTCGGGAAAGGGCGCCTTCGGGCGCCCTTTCTCTTGGGCGGTTCAGGACTTGGTCAGGACGTAGGAGAGGTAGCGCACCTCGCCGTCGCGGAGCGCCGCCCGGATCAGCGACCCCTCCGTCCCGGCCCATTCCCGCGCGATCCCGCCGAGCCGTCCGTGCCGGGCGATCATCGCGCGCTTCCTCTCCTCCAGCGCGGCCATCGCGGCGAGGACCCGGTCCGTGATGTCGGTCCGCGCGTCGAGCCGCAGGTCCGGGCGGGCGAGTGCCGCGTCCAAGGCATCGACGTCGTCGGCCATGCGGAAATCCGCGAGGCCTAGCCGCCCGCCGGGGCGCAGGACCCGCGCCGCCTCGGCGACGAACCGCGCGGTGGACGGGTAGCAATGGGACGACTCGACGTTGAGCACGGCGTCCACGCTGCCGTCGGCGAGGGGCAGGGCGAGCGCGTCGCCCCGGCGGAAGGCGAGGTTCGGCACGTCCGCGTGGATGCGGGCCGCCGCGCGGACGCTCGCGCCCGCGATGTCGATCCCCGTGAGGCGCGCGGGCCCGAAGGTCCGGGCGACGTGGGCCGCGCCGCCGCCGCGCCCGCTGCCGACCTCCACGACCGCCTTCCCCCGCAGGTCGAGCCGCGCGGCCACGTGCGAGTAGAGCGCGCGGTTCGGACCCTCCGGGTCGGCCGGGTCCAAGGGGGCGTCCGGGCCGACGTAGCCGTAGTTCAAGCATGTCGCCTCGTCGTCGCGCAGGCGGCGCGAGATCACCTCGTAGGCGGTGCGCCACATCGCCCGGCGCGCGCCTCCCAGGCGCCCGCCCCCGCCGATGGCCAGTCCGGCGGCGGCGGCGCGGAGCCGTCCCCTCACGAGGCGGCGGCGACCGGGGCGGCGGCGGATCGCGTCGCCGCACGGTCGGGGAACCGCCGCTCCATGTCCGCGACCGCCACCTCCAGCTCGGCCCGGCCCTCCCGCATCAGCGCGAGGCTGCCCGCGTCGTCGGGGCGGTAGCCCGGCTTGAAGTAGAGGAGGTTCCGCAGCGCCACCTTCCGCCCCAGCCCGGGGCGCACCAGCCCGGTCCACGCGAAGCGCGCCACGTCGCCCGCCGTGAGGCGCCCCTGCCGCCGGCGCAGCATCCGCAGGCCGAACCGCACCCAGTTGATGAAGAATGCCGCGAAGACCACCGCCGCCGTGTTCACCCGGAACAGGTAGCGGCGCGGGCCGGACCAGTCCCGCGTGACCGCGTCGTAGACGTCGATCGCGACGGCGCCGTGCTCGATCTCCTCGACCGAATGCCACAGCCACATCGCGCGGAAGGGCTGCGCCACCTCCGCCCCATGGCGCTGCGCGATCCAGACCGACGAGCAGGCATGGGTGATCTGCTCGATCGCGCAGGTGACGGCGACCGACAGGACGGGCGTCTCCAGCGCGAGCTGGCGGGCGACCTGGCCCTCCATCGCGTCGACGTCCTCGCCGATGGCGCGGAGCGCGTCGTTGTAGCGCTCGTGCTCGCGGGTGTGCAGCGCCTCCTGCCTCGCGTAGCCGCGGATCTCCGACACGAGGTGCGGGTCCGCGATCTCGCGCTCGAACCGGCGCAGGGAGCGGATGAAGTAGCGCTCCCCCGGCGGGATCTGGATCGCCAGCGCGTCGGTCTGCACCGTCCGCATCACGTCCCCGGCCAGCCATGCGGGGTCGGGCGCGCGGGAGACGTCGAAGGAGATGTCGCGGATCGTGATCTCGGAGGCGGTCATAGGATCGTCCTTCCCTGCGCGGGAGCCGCGCGGTCCTGTCTAGGAAGCCCCCGGCGTGGGCGCAACGACGCGCCGCCTTCGGTCGCATTCGCCGCACTCGTCTCGCCGACGCCATGCGCGGGGCACCGCCGCCGCAGCGCGGCGCGCGAAGCTGCGCCCATGCTCCTCTACGGCCTCCTCGCGCGCGCCTTCCCCCGCAGCCTGATGGCGAAGATCGCCGTCGTCGTCTTCGGGATCGGCATCCTTCCGCTGCTCGGCGCGGTCCTCGGCGCGCTGCACGGGATGGGCGCCGGGTGGGCGCCGCTCGGCGCCGTTACCGGCGCGGCCCTCGCCTGCGCGGGCGCCGCGTCGGCGCTGCTCCGCCTCGCGCTGGCCCCGGTCTGGGCCACCGCCAACGCGCTCGAGGCCCATGCGCGCGGCTGGACGGTCCCGCGCCTGCCGGACGGCCACCATGACGCGCTGGGCGTGCTGATGCGCCGCACGAACCAAGCCCTCGACACCGCCGCGACCCGCCTCGACGAGTCCCGCCGCGAGGCCGAGGTCGATCCCCTGACCGGCGCGCTCAACCGCCGCGGCTTCGACCGGGCGATGCGGGGGCAGGGCGGCGGCGCCGTGATCGTCTGCGACCTCGACCACTTCAAGGCGGTCAACGACCGCTACGGGCACGAGACGGGCGACAAGGTGCTTCGGAAGGCCGCCGCCTGCTGGCGGCGCCAGCTGCGCGAGGGCGACCTCTTCGCACGGGTCGGCGGGGAGGAGTTCGTGGTCTGGCTGCCCAAGGCGACGCTCGCGACGGCGGCCCGGCGCGCCGGGGAGCTCCGGCTCGCCCTCTCGCACGAGGTGGCGGTGGCGGGCCGTCCGGTCACCGCATCGTTCGGGGCGGCGGCGCGCGGCGCGAAGCAGTCGATCGACGACGCGATCGAGCGGGCCGACGAGGCGCTCTACCTCGCGAAGCGGACGGGCCGGAACCGGGTCCGCCTCGACGGGATCGAGACGCCCCCCCCGCGCGACGGCGCCGCCGCGGCCCCCGCGCCCGCCGCCAACGCCCCGCTGGGGCCGCCCGCGACGGAGGCCCGCGCGATGCTGCGGTGAGGAGGGGCGGGGCGGTCTAGCTGCTCACCTGCTCGCGCAGGATCGCCGCCGTGAGCGAAAGCATCAGGTAGATGCCCGCGAAGACGAGGAAGGCCAGCGCGGTGTTCTCGAAGGAGCGCGGGTAGGTCGCCTCGTCCGGCGGCGTGGGCGGCACGGGGGTCGAGAGGTAGCGAGTCTGGCGGTTCGCCTCGATGCGGGCCATCTCCATCTGCTGCGCGGCCTGCTGCAGCAGGAGCTGCCGCGTCTCGAGGTCGATCTGCGCCACGCCGAGCTCGGCGGTGACGCGGGCGAGGTTGGCGTCGTCCGTGCGGCTCTCGGTCAGGCCGTCGCGCAGCACGGCGAGCTCCGCCTCCAGTTGCTGGATGTTGCGCTGGGCGACCTCGACCCGGCTCCGGTTCGGGCGCTGGACCGACTGCAGCCCGTCGAGGCGCAGCCGCTCGGCCCGCAGCTCCGTCTCGATGGCCCCGATCTGCTGGTAGCGGCTCGACAGCTCGGCCTCGGCCGACACGACGCCCAAGGTCTCCTGCAGGTCCACGACCCGGTCCTGCGCCTCGCGCATCCGGGCGTCGGCGCGCTCGAAGGACTGCTCCGCCCCCGCCATCTGGTCGGCACGCAGGCGGGCGGTCAGCTGGTCCACCTCCTCCTCCGCGTAGCCGATCAGCGCCTCGGAGAAGGCGGCGGAGGTGGCGGGGTCGGCGGCCACGACCTCCATCTTGATGAGGCCCTCGGTCGGGTCGTAGCCGATGGAGACCTTGCGCTTGTAGAGCGCGTAGGCGTCCTCCTGCGTGGCGTCCGGCTCGAGCCGCTGGAGCGGGTCGATCGTGGGGTCCGAGAAGTGCGCGGTGAACCCGAGGTCGGCGTCGAGCCGCTCCAGCGCGGTGCGCGAGAGCAGGTAGGACTGCACCCCGATGCTGTCCTGCTGGGTGGCGAGGCCCGTCCCGGAGAACAGCCCCCCGATACCCGCCCCGGCGGCGGAGGCGGCGTCGGCCTGCTGGATCACGATCTCGGACTGGGTGGCGTACATGGGCGTCGCCATGACGTAGAAGTAGAAGCCCGCCACGAGCGTCGGCAGGCCCACGAAGAACCCGAGCCGAATGCCGAGGAGCGCGAGACGGCGGCGCCTGCGCCGGGCGATGTCGCGCTGGATCTTCTGGATCGCGTCCGCCCGCTCGGCGTCGCCCGCGCCCGGTGCCGGGGCCGCGGGACGGTTCGCCCGGTGCGCGGGCACCTGCGCGGTCTCGATCTTGGCCAAGGCGGTCGAGCCGCCCGTGGACGCGGCTTGGGCGGCGGGCACGAGGGCCATCGCGTTGGAGCGGTCGAACGGGTCGATGCCGGCGGCGCGCAGCTTGTCGACCGCCTCCCGGTCCGTGGCGGCGACGATCCCGTTCTTCTGCGCGATGCGGCGGGCGAGGCGGAGCTGGCGCCCGGTGAACTCCTCGGAGGCCGCCGCGGCGGGCGCGGGGGCTGCGGGGGCGGCGACCTCCGCCTCGACGGCGGCCACGTCCACGGCCGCGTTGCCCTCCGCCCGGGGCAGGGCGAGGGACATGTCGGGTCGGATGCGGTAGCGCCGCGCCTTAGGCCGTGTAGTCATAGAGCGCCTTGGCCTCCTCGAGCGATCCGAACTGGTGGAGCTTGCCGTCGCGCAGCACCGCCGCCTCCGCGGCGTATTTCTCCAAGGTCTCGGCCTGATGGGATACGATGACGACGGTCGCCTGCGCCAGCCGGTCGCGCAGCACGGAGCCGGCCCGGCGGTTGAACTCGACGTCGGTGGTGGCGGGCATGCCCTCGTCGATGAGGTAGATGTCGAACTCCAGCGCCAGCATCAGCGAGAACGACAACCGCGCCCGCATGCCTTGGCTGTAGGTGCCCACTGGCATGTCGAAGTACTCGCCGATCCCGGCGATGTAGCGGCAGAACGCCTCGACGTAGTCGGGGTCCAGCCCGTAGAGCGTGGCGATGAAGCGGGCGTTGTCCGTCGCGGTGTTGCGGTGGTTCACCCCGCCCATGAAGCCGAGCGGGAACGAAACGCGGCAAAGGCGCCGCACCTCGCCCTCGTCGGGCTTCTCGAGGCCCGCCATCATGTTGATGAGGGTCGTCTTGCCGGTGCCGTTGGGCGCGAGGATGCCCATCGAGCGCCCCAGCTCCACCCGGAACGAGGCCCGGTCGAGGATCACCTTCCGGCTCTTCCCCGTCCAGAAGGACTTGGAGACTTGGTCGAACTCGAGCATCGGCCCCTCGTGCGTCGCGCCCTTCCATAATGGGCACGTCCTCACGGAGGGTTAACCTCGGCGTGGGGCTTCAATGTGACGCGGGCAGGCCTCCGCCGCCCCAATCGGGCGCGGCGGAGGGGATTGGTTCCTCAGCCGGGCTGCTTCTGGACCCGGGTCAGCTTGCCGGCCACGATCGACAGCAGCGCCGCGCCGAAGCTGAACAGCGCGCCCATCTTCGCCGCCGACTGGACCGGCCCCGGCTCGAAGGCCACGGAGGCCACGAAGAGCGAGACGGTGAAGCCGATGGCCGCGACGCAGCCGATCACGAAGAGGTCGGAGGTCTTCATGCCCTGCGGCAGGCCAAGCTTCAGCGGTCCCGCCCCGAGCCAGCCGAACAGAAGCACGCCGAACGGCTTGCCGATGATCAGGCCCGCCAGCACCAGCCACGTCGCGTCGCCGATGTCCTTGAACTCCACGCCCGCGTTGAACAGGCCGAAGAAGAACAGCACGACCTCCACGGGGTGCTTGAGCGCGTGCTCCATCTGGTTGAGCAGGTCGGTGAGGTACTGCTCCGCCTCGGAGAAGATGCCGAAGGCCCGGTCCGCGTGCGGGATGGTCGGGACGATCGGCAGCAGGCCGAGCGCCGGGTGCAGCCCCGACTGGGCGAAGCCGAACCACGACAGCGCGCCCGCGATGGCGTAGGGCCAGAAGTTGAGCTTCTGGCGGACCCAGGTCGAGCGGCGGCGCGTCTGGTCGCCCCGGTCCAGCTTGCGGGGGAGCCAGTTGGCGAGGAAGAACACCCCCAGCGCGGCGCCGAAGGACAGCAGCAGCCAGACCGGCGCGAGGTCGCCCGACGGGTAGAAGATCGCGAGGATGATCAGGCCCGCCGCGTCGTCCGCGATGGCCAGCAGCAGCAGGAACCGGACAGCGGGGTGGCCCGCACCGAACACGAGGCGTCCGACGAGGTAGGAGAACGCGATGTCGGTCGCGGTGGGGATCGCCCAGCCGTTGGCGACGGCGTCGTAGGTCTCGGACCCCATGATCGCCGCGAGGCCGAGATAGACCGCGATCGGCCCGGCCATGCCCCCGAAGGTCGCGAAGAGCGGCGTGGCCGCCTTCTTGCCCCGCAGGGAGCCGTTCTTGAGGATGACCGCCTCCCACACCTCCTTGGCGGCGATGGCGAAGAACAGCGCCATCAGCACGTCGTTCACGAGGTAGTGGGCGGTCAGCACCTTCTCGGTTTCGTGGATGCCGAAGGCGCTCGCGTCCTCGCCCATCACCTTGACCCACTTCTCCAGCGAGATGCCGACGTAGTCGTTGAACCAGAGGGGATACTCGACGACGACGTGGTAGGAATGCGCGTCCACGTTGGCCCAGACGAGCGCGATGAGCGCGCCGAGGATCAGCAGCAGCGAGTAGTTCGTGACGAAGTTCCAGACGCGATACACCGCAGCCCCCCGGTCGTTGTGCCGGCACCGCCTAGCCGCTGGGGCCGGAGGGGGCAATGCGGGGCGGGGAGTCGCGCTGGCACGGTGGCGCGCGCGCCGCTAGGCGTGGCCCATGACGCTCCTCCACCCTTCCGGCTTCCGGGCCTGCGACGCGCGCTGGCGGTGGGGCGCCGAGGTCGACGCGGACGGGATGCGGGCGGTGGGCCTCGCCTTCGCGGCGCAGATGCAGGCGAGGGGCGCGGGGCGCGAGGTCGTGCTCGGCCGCGACTTCCGCGGCTATTCCGGGATGGTGGCCGACGCGGTGGCGGAGGGCCTCGCGGCGGGCGGCGCCGTGGTGCGCGACATCGGCCTATGCCTGACGCCGACCGCCTACTTCGCGCGCGACCGCCTCGGCGTGGGGCCGGTGGCGATGGTGACGGCCTCGCACAATCCGAACGGGTGGACGGGGCTCAAGATGGGCTTGGCCGCGCCGCTCACGCACCGTCCCGCGGACATGGCGGAGCTGCGGGACATGGTGGGGCGCGCGCCGGAGCGGCCCGGCGGGCGGCGCGTCGCGGAACGGGGGATGCGGAGCGCCTACCTCGACGACCTCGCGTCCGCCCGGCTGGCGCACCCGCTGCGCGTCGTGGTCGCCTGCGGCAACGGGACGGCGGGGGTCTTCGCCCCCGACCTCCTGCGCCGGATCGGGGCGGAGGTCGTGGAGCGGCACTGCACGCTCGACGCGGCCTTCCCCCACCACGACCCCAACCCGGAGGCGCTCGCGATGCTGGACGACCTCGGCGCGACCGTGCGGCGGAGCGGCGCGGACCTCGGCCTCGCCTTCGACGGGGACGGGGACCGCTGCGGCGCGGTGGACGCGGACGGACGGCCCCTCTTCGCCGACCTCGCGGGCCTCCTCCTCGCCCGCGCCCTCGCCCCGCGTCACCCGGGGATGGGCATCGTGATCGACGTGAAGTCGACGGGCCTCTTCGCCGCCGACCCGGTGCTCGCGGGGCAGGGCGCGACGGTCGAGGTGGTCCGCACGGGCCACAGCCACGTCAAGGCGCGCATGGCGGAGACCGGGGCGATGCTGGGCATCGAGAAGTCCGGCCACGCCTATTTCGGCGGGCCGCTCGGGCGGGGCTACGACGACGGGCTGCGCCTCGCGGTCGAGCTGTGCGCGCTGATGGACCGGACGGGGCGACCCCTCGCCGACCTCGCGGCCGACCTGCCGCGGACGTGGAACACGCCGACCCTCTCGCCGGCCTGCGCCGACGACGCCAAGGACGCGGTCGCCGCGCGCGTCGCCGCCGACCTCGCCGCAGCCGGCCGCCTCGGCGGGCGGCGGATCGCGCGTGTCGTCGAGGTCGACGGCGCCCGCGCCGAGCTGGAGGGCGGGGCATGGGCGCTCGTGCGCGCGTCCTCCAATACGCCGAACCTGGTCGTCGTCTGCGAGAGCCCCACCTCCCATTCGGAGTTGCGCGCGATCCTCGCGGACGTCACCGCGCTGCTGCGCCGCCACCCCGAGGTGGGGCGATACGACCAAGACCTGCCGGAGCCGCCCGCATGATCCGCACCCTCGCCCTCGTCCTCGCGCTGCTCCTGCCGCTCGCGGCCCACGCGCAGGAGGAAGGGCAGCCGAACGGCGAGATCGCCGTGGAGGCCGACGCCACCTCGGACGCGGCGATCGAGCGCCGGATCGAGGGGATCGTCGCCGAGCTCGACGGCTTCGACGCCGTCGAGGTCGAGGTGCGCGAGGGGATCGTCACCTTCTCCGGCGAGGTGATCGACGCGGACGCCGCCCGGCTGGACGACCTCGCCGCGCGGGTGCAGGGCGTCGTCGCCGTCGAGAACGAGATCGCGGCGAGCACCGACATCGCCGACCGGATCGACCCGCTCGCCGACCGGTTCCGCGCCCGGATCGAGCAGGCCGTCGCGTTCACGCCGCTCCTGCTCGTCGCGCTCTTCGCGGGCCTTGCCGTCGCGACGCTGGGCTGGATGCTCGCGGGGTGGAGGCGACCGTGGGACCGCCTCGCGCCGAACGCCTTCATCGCCGAGATCTACCGGATGGTGCTGCGCCTTGTGGCGGTCCTGCTCGGGGTCGTCGTCGCGCTCGACATCCTGAACCTGACCGGCATCCTCGCCGGCGTGTTCGGTGCGGCGGGGATCGTGGGCCTCGCGGTGGGCTTCGCGGTCCGCGACACGGTCGAGAACTTCATCGCCTCGGTGCTGCTGTCGCTGCGCCAGCCGTTCCGCCCCGACGACCTCGTGGAGATCGAGGGCGACCTCGGCACGGTGGTGCGCCTGACCTCGCGGGCGACGATCCTGCTCGATCCCGACGGCAACCACCTGCGGATCCCCAACGCCACCGTCTTCAAGGCGAAGATCCTGAACTTCACCCGCAACCCGCAGCGGCGCTTCGGCTTCGTCCTCGGGATCGATCCCGGCGACGACCCGGCCGAGGCCAAGCGCATCGGGCTTGAGGTGCTGCGCGGCCTGGACTTCGTGCTGGACCAGCCGCCGCCGCAGGCGTGGATCGACAACATCGGCGCCTCGACCATCGACATGCAATACTTCGCGTGGGTCGATCAGACCGCCGCGCTCTGGCCGGTCGCGCGGTCCGAGGCGATCCGGCTGGTGATGGACGCGCTGACACGCGCCGACATCGGCCTGCCCGAGCCGACCTACCGCCTCAACCTGCTCGGGGGCGGCCTGCCGGTGGTGGATCTGCCGGACGCGGAGAACCGCCCCGACGAGGTCGTCCTGTCCGAGAGCGAGCCCGCCGCCCTTCCGGCGGCCGAGGCCGAGGACGTGACGCCCGAGCCGGAGATGGAGGGGCTGGCGCAGGCCGAGCGGGAGCGGTCGCCGAACCTGCTGACGGCGGCCGCGCCCGAGGAGTGACGCCTACCTCTGCCCCCGTGCGAGGAAGGCCAGCCGCTCGAACAACGCCACGTCCTGCTCGTTCTTCAGCAGCGCGCCATGCAGGCGGGGCAGGGCGTCCTTGGGGTCCTGCTTGAGGTCTGCGGCCGTCAGATCCTCGGCGAGGAGCAGCTTGAGCCAGTCGAGCACCTCGGAGGTGGACGGCTTTTTCTTCACGCCGCGCTGCTCGCGGATGGCGTAGAACCGCGTCAGCGCCGTGCCCAAGAGGTCGTCGCGGATGTCGGGGAAGTGGACGCGCACGATCTGGGCCAGCGTCTCGGCGTCGGGGAAGCGGATGTAGTGGAAGAAGCACCGCCGCAGGAAGGCGTCGGGCAGCTCCTTCTCGTTGTTGGACGTGATGATGACCACGGGGCGGTGCCGCGCGCGCACGGTCTCGCCGGTCTCGTAGACGTGGAACTCCATCCGGTCCAACTCCTGCAGCAGGTCGTTGGGGAACTCGATGTCGGCCTTGTCGATCTCGTCGATCAGCAGGACGCAGCGCTCGTCGCGGTCGAACGCCTCCCACAGCTTGCCGCGGCGGATGTAGTTGGCGATGTCGCTGACCCGCTCGTCGCCGAGTTGGCTGTCGCGCAGGCGGGACACGGCGTCGTACTCGTAGAGGCCCTGCTGCGCGCGGGTGGTGGACTTCACGCCCCATTCGAGCAGGTCCATCCCCAGCCCCTCGGCCACCTGCCGCGCCAGTTCGGTCTTGCCGGTCCCCGGCTCGCCCTTGACGAGGAGCGGGCGGCCGAGCGCGATCGCCGCGTTCACCGCGATCCGCAGGTCGTCGGTGGCGACATAGGCATCGGTGCCCTCGAATCGGGGGGGCGTCTTGCGGTCGGTGGGAGCCATGCGCGGGATGCCTCATCTTGCGGCGGAAATCCGGCCGGACCCTATATCCCGGTGGCGGACGCGCAACCTTGTGACCGGTCGCACGATCCCTCCCCGTGACAAGGGGCGGGGGAGGGCGTAAGGCGCCTTCACGCGAGGGGCCCGAGGGAAGAACTTCGGTGTGCGGGGGCCCCGAGAGGGAGCCAGTTATGAAAGCCGAGACCTTTCTTCCGAGCGACTACATCCCCGCAGAGGATGAGCCGTTCATGAACGACCGCCAGGTCGAGTACTTCCGCCGCAAGCTGCTGGCGTGGAAGCTCGAGCTGATCGAGGAGACCCAGACCACCATCGAGGGGCTGCAGGGCGCGGCGCGCAACACGCCCGACGTGGTGGACCGCGCCTCCGAGGAGACGGACCGCGCGCTGGAACTGCGGACGCGGGACCGGCAGCGCAAGCTGATCTCCAAAATCGACTCGGCGCTGCGCCGGATCGACGAGGGGGAGTACGGCTACTGCGAGGTGACGGGCGACCCGATCTCGCTGCGCCGCCTCGACGCGCGGCCCATCGCGACGATGTCGCTGGAGGCGCAGGAGCGTCACGAGCGCCGCGAGCGGGTCCATAGCGACGACTGACGCCACGGCCGACGTGATCGTCTGCGGGGCCGGGATCGCCGGCCTCGCCCACGCCTGCGCGGTGGCCCTGCAAGGTCGCCGCGTGGTCGCGCTGGAGCGCGCGCCCGAGCTGAGGGAGGTCGGCGCGGGCCTCCAGGTCGCCCCGAACGGCGGGCGCGTGCTGGACGCGCTGGGCGTCCATCCCCCCAGTCTCGAAAGCGAAGCGGTCCACCTGATCGATGGCCCGTCGGCGCGGCCCGTCCTGCGGATGCCGCTGGGGCCGGGCTTCCGGCTGGTCCACCGCGCCGACTTGATCGCGGCGCTGCGCGATGCCGCCGTCGCGGCGGGTGTCGATCTGCGGTTGGGTCAGGCGGTCGTGGGGATCGACCCCGCCGGCGCGGTGACGACCGAAGCGGGGATGCTGCACGCGCCGCGCATCGTCGGCGCCGACGGCGTGCGCGGCCTCGCCCGCCGCACCGTGGCCCCCGACCACCCCTCCCGCTTCACGGGACAGGTCGCATGGCGTGCCGTGGTCCCATGCCCCGACGACTGGCCCCGCGAGGCGCAGGTGCGGATGGGGCCGGGGCGCCACCTCGTGATCTATCCCCTCCCGGGCGGGCGCCTGAACCTCGTCGGCGTCGAGGAGCGGGCGCAATGGGCCGAGGAGGGCTGGTCCCATCGCGACGACCCCGGCGCCTTCCTGCGGGCGTTCCGGGGATTCGGCTACGTGGTGCGCCGCCTGCTCGAGCGCGTCGAGGAGGTGCATCTGTGGGGCCTGATGGACCACGGCGTCACGCCCGCGTGGCGCGACGGCGCGGTCACGCTCATCGGCGACGCGGCGCATCCCACGCTGCCCTTCCTCGCGCAGGGCGCGAACCTCGCGCTGGAGGACGCGTGGACGCTGGCCCGGTCGGACGATCCCGCCGCGTGGGAGGCGATGCGCCGCCCGCGCGTCGAGCGCGCCCTCGCCGCGGCGGCGGCCAACGCGCGGAACTACCACCTCGGAGGGGCGGCGCGCCTCGGGGCGCACGCGGCCCTGCGGGCGGTGGGCGCGGTCGCGCCCTCGGCGATGGGGCGACGCTACCGCTGGCTCTACGACTACGACCCAATCAGCGAGCGGTAGACCGCGATCAGGGCGGCGGCCTCGTCCTCGAGCCGGAAGCGCGCCTCCACGCGGGCCCGCGCCGCGGCCCCCATCGCCCCGCGCCGGTCCGCGTCGTCGAGCAGGGGGGCGATCGCGCCCCCGAGCGCGCCCGCCTCGCCGGGCGGCACGATCACCCCGCTCTCCGGCGACAGCAGCTCCGAGAACGCGCCCACGTCGGTCGCCACGACCGGGACGCCGCAGGCCATCGCCTCCAGCGGGGTCAGGCCGAACCCCTCCCAACGCTGCGGCGCGACGTAGAGGTCCAGCGCGCCGTACCACGCCGCCATCTCCGTCACCGGCACCTCCGGCTTGAACAGCACACGGGCCGCCACGTCCGCCGGCACCCGCGCGCGCAGGTCGCGCTCCCACGCGGCGTGCTTCTCGACCGCGCGGCCCATCACCACCGCCGACGCCTCCGGGCGGTCGCGCAGCAGCGGCACCATCGCGTCCACGAAGAGATCGGTACCCTTCGACTCGCGGATGCGCCCGTAGCAGCCGACGAGGGTTCCGTCCGGGAGCCCGAGCCGCGCCCGGAGCGCGGACCGGTCCGGAGGCGGCGCGAAGGCCGCCGCGTCGATCCCGTGAAGGATCACCGTCGCCTCCCGGTCGAGGTAGCCCGCCGTCTTCGCCGACGTGGCGACCACTGCGTCCATCCGCCGGATGAGCGCCTTGGTCAGGCCGGAATGGTGGCGCTGCGACGCGGAGGTGAAGAGGAGCCGCAGGTCCTTGCCCAGGGCGCGGAGCGCCAGCCCGCCGATCATCTCCACGTTGCGCCGGGCGTGCCAGACGCGCGGGCCGGACGGGCCGCGCCGCGACATCGTCAGGACGCGGGACAGGGGGACGTGGGGGATGTCGGGGGGAAGGCCCGGCCCCGTCGCGGCGATCGCGATGTCCCGCGCCTGCAGGGGGACGAGCCGCGCGATCGTCGAGGTCACGCCCGACAGCCGCCGCTTGAAGTTGGGCGCGATCACGTCGACCTCCGCGGCGCGGACGGGACGGGGGGTCAGCGGACCGTCCCCCGCCCGTGCGCGGTCAGGTTGTCGCAGCCGCGAATCACTCGCGCGCAGCGTGACCTAGCGGCAACGTTCCCGCCTTGCAGGGGGGACACGTACCTGTACGCCGCGTTGTAGGCCCACGGGCGGCGATCGGCGGGAAGTCCAGGAATCCCACGCCATTCCGCCGTTCTCGTTGCGATTAGATCACATTTTGAGACAGTCGCGCCCAAGCCGCCCCATCCATCGTCTTCTTGCCCCAAAGTCAGCGAACTAATTGAGCCGACCCTTTTGTCCAACCGAGTTTCGCCATGTCCCTCCTCGCACGCTTCAGCATCCCGCTGGGCCTCGCTAGCCTCCTCGCCGCCGGACCGGTCGCCGCGAACGGTCTCGGAGAACAGCGCGGCTGGCAGTTCCGCTCGCCGTCCGACCGTCAGATTCTCCTGCAAGGGGAGCAGACGCGCCTGAATTACATGGTGTTCGAGCAGAGCACCTCCGCCGCCCCGGGCCTCGGGGGGCAGACGGGCAACACCGTGGTCATCGACATCGGCGGGAGCGGCAACACGATCGACCTGTCGCAGGACAACAGCGGCGACCAGTCGATCCAGGACGCGGAGGGCGGCAGCCAGAACTCCCTCGGCGGGTCCGCGGACGCGGGCACCGGAACGGGCGGAAGCGTCCCGGCCGCCGCGGCCGCGCTGAAGGCGCTGCCGTGATGCGCGCGCTCGTCCTCGCCTCCGTCTCCGCCGCCGCCCTCGCCGGGTGCGGCTCCCTCC
The DNA here is from genome assembly GCF_016820245.1 of Jannaschia sp. Os4. Taxonomy (GTDB): domain Bacteria; phylum Pseudomonadota; class Alphaproteobacteria; order Rhodobacterales; family Rhodobacteraceae; genus Jannaschia. Next base: position 369,195 of record NZ_JAFCAR010000004.1, on the reverse strand, counting down.
CGGCCCCGCAGGGCGCGCCCCGCGCGGCCCTCGTCGGCCCCATCCCCGTCGTCACCGCGACCCCGGCGGACGCCGCGCTCGAATGCCTGTCCAATAGCCGGGCCGTTGCGCGCGACGACACCGTCTTCGCCGTGCACGCCATCGCGGACCTCACCCAGAAGATCGCCGTCGACGAGGCGGGCGGCTTCGTGCCCCGCGACGTGGCCGGCATGATGGTCACCGCGCTGTCCCGCGCGGGCATCAAGCAGGTGAACCGCGTCAACACCACCGTGTCCGAGTTCGAGATCGCCCGCGCCCGCGAGCAGATCCTCGGCGACGGCGGCACCACCGTCGTCGAAGGCGAGGCGATCCAGTATCGTCCGCTCGAGCGGGGGGCGATGCGCGGCTCGGACGTCGTGATCGACGGGGCCATCACGCAGCTCGACTTCAACACCTTCTCCGAGGGGGGCGAGGTCGCCCTGTTCGGCTTGGGTGGCGGGCGGCGCTCCTTCGCGCTGACCGTGGGGGCGGACATCCGCGTCACCGACACGGTCTCGACCGAGCTCGTGCTCGCGCAGGCCTACAGCAAGCAGGCCGTCGGCCGCGAGCTCTATGGCTCGGTCTTCCGCTTCTTCGACGACGAGCTGTTCGACGTGAACGTCGGGCGCGAGAACCTCGAGGGGCTGCACGCGGGCGTCCGCTGGATGCTGGCCGAGGCCGCCTACGACATCGTCGCCGAGGTGACGGGCCACGACGGCAGCTGCGACGCGCTGCTGCCGCCGGGGCTCGGGGCCGCCCCCGCGACCGCGCCCGCGGTCGTGGCCGACGCGGAGGTGGTGGTCCTGCCGCCAGAGCCCACGTGATCCGGCGCCTCTGCCTCGCCGCCGCCGTCGCGGCCGTCGGCCCCGGCGCCGTCTCCGCGCAGCAGGGCACGGGCTACGACCCGACCGGATTCCTCGAGGCGATGGTCCGCTACCGCTCCATCGCGCGCACCTGCGAGAGCGTGCTGCCCGGCTCGCCCTTGGCGGACAGCCAAGCGATCAGCGGGTTCTTCGCGGCCTTGGGGCAGGTCGAGCCCACGGGCACCGACGGGGCCCTCGCGCGGATCACCCGCCGCCTCGTCCGCTCCCAGAGCGCGTCGATCTGCCAGGACCGGCTCACCCAGAGCGCGTTGAACTACGGGCGCTGGGCCGCCGACTACGAGGTGAACAAGGGGGCCGAGTGGCCCTCGGCGCCCCGCATCAGCGCCGGCCCGTGGTGCGCGAGCGCGTCCTGCTCCGAACTGACGTTCTAGAACGCATCGCGCCGCCCGGCCTCGACCGGGCGGCGCGTGTCCCGTCGGCCCGGGTCAGCGGTCGATCATCGCCGCGTTGCCGATCTGGGTGTGCCGCCCGCCGCCGCCGCCGGTGGCCGACTGGGGCTGCAGGGCGGTCTGCTCCGCCCGGAGGAAGTCGCCCCCGCCGCCCGGGTTCGGGCGGGTGACGTGCAGCAGGTTCACGATGTTCGTGGAGGACTGGCTGACGCCGCGCCGGTCGTCGAGCTCGGCGAGCGTCTTCCCGTCCACGGTGTTCTCGACGATCTGGCGCCCCCCGGAGACCTGCGAGAGGTTCACGATCCGCGAGGCCGCGACGAAGTTCGCGATGTTGAGGCCCGACTGGGAGATCCGCGACGGGCGCGGCCCGCCCCCGGTCTCGACCATGTTGCGGACGATCTGGTCGCCTTCGAACACCCGCGTCACGTTCTGCACCTCGTCGGCCACGAGCACGTTGCCGATGTTCGTGCCCTGCTGGGAGACGCGGCCCCGTGCGCCGGTGTCGACGAACCGCGCCACGTTGCGGACGTCCTGGACGGTGTCCTCGGGGAAGATCTGCGCGCCGCCGCCGATCGAGATGTCGGCCACGACCACGTTGGCGGTGTTGCGCCCGGTCTGGTCGACCTCGGTGAAGCCGCCGCGCAGGGTCGCCGCGTTGTCGACGAGCTGGGCCGCGCCGGGGCCGAAGGCCTGCTCGATCTCGTTCACCTGGTCCGCGACGATGATGTTGGTCAGGTTCTCGCCGGTCTGGCGGACCGTGGCGCTGGATCCGGGCGCGTGGAACAGGGTGACGCCGTTCTCGGCGCGCTGGGTGCCGACGTTCACCTGCTGGGCGAGGGAGACCGTGGTGGCCGAGCTCAGCAGGATGTTGGCCGCGTTGAGGACCGACTGATCGATGGTGGCGCCGCGCTGGCGATCGAACGTGTCGTCGAGGGGAGGGAGGGTGGCGAGGTCGGACTGCGTCCGATCGTCGTTCAGGAAGCGTCCCGGCAGTCCGTTGATCGTCACGAAGTTCGATCCGTCCTGCATCCCGTCGAAGGTCTGGGTGGTGGTGATCCCGGTCGTCGGGGCCGGCTCGTCCGCCGCTGCGGATGCCGCCGTGCCGACGAGGGCGATGGCTATGAGCAGATGCCGCATGGTTGGGGTCCGAACGAAGAGAATGGAATGTAAGGAAAATTGGGGGGAAGGGGCGGCCGAGGCCGCCCCTTCCGCGTTCGATCAGGGGTTGCTGATCGAGTTGGCCACGTTGGTGGCGGCCTGCGCGACGCTGGAGATGTTGTCCGCGTCGTAGAGGCCGTTCCCGGCGACTTGGAAGCCGGTGTAGGACTGCGTGACCTCGATCGACCCGGAGATGTCGGGCAGCGAGTTCACCGTCACCAGGTTCGCGGCGTTGACGGCCGACTGGTCCAGCCCGGAGACGAGGCCCGCGCTGTCGAGGCCGTTGATGCCATCCCCGATGAAGCCGGAGTAGTTCACCAGGTTCCCGGCGACCTGCGCCCCGTCCGTGACGGTCTGCGAGAGCGTGCCGCGCAGTTCGTCGAGGGTCGCGAGGTTCACCGCGTTGGTGGCGGCCTGGCTCACGTTGGACACCCCGTCCTCGCCGAAGGCGATGAAGTTGAGCGCCGCTTGGCCCTCGAGGTCGAAGACGTCCATCTCGGCGGTCTGCACCAGCGTGGCCGTCGCCTCGACGTCGTCCAGCGTGGCCGAGTTGGCGACGTTGGTGGCCGCCTGCGACAGCTCCGAGATGCCGCCCGAGCCCGGATCGACGTCGTCGATGGAGTTCACGGCGAGCTGGCCGCTATCCTCGAACGTCTGGGTCAGGTTGACGTTGATGTCCTGCAGCTCGGCGAGGTTCGCGGCGTTGACCGCGGACTGCGCGAGGTTGGAGGCCGACGTCACGCTGACATCCTGGTTCGGGTTGCCGATCGGCGACCCGGCGATCGAGTTCGACGCGATCTGGTCGGTGTCGACGAAGTCCTGCTGCGCCGTCTCGATCTCGAGGCCGGCACCAGCGCCCGACAGGCTGTTGCCCACGTTGGTCGCGTTCTGGCTGAGCTCGGAGGCCGCGCCGGCGACCAGCAGGATGTCGTTGGTCGCCGTCTGCGACGCATCGCCGAAGACGCCCATGTCCTGGTCGATGTTGCCGCCGACGGACTGGATCGACGCGATGTTGGCCGCGTTGACCGCGTCCTGGCTCACGTTGGCGACGTTGAGCACGCCGTCCATGGAGTTCGTCGCCGTCTGCACGCCGCCGTCGTTCCACTGGTTCAGGTTGTCGCCGACGTCGCCGCCGAAGGTCAGGCTGTTGGCCACGTTGGTCGCCGCCTGCGAGCCTTCGGTGACGTCACCGAAGAAGGCGAAGGCGTTATTCGACGCGGTCTGGCTGGAGGCGTCGAACCACTGGGTGACGTCGTCGTCGATCCCGTCCACGTCCGCGAGGTTCGCGGCGTTCACGGCGGTCTGGCCGAAGTTCGAGACGTTGCCCGTGGCGTCGAGGTCGTTGCTCGCCGACTGCGTCGCGACCCACACGTCCTGATACAGGTCGTCGCCGACGTTGTTCACGGCCGTGAGGCTGTTGACCACGTTGGTCGCGTCCTGCGCGCCCGAGGCGATGTCGCCGCCGGTGTCGATGCTGTTCGTCGCGTCCTGCGCCGAGAAGTAGAAGGTCTGGGTGACGTCCTCCTCCGAGCCGTCGATGTTGGCGAGGTTGGCGGCGTTGATCGCGTCCTGGTCGAAGCTGGACACGCCGGTCGCGGCTTGGATGTCGTTCGTGCCGGACTGGACCGCGCCGGCGACCGACTGCGTCAGGTCTTCCAGCTCGAGCGCCGCGATCGAGTTGACGACGTTGGTCGCGTCCTGATCGACGTTCGTGAACGCGCCGCTGGGGCCGCCGGTGGTGATCAGGCTGTTGACGCCGATCTGGCCGAGCGGGCCGGCCGTCTGGTTCACGTCGTCCAGGTCGTCCGTGTCGTAGGAGATCAGGTTCGCGGCGTTCGTGGCCGCTTGGGTCACGTTGTCGCCGTCGAAGTTGATGAGGATGGAGTTCAGGGCCGTCTGCAGCGCGGCGACGGTCTGGTCGATGTCCGTGTCGTCGGCCATCGCCGGAACGGCCAGCAGCGACGCGATCGCGGTTGTGGTAAGGAATTTGCTCATGATTTTCTCGTCCTGTTGGTCGCCCGAAAAGGGGCTGGAGCGGTTCACGTCCGGTCGGGTCCGCAAGGCGGAGCATCGGCCGGGCCGGGACGAGTGGAGGCTTCGAGGCGACGGTGCGGGTGCGGTACGACCCGGTCTGCGCAGCGCCACGACGGATCCCCAAGCGTCGTTTGGCCACACATCGGTCACACGTTTGCCGCATTCCGAAGAAGTCAGAGAATTGCCTACCCGCTGGCGTACAAGATGACGGCTAGACAGAAAAACGACGCGTTTTCAGCGGGGTCGAGTCCGCGGGACGCGCGTATGCGTTCGTGCAAAGGCGGAATAGTCGTGTTCCGGCACAACCTCGGCAAGATTTTGCACGCAAGGCCTTAACAACGGGTTAACGTGTGGACCGTGAGCGAGTCGGGGCTGTTCCCGACCGCCGGTTCTCGCCGCTCGTATTTCGGGGCGGTGGTTACGGTACGTAGTTTCGAGGGTTGATTCCATGAAAGATACTGACATCGCCTCCGTCGAGGCGACACTCTGGACGTCCCATCCGTCCACCACGCACGTCCTCGCCTCTGATGCCCGCGTCGACGCCATCGCGGCGGCCGTCACGTCGGCGGCGAACGCCCCATCCATCACCAGCACCTGTCCCGTCGCCCTGTCCGCCGCCGCCAAGGTGGGGGACGTCGTGATCGTGGACGCGACGGTGCTGCCCGATCCCGTGCTCGACGGGGCGGAGGTGCTCGACTCGCGCGACATCGACGTCGTGCTCGTGCGCCCGGGCACGGACCGGTTCCCCTTGGTCGAGGCGCGCCGCGCGGTGCGCTGCGCCGTCGACTGGGCCGCGGGCGCGCCGGTCGGCCTGCGCGAGGCCTTGGCGTCGCTGCTGCTGCCCGGCGGCCGCCCGGTGCCGATCCTCAGCGCGCGCGAGCGCGCGGTGATCCGGCTCTACGTCCTCGGGCATTCCTTCAAGCGCATCGGCGCGGAGATCGGCATCTCGCCCAAGTCCGCCGAGACCTACAAGCGGCGGGCCTGCGCGAAGTTCGGCCTCGTCGGGCGCGCGGACGCGCTCGCGTACTTCATGCCGGCGCGGGGCCTGACGGCGCCCTGACCCGAGGGCGGGCGGCGGCGGGGATCGCTCGGGCGGGGGAGATGGTGCTGCTGGAGAGAATTGAACTCTCGACCTCTCCCTTACCAAGGGAGTGCTCTACCTCTGAGCTACAGCAGCGTCCGTGGCGGCGCGCTTAGACCGACGCCTTGAGGGGTGCAAGCCCCGTGCGCGGGTGGACCCCGCGCGGCGCGGCCCGTATGTGGGCGGGGCGCGACAGGAGGTCCCATGAGCGCCAAATCCGAGCGCGAGGCGCGCCTGAAGAGGGCGCTCAAGGCCAACATGGGACGGCGCAAGGCGCAGGCGCGCGAGCGCGCGGACGAGGACACGCGGGCGGAGACCCGCGACGACAGCGAGGACGGGCATGGACAGCATCGTGGTGCGGCGGAGCGGTGAGCTCCGCGGGACGATCCCCATCGCGGGGGCGAAGAACACCTGCCTGAAGCTGATGGGCGCCGCGCTGCTCTCCGAGGAGCCGCTCACGCTGACCAACGTGCCGCGCCTGTCGGACGTCCGCACGCTGACGCAGCTGCTCGAGTCGCTCGGCGTCGAGGTCGCGCCGCTCGCCGAGGGGCAGACGCTGGTCCTGTCGGCCGCCGACCTGACCTCCACCACCGCCGACTACGAGATCGTCCGCAAGCTGCGCGCGTCGTTCAACGTGCTGGGGCCCCTGATCGGGCGCACCGGCGAGGCGGTGGTCAGCCTGCCGGGCGGCTGCGCCATCGGGGCGCGCAAGGTCGACTTCCACATCGCGGGGCTCGAGGCGATGGGTGCCACGGTCGAGCTGCGCGACGGCTACGTCCACGCGCGCGGCGACCTCAAGGGGGCGGAGATCGAGTTCCCCTTCGCCTCCGTCGGGGCCACCGAGAACGTCATGTGCGCCGCCGTGCTCGCCCGCGGCACGACGGTGATCCGCAACGCGGCCCGCGAGCCGGACACCAAGGCGCTGGCCGACTGCCTGATCGCGATGGGCGCGGACATCGAGGGCGCGGGCACCTCGGAGATCGTGGTGCGCGGCGTGGACCGGCTGCACGGGACGACCCACCGGGTCATCACGGACCGGATCGAGCTGGGGACCTACATGATCGCGCCCGCCATCGCGGGCGGCTCGGTCGAGCTGCTGGGCGGGCGCCGCGACCTCGTGGGCGCGCTGTGCGACAAGATGGAGGAAGCGGGCATCGGGATCGAGGAGACCGAGGCCGGTCTGCGCGTCACGCATGCGGGCGGCCCGGTGCGGTCGGTGGACGTCACCACGGCCCCGTTCCCCGGCTTCCCGACGGACCTGCAGGCGCAGATGATGGCGCTGATGGTCTTCGCGGAGGGCACGTCGGTTCTGGAGGAGACGATCTTCGAGAACCGCTTCATGCACGCGCCCGAGCTGATCCGCATGGGCGCGGACATCGACGTCTCGGGCGGCACGGCGCGCGTGACGGGCGTGGACGGGCTGCGCGGCGCGCCGGTGATGGCGACCGACCTGCGGGCCTCCTTCTCGCTGATCCTCGCGGGGCTGCGGGCCGAGGGCGAGACGCGGGTGGCGCGGGTCTACCACCTCGACCGGGGCTACGAGCGTGTGGTCCAGAAGCTGTCGGGCGTGGGCGCGACCATCGAGCGGGTGCGCGACGATGGCTGACGCGCGGTTCGGCGACGCGGACGGCCGGGCGCTCCGCCTCCTGGCCACGGATGCCGAGGACCTGCAGGTCGTCTCGGCCTTGGTGCAGGACGCGGTCCTGACGGGGGGCGACATGCGGTGGCTGGCGGCGGACCGGCAACTGGCGCTGCTCGTGAACCGGGTCCGCCGCGAGGCGGGCGCGGGGGCGCAGCGGGTGCGCGCGGTGATGATCGCGTCCGGCGTCACGAAGGTGCGGGGGCAGGGCGTGGTGCCGGGCGACGGGGACATCGTCCTGTCGCTGCTGTCGCTCGACTGGACGCCGGGCGGCGACCCCGAGGATCCGGCGGGGACGCTGCGCCTGACCTTCGCGGGCGACGGGGTGGTGGTGGCGGAGGCCGAATGCCTCGATTTGCGCCTGCACGACGTGACCGCGCCCTACGCCGCGCCGTCCGGCAAGGTGCCGTCCCACGACGATGACTGACCTCGCCACCCGCCCGCTGACGGCGGCGGACGGGGCGGCATGGCATGCGCTGATGACCGAGGGCGGGGCGGCGCATCCGGACGCCTTCCTGCTGTCGCCCGCCGAGATGGCGGCCATGTCCGACGAGCGGATGGCGGAGCGCGCCGGGGACGGGACGCTGACGGGCCTGTTCGACGGCGACCGGCTGGCGGGGTTCGCGGGCGTGACCGTCGGGCGGCTCGACAGGATCCGGCACGCGGCGACCTTGGGGCCGTTCCTCGTCGCGGCGGCGTGGCGGGGCACGGGCGCGGCCGACCTCCTGATGGAGGCGGCGCTGGCGGCGGCGCGGGCCGAGGGCGCGCGCACCATGACGCTGTGGGTGGCGGACCGCAACGCGCGGGCGGTCGCGTTCTACCGGCGGCACGGCTTCGAGGCGGCGGGCCGCATCCCCATGTCCGTGATCATGGAGGACGGCACGCCGCGCGACGACCTCATCCTATGGCGGGCGATCTGAGCGGTTCGCATCTCGCGGTGGTCCCCCGTGGGGGAAGGAAGATCGGCGCCGCGTCCCGTCCCGTTGTCCGGGGTGGGGACGGACGAACCTTGCTGCCCTGCCACGCTCGGGTGGCCTGGTCGTCTTCGAGGCCGGCCGACGAGGCGACATCTCTCGATGCCCGTCGGGGTCCGTCATGATCCTGTCCAGGGTCTCCCCCGGTGCGCGCAGGAAGGGTGATCGGGGCGAGCGGTTAAGGAATGGTGAAGGTAGGGCCGGTCCTAGCGGAACAGGACCATCGCCCCCGGCGACCAGCCGAGGCGGGCCGGCGCCCCGATCTCCAATACGTCGCTTCCGAAGAGGTTGCGCATCGACACGCGGACGGGGCGCTCGGCGCCGGGAAGGGCCACGTCGTAGTAGGTCATGTCGCCGTAGTAGACGACCTCGGCGACGGTCCCGTCCGTGGCGCGGGGCGGGGCGGGGTCGCCGGGGGCGAGCAGGGTCCACGATTCGGGGCGCATCCCCACCGCGACCGTGCCGCCGCCCTCGGCGGCATGGCCGATCTCCGAGAGGGGAACGGGGCCGAGGCCCGCGACGTCCACCGTGTCGCCCGCGACCGTGGCGGGCAGCACGTTCATGGTGCCGATGAACTCCGCCACCCGGCGCGAGGCGGGGCGGCGGTAGAGGGCCTCGGCCTCGTCGACCTGCGCGAGCCCGCCCTCGAACATGACCGCGATGCGGTCGGACATGACGAGCGCCTCCTCCTGGTCGTGGGTGACGAGGATGAAGGTGATGCCGACCTGCCGCTGCAGGCGCATCAGCTCGACCTGCATCTGCTCGCGCATCTTCTTGTCGAGCGCGGAGAGCGGCTCGTCCAGCAGCAGCACCTTGGGCTTGAGGACGAGGGCGCGGGCCAGCGCCACGCGCTGACGCTGCCCGCCCGAGAGGGCCGTGGCCGCGCGCGCGCCGAAGCCGTCCAGCCCCACCATGTCCAGCGCGTCGGCCACCAGCGTGTCGCGCGCCCGCGCGTTCAGGTCCGACCGCCGGCGCAGCCCGAAGCCCACGTTCTGCGCGACCGTCAGGTGGGGGAAGATCGCGTAGGACTGGAAGACCATGTTGGTGGGCCGCCGGTTGGGCGGCACCCCCCGCATGTCCTGCCCCCCGAGCATGACCGTCCCCTCGGACACCTCCTCGAACCCGGCGATGGTCCGCAGCAGCGTGGTCTTGCCGCAGCCCGAGGGGCCGAGCAGCGAGAAGAACTCCCCCGTCCGGATGTCGAGGTCGATGCCCCGGAGCGCGTGGTAGTCGCCGTAGTGCTTGTGCACCCCGCGCAGGGCGATCAGCGGGTCGGTCATTGCGCGAGGAACCCTCCGGTGTCTTGGGCGCCCGTGCGGCGCAGGCCCCGGCGGCGGGACCATTCCGCGAGCGTGAGCAGCGCGATCGAGACGATCACGAGGATCGTTCCGAGCGCCATGATGGTCGGCAGCTCTCGCGGGAAGCGCAGCAGGGACCATACGTAGACGGGCAGGGTCGGGTCCGAGCCGGTGAGGAAGAAGGCGATGATGAACTCGTCCAGCGAGATGGTGAAGGAGATGAGAAGCGAGGCCACGATCCCAGGCATGATGAGCGGCAGGGTCACGAGGCGGAAGGTCGAGGCGCGCGTCTCGCCGAGGTCGACGGCGGCCTCCTCCAGCGCGGGGTCGAGGTTGGAGAAGGACGCGTTGAGGATCGCGACGGCGAAGGGCGTGCAGATCAGCGTGTGGGCCGCGACCACCGTCAGCAGCGAGAGGGGCAGGCCGAGGATGCGGACGACGACCACGAGGAGCGAGGTCGCGACGATGATCTCCGGCAGGACGAGCGGCAGCATGATCAGCCCCATCGCCGCCCCCTTGCCCCGGAAGCGGTAGCGCACGGCGGCGCGCGCCGCCATCAGCCCGAGCGCGGTGGCGAGCACGGCCGAGGCGGTGGCGACGAGGAGCGAGTTGGCCAGCGCCCGATGCAGGGTCGGCGTGGTCGTCAGCCGCCCGAACCATTCCGTGGTGAACCCGTCCAGCGGGAAGGCGATGACCGTGCCCTCGTTGAACGCGAAGACCGGCAGCAGCAGGATCGGCGCGTAGAGGAAGAGGAGGAAGGCGAGGGTGTAGGCGCGCAGCATCTCAGGCCCTCGTCCAGCGGCGGGTGACGAGCACGAAGGCCAGCGCGATCACGGTGACGACGAGCATGGCGATCACGGCGAGCGTGGCGCCCATCGGCTGGTTGTTGAGGCCGAGGAACTGGGTCTGGATCATGTTCGCGATCAGGAGGCCGCCCGGCCCGCCCACGAGGGCGGGGGTGACGTAGTCCCCGATGGTGGGGATGAACACGATCAGGACGGCGGCGACCACGCCCGGCATCGACAGCGGCAGCGTCACGCGCAGGAAGGTCCGCAGCCGCCCCTCGCCGAGGTCGCGCGAGGCCTCGAGCAGCGAGCGGTCGATCTTCTCGAGGGCCACGAAGATCGGCAGGATCGCGAAGGGGGCGAAGGCGTGGGCCAAGGTGATGACCACCGCGTTCACGTTGTAGAGCAGGAAGGTCAGCGGCTCGTCGATGATCCCGAGGCCGGTGAGCGCGGAGTTCAGGACGCCGTTGTAGCCGAGGATCACCTTCCACAAGAACACACGGAGCAGGTAGCTCGTCCAGAAGGGGATGGTGATGAGGAAGAGCCAGAGGGACTTGCGGCCCGGATCGACGTGGAAGCTGACGAAGTAGGCGACCGGGTAGGCGAGGACCACGGTGGCGAGCGTGACCAGCCCCGCCACCGTCACGCTGCGCAGCATCAGCTGCCGGTAGAGCGGGTCTGTCACCGCCTCCTCGTAGTTGGCGAGGGTGAGCGTGCGGTCGATCGTCAGGTAGTCCTGCGTCCAGAAGCTGAAGACCAGGATCGTCAGCAGCGGCGCGGCGAGCAGCGCCAGCGCGTAGAGGAACGGCGGCGCCAGCAGCGTCCATCCGCGTCGGTCGTCCTGATCCACGGCGTTCCCCGTCCCGTCCGCCGCCAGAGTGGCCGCGCGGCGGGGCGGTGGCAAGCGGCGATCAGTTGAGGGCGCGGCGCCCGCGCGGGACGGTCGGGACGCCCGGCCATGGCGTCGGGCGGGCGAGCGCGGCGGCGAGCAGGCGGGGCGGGGTCCGCCCGCCGTCGCCGTAGCCCATGTCCCACGTCTCGAAGGTCCGGACGAGGACCGGGCCTTCGCGGAGCGTGAAGATCCCGTCGTGCCGCCAGTCGCGCGCGATGCGCGCGCGCAGCGCGTCCACCGTCTCGGGATCGCCCTCGATCACCTGCGCGTAGCGGTCGCGGGCGCGGTGGAGGTGGCCGGTCACGCCGTCGCGCCGGTTGTTGGCCCGCGCCCGGAGGTAGAGCGCCCCCTCGTCAGCGGAGCGTGACGCGATCAGGGCGCGCGAGGTGTAAATCCAGATGGACAGCATGGGGGCGCACGTAGCGCCGCCGGCAGGGCGGGGCGCCCCCGGCGCGCGCAAGGGCGGGATCGCGCGGGGCGGAACGGAGAAGGCCCGCCACGAGGGCGGGCCTTCCCGAAGGTGGATGGCGCGGGATCAGCGCTTGGAGAACTGGAAGGACCGGCGGGCCTTGCGGCGGCCGTACTTCTTGCGCTCGACCACGCGGCTGTCGCGGGTCAGGAAGCCGGCGGCCTTGAGCGCGCCGCGCAGTTCCGGCTCGTAGAGCTGGAGCGCCTTGGAGATGCCGTGCTTCACGGCCCCCGCCTGCCCCGAGAGGCCGCCGCCCTTGACGGTGGCCATGACGTCGAACTGGCCCTCGCGGTCGGCGACGCCGAACGGCTGGCGCACGATCAGCTGGAGCACGGGGCGGGCGAAGTACTTGTCGAACTCCTTGCCGTTCACCGTGATCTTGCCGGAGCCCGGCTTGATCCAGACGCGGGCGACCGCGTCCTTGCGCTTGCCGGTGGCGTAGGAGCGGCCCAGCTCGTCGCGGACCGGCTCGCGCGGCTCGGCGTCGAGGGTGAGGGTCTGGCCTTCGGCGTCGCCGACGGCGGCTTGGAGGTCCTCGAGGGAGTTGATCTGGTCGGCCATGATCAGTTGCTCCGCGTGTTCTTGGAGTTCATGGACGCCACGTCCAGCACCTCGGGCGACTGCGCCTCGTGGGGGTGCTCGGCGCCGGCGTAGACGCGCAGGTTGGTCATCTGCTTGCGCGACAGCTTGTTGCCCGGGAGCATCCGCTTGACGGCCTGCATGACGACGCGCTCGGGGTGGTCGCCCTCGAGGATCTCGCCCACGGTCCGCATCTTGATGCCGCCCGGATAGCCGGTGTGGCGCCACACGGGCCGGTCGCGGTGCTTGCCGGTCAGCTGCACCTTGTCGGCGTTGATGACGATCACGTTGTCGCCCATGTCCATGTGCGGCGTGAAGGTCGCCTTGTGCTTGCCCCGGAGGCGGTTGGCCACGATCGAGGCGAGGCGGCCCAGCACGACGTTCTCGGCGTCGATGAGGATCCACTTCTTCTCGATCTGGTCGGGGGTCATGGTGAAGGTCTTCATGTCCTGCCCATCCGATTGAGTTGCTCTTGCTCGCGCACGGACGCGCGGCCCGCGGGATGGGCGGCATCTAAGGGATGGGGCGGTGGTGTCAATCGCACCGTTCTCTGAAAAATCGTTGTCTCGCGGCTACTTGCGTATGGGGTGCAATTTTACCCCACCGGCGGGCCGGTCAGGTGTCTACCTCCAGCGGCGGGCGCGCCAACAGCCGGGCCAGCACCCCCAGCGCCGCCTCGAACCGCGCGTCGTCCAGCGTCCCGTTGAGCGCGATGCGGACCGCGTTGGGCGCGTGGCCGTCGATCAGCGCGAACTCGTCCGCCGCCTTGAGCATCACGCCCTCCGCCTCGGCCGCGCGCAGGAGCGACGAGGCGCGCCAGCCGCGGGGCAGGCGGAGCCACGCGTAGGGGAGGTCGTCGCGGGCGGTCAGCTCGAAGGGCGCGAGCACCGCGCGGCAGCGCGCGACCCGCGCCGCCTGCAGGCGCAGCACGTCGGCGCGGATCGACGCGGCCGTGCCGGACGAGATCAGGGCCTCCACGAGGTCCAACTGCGGGCGGGGAAGACCGAAGAACTGCTGCTGCATGGCGACCACGGCCTGCTCGGCGCGGCCCTCGGCGGGACCGATCATGCCCATCCGCAGCGCGGGCGAGATGGTCTTGGACAGCGAGGTCACGAGCCACGTGCGGTGGGGTGCGAGGTCGCGGTAGGCGGGGGCGGTCGGCACGCAGGCGAAGCAGTCGTCGTCGATGATCTCGACATTGTATCGGTCGCAGACCGCCACGATCTCGCGCCGCCGGGCCTCGGAGGTCCGGATGGTCGTCGGATTGTGCGCCTCCGCGCTCGTGGCGAAGACCTGCGCGCCGGCCACCGCCGCGCGCTCCAAGGCGTCCGGCAGCACGCCCTCGTCGTCGAAGGGCAGGCCCTTGAGGTCCGCCCGCGCCAGCCCCGCCGCGTGGCGGAAGCCGGGGTAGCACAGCTCCTCGGTCACGACGGTGGGGCGGGGCCCGTGGAGCAGGGCTTGGAACAGCGTCACCATGCCGTGCTGCGCGCCGAGGCAGAGGACCATGTCCTCCGCGGGGATCGGCTGGCAGTCGGTGTCGCTGAGCCAGCCGGACAGGGCGTCGCGGACCGACCCGTCGCTGTGCCGGACGGGATAGGTGCCGTAGCCCTCGGCGCTGGGGCCGACCTCGGCCATGACGCGCGCGATCGCCTCGGCTTGGCCCACGTCCATCACCTGCGAGGTGCGCATGTTGACCGTGCCCGCGACCTCGATCTCGGCGAGGCCCACGGACGGCGCGCGGGGGGTCGCGACGAAGGTGCCGCGCCCGACCGCCGCCTCCAGCAGGCCCTCGTCCGTGAGGGCCCGGTAGACGCGCGCGACGGTGCCGGGCGTCACGCCCACGCGCCACGCGAGGTCGCGGACCGGGGGGAGGCGGGTCCCGGGCGAGAGGTCGCCGCGCGCGACGGCGGCGCGGACGGCGCCCTCCAGCACGAGATACTTCGGGCGCGGGTCGGCGCCGAAGTCGACATCGATGACATCAGCGCTCGTTATTGTACCCATGACAATACTCCGATGGACGCGGGGCAGGGCCGATTGTATCTCTCGTTCGTACCGTATCGGTGCGATTGTATCAACACAAGTAGGGATACGCTCCCCGGAGTTCATCATGGCCGCTCCCGCCTTCGACCACCCCGTCGCCCGCCTCTCGCCCCGCCTGCCGCGCCCCGCGCTGGACCTCGGGGTGCTGTCCGTCTGGGCCGTCCGCGCCCGGACCCGCGCGCACCTGCGCGAGGTCGCGCCGGACCGCCTCGCCGATCTCGGGCTGGACGCCCGGCAGGCGGAGGCCGAGGCCGCGAAGCCCTTCTGGGTCGCCTGACTGCCCCTCGCGCGCCGCGCCCCCGTCCCCCCCGGCATGGCGCGCCCGCGCGGCCCGGACCCCGTCCCGCGACGCGGCGTCCAGGCCGCGCCCCTTGAACTCTCCGGCCCATGCGGCGTTCTGTCCCCAAACGGATTGGAGACCGCCATGCGCCGCCTATTGATCGCCGCCCCCCTCCTGATGCTGTGGACCGCGCCGCCCGCCGCCGCGGCGCAGCGCGACTTCACCGTCGATTGCGAGACGACCGCCGGGGGCATCTCCTGCGCCATCCCGTGGGAGACCGAGCGGTTCCTGTTCTGCGTCGCGATCGGGCGGTCGGGCGTCCCGGTGGCGGGCTCGACCGTCAGCACGGACGCGGGCCGCGCGGTGTTCAACGCGGTCGACGCGCGGCAGGTGGCGACGATCAGGTGCCGCGAGGAGTAGGCGGGATCGAGTAGGTGAGCGACGCCCGCGCCACCGGCGCGTCCATGCCGTCGGACCGGATCAGGCAGTCGCCGACCGCGAGGGCCCGGCCGAGCTTGAGAAGTCGGCAGTCGCAGATCAGGTCCGTGCGCGCCGCGGGCTTGCGCATGAAGTCGATGGAGCAGTTCGTCGTCACAGCGAGCGCCACGGGGCCGATGCGGGACAGGACCGCGAGGTAGACCGCGACGTCCGCGAGGCCGAACATCGACGGACCGGACACGGTGCCGCCGGGGCGGAGGTGCTGCTCGCCGACGCGGAGGCGGACGCGGATGCCGTCGGAGGTGACGGCCTCGACGGCGAACATGTCGGCGACCTGCGCGAAGTCCGAGGCGAGGAAGGCCGTGAGCGCCGCCTCGTTCATCACCACTTCCTTCATGCGTCCCTCCCGTCGTAGGCCGGGGGAGGGGAGCATGGAGGGCGCGATGCTGCAAACGGAACGCGACGGCGCCACGGTCACGTTCACGCTGGACGACGACGCGCGGCTCAACGCGCTGTCGGATGAGATGCTGGACCGGCTCGCCGCGGCGCTGGACGAGGTGGCCGCCTCGGACGCCCGCGTCGTCATCCTCGCCGCCGCGGGGCGGGCCTTCTGCGCGGGCCACGACCTGCGCGAGATCCGGGACCGGGACGGCGACCCGGCCGCGCTGGCGGACCTGTTCGACCGCTGCACGGCCGTGATGGGGCGCATCCGCGACCTGCCGCAGCCGGTGATCGCGCGGGTGCACGGGCTGGCGACCGCCGCCGGGTGCCAGCTGGTCGCCACCTGCGACATGGCGGTCGCGTCGGAGCGGGCGCGGTTCGGGGTGAACGGGGTGGACATCGGTCTCTTCTGCTCGACCCCGATGGTGGCCTTGTCGCGCAACGTCGGCCGCAAGAAGGCGTTCGAGATGCTGGCGACGGGGCGGTTCCTGTCGGCGGAGGAGGCGGAGGCGGCGGGCCTCGTGAACCGGGTGGTGGCGCCCGAGGCCCTCGTCGACGAGACCGCCGCGCTGGCCGGGACGGTCGCGTCCAAGCTTCCGGCGGCGGTCCGCATCGGCAAGGGCGCGTTCCACGCGCAGGCCGAGCGCCCGGTAGACGAGGCCTACCGCCTGACCCGCGACGCGATGGTCGAGAACCTGTCCGACGACGACACGGGCGAGGGAATCACGGCCTTCCTCGAAAAGCGCCCGCCCCGCTGGACGTGAGGGGGCGGCCCGCGTAACGCGCGGCCCATGCGCATTCTCGTGACAAACGACGACGGCATCGCCGCCCCCGGGCTGGAGGTGGCCGAGGCCATCGCCCGCGACCTCTCGGACGACGTGTGGACGGTGGCCCCCGCCTTCGAGCAGTCGGGGGTGGGCCACTGCATCTCCTACGTGAAGCCGACGATGGTCTCGCAGCTGGGCGAGCGCCGCTTCGCCATCGAGGGCAGCCCCGCCGACTGCGTGCTGGCCGCGCAGCGGGGGCTGATCGAGGGGGGCGTCGATCTGGTGATCTCGGGGGTGAACCGGGGCAACAACGCGGGCGAGAACGCGCTCTACTCCGGCACGCTGGGGGCCGCGATGGAGGGGGCGCTGCAGGGGTTGCGCGCGGTCGGGCTGTCGCAGTTCTACGGTCCGGGGAACGTCGCGCTCGACGACCCCTTCGAGGCGTCGCGGGCGCACGGCGCCGACCTCATGCGGCGCCTGCTCGACGCCGACCTCTGGGGCAGGCCGGGCCACTACCGCACCTTCTACAACGTGAACTTCCCGCCCGTCGCCGCCGCGGAGGTGCGCGGAGCGGCCGCCGTGGCGCAGGGCTACCGGGGCGACGGGCGGATGGGCGTGCAGCCCTACGACGCGCCGTCGGGGCGGCAGTACATGTGGGTGCGCGGCTCGGCGCAGGCCGCCGACACCGGGCCGGGGACCGACGTGGCCGCCAACGGGCGCGGCTGGATCGCGGTCACGCCGATGACCGCCGACCTGACCGACCGCGACACGCTCGCCCGCCTCGGCCTCGACGGGGACGGGTCCGAGGGCGACCTCGTGGACGCGCGGCAGGCCCCCTGATGACGCCGGAGACGGTCCTCCAGCTGATCGTCATGCTCCGCCGGGCGGGCGTGACGGACAAGCGCGTGCTGGAGGCGATGGAGCAGGTGGATCGCGCCCGCTTCGTCCCGGCGACCTTCCGCGACCGGGCCTACGAGGACGTGGCGCTGCCGATCGGCGCGGGCCAGACCATCAGCCAGCCCTCCGTCGTCGCGCAGATGAGCGCGGCGTTGGAGGTCGGCCCGCGCGACACGGTGCTCGAGGTCGGGACGGGGTCGGGTTACCACTCGGCGGTGCTCTCGAAGCTGGCGCGGCGGGTCTACACGGTGGACCGTCACCGCAGCCTGACGCGCGAGGCGGTGGCCACCCATCAGGCCTTGGGCATCCCGAACGTGACGGTGATGACCGCCGACGGCTCCCTCGGCTGGCCGCAGCAGGCGCCGTTCGACCGTATCCTCGTGACCGCAGCCTCGGAGGATCCGCCGGGCCCTCTCTTGGCGCAGCTCGGCGAAAACGGTATCATGGTGGTCCCAGTGGGGGTGTCCGGACCCGTCCAGACGCTCGTGAAGGTGCGGCGCACGGCGTCGGGGTTCGACTACGACGACCTCGGCGACGTGCGCTTCGTCCCATTGGTGCAGGGGATCGAGCCCGACGTCAGATCGGGCCGGCCCGGACAGTGAGGCCGAGCGGAGGGACAGGACCCATGGCCAAGACATTCATCGTCCCGGTGGTCGCCGGGATGCTCGTGATGGGCTGCCAAGGCTTCGACCCCGACCTGCGCGGCAACGCGGCGGGGGGGCTCGACACGGCCACCGCCGCCCGCGCGGCGACGCAGGACCGGCCCGAGCCCGACGACCGCGGCCTCATCACCTACCCGAACTACCAGGTCGCGGTGGCGCGGCGCGGCGACACCGTCGCCACGGTGGCCTCCCGGGTGGGCGTGGACGCGCAGGGGCTCGCCTCGTTCAACGGCATGTCCACCGACACCCAACTGGCGCCGAACGCGGTGCTGGCGCTGCAGTCGCCCGTGGGCGGAAGCGGGCTGACCGGCGGGCGGCCCGACATCGCGGGCATCGCGGGCGCGGCGATCGACCGGGCCGGCTCGCAGGCCGCCCCCGCCGTGCAGGGCGGGCCGGAGCCGGTGCGCCACAAGGTGGCGCGGGGCGAGACCGCCTTCACCATCGCGCGGCTCTACGGGGTGTCGCCCCGATCGCTGGCCGAATGGAACGGGCTCGGCTCGGACCTCGCGGTCCGCGAAGGCCAGTTCCTGCTGATCCCAGTGGTGATCGGCGAGGCGGGCGCGGAGCCGGTGGACGCCGCCGCGCCGGGCGCCTCGGCGACGCCGGTCCCGCCCTCGGCGGCCTCCGCGCTGCCCGAGACGATCGAGGCGGAGCCGCTGCCGGAGAGCCCGAACCTCGACCAGTTCCGCACGGAGGCGAGCGCGGAGGTCGCCGAGCCCGAGCCCGAGCCGGTCGTCGTCGCGGTCGAGCCGGACCCCGAGCCCGAGCCCGAGGCCGCCCCGTCGGGGCTGCGCCGCCCGGTCCGGGGCGAGGTGCTGCGCGGGTTCTCGTCGCGCAACGAGGGGCTCGACTTCGCCGCCGCCGAAGGGGCGCCGGTCTTCGCCGCGGCCTCCGGCACCGTCGCGGCGATCACCGAGGACACGGACCAGGTCCCGATCCTCGTGCTCCGTCACCCGGACGGGCTCCTGACGGTCTACGCGAACGTCTCCGGCGTCCGCGTCGGCAAGGGCGACAACGTGTCGGCCGGCCAGCGCATCGCCTCGGTCGGGGCGGGCGATCCGTCCTTCCTGCACTTCGAGGTGCGGCGGGGCTTCGACGCCGTCGACCCGGCTCCGCTGCTGCAGTGACGTGAACGGGCCGGCGCGGGATTCCGCCGCGCCGCCCTTCCGCTCCCGCGCGGGGATGCGTATGTCCCGTTGCGACATTCATCGCCCGGCGGAGGGAGCCGGGCCCCCCGAGGGAGGGCGTCATGCTCAACAACATCGGCCTGCCGGGCCTTCTGCTCATCGCCGTCGTCGTGCTCGTGCTGTTCGGGCGCGGCAAGATCTCCTCGCTGATGGGCGAGGTCGGCAAGGGCATCACCGCCTTCAAGAAGGGCGTGAAGGACGGCTCCGAGCAGGAGGCCGACCACGACGAGCTCGCCGACGGGACCGCCGCCCGCGACGTCACCCCCGAGGCGGACCGCGAGAAGGTCTGAGCCTCGGCTAGGGCAGGGGGCGCGCCGTGCCGGACATCGGCCTGAGCGAGATGCTGGTCATCGGGGTCGTGGCGTTGATCGTCGTCGGCCCCAAGGACCTGCCCGTGATGTTCCGCCGCGTGGGCGAGTTCACCGGCCGGATGCGCCGCATGGCCCGCGACTTCCAGCGCGCGATGGACGACGCCGCCGACGAGAGCGGGGTGGGCGACATCGCGGGCGACCTGCGCAAGATCGCGAACCCCAAGAAGTTCGGGACGGACGCGTTCAAGGACGCGGCCAAGGACCTGACCGCGTGGGAGCCCGACGAGACGACCGGGCCGGCCACGCGCGAGCTGTCGGAGAAGCGCAAGGCCCAGAAGGCGGCGATGGACGCGAAGTCGCGCGAGTACGCGGAGAAGCGCTTGGCCCGCGAGGCGGCGGAGCGGGAGGCGTCGGACGGCCCCGTGCCCGATCCCCATGCGCCGGAGCCCGAGGTCGAGGCGCCCGAGACCCCCGCGGCGAAGGAGGCCTGAGCGATGGCCACCACGGACCAGCACACGCCGCATCCCGAGGAGATGGAGGACGACGAGGACGCCCATATCGAGGGCTCCGCCGCGCCGCTGATCGAGCATCTGGCCGAGCTGCGGACGCGCCTGATCCGCTCGGTGATCGCGTTCCTCGTGGCGATGATCGCCTGCTTCACCGTGGCCGAGCCGATCCTCAACTTCCTCGCCCAGCCCATCGCCGAGGTGCTGCGCGCCCGCGGCGAGAGCCCGCAGCTGATCTTCACTGCCCCGCAGGAGAAGTTCTTCGTCCTGATCCGCATCTCGGTGATCTTCGGGATCGGGCTGTCCTTCCCCGTGATCGCCCACCAGCTCTGGCGCTTCGTGGCCCCCGGCCTCTACCGTCAGGAGCAGCGCGCCTTCCTGCCGTTCATCTTCGCCTCGCCGCTCCTGTTCATGCTGGGCGCGGCCTTCGCGCATTACGTCGTGACGCCGTTGGCGATGAACTTCTTCATCGGCTTCTCCGACGCGATCCCGGCGCTCGTGACGCTGCTGTCGGGCAACGAGCCGGTCGCGGTGATCGAGAACGAGGAGCTGCGGACCGTCTTCCTCGGCTCCGTGCGGGAGTCGCTGGACCTCTCGCTGAAGTTCATCTTCGCCTTCGGCCTCTGCTTCCAGCTTCCCGTGCTGCTGACGCTCATGGGCATCGCCGGGCTGGTCAGCGCCGAGGGGCTGGGCAACGTCCGAAAGTACGCGGTGGTCGGCATCCTCGTGCTTGCCGCGCTCGTCACCCCGCCGGACGTGATCACGCAGGTGATCCTCTTCGTCGTGGTCTACGGCCTCTACGAGATCTCGATCCAGCTCGTGCGCATCGTCGAGCGCCGCCGCGACGCGCGGCTGCGGGCCGAGGGGCTGATGAACGACGAATGAGCGACGACCTCGCGCGCATCGCCGCCGCCTTGGAGCGGATGGCGCCACCGCCCGCCACGCTGCCGGACCTGACGGCCTCCGCCTATCTCTGGCACGCCGCGCCCGACCGGTTGGAGCCGGTGCCGAAGGTCAGCCGCATTTCGCTGCGCCTGCTGGTCGGCATCGACCGCGCGCGCGACACGCTGCTGGAGAATACCCGGCGCTTCGCCGAGGGGATGCCGGCGAACAACGCGCTGCTCTGGGGCGCGCGGGGGATGGGAAAGTCGAGTCTCGTCAAGGCGGTGCACGGCGAGCTTGAGGCGACGGGCCTCAAGCTGGTCGAGTTGCAGCGCGAGGACATCGCCTCCGTCTCGCGGCTGCTGCACCTGCTGCGCGGCTCGGACGCGCGCTGGCTGCTCTATTGCGACGACCTCTCGTTCAGCCACGACGACGCGGCCTACAAGTCGCTCAAGGCGGTGCTGGACGGGGGCGTCGAGGGGCGGCCCGCGAACGTGCTGTTCTACGCCACCTCCAACCGCCGTCACCTCATGCCGCGCGACATGATCGAGAACGAGCGCGGCTCCGCGATCAACCCCGCCGAGGCGGTGGAGGAGAAGGTCTCGTTGTCGGACCGCTTCGGCCTCTGGCTCGGCTTCCACGCCTGCGACCAGGACGCCTACCTCGCCATGATCGAGGGCTACGCGGGCGCCTACGGCGTCCCCTTGGACAACGGCTGGCGGGCGGATGCGCTGGAGTGGCAGGTGACGCGCGGGTCGCGCTCGGGGCGGGTCGCGTGGCAGTTCTTCACCGACCTCGCGGGGCGGCGGGGCGTGGCCCTCTGACGCGAAGGCAGCGTTTCCACGCCGCCCATTCCCTTCCCCGATCCTGCATCGTAGCGTCCGCGCCGGACAACGATCCAACAGGGAGGGGAGAATCCCCATGAAGAAGCTTCTGCTCGCGTCCGCCGCGACGCTCATCTCCACCGCCGCCTTCGCCGACGGCCACAGCCCCGTGAAGATGGGCATCGTCCTCGGCTTCACCGGCCCGCTCGAGTCCCTCGCGCCGACGATGGCCGCGGGCGCCGAGATGGCCATCGCCGAGGTGAACGAGGCCGGCACGCTGCTCGACGGCGTGACCGTCGAGGGCGTGCGCGCCGACTCGACCTGCATCGACGCCGCCGCCGCGACCGCCGCGACCGAGCGCCTGATCACCGACGAGGGCGTGGCCGGCATCATGGGCGCCGACTGCTCGGGCGTCACGGGCGCCATGCTGTCCAACGTCGCCCTGCCCAACGGCATCGTCATGGTCTCGCCGTCCGCGACCTCGCCCGGACTGACCGATGCCGAGGACAACGGCCTGTTCTTCCGCACCGCGCCCTCCGACGCGCGCCAAGGCGAGATCGTCACCGCGATCCTGCAGGAGGAGGGCATCGACTCGATCGCCCTGACCTACACCAACAACGACTACGGCAAGGGCCTCGCCGACGCGATCCAAGCCAACTTCGAGGCCGCCGGCGGCACCGTGACAATCAACGCCGCCCACGAGGACGGCAAGGCGGACTACTCCTCCGAGGTCGGCGCGCTGGCCGCCGCGGGGGGCGACCTGCTGGTCGTGGCGGGCTACGTCGACCAAGGCGGGTCGGGCATCGTGCGCGCCGCGCTCGACACCGGCGCGTTCGACCAGTTCTACTTCCCCGACGGGATGGTCAGCCAAGCGCTCGAGGACAACTTCGGCTCCGAGATCGACGGCTCCTTCGGCGCCAACCCCGGCACCGACTCGCCCGGCGCGCAGCTCTTCCAAGAGATGGCGACCGCGCAGGACTTCGACGGCACGCAGCCCTTCTCGGCGGAGTCCTACGACGCCGCCGCGCTGATCATGCTCGCCATGGAAGCGGCCGGGTCCACCGATCCGGCGGCCTACAAGGAGACGCTGATGGACGTGGCCAACGCCCCCGGCGAGGAGATCCTGCCCGGCGAGCTGGCCAAGGCGATCCAGATCATCAAGGACGGCGGCGACGTCGACTATGTCGGCGCGAGCGCCGTCGAGCTGATCGGCCCGGGCGAGTCGGCGGGCAACTACCGCCAGATCACCTTCACCGACGGCACGCTGGAGGTGGTCGGCTACCGCTGACCGACCTCGTCCTAGAACTGAGCGGCCCCAGGGAGACCTGGGGCCGTTCCGCGTTCGGGGGGCGGCCGCGACCCAGCCGGTGCGGGACGGGAGCGTGTCGACGGGCCGAAGTGCGGCGATGGGAGCTCTCGGCGGCGCAGTCCATCCCTCACCCCCGCGCGACGCCGACCCTTCAGGGATATCGGATGAGGGCCGCCGTGCCGTGGGGCGGCCCGGCGATGCGCGGCCGCATCGCGCCGGGTGCTGAAGCCGGACGGTCGTGCCGGGTTTCGTCGCGTGAGCCACTCTTGCGCCACTTGTATCCCTCCATCACCGCCCGTTATGCCTCCCCATCGACCGGCCCGGAGGGGGCCGTCCGCACGGGGGGTGCGCGTATGATCGAGGTCCACGACCTCCACCGGCATTTCGGCGGCTTCCGGGCCGTGGACGGGGCCTCGCTCCGCGTCGAGCCCAAGTCGATCACCGGGCTGATCGGGCCCAACGGGGCCGGCAAGACGACGCTGTTCAACGTGATCGCGGGCGTGCTGCCGCCCACGTCGGGCCGCGTCACGATGGACGGCGAGGACATCACCGGCCTGCCGCCGCACGACCTGTTCCACAAGGGGCTGCTGCGGACGTTCCAGATCGCGCACGAGTTCTCGTCGATGACCTGCCGCGAGAACCTGATGATGGTGCCCGGTGGCCAGTCGGGCGAGTCGCTCTGGAACACGTGGTTCGGGCGTAAGCGCATCGCCGACGAGGAGCGCGCCCTGCGGGCCAAGGCCGACGAGGTGCTTGAGTTCCTGACCATCGAGCATCTGGCCGAGCAGCGCGCGGGGCAGGTGTCGGGCGGGCAGAAGAAGCTGCTGGAGCTTGGCCGGACCATGATGGTCGACGCCAAGATCGTCTTCCTCGACGAGGTGGGCGCGGGCGTGAACCGGACGCTGCTGGGCACGATCGGCGACGCGATCCTGCGCCTGAACAAGGAGCGCGGCTACACCTTCGTGGTGATCGAGCACGACATGGATTTCATCGGCAAGATCAGCGACCACGTCATCTGCATGGCCGAGGGCCACGTTCTGGCCGAGGGGTCGCTGGCCGAGATCAAGGCCGACGAGCGGGTGATCGAGGCGTATCTGGGCACCGGCCTGAAGAACAAGGACCAGCTCGCGGGGGCGGGGGCATGAGCGACAACCCCTATGCCGAGGACCGGGGCAACAAGGACGCCTCGATCGTGAACCCGCGGCCCGGCGGCACGATGGCGCCCGGCGCCGCCTCGCCTGCCGACGCGCGCCCCTCGACGGTGAACGCCTTCCTCGTTGGCGAGGGCATGACCGGCGGCTACGGGCAGGGGCCGGACATCCTGCACGACTGCACCATCGCGGTGGACCCCGGCGAGATCGCGGTGATCGTCGG
This sequence comes from Jannaschia sp. Os4, assembly GCF_016820245.1. Lineage (GTDB taxonomy): Bacteria > Pseudomonadota > Alphaproteobacteria > Rhodobacterales > Rhodobacteraceae > Jannaschia. The sequence goes on along the minus strand of NZ_JAFCAR010000004.1, from coordinate 345,077 downwards.
CCCCAATGGCGCGGGCAAGTCGACCGGCATGAAGGCGGTGTTCGGGATGCTGAACCTGCGCGAGGGGTCGGTGCGCCTCGACGGGCAGGACATCACCGCGCTCTCGCCGCAGGACCGGGTCAAGGCGGGCATGGGCTTCGTGCCGCAGACGTCCAACATCTTCACCTCGCTCACCGTCGAGGAGAACCTCGAGATGGGCGCGTTCATCCGGCGCGACGACTTCCGGGACACGATGGCGCAGGTCTACGACCTGTTCCCGATCCTCAAGGAGAAGCGGGCGCAGGCGGCGGGCGAGCTGTCGGGCGGGCAGCGCCAGCAGGTCGCCGTGGGCCGCGCGCTGATGACCAAGCCCAAGGTGCTGATGCTCGACGAGCCGACGGCGGGCGTGTCGCCCATCGTTATGGACGAGCTGTTCGACCGGATCATCGAAGTCAGCCGCACCGGCATCCCGATCCTGATGGTGGAGCAGAACGCGCGCCAGGCGCTGGAGATCGCGGACCGCGGCTACGTGCTGGTGCAGGGGCGGAACGCGCACACGGGCTCGGGCAAGGAACTGCTGGCGGACGACGAGGTCCGGCGCAGCTTCCTGGGGGGATGACCATGCGGATCACGCTGCTCCTCGCTTGCCTGGCCGCGCCCGCGACGGCACAGACCTGCCTCTTCCCGACCGAGTGCTTCGACACCGAAGCCTGCGTCGAGGGCGGCTGGGAGGTGACGCTGGAGGGCGACGTGCTCTCGACCGACTTCGGCGACCTCGCGGTGATCGCCCGCCCGACCGAGTCCGACGGGACCGTGGTGGCCGAAGGCACCGGCATGGTCGTGATGCTGACCCCCGACCCGGACGCGGCGCGCGCGTCCGTCCACATGGACGGGACGATGGTGAACTACGCGGGGACGTGCATGGCCCCGGACGATGCGACCGACGGGACGGACTGAATGGACATCCTCAACGCCCTCGTGGCCTTCGCCAACTTCGTGCTGGTCCCGGCCACCGCCTACGGCGCGCAGCTCGCGCTGGGCGCGCTGGGGGTCACGCTGATCTACGGCATCCTGCGCTTCTCCAACTTCGCCCACGGGGACACGATGGCCTTCGGGACCATGAGCGTGATCCTGTTCACGTGGTGGCTGCAGTCGCTGGGCGTCAGCTTCGGTCCCTTGCCGACCGCGTTGCTCGCTCTGCCCATCGGGATCGGGGTCACCGCGCTCCTGCTGATCGGGACGGACAAGCTCGTCTACAAGTTCTACCGCGAGAAGAAGGCCGTGCCCGTGACCTTCGTGATCGCGTCGCTGGGCGTGATGTTCATCATGAACGGGCTGGTGCGCTTCATCATCGGGCCGGAGGACCAGCGCTTCGCCGACGGGGCGCGGTTCCTGATCTCGGCGCGGGACTTCCGGGAGATGACGGGCCTGGACGAGGGGCTGGCGATCAAGTCCACGGCGGCGCTGACGCTCGTCGTCGCGATCATCGTGGTCGCCATCCTGTTCTGGTTCCTCAACAAGACCCGCACCGGCAAGTCGATGCGCGCCTTCTCCGACAACGAGGATCTCGCGCTGCTGTCGGGCATCGACCCGGAGCGCGTCGTGTTGATCACGTGGTGCATCGTCGCCGCGCTCGCCACCATCGCGGGCACGCTCTACGGCCTCGACAAGTCGTTCAAGCCGTTCACCTACTTTCAGCTCCTGCTGCCGATCTTCGCGGCGGCCATCGTGGGGGGCTTGGGCAACCCGCTGGGCGCCATCGCCGGGGGCTTCGTCATCGCCTTCGCGGAGGTGACGATCACCTATCCGCTCAAGAAGGTGCTGAGCTACCTGCTGCCCGAGAGCCTCGCGCCCGACGGCCTCGTCCAGCTGCTGTCGACAGACTACAAGTTCGCCGTCTCCTTCGTGATCCTCATCATCGTCCTGCTGTTCCGGCCCACGGGCCTCTTCAAGGGGAAGGCGGTATGACTCTCCGCGCGCGCGACCTTCTGCTCTTCGCCCTCGTGGCCCTGCTCTTCGTCGGCACCGGCTTCGTCCAGTCGTGGAACGTGGCGCTGACGATCCTGAACATGGGGCTGATCTCGGCCATCATGGCGCTCGGCGTGAACATGCAGTGGGGCTATGCCGGGCTGTTCAACGTCGGGATTATGGGCTTTGTCGCGCTGGGCGGCCTCGGTGCCGTGCTCGTCTCGACCGACCCGGTCGGAGAGGCATGGGCCTCCGGCGGCCTGCGCGTGCTGGGCGGCCTGCTGATGGGCGCGGCCACGGTGATCGCGGCGATCCTCGCGTGGCGGCGGGCGCCGTCGCGGTGGAAGGGCTGGATCGTGGCCGCCATCCTGATCGGCGGCTTCTTCCTGTTCCGCGCGATCTTCGATCCCGGCGTCGAGGCGGTCGAGGCGATCAACCCCGCGCTGCAGGGCAACCTCGGGGGGCTCGGCCTGCCGATCCTGCTGGGGTGGCCCGCAGGCGGCCTCCTGGCGGCGGGCGCGGCGTGGATCGTGGGCAAGACGGCCTTGGGGCTGCGCTCCGACTACCTCGCCATCGCCACGCTCGGCATCGCAGAGATCATCATCGCGGTGATGAAGAACGAGGACTGGCTGGCGCGCGGCGTGAAGAACGTCATCGGGCTGGAGCGGCCCGTCCCCTACGAGATCGACCTCCAGCAGTCGGCGGCCTTCGCCGAGCGGGCGGCGACCTTCGGCATGGACCCGGTCACCGCGTCGTCGATCTTCGTCAAGCTCTGCTACGCGGGGCTGTTCGGCGTGGTCCTCGGCCTGCTCATCTGGCTGAGCCAAGCGGCGCTCGCCTCGCCGTGGGGCCGGATGATGCGGGCCATCCGCGACAACGAGGTCGCGGCCGAGGCGATGGGCAAGGACGTCACCGCGCGGCACCTGCAGATCTTCGTGCTGGGCAGCGCGGTCGTGGGCCTCGCCGGCGCGATGATGACCACGCTGGACGGCCAGCTGACGCCCGGCACCTACCAGCCGCTGCGCTTCACCTTCCTCGTCTGGGTGATGGTGATCGTGGGCGGGTCGGGCAACAACTGGGGCGCCGTGCTGGGCGGGTTCCTCGTCTGGTGGCTCTGGGTGCAGGTCGAGCCGATCGGCCAGTTCGCGATGGCCGCGATCACCTCCGGCATGGCCGACGGGTCGTGGCTGAAGGCGCACCTCCTGGACGCCGCCGCCCACACGCGCCTGCTGACGATGGGGGTGATCCTGCTGCTCGTGCTGCGCTTCTCGCCGCGGGGGCTGATCCCGGAGCGGTGAGGGCGGCGGTCCCCTTAACGAAGAAGGGCCGCCCGTCGGGGCGGCCTTTCGCGTCTGCGGGGTGCGGCTCAGGCCCGCTCGACGTACTCGAAGGTCTCGGTGTTCACGACCACGTCCTCGTCCTGCCCGACGAAGGGCGGCACCGTGATGCGGACGCCGTTGTCGAGGACGGCGGGCTTGAAGGAGTTCGCGGCGGTCTGGCCCTTCACCACCGGCTCGGTCTCGACGACCTTGCAGGTGACCTTCTGGGGCAGGGAGGCGTTAAGCGCCTCGGCCTCGTAGTACTCGATCTGCACGGTCATCCCGTCCTGCAGGAAGGGGCGCCGCTCGCCGAGGATCTCGGCGTCCAGCTCGACCTGCTCGAAGGTCTCCTGATCCATGAAGTGCAGGCGCCCGTCGCTCTCGTAGAGAAACTGCTGGTCCTTCTGCTCGAGGCGCACGCGCTCGACCTTGTCGGCCGAGCGGAACCGCTCGTTGAGCTTGGACCCGTTGCGGAGGTTGCGCAGCTCCACCTGCGCGAAGGCACCGCCCTTGCCGGGCTTCACGTGATCGACCTTGACCGCGGACCAGAGGCCGCCCTGATGCTCCAGCACGTTGCCGGGGCGGATTTCGTTGCCGTTGATCTTGGGCATGGCCGCCTCCTCGCGCGGTCTGGGAACGGGCGGGGGATACGGAGGGGACACGATCCCCGCAAGGCGAAGGGAACGGTTTCCGCAACGCCAAGTTAACGGGGCGTAAATGTGGCGAATGCTTGATCGAGGCACGGCATTCTCTAAGTCTAACGAAATCGCGCGCCATGATCGACTAGATGTGGTATGCGCTCCGAAATGCGGCCTGCGGTCACGGAATGTGTGGTATTCCGAAAACGCATGACACAAGCCGGTCACACATGGTAGGCGACGGGCCTGCCAGCGAGAGAAACGACGACGGAGAGTGCGGAATGTCCGATCACATGGATGCGACGGCCTACAACTTCGAGCAGGGGCAACGTGCCCGCAAGCTCTTCGCCGCCGTGGTCCTCGCCGCGTTGGACGACGCCATCTCGGACGACAAGAAGTACGGCAACGGCCCCGAGCAGATCGCCCGCTGGGCGCGCTCCAAGGACGGGCGCGAGGTGCTGTCCTGCGCCGGGATCGATCCGAACGAGCGCGTCGTCGGTGGGCTGATGGAATTCGTGGGCCGCGGGGTCCGCACCTCGGTCGCCCTGTCCCGCGAGGAGAGCGAGCGTCGTCAGGCCGCCCTTCTGGCCGGGCTGGACGAGGCCGCCTGACGTTCACCGCCGCGTGACCCGGAACATGCGAAGGGCCGCCCGATGGGGCGGCCCTTTCGCTTTGGGGATGGGTGGCCAAGGCTACTCGAACTCCTCGCCCGACATCATCTGGCGCAACTCCCGCCGGACCATCTTGCGGACGTTGCGCGTGATGCGCTCGCCTAGCGGGCCGGCAAGCTCCTCGCGGACGACGTCGGCGATCAGGTCGCGCAGCGCGTCGTCCTCCTCGGCCGGCGGCGGGGCGTCGTCGTAGGACGACGCAGGCGGCGCCGCGCGCTTGGCGCCCGGCAGAACGGAGACGGTCGCGGTCGGCCATGGCTCGGGCTCGGATTCCGGCGCCGCGTCGGGATCCATTTCCGGCGCGGGGCGGTGCGCCTCGGGCAGGGCCGGGGCCACGTCCTCCTCCGGCCATCGCTCGGCTTCCGGCTCGTCCGTCCCGGCGGTCAATGCGTCCTCGGCTCCGTCGCCGGCGACGAGCTCGACCACGCGATGCTCCGCCCCCAGCACGAGCCGGTCCGGCCCCTCGGCCACCTCGTCGAGCGGGTCGGGGCCGACCTCCTCCCCGACCGGGCCGCGGGCCTCGCCGCGCACGAGGGCGGCGGGCGCTTCCTCGGCCACGAGTTGGCGGATGGACGCGAGAACGTCTTCGATGTCGTGGGCCTTCGCCATGGGGTCCTCGCTCGATGCCTGCGGGCCGGATTCTAGTCCCAACGCCCGGCCCCGGCCACGTCGTTCCCCCATCCCGGCCGGGATGCGATGCCGATTCGCCTCAATTGCGGGCGGTCGGATCGTAGCGGCGCAGGACGCGGTCGAGCTTGTCGCCCAGCGGCGACGGGCTGACGGGCGGGGCGGTGCGGACGGCGCGGGAGTAGAGTTCCGGGTCGTAGGTCTCGACCGCCAGACCCAGATGCTCCGTCGTGAGCAGGCCGATCGACGCGAGAACGGTATAGACCTGGATCTGCACCTGGGTCGCCGCCTGCAGCCGGGCCGTGCGCGCGTCGAGGAGCTCCTGCTCCGCGTCCAGCACGTCGAGCGTCGTGCGCGCGCCCAGCAGCGCCTCCTCGCGGAAGCCCTCGAACGCGAGCTGCGCCGCCTCGACCTGCTGGTCGAAGGCCGTGACCTGCGCCTGCGCGATGGACAGGCCCGCCCATGCGCGGCCGACGCCCTCGCTCACCACGCGACCCTGCTGCCCGAGCTGCGCTTGCACAGCCGAGACGCGCTGGCGGGCCTGCCGCGAGGCCGCCGAAAGCGCGCCGCCCCGGTAGATCGGCATGTCCGCGCGCAACCCGATTGTCGCGTTGTCCACGGCCCCGCCGGACCGCGCGGGCGAGCCGGGGATGACGACGCTGTTGCCGGTGGGCAGGCCGAACTGGTCGAGGACGGGCAGGTTCGCGCCCGGGGTGGCCGGGCTGCCCGCGACCGGCCCGGAACGGGTCACGCTGCCGTTCAGCGAGATCGTCGGCAGGCGGTCGGAAACCGCGGCCTCCGCCAGCAGGCGCTGCGCGGTCACCTGGTGCTGCAGCGAGCGGATGTTCGGGTTGACCTGCAGCGCGAGCGCCTGCGCGCGCTCCAGCGAGGGCGGCAGCTGGGGCGCGGCGGGCACCGTGAGGCCGCCGCCGTCGTGGCGGTGGCCGACGGCGAGCGCGTAGACCTCCTCGGCGATCTCGACGTCGCCCTGCGCGGCGGCCAGTTCGGCGCGCGCGAGGGCGAGGCGGGACCGGGCCAAGGCCACGTCGGTGCGCGTCACCTCGCCCACCTCGAACCGGTCCTCGGCGGCGCGGAGCTGCTGGGTGATGAGCCGCACGTTCGACTGGCGCACCTCGACGACGCGGCGGGCGAGGCGGAGGTTGAGGTGCGCGGTCGCCGCGTTCAGCAGCACCTGCTGCTCCACGGCCACGAGGCCCCAGCGCGCCGCGAGGACGACCTCCTTGGAGGCGCCGATGCGGAAGGCGCGCCCGCCGCCGTCGGCGAGCAGCCAGTTCAGGGTGATCCCCAGCTGCGCGGAGGTCTCGGCGGTGCCGGGGTCGGAGAACGACCGGCTGACGGAGGCGAAGAAGTCGAGCGTCGGCTTGAGACGCGCGACGGCGATGGCCACGTCCTCGTCGTTGGCCCGCAGCAGCGCGCGCTGCTCCTCGAGGAGCTGCGACTCGTCGAAGGCGAGCACGAGGCTGTCGGTCAGGCTGTGGGCCTGCGCCGCCGCGGCGCCCAGCAGGAGGGCCGCACCGGCCACGGTCGCGCGCAGGGCGCGGGTCAGTCGTCGCATCGTCCCTCCTCGGCGCGGCCCACCCGACCGCGCGGTCCTGTCGTCAGAGCGCGAAGGCCTTCGGCGCGGCGAAGCCGGGCAGGGGGGCCGCGCCCGCGTTGAACTCCATCCGCCACGAGATCCGGTCGCCGATCCGGCGTCCGATCCGCATCTCGCCCATGTCGCGCCCGGCGACGTCCTGCACGATGACCGCGATGCGCCCGCCGTCCTTGAGCTGCGACGTCAGCGCCTCGGGCACCGTCTCCACCCCGCCGTCCACGAAGATCGCGTCGAAGGGCGCGGCCTTCGGCGCGCCCCCGGCCAGCGGCCCCTCGATCACGGCGGCGTTCAGCACCTCCTGCGCGGCGAGGTTCGCCTCGGTCTCGGCATAGAGCGCGGCGTCCTCCTCGACCGCGACCACGGAGGCCGCGAGCCGCGACAGGAGCGCGGTCGTGTAGCCGAGCGCCGCGCCGACCACGAGGACCTCCTCGTCGGGCGAGATCGCCAAGGCGTCGATCACCTTGGCCAGCGTGCGCGGCTCCAGCAGCTCGCGCCCGTTGCCCAGCGGGATCGCCTCCTCGGCGTAGGCGATGGCCTCCGCGCCGGCGGGCACGTAGGCCTCCCGCGGGGTCTCCAGCATCGCGGAGATGATCGGGAAGCGCGTCACGTCCGAGGGGCGGACTTGGGTGTCCACCATGATCCGGCGCAGGGTCGCGGGGTCGGCCATTCGATCTGAACCCATCGGTCTAGTTTCTCTCGGGCGACGAATGCACGGGTCGGGGGGATCGCGCAACCGGCTTGCGGGCGCGCGCGGCGAAGCGTATCGGTCCCGCCACCACGCGCGGCGAGTTGGCGGAGTGGTTACGCAGCGGATTGCAAATCCGTGCACACCGGTTCGATTCCGGTACTCGCCTCCAATCTTCTCAGACGGTTGCGCTCCGATCCTGACCCGAAAGGCGGCGGGCGGGGCTCGGCACGGACGTGTTCGTGACATCGGGACGGACCCTCCGCGGCCCTTAGGCGTTCCCCCGCCGGAGGGATTCCAATGGCCCGTTTGCTGCTCTGCCTTCTCCTGCTCCCCGCGAGCGCCGCCGCACAGGCCGCCTTCGTCGGACTCTATGCACCGCCGGGCCTCGACTGGGCCTGCACGGAGGACGGGCTCGGCGTCGAGGGCGGGGCGATCGGCGTCGTGAACCGACAGCTGTTCGAGCCGGGGCGCGTCTGCGACCTGACCGAGCCGGTGACCGGCGACGACGGGACGATCTACCGCGCCCTGTGCGCCGCGGAGGGGCGCCAGTGGGTCGAGGAGGTGGTGATCCGCCGTCTGCCCGCCGGGCTGGAGGTGGAGCGCGGGGAGACCGTGGACCGCTGGGCCCGCTGCGCGCCGCCGGGCTATGCCGCCAACGGCGAGTGGCGCGCGCGGACGGATGGGGGCGTCACCTCCGACGCCTACGGCAACGCCGTGGAGGTCGGCTGCGACCGGATCGCGCTTCGGCTCGACGGGACGGCCGCGGTCGAGGGGACGGCGTTCCTGTCCGTCGACGACGTGACCTTCGCGGCCGAGGTCGGGCCGGGGGGCGTGATCGCGCGGGACTGCCTTGGCTGCGCCTCGGCGGTCTCGCGGATCGCGGAGGCCGTGGCCACGGGCGACCGGCTGCGCGTCGAGGATGCGGGCGGGCGGAGCGCGACGTTCCACCTGCGCGGCTCGCGCGCGGCCATCGGGCGCTGCGAGTAGGTCAGGCCCGCAACGCGACCTCGATCGTCTCGGCCCCGTCCCGGAGGTCGGCGGAGCGGCCGGGCGGGAGCACGAACGCATCCCCGGCGCCGAGCACCGTGCGGTCCCCTTCGAGGGCGAGGACCGCCTCGCCCGCCCGGACGAACCCGAACGTCACCGCGTCCGACCCGATCGGTCCCGCCCCGCGCACCACCCGCACCTCCGCCACCCCGCCGGTGGCCGCGCCGATCCCGGTCTCCTGCACGTGCTGCGCCCCGTCCGCGCGCCACGGCGCATCCGCGCGGTGCCGGACGAAGCGCTGGCCGGCGAACCGCCGGGCCGCGTCCGTGCCGTTCGGCAGCCGGAGGTCGTGGTCGATCGTGGTCACGTGGTCGGCGGGGGCGCCGATCTCCAGCACCTCCAGCCCGTCGGAGGCGTGCAGGACGCGGTGGCGGATCTCGGGCGGCTGGGTCACGGCGTCGCCCGCGTGGAGGCGGAAGGGATCGCCTTGGTCCTCGTAGACAAGGTCCACCCAGCCCGAGAGGCAGAAGATCAGCTGGAATCCCACCGTGTGGTAGTGGACCATGTCCGGCACGGGGCCGCCCTCGGGGATACGGATGTGGCTGGCGATCATCGCGCCGCCGAGGCGGTCGGGCACGAGGTCGCGGTAGTGCATCCCCGCGCGCCCGATCACCCATGGGGCCGAGTCGGCGAGGCGGCGGATCATCGGCGCGGCGACGGGCTCGGGCGTCGCCATCGGCGGGACAGAATGGTCCAGCACGACCGCGACGCCGCCGGGGGAGGTGAGCGTGCGCCGCGCCAGCAGGTCCGGGTCGCGGGTGGTGAGGCGGAGATGTGGGGCCGGGTGGTCCGCCCGTTCGACCCGGAGGCGCACGCCATCGCCCGACAGCAGCGCGACCTGCGGGTCGTCGGCGGGCCAGATCGCGTCGAGGCGCAGGCCGAGGGACTGCCAGAAGGGCAGGTCGTCGTTGACGGACGTGCAGGGGACGACGGTCTCGAACGGCATGGGCGGAGTGAAGCACCGGCGGTGCCCGGACGCCAGACGCCGGGGCCACTGGCCCCCTCGGCCCGCGCCGCGTATCCCGGCCCCACCACCGGGAGGACCGCATGACCGACACCGCAGGCGACGCGCCGCTCAGCCCCGCGCTGCAATACCATGCGGGCAAGAAGCCCGGGAAGCTGGAGATCCGCGCGACCAAGCCGCTGGCCAACGGGCGGGACCTCTCGCTCGCCTACTCGCCCGGCGTGGCGGAGGCGTCCGTCGCGATCCGCGACGACCCGTCCGCGGCGGGGCGGTTCACCGCGCGGGACAACCTCGTGGCCGTGGTGTCGAACGGCACGGCGGTGCTGGGCCTCGGCGACATCGGGCCGCTGGCCTCCAAGCCGGTGATGGAGGGCAAGGCGGTGCTCTTCAAGACCTTCGCCGGGCTCGACTGCTTCGACATCGAGCTGGCCGAGCGCGACCCCGAGAAGCTGGCCGAGATCGTGTGCGCGCTGGAGCCGACCTTCGGGGCCATCAACCTCGAGGACATCAAGGCGCCCGACTGCTTCGTGGTCGAGAAGCTCTGCCGCGAGCGCATGAACATCCCCGTCTTCCACGACGACCAGCACGGCACCGCGATCGTGGTCGGCGCGGCGGCGCTCAACGCGCTGAAGCTCACGGACCGCCGGTGGGAGGACGTCAAGGTCGTCTCCACCGGCGGCGGCGCGGCGGGCATCGCCTGCCTCAACATGCTCCTGTCCCTCGGCGTGAAGCGCGAGAACGTCTGGCTCTGCGACCTCCACGGCCTCGTCCACGAGCGGCGCGAGGCGGACATGACGCCCCAGAAGGCCGCCTTCGCCCAACCGGGCGGCGCGCGGGGCTTGGGACAGGTGATCGATGGCGCGGACCTGTTCCTCGGCCTGTCCGGGCCGAACGTGCTGACGCCCGAGATGGTAGGCCGCATGGCCGACCGCCCGATCATCTTCGCATTGGCCAACCCCTCGCCGGAGATCGACCCGGTCGAGGCGCGGAAGGTCGCGCCCGACGCCATCATCGCCACGGGCCGGTCGGACCAGCCGAACCAGGTCAACAACGTGCTCTGCTTCCCCTTCATCTTCCGGGGCGCACTGGACGTCGGCGCGACCGAGATCAACGAGGCGATGAAGGTGGGCTGCGTCGAGGGGATCGCCGCGCTGGCCCGCGCCACGACGAGCGCCGAGGCGGCGGCGGCCTATCAAGGCGAGCAGCTGACCTTCGGGCCGGACTACCTGATCCCCAAGCCGTTCGACCCGCGCCTGATGGGCGTGGTCGCGCCCTCGGTGGCCAAGGCCGCGATGGATTCAGGCGTGGCCACGCGGCCCTTGGACGACCTCGACGCCTACAAGCGGACCCTCGACGCACAGGTGTTCCGCTCCTCCATGGTGATGCGCCCCGTCTTCGCGGCCGCGGCCCAAGCCGAGCGGCGCATCGTCTTCGCCGAAGGAGAGGACGAGCGCGTGCTGCGCGCGGCGCAGGCCATCATGCAGGAGACGACGGACGTGCCGATCCTGATCGGGCGCCCGGACGTCATCGCTACCCGCGCCGCCCGCGCCGGGCTGGAGATCGAGCCGGGCCGCGACGTCGAGATCGTGAACCCAGAGAGCGACCCGCGCTACCGCGACTACTGGGAGACGTATCACGGCCTCATGGCGCGGCGGGGCGTGGCCCCCGACCTCGCCCGGGCGGTGATGCGGACGAACACGACCGCCATCGGCGCGGTGATGGTCGAGCGGGGCGAGGCCGATTCGCTCATCTGCGGGACGTTCGGGCAGTTCCTGTGGCACCTGCGCTACGTGACCGAGGTGCTGGGCCGCGAGGGTCGCCATCCGGTCGCCGCCCTCTCGCTGATGCTGCTCGACGAGGGGCCCCTCTTCATCGCCGACACCCACGTCCACGCCGAGCCGACGCCCGACCAGATCGCCGAGACCGTCGTCTCCTGCGCCCGCCACGTGCGCCGCTTCGGGATCGAGCCGAAGGTCGCGCTCTGCTCCGGCTCGCAGTTCGGCAACCTCGCCTCGGGCTCCGGCCCGACGATGCGCGCGGCCATGTCCCTGCTCGACCGGATGGAGGTCGATTTCCGCTACGAGGGCGAGATGAACGTCGACGCCGCGCTCGACCCGGACCTGCGCGCGCGCTTCCTCGCGGACTGCCGCATGGACGGGCCGGCCAACGTGCTGGTCTTCGCCTCCACCGACGCGGCGGGGGCCACGCGCAACATCCTCAAGGCGCGGGCCGGGGGGCTGGAGGTGGGGCCGATCCTGATGGGGATGGGCAACAAGGCCCACATCGTGACGCCCTCGATCACCGCGCGGGGCCTCCTGAACATCGCCGCGCTCGCCGGGACGCCGGTGGCGCATTACGGATGACGGCCCTGCATGGCATCGGCGGGCTGCCGGGGGCGGGGAAGTCGACCCTCGCCGCCCGGCTCGCCGAGGCCCCCGCGACCGTCCGCCTCTCCGAGGACGACCTGATCGCCGCGCTCTACCCCGGCGAGGTGGCGACGATGGGCGACTGGCTCGACCGCGCCGCGCGGGTGCGGAACGTGGTGAGGCCGCAGGTCGCGGACATGCTTCGCGCGGGCGTCTCCGTGGTGCTCGACTTCCAAGCGAACACGGTCCGGTCGCGCCGCTGGATGGCCGGGTTGGCCGAGACGGCGGGCGCGTCGCTCGTGCTGCACTGGCTCGACGTGCCCGAGGCGGAATGCCTCGCCCGCCTCACGGCGCGGAACGCCGCGGGCGCCCACCCCTTCGCGCCCACCGAGGCCGAGTTCCGGCAGGTCGCGTCCCATGTCGTGCCGCCCGCGCCCGAGGAGGGCCTGACGGTCGAGTGGCACCGCTAGGACGGGTCACCCGAGGCGGATCAGGCTCCCGGCCCCCTCGGAGGTGAACAGTTCCAGAAGCACCGCGTTCGGGACGCGCCCGTCGAGGATGACCACCGCCCGCGTCCCCGCCTCCAAGGCGTCGAGGGCGGTCTGCGTCTTGGGGATCATGCCGCCCGCGATGGTGCCGTCGTCGGTCAGCGCGCGCACCTGCGCCGCCGTCATCTCGGTCATTACGGCCCCGTCCGCGTCCTTCACGCCCGCCACGTCCGTCAGCAGCAGGAACCGGTCCGCCTTGAGCGCCCCCGCCACGGCGCCCGCCGCCGTGTCCCCGTTGATGTTGTAGGTCTCGTCCTGCTCGCCCGTGCCGATGGGGGCGATCACGGGGATCATCTCCTTCTCGAAGAGCGCGTGGAGCAGCTTGGGGTCCACCTCCGTCGGGCGGCCCACGAGGCCCAGTCCGGGGTCGTCCGCCTCGCAGACGATCATGTCGGCGTCCTTGCCCGACAGCCCCACCGCCGCGCCGCCCGCCGTGTTGATGGCCTGCACGATCCGCTTGTTGACCTGCCCCGCAAGGACCATCTCGACCACCTCCATGGTGGCCGGGTCCGTCACCCGTTTGCCGCGCACGAAGGTCGGCTCGACGCCCAGCTTGCCCAGCATCTCGTTGATCATCGGGCCGCCGCCGTGGACGATCACCGGGTTGATCCCCACCGTCCGCATCAGCACCACGTCGCGCGCGAAGGAGGCCATGCCCTCGTCCGAGCCCATCGCGTGCCCGCCCAGCTTGATGACGACGATGGCGTCGTCGTAGCGGCGCAGGTAGGGCAGCGCCTCGTTGAGCGTGCGCGCGATGGCGGCGTTGTCGCGGCTCATGTCCTGCCTCCGCATGGGAATTCTCCGTGTGTGGTGGGGGAGGGGATACCCGTAGGGTGGGCGAAAGCCCACGCGTCGCGGACGTGGGCTTTCGCCCACCCTACGACGTCAGGCCAGCCCCGCGATCGCGCTCCGGAGCGTCGCCAGCCCGTCCCCGCTCTCCGAAGACGTCACGATCAGTTCCGGGAAGGCCGCCGGATGCCGCGCGAGCGCCGCACGTGTGCGCTCCAGCGCCGTCTCCCGGTCCTTCGCCTTCACCTTGTCCGCCTTGGTCAGCACCGCTTGGAACGGCACCGCCGCGCGGTCCAAGAGCGCCATGATCTCCTCGTCCACGGCCTTGGCCCCGTGCCGGTGGTCGATCAGCACGAAGGCCCGGCGCAGCGAGGCGCGCCCCGCGAGATACGCCTTCAGCAGGGCCTGCCACTGCTTCACCACCGGCAGCGGCGCCTCAGCGAAGCCGTAGCCGGGCAAGTCCACGAGGTAGTGGCTCTCGGACAGGGCGAAGAAGTTGATCTCCTGCGTCCGCCCCGGCGTGTTCGACGCCCGCGCCAGCCCCTTGCGCCCCGTCAGCGCGTTGATCAGCGACGACTTCCCCACGTTGGATCGGCCGGCGAAGCACACCTCCGCCCGGTCGGCGGGGGGCAGGCCGTCCATGGCGACGACGCCCTTCACGAACTCCGCGCCCCGCGCGAAGAGCAGGCGGCCGCGTTCCTCCGCCTGCGGGTCCGGCGCCTCGGCGATGGGGAAGGGCAGGGTCACAGGACGGCCACCTCGGCCCCGTCCGCGATCCGCCCGCCCTTCGTGACGACGGCGTAGACCCCGAACTCCCGGTGCCCCCAGCCCTCCTCCAGCGCGCCCAGCGTGTCCGCGTCCACGCACCCGGTCTCCGGGTTCGCCGTCGTCGCCTTGCAGCGCACGATCCGCTCCTCGATGCGCAGCTCCGCCTCGCCCACGCGGATCGTCCGGCCGACCCAGTCGAACTCCTCCCACGGCCCGGTATTGTCGACCCAGAGGTTCGCGCGGAAGCGGTCCGGCGACAGGGCCGCCCCCACCTTGTCCGACAGCGCCCGGAGCGACGACAGCCCCGCGATCGAGACCGAGGGGAACGCGCTGTCCGTCCACGCCTGCGCGCCCGCGCGCACCACGCGCACCGGCCGCGACCGCTGCTCGGGGACCAGCGGCACGATCCACTGCGCCACCGTCTCGGGGCTCTCGTCGGGATCGACGATCAGCTCCGGCCGGTCCGGATGCGTCAGCCTCAGCCGATCGCCCGAGCGCGCCAGCTCCACCGCCATCAGCGACGGCGCGGCGGCGCCCCGGGCGAAGTTGCGGCAATGCGCCCAGCCGTCGCCATCGAGGCGGGCATCCTCGTGCGCCACCGCCCAGACCCGGTCGCCGGGCAGGGCGCGCCCCGCCTCCAGCACGGCCTCCGCGATCCGCTCCCGCCCGATTGCCTTGATCGGATGGCGCCAGATCGCGGCGACCTTCACCGCTTGCTCCGGGGCTTGCGCTTCTTGGGCGAGGGGCCGGGCCGGTTGGCGGGCGGCGGCGCCTCGCCCTCGGCCTTGGGGGCCTCGGGCGCGTTCGCGGCCTTCTCCTTCGACACCGGCGCGACCGGCTTGGTCGTGCCGCGGATGTTGCCCAAGAGGTCGGGCTTCATGCCCTGCGAGCGCATGATCGAGTACTGCTGGATGAAGGTGATCGTGTTGTTCGCAATCCAGTAGACCACGAGGCCCGACGCGAACCCGCCCAGCATGAACATGAACACCCACGGCAGCCACGCGAAGATCATCGCCTGCGTCGGGTCCGTCGGCGCGGGGTTCAGCTTCTGCTGCAGGTACATCGACACGCCCAGCAGGATCGGCAGGATGCCGATGAACACTAGAGCGAGGATCGTGCCCGGCTCCGGCGCGCCGAAGGGCAGCAGGCCGAACAGGTTCAGGATCGAGGTCGGGTCCGGCGCCGAGAGGTCTTGGAACGGGCCGAAGAACGGCGCGTGGCGCAGGTCGATCGTGACGAAGATCACCTTGTAGAGCGAGAAGAAGATCGGGATCTGCAGCAGGATCGGCAGGCACCCGGCGGCGGGGTTCACCTTGTTGTCCCGGTAGAGCGCCATCATCCCCTGCTGGAGCTTCTGGCGGTCGTCGCCCGCCTTCTCCTTCAGCTTCTCCATCTCGGGCTGGAGCTCCTTCATCCGCGCCATCGAGACGTAGGACTTGTAGGCCAGGGGCAGCAGCAGCGCCTTGATGATCAGCGTCAGCACGATGATCGACACGCCCATGTTGCCGATCACGTCCTCCAGACCGTGCAGCATCATGAAGATCGGCTTGGTGAGGAAGTAGAACCAGCCCCAGTCGATGCTGTCGACGAAGCGGTCCACCGCCGTCGCGCCCTCGTCGACGAGGCCGAACGTGTAGAGGAAGTGGTCGCCGAACCCGTTCAGCGTCCGCCCCGCCTCGTAGTCGCGGATGACCTCCCACTCCTTCGCCCCGGCGAAGAGGCGCTGGGACGAGGCGGCGGTCGCGCCCGCGGCGATGGTCATCGCGGGCAGGCGGGTCTCGGTCTGGTAGACGTCCGCGCCGTCCACGTACTTGGCCACGGCGGTGAACGGCACGTCGCGGTCGGGGATGAGGGTGGTCATCCAGTATTTGTCGGTGAACCCGATCCAGCCGCTCTCCGTCACGTCGAGCAACTCGACCCGCCCCCCCTCGGCAGCCACCGCGTCGAGGTCGGCCACGTCGTCGTAGTCGATCTCCTCCAAGGTGCCGTCGGTCTTGGCCACCACGCCCTCGTGGAGGATGAAGAAGTCCACCGTGTCGGGCCGCCCGTGTCGGGCCACGACGCCGTAGGGAGCGAGGCTGACCGGCGCGCCGGTCGCGTTGGCGACGCGCTGCTCGACCGTGAACATGAACTCGTCGTCCACGGAGATCTCGCGCTCGAAGGTGAGGCCGGCGCCGTTGTCCCAGCGCAGGACGACCGGCGCGCCGGGGGCCAGCACGTCGCCCGCCGCCACCTCCCATGGGGTCGACGGGCCGGGCACCGCGTCCGCCCCGAGGCCGCCGCCGGGCACCCAGCCGTGCAGCGCGTAGTAGGCGCCCGCCGCGCCCGCGGGCGTGAGCAGCGTGACGATGGGGGAGTCGGCGTCGAGGGTCTCGCGGTAGTCCTTGAGCGCGAGGTCGTCGATCCGCCCGCCCGTGAGCGAGAGCGAGCCCGTCAGGCGGGGCGTCTCGATCTCCACCCGCGCCGAGGCGGAGAGCGCCGCGTCGCGCGACGCGCCGGGCAGCAGCGCGTCGCCGGTGGCGGCGGTCGCGGGCGCGCCCGGGGCCGCGGCGCCGGGCGGCACGGCCGCCCCCGGCGCGTTGGGCGCGGGCACGCCGTCGGCCGTGGGCACCTCCGCCACGGTGGGGGCCTGCTGCTCCGGCGGGAAGAGGACGAACCAGACGAGCATCACGAGGCCCGACAGGACCATCGCAAGGATCAGGTTGCGGTTCTGTTCGTCCATGCGGCGGACCCCGGCGGTGTTGGAAAAGCGCCTGCCTTCAACAGCCGGGGGCGTGGGAGGTCAAGGGCCGCGTCCGCGCGTCCTCCGACGGCCCCTCCAGCCTCCGGGCCGCCCGCCATCGGCCTGTCGGCCCGAAGCGGCGCCCGCCCCGCATGGAGGGGCCTCCGGCGGGGCATGGCGGCGGCCGGCCTAGCCGGACAGCGACCGGCCCGCCCGCGCGTCGGGACGGCGCGACGGGATCACCGGATCGCCAAGGCCGCATCGCGCCGCGTGCTCGCCCCCCTCCACGGCCTCGCCTAATGCCGCGGGAAGGGCGGCGCCCGTCTCCGTGCGCTGCACAGGGGTTGGCTGGATGCCGTCGCGATGCCCGCCCCCGGTCGGGCGACGCGCGGGGGTGGAGCCGGCATGGGTGCAGGCGCGGGCCTCCCGCACCCCGGCGGGGTCGAGTGAGGACGCGCTGCAGCCCGTTTCGCAGGGTCTGATCGGCGGCGCCGCAGCGGAGGCGACGTCGGGAAGGTCCACGACCGATACCCGCACGCGCCCTCCTTTAGCGGCAGTGCCCTCGATGCGCCCTCCCGCGCCCACGAGCGGCGCGGCCGGAACCGTCTCCATCCCCGGGGCCGGCGGCGGCACGCCCTCTCCCGGCGGCAGGCAGGGGCGCGCGCTTCCGTGGCGGGCGCGGCGGCGCAGCCATTCGGCGAGGTCGTCCGCCGGGGCGGGGCGGCAGAGGGCGTAGCCCTGCGCGGTGGTGCAGCCGAGCGCGCGCAGAGCCTCCGCGTCCACCGCCGTCTCGACGCCCTCCGCGACGACCCCGACCCCCAGAGCGTCCGCCAAGCGCAGGATCGCGGCGACCATCCTGTTGCGGTCGGGGTCCGCGCCGAGGCCGGTCACGAGGGTCCGGTCGATCTTCAGGCGGTGGACCCCGAACCGCGTCACGTTCGCGATGCACCCGGCCGTGATCCCGAAGTCGTCGAGGTCGAGCCGCACGCCGGCCCGCGCGAGCCGGCGCAGGTTCGCCATCGCCGCATCGTCGCCCGCCTCCGCGACGACGGTCTCGAGGATCTCGACGACGAGGCGGTCCGGCGGCACCCCGGCGTCGCCGAGCCGGTCGAGGATCGTCCGGGCAAGGCCGGGATCGCGCAGCTCCTCCTGCGACAGGTTCACCGAGACGACCGGCACGGCGAGGCCGGCCCGGTCCCAGTCGCGGAGGGCGGAGATCGCCCGCTCGACCATCGCGATGGCGAAGCGGGGGGCGAGCCCCGCCTCGCCGGCCGCGGAGAGGATCCGGGGCGGGGGGACGAGCCCGTGATCCGGGTGGCGCCACCGCACGAGCGTCTCGACCCCCCGGACCGATCCGTCCTCCAGGGACAGGATCGGCTGGAACCACGCCTCCACCTCGTCCGCGTCCAAGGCGGCGGCGAGGTCGCGGGGGAGGCCGGGGCCGTCCTCCGTCGGATCGGGCCGGTCGCCGGTCCGCGACACGACGGCCCCCGGACCGGCGCGGGCCGCGCGGCCCAGCGCCGATTCGGCCACCGCGAGCATGGAAGCGGGGGTGACGTCGGTGGCGCGGGCCGGCGCGCAGACGCCTGCGTGGGCGCCGACGCGCGCCGGCCACGGTCCGGCCGCGACCGGCTCGCGCAGCGCGGCCTGCACGCGGTCCGCGACGCGGGCCGCGACGCCGCCGCCCGCCGGGATCGGGTCCAGCACGACGGCGAACCCGTCCGGACCGTGCGCCATGAGCGTGTCCGCCCCGCGCAGGGCGCCGCGGGCCCGCGCAAGGGCCAAGGCCAGCATGTCCGCCCCCGCGACCGGTCCGGGATCGACGCGGAACAGGAGCAGCGCCGTCGTCCGCCCCGCCCGGTCCGCCCGCGCGAGCGCGTCCTCGAGGACGGCCTCCAGCGGCGCGCCGCGCGCGACCGCGCGCGCGTGGCGCGGCCGCCTCCCGAACGCGAGCCAGAGCGGCAGCACCGCCCCCAGCGCCATCGCCGCCGCGGGCCACCCGCAGGCGAGTGCGCCGAGCGCCAGCGCGGGGAACGCCATCGGCCAGTCGATCCCCGACAGGGCGCGGCGCCAGCCTGCGGCGGAGGGGAGGGCGGGAAGGGGCGGGAGGACGCGCATCGCCCGCGAGGCTACGCGGCGAATCCGAAGGAGACGTTAACGCGCGCCGTTCGCGTTCAGAACGTGCCGCGCGCGGCGAAGTCCTTCATCGCGGCGAAGGTCGTCGGGATCCGGAGGTCCGTGAGCGTCCGCTCGATCCGCATCGCGATCGCCTGCACCTCTTGGGCCACCGGGTCGAACATGTACGTCACGCCGGCGACGACGAGGACGGTGAGCACGACCCACTCGACGGTGGCCCCCCCATGATCTCCGGTCAAAAAGCGTCGCACGATCGACATCCCTCGCTGGTTGACCAATACGTCAACCACAGGATGGGCGCGACTAGGGCGCCTTCAGGGTCTTTCGCGAACAATCTTGGCGAAGGGGTCGAAGATATTGGCGGAGGCCGCCACAATGTGGCCGTCCTCCAAGAGCGACTGCGCCGACCGGATCGGCTCGACGAGGCCGCCCGCCTCGCGGACGATGACGATGCCCGCCGCGATGTCCCACGGCTTCAGCCCCCGCTCCCAGTAGCCGTCGAACCGGCCCGCCGCGACGTAGGCGAGGTCCAGCGACGCCGCCCCCCAGCGCCGCACGCCCGCGCAGGCGGGCATCAGCCGGGCGAGGTCCTGCAGGGAGGCCGGCAGGTAGGGCGAGGACGCCCACGGGATCCCGGTCGCGTGGACCGTCTCGATCAGGCGGGTGCGCCCCGAGACCCGCAGCCTGTGGTTGTCGCCCAGCCACGCGCCCGCGCCCTTCTCGGCGTAGAAGGTCTCGGCCTTGACCGGGTCGTGCACCACGCCAGCGACGATCTCGCCCTTGTGCTCCAGCGCCACCGAGACGGCCCAGTGGGGCATCCCGTGCAGGAAGTTCGTGGTCCCGTCGAGCGGGTCCACGATCCAGCGCCGCGTCGGGTCCTTGCCCTCCGAGGCGCCCGTCTCCTCGCCGAGCCAGCCGTAGTTCGGACGCGCCTCCATCAGCGCCTCGCGCAGGATCTCCTCGGCCCGGCGGTCGGCGCGGGTGACGAAGTCGCCCGGCCCCTTGCGCGCGACCTGGAGGTTCTCGACCTCGCCGAAATCCTTGACCAGCGACCGGCCGGCCTTGCGCGCGGCGCGGATCATCACGTTCAGGTTCGCGCTGCCTTGCATGGAAAGCCTCGGGGGTCGGGGAGGGGACAGGAGCGGGCAGATGGACGCGCGGCGTTCCGGCGTCAAGGCGAGGCCGCCGCTTGACACCCCCGGCCCCCGCCGGGATGCGTCGCGCCATGATCGACCTGCGCCCCGTGGGCTACGTGATCGGCTGGCTCGTGCTGATCCTCGCCGTCTCCATGATCGTCCCGGCGGCGGCGGACATCGCGGCGGGGAACGGGCACTGGCCCGCCTTCGCCTCCGCGGCGGGGCTGACGGCGCTGGTCGGCGGGGCGACCGCCATCGCCTGCGCCAACGGTGTGGGGGAGCGGCTGACGCTGCAGCAGACCTTCCTCCTGACGACGGGCGTGTGGGCGGTGCTGCCGCTCTTCGCCGCGCTGCCGTTCCTGATGGGCGCCACCGGGGCGGACGCCACCGACGCCGTGTTCGAGGCGATGTCGGGCCTCACCACGACCGGATCGACCGTGCTCACGGGGCTCGGCTCGCTCCCCGACGGGCTGCTGCTGTGGCGGGGGATGCTGCAGTGGTTCGGCGGCATCGGGATCATCGTCGTGGCGATGGTGTTCCTGCCGGAACTGCGCGTCGGCGGCATGCAGATCTTCCGCTCGGAGGGGTTCGACACGATGGGCAAGGTGCTGCCCCGCGCCGCCGAGATCGCGCAGCAGATCAGCGGCGTCTACTTCGGCCTCACCGTGGTCTGCGCGCTGGCCTACGGGGCGGCGGGGATGGACGCGCTCGACGCCGTGGTCCACGCGATGACCACGGTGTCCACGGGCGGCTTCGCCAACACCGACGCGAGCTTCGGCGCCTACAGGGGCGCCCACGAGTACATCGCCACGGTCTTCATGATCGCCGCCGCGCTGCCCTTCGTCCTCTACGTCGACCTCATCGCCAACGGGCGGGGGCGCCCCCTCCTGCGCGACCCGCAGGTCCGCGGCCTGCTGGGGACGCTCGCGGTGCTCGTGGCGTCGGCGGTGGTCGTGCTCGTCCTCTCCCACGGGCACGACCCCGAGCGGGCCCTGCGCGAGGCCGCGTTCAACTTCACCTCGATCCTGACCGGCACGGGCTACGCCTCGGCCAACTACGGCGCGTGGTCGCCCGTCCTCGTGGCGGCGATCTTCTTCGCGGGGCTCGTCGGCGGCTGCGCGGGATCGACCTCGTGCTCGGTCAAGGTGTTCCGCTACCAGATCCTGCTCGCCGCCGTCGCGGCGCAGGTGCGCCGCATCCACTCGCCCCATGGGGTGTTCCGCCCCCGCTACGGCAGGCGCCCGGTCTCCGAGGACGTGCTCGCCTCGGTGATGGCGTTCTTCGTGCTGTTCCTGATCTCGCTGGGCGTGACGGCCGTGGCGCTGGCGCTCACGGGGCTCGACTTCACCACGTCGGTCTCCGGCGCGGCGGCGGCGCTGGCCAACATCGGGCCGGGGCTGGGGCCGATCATCGGCCCCACGGGCAACTTCGCGCCGCTGGGGGACGCGGCGAAGTGGATCCTGATCGCGGCGATGCTCGTCGGGCGGCTGGAGCTGATGGTCGTGTTCGTGCTGTTCACGTCGCGGTTCTGGCGGGCCTGAGGGGCCGCCCCGCGCGACGTGATCCGCCCCTGCCGCGCGCCGCGAGGGACGCCGGGCGGCCTCAGCCCTCCCAGCACCCCACGAGCACCGTCACCTCCGCCGCGACCCGCGTGAGGTCCTCCGGCGCGACCGGCGCGGGCGCGGGGCCGTCGGCCATCGTCGCGGACACCCCCGCCGCCGACAGCGCCGTCTCCAGCCGCCCGGACTTCAGCGCGACCGCCACGTCGCCGGGCAGGGCGCGCCCCTCCATCTCGGGGGCGGGCAGCAGCAGGCCGGCCACGCGGCCCGCCTCGTCCAGCACCGGGCCGCCCACGTCGCCGGCCCGCGCCGCGAGCCCGAGCCGCAGCACGTCCGCCGACCCGTCGAGGCCGCGCACGTCCTCCAGCGTCCCGAAGGTCAGCGTGGCCGTCCCGAGCACGCCGCCGAACGGATAGCCGCCCACCGCCACGCCGGTCTTCAGCCGCGCCTCCGCGGGGGCGAGCCGGGCCACGGCGGGCGGGGCCAGCCGGCCCACCGGGCGCAGCACCGCGAGGTCGCCGGCCAGCGTCGCCACCTCGGCCTCGTGGACGCCGTCGAGCGTCACGCGCCCGCACTCGGCAACGTTGGCCGCCGCCGTCGCCACCGCGCCGCTCCGGTCGACCCAGAAGCCCGCGCCGACGCGGGCGGGGCGGCGGACCTCGAGGCCCGACACCATGTCCACGTCCTGTGCCGCCGGGTCGAACCCCGCCTCCGGGTCGAGCGGCGCCCCGACGGAGGCGAGCGAGGCGACCATCTCCGGAACCACGCGCGCGGCCATCCCGTCCTCGGCGGCGGGCCACGACATCATGAACCCGACGAGATGGTCCCCCTGCAGCCGCGCCTCGACCCGCGTCGTGCGGCCGCCGGCGGCGCCCTCGATCGTGAACCCGTCGCGGCGCAGCTCGCGTGCGCCCGCCTCCGGGACAGCCTCCACGGTCTGCAGGATCTGGTAGAGCCCCCCCATCGCGCGGGCCCCGCCGGGCTGCGAGATCAGCGAGAGGGTCACGCCCGAGCCGTTCTTCTCGGCGTGGTGGACGAAGGGCGCCTCGATCCGGTCGAACGTCACGAGCCCCCGCGGCGCGACCAGCTCGATCCCCGCCTCGCGCACGACGAGCGGGCCGAGGCCGATCCGCGCCCGGGCGGCCTCGAACCGCGCCAGCAGGTCCGCGCGCTGGCGGGTCGTCAGCACGCCGGTCGTGGGGACGCCCTCGCGCGCCTGCCACGCCGCCATCGAGTTGCGCGTGCCCGGCCCGAAGGCCCCGTCGATCCGCGCGGCGTAGAGCCCGAACCACTGCAGCGCGCGCTGCAGCTCCTCGCGCGCCGCACGGTCCAGCCCCGCCTCCGAGCGCCGGGCCTCGCGCGGGGTCTCCTCGACCGGCTCGGGCGGGGTGGTGTCGACCCGGGGCGCGGCATCGGGGGCGGGGGCCTGCTCCGCCGCCGCGACCGCCGCGCCGGCCTCCCCGTCGGGCGCGGCCTCGGCCACCGCGCCCGGCGCGGGCCAGATCCGCTCCCGGTAGGTCCGCCCCCGGCTCACGAAGCTGTCGCGCGGCACGAGCCCCTGCCGCCGCAGCTGCCGCAGGATCGCCTGCGCCTCGCCCTCGCCGTCGTAGGGCCCGAGCGTCAGCACGCTCCACAGGCCGGGCTGGGTGAAGGCGTTCACGTCCGGCAGCAGGTCGCCGTAGGCCCGCGCCCGCTCCTCGGTCTCGCGCAGGGTGGGATGCGCCTCGATCTGGACCCAGAACTCCTGCGCCGCCGCCCCCTGCGCCACGCCCACCATCATCGCCGCCGCCACGGCGGCGCTCCGCACAATCCGCATCGTCACGTCCCTCGGGTCCCTCGGCCCCCGGTTGTGGCGGAGCCGTGGGGCGAAGGAAAGGCCGGGACGCGGCGGCACGTGGCCCCGGCCGCGTTGACCCCGTCCCTGTTGCGCCCTAGACGCGCCCCCCGACGCGCAGCGCCGCCCCCCGCGGCGCCCCCGCCCGCACCCCGAGAGGTTCCCGATGGACGCGCCCCGCTCGTTCCAGGAGATCATCCTGCGGCTCCAGGCCTACTGGGCCGACAAGGGCTGCGCCGTGCTGCAGCCCTACGACATGGAGGTCGGGGCGGGCACCTTCCACCCGGCCACCACCCTGCGCGCGCTGGGCCCGACCCCGTGGACGGCCGCCTACGTCCAGCCGTCCCGCCGCCCCACCGACGGGCGCTACGGCGACAGCCCCAACCGCTGGCAGCACTACTACCAGTTCCAAGTCATCATAAAGCCCAGCCCGCCCGAACTGCAGGAGCTCTACCTCGGCAGCCTCGCGGCCATCGGCATCGACATGGACCTCCACGACATCCGCTTCGTCGAGGACGACTGGGAATCCCCCACCCTCGGCGCGTGGGGCCTCGGGTGGGAGGTCTGGTGCGACGGCATGGAGGTGTCGCAGTTCACCTACTTCCAGCAGGTCGGCGGCCACGACTGCCGCCCCGTCTCGGGCGAGCTGACCTACGGGCTGGAGCGGCTGGCGATGTACGTGCTGGGCGCCGACGACGGCAACGCCATGCCCTTCAACGCCCCCGACGCGCCGATCCCGCTGACCTACGGCGACGTGTTCCGCGAGGCCGAGGCGCAATACGCGCGCTGGAACTTCGACGTGGCCGACACCGACATGCTGATGAAGCACTTCGAGGACGCCGAGGCCGAATGCGCCCGCATCCTGTCGCAGCCCCACGACGACCCCCGCACCGGGCGCCGCATCGTCATGGCCCAGCCCGCCTACGACCAAGCGATCAAGGCCAGCCACCTGTTCAACCTGCTCGACGCGCGCGGCGTCATTTCCGTCACCGAGCGGCAGGCCTATATCGGCCGCGTCCGCGCGCTGGCGAAGGCCTGCGCCGACGCCTTCCTCGAGACGAAGGCGGGGGGCGCGGCGGCATGAGCGGCCTCAGCGAAAGCGTCGACGCGAGCAGGGCCAGCGGCGGACCGGGGGCTGGCGCTCCTGGGCTCTCCGCGACGCAGTTTATCCCTCACCCCCGCACGACGCTGAACCGGCGCACCGACGTCGCGGGAGCGCCGGCCCGTGGGACGGTCCGCCGCTGGCCCTGCGGCCGCTGCGCGACCGCGCACCGGGCCGGGCGCGCGAGCGGCGTGGCGCCGATCCGCCGGAGACGGCGCCAATGAAGGGCAAGGTCGCCATCCTGCTGATCCTCGCCGCCTGCGTCGCGGGCGGCTGGGGCATCTGGTACACCCAGCAGCGCGCCTTCTGGGAGCCGGTCGAGGGGCCGGTCACGCTCACCCTCGTGACGCCCGACGGCCCCCGCGCCATCGACGCGGGCGGGGTGTCGGCCATCCGCTCCGTCTCCTCGCCGCTGGGCTTCCGCGCCTGCTTCGGCCACTCGGAGGACCTCTCCACGCTGGAGGGGCTGGAGCCGCCCGAGGGCGCGCCCACCGTCGCCCCCGCGTGGTTCGAGTGCTTCGACGCCGACGCCATCGGCGCGCTGATCGAGGTGGGCGAGGCCAAGACCTTCCTCGCCTACCAGGACGTGGCCTTCGGCGTGGACCGCGTGGTCGCGCTGGGCTCGGACGGGCGCGGCTGGGCGTGGCACGAGCTGAACGAATGCGGCGACCGGGACTATTCCGGCACGCCCGTGGGCCGCGAATGCCCCGACCGCGAAACCTACGAGCCCCTCGTGGAAGGCGCCCGAGGAAACGGAAGCTGACATGGCCGACCTTCTGATCGAACTCTTCTCCGAGGAGATCCCCGCGCGGATGCAGGCGCGGGCCGCCGCCGACCTCAAGCGGCTGATGACCGACGGCCTCGTCGAGGCGGGCCTGACCTACGAGGGCGCCGCCGCCCACGCCACGCCCCGCCGCCTCGCGCTCACGGTGCAGGGCCTGACCGACCGCTCGCCCGACACCGCCGCGGAGCGGCGCGGCCCCAAGGCCGACGCCCCCGAGAAGGCGATCGAGGGCTTCCTGCGCGGGGCAGGGGTGTCGCGCGACGACCTCGAGGCGCGCGAGGAGAAGAAGGGCACCTTCCTCTACGCCACGATCCGCCGCGCGGGCCGCCCCGCCGAGGAGATCGTGGCCGAGGTGCTGGAGCGCACGATCCGCGACTTCCCGTGGCCCAAGTCGATGCGCTGGGGCGACGGGACGCTCCGCTGGGTCCGCCCGCTGCGCCGCATCCTGTGCCTGCTGACCCGCGAGGACGGCCACGTCGTCGTCCCGCTGGCGGTCGACGGCATCGAGGCGGGCGACGTGACCGAGGGCCATCGCTTCATGGCGCCGGCGCCTTTCTCCGTCACCTCGTGGGACGACTACGCCGCCAAGCTCAAGCGCGCCCATGTCGTGCTGGAGGCCGAGGAGCGGGCCGAGATCGTGCGCGCGGGCATGGACAACCTTTCCTTCGCGGCGGGCCTCTCCGTGGTCGAGGATCCGGGCCTGATGGCCGAGGTGGCGGGGCTGGTCGAATGGCCCGTGCCGCTGATGGGGAAGATCGACGACGCTTTCCTCGACCTCCCGCCCGAGGTGCTGCGCACGTCGATGAAGGAGCACCAGAAGTTCTTCTCCGTGGCCGACCGCGACGGCCGGATCGTCCGCTTCGTCACCGTCGCCAACCGCGAGACGGCGGATGGCGGCGCCACGATCCTCGACGGCAACCAGCGCGTGCTGGCCGCGCGGTTGGCGGATGCGGCGTTCTTCTGGGAGAACGACCTCGCCGTGGCGAAGGCGGGCATGGGCGACTGGCTCGACAAGCTCTCGGACGTCACCTTCCACGCCAAGCTGGGCTCGCAGCGCGAGCGCATCGAGCGCATCGCCGCCTTGGCCCGCGAGATCGCGCCCGCGGTCGGCGCGGACCCGGACGTGGCGGAGACGGCGGCGCGGCTGGCCAAAGCCGACCTCGCCTCCGAGATGGTCTACGAGTTCCCCGAACTGCAGGGCGTCATGGGCCGCTACTACGTGGCCGAGGCGCTCAAGGCCGAACCCTCACTCGCCCCGTCCGAGCACCACGCCGCCATCGCCGCGGCGGCCGAGGCGCACTACGCCCCCCTCGGCCCCTCCGACGACGTGCCGACCGAGCCGGTGAGCGTGGCCGTCGCGTTGGCCGACAAGATCGACCTGCTGACGGGCATGTGGGCCATCGACGAGAAGCCGACGGGCTCGAAGGACCCGTTCGCCCTGCGGCGCGCGGCGCTGGGGGTCATTCGGATTGTGATGGGACATGGGCTCGTACTGGGGCTGGATGAGTACCTCCTCCAGGCATTCATCCATCACTCAGGCAAGTGGAAGGTAACATCCTCATCGAAGGTGACTGCCTCAAGACTGGAGGAAGAGCTCTACCTTCTCGCAACGCGGAGCAGTGTGGACGAAAGCACGCTTGTCTCTTCCTACCGTGAATTGACTTCCCAATCTCCGATTGACCACGCAGCCTTCCGCGATTGGCTGAATGCTCAGACGGCCGAGCGCGGAGAGGACTTCTCGAATTACGACGACTATATTCTACTACAGGCTAACGTATCTGATCGCCCTGACCTCCTCTCCTTCTTCCACGACCGCCTCAAGGTGCATCTCCGCGACGAGGGCGTCCGGCACGACGTGATCGACGCCGTCCTCACCGGCGACCGGACCGACGACCTCGCCGACGTGGTGGCCCGCGCCCGCGCCCTGAACGCCTTCCTCGCAACGGATAACGGCGAAAACCTAATCCAAGGTTACCGCCGCGCGAAAAACATCCTCGAGCAGGCCGAGGAGAAGGACGGGGTGGAGTACAGCTTCGGCGCCGACCGCAAGCTGGCCGAGACAGACGAGGAGCGCGCGCTCTTCGATGCGCTGGAGGCGGCCAAGCCCGCCCTCGACGCGGCGATGGAGGCCGAGGACTACGCCGGGGCGATGGAACGCCTCGCCGCGCTCCGCGCGCCCATCGACGCCTTCTTCGAGGCCGTGCAGGTGAACGCCGAGAACGAGATCGTCCGCCGCAACCGCCTCAACCTCCTCCACGCCATCCGCGAGGCGCCCGCCCGGATCGCGGACCTGTCGCGGCTGGAGGGCTGACCTTTCGCACCCGCAGCATGGGGTGGGGCGCCCCCCGCCGTCCGCTGTTGCATTCCTGCAAATGCTGCGCCGCAGCGTAAGCCTTTGTCCCGCCGGAATCACGCATTAGGGTGAGCGCCGAAAGGCCGCCGCCCATGCTCGACACCCCGCGCTTCACCGAGGTCACCCCCACCGCCGACATCCGCGTCGCGCGGCACGGCAACCGCGCGAAGTGCCTACAGCGCCTGATCCGCATGGACCTGCCCGTGCCGCAGACCGTGGCGCTGCCCTTCGACGCCGTGCGCGACATCGCCGCCGGGCGGATGCCCGACCTCGCCACGCTGCTGGCCCTGTTCGACGACGGCGCGCCCGTCCTCCTCTCGGTCCGCTCGTCGTCCCAGACCCCCGACTGGGGCGGGCCGGGCGCGGTGCTCAACGTCGGGATGACCGCCGCCGTGCGCGACGCGCTCGCCGCCACGATGGGGGGCGAGGCCGCCGACCGTCTCTTCGTGCGCTTCGTGCGCGACTACGCCACGGACGTGATGCGCCTCGACGGGGCCGCCTTCGACGGCGCGGACCCGGAGGCCGCGCTCGCCGCCTACGAGGCGGAGATGGACGAGCCGTTCCCCGAGGACCCCGCCCGCCAGCTGCGCGAGGTGCTCCGCTCCATGGCCCGCGCGTGGGAGGGGACGTCCGCCCGGCTCCTGCGGCAGGCGCAGGGCGCGCCCGCCGACGCCGGTCTGGGCCTCGTGGTGCAGCGCATGGCGCAGGGCATGGCGCCGGGCCAGTCGGGCGCGGGCGTGATCCAGTTCGTCGATCCCGAGACCGGCGCGCCGCAGGTCACCGGCCGCTACATGGCGGGCGCGATGGGGCGGGAGGCGCTCGGGGCGGAGACCTCGCTCTACCTCACCCACGACCTGCGCGGCCCCTCGTTGGAGGACCGGCTCCCGGAGGTGTTCGGCGAGCTCGTCGAGATCGGCGCGCGATGCCGGGTGCGGCTGCGCGAGGAGATGCAGGTCGAGTTCACCTTGGAGCAGGGGCGCCTCCACGTGCTCGACGCCGTGCGCTGCCCGCGCGGCCCCCGCGCCGCGGTGGCCATCGCGACCGCGCTCGCTCGCGACGGGGTCATCCCCCGCTCGGAGGCGATCACCCGCATCCCGCCGGGCACCCTGAGCCAGCTGCTCCACCGGCAGGTCGCGCCGGGCGCGGCGCGCGACGTGCTCGCGCGCGGGATCGCCGCCTCGCCGGGCGCGGCCGCCGGGCGGATCGTGTTCGACTCCGCCGCCGCCCAAGCCTCCCAGTCCCGCGACGAGCGCTGCATCCTCGTGCGCCGCGAGACCGCGCCCGAGGACGTGCGCGGCATGCACGCCGCCGACGGCATCCTGACCGAGCGGGGCGGCACCACCTCGCATGCCGCCGTGATCGCGCGGGGGCTGGGGCTGCCCTGCGTGACGGGCGCGGAGATCGTCGTGGACCACAAGGCGCGCGAGGTGCGCCTCCCCGGGGGCGGCACGCTGCGCGAGGGCGACGAGATCACCATCGACGGCACCGCCGGCACGGTCCTGGCGGGGCGCGTCGCGACCGTCGAGCCCGCGATGGACGGCGCCTTCGCGGACCTGATGGGCTGGGCCGACGCGGTGCGCGACATCGGCGTGCGGGTCAACGCCGACACCCCCGCCGACGCGTCGCTCGCCCGCGGGTTCGGCGTGGACGGGATCGGGCTGTGCCGGACGGAGCACATGTTCTTCGAGGAGGACCGCCTCACGGTGATGCGCGAGATGATCTTCGCCGACCGCGACGCGGACCGGGTGGCGGCCTTGGACCGCCTCTTGCCGATGCAGCGCGCCGACTTCGCCGAGCTCTTCCGCCTGATGGAGGGGCTGCCGGTCTGCATCCGCCTGCTCGACCCCCCGCTGCACGAGTTCCTCCCCGGCACGACGGAGGGGATGCGCGCGCTGGCGGAGGCGCTGGGGCAGCCGCTGGCCCGCGTCCGCGCCCGGATCGAGGCGATGGGCGAGTTCAACCCGATGCTCGGGATGCGCGGCGTCCGGCTCGGGATCGCGGTGCCGGGCATCTACGAGATGCAGGCCCGCGCCATCTTCGAGGCGGTGGCCCAGACCGGCGGCGTGGTGCCCGAGATCATGATCCCGCTCGTGACCGCCCGGCGCGAGGTGGAGCTGGTGCGCGCGCGCATCGACGCCGTGGCCGCCGAGGTCCGCGCCGAGACCGGGGCCGCGTTCGACTATCGCTTGGGCGTGATGGTCGAGACGCCGCGCGCCGCGCTGCGCGCTGGCGAGATCGCCGAGCAGGCGGCGTTCCTGTCCTTCGGGACGAACGACCTGACGCAGATGACCTACGGCCTGTCGCGCGACGACGCGGGGCGGTTCATGTCGGCCTACGTCAACCAAGGCGTCTATCCGGAGGATCCGTTCCAGACGCTCGACATCGACGGGGTGGGTGAGCTGCTGCTGCTCGGCGCGCAGCGGGGGCGGGCCACGCGGGGTGACGTGACGCTCGCGCTCTGCGGCGAGCACGGCGGCGACCCGGAGGCGATCGCCTTCTGCCGGCTTGCGGGATTCGACTACGTCTCGTGCTCGCCGTTCCGCGTGCCGGTGGCGAAGCTGGCCGCCGCGCAGGCGACGCTGCTCGCGCAGGAGGCGAACGCCCGCGCGAAATGATGCCGACGTGCCACGCGCATCGGCGGATCATTGCACAAAAGTCACGGTTTAGCGGTTTCTGGGAACGTTTTCGGAATGTCCCCCACCGTTGC
Source organism: Jannaschia sp. Os4 (assembly GCF_016820245.1). Taxonomy (GTDB): domain Bacteria; phylum Pseudomonadota; class Alphaproteobacteria; order Rhodobacterales; family Rhodobacteraceae; genus Jannaschia. The sequence continues at coordinate 314,757 of NZ_JAFCAR010000004.1, read as the reverse complement.
GCTCGGGTCACGCCCGCGGCATCTAGGCCTCACGGAACCGAGGCACGGGCAGACGGCGCGAGCAGGACGATAGAGATCCCGCCGCGTCGCCCGCGCCCCCAGAGGGGACAGTACATATGCTCACGACCATTCGAACGGCCGCTTCGGCCGCCCTGAACCGTTGCGCCTTGATCGCCGCCCTCGGCCTCGCCGCCACGGCGCCCGCAGCCCACGCGGCGGGCGCGATGATCGCCCCGGTGGACACGCTGCTCGACGCGGCCCTCGACGGCGAGATCCTGGTGCCGGCCTCCTTCGCCGAGCCGGAGGACGCCCCCGCCGCCGAGGCGCTGCCGCCCGCCTACACCCGCGCCCGCCTCGACGCGATGCCCCGCGCCACCGGCGGCAAGGAGTTCGCCTGCCTGAAGGAGGCGATCTACTTCGAGGCCCGCGGCGAGCCGATCCGCGGCCAGTACGCGGTGGCCGAGGTGATCATGAACCGGGTCGACTCCAAACGGTATCCCGACACGATCTGCGGGGTGGTAAACCAAGGCACCGGGCGCCTGCACGCCTGCCAGTTCTCCTACACCTGCGACGGCCTCCCCGAGACGATGACCGAGCGGCGTGCCGCCGACATCGCCGGCAAGATCGCGCGCGAGGTCATGGACGGCAAAGAGCGCCGCATCACGGGCGACGCGACCCACTACCACGCGGACTACGTCGATCCCTACTGGAACAAGGTCTACCCCCGCACCGCGACCGTCGGGACGCACATCTTCTACAAGCAGATCCCCGGCGCCTGAGCCGAGGTCACCGCGGCGCGGCGTCCGGCCCAAGGACGCGCGCCGCACGCCGCCCGGACGGGACGGGACGGGCGGCGACGGGCCGCGCTTCGGGGGAAGCGCGGCCCGTTCGCGTTCGGGCCATCGCCGGTCGGAGCCGGACCTTTCCGCGCGGCGCGCCCCGTGGCAGGGGGCGGCGGACGCTGACGGAGGGCGAGATGGCCGCCGACGACACCGACGCCCTGCGGCTGGCCTTCGCCGCGCCCCTCGACCGCGCGCGGGCCGGCGCGGCGGGGCTCGACCGCATCTCGCTGCGCGAGCACGTCCGCGCCGTGGAGATCGGAGCCTTCGCCGAGGAGCGGGGGCGGACCCAGCGGCTGTCGTTCGACGTGGTGGCCGAGGTGGCGCCCGTGGACGGGCCGCCGCTGGCCGAGACCGACGACGTCGACGCGATCCTCTCCTACGACACGCTGATCGGCGCCATCGACGCCGAGCTTGAGGCCGAGCGCCTCAACCTCCTCGAGACGCTGGCGGAGCGCGTCGCCGCGCGCGTCCTCGGCCACGAGCAGGCCGTGCGCGTCTTCGTGCGGATCGAGAAGCTCGACCGGGGGCCGCACCGCCTCGGGGTGGAGATCGTGCGCTCCGGCGACGGGGCGGCGGCCCAGCCGATCGAGGCCCCGCGCCCGCACGTCCGGGTGCTCGCGCCGGGTTCCGCGGACGATCCCGGCTTGGCCGGCACGGTGGCCGGGGCGGCACGCCCGCTGGTGATGATCGCCGTCCCCGACTTCGAGGTGCCGGAGGTGGCGCACCCGCTCGCGCAGCGGCGCGTCGCGCTGCTCGCCTACGAGCAGGCCGCGTGGCGGGTCGCCGCCGCCGTGCCCGACTGCACCGTGGTCGACACGCGGACCGAGCTGGACCACGCGCTGCGCGGCGGGCGGGCCGTGCTGTGGGCGCCGTCGCGGATCGTGCTTGACGCGCCGGACGGGCCGGCGGAGACCGACCCGGCGACGCTCGCCGCGTGGTTCGCCGCCGAGTTCGGGGGAACGCTCGAGCCGTGACGCCCCTCCTGCCGCTGCCGTGCCATCCCGACGCGCCGGGCGCGGCCCCGCTGGCGGGCGGCTGGGTCCGGTTCGACCGGGCGCGGCGGCTGGAGGACGGGGCGACGGTCGGCGTCGGCGACCTGTCCGCCGAGGAGCGCGACATCCTCTGCGAGCCGCGCCCGCCCGTGGCCGGTCTGACGTGGGACGCGCCCCGGATCATGGGCATCCTCAACGCCACCCCCGACAGCTTCTCCGACGGCGGGCGGACCGCGGCGGAGGTCGCGGCGCTCGGCGCGGCGATGGAGGCGGACCTCCTCGACGTCGGCGGCGAGTCGACCCGGCCGGGCGCGGCGGAGGTCCCCGTGGCCGAGGAGGTCGCGCGGGTCGTGCCGGTGATCGAGGCGCTGCGGGCGCGCGCCGTCTCCATCGACACGCGCAAGGCCGCCGTGGCGGAGGCGGCGCTCGCCGCCGGGGCGGCGATCGTGAACGACGTGTCGGCGCTGGCCTTCGATCCGGCGATGGCAGGCGTGGTCGCGCGGGCCGGCGTGCCGGTGGTCCTGATGCACGCGCGCGGCACCCCCGAGACGATGCAGGCCGAGACCGACTACGCGGACGTGGTCGTCGAGGTGCTCGCCGCGCTGGCCGGGCGCGTCGCGGCGGCCGAGGCGGCCGGCATCGTGCGCGACCGCATCCTCGTCGATCCGGGCATCGGGTTCGCCAAGACCGCCGCGCAGAACGTCGCCCTGCTGCGGGCGCTGCCGGCGCTCCACTCTCTCGGCCTCCCAGTCCTGCTGGGGGCGAGCCGCAAACGTTTCATCGGCGTGATCGGCGACGATCCCGAAGGCGCGGCGAACCGCCGCGATCCGGGGTCCCTGGCCGTGACGCTTGCCGGGGTCCGGGCCGGGGTCCAGATGCACCGGGTGCACGACGTGGCGGGGACGCGCCGCGCGCTGAGGCTTTGGGACGCGATCGAGCGAGGGACGTGATGTTCGGGACGGACGGGGTGCGCGGGCGCGCGAACACGGGGCACATGACCGCCGAGACGGCGCTGCGGCTGGGCGCCGCCGCCGGGCGCCACTTCCGCCGCGAGGGCGACGCGCGCATCCACCGGGTCGTGATCGGCAAGGACACGCGGCTGTCCGGCTACATGTTCGAGACCGCGCTGACGGCGGGCCTCGCCTCCACGGGCGTCCACGTGCTCCAGCTCGGCCCGGTCCCGACCCCCGCCGTGGGCTACCTGACGCGGTCCATGCGCGCCGACCTCGGGGTGATGATCTCCGCCTCGCACAACGGCGCCGAGGACAACGGCATCAAGTTCTTCGGCCCCGACGGGTTCAAGCTCTCCGACGCCGACGAGGCCGCCATCGCCGCGATGGTCGAGGCGGGGGTCGAGCCGGTCGACGCCCGCGAGATCGGGCGGGTCAAGCGGATCGACACCGGCGCGGGGCGCTACGTCGAGGCGGTCAAGCGGGCGGTGCCGCCGGGCATGACCTTCGACGGGCTTAAGGTCGTCATCGACTGCGCCCACGGCGCCGCCTACAAGGTCGCGCCCGAGGCCCTGTGGGAGATGGGCGCGACGGTCGTCCCGATCGGGGTGAACCCGGACGGCACCAATATCAACAAGGGCTGCGGCTCGACCCACACGGGGCCCCTTCAGGACGCGGTCGTGGCCCATGGGGCGGACGTGGGCATCGCCCTCGACGGCGACGCGGACCGGATCATCCTCGTGGACCAGAACGGGCGCGTCGGCGACGGCGACCAGATCATGGCCCTCTTCGCCGCCCGCTGGGCCGAGGAGGGGCGGCTCGCCAAGGGCACGCTCGCGGCGACGGTGATGTCGAACCTCGGGCTGGAGCGTTTCCTCGAGGGGCAGGGGCTGCACCTGCACCGCACCAAGGTGGGCGACCGCCACGTGGTGAAGGCGCTGCGCGACAACGGTTGGACCCTCGGCGGGGAGCAGTCGGGGCACATCGTGATGACGGACCACGCGACCACCGGCGACGGCCTCTTGGCGGGGCTCCAGTTCCTCGCGGAGATGGTCCGCGCCGGGCGGCCCGCGTCCGAGCTGCTGCACACGTTCGACCCCGTGCCCCAGATGCTGGAGAACGTGCGCTTCGCCTCGGGGACGCGTCCGCTGGAGGACGCGGGCGTGCAGGACGCGATCCGGGCCGCCGAGGCCCGCGTCGCCGGGCGCGGGCGCCTCCTGATCCGCGCCTCGGGGACCGAGCCGCTGATCCGCGTCATGGTCGAGCACGAGGACGAGGCCGAGATGCGCGCCGTCGTCGCGGAGGTCGCGGGGACCGTCCGCTCAGCGGGCGCGCTCGCCGCCGAGTAGCGCGGCGAGCTGGCGGCCCTGCCCGAGGGCGAGGCCGCCGAGGATGAGCGTGAGGGCGAGGAAGAACCGTCCGGGCAGCGCCTCTCCGAGGAACAGCGCCCCCGTGCCCATGGCCCAGACGGGCACTTGGTAGTTCACGAGCGTCATGAAGGACGGGCCCGCGCTGCGGATGACCGAGATGCGCAGGAGGGCGGCCAAGGCGGTCGGGACGAGGCCGAGGAACAGGATCGCGGCCAGGACGGAGGGCGCGGCCGCGGTCGGCAGGCCCTCGCGCCAAAGCATCGCCGGGACCAGGGCGGCGGCCCCCGCCCAGAGCGACAGGGCCGACAGCCAGACCCCGTCCACCGGCGGGCAGCGCCGGGTGAGGATGGAGCCCACCGCGTAGCAGACCACGGCCGCGAGGCAGGCCAGCTGCCCCCAGCCCTCGCCGTTCCCGCCCGACGGGTCCAGCGCCCCCGGCCCGATCAGGATCAGCGCGCCGACCGCCCCCAGCCCGAACCCCGCCGCCTTGCGCCACGTGAGGCGGTCGCCGGGCACGAAGACGTGGGCCAGCGGCAGCAGCAGAAGCGGCAGCATCGCCATCGCGAGCCCGGCGAAGGCCGCCGTCGTGCGGGTCTGCCCCCATGCGAGGGCGGTGAAGGGGAGGGCGGCGGTGGTGAGGCCGATCAGCGCGAGGAACAGCGCGGTGAGCGGCGACCACGCCGGGAGGGGGCGCCGCAGGACCACCGCCAGCGCCGTCAGCGCGGCCGCCCCCAGCGCCACGCGGGCGGCGGCCACGGTGTGCGGCCCGTAGCCCACGAGCGCCAGTTCCGTGACCGTGAACGTCCCGCCCCAGATCAGCCCGAGGGCGGCCACGGCCGAGAAGTTGGCGCGCGTCGGGCGCGCGACGGGGGCGTCGGTCGTGGCGGTCAAGCGGGTGCATCCTCAGTGGCCGAGGTCGTAGCTCACGGCGACGCGTTCGGTTCCCGCCGCCGGACGCGCTTGGCAGGACAGCACGTAGCCGTCGCGCAGCTCGTCGTCCTCGATGGCGTGGTTGGCGTCCATCTCGACCGCGCCCGCCACCACGCGGCACCGGCAGGTCGAGCAGACCCCCGCGCGGCAGGACCACGGCGCCTCCAGCCCCGCCGCCTCGGCCGCCTCCAGCACGGTCTGGCCGGGCGCGAGGTCGATCTCGGAGGTGGCCCCGTCGAGGGTGACCGCGAGGGGGATCGTCGGCGCGTCCGCCGCGACCGCGCGCTCCGCCTGCGGGAGGCGCCCCGGCTGCGCGGAGGCGAAGAGCTCGAAGCGGATCGCCTCCTCGGGCATGCCGTGGGCCGCCAGCGCGTCCCGGATGCCCAGCATCATCGGCTCCGGCCCGCAGATGTAGGCGCGCGCGGCGCCGCGGACGTCGATCCACCGGGCGAAGAGGTCCGCGCACTTCTCCGGGGTCACGCGCCCGGTGAAGAGGTCGATCTCCTGCGCGTCCCGCTCGAGCACGTGCACGACCGAGAGCCGTCCGAGATGGACCTGCTTGAGGTCCTCGATCTCGTCGCGGAACATGATCGTCGCGGTCCTGACGTTCGCGTAGACCAGGGTGGCCCGCGCCTCCGGGTCGGCGGCGAGCAGGTGGCGCAGCACCCCGAGGACCGGGGTGATCCCGGACCCGCCCGCGAAGAGGAGCGTGTGGCCGTGGGTCTCCCCGCCCCAGAAGCGGCCCTGCGGCGGCATGGCCTCGACGGTGTCGCCGGGCCGCAGCGCCGTGTTCGCCCACGCGGAGAACGCGCCCCCCTCGACCCGCTTGATGCCGACGCGGAGGGGCGCGCCGGGCTCGGTGCAGATCGAGTAGGAGCGCCGCACCTCGGTCCCGTCGAAGTCGCGCCGGAAGGTCAGGTACTGGCCGGGCGACCAGTCCCAGCCGGGATGGTCGAGCGTCACCTCCACCGCGTCGCGGATCGTAGGCCGGACGGCAGCGACGGTCAGGGGATGGAAGCCGCGCGCGCTCATCGGTGGCACTTGAACCGGTCGAAGGGCTCGCCGCAGGCGTCGCAGCGCCACTGGGCCTTGCAGGGGGTCGAGCCGAACCGGCTGACCTCGTGCACGCGCGCCGCATGGCAGCGGGGGCAGCGGACCCCGTCGGTGGGCGGCGCGATGCCGTAGGCCTCCAGCTTGGCGTGGCCCTCGGGCGTGATCCAGTCGGTGCTCCACGGCGGCGTGATCACCCGCTCGACGGTCGCGGGGACGCCGCGGTCGCGGAGCGCGGTCTCGACGGCCAGTTCGATCGCCGCCGTGGCGGGGCATCCGGAATAAGTCGGCGTCACGGAGACGTGCAGGACGTCGCCGACCCACGTCCACCCCCGGATGACGCCGAGGTCGGCGAGCGTGATGGCGGGGATCTCCGGGTCCGGGATCGCCGAGAGCCACGCCTCGATCCGCGCGTCCGGCGGCCGCGCCCCCGAAGGGTCGGGCTGCGCGCTGCGCGGCGTCCATCCGTCGACGGGCGCGGGGGCGGGACGGCTCACCACGCGGAGGCGTCCGGGTAGCTGCGCTGCAGCCACTGCATCTGCGCGAGCATCGGGCCGAGATGCTCGGTGTGGCGCCGACCGGTGCGCCCGCCCGCTTGGAACCGGACCACCTCCGGGGGGGCGAGCGTGGCCGCCGCGAGCGCGGGGAGGACGGTCGCCTCCCACGCGGGGCGCAGGGCGGGGGGCTCGTCGGCGACCCCGGCCTCCGCCATCGCCGCGTCGGTCGCATCCGTCTCGAACAGCTCGCCCGCGTAGGGCCACAGGCGGTCGAGCGCGGCCTGCATCCGGTCGTGGCTCTCCGCCGTCCCGTCGCCGAGCGCGACGACCAAGCCGCGCGACCGCTCGAGGTGGTAGGCGACCTCCTTCGCGGCCTTCGCGGCGATCCCCGCGACCCGGTCGTCGGCAGAGCCGGTCAGGCGGTCGAGCCGGGGCAGGTGCCACGCGTCGAAGAGGAAGGAACGCAGGATCGTGTGCGCGAAGTCGCCGTTCGGTCGCTCGACGAGCAGGGGGTTCCGGAAGTCCCACACGTCGCGCCGGAAGGCGAGCGCGTCGGCGTCCGCGGCGCCCGTCTCCTCCGCGGCGTAGCCCAGCCAGAGCTGGGTCTGCCCGATCAGGTCGAGCGCCACGTTCGCGAGCGCGACGTCCTCCTCGAGCGCGGGGGCGTGCCCGCACCATTCGGAGATGCGGTGGCCGAGGACGAGCGTCGCGTCGCCCATGCGGAGGAGGAACTCCGCCTTGGCCGGCAACGGGTCGGGGAGGGCGATCGCACCCATGCCTACATCGGCCCGACGTCGTCGGGGATGTCGAAGAAGGTGGGGTGGCGATACACCTTGTCCTTAGCCGGCTCGTAGAGCGGCCCCTTCTCGGACGGGGAGGAGGCGGCAATGACGGCGGCGGGCACGGCCCAGATCGAGACGCCCTCGGCGCGGCGGGTGTAGACGTCGCGCGCGTTGCGGATCGCGGCCTCGGCGTCCGGCGCGTGGAGGCTGCCGACATGGCGGTGGGACAGCCCCGCCTGGCCCCGGATGAAGATCTCCCAGAGCGGCCATTCGGCGGAGGCGGACCCGGTCATGCGGGCACCGCCTCGTCGCGGCGCACCGCCCGCCACCGCGTCGCGCCCGGAAGCTCGGCCCAGCCGAACGCCCGCTCCGACGGGCCGTGCGCGCCGATATGGGCGAGGCGCGCGCGCGCGTCCTTCGGGTCGATCTCCGTCCCCGGCGGCACCCACCACATCGCGAGGTGCATCGCCCCGAGCGCGTCGAACCACTCCGCCCGGCGGCGGTAGAACTGGACGTGCACCGTGTCCCACACGAAGCGCTCGAGTGCTGCTGCGCCCTGCCATACCGACGCGTTGTAGATCACGCGGGGGTCGTCGCTGGTCCGGGCGTCGCGGTCCGGGTCGAGGCCGAACACATGCCGCCACACGAACCCCTCCATCCGCTCCGACAGCCCGTTGATCCGGTCGAGCGCGGCCATGAACTCGGCCACCACGGGCGAGGCGGGATCGGCGGTCAGTCGCGCGACGTTGACCTCGGCCAGCTGCCAGTCCGGGGCGGGCGGGTGGATCATTCCGCCGCCAACGCCGCCGCGGCCTTCTTCGCGGCATGCGCCATCAGCCCCTCCCGCACCCAAGCGCCATCGTCCCACGCCTTGCGCTTGGCGTCGATGCGGTCCGCCGAGCACGGCCCGTCGCCCTTGAGGACGGCGAAGAACTCATCCCAGTCGGGTTCGGTGAAGTCGTAGTGGCCCGTCTCCTCGTTCCACGCGAGGTCCGGGTCGGGGACCGTGAGGCCGAGATACTCGGCCTGCGGCACGGTCTGGTCCACGAACTTCTGGCGCAGCTCGTCGTTCGTGTTCATCTTGATCCGCCAGCGCATGGACTGGGCCGAGTGGACGGATTCCGCGTCCGAGGGGCCGAACATCATCAGCGCCGGGAACCAGAACCGGTCGAGGGCGTCCTGCGCCATGCGCCGCTGGGCGGACGTGCCGTTCGCCATCTTCATCATCACGTCGAAGCCCTGCCGCTGGTGGAAGGACTCCTCCTTGCAGATGCGGACCATCGCGCGGGCGTATGGGCCGTAGGACGTCCGCTGGAGCGGCACCTGGTTCATGATCGCCGCGCCGTCGACCAGCCAGCCCACCGCGCCCATGTCCGCCCATGTCAACGTCGGGTAGGAGAAGATCGACGAGTACTTCATCCGCCCGTCGAGCAGCTGCCGCGTGAGGTCGTCGCGCGAGACGCCCAGCGTCTCCGCGGCGCAGTAGAGGTAGAGGCCGTGCCCCGCCTCGTCCTGCACCTTGGCGAGCAGGATCGCCTTGCGCTCCAAGGTCGGCGCGCGGGTGATCCAGTTCCCCTCCGGCAGCTGGCCCACGATCTCGCTATGCGCGTGCTGGCCGATCTGGCGGATCAGCGTCCGGCGGTAGCCCTCGGGCATCCAGTCCTTCGGCTCGATCGTGTCGCCCCGGTCGATGCGGGCTTGGAAGTCGCGGTCGGCTTGGGTCTCCGAGGAGGCCTCGGACTTCACGAGTTGGGCATACATCAGACGGACTCCAATATCATGGCCGTGCCTTGGCCGACGCCGACGCACATCGTCACGAGGGCATAACGCCCATTGGTCCGCCCGAGATGCAGGGCGGCGGCGAGCGCGAGCCGCGCGCCGGACATGCCGAGCGGATGGCCGAGGGCTATGGCGCCGCCATTCGGGTTCACGCGGGGGTCGTCGTCGGCCAGCCCGAGGTCGCGGGTCACGGCGAGGGCTTGGGCGGCGAAGGCCTCGTTCAGCTCGACGAGGTCCATGTCGTCCATCGCGAGGCCCACGTGGGCGAGCGCCTTCCTCACGGCCGGCACGGGGCCGACGCCCATCACGCGGGGGGCGACGCCCGCCGACTGGATGGTGACGACGCGGGCCTTCGGCGCGAGGCCGTGGGCGGCGCAGGCGCGCTCCCCCGCGAGGAGGAGCGCCGCCGCGCCGTCGTTCACGCCGCTGGCGTTCCCGGCGGTCACCGAAAGGTCGGGGCCGTTGATCCCCCGCAGCTTGGCCAGCGACTCCGCCGTCGTGCCGGGCCGTGGATGCTCGTCCTCGGCGACCACCACGGGGCCGCCCTTGCGCTGGGGGATCTCGACGGGGGTGATCTCCTCCGCGCGGTGCGCGGCGGCGGCCTCGGCCCGGGCCTGCGAGCGGGCGGCGAAGGCGTCCTGGTCCGCCCGGGAGACGCCCCAGTCCGCGGCCACCTCGTCCGCCGTCTCCGGCATCGAATGGGTACCGTGCGCGGCGTGGAAGGCGGGGTTGACGAAGCGCCAGCCGATGGTCGTGTCCTGCATCGCCTGCGCCCGGTCGAACGGGACCTGCGCCTTGCCGACGACGTAGGGCGCGCGCGACATGCTCTCCACCCCGCCCGCAAGACAGAGATGGTGGTCGCCCGACCGGATCGCCCGCGCTGCGAGGCCCACGGCGTCGAGGCCGGACGCGCAGAGGCGGTTGACGGTCACGCCCGGCACGCTCTCCGGCAGTCCGGCGAGCAGGAGCGCCATGCGCGCGACGTTGCGGTTGTCCTCGCCCGCTTGGTTGGCGCAGCCCAGCGTGACCTCGTCGCAGGCGGCCCAGTCGATGTCGTGGCGTTCCTTGAGCGCGCGGAGCGGATGGGCCGCGAGGTCGTCGGCGCGCACGCCCGAGAGCGACCCGCCGTAGCGGCCGATGGGGGTGCGCGTGCCGTCGACGATGAAGGCGTCCATGCCGCTAATGTGTTACACGATCGGCCCGAAGTCAATAATCGTGTAACGTCTCACAGCAGGTCGAGATACTCCCGCGCGTCCCAGTCGCCCGGCGTGGACAGGAAGCAGGTCCACGCCGCCTCGGCCACGGCGTCGAGGACGCGGACGGCCTCCACGCCGATGGCCTCCGCCCAGAGCGGATCGGCCCGGAACGCGTCCAGCGCCTCCCCGAGGCTGCGGGGCAGGCGGGGCGCGTCGGCGCGGTAGGCGGCCTCGGCGGCGGGGGGCGGCGCGAGCGCGCGGCGGTGGCCGTCGAGCCCCGCGACGGCTTGGGCCGCGATGGCGAGCCACGGGTTCGCGCCGGCCTCGCAGACCCGGTTCTCCAGCCGCCCGTCCACCGCGCGCACCATCGCGCCCCGGTCGTCGCGGCCCCACGCGATGCGGTCCGGCGCGAGGGTCCCCGGCCCGAAGCGGCGGTAGGCGTTCACGGTCGGGTTGGTGAGCAGGCAGGCCGAGGCCGCGTGCCCGAGCAGGCCCCCGAGCCAGCCGCCCTGCATGTCGATCCCCGCGACCGACTGGTGGAGGTGCCAGCCGCTCGCCATCGTCGCGGGGGCGGGCGGGCGGCACATGAAGGTGACGTGGTGGCCGGGCAGCGCGTCGCGCAGGAGCGCGCGGAAGACGGCCGCGTGCCGGGCGGCGGCGCGGGCGGGGGCCGGGGCGAAGGTGGCCTCGAACTGGGAGGCGCCCATCTCGACCTCGAGCGACGTCAGCGGCAGGCCCGCATGGGCGCAGGCGGCACGGATGCGGTCGAGCACGGCGGCGTTCGCCCCGTAGGTCGCGTCGTGCAGCAGCTGGCCGCCGGGGTGGAGCGCGGCGAGCCCGTCCGGGCCGCGCGCGAAGACGTGGAACTCGAGCTCGAGCCCGATGGTGAGGGACAGGCCCTCCGTCTCGAGCGCGGCGAGGGCGCGGTCGAGGATCGCGGTCGGTGCGAAGTCGAGCGTGGTGCCGTCGGGCCGGTGGGTGGAGCAGAACAGCCACGCCTCGCCGTCGCGGCACGGCACCAGCCCGTCCGGGTCGGGCACCATCAGCAGGTCGCCCGCGCCGCGCAGGGGCGAGGGGTTGTCCGGCCCCGGCGCGTCCCAGACGGGGAAGGCGGTGCGGCCGGACGTGTCCTTGAGCAGCAGCGTCGCGGGGGCCCCGATCCCCCCCGCGAGGACGTCCCTTAGCCGGGCCGCGGGCACCGCCTTGCCGCGCAGGACGCCGTGGAGGTCGGGGAACACGAGGCGGAGCGTCTCGTACCGGGCGGCACGGTCGAGGAGGTCCTCCGCCGCCGATCGCGCGGGCGCGAGGCCGAGGCGGTCGAGGCGGCTCATGCGGGGACGGTCGCGTCCCACGGGCACGCCGCGCGGCGCGCGCGGTCCGCCTGCCGCGCCGCCTCGGCCCAGTCGGCGCCGGCGGGCGCGATGGTGTCGAGCGAGATCGGCCCCGCGATGCCCGGCCCGTGGGACGGGGGCGGGGCCTCGCCCGCCTCGACCGCGTCCATCGCGGCGCGCAGGGCGCGGCGGTTGGCGACGATCCCCTTGTCCGTCGAGGCGAGGTGCTCCTTGGTCCGGTCCTGGATCGCGCCCATGCCCTCGACCGCCCACTGGTCATGCACGTTGATGTCGAGCCCCATGCCCGTGTAGGTCTCCCGCCCCTGCTCCTCGGGGTCGTAGCCGTAGTCGTTCGTCCGGTTCTTCTTGGGGCGGTAGGACGGGAGGTGGTGCTCCGCCAGCCGCTGCTCGCGCATCCTCACCTTGTCCACGGGGGCGCGGAACGAGGTGAAGAGCGAGAACCAGTAGCAGCGGGAGTCGTCCACGGGGACGTGCCACTGGGTGATGGTCATCTCGCGGCTCATCGGGATGACGATGGCGCACGGGAAGACCTGGTTCGTGACGCGGACATGGGTGCGCCCGTCGGGCAGGTGGCGCAGCGCCGTGAGCGACAGGCCGTAGGGCGTGTCGTCCACCATGATCTCGGGGCGCGGATGGTCGCGCAGGAGCTTGGTCATCGGGATCTCCGCGGCGCCCTCGACTCCGTCGCGGAACTGCTTGCCGTAGCCGTCGGCGGGGTCCTCGTCCTGCAGGAAGCGGTGGAGGAAGGAGGCGTGGGCGGGGTCGATGCCGACCTCGAGGGCCTGCAGCCAGTTGCACTCCCACAGGCCCTTGAAGGCGAAGACGTGGGTGCCCGGCGCCCGGAAGCAGTCGAGGTCGGGAAGGGGCGGCGGGGCGCCGTCGCCCATGTAGGCCCAGATCACCCCCGCGTGCTCGGTCACGGGATAGGCGGTCGCACGGATCCGCTCGTGCATGCGCGACCCCTCCGGCTCGCCCGGCTGCTCGACGCACTGGCCGGTGCGGTCGAAGTGCCAGCCGTGGAACGGGCAGCGCAGGCCGCAATCCTCCAGCCGCCCGTAGGCGAGGTCGGCGCCCCGGTGGGGGCAGTGCCGGTCGATCAGGCCCAGCTCCCCCGCCTCGTCGCGGAACAGCACGAGCCGCTCGCCCAGCAGCGTGACGGGCACGACCGGCCGCGCGCCCAACAGCTCGTCCGACAGGGCGGCTGGCATCCAGTAGTGGCGCATGACCCGGCCCGCCGGCGTGCCGGGGCCGGTCAGGGTGAGCCGGTCGTTGAGGGCTTGGCTGATCATGGTGGTCCTCCCCGGCGGGGAGGGGAGCATGGGGGGCGGGGGTTCGGCAAGCGGTCGGGCGTCCTGAAACCGCGCCCCGCTCCGCGCCGGGGCCCCGAGGCCGCACGCGCCCGCCTCCGGAGCGGTGCCGGAGGGAGGACGGAGAGGCCCGCGCGTGGGCGACGCGCGGCCCCCGTTCGCGATGCGCCCCGAGCGCGGCTACGTCACCCCCGGGCCTTCGCTCCAAGGTGATGGTGCGGGGCCGACATGCGCCGGCCCGCGAAACGACCGGCGCCGCCCCGCCCGCGGATCAGATCAGCCCGCGCACCGCCTTCGCCACCGCCGCGGCGGTGATTCCGTAGTGCTCGTAGAGCTCTTCCGCCGGGCCCGACGCGCCGAAGCCCGTCATGCCGACGAAGCCCGCCTTGTTGGACCGGCCCCGCTCGCCCGTGAGCCAGCGGTCCCAGCCGAGGCGGCCCGCCGCCTCGACCGCGACGCGGACGGGGCCCGCGGGCAGGATGCGCTTGCGGTAGGCCTCCTCCTGCGCCTCGAACAGCTCCCAGCAGGGCATGGAGACGACGCGCGTGCCGATCCCGTCCTCCTGCAGCAGGTCGCGCGCCTCCAAGGCGATGGAGACCTCCGAGCCGGTGGCGAGCAGGATGGCCATGCGGCGTCCCTCGGCCTCGGCCAGCACGTAGGCGCCTTGGGACACGAGGTTCTTGGACTTGTGCTCGCGCCGTAGCGTCGGGACGCCCTGGCGGGTGAGCGACAGCACCGAGGGCGTCGCCTCGGAGGTCAGCGCCAGCTCCCACGCCTCCGCCGTCTCGACCGTGTCGCAGGGGCGGAACACGTTCATGTTGGGCGTCGCGCGCAGCATGGCGAGGTGCTCGACCGGCTGGTGCGTCGGGCCGTCCTCGCCCAGCCCGATGGAGTCGTGGGTCATCACGTAGGTGACCGGCAGGCCCATCAGCGCGGACAGGCGCATCGACGGGCGCGCGTAGTCGGTGAAGGCCATGAACGTCCCGCCGTAGGGGCGCAGGCCCCCGTGCAGCGCGATCCCGTTCATCGCCGCGGCCATCCCGTGCTCGCGGATGCCGTAGTGGACGTAGCGGCCCGCGCGGTCCTCGGCCGAGAAGATGCCGAGGTCCGCGGTCTTGGTGTTGTTCGATCCCGTCAGGTCCGCCGAGCCGCCGAAGGTCTCCGGGGTGATCGGGTTCACGACCTCCAGCACCATCTCGGACGACTTGCGCGTGGCGGCCTTGGGCGCCGTCTCCGCCACCTGGCGCTTGAGCGCGCGGATCGTGGCGGTCAGGCGCTTGGGCGCCTCGCCCGCCTGCATGCGGTCCCAGTCGCGGCGCTTGCCCGATCCCAGCTTGTCGAGGCGGGCCTGCCACGCCGCGTGGTCCTCCGCGCCGCGCGCCCCGATGGCCTCCCACTCGGACTTGAGGTCCGCGGGGATGTGGAAGGGCGCCTCGCTCCAGCCGTAGGCGTCCTTCGTCGCCTGCACCATCTCGTCGCCCGTGATCGCGCCGTGGCCCTTGCCGGTGTCCTGCAGCGCGGAGCCGAGCGCGATGTGCGTGCGGCAGGCTAACATTACGGGCCGGTCCTTGGTCTTGGCCTCGCCCAGCACCGCGTCGATGGCGGCCGCGTCGTGGCCGTCCACCTCCAGCACCTCCCACCCGGCGGCGCGGAAGCGGGCGGGCTGGTCCACGCTGTCGGTCAGGTCGGTGGAGCCGTCGATCGTGATGCGGTTGTCGTCGAACAGAACGATCAGGTTCTTCAGCCTCAGGTGACCGGCGAGCGCGATCGCCTCGTGGCTGACCCCCTCCATCAGGCAGCCGTCGCCCGCGATGACCCACGTCCGGTGGTCGACGATCTTCGGGCCGAACCGCGCCCGCAGGTGCGCCTCGGCCATGGCGAGGCCCACGGCCGTGGCGAGGCCCTGCCCGAGCGGCCCGGTCGTGACCTCCACGCCCGGCACGTGGCCGTACTCGGGGTGGCCCGCGAGCGGCGTGCCCAGCTGGCGGAAGTTCTTGATGTCGTCCAGCGTGATGCCCGGGAACCCCGTCAGCCACAGCAGCGAGTAGAGCAGCATCGAGCCGTGTCCCGCCGAGAGCACGAAGCGGTCGCGGTCGGCCCAGCCGGGCGCCGCCGCGTCGAACTTCAGGTGCTTCTCCCACAGCACCGTGGCGACGTCGGCCATGCCCATCGGCATCCCGGAATGCCCCGAGTTGGCCGCGTTCACCGCGTCCAGCGTCAGGGTCCGGATGGCGGCGGCGCGGCGCCAGTGGGCGGGGTCGGCGGCCTGCAGGGCGGCGAGGTCGGGTCCGTCGGTCATGGGCACGCTCCGTGGAGTCGGGTCTTTGGCGAGTCCCGACCCGTCTAGCAGGGGCGGGGGGGCGTGCAAGGCGGGCACCCGCCGCGCGACGCGGGGGCAGGCGGCGGAGGCTTGCGCATCCCGGGGGCCGTGGGCAGGTTCGCCGCGGGACAGAGGACGAGGGGATTTCGCGGTGGCGGAGACGGAACCGGCGGGCGCGGCGGCGCTGGACGCGGCGATGGCGCGGATCGAGGCTGCGCTCGGCGCGGCCCGCGACGCGTGGGAGGTCCGGGGCGCGGGCGACGGCGGGGCCGCCGACGAGGCCGCGCGCCTGGCGGCCGACCTCGACGCGGCCCGCGCGCGCATCGCGGACCTCGAGGGCGAGCTGGACGACGCGCGCGCCGCGGCCGAGGCCCCCGCCGCGCGCGTCGCGGAGCTGGAGGCGGCGGCCGCCGCCCGCGAGGCGGAGCATGCCGCCGCCCTCGAGGCCGCCCGCGCCGACGCCCCGCCCGCCGCGGCGCCCGACGCCGGCGGCGAGGTCGATCGCCTGCGCGCCGCCGTCGAGGCGCTCACCGCCACCTCCGCGCAGCTGCGCGCCCAAGCCGAGGGCGCGGCCGACGCCGCGCTGGAGGCCGAACTAGAGGCGGTGCGCGCCGCCCGCGCCATGGACCTCGCCGAGATGCGCCGCATCCTCGAGGAGATGGCCCCCATCCTGGAGAGCGCCGATGCCTGACGTCACCATCGAGATCGGAGGCCGCAGCTTCCTCGTGAACGTGGCCGACGGCGAGGAGCAGTTCCTCGCCACCGCCGCCCAGATGCTCGACCGCGAGGCGCAGCAGCTGAACGCGGGGGGCCAGCGGCTGACGCAGGACCGGATGCTGCTGATGGCCGGGCTGATGCTGGCCGACAAGGCGCTGTCGGCCGACGAGGAGCTGCGCGCACTCGACCGCCGCATCGCCTCCCAGACCCGCGAGATCGAGCGGCTGCGCGCGCTGCCCGCGCACAACGCGCCCGCCCCGGCCCCCGAGCTGCGGGAGGTCGTGCGCGACACGGTGCCCGAGGGCGCGGTGCGCCGCGCGCAGGAGCTCGCCGCCAAGGCCGAGACCCTCGCCGGCGAGATGCGCGACGCCTGAGCGGGTTCAGCCCGCGCGCGCCAGCCCCGCCTCGTCCAGCAGGCGGGCCGCCTCCTCGCGCGCGTCCGCCAAGCCGGACGTGTCCTCGCCGGGGAAGAACCGCGCCCGCACCGCCGTGGCCATCGGCGCGGGGCGCAGCAGGTGCACGCGGGGCGCCGTCGCGGTCGTGGCCTCCGCCTGCCACGCGCGCACGATCTCGCGCTGCGCGGCCTTCGTCGCGCCGTAGGCGGCCCCGAACTTCCGCGCCCCCTCGTCGTCGAGGAACACCGCGTCGCCGCCGCCCGCCGCCCGCAGCAGCGGGGACACGTAGGAGACGAGGCGGACGAAGGCGGTGACGTTCGTCTCCAGCGCCTTCCCGAAGTCCTTGGCCGGGATCATGTCGGCGGGCGACAGGGCCGTCGCCTCCACCGCGCAGTGGACCCAGACCGGCAGCGCGCCCCAGCGGTCGTGGATGCCGCGGCAGAGCTGCTGCATCGCCGCGTCGACGGTGACGTCCATCGGCGCCAGCGTGGCCGAGCCGCCCGCCGCCTGGATGCGGTCGTCGAGCGCCTCCAGCCCGCCGGTGGTGCGGGCCACGGCGACGACGTGCCAGCCGCGGCGGGCGAGGGTCTCGGCCATGGCGGCGCCGAGGCCGCGCGAGGCGCCGGTGACGAGGGCGGGGGGCTTCTGGTCCATGCGCGCCGGATGCACCGGTCGGGCGCGGGCCGCAAGCGACCCGCGCCCGCGGCGCGTTGACGGCGAGGAGAGGGGGGCGGATAAGCCGGGGCAGATTCACCTCGGAGGCGAGCATGACCCTTAGCCAAGCGGCCCTCGGGCCGATGACCCTACCCAAGCAGGCGGCCGTGGTGCTGCTGGGCTCCCTCATGATCGCGGTGGCCGCGCAGGTCTCCGTGCCGGTCGGCCCGGTCCCGATCTCGCTGCAGACGCTGGCGATCCTGCTGATCGCGTTCTCCGTGGGCACCCGCCTCGCCGCGCTCACCCTCGTGGCCTACGTCGCCGAGGGCATGGCCGGCCTGCCGGTCTTCGCCGGGTTCAAGAACGCCGCGCTCGCCTTCCCCGGCGCCACCACCGGCTTCATCTTCGGCTTCGTCGCCTTCGCCGCGATCGCGGGTCTCGCCGCCGGGCGCGGCGTGCTGGCGATGCTCGGCGCGGGCCTCGTGGCCTCGGTTGTGCTCTACGCCATCGGCCTCGCGTGGCCGCTGGGCGTGGCGGCGGCCTTCGGGCTGGACGTCTGGATGGCCGGCGAGGGGATCGCCGCCGTGCTGGGCGGCTACATGACGCCCTACCTCGTGGGCGACGCGCTCAAGCTCGCGATCGCGGCGCTGCTGGTCGGCGGCGGGCTCCGGGCGCTCAAGCGCGCCTGAGCCGACGCGGCACCGAACGGGAAGGGCGGTCCGGCGGGCCGCCCTTTCTCGTCCGGGCCGGGCGGCGCTAGGCGGCCGCGGGCGTCCCGCCCTTGCGCGCCGCCGTCCGCGCCACCAGCGCCCCCACCGTCGCGGCGAGGTCCGTGCCCTCCGCCTCCAGCATCCGGGAGATCACGCTGAACGGCGCGAAGGTCCAGAAGATGCACGCCTCCAAGAGCCACGGCCGCCCCTCCGCGTCGATGCGGAAGTCGTAGAGCGAGTAGTCCCGGCAGCCGAGCGCGCCGTGCAGCGCGAGCGCGGCGCGCTCCAGCGCGGAAAGGGTCGGCGGCGCGAGCACGGCGGGGCAGGTCGTCTCCAGCGAGGGCATCCGCCACGACCGCTTCGTCACCGCGCCCGAGGCGTCGGTCACGACCTTGTCCGCGCGCTCGCGGATCGGGCGCTCGGGGGTGACGTGATACTCCAGCACCGGCAGCAGGCGGGGCGACGGATCCTCCAGCACGCCGACGCGCACCTCGCGGCCCGGCACGTAGTCCTCCACCATCGCCGCCCCCATCTCCAGCGCCCGGTCGCGGGCGGCGGGCCAGTCGGCCGGGTCGCGCACGAGGGACAGGCCGATCGAGTTGTCCTCCGCGTCCGGCTTCACGATCGCCGGCAGGTCGGGGCAGGGCGTGTCCGCCGCGAGCGGCGCCGCGGCGGGCGTGGCGATCCCGGCGGCGGCGGCCACCGCCTTGGTGCGGGACTTGGACGTCGCCAGCGACAGGCAGGCCGCGTCGGGCCCGAGCACGGGGACGCCCATCACGTCCTCCAGCGCGGCGCGCCACGACGTCATGCCGCGCGGGCAGAACATGTAGGGCAGGCACGCGTCCGTCGTCGCCGCCCGGTCGAGCGCGGCGCCCCGCGGCACGGGCGCGCGGGGCGCGCCGGGCTGCCCCCAGAGCGTCGTGCCGTCGGGCCGCACCTCCAGCGTCGAGACGGTGCTGCCCGGCAGGCGCACGGTCTCGGAATGGTAGGTCAGGGACAGCTCGTGCGCGAACCGGTCCGTGGTCGCGCCGATCAGGTGGAGGAGGTGCATGGGCCGGGCTCCGGGCGGGGAGCCGGAACCTAGGTCGCCCGCGCCGCCGGACGAGCCCTCACGCGAGTGCCGGGTGGTCCGCCCGCAGCCGCGCCTCCAAGGCGGGATCCAGCGCCGCCGGGTTCGGCCCCGCGAGGATCTCCAGCTTCCGCGCCCGCGCCGCCGCCACGAGGTCGGGGCGGTCCCGCTCGGCCCATTCCTTCGGGCTGCTCCGGTCCGCGAGCGCGGGGTAGAGATACTCCGTCTGCATCACCGCAAGCGTCGCCTCCGTCCCGAGGTAGTGCCCCGGCCCCCCGAGGCAGACCTCCCGCATCGCCTCCAGCGAGCAGGTCTCCTCCGTCACCTCCACCCCCCGCACGCAGCGCAGCGCCGCGCCGATCATGTCGTCGCCGAGGATCAGGCTCTCCGGGCAGAACCCCATCAGCGACCCGTGCATCCCCGCCGCCTCGTAGACCATGTTCAGCCCCGCCAGCCCCGCCAGCACGTCCGACATCCCCTGCTCCCAGCCCGCCTGCATGTCCGGCAGCTTGGCGTCCGCCATGCCCGCCGCCGCCCCGCAGGGCAGCCCGTAGAACCGCCCCATCTGCGCGCAGGCCGCCGACAGCAGCGCCTGCTCCCCCGATCCGCCCGACATCGCGCCCGTCCGGAGGTCCGACACGAAGGGCCACGTCCCGAACACCGCCGGATGCCCCGGCGCCATCGCGTTCACGTAGACGACGCCCGCGAGGCACTCCGCCACCGCCTGCACCACGGCCCCCGCGATCGGCGCGGGCGCCGTCGCCCCCGCCTGTCCCGCCGACAGCAGCAGCACCGGCATCCCGCCCCGGATCGCCTGCTCCATGATGAGGCACGCATCGGTCGCGAACTTCATCGGCGGCACCACGAAGCAGTTCGAATTGCTCACGAACGGCCGCGCCCGCCACGCCGCGTCGCCGCCCGCCACGTCGCGGAGGTAGCGCAGGCACGGCTCCACCGTCGACGGGTCCGAGAAGCTTGTCCCGACATGCTTGGTCGTCCCCGTCACGCAGGCGTGGATCGTGTTCAGGTCCAGCGCCAGCATCCCCTCCATGTCGCGCGCCACCATCGGGCGCTGCAGGAAGTGGACGTTGTCCAGCGCATGCGCCAGCCGCGCCGCCTCGTGCAGGTCGGCGAGGGTCGAGTCGCGGTAGGCCCCCGTCTCCATGTCGACGTAGTGCACCGCCGCGCCCGCCGTGCCGTAATGGACCCGGGCGTCCGACAGCGTCAGGTCGTGCGCCCCGTCGCGCCCGTGCAGCACCACGTCCCGCGCCGCGATCGCCAGCATGTCCTCCACCAGCGCCCGCGGGAACCGCAACCGCCCGTCCGCGCCCGGCACCGCGCCCGCGCCTACCAAGATCTCCACGCCCGAGGGCGGCGCGTCCGCCAAGCCGATCTGCGCCAGCGCGTCGAGCGCGGTCGCGTGGATGCGCGCCACGTCCGCGTCCGAGAGGGGGCGGTAGGTGCCGCCGGTCAGGCCGGCGCGCACGGGGCGCATGTGGTCGGGCAGGGCGGCGGCCCGCGCGGCGCGGCGCGCGGCGCGGCCGCCGGGACGGGAACGGGGGGGCAGGTCGAGGGACATGGGCGGGCTCCGGAGGATGTGGGACGGGCGGGCTCAGGCCCCGCCGGGGCGCCCCCGCGCCGCGCGGCCCCGCCGCGCGCCGATCGTCCGCAGGACCGCGATGCCGTGCACGTCTCCCATCCCCCGAGGGGAGGCCGCCGCGCCCGCGCCTGTCTAGCCCGTCCGCGACAGCGCGTCGGGATCGGACCGCCGGAGCGCGGACGCCCGGACCGGATCGCCGACGCCGCATCGCGGGGAGCGGATCGCGCAGGCCCCATCGCCGGGACCGGCTCGTCCGGGCGGACGTCCCCCGAAGCGGCCCTCGCGACGAACAACCCTCGTGCGCGCCGCGCGAAGCGATGCCCGGGGTCGGCCTGCACGGAACGATGCCCCCGGTTCGGCCCGTGCGGAGCGAAGCCCCCGGTTCGGCCCCCGCGACGCAAGGCACCGGGACCGGCCCCCGCGACACGAGGCGCCGGGATCGCCCCACGCGAAACGAGGCCCCGAGCCCGGCCCGCACGGCACGGAGCGCCGCCCCGGCCCGTCCCGTCCGCCGCCGCTAGGGCGTGCCCCGCGTCAGCAGGTCGTCCACCGCGTCCCCCGCCATCCCCGGCACCGCGTCGAACCGCCCGTCGCCGAACATCGCGCGCGCGCCCTCCGCGATCACCCGGTGCGTGGCCCGCGCGAGCGCCGAGCCCAAGGAGACCCGCGCCACCCCGATCTCGCCCATCTCCGCGAGCGAGAGCTTCGCGAGCGGGCCGACCGCCAGCGCGTTCACCGGCGCCCCGTCGAGCGCCTCCACCACCCGCCGCAGGTCGTCCGGCGTCCCCGGCACGGGGCAGTAGAGCACGTCCGCCCCCGCCTCCCGGAAGGCGCGCAGCCGCCGGATCGCCTCGTCGAGGTCGTAGGCGCCGTGCATCACCCCGTCCGCGCGGGCGCAGAGCATGTGGTCCACCGGCGCCGCCCGCGCCGCAACCACGGCGTTCTCGATGCGCGCCACGGCGGCCGCGTAGGCATAGGGGCTTCCGTCGCCCGCCACGTCCTCGATGCAGCACCCCGCGAGCCCCGCCACGCCCGCCTGCCGGACCGTCTCGGCGGCGTCGGCGGGCTCGGGGCCGTAGCCGTCCTCGAGATCGCCGCTGACGGGGACGTCCACGTGCGCCGCGAGGTCGGCGGCATGGGCGATCGCCTCCTCCCGCGTGACCTGCCCCCCGTCGGGCAGGCCGCGCGTGAAGGCGTGCCCGGCCGAGGTCGTCGCCACCGCCCGCGCGCCCAAGGCCACGAGCATCCGCGCGGAGCCGACGTCCCACGCGTTGGCGAGGACGAAGGGATGGCCGGGGCGGTGCATCTCGCGGAAGGTGGGCATGGGGCGTCTCCTGTGGTCGCGCCGACCTTGCGGCGCCCGCGCGCGCCGCGAAACCCGGAACGTGCCCTTTCCCGATCGGCCGGCGCGTGGTAGCCCTCCGCCTATGGGCCGCACCTGCATCATCTGCATCCGCCGCGCCCGCTGAGGACCACTCGGCGGGCCTTCGGGGCGCGCCACCTCAACGCCCCCGCCCGCCAGACGAACAGGAGGCCCCGGATGGCCGTCCGCCTGCGCAACTCGCTCACCCGCCGGGTCGAGCCGCTCGTCCCGCTGGAGCCGGGGCACGTGCGCCTCTACCTCTGCGGGCCCACGGTCTACGACCGCGCCCATCTCGGCAACGCGCGCAACGTGATCCTCTTCGACGTGCTGACGCGGCTGCTGCGCCACGACTTCGACCGCGTCACCTACGTGCGCAACGTCACGGACGTGGACGACAAGATCAACGCGCGCGCCGCCGCGACGGGCCGCTCGATCCGCGACGTCACCGACGAGACCTTGGGCTGGTTCTACGAGGACATGGCCGCGCTGGGCTGCGCGCCCCCCGACGTCGAGCCGCGCGCGACGGACCACATCCCCGCCATGGTCGCGATGATCGCGGACCTGATCGCCAAGGGCCACGCCTACGAGGCCGAGGGCCACGTCCTCTTCGCCGTGGCCTCCGACCCGTCCTACGGCACCCTGTCGGGCCGCTCGACCGAGGACATGATCGCGGGCGCCCGCGTGGAGGTGGCGCCCTACAAGCGCGACCCGATGGACTTCGTGCTGTGGAAGCCCTCCGACGACGCCACGCCGGGCTGGGACAGCCCGTGGGGCCGCGGCCGCCCCGGCTGGCACATCGAGTGCTCGGCCATGACCGCCGAGATCCTCGGCCCTTCCTTCGACGTCCACGGCGGCGGCACGGACCTGAAGTTCCCGCATCACGAGAACGAGCTGGCGCAGTCGCGCTGCGCCCACCCCGACGCCTCCTTCGCGTCCATCTGGCTGCACAACGAGATGCTGCTGGTCGAGGGGCGCAAGATGTCCAAGTCCTTGGGCAACTTCTTCACCGTGCGCGACCTGCTCGACCGGGGCGTCCCCGGCGAGGTGATCCGCATGGTCTTCCTCGGGACGCACTACGCCAAGACGATGGACTGGACGGAGGAGCGCGCGCAGGAGGCGGAGGGCCATCTGCGCCGCTGGCACGGCATGGCGGAGGAGGGCGGGTCGCCCGCGCCGGCGGTGCTCGACGCGCTGCGCGACGACGTCAACGTCCCCGGCGCCATCGCCGAGCTGCACCGGCTGGCCAAGGCGGGGGACGGCGCCACGCTGACGGCCTCGGCGCGTATGCTCGGCCTGCTGCAGCCCGGCATGGGCGGCTGGGCCGCCGACGGCGGGCGGCTGGACCTCGGGGGCGATCACGGCGGCGACCCCGTCGCGGCGCTGCTGGGGCCCCTGCTCGCGCGGTGGCAGGCGCTGCGCGCGGCCAAGGACTTCGCGGCGGCGGACGCGCTGCGGTCGGCGCTGCAGGAGGCGGGCATAGCGGTTCGGAGCCTTCCGGACGGGGGAATCGAGGGGGACAGGCTGCCGCACATGTCTGTCGATTCCGTTAACGCGGTCGCCGCCCGGTTCGGCGCCGAGGCGGTGGATGGATGAAGGACGCGTCGCAAGCCCCTTGTGCGGAAACGATTGCTGCGGTGCAGAAAGCCCGGCTCTCCCTGTTCGACACCACCTTGCGCGACGGGCAGCAGACCCACGGCGTCCACTTCACCGCCGGGGAGAAGCACGAGATCGCGCATCTCCTCGACCGCCTCGGGTTCGACTACGTCGAGGGCGGCTGGCCCGGCGCGAACGGCACCGACAGCGCCTTCTTCGAGGCGCCGCCCAAGCTGGCCCGCGCGACCTTCACCGCCTTCGGCATGACCAAGCGCGCGGGCCGCTCCGCCGCCAACGACGAGACCCTCGCGGCCGTGGTCAACGCGGGCACGCCGGCGATCTGCCTCGTGGGCAAGGCGCACCCGTTCCACGTCACCCACGCGCTCGGCACCACGCTGGCGGAGAACCGGGCGGCCATCGCCGACAGCGTCGCGCATTGCGCGGGCCTCGGGCGCGAGACGCTGTTCGACGCCGAGCACTTCTTCGACGGCTACGCGGACGACCCCGCCTACGCGACGGACTGCCTCGCGGCGGCGCTGGACGCGGGCGCGCGGTGGGCGGTGCTCTGCGACACAAACGGCGGCACGATGCCCGAGCGGATCGGCGAGGTGGTGGAGCAACTCATCGCGGCGGGCCTGCCGGGGGAGCGGCTGGGCATCCACACCCACGACGACACGGGGCAGGCGGTGGCCGGCAGCCTCGCCGCCGTGCGGGCCGGGGCGCGCCAGATCCAAGGGACGCTGAACGGGCTGGGCGAGCGCTGCGGCAACGCGAACCTGACGACGCTCGTGCCGACGCTCCTGCTGAAGGCGGACTACGCGGGGTTCGAGACCGGCATCGACCGGGACGCCCTGCCGGGGCTCATGGCCGCCTCGCGCCGCCTCGACGACATCCTCGACCGCACGCCGCGCCGCGAGGCGCCCTATGTCGGCGCCTCGGCCTTCGCCCACAAGGCGGGCCTCC
This sequence comes from Jannaschia sp. Os4, assembly GCF_016820245.1. Lineage (GTDB taxonomy): Bacteria > Pseudomonadota > Alphaproteobacteria > Rhodobacterales > Rhodobacteraceae > Jannaschia. The sequence continues at coordinate 290,326 of NZ_JAFCAR010000004.1, read as the reverse complement.
ACGCCAGCGCGATCCTCAAGGACCCGGCCACCTACGAGCACGTCCCGCCCGAGGCCGTGGGCAACGCGCGCATCATCCCGATGTCCAAGCAGGCGGGCCGCGCCAACCTGCGCCGCCGCCTGCAGGAGATGGGGCTGGAGGCGACCGACGCGCAGCTCGGGGGCATCCTCGCCGAGGTGAAGGAGCGCGAGGACCGGGGCTACGAGTACGACCGCGCGCAGGCCTCGTTCGAGCTGATCGCGCTGCGCCACCTCGGCCTGCTGCGCGACCGGTTCGAGGTCGACCGTTACCGCGTCACCGTCGAGCGGCGGCGCGACCGCAAGGGCGAGATGACCACGCTGTCCGAGGCCGTCGTCTCGGTCATCGTGGACGGCGAGCGTCGCACCTCCGTGAGCGAATCGCGCGACCCCGAGGGCGCCGACATGGGGCCGGTGAACGCGCTGGCGAAGGCGCTCGTCCGGGATCTCGGCTCGCTGCAGGACCGCATCGCGGCGATGGAGCTGACGGACTTCCGCGTCCGCATCACGGGCGCGGGGACGGACGCGGTGACGCGGGTGGTGATCGACCACGCCGACGGCGACCTGCGCTGGTCGACGGTGGGGGCGGGGCCGAACATCGTGGACGCCTCGTTCGAGGCGCTGCTCGACGCGATCCGGTGGAAGCTGTGGCGGAGCTAGGCCCTGCCTCGGACGGGGACCTGAACGCCTGCGCGGCGCTCGTCGCGCGGGGCGATCCGGCCCGGTTCCGCGCCACGATGGCCGCGCCGCTGCGGCTGCGCCCGATCCTGCTGCCGCTCTACGCCTTCAACGTCGAGGTGGCGCGCGCCCCGTGGGTCACGCAGGAGCCGATGATCGCGCTGATGCGCTTGCAATGGTGGCGCGACGCGCTGGAGGAGATCGCGGAAGGGCGGCCCAGGCGGCACGAGGTGGTGACGCCCCTCGCCGCCGTGATCGACGCCGCCGACGCCCGCCTCCTCGACCGCTTGGTGGAGGCGCGGACGGCGGACGTCGAGGCCGAGGCCCCGCGCGACCGGCAGGCGGTGCTGGGCTACGTCGACGCCACCGCCGGCACGCTGCTGCGGGTCGCGGCGCGGCGCGCCGGGGGCGGGGAGGGCGCCGCCAAGGACGCAGGGCGGGCGCAGGGGATCGCCAACCTGCTGGCGGCCGTCCCCGACCTCGTGGCGAAGGGGCGGCATCCGCTGCCCCACGGCGACCCGGCCGAGCACGCGGCGGCCCTGATCGACGGCGCCCGGGCCGCGCTGGCCCGCGCGCGGGCGGCGCAGGTGCCCAAGGCGGCGCGGCCCGTCTTCCTCGTGGTGCCGGAGGCGGAGGCCGTGCTCGACCGGCTCGCGCGCGATCCCGGCGCGGTGGTCGAGGGCGTGCCGCAGGAGGTCGGCCTCGCCACCCGCTTCCGGCGCGCCCGCCAGCGGGTGACCGGACGGATCTAGGCCCGCTCGGCCCGGAGGTAGCCGCGCATCCCCCAGATCAGCGGCCCGCCCTCCTCGATCACGCGGACGGCGCGCACCGCGCCGATCAGCACGTGGTGCGTCCCGACGAGGTCCGCGCTCTGGAGCTCGCAGTCGAAGTTCGCCAGCGCGTCGAGGCAGGGCGCCCCCGTCTCGAGGACGTCCCACGCCACGCCCTCGAAGCGGTCGGCATGGTCGCCTCGCCCGGCGAAGCGGTCCGACAGCGCCTGCTGGTCCTCGCGCAGCACCGAGATGGCGAAGCGCCCGTTCCCGAGGATCGGCGCGGCGGCGGACCCGTCACGGTTCACGCAGGCGAGCATCGTGGGCGCGTCCGCCGACACGGAGGTCATCGCCGAGACGGTCACGCCCGCGCGTCCGGCGGGGCCGTCGGTGGCGACCACGCTGACCGTCTGGGCGCAGCGGCTCATGGCGTGGAGGAAGGCGTCGCGCAGGTCCATCGGTGCTCCGGGATGTCGATCGAGGGGGCGGATGCCACCCTCCCGTCCCGGAAGCTAGCCCGAGGTCGCCGTCCGTCCCGCCCGGCGCACCACTGGCGCGGCGGGGGTCGCGTCGCCCACGTGGACCGCGGTCACGACGACGATCTCGCACCACGTGTCCTGCCGCCGTTCGGAGGTGCGCCACGGGGCGAGGCCCATGCCCGTCACGTCGGCGAGGAACCCCTCGATCCGCACGCGGTCCCCCGTGCCGACCGCCAGCAGCGCGTCGCGCACGGCGGCGGTGGCGGGGATCAGGTGGTTGTTGGTGAACCACGGGTGCGGGCCGCGGACGAGGTCGGCGGGGGCGCCCTCGGCGAAGCGGAGCAGCGCGATGCGCGGGGCGGTGCCGCCGCGGAGATGCGCCATACGGTCGGAGGCGGCGTTGGGGCCGGTGACGATCCCGAGGTCCAAGGGCGAGATGTCCGAGTGCGGCCCGAGCCGGTGCCGCCGCCGCGTGAGGACGGCCCCCTCGATCGCATAGGCCTGCTTGAGATGGGCTGTCTTGCCGTGGCCGAGCGGCACGTCGACGGGCGCGACCGGCGCCTGCCACGGGCGGGCGGACGCGGAGGGCATGAAGCGGTGGGGCAGGGCGGCGGCCGCGACGGCGACCTCGGGCGGCGGGGCGTCCTCGATGCCGTAGACGAGGACGGGGATCATCGCCACGGCGACGAGCACCGCCGCCATGCCCATCCCCTTCGACGATCCGTGCGCATGGTTGGCCATGCCGGTGCGCCTACCGCGCGGGTGCGGCGGGATCTGGGCGGGCCGGGGGCCATCGACCGCCCCCGCCGCCGAAGGTAGAGGAGGCCCGACACCGAGGAGGAGCCGCCCATGGCCACGCTGCAGGACGCCCGCGACCAAGTGGATCGCGCGGTCACGGGGGGGCGCCGCGGCCTCGACATGGAGAACGCGTTCGGGGGCGCGACCTCCGCCTTCCGCCGCCGCTACGCGAAGGACCTGACGGGCTACGACGTGGCGATCACCGGCGTGCCCTTCGATCAGGCGGTCACCCACCGCCCCGGCGCCCGCTTCGGCCCCCGTGCCGTGCGCGAGGCCTCGACGCTGCAGGTGTTCGACCCGCCGATCTACTGGGACGGCTACTCGCCCCTGGAGGCGCTCGCGGTGGCCGACTACGGCGATTGCGGGTTCGACTACGCCAGCGTGCCCGACTTCCCCGAGGCGCTGCGCGGCCACGTCCGCTCTATCCTCGCGCAAGGGGCGGCCTGCCTCGCGATCGGGGGGGACCACTACGTCAGCTTCCCCATCCTGCAGGCCCATGCCGAGGTGCACGGGCCGCTCTCGCTGATCCAGTTCGACGCCCACAGCGACACGTGGCCCGACGACGACTTGGCGCGGATCGACCACGGCACGATGTTCTACAAGGCGGTGAAGTCCGGCGTCGTGGACCCGGAGACGAGCGTGCAGGTGGGCATCCGCACGGTGAACCCGGACCCCTTGGGCGTCGAGACGATCACCGCCCGCGACGTCCACGCGGCCGCGCCCGGCGAGATCGCTGCGCGCATCAAGGCCCGCGTGGGCGACCGCCCGGCCTACCTCACCTTCGACATCGACTGCCTCGACCCCGCCTTCGCGCCGGGCACCGGCACGCCGGTCTGGGGCGGGCTGTCCTCGGCGCAGGCGGCGTTCCTCCTGCGCGACATCGCGGGCATCAACCTCGTGGGCGGCGACGTGGTGGAGGTGTCGCCGCAATACGACGTGACCGGCGCCACCGCCGTGGCGGGCGCGCACGTGCTGATGGAGCTGCTCTGCCTGTGGGGCTGGACCCGGCGATGACGTGGCTGCGCCGCCTCGGCGGGACGGTCGCGGCGCTCGCGCTGCTGGCCGTGGGCGCGCTGGCCCTCGCGGGGTGGGCGGTCTCGACCCCGCCGGGCGATCCAGTCCCCGACCCGTCCCCCGAGGCGCGGGCGGCGGCGACGGCCTATCTCGGCGCCCTTGCGCCGCTGCCCGGAGGGTGGACGGCGGGCCGCTTCTCGGCCGAGCCGGGGGTGACTCTGGAGGTGGGACGGCTGCCCGCGGCGGCGCCGCGCAAGGGCACCGTCGTGGTCGTCCCCGGCTACACCGCGCCCTTGGAGCTCTACGGCGAGGAGTTCGCCGCGCTGGCCGCCGCGGGCTGGGACGTCGCCGCGCTCAGCCAGCGGGGGCAGGGGCGTTCGGACCGGTTCGGGGCCGCGCGGGACATGGGCCATGTCGAGGACTACGCCGACCTGACCCGCGACCTCGCCGCTTGGATCGACGTGCAGGCGCCGCCCGTGGCCGTCATGGCGATGTCTAAGGGCGGCCACGTCGCCCTGCGGACGCTGGGCGAGCGCGACGTCGAGGTCGCGGCCCTCGCCGCGATCGTGCCGATGGTCGACATCACGACCGAGCCGTTCCCCCGCCCGGTCGCCCGCGCCTTGGCCGAGGTGTCCGACCGGGTCGGGCTGGGCGGGCGCTACGCGCCCGGACCAGGGGCGTGGGACCGGGCGGAGCGGTTCCTCGACCCCGGCTGGACCGGCGCGCCCACGGTCTGCGCCGACGCGCCGGAGCGCGCGCACCTGCGCGACGCGCTCTACGTGCTCGACCCGGACCTCCGGGTGGACGCGCCGTCCTTGGGCTGGGTCGCCGCCACGCTGCGGGCGACGGCCCGCCTGCCGGCGTTCGCCGCGCGGGTCGAGGTGCCCATCCTCATGGTGAACGCCGGACGCGACCGGATCGTGGACGCGGGCGCGGCCTCGGCGCTCTGCGCCGCGATGGCGGATTGCACGGAGCGGTGGCTGCCCGAGGCGCCGCACTGCGCGCTCGAGGGCGACCGGGCGCGGTCGGCGGAGATTCTCGCGGCGGTGACGGCCTTCTTCGCGGAAACGGTCGACTAGGCGAGAACGGCCGCCCCGTCCTTGGCGGGCACCGTCGGCTCGCCCGCGTGGAAGCGCCAGAGCAGCCCCTCTGGCCGCAGCTCGCGCTCGACCTCGCCCTTGAGCGCGTCGATCAGGATCGCCTTCAGCACCTTCGTGCCGAACCCCGCGCGGGCGGGCTCGGGATCGACCGGCGGGCCGCCCGTCTCGGACCACTGGATGTAGCGGAAGCCGCCCGCCCCGTCGCCCTCGACGCACAGCCGCACGCGCCCGACGCCGTTCGACCACGCGCCGTGCTTCTGCGCGTTGGTGGCCAGCTCGTGCAGCGCGAGGCCGAGGGCGGGGGCCTTGTCCGAGGCCACCAGCGCGCGGTCGCCGGACAGGTCCAGCCGCTCCGTCGGGAAGGCCACGAGCACCGCGCGGACGAGGTCGCGGAGCGGCACCGGCGCGCGCTCGCCCGAGAAGACGAGGTCGTGCGCCCGGATATGCGCGTCGAGCCGCCCGCGGAAGCGGCGCAGGTTCTCCCGCTGGTCGCCGGAGGCGAAGCTCGCCGAGGCGAGGCCGCCCACCACGGACAGCAGGTTCCGCATCCGGTGGCGCAGCTCGTCCTTCAGCGCCTCCGCCTCGCGGGTGCGCTGCTCCGCGAGGCGGCGCGCGGCCTCGGCGGCCCGGCGGGTGGCGCGGGCGGTGCGCAGCCCCTCGACGAGGAGCGAGATGACCGTGACGAAGAGCCCCGCCATGACCCCCCATTCCAGCGCCCCGGCGAGGGCCGCCGCGAGGCCGGCCCCGCCCTCCGCGAGCTTCCACGCCTGCAGCGCGCAGCTCGCCGCGACGGCCGCCGCCAGCGGGACCGGCCCGCAGACGAGCGCGGGGGCGAGCAGGGCGATGCCGAGGGCCGAGACCGGGACTGCGGGGCCGAGGACCGCCGCGAGCGCGAGGTCGCAGGCGGCGCCGAGCGCGACCGCGAGCGCGGCGATGACCCACCCCTGCGCGCCGCGGCGCGGCGCGATGCGACCCACACGGTCCACGACGTCCGACATACCGATCCCCCATGCCGCCGGTTCGACGGCCCACGCGTTCAACCCTAGGGTGAGCATGCGTAACTGACGCTACCGCAACGCGAAGTGGCGAATCAAGTCCCGTGTCGCGCCGGGGGCCCTTCGTCGCGGCCCCGCCCGCGTTTACAGGCGTGCCGCCCGCCCCTAGATGATGCGCGACCGGACCGGAGACGCCCCATGCCCCGCGACCTCAAGAATCCCGCCGAGCGCCACCCCGAGAAGGCGCGCAAGCCCGACCAGGCCCAGCCGCGCAAACCGTCGTGGATCCGGGTGAAGGCCCCCGTAGGCAAGGCGTATCGGGAGACGGCGAGGATCATGCGGGACAACCGCCTGACCACCGTCTGCGAGGAGGCGGGCTGCCCCAACGTGGGCGAATGCTGGTCCCAAGGCCACGCGACCATGATGATCATGGGCGAGGTCTGCACGCGGGCCTGCACCTTCTGCAACATCGCCACCGGCAAGCCGCCCGAGCCGCTCGACGCCTTCGAGCCGGGGCGCGTGGCCGACGCGGTCCAGAAGCTCGGGCTCAACCACGTCGTCGTCACCTCCGTCGACCGGGACGACGTCTCGGACGGCGGCGCGGAGCACTTCGCCCAGACCATCCGCGCCATCCGCCACCGCGCGCCGGGCACCACGATCGAGATCCTGACCCCCGATTTCATCAAGGCCGACCCCGCCGTGCTGGAGGTGGTCGTCGCGGCCAAGCCGGACGTGTTCAACCACAACCTCGAGACGGTTCCCGGCCTCTATCCCGAGGTGCGGCCCGGCGCGCGCTACTACCACTCCCTGCGCCTGCTGGAGCGGGTGAAGGAGATGGATCCGTCGATCTTCACCAAGTCCGGCATCATGGTGGGCCTCGGGGAGGACCGGCAGTCGGTGCTGCAGGTCATGGACGACATGCGCGCCGCCGGCATCGACTTCCTCACCATCGGCCAGTACCTCCAGCCCACGCCCAAGCACCACCGCGTCGACCGCTTCGTGACGCCCGAGGAGTTCGCGGGCTACGAGAAGGCGGCGTGGGGCAAGGGCTTCCTCATGGTGTCCGCCTCGCCGCTCACGCGCTCCAGCTACCACGCGGGCGACGACTTCGCCCGCCTGCGGGCGGAGCGCGAGCGGCGGCTGGCGGCGCGCTGAAGGGACGCCGCCGGGGGGTTCCGCCCCTGGGACGGCGCGCTAGATCGGCCCCATGCTTCGCTTCCTCTTCCTCGCGGCCGCCGTCGCCCTCGGCGTGACGATCGGCGGCGCTCTCGTGCCCTACGCGCGGCTCGCCCTCGCGCCCGCGCCCGACCCGGTGACCGTGACCCCGCGCGGCGACCTCGCCGACGACGAGCGGGCCACCATCGAGCTGTTCCAAGCCGCCCAAGGGTCGGTGGTCTTCATCGCCACCCAAGGGCGCGCGATGGACATGTTCCGGCAGATGGACACCCCGCGCGGTGCGGGGTCGGGCTTCGTCTGGGACACGGCGGGCCATGTGGTCACGAACGCCCACGTCCTCGCGGGCGCGCGGACCGCGAGCGTGCGCCTGCCCGGCGGGCGGGCGCGCCCCGCGCGCCTGATCGGGACGGACGCGCGCAACGACCTCGCGGTGCTGCAGGTGCAGGGCATGGGCCTCGCGCCGCTCCCGGTCGGCACGAGCGCCGACCTGCAGGTCGGGCAGAGCGTGTTCGCCATCGGCAATCCGTTCGGCCTCGACTTCACGCTCACCACGGGGGTGGTCAGCGCGCTGGGGCGCGAGATCCCGACCGACCGCGGCGGCACGATCCGGGGGCTCGTGCAGACGGACGCGGCGATCAACCCCGGCAATTCCGGCGGGCCGCTCCTCGACAGCGCGGGGCGGCTGGTCGGGGTCAACACCGCGATCTTCTCGCCGTCGGGGGCCTCCGCCGGCATCGGCTTCGCCGTGCCCGTGGACGTGGTCGCGCGGGTGGTGCCGCAGTTGATCCTTCGGGGGCGCTACGACCCGCCCGCGCTGGGGGTGGTGGGCGACCCGCGCGCGGACGCGTGGCTCGCGCGCTCGGGGCGCGGGGCGGGGGTGATCGTGCTGGACGTGGCGCCCGGCGGCCCGGCGCAGGCGGCGGGGCTGGAGGGGGCGGTGGAGACCGAGGACGGCATCGTCCCCCGCGACGTGATCGAGGCCCTCGACGGCGAGCCGGTCGCGACGATCGACGACGTCCTCGCGCTGCTCGACCGGCGGGCGGCGGGGCAGGAGGTGGTCCTCACCGTCCGGCGCGGACGCGCGCGGCGCGAGGTGCCCGTGACCTTGGCGCGCGGCGGCTAGGGCAGCCGGGCGCGCGCGTCCCGCACGGCGCCGGGCCGCCCGAGGTGGAAGCCTTGCCCGTGGCTCGCCCCTAGGTCGCGCAGCGCGTCGAGCTCGCCGTCCCGCTCGATCCCCTCGGCGACCACGTCCATGTCGCACCGCCGCGCGAAGCCGATCACCGCCTCGGCCATCGCCTGCCGCACGGGATCGAGGTCGATGCCGTGGACCAGCATCCGGTCCAGCTTGAGGATGTCGGGCCGCAGCTCGAGGATCCGCGACAGCCCGGCATGGCCCGCGCCGACGTCGTCGATCGCGACGCGGAGGCCGAGGCCCCGCAGCCGCGCGACGGCCCGCGTGGCCCGCGCGGGGTCGTCGAGCACCCGGTGCTCGGTCACCTCGACCACCAGGCGCCCCGGCGGCGCGCCGGTCCCCGTGACCAGGCCGAGGAAGCGCGGGTCGTCCAGCGTCGCCGCGTCCGCGTTGATCCAGAGGGCCGCGCCGTCCGGGAGGCCGGGGAGCAGGTCGAGGGCCGCGTGGGCCGCGGCGATCTCGAGGTCGCGGCGCAGCCCCGCGACCGATGCGTCCGCGAACCACTCGAGCGGCCCCCGCTCGGGCGGGCCGTCGAACCGCGCCAAGGCCTCGAACCCCGCGAGCGTCCCGGTCCCGAGGTCGTAGATCGGCTGCGCCTCCGCCCGGAGGCCCGACCCGCCGAGCAGTGCGCGCACCCGCGCCGCCGCCGACGCCACCCCGTCGTCGTGCCGCAGCGTCTCCTGCACCTGGTCCGCCGCGAGGCCCGCGAACATCTTCATCACCTCGAGGTCGCGCGGGTTGAGCGACGGGTTCGGCTCCGGCGAGAGGCAGCAGAACATCCCGTAGATCGAGCCGTCCGACCGGGTCACCGGCACGCTGACATGGCTGCCGATCGGGGCGGCGGTGGTGATGGGCATGTCCTGCGCGAGCGGCAGGGCGGCGGTGTCGGGGATCAGCTCCGGCAGGTCGCCCCGCAGGATGTGGGTGCAGTAGACCTCGCTCAGGCGCTTGCGGTCGCCGGCCGCGATCAGGCTCTCCAGCCCCGGCGCGTCGACGTGCCGGAACACCGTCTCCTCGCCCTCGAACTCGGACAGGTAGGCGATGGGCATCCCGAGATGGGTCCGCACGCCGCGCAGCGCGCGCAGGATGACGTCGTCGCCGGCGGCGGGCCGTGCGCCGTGGCGGGGGATGGGGAGTTGCAGCATCGCGGGTCTCGCCGTCGGTTTCCGCGGCGAGGAAGCCCGGCCCGCCCGGCACCGGCACGCAGCGATCGCGGCGCGGGCGGGGCGGATGCGGCGAATGCGGCCTAGTCGGTGCCGCGGTAGGGCTGCACGTACTGCAGCGCCATGTCCCACGGGAAGAAGATCCACGTGTCCTGGCTGACGGAGGTGATGTAGGTGTCCGCCTGCTTCTCGCCCTCGGGCTTGGCGTAGACGCAGGCGAAATGCGCGTTCGGGTAGAGCGAGCGGACCAGCTCCAGCGTCTTCCCCGAATCCACGAGGTCGTCCACGATCAGGATGCCGGCCCCGTCGCCCATGATCGCCGCGTCCGGCGCCTTGAGCACCTCCGCCTCGCGCCGCTGGTCCGCCGCTCCGCCGCCCGAATGGTAGGACTTCACGCTGATCGTATCGACCGTCCGGATGTCGAGCTCGCGCGCGACGATCATCGCGGGCGCCATGCCGCCGCGCGTGATGGCGACGACGGCGCGCCACGCCCCCCCGTCCGGACCCTTGCCGTCCAGCCGCCACGCCAGCGCGCGCGCGTCGCGATGGATCTGGTCCCAGCTGACGTGGAAACCCTTCTCGTGGGGCAGGCGGTCGGACATCGGGGTCTCCTCAGGGCAGGGCGAGGCGGGCGCCGAGGGCGCCCAAGGCGACCCCCAGCGTCCGGTCGGCGGCGGTCTTGACCCGGCCGTAGGCGGCGCGGGCGCGGGGCAGGGAGAAGACGCGCGCCACGAGCACGTACCACGCGGTCTCGACCCAGAAGATGTTCAGCAGCACCACCGCCTTGGCCCAGAGCGGCGCGTCCCCCGGCACCAGCCCCACGAACACCGCGCCGAAGAACACGGCCGGCTTCGGGTTCACGAGGAACGTGGCGAGGCCCAGCCGGAACGCCGAGAGCGGCGAGCGGGGCGTGGTGACCTCCATGTCCGGCAGCGGCTCGGGCGCGTGGCGCCACATCGAGATCGCGATCCAGATCAGGAACAGGCCGCCCGCCACCTTGATCCCGGTGAACAGGAGCGGGGCGATCTCGAACAGGATCGACAGGCCCGTGATCGCGGCGAGGGCCCAGACGGTCGCGCCCAGCCCGAACCCCGCCGCCAAGGCCACCGCCGCCCCGAACCCCTCCGTCGCCGCCGTCCGCACCGACAGCACGAAGGACGGCCCGGGCGAGATCGCGGCGAGCAGGTGGGCGAGGCCGATTCCGAGGAAGGCGAGGAGCGTCATCGCCCGTCCCTAGCGCACCAGGAGGCGGAGGCCGAGACCCCCCAGCACCACAGCCGCCCCCCGGTCGATCCAGAGCTTCGCCCCCAGGTAGGCCCGCCGCACCGGCGCGGTCCCCATGACCAGCGCGAGCAGCGCGTAGAGCGCAGCCTCCAGCGCGAGGTGGTTCGCGACCACCAGCGTCTTCTCCGCCCCCGACAGGCCCGGCGGGAAGATCACCACCAGCACGGCCGCCGCGAACAGGATCGACTTCGGGTTGCCGAGGTTCACCAGCGCCCCGCGCAGGAACGCCCGGCGCCCCGCGCCCGCCACGCCGCCCTCCGGCAGGGGGTCGCGCGCGCCGCGCCACGTGCCCCACGCGATCCATACGAGGTAGAGCGCCCCGCCCACGCGAAGCGCCATACCCGCCCACGGCGCCACCGCCAGCACCGCCTCCAACCCCATCAGCGCGGCCGCCGTCCAGAGCGAGGCCGCCACCGCGAGCCCCGCGCCCGTCAGCGCGCCCGCGCCGCGGCCCTCCGCCAAGGTGGTCCGGATCGCCACCAGCGCGGCCGGCCCCGGCACGATCCACGCCACGAGCAGCGTCACGTTGAACGCCAGCGCCGTCTCCCACGTCATCGCCTCACCCCATCACCAGCAGCCGCAGCCCCAGCAGCGCCATCACCACCGCCATGACGCGGCTGAGCGCGGGCTTCCACCGCAGGTAGCGGCGCCGCACCCGGTCCCGCGTCATCGCCCACGCGAGCGCGCCGTAGAACGCCGCCTCCAGCAGCGCGTGGTTGGCCCCCACCACCGCCCACTCCGTCCGCGTCAGCGCGGGCGGGAAGATCACCAGCACCACCCCCGCCGAGAACAGGAAGGTCTTGGGGTTCAATAGGTTCAGCAGCAGCCCGCGCCCGAAGGCGTGGCGCCGCGACGGCAGGGCGGCCGGGTCCGGGGGCGGCGCGTCCGCGTCGCGCCAGACGAAGGCCGCGAAGCCCACGATCAGGACCGCGCCCCCCAGCCGCAGAAGGTGGTAGGTCGCGGGATAGGCGTCGAACAGCGCCTCCAGCCCCGCGAGGGCCGCGACCGTCCAGAGCCCCGCGCTGACCGCGAGGCCCAGCCCCGTCGCCGCGCCCGCCGGGCGGCCTGCCTCAAGGGCGGTGCGCGCGCAAAGCAGGAAGGCCGGGCCGGGCGCGGCCACGGCGGCGAGGGCGGCGGCGTTGAACGCCAGCAGCGTGGGCAGGGTCAGGTTCGACTGGAGCAGGCCGGCGGCACCGGCGGTCGCGTCAATCCTTGCGCTCCAAGGACATGTCGGGCGCCTCGGGGTTCTTCATGCCGACCACATGGTAGCCCGCGTCGACGTGGTGGACCTCGCCCGTGACGCCGCTGCCTAGGTCCGACAGCAGGTAGAGCGCGGACTTGCCGACCTCGTCCTGCGTCACGGTCCGGCGCAGCGGCGCGTTGTTCTCGTTCCACTTCAGGATGTAGCGGAAGTCGCCGATGCCCGAGGCGGCGAGCGTCTTGATCGTGCCCGCCGAGATCGCGTTCACCCGGATGCCGTCCTTGCCGAGGTCCTCGGCGAGGTACATCACCGACGTCTCCAAGGCGGACTTCGCCAGCCCCATCACGTTGTAGTGCGGCATGACCTTCTCGGCTCCGTAGTAGGACAGCGTGAGCGCGCTGCCCCCTTCGGTCATCATCTTCTCGGCCCGCTGCATCACCGCGGTGAAGGAGAAGACCGAGATGTTCATCGTCGTCAGGAAGTTCTGCAGCGACGTGTCGAGGTAGCGGCCCCGCAGCTCGTTCTTGTCCGAGAACCCGATCGCGTGGACCACGAAGTCCAAGCGGTCCCACCGCTTGCCCAGCTCGTCGAAGCAGGCGTCGATGGAGCCCGCGTCGCCCACGTCGCAGGGCACGACCATGTCGGAGCCCACGGATTCCGCCAGCGGCCCGACCCGCTTCAGCAGCGCGTCGCCCTGATAGGAGAACGCCAGCTCCGCGCCCGCCTCGGCGCACGCCTTGGCGATGCCCCACGCGATCGACTTGTCGTTCGCCAGCCCCATGATCAGGCCGCGCTTGCCGGCCATCAACCCGCCCGTGTTCAACCCGCTGCCCGCCATTCCGCTCTCCTTGCGATTGTGGGGGCTTTAGGGGATTGCCGGAGGTGCGGCAAGTTGACGGGGAGGCGGGCATGGCGGTGATCGAGGACCGGGGCGGGCGCGGCGGCGCGTTCGCGGGCGACGACCCCTTCGAGCTGGCGGCCGCGTGGCTGGCGGAGGCGGAGGGGAGCGAGCCGGAGGACGCGAACGCGATCGCGCTCGCCACCGTCGACGCCGACGGCCTGCCGAACGTCCGCATGGTGCTCCTCAAGGAGATCGAGCAGGCGGGCGCGGGGCAGGGGGCCTTCGTGTTCTACACCAACTACGAGGGCGCGAAGGGCGTCGAGCTGGCCGCGCATCCCAAGGCGGCCTTCGTCATGCACTGGAAGTCGCTGCGCCGTCAGATCCGCGTGCGCGGCTCCGTCGAGCGCGAGGACGGCCCGCAGGCCGACGCCTACTACGCCTCGCGCGGCCTCGCCTCCCGCCTCGGGGCATGGGCCTCGGACCAGTCGCGCCCCCTCGAGAGCCGCGCGGCCCTCGTGGCCCGCGTCGCCAAGGAGACCGCGCGCCACGGCCCGAACCCGGCGCGCCCGCCACATTGGGGGGGCTTCCGCATCCGCCCCGTGGAGATCGAGTTCTGGGCCGACGGGGCCGCCCGCCTCCACGACCGGTTCCGGTGGACGCGGCCCGCGCCCGACGGGGGCGACTGGTCCGTGACGCGGCTCAACCCCTAGGCGTGTCGCGCAGCTACGGGACGGGCCGACCGCCGTGACGTTGGGTCACAAAGGTTGCGGGTGGGCCGGGTTCGATGCCAACCCGCCGTCGCATCAATCGAGGTGGTGAGCATGTCCGACGCGGCGGAGATCGTGGAAGGAACGGTGAAGTGGTTCGACCCGGTGCGGGGCTTCGGCTTCGTGGCGGTCGACGGGTTCGAGCGGGACGTGCTGCTGCACGTCAACGTCCTGCGGAGCATCGGGCAGACCTCCGTGGTCCAAGGCGCGGGCGTGACCATCGCCGTGGCGCGCACGCCGCGCGGGCTGCAGGCGACCCAGATCACCGACGTCCGCCCGCCCGCCGAGGGCGAGGTCCCCGAGGACGCGCCGGAATACCTGCAGGCCGCCGAGCCGGGCACCCCGATCGAGCCCGCGCGCGTGAAGTGGTACGACCGCGGCAAGGGCTTCGGCTTCGCCAACGTGTTCGGGCAGGCGGGCGACGTCTTCATCCACGCCGAGGTGCTGCGCCGCTTCGGCCTTGCCGAACTCGCGCCGGGCGAGGCAGTCTGCGTCCGCACCCGCGACGGCCAGCGCGGGCGGCTCGCGGTGGAGGTGCGCCCTTGGGAATACGCCAACGACAACTGATCGCGGCCGCCGCGCTGGCGGCCCTCGCCGGCCCGGCGGCGGCGGCCTGCGCCCCCGACCGCGTGGACCTGCGCGACGACGGCGCGTCCGCGCGCTTCACCGTCGAGGTCGCCCGCACCCCGCAGGAGCAGGCGCAGGGCCTGATGAACCGCCCCGCGATGGCCACGTCGCGCGGCATGATCTTCGTCTACGACGCGCCCCGCCGCACCTCCTTCTGGATGCGCGACACGCTGATCCCCCTCGACATGATCTTCGTCGACGAGACCGGCACGGTCGTGAAGGTCCACACCGCCGAGCCGCTGGACGAGACGCCCGTGCCCTCGGAGGCGCCCGTGGTCGCGGTGCTGGAGATCAACGGCGGCCTGGCCGAGACGCTCGGGCTGGGCGAGGGGGCCGAGCTGCGCTCGCCGCTGCTGCCGCAGGACGGGGCCGCGTGGCCCTGCGAGGCGGCGGACTGACGGCGCGCGCGCCGCAGGCTTCACCCCGCCGCCGCGATCCGCTACGGCCTGACGCGTCGGAGCGTGGCGCAGCCTGGTAGCGCACCTGCTTTGGGTGCAGGGGGTCGTGGGTTCGAATCCCGCCGCTCCGACCAAGCCGCTTCGCGCAGCGAAGCGGCCCCCACCACCCCTCGCTCCGTAGGCCGGCAGGGCGATCCGCAGGATCGTCCCGAGAGGCCGAGCCGCTTCACGCAGCGAAGCGGCCCCCACCCCCCCTCGCGACGCAGGCCGGCAGGGCGATCCGCAGGATCGTCCCGAGAGGCCGACCCACCGATCACCTCCCTCCAATCCCCCATCGAGCGACCCCCACGCCGCCCCCGCCCATGGCGCCCCCGGAGTGCGGCGATCCCGTCCCGCGCCGCTCGAATCGGCTCGCCCGTGGCCCCCCCGCCACGCCGCCCGTCCCGATCGGTTCGACCGTTTTCCCCAGCGTCATCCCCAGCCGCGACTCCCCGCAACGTCCTGCCCGGACGGGCGGTTCCACCTCAGGTTGCGGACCTGTGGAACGGCCGAGTCAACACGTCCCCAAGCGGTCCGGTTCCCTCACCGGGCCTCCCCCGTTTTTCTCACAGGATTCATTTCCCCGAATCGTTGACCGGGCCGCCCCACCGCATCAGGTTGCGATCCTGCGACGACCGGACACCATATCTGGGGGTCGCCAAGACCAAGATACCAGAGGCACCGACCAGGCCCGCGATCCCGTCTGCACCGTCGAACCCCGGTTCGGCGACCGGGAGAGGCTTGTCCGGCGCAACCCAGATTTAGACCGGACCACCCTTCAGGGAGACGACAGATGCGGATCGAACGTAAGCTCACCGAGGCCGGACAGGATGCCTATGCGGCGCTGTCCTTCACCACCACCACCTCGGAGATCCGCAACCCGGACGGCACCACCGTGTTCAAGCTCGATGCCGTCGAGGTGCCCGAGGGCTGGAGCCAGGTCGCCTCGGACGTCATCGCGCAGAAGTACTTCCGCAAGGCGGGCGTCCCCGCGCGCCTGAAGAAGGCCAAGGAGAAGGGCGTCCCCGCCTTCCTCCAGCGCTCCGTCCCCGACGAGAAGGCGCTGGCCAAGCTCCCCGAGGCGGAGCGCTTCGGCGGCGAGACCTCGTCCAAGCAGGTGTTCGACCGCCTCGCGGGCGCGTGGGCCTACTGGGGCTGGAAGGGCGGCTACTTCACGACGGAAGAGGACGCGCAGGCCTATTACGACGAGATGCGCGCGATGCTCGCCCGCCAGATGGCCGCGCCCAACTCGCCGCAATGGTTCAACACCGGCCTGCACTGGGCCTACGGCATCGACGGCCCCGCCCAAGGGCACCAGTATGTCGACCCCTTCACCCACGAGCTGGTGAAGTCCGAGTCGGCCTACGAGCACCCGCAGCCCCACGCCTGCTTCATCCAGTCCGTCTCCGACGACCTCGTGAACGACGGCGGCATCATGGACCTGTGGGTCCGCGAGGCGCGCCTCTTCAAGTACGGCTCCGGCACGGGCACCAACTTCTCCCACCTGCGCGGCGAGGGCGAGCCGCTGTCCGGCGGCGGCAAGTCGTCGGGCCTGATGGGCTTCCTCAAGATCGGCGACCGCGCGGCGGGCGCCATCAAGTCGGGCGGCACCACGCGCCGCGCGGCGAAGATGGTCATCGTCGACATGGACCACCCGGACATCGAGGCCTTCGTCGACTGGAAGGTGATCGAGGAGCAGAAGGTCGCCGCGCTGGTGGCGGGCTCCAAGGCCACCCAAGGCAAGCTCAACGAGGTCATGGCCGCCGTCACCGCGTGGGACGGCACCATGGAGAACGCGACCGATCCGGCAAAGAACGAGACGCTCAAGGGCGCCATCCGCTCGGCCAAGAAGGCGATGGTCCCCGAGGCCTACGTCATGCGCGTGTTGCAATACGCCCGCCAAGGCTACACCAGCGTCGAGTTCCCGACCTACGACACCGACTGGGACAGCAAGGCCTACGAGACGGTCGCGGGCCAGAACTCCAACAACTCCGTGCGCGTCACCGACGCCTTCCTCTACGCCGTCGAGAAGGACGCCGACTGGGAGCTGACCAACCGTACCGACGGGCGCGTGGCCAAGACCGTCAAGGCCCGCGACCTGTGGGAGAAGGTGGGCCACGCCGCATGGGCCTGCGCCGACCCGGGCATCCAGTTCCACGACACCGTGAACGCTTGGCACACCTGCCCCGAGGATGGCCCGATCCGCGGCTCGAACCCGTGCTCGGAATACATGTTCCTCGACGACACGGCCTGCAACCTCGCCTCGATGAACCTGCTGAAGTTCCTCAAGGACGACGGCCGGTTCGACGCCGACCTCTACGTCCACGCCTCGCGCCTCTGGACCATCACGCTCGAGATCAGCGTGGCGATGGCGCAGTTCCCGTCCAAGGAGATCGCGCAGCGCTCCTACGAGTTCCGCACGCTGGGCCTCGGCTACGCCAACATCGGCGGCCTCCTGATGAACCTCGGCCACTCCTACGACTCGCGCGAGGGCCGGGCGCTCTGCGGCGCGCTGACGGCGGTGATGACCGGCACGTCCTACGCCACCTCGGCCGAGATGGCGGGCGAGCTGGGCGCCTTCCCCGGCTTTGCCAGGAACCGCGACCACATGCTCCGCGTCATGCGCAACCACTGCGCGGCGGCCCACGCCACCGACGACTTCGAGGCGGTGAACGTGAAGCCGGTGCTGCTCGACATCGACGGCTGCCCCGACGCCTCGCTGGCGACCCTAGCGGGCGCCGTCTGGGACGAGGCCGTCTCGCTGGGCGAGAAGAACGGCTACCGCAACGCGCAGGCCACCGTGATCGCGCCCACCGGCACGATCGGCCTCGTGATGGACTGCGACACCACCGGCATCGAGCCTGACTTCGCGCTGGTGAAGTTCAAGAAGCTGGCCGGCGGCGGCTACTTCAAGATCATCAACCAGTCCGTCCCCGCCTCCTTGCGCAAGCTCGGCTACCGCGAGAGCGAGATCGCCGAGATCGTGTCCTACGCCGTGGGCCACGGCTCGCTCGGGCAGGCGCCCGGCATCAACCACACGTCCCTGATCGGCCACGGCTTCGGCAAGTGCGAGATCGAGAAGATCGAGGCCGCGCTGCCCTCGGCCTTCGACATCCGCTTCGTGTTCAACCAGTGGACGCTGGGCGAGGACTTCCTGACCGGCACCCTCGGCGTGCCCTCCGAGAAGCTGGCCGACCCGTCCTTCGACCTGCTGCGCCACCTCGGCTTCTCCAAGAAGGACATCGAGGCCGCCAACGACCACGTCTGCGGCACCATGACCCTCGAAGGGGCGCCGGGCCTCAAGGACGAGCACCTGCCCGTGTTCGACTGCGCCAACCCCTGCGGCAAGAAGGGCAAGCGGTTCCTCTCCGTCGAGAGCCACATCACGATGATGGCCGCCGCCCAGTCCTTCATCTCGGGCGCGATCTCCAAGACGATCAACATGCCCAACTCGGCCACGATCGATGACTGCAAGGCGGCCTACGAGCTGTCGTGGTCGCTGGGCGTGAAGGCCAACGCGCTCTACCGCGACGGCTCCAAGCTGTCGCAGCCGCTGGCCGCGAGCCTGGTCGAGGACGACGACGAGGCCGCCGAGACCCTCGAGAGCGGCACGCCGCAGGAGAAGGCGGAGGTCCTCGCCGAGAAGATCATCGAGAAGATCATCGTCAAGGAGGTCGCCCGCGGCCGCGAGAAGATGCCCGACCGCCGCAAGGGCTACACCCAGAAGGCCGTCGTCGGCGGCCACAAGGTCTATCTCCGCACCGGCGAGTACGGCGACGGCCAGCTGGGCGAGATCTTCATCGACATGCACAAGGAGGGCGCGGGCTTCCGGGCGATGATGAACAACTTCGCCATCGCGGTCTCCGTCGGCCTGCAATACGGCGTGCCGCTGGAGGAGTTCGTGGACGCCTTCACCTTCACCAAGTTCGAGCCCTCGGGCATGGTGCAGGGCAACGACAGCATCAAGAACGCCACGTCGGTGCTCGACTACATCTTCCGCGAGCTGGCGGTCTCCTACCTCGACCGCACCGACCTCGCCCACGTGAAGCCCGAGGGCACCGCCTTCGACGAGCTGGGCGGCGGCGAGGCCGAGGGGAAGACCAACGTCGCCCCCGTGGGCGAGAGCGCGGCGGCCAAGTCCTTCGACGTGATGCGTCAAGTCGCCTCGACGGGCTACCTCCGCAAGCGCCTGCCCTCGGGCCTGCTCCCGGCGGAGAGCGTCGACCGCGTGGCCGCCGCCATCGCCGACGCGGGCACCGTGCTGGAGCACGGCACCAAGGTGGAGGTCGAGACCTCCGCCGAGGCGAAGGTCGCCGTCACCATGGACGCCCGGGCCAAGGCCAAGATGCAGGGCTACGAGGGCGAGGCCTGCGGCGAGTGCGGCAACTACACGCTGGTCCGCAACGGCACCTGCATGAAGTGCAACACCTGCGGGGGCACCTCCGGCTGCTCCTGACCCCGCCACGGCGGCCGGCGCCCCCGCGCGCCGGCCGCACGACCACCTGCGCGCGCAAGTCCTGCCCCGGCCCCGGCCTCGGCTGACACCGCCCGCAGGACGCGGGGCGGCCCTGTGGGACAGTGGGGCCGCCCCCATCCGTTAACCGATCGTTAGCATCTCGTGCCGCATCCCTGCGGGCATGGACGCCAAGCGCACGCTCGACGGATGGCGCCGCCGGATCACCGCGCGGCTGGACCCGGATGCCGGCTTCGCCGACCCGCCCCCGCCGAAGCCGCGCGGCTTCGCCGAGGACGCGATGGGCCTGCGCGACCTCGAGGCGCGCATCCCCCCGCCCGAGGCCACCTACGCCAGCCCCCCGCGGCCCGCCTTCCGCATCCACGACCGCCTCTCCCCCGAGCACGCGGCCGGCGGCGGGATGGTCGTCGACGCGGACGGCCGCCGCCGCCCCCACTACCACGGCCACCGCGCCCGCCTGCGCGAGCGGTTCCTGTCCGGCGGCGCGGACGCCCTGCCGGACTACGAACTGCTGGAACTGCTGCTCTTCGACGCGATCCCCCGCGTCGACGTCAAGCCGCTGGCCAAGCGCCTGCTGGCCCGCTTCGGCGACCTCTCGGCGGTGGTCGCCGCCCCCGACGCCCAGATCCTGCAGGTGGACGGCGCGACCGACCGCGTCGTCCTGCGCCTGCGCATGATCGACAGCTTCGCGCGCCGCATCGGGCGCGCCAAGATCGCCGACAAGACGCTCCTGTCGTCATGGGACGACCTCGTGGGCTACTGCCGCACCGCGATGGCCTTCCGCCAGACCGAGGCGTTCCGCGTCCTCTTCCTCGACCGCAAGAACGCGCTCCTCGGCGACGAGGAGTTGGCGCAGGGCACCGTCGGCCACGTTCCCGTCTATCCCCGCGAGGTCGCGCGCCGCGCGCTGGAGCTGAACGCGTCGGCCATCATCCTCGTGCACAACCACCCCTCCGGCGACCCCACGCCCTCGACCGAGGACGTCGAGATGACCGAGGCGATCGTCCGCGCCTGCGGGGCGCTGGAGATCGTGGTCCACGACCACATCGTCATCGGCGCGCAGGGCGAGGCGTCGCTCCGGTCGCTGGGCCTGATGGGGTAGGGAGGCGCGTCGTCCCGTAGGGTGGGCGAAAGCCCACGCGCGGCCGAGGGGTGCCGCCCCCTACGCCACCTTCGACTTTAGCGCCGCCCCCAGCGTCTTGAGGTCGCCCGACCCCTCGACCTTGGGAATGATCCGGTAGGCCGCGTTTACGAAGCAGAAGAACGCGAACCCGAGCAGCCCGAGGCACATCGCGATCACCAGCACGTTGCCGAAGGGCTGCCCCGCCAGCCAGTCGAAGGCTTGCCCCACGCCGCCCGCCGGCCCCTCCGAGGCCCGCCACGCCGCCACGGCGAGGAAGCCGCCGATGATCCCGATCAGGACGCCTTGCGCGATCACGCCCGCGCGCAGCGCCCAGTCGTAGTTGCGCGTGAACTCGTTCGCCATAAGGTGCTCGCGGTGCTTGGCCGCGATCCCCTTGTGGACGTAGTAGATCGCCGCCCCGATCGTGCAGAGCGCCGCGAAGCCCACGATCCAGCGCCCGCCCGGCAGGTTCAGCGCCCAGTCCACGGCCTTGGTCACGCCGTCCTGCCCGCCGCCCGAGCGGTCGCCCAGCGCCAGCCCGATGGCCGTCGCGCCCAGCGCGCCGTGGATCAGACCGGTGACGATCATCCCCGCACGGGCGATCAGGCCCTTCCCCTCCGTCCCGTAGTCCTCCAGATCCTCCGCCGCGTCGATCCCGCGCCAGATGGCGTAGGCGATCAGGCCGATCCCGATGACCCACAGCACCACCACGCCCCACGTGGACTGCGACAGCGAGGCCAACGCGCTCTCCGTCCCCTGCGCGGCGCCCCCGCGCCAGATCGCCCAGAGCGACAGGCCCGCCACGGCAAGGTAGGTCACCCCCCGTCCCGAATAGCCCGCCCGCATCACCGGGATCGCCCATCGATGGTCCGCCATGTCCGCCTCCGCCTCGGTTCGCGACTCAAGCCCCGGCGGGGGGGAGGGGTTCCCCCCGGACCGGGCGCGGGGCACAGGGACGCATGGAGACCGTGTTCCTCGTATCGCCCCCGGGGCTGGAGCCGCAGCTGCTGGAGGAGGCGCTGACCTTGGGCGTGCCCGCGCCCAAGCTTGTCCACGGCGGCGTCGAGTGCCGCGGCGGCTGGGAGGCCGTGCGCCGCGCCAACCTCCGCTCCCGCATCGCCTCCCGCGTCCTCGCCCGCCTCGCCGTGTTCCGCGCGGCGGGCTTCGCCCAGCTCGACGCCGGGCTGCGCGAGATCGACTGGCGCGCCACCCTGCGCCCGGACGTCCCCGTCCGGGTCGAGGGCGCCTCGGTCCGCTCCCGGCTCAACCACGGCGGCGCCGTCGGCAAGCGCGTCGAGGCCGCGCTCCAGCAGGCCGGCCTGACCATCGGCCCGGACGGCGTCCGCATCGCCGCCCGGCTGGAGAAGGACACCTGCACCGTCTCCGTCGACACCTCCGGCGAGGCGCTGCATCGCCGGGGCCACAAGCGCGAGGTCAATCGCGCCCCCCTCCGCGAGACGCTGGCGGCGGGCTTCCTGCGCGCCTGCGGCTGGGACGGCACGGTCCCGCTGCTCGACCCGATGTGCGGCTCCGGCACCATCCCCATCGAGGCCGCCGAGATCGCCGCGGGCCTCGACCCCGGCCGGTCGCGGGCGTTCGACTTCGAGCGCCTCGCGCCCCACGACGCCGACCGCTGGGCCGCCTTGCGCGCGCAGTCCCCCCGTCCCGTCGAGGTGGCGATCCGTGGCAGCGACCGCGACGAGGGTGCCGTCGCGATGGCCCGCGCCAATGCCGAGAGGGCGGGCGTCGATGTCGCCTTCGAGGCCGCCCCGATCACCGCCGCCCCCGCGCTCGACGGCCCCGGCCTCCTCCTCGTCAACCCGCCCTACGGCACCCGCATCGGCGGACGGCTCCAGCCGCTCTACGCCGCGCTCGGACGGGTCGCGCGGGAGCGGTTCGCGGGCTGGCAGGTGGGTGTGATCACGTCCGAGCAGGACCTGATCCGCGCAACCGGCCTCAACCTCGAAGGCGGCCCCGTCGTCGCGCATGGCGGGCTGAAGGTCCGGCTCTACCGCGGCGTGGCGTGACGATGCTGCGGCGCGGCGCGGATCGGGGTCGGAACGTTACTGTGTAACACCCCCGCCTGACGTTTCCTGTTACACCCTAACAGCCATCCCGCCACTCCGCCGTGACGCCGTCACAGCGGGACCGGCCCTTCGCCCATCCGGTGCGAATGCGTCCCGATCAGCGCCGTGTCGTAGGGCGTCGTCTGGTATATCTCGTTGATCCAGTTGCCATAAAGCAGGTGCCCATGGCTCCGCCAGCGGTTCACCGGCGGCAGCGAGGGATCGTCGTCCGTGTAGTAGCCATAGGGGATCTCCACCGGCGTCCCGTTCGCCACGTCGCGGTCGTACTCCCGCTTCAGCGTGTCGGTGTCGTATTCGAAGTGGTTGAAGACGTAGAGCGCGCGGTGCCCCGCATCCTCCACGAGGCACGGCCCCGTCCGCTCGGATTCCAGCAGGATCCTCAATCCCTTGGCCTCGAGTTCGCCGCGCCGCAGCTCCGTCCACCGCGACACCGGCACCATCGCGTCGTCCGAGAACCCGCGCAGCCACGGGCTGTCCGGCACCTCGACCCGCGCCCGGTCGCAGCCGAAGTGCTTGGCGGGCAGCAAGTGCTTGGCGACGCGGTGGAAATGCCACGCCATCGCCATTCCCCCCCAGCACACGCCGAAGGTCCGGTGCACGTGGGTCTGGGTCCAGTCCATCACCTCGCGCATCTCGTCCCAGTAGGAGACCTCGTCGTAGTCGAGATGCTCGATCGGCGATCCCGTAACGATCAACCCGTCGAAGCGCTGGTCCCTAACCTTTTGGAACGGCTGGTAGAACGCCTCCATGTGCTCGGGCGCGGTGTGGCGGGACTGGTGCTCGGTCATGCGGATCAGGGTCAGGTCGATCTGCAGCGGCGTGGCCCCGATCAGCCGCGCGAACTGCGTCTCGGTCGCGATCTTCATCGGCATCAGGTTCAGCAGCGCGATCCGCAGCGGCCGGATGTCCTGCCGCGCCGCGCCGTCCTCGCCGATGACCATGACGCCTTCGCGGTCCAGCACGTCGAAGGCGGGCAGGGAGCGGGGCAGGGTGATGGGCATGACGGTCCTCCGGACGGTCGGGCTAGCCGCCCCGTCCCCGCTCGTCCAGCGCGGCGGCGACCAGCTCGATCACGTCGTGGGCATCGCGCGCCGTCTCGACCTCGCCCGCGTCGATGACCACGCCCCATCGTGCCGCGATGGCCGCGTAGCGCGGCTGGCGCGCGGCGATCACGGCGGCGTAGGAATGGCGGGCGAAGGCGTCGGGATCGACCGCCTCGGGCGCGAGGCCGGCGTCGGACAGGTAGTCGCGCCAGCAGGCCGCGAGGAAGTCGGGGCGGTAGTAGATCGGCTTGGGCGCGCGGTCGAAGCGCGCGATCAGGGTGTCGACGTGGTCGTCCGCCCCGCGCAGCCAGACGGGCAGGGCCCGGGCGGCGAGGTCGGTGAGGACCGGGTCGAGCGGATCGTCGGGGTCCACGATCTCGCAGAAGGAGCCGGAGGTGTCGCACACGAAGTGCGGGTAGCCGTAGAGCGAGGCGGCGCGGTCCACGAAGGCGCCGGTGTCGGCCATCGCGGCGATCTCGGCCTCGCGGTGGAGGGCTTGGCGGGCGGCGTAGTCTTCGAAGGCGAGGCCGCCGCGCGCCGGGTCGCCCGGCTTGCCGACCCAAGCGGAGAGGGCGGAGAGGTTCTCGAAGCTGAGGTTCGGCGACACGACCACCCCGTCGGTCCGCAGCAGCCGCGCGAGCGCGGGGACGGCCATCGCCTCGCGCTTGAGCATGTCCGAGATCTGCTGCCCGAGATAGGCGGTGCCGATCCGGTAGTCGACGGAGTAGTGGAACCACTGCGCGCCGCGCAGCAGGCGGCTGAGGTGGGTCTTGCCGAGGCCCGACATGCCGAACAGCGCGAGGCGTTTCTCGGGGGCGTCGCGCCAGTCGCGGGAGGTCTCGTAGAGCATGGGGGGGACGTGCCCGCGCGGGGCGCTCCGGTCAATTCGGCGCGCGCCGCAGGACGCGGAACAGTCGCCCGTCGATCACGGCGAGGCCCACCGCGAGGAGGGCGAAGCCCGCGTAGGTGCCCGGCCCCAGTACCTCGTCCCGGATCCATGCGCCGAGGAGGATCGAGACCGGCGCCACGAGCAGGGTGCAGAGCATGAGGTTGCCCGCGCCCGCGGTCGCGAGGAGCCGGAAGTAGAGGAGGTAGGCGACGGCGGTGGCGATCACGGCGTAGTAGAGGATGCCCACCCACGTGGTCGCCTCGGTCGGCCAGACGGGCCCGTCGATCCAGAGCGCGGCGGGGATCATGACGAGCGACGAGCCCGTGAGCATCCCGGCGGCCGAAAGGCGCGGGTCGAGGCCCCGGAGCGTGACGCGGCCCCACACGCCCGCGAGCGCGTAGGAGACGGTGCCCGCGACCACGGCGAGCTGCGCGAGCGAGCGCAGGTCCAAGGTGGCGAGATTGCCCAGACCGATCGCGGTGGCGACCCCGAGGAAGCCGAGCGCCACGCCGAGGGCGCGACGGGGCGTCAGACGCTCGTCCGGGAGGAGGAGGGCGGCGGCGAGCACGCCGAACACCGCCGTGCCCGCGTTCAGGATCGCGGTGAGGCCGGTCTCGATGCTGAGCTGGCCCCACGCCATGAGAGAGAACGGCAGAACGTTGTTGAGCATCCCCATCCCGAGCAGCGCCCCCCACAGGCGCGGGTCGCGCGGCGGGCGCAGGCCGCGGAGCGCGCACCATCCCCACAGCACGGCGGCGGCGAGTCCCACCCGGAAGGCCACGGAGGTGACGAAGGGGATCTCGTCGAGGGCGGTGCGGATGGCGAGGAAGGAGCCGCCCCAGATCAGCGCCAGCAACGCGAGCTCGGCCCATGTGCGGGCGGACATGTCGGGGGCGGCGCTCATGGGCGCGGTGTGTCATGCGGACCGGTGCGGGGCGACCCGAATCCTGCGCCCGCGACGACGAACGCTCCGCCGGAGGGGCGGGGCGTTCATGCGCGTCCCGCGTGCGGGATCAGAACTTGTACTGCACCTGCAGGCCGATGCCGACGGCGGAGCTGTCGTTGAACTCGGCCACGGGGCTGTCGGCGACGCCGGCGAAGGCGGAGCCGACCTTGGTGTAGTTGATGCCGCCGGTGACGTTCAGGTTCCCGCTCGTGTAGCGTCCGGCCAGCGAGAGGCCGATCTGGCCGTCGGTCGGCCCGAGGGGCGAGACGGTCTCGGAGCCGTTGTCCTTCTCGTAGGTCAGGTTGGCGATGCCGACGAACTCCGGGGTGAAGCGGCGGGCGACGCCGAGGGACCAGCGGTAGCTGTC
Organism: Jannaschia sp. Os4; assembly: GCF_016820245.1. GTDB lineage: Bacteria > Pseudomonadota > Alphaproteobacteria > Rhodobacterales > Rhodobacteraceae > Jannaschia. The sequence continues at coordinate 264,858 of NZ_JAFCAR010000004.1, read as the reverse complement.
GTCGATGTCGGCGAGGTCGACGCCGAACACCGGCGGGATCACGTCGAAGTCGTCCCAGTCGGTATAGCGCAGCGACGCGAGAAGGAGCGTGTCCTCGGCGACGCCGGTCTGGAACTCGACGTTGATGGATTCCGGGGTCTCGAAGTCGATCGTGTTGCGCGAGGTCATGCCCGCGACGCTCTCGGTGGCAGTGCCGGAATGGGACACCTCGGAGTTCCACGTCACGGCGAGGCGGAGCGCGATGTCCGGGATCTCGTAGGCGAAGCCGAGGGTGTAGCCGAGGCCCCAGCTGTCCTCGATGTCGACGGCGTAGCCGTTGCCGTCGTCGAAGGCGGTGCGGCCGTTGAGGAAGCTCCGCGCGATCGCCCCGGCCGCGGCGAAGCCGCCGACCTGCGCGATGAGGGCCTGCTGCTCGGGGGTCAGCACGGCGGGATTGCCGCCGGCGGCCTGCACCGCGCCGATCGCCTGCGCGACGCCGCCGACCTGCTCCGCGGTCAGGCCGGTCTGGTCGGCGACGGCGCGGGCGGTGATGGCGTTGGCGTAGGACTGGCCGCGCAGGGCGACCTCGCCCCCTGCGTTCTGGGCGCGCAGGCCGCCGATCACCGAGAAGCGCTCGTTGATCTTGTAGCGGCCGACGAGGCTCAGGGCGTCCGAGTTGATGTCGGCGAGCGTACCGCCGATGTTCGAGGAGGCCGGGTCGTCGTCGTAGAAGATGTCCGCGCCGAAGGGCTGATCGGCGATCACGGCGTAGGAGAACCGGTCGGTGATCTGGTCGGCGTAGGAGAAGGTGTAGGTCGTGTAGGATTCGCCCGCATCGTAGGAGCCGTCGCCGTCCACGTCCTCGCCCCTGAGGTCGGGCTTGACGTAGCTCAGGCCGAAGCTGGCGGTGCCGGGCGCGTTGAAGAGCGGCGAGATGCTCTGGCCCGAGCGGTCGAGGCCGCCGGCATGGGCCGAGGTGCCGGCCAGAAGGGTCGCCGTGACGGCGGTGATTGCGATGCGGTTCATGTCCTGCTCCCTCTCGCGCCCTGTCGGACGCCGTCCGGGCGCGCGGGTCTGCCACGCGCCGGTGTTCGCCTAAATCGTAAGCGCGCGGAGGGTGTTCCGCTCAAGACGGACCCAGCGTCACGACGCGGGGGTGTGGAATCCCGCAGGTGCAGGGTGGCGCGGCTGCAACAGAGTGGGGCGCCGGGGCGTCAGGCGGGCCGGTCGGCGAGGCGCAGGTTGGCGTAGGCCGCCGCGAAGACGATCCCGCCGCCGAGGAGCGTGAGGGGGTCGAGCGACTCGCCGTAGGCCCACGCGCCGATCCCCGCGATCAGCGGCAGGCGGGCGAAGTCGATCGGCATGACCGTCGAGGCGGGCGCCAGCGCCAGCGCGTTGGTGAGCGACCAGTGCGCGCAGAGCCCCGCGAGGCCGATGAGCCCGATCCACGGCGCGGCGGCGGCGGACGGCGCGGCGATGTCGCCGTCCCAGCCCGCGAAGGCCAGCCCGAGCACCAGTTGCATCGCGGTCAGCCAGACGAGGATCGACAGGGTGCTCTCGTCGCGGGTCAGCCGCTTCGTGGCAACGTTGGTCAGGGCGAACCCGACGGCGGCCAAGGCGGCCCAGATCACGCCGGGGGGCATGTCCGCGCCGGGGCGCGCGACGAGCAGGACGCCCGCGAAGCCGAGCAGGGCGATACCGGCGCGCGTCCAGCCGGGACGCTCGCCGAGGAGCGGGATCGAGAGCAGGAGCACCCAGAGGGGAGACGTGAACTCCAGCGCGAACACGGTGGCGAGGGGCAGCACCGTGATCGCGTGGAACCAGAGGTTCTGGCCGGCGAAGTGCGCGGCGTTCCGCGCGAGGTGGAGCGGCAGCCGCTCGCGCGAGACCTCGTTCCAGCGGCGGAGCGCCGTGGCGACCGAGAGCATGACGGCCACGCCGATGACGGAGCGCCAGAGCATGATCTCGAAGGTGTCGAGCTCGTGGGAGACCGCGCGGCCCGCGACCGCCATCGCGGTGAACGAGGCGATGGCGCCCAGCATCCAAGCGGCGGCGCGCCACGTGTCGGAGCGGGGAGGGGCGGTGCGGTCCATGGGCGTCCCTTGCGGCCGGAACGCCGGGGACGCAACGCAAACGCGCCCCGCCGGGAGGAACGGGGCGCGTCGCGGGGCAGGCCGGATCAGTCGAAGCGGGTGCCCCGGCCGAGGATCTTGCCGTCTTGGCCGTCGGCGGAGCCGTTCACGATCTGGCGGGCGATCTCGAAGCTCCGCGAGGGGCGCGACGCACGCTGGCGCTCGGTGCGGGGGACGATCAGCCGCTCGCCCTGCTCGCGCGACTGGTTGAAGTGGGCGATCGCGCCGGCCGCGCCGGGCACGACCTGGACCGTCTGGGCGGCCGCGGGGGCGGCGATGGCGGCGGAGAGGGCGGCGGCGGCGAGGATGAGCTTGGTCATGGTCTTGGTCCTTGTGGTTTGGGGCGGTGCCCCGTTGCGTTGAAACCAAGATGCCCTCCGCAGCCCTGCGCCGCCATGCACGGGCACGTGAGATCGGACCGAGGATGGTGCGGAAACGCAGGGCAAGGAGCAAGCCGCGCACGGCTCTCACGGGCGCGGGAGCGGCGGTGCCGGGGGCGTGAGCGGACGGGTCGGGCGTGAAACGTCAGGCGTCGGGCGGCAAGAGGCCGAGGCCCCGGAGATAGATGCCGATTCCCGCCTCCAGCAGATCCTCGGGCGAGAAGGGGGCGTTCGCGCCGGGCGCACCGCGCGCGAAGAGCTCGACGACGCCGTGGGACATCGCCCAGACATGCGCGCTGAAGATCGAGGCGGGGGGACGCCGTTCGGGCGGGATGGTCTCGGACAGCTTGGCGGCCGCACGCTCGAGCACGGCGGCGGACCGGTCCGCCGCGACCGCGAGGCCGGGCGTCGCGTGGCGGGACAGGCCGGACTCGAACATCGCGATGTAGTGGCCCGTGTGCGCCTTGGCGAAGGCAAGGTAGGCCCGGCCCACCGCCTCGAACGCGGAGAGCGGCGAGGGCTGGCCGTCGGCGAAGGCGTTCTCCATCGCTGCGGTGAAGATGCGGTGCCCCTGCACCGCGCATTCCGCGATCAGGTCCTCGCGGCCCTCGAAGTGGCGGTAGACGGCGGCGGGCGTCACGCCCGCGGCGCGGGCCGCCTCCGAAAGGGTGAAGCCGGCCGGGCCCTTCGCCTCAATCAGCTTGAGCGCCTCGTCGACGAGGGCTTGGCGCAGGTTCCCGTGGTGATACCGGTCGGCCAAGTCAGGCGCCCGCGAGCCACAGGCCGGGGCCGCCCGCGACCTTTCGGTCGATCTCGAGCAGCGAGTCGTCCCGCCCGTCGTAGGGGACGGACGACAGCACCGTGCGGATCGCCTCGAGGCGGGCGCGGCGCTTGTCGTCCGAGCGCACGACGGTCCACGGCGCGAAGTCGAAGGAGGACCGCTCCAAGGTCTCGCCGATGGCGTCGGTGTACGCGTCCCACTTGGCGAGGCCCTTCACGTCGATGCCCGACAGCTTCCACTGCTTCAGCGGGTCCGTCTCGCGCGACAGGAAACGGCGGAGCTGCTCGGCGCGGCCCACGGTCAGCCACAGCTTCACGAGGACGATCCCGTCGTCCACGAGCAGCTTCTCGAAGGACGGGAGCTGATGGAAGAAGGCCTCGCGCTCGGCCGGGGAGCAGAAGCCGAACACGTGCTCGACGACGGCGCGGTTGTACCACGAGCGGTCGAAGACGGAGACCTGCCCGGCGGTGGGCAGGTGGCGGACGTAGCGCTGGAAGTACCACTCGCCCCGCTCGCGCTCGGTCGGCTTGGAGAGCGCGACGACGGGGGCGGCGCGGGACGGCAGGTTCGCGGTCAGGCGGCGGATCGTGCTGCCCTTGCCGGCGGCGTCGCGCCCCTCGAACACGGCGATGACGCGGGCGCCGGTCTCCTGCACCCACGACTGCATCTTCACCAGCTCGACCTGGAGGGCGTCGAGTTGCTCCTCGTAGTCCTTCTTCCTGAGCCAGCGGTCGTAGGGGTAGTCGTCCGTCAGAACCTCCTTGGCGCTGTCCGCGTCGCGGATGGCGTCGCGGATGGCGGCGGGGGCGTCCTCCTCGAAGAAGGTGGTGATGGCACCGTCGAACGGCTTCGTCATGGTCGGTCTCCCCGGCTCGCGTCCCGCGGAGGTAGCGCGGCGCGGGGCTCAGCGTAACCCGGCGCGGGCGGCGGCACGCTCGAGCGCGGCCTCGACCGCCTCGGGGGCGACGTGGTGGGGCATGTGGCCGACGCCGCGGAGGGTCGTGAGCTTCGCGGTGGGGGCCATCCGCGACAGGGCGAGGGCATGGGTGTCGAAGGGGCAGATCGGATCGATGTCGCCATGGACAACCTCGATCGGCATGGGGAGGCTCGGGTAGCGCGCCTCCAAGGCGATCACGTGGGGGAGGAGCGGGTTCACCTGCCGCGCGTTGGCGCGCAGCGAGCGGCGGCGGAGCGTGAGGGCGGGGCCGACATGCTCGGGATACCCGGCGGGCATGGGGTCGGGGGCGAACACGTTGCGACAGTAGTCGACGAGCCGCTCGTCCGTGACGAAGGCGGTGAGGGCGGGGACGGCGAGCGCGCCGCCAACCGCCGAGGACGTGATCGCGTAGAGGCGGCCCAGCCCGCCCTCCCACCGGTTGGAGGCGGCGGCGAGGGGGACCAGCGCGGCGACGGTGTCGGGCGCGTCGGTCGCCCACGCGAGCGCGATGGTCCCGCCGAAGCTGTGGCCGAGGACCACGGGCCGCGTCGCGCCGAGGCGCGCGGCGGCGTCGCGCAGGAGGCGGGCCTGCTCGGACGGGGTCTCGGCGCGGGTGCCGGCCGGGTCGTCGTAGGCGGGGTCGGTGCGGCCGGTGTAGCCCATGCCGGGGCGGTCGAAGGCGATCACGCGCCACCGCTTCGCGAGGCGCGGGACGAGGGAGAAGGTGAAGTCGCGCAGGTTGCCGCTCGCGCCGTGGATTAGGACGAGGTCGGGGCCCTCGCCCCGGACGACCGCGTGCACGGGGATGCCGTCCACGTCGATGATCGCGCCCTCGGGGGGGTGCTCGGCCTCGGCGCGGACCTCCCGGGCGCGGGCGCGGCGGTCGATCCACGACGCGCTGCCGGCCGAGACGGCGAGGGTGGCGGCGGCTGGCAGGACCGAGAGCATGGGGGGAGGGTAGGGCACGCGGGGGCGTCATCCAATGACACGGCCCACCGCCTTGACGGTGGACGTGGCGTCGCGGAAGCGTTCGCGCCATGAGACGCATTTCGTTCACGCTCGCCGCGCTATTGGCCGCGGCCCCGCCCGTCGCGGCGCAGGACATCGACGGATTGTACAAGCCCGAGGGCGCGCGGTGGTCGTGCCGCGCGGACGAGGTCGGCATGGACGGCGGGGCCCTCGCCATCCGGGAGGGCCGCTTGGAGGGTGTCGAGAACTCCTGCGACCTCGGCTCGACCGGGCGGGTCGGCGGCGGATGGGTCGAGTTCCGCGCGACCTGCTCCGGCGAGGGCGCGACGGCCCGCAGGACGATCACCCTCCGGCGGCATCCGCTCGGGCTGGAGTTCCGCGAGCGGGGCTACCGCTACGTCTGGGAGCGCTGCCGCTAGGGCGACGGGCGCCGCCTATTCGGCGGCGATCTGGATCACGGGCTCCATGCGGGCAAGCTGCTCGTCGGAAAGGTGGCACTTGATCTGGTGGGCGCCGAAGGTCCGCATGGGCGGCACCTCCTTCTCGCACAGGCCGCCCGGCACCTCGGACTTCCAGCGGCACCGCGTCTGGAAGGGGCAGCCGGGGGGCGGGTTCATGGCGGACGGGATGTCGCCGTCGAGCACGATGTGCTTCTTGGCGACCTTGGTGTCCGCGATCGGCACCGCCGAGAGCAGCGCCTCGGTGTAGGGGTGGTAGGGCGGGGCGAAGACCTCGTCCGTGGTGCCCAGCTCGACCACGTGGCCGAGATACATGACCATCACGCGGTCGGCGAGGTAGCGCACGATCGACAGGTCGTGGGAGATGAACAGGAGCGTCGTCTTCTGCTCGCGCTGGATCTCCATCAGCAGGTCGGTGACGGCGGCCTGCACCGAGACGTCGAGCGCCGAGACCGGCTCGTCCGCCACCACGATCTTCGCATCGCCCGCGAAGGCGCGCGCGATGCCGACGCGCTGCTTCTGCCCGCCGGAGAGCTGGCGCGGCATCCGGCCCGCGAACTCGCGCGGGAGCTTCACGAGGTCGAGCAGCTGCAGCATCCGCTCACGCCGCTCGGCGTCGTTGGCGCCGTAGTCGAACACCTCCAACGCGCGGATGATCTGGCGGCCCACGGTCATCGACGGGTTGAGCGTGTCGAAGGGGTTCTGGAACACCATCTGGATCTGGCTGACCTGGCCCGGCCCGCGCTCCTCGATGGGCTTGGACTGGATCTCCTCGTTGCCCATCACGATGGTGCCGTCGGTCGCGGTCTCGAGGCCCATGAGCATCTTGGCCAGCGTGGACTTGCCGCAGCCGGATTCGCCCACGATGGCGAGCGTCTCGGATTCGCGGGCCTCGAAGTCGAGCGTCTCGTTGGCCTTGACGACGCGCTCCTCGCCGCCGCCGAACAGGGCGTTGGCGGCGACTTGGTAGTACTTCTTCAGGTTCGAGACCTTGAGCACCGGGTCGCCCGGCGGATTGGGCGGCGGCGTCTCGGTGGCCTCGGGCGGCGCGGCCCAGTCGATCTCGTCCCAGCGCAGGCAGCGGGAGTGGTGGCCCGGCTCGACGTCCTCCATCGGGATGGGCCGCGCATCGCAGCGCCCCGCCTCGAAGTAGTCGCAGCGCGGCCCGAAGTTGCAGCCGGGCGGACGCTCGTGGGGCAGGGGGAAGTTGCCCCGGATGGCCACGAGGGGCCGCGCGGTCTTGTCGGCGCCGGGCAGCGGAATCGAGCGGAAGAGCGCCTGCGTATAGGGGTGGCGCATCTTGTCGAACACGTCCGCGATGCGCCCGTCCTCGACCGCCTCGCCGGAGTACATCACGCAGATGCGGTCGCAGGTCTCCAGCACCAGCCCGAGGTTGTGCGAGATGAACAGCATCGAGGTGCCGTACTTGGTGCCCAGCTCCTTCACGAGCTGCACGATGCCGGCCTCGACCGTGACGTCGAGCGCCGTGGTCGGCTCGTCGAGGATGAGGAGCGCGGGCTTCGACATCAGCGCCATGGCGATGACGATGCGCTGCTGCTGGCCGCCGGACAGCTGGTGGGGATAGCTCTCGAGGATGCGCGCGGGGTCGGGCAGCTTGACGTCCGTGACGGTCTGGAGGGCCATGTCGTAGGCCTCCTTCTCCGACACGTCGTCATGGAGCATCGGCACCTCCATGAGCTGCTTGCCGACCTTCATCGCCGGGTTCAGCGAGGCCATCGGCTCTTGGTAGATCATCGCGATCTCGTTGCCGCGGATGTCGCGCAGCTCCGACGGCGACATCTCGGCGAGGTCGCGGCCCTTGAACTTGATCGTGCCGCCAACGACCCGCCCGTTGACGCCGAGGTCCTGCATGACGCCGAGCGCGACCGTCGACTTGCCGCAGCCCGACTCCCCCACGAGTCCCACCGCCTCGCCCGGCTGGACGGTCACGGAGAAGTCCATCACCGCCGGGATCTCGCGCAGGCGGGTGAAGAAGGAGATCGACAGGTCCTCGATCTCTAGGATGGGGCCGGCGTAGTCGGGGTTCTGCTTCATGCGTCGTCTCGCTTGTTGGAGGCGCCGGGGGCTCTGCCCCCGGACCCCCGAGGTATTTCCGGCAGGATGAGGGGCGTCAGTCCCGCAGGCTCTCCTCGCGGAGACCGTCGGCGAGCAGGTTCAGCCCGAGCACGAGGCTCAGGAGGGCCACGGCGGGGACGATGGCGGGGTGCGGGTAGATCGACAGCAGGCGGCGCCCGTCGTTGATCGTGGAGCCCCAGTCGGGGCTCTCGGGCGGCAGGCCGAGGCCGAAGAAGCCCAGCGTGCCGAGCAGGATCGTGGTGTAGCCGATCCGCAGGCAGAAATCGACGATCAGCGGCCCGCGCGCGTTGGGCAGGATCTCCCACAGCATGATGTACCACGGCGTCTCGCCGCGGGTCTGGGCGGCGGCCACGTAGTCGCGGGTCTTGATGTCGAGGGTCAGGCCACGGACGATCCTGAACACCGTGGGCGAGTTCACGAAGACCACCGAGACGAAGACCGTCAGCACGCCGCCGGCGATGTCGAACAGGTCGATGCCGCCGAGGAAGTCGATCGGCGTCGAGGGGTCGTTGATGACCGACAGGTAGAGCCAGACCAGCGGGATCAGGACGATCGCCAGCAGCGTGTAGGCGCGGCTCGGCTGGGTCCGGTAGCGCGACCATATCAGCACCGCGGCGAAGGCGATGGGCGCGAGGAAGAGCGCCACGCCCATGTAGCTCGGCAGGCCGGTCTGGCGGATCTCCGGCGTCACCAGCAGGTAGAACAGCAGGATCACCGGGAAGGCGAGGATCAGGTTGGCGAGGAAGGACAGGATCGTGTCGAGCTTGCCGCCGTAGTAGCCCGCGGGCAGGCCGAGGACGATGCCGACCATGAACGCGAAGAGCGTGGCCAAGGGGGCGATCATCACCACGATGACCGACCCGGACACCACGCGCGAGAACACGTCGCGCGCGAGGTTGTCGCCGCCCAGCAGGTAGAAGGGGTAGCCCTCGTCCGAGAAGGGGGAGCCGGGCACCTCGTTCTTCATGCCCGAGACCTGCGTCAGCGGGTCGTGGGTCGCGATGAGGCCGAAGGCGCCGGTGTAGAGGGCGGTGAACACCCAGAACATCACCAGCGCGAAGCCGATCATGCCGACGGTGGAGTCGAAGAGCTTGCCGTAGAGGCCGGTGCTGCGCTTCGTCGCCACGGACACGGCGAAGAGCGCGACGAGGCTGATCCAGACGGGCACCAGCTGCCGGGACATGCCGCCGAGGATGCCGGCGCCCTGCCACGAGAGGACCGCGCCGCCGACGACGTAGGCCAGCGCGATCCCGATCACGGCGTAGAGCGACCAGCGCTGCGCCTTGGCGGTCAGGCCCGGCAAGCCCTCGGCGGCGGCGATGGTGCCGTCGGGGTTGACCACGATCCGCTGGGCGGGGGTCGCGACGGACACGACGATGGAGAGCGCCGCGCTGACGAGGAGCGCGATGATCGAGACGAGGAAGAGCGGGTCGAGCACGTCGCCGAGGCCGCCGGTCCAGGTGAGCGGTTCCATGATCAGGCGATCCTAATGCGGGGGTTGAGGAAGACGTAGCCGATGTCCGAGATCAGCTGCGTCGCGAGCACCACGAAGACCGAGACGATGGAGACGCCGAGCAGCAGCTCGATGTCGTTGTTGCCGGCGGCCTGCACCAGCGTCCAGCCGAAGCCCTTGAAGTTGAACAGGGTCTCCACGATCACGACGCCGTTCAGCAGCCACGGGAACTGCAGCATGATCACCGTGAAGGGGGCGATCAGCGCGTTGCGCAAGGCGTGCTTGAGGACGATCGAGCCGAAAGAGACGCCCTTGAGGCGCGCGGTGCGGATGTACTGGGCGGTCATCACCTCGGTCATGGAGGCCCGCGTCATCCGCGCGATGTATCCCATCCCGTAGAGCGCGACGGTCAGCACGGGCAAGGTGAAGTTCTCGAAGGTGACGTTCTCCATGGCGCTGGCGGCCGTGCCCTTGAACCACTTGAGGCCCACGGCGGAGGAGGCGAACACGGTGATGAATATGACGCCGGAGACGTATTCGGGCGTCGCCGTGGTCGCGATCGAGAAGGTCGAGAGGGAGCGGTCGAGCTTGGAGCCCTCGCGCATGCCCGCGAGGACGCCGATGATCAGCGCGCCGGGCACCATCACCAGCATCACCCAGCCCATCAGCTTGAGGGTCTGCACGCCGCGCGCCGCGAGGATGTCGAGCACGCCGTCCTTGAAGACGGAGGAGAAGCCCCAGTCGCCTTGGAGCACGCCGCAGAAGCGGCCCGCCGTGGCCGGATCCTCGCCGGGGCGGGCGCAGGAGTTGTAGAGGATCTCGCCCGCGTCGTCCTCGCGGACGAAGGAGGGCGCGACGCCGAGCCAGCGCCCGTACTTCACCACCGTGCTGTCGAGGTAGCCGCGGTTGTCGAGCCACGTCACGACCTGGTCGTCGGACATCCGGTTGTTGGCCTGCGTCTTCGCCAGCTTCTCGAGGTTCGGATAGAGGTTGGTCAGGAAGAAGACCACGAAGGTCAGGCAGAGCGCCGTCAGGAGCATCACGCCCAAGCGTCGGAGGATGAACATCGCCATCGGTGGTCTGTCCCTTCGGGCGGCCGGTCGTGTCCGGATGGTCCGTCGTCGACGGAAAGGGGGGCGCCCCCGGAGGGACGCCCCGACATGTCAGGGGATCAGGCCGCCAGGCCCCACTCCCACATGCGCCCGTGGTAGGCGATGTGCATGTCCATGTTGACCGTCCCGTCCGTCGACGAGCGGTAGAGCGAGCGCCAGTAGGGCTGGATCGTGACGCCGTCGTCGACGACGATCTTCTGCATCTTGCCCATCACCTCGCGGCGCGCGTCGGCGTCCGCGATGGAGTTCGCCTCGGCCAGCAGGGCGTCGAACTCGGCGTTCTCCCAGCCGAACTCGTTCCATGCGACGCCCGACTTGTACGCGAGGCCGTGGACCTGCGTGCCGAGCGGGCGGTGGTTCCAGTTCGTCGAGGAGAAGGGATACTTCGCCCAGTCGTTCCAGAACGTGGAGCCCGGGAGGATCGTGCGCTTCACCGGGATGCCCGCGTCGCGCAGCTGCGCGGCGACGGCGTCGGTGGTGGCGCGGCGCCAGTCGTCGTCGATCGAGATCAGCTCGTGCTCAAAGTCGGCCATCCCGGCCTCCTCCATGAGCGCCTTCGCCTGCGCCGGGTCGAACGGACCGCGGCCCACCTCGGGGTCGTACTCCGGGTGCACCGGGGCGACGTGGTGGTTCTCGGCGACGATGCCCTGACCCGCGTTGCCGAGCTCAAGCAGCACAGCGTTGTCGACCGCCATGGCGATGGCGCGGCGGACACGTACGTCCTCGTAGGGGCGCATGCCGTCGACCTCGGCCTGCTGGTTCGGGCGGATCACGATGGTCGAGCCGGTCGCGATCTCCGAGTTGGTCCAGCCGATCGACTCGAAGATCTCCACGAACTCGCCCACGTTCTCGTAGAGGGCGTCGATCTCCTCGGCCTCGGCGGCGGCGACCCAGGCGGAGGGGTCCGTGCCGTAGTCGATGTACTCGATCCGCTCGAGGTTCGGGCCGAGCCCGGCGGCGGTGCCCCACCACTCGTGGTCGGGACGGCGCACGAGCACGGACTTCACGCCGACCTCGTGGGACTCGGACATAAAGGGGCCGGTGCCGATCTGGTTCGTCAGCAGGTCGTCGGGATCCTGGTCGGGATGCAGCACGTGGGCCGGGTAGTCGGTGATGCCCGGGATCAGCGTGATGTCCGGCTGCTTGAGGTTCAGCACGAGCGTGAGGTCGTCGACGATCTCGATGCCGCCCTCCCGGAGCTGGCCCGTGTCGTCGTCGACCAGCGCGTCGACGCGCGCGGCCATCGAGTTGCCCTCGGCGTCGCGCTCGGCCCAGCGGCGGAAGTTGTGGGCCACGTGCTCGGCGGTGAAGTCGTCGCCGTTGGACCACTTCACGCCCGGACGGACGCGCATGGTGTATTGCGTGGCGTCCTCGTTCGTCTCCCAGCCCTCGAGCAGGAAGCCGGTGAAGGTGCCGTCGTTGTGGTAGAGCACAAGGTGCTCGAGCCAGCCGCCGGCCACGTAGGACATCTGAGTCCAGTCGAAGGTGCGCGGATCCTTGAGCGCGCGGACCTCCATCTGCATCCGCAGGGTGCCGCCCTGCTGGGCGTGCGCGTCAGCGCGGGCGGGGGTGGGCAGGCCGATCAGCGCGTAGGCGGCGGGCACCGAGACGCCCAGCGCGGTGGCGCGGGTCAGGAACTCGCGGCGGTCCATCTCGCCGCGCTTGTGCTCCTCGGCGTACATCGCGGCGCCGGGATGGACCCCGGCGATGGTGCGATCTAGCTTGGTCATGCAGTCTTCTCCCTGTGTGTCTTCGATCGCGCCTCGTTCGTCGGGCGCGGCACGCGATGGGGGCCATCGCAGTCCGGTACGTGTCGAGATCTCCCCCACCTCTGATCCCGCATTGGGGGGCAAGCGCATGGCGGGGTCAACGGATCAAATCGACTTGACCGGGAAGAAAAGCGACATTCCGCATCGCCTCCGGTGTCGTTTTCGTGCGCTTCCGTAGGGTCAGCGGGGGTTGCGCCCGCGGCCGGCATCCGCCGGGTCACGACCCCGGCAGCGATTCAGCCCGCACGGCCGTCCAGCCCCCCATCCGGCGGCGGAACCACGTGCGCTGGCGCTTGGCGTACTGGCGGGTGGCGGCCACGGCGCGGTCGCGGGCGGTGGCGAGATCGATCTCGCCGCGCAGGTGGGCGACGAGGTCCGGTGCCCCGATGGCCTGCGCCGCGTTGAGGGCCGGGTTCCAGCGGGGCAGCACGGCGCGGACCTCGTCCAAGGCTCCGCCATCGAGCATAAAGTCGAACCGGCGCGCGATCCGCTCGGCGAGCCAGTCCCTGTCGGCCTCCAGGACGATCGGGACCGCGCGGTCGAGCGGGAGAAGGGGCGGCGGGGTCTCGGCCTGCCAGGCACGGATGGAACGGCCCGTTGCGCGCTGCACCTCCCATGCGCGCGCCACGCGGGCGGGGTTGGCGAGGTCGAGGTCGCGCCGCACGTCCGCGCTCAGTTCGGAGGCGAGCGCCGCGTGGCCCTCCGCCTCCATCCGCCGGACCGCCTCGGCCCGGACCTCCGGCGGCGTGGGCGGTATGTCGGCGAGCCCCTCGGTGAGCGCGCGGAACAGCAGGCCGGTGCCCCCCGTGACGATCGGGCGGCGCGCCCGGAGGGCGGCATAGTCGCGGAGCCAGTCGCCTGTCGAGTAGGCCGTCCGCCAAGCGACATGGCCGTAGAGCGCATGCGCGGCGCGCGCCTCCTCCTCCGCCGACGGTCGTGCGGTGAGGACGCGCCAGTCCGCGAAGACCTGCATCGCGTCCGCGTTCACCACGGTCCCGCCCTGCCGTTCGGCCAAGGCAAGGGCGAGCGCCGACTTCCCGGAGGCGGTCGGGCCGGCGATCAGGATGGGCCGGTCCGAGGGGATATCGTCCAACGAGATCAGGGTCATGCGGCGCGACGTTGATCCTTCGCTGCCGGTCCGTCCGGAGCGTTGCGCCACCGGCCTTAATCTGCGACACGCCGCGTCGGCAACAGGGGGGGGCGCGCAATGGACGGGACCACGGAGACGGGGGCCGCGGGATACAAGCGTGTCATGCTGAAGATCAGCGGCGAGGCGCTGATGGGCGACCAAGGCTTCGGCCTCCATCCCCCGACGGTGGAGCGGATCGCCCGCGAGGTGCAGAGCGTCCACGAGACGGGCGTCGAGATCTGCATGGTGATCGGCGGCGGCAACATCTTCCGGGGCCTGCAGGGCTCGGCGCAGGGGATGGAGCGGACGACGGCCGACTACATGGGGATGCTGGCGACGGTGATGAACGCGCTGGCGATGCAGGGCGCGCTCGAGTCGCTGGGCCTGCACACGCGCGTCATTTCGGCCATCCCGATGGACCAGGTCTGCGAGCCCTACATCCGCCGCCGGGCGGTCCGCCACCTCGAGAAGAAGCGCGTCGTGATCTTCGCCGCGGGGACCGGGAACCCCTACTTCACCACCGACACGGCGGCGACGCTGCGCGCGTCGGAGATGTCCTGCGAGGCGATCTTCAAGGGCACGAAGGTGGACGGGGTCTACGACAAGGATCCGATGGCCCACGACGATGCCGTGCGCTACGACCGCATCTCCTACGACGACGTGCTCTCGAAGCACCTCAAGGTGATGGACGCGTCGGCGATCGCCCTCGCGCGGGAGAACGGGCTGCCGATCGTGGTCTTCTCGCTCGACGAGCCGGGCGGGTTCCGCGGCGTGCTCGCCGGGACGGCGACGCATACCCGCGTGGGTTGAGGCGGCGCCGTGGATCGGGGGTTTTCGGCATCACCGATCGGGGAAACTCCGGCTTATTCGAGCGATCCCGTTGGGGCGGCGGACGCGTTCCCATAGGGCCGTTCCCCACAGGATCCCAGCGGAGGTCGCGATCCTCATGTCGGCTGCCATCGGACCGCGCCGTCTCGGCACGGCGGCCTTGCTGTGCTGCGTGCTCGGCGGCGACCTCGCCGTGGCGGAGGCCGCGTCGCCGGGCGTCGGTCCGCGTCCCGGCCCGCCCGGGGCCGAGGCCGGGGAGGTCCACCTGACGGGGACGGTCCTCGGGCGCGGCGCGACCTGCCTTCGTTTCGCCACCGACGGTGGCGAGACCGTCAGCCTCGCCGGGGTCCCCGCCACCCTGCGCCCCGGCGACCGACTGGAACTCGTGGGCCGGTGGCGCGCCCGATCGAACTGCATGCAAGGACGCACCTTCCGCGTCCGCGAGATACTAGGACGATAGAATGACGACCCCGACCGATCCGCTCTACGGCGACCAGTGGCATTTCTCCCTGCTCGGGGACATCGAGGCGATCTGGGCGGACTACGACGGGTCCGGCGTGGTGGTCGCGGTCTACGACGACGGGGTGGAGGCGGACCACCCCGACTTGGCGGCCAACTACGACGCCTCGCTGCACTTCACCCATGACGGCACGATCCACGACCCGACGCCGATCTATTCCGACAGCGGCCACGGGACGGCGGTGGCCGGGCTGATCGCGGCGGTCGACGCGAACGGACGGGGCGGCAGCGGGGTCGCCCACGGGGCGACGCTGGTCGGGGTGAACGTCTTGGAAGGGCTCGGCACCTACGCCGAGACCGAGGCGGCGCTGGCCTACGCCGCGAACTACGACGTCATGAACAACTCGTGGGGCTACGTCCCGAACTACGACGACTACCAGAACCTGTCCGACGCCGGCAGCCAGATCAGCGGGGAGGTGGCCATCTACGGCGACGTGGTCGCCACGGGCCGCGACGGGCTCGGCACGGTGATCCTGCAGGCGGCGGGCAACGACGCGTCGAACGCCTCGGCGGACGGGATGAACGCCTCCCGGTTCACGCTCTCCATCGCGGCGACCGATTTCTACGGCGACGTGGCCGACTACTCCAACTGGGGGGCCTCGATCCTCGTGGCCGCGCCGGCCGCGAGCGTCACGACGGACCTGACCGGCGCGGACGGCTACGCGGCGGGGTCCGGCGCCAGCGGCGACTACACGCAGAACTTCGGCGGCACCTCCGCGTCGACGCCCATCACCTCGGGCGTCGTGGCGCTGATGCTCGAAGCCAACGCCGGCCTCGGATGGCGGGACGTGAAGAACATCCTCGCGGCCTCCGCAGTCCAGACCGGCTCCGCCTTCGGGGGGGGCGCGGCGGGGTTCGAGGTCGGGGAATGGGCGGCCAACGGCGCCACGACCTGGAACGGCGGGGGGATGACGGCGCATCTCTCCTACGGCTACGGGATGGTCGACGCCTTCGCCGCGGTCCGCATGGCGGAGATGTGGACGACGATGCACGGGGCGGCGCTGACCTCCGCGAACGAGCGGTCGGTCTCCAAAACGAGCGGGCCCATCGCGTCGGACTTCGACGACACGGGCGCGGCCGAGGTCGACATCGCGGTCTCTGAGGACATCGAGATCGAGACGATCGCGGTGACCGTGTCCCTCGAGCATTCGTTCTCGGGGGACGTGACGATCTCCCTCGTCGCCCCGGACGGGACCGAGGTGCCGCTGTTTCTCGAGGAGGCGCAATACGTCGAGGTGGAGGATCCGAACGACCCCTACGGCTACACCTACGAGCCGAGCTTCGGCTTCATGCAATCCGGCTTCGAGTGGACCTTCACCGTCGAGCTGGCGCGCGGGATGTCGAGCGCGGGCACGTGGTCGGTGCGGTTCGATGACGGGTACGCCTCGGATTCGGGGACGGTGCGCGAGGTGTCGCTCGACTTCTTCGGGGCGCGGTCCGACGACGACGACGTCTACACCTTCACCCAAGACCTGTTCGACCTGATCGACGTCGAGGCCGGGCGTCGCTTCGTGTCCGACACGAACGGCGGGACCGACTGGCTCAACTTCGCGGCGATGGGCGCGGCGGCGATCACGGCGGACCTCGCGGCGGGAACGGTCGCCTTCGCGGGCGAGGCGGACGTCCTGCAGCTGTCCGGGCGGATCGAGGGGATCGTCCTGTCGGACGGGGCGGACGACGTCGTCGGCACGGGCCGGGACGAGGAGATGCACGGGATGCGCGGCGAGGACCGGATGGACGGCGGCCGGGGGGACGACATTCTCTTCGGCGGCGCGGCCGGCGACTCGCTGAAGGGCGGGCATGGGGACGACACCGTCGACGGCGGCGCGGACGCGGACTCGCTGCGGGGCGGCGCCGACGACGACGTCCTTCATGGCGGCGACGGCGCGGACACGATCCGCGGGGATTCCGGCGAGGACGATCTGCTCGGCGGCGCGGGCGACGACCGCCTGATCGGCGGGCATGACGCCGACGCGCTCGACGGCGGCCTCGGGGACGACTGGATGAGCGGGGGCCGCGACGACGACGACCTCGCCGGGGGCGCGGGGGACGACCGGGCGCGTGGAGGCTCCGGCGACGACCGGGTCGTCGGCAACGGCGGGATCGACACGCTCAACGGGGACTCCGGCGCGGACACGCTCTCCGGCGGGGGCGGGGACGACCGGCTGAACGGCGGATCGGGCGACGATCGCCTGACCGGCGGATCCGGCGACGACCGCCTCGACGGCGGGGGCGGGGACGACGTGATCTACGGCTCGGAGGGCGCGGACCACCTGATCGGTCGGGGGGGGAAGGATTCCCTGCGCGGCGGCGAGGGCGACGACCGGATGTACGGCGGCGACCGCGGCGACACCCTTCGCGGCGACGAGGGCGACGACCGGATCTACGGCGAGGACGGGAACGACGTGCTGCGGGGAGACGCGGGCGCGGACACCCTCTTCGGCGGCGGGGGGCAGGACACGCTCGTCGGCGGGGCGGGGGAGGACATATTCGTCTTCTCCGACGGGTTCGGGCGCGACGTCGTCAGGGACTTCCGGACCGGTGCCGACGTCATCGACCTGTCCCGGGTCGCGGGCATCGCCGACTACGACGACCTCATGCAGAACCACGTGCAGGGCGACGATGCCGATGCGTGGATCACCGTCGGCGACGACCGTCTCACCCTCGAAGGGGTGAACGCCCTCACGCTGTTGGAGGGCGAGTTCCTCTTCTGACCGGCACGCGCGCCGCCCCGCGCGGCGCGCTTCCGCTCCGGCGCGGGGGCGGCTATAGCGCCGCAAAGCACCGGGAGTCCCACGCGATGGCCGACGAGTTCGAACTCGACACCGACGATCTGCAGCGCCGCATGGACGGGGCGCTGGCGAACCTGCGGACCGAGTTCGCGTCGCTTCGCACCGGCCGCGCCTCGGCCTCCATGCTGGAGCCGGTGATGGTCGACGCCTACGGCGCGCCGACGCCGATCAACCAGGTCGGCACGGTGAACGTGCCCGAGCCCCGGATGGTGACGGTCAACGTCTGGGACAAGTCGCTGGTGGGAAAGGTCGAGAAGGCGATCCGGGAGTCGGGCCTCGGCATCAACCCGCAGCTCAACGGCACGATCATCATGTTGCCGATCCCGGAACTGAACGAGGAGCGGCGGCGCGACCTGACCAAGGTGGCGGGCCAGTATGCCGAGAGCGCGCGCGTGGGCATCCGCAACGTGCGGCGCGACGGCATGGAGAAGATCAAGAAGGCCGACATTCCCGACGACGAGCGGAAGATGTGGGAAGACGAGGTCCAGACGATGACCGACGCCCACATCAAGGCGGTCGACGATGCGCTGGAGACCAAGCAGGCGGAGATCATGCAGGTCTAGGCGCCAGCCTTGAGGGGGCGACGATGAGCGAGCAGGGGACGCCACGGCACGTGGCGATCATCATGGACGGGAACGGGAGGTGGGCGCAGCAGAGGGGCCGCCCCCGCCTGCTGGGCCACCGCGCCGGCGGCAAGCGCCTCCGGCAGGTCGTCGAGGCGTGCCCCGGCCTCGGGGTGGAGTACCTGACGGTGTTCGCCTTCTCGACGGAGAACTGGAAGCGCACCCAGATCGAGGTGGCGGGGCTGATGAAGCTGTTCCGCCAGCATCTCGAGTCGGAGGCCAAGGGGCTGGAGGAGGCGGGCGTCTGCGTCCGCTTCATCGGCGACCGCGTCCGTCTGGAGCCGGTGCTCCAGCGCCTGATGGCGGAGCTGGAGGCGCGCACGGCGCACAACACGCGGCTCAACCTTACGATCGCGATCAACTACGGCGGGCGCGACGAAGTGGCGCGCGCGACCAAGCGGCTCGCGCGCGACGTGGCGGCGGGGAAGCTGTCGCCCGAGGAGATCACGGACGAGACGCTGCCCCGCTACCTCGACACCCACGTGCTGCCGGACCCGGACCTCGTGATCCGCACCTCCGGCGAGGCGCGCATCTCCAATTTCCTGCTCTGGCAGTCGGCCTATAGCGAGTACGAGTTCGTCGACACGCTCTGGCCGGACTTCACCCCCGACACCTTCGCGGAGATCCTCGGCCGCTTCGGAAGCCGCAGCCGCCGGTTCGGCGCCGCGTGAGCGAAGCGCTCCGCCCCAAGGTGCGCGGCCAGTTCGCGGACCTCGCGCCGCGGGTGGGGACGGCGGCGTTCCTTATGGGCATCGGCGTGGTCGCCGTCTGGGGTGGGACGCTGACCTTCGCGCTGCTGATCTCGGTCTGCGTGGCGGTCATGCTCTGGGAGCTCGCGACGATGCTGGGGGCGGGGCGCCGATCGCTCGCGCTCGGCGGGCTCGGCGGCGGTGCCGTGCTGGCCGCGTCGCTGCTGCCGCTCGGGATCGGCCTGCCGCTGCTGATGGCGGTGCCGATGGCGGGCATCGCCCTGATGCGCGTGCATCGCCGCATCTTCCTCGGCTTCGCCGTGGCGATCGTCCTCGCGGGGGTCTCGCTCACCGTGCACATGACCGATTTCGGGTGGCGCGCGATGCTCTGGCTCGTCCTCGTCGTCGTCGCCTCGGACGTCATGGGATACTTCGCCGGCCGGATGCTGGGCGGACCGAAGTTCTGGCCCAAGGTATCCCCCAAGAAGACGTGGAGCGGGACCGTCGCGGGCTGGGTCGGGGCGGCGATCGTCGGCGTGATCTGGGTGGTCTGGCTCGGGGGAGGGGTGCAGCTGATCGGGATCTCGGTCGCCCTCGCCATGATGGCGCAGATGGGCGACATCGCCGAGAGCGCCGTGAAGCGGAAGATGGGCGTCAAGGACTCGTCGAACCTCCTGCCGGGCCACGGGGGGCTGTTCGACCGGTTCGACGCGATGCTGGGCGCGGCGCTCCTGCTCTTGGTGATCGAGAGCTTCGGCGCGCTGCCGCTCCCGATGGCCGCCGACGTGGTCGTCGTCACCCGGTGACGCGCCGCATCTCCATCCTCGGGGCGACCGGCTCGGTCGGCCAGTCCACCATCGACCTGATCGCCCGGGATCCGGACGCCTACGACGTCGTGGCGGTGACCGGGGGCGGCAACGCCGAGGGGCTGGCGCGGGACGCGATCCGTCTCGGCGCCGAGGTGGCGGTCTGCGCGGACGACGGATGCCTGCCGGTCCTGCGCGATGCCTTGGCCGGCACCGGGATCGAGGCGGCCACGGGCCGGGCGGCCCTGCTGGAGGCCGCCGCCCGCCCCGTCGACTGGACCATGAGCGCGATCGTCGGCTTCGCCGGGCTGGAGCCGGGCCTCGCCGCGCTGGCGGCGGGGGGGACCCTCGCGCTGGCCAACAAGGAGAGCCTCGTCAGCGCCGGGCCGATCCTCCTCGCCGAGGCGGAGCGGCACGGCGCGACCGTGCTCCCCGTCGACAGCGAGCATTCCGCGATCTTCCAGGCGCTCGCGGGCGAGGACATGGCGTCGGTCGAGTCCGTCGTCGTCACCGCCTCCGGGGGCGGCCTCCGCGACTGGCCGCTGGAGCGCCTGTCCGCGGCCACGCCCGAGGAGGCCGGGCGGCACCCGAACTGGGACATGGGCAACCGCATCACGATCGACTCGGCCTCCATGTTCAACAAGGCGATGGAGCTGATCGAGGCGCACGAGCTGTTCCATCTCGACCCGGCCCGGATCGAGGCGGTGATCCACCCGCAGTCGCTGATCCACGCGCTCGTGCAGTTCCGCGACGGGGCGATGATGGCGCATATGGGGGCGCCCGACATGCGCCACGCCATCGGCTACGCGCTGCACTGGCCCGAGCGGCGTCACCTTCCGGTGGACCGCCTGAACCTCGCCGAGGTGGCCCGCCTCGATTTCCACGCCCCGGACCCCGTCCGCTACCCGGCGATCCCGCTCGCCTTCGAGGTGATGCGCGGCGGGGCGCTGACCGGCGCGGCGTTCAACGCGGCGAAGGAGGCGGCGCTCGACCACTTCATCGCGCGCGCGATCCGCTTCACCGCCATGGCCCCCTTGGTCGAGGAGGTGCTGCGGCGGATGGCCCCCCGCCTTGATGGGGACACGATCACCCTCGATATGGTCAGCGAAACCGACCGAGCGGCCCGCCGAGAGGCCGCGCAGATCGTCACGGAGCGGCCCGCATGGATCTGAGCCTCATCCCGCAGTTCGGCGGACTCGTCTGGACCTTGCTGGCCTTCGTGATCGCCCTGTCGATCATCGTCGCGATCCACGAGTACGGCCACTACATCGCGGGGCGGTGGTGCGGCATCAAGGCGGACGTGTTCTCCGTGGGGTTCGGCCCCGTGATCTGGAGCCGCGTCGACAAGCACGGCACGCAGTGGCAGCTCGCTGCGCTGCCCTTGGGCGGCTACGTCAAGTTCCGGGGCGACGCGAACGCGGCCTCCGCCGGCGCCGACGGCGAGGTGGCGGCGATGACCCCCGAGGAGCGCGCCCAGACGATGCCGGGCGCGGCCCTGTGGAAGCGCGCCGTGACGGTCGCGGCCGGGCCGGTCGCCAATTTTATCCTCTCCATCGCGATCTTCGCGGCCTTCCTGATGTGGTCGGGGCGCGCCGTCGACGAGCCGGTGGTCGGCGCCGTGGCCGAGCTGCCGCCGGACGTGGCCGCGCTGCGGGAGGGCGACGAGATCGTCAGCCTCGCGGGCCAGCCGATCGAGGCCATCGCGGACGTGTTCGCGGCCGCCTCCGATGCGCCGTCGCGGGCGACGATCCCCTACGTCGTCCGGCGCGACGGGGCCGAGCTCGAGATCGAGGCCGCGCCGCCGGTGCCGCCGCTGGCCTCGGGCGTCCAGCCCCGGTCCGCCGCCTACGACATCGGGCTGGAGCCCGGCGACTACGTGCGTGCCATCGACGGCGAGCCGATCCACGCGTTCTCCGACCTCCAGCGCATCGTGTCGGAGTCGGAGGGGCGCCCGCTCGCCCTCGACGTCTGGCGCCCGGGCGAGGGCGGCGGCGAGGAGCTCTCCTTCACGCTCGTGCCGCGCCGCATGGACCTGCCGACCGACGACGGGGGCTTCGAGACGCGCTGGCTCATGGGCATCCAAGGGGGCGGCCTGCTGTTCGAGCCGCTGACCGAGCGGATCGACCCGTTCACCGCGCTGGGGCAGGGGGCCGCGCAGGTCTGGAACGTGGTCTCCATGTCCGTCAGCGCGCTGACCCACATCGTCACGGGCCAGATCAGCACCTGCAACCTGTCCGGCCCCATCGGCATCGCCGAGACCTCCGGCGCCGCGGCGAGCCAAGGCATCGACAACTTCATCTGGTTCATCGCCGTGCTGTCCACGGCCGTCGGCTTCCTGAACCTGTTCCCGATCCCCGTGCTCGACGGCGGCCACCTCGTGTTCCACGCCTACGAGGCGGTCGCGGGCAAGCCGCCCTCCGACGGCGCGGTGCGGGTGCTGATGACCGTCGGCCTCGCGCTGATGGGCGCGCTCATGGTGTTCGCGCTGTACAACGACATCTTCTGCTGACGCGCGTGCCGGCGGCTTGGATCCGCCGACCACGCGTCCATCGGCCGGGAAGGGGTGCAGCGTGACCCTTCGGCAACGGCCCCCCCGCTCGGATTGGGGGCGACGGTCCGCACGATCGCCCCTCGCACGCCCCAGACTCGCCCGAATCCGGCGGCATCTCGATGGCCGAGCAACCGATGCCCCATTTCGAGGTCCGACCCATGTATCACGTCCAGAACGGCTATCGCGGCCTGTCCCTCTTCCTCGGGCTTAATATGGACCGGATGATCACGGTGCTGACCATCCTGATGGCGCTCCTCGGCGCGGCGTGGCTGCAGTCGATCTGATCGGCCCGGCGCGGCCCCCGCGTCCGCGGGCGCGCGCCTAGACAACCCCCGACCCCCCGGATACGACCTCTCCCAATGACTCCGGTTTTGGGGCGGATGGGACATGGACAGACGACGGGCGGCCTCGGGGGGGGCTGACCGGACGCGCATTTCGGCGTCCGGCATCTGGAGCAAGGCACGGCTCGGGGGGCTCTCGCTCGTCGCCGCGACCGCCATCGCGGGCATGGCCGAGGCGCAGACCTTCCGCTTCACCAACTTCGACATCCAAGGCAACCGCCGGATCGAGGACGCGACCGTCCTCGCGCAGCTCGGCGTAGCACCCGGCGCCCCGGTCTCGGCCGCCGCCCTCAACGACGGCTTCCAGCGCCTCCAGGCCTCCGGCCTGTTCGAGCGCGTCGAGATCGTGCCGCAGGGCGGCACCCTCGTGGTGATCGTCGAGGAGTTCCCGACCATCAACCGCATCGCCGTCGAGGGGAACCGGCGCATCGACGACGACGCCCTGCTCTCCCTCGTCGGAAGCCAAGCGCGCCGCGTCTACTCCCCCGAGCAGGCCCGCCGCGACGCGGCCGCGCTGACCGACGCCTACGCGGCCGCCGGTCGCCTCGCCGCGACCGTGACGCCCAAGATCATCGAGCGGTCCGAGAACCGCGTCGACCTCGTGTTCGAGGTGGCCGAGGGCCGCACCGTCGAGGTCGAGCGCCTGTCCTTCACCGGCAACCGCGCGTTCTCCGACCGCCGCCTCCGCCGCGTCCTCGAGACGTCGCAGGCGGGCTTCTTCCGGGCGCTGATCGGGTCGGACACCTTCATCGGCGACCGCATCGACCTCGACCGGCAGCTGCTGCGCGACTTCTACCTCAGCCGGGGCTACGTGGACTTCGAGATCCTGTCGGTGACCCCGGAGCTGAGCCAGTCGCGCGACGCCTACTTCCTGACGTTCCAGGTGCAGGAAGGGCAGCAGTTCCGCCTTGGCAACCTGACCGTGGTGTCCGACCTCCCCGAGATCGACGTCGCCGCCTATCAGGACCAGGTCCGCATCCGGCCGGGGCAGGTCTACTCGCCCGGCGCCGTCGAGCGGACCATCGACCGGCTGGAGCTCCTCGCGACCCGCGAGGGGCGGCAGTTCGTCCGCGTGGTGCCGCGGGTGACGCGCAACGACCGCGACCTGACGCTCGACATCGACTTCGTGGTCGAGCGCGGCGAGCGCCTGTTCGTCGAGCGCATCGACATCGAGGGCAACGCGACGACGCTCGACCGCGTGATCCGGCGGCAGTTCGACGTGGTCGAGGGCGACCCGTTCAACCCGCGCGAGATCCGCGCCGCCGCCGAGCGCATCCGCGCCCTCGGCTACTTCTCGCAGGCCGAGGTGACCGCGCGCGAGGGGTCCGGGCCCGAGCAGATCGTCGTCGACGTCGACGTCGAGGAGCAGCCGACCGGCTCGCTGGGCTTCGGCCTCAACTACTCGGTCGAGGGCGGCGTGGGCGTCGCGGCGTCCTTCGCCGAAACCAACTTCCTCGGGCGCGGCCAGACGGTGAACCTGTCGGTGAACACCGGCTCGCAGTCGGGCACCACGGCGCTCTCGTTCCGCGAGCCCGCCTTCCTCGACCGCGACCTCGGGCTGTCGTTCGGCATCTCCTACAGCGAGACGGACAACGACAACGCGACGTTCGACACCCGCACGGGCGCGCTGCGCTTCGGCCTCGACTTCCCCGTCGGCGAGTTCAGCCGCCTCGGCGTGTTCTACAGCTACGCCGACGACAAGCTGACGGCGAACGATCCGGGCTCCATCTCCCCGATCCTCGAGGCGGACGCGGGCCCCGGCGTCGTGACCTCGGCCATCGGCTACGAGTACAGCTTCAACACCATCGGCGACGGGCTCGACCCGACGCGCGGCGTGGCGCTGTCGTTCGGGCAGGAGTTCGCGGGCGTCGGCGGCGACACCAACTTCATCCGCACGACCGCCTCGGCGGTGGGCCAGCGGACCTTCCGCAACGAGGAGGTGACCCTCCGCCTCGGCGTCGAGGGCGGCGCGCTCACGCAGCTCGACGACGAGAACTCGCGCGCGACGAACCGCTTCTTCAACAGCCAGCGGGTCATCCGCGGCTTCCAGTCCCGCGGCATCGGTCCGCGCGACGACGGGGCCGAGGACGACGACGCGCTCGGCGGCAACTACTTCTTCGCGGTCCGCGCGGAGGCGCAGTTCCCCATCGGCCTGTTCCCCGACGAGTACGGCATCTCGGGCGCGGTCTTCGCCGACGCGGGGTCGGTCTGGGGGCTGGACGACACGGCGGGCGCGTCGGGCACCGTGGACGACGAGTTCTTCCTAAACTCGGCCGTCGGCGTCTCGCTGCTCTGGGACACCCAGATCGGGCCGCTGCGCTTCAACTTCAGCCGCGCCGTCAACAAGCGCGACTTTGACATCGAGCAGAACTTCGACCTGACCATCGAGACGAGGTTCTGACGTGACCCGCCGCGCCGCCGTCCTGGCGGCGGCGTTGGCGGCCGCCGCGGGGCCCGCTCCCGCGCAGGCCCCGCCCACCGACGCCGCCGGCCTGAGCCTGCCGCAGATGGCCGTGGTCGTGCTCGACCGCGAGGCGCTCTACGCGGGGTCGCTCTTCGGGCAACGGGTCCGCGCGGACGTCGACGCGGCCCTCCGCGCCTTGGCCGCCGAGAACCGCCGCATCGAGGCCGACCTCGAGGCGGAGGAGCAGGCGCTGACGGACGCCCGCGCCGAGACGGACACGGACGCGTTCCAGACCCTCGCGCGCGACTTCGACGCACGGGTCGAGGAAATCCGCCGCACGCAGGACGCCAAGGAGCGCGGCATCACCTCCGCCAACGAGCGGGCGCAGGCGCGGTTCTTCGAGCTGGCGACGCCCGTTCTGTCCGAACTCGCGCGCGAGAGCGGGGCGCTGGTGATCCTCGACCGCCGCATCGTCATAGCCGCCGCCGATCAGGTCGACATCACCCCCGAGGCCATCGAGCGCGTCGACGCCGCCTTGGGGGAAGGGGAGGGCATCGCGACCGACCCGCCGGCGGAGGACGCGGCCCCCGCGCCGGGCGGGGCGCCCGCCGCCGACTAGCCCCGCGCTTGCCGCACCGCCCCCGCCTTGGTAGGCGCGGCCAACCGACAGGAGGGCCCGCCGATGACCCGAGACACGCCGCGCGAGGCCGACATCGACCTGATCCAGCGGATCATCCCGCACCGCTATCCGTTCCTGCTGGTCGACCGCGTCGTCGACATCGAGCCGAACGCCTCGGCGCGCGGGATCAAGAACGTCACCTTCAACGAGCCGCACTTCCAAGGCCACTTCCCCGGCGCCCCGATCATGCCCGGCGTGACCATCGTCGAGGCGATGGCGCAGGCGGCGGCCGTCATGGTGGGGGTCAGCAACGACCTCGCCGACAAGGACTTCCTCGTCTACTTCATGGGGATGGAGGGCGTGAAGTTCCGCCGCAAGGTCGTCCCCGGCGACGTGCTCTGGCTCGACGTCGAGGTCACGCGCGGCAAGCCCGGCGGCAAGGTCTGGAAGTTCCACGGCGTCGCCCGCGTCGGGGACGAGGTCGCCTGCGAGGCCGACTTCACCGCCATGATGGACATGCCCAAGGCCTCGGCATGATCGACCCCTCCGCCACGGTCCACCCTTCTGCGGTCGTCGAGGCGGGCGCCCGGATCGGCCCCGGCTGCACGGTCGGCCCGTTCTGCGTCATCGGCCCGGAGGTCGTGCTGTGCGAGGGCGTCACGCTGCGCTCCCACGTGGTGGTCGCTGGCGACACGCGGATCGGCGACGGCACGACGATCTTCTCGTTCGCCTGCATCGGGGAGATCCCGCAGGACAAGAAGTTCGGCGGCGAGCGGACCACGCTGCGCATCGGCGCGCGCAACCGCATCCGCGAGCACGTCACCATGAACCCCGGCACCGAGGGCGGGGGCGGCGAGACGCGGGTCGGCGACGACGGGCTCTTCATGGCGGGCTGCCACGTGGCCCACGACGCCCGAATCGGCGACCGCGTGATCCTCGTGAACAACGTGGCGATCGCGGGCCACGTCATCGTCGAGGACGACGTCATCGTCGGCGGCCTGTCCGGCGTGCACCAGTTCGTCCGCATCGGCCGGGGCGCCATCATCGGCGCGCTCTCGATGGTTACCGCCGACGTGCTGCCGCACGGGCTCGTGCAGGGACCGCGCGCGCAGCTCGACGGGCTGAACCTCGTCGGCCTCAAGCGGCGCGGCGTCGCCCGCTCGGAGATCCAAGCCCTGCGCGGCGCGCTTCAGATGCTCCGCCAGGGCGAGGGCACCTTCGCCGAGCGCGCGCGGCGGCTGGAGGACGAGTACGACAGCGACCACGTCCGCGACCTCGTCCGCTTCGTGACCGGGGCAAGCGACCGCCACTTCCTGGTGCCGCAGTGAGCGCGTCCGAGGGACGCGTCGCCCTCGTCGCCGGGGAGGGCGCGCTGCCCGGCCTCGTAGCGTCGGCCCTCGGGCGCGGGGGGCGCGCGTGGGGCGCCTACCACATGGAGGGGCATCCGCCGAAGCAGGTCGGCCAGTCGCGCCCGTTCCGCCTCGAGCGGATCGCGGACCTGCTGGACCGGATGCGCGCGGACGGGATCACCGAGGTCGTCTTCGCGGGCCGGGTCGCGCGCCCCGCCATCGACCGCCGCATGGTGGACGACGCCTCGGCCCCCCTCGTGGACCGCCTGTCCGAGGCGATGCGCCTCGGGGACGACGGGTTGCTCCGCGAGGTCGTCGCCGCATTCGAGGGGGCGGGCTTCCGCGTCCTCGGCGTCGCCGACGTCGCGCCCGCCTTGGCCGAGGTGCCCGAGGTCGGCGCCCCGTCCGAGGCCGACCGCGCCGATCTCGAACGCGCCCGCGCCGTCCACGCGGCGATGGCCTCGGTCGACCTCGGGCAGTCCTGCGTCGTGGCGGGTGGCCAGGTGCTGGGCGTCGAGGCCCTGCCTGGGACGGACTTCCTCTTGGCGTCGCTCGCGCGCAGGTCGGGGGCAGGGGTCGCCCCCGCCCCGCCGGTTCCCGCCCCGCCCACGCCGAGCGCCCCCGTGGGTCGCACGGTCCCCGCCCGCAGCCCCCAGGCAGGCCGCCCCGTCCCGTCGCCGGTCCGCCCGGCCCCCGAGGCGCCGGCGCGCTCCGGGGTCCTCGGCGGGATGGTGGACTGGCTCTCCGGCAGCGCCGCGCCCGCCGTCGAGCTGCCGGACTTCCCGCGCCCCGAGGGTGGCGTCTTCTGGAAGGCGCCCAAGGCCGGGCAGGACATCCGCGTCGACATGCCGGTGATCGGTCCCGACACCCTGCGCGCGGCGCGGCGTGCCGGGCTCAACGGCGTCGCCGTGCAGCGTGGCGGCGTGCTCGTCCTCGACCCGGAGACCTGCGCCTCCCTCGCGCGCGAGGGCGGGATCTTCCTGATCGCCGTGGATCCGTGAAGGCCGTCCTCGTGGCGGGCGAGCCGTCGGGCGACCGCCTCGGGGCAGCGCTGATCGACGGGCTCCGCAGGCTTTCCCCGGACCTCGACCTGTCCGGCGTCGGGGGGGCCGCGATGGCCGAGGCCGGCATGCCGAGCCTCTTCCCCATGGAGCGGCTGTCGGTGATGGGCCTGACCGAGGTGCTCCCGCGACTGCCCGAACTCTTCCGCCTGCGCGACCGGGTCGTCGAGCACGTCGTCGCGACCGAGCCGGACGTCCTCGTCACGATCGACAGCCCCGATTTCGGCCTCCGCGTCGCCGCCCGCGCGGCTGCGCGCGCGCCCGCGACGACCCGCGTCCACTACGTCGCGCCCTCGGTCTGGGCGTGGCGCCCCGAGCGGGCCGAGCGCATGGCCCGGACCGTCGACCACGTCCTCGCGCTCCTCCCGTTCGAGCCACCCTACATGGAGCGGGCGGGCGTCGCCTCGACCTTCGTCGGCCACCCCGTCGCCACCATGCCGCTCTCCACGCGCGACGGCGCGCTGGCGTGGCGGCAGGAGGCGGGCATCGAGGGGCGCACGGTCCTCGTCCTCCCCGGCTCCCGCCGCGGCGAGGTCGCGCGCCTCGCCCCCGTCTTCGGCGCCGCGCTGGAGCGCCTGCCGGACGACGTGCGGATCGTGGTCCCCACCGTCGCCCCCGTCGAGGACGCCGTCCGCGCCGCCACCCGGGGTTGGAAGGGCCGCCCCCTCGTGGTGTCCGGCGACCGCGCCAAGCGCCACGCCTTCGCCGCCGCCGACGCGGCGCTCGCGGCCTCCGGCACGGTGAGCCTCGAGCTGGCGGCCAACGGCGTGCCGATGGTCATCGCCTACGACATGTCGTGGCTCACGTGGCAGATCGTCTCGCGCATGGTGAAGGTCGACACCGCCACGCTCGTCAACCTCGTGACGGGACGCAACACCGTCCCCGAGTTCCTCGGCCCCGCCTGCAGGCCCGGCCCCATCGGCGAGGCCCTGAACCGCCTCCTCGTCGTGCCCTCCGAGCGGGAGCGGCAGCTCGCGGCGATGGACGCCTGCATGGAGGCCCTCGGGCGCGGCGGCGAGGCGCCCGGCCTGCGCGCGGCCCACGCCACCCTCGCCGCCGTCGAGGCCAAGCGCAGCGCGTGACTTGCGCGCCGCCCCGCGCGGGTCCATACGCCCCCCAGAGGCACCCATAGCTCAGCTGGATAGAGCGCTGCCCTCCGAAGGCAGAGGTCTCAGGTTCGAATCCTGATGGGTGCGCCATCCCCTCCCGAGGGAGCCGCATGGCCAAGCCCCCTAAGAAAGGCACCTCCGGACGCGGCCAGCGCGACCTGAAGGTCCGCGTGAAGTCCGCGCGGGGCCGCAAGCTCTCCTCGACGCGCTGGCTGGAGCGCCAACTCAACGACCCCTACGTGGCCCGCGCCCGCGCCGAGGGCTACCGCGGCCGCGCCGCGTTCAAGATCATGGACCTCGACGACCGCTTCGGCTTCCTCAAGCCGGGGGCGCGGGTCGTGGACCTCGGCTGCGCGCCGGGCGGATGGCTCCAGGTCGCCGTGCCCCGCATCAACGCGCTCGGCGAGCGGGCGAACAAGCCCATGGGCCGCATCATCGGCGTCGACCTGCAGGAGGTGGAGCCGGTGCCGGGCGCCGAGATACACCAGCTCGACTTCATGTCCGACGGTGCGGACGCCTTCATCAAGGCGGAGCTCGGCGGCGAGGCCGACGTCGTGATGTCCGACATGGCCGCCGCGTCCTCGGGCCACAAGGCGACCGACCATCTCCGCATCGTGGCCTTGGGCGAGACGGCGGCGGAGCTCGCCTTCGACGTGCTGGCCGAGGGCGGCACCTTCGTCGCCAAGGTGCTTCAAGGCGGGGCCGAGGGCGAGCTGCAGGCCCGCCTCAAGCGCGGCTTCGACAAGGTCGCGAACGTGAAGCCCGACAGCAGCCGGTCGGACTCCTCCGAGAAGTTCGTCGTGGCCACGGGCTTCCGCGGCCGTGGCGCCTAGGCCGTCGAGCTAGACTAAACGCCCCGCATGTCCGGCCCCGGCGGGCCGCGCGGCTTGCCCCACGCGCGCGCGCATGCGACCCAATCTCTGCACGACCGAGGAGGGCGGCCATGCGCACGGGCCTGTACCCCGGCACCTTCGATCCGATCACGAAGGGCCATGCCGACATCATCAAGCGGGCCTGCCGCCTCGTGGACCGCCTCGTGATCGGGGTGGCGATCAACCGCGAAAAGGGACCGCTCTTCTCGCTGGAGGAGCGGGTGGCGATGGTCGAGGCCGAGGCGGCGCAGTGGGCCGACGAGGCGGGCTGCGAGATCGTCATCCACCCGTTCGAGAACCTGCTCATCGACTGCGCGCGCGACGTGGGCGCCCAGATCATCGTGCGCGGCCTGCGCGCGGTCGCGGACTTCGAGTACGAGTATCAGATGGTCGGCATGAACCGCGCGATGGACGACACCATCGAGACGGTCTTCCTGATGGCCGAGGCCCAGCATCAGGCCATCGCATCGAAGCTCGTGAAGGAGATCGCGCGGCTCGGCGGCGACGTCTCCGCCTTCGTCACGCCCGAGGTGGTCGCGGCCCTGCGGGCGCGGCAGCGCCGCTGACGCGACCCCGGCGTTGCGCCGATGCGGTGGGTTCGCCGCACCGGCGCCCCGTTTGACCGGAGCCCGCCGCGATCCCGGCACGTCCGCGACGGAGGCGCGTCGATCCCGCGCGGGCGGCGGGGCGGAGCGTCCCCTTCCGAAGAGTTGGGCCCACTCCCGGCACGGAACGGACGCCCGCCCGGCAGCGGCGCGCCACCGCCCCCCTCCATCGTGGCTCCATCGAACAGGAGCCCACGATGACCCCGATCCAGCACATCCCCGCCGACGCCGCCGCCATCCGCACGCTCCTCGCCTCGCCCCTGATGGCGCACGCCCCGGTGCCGACGGCGACCGGCTTCGCCGCCCGGCCCGCGGCGCCCGCCCGTCCCGCCGCCGACTGCTTCGACTTTGCCTTCTGATCCGCGCCGCAGGCCTTCCCCCCTCCCGGCATCCATGAGACAGGGGGTCGCCAACCGATCCCCTCCCAAGGATGCGCCCCATGGAGATTCGCGAGGCCCTCACCTTCGACGACGTGCTGCTCGTCCCCGCCGAGAGCGCCGTGCTGCCCGGCACGGCGGACACGCGGACGCGCGTGACCCAGCGCATCGCGCTGAACATCCCGCTGCTGTCCTCGGCGATGGACACGGTGACCGAGAGCCGCATGGCCATCGCGATGGCGCAGGCGGGCGGCATGGGCGTGATCCACCGCAACCTCGACGTCGCGCAGCAGGCGCAGGAGGTCCGCCGCGTGAAGCGGTTCGAGAGCGGGATCGTCTACAACCCCGTGACGCTCCGCGCGGACCAGACCCTCGCCGACGCCAAGGCCCTGCAGGAGCGCTACCGCGTGACCG
Organism: Jannaschia sp. Os4; assembly: GCF_016820245.1. Classification (GTDB taxonomy): domain Bacteria; phylum Pseudomonadota; class Alphaproteobacteria; order Rhodobacterales; family Rhodobacteraceae; genus Jannaschia. Next base: position 233,703 of record NZ_JAFCAR010000004.1, on the reverse strand, counting down.
GCTTCCCCGTCGTCGACGCGGACCGGCGCATCGTGGGCATCGTGACGAACCGCGACATGCGCTTCGCGACGGACGACGCGACGCCGGTCCACGCGATGATGACCTCCGACGACCTCGCCATCCTGCGCGAGCCGGTGGACACCGCCGAGGCGCGCTCGCTGATGCACGCGCGCCGGATCGAGAAGCTGCTCGTCGTGAACGCGGACGGCAAGCTGACCGGCCTGCTGACGATCAAGGACCTCGAGCAGGCGGTGCTGAACCCGCACGCCTGCAAGGACGAGCTCGGGCGGCTGCGCGTGGCGGCGGCGACCACCGTGGGCGATGCGGGCTTCGAGCGGTCCGAGGCGCTGATCGACGCGGGCTGCGACCTGATCGTGATCGACACGGCGCACGGCCATTCCGAGGGGGTGGGCCGCGCGGTCGAGCGGGTGAAGGGCCTCTCCAACGATGTGCAGGTGGTCGCGGGCAACGTCGCCACCGCCGAGGGGACGCGCGCCCTGATCGGCGCGGGCGCGGACGCGGTGAAGGTGGGCATCGGCCCAGGCTCGATCTGCACCACCCGCATCGTGGCCGGGGTGGGCGTGCCGCAGCTCACGGCCATCGCCGACAGTGCGTCGGCTGCGGGGGACGTCCCCGTGATCGCGGATGGCGGCATCAAGTTCTCGGGCGACTTCGCCAAGGCCATCGCGGCGGGGGCGTCCTGCGCGATGGTGGGCTCCATGATCGCGGGGACCGACGAGAGCCCGGGCGAGGTGATCCTCTACCAAGGCCGCTCGTTCAAGTCCTACCGCGGGATGGGCTCGATGGGCGCGATGGCGCGCGGATCGGCCGACCGCTACTTCCAGAAGGACGCGGCGACCGACAAGCTCGTGCCCGAGGGGATCGAGGGGCAGGTGCCCTACAAGGGCTCGGCCGGCGCGGTGATCCACCAGCTCGTGGGCGGCCTGCGCGCGGCGATGGGCTACACCGGCTGCGCGACCGTCGACGAGATGCGGACGCGCTGCGCCTTCGTGCGGATCAGCGGGGCGGGCCTCAAGGAGAGCCACGTCCACGACGTCCAGATCACCCGCGAGGCGCCCAACTACCGGGGCGCCTAGATGACCCCCGGCGCGCGGGTCGCGGCGGCCATCGACATCCTCGGCGCCGTGCTGCGCGGCGCGCCCGCCGAGCGCGAGCTGACCCGCTGGGCGCGGGGCGCGCGCTACGCGGGGTCGAAGGACCGGGCGGCGGTGCGGGATCTCGTGTTCGACGCGCAGCGGCGGCTGCGGAGCGCGGCGTGGCTCGGCGGGCAGGGGGACGTGCCTGTCGCGGGGATGGACGCGCGGCGCGTGGTTGTCGGGCTCCTGCGGGGGCGGGGGGAGGATCCGTCGGTCGTGATGGACGGCGGGGGGCACGCGCCGCCGCCCCCGCGCGACGACGAGGCGCCGATGCCGGGGCCGATGCCGCCGGGCGTGCGGGCCGACCTGCCGGACTGGGCGTGGGAACGGCTCTGCGCCGATCACGGGCCACGGGCGGACGCGCTGGCCCAAGCCCTGCGCCACCGGGCGCCGGTCCACCTGCGGGCGAACCGTCCGAAGGCCTCGGGCGAGGAGCTGGCGGCGCGGCTGCGGGCGGAGGGCTACGACGCGGCGCCGATCGCGGATGCGGCCGTGGAGGTGCGGGGGGCGCCGCGGGGGCTCGACCGGACGGGGGCCTTCGCGGACGGGTGGTTCGAGCCGCAGGATCTCGGGAGCCAGATGCTGGTGGAGCGGCTGCCCTTGGCGGGCGTGTCCACGATGCTCGACCTCTGCGCGGGGGGCGGCGGCAAGTCGCTCGCCCTGGCGTCGCGGGCGCCGGACCTCGCCATCACGGCGCATGACCGCGATCCCGGGCGGCTGGCGCCGCTGGCCCCGCGTGCGGCGCGGGCCGGGGCGGCGGTGCGGTCCCGCGCGGAGATCGGCGGCGCGGAGCGGTTCGACATGGTGGTGGCCGACGTCCCCTGCTCGGGGTCGGGCGCGTGGCGCCGCGCGCCGGGGGGGCGGTGGAATCTCGGGGAATCAGACCTCTACGACTATGCTGCAGTGCAGAAAGAGCTGCTCGAACGGGCGATCGACCTGACGGAGCCGGGCGGCGTCACGGCCTACATGACCTGCTCGCTGTTCGAGGCGGAGAACGGCGCGGTCGTGGACGAGGTGGTCGTGGGCCGCGGGGACGTCGAGGAGGTGGAGCGGTTCGCGACGGGCCCCCTCGCGGCCGAAGGGCGCGCGGACGGGTTCTTCCTCGCGGTGTTGCGCCGCGACCGCGGGTCGCCGCGGGCGCGTGGAGGTTAACAGGCCGTTAACCATACGGTTCGTTAACCTGTCGGCGCTATACGACGATTCCCTTGCCCAAGGTCCGCCCATGCCGACCCGATCCGATGCCGCCCCCCTCGCGGGTGGGGCCAAGCCCAGCGCGCCGCGCCTGCCTTCGGGCCCGGCGGCGTGGACCGGCGCGCTCCTCGCGGCGGGATGCCTCGCGGCCGCCGGCGGGACGCTCGGCCCCCCGGAGGTGACGCGCGGCGCGTGGATGACGGCCGCGGCCCTCGCCGCGGCGGGCCTGCTGCCGACGCTCGTCGCGTGGGCGCTGCGGCGGCGCGCGGCGGCCCGGCTGGAGCGGCTTCTGTCCTACCTCGCCCACGACGCGCATCCGGCCTTGGTGTCGGATGCGGACGGCACCGTGTCGGGGGCCAACCCCGCGGCGCGGGAGCGGCTCGGGGCGCGCCGGGGCGGCGCGCTGGCCGATGCGCTGGGGCAGGCGGTGGAGGATCCGCACGGGGTCGCGCACCGGCTGCGCGTGTGCCTCGACGCGGGGCTGGAGGCCCGCGAGGACGTGGAGACGCGGCGCGGCAACCTGCGCGTGACGGCGACGCGCGTGCCGGACGGCACGCTGTGGCGGATCGACCGGCTCGAGCCGCGGGCCGCCTCGGGCGGGGGCGGCGCGCTGCCGTCGATGACCGTCAGCGACGGCGGCACGATCCTGTGGATGAACGCGACGCTGCGCGACATGCTCGGACGCCGCCCCAAGCGGCTGTCGGAGGTGGTGCCGGGCCCGGCCCCGACCCGGTCCGGCGCGGTCCACGAGGTGCGCTTGGGCGACCGCACGGAGGGGATGCGCCTGATCCTTTCGCCGGACTCCGACGGGCGGCGGCAGGTGTTCCTGCTCCCGGCGGACGAGGCCGGCTCGGAGGAGGGCGAGGTGCTCGACGCGCTGCCGATCGCGGTGCTGCGCCTCGACGCGCGGGGCCACGTGACCGGGTCCAACCGGATGGCGAAGCTGCTGCTGCCGCGCGTCCGCGAGAGCGGCGCGACGCTGTCGGGGATGGTCGAGGGCCTGGGGCGGCCGGTGCGGGCGTGGGTCGAGGAGGCCGCCGCCGGACGGAGCGAGCACAAGGCCGAGACGGTGCGGGTCACGGACAGCGTGCCCGACCTCTACCTCCAGATCACCTTGGCGCGGGCCTTGGGCCACGACGGGGCGGAGGCGGGCCTCGTCGCCGTGCTGTCCGACGCGACCGAGCTCAAGACGATGGAGGCGCAGTTCGTCCAGTCGCAGAAGATGCAGGCGATCGGGCAGCTTGCCGGCGGCGTGGCCCACGACTTCAACAACCTGCTGACCGCGATCTCGGGGAACTGCGACCTGCTACTGATGCGCCACGGGGCGGACGACCCGTCCCACGACGACCTGATGGAGATCCACCGCAACGCGGGCCGGGCGGCGGCGCTGGTGGGGCAGCTGCTCGCGTTCTCGCGCAAGCAGACCTTGGAGCTGACGGACGTGGACCTCGAGGATACGCTCGCGGACCTGACGCATCTGCTCGACCGTCTCGTGGGGGACAACGTCCGGCTGACCTTGGCCCACGGGGAGGGGCTGCGCCCGATCCGGGGGGACCGGCGGCAGCTGGAGCAGGTGGTGGTGAACCTCGTCGTCAACGCGCGGGACGCGATGCCGGGCGGCGGCGACGTCCGGATCGAGACGGCCCTGCACCGGCTGGACGCGCCGCTGGCGCGGGACCGGGCGACCGTGCCGCAGGGGGACTACGTCGTGATCTCGGTGGCCGACGAGGGGAGCGGCATCCCGCCCGACCGCCTGTCGCGCATCTTCGAGCCGTTCTTCACCACGAAGCGGCCCGGCGAGGGCACGGGTCTGGGCCTCTCGATGGCCTACGGGATCGTCAAGCAGTCGGGCGGCTACATCTTCGCCGACAGCGAGGTGGGGCAGGGGACGGTGTTCCGCATCTTCCTGCCCGCGCTCGCCTCCGGGGCGGACCCCGTCCCCGTCCCGCCGGAGGAGGACGGGACGCGCACGGTGCCGCCCACGCCGATGCCGACGGCCCGGCGAGCGGCGGAGGAGGGGCCGGTGGTCCTGCTCGTCGAGGACGAGGCGCCGGTGCGCGCCTTCGCGTCGCGGGCGCTGCGGATGCAGGGCTACGCCGTGGTCGAGGCGCCGGACGCGGAGGCGGCCTTGGCGCATCTCGCGGACGGGGCGGCGAAGGTGGACCTGATCGTGACGGACGTGATGATGCCGGGGATGGACGGCCCCACGTGGGTGCGGCGCGCGCTGCGCGACCGGCCCGACATGCGGACCGTCTTCGTTTCGGGCTACTCGCAGGACGCGCTGTCGGACGACGCGGCGCCGGTGCCGAACTCGACCTTCCTGCCCAAGCCCTTCTCCTTGGCGGAGCTGACGGCGACGGTCGCGCGGGTGCTGGAGGGCTGAGCTAGGACGCGGCCGCCCAGGTCTCGAACTCCTCCGCGCGCTCGGCCTCGAGGCGGGCGCGGATCGCGGGCGAAAGGTCGACCTGCCCCCCGGGCGACACGTTGCGCCGCTCGAGGTCGATCGGGCGGTCGAGCCGGTCGGACAGGAACGCCACGAGCCGGTCCATCGCCTCGTAGCGGAACAGGTGGTCGACGCCGCCCTCGAGGAACTTGGCCTGCCGTCCGACGCGCGCGTGGGGCGGGGGGTCGTCGCGGAGCCAGTCCTCCACGAAGCGGTCGAAGGGGATCCCGGCGGTGGAGTTGGGCGTGCCGTCGATGTCGGGTCGGGCGCGGTAGCGCCACCACGAGCCGAGCCAGTCCACCGGCTCGCGGGCGCAGGCCACGAGCGCGAGGGGGCGGCGGCCCTTCTGCTCGAAGAAGGCGCTGCACTCGCGCCGCCATTTCGGCACGGTGCAGTGCTTGAGGCCCGGCGGGTTGAGGATGGCGACGTCCGCATGGGGGGCGAGGGCCGCCTCCAGCGCGGTGGTGCCGGTCTTGGGGACCGCGAGGAGCACGATCCGCGCCTTCCAGAACACCAGCATTCCCGCCCTCCCCGCGCCGTCGGCAACGTCCTCTTAACCTCCATGCGGGACAAGCGGAACGGGGCCGGATTCGGGGCGGATTCGTGCTCATTCCGGGGGGTCTCCCGGTTGCTTTCGTTCTTGTTTCGTCCCATATGTGCATCCCGAACGGAACGGGAACGAAACCGGCGTTGCCGAGGGGGCGACGCAATGCGAGAAGGCCAGTGAACAATGGCGACAGCGAACCTTATCGACATGGCTGAGAAGCGGACGGCGGAGAAGCAGAAGGCCCTCGACAGCGCGCTGGCGCAGATCGAGCGGCAGTTCGGCAAGGGCTCCATCATGAAGCTGGGCAAGGACAGCCCGGCGCAGGACATCGAGGCGACCTCGACCGGGTCGCTCGGCCTCGACATCGCGCTCGGGATCGGCGGGCTGCCCAAGGGGCGGATCGTGGAGATCTACGGGCCGGAATCGTCGGGCAAGACGACGCTGACGCTCCACGCCATCGCCGAGGAGCAGAAGAAGGGCGGCGTCTGCGCCTTCGTGGACGCGGAGCACGCGCTCGACCCGCAATACGCCCGCAAGCTGGGCGTGGACCTCGACGAGCTGCTGATCTCGCAGCCGGACACGGGCGAGCAGTCGCTCGAGATCGTCGACACGCTGGTGCGCTCGGGCGCGGTGTCGATGGTGGTCGTGGACTCGGTGGCCGCGCTGATCCCGCAGAAGGAGCTGGAGGGCGACATGGGCGACAGCGCGGTGGGCCTCCACGCGCGGCTGATGTCGCAGGCGATGCGCAAGCTGACGGGCTCCATCTCGCGCACGAACTGCATGGTGATCTTCATCAACCAGATCCGGATGAAGATCGGCGTGATGTTCGGCTCGCCGGAGACGACGACGGGCGGCAACGCGCTGAAGTTCTACGCCTCGGTGCGCCTCGACATCCGCCGCATCGGCTCGGTCAAGGACCGCGACGAGGTCGTGGGCAACCAGACCAAGGTGAAGATCGTCAAGAACAAGGTCGCGCCGCCGTTCAAGGTCGTCGAGTTCGACATCATGTACGGCGAGGGCATCTCCAAGATGGGCGAGATGCTGGACCTCGGCGTGAAGGCGGGCGTGGTCGAGAAGTCGGGCGCGTGGTTCTCCTACGGGGACGAGCGCATCGGACAGGGCCGCGAGAACGCCAAGCAGTTCCTGCGCGACAACCCCGCCGTGGCGCGGGAGCTGGAGGACAAGATCCGGGCCGCGCACGGCTTGGACTTCCAGATGACGCAGGACGACAAGGACGACATCCTCGATCCGGAGTGATCGGATGCCGGAGGCGCCCGCGCGGCGCCTCCGGTCCCCCATTGGGGGGAGGGCCGGAGTTCGGGCGGGCGGTCTTCGGGCCGCCCCGTCCGCATTTCGGCGGGGTCGTCGGCGGGCCGCCCCGTTCGCGTTCGGGTGGGCCGGTCCGGGGCGGTTGTGCGCCGGCGGCCTGTGGCCGGGGGCGGGTCCGTCGCGGGCGGGCGGTCCGGGGCGGCGATCCGGCCCGACCGCACGGACCGGAGGAGGCGATCCGCTATGGGCGAACGGCCCGGTCCGGCGCTGCCCGCGGCGGCGTCCGCGTCAGCCGCCGGGCGACATGGGGGCCATGCCGCCGGGCGGCAGGCCGAAGCGGGCGCGCACCCAGTCGAGGAACAACCCGTAGGGCCGCCCGAGGCAGAGCATGATCGCCGCCGCGCCGAGCGCGCCGCGCCAGAGCTCCGCCCCCGTGGCGCCCCCCGTCCAGATGATCGCGACGTAGATCGGCACTTGGAACGCCATCAGCGCGGCGGCGTCCCAAAGGGCGCGGGCCATCCCTGTCGCGGCGGTCCGCGCGAGCAGCCAGTCGCGCCACATCCCGTAGGGCCGGGCGGTCAGCACCATGAGCGGCGCGCCGATGGTGCGCGCGGTGGCCACCTCGGCCCACGACATGCCCGCGACGAAGCGCTCGTTGAGGATGCCGGTGACCGTGAAGAACACGACCAGCGCCGTGGTGTCGGCCATGAAGTCGCGGGAGGGGCGGGGCAGGGGCATCGCTCGCCTTTACGGTGGGGGGACGCGGCGGTAAGCCCGGCATCCGATCCCCGAGGCTAGCGAAAGACCGCCCCCGATGCCCAGCCTGAACGACATCCGCTCGACCTTCCTCGACTACTTCGTCCGGCAGGGCCACGCGGCGGTGCCGTCGAGCCCGCTGGTGCCGCGCAACGACCCCACGCTGATGTTCGTCAACTCGGGCATGGTGCAGTTCAAGAACGTGTTCACCGGGCTGGAGACGCGGCCCTATTCCCGGGCGACGACGGCGCAGAAATGCGTGCGTGCGGGCGGCAAGCACAACGACCTCGACAACGTGGGCTACACGGCGCGGCACCACACCTTCTTCGAGATGCTCGGCAACTTCTCCTTCGGGGACTACTTCAAGCACGAGGCGATCCCCTTCGCGTGGGAGCTGGTGACGAAGGAGTTCGGGATCGACCCGACCCGCCTGCTGATGACGGTCTACCACACCGACGACGAGGCCCACGCGATCTGGCGCAAGGTCGGCGTGCCCGACGACCGGATCATCCGGATCGCCACGGACGACAACTTCTGGCGCATGGGGCCGACCGGCCCGTGCGGGCCGTGCACCGAGATCTTCTACGACCACGGCGACCACATCCCCGGCGGCCCGCCGGGCAGCCCGGACGAGGACGGCGACCGGTTCATCGAGATCTGGAACCTCGTCTTCATGCAGAACGAGCAGCACGCGGACGGGACGCTGACGGACCTCGCGGCGCAGTCGATCGACACCGGCATGGGGCTGGAGCGGATCGGGGCGCTGCTGCAGGGCAGCCACGACAACTACGACACCGACACGATGCGCGCGCTCATCGAGGCGAGCGCGAACGCCACGTCCACCGATCCGGACGGCCCCTCGAACGTGCACCACCGGGTGATCGCGGACCACCTGCGCTCGACCTCGTTCCTGATCGCGGACGGGGTGCTGCCGTCGAACGAGGGGCGGGGCTACGTGCTGCGCCGGATCATCCGCCGCGCGGTGCGCCACGCGCATCAGGCCGGGGCCAAGGACGCGCTGATGCCGATGCTGGTGCCCGCGCTGGTGCGCCAGATGGGGGCGGCCTACCCGGAGCTGAGCCAAGGCGAGGCGATGATCACCGAGACGCTGCGCGGCGAGGAGGAGCGGTTCCGCGGCACGCTGGAGCGGGGCCTGCGGATGCTGGACGACGAGGTCGGGCGGCTGGCCGACGGCGCGGCGCTGCCGGGCGACGTGGCGTTCCGTCTCTACGACACGCACGGCTTCCCGCTGGACCTGACGCAGGACGCGCTGCGCGAGCAGGGGCGCGACGTGGACGTTGCCGGCTTCGACGCCGCGATGGCCGAGCAGAAGGCGCGGGCGCGGGCGGCGTGGAAGGGCTCGGGCGAGTCCGCCGACGCGGAGGTGTGGTTCGAGATCGCCGACGAGGTTGGGCCGACGGAGTTCCTCGGCTACGACACGGAGACCGCCGAGGGGCAGGTCGCCGCATTGGTCGTGGACGGGGCGCGGGTGGACGAGGCCACGGGCACGGTCGCCGTCGTGGTGAACCAGACGCCGTTCTACGCGGAGGCGGGCGGCCAGGTCGGGGACACCGGGGTCGTCCGGACCGACACCGGGGCCGCGCGGATCACGGACACGCGCAAGGCCAACGGGGTGTTCATCCACATGGCCGAGGTGACCGAGGGGTCGCTGAAGGTCGGGCAGGACGTGGTGCTGGAGGTCGACGCGGGCCGGCGGCAGGACATCCGCGCGAACCACTCGGCCACGCACCTGCTGCACGAGGCGCTGCGGGCGGCGTTGGGCGAGCACGTCGCGCAGCGCGGGTCGTTGAACGCGCCGGAGCGGCTGCGTTTCGACTTCAGCCACGGGCAGGGGGTGTCGCTGGAGGAACTGGCGCGCGTCGAGGCGGAGGTGAACGGCTACATCCGCCAGAACGCGGCCGTGTCCACGCGGATCATGACGCCGGACGACGCGCGGGCCCTCGGCGCGCAGGCGCTGTTCGGGGAGAAGTACGGCGACGAGGTGCGGGTCGTGTCGATGGGCCGCGCCGAGGGGTCGGGCAAGGGCGCGGACGGAGACACCTACTCGCTGGAGTTGTGCGGCGGGACGCATGTGCGGCACACGGGCGAGATCGGGGCCTTCGTCACGGTGGGCGAGAGCGCGATCTCGTCGGGCGTGCGCCGGATCGAGGCGCTGACCGGGCAGGCGGCGATGGACTACTTGCGCGGGCAGGACCACCGGCTGGCCGAGGTCGCCGGGATGTTCAAGGCGCGTGCCGAGGAGGTGCCGGAGCGGGTGCAGGCGCTGCTCGACGAGCGCAAGGCGCTGCAGCAGGAACTGGCGCAAGCCAAGCGCGACCTCGCCATGGCGAAGGGCGGGGAGGCCAAGGACGTCAACGGGTTGAAGGCCGTCCTTCAGGTAGTCGAGGGCGTGTCCGGCAAGGAGTTGGCGGCGCTGGTGGACCAGCAGAAGTCGGCCCTCGGGTCGGGCGTCGTGGTGCTGATCGCGGACACGGGCGGAAAGCCCGCCGTCGCGGTCGGCGTGACGAAGGACCTGACCGACCGGCTGTCGGCGGTGGACGTGGTGAAGGCCGCCGTGGAGGCGCTCGGCGGGCGCGGCGGCGGCGGGCGGCCGGAGATGGCGCAGGGCGGCGGGGCGGACGTGTCCAAGGCCGACGCCGCGCTGGCCGCCGCCGAGGCGGTGATCGCGGACCGCTAGGCCGGGTCTGCGGCGAAGTCCGCGTCCGAGACGGGGTCCATCCAGTCCGCCGTCTCGCCGCCCTCGGGCTGCTGGATGGCGATGTGGGAGAGGCCCGTCTCGGGGGCGGCGCCGTGCCAGTGCCGCTCGCCCGGGGCGAAGCGGACCACGTCGCCGGGGCGCAGCACGACGGGGGGCTGGCCCTCGGTCTGCGCCCGCCCGCAGCCCGCCGTGACGATCAGCACCTGACCGCGGGGGTGGGCGTGCCAGTGGGTGCGGGCGCCGGGCTCGAAGGTGACGTGGATCGCGGCAGTCTCGCCGTCGGCCACGCCGGTGACGAGCGGCTCCATCCGGACGCGGCCGGTGAAGTTGTCGGGGGATGGCGTGCGCGAGGGGCGGTCGCCGGGGCGGAAGTGGTCCATACTCAGTGTCCCGTGCTGTTGGAGAAGAGCTGCATCACGAGGATGCCCGCGACGATCAGGGCCATGCCGATCAGGGCGGGGGCGTCGAGGGACTGGCGGAAGACGAGCCAGCCGATGGCGGTGATCAGGACGATGCCGAGGCCGGACCAGATCGCGTAGGCGATGCCGACGGGGATCGTCCTGAGCACTTGGGCCAGCAGGTAGAACGACACCGCGTAGGCTATGACCGTGACGACCGAGGGGGCCGCGCGGGTGAAGCCCTCGGACGCCTTGAGCGCGGTGGTACCCACGGTCTCCGCGGCGATGGCGAGGACGAGGAGGAGCCACGGCATCGCTATCTCCCGACGTAGCGGTCGCGGCGGTGGTTCACCGCGATGATGAGGTTGGTCACGACCGCGCCCGCCGCGCTGGCCGCCACGAGGCGGAGCGGCAGGACGAGGGCGGCGGCGGCGAAGAGGGCGAGGTCGAAGGCGAGTTGGGTCCAGCCGGCCTTGAAGGCGAACCGCTCCTGCAGCCAGAGCGCGAGGATGCCGACGCCCCCGAGGCTGGCGCCGTGGCGGAACACGACGATCAGCCCCATCCCGATGGTCGCCCCCGACAGGAGGCCCGCGATCCACGGATCGACGGTGACGGTCAGGACCTCGGGCAGGAGGCGGGCCATCACGGAGACGAGGGTGACGGCCACGACCGTCTTGGCGACGAAGCGCGGCCCCATGCGGGCCCAGCCGAGCCAGTAGAACGGCAGGTTCAGGACGAAGAACCAGAGCGGGAAGCCGTAGGGCGTCACGTAGGCGAGGAGGACGCCGAGGCCGGCGGTCTGGCCGGTGACGAGGCCCGCCGATTGCAGCAGGACGACCCCGAGGGCGCAGAGCGCGGTGCCGAGGAGAAGCGCCTGCGCGTCCTCCCACGCGGAGTGGCGGAGGGCCTCGGGCAGGGCGTGGGGCTCGCGGTGCGGGGGCGCGGTCTGGGACACGTCGACCGGCGTATTCAGCGGGGGGGAAGGTGTAAAGCGGGGCGCCCCCCCCGGCGGCGCCGTCGCGGCGCGCGCATTGTTGACCTTGCGTCAGGTCCGTCGATACCGTCGCGCCACCATCGCCACACCGGAAGGACGCGCCCGTGCTCAAGCGGAGTTACACCCCCTCGGACCCGCAGCCCGCGAGCGACACGTTCGTTCAGTGGCTCTCGACCTTCTTCGGCTTTGCGCCCGGGTTCCGCGACCTCGAGTTCGAGGTCCGGAGCCGCCGGATCACGCGCGCGAAGCTCATGGAGGTCGGCGCGGCGGTGATGAAGGGTCGGGTGTCGGTCGTGATCGACGCGGACGGGCTGGCCGCCGACTCCGCGAACGCGCTCTACGATTCGGCGTCGAACCGGCTGGTGCTGCCGACCGAGCGCATGGCGATGAACGTGACGTGGGAATCGATCCTCGCGCACGAGGCCGTCCACATCATCAACGACCTGGAAGGGGTGACGGCCGACGCCCTCTTGGAGGAGGGGCGCGGCCTGCTCGCGATGACGTGGTATCGGAGCGCCAACGCCTTGGTGAAGGCGCGGCCGGCGGACGGCACGCCCGCGGCGGTCGTCGGCGCGGTCGTCGACGCCATGCGCGAGCGGCGGCGCCGGACGGGCGCCATCCCCGTCGCCACGCCCACGGAGGTCGAGGCGCTGCAGTTCGCCGCCCTCGGGCGCGGCTACGCGCCGGGGCAGATCCTCGCGGACGGCCTGCCGGGGATGTGAGACGCGCGGCCGCGCTGCGGATGGGCGCCTCGGGCGCGGGCATGCCTTCGGGGCGAGGGCCGATCCTCGGGCGCCATGGGTGCGGGTCGTGTGGACGGGTGGTCGCGGCGCAAGGCCGCGACCGGGTGCCTCCCCATGCGCCCTGACGGGCGCATGAGGTCACACTCGCACTGATCGGCGGGGCGATCAGAGCGCCTTCTGCAGGTTCTCGTCGATCTTCTCGAGGAAGCCCATCGTCGTCAGCCACTTCTGGTCGGGGCCGACGAGCAGGGCGAGATCCTTGGTCATGTGACCGGACTCGACCGTGTCGACGATGACCTTCTCCAGCGTCTCCGCGAAGTTCAGCAGCTGCGCGTTGTCGTCGAGCTTGGCGCGGTGCTTGAGGCCGCCGGTCCACGCGAAGATCGACGCGATGGAATTGGTCGACGTCTCCTTGCCCGCTTGGTGCTGGCGGTAGTGGCGGGTGACGGTGCCGTGGGCGGCCTCGGCCTCAACGATCTTGCCGTCCGGCGTCATCAGCTGCGAGGTCATCAGGCCGAGCGAGCCGAAGCCCTGCGCCACGGTGTCGGACTGCACGTCTCCGTCGTAGTTCTTGCACGCCCAGACGTAGCCGCCGGACCACTTCATCGCGGAGGCGACCATGTCGTCGATCAGGCGGTGCTCGTAGTGGAGGCCGGCCTCGTCGAACTGCGCCTTGAACTCGTCGTCGAAGATGCGCTGGAAGATCAGCATGAACTGGCCGTCATACTGCTTCAGGATGGTGTTCTTCGTGGACAGGTAGACCGGGTAGCCGCGCTTGAGGCCGTAGTTGAAGGACGCGCGCGCGAAGTCCTCGATCGACTTGTCGAGGTTGTACATCGACATGAACACGCCCGAGGACGGGGCGTCGAACACCTCGTGCTCCTCGACGGTGCCGTCCTCGCCGACGAACTTCATCGACAGCTTGCCCTTGCCCGGGAACTTGATGTCCGTGGCGCGGTACTGGTCGCCGAAGGCGTGTCGCCCGATGACGATGGGCTGGGTCCAGCCGGGCACGAGGCGCGGCACGTTGGAGCAGATGATCGGCTCGCGGAAGACCACGCCGCCGAGGATGTTGCGGATCGTGCCGTTGGGCGAGCGCCACATCTTCTTGAGGCCGAACTCCTCGACGCGGCCCTCGTCGGGGGTGATCGTCGCGCATTTCACGCCGACGCCGACCTCCTTGATCTTCTCGGCGGCGTCGATGGTGATCTGGTCGTTGGTCTCGTCCCGGCTCTCGATCCCGAGGTCGTAGTAGAGCAGGTCCACGTCGAGATAGGGCAGGATCAGCTTCTTCTTGATGAAGTCCCAGATGATGCGGGTCATCTCGTCGCCGTCGAGCTCGACGACGGGGTTCTCTACCTTGATCTTGGACATGGCTGCCTCGCTAGGGGTCGGTCGCGGTCCCCCTACCGCAGGCCGGGTCCGGGGCCAAGGGTATGCGACGGTATGCCGTGGCGCGGGAACCCGATCGGGGGGCGGATGTTGGCGTCGGTATCCCTGCGCGGCCCCGGAGACCCCCATGCCCAAGATCGCCATTGTCTATCATTCCGGCTACGGCCACACGAAGAAGCAGGCCCTCGCCGTGGCGGCGGGCGCGCGGTCCGCGGGGGCCGACGTGGACGTGCTGGAGGCGGCGGACCTGCAGGACCCGGCCGAGGGCCCGTGGGACGCGCTCGACGCGGCGGACGCGATCATCTTCGGCTCGCCGACCAACATGGGCTCCGTCTCGGGGGAGTTCGAGAAGTTCGCCGACGCCACGTCGAAGAAGTGGTTCTCGCAGGCGTGGAAGGACAAGCTCGCGGCGGGGTTCTCCTGCTCTTCCTCGTTCCACGGCGACAAGGCGACCACGCTGATCCGCTTCGTCACCTTGGCCTGCCAGCACGGCATGATCTGGGTGAGCCTCGGACTAATGCCGGGGGAGCCGGAGCATCCCGACACGGACGAGGAGAACCTGAACCGCTTGGGCTTCTACATGGGCGCGGGCGCGCAGGCGGGGCAGACGGCCTCGGCCGAGGAGGCGCCCACCAACGGCGACCTCGCGACGGCGCACCACCTCGGCAAGCGGGTGGCGGAGCAGGCCGCGCGGATGGCCTGAGCCGCGGGCGCGCGGAAACGATCGCAAGGTGTTGTCGCGCCGAATCGGATTGCGCCGAACGGCGGAGCATTGAATTCTTACCGGATAGTTAACGGTCGCGCGGGATGCGGCGCGACGCTTTCATTCGGGTGTTTCCAGTGCTGGAGTTCGACGGGCTCGACGAGTTGGCCGGCGCCGAGATCGGGCCGGACGTGACGGCCGTGCTGGTCGGGGGCGTGGTCTACCGCCTCCGCCCGGAGGAGCCGCCGCATCCCGACTTTAAGGCCGCAGACGCGGACGGGCAGTGGTGGTCGCCGGACTACAAGGTCGTCGTGGCCGCCGGGCAGTCGAACATGTTCGGCTCGGGCCGGGGCGGGGACCTCGACCTCGATCCCAACGTCATGACCTACGACTGGCAGGAGGGCGTGGTCGAGCCGGCCGACTACCTGTCGGCGCCCTCGGGCGGGCCGGGGCTTCGGTCCAACCCCGACGTCGAGGTGAACAACCTCTACTACCCCTTCGCCAACAAGCTCTCGGCGGAGGCGGGCCAGCCCGTCCTCGTGATCGCGCGCCCGGTCTCCGGGTCGAAGATCGAGACGTGGCTCGAGGGCGAGGCGGGGGTCAACTGGGAGCCCTTCGCGGCCAGCGTGGAGGACGCGCTCGCGCAGGTGGGGCAGGACGAGGTCGATGTCTTCCTGTGGCACCAGGGCGAGAGCGACCACCCCGACACCGACGCGGCCTACCGCGCGAAGTTCGTGCAGCTCTTCGAGCAGGTGAACGCGCAGGACTGGGCGGGCGACGACCTCGACGTGATCGTGGGCGAGCTGTCGCGCGAGGGCGTCAACGCGATCCGCAACCGCGTCCTGCAGGAGATCGAGCAGGAGGGCGTGTTCGAGAACATGGCCTTCGCCTCGTCCGTGGGGCTCTCGGCGTCGGACGATCCGCGCGGGGTGCATTTCGACGGCGCGGACCTCGTGGCCTTCGGGGAGGAACGCTACTGGGCCGCCTACGAGGAGCTGCAGACGGGCATCCGGCAGGACGCGGGCAACCGGGCGCCGGAGGCGGTGGAGGGGATCAACCCGGCGCGCTTGGACGTGACGCTGCAGGAGGGGGAGCGGTTCGTCCTCGACCCCTCGGACCTATTCACGGACGCGGACGGGGACGAGCTGCACTACTACGTCCAGGCGCTCGCGCGGGGGAACTTCTTCTACGACCAGGACGGCGAGACGATCACGTTCCAGCCGGGGCTGGAGGTCGTGAAGCCGCACCAGGGCGAGAAGGTCTTCGAGTACGAGCTTTTCGCGTCGGACCTCGACGGGGACGGGGCGAAGCTGCTGCTGACCATCACCGTCGAGGACGTCGAGCCGATGGCCCGCTACTGGCGGTTCAAGTCCGACGAGGGCGACGAGGAGACCGCGCAGGGGCTCGCCGACCTCGCCCACGGGATGGACGTCGCGGTCAACAACTCGGTGATCGAGATCCTGTCGCAGGAGGCCTTGGAGGCGGGGCTGAACCCGGTGACCGTGAACAACCTGCTCGTCACCGGCGGGGTGGGGCTGGAGGCGCGGTTCCAGCTCGCGGACGACGTGGTGCGCCTCTATCTCGGCGGGGCGGCTGATTTCGACGTCTACGGGGCCGACCGCAACAACGTCATCCTCGGCAACGACGGTGACAACTTCGTCGATGCGCGGGGCGGGATCGACGACGTGACATTGGGCGGCGGGTTCGACCACGTCGTGTTCGAGAACGACGGGTCCGAGCGCCACATCCTGACCGTCCGCGACTTCGACGTGCGGTTCGACAAGATCGTGCTGCGGAACTTCGGGGTGGACAGCTTCGAGGAGGTGCGCGACCTCGCCACGTTCCGGGACGACGAGGCGAACGACCGGCTGGTGATCGACTTCCCCGATGGGGGCGGGCGGATCGTGCTGGACGGGTTCCGCCTGTCCGACATGCGGCGGCGGATGTTCGAGTACGAGAACGGCGGCGTCTGCATCGGCGCGGGCGCGCTGATCGACACGCCGTCGGGGCCTGTCCCGGTCGAGGCGCTGCGGGCGGGGGACTGGGTGACGACGCGGGACGGTCCGCGCCCGCTCACGTGGGTCGGGGCGGAGACGGTGCCCGTCGCGCTGCAGCGGCGCGTGGCGGAGGTGCGGCCCGTCACCGTCGCTCCGCACGCCTTCGGCCCCGATCGGCCCGCGCGGCCCCTCGTGCTGTCCCAGCGCCACCGCGTCCTCCTCGACGGTCCCGCCTGCGAGGCCGTGTCCGGCGAGGCGGAGGGGCTTGCGGCGGCGGGCCACCTGCTCTCGGACGGGCGGGTCGCGGTTACGGTCGCGACGGCCCCGGTCACCTACGTCCACCTGCTGCTCGACCATCACGCGGTGGTGTTCGCGGACGGCCTGCCGGTCGAGACGCTGAACCCCGGCGCGTCGATCGAGCGGCTCGCCGGCCCGGCGATGCGCGAGGAAATCGTCGCGCTGCATCCGGAGATCCGCCGTCTTCGGGCGGGCGGCTACCTGTTCCTGCCCGCCGCGCCGCTCCTGAAGCGCCACGAAGCGGCCTGCCTCCGGCCCGACCCGGACCCCGCGCGGGCGGTCGCCTGAACGCGGAACGGCCCGCCAGAGGCGGGCCGCTCGTCACGTCGTGGGTCGGGTTCAGATGTCGGTGTAGACGTCGCCGATCTCCTGCACCTCGACGGTGATGTCGTCCCCGTCGAACCAGCCTTCGAAGAAGCCTTCCTCCTCGACGGTCAGCACTTGGTCCCGGTCGAGGTCGGCGGCGTTGTAGAGCCCCGTCGAGTACTCGTCGGTCGACAGGAAGCCGTCGGCGTCCGCGTCGATCGTGGCCCACGTATCGGCGTAGCCCTCGCCGTAGAAGGTGCCGAACTCAGACTGCATCAGCATGCCGTCGCCATCGGCGTCGTAGGTGTCGAACATCGACGCGTCGTAGGTGTCGGTGCCCATGTAGCGGCCGTAGCCCATCTCGAACTCGTCGGCAGAGATGAGGCGGTCGTTGTCGCGGTCGAAGTCGGCGTAAAGGCCGGTCGAGTACTCGGACTGGCTCAGCAGGCCGTCCTCGTCGCGGTCGAGCGCGGTGTAGTAGCCCGTCTCGCCGAAGCCGGTGTTGAACGTGTCGTAGTCGAGGTCCGTGCCATAGGTCGGGCCGAACACCTGCGCGGCGGCAGGGGCGGACAGGGCGGCGGTGGCAACAAGGGCGGTCATCAGCTTGGTCATTGGGTAGGTCTCCCGTGTACGTTTCGATCGTCCCGCTGCGGCGGCGGGTTTGCGATGGGTCAACGTGGACCCCGGGAGGGTGTGTTCCGATCCCCCCCGCGCTCCGGCGGGTCGGGGCCTAGGATCGGCGGAAGAACGCCACGATGCGGGGTTCGAGCCGTGCCCACAGGTGGGGCGCGCCCCGCGCGATCTTCGGAGCGACCTTGGCGCGGAAGGCGCCCTCGGTGACGCCGTAGTCCGCCCACGAGCCGCCGCCCGCCGCGAGGTTGAGGTTGGGCGGGAGGAACCGGTCGAGGGACTTGGCATAGCGGGCGTCCGCGGTCTCGTTCGCCTCGAACTCCCGCCACAGCGCGAGCCACGCATCGCCGTCGGGCAGCATCCCGAAGATGCGGCGGGCGGCCTCGTCCTCCTTGGCGGCCAGCCCCTCCGGGACGTCGCCGAAGACCGGGGCGTCGCCCGCGTCGATCTCCACGAGGTCGTGGATCAGGAGCATGCGGATCACGCGGTCGCGGTCTACTCCCGCGGGCGGCGGCAAGACGAGGGCCGCGAGGGCCACCTGCCACGAGTGCTCGGCGGTGTTCTCGTGGCGGGCGCCGTCGGCGTTGAGGGTGGCGCGCGTGACGCCCTTGAGGCGGTCGGCCTCCATCACGAAGGCCATGACCCGGTCGAGGTCGCTCACCCGTCGGAGGGTGCGGCCGGGGCAGGGGCCGCGGCCTGCTCGGCCTCGTGCGCCGCGCGGGTGCGCGCGACCAGCGCCTTGGCCCGGCGCGCGGCCATCTGGACGCGGAGCGAGACGACGAAGGCCTCCTCGAGCGTCTGGGACTGGTCCGCCAGCACCTTGGTCACGCGCCCGATGATGGCGTCGTCGCCGGTCTCGTCCATCAGGCGCATCACGTCGGTGGCGATCTCGTCGGCCAGCTTGGACGCGAGGTCGCTCACCGCGTCGTCTCCGTCAGGCGCCGGGCGACGTAGCCCTTCACGCTGTCGATCATCGGGTCCATGTGCGGATCCTCGAAGAAGTGGCCCGCGCCCTCGACCTCCTCGTGGGTGATGGTGATGCCCTTCTGCTCGTGCAGCTTGCCCACCAGCGTGCGGGTGTCGGCGGGCTGGGCCACGCGGTCGCCGGTGCCGTTGATGATGAGGCCCGAGGAGGGGCAGGGCGCGAGGAAGGTGAAGTCGCGCGACCCCTCGGGCGAGACGGAGATGAAGCCAGTGATCTCGGGGCGGCGCATCAGCAGCTGCATCCCGATCCACGCGCCGAACGAGAAGCCCGCGACCCAGCAGTGCTTGGCGTTGGGGTTGAGCGACTGGAGGTAGTCGAGCGCCGAGGCCGCGTCCGACAGCTCGCCGATGCCTTGGTCGTACTCGCCTTGGCTGCGGCCCACGCCGCGGAAGTTGAAGCGCAGCACGTTGAAGCCGAGGTCGAGGAACGCGTAGTGCAGGTTGTAGACCACCCGGTTGTTCATCGTCCCGCCGAACTGCGGATGCGGGTGCAGCACGATGGCGATGGGCGCGTCCTTGGCGGTGCGGTGGTAGCGGCCTTCGAGGCGGCCCTCGGGGCCGGGGAAGATGACTTCGGGCATTGTCGTCCCTTGCGTGTTCGCGTCTGGCGGCGGTTGACCGGCGGGGGCCGTGCCCCCTACCTCCGCCCAAATTCCGTGGTCCGCCGGTATGTGACGGGCGATCGGGGGTGAATCAAGTTGCCGCACCGTTTCGGGAGAGGGCGATGAAACTGAGCACCAAGGGCCGCTACGCCATGGTCGCGCTCTGCGACCTCGCGGCGCGCGAGGGGACGACGGCGCTGGCCGAGGTGTCGCGGCGCCAAGACATCTCGCTGCCCTATCTCGAGCAGCTGTTCGTCAAGCTGCGCCGCGCCGGTCTGGTCGAGTCGGTCCGGGGGCCGGGGGGCGGCTACCGGCTGGGACGGGCGGCCGCCGAGATCCGCGTGTCGGACGTGCTGGAGGCGGTGGACGAGACGGTCTCGGCGATGCAGCCCGGCGCGGGGGCCAAGGGCGGCTCGTCGGGGTCGCGGGCGCAGTCGATGACGAACCGGCTCTGGGAGTCGCTCTCGGCCCATGTCTACGTGTTCCTGCACCAGACGCGGCTGTCGGACGTGGTGGAGAACGAGCTGACGCCCTGTCCGGCGGTGCCCTCGCTGTTCGAGGTGGTGGACGAGTGAGCGGGCCGCGGGCCTATCTCGACTGGAACGCGACGGCGCCCCTCCGCCCCGAGGCGCGGGACGCGATGGTCGCGGCGATGGACGTCGCGGGGAACCCGTCCTCCGTCCATGCCGAGGGGCGCGGGGCGAAGGCGCTGGTCGAGCGGGCGCGCGCGCAGGTGGCCGAGGCGATGGGCGCGGCGGCGGCGGACGTGGTGTTCGTGTCGGGCGCCACCGAGGCCGCGGCGCTGGCGATGGCGGGGCGCGGCTTGGCGAGCGCGCCGGTCGAGCACGAGGCCGTTGCGGCATGGGGCGACGGGTCGCTGGCGGTCGACGCGGGCGGCCGCGTCGCGGTGGCGGACCCGGCGCGGGCGGCGGTGCAGGCCGCGAACTCCGAGACGGGCGTGATGCAGGACCTTCCGGCCGGGCTGGCCGTCAGCGACATGACGCAGGCCTTCGGCAAGGTGCCGGTCGCGTTCGACTGGTCGCGCGTGGAGATGGCGCTGGTCTCCGCCCACAAGCTGGGCGGCCCGAAGGGCGTGGGCGCGCTCGTCCTGAAGCGGGGGCTCGACGTCGCGGCGGCGATCCGGGGCGGGGGGCAGGAGATGGGGCGCCGGTCGGGCACCGAGAACGTCGTCGGGATCGCGGGGTTCGGGGCAGCGGCCGAGGCCGCGTCGCGCGACGTCGAGCGCGGCGCGTGGGACCGGGTTGCCGAACTTAGAACTTTTCTAGAAACAAGTCTTGAGGGCCCCGGTAGTCCGACTAAATCAGTCGGGAAGGATTCGCATCGGTTGCCGAACACGTCCTGCCTCGTGACCCCCGGTTGGAAGGGGGAGACGCAGGTGATGGCCATGGACCTCGCGGGGTTCGCGGTCTCGGCGGGGTCGGCCTGCTCCTCGGGCAAGGTCCGGGAGAGCGCGGTGCTGCGGGCGATGGGGCTCGGCGAGGAGGAGGCGCGCTGCGCCATCCGGGTCTCGCTGGGTCCGACGACGGAACGGGCGGAGGTGGAGCGGTTCGTGGCCGCCTTCCTGCGCCAGAGAGAGAAGCGGTTGGGGAGCTGAGAGCATGGACGGATCGATGCCCGATGGAACGATCGAAGTGCGCGACGGCGTGGATCGCGAGACCGTGGAGGCCGTGAAGGGCCTCGCCGGGCAGTACAAGCACGGCTGGAACACGGAGATCGAGACGGAGTACGCTCCCAAGGGCCTGTCCGAGGACATTGTGCGCCTGATCTCCGAGAAGAACGGCGAGCCGGAGTGGCTGCTTGAGTGGCGCCTCGACGCGTTCCGCCGCTGGGAGAAGCTGGAGGAGCCCACGTGGGCGATGGTCCAGTATCCCCAGATCGACTTCCAGGATCAGTATTACTACGCCCGGCCCAAGAGCATGACGGAGAAGCCGAAGTCGCTCGACGAGGTCGATCCCAAGCTGTTGGAGACCTACAAGAAGCTGGGCATCCCGCTGAAGGAGCAGGCGCTTCTCGCGGGGGTCGAGCCCGCGCCGGAGGACCGCAAGGTCGCCGTGGACGCGGTGTTCGACTCCGTCTCCGTCGGCACGACCTTCAAGGCGGAGTTGGCCAAGGCGGGCGTGATCTTCTGCTCCATCTCCGAGGCGGTGCGCGACCATCCGGATCTGGTGAGGAAGTATCTCGGCTCGGTCATCCCGGCGTCGGACAACTACTACGCCACGCTGAACGCGGCGGTCTTCTCGGACGGCAGCTTCGTCTACATCCCCAAGGGCGTCCGCTGCCCGATGGAGCTGTCGACCTACTTCCGGATCAACGCCGAGAACACGGGCCAGTTCGAGCGCACGCTCATCATCGCGGACGAGGGGTCCTACGTCAGCTACCTCGAAGGCTGCACCGCGCCGCAGCGCGACACCGCGCAGCTCCACGCGGCCTGCGTCGAGCTGGTCCTGATGGACGACGCGGAGATCAAGTACTCCACAGTCCAGAACTGGTATCCGGGCGACGAGGAGGGCCGGGGCGGCATCTACAACTTCGTCACCAAGCGCGCCGATTGCCGGGGCGCGCGGTCCAAGGTGATGTGGACGCAGGTCGAGACCGGCTCGGCGGTGACGTGGAAGTACCCGTCCTGCATCCTGCGCGGCGACGACAGCCAAGGCGAGTTCTACTCGATCGCGATCGCCAACAACATGCAGCAGGCCGACACCGGCACCAAGATGATCCATCTGGGCCAGCGCACGAAGTCGCGCATTGTCTCCAAGGGCATCTCGGCGGGCCGCGCGCAGAACACCTATCGCGGCCAGGTTTCGATGCATGCGAAGGCCAAGGACTCGCGCAACTACACGCAGTGCGACTCCCTGCTGATCGGTGGCGAGTGCGGGGCGCACACGGTGCCCTACATCGAGGTCCGGAACATGTCCTCGCGCGTGGAGCACGAGGCCACGACCTCCAAGGTGGACGACGACCAGCTCTTCTACTGCCGCCAGCGCGGCATGGACGAGGAGGAGGCGGTGGCCCTCGTGGTCAACGGCTTCTGCAAGGAGGTGCTGCAGGCGCTGCCGATGGAGTTCGCCATGGAGGCGCAACAGCTGGTGGCGATCTCACTGGAAGGCAGCGTCGGCTGATGGCGGCGTCCGGTGGTGAGGCGCATATTCATTCGACTATTGTCGCGGGGCGGGCCGTCCGCGACGATGGTGGGATCCGCGTGGCCGCCCTCATTGGTGCGTTGGTTGGCGTCGTTGGCGTCGTCCTTTCGCTCGTAGTGGGAAGCGGTGCGGTCTTTGGGGGCGCAGTGGCGACGGCTTTGGCCTCGGCGTATGTCGTCCAGTCCGTCTTACGGCGGCGGGACGCGCGCAGGCGTGCTCTCCGCGAGATAGCGCGCCGTGAGGAGGCCAACGCGCGTACTGAGCGGGCTGTTGAGACCGCCCGTGCGGCCGGCGCTTTCGATCGGTTCGAAGTTGCGAGGACAGGTTCGAGGTGACGCGATGATCTCCACCACCACCCCCACGCTCGAAGGGCACTGCATCGCCGCCTACCACGGCATCGTCGTCGGCGAGGCGATCCTCGGGGCGAACGTGGTGCGCGACTTCTTCGCGGGAATCACGGACATCGTGGGCGGACGCTCTGGCGCCTACGAGAAGTCGTTGCAGGAGGCGCGCGAGGTCGCCCTGCGCGAGATGGAGCAGCGGGCCGCCGCGATGGGGGGCAACGCCGTCGTAGGCGTCGACCTCGACTACGAGGTGGTCGGCAAGGACGGGGGCATGATGATGGTCTCGGCCTCGGGAACGGCGGTGACGGTCGAGTGAAGTTGGGGGTCCGCCTGATCCTGCCGGCGCTGGTGATCGGCGCGGTCTGGGGCGGGCTGGTGGACCTGCTGCTCTGGGACGGCGCGCGCTACGTGATGGCGTGGGCCGGGCTGGTGATCGGACCCGCCGGGTTCGCGCTGGCGATAAACGCGCTGGAGCGGCGCGAGATGGAGCGCGCGGGGCCGTCCGCGCAGGAGATGGAGGCCGCCTACCGCGCCGAGGTCGCGCGGCGCATGGCGGCGGCGGAGGCGCGGGGCGATCTGGTCCGCTTCCGTAGGTGAAGGACGCGCCGCAAGGCACTGACAGGATGGAAGAGATGCTGAAGATCGAGAACCTGCACGTGAAGCTCGAGGAGGAGGACAAGCGCATCCTCAAGGGCGTCGACCTTGAGGTCGAGGCGGGCAAGGTCCACGCCATCATGGGGCCGAACGGGTCCGGCAAGTCGACGCTGTCCTACGTGCTGTCGGGGCGCGACGGCTACGAGGTGACGGACGGCTCGGCCACGCTGGGCGGCGAGGACATCCTCGACATGGAGCCGGAGGAGCGCGCGGCGGCGGGCCTCTTCCTCGCGTTCCAGTATCCGGTGGAGATTCCGGGCGTCGGCAACATGACCTTCCTGCGGACGGCCGTGAACGCGCAGCGCAAGGCGCGTGGGCAGGACGAGCTGTCGGCGGGCGAGTTCCTCAAGGTCGTGCGCGAGAAGGCCAAGACGCTGAAGATCGACGCCGACATGCTGAAGCGGCCCGTGAACGTGGGCTTCTCGGGCGGCGAGAAGAAGCGCAACGAGATCCTCCAGATGGCGATGCTGGAGCCGAAGATGTGCATCCTCGACGAGACCGATTCCGGCCTCGACGTGGACGCGATGAAGCTGGTGGCCGACGGGGTGAACGCCCTGCGCGACGAAGGGCGCGGCTTCCTCGTGATTACGCACTACCAGCGGCTGCTCGACCACATCGCGCCGGACGTGGTGCACATCATGGCGGACGGGCGCATCGTGAAGACGGGCGGGCCGGACCTCGCGCTCGAGGTCGAGAAGAACGGCTACGGCGACATCCTGTCCGAGGTGGCGTGATGGCGGACGCGCACAAGACCGCGCTGGACGACCGGCTGTCGGCGCTCTCCATGCCGGAGGGCGGCGGCTGGCTGGGCCGCGCCCGCAAGGATGCGCTGGCGCGGCTAGGCGCCGTGGGCCTGCCGGTGCGGCGCGACGAGTACTGGCGCTACACCGATCCGCGCGCGCTGACGCGGGTGGAGGCGCCGGAGGGGGCCGACGTCGACGCGGGCGATCCGTTCGACGGGCTGGACGCGGTGACGATCACCGTGACGGACGGCGTCGGGGGCGACCTGCCGAGCTTGCCCGAGGGGCTGGAGGTGCAGCGCCTCGCCGAGGCGGGCGCGCCCGACATCCACTGGGCCAAGGACCTCTACGGCGCGCTGGAGGCGGCGGGGTCGCGCCCCGTGCTGCGTCCCCTCGCCACGCTGAACAGCGCCTTCGCCACGGACGGTCTCGTGATCCGCGCGACGGGTCCGGTGGGCACGCCGGTGCGGATCGTCATGGCGGGGCGGGGCGACGCGATCCTGCACCACGTCGTGAAGGTCGAGGCGGGCGCGTCGCTGACGCTGATCGAGACCGGGACGCCCGGCGCGCGGGCGAACACCGCAATCGAGGTCGACGTGGCCGAGGGCGGCGTGCTCCACCACCTGCGCGTGGACGGGGGCGACGACCGCCACCTCAACGCGCACCTCTTCGCGCGGCTGGGCGCCGAGGCGACGCTGCGCTCCTTCGCGATGGCGCGGAACGGGACGCTGACGCGCAACGAATCCACCGTCGAGTTCACGGGTGACGATGCCGCCGCCACGTTGGCGGGCGCGGTGGTGGGCGAGGGTCGCGTGCATCACGACGACACGGTCTTCGTCACCCACGGCGCGCTGCGCTGCGAGAGCCGGCAGGTCTACAAGAAGGTCCTCCGCTCCGGTGCCACCGGCGTGTTCCAAGGCAAGATCCTCGTGAAGGAGGGCGCGCAGAAGACCGATGGCTACCAGATCAGCCAGTCGCTCCTGCTCGACGACGACGCGGTGTTCCTCGCGAAGCCGGAGTTAGAGATCTACGCCGACGACGTGGCCTGCTCGCACGGGTCCACCACGGGCGCGATCGACGAGACGGCGCTGTTCTACCTGCGCTCGCGCGGGGTGCCCGAGGCGCGGGCGGTGGCGATGCTCGTCCTGTCCTTCCTCGCCGAGGCGGTGGAGGAGGTAGACGACGCGGGCCTGCAGGAGCGGCTCTTGGAGCATCTGGAAGGCTGGCTCGCGGCGTGAGCGTCGCCACGGACATTCCGCGCGCGTGGGTCAGGCCCGCGACGGTGATGGCCGAAAAGCTCGCCCGCCGCCCCGACGAGCGCGTGGCCTTCGTGTACGTCGCGGTGGCGAGCGTCCTCGGCTTCGCGTCGACGCTGCCCGGGCTCCAGCGGCGCGCGCGCGCTTCCGATCCGGAGTTCGAGGCGGCCATCGTGGCGGAGGCCGGCGAGGCGCGCATCATGCAGGTGCCCGCCGACCTGACGCAGGCGAAGTTCGAGGCGCTGATGTCCGGCGCGCTGATGTCGTGGCTCTTCGTGGTGCCGATCCTGCTCTACGTCGTGGCATGGGCGTCGCATCTCCTCGCCAAGCTGGCGGGCGGGCGCGGGACGGGCCTCGGCGCGCGGATCGCGCTGTTCTGGGCCGCGCTCGTCGCGGTGCCGGGGCTGCTGCTGACGGGCCTGACGACCGGGCTGGTCGGCGAGGGGCCCGAGGCTGCCTTCGTCGCGGTCCTCACGGCCTGCGTGTTCCTCTGGGTTTGGATCAACTCGCTCTACGTCGCCGAGCGGGGGGTGCCCGCGTGACGGACCTCCCCCTCTCCACTCTCGCGGCCGTCACGGTGCGCGACCCGGACGCGGCGGCGCGCGACATCCTCGCGCGCCAGTGGACGCAGGACGTGCAGTGGTCCGCGCTGATCGCGGTCGCCTGCATCTCCGCCGTCCTGTCCCACCTCGCCTTCCGCGCGCAGGGGGTGCCGCCCGAGGCGATCATGCCGGCGCTGCGCTGGCCCTTCGTGACGGCGGGGATCGAGATCGCGATCCTGTGGTTCACCGCCTTCTCGCTGTGGCGGGTGGGGCGGACCTTCGGGGGCGCCGGCGACGCGCGTGGGGCGCTGTCGCTCGTGGTGTGGCTGCAGGGGATGCTGATCGGGGTGCAGGTGCTGCAGTTCGCGCTCCTCGGCGCCCCCGCGCTCTCGTCGCTCGTATGGCTCGTCGGGGTCGGCCTCGCCTTGTGGTGGTTCACGCGCTTCGCGATGGTCCTGCACGGGTTCAGCAGCCCGGTCCGGGTGATGGGCGTCACGCTGCTCGTCGCCATCTCCCTCTTCTCGGCGTTCAGCCTCGTGCTGGCGTTCCTCGGCCTCGGGCCGTCCACCGAGCCCGTCAACTAGGATCCCGCCCATGCTCGACGTCGCCGCCATCCGCGCGCAGTTCCCGATCCTGTCCCGCGAGGTGAACGGCAAGCCGCTGGTCTACCTCGACAACGGGGCCTCGGCGCAGAAGCCGCAGGTCGTGCTCGACACGATCCAGCGCGCCTATGCGGAGGAGTATTCCAACGTGCATCGCGGGCTGCACACGCTCTCGACCATCTCGACGGAGAACTACGAGGCGGTGCGCGGCACGGTCGCCCGCTTCCTCGGCGCGCCGTCGGAGGATCAGATCGTGTTCACGTCGGGCACGACGGAGGGGATCAACCTCGTCTCCTACGGCTGGGCCGCGCCGCGCATGGAGGCGGGCGACGAGATCGTGCTCTCCGTGCTGGAGCACCACGCCAACATCGTGCCGTGGCACCTCCTGCGCGAGCGGCAGGGGGTGAAGCTCGTCTGGGTGGAGCCCGAGGCCGACGGGTCGCTCGATCCGGAGAAGGTGCTGGCGGCCGTGACCGGCCAGACGAGGCTGATCGCGGTGACGCACATGTCCAACGTGCTGGGCACCGTGGTGGACGTGAAGGCGATCTGCGACGGCGCGCGCGAGCGCGGCGTCCCCGTGCTCGTGGACGGATCGCAGGCCGCCGTGCACCTGTCCGTCGACGTCTCCGAGATCGGCTGCGACTTCTATGCCTTCACCGGCCACAAGACCTACGGCCCGTCGGGGTCCGGCGCGATCTTCATCCGCCCCGAGCGGATGGCCGAGATGCGCCCCTTCCTCGGCGGCGGCGACATGATCCGCGAGGTGACGCGCGAGACCGTCACGTGGAACGACCCGCCGATGAAGTTCGAGGCGGGGACGCCGGGCATCGTGCAGACCATCGGGCTGGGCGCCGCGCTGGAGTGGATGATGGAGGTCGGCCTCGACGCCATCGCCATGCACGAGGCGGGGCTGCGCGACTACGCGCGCGACCGCCTCGCCGGCCTCAACTGGCTACAGGTGCAAGGCGACGCGCCGGGCAAGGGGGCGATCTACTCCTTCACCTTGGAGGGGGCGGCGCACGCGCACGACATCTCGACGGTGCTCGACAAGAAGGGCGTCGCGGTCCGGGCGGGGCAGCATTGCGCCGCGCCCCTGATGGACCATCTCGGCGTCGCCGCGACCTGCCGTGCGTCCTTCGGCGTCTACAACACGACCGACGAGGTGGACGTGCTGGTCGACGCGCTGGAGCTCTGCCACGACCTCTTCGCCTAGGCGGCGAACTCGGCGACCTCCGCGCCCGCGAGCCGGACGAGGTCGCCGGGGGCGATGGGGAAAACGTGGCGCGGCGTCCCCGCCGCCGCCCAGACCACGTCGAAGTCGAGGAGCCGCCGGTCCAGCCAGACGAGAGAGGGCGTAAGGTGCCCCACCGGCGAGACACCCCCGATGGCGAAGCCGGTCACCCGCCGCACCGTGTCCGCGTCCGCGCGGGCGAGGGCCGTCCCTGCGAGGGCCGAGGCCCGTGCAGGGTCCACCCGGTTGCCGCCCGCCGTCACGAACAGCGCGCAGCCGTCGCCCGCGCCGAAGATGATCGACTTGGCGATCTGGTCCAGCGCGCAGTCGACGGCGGAGGCGGCCTGCGCGGCCGTACGTGTCTCGCCGGGCATCTCGACGGGGCGGGCGTCGATCCCGGCCTTCTCTAGGGTGGTGGCCACGCGCTTCAGGCTCTTGCTCATGGCGCGTCGGTGCCCGACCGTGGGACGATGGGCAACCTCCTCTCCCGCCTCACCCGCGCGCCGCTGCCCTTCGATCCGGAGGCGGGGCGGGACGCCGTCGCGACGCTCGCGCCACCGCCGGAGGCGCGGGCGCTGGTCGAGGGGACGGCGGGGTCCGCGCCCTATCTCGCGGGCCTCCTGCGGGTCGAGGGCGAGTGGGTCCGCGCCCTGTGGGACGCGGACCCGGATGCCGAACTGTCGACCCTGCTCGGGGGGATCGACGCGATCGACGGCCCCCCCGACGCTCCGCTCCGCCGCGCGAAGCGGCGGATGCACCTGCTCGCGGCGCTCTGCGACCTCGGCGGCGCATGGTCCCTCGCCGAGACGACGCTGGCGCTCACCGCCTTCGCCGATGCCGCCGTGTCCGCCGCCCTGCGTCCGGCGGTCGCCGCCCAGATCGCGCGGGGGCGCCTGCCCGCCGACGATCCGGGCCCCGCGGTGATCGCGATGGGGAAGATGGGGGCGGGGGAGCTGAACTACTCCTCCGACGTGGACCTCATCCTCCTGTTCGACGAGGGGCGACACGACCCGCCCGACTACGCCGCGGTGCGCTCCGCCCACGTGGCGGCCGCGCGCGCGATGGTGGCCACGCTGTCGCGGACGACCCCCGAGGGCTACGTCCTGCGCACCGACCTCAGGCTGCGGCCCGACCCCGCCTCGACGCCCCTCGTGCTGCCGATGGAGACGGCGGAGCGCTACTACGAGGCGATGGGCCGGACGTGGGAGCGCGCGGCTTGGATCAAGGCGCGGGCCTGCGCGGGCGACGTCGCGGGCGGCGAGGCGTTCATCGCGCGCATGGCGCCGTTCGTGTGGCGGCGGCATCTGGACTTCGCGGCGATCGAGGACGCGCACGCGATGCGCCTCGCCATCCGCGACGCGCACGCGCCCGTCGACACCGGCGTTCCGGGCCGGGACGCCAAGCTGGGGCGCGGCGGCATCCGCGAGATCGAGTTCTTCGCCCAGACCCATCAGATCGTGGCCGGGGGGCGGGATCCGTCGCTGCGCGTGCGGGGGACGCTGGACGCGCTCGACCGGCTCGAGGCGGCGGGGCTGGTGAAGGCGGCGGCGGCGGGACCGCTCCGCGCGGCCTATCCCTTGCTTCGGGACGTCGAGCACCGCCTGCAGATGCGGCGGGACGCGCAGACCCATCGCATCCCGGACGGCGAGGAGGGGCTGCGGCGGCTCGGCTGCCTCTTGGGCGACCCGGGGTTCGAGGCGACGCTCGCCGCGCGGATGGAGGCGGTCGCGGAGGTCGTCGATCCCTTCTTCCGTCCCGCCCCGGCCGCGCCCCCGCCGACCACCCTCGACCCCGCCGTCGCCGCCCGCTGGGACACCTATCCGGCCTTCCGGTCCGACCGGGCCCGCGCCGCGCTCGATCGCCTTCGCCCCATGCTGCTCTCCCGCCTCGCCGGCGCGCCCCAGCCCGAGGCGGCGGCGGCGGCCTTCGACGGGTTCCTCCGGGGCCTGCCCGCCGGGGTGCAGGTCATGGCGCTGTTCGAGGCGAACCCCGCGCTGGTGGACCTCGTGATCGACGTCGCCTCCGCCTCGGCCCCCTTGGCGCGGTTCCTCGGCGGCAACAGCCGGGTGCTCGACGCGGTGCTCGACGGCTCCTTCTTCGATCCCCTCCCGGGGGTGCCGGTGCTGACGGCGCAGGCCCGCGCCGCCGCCGGGGGCGACTTCGAGCAGGCGCTCGACGGGCTGCGCCGCTGGCACCGGGAGGCGCATTTCCGCGTCGGTGTGCATCTCCTGCGCGGCCTCGCCGACACCGGGGCCGCGGGCCGGGCCTACGCCGCGCTGGCCGAGGCGACCGTGCGCGCCGCATGGGACGCCGCGAAGGCGGACGTGGCGCACCAGCACGGGGGCATCCCTGGGCTCGGGACCTCGGTGCTGGCTATGGGGTCGCTGGGGCCGGCCTCGATGACGGCGGCCTCCGACCTCGACCTCGTGGTGCTCTTCGAGGGGGGGGGCGAGTCCGAGGGCGCCCGGCCCCTCGGCCCCCCCGCGTGGGCGGCCAAGGCGACGCGGCGCCTCGTCACCGCGCTGACGGCGCCCACCGCCGAGGGGCGGCTCTACGAGGCGGACCTGCGCCTGCGCCCATCGGGGCGGCAGGGGCCCGTGGCCACCTCGCTCGCGGCGTTCCGCCGGTATCAGGCCGAGGAGGCGTGGGTCTGGGAGTTACTCGCGCTGACGCGCGCGCGGGCCGTGGCGGGCGACGACGCGACCAGGGCGGCCGCGGAGGCCGCGCGCGCGGAGGCGCTCGGGCAGGTCGGGGAGGGCGCGCGGATCGACCGCGCGGCGGTCCTCGCGGGGCTCGCCGAGATGCGCGCGCGGCTGGCGGCGGCGGGGCAGGGGCCGGGCGGGCCCCGCGACGTGGAGCTGGCGGCCCAAGCCAACGCGCTCTGCGGCCGGATCGCGGCGCGGGACGTGCCGTCGCAGCTGGCGGAGGAGGGCTGGCTTGATCTGTCCGACCGCGAGGCGCTGGCCGCCACCCATCTGCGGGAGGCCCGGATTCGGCAGCTCGCGCGCCTCGCCGACCCCGAGGACGGGGCCGAGGGGCTGCGCTTCGCGGCCGCCCGGCTCGGGATGTCGGGACCGGACGCGCTGATGGCGGAGACGGACGCGCGCCGCGCCGACGCGGCGGGTCGGATCGCGCGAGCGCTGGCCCGTGCGGGGGCCGCGGACTAACTGCGCGCGAGGAGGCCCCCGCATGATCGACGCACAGACGGACGGGGACGACCCGAAGGGCCTCGTCCGCGAGGCCTACAACATCGAGGGCATTACCATTGAGGAATGCCGTTCGATCTTCCTCGACTGGGCCCTTAGCCTCGCTGCTCCGCCGCGCGAGGCGATCCCGCGCCTGCTCGCGCGATACGGCGCGCCGGACCATCCGATGACGCGGGTGCTGCGGGACGGGCTGGCGGAGGGGCCGCGCCCCGCGCGCCGGGGCGGACGGGCCGGGCGGCTGGGCGGCGGCTAGGTCGCCGCGACCTTCGTCGCCTGCGCGCCGCGTTCGCGGTAAGGCGTCGTGCCGTAATGCGCGCGGTAGCACTTGGAGAAGTGCGACGGGCTCGTGAAGCCGCAGGCGAGGGCGACGTTGATGATCGACATGTCCGTCTGCATCAGCAGGTTGCGCGCCTTCCCGAGCCGAAGGTCCATGTAGTACCGCTTGGGCGATCGGTTGAGGTAGCGCCGGAACAGCCGCTCCAGCTGCCGCGTCGACATGCCCACCTCCGCCGCGAGGACGGAGGGCGAGACCGGCTCCTCGATGTTGGTCTCCATCTCCTTGATGACTTGGCTCAGGCGGGGATGGCGCACGCCGATCCGCGTGGGGATCGACAGGCGCTGCGTGTCCTGGTCGGTGCGGATGGACGAGTAGATGAGCTGGTCCGCCACCGCCCCGGCGAGGTCCTCGCCATGGTCGTCCGCAATGAGCTTGAGCATGAGGTCGATCGACGAGGTGCCACCCGCCGTCGACATCGTGCGCCCGTCGATCGTGAACACCGACTTGGTGATGTCGACCTCGGGGAAGGATTCGGCGAAGCTGTCCTGGTTCTCCCAGTGGATCGTCGCCCGCTTGCCGTCGAGCAGGCCCGCCGCGGCCATCGTATGCGCCGCGGTGCAGAGACCCGCCACGGTTGCGCCCCGCCGCGCCTCGCGCCGGAGCCACGAGACGAGGCGCTTCGTGGTCGCCGCCTGCACCTCCGTCCCCGCGACGAGCATCACCACGTCGTCGCGGCCGACCTCGGGCAGATCGTGATCGACGACGAGCGCCAGGCCCGCGCTGGAGGTGGCGGTCCCGCCGCCCTCGGCATGGAGGGTCCATTCGTAGAGGGCGCTGCCCGACAGGCGGTTCGCCAGCCGGAGCGCGTCGACCGCGCAGGAGAAGCTGAGGAGGGTGAAGTTGTCCAAGAGCACGAACTGGAACCGCTTGGGTCCGCCGTCCCGCCGCCGCGTGGTCTCCGCCATGCCCAGTCTCCTTCGCGGGCCCCCCTGCGCCGCGACTGTCACCTCCACACCCCGACGGGGGCCGCGTCAAGCCGATGCGCTGGCGGCCTCGCCCCGCTTGAGGTAGGGCCGCCCGGACCGCCCGCGGACGGGACGCGCGGGGAGATGACCGGAGGGTGCGATGGGCTGGACCAAGTCCGACTGGAGAGCGAAGCCGCGGGTGCAGATGCCCGACTACACCGACGCCGCCGCGTTGGAGGCCGCCGAGGCCAAGCTGCGCCGCTACCCGCCACTGGTCTTCGCGGGCGAGGCGCGGACCCTGCGCTTTGAGCTGGCGGCCTGCGCGCGGGGCGAGGCGTTCCTGCTGCAGGGCGGCGACTGCGCCGAGTCCTTCGACCAATTCAGCGCCGACGGCATCCGCGATACGTTCAAGGTCATGCTCCAGATGGCGATGGTCCTGACCTTCGGGGCCAAGGTGCCGGTGGTGAAGGTGGGCCGCATGGCGGGCCAGTTCGCCAAGCCGCGCTCGGCCCCGACCGAGACCGTGGACGGTGTCGAGCTGCCCTCCTACCGGGGCGACATCATCAACGACCTGCCCTTCACGCCCGAGGCGCGCATCCCGCAGCCCTCGAAGATGCTCGAGGCCTACACCCAGGCGGCGGCCACGCTGAACCTGCTTCGCGCCTTCTCCAAGGGCGGCTTCGCGGACGTGCACCAAGTGCATTCGTGGACGCTCGGCTTCACCGAGGGGCCGCGCGCCGCGCAGTACCGCGACATGGCCAGCCGCATCCAGGACACGCTGGACTTCATGACCGCCGCGGGCCTGACGGCCGACAACAACGCCGAGCTGTCGACGGTCGACTTCTACACCTCCCACGAGTCGCTCCTGCTGGAGTACGAGGAGGCGCTGACCCGGCAGGACAGCCTGACGGGCAACTGGCTGGCCGGCTCGGGCCACATGATCTGGATCGGCGACCGCACCCGGCAGCCGGACGGCGCGCACGTGGAGTTCGCGTCGGGCGTGCTGAACCCCATCGGGCTGAAGTGCGGGCCGACCACGACGGCCGAGGACCTCAAGGTCCTGATGTCGAAGCTCAACCCGGAGAACGACGCGGGCCGCCTGACGCTGATCGCGCGCTTCGGCGCCGGCAAGGTGGGCGAGCACCTGCCGCGCCTGATCGAGACCGTTAAGGCCGAGGGCGCGAACGTCGTCTGGTCCTGCGACCCCATGCACGGCAACACGATCAAGTCGGCGACGGGCTACAAGACGCGGCCCTTCCATGCCGTCCTGCAGGAGGTGCGCGAGTTCTTCGCAACCCACCGCGAGATGGGCACGATCCCCGGCGGCGTGCATTTCGAGATGACGGGCGCCGACGTGACCGAATGCACCGGCGGCGTGCGCGCGGTGACCGAGGAGGATCTGTCGGACCGCTACCACACCGCCTGCGACCCGCGGCTCAACGCCTCGCAGTCGTTGGAGCTGGCGTTCCTCGTCGCCGAGGAGCTGCAGGGCCTGCGCGAGGAGCGGCAGCGCGCCGCGTCGTGACGATCCGGGGCGGCGCGGCCTCCGGGACGCGCCGCTCGCCTAGCCGACGACGCGGAGCGGCTGGGGCGCCGGGCGCTCGACCTTCGGGGGCGCGTCCAGGCGCGTGACCGTGTGGCCATCCAGCTCAAAGCGGCCCTCGGGCCCGTAGGCCGACACGCTGAGGCCGAGAACGGCCTTGGTGGCCCGTCCGGTCTCGCCCCGCAGCGGCAGCACCAGCATCCGCGCGCCGCGCAGCTTGAGGTCCACCGTCGACGGCCCGTCGAACGCGCGCTCCACGAGCGCCGCCGCCGGGTCGCGGTCCCCGAGGTCGAAGAACGCGCGTACGGGGAGGCCGGTCGCGCCGCCGGGCGGCAGGTCCCACGCGCTTCCGGCGGCGGCGACGCGCGTGCAGCCGGGGCGGACGTGGTCGGCGAACAGCAGATGGGGCATCAGGTCCCCCAGCGCGTC
The DNA here is from genome assembly GCF_016820245.1 of Jannaschia sp. Os4. Lineage (GTDB taxonomy): Bacteria > Pseudomonadota > Alphaproteobacteria > Rhodobacterales > Rhodobacteraceae > Jannaschia. The sequence continues at coordinate 199,625 of NZ_JAFCAR010000004.1, read as the reverse complement.
TGGGGTCAGGTCGCCCCGGAACGGGACGCCGTCCGGCCCCGCGAGGCGGTTCCATACGCGCCAAAGCCGCGACAGGACGTCCGGCATCCGCCGCGCCCGCGCCGTCGCAAGGTCCACGACCTCGCCGCCCCCGATGGTGCTGATCTCGCTCATGTCGGTCCCCGTGCCCGTGCCCCGGACGCCCGTCGGCTTGCCGCCGATCTTCGCCCGCTGGCACGCTAGGCCCGAAAATGGGGCGAGGGCAGGGCCCCGCCACGATTCGCCCCTTCCATCGGCGGGACGTTGCCTGTCGGGCCGCGGGCGCGTAGGCCCGGCGCATGAAGTCGATGACCGGCTATGCCGCACTGGACCGCCCGGGGCGGCGGTGGGAGATGCGCTCCGTCAACGGGCGCGGGGCGGACCTCCGTTTCCGGCTCGCGGAGGTGGAAGGGCTCGAGGCGACGGTCCGCGCGCGCCTCAAGGACGCCTTCGCGCGGGGGAACGTGACCGTCGCGCTGCGTCTGGGGCAGGGCGGCGGGACGAGCCTGCCCTCCGCCAACCCCGACGCCTTGGCCGCTGCCGCCGCCGCGCTCGCCCAAGCGGAGGAGGCGGCCGATGCGGCGGGCGTCCGCCTCGCCCCCTCGACGGCCGCCGACCTCCTCGGGCTGCGGGGCGTGTGGGACGCGCGCGAGGACGCGGAGGCCCCCGACCTCGCGACGCTGAAGTCCGACCTCGAGGACCTCGTCGCGGCATGGGACGCCGACCGCGCCCGCGAGGGCACGGCGCTGCGCGCGACCTGCGCCGGCCACGTGGACGAGATCGCCGCGCTGCGCGCGCGGGCCGCCTCGCTCGTCGGACCGAGGTCGGCCGACATGGCGTCCGCCTTCCGGGCCGCCCTCGCCCGCGTCGAGGCGGCGGGGATGGAGCCCGAGCGCGTGGCGCAGGAGGTGGCCGCGCTCGCCGTCCGCGCGGACGTGGCCGAGGAGCTCGACCGTCTGGCCGCCCACGTGGACGCCGCGCGGGCCCTCCTCGCGGAGGACGCGCCCGTCGGCCGCCGCCTCGACTTCCTCACCCAAGAGTTCAACCGCGAGGCCAACACGCTCTGCGCCAAGTCCCAGCACGCGGAGATGACCGCCGTTGGCCTTGACCTGAAGGCCGTGATCGACCGCCTCCGCGAGCAGGTGCAGAACATCGAATGACCCAGACGCTCCATCCCGACCCCGTCGAGCCCTCCGACCTCGCCACCGCCGCGCCCGCCCGCCCCGGACGGGTCCGCCGCGGCATGGCGGTGATCCTCTCGTCCCCGTCCGGCGCGGGGAAGTCCACGCTCGCCCGCCGCCTGATGGCATGGGACGACACGCTGCGCTTCTCCGTCTCCGCCACGACCCGCGCCCCGCGCGACGGCGAGGTGGAGGGTGAGCACTACTACTTCACCGACCCGGAGGAGTTCGGGCGGATGATCGTGGCGGGCGAGATGCTGGAATACGCGGAGGTGTTCGGGAACCACTACGGCAGCCCGCGCGCCCCGGTGGAGGAGGCGCTGAAGGCCGGGCGCGACGTGCTCTTCGACATCGACTGGCAGGGCACGCAGCAGATCAAGGCCGCGCTTCAGGGCGACGTGGTGTCGATCTTCATCCTGCCGCCGTCCATCGCGGAGCTGGAGCGCCGCCTGCGCGCGCGCGGACAGGACGCGGTCGAGGTGATCGCCGGGCGGATGGCCAAGTCGGAGGCCGAGATCAGCCACTGGGGCGAGTACGACTACGTGCTCGTGAACGAGGATCTCGACGCCACCGAGGCCGTGCTGCGGGGGATCCTCACCGCCGAGCGGATGAAGACCACCCGGCAGCCGTGGCTCACGGAGTTCACGCGCGGGCTGGCGACCGAGTTCAAGGAGCGGCAGCCGTGATCCACGCGCTCGACGGCCTCGCGGCCACGATCCACCCCGACGCGTGGGTCGCGCCCGGCGCCCACGTCATCGGGAACGTCACCTTGGAGGCGGGCGCCTCCGTCTGGTTCGGGGCGGTCCTGCGCGGCGACAACGAGCCGATCGTGATCGGCGCGGGATCGAACGTGCAGGAGAACGCGGTCCTCCACACCGATCCGGGCTGCCCGCTCACGGTCGGGCGCGACTGCACGGTCGGCCACAAGGCGATGCTGCACGGCTGCACCATCGGGGACGGCGCGCTGGTGGGCATGGGCGCCACCGTGCTCAACCGCGCGACCTTGGGCGCGGGAAGCCTGCTCGGCGCCTGCGCGCTCGTGACCGAGGGGAAGGACATCCCGGACGGGATGCTGGCCGTAGGCAGCCCCGCCAAAGCCGTCCGCGCGTTGGACGAGGCCGCCCGCGCGGGGCTCGTCGCGTCCGCGCGCCACTACGTCGAGAACGCGGCCCGGTTCCGCCGGGGCCTCGCGCCGGTCGGCTGAGCGCTCAGACGCGCAGGGTCAGTCCCCCCGCCGCGCGGTCGACGCGGATCGTGCGGCCCAGCGCGATCGCGGCCTGCACGAGGAGGCCGAACTGGACGTCGGCGCCGGACGAGCCCGGTGGGACGCGGCCCTCCGCCAGCGCGTCCCACAGCGCGTCGTCGATCCGCAGGCGCTCGGCCGTGGCCGTGAGCACGAACCCGTCCGCCTCGCTGGTCACGTCGATGGCGCCGCCCCAAGGCACCGCGGCCTCGAGGCAGGCGAGGCCGAGGCAGGCGAGCCGGGTCGCCGGGCGGGGCCAGTCCGCCGTCTCCGACCACGTGACCGTCGCGCGCCCGTCCAGCCCCGCGGCCATCGCCCGCATCTCGCGGGCCGGGACCGTCTGGTCCGGCGCGGCCGCGCCGAACGCCAGCCGGAAGAACCGCAGCCGCGCGAGCGCGGCGTACATCGCGCCCCGTATCAGCGCGATCTCCTCGCCACGGTGGCCCGCGAGCTCGAGCAGCTCGATGCCGTTCGCCACCGCCCCCAGCGGCGACACGAGGTCGTGGCACAGCCGCGACCCCACGAGCGGCGCGAGGTCGACGGGGTCGCCCTCGGCGGGGGGCAGGCTATCCTTGGGCATGGCGCGGCTCCGGGAGGGCAGGGATGGACGATCTGAACGGGTTCCTCGAGCCGGGGATGCTGGTGCGCCACCCGGCGCGGCCCGACTGGGGCGTGGGGCAGGTGCAGTCCCGCATCGACGGGCGGGTGACCGTCAACTTCGAGGACGCGGGCAAGCAGGTAATCGATGGCACGAAGGTCCTCCTCGTCTCGGCCGATCGCTAGCACCCTTTTCCCCACGAGTGGTTAACGCAATCGGAAGCCGGCGGTTGCCGCCTCGGACGGGCACGGCTACCTCCGCGCGCGGCATGCACCCTACGCTCGAAGTCACACGCGACCCCGCCGCGGTCCGCGCCGCGCAGGCCCTGCGCCACGCGGTGTTCGTCGAGGAGCTCGGCGCGCGCACGGATGGCCCGGCGGGCTGGGAGGCGGACGCCTTCGACGCCCATAGCGACCATCTCATCCTCCGCGACGGCGACGGCGTGGCGGGCACCACCCGTATCGGCCGCGGCGAAGGGCCGGGCTTCTACGTCGAGCGGGAGTTCGACCTGTCGGCCCTGCGCGCCAGCGGGCGCCGGATGGCCGAGATGGGCCGGACCTGCCTGCGCCCGGACCACCGCGGGGGGGCCGCGGCGGCGCTGATGTTCGCGGGGCTGCTCGACCACCTCGCCGCGGAGGGCGTGGAGGTGCTCGTGGGCGTCGGCTCGTTCCACGGGGCCGATCCGGTCCCCCGGCTGCCGGCGCTGGCCTGCCTCGAGGCCCGTGCCCTCGCGCCGCGCGCCCTGCGTCCGGTGGCGACGGGGCCGTCCGCCGTGTTCCCCGAGGGTCCGGCGGACGCGGCGGCGATGCGGGACGTCCCCGGCCTGATCAAGACCTACCTCCGCGCCGGGGCGTGGGTCGGGCGGGGCGCATGGGTGGACCGTCCGTTCAACACCGTCGACGTCTGCCTCGTGCTCGACCTCGCGCGGGTCCGGCGCCCGCGGGCCCTTGGCTGAGCGCGACCCGACATGGGCGGGGCACCCCGACGCGCCCCCGCCCCGCGCGGGCGCCGGGGGCTGGGCGCGCGCGGTCCGGCGGGGCCTGCCGCTGGCGGCGACGACGTTCGGCGGCCTCCTCGTCCTGCTGCTGGTCCGGCAGGTGGAGCGCCCGCTGCACGGCCTGCACCGCCCGTGGACGCCGCGCATCACCCAATGGGTCTGCCGGATGGCGTTCCGGTGGATGGGCCTGCCGCGCGAGGTGCGGGGCCGGATGATGGACCATGAGGGGATCGTCGTCGCCAACCATTCCTCGTGGCTCGACATCTTCGCGCTGAACGCCTCCAAGCGCATCTACTTCGTGTCCAAGGCCGAGGTGGCGGGCTGGCCCGGCATCGGCTGGCTGGCGCGGGCGACGGGCACGCTCTTCATCGTGCGCGACCCCCGGCAGGCGCGCGCGCAGCAGGCGCTGTTCGAGGCGCGGCTTCACGCGGGGCACAAGCTGCTCTTCTTCCCCGAGGGCACCTCGACCGACGGGGTGCGGGTGCTGCCGTTCAAGCCGACGCTCTTCGCCTCGCTCTTCGCCGACGGGCTGCGCGAGACGTCGTGGGTCCAGCCCGTGTCGGTCGCCTACCATCCGCCGCCGGGCGCGGACGCGCGGTTCTACGGCTGGTGGGGCGGCATGGGGTTCGGCGACGCGCTGCTGCGGGTGCTGTCGGCGCGGCGGCAGGGGCGGGTGGTCGTGACCTACCACGCGCCGCTGCGCGTGGCGGAGTTCGCGGGACGCAAGGACCTCGCGCGGGCGGCTGAGGCGGCGGTGCGCGCGGGGCTGGAGGCCGAGGGGCGCCTGCTCGCCTAGAGGATCGGCGCCAGGAGCGCCCGGAGCGCGCCCACCGGATCGTCCCCCCACACCTCCTCGCCCACCGCGAGGAAATCGGCCACCGGGGCCAGCGCCTCGACGGCGGCGACGTCCAACCCGCCCTCCGCCACGACGGGCAGCTCGATCATCTCGGACCACCACGCGAAGAGGTCCGCGTCGGCGGCGGGTTCGTCGCCCACGCCCCGCAAGGGGCCGAAGGAGACGTAGTCCGCCCCCGCCTCGCCCGCGTTCATGCCGTCGTGCCGGGACGTGCCCGCCCACGCGCCGACGATCGGATCGTCGCCCCAGTCCTTGCGCAGCGCCCGGATGCCGCGCGGGTCCGTCAGGTGGACCCCGTCCAGCCCCAGCCGCGTCACCAGCCCCGGATGGTCCGCAATGACCAGCGGCACGTCGCGCGCGTGGCAGACCTCGCGCAATCCGTCCGCCGCCTGCACGATCCGGCCCTCGTCGCGGGTCGACAGCGACAGGCGCACGCAGGCGATGGCCGTCGCGTCCAGCACGGCGGCCACGCGGTCGGGCAGGGTGCTGTCCGCCTCGGGCGGGGTGACGAGGTAGATCTGCGGCCCGTCGTCGTTCGTGTCGTCCATCCGGGCCTCCTGTCCGTCCGGCGTCCCGTAGCCGCGCGCCCGTTGCCCCGCAAGCGCGGGCGGGCTAGGCGCCGCGCCCATGCCCGACCTGCCCTCCACCCCCGCCTTCGTCCTCGTCCGCCCGCAGATGGGCGAGAACGTGGGCGCCGCCGCCCGCGCGATGTGGAACTGGCGGCTGGACCGGATGCGGGTCGTGGGGCCGCGCGACGGCTGGCCGAACCCGCGCGCAGTGGCCTTGGCATCGGGGGCGGGGCGCCTCTTGGACGACGCGATGGTGACCGGGACCGTCGAGGAGGCCGTGGCCGACCGCCATTGGGTCGTCGCCACCACGGCGAGGGACCGCGCGCTGACCAAGCCCGTGCTGGACCCCGAGGCCGCGATGGCCGAGGCCGCGCGCCGCATCGCCGAGGGCCAGAAGGTCGCCGTTCTCTTCGGCCCCGAGCGCGCGGGGCTGGAGAAGGAGGACGTGGCCCTCGCCCACGCCATCGTCGCGGCGCCGACGAACCCGGCCTTTCCATCGCTCAACCTCGCGCAGGCGGTCGTCCTGATGGCCTACGAATGGCACCGCGCGTCGCGCGGGATGGAAGGGGCGCGGATGGAGATGGGCGGGACCGAGTTCGCCGTCGAGGCCGAGCGCGCGGCCTTGGCCGACCACTACGAGCAGGCCCTCGACCGGGCGGGGTTCTTCTTCCCCGAGGGCAAGGCGCCGTCGATGAAGCTCGCGTTGCGGAACCTGTGGTCGCGGATGCCGCTGACCCGGACGGACGCGCAGATCCTGCACGGCGTGATGCGCCAGATGGTGCGCTGGAAGGAGCGGGGCGACTGACCCCCGCCCTGCGACCGACGCGCCCCGTGCATCCCGCCCGCATCCGCCCTAGATGACCCCCGCGACACGGACGGACGGAGCTTTCATGGCCAAGCGCGCGATCTTCGAGGAGGTCACCACCACCGAGCGGCCCGCGACCAACTCGGGCGGCATCGACCGGGCACGGCGCGGCAAGCGCGGCTGGGTCCGCGCGTGGCTGGCGCTGCTCTTCGGCCTCGTGGTGCTGATGGTCGCCGTGGGCGGGATGACGCGCCTGACCGACTCGGGGCTGTCGATCACGGAGTGGAAGCCGCTCACCGGCGCGATCCCACCGCTGAGCGAGGCGGACTGGCAGGTCGAGTTCGAGCTGTATCGCCAGATCCCCGAATACCAGTTGCAGAACAGCGGGATGACCCTCGCGGAGTTCAAGGTAATCTACTGGTGGGAATGGGGCCACCGGCAGCTGGGACGCGTGATCGGCCTCGTGTGGGCCGCGGGCCTGCTGATCCTCCTCGCCGCCAAGGCCGTCCCACCTGGCTGGACCGGACGCCTCGTGCTGCTGGGCGCCCTCGGCGGGCTGCAGGGCGCGATCGGCTGGTGGATGGTGTCCTCCGGGCTGACCGGCACGATGCTCGACGTCGCCTCCTACCGCCTCGCCACGCACCTCACGCTGGCCTTCGTGATCCTGTCGCTCATCGCGTGGTTCCTGCTGCAACTGGCCCGCCCGGCGTCCGACCTGCTGCAGGCCCGCCGCCTCGCCGAGCCGCGCCTCGCGACATGGGGCGCGGTGCTCTTCGGCCTGACGCTGTGGCAGGTCGTCTGGGGCGCCCTGGTCGCGGGCATCGACGCGGGCCTCTGGGTCCGCGACTGGCCCACCATGAATGGCGGCCTCTTCCCCGTCGGCATGTGGGATCTCTCCCCATGGTGGCGGAACCTGACCGAGAATCACGGGACCGTGCAGTTCCTCCACCGCCTCTTCGGCTACATCCTCGTGGCCCTAGCCCTCTACGCCGCATGGCGCGCCCGCCGCTCGGCCCATGCCGCCACCCGCGGGGCCTTCGCCGCCGTGGGGGTCATGGTGATCCTCCAGATGGTCCTCGGCATCGTCACCGTGCTGGAGGGCGTGCCGATCCAGTGGGCCATCCTCCACCAGTTCGGGGCGGTGGTGCTCACCGTCCTGACGCTCCGCGCCCGCCACCGCGCGCTTTACCCGCTCGCCCAATCCGTGAGGACCGTCCGCCCATGACCGCCTATTCCGACCTCATGGACCACGTCCGCACGACCCAAGCCCTCGGTTCGGTCGCGGGCCGCCTCGGCTGGGACCAGGAGACGGTGATGCCGCGCGGCGCGGCGCCCCAGCGGGCCGAGGAATCGGCCGCGCTAGAATCGGTGCTGCACGCCCGGCGCACGGACCCCCGCATCGGCGTATGGCTCGCCGGGGCCGAGCCGGCGGACGAGGTTGGGGCCGCGAAACTCCGCGAGGTCCGCCGCTCCTACGAGCGCAACCTTAAGGTGCCCGCCGCGCTGGCCACCGAGATCGCCCGCGTCACCTCCATGGCCCAGGGCGTCTGGGCGCAGGCGCGGTCCAACGAGGACCCGGCGGCCTTTCTGCCCGTGCTGGCCGAGGTCGTGCGCCTGCGCCGCGAGGAGGGCGAGGCGCTGGCGGACGGGGACGACCCCTACGACGCGCTGATGCAGGACTACGAGCCCGGCGCGGTCGCCGCCGACATGGCCGCGATGTTCGACGCGATGCGCCCCGGGCTGGTCGCGCTGCGCGAGCGCTGCCTCGCGGGCGCGCCGGCCCCCCGCCTATCGGGGCACTTCCCCAAGGAGGCGCAACTGACGCTGGCCGCCGAGATCGCGGGTGCCTTCGGCTACGACTTCGCGCGGGGCCGCATCGACCTCGCCGTCCACCCGTTCTCGTCGGGCTCGGGCAACGACGTCCGCATCACCACGCGGGTGGACGAGGCGGACCCGTTCAACTGCCTCTACTCGACGATCCACGAGGTCGGCCACGCCGCCTACGAGCAGACCATCGACCAAGCGCATCTCATGACCCCGCTCGGCAGCGGCGTGTCGATGGGCGTGCACGAAAGCCAGTCGCGCAGCTACGAGAACCAGATGGGGCGGTCGGAGCCGTTCTGCGGCTGGCTCTACGGTCGGATGCGCGACACGTTCGGCGAGATCGGGGTGGGGTCGGAGCGCGAGTTCTACCGCGCGGTGAACGCGGTCCGCACCGGCTACATCCGCACCGAGGCGGACGAGGTGCATTACAACCTCCACGTCATGCTGCGCTTCGACCTGGAGCGGGCGCTGATGCGGGGCGAGCTGCAAGTGGACGACCTGGAGGCAGCGTGGAACGACCGCTACGCGGCCGATTTCGGGCAGGCGGTGGACAAGCCGTCGAACGGCTTCCTGCAGGACGTGCACTGGTCGGTCGGGCTGTTCGGCTACTTCCCGACCTATTCCTTGGGCAACCTCTACGCGGGCTGCCTCATGGCCGCCGCCCGGCGCGACGTGGACGGGATCGACGACGCGCTGGCGAAGGGTGACCCGTCGCCCGCCACGCGCTGGATGGGCGACCGGGTGCAGCGGTTCGGGGGCCTGCGCGAGCCGGTCGAGACGATCCGCCACGCGACGGGGGAGGCCCCGTCGGCGGAGCCGCTGCTCGACTACCTCGAGGCGAAGTTCGGGGATCTCTATCCGTGATGGGGTAGAACCCCATCCCACGGGTCCTCGCAGGATGGGGTTTCACCCCATCTACCCCCGCATCCGTTCGCCCGCCGGGTCGTACATCGGCTTGAGCGACGCCTTCGCCGCGACGCGCGTCCTGGCGACCTCGATCTCCCAAGAGGACGCCAGCAGGTCCGCCACCGTCTCTCCGGTGCAGGGCACGTAGCCCAATCCCATCGCCGCCCCAAGATGGTGGCCGTAGCCGCCCGAGGTGAGGTGGCCCACGACCTCGCCGTCCCGCAGCACCGGCTCGGCGTGGAACAGGAGCGGCTCGGGGTCGGCCAGCTTGAACTGGAGCATTCGGGCCTCCAGCCCGGCCTCGCGCTTGGCCGCCACCGCGTCGGCGCCGACGAAGCCGCCCGACTTGCGGCAGGCGAAGCCCAGCCCCGCCTCCAGCACGTGGTCGGCGAGGGTGATGTCGTGGCCCATGTGGCGGAAGCCCTTCTCCAGCCGCAACGAGTCCATCGCGTGCAGGCCGACGAGGGACAGGCCGTGATCCGCGCCCGCCTCCAATATCGTCTCGAAGGCGTGGGCGGCCATGTCCGACGAGACGTAGACTTCCCATCCCAGCTCGCCCACGTAGGAGAGGCGGTGGAGGCGGGCATGGCCGAGGCCCAGCTCGACTTCTCTCGCGGTGCCAAAGGGATGCGCGGCGTCGCTCATGTCGTCTCCCACGACGGCGGAGAGCAGGTCGCGCGCCTTCGGCCCCATCACCGCCATCACCGCCTCGCCCGCCGTCACGTCCGTCACGGTGACCGCGCGGTCGCCCGACAGGCGACGCAGGCGCTCTTGGTCGCGGACCCGCGTGGCGGCGGGGGTGACCATCAGGAAGGCCGTCTCGGACAGGCGCGTGACGGTGACGTCGGCCTCGATCCCGCCCTTCGCGTTCAGCATCTGCGTGTAGACGACGCGGCCCACGGGCACGTCAAGGTCGGCGGCACAGGCGTGGAGGAGGAGGTCCAGCGCGTCACGCCCCTCGATCCTGAGCTTGCCGAAGGAGGACATGTCGTAGAGCCCGACGCCCTCGCGGACGGCGCGGTGCTCGCGGGCCTGCGCGTGGAACCAGTTGGTCCGGTGCCAGCCGTATTCATATTGCGGATCAGTTCCTTGCGGGGCGAACCAGTTGGGCCGCTCCCAGCCCGCGAGCTCGCCCATCACCGCGCCGTGGTCCAGCATCTCGCGGTGGAGCGGAGACCGGCGGACGCCCCGCGCCGTGGCCTTCTGCCGGGCGGGCCAGTGGTCGGCGTAGAGCAGGCCCAGCGTCTCGGTCGCGCGCTCGCGGAGGTAGCGGCGGTTGGATTGGAACGGCTCCATCCGCGCGACGTCCACGTCCATCAGGTCGAAGGGCATCTCGCCGCCCTCCATCCACTGCGACAGGGCCAGCCCCGCGCCGCCCGCCGACTGGATGCCGATGGAGTTGAAGCCCGCCGCGACCCAGACGTTCTCCGTGCCGGGACAAGGGCCTAGGTGGTAGGCGTCGTCGGGGGTGAAGCTCTCGGGGCCGTTGAAGAAGGTGTGGATGCCCGCCTCGGCCAGCATGGGCATCCGCTCGACCGCGCGTTCGAGGATCGGCTCGAAGTGGTCGAAGTCCTCGGGGAGCTGGTCGAACTCGAAGTCGGAGGGGATCGGACCCCACGGCTTGGCCACCGGCTCGAAGGCGCCGAGCAGCATCTTGCCGGCGTCCTCCTTGTAGTAGGCGCATTCGTCCGGCACGCGAAGGACGGGCATTTGTGCAAGGCCGTCAATGGCTTCGGTGACGATGTAGAAGTGCTCGCAGGCCTGGAGGGGCACGGGGTGGCCCAGCATCGCGCCGACCTCGCGGCCCCACATGCCGGCGCAGTTCACGACGTGGTCGCAGGCGATGGTGCCGATCTCGCCGCCACGTGCCCAATGGACGTGGGTGACGCGCGTGCTCTGCCTCGTAACGCCCCTGACCTCGGTGTTCTCCAGCACCGTCGCGCCGTTCTGGCGGGCGCCCTTGGCAAGCGAGAGCGCGATGTTGGCGGGGTCGCCTTGGCCGTCCTTCGGCAGCCAGACGGCCGATTTCACGTCGTCGATGTTGAGGTGGGGATAGCGCGCAAGGGCTTGATCAGGCGATATTTCCTCGACTTCGACGCCGAAGGCGCGGGCCATGCCGGCCTGCCGCGCGATCTCCTCGCGGCGGTCGTCGGTCAATGCCACGGTGATGGAGCCGACGCGCTTGAATCCCGTCGCGATGCCGGTCTCGGCCTCCAGCCCGCCGTATAGTTCCTGGCTGTACTTCGCGAGCCGCGTCATGGCGGGCGTCGCGCGGAGTTGGGCGATGAGGCCGGCGGCGTGCCATGTGGTGCCGGAGGTCAGCCGCCTGCGCTCCAGCAGGATGGGGTCCCAGCCGAGCTTGGCGAGGTGGTAGGCGACCGAGCAGCCGACGACGCCGCCGCCGATGATCACGACGCGGGCTTCTTCACGCATCGTACGGACCTCCGGCCCCGGTCTTCACGAAACGTACGGGGATTTCACGGACATTCCGGCCGGTCTCGCCGCGCCGCGGCATCACGGCGACCGCTCTCACGCGCGTATCCTCTCGAACCCGGCGTCCCATGCCGGGCCCTCGAGCACCCGTGCCGCGACCGGCGCGCCGAAGAGCTCGACCTCCAGCTCGGTCCCCGGCTCGGTCAGCGCGACCGGCAGCATGGCGAGCACGAGCGGCTTGCCCGTGCGGTGCCCGTAGGCGGCGGAGGTGGTCTCGCCGACGATGGCGCCGCCCGACAGGACGTTCGACATGTAGAGCGGCTCGGCCTCGCCCTCGTGCTCCAGAAGGACGAGGCGGGTGTCGGCCTCGTCCGGCGCGCGCAGGAAGCGCGACAGGCCGAGCTGCTCCAGGGTGTAATCGTTGGAGATGTCGGCCTTCCACGCGAGCCAGCCCTTCTCCAGCCGCATGGAGTCGAGGGCGATCATCCCGAAGGGCCGCGCGCCCGCGCCGGTCACGGCGTCCCACAGGGCGGGGATGTCGGCGTTGGCGGCGTGGATCTCCCACCCGAGCTCGCCCGCGAAGGAGACGCGGGCGAGGGCGCAGGCGATGCCCGCGACGCGGGCCCCCTGATGGGTCAGCCACGGGGCGTGGAGGTCGGCCTCGGTCTGCAGGGACCGGAGCAGGTCGCGTGACTTCGGCCCCGTGACGAGAAGGGTGGAGTAGTCGCCCGTATGGTCCGTGAGCGACAGGCCGTTGGGCAGGTCGTGGGCAAGCGCGTCCCAGTCGTGCCACTGGGCGGCGGCGGCGGTGATGAGGGTGAAGTGGTCCTGCGCGTGGCGGAGGATCGAGAACTCGGTCAGGCAGCGCCCGTGGCCGTCGCGCAGGTAGGCGAGGGCGAGGCGGCCCACCTTCGGCATCCGCGTGGCGATCTTGGCGGCGAGCCAGTCGGCAGCGCCCTCGCCCGAGAGGTTGAAGCGCGAGAAGCCGCAGATGTCGATGACGCCGACGCCGTCGCGCACGGCGGCCACCTCCTCCTGCACCGCGCCCCACCACGGGCCTTGGCGTTGATACGTCTCGGTCGCCGCTTCGGACGTGTCGTCGCCGGGGCGGGCGAACCACATCGCGCGCTCCCACCCGCCGAAGGCGCCCATCTGCGCGCCCGCCGCCAGCAGGCTGTCGTGGACCGGGGAGAGGCGCTTGTCGCGGCCCTCGGGCCACGCGTGGTGCGGGTGGTGGATCGCGTATTCGTGGCGGTAGACCTGCAGGCCCATCGCGTCCGCCGCCGCTTGGTCGGCCCAGCCGGTGAAGCGGCGGGGGTCCATGGACCATGCGTCCCATTCGGGCGCGCCCTCGACGATCCAGTCGGTCAGCAGCTTTCCCGCGCCGCCCGCCTGCGCGATGCCGAAGGTGAAGACGCAGGCCTCGAAGGCGTTGGGCACCCCCGGCATCGGGCCGATCAGCGGCAGGCCGTCGGGGGCGTAGGGGATGGGGCCGTTGATGACCTTGTTGATGCCCGCTGTGCCGAGGAGGGGCACGCGGGCCATCGCGTCCTCGATGTAGGGCTCCAGCCGGTCGAGGTCGTCGGGGAAGAGCTGGAAGGAGAAGTCCTCGGGCATCGAGCCGTCGGTCCAGTAGGGCTGGCCGCCACGCTCGTAGGGGCCGAGGTTCAGGCCCGCCTTCTCCTGCCGCAGGTAGTAGGACACGTCGGGGTCGCGCAGGAGGGGCACCTTGCGGCCATGCTCCTTCGTCCATTCGACGAGTTCGGGGATCTCCTCGGTCAGCAGGTATTGATGCTGGAGCACGGTCATGGGGACGGTGCGGCCGCCGAAGGGCCTGAACCACTCGCCGATGCGCTGCGCGTAGCAGCCGCCCGCGTTGACGACGTAGTGGCAGCGGATGTCGCCCTTGTCGGTGTGGACGATCCATTCGTCGCCGTCGCGCGACACGCCCGTGGCGGGGCGGAAGCGGTGGATCGTGGCGCCCATCTGCCGTGCGCCCGCCGCCAGCGCGCCGGTGAGCGAGGCGGGGTCCGCGTCGCCGTCATGCGCGTCCCAGAAGCCGCCCGCGAGGTCGTGCGTCTCCATGAAGGGGTAGGCGTCCTTGAGGTCGGACACGCTCATCATGCGGGTGGGGAGGTCGAGCTTGCGGCCCCACGAGGCCACCTGCTCGAACTCGCGCATCCGGTCGGCGGTGTGGGCGAGGCGGACGGAGCCGGTGACGTTGTAGGTGAAGGGGGTGCCCGTCGCGCGCTCGAGATCGCGGTAGAGGCGCATCGACTCGACCTGCAGCTTTGTCATGCCGAGGCCGGTGGAGTAGGTCGGGCAGTTGCCCGCCGCGTGCCACGTGGAGCCCGCCGTCAGCTCGTTCTTCTCCAGCAGGGTGCAGTCGGTCCAGCCGCGTTCAGCCAGGTGATAGAGGCACGAGGTGCCGACGGCGCCGCCGCCGATGATGACGACGCGGGCGGTCTCGGTCATGGGGTCGATCCTTGGACTGAATGCTGCGTGTAGATGGCGGGAGTGATGATCCAGACCGCGACGGCGGGATCGGGGCCGGGGTTGGCCCAGCGGAACGGCTCGCCGCGCAGGCGGGCGGTGTCGCCGGGGGTCAGGTCGTGGCGGTCGTCGCCGAGCCAGAGGGTGAGCCGGCCCGAGAGGAGATGCGCGATCTCGGTGGTGTCGCGGGCGACGGGGGCGTCGCGGCGGGCGCCGGGCGCGAAGGTGGAGTGGATGACCTCGAACCCGTCGGTGAGGTCGGGGTTCAGGAGGGATTCGGTCAGGCCGGGGACGCGCTCGCCGATGGGGCGGCGGTCGGCGGCGCGGACGACGGCGCCGGTCGTGACCGGGTCGAGGAGCGAGCGGGGCGCGTCGAGCGCGTGGGCCAAGCGGTCCATGTCGGCGGCGTCGGGCGTGGAGAGGTCGCGCTCGACCTGGGAGAGCCAGCCGGTGGAGCGTCCGAGCCGCGCGGCGAGGGCCGCGAGGGTCAGGCCGCGGGCGCGGCGCAGCGCCCGCAGGTCGGCGCCGATCGGTTCGGTCTGCACGGTCCCTCCTCGCGTCTGCGTGAAAATTTGCCTGAAATTTTCACGGCGGCGCGGTCCGGTCAAGCGCGGCGTTCACGCTTCGGTAAGGTTCGGGCGCTATGCGTTGACGGGCACGTGACCGGGGCCCCATCGGTGAGGCACCGACACGGGAGACACGAATGCGCCTGACCCTATCCGCCCTGCTGCTGGCGACCGCGATGCCGGCCACCGCCGAGACGCTGCGCTACGCCGCGACCTCCGATCCGACGACGCTGGACCCGCATGCGGGGAACTCGGCGCCGGTCTTCTCGCTCTTGGGCAACGTCTACGAGGGGTTGGTGCGGCGGGGCCGCGACATGTCGATCGAGCCGGCGCTGGCCACGGCGTGGGAGCCGATCGGCGACGGCGAGGGCTGGCGCTTCACCCTGCGCGAGGGCGTGACGTTCCACGGGGGCGAGGCGTTCGACGCGGAGGACGTGGTGTTCTCCTACGAGCGGGCCTCGTCGCCGGAATCGGACACCGCGTCGTGGTTCGCGGGCGTGACGGAGGTGCGCGCGCCGGACGCGACGACCGTCGAGATCATGACGGCGGCGCCGAACCCGATCTTCCCGGACAGCATCGCCAACTGGATGATCATGGATTCCGGCTGGGCCGAGGCGAACGGCGCGACGCGGCCCGCGATCGAGACGGGGAACTTCGCCACGCTGAACGCCAACGGCACGGGCGCCTACCGCGTGACCGAGCGGCAGCCGGGGCTGTCCACGACGCTGGAGGCGTTCGACGGCTGGTGGGGCGAGGAGCGGGGCAACGTGACGACAGCCGTGTTCACCCCGGTGCAGAACGCGGCGACCTCGGTGGCCGCATTGCTGTCGGGCGAGCTGGACCTGATCGAGCCGGTGCCCGTGCAGGACGCCGACCGGCTGGACGCGGCGCCCGACGTGCAGGTGATCCGCGGGATCGAGGCGCGGGTCATCATGCTGGGCTTCCCGCACGACGCCGGGACGCTGGTCGGCGGGGGCGAGAACGTGCTGGCCGATCCGGTGGTGCGGGGCGCCATCGCGCAGGCTGTGAACGTGCCCGCGATCCTGCGCACGGTGATGCGCGGCTCGGCCGAGGAGGCGTCGCAGCTGGTCTCGCCCGCGATGCGCGGCTTCACCGAGGGACTCGAGCGGCCCGCCTACGACGCGGAGGCGGCGCGCGCGGCCATCGCCGGCGCGGGGGCCGAGGGCGCGCAGGTCTCGCTCAAATGCCCGAACGACCGCTACCTCAACGACGAGGCGGTGTGCACGGCGATCACCGCGATGCTGGAGCAGGTCGGGCTGGACGTCACGCTGGAGACCATGCCGGTCGCGCAGTACTGGCCGGAGCTGCGCTCGCCCGCGCACGACATGTACCTGCTGGGCTGGTCGCCGGGGACGTTCGACGCGGAGCACCCGATCCGATTCCTCGCGGCGACGCCGGACGAGGAGGCGAAGCTTGGATCGTGGAACTTCGGCGGCTACTCGAACGCGCGCGTGGACGAGCTGCTGCCGATGATCCAAGCCGAGATCGACGACGCGGCGCGCCAGGCGATGCTGGACGAGGTGGCGACGATCCTCGCGGAGGACACGGCCTACGTGCCCCTCTACGTGCAGCCGCTGCTCTGGGGCGCGCGGGCGGGGATCGACCTCGTGCAGCGCCCGGACAACTTCGTGGTGCTGCGCTGGATCGAGATGTGACGGCGCGGGCGCGGCCCGTGCCGCGCCCCGATGCACGGGGAAGCGCGGCGCCGCGGCCCGCGTCGAGCCCCGCTGCCTGAGGTCGCGCCGCGGGCCGCGGTCGGGCGCCGCGTGCCCGGTGGGGCCCGTCCGCCTCTCGCGGTCATCCGCACCCCGCGGTTGGCCGCACCCCGTAGCCTGTCCTCACGTCGCGTCCCGTCCGACCTTGCGCGCCGTCCGACCTCGCGCGCCGTTCAACCTTGTGCGCGGTCCGATCTCGCGCGCCGTCCCTACCTCCTAGCCCATCCTGCCCCCGAGCTCCTCCGCACCTCGCGGCCCGTCCGCCCCTCGCGGTCGTCCGCACCGTACCGCCTGTCCTCACCTCGTGGCCCTTCCGACCCCGCAGCCTGTCCGACCATGTGTCCCATCCGACCTCGCGCCCCGTCCGACCTTGCGCGCGGTCCGACCTCGCGCGCCGTCCGACCTTGCGTGCGGTCCGCTCTCGCGCCCCGTCCGATCTAGCGCACCGACCGACCCTGCGCGCGGGTCTATTCCGCGCCGTCCCTACCTGATGGCCCATCCTCCCCCGAGCTCCTCCGCATCTCGCGGCCCGTCCGCCCCTCGGGGTCGTCCGCACTCCACCGCCTGTCGTCACCTCGTGGCCCTTCCGACCCCGCAGCCTGTCCGACCTTGTGCCTCATCCGATCTCGCGCGCTGTCCCTACCTCATGGCCCATCCTGCCCCGAACTCCCCCGCGCCTCGCGGTCCGTCCGCCCCTCGGGGTCGTCCGCACCCCATCGCCTGTCGCCACCTCGTGGCCCTTCCGACCCCGCAGCCTGTCTGACCTCATGCCCCATCCGGCCTCGCGCGCCGTCCGACCTTGCGTGCGGTCCGCTCTCGCGCGCCGTCCGATCCAGCGCGCCGACCGACCTTGCGCGCGGGTCTATTCCGCGCGCCGTCCCTACCTCATGGCCCATCCTGCCCCCGAGCTCCTCCGCACCTCGCGGCCCGTCCGCCCCTCGCGGTCGTCCGCACCCTGCCGCCTCTCCTCACCTCGGGGCCCTTCCGACCTCGCAGACTGTCCGACCTTGTGCCCTATCCGAACTCGCGCCCCGTCCGTATCCCTTGACCCGTCTCGGCCTCTCGAACTTCCGCGTCCCGCAGCCAGCTGCCACCTCGCGGTCGTCCGTAACCCCACAGCCCGCCCGCCTCTCTCACCCCCTTCGACCGCGCACCCCGTTGGACGTCTCGCGCCCCTTCCGACCTCGCGCGCCGTCCGCACCTCATGTCCCATCTTAGCGTCACGGTCGTTCGTACTCCGCGGCCCGTCCGCACCTCGCGGCCCGGACCGACCTCGCGCGCCGTCCGCACCTCATGGCCGTCCGCGAACCGACGAGGCAGATCGGCGGGGCGCATCGACCGCGGCCGTATCCGTGGATCGGATCGAAGGAGGAGGCTCGGCGGCGCTGAGTCGAGGCCCGGGTCGGGGGTGGAGCATCCGAGCGGGTCGAGGGGAATGCGCTGGGGATCCCCCGCGCGCGAACGGTGCGAGGTGGCGCGAGGGCGCCGGGCACGGTCGCCCTTGGATTGATGGACGCAATGAACGGGGCAAGGATCGGCGTTCGGTGGCAAGCGGCGCTAGGCCGCGCGGGCGGCGGGCGCCCCTGGCAGGCTGAGCCGCGTTGCCGATGTCGCGCGAGAACGGGATCCCGTTCTCGACGTTGCCGCGGCAGGGCACGCCGCACCACGCCCGATGCGCTTCGTCTCCGGAGCGGCGGGACCGGCGGAGGGCCAGCCCTAGAGTATGGGGGGTAGAGCGGGGGCCCTGCCGCGACCGCGGCGCGGTCGGCTGCGTCGAGGGTTTGTGATTCCGCAGGAAACGGGCACGCCGTCGTTCGTCGGGGATGGGCAAGGCGACGGCGTTTGGGGCGATCCTTTCGGCATCGTCCCGTGAGCGAGCGGGACAGCCCCCGCCGTGGAGCCGAGCACCGAAGGGATAGGCGCGCGGTCTCTCGGGCGGATGACCGTGCGGGGGCCTTCCACCGCGGTCCTCGTGCCGCGACCGGCGGAAAATGGTTCTCATTGGCCGCGCCACGGGGATCGCCGGAGCGCAGCGGAGCGGGGTCGTCGCCTTCGACGCCGAACTTCCCGGTGGCGGCGACGGACGCGGCAGCGCCAGCGATACGGAGGCTCTCATCGAACTTTAACATGCCAGGAACGGGACAAGCATGCGCGCAGGGCAACTGGTTCCCGGAGCTGGTTGGGCCCGTTCGGTGCGGGAGTCCGCAGCGTGCGGACGGAACGCCGGGGCGAGCCGGCGGCTCGAAGACAGTCGCGTGAGGGAGACCGGTTCGCCGACGGCGGGGGCGACGCCCTGCGGGTGGACGGCGGCCGTCGCGGCCCGCCTCCCATCGACGACGACCGAGGTGGCCAGGAGGAGGCGGGACGGGTGGCGGAGCCACCCTCGCGCCGGGACGCGGTGCCTCGTCGGGAGAGGCGCGCGCGTTTGCCGCCGCGTGAGGGGAGGGGCGACGGTCGGGCTGCGGTCGTCAGGCAAACCGCGTTCGCAGGCACGGCCATGGACGGATCGCCGAGCTTGCTTTACGTTACGTCATCTTCACAGGAGGCGATCATGGCTGACGACGCAGGACAGACCCTGTCCGGCGCGGAACTCGCGCGGGCGCTCTCGGACGGCACGATGGAGGACGGCGACGGGGGGCCGTCGCTGGAGGTGATGGTGAAGGCGGGCGAGGCGGAGGGGACGGTGATGGTCTCGCAGGCGGGCTGCTCGGACTGGGTGGCGTTCCCCGCCGCGGCCATCGAGCGGGCCGAGCGGATCGGGTCGGCGCCGTGCGAGGGGCATTCGCACCCGATGATGCGCCTGACGCTCGCCGCGCCGGAGGACGCGACGGCGGCGGCGGCGCTGGCCTTGCTCGGGCAGCGGGCGCGGGGCGGTCGGGCGGGCCGCATGGCGGAGGGCCGAGACCGGGGCGCGGACCGCACGCCGGCGATGATGCGGGCGTTGGCCGGGCGCGCGGGGCGGGGCCGGGGCCTCGGGCTCGGCGGCGTGATCGGGGGGTGGGTGCCGCCCGACGGATCGACGGCGGGCTGCTACCTCGACTGCTTCCTCGAGGACCTCGCCTGCGACGCCCATCCGGTCATCTGCGAGCTGCGGTCGGCCATCTGCGACATGCGGTGCGAGGGGCTGCTGCCGCGCCTCTGACGCGTCCCTGCGGGCGGGGCGGGCGCCGGCGCGCTTGACCCCGCACGGCCCCCGCGCAAGGTGGGGGCGATGTTCGCCTACATCCTCCGCCGGATCCTGCAGTCGGTCCTCGTGCTCTTGGCCGTGGGGCTGGTGGCGTTCGCGATGTTCCGCTTCGTGGGCGACCCGATCGATTCCATGCTGGGGCAGGAGCGGACGGTCGAGGACATCGAGCGGCTGCGCGAGCGGCTGGGGCTGAACGACCCGTTCCCCGTGCAGTATTTCGACTTCATGGCCCGCGCGGTGCAGGGCGACTTCGGCATCTCCTACCGGCAGGCGCGGCCCGTGGCGGACATCATCGCCGAGCGGCTGCCCGCGACGCTGGAGCTTGCGTTGATCTCAGGCGTCTTCGCCATCGCGCTGGGGATCGGGCTGGGCATCTACACGGCGATCAACCGTCGCGGCGTGCTGGCCAACGCGATCATGTCGGCCTCGCTGATCGGGGTCTCGCTGCCGACCTTCCTGATCGGCATCCTGCTGATCTACGTCTTCGGGGTGCAGCTGAGGTGGCTGCCGACCTTCGGGCGGGGCGAGGTGGTGGACCTCGGGTGGTGGACGACGGGGCTGCTGACCGTCTCGGGGCTGAAGTCGCTGATTCTGCCCGCGATCACGCTGGGGCTCTATCAGATGACGCTGATCATGCGGCTGGTGCGGTCCGAGATGCTGGAGCAGCTGCGCGCCGACTACGTGCGCTTCGCGCGGGCGCGCGGCCTGTCTGAGCGCGCGATCCGCCTGCGCCACGCGCTGAAGAACACGCTGGTGCCGGTGATCACGGTGACGGGCCTGCAGCTGGGGTCGATCATCGCCTTCGCCATCATCACCGAGACGGTGTTCCAGTGGCCGGGGGTGGGCCTGCTGTTCATCAACGCGGTGCAGTTCGTCGACATCCCCGTGATGGCCGCCTACCTGATGTTCATCTCGGTCATGTTCGTCGGCATCAACCTGGTCGTGGACCTGCTCTACGTGCGGGTCGATCCGCGGCTGAGGGCGGAGCGATGACGGACGCGCCCATGCTCGACGTGCCGCCGGACGCACCGGTCAAGCCGCCGTCGCGGTGGCGGCGGATGGTCGAGTCGGACCTGTGGTACGCGTTCCGGACCTCGCCCGTGGCCATCGTCGCCTTCGCGGTGTCGACGCTGCTGATCCTGTCGGCGGTGTTCGCGCCGTGGGTGGCGCCGTCGAACCCGTTCGATCCGGCGTCCCTCGACCTGATGAACGGGTTCACGCCGCCGATGACGCCGAACGACTTCACGGGCGCGACCTTCCCCATGGGGACGGACGACCAAGGGCGGGGGGTGTTCTCGACCATCCTCTACGGGATGCGGATCAGCCTGTTCGTCGGGTTCATGGCGGTGGCCTTCGCGATGGTGCTGGGGATCACGCTGGGGCTGATCGCCGGATGGGCCGGGGGCGTGGTGGACGCGGTCATCATGCGGGTGGCGGACATCCAGCTGACCTTCCCGTCGATCCTCGTGGCGATGCTGATCTTCGGGATCGCCAAGGGGGTGATCCCCGTCCAGAACCGCGACGACATGGCGATCTGGGTGCTGATCATCGCCATCGGCCTGTCGGACTGGGTGCAGTTCGCGCGAGTCGTGCGGGGGGCGACGATGGTGGAGAGCCGCAAGGACTACGTCTCGGCGGCGCGGCTGGCGGGGCGGCGGGGGCCGTCGATCCTGTTCCGGCACATCCTGCCCAACGTGCTGTCTCCGGTGCTGGTGATCGCGACGATCTCGCTGGCCTTGGCCATCATCGCGGAGGCGACGCTGTCCTTCCTCGGGGTGGGCGCGCCGCCGACGCAGCCGTCGCTCGGGACGCTGATCCGGATCGGGCAGGACTACCTGTTCTCCGGCGAGTGGTGGATCCTGTTCTTCCCGGCGGCGACGCTCCTGATGCTGGCGCTGTCGGTGAACCTGCTGGGCGACTGGCTGCGCGACGCGCTGAACCCGAGGCTCCGATGACGCCGACCCTCTCGATCCGCGACCTGACCGTCGACATCCCGACCCGGCGCGGCACGCTGCGGGTCGTGGACGGGGTGTCGTGGGACATCGCGGCCGGCGAGATCCTCGGGGTCGTCGGCGAGTCGGGGGCGGGGAAGTCGATGACGGGGGCCGCCGTGATGGGGCTCTTGGACCGGCCGGCGCACGTGTCGGGGGGGACGGTCGCGCTGAAGGGCGAGGCGCTCGACCCGAACGACGAGGACGCGATGCGGGGCGTGCGGGGGCGGGGCATCGGGATGGTGTTCCAAGACCCGCTGACCTCGCTCGACCCGCTGATGACCATCGGGGACCAGCTGACCGAGACGATCCGGCGGCACCTGCCGGTCGGGCAGGGCGAGGCGCGGGAGCGCGCGGTGCGGGCGCTGGAGGAGGTGGGCATCCCGGCCGCCGCCGACCGGCTGGACGCGTGGCCGCACGAGTTCTCGGGCGGGATGCGGCAGCGGGTGGTGATCGCGCTGGCGCTCTGCGCGGAGCCGGACCTCGTGATCGCGGACGAGCCGACCACGGCGCTGGACGTGAGCGTGCAGGCGCAGATCACCGCGCTGCTGAAGCGGCTTTGCCGGGAGCGGGGGACGGCCGTGATGCTGATCACCCACGACATGGGCGTGATCGCCGAGACGGCGGACCGGGTGGCGGTGCTCTATGCCGGGCGGCTGGCGGAGATCGGGCCGGTGCGCGACGTGCTGACCGATCCCAAGCATCCCTACACCCAAGGGCTGATGGGCGCGACGCCGGCGGCGTCGGCGGGCAAGGGGCGTCTGTGGCAGATCCCCGGCGCGATGCCGCGCGCGGGAAGCCTGCCGGACGGCTGCGCCTTCCACCCGCGCTGCGGCAAGGCGCAGGACGTGTGCCGCCGCGATCCCCGGCCGGAGGTGGGCAGGGCGCATCCCCGCGCCGCCTGTTGGTTCCCCGTGGGCGAGGGCGCGGAGGCGACGGCATGAGCCTCGCGGTGGTGGAGGGGCTGACGCGGCGGTTCGACGTGTCGAAGCCGTGGCTGGAGCGGGTGATCGGGCGGCAGCCGAAGCGGTCGCTGACCGCCGTGTCGGACGTGTCGATGACCATCGAGGCGGGCCGGACCTATGCGCTGGTGGGCGAGAGCGGGTCGGGCAAGTCGACCATCGGGCGGATGGTGGCGGGCCTGCTGCGGCCCTCGGAGGGCGAGGTGCGGATCGACGGCGAGGCGGTGCGCGCGCCGCGCGCCGACGTGCAGATGATCTTCCAGGACCCCTACGCCTCCCTCAACCCGCGCTGGCGGGTGGGCGACATCGTGGCCGAGCCCGCGCGGGCGCGGGGGATGGAGGTGGAGCCCGGCGCGCTCTTGGAGCGGGTGGGGCTGCGGGCGATCGACGCGCAGCGCTATCCGCACGAGTTCTCGGGCGGGCAGCGGCAGCGGATCGGGGTGGCGCGCGCGCTGTCCTCGCGCCCCCGGCTGATCGTGGCGGACGAGCCGACGAGCGCGCTGGACGTGTCGGTGCAGGCGCAGGTGCTCAACCTGATGAAGGACCTGCAGGAGGAGACGGGGATCGCGTTCCTGCTGATCTCACACGACCTGACGGTGATCCGGCACATGGCCGACGTGATCGGGGTGCTCTACCTCGGGCGGCTGGTGGAGGAGGCGGCGCCCGCGACGCTGTTCGAGCGCCCTGCGCATCCCTACACCGCGATGCTGATCGACGCGGCGCCCAAGCTGGACGGGTTCGGGCGCGAGGTGCCGCCGCCGGTGGGCGAGATCCCCGACCCGATCGCGCCGCCGCCGGGCTGCGCCTACAACCCGCGCTGCCCGCTGGCGATCGACCTGTGCCGCCGGGAGCGCCCCGCGCTGGAGCCGGTGGGGCCGGGCCGCGCGGCGTGCCACCGGGCGGGCGAGGTTCGGCTGGAGGGCGTGGCGTGAGGTTCCTCGACGTCCGCCACCCGGCGTTCCGCCCGCTCTGGGCGCGGCTCGTCGCGGTGGCGGTGCCGGGGGCGTGGGCGGCGTTCGAGGCGGCGCGGGGCGAATGGCTCTGGGCCGGGGTGTTCGGAGCGGCGGCGGCCTACCTCGCGTGGGCCTACCTGATCGCCTTCGACCCCGCCGACTACGAGCGGTGATGGCGGAGACGGTGGGATTCGAACCCACGGGCCGCGTGAACGGCCAACGGTTTTCAAGACCGCCGCATTCGACCACTCTGCCACGTCTCCGGTCCCGCGCCTGCTAGCGCGGGGGATGCCCCGACGGAAGGGGCGCGCGGCCCATCACGGGCGCGTCAGGCGGGCTTGCGGGGCGGGGGGCGCATCGCGCAACAGGGCCGGGACGCAACCGAGGGGCGAACCTATGCTCGACGGCGCCGCCCGCCGCCTGATCGACCCGCCGCTGGACGCGCTGGGGCGCGGCCTCGCCGCGCGGGGCGTGGGCGCCGACGCCGTGACGTGGGCCGGGCTGGCGCTGGGGCTGCTCGCCGCGCTGACGATCGCGCTGGGGGCGCCGGGCTGGGCGCTGGTGCCGCTGCTGGCCTCGCGGCTGCTGGACGGGCTGGACGGGGCGGTGGCGCGGGCCACGCGGCGCACGGACCTCGGCGGCTTCCTCGACATCTGGTGCGACTTCGTCTTCTACGGCGCGGTGCCCTTGGCCTTCGCGGTGCTGGACCCGGCGAACGCGAC
The DNA here is from genome assembly GCF_016820245.1 of Jannaschia sp. Os4. Taxonomy (GTDB): domain Bacteria; phylum Pseudomonadota; class Alphaproteobacteria; order Rhodobacterales; family Rhodobacteraceae; genus Jannaschia. Next base: position 175,585 of record NZ_JAFCAR010000004.1, on the reverse strand, counting down.
GGCGGCCGCCTTCCTGCTCTTCGCCTTCTACGTCAACGGGACCAGCTTCCTCGGCCTCGCCGTGATGGCGGCGAAGCGGGGGGTCCAGTCGACGAAGCAGGGCCTCAAGTCGCTGCACTACTCCGCCGGGCTCTTGGAGGGGACCGAGACGATCCTGTTCTTCGTCCTGCTCTGCCTGCTGCCTCAGTTCTTCGCCCCGCTGGCATGGGGGTTCGGGGCGCTCTGCCTCGTGACCGCCGCCGCCCGCGTCCTCAACGCCCGCCACACGATCGGATCCTGAATGCGCGCCCTCCTCGCCCTCGCCCTCCTCGCCACGCCGGCCTTCGCGGACCAGCCCGACCCGACGGACTGGGACGCCGTGCTCGCCGAGGCGGAGGGGCAGACCGTCTACTGGAACGCGTGGGGCGGCTCGACGACGACGAACGACTTCATCGCGTGGATCGGCGAGCAGGTATCGGAGCACGGCGTGACCTTGGAGCACGTGAAGTTGTCGGACACGGCGGACGCGGTGGCCCGCGTCCTGTCGGAGAAGGCGGCGGGCGTGGACGCCGGCGGCGCGGTCGACCTGATCTGGATCAACGGGGCGAACTTCGCTTCGATGAAGGAGGCGGACCTGCTGTTCGGGCCGTTCGCCGAAAGCTTGCCGAACTGGCGCCTCGTGGACGTGGACGGCAAGACGGTGACGACCGACTTCACCGTGCCGACCGAGGGGTTCGAGAGCCCTTGGGCCATGGCGCAGGTGGTCGTCATGCATGACACGGCCACGGTGCCCGAGGTGCCGCGCTCGGCTAAGGCGCTCCTCGACTGGGCGCGGGCCAACCCGGGGCGGTTCACCTTCCCGCAGCCGCCGGACTTCCTCGGGACGACGGTGCTCAAGCAGTTGCTCATCGAACTGGTGGAGGATCCCGCCGTCCTGCAATCCGCCGCCGGGGACGACTACGACGCGGTGACCGCGCCGCTCTGGGCCTATCTGGACGAGTTGACCCCGCTGCTGTGGCGCTCGGGCGAGGCCTATCCGCAGACCGGGCCGCGCCAGTTGCAGTTGATGAACGACGGGGAGATCGACATCGCCTTCTCCTTCTCGCCGGGGGAGGCCACGGCGGCGATCGCGAACTTCGAGCTGCCCGAGACGGTGCGGACGGCGGTGCTGGAGGGCGGCACGCTGGGCAACGCGTCCTTCGTGGCGATCCCCTACAACGCGGCGAACGCGGCGGGCGCGATGGTGGTGGCGAACGAGCTGCTCTCGCCCGAGGCGCAGGCGCGGGCGCAGGACCCGGACGTGCTGGGCTACGGCACGGTCTTGGACATGGAGGCCCTGTCGCCCGAGGACCGCGCGCGGTTCGAGGCGCTGGACCTCGGGATCGCCACGCTCTCGCCCGCCGAGCTGGGGCAGGCCCTGCCGGAGCCGCACCCGTCGTGGGCCGAGCGCCTCGCCGCCGAGTGGGTGGAGCGCTACGGCGCCTGACATGCTGCGCCCCCTGCCGCTCCTGACCGTGCTGGTCCTCGCCGGGCCGGTGGCGCTGGGGCTGGCGGGGACGGTGCTGCCCGCGTTGGGCTGGCTGCCCGCCGCCGGGCTGACGGGGTGGTCGCTCGCACCTCTCCGGGCCGTGGCGGACTGGCCGGGCCTGCCCGCCGCCGCCGGGGTGTCGCTGTCCTCCGGGCTGCTCTCGACGGCGGGCGCGCTGCTCGTGGCGACGCTGCTGCTCGCGGGGTGGCACGGCACGCCGGTCGCGCGGGCGCTTGAGCGGCTTCTGTCGCCGCTGCTCGCGGTGCCGCACGCGGCGGCGGCCTTGGGCCTCGCGTTCCTGATCGCGCCCTCGGGGTGGATCGTGCGCGTCGCCGCCGGGCCGCTGGGCCTCGACCGCCCGCCCGACGCGCTGGTGGTGCAGGATCCGTGGGGCCTCGCCCTCACGGCGGGGCTGATCGCCAAGGAGGTGCCGTTCCTGCTGCTGATGATGCTGGCCGCGCTGCCGCAGGCCGACCCCGCCCGCCGCCTGCGCGTCGCGCGGTCTCTGGGGCAGGGCCGGGTGGCGGCATGGCTGAAGGCGGTGTTCCCGACGGTCTATGCGCAGGTGCGCCTGCCGGTGCTGGTGGTGCTGGTCTACGGGATGACCAACGTGGACGTGGCCGCGATCCTCGGGCCGTCGACGCCGCCGACGCTGTCGGTGCAGGTGACGCGGTGGATGGTGGACCCCGACCTCGCCATGCGCGCGGTGGGCGCGGCGGGGGCGGTCGTGCAGCTGGCGCTGGTCGCGGGCGCGCTGGCGGCGTGGCGGATCGGCGAGCGGGGCGTGGCGCGCGCGGCGTTGGCGTGGACCGTCCGGGCGCGGGGCCTGCCCGAGGCGGCGGCGCGGGGGACGGGCGCGGCGCTCGGCCTCGTCTCGGCGCTCGGCGTGCTGGGCGGGCTGGCGGCGCTGGCGCTGTGGTCGGTCGCGGCGCGGTGGCGGTTCCCCGACGCATGGCCCGAGGGGTTGACGGCGCGGACGTGGATGCGGCACGGGCCGGAGATGCTGGAGGTGGCGGGCGCGACCCTCGGCCTCGCGCTGGCGGCGACGGCGGCGTCCCTGCTGTTGGTGGTCGGCTGCCTTGAGGCGGAGCACCGCCACCGCCTCGGGCCGTCGCGGGCGCTGTGGCTGCTCTACTTGCCGCTGCTGGTGCCGCAGATCGCCTTCCTTCCTGGGCTCGCGCTGCTGCCGCTTTGGCTGGGGGCGTCGGCCGGGTGGGGCGCGGTCACGGCGGTGCACGTGGTGTTCGTGCTGCCTTACGTGTTCCTGTCTCTCTCCGGGCCGTGGCGCGCGTGGGACGACCGGACGGCGCGCGTGGCGGCGGGGCTGGGGCGCGGGCCGGACGCGGTGCTGTGGCGCCTGCGGCTGCCGATGCTGCTCGCGCCCGTCCTCACGGCCGTCGCGGTCGGCATGGCGGTGAGCGTCGGGCAGTACCTGCCGACCCTGCTGATCGGGGGCGGGCGCACCGCGACGCTGACCACGGAGGCGGTGGCCTTGGCCGCCGGCGGCGACCGGCGCGCCATCGGCGCGTGGGGGATCGGGCAGGCGGGCGCGGCATTCGCGCCCTTCGCCTTGGCGCTGCTCGTGCCCGCGCTGGCGTGGCGGAACCGCAGGGGGATGGGCCGTGGCTGACCTCTCGGTGGACGTGCGGATTGCGTGGGCGGGCACGCCGCTGGTCGCGCTGTCCGAGACGGTGGGGGCGGGCGAGGTGCTGACCGTGATGGGGCCGTCGGGGTCGGGGAAGTCGACGCTCTTGGACTTCGTGATCGGCGACCTCGCGCCGGGCTTCGCGGCGGAGGGGACGGTGCGGCTGGGGGGCGTGGACGTGACGGGCTGGCCCCCGGAGCGGCGGCGGATCGGTTTGCTCTATCAGGACCCGCTGCTGTTCCCGCACCTGTCGGTCGGGGCGAACCTCGCCTTCGGGATGCCGGGGCGGCGGGACCGGCGGGGGCGGGTCGAGCGGGCCTTGGCGGAGATCGGACTGGAGGGGACGGCCCGGCGCGATCCCGCGACGCTGTCGGGGGGGCAGGCGGCGCGGGTCGCGCTGATGCGGGTGCTGCTGTCGGAGCCGCGCGCGCTGCTGCTGGACGAGCCGTTCTCCAAGCTCGACGCCGAGCGGCGCGCGGCGATCCGCACCCTCGTGTTCGCGCGGGCGCGGGCGGCGGGGGTGCCCGTGCTGCTGGTGACCCACGACGCGGCGGACGCGGAGGCGGCCGGGGGGCGCGTCGTCCGCTTGGGCTAGCGCCGCCTGCGGCGCCGCCCCTCGCCGCCGGACGCCCCGAACGACACCTCCGGCAGCGTCACCGCCGCGCGCAGTTCGGGGAAGGGATCGACGGCGTGGGGCACGGCGTTGGCGGCGACGAAATGCTCTTCGAAGCGCGGTGCGATGGCCGTCTCGACCTTCTCGATGCGGCGGACCAGCACCTCGATCCGCGTCCGCGCGCCCCGATCGCACAGCGCCATGCGCGCCCCGTGCCCGGCGGCGTTGCCCGCGCCGGTGACCTTCTCGACGGGCGCGTCGGGGATCATGCCGAGCACCATCGCGTGAAGCGGGGAGATGTGCGCGCCGAACGCGCCCGCCAGCCGCACGGAGGCGACGCGGTCGACACCCAGCTCGTCCATCAGCAGCCGCGCGCCCGCGTAGAGCGCGGACTTCGCCAGCTGGATCGCGCGCACGTCGCCTTGGGTGACAAGGATCTCGCGGTCCCCGTCCGACCACAGGCGGTAGGCGTGGGTGCGGCCCTGCGCGACGCAGCGGTCCGTGCCCGTGGCCTCGGCCGAGCCGATCAGGCCGGTCGGGTCCATCAGCCCGGCGAGGCGCAACTCGGCTACCGCCTCGATGATGCCGGAGCCGCAGATCCCGGTGATCTCGCCCGCGAAGCCCGGCTCGTCGGACCACGCCTCGCAGCCGATGATGCGGATGCGCGCGGCCTTGGTGACGGGGTCGATCCGCACGCGCTCGATGGCGCCGGGCGCGGCCCGCTGGCCCGCGCTGATCTGTGCGCCCTCGAAGGCGGGGCCGGTGGGGGACGAGCAGGCGAGGACGCGGTTGCGGTCGCCGAGCAGGATCTCGGCGTTCGTGCCGACGTCTACGATGAGGGTCAGCTCGTCCGCCTCGTCCGGCGCCTCGGAGAGCGCGACGGCGGCGGCGTCGGCGCCGACATGCCCCGCGATGCAAGGCAGCAGGTAGGCGCGCGCGCCGGGCGCCGCCGACGTCATCCCGAGGTCGTGGGCCGCGAGGCGCAGGGCATCGGAGGTGGCGAGCGCGAAGGGTGCCTGCCCAAGTTCCACCGGGTCCACGCCGATCAGCAGGTGGTGCATCACCGGGTTGCAGACGATCACCGTCTCGAGGACGTCCGCCGCCGCGCGGCCCGCCTCGGTGGCCAGTTCCACGGCCAGCGCGTCGAGCGCGGCGCGCACGGCCTCGGTCATGGTGACGTCGCCGCCGGGGTTCATCATGGCGTAGGAGACCCGGCTCATCAGGTCCTCGCCGTAGCGAATCTGAGGGTTCATCACGCCGCCCGAGGCCAGCACCGCCCCGGTGGCGAGGTCGCATAGATGCGCGGCGATCGTGGTCGAGCCGAGGTCGATGGCGAGGCCCAACGGCGCGGGCTCGTGGAAGCCGGGATAGAGGGCGACGAGCGCGCCCTCGTCGTGGTTCACCGCCGCCGTGACCTGCCAGCCGCCCTTGCGGAGCGTCGTCTGGAGGCCGCGCAGCAGGGGCAGGGGGACGGTCAGGTCGTCCACCTGCCATTGCGCGCGCAGCGCGTCGCGCAGGCGCTCGAGGTCGCCCGAGGGCGCGTCCATGTCCGGCTCGGCGACGGTGACGAAGTGCATCCGCGTGGCAGGGTCCATCGTGATCGGGCGGTCCGAGGCGGCCTTGCGAACGACTTGCCGGTGGACTTGGCTCTCGGGCGGGACGTCGACGACGAGGTCGCCCATCACCTTGGCTTGGCACCCGAGGCGGCGGCCGGGCTTCAGGCCTCGCTTCTCCTCGTAGCGGGTCTCGACCGCGTTGGGGGCCGACAGGGCGTGGTCGTCCACGGTGAGGCCGAGCTTCGGATAGGCGCCCGATCCCGGCTCCACTTGGCATTTCGAGCAGATGCCCCGCCCGCCGCAGACGCTGTCGAGGTCGACGCCGAGGCGGCGCGCGGCGTCGAGGACGGGGGTGCCCACGGGAACGCGCCCGCGCTTGCCGGACGGCATGAAGACGACAAGGGGGTCAGCCATCCGCCCGGTCCTCCCGCATGCGCGCCACGCCGCGGGTCATCCCCTGCGCCGCCGCCGTCCGCCGCGCCCGCCGGGAGCCGCGTCGGGATCCTTGTTGAACGCGATCCACGCGGCGCCGCCGTCGTCGTGGTCCAGCAGGAAGTTCGCGGCGCGGATCGCCTCCATCTCCTTGCCGGGACGGGGCAGGGTGGAGCCCATGCCGAACAGCTTGACGAAGGCCTCGTCGTCCATCCCCTCCGGCAGGACGACGCCCGCCGCCTCGACGGCGGCCTTCTTCTCGGCGATCTTCTTCGGCCCCACGGGCAGCGCGACGGGGTTCATGATCGCGCTCGTCATACCGGCTTGGAAGGCCATCGGCAGGAAGGCGTTGTTGATGCCGTGCCGGTTGGGCAGCCCGAAGGAGATGTTGGACGCGCCGCAGGTCGTGTTGACCCCCAGTTCCTCGCGCAGGCGGCGCACCAGCGTGAACACCTGCTTGCCGGCGGTGGCCATCGCGCCGATCGGCATGACGAGCGGGTCGACCACGATGTCATGGGCGGGGATGCCGTGGTCGGCGGCGCGCTCCACGATGGTCTTGGCGACGGCGAAGCGGACGTCCGGATCCTCGCTAATCCCGGTGTCGTCGTTGGAGATGGCGACGACCGGCACGCCGTACTTGGCCACGAGCGGGAGGACGAGCTCCATGCGCTCCTCCTCGCCCGTGACGGAGTTCAGGAGCGGGCGGCCCTCGGCGGCGGCGAGGCCCTTCTCCAGCGCGCCGGGCACCGAGGAGTCGATGCAGAGCGGGCAGTCCGTGACGGCCTGCACCGTGCGGACGAGCTGCTCCATCAGGTCCGGCTCGACGAAGTTGTTGTCGGCGTAGCGGGGGTCCTCGGCCATCTTGTTGGAGAACACCGCGCCGGAGTTGACGTCGAGCACCGTCGCGCCCGCCGCCACCTGCGCCTGCGCGTCGCGCTCCACGCGGGAGAAGTCGCCGCGCTCCAGCTCCTCGTTGAGCACCTTGCGGCCCGTCGGGTTGATCCGCTCGCCGATGACGCAGAACGGCTCGTCGAAGCCGATCACGGTGGTGCGGGTCTTGGACTCGATGACGGTGCGGGTCATGCGGCGACTTTCGTATGCTTGTCGAGCCACGCGGCCGACGTCTTGATGCCCCCGAGGGGGAAGATATGCACGGCCTCGATCCCGAACCCCGGATGCGCGGCCTTGTGGTGGGCGAGGGCGGCGACGACCTCGTCGGGCTCGTAGGGCAGCAGCAGCTTGGTCACGTCCGCCGCGCGCTTCTGCAGCACCTTGAGCGACGGGCCGACGCCGCAGGCGATGGCGAACTTGAGGAGCGTCTGGAGCTTGGCCGGCCCCGCGATGCCGATGTGGATCGGCAGGTCGATCCCCGCCGCCTTGATCGCGTCGGCCCATGCGATGATCGGCTGCGCGTCGAAGGCGAACTGCGTGGCGAGCGCCATGCGGGCGTCCGTCGTCTCGGAGAAGCGCTGCTTCCAGCGCAGCGCGTCCGACACGTTCGCGTCGCCCCCGTCGGGGTCGATGTCGCGGTTGCCCTCCGGGTGGCCCGCGACGTGCAGCCGCTCGAAGGCGCCGAAGAGCCCCGTCTCCAAGAGCTGCATGGAGGAGTGGAAGTCGCCCGCAGGCTCGGCCACGCCGCCCGCGAGCAGCAGCGCTTGGCGCACGTCCGCCTCGGCCCGGTAGCGCGCGATCCACCCCTGCAGCGTGTCGCGGTCGGCGATGATGCGGGCGGGGAAGTGGGGCATCGGCTCCATCCCCTCCTTGCGCAGGCGCGCGGCGGTGGCGACCATCTCCTCGATGGGCGTCCCCTCGATATGGGCGACGTAGACGCGCGTGCCGGCGGGCAGGATCGCGCGGAAGTCCTCCACCTTCTCGGCGGTGCGGGGCATCACCTCGATCGAGAACCCCTGCAGGAACGCCGCGACCACGGGGTCGACGCGGTCCACCTCCTCGCGCTTGCCCAATCCGAACATCACTCGTGCCCCCCGGCCATGGCGACGGCCCTGAGCCGCGCGTCGTCCCAATCCGCCTCGATCTCCTCGGCGCGCGCCTTGGCGAGCGCGTCCGGATCGCCCTCGCGCTCGCCCTCGGGCACCTTGCGCCATTCGGCGAGGTAGTCGTCCGTCTCCGCCGCGCCGGAGCGCATGGCCGCGCGGTCGATCGCCTGCTCGAACCGCTCCGCCAGCTGCGCCTTGGCGCCCCGGCGCCCGCGCCCGACGATGACCTGCGCGGGGATGTCCCGCCAGTAGACGACCGTGACCTCCGGCATGCGCGCCCTCCCGTTTCCCTGCGGATAGGCCCGCGACCGGCGGACCCCGCGCCCGGAGGCGACACCGCGCGCACGGTCCGCGACTCCCATGCGCGACGGTCGCGCGCCCGTGAAAGACGTTCAACGGAATGGTGAGGCGCGGTCGGGACGCTTGCCCGGGCGGGGGTCGAGGCATTACCCTAGGGTCAACCCAAGCTCCGAGTCAGCCATGCCCCCCGAGACGCCCGGCCCCAGACCCCGGCCCGTCACACCGCCCGATCCCGGCCTCGCCCGCGCCCGCGGGCCGCAGCCGGTCGCGCCCGCGCCGACCGCCGAGCGGGCGGACCCGGCCGACCTCTACGCCGCGCTGGACCTCGGGACGAACTCCTGCCGGATGCTGATCGCGCAGCCCAAGGGCAGCCATCTGCACGTCGTGGACAGCTTCTCGAAGTCGGTGCAGCTGGGCAACGGGCTGGAGCATTCGGGCCGCCTGTCGCGCGGGTCGATGGCGCGCACCGTCGGCGCCCTGAAGATCTGCCGCCGCAAGCTGGAGACGCACGACGTCGATCCGAACCGGATGCGCCTCGTCGCGACGGAGGCGTGCCGCCGGGCGGCCAACGCGTCCGAGCTGATCGACCTCGTGGAGCGGGACGCGGGCCTGCGCCTCGACATCATCCAGCCCGAGGAGGAGGCGCGGCTCGCCGTGGTCTCCTGCGCGCCGCTCGTCTCGACCAAGACAGAGCAGCTGCTCGTCGTGGACATCGGCGGGGGCAGCACCGAGCTGGTGTGGATCGACCTCTCCGGCGTCCCGCGGATCGAGCGGCCCCGCGCCATCATGCGCCTCCACGCGGGCTTCGCGGGGCAGGCGGACGATCCGTTCCCCCGCGCCAAGGTGGTGGACTGGATCTCCATCCCGCTCGGCGTCGCCACCCTCAAGGACCAGTTCCGGGACGTGACCGACGATTCGGCGCGCTTCGCGCTGATGTCGTGGCACTTCGAGGAATGCCTCGCGGAGTTCTCGCCCTACGCCGACGCCGAGGGCGAGATCGACCCCGGCTTCCAGATCATCGGCACGTCGGGCACCGTCACGACCGTGGCGGCGACCCATCTCAACCTGCGCCGCTACGACCGGAACAAGGTGGACGGGCTGCGCATGACGAGCGCGCAGATCGACAAGGTGATCCGCTCCTACCTCGCGCTGGGGCCGGACGGGCGCCGCAACGACCCGCGCATCGGGCGCGACCGGCATCAGCTCATCATGTCGGGCTCGGCGATCCTGCAGGCGCTGCTGCGCGTCTGGCCGACGGACCGCCTCTCGGTCGCGGACCGGGGCCTGCGCGAGGGGCTGCTCTACGCGCAGATGTCGGCGGACGGGGTGCTGGAGGACGGACCCTACTGAGCCGCGAGGCCGACCGCCGGATCGTGGTCGAGCACCGTCTCCATGGCGACGTGGGTGGAGGTCGACGCGACGTGGGGTAGGCGGCTGATCGCCTCGCCGAGCACGGCGCGGTAGGCGGCGATGTCGCGGGTGCGGACCTTCAGCAGGTAGTCGAACGCCCCCGCGATCATGTGGCACGACTCGACCTCGGGCAGCTTGCGGATGGCAGCCGCGAACGCCTGCAGCGCGCCCTCGCGCGTGTCCGAGAGCTTCACCTCGACGAAGGCGACATGCGCGGCGCCGAGCCGTTCGAGGTCGATCTCCGCGCGGTAGCCCCGGATGACCCCCTCCGCCTCCAGCCGCCGCATCCGGGCGAGGGTGGGCGTCTTCGACAGGCCGATCCGCTGCGCGAGGTCGGTGACGGGCAACCGGCCCTCGACCGCGAGGATCGAGAGGATGGCGTGGTCGAAGCGGTCCATCCCGAAGGGATAGCTTTCCGGAAGGTCCGGCGATAGGCCGAAACGAGGTCGATGCGTCCACGTGCCCGCTGATTTCGGACGAACGGGCTGCGGCCGCAAGGCTATGATGGACGGGTCAGCGAAAGGGTCCGCCATGCTCGACGCCACGCCCGATACCCTCCGCGCCGCCATCCGCGCCGCGACGCGCGCCCCCGAGGACGCGCTCGTCGCCCGCCTCGCCGACGCGGCCGCGCTCGACGCGGCGGCCCGCGCCGCGATCTCCGCCGAGGCCGCAGACCTCGTGCGGGCCATGCGCGCGGAGGCGGAGACCGGGTTGATGGAGTCCTTCCTCGCCGAGTACGGCCTCTCCACCTCCGAGGGGCTCGCGCTGATGTGCCTCGCGGAGGCGCTGCTGCGCGTCCCGGACGCGCCGACGGTGGACGCGCTGATCGCCGACAAGGTGGCCGGCGGCGACTGGGCCGCGCATTTCGGGCACTCCGCCTCGCGGCTGGTGAACGCCTCGACCCTGGGCCTCGCGCTCACGGGCCGCGTGCTCGGCACGGAGGAGGCGAGGGGCACGCTGAACGGCGCGGCGCGGCGGCTCGGGCAGCCGGTGATCCGCGCCGCGACCCGGCGCGCGATGCGCGAGATGGGGACCCAGTTCGTGCTGGGCGAGGACATCGGCGCCGCGCTTCGGCGCGCGCGCCCGGACGTGGCGAGGGGCGTGACCCACAGCTACGACATGCTGGGCGAGGCGGCGATGACGCAGGCCGACGCCGACGCCTTCCGCGCGGCCTACGAGGCGGCGATCGACGCGCTGGCGGACGAGGGAGAGGGCGAGGTCGACCGCCGCCCCGGCATTTCGGTCAAGCTCTCCGCACTCCACCCCCGCTACGAGGCGTCCCAGCGCGACCGCGTGATGGCGGAGCTCGCGCCGATCCTCGCCGACCTCGCCGCGCGCGCCGCGGCCGCGAAGATCGGGCTGATGGTCGACGCGGAGGAGGCGGATCGCCTCGACCTGTCGCTCGACGTGATCGACGCGGCGCTGAGCGATCCCCGCCTCGCCGGATGGGCGGGGTTCGGCGTGGTGGTGCAGGCCTACGGCAAGCGCGCCCTGCCGGTGATCGACTGGCTCGAGGCGCGGGCGAAGGGCCGCCGCATCTGCGTGCGCCTCGTGAAGGGCGCCTACTGGGACGCGGAGATCAAGCGCGCCCAGGTCGAGGGCCTGCCGGGCTTCCCCGTGTTCACGCGGAAGGCCGCGACGGACGTGTCCTACCTCGCCTGCGCGCGCCGCCTCTTGGCCGCCCCGGGCCTCTATCCGCAATTCGCCACCCACAACGCGCACAGCATGGTCGCGATCCATCGCATGGCGCGGGAGGCCGGGCGGACCGACTGGGAGTTCCAGCGCCTCCACGGGATGGGCGAGGCGATGCACGCCACCGCCCGCGCGCGGTGGGGCACCCGCCTGCGGGTCTACGCCCCCGTGGGCCGCCACCGCGACCTGCTCGCCTACCTCGTGCGGCGGCTGCTCGAGAACGGGGCCAACTCGTCCTTCGTGAACAAGGTCTCGGACCCGGACGTCCCGCCGGAGGAGGTCGTCGCCGACCCCTTCGGCCCGGCCGCCGTCCCGGCGCGCGGCATCGCGTCGCCCGCCGACCTGTTCGGGGCGCGCCGCAACTCGCGCGGGTGGGACCTGCACGACCCCTCCGACCTCGCGGCGCTGGAGGCCGCGCGCGCGCCCCATCGCGCCGCGACATGGGCCGCCGGACCTATCCTCGCGGCCGGGTCGGACGCGGCGGCGGGCGACGCCGCCACGCCGGTCGAGAACCCCGCCGACCCGTCGGACGCCGTCGGGACGGTCCGCCCCGCCACGGTGGCCGAGGTGGACGCCGCCTTCGCCGCGGCGGCCCCGTGGGACGCGCCCGCCGCGGCGCGCGCCGACGTGCTGCGGCGCGCGGCCGACCTCTACGAGGCGGGCTCGGGCGAGGCCTTCGCGCTGCTCGCGCGCGAGGCCGGCAAGGGCCTGAAGGACGCCGTGGCCGAGATGCGCGAGGCGGTCGACTTCCTGCGCTACTACGCGGATCACGCGACGGACGAGGGCGCGCCCCTCGGCACCGTCGCCTGCATCTCCCCGTGGAACTTCCCGCTGGCGATCTTCACGGGCCAGATCGCGGGCGCGCTGGCCGCCGGCAACGCCGTGCTCGCCAAGCCCGCCGAGCCGACGCCCCTGATCGCCGCGTTCGCCACGCGCCTGCTCCACGAGGCGGGGGTGCCGCGCGCCGCGCTGCAGCTCCTCCCCGGCGGACCGGAGGTCGGCGCGGCCCTCACCGGCGACCCCCGGCTGGCGGGCACCGCCTTCACCGGCTCCACCCCGACGGCGAAGATCATCGACCGCGCGATGGCCGGGGCCGCGCCGCTCGCCCCCCTCGTGGCCGAGACCGGCGGCATCAACGCGATGGTCGTGGACAGCACCGCGCTGCCGGAGCAGGTGGTGCGCGACCTGCTCGCCTCCGCGTTCCAGTCGGCGGGCCAACGCTGCTCGGCGGCGCGGATCGTCTACCTGCAGGAGGACGTGGCGCCCGGCATCCTCGAGATGCTGACGGGGGCGATGCGCGAGCTGCGCATGGGCGACCCGTGGGACGAGGCCACGGATGTCGGACCGATCATCACCGCCGCCGCCCGCGCGGACATCGCCGCCCATGTCGAGCGCGCCGCGGCCGAAGGGCGCCTTATCGCGCGCCACCCCGGCAGCGGGCCGGGCCACGCGCTCGCCCCCGCGATCCTGCGGGTGGAGGGCATCGCGGAGGTGGAGCGCGAGGTGTTCGGCCCGGTCCTGCACGTCGCGACCTTTCCCGCGGGCGGGCTCGACGCGGTCGTCGACGCCGTCAACGCGCGGGGCTTCGGGCTCACCTTCGGGCTCCACAGCCGGATCGAGCGGGTCGCCCGGCGGGTGGCGGAGCGGGCGCGGGTGGGGAACGTCTACGTCAACCGCAATCAGATCGGCGCCGTCGTCGGCAGCCAGCCCTTCGGCGGCGAGGCGCGGTCCGGCACCGGACCCAAGGCCGGCGGTCCGGCCTACGTCGCCCGGTTCCGCAAGGGCGTCCACTTCCGGCCCGAAACCGGCGCGCTGCCCGGCCCGACCGGGGAGCGGAACCACCTCTCCCGTCACCCGCGCGGCCCCGTGCTGTGCCTCGGCCCGGGCGCGGCGGCGGCGGAGCGGCAGGTCGAGGTCGTGCGCGCGGCGGGCGGCGTCCCGGTCCTGCCGTCCGGATCGATCCCGGACGACGTGGCCGCGGTGGCGTGGTGGGGCGACGCAGCGGGCGCACGCGCCGCACGCGCGGAGCTCGCCGGCCGGACGGGGCCCATCGTGCCGTGGATGACCGATCCGGGCCTCGCGCTGTCCACGGTGGAGCGCCACGTCTGCACCGACACGACGGCGGCGGGCGGCAACGCGACGCTTCTGGGGGCGGAGGGCCGCTAGGCGTCCCGCGCCCCCATGCGGTCCCTTCGGAAGGGGGGTGGCGGAGAGGAAGGGATTCGAACCCTCGAGACGGTTTCCCGCCTACACACTTTCCAGGCGTGCGCCTTCGACCACTCGGCCACCTCTCCGCGGGCGGGGTTAGCCGAGGGGGGCGGGGGCCGCAAGGGTGGGGATCGGCCCGCGCGGACGGCGATCGCGGAGGCGTGACGGGACATCCACGCGCGGCCGGGGCAGGGAGGGCGCGTCCCCACACGAGGTCCGCCATGCTCCGCCCGCTCGCCCTCCTGCTCTCGCTCGCCGCCGCGCCCCTCGCCGCGCAGGAGGTGGCCGACATGGCACCGCGCGACGGATGGGTCGTGCGCGACCTCCGGCTGGGCTTCGACGAGGCCGTCGACGCGGTTAGGGACGCGGCGAGGGCGGCGGGGCTGGCGGTCGTCACGCAGGCCGGTCCGACCGGCGCCGCCGCGGCGCGCGGGATCGAGATCCCCGGCAACCGCGCGCTCGGCCTCTACAACAACGACTTCGCCGTCCGGCTCCTGCGCCTCTCGACCCCCGCGATGATCGAGGCGCCGCTGCGCGTCTACGTGACCGAGGACGCGGACGGCGACGCGACCGTCTCCCACGTGATCCCGTCCGTCCGCCTCGCGCCCTACCGGGAGGACAGCGCGGACCCGGCGGCCTTCGATGCCGTGGCGGCCGAGCTCGACGCCGCCTTCGCCGCCGTGATGGCGGGCCTCGACGGCTGAGCCGCCGCCGCCTAGGAACGCCGCCATGAGAGCCGCCGACATCGTCGCCCGCCGCCTCCGGGCCGCCGGCGTGACCCGCGCCTACGGCATGCCCGGCGGCGAGGTGCTGACCCTCCTCGACGCCCTGCGCGCCGAAGGCATCGAGTTCGTCCTCTGCCACCACGAGACCGCGGGCGGCTTCATGGCCGAGGGCGGCCACCACATGGACGGCGCGCCCGCCGTCCTGCTGGCCACCGTCGGCCCCGGCATCGCCAACGCCTTCAACTTCGTCGCCAACGCGCAGCAGGACCGGGTGCCGGTCATCGTGCTGACCGGCTGCGTCGATCCGGTGGACGCGGCGACCTACACCCATCAGGTCTTCGACCACCGCGCGGCCTTCGGCCCCGTCTGCAAGGCGACCTTCACCCTCGAGCCCGGCGCGGCGGCGGTGCAGGTCGACCGCGCGGTCCGCATCGCCACCGGCCCGCGCCCCGGCCCCGTCCTGATCGACGTGCCGATCTCGGCGGCCGAGGCCGAGGTCGGGGGCGAGGCCCTCGTCCTGCCCGCGCCCGCCACGCCCACCGCCGCCCCGGACGCGCTGGCGACCGCGCGGGAATGGGTTTTGAAGGCCGAGCGCCCGATCGTCCTCGCCGGGCTGGACGCGCTCCGCGATGGCGCGGGCGACGCGCTCCGCGCCTTCTGCGAGGCGACGGGCGCGCCGCTGGTCACGACCTACAAGGGCAAGGGCCTCGTCCCGGAGGACCACTCGCGCGTCCTCGGCGGCGCGGGGCTGTCGCCCTTGGCGGACGGGCACCTGCTGCCGCTCTTCCGGCAGGCCGACTGCGTGCTCCTCGCGGGCTACGACCCGATCGAGATGCGGACCGGCTGGCGCGACGTCTGGGATCCCGCGCGCCAGCGGGTGATCGACGTCTGCGCCGCCCCCAACGACCACGGGATGCACGCCGCCGGCCTCGAGATCGTGGCCGACACCGCCGCGACGTTGACCGCGCTGACGCCCGAAGCCGCGCGCGAGGCGTGGCCGGACGGAGAACCGGAGGCCGTCCGCGATGCCCTCGCGGACGCCTTCGCGCCCGAGGGCTGGGGACCGGGCGCGGCCATCGCCGCCGCCCGCGCGGCCTGTCCGGAGGGCACGGTCGTCACGGTCGATTCCGGCGCGCACCGCATCCTGTTGTCCCAGCAATGGGCCTGCGACGGGTCGGGGCAGATGCTACAGTCCACGGGGCTCTGCACGATGGGCTGCGCGTTGCCGCTCGCCATCGGGGCCAAGCGCGCCGCGCCCGACAGTCCCGTGGTCGGGTTCATGGGCGACGCCGGCTTCCTGATGTGCACGGGCGAGCTGGCCTCGGCGGCCGCGCTCGGCGCGCCGGTCGTGTTCGTCGTCTTCGTCGACGCCTCCCTCGCGCTGATCGAGAAGAAGCAGCGCGGGATGCAGTTGGCGAACGTCGGCGTCGAGCTCGCACGGCACGACTACGCCCGCATCGCCGAGGGGTTCGGCGGGCGCGGCGCGACCGTGTCGGACGCCGCGGGGATGGAGGCGGCGGTGCGCGACGCGCTGGCCGCCGACACCTTCACCGTAATTGCCGTCGAGATCGACCGGAGGGCCTACGATGGCCGCATCTGAGGGACCGCTCGCCGGGGTGAAGGTCCTGGACCTGTCCCGCATCCTCGCGGGGCCGACCTGCACGCAGCTTCTCGGCGACCTGGGCGCGAGCGTGCTCAAGGTCGAGAACCCGCGCACCGGGGGCGACGACACCCGGCAGTGGGGTCCGCCCTTCGTGAAGGACGGCGCGCAGGACACTGACCTGTCAGCTTATTTCATGTCGGCGAACCGCAACAAGCGGTCCATCCCCGTCGACATCGCGAGTGCCGACGGGCAGGCCACCCTGCGCCGCCTCGCGGGGATGGCGGACATCCTCATCGAGAACTTCAAGCCGGGCGGGCTGGAGAAGCACGGCCTCGGCTGGGAGTCGGTGCACGCGCTGAACCCGCGCCTCGTCTACTGCTCCATCTCCGGCTACGGGCAGACGGGGCCGAACCGCGACCGTCCCGGCTACGACCTCGTCGCGCAGGCCTTCGGGGGCATCATGTCGCTGACGGGCCCGGTCGAGGGGCCGCCGATGAAGGTGGGCGTCGGCATCGCGGACGTGATGTGCGGGATGTATGCGACGGTCGGCATCCTCGCTGCGCTGCGGCATGCGGAGGCCACCGGCGAAGGCCAGCGGATCGACCTCGCGTTGGTGGACAGCCAGGTGGCGTGGACGATCAACGAGGGGGTGGCGACGCGGCTGACCGGCGAGGCGCCGCAGCGGCGGGGGAACGAGCATCCCTCCATCGTGCCCTACGCGCTCTATCCGACGGCGGACGGGCACGTGGTCGTCGCGGTCGGCAACGACGCGCAGTTCCGCCGGTTCTGCGGGGCCATCGGGCTGTCGGGCGCGCCCGACGACCCGCGCTTCGCGACGAACCCGGCCCGGCTGGAGAACCGCGACGCGCTGACGCCGCTGGTGGAGGGGGCGATGTCGCGCCTCGCGACCGACGCGGCGATGGCCGCCATCGACGCGGCGGGCGTCACGGTGGGGCCGGTCCAGACCATGCCGCAGGTCTTCGCGTCCGAGCAGGCGCGGGCGCGGGGCCTCTGCCTCGACATGGAGGCGGACGGCGCGACCCTGCCGCTGATCGGCAACCCGCTCCACCTGTCGCGGACGCCCGTGACCTACCGCCATCCGCCGCCGCGCTTCGGCGCGGACGCCGACCGGCTCGAGCGCGACGACCCGTTCGAGGAGTGACGCGCCTCCGGGCAGGGATGCCCAACCTGCGGGCGCGTCGGCGGAAACCCACCGGACCCCTCACGAATTGGGCGGATCGCCTCACATGGCCGTGACGTGCGCGTCCGCCCCCGTAGGCGCAGGGGGCGGGGGCCGCTAAGCCGGAAGGCGACTCAGACCGGGACCGTGCCATGACCGACCTCTTCGACCAGCCGCTCGCCTTCGCCGACCCTGCGGCGCGCGGCGCGTGGAACGCGACGGCGATGGCGTTCCTCGCGCACGGGGCATCGGCCCCGACGCATCTGGGCGAGTTGCTGATCCATGCGCCCGAGGCGGCCGGGCCGCAGGCGCTGAAGTCGCTGTTCCTCTACCTGCTAGGGCGCCGCGAGACGGTGGCGCAGGCGCGCGACGCGCTGGCGCGGGCGCGGCGCTTCGGCCCGTCCGATCCCCGCGAGGCGGCGCTGATCGAGGCGGCGGGCCATGCCCTCGCGGGCAACGCGACGCGCGCGGTGGAGGCGCTGGAGCGATGGCTCGCCACCCATCCGGGCGACATGCTCCTGCTCAAGCTCTCGCACGCGATCCGCTTCACGCTGGGCGACGCGGCGGGGATGCGCGCGTCGCTGGACCGGGCGGCGGGGGCCTATGGCGACGACCATCCGGGCACCGGCTACTTCCTCGGCTGCCGCGCCTTCGCGCTGGAGGAGACGGGCGACTACGCCGCGGCGCAGGCGGCGGGCCGTGCCGCGCTGGAACGGGCGCCGGACGATGCGTGGGGCCTGCACGCGGTGGCCCACGTGCACGACATGACGGGCAACGCGGAGGGCGGCCTCGACTGGCTGTCGGGCCGCGAGGCGGCGTGGAGCCACTGCAACAACTTCCGCTTCCACGTCTGGTGGCACAAGGCGCTGATGCTGGTGGACACCGGCGCGCTGGATGCGGCGCTGGCGCTCTACGACGCGCAGGTTCGCGCCGAGCGGACGGACGACTGGCGCGACATCTCGAACGCGACCTCGCTGCTGATGCGGCTGGAGCTGGAGGGCATGGGCGTCGGCGACCGCTGGGTCGAACTCGCCGACCTCTGCGAGAAGCGGACCGAGGACGGCTGCCTGATCTTCGCGGACCTGCACTACCTGCTGGCGTTGACCGGCGGGCGGCGCGAGGCGGCGACGGCGCGAATGATGGGCCGTCTGGCCCGCGACGCGGCCGAGGAGCGCAACGAGACGCAGGCGCGCATGGCCGTCCCCGGCATGGACGCCGCCGCCGGGCTGGAGGCGTTCGGGGACGGGCAGTGGTCCTTCGCCTTCGACGCGCTGCGCGCGGCGCGGTCCGACCTGCGCCTCGCGGGCGGCAGCCACGCGCAGCGTGACGTGTTCCAGCGGATGTGCATCGACGCGGGCCTGCGGGCCGGGCGCTTGGACGAGGCGGAGGGGGTGCTGCTGGACCGCACGCGCCAGCGCGGCCATCTCGACGCCTACGCCAGCGTGCGCCACGACCTGATCGCGCAGGCCCGCCGCGAGGCTTGCGCGGCGCTGCCGGCTGCCGAATAGGGCGCGCATGGCGATCACCGCAGACTTCCCCGTCGCCGCGCCCGCGGCGGCCGCGCCCGTGGCGACGGTGCGCGACCCCCGGCTCGACGTGTTCCGGGGGCTGGCGATGTTCATCATCCTGCTCGCGCACACGCCGGGCAACGCGTGGACGCTCTGGATCCCGGCGCGCTGGGGCTTCTCGGACGCCACCGAGATCTTCGTGTTCTGCTCGGGCATGGCGTCGGCCATCGCCTTCGGGCGGACCTTTGACCGGGCGGGCTGGGCGCTGGGGACGGCGCGGGTGGGCTATCGCTGCTGGCAGGTCTACTGGGCGCATATCGGGCTGTTCATGGCGACGCTCGCGCTGACCATCGCCCTGACCGAGAGCGGGCTGGGGACGCGCAACTACTGGGGGCAGTTGAACCTGTGGCCGGTGATCGTGGACGGCGAGAACTGGACCAACGACGGCATCATCCTCGCGCTGATGACGCTGCGCTACGTGCCGAACTACTTTGACATCCTGCCGATGTACCTCGTCGTCTTGGCGATGATGCCCGCCTTCGTCGCCTTGGCGCGGTGGTGGTTCCCGGCGGCGGCGGCGGCCTCGGTGGCGGTCTGGCTGCTGGCGCAGGACGCGCTGGTGACGTGGGCGGGGGTGCCGGGCTGGCACCTCGCGCTGCCCGCCGAGCCGTGGACGGAGCGGACGTGGTTCTTCAACCCGTTCGGGTGGCAACTCATCTTCTTCACGGGCTTCTCGTTCATGGCGGGCTGGCTGCCCAAGCCGCCGGTCGCCGCGTGGCTGATCGCGCTCTGCGTGGTCGTGGTGGGGGTCAACGTCCTCTACTCCAACGTCGGGGTGCGGGTGCTGGACCTCGAGTTCGCGAAGGACTGGCGCGAGGCGAACCGGGCGTGGTTCGACAAGTCCGACTTCGGCCCGCTGCGCTACCTCCACTTCCTCGCCTTGGGCTACCTCGCGTGGGCGGCATGCGGCGTGGGCGGACGGCGCCTGATCGCCTTGGCCGAGGGCGCGGGGCGCGTGGCCATCCGCTGGATCACCAAGGTGGGGCAGCAGTCGCTCGCGATCTTCGTGTTCTCGATGGCGCTGGCGCGGTTCAACGGGTTCGTGCTGGACGTGATCGGGCGGAACGCAGCGACGTGGGCGCTGGTGAACCTTTCGGGCTTCGCGCTCCTGATCGGGGTCGCCTACCTCTGCGGCTGGTTCAAGTCGCAGCCGTGGCGGGCGAAGCGATGAGGCGGCGGGACTTCCTCGCGGTCGTGGCCGCCGCGGGCGCGGCCCCCACGCTCGCGCGCGCCGCGCCCGGCGAGGGCGAGCCGTTCGACGCGGGGCTGCCCGAGCGGGTCGCCCGCGACCTCGCAGAGCGCCCGTTCGAGCCCGCGCCGCTGATCCCGCAGGCGTGGCGGGACATGACCTACGACGAGTACCGCACCCTCTGGTTCGACGGGCGCCACGCGCTCTGGACCGGGGAGGACACGCCGTTCCGCGTCGACTTCTTCCACCCCGGCCTCTATTTCCCGCGTCCCGTGGCGGTGTCGGCGGTGCGCGACGGCGTCGCGGTGCCGGTGCCGTTCGAGCTCGACTGGTTCGACCGCACGGACATGGCGCCCGACCTGCCGGTGGACGAGACGCTGGGCTACTCGGGGCTGCGCCTGCGCGGGCCGCTGGACCGGCCGGACATCCCGACCGAGTTCGCGGTGTTCCAAGGGGCGAGCTACTTCCGCGGCCACGGGCAGGGGCAGGTCTACGGCCTCTCGGCGCGGGGCCTCGCGCTGCGGACGGCGGACGAGGGGGGCGAGGAGTTCCCGGAGTTCACGCGCTTCTGGCTGGAGCCGGGGGAGGGGCACGTCGTCGTGCACGCGCTGCTCGACGGGCCGTCGACCGCGGGGGCCTACCGGATCAAGGTGACGCCGGGCGAGGCCACCGAGATGGAGGTGGAGGCGGTGCTGTTCCCGCGCGTCGACCTCGACCACGTTGGCATCGCGCCGCTGACGTCGATGTTCCTCTACGACGCGACGGACCGGACGCGGTTCGACGACTTCCGCCCGGCGGTGCACGACAGCGATGGGCTGCTGGTGTGGAACGGGATGGGCGAGCTGCTGTGGCGTCCGCTCAAGAACCCGCGGACGCTGCAGATCAGCGCCTTCGTGGACGAGGATCCGAAGGGCTTCGGCCTGATGCAGCGGGCGAGCCGGCTGGGCGAGTTCAACGACCTCGAGGCGGATTACCACCGCCGCCCCTCGCTCTGGGTTGAGCCGGGCGAGGGCTGGGGCACGGGGCACGTGCGGCTGGTCGAGATCCCGGCGGACCAGGAGATCTACGACAACGTCGTCGCCTACTGGCGCCCGCGGGCGGTGATCCCGGCAGGGGGCGAGCACCGGATGACCTACCGCCTGTCGTGGGGCGGCGAGCCGGCGACGCGCGAGGTGGCGCACGTGCGCGACACGGCGATGGGTCTCACCTTCGCGGGGGACCGGCGTCTGGCAGTGATCGACTTCGCGGACCATCCGGCGCTGGCGGGGGACCTGTCGGACGTGACGGTGCACGTCTCGTCCAACCGGGCGGAGGTGTCCGAGGGCGTCCTGCAGAGGAACCCCGAGACGGGCGGCGCGCGGCTGGCCTTCTCCTTCGATCCCGGCACCCGCAACGCCGTGGAGCTGCGCGCGCAGCTGCTGCGGGGCGGGGAGGCGGCGTCGGAGGTCTGGCTCTACCGGTGGACCACGTGAGCATGCCGCCCGAGGCGCCGCTCGCCTATCCGGCGCAGGACTTCGCCCGCCCGTTCCACGACGACGCGGCGCCGGGGCACGTGGCCGGCTGGGGCACGAGGGCGTGGCGGGCGGCGATCCTGCTGCCCGCGCTCCTCTCGACGGGCGTGCTGCTCTGGGCCGTCCTCGCGCGCTTCGACGCGGACGGGACGACCGCGATGGAGGTGGCGCTCGCCGCGTTGATGGCGGCGGGCGTGTTCTGGATCGCGCTGTCGCTGGCGACGGCCACGGCCGGCGCGGTGGCCATCGCGCGGGACCGGCCCCGGCGGGATGCGCGGGCGGACAAGCTGGACGTCGCGCTGCTCATGCCGATCTACGAGGAGGCGCCGTGGGACTGCTTCGGCAACGCGGCCGCCATGCTGGAGGCGCTGAGGGGGGCGGCCACCCCGCACCGTTTCACCCTCTACGTCCTATCCGACACGCGCGATCCCGGACGCGCCGCGCAGGAGGAGATCGCCTTCGCCGCCCTCGCCGAGCGCCTCCCGCAGCTGCACTACCGCAGACGTGCGGAGAACGCGGACGCCAAGGTGGGCAACCTGCACGACTGGGTGACGCGCTGGGGTGGGGCGCATGACGCGATGCTGGTGCTCGACGCCGACAGCCTGATGTCGGCGCGCGCCATCGTCGGACTGACCGACGCGCTGTCCCGCGACCCCGGCGCGGGGCTGGTGCAGTCCTTTCCGCAGCTGATCGGCGCGCGCACGCTCTTCGCCCGGGCGCAGGCCTTCGCCAACACGGTCTACGGGGCCGCCTTGGCCGAGGGGCTGGCGCGCTGGACGGGGGGCGAGGGCAACTACTGGGGCCACAACGCGGTGATCCGGACGCGGGCCTTCGCGGCCTCGGCGGGGCTGCCGCGCGTGGGCCGCGCGCGGCGCGCGATCCTGTCCCACGACTTCGTTGAGGCGGGGCTGCTGCGGCGCGCGGGTTGGGCGGTGCGGTTCCTGCCGCGCGTCGGCGGCTCCTACGAGGAGACGCCGCCGACGCTCGTGGACCACTGCCTGCGGGACCGCCGCTGGTGCGAGGGCAACCTCCAGCATCTCGGCCTGCTGGGCGTCCGGGGGATGCACGCGGTGTCGCGCTTCCACCTGCTGCAGGGCGCGGCGGGCTACCTGCTGTCGCCGCTGTGGTTCGCGCTCCTGCTACTCTGGACGCTGTCGGGCGCGGGCGCGGAGCGCTCGGTCTGGTCCTACTTCAACCCGACGGACCCGACGCGCCCCGTCTGGCCCGAGATGGCGCCGGTGGACCACGTGACCATCATGCTCGCGCTCTACGGGATGCTGCTCGCGCCCAAGCTGGTCGGCACGCTCGCCACCCTCCTGACGGTGCCCGCCGCCCGCCTCGGAGGACGGCTCCGCCTCGTGGGGTCGGTGGTGGTCGAGACGGCGCTGTCGGTGCTGTTCGCGCCGATCCTCATGGTGCAGCAGACGCTCGCGGTGGCGCGCGTGGCGCTCGGGCTGCGCGGGGGCTGGACGCCGCAACGGCGCGACGGCGCGCCGGACGGCTGGGAGATGCTGCTCCGGTTCCACGCGGTCGAGACCGCGCTCGGCGTCGCGATGCTGTGCGGGATCGCCGCGGGCGCCGCGTCGCCGTGGCTCCTGCCGGTGGCCGCCAGCCTCGCGCTGGCGGTGCCGCTGTCGCGGCTGGGCGCGGTGGGCGCACAGGGTTGGCTGGCGACGCCGCAGGACCTGCGCGAGCCGACGGTCCGGCGCATGGCGCGGGAGCGGGCGGCGGAGCTGCGGACGCGGATCGGGGGCGTCCCGGCCGAATGACCTAGCGCCGCAGGCCCGTCCCCTGCAGCACCCCGTGCTCCATCGCGTAGCGCGTCAGACCGGCGGTCGAGGAGATTCCCAGCTTGCGCTTGAGGTTCTTGCGGTGCGTCTCGACCGTGTGCACCGAGATGTCCAAGGCCGCCGCCACCTCCTTGTTGGACCGCCCTTGGGCGAGGTGCAGCAGGATCGTCTGCTCGCGCGAGGTCAGGGGCTCGGCCCCGCCATCCTCGGGCTCCACGCCCGGGCAGAGGTAGCGTCCGCCGCCCATCACGACGTCGATGGCGCGCCGGATCTCGTCCATGTCCTGGTCCTTGAGGCAATAGCCCGCCGCGCCGTGGCGCAGGGCGGTCGCCACGTATTCCGGCGTGTCGTGCATCGACAGGATCAGGACGCGCATCCCCGGATGGCGGTCGCGCAGCATCTCGGTCGCGGAGAGGCCGTCGACCTTGGGCATGTTGAGGTCCAGCAGCACGAGGTCCGGCGCGAGCGTCCCCGCCATCGCGAGCGCCTCGGCCCCGTCGCCCGCGACGCCGACCACGGCGAGGTCGTCATAGGTCTCGAGGAGGGCGCGGATGCCCTCCGCGACCATCGGGTGGTCGTCGCAGATCAGCACGCGGACGGGGTTCGGATCACTCGGCGGCAAGGGCGGTCTCCTCCGGGGCGAGAAGGTGGGTGAGGGGGACGGTCGCCTCGACCTGCGTGCCGCGCCCGCCGGGGCCGGGCCCGAGCGAGAGGGTGCCGCCCAGCTGCTCGATCCGCTCGGCCATGTTGCGCAGGCCGAGGCCCGCCGCGCCGCCGCCGATCCCGCGCCCGTCGTCGACGATGCGGAGCGTGCCGCCGGCGCGGTGGCCGAAGAGCTCCACCTCGACGCGGCTCGCCCCGGCGTGGCGCTCGACGTTCGTCAGCGCCTCCTGCGCGATGCGGTAGAGGGCGGTCTTCGACTCGATGTCGAGCCGGTTGCGGAACACGACCGTGGCGAAGTCCACCGCGATCCCGGTCCGGGCGGCGAACCCTTCGCACAGCGCCTTGAGCGCGGGGCCGAGCCCGAGGTCGTCGAGCACGCCGGGGCGCAGGTCGTGGGAGATGCGCCGCACCTCCGCGATGGCCTCCTGCAGGCCCTCGACCGCCTCGCCGACGGCGCTCGCCGCGCGCGGCTCGACCTCCCCGGCGAGGCGGCGGGCGAGGTCCAGCTTGAACCGCACGGCGACGAGCAGTTGGCTGATCCCGTCGTGGAGTTCGCGCGCGACGCGCCCGCGCTCCTCCTCCTGGGTGTCGAGGACGCGCTGGGTGAGCGCCTTGAGCTTCGCGTCCGCCAGCCGCCGCTCGCGCACGGTGATCCAGAAGCCGGAGGCGAAGACCAGCAGTAGCGCCGCGCCCGTCACTGCGCCGACCGTCAGGAACGTGTCGCGGACCCTGTCGCGCAGTTCGGCCCGCGCGGTGGCCGCGGTGGCGATGACGTCGTCGAGAAACACGCCCGTGCCGATGGCCCACCGCCAGTCCTGCAACCCCACCACGTAGGACAGGATCGTCGCCTCCTCGCCGGTGGACGGCTTGCGCCACGTGTAGGTGTGGTAGCCGGCCCCGTCGCGGGCGCGGTCGATGAGCGCGTCCGTCACGGGGATCCCGTCCGCGTCGCGCAGGCCCGACCAGTCGCGCCCGATCAGCCACGTCTGCCGCGGGGCCACGAGGTTGGTGCCGTCGTAGTCGTAGACGAAGAAGAACCCGTCCTCCCCGTAGACCATCGCCGAGAGGATCTGCGTGACGCGCAGCTTCGCCGCCTCGTCGTCGGGCGAGGCGTTGCCGTAGATCGTCACGAAGGCGGAGCGCGCGAGCTGCACGTAGTTGCGCAGCTCCTCGCGCTTGGCGGCCACCGTGGCGCGCTCCAGCGCGGCGATCTCGCGCTCGGCCACGCGGCCCGCCTGCCACGTCACGAGCACCGCGATCAGCGCGCCCGCCAGCACGAGGGGGGCGGCGGCGAGCAGAAGCAGCTTGGTGCCGTAGGACGGGCGGGGCAGGGGCATCGCGCGGTACCCTACAGGCGGCGCCGGCGTGCGACGAGGGGGCGCGGCCTACCCGGTATCGGGTATTTGACACCCCCGACGGGGCCCTTAGGGTCCGCGCACGCCTCGCAAGGGGTTCGCCGCCACGGTCGGGAGGACTGGGCGGTCGCAAAAACGAACAGGGGAGGGGATCATGGACCGTCGTTCATTCCTCAAGAACGCTTCTCTCGGCGGCGCCGCCGCCGCCACCACGGCCGCCCTGGCCGCGCCCGCCTACGCGCAGGGCAACCGGACGCTGACGATGGTGACGACGTGGGGCCGCGGCCTCGCGGGCGTGCACGATTCGGCCCAGCGCGTGGCCGACATCATCACCACCATGTCGGACGGCGCGCTGACCGTGGACCTGAAGGCCGCGGGCGAGCTCGTCGGCGCGTTCGAGGTGTTCGACGCCGTGACCTCCGGCCAAGCCGACATGTACCACGGCGCGGACTACTACTTCGTGGGCCAGCACCCGGGCTACGCCTTCTTCACCGCCGTGCCGTTCGGCATGACGGCGCAGGAGTTGGTGAACTGGTACTACCACGACGGCGGCATGGAGCAGCACGACGAGCTGGGCCAGATCTTCGGCCTCAAGTCGTTCCTCGCCGGCAACACGGGCGCCCAGGCGGGCGGCTGGTTCCGCAACGAGATCAACGGACCCGAGGACTTCCAAGGCCTCAAGTTCCGCATGCCCGGCCTCGGCGGCCAGGCGCTCGGCAAGATGGGCGCGTCCGTGCAGAACCTGCCCGGCTCCGAGGTATACCAGGCGCTGTCCTCGGGCGCGATCGACGGCACCGAATGGATCGGTCCGTGGGCCGACGAGAAGGCCGGCTTCCAGGAGATCACGAAGACCTACTACACCGCCGGCTTCCACGAGCCGGGCGCGGGCCTGTCGCTCGCGACCAACCGCGAGGTCTTCGAGTCGCTGACCCCGGCGCAGCAGGCCATCATCGAGCATGCCGCCGCCGCCACGCACCAGTGGAACCTCGCGCAGTTCCTGTCCGAGAACGGCGCCGCGCTGCAGCGCCTGCAGCAGGCCGGCGTCCAGCTCCGCGAGTTCCCGGACTCGGTCTGGGACGCGATGGGCCAGGCCGCCGCAGAGACGCTGGACGAGAACATGGGCGACGACCTCTTCGCCGCCATCCGCGAGTCGGCCATGACGTCCATGCGCTCCTCCTCCGGCTGGCTCACCCGCTCGGAGGGCGCCTACCGCGCCCAGCGCGATCGGGTCATGGGCTGAGGCACGGCGGGGCCGCCCCGGACGGGGCGGCCCCTTCGCCGACGATGCGTCCCCGCTTCCGGGGGCGCATCCTTCCGACAGCGGGCACCGCGAGGGGGACGCATGCTCGAAGGACTGATCTGGACGCTGCAGCAGATCGTGCTCGCACCCGTGCACGTCGTGCAGGCCGTCATCAACGCGCCCTCGTGGCTGGCGTGGCTCGCCGGGTTCGAACGGGACACGCCCGAGGCGACGCTGGAAGCCAAGCAGTCGCTCATGCGCTTCGTCTACTACGGCGCGAGCGCGGAACTGCTGTTCGTCGTGCTCGTGACCGTCGCCGTGCTGACCGTGGTCGGCGGCTTCAAGCGCGACTTCCTCTGGGGCGTCGTGCGCGGCTCCGAGTTCGTCCTCAACTGGATCGGGCGGATCGCTGCCTGGGCGGGCCTCGTGATGGTCCTGCAGCAGATCATGATCGTCTTCCTCCAGCGCATCTTCCGCGTCTCGGAGATCTCCATCGGGCCGTTCGGCAGCGCGTTCACCAAGGACCTGTCGTGGTACTCAGAGGAGCTGAAGCTCTACAACGCGATGATCGTCTGCCTCTGCGTGGCGTGGACCTTCATCCAAGGGGGCCACGTGCGCGTAGACCTCGTCTACTCCGCCGTGTCGCACCGCACCAAGCGCGCCATCGACATGGCCGGGAGCCTGCTCTTCATGGTGCCCGCGCTCGTGCTGATCTGGCTCTACTCGTGGTTCTTCCTTTGGCGGCACCTGATCGTGCCGAACCCGTCGGCGTCCGAGCCGCTGGAGCGCCTTGAGATGAAGGCGCGCGCGCTGCGGTGGAACGTGGAGACCATCGGCTTCAGCCCGAACGGCTTCGACGCCTACTTCCTGTTCAAGCTGCTGATCGTGCTCTTCACGGCGACGGCGCTGATGCAGGCCTTCGTGTTCTTCTGGCGCTCGTGGCTCGAGTTCCGGGAAGGGGAGCTGTCCGCCGGGCGCTACCTCGACCGCGACATCCTCGGCGACGAGACCGCAGAGACCGCCGCGCAGGCGCACTGAACGACGACCGGCGCCGGGGACGCGCCTGAGGGGGGAGACGCAATGCCATTCGGCTTGGACGGGATCGAGGTCGGCCTCATCATCGTGTTCCTGTGCCTCTTCGGAGGCATCATGTCCGGCTTCCCGGTGGCCTTCGCCATCGGCGGGGCGGGGGTCATCTCCTTCGGGATCATCGCGGCGCTCGACAGCGCGGGCCTCCTCATCCACCAGGCGATCGACACATCGTCCGCCGAGTACGCGGCCCTCCTCGCCGAGGGCGTGGCGCGCGACGCGATCTCCACCTTCCGCTACCCCGAGCTCCCACGGGTCGAGGAGGCGCTGTTCCCCGGCGGGTGGGAGCAGGCGCTCGACCGCAACATCGCCTTCATCGTGAACCGGATGAACGAACGGGTCATCGCGGGCCAGTCCATCGAGACGCTGCTCGCCGTGCTGATGTTCGTGATGATGGGCATCACCTTGGAGCGCTCCAAGATCGCCGAGGATCTCCTCACGACGATGGCGCGGGTGTTCGGCCCGCTGCCCGGCGGCCTCGCGGTGTCCATCGTGATCGTGGGCGCGTTCCTCGCCGCCTCGACGGGGATCGTGGGCGCGACCGTCGTGACCATGGGCCTGCTCGCGCTGCCCACGATGCTGCGGAACGGCTACTCGCCCGAACTTTCCACCGGCGTGATCGCCGCGTCCGGCACCTTGGGCCAGATCATCCCGCCCTCCATCGTGATCGTGCTGCTCGGAACGCTCGCGGGGGACATCTACTCCACCGCGCAGGAGAACCGCGCGCAGCTCGTGGGCTGCTCGGACGCGCTGACCTATCTCGGCGAGCCCGCCGTGGTCTCGGTCGGCACCCTGTTCCAAGCCGCGTTGCTGCCGGGCATCTTCCTCGCGGGCCTCTACGGCGCCTACGCGTTCGGCTACGCGCTCCTGCGGCCGCACAAGGCCCCGCCGGTCGTGATGGACGGGACCGCAGGCTCCACCATCACGCGCAACGACGCCGTCGTCTGGTTCCTCGCCGTCCCGGCGGCGATCATCGGCGGCGCGATCGCGCTCGGCCTCGTGGACGTGATCGGGTCGCAGTCCGCCGTCGTGTCCTCCTTCTCCATCGCCTCGGAGAGCGCGTCGCTCCGGACCAACGTCTCGCCCGCCTGCGCAGCCGCGATGATCGAGTTGCACGGGCAGGCCGCGTGGGACGCGGCGGTGCTGCAGCAGTCGGTGATCGACGCCGCCGGCGGCGTTCAGGCGGCGCGGGAGCTGACGGCCGAGGAGCTGGCCGAGGCCCGCGCGCTGGCTGTCGCCACGGCGGCGCCAATCGGGACGGGCATCGCCACCCTGTTCCTCGGGCTGGGCCTCGTGCTGTCGGTCGCGCGCGGCGTGAACACGCTCAAGGACGGGCGTCCCCTGGCCATCGGCGCGGCGGGCATCGCGCTGGCCTTCCTGATCGACTGGGCGCTCATCACGCCGACCACGACCTCGGGCGCGACCTTCGTACTGATGGCGATCCCGATGGCCTTGGTCGTCGTCGGCCTCTGGCCGGGCCTGACGCGGCTCGCCGAGAACGAGCTGCTGCGCGTGGTCTTCCCGCCGCTCGTGCTGATCGTCGCGGTGCTGGGCTCCATCCTCGGGGGGATCACCAATCCGACGCCGGCCGCCGCGCTGGGGGCGGGGGGCGCGATCATGCTCGCGGCCTACCGCAAGCTCTCGGACGAGGGGCGCGGGGGGCGCTGGATCCTGCTGGCGTCGCTGGCGCTCGTGATCATGCTGCTCATCGGCATCAACTTCGACCTCCGCACGGGGCTCGAGACGACGACCACGGCGGACGTGATCGCGCTCGTGATCGCGCAGATCGCCTATCACGCGGCATTCATCGGCCTGCTCTACGCCTGCTGGGTGCTGCTGCGGACCGGCGTGCTCGGGCCGGTGGTGCGCGAGACGGCCAAGGTCACGTCGATGGTGTTCACCATCCTGATCGGCTCGCAGCTCCTGAACCTCGTGCTGATCTCCTTCGGGGGCGAGCACTACATCCAAGAGTTCCTGCGCAGCTTCGACAACATCTACACGGTGTTCCTCGTGGTGATGCTGGTGCTGTTCGTGCTCGGCTTCGTGCTCGACTTCCTCGAGATCATCTACATCGTGATCCCCATCGTCGGCCCCGTGATCTACGGCGGCGAGCTGGACCCGAAATGGGTGACGATCATGGTCGCGGTGAACCTCCAGACGTCGTTCCTCACCCCGCCCTTCGGCTTCGCGCTGTTCTACCTGAGGGGGGTGGCGCCGAAGGAGGTGACCACCGGCCACATCTACCGCGGCGTCATCCCGTTCGTGCTGATCCAAGTGGTCGGGCTGGCGATCCTGTGGTGGTTCCCGTCGATCGTGACGATCGTGCCGGACCTGCTGCCGAACAACTAGCGCGGCGCGTCCCACTCGAGGCGTCGGCCCCGGGACCTGCGTCCCGGGGCCGCACTGGCGCCACAATCGCCGCCCATCGTTTCCCGACCGGCAATCCCGCCGCGTCCAGAATCGCTTGGAGGGCCTTCCGATGCGTGCCCTGTCCGACCCCGTCGTCCCACGCCGGATCATCGCGGCGCTCATCCTCTGCTACGGCGCGGGCGCCGGCTGGGTGATGGTGGACCAGGTGGTCAACGGCGTTCCCCGCCCGCCGCTCTCGATGGTCCTGCTCGCCGCGGCCTTCGGCCTCTCGAAGATCGCGATCGGCGGCGCACTCTGGACGGGGCGGATCGCGGCGTGGCCCGTGGCCCTCGTCCTCGCCGGTCTCCTCGTGCTGCAGGTCAACGCCCCCGCGGACGCGAGCCTCGCCATCGACGCGCTCTCCCTCGCGGTCGCGACCGGCCTCGCGATCGCGCTGCTCCGTCACAACCGGCGCAACCCCGAGCCCGCGTAGGCGTTCCTCTCCCGACCAACGGGAGAACGTCCATGTCACTCAAGCGGATGGCCATGAAGATGGCCCTCGCCTACGCCGCCGCGAAGGGCGTCCAGGCGTTTCGGAACAACGGCGGGCTGTCGGGCCTCAAGCGCTCCATCGGCCAGATGCAGGGCGGCGCGCAGAACGCGTCCTCCGGAATACAGGGCCGCGTCGGCGGCACCGGCACCACGACGGGCGGCCTCGGGAGCCTGCTGGGCGGGCTGTCGTCAGGCGGCGCGGCGGGCGGTAGCGGCCTCGGCGGCCTGCTCGGCGCGCTGGGCGGGCAGGGCTCGACCGTCGGCGGCGGGATGTCCGGGGGCGGCATGGGCGGCCTGCTCGGCGGCCTCGCCGCGATGGCGGGCGGCTCCGCGGCGCTGGGCTCGGACGCGGACATGGCGCAGCACGCCGAGGCCGGTCCGTCCGACGAGGCGACGGCGGGCGTGATGATCCGGGCCATGGCCCAAGCCGTGCGCGCCGACGGCGAGATCGACGCGCAGGAGCGGCAGGTCCTGATGGAGCTCCTCGACGACGCGAACGATCCCGGCGACCGGGAGGCCGTGGAGGCCGCGCTGAACGAGCCGATCGACCCGGAGGGGCTGGCCCGCGACGTCCCCGCCGGGCACGAGGCCGAGGTCTACGCCGCCGCCCTCACCGCGATCGACCCCGACCGCGCGCCGGAGCGCGAGTTCCTGTCCCGCTTCGCGTCCGCGCTCGACATGCGTCCCTCCGAGGTGCGCCAGCTCCACGAGGCGCAGGGCAAGCCGGTCTGAGGTTTTCCTCCGGCGCCCGGCGGGCTACCTCCGCCGGGCACCCCACAGGCAGGAGGCCCCCATGGCCGACATCAAGGACCCCGAGAACACCATCCTGATGGAGCTCTCGACCGGCGGCACCGTGACGATCGAGCTGCTGCCCGACATCGCGCCCGGTCACACCGACCGTATGAAGGAGCTCGCGCGCGAGGGCGCCTATGACGGGGTGGTGTTCCACCGGGTCATCGACGGCTTCATGGCCCAGACCGGGGACGTGGAGCACGGCAAGGAAGGCGGCAACATGGGCCGCGCGGGCACCGGCGGGTCGTCCAAGCCGAACCTGAAGGCCGAGTTCTCCGGCATCCCCCACGACCGCGGCACGCTGGGCGCGGCCCGCTCGCAGAACCCGGACTCGGCCAACAGCCAGTTCTTCATCAACTTCTCGGACAACCACTTCCTGAACCGGCAGTACACGGTCTACGGGCGGGTGATCGACGGGATGGAGCACGTGGACGCGATCACCCGCGGCGAGCCGCCCGCGAACCCCGACAAGATGGTCAGCGTGAAGGTGGCCGCCGATGCGTAGCCTCCTCCTTTCCGGCATCTTCGCCGCCTTGGCCGCGCCCGCGTGGGCGATGGGCCTCTCGATCACCGTCGACGGCGAGGCGCAGGGCACGATCCTGATCGACCTGTTCGAGGACGTGGCCCCGCAGCATGTCGAGCGGATCACGGCGCTCGCCAACGAGGGCGCCTATGACGGCGTCGTGTTCCACCGCGTCATCGACGGGTTCATGGCCCAGACCGGGGACGTCGAGTTCGGCCGCCTCGGGGGCGACATGCGCCGTGCGGGAACGGGCGCCTCCGACCTTCCGAACCTGCCGGCCGAGTTCTCCGACCGTACGTTCGACCGCGGCATCGTAGGGATGGCCCGCGCGGCCGACCCGGACTCGGCCAACAGCCAGTTCTTCATCATGTTCGCGCCCGGCCCGTTCCTCGACGGCCAGTACACGATCGTGGGCGAGGTCACCGAGGGCATGGACGTGGTCGACGCGATCAAGCGCGGCACGGGCGGCAACGGGGCGGTCACGGGCCAGCCCGACGTCATGGAGACGGTCGCCGTCGTGGAATGAGGGGCAGGGGGCGCCGCGGCGCCCCCGCCCGCGTCAGTCGGCGGGCACCACGGGGGTGTTGATGCCCGGCTGCACGGTCGCCGCGTCGTCGCGCGGGGACTCGCCGTCGGAGATCAGGAAGAACATCATCGCGCCGAGGAAGATCAGCGCGAGGATCACGCCCCCCGCCATGCCGATGAGCGGCCCGGCGTGCCGCTTCTCCTGCTTTTCGATGTCGGTGTTCGGGGCGCTCATGGGACGCTCCTCGTGGTGGTTGCGGTTCCGGAGAGGGAACGACTCCCGCCCCCCCTCCGTTCCGTCACTCGCCCAGACGGACCAGAGCGTGCCGTTTCTTGCCGGCCGACAGGCGCAGGGGCTCGGCAAGGTCGGCATCGGTCAGCACGCGCCCCGCGTCGGTCACCGCGTCCTCGCCCATGCGCGCCCCGCCCTCGGCGATGAGCCGCTTGGCCTCCTTGCCGGACTTGGCCAGCCCCGCGCGCACGATCACCTGCACGATGGACACGCCCGCCGCCGCCTCCTCCGGGGCGAGGGTCAGCGTCGGCAGGTCGTCGCCCGCGCCTCCCCGCTCGAACACCGCCTTAGCCGTCTCGGCGGCGCCCTTCGCCGCGTCCTCGCCATGCAGGAGCGCCGTCACCTCGTGGGCCAGCCGCGCCTTCGCCTCGTTGATCTCGGCGCCCTGCAGCGCGCCGAGCCGGTCGCACTCGTCGACCGGCACCTCGGTGTAGAGCTTCAGGAAGCGGCCCACGTCGGCATCCGCCGTGTTCCGCCAGAACTGCCAGAACTCGTAGGGGCTGAGCAGGTCCGCATTCAGCCATACGGCCCCCGACTGCGACTTGCCCATCTTCTTGCCGTCCGCCGTCGTCAGCAGCGGCGAGGTCAGGCCGAACACTTGGTCGTCCATGATCCGGCGGGTCAGGTCGATCCCGTTGACGATGTTCCCCCACTGGTCCGACCCGCCCATCTGCAGCAGGCAGCCGTGACGGCGGTGCAGCTCCATGAAGTCGTAGGCCTGCAGGATCATGTAGTTGAACTCGAGGAAGGACAGCGACTGCTCGCGGTCCAGCCGGGACTTCACGCTCTCGAAGGCCAGCATCCGGTTGACCGAGAAGTGGCGGCCGACGTCGCGCAGGAACTCGAGGTAGTTCAGGCCGTCGAGCCACTCCGCATTGTTCGACATGATCGCGTCGGACGCGCCGTCGCCGAAGCTCACGTAATGCGAGAACACCTCGCGGATGCCCGCGATGTTCGCGTCGATCTGCGCGGGCGTCAGCAGGGGCCGCTCGTCCGCGCGGAACGAGGGATCGCCCACCTTGGTCGTGCCCCCGCCCATCAGCACGATCGGCTTGCCGCCGGTCCTCTGCAGCCAGCGCAGCATCATGATCTGGATCAGCGAGCCCACGTGCAGCGAGGACGCCGTCGCGTCGAAGCCGATGTAGCCGGGCACCACGCCGGCCATCAGGGCCTCGTCCAGCCCTTGCAGGTCGGTGCAGTCGGCCAGATACCCGCGCTCGACCATCACGTGCAGGAAGTCGGATCTGGGCGTGTAGGTCATGGCGTCGCTCCTCGTGAGGGCGCCGGGATAGCGAAGGGGCTGGGGGAGGGGAAGCCATGAGGCTCAGGGTCGTGGGCGCGATGTCCGGCACCTCGCTCGACGGGGTCGACGCGGCCGTCCTCGAGACGGACGGCGAGGCGATCCTCGGGCTCGGGCGCTCGGCCTATCGCCCCTACGCGGAGGCGGAGCGCGCGATCCTGCGCGCGGCGCTCGGGACATGGCCGGGCGACCCGGCGGCGGAGGCCGCCGCGCGCGTGGTCGAGGACGCGCACGCGGACCTCCTCGCCGACCTCAAGGGCGACGCGCTCGCCGTCCACGGCCAGACCCTCGCGCACGACCCCGGCGGCCGCGGCACCCATCAGGCGCTCGACGGAGCGGCGCTCGCCACGCGCCTCGACCGGCCCGTCGTGTGGGACTTCCGCTCGGCCGACGTGAGCCTCGGCG
This sequence comes from Jannaschia sp. Os4, assembly GCF_016820245.1. Lineage (GTDB taxonomy): Bacteria > Pseudomonadota > Alphaproteobacteria > Rhodobacterales > Rhodobacteraceae > Jannaschia. The sequence continues at coordinate 141,574 of NZ_JAFCAR010000004.1, read as the reverse complement.
GAGAGGGCGCACCGCTGGCGCCAGCCTACCACCATGCCTGCGTCCGCCATGCGGGGATCGCCGAGCCGGTCGCCATCCTGAACCTCGGCGGCGTCGGCAACCTCACATGGATCGACCCGGCGCGGGACGTGGCCGACGCGGGGGCGCTGCTGGCCTTCGACACCGGCCCGGCGAACGCCCCCATCGACGACCTCGCGCAGGACTGGCTGGGCGAGCCCTACGACCGCGACGGCTGGCTGGCGCGCGAGGGCGAGGCCGACGAGGCCCTCGCCGCCGCCATCCTGCGCCATCCCTACTTCTTCCGGGTGCCCCCCAAGTCGCTCGACCGCGACGCGTGGCGGGAGCGCGGGGCCGATATCGACGACCTGCCGCCCTCCCATGCCGCCGCCACGTGGGTGCGGGTGATCGCGCTCTCGGTCGCGCACGGCCTCTCGCAATGCCCCGCCATGCCGGCGCGCGTCCTCGTCGCGGGCGGCGGGCGGCGGAACCCGGCGATCATGGACGCGCTGCGGGCGGCGTGCCCCTGCGCCGTCGACCCGATCGAGTCCGTGGGCCTCGACGGGGACATGCTTGAGGCGCAGGCCTTCGCCTTCCTCGCGGTCCGCGTCCTGCGCGGCCTGCCGACGTCGTTCCCCGGCACCACGGGCGTGGCCGCCCCCGTCGCGGGCGGGATCGTCAGCGACCCGCAAGGCGCGCTCGACACCGTCCGGGCGCGGGCTCGACACAACGCTCGACATGGGCGGGGGAGGGGGGTATCGCGCGGGGCGAGTGGAACCCGTTAGCGGTAACGCCGGGTTCTGGTCCAGCACACCGGAGGCCCGATGCCCGCCCGCACCATCCCCGTCGACGACTTCGACCTGATCCTGTTCGGCGCGACCGGCGACCTCGCCAAGCGCAAGATCATCCCATCGCTCTTCCGGCGCTTCGTCGCCGGGCAGGCACCCGAGAGCGCGCAGCTCATCGGCGCGGCCCGCTCGGACCTGTCGGACGACGAGTTCCGCAAGCTCGTCCGCGAGGCGCTGGAGGAGTTCGTGCCGGCCGGGCTCCGGGAGAAGGGGCAGGTCGACGCCTTCGCGGCGAACTGCGCCTACGTCGCGATCGACGCGAAGGGCGACGGCGGGTGGAAGGAGCTCTGCAAGAAGGTCCGGCCCGGCGTGATCCACGCCTTCTACTTCTCCGTCGGACCCGCGCTCTTCCGCGACCTCGCCACGCGGCTCAAGGCCAACGGCCTGACCGAGGGCGAGGCCCGCCTCGTGGTCGAGAAGCCGTTCGGCCACGACCTCGCCTCGGCGAAGGAGCTGAACGACCACCTCGCCGAGTCCTTCCGCGAGGACCAGATCTACCGGATCGACCACTTCCTCGGGAAGGAGACGGTCCAGAACCTGATGGCGATCCGCTTCGCCAACGTCCTGTTCGAGCCCCTCTGGAACGAGCGCTACGTCGACCACGTCCAGATCACCGTGGCCGAGGAGCTCGGCGTGGAGGGGCGCGGCGGGTACTACGACAAGTCGGGCGCCATGCGGGACATGGTGCAGAACCACCTAATGCAGCTGCTCTGCCTGACGGCGATGGAGCCGCCGACGCGGTTCGAGCCCGACATGCTGCGCGACGAGAAGCTCAAGGTGATCCGCGCGCTCGACCCCGTGGAGCCCGAGCACGTCGTGCGCGGCCAGTACAAGGCGGGGCCGGACGGGGCATCCTACCGCGAGGACGCGGAAGCGCCCGACAGCACGACCGAATCCTTCGTCGCCATGAAGGTCGGCATCTCGAACTGGCGGTGGGCGCACACGCCCTTCTACCTTCGGACGGGCAAGCGGATGGCCAAGCGCCACTCCGAGATCGTCATCCAGTTCAAGGACGCGCCCCACTCGATCTTCGAGCGCGACAACGGCGCGCGCCCCAACGCGCTGGTGATCCGCCTTCAGCCGGACGAGGGGATCGACCTCGCCGTGACCGTCAAGGAGCCGGGGCCGGGCGGCATGCGCCTGACCACCGCGCCGCTGGACATGACATTCGCGGACGCCTTGGGCGAGGACGCGATGCCCGACGCCTACGAGCGCCTGATCATGGACGTGATCCGCGGCAACCAGACCCTGTTCATGCGCGGCGACGAGGTGGAGGCCGCGTGGAAGTGGACCGATCCGATCATCGACGCATGGGAGGGCCAGCGCCCCCACCAATACGCCCAAGGCTCGTCCGGGCCGGAGGAGGCGATGATGCTGGTCCACGCCGACGGACGCCGCTGGCGCGACCTGGGGGACGGGGAATGAAGCTCCGCACGTATCCCGACCGCGAGATGCAGGCGATGGCGCTCGCCGACGTGTTGGCCTCCGCGCTCAAGAACTGCCTGCTGGTCCACGATCACGCCTCGTTCTGCGTCCCCGGCGGCTCCACCCCGGGCGAGACCTTCGCGCTGCTCGCGGACGCCGACCTCGAATGGGAGCGCGTGCACGTCTTCCTCAACGACGAGCGCTGGGTGCCGGAGGACCATGCCCGGTCCAACACCAAGCTGCTGCGCGAGACGCTGCTGACCGGGCGCGCCGCCGCCGCCACCCTCGTGCCGATGGTGAACGACGCGCCCACGCCCAAGGAGGGCGCGTCCCGCCTCGCCGCGGGCCTCGACGGGGAGTTGCCGATCTCGCTGCTGCTGCTCGGCATGGGCGGCGACATGCACACCGCCTCGCTCTTCCCCGGCGAGCCCGCCACCAAGGCCGCGCTGGCCGACGACGCGCCCCGCCTGATGGGCGTCCACCCCGAGGGGCAGGAGCCGCGCATCACCCTCACCGCGCCCGTGCTGAAGGGCGCGATGGAGACCCACGTCCTCATCACCGGGGACGAGAAGCGGGCCGCGTTGGAGCGCGCGCAGGGGATGGACCCCCTCGACGCGCCCATCGCGGCGTTCCTGAGAAACGCGGAGGTGCACTGGGCCCCATGACCGACCACGACTTCTGGGAGGGCGTGCGCGCCCTGCGGGCCGTCGAGACCCGCCCGATCCGCGACCTGCTGGGGCGCGACAACCGCATGGGCCGCTTCGCCGTCTCGCTGGGGCGGATGACCTTCGACTTCTCCAAGACGTCGATCACTCACGAGGCGCTCGACAGGCTGCTCGACCTCGCCGCCCCCGTGCCCGCCCGCCGGGACGCCATGTTCCGGGGCGAGGCGATCAACGAGATTGAGGGCCGCGCCGTGCTGCACACCGCGCTGCGCGCGGGACCGGACGCCCGCATGACCGTCGACGGCTCGGACGTCATGCCCGACGTGCGCGAGACGCTGAAGCGAATGCGCGCCTTCGCCGACGCGGTGCGGACGGGCGAGGTCAAGGGGCAGGGCGGCAAGATCACCGACGTGGTCAACATCGGCATCGGCGGCTCCGACCTCGGCCCCGCGATGGCGGTGCGCGCGCTGGCTCCCTACCACGACGGGCCGCGCTGCCACTTCGTGTCGAACGTGGACGGGGCGGACTGGGCCGACACGGCCAAGGGGCTCGACCCGCGAAAGACGCTCGTGATCGTCGCCTCCAAGACCTTCACCACCACCGAGACCATGACCAACGCCAAGACGGCGTGGGACTGGATGGCGAGGAAGGTGAAGGACCCGGCGGCGCAGTTCGCGGCGCTTTCCTCCGCCGCCGACAAGACCAGCGAGTGGGGCATCCCCGAGGAGCGGGTGTTCGGCTTCGAGGACTGGGTCGGCGGGCGCTACTCCATGTGGGGGCCGATCGGCCTGTCGCTGATGCTCGCCATCGGGCCGGACGGGTTCGACGACATGCTCGCGGGGGCGCGGGCGATGGACGACCACTTCCGCGAGGCCCCGCTCGCGCGGAACATGCCGGTCCTGCTGGCGCTCGTCGGCATCTGGCACCACCAGGTGCGGGGCTACCCGACCCGCGCCGTGCTGCCCTACGACGACCGGCTCGCGCGGCTGCCGGCCTACCTCCAGCAACTGGAGATGGAGAGCAACGGCAAGGGCGTGACCATGGACGGGGCGCCGCTCGAAGGCCCCGCCGGACCCGTCGTCTGGGGCGAGCCGGGCACCAATGGCCAGCACGCCTTCTACCAGCTCATCCACCAGGGCCGCACGCCGGTCCCCTGCGAGTTCATGGTCGCCGCCGAGGGGCACGAGCCCGCCCTCGACCACCACCACCGGCTGCTCATCGCCAACTGCCTCGCCCAGTCCGAGGCGCTGATGAAGGGCCGCACCCACGCCGAGGCGAAGGACATGCTAGCGGGCAAGTTCACCGGCGACGAGCTGGAGCGGCAGGCCGCCCACCGCGTGTTCCCCGGCGACCGGCCCTCGACCACGCTGGTCTACCCGAAGCTCGATCCCCGCACGCTGGGCGCGATCGTCGCCCTCTACGAGCACCGCGTGTTCTGCGAGGGCGCGATGCTGGGGATCAACAGCTTCGACCAGTGGGGCGTCGAGCTGGGCAAGGAACTGGCCAAGTCGCTGGAGCCGCTGGTCGAGGGCGGAGACGCGGCGGGCAAGGACGCCTCGACGCGGCTGCTGCTCGGGAAGCTGCGTGGGATGCGCGATCGGTGATCGGCACTGCGGGGCCCGCCCGACGCGGGGTGGGCCTCACCAAGCCCGCCGATCACCCTGTCGCATCCTCCGCCCCGTCCCGCTCCGCGAAGGCCCGCACGTAGGCCTCCGGCAGCGGCTTCTTCGTCACGAAGTCTGGCTCCATCAGCACGATCACGGCCCCGCCCGTGGCGCAGTGATGCCCGCCGGACCACACCTGATACTCCATCGCCCACGACGTCCGGCGATAGGCGACGGTCCGCGCCGCGACGACGTAGACGTCCTCCAGATGCAGGGGACGGTGGTAGTCCACCTCCACCCGTTTCAGCACCAGCACCGGGCGGTCCGCCGCGCCCGCGTAGTCGCTGATCCCATAGGCCCGCAGGTAGGCGATCCGCACCGTCTCGAACCACGACAGGTAGACCGCGTTGTTCACGTGATCGAGCACGTCGAGTTCGTGGAACCGCACCCGATCGGCCTGACCGAAGGCGAAGGGTTCCGGCACGCCCGCGGCGCGGAGGGCGGGGAGGTCGAGCGGTCTCAGGAGGTCCATGCGGTCCCCTCGGGTCGTGGCGGAGATGGGGATCGGCGGTGGAGCGGGTAACGGGAATCGAACCCGTAACTTAAGCTTGGGAAGCTCGCGTGATACCTTTTCACCATACCCGCGCGCACCGATGCGGCGGAGATAGACGCGCGCGGGGACGGGCGCAAGCGGGCGCGGGGAAACCCGGACGGGGGGCGGGGCGTTGGTCGCGCACCGCAACCTGCACGAGATTTCACATGCGCCTGTTCGCCGCCCTCCTCCTCGCCGCATCGCCCGCCGCCGCGCTTACGCCGGAGGACATCCGCTCCGCCGCCTTCGACGGGGAGGCGCTCTCCGAAGGGCAGTCCGGCCTCGCCTTCGCCACCCAGGTGCTGCTCGACCGCGCGGGCGTCTCGCCCGGCGTGATCGACGGCTACGACGGGGGCATGACCGAGACCGCGCTGCGCGCCTTCGAGCGCCGCGAAGGGTTCGAGGTCGACGGCCAGCTGGATCTGGAGGTCTGGGAGGCGCTGGGCGGCCCGTCGATGGAGCCTGCGGTGCAGGACTACACCATCACCGAGGAGGACGTCTCCGGCATCGCGTCGGACGGCCTCCCCGACGACTACGCCGAGCTGGCCGAGCGCGATGCCATCCCCCACACCTCCGTCGCCGAGCGGCTGGCCGAGCGGTTCCACATGGACGAGGACGTGCTGCGCGCGCTCAACGACGGTACATCCTTCGAGGCGGGCCAGACGATCACCGTCGCCGCCCCCGGCGACCGTACGGAGGGCGAGGTGACCCGCATCGCCGTCCGCAAGGCCGATGGGCGCGTCGACGCGATGGACGCGGACGGCGCCATCCTCGCGAGCTACCCGGCCGCGATCGGCTCGCAGCAGACGCCCTCGCCCTCGGGCACGGTCGAGGTGGTGGCCGTGGCGATGGACCCGACCTACTCCTACCGCCCGGACGTCAACTTCCAGCAGGGCGACAACGCGGAGCCGCTGACGCTGCCGCCCGGCCCGAACGGGCCCGTGGGCGCGGTGTGGATCGACCTCTCGAAGGAGACCTACGGCATCCACGGCACCCCCGAGCCGGCGTCGCTGTTCCAGGAGGCGAGCCATGGCTGCGTCCGCCTGACGAACTGGGACGCGGAGGAGCTCGCGTTCATGGTGTCCCAAGGGGTCACGGTGGAGTTCGTCGAGTGAGGGCCGCGGCCCTCGTCCTCCTGCTCGCCACGCCCGCATGGGCGCAGGTCGACGGCTCCGTCGCGCCGGAGCCGCGCCCCGCGGACCTGTCCGGCGACGTCGCGGAGGATCCGTCCCTCGACGGGTCGGACGGCGCGGAGGCGGCGGAGGACGACACGCCCGCCGCCGACGCCTCCGACGGGATCGCGGCAGGGGCCGAGGCCACCCGGGACGCCGCGCCGATCCGCGAGACTCTCGCCCTCTCGGACGAGGCGTACGCGACCTGCCTCGCCGCGCTCGACGAGATCGGTGCGACCTATTCCGAGGTCGATCCGATCGTCGCCGCGAATGACCCCGACTGCGGCATCCTCCGCCCCGTCGAGCTCTCCGAGGTGCTGCCGGGAATCGCCTTCGAGCCGGCGAACCCGCTTCGCTGCGATGCAGCATTGGCAACGGCCCGCTGGACCCGCGACTTCGTCCTCCCGGCGACCGAGCGGGTTGGGCGCGGCGACCTGACGGCAATCGGCCACGCCGCGACCTATGTCTGCCGCCGCCGCAACAACCAGCCCGACGGCAAGCCGTCCGAGCACAGCTTCGGCAACGCGGTGGACGTGATCTCCTTCTCCTTCTCGGAGGGCGAGCCCATCGCCATCATGCCGCGCGAGCGCGACGGCACCTTGGCCGAGGCGTTCCAAGACGCCGTGCGTGCATCCGCCTGCATGGAGTTCACCACCGTGCTCGGCCCGGGCTCGGACGAGTATCACGACGACCACCTGCACCTCGACATGGTCGAGCGCGACGGCGGCTTCCGCCTGTGCCAGTGATCGTCAGGAGGGGAGGATGGCTCCGGCGGCAGGGATCGAACCTGCGACCAATTGATTAACAGTCAACTGCTCTACCGCTGAGCTACGCCGGAACACCGGGGGCGCGGATAGCGCCGCCCGAAGGACCGCGCAAGGGGGCGTGGGCGGGTTTCGTCACGCGCGACGCCACCGTGCCCCGAGGCCCACGCCCGGCACCGCTTCGACCCGGCCCGCCTCCCGGAGGTGGATCAGGTGCGCGAGCACGTTGCGCGCCGCCGCGGGGTGAAGGGCAGGGGCCACGTCGGCGTAGATCGCGCCGACCAGACCCTCCACCGTGTCGTGCGCGGCCAAGGCGTCCAGCACCTGCCGCTCCCGCGCGCGGCGGTGGTCCCGAAGAGCGCGGCACCGCGCCGCGAGGTCGGGCACGGCCCCGCCGTGGCCCGGCAGCGCCGTGATGGCGCCGAGCGCCTCCATGCGGTCGAGGGACGCCATGAACTGGCCGAGGTCGCCGTCCGGCGGCGAGATCATCGTCGAGGCCCAGCCCATCACCACGTCTCCCGTGAACGCGACCTTCCGGTCGGGCCAGTGCAGCGCGATGTGCGAGGCCATGTGGCCGGGGGTCCACAGTGCCCGCAGCGCGGTCGCCCCGAACCGTATCTCCGCCCCGTCCGCCACGGGCTCGTCGGGGGCGAAGCCGTCGTCCACGCCCTCGCCCCCGCCGATCCCCGCCAGCGCCCGCATCGTCGACGAGCGTCCGGCCTCCGGCGGCCCGAAGGCGAGGACCGGCGCGCCGACCGCGTCCCCGAGGGGCCGCGCGCCGGGGGAATGGTCGAGATGCGGATGCGTGACAACGACGGCCGCCACCCGCATGCCCTCCACGGCCGCGAGGAGCGCGGCGCGATGCTCCGGCAGGTCCGGCCCCGGATCGACGACCACGGCTTCGCCCGCGTCGTGGAGCACGTAGGCGTTCGTCCCCGCCTCCGTCATCGGCGACGGGTTCGGGCAGAGCACGCGCCGGACGCCGCTTCCCACCTCCTCCGGCGCGCCGTAGCGTGGGGGCATGGCGTTCTCCCTCAAGCGATACATGCCGCGCAGCTTCTACGCCCGCGCCGCGCTGATCCTGCTCACCCCGGTCATCGTGCTCCAGATCGCCGTGGGCTTCGCCTTCCTGCAGCGCCATTTCGAGGATGTCACGGCGCAGATGACGCGGAACATGGCGCGCGACATGCGGCTCGCCCGCGCGGACCCGGGCGTGGCGGAGGGCTTGGGGATCACGCTCGGGTCGGGACCGGTCGAGCCGGGGCGCCGCTTCTACGACCTTTCGGGACGGGCCCTGATCCGCGAACTGCACGAGCAGTTCGAGGACCTCGTCGCCGTGGACCTGTCCTCCGACCGGCGGCGGGTGGAGGCGGGGTTCGCGGACGGCGTGACGATGTCCTTCCGCCGCAACGCCGTGACGCCGTCGAACCCGCACCAGCTGCTCGTGCTGATGGTGATCGTGGGGCTCCTGATGAGCACGGTCTCCATCCTGTTCATGCGCGGGCAGATCCGCCCGATCCGCCGCCTCGCCCGCGCGGCCGAGGCCTTCGGGCGCGGCGAGGCGGTCGAGTTCAAGCCCACCGGCGCGACGGAGGTGCGCGCGGCGGGCCACGCCTTCCTCGACATGCGCGCGCGCATCGAGCGGCACATCGACCAGAGGACCCTCCTGCTCTCGGGCGTGAGCCACGACCTGCGGACGCCGCTGACGCGGATGAAGCTGGAGCTGTCGATGATGGACGGGGAGGAGGCCGAGGCCCTCGGGCGGGACGTGGCCGCGATGGAGCGGATCATCGACACCTTCCTCGACTTCTCCCGCTCGGACGCGACGGACGCGCGGGTGGAGGCGGACGTCACCGCGCTGGTGCGCGAGGCCGCCGAGATGGCCGCCCCCGGGGGCGGGGCGACCGTCCGTGGCGATCCGCTCCGCGCGCCGGTCCGACCCGAGGGCATCCGCCGCGCGGTCGCGAACCTCGTCGGGAACGCGCTGCGGCACGGCACGCGCGCCGACGTCCGGGTGGAGGCGCGGGATCGGTCGGTCTCCATCGTCGTGGAGGACGACGGCCCCGGCATCCCGGAGGCGCAGCGCGAGGCGGTCACGCGCCCCTTCGCCCGGCTCGACGCGGCCCGGACGAATACGCGCGGGAACGTGGGGCTGGGCCTGTCGATCGTGCGCGACGTCGCCCGGGCGCATGGCGGCTCGCTCAGGCTGGGGGAGGCGACGGGGGGCGGGCTGCGCGCGGAGATCGTGCTGCCGCGCTGAGGGGTGGTAGGCCCGGCAGGATTCGAACCTGCAACCAAAGCGTTATGAGCGCTCTGCTCTAACCGTTGAGCTACAGGCCCCCTGCGGGACCGCCGGCCCCGCCGTGCGGGGATGCCGCGCCGGGCGTGCGGAGGTCAAGCGCCGGCGGCGTCGCGCGCATTGCTAGACTCGCCCCGATCCGCCCGCTACCGGACCCCCGACGACGGAGGGGCGCATGGCGGACGAGGACGCGAAGACGGGGCAGGGCCTGACCTACGCCGAGGCGGGCGTGGACATCGAGGCGGGGGACGCCTTGGTCGACCGCATCGGCCCCGCGGCCAAGGCAACGGACCGGCCCGGCACGATGGGCGGGATCGGCGGCTTCGGTGCGCTGTTCGACCCCAAGGCGGCGGGCTACGACGACCCGATCCTCGTGGCGGCGACCGACGGGGTGGGCACCAAGCTGCGGATCGCGCTCGACACCGGGCGGCTCGACGGGCTGGGGCAGGATCTCGTGGCGATGTGCGTCAACGACCTCGTCTGCCAAGGGGCCGAGCCGCTGTTCTTCCTCGACTACATGGCGACGGGCCGCCTCGACGGCGACGTGGCCGCCCGCGTGGTCGAGGGGATCGCGCGGGCCTGTGCCGCCTCCGGCTGCGCGCTGATCGGCGGCGAGACGGCGGAGATGCCGGGGATGTACGCGGCGGGCGACCTCGACCTCGCGGGCTTCGCGGTGGGCGCGGTGGAGCGGGGCGCGCAGTTGCCCGCAGGCGTCGCGCCGGGGGACGTGATCCTCGGGCTGGCCTCGGACGGGGTGCATTCCAACGGCTTCTCGCTGGTCCGCAAGGTGGCCGAGCGCGCGGGGCTAGGCTGGGACGACCCGTCGCCGTTCTCGGACGGCACGCTGGGCGAAGCGCTCTGCACGCCCACGCGGCTCTACGTCAGGCCCGTGCTGGACGCGCTACGGGGCGGGGGCGTGCACGCGCTCGCCCACGTCACCGGCGGCGGCCTGCCCGGCAACGTGCCGCGCGTCCTGCCCGAGGGCTGCGGCGCCAAGATCGACCTCGGGGCGTGGACGCCGCCGCCGGTCTTCGCGTGGCTGCGCGAGGCGGGCGGCATCGCCGAGGCCGAGATGCTGCGCGCGTTCAACTGCGGCGTGGGCATGGTGCTGGTGGTCGCGCCCGACCGCGCCGAGGCGGTGGCCACCGCGCTGGCCGACGCAGGCGAGGACGTGTCCGCGTTGGGCCGCGTGACCGAGGGCGCGGGCTTCGGGATGACGGGGCGCCTGTCGGCGTGAGGGTCGCCGTCCTGATCTCGGGCGGCGGGTCGAACATGGAGACGCTGGTCCGCTCCATGACGGGCGACCACCCGGCCCGCCCGGTGCTCGTCCTGTCGAACCGGCCGGGGGCCGGCGGCCTCGCCAAGGCCGAGGCGCTGGGGGTGCCGACGGCCGTGGTCGACCACACGGCCCATCCCGACCGGGAGTCGTTCGAGGGCGCGCTGGACGAGGCGCTCCGGGCGGCAAACCCCGACCTCATCGCGCTCGCGGGCTTCATGCGGATCCTCACGCCGGGCTTCGTGCGCGGCTGGGCGGGCCGGATGCTCAACGTCCATCCCTCGCTCCTGCCCAAGTATCCGGGCCTCCACACCCATGCCCGCGCGCTCGCCGCCGGGGATGCCGAGGCGGGCTGCACCGTCCACGAGGTGACGGGCGAGCTGGACGCCGGACCGATCCGCGGGCAGGCGCGCGTGCCCGTCTTGCCGGGCGACACGCCCGACACGCTGGCCGCGCGCGTCCTCGAGCGGGAGCACGCGCTCTACCCGGCGGTGCTGCGCCGCGTGGCGGAGGGCACACCCGGCGTCCTCCACCTCTAGGCCCGCTTTTCCATGCGCGGGGCATGGGATAAGGCCCCCGGACGTGGAAAGGACCCGAACTTGGCCGACGACATCCCGACCCTGACGACGACCGACGCGCTGGCCGCCTTCTGCGCCCGCGCCGCCGCGCACGACTACGTGACCGTCGACACCGAGTTCCTGCGCGAACGGACCTACTACGCTAAGCTCTGCCTCGTGCAGCTGGCCGTGCCCGGCGACGGGCCGGAGGACGCGGTGCTGGTGGATCCGCTGGTGGAGGGGCTGGACCTGTCCCCGCTCTGGGCGCTGATGGCCGACGAGGGCGTGACCAAGGTGTTCCACGCCGCGCGACAGGACCTCGAGATCTTCTGGACCGACGGCTCCGTCATCCCCGCGCCGCTGTTCGACACGCAGGTGGCGGCCATGGTTTGCGGCTTCGGCGAGCAGGTCGGCTACGAGACGTTGGTGCGCAAGATCGCGAAGGGCAGCGTCGACAAGTCGTCGCGCTTCACCGACTGGTCCCGCCGCCCGCTGTCCGACGCCCAGAAACGCTATGCGCTGGCGGACGTCACGCATCTCCGGGTGGTCTACGATTCCCTGCGCGAGCAGTTGGCCCGGAACGGGCGCACCGCGTGGCTGGAGGAGGAGATGGCCGTCCTGCGCGACCCCGCCACCTACGAGGTGCAGCCCGAGGACGCATGGAAGCGGCTGAAGATGCGGAACCCGACCCCGCGCTTCGTCGCGGTGGCCGCGGAACTGGCCGCGTTCCGCGAGCATCACGCCCAGACGCGCAACGTTCCGCGCAGCCGCGTGTTCAAGGACGACGCCCTGCTGGAGCTGGCCTCGAACAAGCCGAAGGACGACGCGGAACTGGGCAAGTCCCGCCTCCTGCTGCGGGAGGCACGGAAAGGCGACGTGGCGAAGGGCATCCTCGAGGCCGTCGCCCGGGCCGAGGCGGTGCCGAAGGAATCGCTTCCCAAGCCGCCGCGCCCCAAGGCGCGCGACCAGATCAACGCGGCGCTGGCCGACCTCCTCCGCGTCCTGCTCAAGGCCAAGGCCGAGGAGGCGGGGGTCGCGCAGAAGCTGATCGCGACGGCCTCCGACCTCGACGACATCGCGGCGGGCGCGCGGGACGGCGACTGGAACCGCGGCTGGCGGGCCGAGGTGTTCGGGGCCGATGCGCTTCGGCTCTGCGAGGGGCGGATCGCGCTGGCTTGCGAGGGGCACAAGGTCCGCATCGTCCCGCTCTGACGGCGGGACGGGGCGGCGTCAGCGGCTGACGACCCGCTGGTTCCGCGCGCCTTGGACCGCGATGCGGCGCACCCCGGCGAGCGTCTGGTCCGAGAGGAACGTGCCGGCCAGCACTTCGCGCGAGGGCTGCGTCCCCTGCGGCTGCGGCGCCGGGGGCGGGAGGAGCTGGAACTCCAGAACGTAGGTCGATCCGTCCTCCGACGGCACCGGCACGAGCTCGGCGTCCCAGAAGCCCTGCGTCGGGGGCAGGCCGACGGTGGAGACGATCGCCCCGCCCGGTGCCTGGTCGACCTGCAGCGAGACGACTTGGTCCACGAGCGGTATCTGCGGCGCGGCGCGCTCGGTCGGGGCCGCGCGAACCTCGCGGTCGCCGCCGAACCAGTTGAGCGGGTTCAGGCGGCTGCCGCCCAGACCGCAGCCCGACAGGACCAGCGCGGTGGCGGTGATGGCGGCGATGGTGCGCATGGAATCCCTCCCTGGTCGCGACCGGGCCTAGCCGCTCGCCGCCCCTCTGGGAAGGTGGACGCCGCCCATGCGCCGACATACGTGGGCGGCAGGCGACAGGAGGCGGTGATGGCGCGCGACGAGTTCGAGGAGTTGGTCGAGACGTTCGAGTTCCTCGACGACTGGGAGGACCGCTATCGCCACGTCATCGACATGGGCAAGGCGTTCCCGCCATTGGACGACGCGCTGAAGGTACCGGCCACCAAGGTGGACGGCTGTGCCAGCCAAGTCTGGCTGTACCCGCGCGTCGAGGGGGGGACGTTCGACTTCGCGGGCGAGTCGGACGCGATGATCGTGCGGGGCCTGATCGCCGTGCTCCACGCGCTCTATGCCGGTCGGCCCGTGGCGGAGATCGGCGCGGTCGACGCGGCGGCGGAACTGCGACGGCTCGGCCTCGACGAGCACCTGTCCTCGCAGCGCTCGAACGGGGTGCGCGCCATGGTGCAGCGCATCCGCGAGGTGGCCGCGACGGCCTGAGGAAAAAAGAAAGGCCGGACGCGACGGTCCGGCCCAGTCCAACAGGGAGGTGAGGGTGCCCATGCGGGCCGCCCTCGCTTGCGGAATTAGTGGGCGACGTGGGCGCTCTCAAGGCAAAACCTGAACCGTTCGGTGCAACCCGGCCATGCGGCGTGCGCATGGCTCATCCCGAGGCGCGGGCCTTCCGGTAGGCCACGACCTCCTCGAGGACGAAGTCCCGGAACGCCTCGACCCGGCGCGAGCCGCGCAACTCCTCCGGGTAGGCGAGGAACACGGGCACGGGGTTCGACTCCACCTCCGGCAGGACGCGGATCAACTGGTGGAAGTCCTGCTCGAGGTAGTCGGGGAGCACCCCGATGCCGAGGTCGCCGAGGACGCCCTGCAGCACGCCGAAGTAGTTGTTCACCGTCAGCAGGCGCGGGATGTTCTGCGACATGATCTCCTGCACGAGCGTCTGTCCGGCCGAGACTTGGGTGCTGTCGGGGGACTGGCAGATGATACGGTGCAGGGCGAGGTCCGCCATGTTCCGGGGCGTCCCGTTCGCCTCGAGGTAGGCGGGTGACGCGAAGAGGCACATGCGGATGTCCATCAGCCGCTTGCGCACGAGGTCGGCTTGGCTCGGTTCCTTCATGCGGATGGCGACGTCGGCCTCGCGCATCGGCAGGTCGAGCACCCGCTCCTCCAGCATGAGGTCGAGCTTGAGGTCGGGGTAGAGGGCGTAGAGCTTCGACAGGCGGGGCGCGAGCCAGATCGATCCGAAGCCGATCGTCGTGGTAACGCGGAGGTTGCCGAACACCTCCTCCTCGCTGTCGCGGATGCGCGCGGTGGCAGCGTCGAGCCGCTTGTTCATCGCCCGCGTCGCGTCGAACAGCAGCTCCCCCTGCTCGGTCAGGATCAGGCCCCGCGCGTGGCGGTGGAACAGGGTCACGCCCAGCCCCTCCTCGAGCGACTTGATCTGGCGCGACACCGCTGACTGCGACAGGTGCAGGACGTCGCCCGCGTGGGTCAGCGACCCGGCGTCGGCGACCGCATGGAAGATGCGTAGCTTGTCCCAGTCCATGCGAGTCTCCTGCCGGAGCGCGGCCCCTAGCATGGGCGCCCCGTCCGTGCATCATCGGGATGCGACGAATGTCCGCTTCCCTAGGTCAGCATTGTTGACCTATATACGCACCGGGAGGACGATCAGATGCGTCACGACGTAAGTCTTTCGGACCGTTACGACCTGTCGAAGGGGCAGGTGCTTCTGAACGGCACGCAGGCGCTCGTCCGCCTGATGCTGATGCAGAAGCACCGCGACGCTGCCGCCGGGCTGAACACGGCCGGGCTCGTGGCCGGCTATCGCGGCTCGCCCTTGGGCAACGTCGACCTCGAGATGGCGCGCCGCCGCAAGCAGCTCGAGGAGAACGACGTCAAGTTCCGCGAGGCGCTCAACGAGGACCTCGCAGCCACGATGCACTGGGGCGCGCAGCAGGCCGAGCTGCGGGGCGAGGGGCTCTACGACGGGGTGTTCGGCCTCTGGTACGGCAAGGGGCCGGGCGTGGACCGCTCGGGCGACGTGATGCGGCACGTCAACATGGCGGGCACGTCGCGGCACGGCGGCGTCCTCATGGCGATGGGGGACGACCATACCGGCGAGTCCTCGACCACCTGCCACCAGTCGGACTGGGCGCTGATCGACGTGCACATGCCCGTCCTGTCGCCCGCCGGCGTGCAGGAGATCATGGATTTTGGCCTCTACGGCTGGGCGCTGTCGCGCTACTCGGGCCTCTGGGTCGGCCTCAAGACGATGAAGGACACCATCGAGGTCACCTCCGTCGTGGACGGGCGCCCCGACCGCATGTCCTTCGTGGAGCCGTCGGACTTCGACATGCCCGAGGGCGGGCTGAACATCCGCCTCAACGACCACTGGATCCCGCAGGAGGAGCGCCTGCTGGAGCACAAGCGCTGGGCGGCGGAGGCCTTCGCGCGGGCCAACCGGCTCGACAGGCGGGTCCACGGCAAGCCGGGCGCCAAGATCGGGTTCGTGAGCCACGGCAAGAACTGGCTCGACCTCGTGCATGCCATGTCGCTCTTGGGGCTCGACGACGCGGAATGTGAGCGCCTCGGCATCACGACCTACAAGGTCGCGCAGACATGGCCGATGGACATGGAGTCCATGCACGACTGGGCCGAGGGGCTCGACCTGATCGTGGTGGTCGAGGAGAAGCGCAAGCTGCTGGAAGTGCAGATCAAGGAGGCGATCTTCCACGACCGCGCGGGCCGCCGCGTCTGGGGCTACGAGGACGGCGACGGCAACGTCCTGTTCCCGCAGCACTACGCGCTCGACCCGAACCTCATCGCGCTCAAGCTAGGCGAGATCCTCAAGCGCGAGGGACGCGGCACCGACCGGATCGAGGTGGGGTTGCGCAAGACGATGGAGGCGCGCCGCGCCGACAACGCCTCCGAGGTGGCCAGCCGCACCGCGTGGTTCTGCTCGGGCTGCCCGCACAACACCTCGACGAAGGTGCCCGAGGGCGCGCGCGCGGGGGCGGGCATCGGCTGCCACGTGATGGCGCTGTGGATGGGGCGGAACACCGAGGGCTACACCCACATGGGCGCCGAGGGCGTGAACTGGGTGGGCGAGTCGCTCTTCTCCAAGCGCAAGCACACGTTCCAGAACCTCGGCGAAGGCACCTACAACCACTCCGGCAACCTCGCCATCCGGGCGGCCTTGGCCGCCGGGACGAACATCACCTACAAAATCCTCTTCAACGACGCCGTCGCCATGACCGGCGGGCAGCCCAACGAGGGCGGGCTGACGCCGGACCGTATCGCGCGCGAGCTCAAGGCGATGGGCGTGGAGGAACTGCGCGTCGTCTACGACGACAAGGAGGACGTGGACCGGTCCGCCTTCCCGGCGGGCCTGACCTTCCATCCGCGCGACGAATTGATGAACGTCCAGAAGGAGCTGCAGGAGGTCGAGGGCGTGTCGGTCATCCTCTACATCCAGACCTGCGCCGCCGAGAAGCGCCGCCGCCGCAAGAAAGGGACGTTCCCCGACCCCGACCGGCGCATCTTCATCAACACCGACGTCTGCGAGGGCTGCGGCGACTGCGGGGTGCAGTCGAACTGCGTCTCGCTCGTCCCGGTCGAGACCGCGTTCGGCACCAAGCGGGCGGTGGACCAGTCGTCCTGCAACAAGGACTACAGCTGCCTCAAGGGGTTCTGCCCGTCCTTCGTCTCCGTCGAGGGGGCCAAGCTGAAGAAGGCGGCGACGGCCTCCATCGAGATCGGCACGTTGCCCGAACCCACGCTGCCCGCCATCGACGGGACGTGGAACGTCGTCGTCACCGGCGTCGGCGGCACGGGCGTCATCACGATCGGCGCGGTGTCCGCGATGGCGGCCCATCTCGACGGCAAGGCGGCGGGCCTGATGGAGATGGCGGGCCTCGCCCAGAAGGGCGGGGCGGTCGCGCTGCACCTGCGCATCGCGGAGCGGCCCGAGGACATCTCGGCCATCCGCGTCGCCTTGGGCGAAGCCGACGCCCTCATCGGCGGCGACCTCGTCGTGAGCGCGGGGGCCAAGACGCTAGGCCTGACCTCCACCGGGCGCACCGGCGCGGTGGTCAACGCCCACGAGATAGTCACCGGCGACTTCACCCGCGACGCGGACTTCAAGCTCCCCGCCGACCGCCTCGCGCTTTCGCTACAGGCGCGGCTGCGCGACCGGCTGGTGATGTTCGATGCCTCCAAGCTGGCCGAGCGGCTGCTCGGGGACACGATCTTCTCCAACATGACGATCCTCGGCGCCGCGTGGCAGTCGGGCCTCGTGCCGCTGTCGGAGGAGGCGATCCTCAAGGCGGTGGAGATGAACGGCGCCGCCGTCGAGCGCAACCAGCAGGCGTTCCAGTACGGCCGGTGGGCCGTCGCGAACCCCGAGGCGGCGGCGAAGGTGCTGGAGGACGACACCGTCGTGCCGCTGCCCGAGACGCTGGACGGCAAGATCGCCACGCGGGTGGCGCACCTCACGGCCTACCAGTCGGCGGCCTATGCGCGGCGCTACACCGCCCTGCTGGACGGGATCGCGGACGACCGGCTGCGCGAGGCCGTGGCGAAGGGCTATCACAAGCTGCTCGCCTACAAGGACGAGTACGAGGTGGCGCGGCTCCACCGGGAGACGCGGGCCAAGGTGGCCGCCGCCTTCGACGGCGACCTCAGGGTGTCCTACCACCTCGCCCCGCCCATGATCTCCAAGACCGGCCCGGACGGGCGCCCGCAGAAGCGCCGGTTCGGCCCGTGGATCGAGCGGATGTGGCCCCTCTTGGCGAAGGCCAAGGGCCTGCGCGGCACGCCGCTGGACCCGTTCGGTCGCACCGCGGAGCGTCGGATGGAGCGCGCCCTGATCGCGCAGTACGAGGCGGACATGGCCGAGGTGCTGCCCGCCGCGAACGCCGACACGATGGACGCGGTAGTCGCGCTGGCGGAGCTGCCGCTTAAGATCCGCGGCTTCGGGCCCGTAAAGGAGGCGAACGAGCGCGACGCGGCCAAGCGGCGGGAGGAGCTTCTGGCCGTCATCCGCGCGGGTGGCGCGGAGACGCGTACGGCGGCGGAATGATGGGGTAGGGGGGGCGAACGCCCACGCGCCGGTCGATGACCCATGCTTCGTGGCTTTTGCCCACCCTACGCCTTCCGCACGTAGAACGCCGTCCCCTCCGCCCCGAGGAACGCGTGCCCCCCCTCGACGCAGAAATGCGGCACGTCGACATGCGCCGCGGGGTCGTCGGCGAGCAGCCGCACGACCGCGCCCGGCTCCACCCCCTGCATCCGCTTGCGCAGCCGCAACACGGGCAGGGGGCAGAGCAGCCCGAGGGCGTCCACCTCCAGCGCCACCTCGCTTTCGCCAAAGTCCTGCGTCATGCTTCCTCAACCTTTCCGCGCCTCGGGCCAGTGACATGACCTTCCGCCGCCGCGTCCTCTACATCCCGGGCTACGACCCGTTCCACCCCCGACGCTACCGCGAGCTCTATCGCCGCGAGGGGGCGGAGCAGGCCCGCCTGTCGGGCTACCAGATCGAGCAGCGGCGCGGGCCGACGCCCTATTCGTGGGACGTCGAGAGCGTGCAGGACGGCGCGCACGTCCACGCGCAGGTGGAGGTGCTGGTCTGGTCCGACATAGTTTCGCGCAGCATGGCCCGGTCGATCCCGGCTACCTACGCCCAACTGGTGCGGACGGCGTGGGCCTATGTCGCCTCGGGCGCGCTCGCCCGCCTGATGCGGCTGCGGAAGGGACCGGTGATCGCCGCGCTCTACCCGATCGTCGCGCTCCTGCTCCAAGCGGTGATCGCCGTCGGCGCGGGCGTGCTCGCGGCGTGGGCCGTGCCGCAGGTGCTGCCCCAAGCACCGCACCTCGCGCTCGCCGGCGGGATCGGCGTCGCGGTCGCGTGGGCGCTCCTGCGGCTGTTCCAGCGGGCCGACCGCAAGACGTTCACCCACTACCTCATGCACGACTACGCCTTCACCGCCCACTGGGGCGGGGCCTACCCCGTGGTGCTGGAGGCGCGCCTCGCCGCGTTCCGCGAGACGATCCGCGCCGCCCTCGACGGGGACTGGGACGAGGTGCTGGTCGTCGGCCACTCCTCGGGCGCGCATCTCGGCATCTCCGTCCTCGCCGACCTCCTGCGCGACGGCGTGGAGCCGGAGGGGCGGCTGTCCTTCCTGTCCCTCGGGCAGGTCGTGCCGATGGTCTCCTTCCTTCCCGGAGCGGACCGGCTGCGCGCGGACCTCGAGGTGATGGGCGGGCAGGCCGCCATCCCGTGGATCGACGTCACCGCCCCCGGCGACGGCTGCGCCTTCGCGCTGTGCGACCCGGTCGCGGTCTCAGGGCTCGCGCCCGAGCGGCAGACCGGCCCGCTGGTCATCTCGGCGGCCTTCACCAAGACTCTTTCCGACGCCAAGCAGCGCGAGCTGCGCCGCCGCTACTTCCGCCTCCATTTCCAATACCTCTGCGCCTTCGACGCCCTGCCGGGGCAGGAGGACGACTACGACTACTTCCGCATCACGGCCGGGCCGCGGACCTTGGGCGACCGCTTCGCCGCGCGGGCCCCCAGCCCGTCGCGCCTCACCGCCCCGGTGAACCGCCACACCTCGACCGCGGCGCCCCGCGCGGCCGTCGCGGCGGAATGAGGGCGCCCAAGCCCGCCTCCCGCGAGGGGCGGCGCGGCTGGCTGCGCTACGCCCGCCTCTTCCGGCAGGACATCCTGAGCGCGCAGCCCGTGCGCCTGTACCGCGCGTGGATGGCCGAGTTCCGGACGCCCTTCTTCCGCTCCTACCTGTGCAACGACCCGGCGCTGATCGAACTCATCCTGAAGGAGCGGCCCGACGACTTCCCCAAGTCCGACCGCATCCGCGAGGGGCTGGCCCCGCTCCTCGGCGAGAGCGTGTTCGTCACCAACGGCGAGACGTGGAAGCGCCAGCGCCGCATCATCGACCCGGCCTTCGGGCGCGGGCGCCTGCGCGAGGCCTTCCCCGCGATGGTCGAGGCGGCGGACGCCCTCGCCGACCGCCTCCGCGCCGGTCCCCAAGAGGTCGAGGAGATCGCGTCGCGCGCCGCCGCCGACGTCATCTTCCGCACCCTGTTCTCCGTCCCCATCGAGGACGCCCTCGCGGCGGCCGTGTTCCGCGAGTTCCGGGCCTACCAGCGCACCCAGCCCCTGCTGAATGTCGCGGCGCTGCTCCCGCTCCCGGCGTGGCTCCCGCGGCCCCACGCCCGCGCCACCCTGCGCGCCGCCGCGGCCATCCGCACGGCCATCGCGGCCCTCGTCGAGCGCCGCGCCGCCGAGATCGCGGCGGGCACCGCGTCCGACGACCTCGCCACCAAGATCATGACCTTCCCCGACCCCGTGACCGGCGCGCGCTTCACCCCCGCCGAGATGGTGGACCAGGTGGCGATCTTCTTCCTCGCGGGCCACGAGACGTCGGCGTCGACGCTCGCGTGGTCGCTCTACCTCCTCGCGGCCCACCCCGAGGCGCAGGCCCGCGTGGCCGCCGAGGCGCGGCCCTTCACCGGCGCCTTCTCCGACCTCTCGAAGCTCCCCTTCACCCGGGACGTGGTGCGCGAGACGCTCCGCCTCTACCCGCCCGTGCCGATGATGGTCCGCGAGGCGACCCGCGACGAGCCCGTCCGCGACCGCGTGGCCCGGCGCGGGGCGCAGATGGTCCTCTCGCCATGGCACCTGCACCGCCACGAGCGCCTCTGGGACGACCCGGACGGCTTCGATCCCGACCGCTGGTCCACCGAGGCGGCCAAGGAGAGCGCGCGCCGTGCCTACATGCCCTTCAGCGCGGGCCCGCGGGTCTGCCCCGGCGCGGGCTTCGCGATGGCGGAGGGCGTCCTGCTCCTGTCCCGGATCGTCGCCGGGTGGCGGCTGGAGCCGATCGCCACGCCCGTTCCGGTCGCCCACCTGACGGTCCGGGCGAAGGACGGGATCCATCTGACCCTCTCCGAACGCGAAGGGGCGCCCGAAGGCGTCCCCCGCACGACCCGCGACGCGGATCAGCCGTTGGTGTAGGCCTGCTCGCCGTGGATGGCGAGGTCGAGGCCCTCCTGCTCCACGTCCTTCGAGACGCGGATCGGGAACACCGCCTTGACGACGAAGACGATCACGGTGGTCGTCACGAGCGTCCAGAGACCTACGACGACGATCCCGCCGACTTGGCTCAGCCACGCGCCGTGGCCGAACACCGCGATCATCACGATCCCGAACATCCCGCCCACGCCGTGGACCGCGAACACGTCGAGCGTGTCGTCGATCTTGAGGAGGTTGCGGATGAGGTTCACCGCCTCTTGGCACAGCACGCCGGCGATGGCGCCGATGATCAGCGCCTCGACCGGGCCGACCGAGCCGGAGGCGGGGGTGATCGAGGCGAGGCCCGCGATGGTGCCGGTGACGATGCCCACTAGGGAGGCCTTGCCGTAGCGGAACCGCTCCCACAGCGCCCACGTCAGCGAGGCCGTCGCGGCGGAGATATGCGTGACGGTCAGCGCCATCGCGGCACCGCCGTCGGCCGCGAGTTGGCTGCCGCCGTTGAAGCCGAACCAGCCCACCCAGAGCATGGACGCGCCGATCATCACGTAGCCGGGGTTGTGCGGCGGCTTGGTCTTGTCGCCGCGCGGGCCGAGGATCACGGAGACGATGATCGCGGCGAGGCCGGCCGTCTCGTGGACGACGAGGCCACCGGCGAAGTCGTTGACCGCCACGGGGAAGAGCGCGCCCTCGCCGCCCGCGAGCAGGCCGCCGCCCCAGATCCAGTGTGCCACGGGGGCGTAGCAGATCAGCATCCAGAGGCCCGAGAAGGCCAGCACGAAGCCGAAGCCCACCCGCTCGACGTAGGCGCCGACGATCAATGCGGGGGTGATGACCGCGAAGGTCATCTGGAAGGCGAAGAACAGAACCTCGGGGATGGTGCCCGCAAGGTCGTCGGCGGTGACGCCCGCGAGGAACATCTTGTCGAGGCCCCCCCACCAGAGGCCGTCGCCGCCGAATGCGATGGAGTAGCCGAAGGCGAGCCAGAGCACGCTCATCAGGCAGGCGATGGCGTAGCAGTGCATGAACACGCTCAGCACGTTCCGGCTGCGGACGAGGCCGCCGTAGAAGAGCGCGAGGCCCGGCAATGTCATGAACAGGACCAGCGCCGTGGCGACGATGATCCAGGCGGTGTCTGCACCGACCATGTGGTGTCCCTCCGATGGAATCCGTTTTTCCCCGCGCGGGTGATGGCGAACCCGCCCCGCATGGGGAACGGGCGCCGTGGCCGGAGGGCGCCGCTTTTCCAGGCGGTTCGCGGAATGCCGCGGCACGGGGCGGGGACGAGAAGCTTCGCCTAGGAATTGGGCGGTTTGGAATCCGCCGCGCGCCGCATCGCGCGCCATGCCGCCCAGTCCTCGGGCGTGTCGAGGTCGGTCAGGGCCGCGCGCGCGGGGAGGGCAACGGGATGGGCGCCGTGCCGCGCGATCACCGCCCGCGCGCCCACGTCGCCGATCAGCGCGGCGAGTTCGGGGAATAGGCTGCGGGCGAAGGTGACGGGCTGGCCCGGCGTCCCGTCGGCGGCGGTGGCGCGCAGGATCGGAGCGTCGGCGCGCGTCCACGCGGCGGCCATCGCGGAAAGTTCGGGCGCCCCGATCCCCGGCATGTCGGCGAGGTGGACGGTCGCCGCGTCCCGCGTGACGGCGGCGATCCCGGCGGCGAGGGAGGCGGACATCGGCCCATCCACTTCGACGATGCGGACGGGCGCGTCCGCGAGCCACGCGCGGCGGGGCGAGGCGGGCGGCAGGGTGACGACCACCTCGGGCGCCGCCCGGAGCGCGGCGCGGACGGCGCGCAGGATCAGCGGCGTGCCGTCGATCTCTTCCAGCAGCTTGTCGGCGCCGCGCATCCGAGTGGCGCGGCCGGCGGCGAGGACGAGGATCGAGGGGACGGGGCGCATGGGGGCGGTGTAGCACGCCCCCGCCCTGCGGGGACGCTGGGCCTTTCAGCCCCGCAGGCGGGCCATGTTGGCGTCGAAGAGCGGCGCGGTCTGGAGGCGCGCGTCGAGCCGTTCGCCCAGCAGCTCCACCGACCACGGACCGTCGCTGTCGGCGACCTCCTTGGCGACGTAGCCCATCGCCATGCTCACCCCCGAATGGTGCGCGAAGCCGCCGGAGGTGACCCAGCCCACCACGTCGTCGCCGTGGAAGATCGGCTCGTCGCCCATGACGTCCGCGTCGCGGGCCTGCACGACGAAGGAGCGCAGGCGGCGCTGGCCGCCCTCGGCGCGGCGGGCGAGGCCGGCCTGCTTGCCGACGAAGTCGGCGTCCTTGGACCACGCGACGAAGCGGTCGAGCCCGGCCTCGACGGCGTCGTAGATGGGGCGGAACTCCCGTGCCCAGCCGCCGAAGTTCTTCTCGAGCCGCATGGCGTTGAGGGCGCGCAGCCCGAAGGGCTTCAGCCCCAGCGGCTCGCCCGCGCGCAGCAGCAGCTCGAACACCGAGCGCTGGTATTCGGGCTTCATCCACAGCTCGTAGCCGAGGTCGCCCGTGAAGCTGACGCGGCCGACGAGGCAGGGGGCCATCCCGACGTCCATGCGGCGCACGGCCATGAAGCGGAAGGCGTCGTTGGAGACGTCCTCGGCGGTGACGGCGGCGAGCAGGTCGCGCGCCTTGGGTCCGGCGATGGAGAGGCCGACGAGGCCGAGGCCCGCAACCTCGAGCGTGACGGAGCCGTCGTCGGGCAGGAACCGCTCGAACCAGCGGGCGTAGAACACCTCGGCTATGCCGGAGCCCGCGAGGAACCACTCCTCCTCGGACAGGCAGGCGACGGTGAGGTCGCCCTGCAGCATCCCGTCCTCCTTGAGCATCGGCGCCAGCGCCATGCGGCCCGGAGCGGGCAGCTTGCAGGCGAGCACGCGGTCGAGGAAGGCGCGGGCGCCGGGGCCGCGGACGAAGAACTTGGAGAAGCCCGACGTCTCCATGACGCCCACGGCCTCGCGGCAGGCGCGGACCTCGGCGGCCACGTGGTCGAAGTCTGTCGAGCGGCGCCACGAGAACACGTCGCGCGTGTCGTCGGGCGAGAACCACAGCGGCGCCTCCAGCCCCCACGAGTCGCCCATCCGCGCACCCAAGGACAGCATCCGGTCGTAGATCGGCGTCGTCTTGTGGGGCCGCGCCGCCGTCAGCTCCTCGTTGGGGAACTTGATCGAGAAGCGGCGGGCGTAGTTCTCCTGCACCTTGGGGTTGGTGTAGGACATCGTCGCCCAGTCGCCGTAGCGCGCCACGTCCATGGCCCAGACGTCGTGGCCGGGATCGCCCTCGATGATCCAGTTGGCGAGGCAGAGGCCCACGCCGCCCCCTTGGGAGAAGCCCGCCATGACGCCGCAGGCGGACCACATGCCGTCCATGCCCCGGATCGGGCCGACCAGCGGGTTGCCGTCGGGGGCGAATGTGAAGGGGCCGTTGATGATCTGCTTGATGCCCGCGTTCTGGAAGGCGGGGAAGTGCTCGAAGCCGACCTCCAGCGACGGTGCGATGCGGTCGATGTCGGGCTGCAGCAGCTCGTGCCCGAAGTCCCACGGCGTCTCTCGCTCGGACCACGGGACGCAGGCCTTCTCGTAGGTGCCCATGAGCATCCCGCCGCGCTCCTGGCGCAGATACAGCTCCCCGTCGAAGTCGACGGCGTGGATGACCTCCTTGCCGGTCGCGGCATTGATCTCGGCCACCTCGGGCATGTCCTCGGTCAGCAGGTACATGTGCTCCATGGCAAGCACGGGCAGTTCCAGCCCGACCATGCGGCCCACCTCGCGCGCCCACAGGCCGCCCGCGTTGACGACGTGGTCGCAGCGCACCTCGCCCTTGTTGGTGGTGACGACCCAGCCGCCGACGCGGGCCTTCTGGATGCTCTCGACCTTGGTGTGGGTCTCGATCGCCGCGCCCAGCTTCCGCGCCGACTTGGCGTAGGCGTAGGTGACGCCGGAGGGGTCGAGATGGCCGTCGACCACGGTCCGCAGCGCGCCCACGAACTTGGACGGATCCATGAGCGGGAACGCCTCGGCGGCCTCCTCGGACGTGATCACCTCGGCCTCGATGCCCTGATACAGGCCCTTGGCCGCGATCCCCTTGAGCCAGTCGAACCGCGCCTCGGTCGCCGCCAGCATCACGCCCCCGGTCATGTGGAAGCCGGTGGCCTGCCCGGACAGCTCCTCGATCTCGCGGTAGAGGTCAATCGTGTACTTCTGCAGCTTGGCCACGTTGGGGTCGCCGTTGATCGTATGGCAGCCCCCCGCCGCGTGCCACGTCGACCCGCTCGTCAACTCGTCCCGCTCGAGCAGGAGCACGTCCGTCCAGCCGCCCTTGGCGAGGTGGTAGAGCACGGAGCAGCCCACCACGCCCCCTCCGATGACGACGACGCGCGCGGTGTCCTGCATGATCCCGGTCCTCCCTTTGCGCCGAACCTACGGAGCGGGCGCGGCGCCGTTTCCCCCGAATGCGACCATGCCGGTCGCGTTTGGCGCAAGCTCCGGGTCGGGGCAGGGGGCGCGGGCGCGCTAGACCGTCCACATCGCCCGAGGAGAGACCCCATGCGCTACGACCCCCTTCCCACCGACCTCGTCCGCGCGTGGCGCGCGGGCGGCCCGGACGCCAACGGCCAAGCGCCCAAGCGCGCGACCTCCGACGGCGACGGCGTGCCCTGCCGCCATTGCCTGCGCGACGTGCCCCAGGGGCGCGACTACCTGATCCTCGCGCACCGGCCCTTCGGCGCGCCGCAGCCCTATGCGGAGGTCGGGCCGATCTTCGTCTGCGCCGAGGACTGCGCGGCGTGGGAGGGCGACGGCGTGCCACCGGTGCTGACGACGTCGCCGGACTACCTGATCAAGGGCTACTCGGCGGACGAGCGGATCGCCTACGGCACCGGCGCGGTGGTGGCGGCCGCGGGCATCGACGCGGCCATCGCGGCGCGGTTCGACGACCCGCGCGTGGCCTTCGTCGATGTCCGCTCGGCGCGCAACAACTGCTTCCAGACGCGGGTGCGGCGGCCTACCAACGCCGCATGAACACCGTCCTCGTCACCGGCATCGCCGTCCTCGACCACGTCCACCGGATGGCGGCGCTGCCCGAGGGCGGGCGCAAGCACCGCTCCACCGCCTTCGCCGAGGTGGTGGGCGGCTGCGCGGCGATCGCGGCGCTGGCTGTCGCGCGGCTGGGCGGGCAGGCGATCCTCGCCACCCGCCTCGGCGACGACGGGCCGGGCCGCGCCATCCGCGACGCGCTGGAAGCCGAGGGCGTGGACCTCGGCCCCACCGTCACGCGGGGCACGACCCCCATCTCCTCCGTCATGGTCGACGATTCCGGAGAGCGCATGATCGTCAACTTCCCCGGCGCGGGGCTGGCGGACGCGCCCGGCCCGCTGCCCGGGGCGGACGCGATCCTCACCGACACCCGCTGGGGCGGCGTCCACGCGATGGCGCACGCCCGGCGCCTCGGCGTCCCCGGCCTGCTCGACGGCGAGCCGCCCACCGATCCCGAGGCCGCCCGCCTCGCCACGCACGTGGTGTTCTCCGCCCCCGGCCTCGCGGCCTTCCCCGGCGGCCTCGACGCCGTCCCCGGCGAGGCCGCCGTCACCGACGGAGCGCGGGGCTGCCGCTGGCGCGACGGGGACTGGATGGCACCGCCCGCGGTGGAGGTCGTCGACACGCTCGGCGCGGGCGACGTGTGGCACGGCGCCTTCGCGCTGGCCCTCGCCGAGGGCACGGGCCGCGCCGCCGCCACCCGCTTCGCCAACGCCGCGGGGTCCGCGAAATGCGCGAACGGCGGGGGCGGGCTCGGCGCACCCACGCGGACGCAGGTCGAGGCGCTCCTCGCCTAGTTCACACGTCCATCTCCAGTTGCTCGGCCCGCCAGCGCAGCGCCGGGATCGTCCCCAGCCGCTTCTCCGCCGCCAGCACGACCTGCGCCGCCGCCCGCGCGTCCTCGCCCGCGTCGTGATGCCGGAACGTGAGCCCCAGCGCGCGCTTCAGGTTCGCCAGCCCGTGCCCGCCGCCTGCGCCCTTGAGTTCAGGGAACGCCTTGCGCGCGATCTGCACCGAGTCGGACCACCGCCCGTCCACCGACCGCAGCCCGTGGGACCGGCACGCGGCGTCGAACGCCCGCTGGTCGAAGCGCGAATGCTGCACCAGCGGGTGGCGCTCCATGGCGTCGCGCACGACCTCCAGCGCCTCGGGGAAGCGCGGGGCCCCCCGCACGTCCGACGGCACGATGCCATGCACCCGCACGTTGCCCGGGTCGAACCGCCCTCGCGGATCCACGAGCATCGAGAACGTCTCCACCGTCCCGTCCCCGACGAAGGCGAGGCCGATCTGGCAGATGCTGCCGTCCTTGCGGTTCGCCGTCTCCACGTCGACGGCCACGAAGCGGAACCGGCCCTCGGGCGGGGCGGTCAGGTGGGCGGCGGTGCGGCGCAGCAGGTCGGACACGGACGGGCCTTCGACGTTTACGGTCCGTTCCTCTACGGCATCGCCCCCGCCGAGGGCCAGAGGGGGGAGGGGCGGCCATCCGGGCGGCCCGGCCCGCCCCGCGTGGCGCGGTCGCCCCGGGGTGGACCTGTGGGGTTCGTGCCACAGCGGCGACGGACCGCACGGGGCGGGGGGAGGCCCGTCCTGCGCGGGATCGCGCCGGGGCCGCCCGCTCCACGGCCGCTCGACCGTCGCGGGAGCGGATGCGTCACGCGCTCGACCTCCGGTTGAGCGGCGGCGGACGGCGCCCCAAGGGCGCGATCCTTTGATGCAAAGGGGAAAGTGGCGGAGAGACAGGGATTCGAACCCTGGGAAGGCTTGCACCCTCACCGGTTTTCGAAACCGGCCCGTTCGACCACTCCGGCACCTCTCCGCGGGCCTGTGGCACGGCGCGGCCTCTACGACCCCGCGCCGGTGAGCGCAAGTCCGCCGCCACCCGTCGCGCTGCTTCCTGCGGAGGCGCCGTTGCAATCCGCCGGAGGCCGGGCAGGAATAGCGGCGGGGGACAGTACGGGAGAGGGAAAGATGACCCACAAGGGCTTGGTTCTCGCGGCCATACTAGGGGCGACCGCCATGGGCGGGCCCGCGATGGCGGAACGCGACGCGACGATGGGCGCGACGGTCACGGCGGTGGCCTTGGAGACGGAGACCTTCGCCGAACTCGCGGAATGGACGCAGATCGGCCCGCTGGTGCAGATCGTCGCGACCGAGGGGGCGCGCCACGGCATCGGGCTGGAGAAGTCGCTCTTCCCGGGACGCGGTGGCGCGGAATGGGCCGAGCTCGTGTCCCGCATCCAGTCGCCCGACCGGCTGCGCGGCATGCTGCTCGACACCGTCCAGCAGGCGGTGCGCGACGCCGACCTCGACGCGATCCACGACTTCTACGGCTCGGCTCTCGGCCAGCGCATCGCCGCACGCGAGGTGGAGGCCCGGCGCATGATGCTCGACGCGAAGGTCGAGCAGGGCGCCATGGACGCCGCCGCCAAGCCGCGCGGGGACGACGTCCGCGCGGGCCAGATCGACGAGCTGATCGACGCGCTCGACCTCGTGACCGCGAACGTCTCGGGCGGCCTCAACGCCAACTTCGCCTTCTACCAAGGCCTAGGCGACGGCGGCGCGATGAAGTCCCGCATGACCGAGTCGGAGCTGCTCGCGATGGTATGGGGGCAGGAGGACGACATCCGCCGCGCCACCAGCCAGTGGCTCAAGGCCCACCTGACCCTCGCCTACGCCCCGCTCGCGGACGACGAGCTCGACGCCTACATCGACTTCGCCCGCACGCCCGAGGGCAAGCGCTACTCGGCGGCGATGTTCGAGGGGTTCGGCGAGGTGTTCGAGGCCACCTCCTACGAGCTCGGCCGCGCGGCGGCCGAGTTCATGGGGCGGCAGGACATCTGACCTCCGCTTGACAGCCTATGGGCCGCATGCGAATGGCCCCCACCCGGCCGCAGGCGACCCCTGCGGCCGGTCCATTTCATCCACCGCCCCGAGCAGGGGCGCGCGGCCCGAGGCACCCAAACGCCCCGACGACGATCGGGGGGCCACAGGGCGCGGAGAAAGACGGGAGAGGGCGATGACCTTCGCCATCATGAAGACCGGCGGCAAGCAGTACCGGGTGGCCCCCGGCGACGTGCTGCGCGTCGAGCGGCTGGCCGCACAGGCCGGCGACAAGGTGCAGTTCAACGACGTCGTGATGCTGGGCGGCGAGTCCGTGCAGGTCGGCTCGCCCACCGTGGCCGGCGCCGCCGTGCAGGCCGACGTGATCGACCAGATCCGCGGCGACAAGGTGATCCACTTCGTCAAGCGCCGCCGCAAGCACTCGTCCAAGCGGACCAAGGGCCACCGCCAGCACCTGACGCTGGTGCGGATCACCGACATCCTCGCCTCCGGCGCGGACGAGTCGGGCGTGACCGCCGCGGTTGGTTCGGGCTCGGTCAAGGACTTCGTGGTCCAGGCCGCGACGGCCACCGCCGCCGCCACCATGGTCGCCCCCAACGTCGGCAAGCCCGAGGGCAAGCCTGCGAAGCCGGCCAAGACCGTCGCGAAGGCCGAGGCCAAGGCGCCGACCGCCACCGCCGAGCCGAAGGAGATCGCCGAGGACGTGGACGCCGCGGGCACCCGCCCGTCCAACCTCCTGACCGAGGCGCGGAACGGACAGCCGGACGACCTGAAGAAGATCTCGGGCGTCGGCCCCAAGCTGGAGGGCCTCCTCCACGCGAACGGCGTGTTCCACTTCGACCAGATCGCCGCTTGGGGTCCGGACGAGATCGCCTACATGGACGACAAGCTGTCCTTCAAGGGCCGCATCGAGCGCGACAACTGGATCGAGCAGGCGACCACCTTCGCCGCCGACTCCTGATCAGACCGGAGGAGAGACCCAATGGCACACAAGAAGGCAGGCGGCTCCAGCCGCAACGGCCGCGACTCCGCCGGGCGCCGCCTCGGCGTCAAGCTCTACGGCGGCCAAGCCGCCATCGCGGGCAACATCATCGTCCGCCAGCGCGGCACGCGCTGGTATCCGGGCGTCGGCGTCGGCATGGGCAAGGACCACACGCTCTTCGCCACGCAGGACGGCGCCGTGACGTTCCGCAAGGGCTTCAAGGGCCGCACGTTCATCGACGTGATGCCCGCGGCGGCCGCCGCCGAGTAACGCCG
Source organism: Jannaschia sp. Os4 (assembly GCF_016820245.1). Lineage (GTDB taxonomy): Bacteria > Pseudomonadota > Alphaproteobacteria > Rhodobacterales > Rhodobacteraceae > Jannaschia. The sequence continues at coordinate 111,509 of NZ_JAFCAR010000004.1, read as the reverse complement.
ACCTCATAGGTCACACCCGGAGGGGGTCGGCATCGCCGGCCCCCTTCGTCGTTTCACCGCCCCGCCCGCCGGGGCCCCGTCCCCGGGAGGGTCCGATGACCCGACCACCCCGCGCCCCCCGCCTCGCGTTCCGCGCGCTCCGCCCCTCGGACGCGCCCGACATCGTGCGCCACATCTCCGACGACGCGGTCTGGCCGTGGCTGACCCGCGTGCCGCACCCCTACGCCACCGCCGACGCGGAGGCCTTCATCGCCCTCTTCTCCGATCCCGCCAAGCGGACCTGGGTCGTCGAGCGCGACGGTGCCTTCGTCGGCGTGGTCAGCCACGGGGGCGAGCTGGGCTACTGGATCGCCCGCCCGCACTGGGGCCGGGGCTACGCGACCGAGGCCGCGACCGCGCTGCTCGCGGACCACTTCGCGGCCTCGGACGCCCCGGTGCCCTCGGGATACCACGCGGGCAACGACCGCTCGGCCCGCGTGCTGGCCAAGCTGGGCTTCCGCCCCACCGGCGCCGTGGTCGAGACCGAGACCGCGCGCGGCGACACCGTGCCGATTCACAAGGTGGTCCTGTCCCGCGCCGACTGGGAGGCGCGGGCATGAGCGTCGCGATCCTCCCCTTCGCCGCCTTCGCGGCCAGCCAGGTCGGCACGCCCGGCCCCGCGAACTTGGCGCTCATGGCGACCGGCGCGGCCTACGGCCTGCGCGCGGCGTGGCCCTTCGTCCTCGGCGTGGCGCTGGGCAAGCAGCTGATCATCTGGCCCCTCGGCTTCGGCCTCTTCGAACTCGCGCAGGCCGCGCCGCTCATGTTCGAGGCGCTGAAATGGGCCGCCGCCGCCTACATCGTCTGGCTCGCGTGGAAGGTGGCCAACCTCCGGTTGGGCGAGCCGCGCGCCGGGCAGGCGCCGGGCTTCCTCGCGGGGCTGGTCGTCCACCCCCTGAACCCCAAGGCGTGGGCCATGATCACCGGCGGCTTCACCGCCTTCACCGCGCCGGGCACCTCCGCCCTCGAGGCGACCGCCACCATCGCCGCGATCCTCCTCGCGCTGCAGCTGGTGCTCCACCCGCTCTGGACCGCCGGGGGCGCGCTCGTCGCCGCGAGGCTGCGCGGCCGCCCGGCCGAGCGATGGCTCATGTGGACCCTCGCCGCCCTCACCGTCGCATCCGTCCTCTTCGTCCTGATCGGAGGTCCCGCATGACCCCGCAACTCGCGCCCGTCCGCCACGACCCGACGCCGCCCGCGCAGGCGACGATCCCGACCGCCCGCCTGTCCCTGCGGCCGATGCGCCGCTCCGACCAAGGGCTCATCGAGCAGTGGGCCTCCGACCGCCGGGTCGCCGAGGCGACGACCATGATCCCCCACCCGCTGCCCCCCGGCACCTCGGACGCCTTCGTGACCCGCGTGCTGTCGGGCGACAACGACGAGGTCGTCTGGGTCATGGACGCGACCGAGGCGGGCCTCGCCGAGCTCGTGGGGCTGATCGGCCTCACGCCCATGGACCGCGGGCAGGCCGAGATCGGCTACTGGGTCGCCCCCGTCGTCTGGACCAAGGGCCTCGCCACCGAGGCCGTCCGCGCCCTCATGGAGGCCAACCCGCTCGACAACCGGCAGGTCTTCGGCAGCGTCTTCCAAGACAACCCCGCCTCCGCGCGGGTGCTGACGAACGCGGGCTTCGACTACATCGGCGACGCCGAGGCCTTCTGCGTGTCCCGCGGCGCGATCGTCCCGCAATGGACCTACATGCGCCAGATGGGCTGAGGACGGGGGGCCGGGCGGCGATCCCGATTCCCCCATCCTGCCCGCTACGCTCGTCCCGAGCGGACGCTCGATCAACCCCCATCTTGAGGCCCCGCCCGCCGGGGCGTAGGGCCATGCCATGAAGTTCCTCGATCTCGCCAAGGTCTACATCCGCTCCGGCGCCGGCGGGAACGGCGCGGTCTCGTTCCGCCGCGAGAAGTACATCGAGTATGGCGGCCCCGACGGCGGCAACGGCGGGCGCGGCGGCGACGTCGTGGTCGAGGCGGTCGAGGGCCTAAACACGCTCATCGACTTCCGCTACCAGCAGCACTTCTTCGCCAAGAACGGGCAGGGCGGCATGAGCCGCCAGCGCACCGGCAAGGACGGCGACGACATCGTGCTCAAGGTTCCCGTCGGCACCGAGGTGCTCGACGAGGACCAGGAGACCGTGCTCGCCGACCTGACCGAGGTGGGGCAGGTCGTGACCTTGGCCAAGGGCGGCAACGGCGGCTTCGGCAATCTGCACTTCACGTCGTCCACCAACCGCGCCCCGCGTCGGGCGAATCCCGGCCAAGCCGGCGTGGACCGCACGATCTGGCTGCGCCTCAAGCTGATCGCGGACGTGGGCCTGCTCGGCCTGCCCAACGCGGGAAAGTCGACCTTCCTCGCCGCCACGTCGAACGCCCGCCCCAAGATCGCGGACTACCCGTTCACCACGCTCGTCCCCAACCTCGGGGTCGTCGGCGTCGATGGGAAGGAGTTCGTCGTGGCCGACATCCCCGGCCTGATCGAGGGCGCCTCCGAGGGCCGCGGCATCGGCGATCGCTTCCTCGGCCACGTCGAGCGCTGCGGCGCGCTGCTGCACCTCGTCGACGGCACCTCCGCCGACGTCGTGGCCGACTGGCGGACCGTGATCACGGAGCTCGAGGCCTATGGCGGCGGCCTCAACGACAAGCCCCGCCTCACCGTGCTCAACAAGACCGACGCGCTCACCGACGACGATGCTGCAGCGCAGCAACAAGCGTTGTCAAAGGCTTGCGGAACGAAGGTGATGTCGATGTCGGGCGTCTCCGGCGATGGCGTCACCGAGGTGCTGCGCGCCCTCCACCGCATGATCCGCCCCGACGAGGCGCCCGAGGAGGGCGACGGCCCGTGGTCGCCCGTCTGACGGAGGCCCGCCGGGTCGTCGTCAAGATCGGCTCCGCCCTCCTCGTCCGGCCCGACGGCACCGTGCGCGCCGACTGGCTGGCGGGGTTGGCCGCCGACCTCGCGTGGCTCCGGAGGCAGGAGACGGAGGTGATCGTCGTCTCCTCCGGCTCCATCGCGCTCGGGCGCACGGTCCTCGGCCTCGCCCCGCCGCTCTCGCTGGAACAGTCGCAAGCCGCGGCCGCCGTTGGACAAATCCGCCTCGCCCAAGCCTACCAGGACGCGCTCGCGCCCGCGATCACCTGCGCGCAGGTCCTCCTAACCTTGGACGACAGCCGCGACCGCCGCCGCTACCTCAACATGCGCGCGACCTTTGAGACGATGCTGTCCTTGGGGGTCGTGCCCATCGCCAACGAGAACGACACCATCGCGACCGACGAGATCCGCTGGGGCGACAACGACCGCCTCGCCGCGCAGGTGGCGGCCATGGCGGGGGCGGACCTCTGCGTCCTGCTATCCGACGTGGACGGCCTCTACACCGCCAACCCCATGCTCGATCCGTCGGCCGAGCGGCTCGGGACCGTGGAGAGCATCACCCCCGCCATCGAGGCGATGGCCGGGGAGGGGGTCTCGGGCGTCTCCAAGGGCGGCATGGTCACCAAGGTCCTCGCCGCCAAGACCGCGACGGAGGCGGGCTGCGCGCTCGTCATCACCAAGGGTGACGTTCCCCGCCCGCTCAAGGCGTTGCAGGACGGTGCGAACGCGACGTGGTTCGCCGCCGCCGACGACCCGCGCACGGCCCGCAAGCGCTGGATCGCGGCGATGCCGCCCAAGGGCACGGTCCGCATCGACGCGGGCGCGGAGGCGGCGCTGCGCGCGGGCCGCTCGCTCCTGCCCGCCGGGGTGACGGGCATATCGGGCGAGTTCGGGCGCGGCGATCCCGTCGCCGTCGAGGGCGCGACCCGCCTCGGCGTCGGGCTGACCCGCTACACGGCGGAGGAGGCGCGCGCGATCCTGGGCCGCCGCAGCGCTGACATCCCGGCGCTGCTGGGCTATCCGGGGCGCGCCGCCCTGATCCACCGCGACGACCTCGCCACGGAGTGACGCCATGAAGGACATCCAAGACGCCGCCGTCCTGATGGACGAGATGGGCCGCCGCGCCCGCGCCGCCTCGACCGCCCTCGCCGTCGCGACCGCCGAGCGCAAGCACGCCGCCCTCATCGGCGCGGCCGAGGCGCTGTGGTCCTCCCGCGCGGAGGTGATCGAGGCCAACGGGCGCGACATGGCGTTCGGGGAATCCAAGGGCCTGTCGGCCGCGATGATGGACCGTCTGCGGCTGGACGAAGACCGCATCCGCGGGATCGTCGACAGCCTCCGCGCCATCGCCGAGCAGCCCGACCCCGTGGGCGAGACCATCGCCGAATGGGACCGCCCCAACGGGCTTCGCATCCGCCGCGTCCGCACGCCGCTCGGCGTGATCGGCGTGATCTTCGAGAGCCGCCCGAACGTGACCGCCGACGCCGCCGCGCTGTGCCTGAAGTCCGGCAACGCGGTGATCCTGCGCGCGGGGTCCGAGGCGCTGCATTCCGCGACCGCGATCCACGCCGCCATCGCCAAGGGCCTGCGCGACGCGAACCTGCCCGAGGACGCGGTCCAACTGGTGCCGACGCGCGACCGCGCGATGGTGCAGGCGATGCTGACGGCCACGGAGTTCATCGACGTGATCGTGCCACGCGGGGGCAGGGGCCTCGTGGGCCTCGTCCAGCGCGAGGCACGTGTGCCGGTCTTCGCCCATCTCGAGGGGATCGTGCACGTCTACGTCGACCGCTCCGCCGACCCGGAGATGGCCAAGCGCATCGTCCTGAACGCCAAGACCCGGCGCACCGGCATCTGCGGCGCCGCCGAGTGCCTGCTGATCCACCGCGACGTGGCCGAGGGTCTGGGGCAGGATCTCGTGGACGCGCTGTCCGAGGCGGGCGTGGAGGTCCATGCCGAGGGGCTGCGCGCCGCCAAGGCGGCCACGGCGGAGGACTGGGGGACGGAGTTCCTCGACATGGTGATCGCGGCGCGGGTCGTGGACGACGTGGACGCGGCGATCGATCACATCCGCCGCCACGGGAGCCAGCACACCGACTGCATCATCGCCGAGGACGCCGCCGCCGTGGACCGCTTCTTCGAGCGGGTGGACAGCGCGATCGTGATGCACAACGCCTCGACCCAGTTCGCGGACGGGGGCGAGTTCGGGATGGGCGCGGAGATCGGCATCGCCACGGGCAAGATGCACGCGCGCGGGCCGGTCGGGGCCGAGCAGCTGACCTCGTTCAAGTATCTCGTGGAGGGCGGCGGGGCGGTCCGTCCGTGACGTCAGCCCGCCATCAAGCGGGGCGGGCGGCCGAGCGGGACCACGTCGACGGCGAGGTCGGGCGCGGCATCGACGACGTCGCGGCGCAGCACCTCCTCGTCGGGGCAGTCCTCGACCACCACCACGAGCCGCCCCGCGAACCGCGCCCGGCGGAGCCGCTTCGCGACCTCCACCGCGTCGTGGCCGCGCGCCACGGCCGGCGTCACGACCGCCGGGACGCGCCGGAGCCGGTCGGCGGTCAGGTCGCCGATCTCCGCCGCGCTGGCCCCGCCGCACACCGCGCCGAAGAGGCGGTGGACGACCGAGCCGCGCTCGGTGTCACGCAATCCGATGGTGACGATCTCCGCCCCCCCGGAGGGGATCGTGCCCTTCGCCTCGGTCATCGTACTGTCCCCCGACCGTCACGGCGGACGGCCTCGCAGGGTGCCGGCCCGAACCCACCCGGACGGCCACCTTGCAGATTTCGTAACACGGACAAGCGTTTCCTGATAGGTGCGAAAGCGTCGCGCCGCAGTCGCGCGGAGGTTGCGCCACGTGCGCGGATCACCGGGGCCCACCCGTGGCCCTGAAGGTGGTGGGCGCGGTGCTCGACGCGCTGTCGGACGCGGCGCTCCTGCTCGGTCCGGACGGGCGCGTGGCCGTGGCGAACGCGCCCGCCCAAGCCCGCTTCGGCGTCTGGATCGTGGGCCAGTCCTATGTCAGCGCGCTGCGCCAGCCGCCGATCCTGTCGCTCGTGGACGGCTGCTTCGCCCACGGCGCGGGCGGCGCGGTGGAGGTTACCCATGTCGCGGAAGGGGTCGAGAGCCGCCTCCGCCTCCAGCTCACGCCCCTCGTCCTGGACCGCGGGCTGCACGCCCTGCTGGTCTTCCGCGACGTCTCGGCGGCAAAGCGGGACGAGGCGCTCCAGAGCGCCTTCGTCGCCAACGTCAGCCACGAGCTGAAGACCCCGCTGACGGCGATCCTCGGCTTCATCGACACGCTGGAGGGACCGGCGCGGGACGACGCCGGAGGGCGCGCGCGGTTCCTCGGGCTGATGCGGCGCGAGGCGGAGCGGATGAGCCGCCTCGTCGCGGACCTGATGTCCTTGGCCCGCGTCGAGGCGCAGGCGGCACGGCGCCCCACCGCGCGGCTCGACTGGGCGGAGGTCGTGCGCGGGGCCGCCGAGCCCTTGGAGGACAGGATGGCCGTGGAGATGCGGCTGGGCGGTCCGGCGTGGGTGCGGGGGGATGCGGACCAGCTGGTGCAGGTGGCCACGAACCTCCTCGAGAATGCGCTGCGCTACGGCGGCGGGGCGGCGGAGGTCGCGCTGGACCACGTCGCGCGGGAGCCGGTGCTGCGCGGCCCCGCGTGGCGCATGACGGTGCGGGACAGGGGGCCGGGCATCGCGCCCGAGCACGTGCCCCGCCTCACGGACCGCTTCTACCGCGTCGACGCGCACCGCTCGCGCGCGGCGGGCGGCACGGGGCTGGGCCTCGCCATCGTCAAGCACATCGTGACCCGCCACCGGGGGCGCCTGCGGATCGACAGCGCGCTGGGGCGCGGCACGTCCGTCGCGGTGCTGCTGCCGGACGCGTCCTGACGCCACGTCAGGGCCGGAGGGAACCCCGACTGTCACAAAACCGATACCCAACCGTCACAAAGGGTCGACGCGCGCGACCTAGCTGGCCCGCGAGATCGCCCAGGGGGGGCGGTCACAGACGTCTCGACAGGAGTGCATCCATGTCCTTCACCCGCCTCGCCATCTCCGGCCTCGCGATCTGCGCCGCGTCCGCCGCCGGCGCCCAATCCCGCGATCAGGTCCAAGTGGCCGGGTCCTCGACGGTCCTGCCCTACGCCGCCATCGTGGCCGAGGCCTTCGGCGAGAACACCGACTTCCCGACCCCGGTCGTCGAGTCGGGCGGCTCGTCCGCGGGCCTCAAGCGCTTCTGCGAGGGCGTGGGCGAGAACACGATCGACATCGCGAACGCCTCCCGCCAGATCCGCGACGGCGAGCGCGAGGTCTGCGCCGCCAACGGCGTGACCGACATCGTCGAGGTCCGCATCGGCTACGACGGCATCGTCTTCGCCTCGCAGCAGTCCGGCCCGGCCTTCACGGAGTTCGAGCCGTCCGACTGGTACCTCGCCATGGCCGCCGAGATCCCCGGCGAGGACGGCACGATGGCCGCCAACCCGAACGTCACGTGGGCCGACGTCCGCGACGGGCTGCCCGAGGTCGGGATCGCGGCCTTCATCCCCGGCACCAAGCACGGCACGCGCGAGGTCTTCGAGGAGAAGGTGCTGCTCGTGGGCTGCGAGGAGACCGGTGCGATGGAGCGCATGATGGCCGCCGGCATGGACGAGGACGCGGCCGAGGACGCCTGCATGTCGGTCCGCTCGGACGGGCGCGCGGTCGACATCGACGGCGACTACACCGAGACGCTGGCGCGGATCGACTCGAACCCCGAGGGCGTAGGGGTGTTCGGCCTCGCGTTCTACGAGAACAACACCGACAAGCTGAAGGTCGCGACGATGGGCGGCGTGGCCCCCTCGACCGAGACGATCGCGTCCGGCGAGTACCCCGTCTCGCGCCCGCTCTTCTTCTACATCAAGAAGGCGCATATCGGCGTGATCCCCGGCCTCAAGGAGTTCGCGACCTTCTTCGTGGCCGACGAGCTGGCGGGCCCGTCCGGGCCGCTCGCGCAGTACGGCCTCGTCTCCGACCCCGAACTGGCCGCCACGCAGGCGGCGGTGGCCGACGAGACGGTGATGAACTGACCGGACGCCGCGCCGTCCATCCTGCGACCGGGCCGTCACGGCCCGGTCGATCCGCTTCCGGGATCGATCCATGCCGACCATCTGGCTCTTCGCTATCGTCCTCGTCACGGGCCTCGCGGGCTTCGCGCTCGCGCGGGGCAGGGCGGTCGCCTCCGCCGGGGGCGACACGCGCGTCATGCACTCCCGCCCGCTCTACCACGGGCTCAACGGCCTGCTGACGGCGATGCTGCCCGCGCTGGGGCTGCTCGTCGCGTGGCTGATCCTGCAGCCGGTCCTGCTCGACCGCGCCGTGGTGGGCGCCATCCCTCCCGAGGTGCTGGAGGACGGGGCGGCCCGCTCCCTCGTGATGGCGGACGTGCGGCGGGTGGCGGACGGGCTCGACGCGGCCATCGCGGCCGGGGTCGCCACGCCCGAGGGCCTCGCCGCGCTCACCGCCGAGGACGACGTGCGCGGGCTGCTCGGCCAGGCGGGCGTGGCGCTCGGCTCGGACGTCTCGCCCTACGTGCTGGAGGCGGCGCGGGACATGCGCGCGACCGCGGCCACGCTGCGCGTCGTGATGTGGGTCGCGGTGCTCGCCGTCCTCGCCATCGGGCTGGGCGTGGCGCTCAAGCGGTCCCACGCCGACTACCGGGCGCGCAACTTCGTCGAGCGGGGGGTGCTCGTCCTCCTCGTCGCCGCCGCCTCCATCGCGGTGCTCACGACGGTGGGGATCGTCGCCTCCATGCTGTTCGAGACGGTCAACTTCTTCTCGCAATACCCCGCCTCCTCCTTCTTCTTCTCGACCAACTGGGACCCGTCCTTCTCGGGCCGGGGCGGGGGGTCGGAGCTGGGCATCGTGCCGCTGCTCTGGGGCACGCTCTACATCTCGTTCATCGCGCTCCTCGTGGCGGTCCCGGTGGGCCTCCTCGCCGCGATCTACCTCAGCGAGTTCGCGTCCAAGCGGATGCGCTCGGTCGCCAAGCCGGTGATCGAGGTGCTCGCGGGCATCCCGACCATCGTCTACGGCCTCTTCGCGCTGATCACCGTCGGCCCGCTGCTGCGCGACGCCATCGCCTCGCCGCTGGGCTTGGGCAACTCGGCCTCGTCGGTGATGACCGCGGGGCTGGTGATGGGGATCATGCTGATCCCCTTCGTGTCCTCCCTCTCCGACGACATCATCAACGCGGTGCCGCAGGCGATGCGCGACGGCTCGTTCGGGCTGGGCGCCACCCATGCCGAGACCATCCGGCAGGTGATCCTCCCCGCCGCGCTGCCGGGCATCGTGGGCGCGGTCCTGCTCGCCGCCTCGCGCGCCATCGGCGAGACGATGATCGTGGTCCTCGGGGCAGGGGCGGCGGCCAAGCTCTCGCTCAACCCCTTCGAGGCGATGACCACGGTGACCGTGAAGATCGTCAGCCAGCTCACCGGCGACACCGACTTCGCCTCGCCGGAGACGCTCGTGGCCTTCGCGCTGGGCCTGACGCTCTTCGTGATCACGCTCGGGCTGAACGTCCTCGCCCTCTACATCGTCCGCACCTACCGGGAGCAGTACGAATGACCGACGCCACCGCATCGGGCGCCCCGGCGACCGCGCCCGCCAACTCGCTCATGGCCCCCGACGCCCGCACCGCGAGGCGCAACGCGGCGGAGAAGCGGTTCCGGGCCTACGGGCTCGGGGCCATCGCGGTCGCCTTCGGCGCCTTGGTCGTGCTGCTCCTCTCTATCCTGTCGAACGGGCTCGGCGCGTTCACGCAGGCCAAGCTATCCTTCCCCGTCACCCTGCAGGCCGAGCAGGTGGCCGAGGCGGAGGGCGCGCTCCTCAAGACCTCCGCCTACAAGGCGATGCTGCAGGAGGCGCTGGCGGCATACCTCGCGGAGCAGGGGACCGACGTGGACGCCGAGGTGGCGATCTCGCTCCTGTCGGACGAGGCGGCCGCCACGTTGCGGGAGTTCGCCCTCGCAAACGCCGACCGCTACGGCGAGCCGGTGCCCTTCACGATCCTCGCCAACGGGCGCATCGACGGCTTCTTCAAGGGCCGGGTCACCTACGAGAGCGCGGAGCTGGACCGCAACGTCTCGCCCGAGCAGCTCCGCGCCGCCGAATCCCTGCGCGACGCGGGCGTGCTGACCGCGGGGTTCAACTGGAGCTTCATCACCGCGCCGGACGCCTCAGACAACCGGGTCGAGGCGGCGGGCCTCGGCGTGGCGATGCTGGGCTCGCTCTACATGATGCTCGTCGTGCTCGTGCTGGCCCTGCCCATCGGCGTGGCCGCCAGCATCTACCTCGAGGAGTTCGCCCCGCAGAACCGGCTGACGGACCTGATCGAGGTGAACATCTCCAACCTCGCCGCGGTGCCGTCGATCGTGTTCGGCATCCTCGGCCTCGCCATCTTCATCAACTGGGCCGGCCTGCCCCAGTCGGCGCCCATCGTCGGCGGCCTCGTGCTGACCCTGATGACGCTGCCCACGATCATCATCGCCACCCGCGCCGCGCTCAAGGCGGTGCCGCCGTCCATCCGGGACGCGGCCCTCGGCCTCGGCGCGTCGAAGATGCAGAGCGTGTTCCACCACGTCCTCCCCTTGGCGATGCCGGGCATCTTGACGGGGACGATCATCGGGTTGGCGCAGGCGCTGGGCGAGACCGCGCCGCTGCTGCTGATCGGGATGGTGGCCTTCGTGCGCGAGTATCCGGACGCGCCGCCCGAGGGGCTGTTCGACCCGGCCTCCGCGCTGCCCGTCCAGATCTACAACTGGACGCAGCGCGCCGATCCCGGCTTCTTCGAGCGGGCGTCCGGCGCGATCATCGTCCTGCTGCTGTTCCTGCTGGTCATGAACCTGACCGCGATTTTCCTGAGGCGCCGCTTCGAGCGGCGATGGTAAGCCGATGAACGACATGCGACTCACCGAGAGGGTGCGGACCGAGATGGCCACGAAGATGCAGGCGCGCGGCGTGGACGTGCACTACGGCGACACCCACGCGATCAAGGACGTGTCGATCGACATCCCCGACCGGACCGTCACAGCCTTCATCGGCCCGTCGGGCTGCGGCAAGTCGACCTTCCTGCGCTGCCTGAACCGGATGAACGACACCATCCCGATCGCGCGGGTCACGGGCGACATCACCTTGGACGGCGAGGACGTCTACGACCGGCGCGTCGATCCGGTGCAGCTGCGTGCCAAGGTCGGCATGGTGTTCCAGAAGCCGAACCCGTTTCCCAAGTCGATCTACGACAACGTGGCCTACGGCCCCCGCATCCACGGCCTGTCGCGCAACAAGGCCGAGCTTGACGGCATCGTCGAGCAGTCGCTCCGCCGCGCCGCCCTCTGGGACGAGGCGAAGGACCGGCTCGATCAGCCGGGCACCGGCCTGTCGGGCGGGCAGCAGCAGCGCCTGTGCATCGCGCGCGCCGTCGCCACCTCGCCCGAGGTGCTGCTGATGGACGAGCCGTGCTCGGCCCTCGACCCCATCGCCACGGGGCAGGTGGAGGAACTGATCGACGAATTGCGGCAGAACTTCACCGTGGTGATCGTCACCCACTCCATGCAGCAGGCCGCCCGCGTGAGCCAGCGCACGGCCTTCTTTCACCTCGGGAACCTCGTCGAATACGGGGAGACCGGGCAGATCTTCACCCAGCCCGAGGATCCCCGGACCGAATCCTACATCTCGGGGCGCATCGGATGAGCGACATGATCGGCAGCCGCCACATCGTCTCGGCCTTCGACCGGGATCTGGAAGCGATCCAAGCCATGCTCATGAAGATGGGCGGGCAGGTCGAGGCCGCCATCGGCGAGGCCATCGAGGCCCTCGCCACGCAGGACGCCGAGCGCGCGCTCCTCGTCCGGCGGGGCGACAAGGAGATCGACCGCATGGAGCAGCGGGTGAACGAGGAGGCCGCGCGCGTCATCGCGCTGCGCCAGCCCATCGCCACGGACCTCCGCACGGTGCTCACGGTGTTCCGCATCTCCGCCGCCCTCGAGCGGATCGGCGACTACGCGAAGAACATCGCGAAACGCACTGAGATCATTATGGACCTCCACCCCGTCGACGGCGCGGCACCGTCGCTCCGGCGGATGGGCCGGCTGGTGCAGGCGATGCTGAAGGACACGCTCGACGCCTACATCCAGCGCGATGCCGACCTCGCCCAGGATGTGTGGGCGCGCGACGTGGAGGTGGACCAGATGTATGACGGCCTGTTCCGCGAGTACCTCACCCACATGATGGAGGATCCGCGCAACATCACCGCCTGCATGCACCTGCACTTCATGGCTAAGAACATCGAGCGGATGGGCGACCTCTGCACCGCCGTGGCCGAGCAGGTGATCTACCTCGTGACGGGCGAGCTGCCCGACGACGACCGGCCCAAGGCGGACATGACCAGCCGTCCGGAGGCGGGGCAGGGCGCATGAGCGCCCCCACGGTCCTCGTGGTCGAGGACGAGCCGTCGCAGCGCGAGGTGCTCGTCTACAACCTCGAGGCCGAGGGCTACGACGTGCTCTCCGCCGACGCGGGCGACGCCGCATGGGAGATGGCGCGCGACGAGGGGCCGGACCTGATCCTGCTCGACTGGATGCTGCCCGAGGTGTCCGGGATCGAGGTCTGCCGCCGCATCAAGGCCGCGCCCGAGACCCGCGCGATCCCCGTGGTGATGATCTCCGCCCGCGCCGAGGAGTTGGACCGCGTCCGCGGCCTCGAGACCGGCGCAGACGACTACGTGGTCAAGCCGTATTCCGTGCCCGAGCTCATGGCCCGCATCCGGACCCAGTTGCGCCGCGTCCGTCCGGCGAGCGTCGGCGCGACGCTTGAGCACGGCGACGTCAGCCTCGACGCCGAGACGCATCGCGTCACGCGCGCCGGCACGGAGATCCACCTCGGCCCGACGGAGTTCCGGCTGCTCTCGACCTTCCTCGAACGCCCCGGACGGGTCTGGTCGCGCGAGCAGCTGCTCGACCGCGTCTGGGGCCGCGACATCCATGTCGACACGCGGACCGTCGACGTCCACGTGGGACGGCTCCGCAAGGCACTGCGCAACGCGACCGGCGAGGACGATCCGATCCGCACCGTGCGCGGAGCGGGCTACGCGCTGGGGTAGGCCCCCCTCGCCGACGGACGGATATGTGTCCTGTAAGCGGAATTATGTAATCGACTGGCGTGGCTTGACCGCGCCGGTGCCCCCCCGCACACCCACGCCACCACGCATGGAGGTACGCATGGACGTCGCGGTGATCGGTTTGGGTTCCATGGGCTACGGCATGGCCGCGTCCCTGCTGCGCGCGGGCCACCGCGTCTGGGGCCGCGACGTGAACGCGAACGCCTCCGCGCGCTTCCTCGGCGAAGGCGGCCAGCCCGGCGACGTGCCGTGGGCCGACCTCGACGCCGTGGTCCTCGTGGTCCTGACCGGCGCGCAGACCGAGGCCGTGCTCTACGGCGACGACGGCATCGCGCCCAAGCTGTCGAACGCGGTCGTCCTCGCCTGCGCCACCATGTCCGCCGCGCAGGCCCGCGGCATTGCCGCCCGCCTGCCGGACGGACTCCACTACCTCGACGCCCCGATCTCGGGCGGCGCGGCCAAGGCGGCCTCGGGCGAGCTGTCGATCATGGCCTCCGGCGCGCGCGCGGCCTTCGACGCGGCGCGCCCCGTGCTCGACGCCTGCGCGGCCACGGTGTTCGACCTCGGCGACGCGCCGGGCACGGGCAGCGCGATGAAGTCCGTCAACCAGTTGCTGGCCGGCGTTCACATCGCGGCGATGGCCGAGGCGATCACCTTCGGGATCAGCCAAGGCATCGACCCGGACACCTTCCTGCGCGTGATCCCGCATTGCGCGGGCACCTCGTGGATGCTGGAGAACCGCGCGCCGCACGTGGCCGAGAGCGACTACGAACCCCGCTCCGCCGTCGACATCTGGCCTAAGGACCTCGGCATCGTGCTCGACGCGGCCCGCGGATCGGGCTTCGGCGCGCCCCTCGCGGCGGCCGCGATGCAGCAGTTCCTCGCCGCCAGCGGCTCCGGCCTCGGGCGCGAGGACGACGCGGCGGTGGCGAAGGTCTATGCGCGCAACGCCGGCCTCCGTCTTCCCGGCGATCCATGACGGACCTGCGCGAACGGCTGTGCATCTTGGCACGGTCACTTTACGATCGCGGCCTAACCCACGGATCGACTGGGAATATCTCCGCGCGTACGCCGGATGGCGGCCTGCTCGTCTCGCCCACGGGCAGCAGCTTCGGACGCCTCGACCCGGCGCGCCTGTCGCGCTTCGACGACGCCGGAAACCACGTCGACGGCGACCCGCCGACCAAGGAGATGCCGCTCCACGCCGCCTTCTACGAGACGCGCGGAACCGCGAACGCCGTCGTCCACCTCCATCCCGCCCACTCCGTCGCGCTCTCCCTCCTGCCCGCGCAGGATGAGGCCGACTGGCTCCCGGCGCTCACGCCCTACGCGGTGATGAAGCTCGGCCGGGTCCAGCTCCTCCCGGTGTTCCTGCCCGGCGACCCGGCGATGGGCGACGCGGTGCGCGGGCTCGCGGGGCGGCGCTCGGCCGTCATGCTCGCCCATCACGGCCCCGTCGTCGCGGGAAGCAGCCCCGAGGCCGCCTGCGACGCCATCGAGGAGCTGGAGGCGACGGCCCGCCTCGCCCTGCTCACCCACGGGATGGGCGCGCGCGCCTTGGACCCGCAGACCGTCGCGCGCGTCGCGGCCAAGTTCGACGTCGATCTCGGATAAGGGAGCCTTGCCATGATCCTCTCCGCCAACACCGGCTTCCTCTACGCGGACCTTCCCTTCCTCGACCGGATCGCCGCGGCGGCCTCCGACGGGTTCCACGCCGTCGAGTTCCACGACGAATGGCGTCACGAGGCCGAGGACGACCTGCGCGCGGCCCTGCGCGGCGCGGGCCTGCCGGTCATCGGCCTCAACGCGGCGATGGACGACGGGGGACGGGCCGCGGGGCCCGACCGCGCGGCCGCGCGGGCGGATGTCGACGCGGCCCTCTCGATGGCGCGCGCCCTCGGGGCCAAGGCGGTGCATGTCCTCGCCGGCCACCACGAACCGACGCCCGAGGCGATGGACGCCTACGCGGACACGCTGCGCCATGCCACGGCGGGCGACGGGCCGACGATCCTGATCGAGCCGCTCTCGCGCACGGCGAAGCCCGTCTATCCCCTGCGGCGGATCGCGGAGGCGGCGGAGATGATCGAGCGGGTCGGATCGCCGCGGCTGCGCGCCATGTTCGACCTGTTCCACGTCGCGCAGGAGGGGGACGACCCCGTCGTGACGTTCCGCGCGCATCGCGACCGCATCGGGCACGTGCAGGTGGCGCACCCGCGAACGCGCCACGAGCCCGAGGCCCCTGCCCTCGCCGCGCTCGCGGCGGCGGGATGGCAGGGTGCGTTCGGCTGCGAGTACGTCCCGGCGGGCGGGACGCGGGCGGGCCTCGGCTGGCGGGACGCATTGGCGCAAGGGTGAGGCTGCGGCGATGGGTGTGGACATGGCCACCACGCCTGCGGCATCCCTGACGCGAGGAGAGAGGCGGCGGCTATGAAGCTCGACAGGGCCGACCTGCTCGCCGTCATGGCGGCGGAGACGATCGAGGCGGCGTGGGACATCCACGCGGCCCGGATGGCGGGATACGGCTTCGACAAGCTCCTCTACGCCGCGACCAAGTTCCGGGACGGGTCCAACCTCGGCCACCTGGAGGACGCGCTCGTCCTCACGACCCACGACGAGGCGTTCACCCGCGCCTACGTCCAAGGGGGGATGTTCCGCCACGCGCCGCTGGTCCGGTGGTCGATCGACAACGTCGGGATCCTGTCCTTCTCCACGATCCTAGAGAAGGCCAAGGCGGGCGAGTACGGCCCCGAGGAGCAGCGCATCCTCGCCTTCAACGCGCAGCACGGGGTGCGGCACGGCTTCGGCGTCGCCTTCGCGCGCCCGACCTTCCGGCACGGCGCCGGAATCGGGCTGGGCACCACGTCGATGGACCAGGCAGAGGTGGACGCGCTCCTCGCGGAGCACGGGGACGACCTGCTCCTCGCGAACAACACGCTCCATCTCGCGGTCAGCGCCCTGCCCCGGCGCGGCCTTCTGACCGCGCGCCAGCGCGAGGCGCTGCGCTACGTCGCCGAGGGCAAGGCGGCCCGCGACGTGAGCACGCTGATGGGCGTCTCCGTCTCCATGGTCGAGAAGCACCTGCGCGACGGGCGCGAGCGCCTGAACGTCGAGACGACGGCGCAGGCCGTGGCCAAGGCCGCGCTCCAGAACCAGGTCCTGTGGTATCCGGACCACGACGTGACCGGCGCGTCCTGAACCCGTGCGGATGGCGGGGTGAGGAATTCCGCAGTGCCCCCCGCCGACCGCTCGTGCGAACCTCCGAGGGCCTCCGGGAACATCGGCAATTTGGCCGCGGAGTCGGGCGGGCGGGACGCATCCGGCGGGTTAGGCCGGGCGACCCCGCCTGCCGCCCCACCTCTTCCTCCGGACGAGAAGAGGCCCCCGCCGCGGCTGCGGCGGGGGCCTCCTTTCCGGGTCGCGGCGATCAGCCCTGCGCGGCCTTGGCGACCTCGGCGGCGAAGTCCTCCTTGACCACCTCGATGCCCTCGCCGACCTCGAGGCGGACGTAGCCCGTGATCTCGACGCCCGCGTCCTTGGCCGCTTGGCCCACGGTCACGTCCGGGTTCACGACGAACTGCTGGTTCACCAGCGTGACCTCGGCCATGTACTTCTTCATCCGGCCCTCGATCATCTTCTCGATGACCTGCTCCGGCTTGCCCGACTCGCGCGCGATGTCGATCTGGACCTGACGCTCCTTGTCGACGATCGCCTGATCCAGCTCCGCCTCGTTCAGCGCGGCCGGGTTGGTCGCGGCGATGTGCATCGCGATCTGCTTGCCGAGCGCCGTGTCCTCGCCCGACAGCGCGACGAGCACGCCGATCTTGCCCATGTCGGGTGCGGCGGCGTTGTGCACATAGGACACGACCGACCCGCCCGAGAGCTTGGCCATGCGCCGGACGGACATGTTCTCGCCGATGGTGGCGATCTTGTCGGTCACGGTGTCCTGCACGGACTTGCCGCCCATGTCCGCGCTCATCAGCGCGTCGGTGTCGTCCACGTCCAGCGCGGCGCGCGCGATGCCGGCGACCATCGACTGGAAGTCGGCGTTCTTCGCCACGAAGTCCGTCTCCGAGTTCACCTCGACCGCGACGCCCGTGCCGTTCATCACCGTGACGGCCACGAGGCCCTCGGCGGCGGTGCGGCCCGACTTCTTGGCGGCCTTGGCGAGGCCCTTGGTGCGCAGCCAGTCCACGGCCGCGTCGATGTCGCCGTCGGTCTCGGTCAGCGCCTTCTTGGCGTCCATCATGCCCGCGCCGGTCTGGTCGCGGAGTTGCTTCACTTGAGCGGCGGTGATGGCCATCGGCTCACTCCTTGGATGAATGGGTCAGGGGCCGCGCGGAGCGTCTCCGCGCGGCAGGGTCGGACGGACCGCCGGTCAGGCGGTCGTGTCCTCGGGCGTCTCGGCGGGGTTCTCGATCCCGTCCGCGCCGGCGGCGGGCTGCGCCTGCTCGGCCGGCGGCTGCGCGTCCGTGCGCTCCGCGTCCGCGGGCGGGATGTCCACGTCCGGGTTCTCGGCCGCGCCCGGATCGACCACGCCCTCCTCGTCCATGCCTTCCTCGAACTCGCCGAGGTCGACGCCCGCCGCGCCCAGCTGGGCGGTCATGCCGTCCAGCGCCGCGCGGGCCACGAGGTCGCAGTAGAGCGCGATGGCGCGCGCCGCGTCGTCGTTGCCGGGGATCACGTAGTCCACGCCCTCGGGGGACGCGTTCGAGTCGACCACCGCGACGACCGGGATGCCGAGCTTCTTGGCCTCGGCGATCGCGAGGTCCTCCTTGTTGACGTCGATGACGAACAACAGGTCGGGCAGGCCGCCCATCTCGCGGATGCCGCCCAGCGAAGCCTGCAGCTTCGTCTGGTCGCGCTCCATCCCGAGGCGCTCCTTCTTGGTCAGGCCCTCGCCGCCCTCCTCCATCTTCTCGTCGATGGAGCGCAGGCGCTGGATCGAGTTCGAGACCGTCTTCCAGTTGGTGAGCGTGCCGCCCAGCCAGCGGTGGTTCATGTAGTACTGCGCGCAACGCTCGGCGGCGTCGGCGACGGGCTTCTGCGCCTGCCGCTTGGTGCCGACGAACAGGATGCGGCCGCCCTTGGCGGCGGTCTCGCGCACGGCCGTGAGCGCCTGCTCCAGCATCGGGACCGTCTGGGTCAGGTCCATGATGTGGATCCCGTTCTTGGCGCCGTAGATGTACGACCCCATGCGGGGGTTCCAGCGCTGCGTCTGGTGGCCGAAGTGGACGCCCGCTTCGAGAAGCTGGCGCAGGGAGAAATCGGGCAGAGCCATCTGCGACGTTCCTTTTCCGGTTTGTGCCTCGGCGGGGGATCATTCCCCAGATGGGAAAACCGGTGGACCGTCCGGGGATGTCTCCCCCAGGGGCCCGCCCCCGCCTGCGAAGTGACGCGCAGCTAGGCCGGATGCAGGCGGGGCGCAAGGGGGCGCTGGCCGGACGGGGCCGCCGCGTTACGTCCTGCCCCAGCGGAGGGAGACCCGACATGAGCACGCCCGAGCGCCGGCTGACGGCCGCCGACTTCGACCAGGACCTCTTGGACCTCTACGACTACTACGCCCACGGGCGCATCTCGAAGCGCGAGTTCCTCGACCGGGCGGGCAAGTGGGCCGTCGGCGGCCTGACCGCCGCCGCGATCCTCGGGACGCTCGCGCCGAACTACGCGCTCGCACAGCAGGTCGCTGAGGACGACGACGACATCGTGGGCGAGGACATCACCTACGCCAGCCCCGACGGCACCGGCGAGATCACCGCCTATCTCGTGCGCCCCGCCGAGACGGACCCCGAGCGCCCGCCCGCCGCGATCCTCGTCGTCCACGAGAACCGCGGCCTGAACCCCTACATCCGCGACGTCGTGCGCCGTCTGGCCAAAGCCGGGTTCGTGGCGATGGGGCCCGACGGGCTGTCGTCGCTCGGCGGCTACCCCGGCACGGACGACGAGGGGCGCACCATGCAGCGCAGCCTAGACCAAGAGGCGTTGCTCAACGACTTCTTCGCCGGGTTCGAGCACCTCGCCGCGCTGGAGGGGACGAACGGCAAGGTCGGCGCGACGGGCTTCTGCTACGGCGGCGGCGTGGTGAACCGGCTGGCGGCGGCCTATCCCGAGATGGCGGCGGGGGTGCCCTTCTACGGCTCCATGCCCGCCGAGATCGTCCCGTCGATCGAGGCGCCGCTGATGTTCCAGCTCGCCGCGCTGGACCAGCGCATCAACGCGATGTGGCCCGACTTCCAGAAGGCGCTGGAGGAGAACGACAAGCGCTACGAGGCGCACATCTACCCGGGCGTGAACCACGGCTTCCACAACGACACCACGCCCCGCTACGACGAGGCGGCCGCCCGCCTCGCGGAGGAGCGGATGGTGGCGTGGTTCAGGACCTACCTCGCCTGAGGGCGCGCGCGCCGGACTGCGCGCGGCCCGCTCAGGGTCCGGTCAGGGCCCGCTCAGGGGATGATGCGCGTGTACTTCTGCCCGTCGATGGACGCGCCCGCGATCAGGCCGGCCTGGCCGAACACCATGGCGATCACCGGCGTGGTCAGCGCGGTCGTGTCCGTGGTCAGCGTCCCGCCCTCGGCCTTGAGCGCGTACTTGAGGTCCGCGCCCGCCGTCCAGCCGGGGGCCGCGCGGAAGTCCGACAGCGCCGCCGGTGTCATGAAGAACAGGGCCTGCGAGTACTGCTGCGCGCCCAGCTGGAACCCGAAGGAGGCGTTGGCGACCGAGTAGTAGTCCACGGTCGCGCCCTGCACCTTCAGCGCGCCGTTGCCGTAGGCCCCGCCGAGGCCGATCGTGGCCTCCGTCACCAAGGGCAGCATCAGCATGCCGGTCGAGCGCTCGGCCACGGGCCGGGCCTCGGGGACGTTGGAGAACATGAAGCGCGTCGCCTCGTCGACGCGCGCCTCGATGCGCTGCGGGCCGGCGGAGCCGATCCCGTTGCCGCATGCGGCGAGGGCGGGCGCGCAGAGCGCGGCGGAGCCGGCCGCGAGGATGCGGCGGCGCGTGATCTGGGTCATGATGCGTCTCGATATCTGTGCCTCGCGCCGGGGTCGTGCCGCCCCGTTCGCCCCCGCAGAGTGCCCCCCGGATCCCCCGTCCGTCCACCCGGCGGCCCGATCCCCGCCGGACCGTGGCCCGCAGGCCCGCTTTGTGGCGGGAATGCGGCGGCTCAGGCCAAGGGGTCGTAGGGACCGGTCCGGTCCTCCGGCCCCGTCCCGCCCACGTCGCCGCCGAACTCCGGGAACGTCCGCGCGAAGCGCGCCGCCTGCCGCGCGGTCCACGCGACCCGCAGCTCCAGCCCGCCCTCGCCCGCGCCCTCGCCCGTGACGGCACCCACCTCGTGGAGCCAAGCGCGCGCCCGGCCCGCGTCGAACGGCAGCGTCAGCGCGACCTCCGTGACCTCCTCGGTCAGCTCCTCCGCCACGCGGGACAGGAAGGCGTCCAGCCCCTCCCCCGTGAGCGCCGAGCCGAGATAGACGTCCCCGTCCCGCGCGGCGCGGTTCTCGACCGCCTCCCGCGCGGTCCCCTCCAGCGCGTCGGCCTTGTTCCACAGCTCCAGCCGCACCACGTCCTCGCGCACGCCCAGCTCCTCGAGGATGGTCTCGACGTCGCGCGCCTGCGCCTCCGCCTCCGGGTGGCTGACGTCGCGCACGTGCACGATCAGGTCCGCCTCCAGCACCTCCTCCAAGGTGGCGCGGAAGGCCGCGACCAGCTGCGTCGGCAGGTCCGAGATGAAGCCCACCGTGTCCGACAGGATCACGTCCGTGTCGTGCGGCAGCTTCACCGCCCGCATCGTCGGGTCCAGCGTGGCGAAGAGCATGTCCTTCGCCATCACTTCCGCGCCGGTCAGGCGGTTGAACAGCGTCGACTTGCCCGCGTTCGTGTAGCCCACAAGGGCCACCACCGGATACGGCACCTTGGCGCGGGCCGCGCGGTGCAGCTCCCGCGTGCGCGTCACCTTCTCCAGCTGGCGGCGGATGCGGACCATCTGCTCGTCGATGGCGCGGCGGTCCGCCTCGATCTGCGTCTCGCCCGGCCCGCCGACGAAGCCCCCTGCCCCGCCCGATCCGCCGCGCTGCCGCTCGAGGTGCGTCCACGCCTTCACCAGCCGCGTCCGCTGATAGCTGAGCGCCGCGAGGTCGACCTGCAGCACGCCCTCCCGCGTGGCCGCCCGGTCGCCGAAGATCTCGAGGATCAGGCCGGTACGGTCCAGCACCTTCACCTTCCACTCCCGCTCGAGGTTGCGCTGCTGCACGGGCGTCACCGGCCCGTCCACCATAACCACGTCGATCCCCTCGGCCTCCAGCCGGGGCGCGACCTCCTCCAGCTTGCCGCGGTTGAACAGGTGGCCCGGATGCGGCTGCGGCAGGCGCACCACGTCGGCCCACGCCACCTCGAGGTCGGGCAGCGCCGCCGCCAAGGACACCGCCTCGGCCAAGGCCAGCTTGGGATCGCGCCCGGACCGGTCCGCCCCGCGCGTGTCGGGATGCAGCACGACGGCGCGCGTCACGCGCGCGCCGGCATCGAAGAACTTCTCTTTCATGGAGACCCTACCGTTCCGAGGGTCCGGGGTTCCGTTACCCCTCGCCCTCGGCCTTCTCGCCGCCCGTGGGACCGCCATCGTAGAGGCTGATCGGCTGGGACGGCATGACCGTGGAGATCGCGCTCTTGTAGACGAGCTGGGACTGGCCGTCCCGGCGCAGGAGCACGCAGAAGTTGTCGAACCACGTGATGACGCCCTGCAGCTTCACGCCGTTGATCAGGAAGATCGTGACGGGGATCTTCTCCCGCCGGACGTGGTTCAGGAACGCGTCCTGGAGGTTCTGCTTGTCTGAGGCCATCGTCCCGGTCCTTGTCGCGGCCTCCCGCGACGACGGGCGGGGGCGGATTCTTTGTTGACCCGGTGTGTCGAGACTCCCCCGCGCGAAGGAAAGCGCCACCGGGCGGATGGAGGGGCGACTGTGCCGTTCCCGTCACGGATTCCGCGCCGTCAGCGCCAGAAGGCGGGGTTGAACAGCGCGATCAGCGCCAAGGCCTCCAGCCGCCCCAGCACCATCGCCACTGCGAACACGCCCTGCGCCGCCGCCGGCAGGTCGCCCAGCCGCGCCGCCGCGATCCCCGCCGCGTCGACCAGCGGCCCGCAGGTCGCAAGCGCCGCCACCGCCAGCACGGCCGCCGCCTCGAACGAAACCCCCGTCGCCGTGAACGCCATCACCGCGCCCGCGAGCGACAGCGCGAAGAGCATGAAGAAGATCCACGCCGCCTCGATCCCCGCCCGCGACAGGCGCCGCGCGCCCGCCCCGTGCCCGCCCGCCGCCGACGGGTGCACCAACAGGTCCATCTCCCGCCGCCCGTGGGCGTAGAGCGCGTAGATGCGCAGCAGCTTCACGCCCCCCGCCGTGGTCGCCACCCCGCCACCGAACAGCGCCAGCCCCATCAGCAGCACCGCCGGGCTCTCCAGCCCGGACCAGCCGCGCGCCAAGCTCCATTCCGCGCTGACGAAGCCGGCCGTCGTGAGGAAGGACAGCGCCGTGAACGCCGCCCCCCAGAGCGCGCCCGCCGCCGCGCGCAAGGTGCCCATCCCGCTCACCTCGTAGCTTCCGAGCCAGTGGCGCGCGAACAGGATCAGCGCCGTGGCGAGGACCACCACGAAGGCGAGGCGCGCCTCGCGGTCCTCCGCCATCCCCCGGATGCGCCGCCGGTGCAGGTCGGTCGCGAAGGCCCGCCGCGTGACGGCGAAGATCAGGAAGGCCGCGACGGCGAACTCCGCGAGGAGGCCGCCCGACGCGATGGCGACCCCGCCCGTGATCCCGGAGGTCGAGAGCGTCGACATCGCGTGAATCGCCGCGACCGTGGGATCGGTGCCGATCAGCGACAGCAGCAGCCAGAGCGACAGGGTCAGGCCGACGTAGATCGGCCCCAAGGTCCGCACGGCCCGCCCGACGCGGGCGCGCGCGTCGACCTCGCCGCTGCCGTCCCGCCCGACCCGCAGGCGCGCGCCGCCGGGGGCCAGCACCTCGAACCCGCCTAGCGACAGCGGCGCGAGGATCGCGGCCGCCGCGATCCAGACGAGCAGGCCGCCCTGCCACGCCACGAGCGCGCGCCACAGGTGGATGGTGCGCGTGAACTCGACATCCGCGAAGAGCGAGCCGCCGGTGGTGGTCGCCGCCGCGATCATCTCGACCCAGAGCGGCCCGAGCCCCGCCTCGGGGCGCAGCTCCATCACCGGCAGCGCCGCCGCGAGCGGCAGCAACGCGAAGGCCACCACCAGCGAGACGAGCTGGCCCCGCACCTCCAGCTCCGCGCGCCGCGCCGTGGCGAGGCCGAGAAGGCCGAACCCCGCCCCGAGGAGGATCGCCCAGTAGAAGAACGCGCGCGCCTCCTCGTGCCGGTCGTTGACCAGCGCGTGGGACATCGGCAGCAGCATCGACGCCGTCAGCACCAGCCCCGCGAGCACCGCCAGCGGCAGCCGCCGCTCGGGCGCGGCCCCCGCCCGGCCCCGCGCGGCGTCCGCCATCAGAAGAAGTCCACCTGCACCTGCATCAGGCGCTCGACCTCCGGCACGTCCGCCGACAGGGCGAAGAGCGCGACCGTGTCGCCCTCGTCGATCCGGGTGTCGCCGCGCGGGCGGACGTAGGTGCCGTCGCGCTTGAGCACCCCGCCCACCAGCGCGCCCTCCGGGAACTCGATGTCCGAGATGCGCTGGCCCGTCATCGGCGAGGTCGTGAGCACCTGCGCCTCGATGATCTCGCCCTCGGCGTCGCCCAGCGAGTAGACCGTCCGCACCCGCCCGTGCCGGACGTGGCGCAGGATCGACGACACCGTGGTCTGCCGCGGGTTGATGTAGGCGTCGATGTTGAGCGGCCCCATCAGCGGCGTCAGCGTCGGGTCGTTGATCAGCGCGATCGTCTTGCGGCAGCCGTTCGCCTTGGCCCGCACGGCGGCCAGCATGTTGGTCTTGTCGTCGTCCGTGACGCACAGGACGCTGTCGGCGCGGTCGACCGACGCCTCCCGCAGGAGCTCCATGTCGAGGCCGTCGCCCTGCAGCACGATGGTCCGCTCCAAGGTCTCGGCCGCCAGCTCGGCGCAGCGGCGGTTCTTCTCGATCACCTTGGCCCGGATGCGCTCGGGCGCGTCCTCCAGCGCACGCGCGACGGCGAGGCCGACGTTGCCGCCGCCGACGATCACGACCCGCTCCTGCTTGCGGACGGTCTTGCCGAAGATCTCCTGCGTGCGCCCCACGTCGTCCGTGTGGGTGAACACGTAGATCGAGTCGCCCGCGTAGAGTTGGTCCCCCGGCTCCGGCGCGAAGAGGCGCCCGCGGGGGCGGCGCACGGCCACCACCACCGCGCGCAGCGTGCTGAACAGCTCGGAGAGCTGCCGCAGCGGCGTGTTGAGCACCGGGCAGTCCTCGTCGAGCCGCAGCCCGATCACCTGCGCCGTGCCGTCCATGAAGCTCTCGGTGTCGAACGCCTCCGGCGCGCGCAGGCGGCGCAGGGCGGCCGCGGCCACCTCCCGCTCCGGCGAGATCACGACGTCGATGGGCATGTGCTCGCGGCGGTAGAGGTCGGCGTTGATCGCCTCGAGGTAGGACTGCGCCCGCAGGCGCGCGATCTTCCGCGGGACCGTGAAGACGGAGTGTGCGACCTGGCAGGTCACCATGTTCACCTCGTCCGAATGGGTCGCCGCGATCAGCATGTCCGCGTCCTCCGCGCCCGCGTCGCGCAGGACGTTCGGATAGGAGGCGAACCCGGTGATCCCCTGCACGTCCAGCGAGTCCGTCGCCCGCGCCACGAGGTCGGCGTCGTTGTCGACGACCGTGACGTCGTTGCGCTCGCCCGAGAGGTGGCGCGCGATCTGCCAGCCGACCTGGCCCGCGCCGCAGATGATGACCTTCATGGGGTGCCTTCGGACCGCCTCCGGAGAGAACGAGGCGTAGGCGCGGGGGGCGGGTCGGTCAAGCGCGGCGGCCGCGGGCCGCGGCTCCGTCAGCCCGCGGATCTTTCGTTAACCGAAGGTGAACGGGGCTGGGCGCACCGCGCGTATGCACGATGTATGTACGGGGGGTGCACAGGGGGCGCCCCCAGCGTACGGTGCTCGGATGACACGGAAAATACCCCTTGCCCTCGCCGTGCTCGCCCTCGCCGCCTGCGCCGGGGGCAGCGCGACCGTCTGGCTCAAGCCCGGCGTCGAGACCGGCGTCGCCTTCCGCGAGGAAGCCGCCTGCCGCGCCGAGGCGCGCCGCCTTGCGCCCGTCGACCGCCGCATCTCGACCGCGCCGTCGATCACGCTGGGCGTCGGGCTAAACCGCTGCTCCGGCAACGTTTGCATCGGCGCGGGCACGGCCCGCGACGTGTTCGACGCCGACCGGAACGAGCCGCGCCGCGACCAAGCCTTCGGGGCCTGCATGGGCCGCGCGGGCTACGCGCTGACCTCCCTGCCCCGCTGCCGGGGCGCGGTCACGCCGCTCGCGACTCACCCCTTCGACACGCGCGGCGTCTGCGTCGCCGCTGACGGCACCTTGGCCGCGCCGTAGAAGGGGCGGCGGCCTCGGCCCGCCGCCCCGTTCATCTTCCGTTAGGCGTCCTCCGCCTCCAGCCGCGCGACCCGCGCGCCGCCCCGGGCCGCCGTGACGACGCCCAGCGACTTCAGCTTCCGGTGCAGCGCGCTGCGCTCCATGCCGACGAAGGCCGCCGTCCGGGAGATGTTGCCGCCGAAGCGGTTGATCTGCGTCATCAGGTACTGCCGCTCGAACAGCTCCCGCGCGTCGCGCAGCGGCAGCGAGGCGAGGCTGCCGGGCAGCGCCATCTCGCCCCCGTCCGCCGCGCCGTCGCCCGGCCCCGGCAGTTCCGCCGGCTCGATCGGCCCCGTCCCGTCGCCGAGGATCAGCACCCGCTCGATCACGTTGCGCAGCTGGCGCACGTTGCCCGGCCACGTCATCGTCTGCAGCAGGGCCTTGGTCTCGTCCGACAGCTCCCGCTGCGGCAGGCCCTGCGACTTGTTGAGCAGGCCGATGAAGTGGTCCGCCAGCAGCGGGATGTCCTCGCGCCGCTGCTCCAGCGACGGCACCGCGATCGGCACCACGTTGAGCCGGTGATAGAGCTCCTCGCGGAACCGGCCCGCCCGGATCTCCGCCTGAAGGTCGCGCGTGGTGCTGGAGATCACGCGCAGGTCGACGCGCACCTTCTCGTGCCCGCCCACGCGGGTGAAGGCCTGCTCGACCAGCACGCGCAGGATCTTCGACTGCGTGCCGACCGGCATGTCGGCGACTTCGTCGAAGTAGATCACCCCCTCGTGCGCCTGCTCCAGCAGCCCCGGCTCGATGCCCTTCTCGGGGGATTCCTTGCCGAACAGCACGGTCTCCATCCGGTCCGGCTCGATGGAGGCCGAGGAGACGGTCACGAAGGGCCCCTTCGCCCGGTTCGAGTTCGCGTGGATGTAGCGCGCGGCCACCTCCTTGCCCGCCCCGGCGGCGCCGGTCAGCATGACCCGCCCGTTGGAGTTCATCACCTTCTTGAGGTTGCCCGTCAGCGTCCGGAACGCGGGTGCGGCGCCGACCATCTCGGCGGAGACGGCATCCTTGCGGCGCAGCTCGGTGTTCTCGCGGCGCAGCTTGGCCGTCTCCATCGCGCGGCCCACCACGACCATCAGCTGGTCGATGTTGAACGGCTTCTCGACGTAGTCGTAGGCGCCCTGCTTGATCGCGGCGACCGCGATCTCGATGGTGCCGTGCCCGGAGATGATGATGATCGGGATGTCCGGCTGCTCGCGGCGGACGGTCTTGAGGATGTCGATCCCGTCCATTTCCGAGTCCTTGAGCCAGATGTCGAGGATCATCAGCGCGGGCGGATCCTCCCGCACCTGATCCATGCATTCCGTCGAGTTGCCCGCCGTGCGGCAGGTGTAGCCCTCGTCCTCAAGGATGTCGGAGATGAGGGACCGGATGTCGGCCTCGTCGTCCGTGATCAGAATGTCGCCCATGTGACTGCTCTCCCTCGATACTTATCCAGTTGCGAGGGGCAGGCGGATCACCGCCTCGGCCCCCTTGTGCTCGTTCGACCCGACGGGGTCGGCGTCGCGGAGGTCCAGCGTGCCGCCGTGCTCCTCGACGATCTTCTTGACGATGGGCAGGCCGAGCCCGGTGCCCTTGTCGCGCGTGGTGACGTACGGCTCGAACAGCCGCGCGCGGTCGGTCGGCAGGCCGATGCCGGTGTCGGCGATGCGGACGAGGGCGGCCTCGTCCTCCACCTCCATCGTGACGGTGACCCGCCGCTCGAACCCGTCCCCGTGCCGCTCGACGCGGGTCTCGATCGCCTCGCCCGCGTTCTTGATGAGGTTCGTGAACGCCTGCCCCAGCATCGTCTGGTCGAAGAGGCCCTCGACCGGCGCCCGCGGGAGGTCCGCGACGAGCTCCGTCGGCTCCAGCGCGGGCCGCTGCAGGGTGATGACGTCGCGCAGCAGCTGCGCGAGGTCCGTGTCGCGGCGCTCCGGCTCGGGCATGCGGGCGAACTTGGAGAACTCGTCGACGATCCGGCGCAGGTCCTCGGTCTGGCGCACGATCACATCCGCGAGGTCGCCAAGCTTCGCCGCGCTCTCCTCGGGCAGCTCGCGCCCGAAGCGGCGCTTGATGCGCCCGGCCGAGAGCTGGATCGGGGTAAGCGGGTTCTTGATCTCGTGTGCGATGCGCCGCGCCACGTCGCCCCACGCCGCCATGCGCTGCGCGGAGACGAGGTCCGAGACGTCGTCGAACGCCACCACGTAGCCCTCGATCCCGTCGGTCCCCTCGCGGGTGGTGATGCGCACGAGCAGCGTCTCCAGCGCGCCCTCGCGGACGAGGCGGGCCTCCTCCTGCAGGGTGTCGCGGTTCTCGTCGCGCAGGCGGTCGAAGAGGTCGGCGAACTCCGGCACGACCTCGGCCAAGGTGCGCCCGTACTGGCGCGTCGCCTCCGCCCCGAGCAGCGTCTGCGCCGAGCGGTTCATGAAGTCGACGCGGCCCTCTGGGTCGAGGCCCACGACGCCCGCGGTGACGGAGGTCAGCACGGAATCGAAGAGGCGGCGGCGGCGCTCGGTCTGCACGTTCGTCTCGACCAGCGCGTCGCGCTGGCCCTTCAGCTGATGGGTCATCTGGTTGAAGACGCGGCCCAGCGTGGCGATCTCGTCGTCGCCCGCCTCCTCGCGCACCCGGACGTCGAGGTCGCCCTGCCCCACCCGGTGCGCCGCGCTGGCGAGGCGGCCGACGGGCCGCGCCAGCCGCTCCGCGAACCAGACGCCTGCCCACGTCGCGGCGAGAATCAGGATCAGCGCGAAGCCGAGATAGAGAAGGCCGAACTCGAACAGGAGCCGCCCGCGGTTGTCCTCGAGCTGCTGATAGAGGCGCGCCGTCTCTTGGGTCTCGTCGAGCAGGCGGAGGATCTCGCCGTCCACGGTGCGCGTCACGTAGAGGAACCGGTCCGCGTAGGCCGAGAGCCGCATGAGCGCGCGGAACTCGTCGATGGCGTCGTCCTCGATCAGCACCACGTCGCCGGCCCGCGCCTGCGCGATCTGCGCCTCGGTCACGGGCTCGAAGTCGAAGAGGTAGGAGCGGTCGCCCCGCGCCCGGATCGCGCCGGTCCCGTCGATGACGAACGCCTCCGCCAGACCCCGCTGGACGAGGTCCTGGCCCTGCGAGAGCAGTTGCCGCAGGTCGCCGTCGTTGATGAAGAACTGCGCCTGCCGCGCGAGGTTGAGGTAGCCCGCCAGCCCGCGCGCATCCTCCACGAGGTCGTCGCGATGCTCCTGCGCGTAGGCCTGCGCGGCCTCGACCGAGTTGCCGAGGGCGCCGCGCACGCGCTCGGAGAACCAGCCCTCGAGGCCGAAGTTGATGACCACCGTGGAGAACACCGCCACGAGGATGGTGGGCAGCAGCGCGATCCCCGCGAACACCCCCGTCAGCCGCAGGTGGAGGCGCGAGCCCGCCGACTCGGCGCGGCGGGCGAGCACCATGCGGACGAGGCGCGACAGCACCATGGACGCGACGATCAGGATGTAGATCAGGTCGAGGAGCAGCACCGCGCGCAGCGCGTCCGCCGAGCCGCCCGCGCCGCGCAGGCCGAGCACCACGAAGGTGGTGACGACGAGGACCGGCGCCGTGACGATGAGCGCGATGGCCAACGCCGTCTGCGACCGGCGCGAGAGGCGACCGGCGAAGAGACGCGACAGCCGCGCGCCCCAAGGCGAGGTGAGTGCAGGCGCGCGCATGGGCGGCGCTCCGTCCGATGATTCCTGTCCGCAGGGGCTGGTCTTGACCGCCGGGTTGTTCCCGATCCGCAACGCCCCTGTGACGTGCCTACATCAGTCGGCGCCGCCTTGTCACTACGATGTCCAGATCCGTGATCTTCTTGCGCAAGGTATTGCGGTTGATGCCGAGGAGGTCGGCGCATTTCGCCTGGTTCCCGCCGGTCGCGTCGAGCGCGATCTCGATCAGCGGGATCTCCAAGTCCTTGAGAACACGCTGATATAGTCCCGGTGCGGGCAATTGCCCGCCATGCAGGTCGAAGGTCCGGCGCAGGTGGCGGCCCACCGCCTGCCGCAGGCCCTCGCCGCCGATCTCGGCGGAATCCGGCCGGGTGGCAGGGCCAAGCACGGCCTCGACCTCCGGGGCGGAGATCTCCTCGGCGGACGACGTCGCCACGAGGCGGCGGACCGCGTTCTCGAGCTGCCGCACGTTGCCCGGCCACGGATGGGCGCGGATGCGCGACATCGCGTCGTCGGAGAGGCGGCGGACGGGGCCGCCCGCGCGCTCCTCGCGGGCGAGGAAGTGCTGCGCGAGGAGCGGGATGTCGTCGACCCGCTCGCGGAGGGCGGGGACGTCGAGCTGCGCGCCGGCGAGGCGCCAGTAGAGGTCCGAGCGGAAGCCGTCGATCCCGTCGAGGCCGCGCTGCGACGTCGCCATGACGCGCGCATGCCCCTCGTCCACGGCGTCGAGCATCCGGACCACCCGGCCCTGCGTCTCGGCGTCGAGATCGCCCACCTCGTCGAAGAGCAGCGTGCCCCCCTTCGCCTCCGCGAGCACGCGGGCCGGCCCGTCGAAGCCCGCGAGCTCGGCCGCGCCCGCCACCACGAACGGCATGGACCGGCGGTCGCCGAAGTCGTGGAGCGCGCGGGCGATGAGCGACTTGCCCGTCCCGCTCTCGCCCGTGATCATCACCGGCAGGTCCGTGTTCATCACCCGTGCCACAAGGCGGTAGAGAGACTGCATCGCCTGCGTGCGCCCGACCAACGGCAGGTCGTCGCCGGGCAGCGGCTCGGGCGCTTGGGCCGGGGCGGGCGTCCGGCGCCGCTGCTCGAGTCCGCGGCGCACACGCTTCATCAGATCCGGCAGGTCGAAGGGCTTGGGCAGGTAGTCGAACGCCTCGGCCTCGGCGGCTTGGATGGCGGTCATGATCGTGTTCTGCGCCGAGATCACGATGACCGGCATGTCCGGCCGCTTCGACCCGATCTCGGGCAGCGTCTCGAGGCCGTTGCCGTCCGGCATGACGACGTCCGAGATCACGAGGTCGCCCTTCCCCTCGTCCACCCATCGCATGAGCGTCACCAGGGACGCGGTCGCGTGGACCTTGCAGCCCGCGCGCGTCAGCGCCTGCGTCAGCACCGTGCGGATCGTGCGGTCGTCGTCCGCGACGAGGATGGTCCCGTCCATTCAGCCCTCTCCCTTGTCGGTCTCGTCCTTGGCCGCCAGCGGCAGCGAGATGCGGAACACGGTGCGTCCCGGCACCGAATCCACCGCGATCAGCCCGTCGTGCTCGGCCACGATCTTGGCCACGAGCGCGAGGCCCAGCCCCGTCCCGTTCTCGCGGCCCGACACGAAGGGCTCGAACAGGTTGGCCGCGATCTCGGGCGCGATGCCCGGCCCGTCGTCGGCGATCTCCACCTGCACGGGCGCGGCGGCACGGGCCCCGTCGGCCCGGCGCACGCGAAGGGTGCCGTCGTAGAACGTCCGGATCGTGATCCGCCCGTCCTGCGCCCCCACCTGCGCCGCGTTCTTCAGCAGGTTCAGCACGACCTGTGCCAGCTGGTCCGGATCGATCCAGACCGGGGGCAGCGACGGATCGTAAGCCTCGCGGAGTGTCATGTGAGAGGCGAACCCGACCATCGCGGACCGCCGCGCGCGGTCGAGCACGTCGTGCACGTTGACGGCGCGGCGCTGGGGCGGGCGGAGGTTGCCGAACTGCTCGACCTGCTCCAGCAGCTTCACGATCCGCCGCGACTCGACGACGATCAGGTCCGTCAGCTCGCGGTCCTCCTCCGACAGGTTCATGTCGAGGAGCTGCGCCGCGCCCGTGATCCCGGCGAGCGGGTTCTTGATCTCGTGGGCCAGCATCTCGGCCATCCCGATGGCGGAGCGCGCGGCGGAGCGGGACGAGCGGGCGCGGTCGAGGCGGCCCGCGATCTCGCGCGGCGACAGCAGCAGGAGGACGTCCTCGCCATTCAGCGCGAGGTGCACCTCGCAGCGTATGGCCGGCGCGGGGCCCACCCGCAGGTCGGTGTCGTGCAGCGTCAGCGGCGCGCCTTGGCGGCGGACGCGGGCCGTGGCGACGTCGAGGCCGCCCTCGATCTGGACGAGGGACGGAAGATGCAGGCCCGAGAGCGCCCTGCCGGAGCGGTTGAGGAACCCCTCGGCCGCGGCATTGAGGTCGGCGACCTCGTCCCGTGCGTCGAGCACGATCACCGGCACCGGGAGGGCCTGCCAGTGCGGGTCGCTCATGCCGCCTCCGCCACGTTCAGGGCATCGGGAAGCAGGCGGGCCACGGCGTCCGGCGGCGCGGTGAGGACCTCGCGGCGCAGGGCGGGCGGCGTGCCGGCCCGGTCCATCGCCCAGCCGAGGTGCTTGCGGGCGACGCGCCCGCCGAGCGCGGGGCCGTAGAACGCCAGCATGGCGGCGTGGTGGCCCGCGACCATCGCGGCCCAAGCGCCGCCTGCCGGGATGCGCGGGGCCGGGCCGTGCCCGAGGGCATGCGCCACCGCCGCGGGCAGCCACGGCCGCCCTTGGGCGCCCCGTCCCACCATCACCCCGGCCGCTCCCGAGGCCGCGAGGGCCGCACGCGCGCTCGTGGCGTCCACGACGTCGCCATTGACGAGCACGGGGACGGAAACCGCCTCCGCGATGGCGCGCACGGCGGACCAGTCGGCGGCCCCCTTGTAGAACTGGCACCGCGTGCGCGCGTGGATCGTGAGCATCCGGATCCCCGCCGCCTCGGCGCGGACCGCCAAGGCGGCGGTGTCGCGGCTGTCGTCGTCCCATCCGAGGCGGGTCTTCAGCGTGACGGGGACGTCCACCGCCCCCACCACCGCCTCGATCAGCCGCAGCGCGTGGTCGTGGTCCCGCAGGAGGGCGGAGCCGGACAGGCCGCCCGTCACCTTCTTCGCCGGGCAGCCCATGTTGATGTCGATCAGAGGCGCGCCGCGATCGACGAGGATGCGCGCCGCCTCGGCCATCCATCGCGCCTCGCGCCCGGCGATCTGCACGGAGGTCAGGCCCTTGCCGATGCCGAGTTCGGCGCGGTCGCGGACGGAGGGCTTCGCCTCGACCATCTCCTGGCTCGCCACCATCTCGGAGACGACGAGGCCCGCGCCGAACGATTGCACGAGGTCGCGGGTCGGGCGGTCGGTGATCCCCGCCATGGGGGCCAGCGCCACCGGGGTGGTCATCCCGAGGGCGGCGAGGCCCGGATGCAGCGCGCGAGTCATGGACGTCCTCCTAGGGCGGGGGGCGGGGCATGGCCCGCCTGCGGAGCGGGCAGCTATCCCAATCGGGAGGCGTCTGCACATATTTTGTGCAATCAATGCGACCCCTGCCCGTCCTGTTGCCACCGGAGGCGTCTGGCCCTACCCCCCGGACAACCTGAGGGAGTGTTGGATGGACGTCGCCGTCCTGATCGTCGCCGCCGGACGCGGAACGCGGGCGGGCGGCGCGCCGAAGCAGTGGCGCGCGGTGGCGGGCCGCCCCGTCCTGTCCCATGCGCTCGCGGCCTTCGACGGGATAGCCTCCGAGGTCGTGGTCGCCATCCACCCCGACGACCGCGCGCTCGCCCGGGCGGCGGCACCCGGAGCAGTCCTGGTCGAGGGCGGGGCGAGCCGCGACGCCAGCGTCGCCGCCGGCCTCGCCGCCGTGACCGCCCCGCGCGTGCTGATCCACGACGCGGCGCGCGCCACCGTGCCCCGCGCCGTCATCGAGCGCGTGGTCGCCGCGCTCGACCACGGTCCCGCCGCCGCGCCCGCCCTGAAGATTACGGACGCGCTCTGGCGGGGGGACGACATAGTCGAGGGGACGCAGGCGCGGGAGGGCCTCTGGCGGGCGCAAACGCCTCAAGGGTTCCACACGGACGCGATCCGGGCGGCGCACGCGGCCCACCCCGGCGGGGCGGCGGACGACGTGGAGGTGGCCCGCGCCGCGGGGTTGACCGTCCGCATCGTCGAGGGCGACGAGCGCAACATCAAGATCACCACGGCCGGGGACTTCGCCCGGGCCGAGGCGCTGCTGGGAGGGTCCGGGATGGACGTTAGGGTGGGCAACGGGTTCGACGTGCACCGCTTCGGGCCGGGGGACCATGCGATGCTCTGCGGCGTGGCGGTCCCGCACGACCGCGGGCTGCAGGGCCATTCCGACGCCGACGTCGGGCTGCACGTCTTGGCGGACGCGCTCTACGGCGCGATGGCCGAGGGCGACATCGGGCGGCACTTCCCGCCCTCCGACCCGCGATGGAAGGGCGAGCCGTCGGAGACGTTCCTACGCCATGCCGCCGACCTCGCGCGGGCGAAGGGCTGGCGGATCGGCAACCTCGACGTCACGCTGATCTGCGAGCGCCCGAAGGTCGGCCCCCACGCGGAGGCGATGCGCGCAGAGGTCGCGCGCATCGCCGACGTGGACGTCGCGCGGGTCAGCGTGAAGGCGACCACCACCGAACGCCTCGGCTTCGCGGGGCGCGAGGAGGGGATCGCGGCGCAGGCCACGGCCACGGTGCTGCGATGATCGCCCGCGCGGTCGCCACCGTGGGCTACGTCGGCCTGCTCCGGCCCGCGCCGGGCACGTGGGGCTCCTTGGCGGCCCTGCCCCTTGGCTGGGTGGCGATGCAGGCCGGGCCGGTCACGTTCGCCCTCCTGATCGCCGTCGCGTTCGGCCTCGGCCTCTGGGCCACGGGCGCCGCGACGGACGCGGCGAACCCCGACCCCGGCGAGGTGGTGATCGACGAGCTCGTCGGCCAGTGGATCGCGCTCCTCCCCCTCGCCTACGGCGCGGCGCGCGCGGGCGTGCCGGTCCACGCCCTGTGGCCCGGCTGGATCGCGGCCTTTCTGCTCTTCCGCCTGTTCGACATCTGGAAGCCCGGCCCCGTCGGCTGGGCCGACCGGCGGCACGGGCCGCTGGGCGTAATGCTGGACGACGTCGCCGCGGGCGTGCTGGCCGCACTGGGGGTGCTCGCGCTCGCGGCGCTCGCGCACGGGGTGGTGCGATGAGCGCGCTGCACGACGTCGCGCGGTCGAAGGGGCTGGTCCTCGCCACCGCCGAATCCTGCACCGGCGGGATGCTGGCCGCCGCGCTGACGGACCCCGCGGGCGCCTCCGACGTGTTCGGCTGGGGGGTCGTGACCTACTCCGACGACGCGAAGGTGGCCCTGCTCGGCGTCACCCGCGCGAGCCTGCGCGACCACGGCGCCGTGTCCGAGGAGGTGGCCGCCGAGATGGCGACCGGGGCGCGCTCCCGGTCGGGCGCGCACATCGCCGCGTCGATCACGGGGATTGCCGGGCCGGGCGGGTCGGAGTTCAAGCCCGAGGGACGCGTGTGCTTCGGCGTGGCCGACGCGCGGGGGGTCCAGGTGCAGACGGTGGAGTTCGGAGCCTTGGGCCGCGACGCGGTGCGGCGTGCCGCGCGGGACCACGCGCTCGGGCTGCTCGCTCAGGCCGCGGAGAGCGCGCCCGCGTAGCCGCGCAGGTCGCCTTGGTCCACGATCGCGGCGAGGGCGTCCGCCCGCTCGCCGATCAGCGCGCGCGCCTTGGCGCGGACGCGGTCCGCGCGAGCCTCCAGCGGCTGCGGGTCGGACAGGTCGAACGCGGTCGCGCGCCCGTCGATGGAGATCCGGGCGGCGGTGTCGGCAAGCGCGTCGTCCGTCCGGACCGTGACGCGCCGACGGGCCGCGACGAGGGCGGGGTCGGTCGCCAAGGCGTCGGAGAAGGTGTCCAGCGCCGCCGTGTCATGGCCCGCGGCCCGCAGGGCGAGCGCGTGGCGGAACGAGAACTTCGCCGCCAGCCCCGTGGCTGGGTCCGGCTGCGCGCAGACCTTGAGCCAGCGCGGGTGCGTGGTGACCGTGATGGGTGCGGCGGGGTCGGCCCCGTCCGCGAGGGCCAGCGCGAGCGCCTCCAGCGGCGCGTGGAGGCCGTGGCAGCAGGCGTGGAGCTTGTGGGCGACGGCGTGGAAGCGGGCCTCCCCGGGGATGGGGGCGCCCTCGCCCGCGTGGGTCGGGCCGAAGCCCTGCGGCCCGTCGAGCGCGTCGTCGGCAGAGGTCGCGCCGAGGGCGGCGAGGCGGGCGCACTCGACCCCGCTTTGGGCGGCGATGCCCGCGTTGAGGGGCTTTCCCATCGTGCCGAACTGCGCCTTCGATCCCGCCGCGCGGCTGGCCGTCAGGCCGAGCGCGTGCCGCGTGGCGGCCTCGTCCAGCCCGGCGGCATGGCAGGCCGCGATGCAGGCTCCGAACGCCCCGGACGTTGCGGTCTGGTGGAACCCCGCCTGATAGTGGGCGCGCCCAAGCCAGACGCCCATCCGCACCGCCGCCTCCGCCCCGGCGAAGCAGGCCCGCTCGAACGTCGTCCACCCGGCCCCCTGCGCCTGCGCGGCGGCGAGGGCCGCCGGGACGACGACGGTCGACACGTGGCCGATGTGGTCGAAATGCGTGTCGTCGTAGTCGAGCGCATGGCCGGTGGTCGCGTTGGCGAGGGCGGCCTGCGCGGGGATCGCGTCCGGTCCGCCGACCACCGCGCAGAGGCCGGGCGCGTCCGCCGCCGCCTGGGCCGCCCGCGCGACCGGCTCCCCTGCCCCTGCGATGGCGCAGGCCGCCCAGTCGAGGAGCGAGAGGCGGAGGACGGCCCGGTCACGGTCGCCGTAGGCAAGCGCCCGGCAGGCGAGCAGCGCGTCGGCGATGCGCGTCACGCGGCGGAGGACCCGTAGAGCTTGCGGGCGCGGGTCTCGAAGGCGCCGATGGTCCGGCGCATCGCCTCGTCGAACACCGCGCCGATGACGCGGCGCAGGATCGGGTTGCGGAACTCGAAGTCGATCCAGAACCGCACCTCGCAGCCCTCGGCGTGGTCCTTGAACGACCATTCGGACTTCAGGTGGCGGAACGGGCCGTCGATGTACTCGGTCTCGATGCGCCGCTGTCCCGGGTAGAGTGAGACGCGGCTGCCGAAGGATTCGCGGAAGCCCTTGAAGCCCACGATGAGGTCCGCCTCCATCACCTCGTGATCGCCCATGTCCTTGCGGGACCGGATGCGCGCGGCGGCCGTCCACGGCAGGAACTCGGGGTAGCGGGCGACGTCCGCGACCAGATCGTACATCTGCGCGGGCGTGTAGGGCAGGACGCGGGTCTCGTCGATGCGGGGCATGGGCTCTCCCTTGCTTCGCGGGGGTGTGGCGTGGCAACGCGCGGGGCGCAAGATCGGTCCGCCGGTCGCACATGGGGGGCCGGATGCCGCAGGACTACACCATCGAGCAGATGATCAGCGCCAAGCGCATCTCCGCGCGGATCGAGGAGCTCGCGCGCGAGATCGAGGCCACCTACGCGGGGACGGACAAGCTCGTGGTCGTCGGGCTGCTGCGCGGCTCCTTCGTGTTCATCGCCGACCTCGTGCGGGAGCTGGACCTGCCGGTGGAGGTCGATTTCCTCGAGGCGTCCTCCTACGGCGACGCCATGGAGAGCAGCCGCGAGGTGCGCATCCTCAAGGACCTGCGGGGCGAGATCGGCGGGCGCGACGTCCTCGTCGTCGAGGACATCGTCGACACGGGCCACACGCTGCACCACGTCACGAACCTGCTGCGGTCGCGGTCGCCCGCGCGGCTCGAGACGATCGCGCTGCTCGACAAGCCGACGCGGCGCGAGGTCGACGTCAGGGCGACGTGGACCGGGTTCGAGATCCCGGACGCCTTCGTGGTGGGCTACGGGATCGACTACGCGCAGCGGAACCGGAACCTGCCCTTTATCGGCGCGGTGCAGATCACCGGGGGCTAGGCCCCCGCGCTAGTGCCCTGGCCCTTGCATCTGGAGCCGGGCGTGGCGGAGCGCGCGCAGATCATCCTCGGCGATCTTCACCTTGGCGTCGGGTCCGTCCTCCTTCGGGAGCGCGCCCAGCTGCTTGAA
The DNA here is from genome assembly GCF_016820245.1 of Jannaschia sp. Os4. Lineage (GTDB taxonomy): Bacteria > Pseudomonadota > Alphaproteobacteria > Rhodobacterales > Rhodobacteraceae > Jannaschia. The sequence goes on along the minus strand of NZ_JAFCAR010000004.1, from coordinate 74,052 downwards.
GAACGAGGTCAGCAGCGCGGCCGTGATCGCGATGCCGCAGACCGCCTTCAGGACCTTCGGCACCGCGGCGAGGAGGACGCCGTGATACGCGTTCGGGGTGTAGGCCTCGATCACGGCGGTCGCCGTCGGCAGCAGCATGTAGGCGGCCACCACGATGACCGCCGCCTTGAGGAAGCCGCCGAGGACGCGGTGCGGCCGGGAGATGTAGCGCGGCAGCACGAAGGGGACCGCGAGCGCGACGCCCATCGCCACGTAGAGCCACATCTGGTGCTCCACCGCGACGAGGTCGATCTGCAGGTAGTCGACCACGGCCGCATCGCTCTGGAGCACCTGCCACTGGAGGTATGCGGCGCCGAACGCGGCCAGCCCGAGCGCGCGCATCACGAGCCAGTCGGCCGCCGCGTAGGCGCCCATCATCGGGCCGATCGCGGGGATGGACAGGTCGCGGGCGTGGGCCTTCTTGCGGACCCGGCGCGGCGCCTCGGCCTCCGCGCGGACCATCTCCTCGCCCGTCGGGCCGTCGTACTTCCGGCGGAGCACCTCGGGCGCCTCGAGGATGACGAAGGCGGCGCTCGGCATCAGGGCGACGGTGCCGATGCCGAACACCGCGAGGCCGAGCAGCAGGCCGGGACCGGACACGAGCGCCTGCATGGCCCCGGCGATCGCCGCGCCGGGCGCGCCGCCGGCGACGATCTCGGCGGCCACCGCCTCGGCGACGGGCGCGAGCGCGAAGGTCGCGGCCATGGTCGCCGGGAAGGTGGCCCACCACTGCAGCCCGAACCAGTGATACCAGCGCGACGGGGCCGACACGAAGCGCGGCATCGTGCGCCCGACGAGGAGCGTCAGCGACAGCGCCGCGAGCACGCGGAGCGCGATCCCGATGCTCCCCTCCTGGGCGAACGGGCCGAGGAAGAGCGCGCCGATCGCGATCGCCTGCCCGGCCCCGACGAGGGCCAGGACGACGAGGTGGAAGCGCAGCGCGAGCGTGCGGGGCGCCGGCGGCGTGACCCGCGCTTCGCCGATGGCCGCGAGGGCGAGGATCGCCGTCGCCGACAGCGCGACCGTCCCCGCGAGACGGAAGGCCTCGAACGTCTCGGTCCCGGACAGGTCGGCGACGCCCGCCGACGCGGCCCCGATCCCGAGCGCGGCCGCCGGGACCATCGACGCCACGAGGACGAGCGCCATCGCCGCGATCCATCCGAGGGCGTTGCGCGGGCGAGCGACGAACCGCGGCGTGAGCGGCGGCAGCGCGAGGATCGCCCCCGGCAGGAGGGCGAGGCCGAAGCCCATGATCAGGGCGAGGTGCCCGGCGGGATCGCTCCACGCGCCCGCGACGTCGAGCACGTGGCGCATCATCGCCGCCATCGGCCCCGACAGGCCGAGGCCCGCCGCCACGAGCGCGAGGCGGTGCAGCGTCGTCCACGGACCGGTCCGGGGATCGGTCGCGGGATCGGGCGCCACGAGGGGCGCGTCGGCGACGGCATCGCTGCGGCGGGCTTTGACGGACATGGCGGACTCCCGGTTACGGGAGCCCGGCTAGAGCCCGATTGCGGCTGCGTTCGGGCGCGCGCGGGGTGCGCGCGCGGCCCTTACCGGTACCGCAGCGAGCGCCCGTCCTTGAAGATGTGGACCTTGGCCGGGTCCGCGGTGATCCGCACGGCGTTCCCCCGCAGGCCGGTGTGGACGCCCGGCAGCTTGGCGATCACGAGGTCGTCCTGCTCCGACGCCCGCGCGAAGTAGAGCAGCGTGACCTCCCCGAGGTTCTCCGACACGTCGATCCTGCCCTCGTAGGCGAAGTCCGCGCCGTCCGTGCGGATCGCGTCCTCGGGGCGGATGCCGACGTTGACGCGGGCGCCCATGTCCTCCGGCGTCGACGGGACCGAGGAGGTGATCGTGCCGCCGCCCGCATCGACCTTCACGGTCGTGGTCTCGCCGGTCCCGACGATCTCGCCGGGCAGGAGGTTCATCGCGGGCGAGCCGATGAAGCGCGCGACGAACTCGCTGTTGGGCGTCTCGTAGAGTTCCAGGGGCGCGCCCACCTGCGCGATGGAGTACTTGTGACCGTTGTCCTTGAGCGCGTCGAGCACAACGATCCGGGAGGCGAGGGTCATCGCCTCCACCTGGTCGTGGGTGACGTAGATCATGGTCGAGTCGGGCATCTGCTCCTTGAGCTGCGCGATCTCGATCCGGGTGCGGACTCGCAGCGCCGCGTCGAGGTTCGAGAGCGGCTCGTCGAAGAGGTAGACCTTCGGATCGCGCACGATGGCGCGCCCGATGGCGACGCGCTGGCGCTGGCCGCCCGACAGCGCCTTGGGCAGGCGGTCGAGGTACTCGGTCAGGTCCAGCTTCTGCGCGGCCGCGTTGACGGCGGCGTCGACCTCCGCCTTGGGCATCTTCGCGAGGTTCAGGGCGAAGGCCATGTTCTCGCGGACCGTCATGTGCGGGTAGAGCGCGTAGGACTGGAACACCATCGCGATGCCCCGCTCCGAGGGCGGGATGTCGTTGACCACCTGCCCGTCGATCTCGAGCGTGCCGCCCGAGATCCGCTCGAGCCCCGCGATCATGCGCAGCAGCGTGGACTTGCCGCAGCCGGACGGGCCGACGAACACGATCAGCTCGCCCGTGGTGATGTCGAGGTCGATGTCCTTCAGGACCTCCACCTCGCCCCCGTAGACCTTCGAGACGTCGGTCAGCTTCAGGTTCGCCATGTCCCCTCCCCTTCGGCGCCTCCGCGCCCGTTGGTCGTTCGCCGCGCCCCCTCCCTCGGGACGCGGTCGCGCGCGTCACACGGCGCGCAGTAGCGTGTAGTGCCACGGCCCGAGGTGGATGCCGCCGAAGTGGCCCCCTTCCCCCGGCTCCGAGGCGCCGATGTCCTCGATCGCGCGCCATTCGCCCTCGGGCGGATGGACGCTGACCTCGGCGCCGCCGAGGTTGAACGCGCAGAAGATGCGCTCCCCGTCGGCCTCGCGGACGAAGGACAGCATGTCGCCATCCGCGCGGAGGCCGGTCTGGTCGCCCTCCTGCAGCGCGTGGGACGACGTCCGCAGCCCGATGACCGCGCGGTAGTGGTGCAGCAGCGCGTCCTCGCGCTCCTCCTGCAGCGAGACCGCGTTCCCGAGATGCTCGGCGGCGACGGGGAGCCACGGCTTGGCCTCCGAGAAGCCGCCGTTGGTGTTCGAGGCCTCCCAGACCATCGGGGTGCGGCAGCCGTCGCGGCCCGCGAACTCGGGCCAGAACTCGATGCCGTAGGGATCCTGCAGGTCCTCGAAGGACAGGCGCGCCTCCGACAGTCCCAGCTCCTCGCCTTGGTAGAGGCAGACGGAGCCGCGCAGGGCGTGGATCAGCGTCGCGTAGCAGCGCGCGCCCTGCTCGCACAGGCCCCAGCGGGTGACGTGCCGCTGCACGTCGTGGTTGGAGAAGGCCCAGCAGGGCCAGCCGTCCGGCGCGACCTCCTCCAGCCGTTCGAACACCTCCGCCACGCGGGCGGCGGTGAGCGGGTCGGCGGCGAGGAAGTCGAAGGCGTAGCACATCTGCACGCCGGTCCCGGCCTTGGTGTACTGGCCGAGAAGCTCCATCCCGAGCTGGGCGTCGCCCACCTCGCCCACTGCGCAGGCGCCGTACTCGTCGAGCAGGAGGCGGAACCGCTTGAGGAAGCCGAGGTTCTCGGGCCGGTTCTTGGAGAACAGGTGCTCCTGATGGTTGTAGGGATTCACCGCGGGCGCGATCTTGGCGTTGCGCCGCTCGGGCGGGAGCGCCGGATTGTCGCGCAGCTCGTCGTCCACGAAGTAGAAGTTGATCGTGTCGAGGCGGAAGCCGTCCACCCCCCGCTCCAGCCAGAAGCGCGTCACGTCCAGCACCGCGTCCTGGACGTCCGGGTTGTGGAAGTTCAGGTCCGGCTGCGACGTGAGGAAGGCGTGGTAGTAGTATTGCTGCCGCCGCACGTCCCACTGCCAGCCGGTTCCGCCGAAGATCGACAGCCAGTTGTTCGGCGGCGTGCCGTCGGGCTTCGGGTCGGCCCAGACGAACCAGTCGCTCTTCGGGTTGTCGCGGGAGGTCCGGCTCTCCTGGAACCACGGATGCTGGTCGGACGTGTGCGACAGCACGAGGTCGATCATGACCTTCACGCCGAGCCCGTGGGCCTTCGCCACCAGCGCGTCGAAGTCGTCCAAGGTGCCGAACATCGGATCGACGTCGCGGTAGTCGCTGACGTCGTAGCCGAAGTCCTTCATCGGCGACGTGAAGAACGGGCTGATCCAGATCGCGTCCACGCCGAGCGAGGCGACGTAGTCGAGCCGCTCCGTGATCCCGGCGAGGTCGCCGACGCCGTCCCCGGTGCTGTCCTGATAGGAGCGCGGGTAGATCTGGTAGATCACGCCGCCGCGCCACCAGTTCGGGTCGGCGGCGGGCTGGAGCTGTTCTGCGGTCGCGGTCATTCGGGATCCTTACTTCACGGAGCCTGCGAGGAGGCCGCGCACGAGGTAGCGTTGCATCGTGAAGAAGACGAGCAGCGGCACCGCGATGGAGACGAAGGCCGCCCCCGCGAGGATGCCCCAGTCGCCGCCGCGCGACCCCAGGAGGTCGTCCGCGATCTTCCGCGTCATCACCATCGCCGCGTCTCCGTCGGGCAGGAAAACCTTGGCCACGAGCAGGTCGTTCCACGTCCACAGGAACTGGAAGATGGCGAAGGAGGCGAGCGCCGGGAACGAGAGCGGCAGGATCACCTTGGTGAAGATCTGGAACTCGGTCGCCCCGTCCACCCGCGCGTTCTCGATGATGTCGCGCGGCAGGCCGACCATGTAGTTGCGCAGCAGGTAGATCGCGAGCGGCAGGCCGAAGCCCGTATGCGCGAGCCAGACGCCCACGAAGCTCCGCCCCTCATAGTCTCCAACCCAAAGGTCGCTGGTTTCGTTGAAGATGGCGTCTGGATCAAAGAGCCAGTTCAGAAAGCTCGCCGTCTGCGTATGAAACGACAGCAGCGGCACCAAGGCAAGCTGCAGCGGCACGACGAGCAGGCCGACGACGAGCGCGATGAGCACGCCGCGCAGCGGGAACTCCATCCATGCCAGTGCGTAGGCCGCGAAGGCCGCCACGAGGATCGGGATGATGGTCGCGGGGATCGTCACCGTAAGCGTGTTGATGAACGCCTGCGCCATCCCGCCCGCGCCCAGCACTGTGTCGTAGTTCTCCAACGTGAAGTCGGGCGGCGTCTCCGCGAGGAAGTAGATGCGCTGCCCGCGCCCGTCCGGCTCCTCGGGCGTGCGGAACTCGTAGTCGCCGTTCGCCTGCATCGTCAGCGTCTCGCCGTCCCCGAGGTCCGCCACCGTGCCGACGGGGAACTCGCCCGGCGCGCGTCCGCGGACCCCGAAGGCCGAGAGCGAGCCGGTCGCCCCCGCCTCGTCGAAGATGTTCCCCGTGACGACGAAGGCGTCCCCGTCGGGCACGCCTTCCGCCCCCGCACGCGCGCGGTAGGACTGCTCGGTCGCGAAGGGCGCGAGCCACCAGCCCGAGGCCGAGATCGCGTCGCGGTCCCGGAAGGACGAGACGAGCAGGCCGACCGTCGGGATGATCCAGAGCAGGACCATCGCGACGACCGCGATGTTGACCGCCCAGCCGAGCGACGACTTGGTTCCGGCGATGTTGTCCATCAGCGCATCTCCTTCCGCGCCTGGATGATGTTCCAGACCATGACCGGCGTGACGATCAGCATGATGACGAAGGCCACCGCCGTGGCGCGCCCGTCGTCGCGGAACATGAACTCGAACATGTATGAGGGCAGGATCTGGGTGCCGAAGTTGCCCCCGGTCATAGTGTAGACGATGTCGAAGATCTTGAGCACGAGGATCGTGATCGTCGTCCAGACCACCACGATGGTCGGCATGATCTGCGGCACCTTGATCTTGAAGAAGATGTCGAGCGGCTTGGCCCCGTCGACGATGGCGGCCTCCACCGTCTCCTCGGGGATGCCGCGCAGCGCGGCCGACAGGATCACCATGGCGAAGCCGGTCTGGATCCAGATCAGGATGAACATCAGGAAGAAGTTGTTCCAGAACGGGATCTGCATCGGGTCGATCGGGTCGGCGTCGAAGGCCCACGCGCGGAAGGCGTTGACGATCCCGATGTCGGCGTCGTTGGCGTAGACGAACTTCCAGATCAGCGAGGCGCCCACGAACGAGATCGCCATCGGCATGAAGATCAGCGACTTGGCGATGTTGCCCCAAGACAAGCGGTCGGTCAGCTGGGCCGCGATCAGACCGAAGAAGGTCGCGCCGGCGGGGACGACGATGGCCCAGAGGATGTTGTTCAGCACGGCCTGCCGGAACTCGCCGTCCGAGAAGAGCCACATGTAGTTGCCCAAGCCCACGAACTCGTCCGGGTTGCGCCCGTAGAGAGAGCGGATGAACGAGCCCACCACCGGGTAGGCGAGGTAGAGGCCGAGCGCGGCGAAGGCCGGGAAGATGAACAGCCACGGGCGGACCATGTTGGCGCGATTGATGTTGCGCCCCGCGTTCGGGCCCTTGGCCGGGAAGATGAACCGGTCGAGCACGAGGTTCGACAGGTAGAAGTAGCCGACGCAGCCGCCCACCCCCAGCACGATGGTGATCAGTCCCTGCAGGACGGGTGGCATGGTCGCTCCTCCCCAAGTTCGCCTCGCGGCGGGACCCCCGCGCCGGTCCGCGGCGCGGCCTCCGTGGGCCCCTCGGTGCGACGGGGGCACGCCATGCGCGCCCCCGTCAATGGTCTAGTGGGCCGGTCGGCTCACTTGATGGCGTCCCAGCGCTCCTGGATGCCGGCCGCGACCTCCTCGGCCGAGGCGCCGGTGGTGTAGTCCACCATGCCCGTCCAGAAGGCGCCCGCGCCGATCTCGCCGGGCATCAGGTCCGAGCCGTCGAAGCGGAACGTGGTCGCGCCTTGGATGATCTCCGCTTGGCCGCGCAGCGCGTCGTCCGCGTAGAGGTCGGCGTTCACGCCGCCATGCGCCGTCAGGAACCCGCCCTGCGTCATCCACGCCTCGTGCGCGATCGGCAGCTTGAGGAACTCGATGAACGCGTTGGCCGTGTCCGACGGGTTGGTGATCGAGAACAGCGTCCCGGCGCCGAGAACGGGCGAGCCGAGGTCCTGCCCCTCGAAGGCGGGGAAGTAGAAGAAGTCCACGTCCTCGCCCACCTCGGTGCCCTCGGGGAAGAAGGCCGGGATGAAGGACGCCTGGCGGTGCATGTAGCACGCGGGCGGCACCTCGAAGAGGCCGTTCGGGCTGTCGCGGAAGTCCGTGGACGCCGCGGTCTCGCCGCCGCCGGCCACGTAGTCCTCGTTGCGGGCGAACTGGCCGTAGGCCTCGATCGCGCCGATCACCTCGGGGCTGTCGAAGGAAAGCTCGTTGGCCACCCACGCGTCGTAGACCTCGGGGGGCTGGGTGCGGAGCATCATGTCCTCCACCCAGTCGGTCGCCGGCCAGCCGGTCGCCGCGCCCGAGCCGAGGCCGATGCACCACGGGGTGCCCCCGTCCTCGACGATCTGGTCGGAGAGCGCGATCAGCTCCTCCATCGTCTCGGGGATCTCGTAGTCGTTCTCCTCGAACGCCTCCGGGACGTACCAGACCAGCGACTTCAGATCGACGCGGTAGAACATGCCGAACAGCTCGTCCTCGCCGGACGCGTTCGCGTAGGTGCCGAGGTCGACCCACGACTGGCCGGCGGCGAAGTTCTCCGCGACGAACTCCGAGGTGCCCTCGGGCAGCGGCGAGAGCTGGCCGCGCGCGGCCATGTCGGCGGCGAGGCCCGGCTGCGGGAACACCGCGAGGTTCGGGGCCGAGCCCGCCTCGGCGGCGATCACGATGTCCTGCTCGAACGAATCGGAGCCGGAATACTCGGCCTCGGCGCCCGTGGCCTCGGCGAACAGCGCGACGACCGCGTCGAACTTGGCCTTCTCGTCGCCGGTCCACGGGCCGGTGATCGACAGGGACTGGCCGGACAGGTCGGTGTTCGCCGCGAACTCGTCGTAGGCGGTCCAGTCGTAGTCGCCCGAGCCCGGCTCGATCGGCAGGTGCCCGCCCGCGAACGCGGCTCCGGACATGAGCGCGATGGCGGCGGCGCCACCCATCAGGTTCTTCATCATTTCTCCTCCCAGCGGCCCGTTGATCGGGTCCGTCTCGTCGTTCCTAGCGCGCAACGGCGGGCCGGTCCCGCCCCAAAGCGCTTTGGTGACGACATCCCTGCCAGTGCTCCCCCGACCGAGTCAACGCGAAGCGTCGAAGCCCGCCCCCGGCGCGATGCGACCTGAACGCGCACTTGCCCGGGTCGCGCCGCACGGGCCAAGGTCCGGTCGTGTCGAACCGGTTCGGGAGGGCCGCGCCATGTCGATGACCCTTCGCGAGTTCGCCGAGCTCGTCGGCCTGTCGCCGACCACCGTGAGCCGCGCGCTCGGCGGCTACCCGGAGGTGCGCGAGGAGACGCGGAGGCGCGTCCAGAAGGCCGCGATTGACCACGGGTACCGGCCCAACCGCCGGGCCGCCGCCTTGGCGACGGGACGCTCCATGGCCATCGGCCACGTCATCCCGCAGTCCATCGGCCACGAGACGGTCAACCCGATCTTCGCCGACTTCACCGCGGGCGCGGGCGAGGTCTACGCCAGCGCCGGCTACGACATGCTGATGACGACCGTCCCGGACGACGGGACGGCCGCCTACGAGCGGCTGGCGCAGTCGGGCGCGGTCGACGGGTTCATCGTCCACGGCCCGCGGATCGATGACGCGCGGATCGGCATCCTGCAGTCCTTGGGCCTGCCCTTCGTGGTGCACGGGCGCGCGTCGGGCGCGGTCCGGCCCTACGATCACGTCGACGTCGAGAACCGCCGGGCCTTCGTCCGCCTCACCGAGCACCTGATCGGCCTGGGACACCGGCGGATCGGCCTCGTGAACGGCTTGGAGGACATGGACTTCGCGCATCGCCGCCGCGACGGGTTCGACGCGGCCATGGCGGCTGCGGGCCTGCAGGTCGACCCGGCCCACCGCGCCGCCGCCGAGATGACGGAGCCGCTGGGCTACGCCGCCGCGGCGCGGATGCTCGACGGGCCGAGCCCGCCCACCGGCCTCGTCGTCGCGTCGGTCCTCGCCGCCGTCGGGGTGCGGCGCGCCATCGCGGCCCGCGGGCTGCGCATCGGCGCGGACGTCTCGGTCGCCATCTTCGACGACGTCCTCAGCTACATCGGCAACGAGCCCGACGACCGCGAGGCCCCGCCCTTCACCGCCACCCGGTCCTCCGTGCGGGCGGCCGGACGGCGCTGCGCCGAGCTGCTGATCGCCCGGATCGCGGCCCCGGACCGCCCGATCGTCGCGGAGGTCTGGGACTGCCCGCTGGTCCTAGGCCGCTCGACGGGGCCCGCCCCCGCCTGAGGCGGGGATGCGCCACTCCGCGAAGAACGCCCCTCCCCTCGCTTCCCCCTCCCCCGGGGCCTCGCGCTAGGGGTCGCCGCGGGACAGAGGTGGGATTCGCCATGAAGGACTATCAGCAGCCGTCGCCGGACCTCGCGTCGGAGACCGCCCCGACGGAGTTCTCCGTCGCGCGCAGCGACTTCCCCGAGGGGTTCGTCTTCTCGACGGCGACGAGCGCCTACCAGATCGAGGGCCACGCCTTCGGCGGCGCAGGCGAGACGCACTGGGACGCCTTCGCCCGCCAGCCCGGCAAGGTGCACCTGCAGCAGCACGGCGCCGTGGCCTGCGACCACTACCACCGCTGGGAGGAGGATCTCGACCTCATCCGCGACGTCGGGCTGGACGCCTACCGCTTCTCCACCTCGTGGGCGCGGGTGATGCCCGACGGCGTGACGCTCAACCCCGAGGGGCTCGATTTCTACGACCGCCTCGTCGACGGCTTGCTGCAGCGCGGCATAAAGCCGATGGCGACCCTCTACCACTGGGAACTGCCGCAGGCCCTGTCGGAGAAGGGAGGCTGGCTGGTCCGCAAGACGCCCGAGGCCTTCGCCCGCTTCACCGACGTGGTGGCCCGCCGCATCGGGGACCGCCTGCACAACGTGGCCCCCGTCAACGAGCCGTGGTGCGTCGCGTGGCTGTCGCATTACCACGGGGCCCACGCGCCGGGCCTCACCGGGCTCGAGAACGGCGTGAGGTCGATGCACAACGTCGCGCTGGCGCACGGCCTCTCGGTCGAGGTGCTGCGCGCGCACGGCGTCCCCGGCGTGGGTGCCGCGTGCAACATGGAGTTCCCGCTCCCCGCCCGCGACACCGACGAGGACCGCGCCGCGGCCCGGCTCTACGACGGCATCTACAACCGCTGGTTCGTGCAGGCGATGACCCGAGGCACCTACCCCGAGGACGTGCTGGAGGGCTTCGCCCCGCACATGCCCGAGGGGTGGGAGAAGGATCTTGAGCGCATCCACGCGCCGCTCGACTGGTTCGGGGTCAACTACTACACCTGCCAGCGCCTCCAGGCGCAGTCCGATCGCTGGCCCTACTACTCGACGGTCCCCGGCCCCCTGCCCAAGACCGACATGGGGTGGGAGATCGCGCCCGAGGGGCTCGAATGGCTGCTGCTGCGCACGGCCGCGGACTTCACCGGGGACACGCCGCTCTACGTCACCGAGTCCGGTATGGCGAACCCCGACGTGCCCGGCCGCGCCGACGTGGAGCGGATCGCCTATCTCGATGGGCACTTCCGCGCGGGCCTGCGCGCCATCGAACGCGGCGCGCCGCTCGCGGGCTACACGGTGTGGTCGCTGATGGACAACTACGAGTGGGCCTTCGGCTACGACAAGCGCTTCGGCATGGTCCATGTCGATTTCGACAGCCAGCGGCGGACGCCGAAGGCGTCGTGGCACGCCCTTGGCAGGATGCTGCGCCGCTGATAGCGCGCACGTCCATGACCGACGCGACCGACCTGCCGCTGTTCCTCGTCGCCGACGTGGGCGGAACGAACACCCGCTGCGCCCTCGCGCGCGGGGCCGAGGTGCAGGCCGAGAGCATCCGGCGCTACCGCAACGACGACTTCGCCGGCCTGCCCACCGTCCTCAAGACCTACCGCGACGCGATGGGCGCGACGCCCGATGGCGCCTGCGTCGCCGTCGCAGGGCCCGTGGCCGACGGCGTCGCGGAGTTGACGAACCGCGACTGGTCCATCGACACGGTCCGTCTGCTGGCGGCCACGGGTGCCCGCGCGGGCGCGATCCTGAACGACCTGCAGGCGCAGGGTCACGCTCTGGGCCATCTCGCCCCCGACGTCTGCGAGACGGTCTGCACCTCCGCCGCGCCCGCGCGCGAGGGGGCGGCCCGGCTGGTGATCGGCGTCGGGACGGGGTTCAACGCGGCGCCCGTGCACGTCACGCCCACGGGACGCGTCGTGCCCCCCTCCGAAGCGGGGCACGCGAACCTCCCCGTGCGCACCGAGGCGGAGCTGCGCCTCCTGACCTTCGTGTCCACCTCCCACGGGTTCCCGTCGGTGGAAGACGTCCTGTCGGGCCGCGGGCTCGAGCAGACCTACCGCTGGCTCGCCTCCGAGGCCGGCGCCTCCGAGGAGCGCTCGGCGGCGGAGATCATGGGGAGCCTCGACACCGATCCCCGCGCGGAGGCGACCGTGCGGCAGGCGGTGCGGATGCTCGGTACGGTCGCGGGCAACCTGAGCCTCATCCACCTGCCCTTCGGCGGCGTCTACATGGTGGGCGGCGTGGCGAGGGCGCTCGGCCCGCACCTCGCGGGGATGGGCTTCGCGGACGCATTCCGGGACAAGGGCCGCTTCGCCGGGTTCATGCAGAACTTCGCGGTCCACCTCGTGACGGACGACCACGCGGCCCTCACGGGATGCGCCGCGCATTTGAACGAGCTCGCCCCGACGGGGTAACCGAATCTTCACGTCCCCCCTCTAGCCCTGACCGGGAGCAGGAGGGACGGCATGACCAACGACCCGATCCGCGTGCTGGCCGTCGACGACAGCCGCACGGTGCGGCGCATGATCGAGCTGACCCTCGAACGGGCGGGGATCCACGCGACCGTGGCCGAGGACGGGATCGACGGCCTCGACCGGCTGGGCGCGATGGACGCGCCGCCCGACGTCGTGATCACCGACATCAACATGCCCCGCCTCGACGGGTTCGGCTTCATCGAGCGCGTGCGCGGGGGAGATCGCCACGCGGACGTGCCCATCCTCGTCCTGACGACGGAGGACGCCCCGGACCTGAAGCGCCGTGCCCGCGCGGCCGGAGCGAAGGGCTGGATCGTGAAGCCCTTCGATCCGCCGCGCCTCGTCGGGGCGCTGCGTGCGGTGGCGGGCCGATGACCGTCTCCGATCCGGCGATGGACGCCCTGAGCGACGACTTCGTCGAGGAGGCCGTCGACCTGCTCGCCGAGGTGGACGCCGCGCGCGTGGCCCTGCGCGACGGCCGGGCGCCGGGCGAGGCCATCGACGCCGCCTTCCGCGCGATACACACGATCAAGGGGGGCGCCGGCCTCGTCGGCCTCGACGAGGTCGCGTCCCATGCCCATGCCTTGGAGGAACGGCTCGCCGCGGTGCGCGGCGGGGAGGCATCGACCGATGGCTTGCACGAGCTGCTCGCGTCGGGGGGCGACGACCTGCGCCGGGCGCTCGCTCCCGACGCTGAGGCGGACCGGCCCGCCTCCACGCCTGCCTTCCGGGTGCGACCGGACCGCGCGGACCGGCTCGCCTCCCTTTCGGCGGACCTCGCGCTGCACGAGGCCGCGCTCCGCCGCGCGCTGCCCCCCGTCCGCTCGGACGACGCCCTCGCGCCGGCTGCCGAACGGCTGCATATCTCCGTGCAGGGCCTGCGCGACGCGGTCATCGACCTCCGCGCCCAGCCCGTCGCGCCGCTGCTGGCGCGTATGGCAGCGCTGGGGCGCGACACCGCGCGCGCACTCGGAAAGACCGTGCGTGTCGACGTCGAGGGCGACGACGTCGAGATCGACGCCGGCATCGTGGAACGTCTCGCCGGTCCGCTCACCCACCTCGTCCGGAACGCCGTCGACCACGGGATCGAGGTGGACCGCGCCGCCGTCGGTAAGCCGTCCGAGGGCCGAATCGTCCTCGGCGCGGTCCAGTCCGGCGATACGGTCGTCATCGAGGTGTCGGATGACGGGCGGGGCATCGACGTGGCGACGCTGCGCGCACGCGCCGGCCCGGAGGCCCCCGCGGCCCCCGCCGGCGGGGACATCCTGTCCCTCGCCGCGCGGCCCGGCCTCTCGACCCGCGACCACGCATCGGGGACGTCCGGGCGCGGCGTGGGGCTGGACGCGGTCATGCGCGAGATCGGCGCCATCGCCGGGGCCTCGGCTCAACTCGAGTCGAGCCCGGGCGTCGGGTGCCGCTTCCGGCTGACGCTGCCGACGACGATCTCCGTCATCGACGGGCTCGTCTGCGAAGCGGGGGGGATGGTCGTCGTGATCCCGCTCGCCGCCGTACGGGGCACCCACCCCGCCGCGGCGGAGCCGGGCCGCCCCGTGATCGAACTCGGCCGGATGCTTCGTCCCGACGCGCCCGCGGGGGATGAGATTGTCGAGCTTGTCGGGCCCGACGCGCCCTTCGTGGGCGTGGACCGCGTGGTCGCCTCGGGCACGTCGGCGGTCCGTCCCCTCCCGGACGCGACGCCGCGACCGGGTTGGATCGCGGGGGGGATCGTGGGCGACGACGGGCGCGTCGGCGTCGTCGTCGATCCGCGCGGCCTCTCCGCGGGCCAAGCCGCATGACCGAGCCCGCGCCCGAGACGAGCCGTCCGCGCTTCGCCCCCGCCCCGCCCGTGCCGCCGCCCTCGACCCATCTGCGCCTGCCCGGCACGCAGACGCGCTACGTCGCCGTCGATCTCGTCGACGAGGTGGTTCCGCTGCCGCCCCTAACCCCGCTGCCGGGTGCGGGCCCGTCGGTCCTCGGCTTCGTCTGGGTCCGGGATCGCATCCGCCTCGTCTGCCGGATCGACGGCGTGGGCGACCCGCTCGCCGCCTCGGGGACGCCGGGCGGGCATCCCCACCTGATCGTGGCGCGCCATCCGCTGCCCTGCGTGCTCGCGACGGGGCGCATCGACCTCGTGGGTTCCGCCGAGGCGGCGGACGCCGACGCCCTCGTGATCGACGCGGGCGCGCTCGAGGCGCTCGCGCGGGGCGAGGCGGTCGTGGCGGCATGACGGATCGTCGCCCCTGCGTCCTGCCCCGTCTCGGCACGACGTTGGCGCGCGAGACGGCGATCCTGTCGGATCGCATGGCCGCGCTCGACGACGCACTGGGCGAGGCGACGTTGGAGCGCGTGGACGACGACCTGATCCGCGCGCTGCAATCCGTCGACGTGGTCCGACAGGGCCTCGGCGACCTGCTCGCCTTCTTCGAGGCGCTCGGCGGCGGGACGGACCCGCGGCACCCCGGCTGCATCGGTCCCGGCCCCGCCTCGGAGCGGGTGCGGCAGGACCGGCTGCGCAGGACGATCGCGGGCGACGCGGCGCCGACGGGGGCGGCTGCGCCTGTCCGTCAGGCCGCCTCGCCCGCGGCCTCCTGACGGCGCCACATGTCCGCGTAGGCCCCCCCGCGGGCGAGGAGCTCCGCGTGGGTCCCGGTCTCGGCGACGATGCCGCCCTCGAGGACCACGATCCGGTCGGCGTCGACCACCGTCGAGAGGCGGTGCGCGATCACGAGCACGCTGCGCCCGCGCGAGAGGGCGCGTAGCTCCGTCTGGATGTCCTGCTCGGTCCGGCTGTCGAGCGCGCTCGTGGCCTCGTCGAGCAGGAGGATGGGCGGGTCCTTGAGCAGCGTGCGCGCGATCCCGACCCGCTGCTTCTCGCCCCCCGACAGCTTGAGCCCGCGCTCTCCCACGGGGGTGTCGTAGCCGTCGGGCAGGTCGTCGACGAAGGAGGCGATGGAGGCGGAGCGGGCGGCGGCGGCGACCTCGTCCGCCCCCGCCTCGGGGCGCCCGTAGGCGATGTTGTAGCCGAGGCTGTCGTTGAAGAGCACCGTGTCCTGGGGCACCACGCCGATCTGCGCGTGTAGGCTGTCGCGGGCCACGGCGCGCACGTCCTGCCCGTCGATCCGGACCGCCCCCCGGTCCACGTCGTAGAACCGGAAGAGCAGCCGCCCTAGGGTCGACTTCCCCGCCCCGGACGGCCCGACCACGGCGACCGTCTGGCCGGGCTCGACCGCGAAGGTCACGCCGCGCAGGATGGGCCGTTGGGGGTCGTAGCCGAACCAGACGTCGTCGAACGCGACGCGCCCTCCATCGACGACGAGCGGCGGCGCGCCGGGCGCGTCGGTCACCTCCAGCGGCTGCTCGAGGAGGCCGAACATCTCGCCCATGTCGACGAGCGCCTGCCTGATCTCGCGATACACCGTGCCGAGGAAGTTCAGCGGCATGGTGATCTGGATCATGTAAGCGTTGACCATGACGAAATCGCCGACGGTCAGCTCGCCCGACGCGACCCCGGCGGCGGCCATCGCCATCACCGCGACCAAGCCGCCGGTGATCAGGAGTGTCTGCCCGAGGTTGAGGAAGGCGAGCGTGTAGGACGTCTTGAGCGCCGCCTTCTCGTAGCCCTCCATCGACTCGTCGTAGCGCGCCGCCTCGCGGGCCTCGGCCCCGAAGTACTTGACCGTCTCGAAGTTCAGGAGGCTGTCGATCGCCTTCTGGTTCGCGTCCGTGTCCCGCGCGTTCATCTCGCGCCGGATGCGGACCCGCCACTCCGTGACCTTGAAGGTGAACGTGACGTAGAGCGCGATCGTCACGGCGACGACGGCGAGGTAGCGCCAATCGAAGACGGCGGCGAGGATCGCGCCGATCAGCAGCAGCTCCAGCACCAGCGGCCCGATCGAGAAGAGCAGGAAGCGGAGCAGGAACTCGACGCCCTTCACCCCGCGCTCGATGATTCGGCTCAGCCCGCCGGTCCGCCGCGACATGTGGTAGCGCATCGAGAGCCGGTGCATGTGCGTGAAGGTCTCGGAGGCGAGGCGCCGGAGCGCGCGCTGGCCGACGGGGGCGAAGAGCACGTCGCGCAGTTGCTGGAAGCCCGTCCCCATCGCCCGCGCGAGGCCGTAGGCCACCGTGAGCCCGATGGCGCCGACGCCCAGCGTCCACGCGGGCGCGACGGTGTCGGGGGCGAGCGTGTCAACCGCCGCCTTGTAGAGGAAGGGCGTCGAGACCGCGACGAGCTTGGCCAGCACGAGCACGGAGAGCGCGGCGACGACGCGCCGCTTCACCCAGCCCTGCCCGTCCGGCCAGAGGTAGGGCGCCACGCGGCGGAGGATGGAGAGCGGGTCCGAGGGCACCTCGGGCGCGTCGCTGGGCGGGAGCGGGGCCATGCGGCGGTCAGCCGTCCCGCACGTCGGACGGGTCCGCGGCGGGTCCGGGCAGCGTGAAGACCTGTCCCGGATAGATCAGGTCCGGGTCGCGGATGAGATCGCGGTTCGCCTCGAAGATCTGGACGAAGCGGCGCCCCGCGCCGTCGCCGAAGTAGCGCTCGGAGATGCCCCAGAGCGTCGAGCCCGGCTGCACCGTCACCACGGTGGTGCCCCCGTCCGCCGCGCCGGAAGCCGGCGGGGCGACGCGCTGGAAGGGAGTCTCGATCCGCGAGGTGACCGCCCCCGTCTCGTCCAGCGCGTCGATCCGCAGCGTGTAGACGCCCTCGTCGACGTCCGGGAGGGGGGAGCGCCACGCCCCGCCCTCGCCGATCCGGGTGGACTGGACCGGGCGGTTGTCGAGATAGATGCGCAGGTCGGTGCGGGTGCCGCCCCGCCCCGCGAGCACGACGTCGCCGGCCGCGTCGTAGGAGATCGCGTCGAGGCCGAGCGCGGGCGCCGGACGTCCCGCCGGGTCACGGGCCACGTCGCCGGGGAACGCGCTGACGCCTTCGGCGTCGATCCGGAAGAGGCGTGGCGTGGTGGGGGCGGTGGTCGCGGCAGGCGTGCCGGGGAGCGTCGCGGCGTCCGGTCCGTCGTCGGGCGCGACCGGAGCCTGCGGCGGCGCGAGCGCGAGGGTCGGCGCGGACTCCGTCGACGGATCGAGCGCCTCGTGGGCTTCGGCGCCCGCGGCCACGGCGGCCGCGGTCGGCGCGACGATGATCGCATCCGATACGGCGGGCGCGGCGGCATCCAGCGTCTCGACGGTCAGGACGCGGGGCGCCTCGGTCGGGGCGAGTTCGGTGAAGGCCACGAAGTCGCCCCGCGCATCCACGGTCGCGCTGCCCACCTCCGCCCCGTCGACCCGCAGCACGATCTCGCTGCCGGCGGGGGCGCGCCCGGCCACGAGCGCGCCCCCGCCCGGCTCGATCCGCACGACGTCGACGGCCGGGGCGGCGGGGTCCGGCGGCGGCGGCGTGGGCGCCGGGTCCATCGTCTCGACCGCCTCCACGGCTTCCACGGTCGTCGCGGGAGTAACGTCGTCGGCGATGACCGCGGGGGGAGCGGCCGCGGGGGCGACGGCGGGGGCCGGGATGTCAGGAGCGGGCGCCGACGCCACGGCGTCACGACGGGGCGCCGGGTCGTCGTCCCGCGTCCAGAGGAACACGGCAAACGCGAGGGCCAACGCGACGGCGAGGCCCACGAGGGCGTAGGCCCTAGACTGGCCCGTGGCTCCGGTCATGTGGATCGTCCCCCGGTGGAATCCGTTCCAGCGGGGTAGCAGCGCCCGGGAGAGGCGTCAAAACGCATGGCTCCCGCCGCCACGGGGGCGACGGGGGCCGGGATCGTCTATTCGGCCCGGTTCAGGCGGCGTGGTCCATCTCGTCGAGCGTGTCGATCAGCACCCGCTCCAGTTCGGCGAGCGGGTGGTTCGTCAGCGTCTTGTCGATCTCCGCGACGACCTTGTCCGCGACCTCCTTGTGCATCTGCTCGCGCACGACGCCGAGCACCTGCGGCGAGGCCACGAGGACGAGGCGGTCGTAGATGCCCTTGTGGGCCATCCGGTAGAGCTTCTCGGCAAGGTCGGCGGCGAAGCGGTCCTTCTGCAGCTCGTGGAAGTCCGTCTCGTCGTAGGCGTAGGTCCGGGGACCGGTGCTCTCGGACTGGCGCCCGCGCCGGTTGGCGGTCTGCTCGCGGTCGGGCGGGTTGTCCTCGTAGTCCTTGTCCACGACCTCGAGATAGGGGTTCTCGTCGTCCGTGCGGTTCACGAGAAAGAGGGACTTCTCGCTGTCGGTGACGACGACGAGGGTGCCGTTGGTCAGCTTGGTCATGAGTTGTCGCTCCGCATCGTCTCGCTGCGCGCGGCGTGGTCGAGCGGCTGGTCGCTGCCCGAGGGGCCCTGCCCCGGCCCTTCGACCTCGCCGGAGGGCGCGACCACCTCGCCCGGCCCGTTGCCGTTGCGGTTGCCGCCCTTGTTCTCCTGCGACTTGCCGAGGCGGGTGACCCCGCGGGCGCCTTGGGTGTTGGCGCGGAGCATCGCGTCGCGGGTGCCCAGCTCGCGGGCGAGGTCGCCGCCGTTGCGGCCTTGGTGGCTGGGGGTGTCGGGCATGTCCTTGAGAAACTCCTCGGTCTCTCGCGTGCCGTCGTTGGATCGGATGCGCTCGGGCATGGAAGCCTCCGTGGTTGCAGGTCGTGCCCCCAACGCCCGGCCCCCGGAGGTGTTCCTGAAACGCGAACGGGCCCCCGCAGGGGCCCGCCGCCGCAAGGATGCCTTCCTCACATGCGCGAGGCGACGTTCTCCCAGTCCACGAGGTTCTCGAGGAAGTTCTTGAGGTAGGCGGGCCGCTTGTTGCGGAAGTCGATGTAGTAGGAATGCTCCCACACGTCGCAGCCGAGCAGCGCGGTCTGGCCGAAGCACAGCGGGTTCACGCCGTTCTCGGTCTTGGTCACCTTGAGCGAGCCGTCGCCGTCCTT
This sequence comes from Jannaschia sp. Os4, assembly GCF_016820245.1. GTDB lineage: Bacteria > Pseudomonadota > Alphaproteobacteria > Rhodobacterales > Rhodobacteraceae > Jannaschia. The sequence goes on along the minus strand of NZ_JAFCAR010000004.1, from coordinate 55,253 downwards.
CACCAGCCAGCACCAGCCCGAGCCGAACTGGCCCGCGCCGGCGGCTTGGAACTCGTCCTTGAACGCGTCGACGGAGCCGAACGAGTCGGTCAGCGCGCGTTCCAGCTCGGAGGGCATGGAGCGCCCGGTCGGCCCCATCATCTCCCAGAACTGGGTGTGGTTCCAATGCTGCGAGGCGTTGTTGAAGATGCCCGACTGGGCGACCGCGCCCTTGTCGTAGGTTCCCTTGACGATGTCCTCCAGAGAGGCGTTCGCCCACTCGGTCCCCTCGATCAGCTTGTTGCCGTTGTCGACGTAGGCCTTGTGGTGGATGTCGTGGTGATACTCGAGCGTCTCCTGCGACATGCCCGCATCCGAGAGGGCGTCGTGGGCGTAGGGCAGGTCCGGCAGTTCGAAGGCCATGGGGCGGCTCCTGTGGTTGGGTCCGCCTTCCCATGTCGCCCCCCTCCCCTTCGGGTCAAGGGCGAGCGGCACAAGCGCGGGTCACGCGGCCCACGTGACCTTGTCGCGGAACTCGCCGCGGTCGGGGAAGCGGTTCGCGTGGGCCGAGAGGAGGTCGCGCGCGGCGTCGCGGCGCCGGAGCGGGCGGCACAGCATGATCATCCGCTCCAGGGCGTCCGGGCGCGCGGGCGCGATCTCGGTCACCTTGGACAGGATCTCGAAGCTGTCCTCCAGCCGCTCCAGCTTGCGGGCCGCAGTCGACTCGAGGATGAGCACCTCCGGGCTCGCGTCGGCGAGATCGCGGTTGGCCTCGCAGGTGGCCAACGCCTCCTCGTAGTCCTCCAGCTTCAGCAGCATCCGCACGGAGGCGAGCAGCCCGTCCGCCGTCATCTCCTCCGCCGCGTCGCCGTCGACGTACTTCGTCAGCACCTCGGACATGATGCGCTGCACGATCTCGCCCGAGACGTGACGGTAGTCGTTGCGCGCCCACGCGACGGTCGGGTTCGACAGCGTGACGAACTCGTAGGAGGGGAAGTAGTCGACCCCCTCGAGGCCAAGCGTGAACTCGTCGAGCGCGGCGCGCTGCACCGACTTGGAGTAGGCGTTGGCGACCAGCACGTCCATGTCGCGGAACGTGGCCAGCAGCGGGACGGGCGAGACCGTGATGAGCATCTTCAGCGGCTTGCTGCGGTGCTTCGTCAGCAGCGCGTGCAGCTCGCGCAGCCCCTCCATCACGTCGGCGTAGGAGAGGACGCGGAACTCGAACCGCTCGGGCTCGGCCCGGATGGCCTGCATCGGCGGCGAGACGTTGAGGTAGAGACCGAGCTTCGTGTCGTACCACGTCTCGACGTAGCCCAGCGTCACGATCACCACGTCCGCCTCGGCGACCTGAGCCATCGCGTCGAGGTAGCGGTGGCGGAACGCCATGATCGTATCGACGTCGAAGTCGAGCCGCGCCATCCCCAGCTGCGCGTCCATGTAGCGGTCCTCGCCCATGCGGTAGAGGACGTCCGCGCCGGGGAACGTGTCGCGCTCCAGCGCCCAACGCAGCTCGTTCACGACCGAGTGGATGGAGTACTTGTTGTAGAAGTTGGCGGCGTCGCCGATGCTCTCGCCGATCTCGCCTAGGTCGAACTCTTGGCTAAGCACGCGCTTGCCCGCCGAGGCCAGCGCCTTCTCCACGTTGCGCGCGAAGCAGGAGCCGATGGCGAAGATCGTGTCGTCGGGGCCGATGGCGAAGGTCGGCGACGCGACCGGCGAGGCGAGGGGATAGAGGCGGTCGCCGTCCCGGTCCGGGGCCGGGTACCGCCGCTGCCCGTTGCCCTTGGCCCGCACGAAGGCGTCGGCCGCGCTGATCCGCTCGATATGTCCGTCGCTCATCGGTCGCTCTCCGGGGTCGGGATGCGGGCCGATTCAAGCCCGTCTTCGACGATCCATCAAGCGGGCGGATTCGGACAAGGAAATGTCCGAATGGGCATGTTATCGGGGCGGGACCCCCGAGAGGGCTCCCACCGTCTCCCGCCGAAGGCCAATCCATGACCGACCTCGCCCCGCCCGACCTGTCGAAGCCGCTGCGGATCGCGGAGGTCGAGGGCGGATACGTCGTGCCTCCCGCCAAGGGGCTGGGAAACCAGTCGGTTCAGAAGTCGGGCGTGCTGGACGCGGATGGGAGGCTCGTGCCGGAATCGGTGACGTGGCGCGGGCGCACGCAGGTCACCACCGCCCCGGCGCTGCCCGACGAGGCGGAGGCGCTGGAGGGCACGTGGCTCTTCCTTGGACCGCTCTTCGGGCATTTCGGGCATTTCCTGGTCGAGAGCATCGCGCGCATCTGGGCGCTCGATGCCGTGCGCGATCGGATCGCGGGGGCCCTCTACGTCCCGAAGTTCCAGAACCGGCCGCAATACGTGATGGACACCTACCGTCCGTTCCTGAGGGCGCTCGGCGTCGACGTGGAGGTGCGCAACGTCGAGGATCCGACGCGGGTCGAGCGCGTCCTCGTCCCCGAGCAGGGATTCGGCATGTTCCAGATGATCGAGGGCTCGCGCGAGTTCCGGGACTTCATCGGCAGGCATGCGGGCAAGGACGTGGAGCCGGCGGGCGACGAGCGCATCTACGTCAGCCGCTCGGCCCTGCCACCGCAGCGCGGCTCGGTGGTGGGCGAGGACGTCCTCGAAGCGCGGCTGCGGGCCGAGGGCTACACGGTCTATCATCCGCAGCAGCACGACCATCTCGAGCAGATCGCGGCCTACAAGGCGGCGAAGGACGTCATCGGGGTGGACTGCTCGCCGCTTCACCTCCTCGCGCTCGTGGGGAACGCGGAGCAGAACGTCGGCATCATCGCCCGCCGCGCGGGCGAGCTGGACAAGATCTTCGAGCGGCAGATCGCCGCCTTCACCGGAGCCAAGGCCACGGGCATCGACCACCTCCGGCGCAACTGGATCGAGGAGAGCGGGAACCGCCCCTCGCGCACCAGCCGGGGCGAGGTGGACTTCGCCGCGCTGGGACGCTCGCTTTCCGAGGCGGGGCTGATCTCGGACGGCGACTGGGACGACCTCACCCCCGAGGAGATCGAGGCCGACATCGCCCGCACCGCCGAGGCGGCGGGACAGGGATACAAGCCCTACGAGGGCTGACCCGTCAGGCCGGGGCCAGCGGCCCGCCCGCGACGGCGTTATCCAGAAGGTCGTGGACGTAGGTTCCGACCGAGCGGAAGCACACGATCCGCCAGCCCCCCTCCTCGCGCCAGAACGCGCCGGCCACCTGGGCGAGCCGGGAGCGGCGCATCTCGTCCTCCTCGACCGCCGCGAGGTCGGCCGGCGTGAGCTTGGCCAGCGCCTCGTCCGCCCACGGGCCGCGCAGGTCGAACACCGCCCGCGCGTCCGACACGTCGGCCACGGTCACGAACGCATCACCCGCCGCCTCGGTCATCCGCGCGGCGACGTCCCGCGCCTCATCCGCCGGGCAGAGCACCAGCGCCTCGTCCGGCGACATCCACGCCACCGCACGGCCGCCGCCCCGCCCGATCCGCCGCGGCTCCGGCACCGGCAGGCCGACCGCGCCGAGGACGCCGTCCAGCGCCGTGATCTCGCCCCGGAGGAGGACCATCCCCTGGTCCCCGACCCGCGCCACCGTCACCTCAGACATCCTGCCGCTCCCCCTCCGGGTCGTAGAAGACCGGGCTGACGACCCGCGCCTCGACCGGCTCCTTGCCGATCCGCGTCAGCTTCACCACCTCGCCCATCCGCTTCGGCCCGTGGCGGAGCAACCCCATGGCGATCCCCTTGCCCAAGGTCGGCGAATGGTAGGTCGACGTGACCCGCCCCTGCACGTTCCACTGCCCGTTGGCGTTGCGGCCCGCGTCGGGGATGTAGGCGCCGTCCTCGATGACCGAGCCGTCGAGCGTCTCGAGCCCCACCAGCTTCCAGCGATCCGGGTCCGACAGATGCGTCCTCTCCTGCCCCCGCTTCCCGAGGAAGTCGTCCTTCTTCTTCGAGATCGCCCAGTCGAGGCCGAGGTCCTGCGGCACGACCGTGCCGTCGGTCTCGTCCCCGATCATGATGAACCCCTTCTCGGCGCGCATCACGTGCAGGCATTCCGTCCCGTAGGCCGTGGCCCCGAGGTCCGCGCCCTCCCGGTGCAGCGCCTCCCACAGCTCCAGCCCCCGCGATGCGGGCACCGCCACCTCGTAGGACAGCTCGCCCGAGAAGGAGATGCGGAACACGCGCGCGGGGATGCCCGCGATCTCGCCCTCGGCCCACCGCATGAACGGCAGCGCCTCCTTCGAGACGTCCATCTCGCCCAGCCGCTCCAGCACGGTGCGGGCGTGGGGGCCGACCACGGCGATCTGCGCGAATTGCTCCGTCAGGTTCACCGCGTGGACCTTCCAGTCCCACCACTCGCATTGCAGCCAGTCCTCCATCCACCCGTGGATGCGGTCGGCGCCGCCGGTGGTCGTGTGGCAGAGGAAGGTCTGCTCGTCGATCCGCGCGGCCACGCCGTCGTCGATTAGGAAGCCGTTCTCGTCGCACATCAGCCCGTAGCGGCAGGCGCCCGGCTTCAGCGTCGACACCTTGTTCGTGTAGAGCATGTCGACGAACCGCTCCGCGTCCGGCCCGCGCACGAGGATCTTGCCCAGCGTCGACGCGTCCAGCAGCCCGAGCCCGTTCCGCGTCGCCAGCACCTCGCGGTGGACCGCCTGCTCCGGCGTCTCGCCGTCGCGGAGGTAGCAGTACGGGCGGCGCCACTGGCCCACGGGCTCCCAATGCGCGCCGTGCGCCTCGTGCCAGTCGTGCAGCGGCGTGCGGCGCAGCGGCTGGAACAGGTCGCCCCGCGCCTCCCCGGCCAGCGTTCCGATGGTCACGGGGGTCCACGGCGGGCGGAAGGTGGTGGTGCCGACCTGCGGGATCGGCTCGCCCAAGCTGTCCGCTAGGATCGCCAGACCGTTGATGTTGCTGAGCTTCCCTTGGTCGGTCGCCATGCCGAGCGTGGTGTAGCGCTTGGTGTGCTCGACGCTCTCGAACCCCTCCTGCGCGGCAAGGCGGACGTCCGACACCTTCACGTCGTTCTGGTAGTCGAGCCACGCCTTCGACCGCAGCTTGTGCGGCGCGCCGCGCGGCATCTGCCACACCGGCTCGAGGTCGAACGCCTCGTCCTCGGCCTGCGGCGCCTCGCCCTCCCCGCCCGCGGCGGCATGCGCGTCCCGCAGCGCCGCGCCGGTGGTCATCGCGCCCGACGCGGCCCCCGCGCAGGCCACGAAGCCCACGCCGTCGGCCCCGAGCGGCGGACGATCGAGGTCCGGCACGAACATCGCGCGGTCCGCGTCCCACGTGAGCTTGCCCCCGCAATGGGACCAGAGATGCACGACCGGCGACCAGCCGCCCGACATCGCCACGCAGTCGCACTTGATCTCCTGCAGGACCGCGCCCTCGCCGTCGATCAGGCAGATGGCCACGCCCGCCACCTTGTCCCGGCCCAGAACCTTGGCGATCCCGCGTCCCGCGTGAACCGCGACCCCCAGAGCCTTCACCTCCCTGACGACCGCGGAGTCGGGTGCTGGGCGCGCGTCGATGATCGCGGGCACCGACAGCCCCGCCCGCACCAGCACCTTGGCGGTGAGGTAGGCGTCGTCGTTGTTCGTCACGATCACGGTCCGGTCGCCCGGCGACACGCCCCAGAGATCGACGTAGTCCCGCACGGCCGAGGCCAGCATCACGCCCGGCACGTCGTTGCCCGCGAAGGACAGAGGCCGCTCAAGCGCGCCCGTGGCGGCGACGACCTTCTTCGTCCGGATGCGCCAAAGACGCTCCCGCGGTCCCGCCTTGTCCGCCCTGTGATCCGTCAGGCCCTCGTTCGCGAGCACGTAGCCGTGGTCGTAAACGCCCGCGACCTGGCACCGGAGGCGGAGAGTGACGGAGTCCATGCCCCCGAGCCGCGCGACCGCGTCCTCGACCCAAGCGTCGGGCGCCATCCCGTCGATCTCGCCGGCATCCGTGGGCGCCCGGCCGCCCCAGTGGGCCGACTGCTCCATGACGATCACGCGCTCGCCCCGCGCCCCCGCCGCCAGCGCGGCGGCGAGCCCGGCGATCCCGCCGCCCGCGACCAGCAGGTCGCAATGCGCGTAGGCCTGCTCGTACCGGTCGCCGTCCGCGCCCTCGGGCGCGGCGCCGAGGCCGGCGGCCTTGCGGATCACCGGCTCGAACAGGTGCTTCCACGCCACCCGGGGCGCGAGGAAGGTCTTGTAGTAGAAGCCGGCGGGGAAGAGCGGCGACACCCAGTCGTTCACCCGGCCCACGTCGAACCCGAGCGACGGCCACGCGTTCTGCGACCGCGCCTCCAGCCCGTCGTAGAGTTCCTGCACCGTGGCGCGGCGGTTCGGCTCGAACCGCGCGCCCGTGCCGATCCCCATCAGCGCGTTCGGCTCCTCCGGCCCGGCGGCGACGACCGAGCGGGGGCGGTGATACTTGAACGACCGTCCCATCACCTGCTGGCCCCGTCCGAGCAGCGCAGAGGCGAGCGTATCGCCCACGAAGCCGCGCATCGGCTTGCCGTCGAACGAGAACTCGACGCTGCGCGAGCGGTCGATGCGGCGTCCGCCGCGCGGAAGGCGGGCGGTCATCGGGACGCCTCCTCGATCTTCGACTGGATGTCGGCGGGCGGCGCCTCGGTCTGGGCGCCGTAGGTCCCGAGCACCTCCATCGTCGCGGTGTCGCGCGCGGCGAGGAACCACTTCCCGCAGCCCATCGCGTGGCGCCACCGTTCGAGATGGACGCCCTTCGGGTTGGCGCGGACGAACAGGTAGCCCTCGAACGCCTCGTCGGACGAGCCGGGGCCGAAGCGCTCCAGATGGGCCTCGCCGCCCGGGGCCAGCTCGGTCTCGCAGGCATCGACGCCGCAGACGGGGCACCGCAGGATCAGCATGGCGCGCCTCCCGTCGGGCGGTCAGCGCATGTCGATCCGGACCGTCGGCGCGGTGGTCCCGAACGCGCTCTCGCTGGCGAACACGCCGCCGAGGACGAGGAGCGCGAGGATCGCGCCGGCGGTGACGAAGTCGCGGGCCGTGCGGGGCCGACGGGGCTGATGGTCCATAGCGTAGACCCTTTTGAGACGGTCGTCCCTGACGAGATCTCAACTCGCATTCCCGCGCGGGGTTGCGAACTGCGGAATCCCGCAGGGCGTGCACCCGCCCTTGCACGGGCGGGCGCCCCGCGTCCGTCAGCCCATGGAAGCCATGAGGACCACGACCGGGGAGCCAGGCCCGCCGACGCCGAGGTCGGCAGCATGGATCCCCCCGAGGAGGAGGACGGAGAGGACGGCGCCGAGGCCGAGGCCGAGCGCGTAGGTCGGAAGATGATCGTGACGGGACATGACGGTCTCCTGTTCGGGTTGCTTGCCCCCGACCTGCGGCCTGCCGCCGCACCCGTCCAGCCGCCTCGCGGCCCCGTGTCCCCCCGTGACCGGCCCCGTGCCGTCCCCGTGATCATCGCTCGCGCCCCCGTGTTGCGACGCCCCGTTCCTGTCACCATCAGTGCGCCACCCCCGCGGCGACCGACTCGTCGATGAAGCGCCCCTCCCGGAACCGCTCCATCCCGAACGCCTCCGTCAGGGGCGAATGCCCCTTGGCCATCAGCTCCGCCATGCCCCAGCCCGAGCCGGGGATCGCCTTGAACCCGCCGGTCCCCCAGCCGCAGTTCACGAACACGCCGTCGACCGGGGTCTTGGACAGGATGGGCGAGCGGTCGCCCGTCACGTCCACGATCCCACCCCACTGCCGCAGCATCTTGAGGCGGGAAATCATCGGGAACGTCTCGACCAAGGCGCGCAGCGTCTCCTCGATGTGCTGGAAGCTGCCCCTCTGGGTGTAGCCGTTGTAGCCGTCCGTGCCGCCACCGATCACCATCTCGCCCTTGTCGGACTGGCTCATGTAGCCGTGCACGGTGTTCGCCATCACGACGACGTCCATGCAGGGCTTGATCGGCTCGGACACGAGCGCCTGCAGCGGCACCGACTCCAGCGGCAGCCGGAAGCCCGCCTGCTCGGCCAGCACGGACGAATGCCCCGCGACCACGATCCCGAGCCTGTCGCAGCCGATCGCCCCCTGCGTGGTATCGACGCCCACGACCTTGCCGCCCTCGGTCCGGACCCCCGTGACCTCGCACTTCTGCACGATGTCCATGCCCATCTCGGTGCAGGCCCGCGCGTAGCCCCACGCCACCGCGTCGTGCCGCGCCGTGCCGCCGCGCGCCTGCCACAGCGCGCCCAGCACCGGATAGCGCGGCCCGTGGATGTTCATGATCGGACAGAGTTCCTTGACCCGTTCCGGCCCGATCCACTCGGTCCGTACGCCCTGCAGGGCGTTCGCATGCGCCGTCCGCTGGTAGCCGCGCACCTCGTGATGGGTCTGCGCCAGCATCATCACGCCGCGCGGCGAGAACATGACGTTGTAGTTCAGGTCCTGCGACAGCGTCTCGTAGAGGCTCCGCGCCTTCTCGTAGATCGCCGCCGACGGGTCCTGGAGGTAGTTCGAGCGGATGATCGTCGTGTTCCGGCCCGTGTTGCCCCCGCCGAGCCACCCCTTCTCGACGATCGCGACGTTCGTGATGCCGAAATTCTTGCCGAGGTAGTAGGCCGTCGCCAGACCATGCCCGCCCGCGCCCACGATTACCACGTCGTAGCGGTCCTTCGGCGGACGCTTCGCCCACGCCCGGCCCCAGCCCGTGTGCTCGCGCAGCGCCTCGCGCGCGATGGCGAAGGCGGAATAGCGGCGTGTCATCGGCGGTCCCTCCTGCGCCCGCCCTTGCCATGGGTGCCCAGCCCCGGACGGCGCGGTTGCGACGCTTCGCGCGCCGCTCACGTCCGCGCAAGGGGGGGTGTCGAATCCGCGCGCCCCGTGCCTATGTGCCGCGCATGATCTGGATCGCCGCCGCCGCGCTGGTCGCCGTCGTGGTGGCCGCCTTCGTCCCCGCCGCCCTGCGCGCCGCGCGCGTCGACGCCACGCCGGAGGCGGACGTGTACCGCGCGCAGCTGCGCGAGCTCGAACGCGACCGAGACCGCGGCACCGTCGCGCCCGAGGACTACGACGCCGCCCGCGCCGAGATCGCCCGGCGGCTGCTCGCGGTGGCGCCCGACGAGACTCCCGCCACCCGTGGCCCCGGGCGGGTCGCGATCGCGCTCGCCGCAGCCGTGGTCGCTGCGGTGGGGCTGGGCACCTATGCCCGGATCGGGGCACCCGGCTACGCCGACCTCCCCCTTGCCGCGCGGATCGACGCCGTCGAGGCCGCCCGGGCCGCCCGCCCCCGGCAGGCGGAGGCGGAGGCGGGCGTCCAAGACCGCATCGACGCCGGGGCCGAGACGGCCCCCTTGGTCGAGCAGCTGAAGGACGTGCTCCGCGCCCGCCCCGACGACGAGCGCGGGCACGAGCTGCTCGCCCGTCACGCCGCCGCCATCGGCGACTTCGAGGCCGCGTGGCGCGCGCAGGACCGCCTCCTCGCCATCCGCGACGGGGGATCGGCGCAGGACTTCGCCACCTTGGCCGAGATGATGATCCTCGCGGCGGGCGGCTACGTCTCGCCCGAGGCCGAGCGCGCCTTGGTCGAGGCGGGGCGCCTCGACCGCTCGAACGGGCTCGCGCGCTACTATGCGGGGCTGATGTACGCGCAGCAGGGGCGCCCGGACCTCGCGTGGCCCATCTGGCGCCGCCTCCTCGCCGAGAGCCCGCCCGGCGCCCCGTGGTCCGAGCCGATCCGCCTCCAGATCGAGGACGTCTCCGCGCGCGCGGGCGATCCGACCCCCTTGTCGGAACTGGTCGTCGGCGTCGGACCCACCGACGCGCAGATCGCCGACGCCGCCGGGATGTCGCCCGAGGCGCGGATGGAGATGATCGCGGGGATGGTGGACGGGCTGGCCTCGCGCCTCGCGACCGATGGCGGCCCGCCCTCGGACTGGGCGCGGCTCATCACGGCGTTCGGCGTCCTCGGGCGCTCCGACGCGGCGGCATCGGTCTATGCCGAGGCGCGCGGCGTCTTCGGCGACGACCCGGCCGCCTTGGACGCGCTGGCGCGCGCGGCGGAGACGGCGGGGCTGGCCCCGTGACCGACGTCCACGCCGACTTCGCGGCCTTCGCCGCCGCCCTGCCCGCCTTCGGCGCCCTCGCCGGGCTCGACGTGGGCGACAAGACCGTGGGCGTCGCGGTCTCCGACGGGATGCGCACCGTCGCGACGCCCCTCCAGACGGTGCGCCGCAGGAAGTTCACGCTCGACGCCGAGGCGATCGAGGCGATGCTCGCCGACCGCGCCGTCTGCGGCGTGGTCATCGGGCTGCCGCTCAACATGGACGGCAGCGACGGCCCCCGCGTGCAGTCCACCCGCGCGTTCGCCCGCAACCTCGCGCGCCGGGGCGGCCCGCCGATCGGGTTCTGGGACGAGCGCCTGTCGACGGTGGCCGCCGAGCGCGCGCTCTTGGAGGCGGATACGTCGCGCAAGCGTCGCGCGGAGGTCATCGATTCCGTGGCGGCCGGCTACATCCTGCAGGGCGCGCTCGACCGGCTGAGGAACATATGACCGTCTGGACCCGCGACGAGATCGACAGCCCCTGCATCCGCGTGTGCGTCGTGCACCCGGCGTCGCGCCTGTGCACCGGCTGCCTGCGGACCATGGACGAGATCGCGGCATGGACCCGGATGACGCCCGACGCGCGGCGCGCGGTGATGGCCCAGCTGCCGGGCCGCGGCGCCGCGCACAAGGTCCGGCGCGGGGGGCGGGCCGCCCGGCTAGAGCAGCGCGCGGCGCAGCATGTTGAGGGCGACCAGGAGTAGGAAGACGGCGAAGGCCTTCTTCAACGGCCCGGGATCCATCGCGTGGGCCAGCTTGGCCCCCAGCGGCGCGGTCAGGACCGTCATCGCCACGATGATCCCGAAGGCGGGCAGGTTCACGAGGCCCACGGTCCCCGGCGGTCGCCCGTCCCCCGCCGGCAGGAGCAGGAACATCACCACCGACGGAACGGCGATCAGCAGGCCGAACCCCGCCGCCGTCGCCACGGCGCGGTGTATCGGCATCCCGTGCAGCGTCATCAGCGGCACGCCGAAGCTGCCGCCTCCGATGCCCATCAGGACCGACAGGAACCCGACCGACGGGGCGTAGGCCTGCCGCCGGAGGCCCGTCGGCATCTCGTCCGCGACGCGCCACGTGGCCTTGGAGACCAGCATGTAGAGCGCGACCGTCAGCGCCAGCCCCGCGAAGATGGCCGTCAGCACGTCCGAGCGCAGCCGCGTCGCCACGAGCGCGCCGACGAGGGCGCCCGCCGCGATCCCCGGCGCGAAGCCGCGCAGCACGTCGCGGTCGACCGCGCCCCGCTTCGCGTGCGCGGCGACCGAGCGCCACGACGTCACGACGATCGTCGCCAGCGAGGTCGCCACGCAGACCTGCATGATCGACGGCCCGTCATACCCGAGGGCCGCGAAGACGTAGTAGAACGCGGGCACCAGCACGATGCCGCCGCCCACGCCGAGCAGCCCCGCGAGGACGCCCGCGAAGGCCCCCACCGCCAGCATGAAGCCGACGAGCGGGACGAGCGACCCCCAGTCGAGGCTCATGCCGCCGCCCGCGTGACGTGGGCCAGCGCGGCCTCCAGCACGCCGATGCCCGCGTCCGGGTCCGTCGCCCGCTCGGACAGGTAGCGCCGCCACGCCCGCGCGCCGGGCCGCCCGGCGAAGAGGCCCAGCATGTGCCGCGTCACTTGGTGGAGGCGACCGCCGCCGGCTAGGTGCTGCTCGATGTGGGGGATCATCGCCACCGCCGCGTCCTCCGGGGCCGCGCAGGGGTTCGCGGCCCCGTGCATCCGCCGGTCGGCGTCCAGCAGCACGGCCGCCGGGTCGTGATAGGCCGCCCGCCCCACCATCGCGCCGTCGAGCCCCCGCTCCACCTCGGCCGCCGCGGCGTCGAGCGTGGCGAGGCCGCCGTTTATCGAGACGTGGAGGTCCGGGAAGGCCGCCTTCATCTCGTGGACGAGGCCGTAGTCGAGCGGCGGGATGTCGCGGTTCTCCTTCGGGCTGAGCCCGTCGAGCCAAGCCTTGCGCGCGTGGATCGTCACCCTCTCGACCCCGACGGCGCGCACGGCCTCCAGCAGCGTGGGAAGCGCCTCGCGCGGCTCCTGCTCGTCCACGCCGATCCGGCACTTCACCGTGACCGGCACGTCCACGGCCTCGCGCATCGCCGCGCAGAGGCGGGCGACGTGCGCGGGCTCGCGCATGAGGACGGCGCCGAAGCGTCCCGACTGCACCCGGTCGGAGGGACAGCCGACGTTGAGGTTGACCTCGTCGTAGCCCCGCTCGGCCCCCATCCGCGCCGCCACCGCGAGATCCTCCGCCTCCGAGCCGCCAAGTTGCAGGGCGACCGGGTGCTCGACGGCGTCGAACGCGAGCAGGTGCACCGCGCCGCCCCGCGCCAAGGCGGCGGCCGCCACCATCTCCGTGTAGAGCAAGGTGGTGAGCGACACGCACCGGTGGAACGCGCGGCAGTGGCGGTCCGTCCAGTCCATCATGGGGGCTACGGACAGGCGGGCGGACCGCGTCAAGTCGAGGGGCGGCACGTCGGTCACGCCGGCCTCACGCGCGTCGCGGGTGCATCGATCGGAGAATGAGTGCGGGGCATGGGCGCGGCGGGGGGTCTCGGGCGGTGTCCTGAAGGTCCGCCATGTAGTCCGGAACGGCGGGCGACGGAAGCGGCCCCGTCCCGCTCGAAGACGATGCGCGCCGCTCGCGCCTCCGCTCTGGCGGGCGGGCCGCCGCGCGGCCATGATGGCGGCATGGACGGCATCCCCGCGACCTCCTCGGACGGCCTGCTGCTCGACGCGCTGCTCGACGCGGCCGTGGACGCCATCGTCGTGTCCGACGCGAAGGGTCGGATCCTGCGGGTGAACGCGGCGGCGGCGCGCCTCTTCCGCCGCCCCGAGGCCGAGATGGTCGGGGCCGACCTCGGGCTGCTCATGGACGAGGACATGGCCGCCCGGCACGGCGGCTTCATGGATCATCACCTGACCACCGGGGAGAGGCGTATCATTGGGATCGGGCGCGACCTCACAGGGCGACGGGGCGACGGGACGACGTTCCCGCTGCACCTGTCCGTGGGCCGCGCGGAGGCGGGCGACGAGACGATCTTCGTCGGCATCCTCCACGACCAGACCCGCCGCCGGGAGGCCGAGGCCGCGCTGACCCGCGCCCAGCGCATGGACGCGATCGGCCAGATGACCGGGGGCATCGCGCACGACTTCAACAACCTGCTGACGATCATCGTGGGCAACCTCGAGCTGCTCGAGATGGGCGGCCCCGCGCCGCGCGACCGCGAGCTGATCGCCGATGCCCTGCAGGCGGCCGAGATGGGGGCGGACCTCACCTCGCGCCTCCTCCTGTTCTCCCGCAAGGGCGAGCTGCGGCCGGAGGCGCTCGACCTCGGGGCGGCCATCGACGACGCGATGCGGATGCTGCGGCGGACGCTGTCCGCCCGCGTGCGGATCGAGCGGGTCGAGGGCGACGCCCCGTGGCCGGTCCGCCTCGATCCGACGCAGTTGCAGACGGCGATCATCAACCTCGCCCTCAACGCGCAGGACGCGATGCCGGACGGAGGGCGGCTGCGGTTCGAGACGGAGAACGTGGTCGTGGACGACGACTACCTCGCGCAGGACGTCGACATCGCGCCCGGGCGCTACGTGCGCCTGTCGGTTATGGACGACGGCGTCGGCATGTCCGCCGAGCAGCGCGCCCGCGCGCTGGAGCCGTTCTTCACGACGAAGCCGCCCGGCAAGGGCACCGGTCTCGGCCTGTCAATGGTCTACGGCTACGTGCGCCAGTCAGGGGGCCACGTCGCGATCTACTCCGAGCCGGGGCGGGGCACCAACGTCGCGCTCTACTTCCCGGTCACGGGGGGCGGCGCGGCGGCGGAGGAGGACGCCCCGCGGCGGACGGACGCGGTCGGACGGGGCGAGGTGGCGCTCGTGGTCGAGGACGACCCGTCGGTGCGCAGGCTCTCGGAAGGGCGCGTCGCCGCGCTCGGCTTCGCCGTGATCGGGGCCGGCGACGCGCAGGAGGCGTGGGAGGTGCTGGAGGCGCGGGACGACGTCGCGCTGGTGTTCTCGGACCTCGTCATGCCGGGCGCGATGACCGGCGAGGACCTCGCGCGACGCATCCGCGACGAACGGCCCGGCGTGGCGGTCCTCCTGACCTCGGGTTTCTCGGGCGGGATGGCGAACCTCGAGGGCGTGGACGGGCACCCCCGGCTCCTGCGCAAGCCCTACCGGCAGGCCGACCTCGCGGACGCGATCCGAGAGGTGCTGGCCCGGCGCTAGCGCTCCGGGCGGGCGGGACGCTCCGTGAGCATGTAGCCCACCCCGCGCACGGTACGGATCAGCTGCGGATCGGCGGGATCGCGCTCGATCTTCTTGCGCAGTCGCGCGACCTGGTTGTCGATGGCGCGGTCGAGGGGCGACCAGCCCGCCCCCTGCGTCAGGTCCATCAGACGGTCGCGCGACAGGGCCCGCAGCGGGTTCTCGGCGAAGGCGCGGAGCAGGCGGACGTCCGCGGTGGTCACCTCGCAGGGCGTCCCGTCACGCGCCGTCACCTCCATCCTGTCGAGATCGAGGCGGAGCCCGTCGAGGTGCAGCACGTCCCCTCCCGTCGGCGTGGCGCCAGGCGCGGGGGAGGCGTTGCGCCGCAGCACCGTCTTCACCCGCGCCAGCACCTCCCGCACGTGGAACGGCTTCGCGATGTAGTCGTCCGCGCCGAGCTCCAGCCCCACCACCCGGTCGATCACGTCGCCCTTGCCGGTGATCATGATGATCGGAACCGCGCTCTCGGCCCGCACCGCGCGCGCCACGTCCAGCCCGTCCGTGTCGCCGAGGTCGAGATCCAGCGTCACGAGGTCGGCGCCCCGCTCGCGCAGGAGCCGGAGCGCCGCGCCCCCGTCGCCCGCCTCCAGCACGGAGGCCCCCTCGGTCTCCAAGGTGCGCCGGAGGAGCGTCCGGATCTTCGGATCGTCGTCGATGACGAGGATCGTGCTGGTGTTGAGCGGCATCGGACCCCTTCCCTCGCGCTCGCGCTTACCGCGACCGCGCGGGACGGTCGAGGGAGCGCGGGCTTCGCCTTCCCGGCCATGCACCGTGTCCCGCGCGTGGCGAGTGACGCCTCCGCTGCCGAGGCCGCCACCCGCGGTGCCGTTGACATGGCTCAAGTACGGGGCGCCCGCCCCCGGCTACGTCATCACTAGCCACGCATGGAGGACATAGCTTGCCCCGCACCGCATACGCCGCGCCCGCCGCGCTTCTCGGAACCCTCGCCGCCTGCGTCGCCGGCTCGGAGCAGAGCGCGTCCCAGGCGGGCGCGCGGCTCTTCGCGGACAACTGCGCGGGGTGCCACGGGACGGACGCGCGCGGTCGTGGCGACGCGCCGGACCTGACGCGCCTCGCCGCGGGGGCGGGCGGCACGTTCCCCACGGTGGACGTGCTGAACCAGATCCACGGGGGCGGCGGACGGATGCCCGCCTTCGACGGGCTCGATGCGGGCGACACCGTCGTTGTCGAGATCGAGGAGGGGGTCGGCACGCCGGTGCCCGCCGACCTGCTGGCGCTCTGGACCTATCTCGAGGCCGTGCAACGCCGGTGAGGATCGCGCCGGCCTCGGTGCGCGGCTTGACGCGGGTCAAGGACGGCCGCCGTCCCGCGCCATAGCTGGAGCCATGGACATCGACACGCTCACCCGACGCGCGCTTTCGGCCCGCGCCCCCCGCTACACCTCCTACCCCCCCGCGACGCAGTTCACGGACGCGGTGCAGGCGCCCGACGCGGCCTGCTGGCTGGCCGGGATACGCGAAGGCGCGCGGGTGTCCCTCTACGTCCACATCCCCTTCTGTCGCCGCCTGTGCCACTTCTGCGCGTGCCGCACCCAAGGCACGACCACGGGCGCGCCGCTCGCCGCCTACGTCGAGGACCTCGAGCGCGAGATGGACCTCGTGGCGGCGGCCCTGCCGCCGGGCGTGCGGATCGGGCACCTGCACCTCGGAGGGGGGACGCCGACGATCCTGCCGCCGGACCTGCTGCGGCGGGTCTTCGCGGCCGTCGACGCCCGGTGGCCCCGCGCCGAGCATGCCGAGATCTCCGCCGAGCTCGACCCGACGGAGATCGACGAGGCCCGGCTCGACGCGCTCGCGGGCGCGGGGCTGACGCGGGCGAGCCTCGGCGTCCAAGACTTCGCGCCCTTGGTGCAGGCCGCCATCGGGCGCGCGCAGTCGTACGAGCAGACCCGCGCCGCCGTGGTCGGGCTGCGCGCGCGGGGGGTGGCCGGGATCAACTTCGACCTCCTCTACGGGCTCCCGCTCCAGACGCAGGCGTCCCTCCGCCGGACGCTGCTCCGGATGGCCCGGCTGTCCCCCGACCGGATCGCCCTCTACGGCTATGCCCACGTCCCGTGGGTCGCGCGCCGCCAGCGCCTCATCCGAGAGGCCGACCTTCCCATCCCCGCGGAAAGGCTGGTCCTCCAGCGGATGGCCTCGCGCTGGCTCCGGACGCAGGGATGGCGCGCGGTGGGGATCGACCACTTCGCCAAGCCGGACGACGCGATGGCGCGCACGGCGGAAGACGGGGCGCTGCGCCGCAACTTCCAAGGCTACACCTGCGACCCGGAGGAGGTGCTGATCGGGATCGGCGCCTCGTCCGTGTCGCGCCTGCCGGGCGGCTACACGCAGAACGCGGCGCATACGGGCCAGTGGGCCGCGCGCGTGCGCGGGGGCCTCCTCCCGACCGTGCGCGGCCACGCGTTCCGCGGCGAGGACGCCCTGCGGGGCGCGCTGATCGAGCGCCTTCTCTGCGACTTCGCGCTGGACCCCGCCCGGAGCGCCGACCCCGTGCGGGCCCGCGCCCTGATCGCGCCGCTGCGGGCGGCGTGGGCCGAGGCGCTGGAGCCCGATGCGCCCGAGGGCGGCCTCCGGCTGCGGCGGGGGTTCGGCCACCTCGCCCGGCTGATGGCCCAGGACCTCGATGCCTACGCCACCCCGGAGGGGCGCCACAGCGCCGCCGTTTGACCCCGATCAAAGCGTCCGGGCCGCTCCGCTGGCACCCGGATCGCGGAGACCGACCGGAAGGACCGCCGATGACCGACATCCTGAAGCTCGTGGCGCTCGCCCTCGTGGCGATCTTCGCCGCCATCGCCGCGAACTGGGCGCGGGACGCCGCATACATGATCCACGCGCTCCTGATCATGGGGATCGCCGGGGGGCTCTTCCTGTGGCAGCTGCGCACGATGCCCGTTCCGGGCGACCCCGTCCCCGCCCCCGCCGCCCCCAGCGGCTACATGGACGGCCCGATCCGTGCGGGCGTCATCGCCACCGCCTTCTGGGGCCTCGCCGGCTTCGTCGTGGGCACCTACATCGCCTTCCAGCTGGCCTTCCCCGCCCTGAACTTCGAATGGGGCCAGCCCTTCACCAACTTCGGGCGCCTGCGCCCCCTGCACACCAGCGCGGTGATCTTCGCCTTCGGCGGCAACGCCCTGATCGCCACGTCCTTCTACATCGTGCAGCGCACCACCGGCGCGCGCCTCTGGGGGGGCAACGCCGCGTGGTACGTGTTCTGGGGCTACAACCTCTTCATCGTGATCGCGGCCACGGGCTACCTGCTCGGGGTCACGCAGTCGAAGGAGTACGCCGAGCCCGAATGGTATGCCGACATCTGGCTGACGATCGTCTGGGTGACCTACCTCGCGGTGTTCCTCGGCACGCTCCTGAACCGGCGCGAGAAGCACATCTACGTCGCCAACTGGTTCCTCCTGGCCTTCATCGTCACGGTCGCGATGCTGCACGTCGTCAACAACCTCGCCGTCCCCGTCTCCCTCTTCGGATCCCGCTCCGTCCACGTCTTCGCGGGCGTGCAGGACGCGATGGTCCAATGGTGGTACGGCCACAACGCCGTGGGGTTCTTCCTCACCGCCGGCTTCCTTGGGATGATGTATTACTTCGTCCCGAAGCAGGCGGGGCGCCCGGTTTACAGCTATAAGCTGAGTATCATCCACTTCTGGGCGCTCATTTTTCTCTACATCTGGGCGGGCCCGCACCACCTGCACTACACCGCGCTCCCCGACTGGGCCGCGACGCTGGGCATGGTGTTCTCGGTGATCCTCTGGATGCCGTCGTGGGGCGGCATGATCAACGGCCTGATGACGCTGCAAGGCGCGTGGGACAAGATCCGCACCGACCCGATCATCCGGATGTTCGTGGCCTCGCTCGCCTTCTACGGCATGTCGACCTTCGAGGGCCCGATGATGTCGATCCGCGCGGTGAACTCCCTGTCGCACTACACCGACTGGACCATCGGTCACGTCCATTCCGGGGCGCTCGGCTGGAACGGCCTCATCACCTTCGGCTGCCTCTACTTCCTGACCCCGAAGCTCTGGGGCCGCGCGCAGATGCACTCCGTGCCGGCGATCAACCTCCACTTCTGGCTCGCGACGGTGGGGATCGTCCTCTACGCGGCGTCCATGTGGGTCACGGGGATCATGGAAGGTCTCATGTGGCGCGAGGTCGACGCCAACGGCTTCCTCGTCAACTCCTTCGCCGACACCGTCGACGCCAAGTTCCCGATGTATGTGGTCCGCGCCGTGGGCGGCGTCCTCTACGCGGCGGGCGCGGTGGTGATGGCGTGGAACATGTGGATGACGATCCGCGCCCCCGAGGCCCGCCCCGTCACCGTCGCCATCCCCGCGGAGTGAACCCGATGACCAAGAACCCGCAAGCCCCGGGCTACGACCCCGCCGACGACCCCAAGGTCGTCACCGCCACCGAGGCCGCCGCCACCGGCGACATCCCCAACGAGCTGCCCCCCGAGACCCGGACCATCACGTTCCACCAGCGGCTCGAGCGGAACGCGACCCTCCTGCTGGTGGCCTCGCTCGCGGTGGTCACCGTCGGCGGCGCAGTCGAGATCGCGCCCCTCTTCTGGCTCGAGAATACGATCGAGGAGGTGGAGGGCATGCGCCCCTACTCGCCGCTCGAGCTCGCGGGGCGCGACATCTACATCCGGGAGGGCTGCCACGTCTGCCACTCCCAGATGATCCGCCCGATGCGGGACGAGGTCGAGCGCTACGGCCACTACAGCCTCGCGGCCGAATCCATGTACGACCACCCCTTCCAATGGGGCTCGAAGCGGACGGGCCCCGACCTCGCGCGGGTCGGCGGGCGATACTCCGACGAATGGCACGTCGACCACCTCGTCGATCCCCAGTCCGTCGTCCCCGAGAGCGTGATGCCGCCCTACGCCTTCCTCGCGGACGCGAGGGTCGACCCCAACCACGTCGCCGACCTCGTGGCGACCCACGCCTTCGTCGGCGTGCCCTACACCGACGAGATGATCGACGTGGCCGCCGCCGACGTGCGGGCGCAGGTCGACCCGTGGGGCGAGGGCGTCGAGGACCTGCTCGCCCGCTACCCCGGCGCGCAGGTCCGGGACTTCGACGGACGGGGATCCGTCGTCACCGAGATGGATGCCCTCATCGCCTATCTCCAGATGCTCGGCACGCTCGTCGACTTCTCCACCTTCACCCCCGACGCCAGCCGCTGAGGAGACGCCCATGGACACCTATTCCTTCCTTCGCGAACTCGCCGACAGCTGGGTCCTCCTGATGCTCTTCGCGTTCTTCGTCGGCGCGGCGGCGTGGGCATTCCGGCCGGGCGCGCGCGGGATGCACGACGAGGCCGCGCGCGTCCCCTTCCGCCACGACGACCCCGACGGGGAGGCGTGAGATGACGGAGCGCACCTCCCCCCGTCCGCCGGCCGCCGCGACGCGCCCGCCCCCGCCGCGGCCGGGCTGCGCGAACGCCTGCCCCGGCTGCGCCTGCCGGGCCGCGCCGGATTTCATCACGGAGGCCCGAGATGGCTGACAAGCGACCGATCGACGACGTCACCGGGATCGAGACGACCGGCCATGCGTGGGACGGCATCGAGGAGCTGAACACGCCCCTGCCCCGCTGGTGGCTCTGGACGTTCTACGCGACCTGCGTGTGGGGCTTGGTCTACGTGGTGCTCTACCCGGCATGGCCCATGGTGTCCGGCGCGACGGCCGGCGTGCTCGGCTACTCGACCCGTGCCGAGGTCGCCGCCGAGATCGAGCGCGTCGACCTGTCCAACGCGGCCCTGACCGAGAGCCTCGCCACCGTGGACCTCGCGGTGCTCGATCGCAACGAGGAGCTCCACCGCTTCGCCGTGCAGGCGGGCCGGTCCGTCTTCGCCGCGAACTGCTCGCAGTGCCACGGCGCGGGCGCGGCGGGCGTGCGCCAGTCGGGCTATCCGAACCTCCTCGACGACGACTGGCTCTGGGGCGGCACGATGGAGGAGATCGCCCACACCGTCCGCCACGGCGTCCGCAACGAGGACGACCCCGACGCGCGCTACTCCGAGATGCCCCCCTTCGACTGGCTGGAGGAGCAGGATCTCGTCGCCACCGCCGAATACGTTCGCAGCCTGTCGGGCCTTGATCACGACGCGGCCGCCGCGGCCGAGGGCGCGGGCCTGTTCGCGGAGAACTGCACCTCCTGCCACGGCGAGGCGGGGCTGGGGATGCGCGAGGTCGGCGCGCCCAACCTCGCCGACGCGATCTGGCTGCGCGGGGGCTCGTCGGAGGAGATCGTGGCCCAGCTCGTCGCCCCGCGGCACGGCGTGATGCCCCCTTGGGGCGGACGCCTCGGCGAGGCGGAGGTGCGCGCCGTCTCCGCCTACGTGCACGGCCTCGGCGGCGGCGAGCGCCAGGTGGGCGAGTAAGACCCGCGCGCCGACCGCCCGCCGCCCCCGCGCGCCCGGGAGGGGATGCGCGCGGGGGGGGCCGCCCCGCGCCGGACGGGCGCGGGGCGGCGACCATTCCCGGACGCCGCCCTCGACGACCGCGTTTGATCCCCGTCAAGGCGCGCCCGGCGCCCACGCGCGATGAGCCGAACAGATGACCGACGCCCCCGCCCTCTTCGCCGCGCGCGAGCCGATCTTCCCCCGCCGCGTGGCGGGCCGCTTCCGCACGCTCAAGTGGGCGATCCTGTGGGTGACGCTCGGGATATACTACGTCACGCCGTGGCTGCGCTGGGACCGCGGGCCGAACCTGCCGGACCAAGCCGTGCTCGTGGACCTCGCCCGCCGGCGCTTCTACTTCTTCTGGATCGAGATCTGGCCGCACGAGTTCTGGCTCGTGGCGGGCCTCCTCATCATGGCCGGCCTCGGGCTGTTCCTCTTCACCTCCGCCCTCGGTCGCGTCTGGTGCGGCTACGCCTGCCCGCAGACCGTGTGGACCGACCTCTTCCTCTGGGTGGAGCGCCGGGTCGAAGGCGACCGCAACGCCCAGATCCGGCTCCACCACGCCCCGTGGAACGCGCGCAAGGCGCGCCTGCGGGCGACCAAGTGGACCCTCTGGCTGCTGATCTCCGCCGCGACCGGCGGTGCGTGGGTGTTCTACTTCGCCGACGCCCCCACGCTGCTCCGCGACCTCGCCACCGGCCGGGCCGCCCCCGTGGCCTACGCCACCATCGCGCTGCTGACCGCCACGACCTTCGTCCTCGGCGGGTTCATGCGGGAGCAGGTCTGCATCTACATGTGCCCGTGGCCGCGCATCCAAGGCGCGATGATGGACCCCGGCACCCTGACGGTGGGCTACCGCGATTGGCGCGGCGAGCCCCGCGGGCGGGGCGGCGTCCGCCGCCAAGCCGTGGCCGAGGACGTGGGAAGCGCCGCGACCGCGCGCTACGGGGCGGCCGCCTCGAAGGAGGTCGCCGCCCCCCGCACGGCCCGCGACGGCGCCGTCCTCGGCGACTGCGTCGACTGCAACGCCTGCGTCGCGGTCTGCCCGATGGGCATCGACATCCGCGAGGGCCAGCAGATGGAGTGCATCACCTGCGCGCTCTGCATCGACGCCTGCGACGACGTGATGGCCAAGCTGGATCGTCCGCGCGGTCTGATCGACTACCTCGCCCTCGACGACCGGCCGCCGGTGGAGCCGGGCGAGACCGCCGACGTGCGCCCCTACGCGGGCGGATGGTCCCCCGCCCCCGCGTGGCGCCACGTGCTGCGCCCGCGCACGCTGATCTACACCGCCGCTTGGGCGGCCATCGGGGTCGCGCTGCTCGTCGCGCTGTTCGTCCGGCCCGAGATCGCGATGACCGTCTCGCCGGTCCGCAACCCCACCTTCGTCACGCTGTCGGACGGCTCGGTGCGCAACGCCTACGACATCCGCCTGCGCAACAAGCACGGCGAGGCGCGGACCTTCCACCTCGCCCTCACGGCCCCGGACACGTTGCGCATCGCCTTGGAGGGCACCGACGCGCTCACGGTCGAGGTTCCTCCGACGGCGACCCATCTCCAGCGCGTCTACGTCACCGCGCGCCCGCAGGATCCCGCCGCGGGCCGGGAGCGGACGGGCTTCCGCTTCTGGGTCGAGGATCTCGCCGACGGCGAGCGAGCCCACCGCGACACCATCTTCAACGGACGGGAGAGCTTCGATGAGCGAACCGGCAACGCAGGCTAGACTGACGGGCCGCCACGTCGCGGCGATGTTCGTCGGCGGGTTCACCGTCATCGTCGGTGTCAACGTGGCGCTGGCGGTCAACGCGGTCCGCACCTTCCCCGGCACCGAGGTCGCGAGCAGCTACGTCGCCTCGCAGACTTTCGACGCCGACCGCGCCGCACAGGACGCGCTCGGCTGGGAGGTGGGCCTGACCCATGCGGACGGCACCCTCCGCCTCTCCGTCCTCGGCCCCGACGGCCCCGTCCGCCCCACCGTCGTCGCCGCCACGCTGGGCCGCGCGACCACCGTCGCCGACGACACGTCGCCCGCTCTCGGATGGGACGGCGCGGCCCTCGCCGCGCCCGTCGCCCTCGGGCCGGGCAACTGGAACCTGCGGGTGGAGCTGGAGGCGCCCGACGGCACGCCCTTCCGCCGCCGCATTCCTCTGAGGATCCCGTGACCGCCGCCTGCCCCGCCTGCCCCCCGGGGCTCGAGGCCGTGGCGGCGCGACCGGCCGAGGGCGAGACGGTCCACCTCTCGCTCCCCGGCATCCACTGCGCGGGCTGCATCTCGGGCGTCGAGCGGACCCTCCGCGCCGTCCCCGGCATCCGCGCCGCGCGGGTCAACCTCGGACGCCGCCGCGTGCGCGTGACGAGCGTGCCCGGCCTCGGCGCCGCGCCCGCCCTCGCCGCCCTGCGCGACGCGGGCTACGAGGCGCACGAGCTCGACGAGGCGGCCCTCGCCCCCGCCGACGCGACAGGCCGCCTGCTGCTCGCCCGCGTGGCCGTCGCCGGCTTCGCGATGATGAACGTCATGGTCCTCTCGGTCGCGGTCTGGTCGGGCGCCACGGAGGTCACGCGGGCCCTCTTCCACTGGGTGTCCGCCGCCGTCGCGCTGCCCGCCCTCGCCTTCGCCGCCCAGCCGTTCTTCACCGACGCGTGGGCCGGGCTCCGGCACGGCCGCATGACGATGGACCTCCCCATCGCCGTGGCCATCGCGCTCGCGGCGGGCTCGTCCCTCCACGAGACGCTGACCCGCGCGGGGACGCATGCGTGGTTCGATGCCGCGCTCTCGTTGACCTTCTTCCTGCTCGCCGGACGCTACCTCGACCACCGCGCGCGCGCCGCCGCCCGCTCCGCGGCCGCCGCACTCGCGGCGCTGGAGCTGCCGCGGGCGGTCCTGATCGACGGGGACGCGCGTCGCCCGGTCGCCGTGGCCGACCTGCGCCCCGGCGACCGCATCGCGCTGACGCCCGGCGCCCGCGCGCCCGTCGACGGGGTGGCCGAGGACGCCGCCACGCTCGACCGCTCCGCCCTGACCGGGGAGGCCGTGCCCGCGACCGTGCCCGCCGGGGCCGCCGTCGCTGCTGGCGAGGTCGTGCTCGCCGCGCCCCTGACGCTGCGGGTCACCGCGCGCGCCGAGGACAGCGCCCTGCGCCGCCTCGCCGCGCTGGTCGAGGTTGCCGAGACCGCGCGCCATCGCCATTCCGGCATGGCCGAGCGGGCCGCCCGCGCCTACGCGCCCCTCGTCCACGGCCTCGCCGCCGCCGCCTTCCTCGGCTGGTGGCTCGCCACGGGCTCGGCGGCGCAGGGCATCGCGGTCGCGACCGCGACGCTCATCATCTCCTGCCCCTGCGCACTCGGCCTCGCCGTGCCCGCCGTGACGGCCGCCGTGACCGGCCGCCTCTTCCGGGCCGGGCTCCTGCTGAAGTCCGCGACCGCCTTGGAGCGGCTGGCCGAGATCGACACGGTGCTGCTCGACAAGACCGGCACGCTCACCGAGGGGACCGCGACCCTGCCGGACCTGCCGCCCGCGGCGGCGGGCGTGGCGCTCTCGCTCGCCCGCGCCTCCGCCCACCCCGCGGCGCAGGCTGTGGCGGCGGCGCTGGAGGGGGCGGTGCCCGCGCCGCTCGCCGACCTGCGCGAGGTGCCGGGCGAAGGCGTGTCCGGCCTCTGGGACGGCGCCCCCGTGTTCCTCGGTCGGGGCGGCGGGGGGACGGAACTGCGCCTGCCCGGCGCGACGCATCCGCTCCCTCTAGAAGAGCGCCTGCGCCCCGGTGCCGCGGCCGCCGTCCGCGCCCTCCGGGACGCCGGCCACGACGTCCGCCTCGTGACGGGCGACGCGCCCGCCCGCGCCCACGCCCTGGCCCGGCGCCTCGGCATCGACGCCGTGCATGCCGGGGTCCGCCCCGAGGCCAAGGCGGCCTTGGTCACGGACCTCGCGCGCGCGGGGCGCCGCGTCCTCATGGTCGGGGACGGGCTGAACGACACGGGCGCGCTGGCGGCCGCCCACGCCTCCATGGCGCCCGCCACGGCGCTGGACGCCGCGCGGGTGGCCTCGGACGCCGTGATCCTCCGCCCGGACCTGACGCTGATCCCTAAGACGCTCGCGGCGGCCCGGAGCGCGATGCGGCGCGTCGCCCAGAACCTCTGGATCGCCACCGCCTACAACGCCGTCGCGATCCCCGTCGCCCTCGCCGGCCTCGCCACGCCGCTCGCGGCGGCCATCGCCATGTCGACCTCGTCCGTCACGGTCGTGCTGAACGCGGTGCGCCGATGAACGTGCTCGTCCTCCTGATCCCCGTGTCGCTGACGCTCGGCGGGCTGGGGCTGTGGGCCTGCATCTGGACCCTGCGCGCGGGGCAGTACGACGACCTCGAAGGCGACGCCGCCCGCATCCTGATCGACGACCCGGAGGACGACCCATGCGACCCAGCTACCTGACCCGCTCCCGCCTCGCGTGGGCCGGCATCGCCCTCATCGCGGCGGGCTTCGCCCTGAAGGCGGTGGCCGGGGCGCTCGGCCTCGCGGCATGGACCGTGCCGGTCGCCTACTTCGTCGCGCTCGCGGGGGCGGGCGTGCTCTTCGTCGGCTGGGTCCGCTGGCGATCCGTCTAGCGATGCGGGCCGCGGTTGAGGCACCCGCGGCGGCTGCGTCCTCCGGCCGGGCAACGCCGTGGTCCGTGCCGCCCTCGTCCCGCCCGATGAGGCCAAAGGGCGGCGCGAGGCGCGTCTCGTGCCTTCGCCGGGTTCGGCCGTCGAGCTGCCGGGCCGTGGCTGGCCCGGCGCCGGAGAAGGCGTCCTGGCCTCGCGCGGGCGACCGGTGCGTCGGGACACTGCACCGCGATCCCTCGGCACCCTATGCGACCCGAATGCCGGGACGGAGTGCGGACGGGTGGGGACCGCGGCCTAGGCGGCCGCCTCGTCCGGCCCGGCGCGGTGGGACAGGGCGAAGCGGTCCACCTCGGACAGCAGCGCCGCCGCCTCCTGCGCGAGCATGGTGCTGTCCTGCACGCCGTCCTCGAGGAGGCCGGTGGTGACGCGGGTCGCGCGGTCGAGGGTGCTCATCGTCTCGCTCAGCGCCCCGACCGACGCGCTCTGCGCCCGGGCCGTGTCCACGAAGGACGCCATCGCCGAGGCGATGCTCTCGACCTGCCCGCCCACCTCCGTCAGGGCCGCGCCGGCCTCCGCGACGGCATCCACGCCGCCCGCAACGTGCGCGCCGGCCTCGCTGACGACGTCGCCGATCTCGCCCGCGGCGGTCGCCGCGCGCCGCGCGAGCGCGCGGATCTCGTCCGCGACCGCGGCGAAGCCCCGGCCCGCCGGCCCGGCGCGCGCCGCCGCGATGCCAGCGTTGAGGGCGAGGAGATCGGTCTGGAGGGCGATCTCGCCGAGGACGTCGAGGACGGAGGAGATGCGGGTCGAGGATCCGGAGATCTGGTCCATCGCGACGGCGGTGCGCGCCACGACCTCGCGGGTGCGGCGCGCGGCGGCGCGGGCGCGCTCGACGCTCCCGTCCGTGCGCTCCGCCAGCAGCGCGACGTTCCGGAGGTCCCGCGCGAGCCGTTCCAGCGACGCGGCGCTGCCCTCGAGGTCATCCGTCTGGTGCGCGGTGCGCCGCGCCAGCTCGCGTCCCTCCTCCGCGACGTCGCCGACGGCCGAGCGGATGCCGTCCGCCTTGTGCCGGATCGTGGAGAGCGCGTCGCGCAGGTTGGAGCGCGCGTGCTCGAAGTCGTGGTGGAGATCCGCGTGGCGCGCCCCCGCGAGGGGGCGGAGCGGGCGCGACAGGTCGCCCCGCGCGAGGGCCGAGAGCGCCGCACGCAGGCGCTCGACCACCTCGGCCTGCTCGGTCTGCAGCGCTTCGCGGTCTGCCTCGGCCCGCTCCGCGGCGAGGGTCTGCACGGTGACGTCGACGAACAGGCCCAGCACCCGATAGGCGGACCCGTCCGTGCCGCGCAGGGAGGCGAAGCTGCCCACGAGGCGCAGCGGATCGCCCCCGGCGTCCGCGAGGGCGACGCGCGCGGAGGAATGCCCGGCCTCGCCGGCGCGCTGGATCGGCGCCGCGACCGCGTCGAGGAGGACCGCCGGCGCCTGCAGGCGCGCCAGCATGTCCCGCGCGAGCGCGTTCACCGGGACGATGCCGCCGTCGCGGTCGAACTCCATCATCGGCATCGCGGTGTCGATCGCCCCCACGGTGGCGGCGAGGCGGCGGGTCTCGGTGACGTCGGTGAACTCGACCACCGTGCCGCGCCGCAGCATTCCGGCGTCGAGCACAGGAGAGGCCCGGACCTGGAGGCGGCCGGTCGCGGTGGGGACGTCCGTCGCGACGGGGGCCGCGCTGCGGGCGAGGTCGGACTGATCCGCGATGGCGAGGCGGCGCCCCTCCTCCACCCCCGCGCCGATCGGGGGGTTCTGGGCGAGGAGAGCCTCGGCGGCGGGCGAGACGTAGCGCACGATCCCCTCGCCATCGGCGATGGCGATGGCGGCCGAGCCGGCGTCGAGCGCGGCGCTCCGCATCAGCGCGGTCTCCGTCGCCGCGCGCCCGTCCCGGAGATGCGACGCGAGCAGCGCGAGGGCGCGCGCGATCTCGCCGACCTCGTCGCGCTGGCCCACGGGGAGGTCGAGCCCCTCGAGATCGCCCTCGCCCATCCGGCGCGCCGCGGCGAGGAGCCGGACGGCGGAGCGCGACGCGAGGTAGCCCGCCCCGACGAGGACCGCGACGATCAGGGCGAGCAGGACGGCCGCGTCGCGGATCATCCCGCCGCGCACGGAGGCCAAGGGCGCCTCGACGAAGGAGGCGGGGGCGCGGGCGCGCACCGCGAGATCGAGCCCGGCGAAGTCGACGGGCACGACCGCGCCTAGCCCATCCGCGATTCGCGCGTCCCGACCCGTCGGGACGAGGTCCAGCCTGATCCCGTCGCCGATGTCGGAAAGGTTCAGCGCCCCCGTGCCCAAAGTCGCGACGACATGGGGCCGGGGCCCGCCGCGACCGTCGCCGAGGGGCGCGGCGGCGACGACCATCCATTCCTCCGCCCCGCCATGCGCCGCGTGGGTGCCCCCGCCGTCATGGTGGTGGTGGCCATGCGCGTCCTCGACCGCGACCCTGGCCATGCTCAGGCCGGGCGAGCCGGTGGCCACGAGCGTCCTTGCCGCGGCGAGGTGCGACGGGGTCAGCCACGCATCGGGATCGGGACCGACCCGGAGCGGGCGCCCGTCGGGATCGAGGACGTCGATAGCCGCGAGGTGGAGGGCCACCCGGAGCAGTGCCAGCCCCTCCGCCGCGGTGTCCGCCGCCGACGCGCGGAGCGCCGCGGCGACCGGCCCGCCCAGCGCGGGCCCGACCCGGTGCGCGGTCACGAGGTCGCGGACCGCCGCGCGTGTCGCCGGACGGGCGGCGTGATCGGCCAGCGCATCGCGCATCTCGGCGAGCCGATTCTCGATCAGTCCCGCTTGGAGGGTGGCGAGGTCGCGCAGCCGACCCTCCTGCTGGCGGGTCAGCCCCTCCTCCATCCCGGTGAGCGCGTCGCGCGCGACGACGGCGCCCAACGCGAGGACGCAGGCCAGCGCGAGGACGGGGATCCACACCCGCAGGGGAAGCTTCAGTCGGGGCTCTGGATGGATCGACTCGGCCATCCGCCCCTCCTCGCCCATCGTTCGTGAAGATCGCCCTAACGGGATCGCGCCTTCGTGAGTTTCCGTCCGCCCCCGCGGGACGTTAGGCGGGGGCATGGACAGACGGACCCTCCTTCGCGGATTCCTCGGCGGCTCGGTCGCGCTGGCGGCGGGCGGGCTCGCGGCGGGCTACGCCCTCACGCGGGACCGGTTCGAAGGGGACGCGGCGACGCCGCCCGAGGCCTTGGCGGCCGCGACGTCCGGGGATCTGGTCCTCGTCGACATCCGGCGGCCCGACGAGTGGGCCCGGACGGGCCTGCCGGCGCCGGCGCACGGGATCGACATGCGGCGCGACGACTTCGTGGACGCGCTGCTGGAGCTGACGGGCGGCGCGCGCGACCGGCCCGTCGCGCTGATCTGCGCGCGGGGCGTGCGGTCGGACCGGATGAGCGCGCGCTTGGCGGAGGCGGGGTTCACGCGGATCGTGGACGTGCCGGAAGGAATGCTCGGATCGCGGGCCGGTCCGGGCTGGCTCGAGCGCGGGCTTCCGGTGCGGCGGCCGTGAACCGCCTCCGCGCCGCCCTTATCCTCGCGCTGTCGATCGCGGGGGTCGCTCCCGGCGCCGCCTGCGACGCGGACGCGCCCTGTACGATCGGAGAGCGGACCTACCAGGTCGCCCTGCCGGAGGGCGAGGGCCCGCACCCGGCGGTGATGCTGCTGCACGGGTTCGGGGGGTCGGGGGCGGGCATCCTGCGGATGCGCGGGACCGTCGAGGCGTTCCGGGCCGCCGGCTGGGCCGTGGTCGCGCCGGACGGGCTGCCCCGCGAAGGCGGCAATGGGCGGCGCTGGTCCTTCCGGGACGAGGCGGGGCTCGCGGACGACGACTTCCTGCGCGCGGTGCGCGACGATCTCGGGCGGCATGGGATCGACGAGGCGCGCATCGTCCTGTCGGGCTTCTCCAACGGCGCGTTCCAAGTAGCCTACCTCGCGTGCCGCGACCCGGGCGCCTTCGCCTTCTACGCGCCCGTCGCCGGCGGGTTCTGGCGCCCCCATCCCGACGCGTGCGCGGGGCCCGTCCGCCTGCTGCAGACCCATGGGTGGGCCGATTCCACCGTGCCGCTGGAAGGGCGCCCGCTGCGGGGCGGCACGTGGGTGCAGGGCGACGTCTTCGAGGGGCTCGCGCTGTTCCGCCGCGCCAACGGCTGCACGTGGGACGCGCCCAGCAGCTACGGCACCGAAGGGCGGTATCAGCTCCGGCGCTGGGACTGCGACGAGGGCGCGGCGCTGGAGATGGCGCTGCATCCCGGCGGGCACGGCATCCCCGCGGGCTGGGCGGACCTGCTCCTCGGGTGGGTCGCGCGGACCGAGTAGGTCAGCCCGTGCCGAGGATGCGGCGAACGTAGTTTCGCGTCTCGCGGTAGGGCGGGACGCCGCCGTGCCGCTCCACCGCGCCGGGCCCGGCGTTGTAGGCCGCCAGCGCGAGGCGCCAGTTGCCGAACTTTCGGAACTGCTGCGCGAGGTAGCGGGCGCCGCCGTCGAGGTTCTGGGACGGGTCGCGGGGATTCACGCCGAGCAATCGGGCCGTCCCCGGCATCAGCTGCGCCAGCCCGATGGCACCTTTGTTGGACCGCGCGTTCGGGTTCCAGCCCGATTCCTGCCGCACGAGCCGGAGGAAGAGATCCTCGGGGACGCCGTGCCGTCGGGCCGCGGCGCGGGCCTCCGGGATCCACGGGGAGTTGCGGCCCGAGTAGCTGGGGATGACGGCGCGGGTGGACAGGCTGCGCGGCGCGCTCTCGGGCTGCAGGCGGGCGCTCGACGCGTACTGGCCCGCGAGCTTGCCGTCGAGGAGGCGGGCCTTGCGGTCGAACCCGTCGCCCCCGCCGAAGAGCTGCGCGGTGGCCGGCGTGGCGATGAGCATGGCGAGAATCGCAAGGCGCGCGCGCATGATGTCCGTCCCGATCTGTCCCTGCGGCCTCTGCTGGGCCGTCGCGCAAGGGTCTAGCGCGAAACGGCCGGCGGACCAACCTGCCGGTCGCCCAGAGCCTTGTTCCTCTTTCGTTCACCCTGTAGTAACGCCTGCCGGGCAGGACCGGGCGGCGACACCCCGCGCCATTCGCGGCCGGGGGCGTTTCACACGATCCCCCGGTCGGATAGGCCGGGGCAAACGACTCGGAGGGGCAGATGGCCGGCAGCGTGAACAAGGTGATCCTGATCGGGAACCTCGGGCGGGACCCCGAAACCCGGAACTTCTCGAACGGGGGCAAGGTCTGCAACCTGCGGATCGCGACCTCCGAGACGTGGCGGGACAAGAACTCCGGCGAGCGCAAGGAGCGGACCGAGTGGCACTCGGTCGCGATCTTCTCCGAGCCGCTGGTGCGTGTGGCGGAGCAGTACCTGCGCAAGGGGTCCAAGGTCTACATCGAGGGCCAGCTCGAGACCCGGAAGTGGCAGGACCAGTCTGGTCAGGACCGCTACTCGACGGAGGTCGTCCTCCGGCCCTACCGCTCGGAGCTGACGATGCTCGACGGGCGCAACTCCGAGGGTGGTGGCGGCGGCGGCGGCTCCTACGGCGGCGGTGGCGGCGGCTACGGCGACGACCGGGGCGGCGGCGGCATGGGCGGCGGCGGCGGGTCGAACCAGGGCGGCGGCTACGGCGGCGGCTCGGACCTCGACGACGAGATCCCGTTCTGACCCCTGCGCGCGCCCTGCCCCGGCGGCCCAGAAGGGCGCGGAAAGACGCGGACGGGCGCTCGATTCCGGGCGCCCGTTTCCCTATATGTAGCGGTGACGGCGCGACTCCCCCGCGAGGGGTAGCAGGATGCGCGGCTGTGACAGGACTAAGAGCATGAGCGACGACACGACGCCCCCCGAGGACCAGGAGATCGAGCGCATGCCCCACGAGGGGCCGCAGGTCTCGATCGTGGACGAGATGCGGACCTCGTTCATCGACTACGCGATGTCGGTCATCATCTCCCGCGCGATCCCCGACCTGCGCGACGGGCTGAAGCCGGTGCACCGCCGCATCCTCTACGCGATGCACGAGACGGGGAACACGTTCGACAAGGCCTACCGCAAGTCGGCGCGCCCCGTGGGCGACGTGATGGGCAAGTACCACCCGCACGGCGACTCCGCGATCTACGACGCGCTCGTGCGGATGGCGCAGGACTTCTCGATGTCGCTGCCGCTGCTCGACGGGCAGGGCAACTTCGGCTCGATGGACGGGGACAACCCCGCGGCCATGCGCTACACCGAGGTGCGGATGGACAAGCCCGCCGGCTCGCTGCTGGCGGACATCGACAAGGACACAGTCGACTTCGTCCCCAACTACGACGGCAAGGACCTCGAGCCCTCGGTCCTGCCCGCGCGCTTCCCCAACATGCTGGTCAACGGCGCGGGCGGGATCGCGGTGGGCATGGCGACCAACATCCCGCCCCACAACCTCGGCGAGGTGATCGACGCGACGCTCGCGCTGATCGAGCAGCCGGACCTGTCGTCGGAGGAGCTGAACGAGCACATCCTCGGCCCGGACTTCCCGACGGGTGGAATCATCCTCGGGCGGACGGGCATCCGCAAGGCCTACACCGAAGGGCGCGGCTCCGTGATCGTGCGGGCGAGGACCCGCGTCGAGGAGGCCGGGGGCCGCGCGTCCATCATCGTCGACGAGGTGCCCTACCAGGTGAACAAGGCGATGATGGTCGAGAAGATCGCCGAGCTGTCCAAGGAGAAGAAGATCGAGGGCATCGCGGGCGTGTCGGACCAGTCCGACCGCACGGGCGTGCGCGTGGTCATCGACCTCAAGCGCGACGCCACGGCGGAGGTGGTGCTGAACCAGCTGTTCCGCTTCACCACGATGCAGACGTCCTTCCCCTGCAACATGCTCGCGCTGAACGGCGGGCGGCCCGAGCAGCTGACCCTGCGCGCGATGCTGACGGCGTTCGTCGCGTTCCGCGAGGAGGTCGTCGCGCGGCGCACGGCCTTCGAGCTGGGCAAGGCGCGGGAGCGGGCGCACATCCTCTGCGGCTACGCCGTGGCCGTCTCGAACGTGGACGAGGTGGTCGCCACCATCCGCGCGTCGGCCGACGCGGCCGCCGCGCGCGAGGCGCTCATGGCGCGGCGCTGGCCCGCCGGGGAGATCGCCGACTACATCCGCCTGATCGACGACCCGACCCACACGGTGAACGAGGACGGCACCTACTCGCTGTCCGAGGTGCAGGTGCGCGCGATCCTCGACCTCCGGCTCCAGCGCTTGACCCAGCTGGGCGTGCGCGAGGTGACGGACGAGCTGGAGGAGCTCGCGGCCAAGATCACCGACTACCTCGACATCCTCGGCTCCCGCGCGCGGATCATGTCGATCATCTCCGACGAGCTGCGCGAGGTGCGCGGCCAGTTCGCCGTCGAGCGCCGCACCGAGATCACCGAGTGGTCCGGCGACATGGACGACGAGGACCTGATCGAGCGCGAGGACATGGTCGTGACGATCACGGCCTCGGGCTACGCGAAACGCACGCCACTGTCGGAGTTCCGCACCCAGCGGCGCGGCGGCAAGGGATTGTCGGGCATGGCGACCAAGGACGAGGACGCGGTGACGACGCTGTTCGTGGCGAACACGCACACGCCGCTCCTGTTCTTCACGGTCACGGGCATGGTCTACAAGCTCAAGACGTGGCGACTGCCCTCCGGCGGGCGCACTGCGCGGGGCAAGCCGCTCACGCAACTGCTGCCGATCGACCACGGGACGGGCATCGCCGCCGTGATGCCGGTGGACCGCGACGAGGAGGAGTGGGCCGACCTGCAGGTCGTCTTCGCCACCTCGGCGGGCGACGTGCGGCGCAACCGGCTGTCGGACTTCGCCAACGTCATGCGCAACGGCAAGATCGCCATGCGCCTGCCCGAGGACGGGAGCGTCCGCCTCATCAACGCGCGCATCGCCTCGGAGGAGGACGACGTCCTTCTCGTGACCGCCAAGGGCCGCGCGATCCGGTTCCGGACGACGGACGTGCGGGTGTTCAACTCGCGGGAGTCCACCGGCGTGCGCGGCATCCGCCTGGCCGAGGGCGACGAGGTCGTCTCGATGGCCGTGATCCGCCACTTCGAGGCCGATCCGGCCGAACGCGCCGCCTACCTCAAGATGCGGCGCGCGATGGCGGGCGTGGCGGACGAGGACGGGGCCGAGGACGACGAGGAGCCGGTCGAGGCGAGCGGCGACTTCACGACCGAGCGCTACGCCGAGATGTCGGCGGCCGAGGACCTGATCGTGACATTGACCAAGATGGGCGCGGGCAAGCTGTCGTCGTCCCACGACTACCCCGTGCGCGGGCGCGGCGGCATGGGCGTGACGGCCATCAAGAAGGGCCTCGCGACCGGAGAGATCGTCGCGGCCTTCCCCGTGGAGGGAGGCGACCAGATCATGCTCGCCACCTCGCGCGGCCAGTCGATCCGGGTTCCAATCGACGGCATCTCGTTCCGCTCCCGCGGCGCGGGCGGCGTCCGGGTGATCCAGCCGCGGGACGGCGAGGTCGTCGTTTCGGTGGCGCGAGTCGCGGACGACGGGTCGGAGGTGGACGAAGACGTGGCGATCGACACGGAGGGCGGTCCGGCACCTGAGGCGTGACCGCGAACACGTTGCCGCGACGCGGAACTTTTTCTTGACGTCGCGGAACTGGAACCTAGCGCGGGACTTTGCGTTAATGTGAATAGCGGGGTTGCATGGGCGGCTGCTTCCGCGCCTGCGCGCCCCGGCGCGGCTTCGCATGAACGAGACTGGATCCCCGCGATGGATAATTGGGACGACCTCAAATACGTGCTGGCGATGATCCGGCACGGGACGATGTCGGCGGCGGCCCGCTACCTCGGCTCGAACGTCGCGACCGTGTCGCGCCGGATCGAGCGTCTCAGCCAGGATCTCGACTCCGCCCTGTTCGAGAAGCGGGGCCAGCAATGGGTCGCCACGGA
The DNA here is from genome assembly GCF_016820245.1 of Jannaschia sp. Os4. Taxonomy (GTDB): domain Bacteria; phylum Pseudomonadota; class Alphaproteobacteria; order Rhodobacterales; family Rhodobacteraceae; genus Jannaschia. Next base: position 20,964 of record NZ_JAFCAR010000004.1, on the reverse strand, counting down.
CGCGGCGCTGAGCCTCGCGCGGCTCGCGGAAGGGTTCGACCAGTCGCTCCGCACGACCCTGTCGGACCTCCACGCCGACGACGGCGCCCAGCCGGTCGCCTTCGAGATCGCCGCCCCGCCGGCGGTCCACACGCATTTCATCGCGCCTCGGATCGCGGAGATCACCGCGCTGCATCCGCATCTGAGGCTGAACCTGACCGACAAGGTCTACGCGCAGGGTCTGGGCGAGGCCGACCTCCAGATCCGCCTCGGACGTCCCGAGGGAGGGCGGCTGCGGGCGAAGAAGTACCTCGACTTCGAACTGGCCGTCTATCACGGGCGGGACCACACGCCCGACGGACGGTGGATCGGCATCTCCAACAAGTATCCCGACGCGGACGACCTGCGCGCGATCTACCCGGACGCGCAGCCGATGCCGACCTACCGGGTCGAGGAGATGCCGTCCGTGCTCGGCCTCTGCGTCGCGAGCGGGCTGCCCGCGCTGCTGCCGGACTTCCTCGCGGAGGAGCATCCGCGCCTCGTGCGCGCGGACCTGCCGGACAACGGGCGGCCCTTCGAGCTGTGGATCGCGTATCACGAGACGCGGCATGGCGACGCGACGCTCAAGGCGGTGATGGACTGGTGCTGCGCGCAGGCCGGACGCCCCCCGCCCCGCCCCGCGCTGCAGACCGCCGCCGAATAGCCGCCTCCCCGCTGGCCCCGCGCCGCGCGTCGGTCTAGGACGCGCGGCATGACCGATCCCATCCATATAGTCGGCGGCGGCATGGCCGGCGCCGAGGCCGCGTGGCAGATCGCCCAAGGGGGCGGGCGGGCCGTGATCCATGAGATGCGACCGCATGTCGGAACCTTCGCGCACCGCACGGGCGACCTCGCCGAGATGGTGTGCTCGAATTCCTTCCGCTCGGACGACGACGAGCAGAACGCGGTGGGCCTCCTGCACTGGGAGATGCGCGCGGCGGGCGGCCTCGTCATGGAGATGGCGGACCGGCACCGTCTCCCGGCGGGCGGCGCGCTGGCCGTGGATCGCGACGGCTTTTCCGCGGCGGTGACGGAACGCCTGCACGCCCACCCCAACGTCGAGGTCGTGCCCGGCGAGGTCGATGCCCTGCCCGGGGACGGGCGGTGGATCGTGGCGACCGGCCCGCTGACCGGCTCCAAGCTGGCGGCGGCCATCGCGGCGGAGGCGGGGCAGGACTCGCTCGCCTTCTTCGACGCCATCGCGCCCATCGTCCACGCCGACAGCGTCGACATGGACGTGGCATGGCGGCAGTCGCGCTACGACAAGGGCGAGACCGAGGAGGAGCGGACCGCCTATCTCAACTGCCCTATGACCCGCGACGAGTACGAGGCGTTCATCGACGCCCTGCTCGCCGCCGAGACGACGCCGTTCAAGGAGGGCGAGACGGCGGGCTACTTCGACGGCTGCCTGCCGATCGAGGTGATGGCGGAGCGCGGTCGCGAAACCCTGCGCTTCGGGCCGATGAAGCCCGTGGGCCTAACGAACCCGCACGACCCGACGACCAAGCCGCATGCGGTGGTCCAGCTGCGCCGCGACAACGCGCTCGGCACGCTCTACAACATCGTCGGCTTCCAGACGAAGATGAAGTACGGCGCCCAGAAGGAGGTGCTGTCGATGATCCCCGGGCTGCATGGGGCCCGCTTCGCCCGGCTGGGCGGCATCCACCGCAACACCTTCATCAACTCGCCGACCCTCCTCGACGCCGAGATGCGCCTGCGGTCGAGGCCCCACATCCGCTTCGCGGGCCAGATCACGGGCGTCGAGGGCTACGTCGAGTCGGCGGCGATGGGGATGCTGGCGGGCCGCCTCGCGCTGGCCGAGGCGGAGGGGCGCGCCCTGCCCCCGGTCCCGCCGACCACGGCGACCGGCGCGCTCATGACCCACATCACCGGCGGCGCGGAGGCCAAGACGTTCCAGCCGATGAACGTCAACTTCGGGCTCTTCCCCCCGGTCGAGGTCCGGGGCGGGCGCCGCAACCGTCCCGCGCGCTACAAGGCCTACACGGACCGCGCCAAGGCGGACTGGGCCGCATGGCTCACGGCGGGCGGCGGCGCCCCGGCGCTCGCGGCGCAGTGAAGGCGCGTGGGGTGACGGAACGTCCGGGCCGTCCTACCCTGCACCCATGATCGATCTGCCGCAGAACCTCTGGTCCGCCGGGCGCACGCCCGAGGACACCCGCCGGATGTATGCCGAATGGGCCTCGCGCTACGAGGCCGACATGGCCGAGAGCGGCTATCTCGGCGCGGCCCGCACTGCCGGGGCGCTGGCGCGGCTGGTCGGCACGGACGTGGCGGTGCATGACTTCGGCTGCGGCACGGGGCTGGCGGGGCTCTCGCTGCGCGAAGCGGGCTTCGCGCGGATCGACGGCAGCGACCTCACCCCCGAGATGATCGCCATCGCCGAGGGCAAGGGCGTCTACCGCAGCCTCGCTGTGTCCGACCCGGACGCCCCGATCCGCTTCGCCGACGACGTGGGCGCGGTCTGCGCGGCGGGCGTGATCAGCGTGGGCGCCGGTCCCGCCGCTCTCCTAGGCGCGATCGTCGATGCGATGCGTCCGGGCATGGCGCTCGCCCTGACGATGAACCAGGACACCATCGTCGAGCGCGACTACCTGCAGGCCGTGGCCGACGTCCAGATCGACGGGCGCGCGCGTCTGGAGCACGCGGAGCATGTCCGCCAGTTCGAGAAGCTGGACCGCCACGCGACCATCATGGCCTTCCGCCGCCTGTGATCCGCCGCCCATGATCACCCGCTTCGCGCCCTCGCCCACGGGGCCGCTCCATCTGGGCCATGCGTGGGCGGCGATGGTCGCCGCCGACCATGGCGAGATGCGGCTGCGGATCGAGGACATCGACCCCGAGCGGTCCAAGCCCCGCTGGGAGGCGGCGATCCGCGCGGACCTCGAATGGCTGGGCCTCCCGCCCGCAGGCCCGGTGATGCGCCAGTCGGAGCGGACGGCGGCCTACGCGGGCGCGCTGGACCGGCTGTGGGCGGAGGGCCTGCTCTACCCCTGCACCTGCTCGCGCCGCGACGTCTGGGAGGCGGCGGCCCCGCAGGAGGGCGCGCCGCTGCACGGCCCCGACGGCGTGGTCTATCCGGGCACCTGCCGATCGGCGCCGCGGACCGGCCCGCGCCCCGAGGGGGCCGCGCTCCGCCTCGACGCCGCTGCGGTCACGGAACCGCTCTCATGGGAGGACGACCGGCTCGGCCCCGGACGGATGGAGCCCGCCGCCTACGCGGCAATGGTCGGCGACGTGGTCGTGGCCCGCCGGGGGTGGGACACGTCCTACCACCTCGCGGTGGTGGTGGACGACGCGGCGCAGGAGGTCGGCCTCGTCACGCGGGGCGAGGACCTCGCCGACGCCACGCCGATCCACGTGACCTTGCAACGGCTGCTCGGCCTGCCGACGCCCGGCTACCTCCACCACGACCTCGTGCGGGACGGCGACGGACGGCGGCTGGCAAAGCGGGACGACGCGCGGTCCCTCGCCTCCTACCGCGAGGCGGGGTGGTCGGCCGAGGCGCTGAAGGCACGCCTGCGACAGGACCGCACCGTCCCGGCGGTCGAGGACCGACGGCCTAGCGCAGCGGCTGCGCCGTCTCGACGAGCTTGACGAAGAACGACGCCCCGACCGGCGAGACCGCGTCGTTGTAGTCGTAGTCCGGGTGGTGCAGCGGCGCGCCCTCCCCGATGCCGAGGAAGACGTAGGCGCCGGGCCGCGCCTCCAGCATGTAGGAGAAGTCCTCCGCGCCCATCTGGCGCGTGGTGTCCGGCTCGACCTTGTCGGCCCCCACGACCTCGCGCGCCACGTCCACGGCGAAGCCCGCCTTGTCGGGGTCGTTGATCGTCGCCGGATAGCCCCGGTCGTAGAACAGGTCGACCTCCACGTCGTAGGTCGCCGCGATGCCCGCGCCGATGGCCCGAATACGCGCCTCGGCCATGTCGCGCACCTCCGCGGCGAAGGTCCGCACCGTGCCCGACAGCTTGGCTTCGCCCGGGATGACGTTGTTCGCCGTGCCCGCGTGGATCTGCGTCACCGACAGCACGAGGTCGTCGGTCGCCTTGTGGTTCCGGCTGACCACCGTCTGCAGCGCGGTCGCCAGCCCCACGGCGGCGACCACGGGATCCTTGGTCTCGTGCGGCATGGCCCCGTGCCCGCCGACGCCGCGGATGGTGAAGTTGAACTCGTCCACCGCGGCCAGCAGCGCGCCGGGGTTCGTCTGGATCACGCCCTCCGCGACGCCCGGAACGTTGTGGATGCCGAAGACCTGCCCGATGCCGAACCGGTCCATGATCCCCTCGCGGACCATGACGTCGCCGCCGCCGCCACCCTCCTCGGCGGGCTGGAAGATCAGCGCCACCCGCCCCGCGAAGTTGCGCGTCTCGGCGAGGTGCTTGGCCGCGCCCAGCAGCATCGTCGTGTGCCCGTCATGCCCGCAGGCATGCATCTTGCCGTCCGTCTCCGAGGAATGCGCGACGCCCGAAGTCTCATGGATGGGCAGCGCGTCCATGTCGGCGCGCAGCCCGATCGTCGGGCCGTCCCCCTGCCCCTCGATGATCGCGACGATGCCGGTCTCGGCGATCCCCTCGTGCACCTCGTCCACGCCGAAGGACCGCAGCTTGTCGGCGACGAACCCGCTAGTCTTGGGCAGGTCGAACTGCAGCTCGGGGTTGCGGTGCAGCCAGCGGCGCCATTCGCGCATCTCCGGCTCGAGGGCGGCGAGGGAATTGATGACGGGCATGGGCGGGCCTCCTTCGCGCTGATAGTGGACCCGCAAGGGAGGCCCCGCAATGGACGACGCGCTCACCACCACCGGCATCGACCGCCTACTCGCGGTAATGGCCCGCCTCCGCGACCCCGCGCGCGGCTGTCCGTGGGACATCGAGCAGACCTTCGAGACGATCGCCCCCTACACGATCGAGGAGGCCTACGAGGTCGACGACGCGATCCGGCGCGGGGCGTGGGACGAACTGGAGGGCGAGCTGGGCGACCTGCTGCTCCAGACGGTCTATCACGCGCGCATGGCCGAGGAGCGGGGCCTGTTCGACTTCGACCGCGTGGCCGAGGGCGTGGCGCTCAAGATGATCGCGCGCCACCCGCACATCTGGGGCGACGAGAGCCGCGAGAAGTCCGCCGACGACCAAGTGTCCGACTGGGAGCGGGTCAAGGCCGCCGAGCGCGCGGGCCGCGGCGAGGGCGGCGCGCTGGACGGCGTGGCGCGGGGCCTCCCCGCGCTGATGCGGGCCGAGAAGCTGGGCAAGCGCGCGGCGCGGGTGGGCTTCGACTGGGACGACGCCGAGGGGGTCCTCGCCAAGGTCGCCGAGGAGGCGCGCGAGGTGGCCGAGGCCTCGCCGGACGCGCGCGCGGAGGAGGTGGGCGATCTGCTCTTCACCGTGGCCCAGCTTGCCCGCCACCTCGGCGTGGACGCGGAGACGGCCCTGCGCGACGCGAACGCGAAGTTCGAGCGCCGGTTCAACGCGATGGAGGCCGACCTTCGGGCGGACGGGACCGCGCTCCCCGACCTCGGCATGGACGCGAAGGAGACGGCGTGGTCGCGCGCCAAGGCGGCGGAGGCCACGCGATGACCACCCCCATCATCATCGACACCGATCCCGGCCAGGACGACGCCGTCGCCATCCTCCTGGCCCTCGCCTCGCCGGAACTCGACGTGCTCGGGATCACCACGGTCGCCGGCAACGTGCCGCTCGCCACCACCACCCGCAACGCCCTCACGACGGTGGAGCTGGCGGGCGTCCCCTGCCCCGTCCGCGCGGGCTGCGACCGGCCGATGGCCCGTCCCCTGCGCACCGCCGAGCACGTCCACGGCGAGACCGGCCTCGACGGCTACGACCTGCCCGCGCCGACGACCGCGCCCGCCGAGGGCCACGCCGTCGACTGGATGATCGAGACCCTGCGCGCCGCGCCCGCGCCGGTCACGATCTGCCCCCTCGGCCCCCTGACCAACGTCGGCACGCTCCTCGACCGCGCGCCCGACGTCGCCGCGAGGATCGCCCGCATCGTCCTGATGGGCGGGGCCTATTTCGAGGTGGGCAACATCACCCCGGCTGCCGAGTTCAACATCTACGTCGACCCCGAGGCGGCCGAGATCGTGTTCCGCTCCGGCATCCCGCTCACGGTCGTCCCGCTCGACGTGACCCACGAGGTGCTGACGACGACCGCCCGCACCGACGCCATCGAGGCGGCGGGACGCGTCGGCCCCGCCGTGGCGGGCTGGCTGCGCTTCTTCGACCGCTTCGACCGCGAGAAGTACGGCTCCGAGGGCGGCCCGCTCCACGACCCCTGCACGATCGCGTGGCTGCTGCGTCCGGACCTGTTCACGGGGCGCGAGATCAACGTCGAGATCGAGACCCGCAGCGACCTCACCCGCGGCATGACGGTCGCGGACTGGTGGCGCGTGACGGACCGGGCGCCGAACGCGCTGTTCCTCGGGGACGTCGATGCGGACGGCGTCTTCGCCCTGCTGACCGAGCGCCTCGCCCGCCTGTGATACGCGGGCTTCTCCCCGCCGCCCGCGCGCCTACCTGACACCCATGTTCGCCTTCGACACCAGCTACGCCGCCCTGCCCGAGCGCCTCTACACCCGGATGGCGCCCACGCCCGTGGCGGCCCCCGGATTAATCGCGCTGAACGACGCGCTCGCCCGCGACCTCGGCCTCGACCCCGAGGCCCTGCGCGCCGCCCCGGAGGTCTTCGCCGGCAACGCCGTCCCCGAGGGCGCGACCCCCCTCGCCCAGCTCTACGGCGGGCACCAGTTCGGCGGCTGGTCCGGCCAGCTGGGCGACGGGCGCGCCCTCCTGCTGGGCGAGCACGTCACCCCCGACGGCGCCCGCGTCGACATCCAGCTCAAGGGCTCCGGCCCCACCCCCTACTCGCGCGGGGGCGACGGGCGGGCGGCGATCGGCCCCGTCATCCGCGAGTACCTCGTCTCCGAGGCGATGCACGCCCTCGGCGTCCCCACCACCCGCGCGCTGACCGCCGTCACCACCGGCGAGACGGTGCAGCGCCAGGAAGGCCCCCTTCCGGGCGCCGTCCTCACCCGCGTCGCCGCCAGCCACGTCCGCGTCGGCACCTTCCAGATCCTCGCCGCCCGCGACGACGTGGACGGCCTGCGCGCCCTCTTCGACCACGCCCGCGCCCGCCACGCCCCCGCGGCGGACACGCCGCTCGACCTCCTCCGCCACGTGATGGCGGCGCAGGCCCGTACCGTGGCCGCGTGGATGGGCCTCGGCTTCGTCCACGGGGTCATGAACACCGACAACATGACGATCAGCGGCGAGACCATCGATTACGGCCCCTGCGCCTTCATCGAGGCCTACCATCCCCAGACGGTGTTCTCCTCCATCGACCAGTTCGGGCGCTACGCGTGGGCCAACCAGCCCGACATCGCGCTGTGGAACCTCGCGCAGCTGGCCACCGCGCTGCTGCCGCTGATGGGCGAGCGGGAGCAGGCCGTCGCCGCCGCGACCGAGGCGCTCGAGGGGTTCGCCGCCCTCTACGACGCCGAATGGCGCGCCGTCCTCGGGGCGAAGATCGGCGTGGACGACCGCGACCTCGGGCACGAACTGCTCGACGTCATGGCCGAGGACGGGCGCGACTTCACCTCGACGTTCCGCGCGCTCGTCCATGACGACGTCCCCGACCCGTCGCCGCGCCTCGCCGACTGGACGGCCCGCTGGCGCGCGCGGGGTCCCGACCGCGCCGCCATGCGCCGGGCCAATCCCGCCGTGATCCCGCGCAACCACCAAGTGCAGCGGGCCATCACGGCCGCCGAACGCGGCGACCTCGAACCGTTCCACGCGCTCCACGCCGTCCTCGCCGCGCCGTGGGAGGAGACCGGGGCCAACGCGCCCTACCGCGCGCCGGCGCCGGAGGCCGAGCGCGTCACCCGCACCTTCTGCGGCACGTGATTGCCCCCCCGTGCCCCCCGCGCTAGGCGCGGGCCATGGACTCGACCCTCCTGTCCCGCGCCGAGGCCGCCGGCCTGCGCATGACCGGCCAGCGCCGGACCGTCGCGACCGTGCTGGAGGAGGCGTCGGACCACCCGGACGTCGAGGCGATCCACGCTCGCGCCGCCGCGCTCGACCCCGGCATCTCGATCGCCACGGTCTACCGTGCCGTGAAGCTGTTCGAGGAAGCCGGGCTTCTGGAGCGGCGGGAGTTCGGCGACGGGCGCGCCCGCTACGAGGACGCGGAGCGCGACCACCACGACCACCTCATCGACCTCCAGACCGGCGAGGTGATCGAGTTCGTCGACCCCGAGATCGAGGCCCTGCAGGAACGGATCGCCGCGCGGCTGGGCTACGACCTCCGGGCGCACCGGCTGGAGCTCTTCGGCGTCCGGCGCGGATCGGGGCGGGGGTGAGGAAAGCGCCTCGTGTTCGAGTGATCCGCAACCGTCCGGTAAGCCTCCCCGTGCGACGTCCGGGACATGTCGCGCCCGCTCGTCCACCGCGCCCGCCGGTATCCGGCCTGCCGCCCCGTCTCGGTCCGCGTCGAGGGGGCGGAGGGCGACGCCCACCTCATGGACGTCTCCGAGGGCGGGGCGAAGCTGATTGTGGACGGGGTCCGTGCCGGCGAATGGATCGAGCTGTCCGTCGGGCGCCTCCACCTGCGCGGCACGGTCCGGTGGACGGCGGACGGGTTCGCCGGGGTGCGGTTCGACGCGACGCTCGGGCCGGCGGCCCTCGCCGACATCCTCGGGCGCCCGCCGCCCCGCGGGGCGGCGCGGCGCGCGTCCCGCTGGCTCCCGCCCTGAGGGGCGCATGACCGCGCGCCCCGGCGCGCCCCTGCCGGGCACCGCGCCGACCCCCCTCCCCGAGGGCGACGCGGACCGCCGCACGACGCTGCGCGGCTGCGCGCTGATGGTGGGCGCGATGGCCTGCTTCGCGCTGGAGGACGCGCTCATCAAGACGCTGCAGGGCGCGATCCCGGCAGCGCAGATCCTCTGGGTGCTGGGCGGCGGAGGCGCGCTGGTGCTCGCCGCATGGCTCCGGGCGACCGGCCGACCGCTCTGGCTGCCGGGCCTCGCGCACCGCCGCGTCGTGCTGCGCACGGTGGCGGACGGGATCGGCGGCGCGATGTTCGTGCCCGCCCTGCTCCTCGCCCCTCTGGCGACGGTCTCGGCGGTGATCCAAGCCACGCCGCTCGTCGTCGCCATGGGCGCCGCGCTGTTCCTCGGGATGCGGGTCGGGCCGCGCCGCTGGGCGGCGATCCTCGTGGGCTTCGCGGGCGTGCTGCTGATCCTCCGGCCGGGCGGCGACAGCTTCGACCCCTACGTCCTCCTCGCGGTGGGGGGGATGCTGATGCTCTCCGTCCGCGACCTCGCCACGAAGGGGCTCCCGCCGGACCTGTCGGGCGCGCATCTCTCGATGCTGGCCTTCGCCGCGTTCGTCCCTGCGGGCGTGGCGCTGCACCTCGCCCTCGGGGTCGCGCCCGTCCGCCCGAGCGGGGGAGAGGCGGCCACCCTCGCCGCCTGCCTCGCCATCGGGCTCTTGGGCTACGTCACCATCGTGGCGGCCACGCGGGAGGGCGACATCGCCGTCATCTCCTCGTTCCGCTACAGCCGGATGCTCTTCGCGCTCGTGCTCGCGGCCCTCATGTTCGGCGAGCGGCCCGACCGCTGGACGCTGGCCGGCGTGGGGATCGTCATCGCCGCGGGGCTCTACACCCTGATCCGGGAAGCTCGCCTTCGCGCTTCACCCTGAGGCACCCGCGCGGTAGGGGGCGGACGGACCGGAACCGGAGGCCCCCATGCTCATCGCCGACATCCACGCCCGCGAGATCCTCGACAGCCGCGGCAACCCCACCGTCGAGGTCGACGTCACGCTGGAGGACGGCACGCTGGGCCGCGCCGCCGTCCCCTCGGGCGCGTCGACGGGCGCCTACGAGGCGGTGGAGCTGCGCGACGGCGAGGACCGCTACAAGGGCAAGGGCGTGCGCCAAGCGGTGGCCGCGGTGAACGGCGAGATCGCCGAGGGGCTCGTGGGCTTCGACCCGGCCGAGCAGGAAGCCATCGACGCCGCGATGATCGAGATGGACGGCACCGACAACAAGGGCCGTCTGGGGGCCAACGCGATCCTCGGGGTGTCGCTCGCGGTGGCCAAGGCGGCGGCGGAGGCGGCGGCGCTGCCGCTGTACCGCTACGTCGGCGGGACGTCGGCGCGGACCCTGCCGGTGCCGATGATGAACATCGTCAACGGCGGCGAGCACGCGGACAACCCGATCGACATCCAAGAGTTCATGGTGATGCCGGTCGGCGCGGAGTCCCTGTCGGAGGCGGTGCGCTGGGGGTCGGAGATCTTCCACACGCTGAAGAAGGAGCTGTCGGCGGCGGGCCTGTCGACCGGCATCGGGGACGAGGGGGGCTTCGCGCCGAACCTGTCGTCGACGCGGGACGCGCTCGATTTCGTGCTGAAGGCGGTCGAGAAGGCGGGCTACCAGCCGGGCGACGACGTGTGGCTGGCGCTGGACTGCGCGGCGACCGAGTACTTCAAGGACGACGCGTATCACCTTGCCGGAGAAGGAAAGACGCTCTCCTCGAACGAGAACGTGGACTACCTCGCCGCCCTCGTCCGCGACTACCCGATCCTGTCCATCGAGGACGGGATGGGCGAGGACGACTGGGAGGGCTGGGTCGCGCTGACCGAGGCCTTGGGCGGCAAGGTGCAACTGGTGGGCGACGACCTCTTCGTGACGAACCCCAAGCGCTTGGCGGACGGGATCGAGAAGGGGGCGGCGAACTCGCTGCTGGTGAAGGTCAACCAGATCGGGACGCTGTCGGAGACGCTGGAGGCGGTGGACCTCGCGCATCGCAACCGCATGACCTGCGTGATGTCCCACCGCTCGGGCGAGACGGAGGACGCGACGATCGCGGACCTCGCGGTGGCGACGAACTGCGGGCAAATCAAGACCGGCAGCCTCGCGCGGTCGGACCGGCTGGCGAAGTACAACCAGTTGATCCGCATCGAGGAGATGCTGGGCGAGCAGGCGCGCTATGCGGGGCGGTCCGTCCTGCGCGGCTGAGCGGCCGGGGGCGCCGCCCCCGGACCCCCGGAGTATTTCCGGACCATCGAAGGGGGCGCGGATGTTGACGGAAGGCTACCACGCGGTGCCGTCCGGGCATGTCGCCGCGGTCGTGACCCATCTGGAGATGGCGGCGCCCGCCGCACTGCCGGAGGTGCCCGCGAGCGAGGCCGAGGTGGTCGCGTGGGCCCCCTCGGTGGAGGCGTACCTGGACCTGTTCCGGGCCGTCGGCGGGCCGTGGCTCTGGGCGTCGGCGTTGTTCAGGGACGCCTCGGAAATATCTGACATCATTGATGATTCCCGGTACGAGACCTTCATGCTGCGCTGCGGCGAAGGGCGGGGGATCCTCGATCTCGACTTCCGGACGGAGGGGGCGTGCGAGCTGGCCTATTTCGGGCTGACGCCCGACCTCGCGGGGCGCGGCTTGGGCAAGGTGCTGATGGCGCATGCGGTCCGGCGGGCGTTCCGGGACGGGCCGCTCCGGTTCCACGTCCACACCTGCACGCTTGATGGGCCGAACGCTCTGCAATTCTATCGGCGCATGGGATTCGTCGCGACCAAGCGGGAGGTTGAGATCATGCGCGATCCGCGCGGCACGGTGCTGCCCGAGGACGCGGCGCCGCAGGTGCCGCGCCTGTGACCGCGCCGGACGCCCAGCCCGACCGTCCGGTGCTGGGCCTGTCGCTGATCGTGCTGTTCTGCCTCGCGATCCCGTTCTCGGACGCGCTGTCGAAGCTGATGGCCGAGGCGGGGCTGGCCGTGGTGGCGATCATCGCGGTCCGCTTCCTCGTGCAGGGCGGCGTGCTCGTGCCGGCGGCGTGGGCCATGGGCCAGTCGTTCCGGTTCTCGGCGACGGGGTGGTGGCTGACGGCGGCGCGGACGGCCCTGCAGGTCGCGGGGCTCTGGACCATCGTCACCGCCCTGCGGTTCATGCCGCTGGCCGACACGATGGCCATCGTCTTCGTCATGCCGCTGATCCTGCTGCTGTTCGGGCACCTGTTCGCCGGGGAGCACGTGGGGCCGCACCGCTTGGCGGCCTGCGTGGCGGGGTTCGGCGGCACGCTGATGGTGATCCAGCCGGCCTTCGCGGAGGTGGGGTGGATCGTGCTGCTGCCCTTGGCGACGGCGGTGATCTTCGCAGCCTTCATGATGATCACGCGGCGCCTGTCGCGCGAGGTGGGCGCGGTCGCCATGCAGGGCGCGTCGGGGGCGATGGGGGCGGCGGGGCTGGCGGCGTGGCTGGCCGCGTTCGGGGTGCCGGAGGCGCCCCCCGCCCCGTTCCCCGGCGGGTGGTGGCCGATCCTCCTGCTCGCGGGGCTGGTGGGGACGCTGGCCCACCTGCTGATGACCGCGTCCCTGCGCTACGCGCCGTCGTCGACGCTCGCGCCGATGCAGTATCTGGAGATCCCGATGGCGACCTTGGTGGGCTGGGCGGTCTTCGGCGAGCTGCCCAACGGGCTGGCCGCCGTGGGGATCGTGGTGACGATCGCGGTGGGCCTCTACGTGATCGCGCGCGAGCGGCGCGCGGCGCAGGTGCCGGCATGACGGCCGACGAGGTGATCGCGGCGCTCGGGCTCGAGGCGCATCCCGAGGGCGGGTTCTACCGGCAGACGTTCCGGTCCGGCGGCGAGGGGCGGGGCGCGGCGACGCTGATCCACTTCCTGCTGCGCGACGGCGGGGCCTCGCACTGGCACCGAGTGGACGCCGACGAGCTGTGGCTGTGGCACGCGGGTGCGCCGCTGGTGCTGTCGGTCGCGGCGACCGAGGCGGGGCCGGCCCGCGACGTGACCTTGGGCACGGGCCTGTCGTTCCAAGGGATCGTGCCCGCCGGGCAGTGGCAGGCGGCGCGCACGACGGGCGACTGGTCGCTGGTGTCCTGCGCGGTGGCGCCGGGCTTCGTGTTCGAGGGGTTCGAGCTGGCCCCGCCGGGCTTCGACATACCGAAAGGCTGACATGGACCTCCTGACGCTCACCTCGCTGCTGCTGGTGGCGGCCGCCGGCTTCGGCGCGGTCAACTACCTGTTCCTGAAGGCCCCGCCCGCGATCGGCATCCTGATCGTGTCGCTCGCGGCCTCGCTCGTGCTGCTGGGCCTCGATGCGCTGTTCCCCGCGTGGGAGATCAAGGCGCCGATCCGGGCCGTGGTGCTGGACATCGAGTTCTCGGACGCGCTGCTGGAGGGGATGCTGGGGCTGCTGCTGTTCGCGGGCGCGCTGCACGTGAAGGTCGACGACCTGCGGCGGGAATGGGTGCTCGTGCTGCTGATGGCGTCCTTGGGGGTGGGCCTGTCGACGGTGATCGCCGGGGTCGGCTTCTCGTGGATCACGGGGATGCCCCTGATGATCGCGCTGGTGTTCGGGGCGCTGATCTCGCCCACGGACCCGGTGGCGGTGCTGGGCGTGCTGCGGGCGGCGAACCTGCCCAAGTCGCTGGAAACGAAGATCGCGGGCGAGTCGCTGTTCAACGACGGCGTGGCCTACGTGGTGTTCCTCGTGCTGGTGGGGCTGGCCTTCCCGGCGGACGGGCACGCGAGCGGGCTGTCGGGGGCGGCGGTCCTGTTCGTGCAGGAGGCGTTCGGGGGCGCGCTCTTGGGCGCGGTGCTGGGGTGGCTGGCGTTCCGGGTGATGCGGCGGATCGACGATCCGCCCTTGGAGGTGCTGATCACGCTGGCCTTGGCGTTCGGGGGCTACCAGCTGTCGCTCTGGCTGCACGTCTCGGCGCCGATCATGGCGGTGATCGCGGGCCTGCTGATCGGGGACGTGGGCACGCGGGACGGCATGTCGGTCGAGACGAAGCGGCACGTCGACACGTTCTGGACGCTGATCGACGAGATCCTCAACGCGGTGCTGTTCCTGCTGATCGGGATCGAGGTCTTCGCGATCGCCTTCGACGGCGCCTACCTCCTCGCCGGGGTCGCGGCGATCGGGCTGCACCTCGTGGCGCGGTTCGCCGCCGTGGCGGTGCCGGTGGCGCTGCTGCGCCCGTTCTCGGACACGCTGGAGGAGGGCGTGACGCGGATCATGACGTGGGGCGGGCTGAAGGGCGGGATCAGCGTCGCGCTGGTGCTGTCGCTGCCGGAGACGGAGTGGAAGCCGCTGATGCTGACGGCGTGCTACGTCGTGGTCCTGTTCTCGATCATCGTGCAGGGGCTGACGGTCGCGCGGGTGGCGCGGCGGGTCGGGCCGGGGGCGGCTGCGGCGGCGGATTGACGGGGGTCAACGCGCGCGGGGCGCGGGCGTGGTCCCGTGCGGGCGACGCCGCCGGAGGAGAGCCGCCATGCTGACCGTGACCAAGCCCGCGCCCCACCGCCTCGACGTGACCCTGCGCGGCGCGCTGGACGCCGAGGGGATGCGCGCGGGGCTCGACGACCTGCTGGAGATGGCCGAGGGCATCGTCGGGGGGCGGATGCTCTACCGCATCCCGGAGTTCGCGGTGCCGAGCCTCGGGGCGCTGGGGGTGGAGCTGTCGCGTCTGCCGAGGCTCTTGCGGCTCTTGGACCGGTTCGAGCGCTGCGCGGTGCTGAGCGATTCGGCGTGGCTGCGGCGGGTGGCGGAGGTGGAGGGGGCGCTGGTGCCGGGTCTGGAGATCGCGGCCTTTCCGCTGGAGGCCGAGGCCGAGGCAGTGGCGTGGCTGGACCGGCGGGCGGCGGCCTAGGAGCGCGGGACCATCAGGCAGAGCAGTTCGAACAGGACGGAGGCGCCGAGCCATGCGGTGATGCCACCGGTGTCGAAGGGGGGCGAGACCTCGACGAGGTCGGCGCCGATCAGGTCGACGCCGTGGAGGGCACGGGTGATGCGCAGCGCCTCGTTCGAGGTGGGGCCGCCGACCTCGGGGGTTCCGGTGCCGGGGGCGAAGGCGGGGTCGATGAAGTCGATGTCGAAGGACAGGTAGGCGGGGCCGCCGTCCATGCGGTCGCGGGCCAGCGCGGCGGTGGCGGCGAGGCCGCGGTCGAGCATGGCGTCGGTGGTGACGATCTCGATGCCGAGGTCGGCGGCGTGGTCGAAGTCCTCCGTGTCGTAGGCCGTCCCGCGCATCCCGATCATGGTGGAGCGATGCGGGTCGATCAGCCCCTCGGCGGCGGCCTGCCGGAAGGGGTTGCCATGGGTGAGGGTCCGGCCGCCGAAATAGGGCGGGTAGAGGTCCGTGTGGCTGTCGAGGAGGACGAGGCCGGGGGTGGGGGCGCCCGCGCGCGCGAGGCCGCGCAGCATGGCGAGGGTGCAGAGGTGGTCGCCGCCGACGGAGAGGGGGCGGATGCCCTGCCCCGTGGCGGTGGCGACGGTGGCAGCGAGGGCGTCGAGCGCCTCGTCTTGGTCGACGGGGGACATGGGGGCGTCGCCGAGGTCGGCGATGGCCGCGTGGTCGTAGGGGACCTGGCCCGTGGCGCGGTTCATCTCGCGCACCATGGTGGAGGCGTCGCGCAGGCTCCGCGGGCCGTGGCGGGCGCCGGGGCGGTTGGAGGTGCCGCCGTCCCACGGCATGCCGATCAGGCCGATGTCCACCTCGGCGCGGCGGGGGTCGTCCGCGGGCACGTGCGGGAGGCGCATGAAGGTGGGGATGCCGGCGAAGCGGGCGAGGTCCATGCCGGAGACGGGGCGGTAGGTCATGGGTGGAGGTTAGGGCAGCCGAGGAGCTGTGTCAGCGTGCTTCGGCGGTCGGGCGACACGCCCGCGCGGAACGCGAGGCGCAGCCGAGCCGCGCATCGCCGGGCCGCCCCACGGCACGGCGATACTGAGCCGACGGTGCTTCGCCGGAGCGTCGTGCGGGGGTGGGGGATAAAGCGCGTTGCGGACGGGACGGATCGCCATGCCACGGCCCTCCGATGCGCTTGCGTCGCTCTTACGGCTCCAGCTCGGCGTCCCAGTAGAGGAAGTCCATCCAGCTCTCGTGCAGGTGGCCCGGCGGGAACTTGCGGCCGAGGTTCATGAGCTGGCCGGTGGAGGGCTGCACCGGGGGCTTGCGGAGCGTGTAGCCGACCTGCTTGAGCGACTTGGAGCCCTTGTGCAGGTTGCAGCGCCCGCAGGCGGCGACGACGTTCTGCCACGAGGTGACGCCGCCCGCCGCGCGCGGGATCACGTGGTCGAAGGTTAGGTCGCCCGTGGCGCCGCAATACTGGCAGGCGAACTCGTCGCGCAGGAAGAGGTTGAAGCGCGTGAAGGCCACGGTCTTCTGCGGCGCGACGTAGTCCTTGAGGACGACGACCGAGGGGATGCGGATCTCTGTCGAGGGGGAGCGGACGACCTCCTCGTACTCGGAGACGATGGTCACGCGGTCGAGGAAGGCGGCCTTGATCGCCTCCTGCCACGGCCAGAGCGAGAGCGGGTAGTAGCTCAGCGGGCGGTAGTCGGCGTTGAGGACGAGGGCCGGGAAGTGGCGCAGCCCCGCGGACTGGCGGACGAAGTCGGAGCGAAAGCTTCGACTGTCGGGCTCCGATGATGTGGTCTGCGGCATTGGCATCGTGGTCGCTCTCCCCGAGGAGCGGCGCGTCCGGTCGCCGGGCGCGCGGCCCTCCGTGGGGGGACCATATATGGGGAGCGCGGTTCGGCAAGGGGGTAGATGTGGCGGTCCCCGGGCCGGCGGCGCCCTAGTCCGCGTCGATCCCCAGGACGTCGCGCATGAAGGCCAGCGCGACGGACAGGCCGTCGGGCGCGATGCCGTGGCCGGTGCCCTTCATGACGTGGGCGTAGAGCTTGTCCCAGCCTGCCGCCTCCAATGCCTCCATCGCCTCGGGGAGATGCTGGACGGGGACGACCTCGTCAGCGTCGCCGTGGACGAGCAGGACGGGCGGCTTGGTCACGGCCTCGTCGGCGAGGCGCTCGGGGGCCAGCAGGCGGCCGGAGAAGCCAACGATGCCGCCGAATGGCTCGGCGCGGCGGGGGCCGACATGCAGCGACATCATCGTGCCCTGCGAGAAGCCGAAGAGGATGGTGTCGCGGGGGGCCACGCCCTCGCGCGCGAGGGCCTCGTCGAGGAAGGCGTCGAGGTCGGCGACGGCCCGCTCCATGCCCTCGGTCGCGGCCTCCTCGGACGAGCCGTCGAGCCACGGGATCGGGAACCACTGGAAGCCCATCGGGTTCATCGCGCTGCGCTCGGGCGCGTCGGGCGAGAGGAACGCGGTGCCGGGCATGTGCTCCATCAGCGGGTCGGCGAGGCCGATCAGGTCCGCGCCGTTGGCGCCGTAGCCGTGGACGAAGATGACGAGGCGGTCGGGGTTCTCCGGCCCGCGGCGTTCGAAGTCGAGGCTCATATTCCGTCCCTGTCCTTGGCCACGCGGTAGTAGGCCCAGAGCAGCCGGGCGGCAACGCCGCGCCACGGGGACCATTGTTCGGCGATCTCGCGCATCTCGCGCTCCTTCGGGCGGTGCGGAAGGTCGAGCAGCAGGCGCGCCGCCTCCTGCAGGGCGAGGTCGCCGGGGGCGAAGACGTCGGCGCGCCCGAGGTTGAACATCGCGTAGATCTCGGCGGTCCACGTGCCGATGCCGGGGATGGCGGTGAGGGTCCGCACCACCTCGTCGGTGGGCATGGCGCGAAGGGCGGGCCAGTCGAGGTCGGCCTCGGCCAAGGCGCGGATGTAGCGGATCTTCTGGCGGGAGAGGCCGGCTGCGCGCATGTCGTCGTCGCTGGCGGCGCGGACGCGCGCCGGGTCGGTGAGGCCCGCCTCCACGCAGCGGGCCTCGATGGCGCGGGCGGAGGCGACCGAGACCTGCTGGCCGAGGATCGCGCGCTGGAGCGCGGCGAAGCCGTCGCCCGCGCGGCGCAGCGGGAGGTCGGGGCATTCGGCCAGCGCGGCGGCGAGGCGGGGGTCGCGCGCGGCGAGCCACGCGGCGCCCTCGGCGACGTCGTCGAGGGAGTGGATGACGCGCTCAGCGGGGGGCGGCATGGGCGCGGAGGAAGGCGAGGGCTTCGGCTTGGTCATGGGTCTCCTCGCCGGGGGGCGGCGGGGGGCGGTCGATGACGTGGGTCTCGATGCCGAGCGTGCGCGCGGCGTCGAGCTTGCCGCGCCGCGCGCCGCCCGCGTTCTTGGTGACGAGATGGGTGATCCGCTCGGTCCGCATCAGCGCGGTCTCCTCCGCCGCGTCGCCGGGACCGCCGATTCGCCACGTGACGCCTTCGCGTGGGGGCGCGGGGTCGACGCGGCGGACGAGGAGGTGGAGGCCCCCGTCTTCGATCCGGTCCTCGAACGGCGCGAGGCTCCCCGGCCCGGTGGCGAGGAGGACGCGGGCGCCGGGCGGGAGCGCGGCGGCGCAGGCTGTGGCGTCGGGGTGGCGGTGCCAGTGGGGCTCGAACGGCCACGGGGGGCGGGTGTAGCGGAGGTGAGGGGTTCCGGTCTCGCGGGCGATGCGGGCGGCGCGCTCGGACATGGTGGCGGCGAAGGGGTGGGTGGCGTCGAGGACGCCGGCGGCGTCACGCAAGGCGGCGCGGAAGCCGTCCTCGCCGCCGAAGCCGCCGACGCGGGTCGGGTGGTGGAGGTCGCGGGGCCTGCGGGTGGTGCCGGCGAGGGAGGCGAGGAGGCGGAGGTCGCGGGCGGCGTGGAGGATGTGGCGGGCCTCCTCGGTGCCGGCGAGGACGAGGACGGGGCGGGTCATCGTGTCATCCCCCCCTTCTGACGTCGCCCGGAGCCTCGGTCGCGGCTCGCGCCCCGCTCCGGGTCGGCGACGAATGGTGACGGGAAAGGCCCCGGCTCGGGGGCCGGGGCGCGGATCGGAAGCGCATCGCGGGGCCGTGGCGCGGCGATGCGCCCTCTCCGCGAGGCGCTTTATCCCTCACCCCCGCACGACGCTCGAACGTCGCGGTACCGGTGATGGATCGCCGTGCCGTGGGGACGGCCCGGCGATGCGCGGCTCGGCTGCGCCTCGCGTCCCGCGCGGGCGCATCGCTCGGAGGTTCACCCGGCATGGGCCAGCACCGTCCCCGCGCGGTCGATCACGACCACGTCGACCTCCGCCTCCACGACCTCCCGCACCCGCGCCCGCGCCCGGCCCGCCACCGCCTCGGCCAAGGCGGGCGCGCGCGTGACCGCCTCCAGCGCGGTGTTGCAGCCCGTCAGGTCCGTCCCGGCCCAGTCCGACAGCATCGTGAGATCGACTTGGCTCCGCTTCGAGTGCAGGTCCATCGCGCCCTGCGCCAGCTTGGCCATCTTGCCGATCCCGCCGCCGACGGTGACGCGGGGGACGGGATGCTTGGCGAGGTACTTCAGCATCCCGCCCGCGAAGTCGCCCATGTCCAGCATCGCGTGGTCCGGGAGGCCGTGGAGCGCCTGCACCACCCGCTCGGACGTGGCCCCGGTGCAGCCCGCGACATGGGTCAGGCCCGAGGCGCGGGCGACGTCCACGCCGCGGTGGATCGACGCGATCCACGCGGCGCAGGAAAACGGGCGAACGACGCCGGTGGTGCCGAGGATCGAGAGGCCGCCCGCGATGCCGAGGCGGGGGTTCCACGTCTTCTCCGCCAAGGCGCGCCCGCCGGGGACGGAGACCGTGACCGTGACGTGGGGCGTGGCGCCATGGCGGGCGGCGACCGCGGCGACCTCCTCCTCGATCATGGCGCGGGGGACGGGGTTGATGGCGGGCTCGCCCACGGGGATGGGGAGGCCCGGCTTGGTGACGGTGCCGACGCCTTCGCCTGCGGCAAAGGCGAACCGGTCCGAGAGGGCCAGCCGCACCCGCACCTCCGCCCCGTGGGTCACGTCGGGGTCGTCGCCCGCGTCCTTGACCACGCCCGCCTCGACCCAGCCGTCGCCCGTGCGCGCGCCGACGATGGCGAAGGTGGGCGTCTCGCCCTTGGGCAGGACGAGCGACGCGGTCGGCGGCACCCGCCCGCCCCACAGCCCCTCGGCCGCCGCTTGTGCGGCGGCGGCGGCGCAGGCGCCGGTGGTCCAGCCCCGGCGGAGCTTGGGCGCGTCCGTCATGGAAAGGGTCGTGCCATGGCCACACCGGGTCGCCAACCGCCTTCCCCTTCCCCGCCCCTTGGGGCACCGTCGGCGGCATGATCGACCTGCCCGCCTTCGCGCCCGGCTCGGTCTGGCTCTGCGGCGCGGGGCCGGGCGACCCGGGGCTGCTCACGCTGCACGCGGCCAACGCGCTGCGGCAGGCGGACGTCGTGGTCTACGACGCGCTGGTGGACGAGCGCATCCTGTCGCTCGCTGAGGGCGCCGCGCACGAATACGCGGGGAAGCGGGGCGGCAAGCCGTCGGCCAAGCAGCGCGACATCTCGCTGCGGCTCGTGGACCTCGCGCGGGCGGGCAAGCGGGTGCTTCGCCTCAAGGGCGGGGACCCGTTCGTCTTCGGGCGGGGCGGCGAGGAGGCGCAGACGCTGGTGCAGCACGGCGTCCCCATCCGGGTGATCCCCGGCGTGACGGCGGGGATCGCGGGGCTGGCCTATGCGGGCATCCCGGTGACGCACCGGGACGTGAACCAGTCGGTGACCTTCGTGACGGGGCACGACGCGCGGGGGCTGGCGCCAACCTCTCTCGACTGGGACGCGCTGGGGCGGGGGAGCCAAGTGCTCGTTATCTACATGGGGATGAAGCATCTCGCGGAGATCGCGGCCAAGCTGGTGGCCGCGGGGCGGTCGCCGTCCGAGCCCGTGGCCATCACGACGACGGCCACGCTGGACGGGCAGCGCACGATCGAGACGACGCTGGCGACTTGCGCCGCCGACGCCGAAGCCGCCGCGCTGGAGCCGCCCGCGATCATCTGCGTAGGCCATGCGGTCAGCCTGCGGCAGGTGCTGGACTGGCGCGCGATGGCCGAGGGGCACCCGCCCCGGAACCTCGACCCCGCAACACCAACCGGCGCCTGCTCGACGCCTATCGCGGCGCCGACGGCATCAAGACCGGCTACACCCGCGCCGCCGGGTTCAACCTCGTGGCCTCCGCCGAGCGCGACGGGACGCGGATCATCGCCA
>NZ_JAFCAR010000003.1:205000-800196 GCF_016820245.1 Jannaschia sp. Os4 | reverse complement strand
CCTGCTCGGACCTATCGGGAACATCCCGCCCGCAGAGGCCGAAGCCACCTACTACGACCGGATCGACATGCAGCAGCGAGCCGCGTAACTCAAACCAACCAGCCTCCGGGAAACTCGGGGCGCTTCACCCCGCCGGAAAACTCGCTTAGACTCTCGAAGTCAACCATCGCTCGTGTCAACGGTGCGACGTGGATCGACCATCCGACGGCCCACCGGGGCATCTCATCGGGACCGTCTAGGGCTCTGAGGCGCTGGCTGTGAGGAGGGTCAAGCGGTCCGCTCCGGAACTCAAGTATCCGCGCCTCAAAGGCTTGCCGGGCATCGTGAAACATTCGCTCGAACCGCTCGATCCCGCTTTCGCGTCGGAGGACGATGTCGTGCACCTCGCGCATGGTCGCCTCCACGGTCTGATCCTCCCGCCGAATGTATACCCCGAAGCCGTCCTTGAGCCGTACCCGAATGAGGCGCGTTCAACGACGGAGGTGTTCGGATGACGAGGGCACCGGCATCTCCGTCGGTCACGATCCCAGCCACTTCGACGCGGTCGAGCGGGGGGTCTATGCGATCGAGAAGCGACCGGCGAACCCTGTCCGCCAGTTCGGCGACGGCTGGCAAGGGGTCGATAACCTCGGCGCGGGAAGGGTGGTCTTCCGTCTCCCGTATCCCCACGACTAACGTTCCGCCGTCGGTGTTCGCAAACCCAACCGTCATGCGGCACAGCTCCCGTATGGCTTTCTCCGAGACGTTCCGCTCGCCACGTCGCCATCCGCTTAGACCACCACTCTTCTCCGAGAGATCCTGATTAAAATCGACCTGCGCACCCTCCGGGATCCCATCATAGACGAGCCGATCTATGTCGGCACCGGTGAGATCGGAGATCGGAACGATGAATGGTCCGTTCGGCATTACAACTTTGCCTTCTCGACGACTGCGTCGTCATCCGTGATCCTGAGGATCATCGTCATTGAGCTGAGGACGGCGTCGGCGGGGCATAGGGATTCGAAACGTCCATCCACAAGCCGATGATGGGTTGCGCCAAGCATCGCTTCTTCTAGAAGCGGGATTTCGGCGTTCGGGTTGTGAAACACCTGGATTTCTTGCGTCCAATACTCCTCATACCCCTCCGCGCTGACCTCGACGGCGAAGAATCTCCCCATGGCCGCGTTGGGGTCGGGGTCTTGTTTGAAGCCTCGACGGAAATACCGATGATCAGGGGCGCCATAGCCTGCCGCTACCCCCATCCGATCGAACTTCGATAGCGTGCCGGCGTTGGAGAACATGACTGCCGACACATTCTGTGCATTCGGGAGCGCAAAAAAGTTTGAGGGAATCGTCTTGGTCCCGTATACATGCTCCTCGACCGGGTGGTTCTCGATCATCAGACTGCCGCCGGAGTCGCGGCTGTGCTCGGTCCTCAGGCCATAGAGGTACTCCCATAGCGCAGATTGCGTGTAGACCATGGAACCCGGACCCTCCTCCGTAGCGGGCGCGTGGAAATCCGCCAGCGCGATCACAAACGGTTTTTCTTTGCTTTCGTCACGATCCCAGTACGGGTCTCCTGCAGCGTTGCGCTTGTTCAGTTTCGCCGTCAGCGCGCTTCCGAACTTGATTGCCATGTAGTCGCGTAGAAATGCTTGGAGCTCTTCAGGCGTCCGCGGGTCCGGGTGGTCGGCGAGCGGACCCTGAGCGGACGGCGCAACCGTCGTGGCCTCGACTGTGAAGGCGATGCCCGGCCTGGCGCAGTGGAAATCGGGGGCCTCCAACTGGCGTACCTCTAGCATGAACTCCCTAAACGAAGCCCATAGGAAGAGCTCCCATAGGCGTTGATCGAAACCGTTGGTCTGGAACTCGCGGACGAAGTGCGGGTCCTTCGGCGCCAGCCACAAGGCGAGTTCGGTGATGACCTTTCGCGCCGGAGCGTTGCCCGCGTTGTTGGAGAGCTGAACGAAGTAAGGATGCAGCTTGGCTCGATCGAACGTCGCCGGAACGTGGAACGGGTCAAGCGGGCTGTTTGTCTCGTCGCCCTGCTCGCCGAACTTAGAAACTTCGCCTTGGTCGATGACCTTCGTCATCTCGAGCCACAGCCGACGTTCAGCGACGTCTTTACGTGTCAGGTCAGTACCTAACGCGGCGCAACGGAATCGGCCTATCCGGTCACGGGCGAGGACCATCCAGAGGTAATCTTCATCGATACGGTCGCGTCCGACCATGCCGATTAGGGCCTCGCCATCGATCGACCACCACGACAACTCTTCGCATAGGATCGCCATTGGCGCCCTTGTTCCCATTGATAGGAGGTTGAATCGGGCTCTGCTTATGGGCGCGCAGCGTCTGCCGGCCGTTTTCTCGCGCTCGCGTCGTTGTTTCGCTTCGCCCATCTGGTCCCTTTCTACGCTTCAAAAGAAATTCGTGGACATGACTAAATTTCGGAAATCCAGATGTTGCTCAACATATATGTATTCCCATTAAGCTTGATCGATATGCCCATCGGTAAGCAGAGGATTCATTTGTCCAATGGCCATTCTGCCTCCTTTTCTGAGAATTCTTGCGGCTGCTAGATCGCACCATGTATATTTAACTGCCCTACCTACGGGTTGAATCGTTCAGCAAAACTCCGTCAGCGAACCTCAAGTAGCGAGAAACTCTGCGCAGCGCCACAGCGAAGGTCAGCTTCTCTGCCCGATCGCGCGCCCGGCATGATGTTCAGGGCGGACTACCCAAATCTTGAACAGGAAACGGGGCTGAGGGCACGTTGTATCGCTAGACAGGTGGGTCAGTCTTCGAGCGCTGACAGTTTCTGGTTGCCACCTGGACTTTCTGCATGACAACCATACACCCCAGTGGACCCGCCTGTGAGCGCCCTTCGACGTTCCAGGAAACTGACGCGAGAGAACACCTTTGCAGATCAAATTCGTGGAGGTCGCGAACTTCCGAAAACTCCTTTCCGTCCGGGTCGATTTTGATGCGAAGCAGACCCTCTTCGTCGGCGCCAACAACAGCGGAAAGAGTTCGGCGATGCTCGCGCTGCGCCGGTTCCTAGTGCCGAACCACTGCCCATTCGAGATCCACGACTTTACCCTATGTCACTGGCCCGGCATCAACCGGATTGGCCAATCATGGCTCGAGGCGAATGAACGGGGTGAGACGGTCGATCTGGTGCTCGACCGTTGGGTTTCGTTCCTACCAACCCTCGACCTCTGGCTTGAGGTGGATGCCGGAGAGATGCACCACGTCCGCGACCTGATCCCGACGCTCGACTGGAACGGCGGTCTGTTGGGTGTGCGCCTGCGCTACGAGCCGTCCGACCTGGAAGGCCTGTACAAAGACTTCGTCGAGACCGTGACGGAGGCGGAATCGCTTCGCGCGATAGCGTCGAAGAAGCACGACGTTGCGGGCAACGACCTTCCCCCTCTCAAACTCACGCTCTGGCCGACAGCACTCAACGACTACCTCGCGCGGCGCCTGTCGCGCAGCTTCGGCATCAGAGCCTACATCCTCGATCCCGACGGCCTGCAGGGCGTGTCCGACACAGGCGAAGTGAAGCCGCAGCCTTTGCCGCCGACGTCGCAACCCCTTGATGGGGAGCCGCTGCGGGGCCTCATCAAAGTCCACGACATTCCCGCACAGCGCGGGTTCGGCGGCGACGGGTCGCATGAGGACGACGAGGATATGCCGGTCCCGACATCGGCGCGCCGCCTGTCCGACCAATTGCGGAGTTACTACACCAAACATCTCGATCCGACGAGAGGTCCGACCGAAGGCGACCTCGGTGCATTGCAGGCGCTTGAGACGGCGCAGGATCAGTTCGACGCGCAGCTGACCGAGGCATTTACCGCCGCCTTCGATGAGGTGGCTAGCATGGGTTACCCCGGCGTCGCCGACCCCAGACCGAAGGTTTCGACCCGGCTCCGGGCGGTCGACGGCCTCAACCATGCCTCCGCCGTCACGTTCGAAGTCGACGTCAGCGCGCAAGGCGACGGAGTGGCTCCGGTGCTGCGGCTGCCGGAGACCAACAACGGGTTGGGCTACCAGAACCTGATCTCGATGATCTTCCGGCTCATGGGGTTCCGCGACGCGTGGATGCGGGTGGGGAAGGTCGCGCTGTCCGAACCGACTGCGGTCCTCGAGCCGCTTCACCTCGTCCTCATTGAGGAGCCCGAAGCGCATCTTCACGCACAGGTCCAGCAGGTCTTCATCAACAAGGCATACGAGGTCCTTCGTGCCCACGACGATCTCGGCGATAACTGGCGCCTACACACGCAACTCATCGTGAGCACCCATTCGAGCCACGTCGCGCACGAGGTCCCGTTTGCCTGCCTGCGTTACTTCCGCAGACTGCCGGCCGGCATGCGCGCGCCCATACCAGTCTCGGCGGTGGTAAACCTATCGAGTGTCTTTGGCGACGAGGCGGAGACCGCAAGGTTCGTGACGCGCTATCTCCGCGCTCAGCACAGCGACCTCTTCTTCGCCGACGCCGCTATTCTCGTCGAAGGACCCGCCGAGCGGATGCTGATGCCGAACTTCATCCGGATGCGCTATCCTGATCTCTCCCGTGCCTACGTGACCCTCCTGGAGATCGGCGGCAGCCACGCCCATCGGCTGCGCCCTCTCATCGAGCATTTGGGGCTGCTCACGCTCGTCATTACGGACCTGGACAGCCAGGACGGTACGTCCGGCAAGGCGGCGCCTCCAATTCCCGGCGCGGGCCAGACGACGAACAATGCGACTTTAAGGCAGTGGGTTCCCGAAATCGACGCAATCGACGATTTGCTCATGATCGATGCGCATAGACGTGTGCGAGCACCCGACCATGATCCCCTATTCGCAGTCCGTGTTGCCTATCAGACTCCCGTGGCGGTGGTCCTGCCGGGCGATACGGTTCCAACGACCGCCCATCCCTATACGTTCGAGGACGCCCTCGTCTTCGAGAACCTCGCCATCTTCGCCGCCATGAATGGCTCCGGCCTCGTCGGGCGCTTCCGCGACGCCATCGAGGCCGGCGGAACCGCCACGCAACTCGGAGAGGCCTCCTTCGATGCCCTGCGCAACGGGAAAAAGGCTGAGTTCGCCCTCGACGTCCTGGATGCGATCGCATTCGAGCATCTGGAGGTGCCGGGATACATCGCAGAAGGTCTCGTTTGGCTGCAAGAAAGGGTGAGGAAGAAGCAGATCGAGGTTCTACCGGCGCAGGCGGACGCGGCGTCGGATGGGCATGCCGGGTCATGACGAATATGGTCCCAGATGATCGACACGATGCCGCGGCAGACGAGACGATCCGCGCCTGCCTCGATCTGACGGCGCCGCAGAGCTTCTTCCTCTATGCCGGTGCGGGATCAGGCAAGACCCGCTCGCTCGTCGGCGCCATCGCGGAGTTGCTGGAACGGCAAGGCAGACGGCTTAGCCTCACCAGCCAGAAGATCGCCGTGATTACATATACGAACGCTGCGACGGATGAGATCCGACAGCGTTTGGCATTCGATCCCCGGGTCGAGGTCTCCACCATCCACGCCTTCGCATGGTCGCTGATACGTGGCTATGACCAGGATATCCGGGAATGGGTGCGAGCCGAGCTCGGAGAAAGAATTGGAGCCCTTGAAGATCAGATTCGTAAGGGACGTGCGGGTACCGATACCGCACGGCGACGGGAGCGTGACCTGGAGCGGAGGCGTGCGCGTCTCGCGGGCTTGGGAGTTATTGAGCGGTTCATCTATAGTCCAACCGGCGACAACCGAACGCGTGACGCCTTGAACCACGCGGAGGTGATCGCGATGACCTCGGCGTTCCTCACTGAACGGGCGGGGCTACGTCGTCAGGTCGTTTGCCGCTATCCGGTTCTGCTCGTCGATGAGAGCCAGGACACCGCTGCCCGGCTCATGGACGGTTTGCTCACACTTCAGCGGCATCACCCCCGAGAGATCAGCCTCGGCCTCTTCGGCGACACGATGCAGCGCATTTACATGGACGGCAAACCCGACCTCGCCGACGCGATCCCCGAAGACTGGCAGCGCCCGCGCAAGGCGATGAACCACCGTTGCCCGGCGCGGATCGTCCGGCTCGTCAACGCCGTGCGGGCCGACGACGATGGGCAAGTTCAAGTTGCGCGATCGGACGCAGCGACGGGCCATGTCCGGGTGTTCCTCGTTCCTCCAAACGGCGCAGACGCATCTTCCACGGAGGACGCGATACGGGTTCGAATGGCGGAGGTGACGGGGGACCGGAACTGGCAGGCGGACGGGCGGGCGGTGAAAACACTGGCCCTCGAGCATCTGATGTCGGCGCGGCGGCTCGGTTTCGCCTCGCTTTTCGAGCCGCTCAACCGCATCAATGCAAGTCGAACCAGCCTGCTTAACGGGACGGATCCTAGTCTGCGGTTCTTCACGGGCGACGTGCTGCCGCTCGTCCGAGCGCTTCGCGATGGGGACCGGTTCGCCGTCGCGGCCTGTGTTCGCCGCCATTCTCCGCTTCTGGCACACGAGCGTCTTGTGACGGCGGGCGATCAACAGCGCGACATCCTCTCCGAGGCCAAGGCGGCGTGCGACGGCCTTGGCGCGCTCGTCTCCGGAGCAACTTCCCCAAGCCTTCGCGCTGTGCTGCACCACGTAGCCGCGACCAACCTTCTCACGATCCCCGATGCGCTGCAGCCATTCGCTGATGCCGAGGCCGCCGAACCGGACGAATGGGGTGAGGCGCTCGATGCCTCGCTCGCAGAGGTCGAGGCCTACGATGATTATATCCGGGGCCTTTCGCGGTTCGACACACACCAAGGGGTGAAGGGGTTAGAGTTTCCACGGGTCATGGTCGTACTGAGCGATGACGAAGCCCGAGGTTTCCTGTTTAGCTATGATAAGTTCTTCGGCGTGACGGCGAAAACCGCTGCTGATCTGAAAAAGGAGGCAGAAGGTTCCGAAACCGGCATCGACCGAACGCGGCGCCTTTTCTACGTTGTCTGCAGTCGTGCCCGTAAAAGCCTTGCAATCGTCTACTATACCACCGACTGCGAAGCAGCTCGACGCATGCTGATTGAGCGGGCATGGTTTGAGGCAGAGGAAATCGAGACCTGGCCGCCGAAGTCGTAGGCGACCTGAAACCTCCCGCTTGTGCAGTTTGGTTATCTAGTTTGGCCATCCCGCACCCGCAGCGAACGACCGCTTTCCGCCCATTCTGTCAAAGAAGAAGTGTTCGCAAGCGCGGCAAGTCGTTGGTGATGCTGGCTGATCAGCCCTCCTGCTCAGGGTGTTGCCGAGTCGGGCGGGAAGGGGAAGGTCTTGGCCAGCTTCCGTAGGTTCTGGGCAGTGGCTGCGAGAACAAAATTATCGCTGGCGCCGCATGGTCCGCGTAGTCGGAGCCGTCCGAGCCCGAGGATCCGCTTGAGGTGGGCGAAGAGCATCTCGACCTTCTTCCTGAGCCGCATGGAGATGACGTAGGCGTCGGTCTTGGCGATAGCGCGGGCGACGTCTCGCGCGCCCTCGTGTTCCTAGCGGGTGATCTTGCGGGCATCGGCGTTCGGGCAGCACCTCGCCTTCGACGGACAGCCGCCGAACGTGGTCTACCGCACCGGCACGACGATCATGCAACCCAACCAGCAGCAGACCCGGAGAGTAGCTTAGATCACGTCAGATCCTCTCCAAGGATCGGGGAGCACCTCAGCGCAGTGCGATGCTGGCGTGCGGACTGCGGCGAGGGAGGCGCAGCAAGGAGCCCCGATGTCGTGGCAGGATGCGGAGGCCGACGATCTTCCGCGAAAGACAGTCAGCCCCCCCGCCCCCTGCCCGATCTCTTTACGCAAGCTTAGCAATCCGGTGCGCAACTGCGAAGATCACGCAACCACCGCGGACTGTAACGACCCAACATAGTCTAGGACCGCGTGATGGGTCGGCCAAGCAGCTAGGCCCCACATAGATCTTGCTGCAAAAGATGATTCTGGCCCATTTCGGGCCAGCATTGCGGCCCGACACGACCACCCGTCAGCCCGTCCTTTTCGACCATTGTCCTCGTCAGCAAAATGGCACTGACAGGATGGACAATATGGTCGACAACCGGACGACGACGCCTCCCAAGGATCAGACCGGAGGTTCGGCAGACGACGAATGCTGCACCCATACAGTAGCGGAAGATCAGGAGGACGGCGACTGTCATGCCGAAGCAGCAGTGCGCGAAGAGGTTCGCCGGGCTCTGAGACGAGGCTAAGCGACGCGGGCAGACCTGCTTGAGTTGGCCGACTGGACCGCGGTGGCCGCAGACTGGCATTGGCTGGACGCAGACCGCATCGTGGAGGCCGAGATCGCGCGGGCTCGTCGGATAGCCGAGACAGGGCCAAAGGTGACGGATGACCTCCGCCTGAAACTCGCTCTTGGCTTCTGTAGGATGAAGGGCCTCTTCGTCGGCGAGGACTTCTGCTGCTGCATGGGCTGCGCCCAAGCCGAGCTTCGATCAATCTGGGAAGGGCGATCATCGTGGGAGGACGGACCGATGCCGTACGTCTACTTCCACGAGCAGGACGTCGACCACGTGATCGAAGGCGGCCCGCTCAATCTGGCCTTCGGCGCGATCGGCACGGTGGGCAACGTGTCCGATGCTCTCCGGTTTCTCGGAAGGGACCTGACCTCGACGTTGCGGCAATGCGGGCTGGAGGTGGACTGGTTCGGCGACATCGACCGGCGGATCGCGGTCAGGATGGCTTGGGACCGGCGGGCCCCGGCGCTCGACTGAGGTTCACGACTGGATCGGGCTTAGCCCGATCCAGTCGACTCCGGACGTGGGACGACCGGTCGAACTACTCGGCGGTGGTGATCGATTGGGACTCGAAGAGCTCGGGAAACAGACGCGCCCTCTGCCCGAGCGGGAACGCGATGCGCACGTCAGCCTCCGGACGGATGGAATTGACGATCCCAGCCACTTCGACCGATCGCAGGACGGTCCTCGCCTCCGCCTCCGCTGTCCCGATGACGGACGGCACGGTCCCTCGGGACAAGCCTCCACAACGGAGCAGGTGCGAGACAAGAACTCCCGCCCGTGGGTCTCCCACGGTGTCCTCCACGAGTGCGACGTATCGGTCGTGGAGCGCCTCGCCGTCGAAGACGACGGTCGCATACCTCACCTCGCCCAGCATCACGCGGAGGAACCAGGCACTGAACCGGGTGAGGCGATCGAGAGACAGGTTGCCCCGGCCATCTCTGTCGCCCTGGCGTGGCGTGTCGGCCATATCCATCCGGGCCATGTACTCGCGTGGGTCTTCCAAGCCCCGCGCGAGACCACGCGAGATCGACCAGAGGCTATTTCCACCGATCCCCGCCCTACGGATCATCGCGTGGGTCATGAGGCGTCCCACCCTTCCATTGCCGTCCAAGAACGGGTGGAGGTAGGCGAAGCGATGATGCGCGGCGGGGATCGAGAGAACCTGTCCCACGCGACCAGCGGTCAGGCCGCGGTAGCGCAGAGCGAAGTGGTTCAGAAACGCATGGAGTCGATCCGCCGAGGGTGGGTGATGTCGACCGACGGCAACCTCCTCGCTGCGCAGTTCGCCGGGGACGATCTCGAGAGGATCTTCCCGGTGCGAGACGAAGCGGAACTCAGCAGGCATGGCCTCGTAGAGAAGTCGGTGGAGTTCAAGGACGAACTCGACGGACGTCGGCTCCGGTAGATCGTCCCGATCCGCAAGATCGTCGATCCACTGCTGCACCCGGACATGGGCGGCGCCCTCCTCCGCGAGTGATCTATGCCCGGCGACCTCGCCGACGAGCGCGGCTTCGATGTCCTCGGCAAACGCCTCGTGACCTTCGATTAGGTTCGAGTGGTATGCGTTCGCGATCCGGACGACCCGCTGAAGCTCTGCATGGACACGAGGGTGGACGCCGCGCCCTACCTCGCTCGCCTCCTGACGGATCGCCGACACGAGATCGATGAGGTCCGTCGGGACGTACTCCTCGATGCCGCAGGGCTCGATGCGCGCAGGGGTCTCCATCATGTCGCTGATCCCGCCTCGGTCCGAGCACGTACTATAGTACTCAACTGCGCGTCGATGAAGAGCGTCGGGCGGCGTCTTTGGCCAGTTCTCGCATCGGGATTACAATGACCAGATATCTAGATTTGCGGTGCGACATGGGCGCGAAGTCTCGACGTCACCCAGGCGGCCTGATCGGGATGCGCACGGTGGCCCGCTCACCGATCCGGCATCCTTCCTGAGCGGGATTTGTCGCGCATATTCGAAGCGAGGGAAATAGAGTTAGTCCAGAAGAAATGACCCTACAAGGGACTGGCCGTGCCCACCAAAAAAGATCGAGGTTGCCTCGAAAAACATGGTGGATTTCCTTCCTTCTCAAGTACTCGAGGAATACGTCGAAGTGTACGCAAACCACTATAAGGCTGACGTACGATGTCTCACTGCTCCAATCCTGATGAACTTACACCTGATGGGCTCCCGCGCAGGAACCCTCGTGAGAGTTCAAGTTCACGCTCCAAGATCCGTCTGATCGATCGGTGGAGTGTAATCGACATGCTCGGCATCAGCGAGTCTACGCTCGAACGCCGGATGGTCGATGACGAACTCTTTCCGCGACCACGGCGGATCGGCACGCGCACGATCCGCTGGATCGAAGCCGACGTCGAAGACTACATCCTGAACTTGGAAACCGTGGATCCGTTCGCAGCGTGACGGGCTCACGCCGACCCCGAGAGAGCTTTCGACGATCTCCCGGGGTCAGGCTCCATCTGAACGCCAGAAGCCTACCGCTGAGACATGATCGCCATCGTATCGGCGAGACGTGCAGGCTCCTCACCACCCGTCACGTAGTCGGCCCAAGCCTGCATCATCGGCCGGCGCTCCTCCAGTAGATCGTCACGGAAGTAGGCGTCGACGATCTTATCCTTCTCGTGGGACAGCGCGTACTCCATCACGTCTTGGGAGTAGACGCCTTGCTTGCGTGCCCAAGTCCGGAACGTCGACCGCATGCCATGCCCGGTGATCTCAGGATCAAACTTCTTGATCTCGATCAGCGCCCTGTTTTCGTCGATCACCCCTCCCTTGTTCTTCGGGCGCGGAAAGACCGGGCCGTCGGGATCGTCATGGTGACCTCCCAGCAACGCGAGGTTGTCGAATACAACCGCAAGCTGCGCGCAGATCGGCACACGATGCGGTCGACGCTTCTTCATCCGCTCCCTGGTCGTCGTCCATGTAGCTGTCTCCAAGCAGAGGTCGGACCACTTGGCGGTTCTCACCTCAGACGTTCGCTTGCCGGTCAGGACCATAGCCATGATCATCTGACGAACGTCCTCATTGCAATCATGCGTCGTCAGCCACCGCCAGAACTCCGGAGCCCGCTCCCATGGGAGGGCCGCCATGTGCTTGGTCTGACGTTGAACGGGCCCGAACGCCATTTGCTGATTGAAGACCGCAGGGTTCACCTCCAGGAGTTCGTGGAGGATGGCTAACTCGAAGATCTCGCGCAGACGTCCAAGGGTGCGTCGCGCGGTCTCGTGCTTCGTCCGCCAGATAGGATCGAGCACGCGGATCACGTCACGGCTCTTGATCTCTGACGGGCGGAGGTTCCCGAGGGCCGGTAGGACATAGTCGTTGATCGTCGTCCAGTTCTGGAGGGCATGCTTGCCGTTCGAGAGCCCGCGACGCTTTCGTTCGAACCACACCTTTGCGACATCGCGGAGGGTCGTGTGGTCGGCATCGACAGGTCGGACGGCACTGAACGCAGCTCCCTCGTCAGGGCTGCGGACAACGCTCTCATCAGCAGTTTCGCCTCCACCTAACTTTTCCAGAACCGCCTTCAGCCGAGCATCACGAAGGGAGAGTTCAGGGAACCGCCCGATGGTCTTCCATCGGCTACGCCCATCGACGGTCATGCGGACCTGGAAGGTCTTCGATCCGCCCTTGTTCAAGCGAAGATACAGACCGTTCAGATCGGCGATCCGGTCCGGCCCCGTTCCATAGCTTGCAGCCTCGATCTGCTTCACTGTCAACATGTCTGAACTCCTTCCGCTTGCCCGGAGGAAGGTACAGAACGGGGTTGGCCTGCACTAAGGTCACCTGGCCGCCCGTCGGGGCAGCAGGCGGAAAAAACATATGTAGGATAGACTGTTGTAGGATCCGTGTGAGGGCGGATGACGGCAGCTGCGGTGGATCGCCGGGCTCCTTCGTCTCCGCCACTTTCCTTCTGCGGCGGATGGGAATGTTCCTCCAAATATCAATGAGATGTGGGCGCCGCCAGCTCGGAATCCGGTCGTCAGCCTAGCCATTAGAGCCCAAGTTCGCTACACAATCTGCTACACAGCAGCAGATCACGGCTCCACCCATGCCCAACGCGTCCGTCCCTGGTCTTCACCTCCGGGGGAGCACCTGGCACCTCCGCCGTCGGGTGCCCAAGCGCTTCTTCGACGTCGAGGATCGGCGCGACCTGTGGCTGTCCCTGCACACGGATTCGCGTAGCGAGGCCGAGCGGAAGGCTCGCGAGGTCTGGAACGAGCTGGTGGTTACCTGGGAAGCGCGCCTCTCCGGTGCGCATGGCGATGCTGCGGGCCGCCTTGCCGCCGCGCAGGCGCTCGCCGGGCGGAAGGGGATCGTCTACCGCCCTGCCGCGGACGTCGCTACCCTGCCCCTCGAAGATCTGCTCGGCCGCGTCGAGGGCGTTCGGACGAAGAACGGCATACCCGACCAAGTCGATGCGGACGCCCTTCTCGGCGGCGCTGGCGAGGACGCGCTTTCCGTCTCCGGCGTGCTCGAGGCGTTCTGGCCGATCGCGCGCGACCGGATCATGGGCAAGTCCGGCGACCAGGTCCGCCGGTGGAAGAACCCCCGGGTGCGCGCCTTCGCGGACCTGCAGGCGGTGGTGGGGGACGTCCGGATCGATGCTCTTAGCCGTGACGACGTGCTGCGCTACCGGGATTGGTGGATCGCCCGGATAGAGCGGCAGGAGGTGACGCCGCAGACCGCGGAGAAGGCGTTCGCGGCGATCAAGGGCGTCCTGCGCGCGGTGGTGGACGATCGGCGACTGAAGGCGGACCTGCCGCTGGAGCACCTCCGGCTCGTGGGGGTGCGGAAGCGCGCCGCCGAACGCCTTCCCTTCTCCGCCGCGTGGATCCGCGATCGCCTGCTCGCGTTGGACGCATTCCGGACGGGAAGGCGCGGTGGTCTCAATGACGAAGCGCGAGCGATCTTCCTCGCGATGGTGAACACGGGCGCGCGACCGAGCGAACTCGCGGGCCTCGATGCGGATGCGATCCGGCTCAATGCGGACGTGCCGCATATTTCGATCGAGCCACGCCCGTGGCGGCAGCTGAAGAACCGCGACAGCGAGCGGGTCATTCCCCTCGTGGGCGCCTCCCTCGAGGCGATCCGGCACTTCCCCGATGGGTTCCCCCGCTACCGCGACGATCCCACCTCGCTCAGCGCCGCGGTGAACAAGTCCCTGCGCGCCAACGGGCTCGCGGAGACGGACAAGCACACGATGTACGGACTACGCCATGCGTTCGAGGATCGCCTCCTCGACGCGGACGTGGACGAGCGCATCCGCCGCGACCTGATGGGCCATTCGCTCGGCGGGCGGCAGCGCTACGGCAAGGGTGCCTCTCTTCCGAAGCTTCGGGACGCGGTGGTCCGGATCGCGCTGTGATCACTCCGCGGCCCAACGCGCGACCTCAGCGAGCTGATCCTCGCGGGCCTTCGCCTGCGCATGTTCCCGCTGGAGCCGCTCGAATATCGGCAGGTAGGTCTCGTCGGTAATCACGAGGCGCGCGACCGTCCGCAGCGCCGCCTCGATCCGCACGACATCCGACGCGCGGGACGCGCGGGGGATGGCGGTGGCGATCGAGGTGGACGGCACGGAGGAAGACCGAAGGCAGCGCTGATCCCGGCGTCAGCCTTCAGTCTCTATGACGATGAGTCCGGAATGGAAGGCGAACCGGGGGAGGATGGCGATCTTTCCTTCGGCGCAAGGATTGCGTCCGTCTTTGGAAGAGCGTGCCGCCCCCGGATGTCGGCGCACGTGACCGGTTCTCCGTGCCATGGACTGGGTGCGGCGATCCCCTTTTTGAATGGGATCGAAGGCGCATCATCAAGATCACATGGAGGATGCTGACGGTGAGCCTGTGAACAGATCGGAGGCCACTCGCGTCGAGAACGGAAGCGAACCGCAGTCTCTCCAGCTGGGACATCAAAAGGTGTTCCTTTCGGATCTAGACCCGCCCAGGGATCGTTCCAAGGGGCAGCCAAGCACCCTTGGGGAACATCGGAACCGTTCCAAGCCCCCGTATTGTTGGGCTGCAACCATTTGGAACGGCTACGAGCGCGTCCCCGATGTGCAACCGTCAGTTCCTAGTTATGAATTCGAGCCCTGGTTCTTCGGTGACGGATGTTTGGGCCCGACGCTTCGTATTCTAGTCGGACGATTCGTAGCCTGGCCCCAACACGAGCCGCCCTGCCTCCAGCCGCCCAAGCTGCGTCCATCTCTGCCGCTTGTGCGCCTCCGCCACGGTCTCAGGCAGCGGCGCGTCGCCCCACAGGTAGCCGTCCGTGATGCCTTGTTCGGCAGCGAACGCTTCAATCCGTTCCACCCCGATCGGCCATGGCAGGCCGAAGAGCAGCCCGTCCGGGCGCACTCCAATGACGACGCCGGACGCGGTGGGGGCGTGAAGATAGACGTCGTAACGTTCCTCCGGCGATGCACGCAGCCGTGCCTGCAACACGTCGTGGGTCAGTTCGTCGGCTCCGTCCGTGAACTGTGGCAGTTCGTAGCTCTCCTGCGCGGGCCGAAGATCAAACACCGCCACCGCGGCATCGTAGATGACCCAATCGCGGGGGGCGATCAGCACGGCCATCAGATCCTCGTCGGTGTGTTCGCTCATCGCACTCGGCCCGCGCTGATAAATCGGCCTACATCCAGCAGTTCGTAATAGTAGAACCGCTGCCCGTCCAAGGTGGCCTCGAAGTAGCGCATCCGCGCGGACACCCCGTCGACGGGCTTATAGCGGATGCGAACCATGTCCGCCGACGATCGAACCCGCCCCACGGCAGCGTTAAACTGCGCCTGCAAATCGGCGGCTTGGCTGCCCTTCCAGGACGGTAGGCCGAACTCGCGGGCGTGCCGCGAATAGCTGTGCTGGAACTTCTTCTTGGCGACCGCGGACATCTCGCTCCACGGGCGGGCGTGGCCCACGCCCATGAAGCCATGCATCATGCCGGCCTCTTCGTCGATCATCTCGCGAGGCGTGGGCCGCTGAAGCCGGCGCGGCGGCGGCACCTTCTTTGGCGGCGTGCGTCGGGCGAGGTTCGCCAAGCGCTGCGCCTGCCCGCGCGCGATCCGCATCAGCCCGCGCGGGGTGCTGCGTGCGAGACGCGTGAGCGCGGAGCGCCAGACGAAGACCAGCCCAGCAAGGCTTGCAATCAGCTCGGCCCTCGCCCACCGCGCGGAGACGACCTGATAACCGACATCCTCCCACGTGGCGCGGTCGATCCAGCCGATCTCGAACAGAGCGTCCCAGACGTCGTCGTCGACCTTGTCCGGGTCGAGAGTGCAGAAGTAGTCGAGAACCGGGTCGGCGTCTTGCCCGGTGTAGTCCGGATCGCCCCCGCAGTGGGACAGCCCCCGCTCGGCGATGCGTCGCGCCGCCTGCGCGCGCTCGCGGATCACCGACGTCAAGCCGGGTTGCGCCGCTGCATCGTTCAGCATGACCGGAGTGAGGTCTTCGGCGAAGATGGCTTCGGTCGGCAACTCCGTCATGTGCTGAATGACGGCCGCTTGGTTGACGTGCGGCACAGTGGGGTCGCGGTAGCCGCTCACGCCGATCTTGGCGTATTCGGACTCCCAGCCGTTCTCGATGATGTCGGCTTTGACGTCGATGTAGAACGCGCGGTCCTGCTCGATCCGCACGGCGATCTCGTCCAACTCGTCGGCCCAGATCCGCAACTCTTCGTAGCGCGGGCAGCATGCACAGGGGCAGCCTTGCGAGATGGCGGTCAGGTCGTTCATGCGCGCGCTCCTGCCACGGGCGGCGCGCGAACGCGATGCTCCAACTCTGGCAGCAGCCGGCCCGGATCGTGGCCCTCGCTAAACAGTGCGGCCACGTCAGGTCGCAGCTGCCACGAAGGATCGGCGGCCTCCGCTGTCAGCGCCACACGGACGAACCGGGCCAGGTGCCGTGTGTCCGTCATCAGATGGTCGAGACCTAGCCGCAGCGCTCGCCGCACAACCTCCAGCAGCCGGCAACGGTCCATTTCGGCCCAACTCTCCTTCAGCAATTCGCTCCCAAGGCGCCGCGCGAAGCTCTCAATCCGCTGCTCGCGCATCGCCGCGCGCATTGGGCCGTCGATGACGAAAGGCAGCCGCGCTGCCCCCCGTTCCACCTCGAGCCGGATCAGCTGCGCCCGCCGCAGAAACGGGTCCGTGACGACGATCGACCCTGCAAATGCAAACGCTTCCCAAAACTGCCCCACCGCCGCGGCGCGCGCAGCGAAAACCGTGAGAAGTGTCGGCTCCCAAAATCGCAGATATACCCATGCTGCGCCGCCGGCCCGGTCGTCTTGGACGCGGGTGAACTTGCGCAGGTGCCTGCGCAGTTCGTCCAGCGTCCCCTGCGACCTCAGGAAGATACCAAGCCCCGCGTCCCACATCTCCCACGGCGCGTCGCCCTGGCTGAACAGCTTGCGGGTGAA
Source organism: Jannaschia sp. Os4 (assembly GCF_016820245.1). Taxonomy (GTDB): domain Bacteria; phylum Pseudomonadota; class Alphaproteobacteria; order Rhodobacterales; family Rhodobacteraceae; genus Jannaschia. The sequence goes on along the minus strand of NZ_JAFCAR010000003.1, from coordinate 783,542 downwards.
GCCGTGCCCCTCCTGCAATCGCACTAGGTAGGGGGCCACGTCACGGTAGTCTTCGGCTGCGATACCCAGGAACAGGCAGGCGTAGTCCAGCCCGGACGCCTCCAGCATCTCGGGGAGGCCGGGCACCTTGGCGGCGTCGAGGACGGCGTAGGTGTGGAGCGGCAGGACGGCGCGGCCATCGATGATGCCGGGCTGGCCGAACAGCGCTTCGTGCAGGGAGGGCGGGACGGTGAGCGGCTCGGCCACGCCGAGTTGAGTGCCGAGCGGCTCCACGCCGTCGATGGTCTCGACGCTTAGCGCGGGTGCAGGCGGACCGTCTCGGTCCTCGACCGAGGCACCGGAGAGGTTGGTCCAGTAATCGCCATCCTCAGGGCTGATCGTCATGATGCGTGCTTCACCCGTCTTCTTGCCTCATCCCTGCTCCTGGGATGCGGCAATAGCATGGTGGAGGCCAAACCGAAGGGCCGGGGCGTGCCCCTGAACGGCGGTTCCGCATGCGGAACGTTTCATCAAGTATGGGTCGGTGACGACGGGGATACGTTCCATGAGGGTCGGTTCCGCCCCCGTCACCCGATGACACCCGTCCGGAACTGCTGTGAGCGCGCTCCAGACCTGCACCTGACCGAAACGATCCCGATGCATCCTGCATAAGTGCTCATGCGGAGAGGGACCGTCGGCAATCGAAGCCCGCCCGGCAGAGAGACTTAGTCACAGGAACGATTGCCGCTCCCCCTATCCGTCGATCTTCGGTGTCCACAGGGCGCTAGGCCAAAGTAGCACTAACCTCACATCGTGCTGCAGGCCTCTACGCGCCAGACAATGACGGATCTGCCTTTGCCTGCGCCGCCATCGCTTCGAGGAAGACGCGTAGCTTCGCCGGGCGGAAGGGGCCTGGCAGGAAGACGCCGTGCAATGGAAAGGCCGGACTTTTCCAGTCCGGCAGCACCCGCACGAGCCGACCGTCCGCCAGTGCGTCCTCGCAGGCCCACAGCGGAGAGAGCACCATTCCACGGCCCGATAGCATGAATTCCCGAAAGGCCGACATGCTGTTCACTGCGACGCGGTACCGGCTCAAGGCTACCGTGACCCGCTCCTCGCCCCGGGCGAGGTGTAGCGTCATCTCCGGGGCAGGGCGGTAGAAGACGAAGGGGTGGCGGACGAGGTCTTCGGGGCGCCTCGGCGGGTCGGCCGCCTCTAGGTAGGACGGCGCGACGACGATGGCGCGCGGCACCTCGCCGAACCGGCGGGCGATCAGCGCGCTGTCCGTCAACGAGCCGATCCGCACCGCGACGTCGATGTTGGCCTCGCGCAGGTCGGCGAAGTCGCTGCCGAGGTTCAACTCGACCGACAAGTCCGGATGCTCCGACAGGAGGCGATCGACCACGGGTGTCACGAAGCGCGCGCCGAAATCCGCGGGCGCGGTGACCCGCAGGAGACCCTGCGGCGTGTCGGCGAGGCCGGCTATCTCGGCCTCGAGCGCGACCTGCTCGTCCGCGATGCGGCGGATCCCGTCGTAGTAGGCCTGCCCCGCCTCCGTGGGCCGCGACCGTCGGCTGGAGCGGATCAGAAGCTTGGCCCCCAGACGCTCCTCCAGCTTGGCGATCCGGCGGGTGACCGAGGAGGGGTCCGCCTTCGCCTCCGCCGCGGCGGTCCTGAAGCTGCCGGTTTCCACAACGCGGAGAAAGAGTTGGATGTCGGGGTCGGCCATTCGTTGCAGATATCGCAACGCCAAATTGCCCGGCAAGGTGTCATCCCGCGTAGAACCAATCTCACGACGTGGCCGTTGCTGGGACACTTCGATCGACCCGGCGCGGCGACCGCCATGCCGACGATCCTCGCCCTCCCCGCCGCGTACGACGCGGCCCCAGTCGCCGCTCGGTCGCCGATCCCGGCGCGACCTATCTCGGCTCAAGGAGTCCCCCGATGACCCACGACCTCCCGCAAGACGGCCCCGCCGACCCCGCCCGCCGCCTCGCCCTCGGCGGGGCGCTCGCGGCCACTGCCGCCACTGCGGCCGCGGTCGGCGCGGGCGCGGCCCGCGCGCAGGACGCCGCCCCGTCGGGCCATCTGTCCGGCAAGACCGCCTTCGTCACCGGCGGGGCGCGCGGCATCGGCCTCGCCTCCGCCGAGGCGATGGCGCGGGCCGGCGCGAACGTCGTCCTGTTCGACATCGCGACGCCGAACCTGCCGCACGTGGACTACGCCCTGTCCGGCCCATCGGACCTCGCCGCCGCGCAGGCCTGGATCGAGGGCCTCGGCGCCCAGTGCATGACCTACCAAGGCGACGTGCGGAACCTGTCGGACCTGCAGGACGCCATGAGCCAAGCCGTCGACCTCTTCGGCAGCCTCGACATCGTGCTCGCCAATGCGGGCGTGGGCCACGCGGGCCCCATCGAGGACGTCGCCGCCGAGCGGATCTCGACCCTCTACGAGACCAACGTGGGCGGCTACATGAAGACAACCCAAGCCGCCCTGCCCCATCTGCGGGACGCCGGCGGCGGCCGGATCATCTACATCTCGTCGGGCCTGTCGCGCACGGGCAACCCCATATTCGGCAGCTACGGCGCGACCAAGTGGGCCGTGAACGGCTTCGCCAAAAGCGCGGCCATGGCCTACGGACCCGAGGGCATCCTGTGCAACGTCGTGGCCCCGGGCCTCGTGCGGACGCCCTTCGCCGACAACGCGGCGACGCTGTCCCAGATGATGCCGGGCGTCGAGAACCCCACCTTCGACGCGGTGTCGGAGATGATCGCGCAGGGCAGCACGCTCGGCATCGGCCACCACGAGCCCGAGGACATCGCCGAGGCCGTCCTCTTCTTCACCACCGACGCCGCCCGGCACCTCGCGGGCGAGGTGATGGACGTCTCCTACGGCGACGCGGCCCGCAACGTCGCCTGACGACGGCCACCCAACGCCGCGCGCCGACCGGACCGGTCGGCGCGCACCCCCGCTACCATCCAAGGACATTCCATATGCGCCAACGCCGCCTCGGTCGATCCGGCCTCTTCGTTTCCGAGTTGTGCCTCGGCACCATGACCTTCGGTGGCTCCGAAGGAATGTGGGGCCAGATCGGCCAGTTGGGTCAGGAGGAGGCCGACGCCATCGTCGGCGCCGCCTTCGACGCCGGGATCACCTTCATCGACACCGCCAACGTCTACGCCGAGGGCCGGTGCGAGGAGATCGTCGGGCAAGCGCTCCGCAACGCGGATGTCCGCCGCGACGAGATCGTCGTCGCCACGAAGGTCCATGGGGCGATGGGAGACGGCCCGAACACCCGTGGCGCCTCGCGCGGGCATATCCTCGACCAGGCCCAAGCCAGCCTGAAGCGCCTGCAACTCGACCACATCGACCTCTACCAGATCCATGGCTTTGACCCCGCCACGCCCATCGAGGAGACCTTGGAGGCGCTCGACACGCTCGTGCGGCGCGGCGACGTGCGCTACCTCGGCCTGTCCAACTGGGCCGCGTGGCAGGTCGCCCGCGCCGTGGGCATCGCCGAAGCCCGCCGCCTCGCGCCCATCGTGTCGCTGCAAGCCTACTACTCTCTCGCCGGACGTGACGTGGAGCGCGAGATCGTGCCTATGCTCGCCTCCGAGGGGATCGGCCTGATGACGTGGAGCCCGCTGGCGGGCGGCTTCCTGTCGGGGAAGTATCGCCGCGACGGCGGCGCGGGCGAGGGACGCCGCGCGGACTTTGACTTCCCACCCGTCGACAAGGAGCGCGCCTACGACATCATCGACGCCTTGGAGAAGGTCGCCACACGCCGCGACTGCACGGTCGCGCAGGCCGCGCTCGCCTGGCTCCTCCACCAGCCAGTGGTGACCAGCGTGCTCGTGGGGGCGAAGCGGGTCGAGCAGTTGGAGGATAATGTCGGCGCCACGCGGGTGACGTTGGAGCGGGAGGACCTCGACGACCTCGACGCCGTCAGCGAGCTCAAACCCGAATATCCCGGCTGGATGTTCGAGACGCAGAACGCGAGCCGCATGGCCGAGATCGAGGCGGAGCGTTGAGCCCGCGCTGCCATGGGTCGGGCCCGCACCCCCTTGGTCGATGCTGTCCGGCGGCGGAGGTCCCCTCCAAGGAAGGAGACGACCGATGACCCGATCCGCCCACCTGGGGCTCCTGCTGATGACGATCCTTTGGCTTGGTGCCTGCGGGCCCACGACCCGACCTCCCATCGCCGATCCGGACCGCGCGACCCTCGGTTGCCTCGACCGCGCCACGCAGATCGCGATCCGGATCGAGAACGGCAGCCGCGACGCCGATCGCCTGCAGCCCTGCGCGGACTAGAACCCGAACCACCGCACGTCAGACCGACCACCGCCCTAGCGCTACGATATAACCCGGCATACGAAAGGACCCGCAGATGACCCTTCGCACCACCTTCCTCGCGCTCGCCTGCGCGGCGCTGCCGATCGCAGCGGCGGCGCAGGAGATCACCGGCCCCAACGTCAGCCAGATCAGGACGCACATGGGCGAGATGGCGGTTTCCGTCCGAGTGGCGGAGGGCATGGACCGCGAGGTCACCGACCGCCTGCGCTTCGAGCCTTACCAGCAGCTGATCGACATCTTTACGCGTGGCGACCTCGTGTTCCTGATGCGCCACGGTCCCACGGACTGGTCCAAGCTCGACGAGCCGAACGTCGCCCCGACCGACTGCGCCAATCAGCGCGTCATGTCTCCCGAGGGGCGGGCGAACATGCGCGACATGGGGACCCTGCTGGCGTCGAACGATATCGTGCCCGCGCGCATCGTGGTCTCGGAATGGTGCCGCAACCAGCAGACCGTGGACAGCCTGCTGCGCGGCATGGCGGACGTGGAGCCCGCCATCGCCGAGGCGATACCAGTGGAGACGACGTCGGACCTCAACCTGCTTCTGAGCCTGCAAGGCAGCCCTGACGTGTCCCCGCTGGAGGCTCGCATCTCCGCGTGGGAGGGCGATCCCGAGCGGGACGGCCCGTTGCTCATCGTGTCGCATTACACCAGCATCGAGGAGCTCACCCAATTCCGCGTCTTCGAGGGCGAGGTGCTGATCCTCGACCCGAAGCGTGACAACCTCGTGCTGGGCTACCTGCGCCTGCGTTCGGCGGCGCCCGACGTCGGCCACTTCGCCGATGCGTTGGCCTCTCCGCTGCTGAGCGAACGACAGGCCTTCGACATGGTGGAGCGCTACTACGCGGCGCTGAACGCGGAGGACGAGGCGCAGATGTCGGACATGCTGGCGGAGGACTGGATCGGCTACGGTCTGGCGGCCGGCCCGGACGGCATAGATGCGGGGCAGCTCTTCAATGTGATCGACAGCAACCGCGCGGGCATGAGCGACATGGCCTACGTCGTCGACGACGTCCATGTCTCAGGCGACGTCGTCACAGTGATCGGACAGGTGACGGGCACCCATACCGGCGAGCTGCTCGGCATTCCCGCCACGGGGCGAGAGGTAGCGTTCAAGTCCATCGCGGTGCATCGCGTCGAAAATGGCCAGATCGCGGAGTCGTGGATCACGTCTGACCGCCTCGAGTTACTCGAACAGATCGGGGGGTGATGAAAACCGCTCGGGAACGCTGGCCAATCGCGTTCGACCGACCGGATGTCGTCACGGCTGGCATCAGGCAGTCCATGAAATCTCGTATATCCTAGCACCGACGGTGTGCAGCGTTTCGCGGGTAGTGTCCCAATGGGTATACCTTTGTGGAACCGACAGCTTTCACCGACCGGCCTGAGTCGAATTCCGACCTATAGCCATCATCACTTCGCGGACGAGGCAGTTGTGAGCACTCTCGGATATCTCTGCCCCCTGGACCGAACGTGTGATGGAAGCCGACAGCGGGCCGTGCTTCTCGCCGCCGGGGTGGATCTAATCACCGAGGATCCGTTTGGCCCCGTCTCGGGACGCAAGGGGTGGGCTGACCTCTTGGATCGTCTCGGCGTCGGCGACATGGTGACCGTCGAGAGTGTGCTCGTGCTCGGGCATCGCGGGCGGCTCGACGTCGCGCTTGGCTCAATCGCGCGCGTCCTCGGACGGGGCGCGGGTATCCGGTCGATCGTCGAGGGCATCGATGCTCCGCCCGGCTCGGATGCGGCGGCGGGGCTGGTCGCCTTGGCCCGGTTCGTGGCTCGCCGGCGGACGGACGCGATCACCGCGGGTCAGGTCGAGAGCCGCGCGGAGGGACGGGCGCCGGGTCGTCCCGCCGCCTTGGACACGGAGGACGTGGCGGCGATCCGCGCGGCGCGGTCGCAGCGACCGCCAGTCCCCGTGAAGACGCTTGCCTATGACTACGGCGTCCACCCCAGCACGATCAGCCGCATGGCGGTTGAGGCGGACGAAGCGCCCTTCGCCCCGCGTGGGGCAGGCGCGCCAACCCCGATCGACGTGAAGGGCGCCATCGGCTACGCTTGGACACTGGCAGATGCGGAGACCGCCCATGCGATACGGGCCGCCTTGAGGCGGGCGGGGACGGGGCGTGTCGTGATCGAGCGCCTGCAGCACACCGCCTCCCCGGCCCCGCAGCTCGCCGAGTTGGTCGCATGCCTGCGCCCCGGCGACGTCATTACCGTTCCGGACCTCGCACGCCTCGCACCCCGCCTCCGAGGCTTACTGAATACCGTCGCCGCGATTGAGGACGCCGGCGCTGCCCTCGTCAGCCTTGGTGACGGAATCGACGGACGCACTGCGGCGAGCGCAGGGGCGATCCGCGCGATGCTCGCGCTGCGCCGCCATGCCCCTGCGGCGCCGCGCGGGTCGCGGTCCCGCGGCTTGTCAGACAAGGGTGAGACGGAACTGCTGGACGCCGTCCGGGCCGATCCACTCATCCCCACGGCGACCTTGGCGATGACGTTCGGCATCTCGCCATCCACGGTTCGACGTCTCCTCAAGCGCGCGGGATACAATCGGAGCCCGGGACGCATCCCTGGTGTGCAAGGCTTCGACCAATCGGCGAACTAGTGGCGTCGGCGCTCGGTGGCACCTACCCACACGTAACGACTCCCATGGTGAGGCTGGCGATCCGGTCCGCGTCCAGCTCTCGCTCGCAGCGTAGAGCACCTGCGACACGCCCCAGGAGGTCGAGGTTGTCTTCGAGCACCATCCGCGCCGTCGCCATGCCCCGTGCGAGGGTCGCATCGACCCGCGCCCGGACCTCGGTCGGGAGGGCGCCTCGTTCGTGACGGGCAACCGGCGCGTGGAACAGTCCGCTCTTGCCCAGCCCATATTCCGTCTCGATCCGGATGGCCTCCACCGTGGCGCGTTCCAGATCGGACGACGGCCCGTCCCCGGCCTCGGCGGATCCCCCGAAGCCTATCATCTCCTCCGCCGCGCGACCGGCGAGCAGCATCGCGATGACGGCCTCCACGTCCGCGAGCGTCCGGCGCGGCGGCAGGGGCGCGTCCACGTATCCGCCGTGCGGGTGGAGGCGCGCGAGACGGGACGTGGGAAGGCCGAGCGCCGCGATGGCCACGAGGTGGCCCGCCTCGTGCGCAGCGACGGCGGCCTCCTCGGCGGCGAGGTCGTCGGGCACGACCGCGCGGACGGCCGCGTCGAGATGCTCGACCGCGACCGAGACTCGGTCCCGCCGCGCGCGTCCGAGGGCATCCTTCGCGACGGTCGCCGCGTCGGCGCCAAACAGGCCGGTGAGCCGCGCAGCCGCCGCGTCGATGGCGGACCCCGGGAGGATGCCGAGGCTAACACTCAGGATGGCCGCGAGCCCGTCCCGCGTCGGCAGGCCGATCTCGACGTGGCGGTCGAGCCGCCCGGCCCGCGTCACCGCCGGATCGACGCGGGACCGATCGTTCGTCGCGGCGAGCACGATCACGCCGGGGGTGGCCGCAAGCTTGGTAAGGTCCGTCAGCAACCCGTTGACCACCGCCGTCGAGTAGCGCCGATCGTTGGTGCCCCCGCCCCGCACCGAATAGCTGTCGATCTCGTCGAGGAAGAAGACCGAGGGCGCGTCGCGGATCGCTTCCCAGACCCGACGCCCCATCGCGGCGAGGTAGTCGCCCATATGCCCGGCGGACTGGCACTCCGCGTAGCTCGTGGCGATCAGCGGCAGTCCCGCGCTCCCGGCCACGGCGGCAGCGATCATCGTCTTGCCGCATCCCGGGGGGCCGTGGAGCAGACGCGAGGCCGACACCTCGCCCCAGTCGAGCCGCCCTGCCCTCCAGTCGCGGACGTCCTCCAGCAGCCCGCGCAGGTCCGCGACCGCCTCCGGCTGGCCGTGGACATCGTCCAGTGTCACAAGATCCGTCGGACGAGCCTCCATGGACTTCGTCCGTTCGGCGAAGTCGTGCAGACGGTCGGCCACTTCGAGCGTCGTCGTCGAGCCCGCGAACGCCGCGGCGATCGTCGGGATCGGAAGGCGTCCGAGCGCGTCGTCGGACGGCAGGGCGGCTTCCACCGCGTCCTCGGCCATGCGGCCTGTCAGCGAACATGTCGTTCGGATGACGCCCATCACCGACGCGACCGTCGATGCGGACCAGTCGCTCACCTCTTCCACCAAGGGACGAGCGAAGAAAGGCAGAGCCTCGGCGTCCGGACCGATCACCACGACGGCCTTTCCGAGCTCCAATGCCTCCTCGATGACGGTGTCGAGCCGATGCAGTCGTTTCGGGGACGCATGAACCACCTCGACCTCTTTCGGGTGGGCGACTTCTTCCCATCCCGGCACGCTCCGCAGGGCGCGCAGCGCGAGTTCGACGGCTCCTACCTCGCGATCTGCCGTCTCCTTCGTGTCGAGGTCCTGCCGCAGCAGCGTGATCGTCCCGGGGCGCAGCACCTCGGATGGCAAGCGCCGCCCGAAGAGGTCGCACAATATACCGGCGGCGAGCATGGCGCCCACGGGCACGGCACGTCGCGTCTCGGGATGGCCGCCGACCGGGACAGCGTGGGGGTCGACCCGCCGTTCGACCATCGACGCAATCCGGTCCGTCGACAGGCCTGCGGCGAGGGGCAACGTCTCTTCCCGCTCCGCGTCCGCGTCGAGCAGCGCGGCGGGATCGATGTGGGTGCCGCCCCGCCCGGAGCGCCATGATAGCTTGTCGTCTTCCGTCATCGACCCGAGGTGAAGCGCGAGCAGCCACAGGCGCCGCCAGTCGGCGGGCGAGAGCGCGGGCTGGTCGAGCAGGGGCGACGCCTCAATCATCGGCTTGCCCTCCGGCACCTTTCTTCGAACCGCGCGAACCGCGCCGCTTCCGTGGCCGCCTCGTCGGGCAGGCGCATGTCGAGCTCATCGAAGCAGCGGTCGAGCGTCGCACGAGGGTTTGCGAGCGCGGCCTCCACCGTCTCGTGCCGAACGGTGTAGCGGGAGCGCCACTGCGCCGAGAAGACCACCGCGCCTCGGTCGAGGATGGCGATCGCGAAGATGTCGTAGTCGCCGACCGTATAGGCTCGACGGCCTTGGGGGCTGCCGCGATAGCCGCGCGTGGCGTGGACGGTGTAGCCCCACTTGCCGGGCGAGCAGGTCGTCTTCACCTGCACGGGGATCAGCCGGTCCGGATGCGCGACCAGCCGGTCGCAGGGGAGGCAGTCCGGCACGTCGAGGGGCATGAGGCCGTAGCGCAGGAACACGCTGTCGACGAGCGCCTCCCCTGCCCTGCCGATGACCGAGGCGTTCGCGGAGACGACCTTCGAGGGAATGTCCGGGAAGCGCCAGAGAGGTGCGGCGTCCGGGAACTCCGGGTTGAGGGGATCGTCGAGTTCGGGAAAGTCGAGCCCGCGCGCGGAGAGACGGATCGCCATGGGCAATCCTCCTTGTTCTCGAAAGATGGAGATGCGGAGCAGCGGCCACGCCGCCGCCCCTTGCGATCAGTTCACGACAGCCAGCGCAGGCCGGACAGGCGTTCGCTCGAGATCGTTCGGAACCGCGAACAGGTCGATCACCGTGTCGGCGCGGCGGAGCGCCTGATGGATCAGATGGCCGCCCGGGTAGTCGGCAGCCTCCTTAAGGACCCTCAGCCGCGCTTCCGCCTCGGCCCGCGAGGGCGGCGTCGGCTGCAGAAGCGACCAGAGCCACTTCGCGTAATGACGGAACACCTCGTCGCGGGGGTCCTCACCGCCGACCGGATCGCCGAACAGGTCGAGGAACTGTTCCACTTCTTCGGCGAACGCGCTCCACGCCGGGAGGACGGCGTCGAGGCCCTCGGCCTCCGTCCGGCTCGACAAGAAGAAGAGCCGTGCGGGCACAAGCGCCTGCGCGTGCATACGGCTGCTCCAGCGGATGTCCGAGATACGAGCTTGGCCGCCCGCGCAGGCGGGCGTAGGGCTGATGTCAGCCATGGTCGATCCTCCAGTGATCGAGTTGTGGTCAGGGCGGCGTGGAAGGTCAGAGCTCCGCGTCGTCCGCCTATAGTGATACCATGTTCATTCAATAATGCAACCGAATAGTTGCACTGAGTTCGTCTCGATGGTTTGATCGGTCGTCGGCACCGGTGACCGGGAGCCGTTCTCATGAAGAAGAGCGTATGGCCCCTCCGAAGCGGAACACCCAAGGCATCCAAGTCCGCCTCCACCAAGCAACGCTCAGCGCCCTCGATGAGATGGCCGCGAAGGACCCGGCAGCACCATCCCGACAAGAGTTGATCCGGCGAATCCTAAGGGAGCATCTTGCTACGCACGGGTTCGACGTTTCCGAGCATTAGGCCATTGGTTCTCATTATCGAGGGGGCCGGCCGCGCCGCCCCCCTCGTTCTCTAGACGACGATCACGACGCCAGCCGCGCTTGGAACCCCTCCACGAGGCCCTCGAAGTCCTGCGTGGTGAACTTCACGTCGGGCTCAGCAAGCCGCGCCTGCAGCTGCGTGAGCACGTGCTTCGCGAGCGGCAGGTTCGTCACATGCACCTTGCACGCGGCCCGCACGATGCCCGCCTCCTTCTCCCGCTCCCGCGACGCCCTCGCCGAGGCGGCCGTCTTCGCCTTCTTCGCTACCAACTCGCGCGCGGCGGCCTCCAGGGACACCGCCTGCGCCTCGGCGAAGGTCATCTTCTTGTCCGACATAGTCGTCTCCAAGGTTATCGAGAGCGGGACATCCGCCCTCTAAACACTCAGGTAGACAAACGGTCAGACCGTAGAGGGTTTACGCACCACAAAGTTCGACAGCGACATGAAACGCTTCTCGTCTCGCTGTTCTTCGGTGGCCGTTCCACCATGGTGGTGCCGACCGATCTCCGTTCACCGCGCATTACGCATCGCCCCTGCATAGGTCGTCCGAGCAAGGGCACGCATCGCCCCGGGATCGGGAGGTGCGTGCGGACACGACGGGTAGGACGATGAAGGAGACGACGATGCCGGCACCCACGGGACGAATGAGATGGGAGATCACCGCGACGCCCGCCGAGCGCGCCGCGATCACGCAGGCCGCCTACCATGCGGGGCTGCCGATCGGCGCGGCGATGGCGCAGCTCGCCGAGGGGGTCCGACCGAACCAGCGCGCGGACTGGCGTATCGGGATCGACGCTCTCATGCGCTGCGCGGGGCTTCTCGAGGAGATCGCGGACGCGGTCGCTGCGGCAGAGGACGAGAGCGCTGGCGCGGACCTGGCAGCATCCTTGGATAGGATCGGGATGGAGATCGCCCTCATCGCGCGCCCATGGCTTCGGCGCGAGAAGAATGCCTCATGATCATCACCTTCGCCGACGCGGGCCGCGATCCGCAGGACGATGGCCGCGCCCTCATCCGCTACCTGTGCGACGCCCGGACGACGAAGCGCATCGGCGATGGGACTGTCCCCCTGCTGCGCGACCCGGCGCCCGAGATCCTCCACGGCGATCCGCGCCTCCTTCAGCTCGACGTCGCGTCCGCCCGACACATGCGGAAATACGCCTCCCTCGTGATGTCTTTCGAGACAGATGACATCGACGTCGAAGCCTTCAACGACCGAGCCCCTGCCCCGCGTCGCGCCGTCGATCTGGCGCTCCGGTTCGTGATGGACACGCTCTGGCCCGGCTTCCCGAAGCGCCGGCGCGGTCCGGTCTTGGCCACGACGCACACCCATACCGGGCGGCTGGAGGTCAACGTCGCCTCCGGCTGCACCTTGCCCACGATCCTCGGGATCAAGCGGTGGTGGTCCTACAACCCCCATCCGCCCGGGGCGCTTGCCCGGACCCTCTGGGGCCGCCTGCAGGATCTTCTCAACACAAGGTTCGGATGGGCCGACCCGCTCGATCCCGCCCGCGTCCGCCCCGTCCGCGCGCCGGACTGGATCGAGAAGCAGCGCGCCGAGGCGAGACGCGCCGGCACGACGGCGAATGCCGCCCGCGCGGTTAGATGGTGGGACGCGCTCCTCGACGCCGATGGGCGCGCACCGGCCCATCGAGGGGCGTTCGTGAACCGGGTCTACGCCCTTGTGGCGGCGGAGAACCTCGAAATGAAGGAGGGCCGCGAATGCCTTGGTCCTCCGCGCGCCTGGGGCGGACGACGCGGAGCAGCTCGTCCTCACCGGCCCGCTCGTTGACCCTGCGCCAAGCGCTCCCTCAGCCCTCGCCCTCCGACGAAACGTCGACCGGGACAGGGCCGACTGCTCCGAGGCGGCGTTCCGTGCGATCTGGACACGGATCGCGTGGGCCAACGCGACCCGCTACCGGATCCCCGACGATCATCTGGAACATGCGCGCGGTCGCATGGACGCGCTGATCGACAGACTGCCCGCCGCAGGGCGTGCGATCGAACAGGCTGGTCCGGCTTCCGTGCGGTCCCCTACCTCATCCGAAACGTCGAACGTGCCCACGGAAGGAAGGCTCATACCGCGCACCGACCCCGAGGGTCCAGCCTAACGATCGGGGGACAAATGCCGCTTTCCGGTAGCTCCCGACCCGCCTTACGATTTAGGGCGTCAGTCGGAGGCCCCATCCATCGCCTCCAGAACAGGCTGCAACACCGTCATCGGCGCGACCTCGAGCTCCCGAACCCATGCGCAGAACTCCACGACGTCGAGCCGTCGCTCCCCACCCTCGCACTTCGCGACGTAGCTCTGCGGACGTCCGAGCCTGTCGGCCAAGCCCGCCTGCGTCATCCCGGCCCCGTGCCGCGCATTCCGCAGCGCATCCATCAAAGCCCAGTGCCCCGGCGACCTGAGACTCTTTCCCATTTCCACCCCCATGCGACGTCGGGGGTTGCGATGATCCCATGATCGGATAATCCCATTTCAGGATCACAGGTCGGGAGCGACCGGAGGAGGGACACGATGCGAACTTGGACGGCCTTGGCGGCCCTGCTGCTTTCCACGACGGCGGTTGCGGCGGAGGACTACTATTCGGGTCACTACCACTGCGGCGACGGACCCGAACATGCCTATGTCATCGCGTCGGACGAGGCGTTCAGCATCTATCGCCGCAGCCCCGGCGAACGCGACTACCGGGGGATGGGTTATTCCGGCCCGTTGGCGGCGGGAGAGATCATCTCGGCGACGCGCAACGGCTTCGACGGGACGATCGAGGCGTTCGCGCCGGACGGGTTCGCGATCCGCTGGACGTCGCCGGTCCGGATCGCCGAGGCATGCGACCCGTTCACGGTGTCCGAGCAGCCTGCGCCCCTCGCAACCTATGAAGAGTTGCGCGATTACGCTGCGGTCGCGAAGCCATCCCCCGACGCGGCCCGCGAGATCGACAGCCGCGCCGAGAACCTCGCTCCCGTCGGGCTTCTCCCGCGGCTGGACCAAGCTTCCCTGCCCCGGGCGACATACGATGCGGTCGCGGGCTACTGGGATCGCCATCTTGACCACTACGCCGAAGTCGCACGAACGGCGGACGTCGCCGACGGCGAAGCGGCGGAGACCTTGATGGTGTCCCTACGGGATGCATTCCCCATCGACGCTGGCCCCGGCGGGAACCTTGCGGCCACCCAGCCCTTCCTCGACGCCTTCGGCAGGATCGTCGAGGTCGCCGCGAACAGGATCGAGGCGGCGGGTCATGCCGTCGCGCCCATGACGTCCGTGGATGACGACACGCTCTGCCAGATCGTGGACGACGGTCGGAACCGGACCCGCACGGACGACCTACAGCACCTCTTCGGCCTGCCTTACGTTCACTGGGACCGACAACTGGTCGAGGCGACCATCGCCAAGCTCGAGACCTGCGAGCGCTTCGGGCACCGCAAGGCCGATGCGCTCGCCGACCACTATCCCCGCATCCTCGCCCTCAAGGAGGCGCGCGTCGCCCAAGTCGCTGCGCGGACCGCCGCGGACGACAAGGTGCAGCAGATCGAGGACCGCATCGCGGAGATCGAGGCGCTTCCGCCGACGGCGGAAAGCCACTTCGAGACGCGCGGCTACGCGAACGAGTTCGGACGCCCCCCGCGCGACCCCGCGATCCGCGAAGCGATGGCCCGGTATCGCGAGGTTCTGCACGACCGCCAGCTCGCCTCGATCTCGATCCTGTCCCGGTTCTATGCCGACAACCTCGGCTTCGAGGACGCGGAGATCCTCGCGGACGACTGAGACAGCGCCGCCGTTGTGCGGAACCGTTGCGGCATCCCGGCGGCCTACCGGATCGACCGCCTCACCAACCTGGAAGCGCGTCTAGCCTGCGAGGCCGCCATCAAGGCGGCCGTCGCGCGGCGAAACGAACTTCGATGCGACGCAGCGGTCGCGCCGATGATCGAAGCCGGTGCTCCGGTCGACGAGATGCTGCGCGTCGAGAACCTCGACGGCTCGGACGCCGGGGCTTGGCGGGACTCAACGCTGCGGGAGAAGCTTTGCTTCGCAGTTGAGGAAGGCGGCACGGTCACCTATGAGATGGAGGGCTTTTTCGGCACCAACCATACGTTCACCGTCACGAGTGATCGGCGAGCGGAGGCTTGGACGAAGGTCACACTCAACGAGGCGCCCGATGGAAACGGGTTCGTCATCGACGAGGTCGAGCATGGCGTGGGTGGCAGCCTCGACGACGAAACGCTAGACTTCCGACTGCGGTGCATCGCCAGGCCGGGGAAGCGCGACTGCGAGGGCGGCTGATTGGTAGCACGCATTGCTAGGTTGGAGAGGCGGACAAAGGTCCGCTCCCCTTCCCCTTCGGTCCTGCCATTGAAACCCATATGGTCTGGGTGACTGTTTGGAGGTCCTCGTTCGGCTGTTGTACGTATTTCCCTTATCAACCTACATTCGAGAAGTTGGTCGCCCTGCCTCATCTGCTCGGTACACTGGCCCGAGTGCGACCGGCCTTACCGCCAGAGATGCCCCTTGAACACCATCTCACGTTCCATGGTTGAACAGGAGCGGTTCGAACTAACCGAAGGCTGCTTCCGGCCCTTAGCGGACATTCACCGCCGCACTGCGGCGCCTTCACGACCAGGGTTACTCCAGCAATAACTGCCATGCCTAGATTAGCTGTCCAATATATCCGGAGCAGCATGGAGAATGCGAGGGTAAGCAGCGGCAAGACACTTTGGCGGAGGAGATGGTGCGGAACGCGAATCCCGGAGTGGGCTACGAGAGGGCCGTCGACATCTTAGGCCTTAGACTACGTCCTGTATGCCGACGTCCTGACCCTCGCACAGCTTCGTCATGACCGCGTGGACCATGGTGGCACGCTCGTTGAGGAAGTGGTCGTAGTCATCGCTGCGCAGCGCGTCGGGTGGAACGCAATGTGATCGGAGCCGTCGATCGACCTCATCTACCGGCAGCCCAACCTCTTCGGCACGCTCGGCGACATAGGTGGACGGCGGCTTGCTGGAAATTGTTCGGTTGGTCCGCCAGCTCACCAGGGCACAGTTGAGCGCGCAGAATACCTGGCGCCGAGGTCGCCCTTCAGCCTCCAGCCGCGCCTTTGGGAAAAGGTGGTGGTACTCTCGCCCCTCCAGGCTTGCCGCGGAGAAGCGTTGCTCGTCGGCGAAGTCGTAGCCGCCCGTCCGCAGGGAGGCAGCGAGGATGGCCCGTCCCAGTCGGTCCTTCGTCTTCGGCCAGCCCCCCGTGTGCAGGGCGCTGGCCTCCGGCAGCGGCGTCTGCGCGTCATTAAACAGTGCCGGCAAGGCGTCGTCCCCGTCGCGATGGCGGACAAGCTCCCGATAGTCTGAATCGTGCGCGTGGCCGAGGTCTTGGCGTAGCGCTCGCTGAACGCGCCTCGCCAAAGCGCCCGACGAGCGAGGCGGCGGGCAGCGCCCTCGGCGTCCTTGCCCTCCGGCGCGTCCGCCCAAAAGGCGCCCATAAGCGTCACCAGTGGGTCGGCAGGGACGATCATGTGGTTTACCATCGCTTCGTCAGCGAGGAACCCGACGGCACGCCTCAACCCGCGTTCGACGCGGTCCCAGACATCCACGAGATCCTGCCCGAAGCGCGGCTGCAAGTAGGTCGCTCGGTTCGGTGCGCGGCCCGACAGAACCGCGCCGACGGCCAGCGCGACCTCGGCGGGCTCACCATAACGCGACAGCGTGGCGACGCGCGATACCAGCCGTTCGACGCGCTCGTGCAGGGACGTGCCGGTATCGGCCTCGACCTGGGCCACGACGATGTCGAAGGCTGTCAGCGCCGTGCCTTGGGTGTTCATGCGGATGAACACGTCGAGAGCCGTCTCGCGATTGGTGACCGTGGGCAGAGACAAGAATGGTAGCGAGTAGGTCGAGACGCGCGAGCGTAGATCGGTGATGGCCTCGTTCATTGCCATAGCCCGGTCCATGTCGCCCCCCGACGTCGCCTTGACCCAGGTCTTTGCCTTGTCCGCCCCCGCCTGGCCCGGGCGCAGCAAGTGGACGGGGAAGAGGTCCCGCGCCGCGACGGCATCGTCGTCGTCGCACCAGACCGGGTAACGCTGCTGACCCTTCATGTAGCGTCGGACGGTCTGCACGTCGGGCGCCGCCGGGGCGGTGAGCGAGACGAAATAGGAGACGTCGTCGTAGTCGTCCGAGAGGCTACGCCAGAGCGCCGTCATGCGCTGCTGCCCGTCGAGTAGGTGGTAGGACGCCTTGCCACCCTCGGGCGCACCGACGATGGGACGGGCGTGGAAGGGTGGCGTGTCGCCTACCTCCAGCATCAGCAAGGCGCCGACCGGCAAGGAGGGTCGGCGCAGCACGCTCTCCAGCAGCCCCTCCACCTGCGACCAGCCCCACGCCTCGTAGCGCTGGAAGCGTGGCAGGACGACGGCCCCGTCGGCGATCCAGCCGAACCATTCCTCGATCGTGCGGTTGCGAGCTTCCATGGCGCCGAGATCCTCCGTGGTGTCGACAGGACCTATCGCCAGCGGACGGGCGCATGTCGACCACGGTAGGGGTTCGAAAAGCTATGGCGTCCAACCTGCGGGTGGTCGAAGAATGGCCACGCCGGATTCATGGATGCGTAAGGTCATCCAGTGATACTGGTCGCCGACTCCGGAGAGGGGGTCGAGTAGGGTGGAGCGCAGGCGCCGTGCCCTGGACTTGCGCGGAAGGGAACACACGATGACCGAGCTGAACTTCAAGGGCAAGGAGTTCGTCTACAACCACCACCTCTCCGTGCCCTTCCGTCCGCTGGAGCCGCAGGCGGAGAAGGGGATCGGGCCGGTCGATCTGGACGGCAACCTGATCGTGCAGGGGGACAACCTGCACGCGCTTAAGGCGCTGCTGCCGCGCTATGCGGGCAAGGTCGACTGCATCTTCATCGATCCGCCCTACAACACTGGGAACGAGGGCTGGGCCTACAACGACAACGTCAACGCGCCGATGATCCGGGAATGGCTGGAGGCCAACCCGATCGGGATCGAGGACGGGCTACGCCACGACAGGTGGTGCGCGATGATGTGGCCGCGTCTGCGGTTACTACATGAACTTCTTTCAGAAGGAGGAAGCATTTGGATCACAATTGATGATCACGAACTTCATCGGCTGAAGCTCATAATGGATGAAATTTTCGGGCATGACGCATTTGTAGAGCAAGTGTCATGGCAAAAGAGGTACACGCGAAGTAATAACACAAATGACTTCACCTCCGTAGTTGATTATATCGTTATATATCAGAAATCGCCTGACTTTCAGGTAAACCTTACAAGGCGTGACGATACGACAGACGGGCGTTATGGGAACCCGGACAATGATCACCGGGGGCCTTGGAAGGCTACACCATTCCTGAATCAGGTATCCCCGGAGAAGCGGCCTAACTTGTGCTATCCTATTACAAATCCACACACTGGAGAGACTACAAACCCAACAAAGAAGGCTTGGCGAAACGATCAAGAAACGTATAATCGGCTGTTAGCTGAAGATCGCTTTTGGTGGGGTGCTGATAGAAGGAAACCCATTCCAGACATCAAATCATTCCTCAACGAAGTAAAAGACGGAATGGCCCCTATCAATCTATGGTCTCACGAATTTGCAGGTAATACAGATGCTGCGAACAACGAAATCAAAGCAATATTTGGGGAAAAGGTATTTGATACCCCGAAGCCTGTAAAGTTGATTGAACGAGTGCTTGAACATGCAATATCTCACGACGGAATCGTTCTCGACTCCTTCGCCGGCTCCGGCACCACCGCCCATGCCGTCCTCGAAGCCAACAAGCGCGACAGCGGCAATCGGCGCTTCATCCTGGTCGAGATGGAGGACTATGCCGATCGCCTGACCGCCGAGCGGGTCCGGCGCGTGATCGAGGGCTACGATTTCACTGGCACGCAGCGCACCGAGTTGCTGCGCGAGAAGCTTACTTGGACCAAGCTCAAGAAGGCCGACAAGCTGACCGACGCGGTCGAGAAGATCGAGAATCTGCACGGCCACGAGTACGACGCCGTCAAGAAAACGGTGAAGGACGGCGAGCTTATCGTCACCGGCGAGAAGAAGGTCGAGGAACGGGCCGAGGGGTTGGGCGGGACCTTCACCTACTGCACCCTGGGCGAGCCGGTGGACCTGAACGCGGTGCTGGAGGGCACGGACTTGCCTGCCTGGGACGCGCTCGGCGGCGTTCTGTTCCACATGGCGACGGCCCGAGCCTTTGACGCCTCCACTGCGCGGGAGGCGGACGGGTATCTGGGTGAGGCGGACGGTCGCCACGTCTGGTTGATCTACAAGCCTGACCTCGATTGGCTGAAATCGCCCGAAGCGGCGCTGACGCTGGCCCGCTCCCGTGGTTTCGCCGAGACCGCGCCGGACGCGCGGCATCTGGTCTTCGCACCTGCCCGGTTCGTCAGTCAGGCAATGCTTGATGCCGAAGGGCTGCCGGTGGAGTTCGCGCCCCTGCCCTTCGCGCTCTACCGGATCGAGCGCTGATGTTCCGCGACCTCGCCTACCAGGGCCGCGTGCTGACCGCGCTGGACGCCCATCTCGACGCGCTGACGGTGACGAAGGCGAAGGCGGATAAGGTGGCGGCGCTGGCCGCTGCCGATCCCGATCTGGGCATCGAGGTGCCCGACTACGCCAAGCAGGCGTGGGATACGCTGAAGGCGAACGGCATCCTGCCTCCGTCGCGTGCAGGGATCGACTATTCTCCGCGCCACGATGGTACCGGCCGCCCGGTGCCGAACGCAGTGCTGAAGGTGCCCACGGGTGGCGGCAAGACTTACCTCGCCGTCGCGGGCGTATCGCGGATCCTGAACCGCTATCTGGGGCGCAATACGGGCTTCGTGCTGTGGATTGTGCCTAACGAGGCGATCTACACGCAGACGCTGAAGAACCTGAAAGACCGCCAGCACCCCTACCGCCAGGCGCTCGACGTCGCCGCGGCGAACCGGGTGAAGGTGCTGGAGAAAGGCGACCGCCTCGACCGACGCGACGTCGACGCGAACCTCTGCGTGATGCTGCTGATGCTCCAGTCCTCGAACCGGCAGGACCAGGCGACCTTGAAGATGTTCAAGGACCGCGGCGACGTTCACGGCTTCTTCCCGCCCGAGGGCAACCAGTCCGCCCACAAGGCAGCGCTGGAGGCCACGCCGAACCTCGATGCCTACGATGGGCTGTGGCCGATGGTGAAGGACTCGCTGGGCAACGCCCTACGGGTCCTGCGTCCCGTCGTGGTGATGGACGAGGGGCACCGGGCCGTGTCCGACCTCGCCTACCGGACGCTCTACGGCTTCAACCCTTGCTACGTGCTGGAGCTGACGGCGACGCCGCAGGACGTGAAAGCGCGAGGCGGTGCGAACCCTCAGGGCGCCCGCTATGCGAACCTTCTGGTGGAGGTGACGGGACGCGAGCTGGACCGCGAGGGCATGATCAAGATGCCCCTCAACCTCGATCCCCGGCAGGGCACCGACTGGAAGGCCACGCTGAACGCCTCGCTCGACACGCTGAACCGGCTCCAGAGCGAGGCCGACCGACTACGAGCCGAGACGGACCGCTACATCCGTCCCATCATGCTGATCCAAGTCGAGCGCACGGGCGCCGACCAGCGGTCGAGCGGCCATATCCATGCCGAGGACGTGCGAGAGTGGCTGCTGTCCGCCGGGTTCGACGCTGCCGAGATTGCGGTGAAGACGGCCGAGCAGAACGACCTGAACGCGCCGGAGAACCAGGACCTCTTAGCCCCGACCAACCGAATCCGAGCGATCATCACCAAGCAGGCGTTGCAGGAAGGCTGGGACTGTCCCTTCGCCTATGTGCTGTGCAGCCTCGCGGCGAACTCGAACCTCAAGGCGATGACGCAGCTCATCGGGCGCATCCTGCGTCAGCCTGGCGCGACGAAGACTGGGATTGATGCGCTGGACGAGTGCCATATCGTCACCCACCACGCGACGACCCGGGACGTGGTGGCCGCAATCAGGGACGGGTTGGAAAGAGATGGCCTAGGTGACTTGGTCCTCCAGGTCTCGACCGACGACACGAGCGGGACGGGCAAGGTCTCGCGACGAGTCGACCGGCGCGATACGTTCAAGAGCCAAGCCATCTACCTGCCTCGGGTGCTTTGGGTCGATGGCGGAACGGCGCGGCCATTGGATTACGAGACCGACATCCTGGCCGCGCTCGACTGGCGCGGGTTCGATCCCACCCCGATTGCCGACCGCGTCCCCGACAACCCGCAGGCGGCAGAGAGCCAGTTGCAGCGGATCACGCTGTCTGACGCTGACGGCGAGCTGGTCGACAACCGGCCCGTTGCCGAAAGTACCGAGGTCATGGCCTTCGATCCGGCCTACGCTGTCCGCATGATCTCGGACGTGGTGATCAATCCGTTCGTCGGTCGGGAGGTCGTCAGTAAGCTTCTGATCTCGCTCGAAAGTAGAGGGTTTGACCAGGCAAAGATGGGTAAGTTCTCCGGGCTGATCGTGGAAATCCTGCGCGATGGTCTGATTGCCGCGCGCGACGAGAAGGCCGAGGCGTTCTTCCGGGCTGAGGTTCATGCGGGGCGCATCCAGTTCCGCCTCCGCGCTGACGGCAACAACTGGAAGATGCCCGATACGATCCTGACAACCGAACCCGTAGGCGCACGCCAGCTTATGAGCAATGCAGGCACGGCGCTCCAGAAGAGCCTCTTCGTGCCAATCTACGAGGCCGATCTGAACTCCGATGAGCAGGCCGTCGCAGCTTACCTCGATGGTGAGGACGCTCTGGTTTGGTGGCACCGCAACGAGGCGCGTTCGCAATACGGGCTCCAGGGCTGGAGGAAGAACCAGGTCTACCCAGACTTCGTATTCTCGATCTGCAAGGCCGATGATGCCGACAAGGCGTCCGGAACAACCGGACGGGTCACTGCGCTGGAGACGAAAGGCGACCAGCTCGCCGGCAACCTCGACACGGAGTATAAGCGCAAGCTGCTAGCTTTCCTGTCAAAGCATTTCGCATGGGATGGCACTGCGCCGTCCGGACAGTTCACACTTGTTCCGAACACCGGCGAAACCGTCGATGCGGCCTTGGTGCAGATCAAGGATTGGAAGGTAGAGCTACCAAAGCTTCTCGCCTCCCCCGACTAGACCCCCCACACATGGCCAATTTTGGACACCCCAGAGCGTGCGCGTCTAAGCTGTTATCACACCCGCAGCGAACGACCGCTTCCCGCCCTACCAACAACGGGATTGACCTCTCCTAAGACATTTTTTGCTCCTCGCTGAAGCTCTCGCGAAGGTTCGACGGAAACGTCGAGAAAACCCTAGGCCGCTCAAGACTGTGCTACACAGAATGCTACACAGCCTTCACTGAAGCGGCCCTTCAAACCCATATATATCAAGTTGTTACAGTCTTGCTGCCGTTCCGCCAGCGGATTCGTCTCCGCCACCATCCGTCTGCCTAGATGTATGCGAGCTGCCCTTTGCGTTACGTTATTGTGCGTGCACGCGTGTTCGCGTCGGCTTTGCTAGACATTTCGCTACACGTCTCTGTCTGAAGTTCGCCAACGCCGCATCGCTCGCAGGCACCAGGGTTCCACGCGACAGGCATGTGGATGTGCCCAGCAGGTCCGCTCGATGTGCGTCGGAGGTTCGAGCAGCCCATTCCTGAGCGGCCGCGAGCAAGGTCTCTTGGGACATGGACTTCGCCCTCTCATCCAGCAGTCGCTCGAAAATCGGGAGGTAGACTGGATCGTTCACGGCCAGACGTCCGACGACCCGCAGCCCGGCCTCGATCTCTGCGATCGAGGGCTCGGTCGGTCCATGTTGCGATCGGGGTCGGCCTCGGAAGGCGTGAGGTCTTTGCGGTGGCCGTTGTGCCGAGGCCGAGGTCGCGGGCAATGCCGGTGCGCTGGATATAGGTGTCCCCGCCCGACCAGATAACGTCCGGCGCTTGGAGGCAGGCCGTCCCCGCCCCATAGGCGCAGAGCGAGGACCGCCCGGCGAACTTCCTCTGGAGCACGCCGAGGAACGCCGCGTCGAGGGTGAACCCTTCAAGGTTCACCCAACGGCCGTCCCATTCGATCTCGACCCAGAAGTGCAGGATCTCCTCGGGCGCGATGCGGTAGGCAACCTCGGGCACCACGCCGCGCTGGAGGGCCTTGTGGATGGTGAAGCCGTGCAGGCGGCACGGGACGCCTAATGCCCGCAGCAGCGCCATCAGCAGCGTCGCCTTGGTGTTGGACTGCCCGAAGCCGTCCGTGAGCACGGTCGATGCCGGGATCGCGTCGTCGCGGTTGTAGCCGAAGGCGACTTCGTCGGGCACGACGTCGTAGGCCGCGCCGACCCGATCGAAGCGCGGCAGGTCGGCCCAGCCCCGCGCGGCGATCAGGTCGCGGATCGACGGGTGGTCGTAGTCCAGAAGCGGGGTCGGGCGGAGGAGCACGTGGTTCTCTTGCGCGTCATGAGTGTTGCTCCGCTGTATGTGCCTCGTGGCCGCCAGCAGCGTTGCTCGCCTCTTTCAGCTCGCCCAAGGCCTGCCGCAGGATCGAGACGGAGGCCGACAGAAACAGCACCGACATGACGCCCGCGACTGCGAGGTCAGGCCAGGCCGTGCCGGTGCCGAACACGCCGAGGGCGGCAGCCACGACGGCCACGTTGCCGATGGCGTCGTTGCGCGAGCACAGCCACACCGAGCGCACGTTCGCGTCGCCGTCGCGGAAGCGCAGGAGTAGCAGGACCGAGGCGAGGTTCGCCGCGAGCGCCAGCAGCCCCACCACGCCCATCACCGGGGCGTCCGGCAGGCCCGGCCCGAGCGCGGCCCAGATGGTCGACCCGAACACCCACAAGCCCATCAGCGCGAGGCTCGTGCCCTTGGCCAGCGCCGCCGTGGCGCGCACGCGCAACGACGCTCCCAGCACCGCGAGGCTGATCGCGTAGGTCGCGGTGTCGGCGGCGAAGTCGAGCGCGTCGGCCTTGAGCGCCTGGCTGCCCGCCAGCGCGCCGGCCGTCATCTCGACGGCGAACATGGTGGCGTTGATCGCGATCACCGCCCAGAGCGCGCGCCGGAACGGGGCCGAGGCGTCCTTCATCTCGGGCCCGTGCCCGCAGCATCCACCGCTCATGATCGTCTCCCGAATCTTGTTCGGGACCACAGGTAGGGGCTACAACGGTTGTAGCTTCAAGCCCCGATGTGGACGTGGAGGGAGAAAGACGATGACGGAGCGCTTCACCGTGGGCCAACTCGCCCGCGAGACTGGGATCGCCGTGGGCACCGTGCGGCACTACGAGAAGATCGGCCTCCTGCCGCCCGCCGCGCGCAGCGAGGGCAACCAGCGCCTCTTCGACGCGGCTGCCCGGCGGCGGCTGGGCTTCCTGCGCCACGCACGCGACCTCGGCTTCTCGCTCGACGCCACGCGCGAACTTCTGGACCTCGCCGACCATCCCGACCGGCCCTGCGACCGGGCCGACGTCATAGCGCGGCGGCACCTCGCGGACGTCGAGAGCCGGATCGCCCGGCTGGAGGGGCTGCGCCGCGAGCTGGTCCGCATGGTCGAGGGCTGCGTTCAGGCGAACGAGGGCGGAGCCGTCGCGGAATGCCGCGTGATCGAGACGCTGGCCGATCACGCGCATTGCGCAAGCGATCATGAGGGCAGGGAGGATGATGTCGTCCGGAAGGGGCGCTAGGCGGTTCTCCCCAGCTATACTGGTGCAACGGTTTCATCTGACCAATTCGTCCGACGTGAACGTCCCGCGGTCAACGAGGGCAGTCGGGCTTGGTGGAAGGACTGTTCGTCGGCATGGGAAGCCTCCGTACAGGTCGGGACTTCGTAGAAGATGGACGGGCCATGGCGTCCCAACACGCCCCGATTACGAACGCCTCGTTCCCGTAGGGGACCGGAATCAGCAAGACTGCGCGTGAGCACTGACGCAACTTGGGCGACGCGCTACGGCCGAACCAGGTCTTCCGCGAGCGCTCGTCCGTGCTCCATCAGGATATCGAGGAAGACGGCGACCGCGGGGATCGCCGCGCGACGCGGCGGCATCACGGCCCGGATCTCCATCTGGGGGCCGATCCAATTCGGGAGGGCCCGCACCAGCACCCCCGCGCGGACGAGAGGACCACCATAGACCTCGGGAATGAGGGCCACGCCCGAGCCCGCGGTAAGGATCCCGAGCGCGACGGTCGGATCTCCCACCTTCACCAGCGCTCTGCTTCGGAGGATGCGGATGTTTCCGTGCTCGTCCGAGAGTTCCCAGTCGGCGGAGACACCTTCGACGGCGATGACGATCCGTCCCATTCCTTCGACCGCAGCCACGTCATTCAGGTCGATGCGAGCGGCGGCCGTGCGGTGGACGTAGGGAACGAGCCGCGAGGCGATCAGCTTTCGGGAGACAAGGTAGGGCTGCGGTGGCGAGCCGATCCGTAGGACGAGGTCGAGATCGCCCTCCATCGGATCAGGGCCGTGCCCGGTCACGACGAGCGTCGTGGCGACCTGCGGGTGGAGCTGCGCCATGCGCGCGATCGCGGGCGCAACGATCTTCTGGCCCGACAAGGCCGAGGCGGCGATGCGCAGGGTGCCCTGAGGCGTTCCCTGCGCGGAACGCATCGCCTCCTGCGCGTCCCTCGCGACCTCCAGCGCCCGGTTCGCCACCGGCAGGAGGCCGCGCCCGAGGCTGGTCGGGACCATGCCGCCATGGGTGCGGTCGAAGAGCGGCCCGCCCGCCGCGCCCTCCATCTTGCCGACCGCGCGGGAAAGGACGGATTTCGCGATCCCGTGCCGCCGCGCCGCCGCGCTCATGGACCCTGCATCCGCCACCAAGGCGAAGAGCCGGAGATCGTCAATCGAATAGCTCGACGCGACGTCCGGGTCCGTTCCGGGTGATGAGGCCGATGGGTTCAATGCACGGCTCGCCGTATCCGTTCCTCTCGGGTCGTTCCGCTTCGAGAACGGCCCGTTCGGGTTCCGTCACTATCCGGGGACGGCTTACATCGCAATGTTTGGGCAACCCTGAAACGCGGAGCCCGACATGACCGACCGAGCCGACGAACCGATCCAGATCTTCACGAAGCCCGACTGCCCCTACTGCGCCAAGGTGAAGGACGTCCTCGCGGAGGCGAGCCTCCCCTACGGCGAGGTCGACGTCACGGCCTCCGACCGCAACGCGAACCTCGCGGTCTTTCTCTCCGGCGTCTCAACCGTGCCGCAGACCTTCGTCGGAGACACGCATGTGAACGGCTCCGGCGACGTCTCGGCGCTCCGCGCGGCGGAACGGCTGATCCCGTTGGCGGCCCGCGCGGACGGGCCGATGGATCTGTCGATCCCGTCGGACGCGGCGGTCGGCGAGGGGGCGGAAGACCTCAAGCTGCGCGACGTCATCCCCGAGGTCGACGGGTCGACCTCCGACGTGCCGGAGGACCAGCCGATCCTGCGGATGTACAAGGAGTTCTTCGGCTTCTGGCCGAACTGCTTCTACTACCAGTACCATTGGCCGGAGGTCGCCTACCGCCAGTTCGTCTACTGCCACAACGCCGGCGCCATCGGCGGTGGCAAGAAGGTGACGGGCAGCGAAGTGATGAACGCGCTCGGCTACGCCACGTCGAACGCCCAAGGGTGCAATTATTGCCAGGTCCACTCCGCCTCGGTGGGCGAGGACGATTCCGCCGGCTATGCGAAGGCGATCGACCGGGCCCGGAGGGGCGACCACTCGGGAACCTTCGGGCCCTTCGAGGCCGCCTTGGCCGAACTCGTGGCCCATTCGTCGACAAACGAGGTGACGGAGGACGACCTCGCCCTCGTGCACGGCTATGCCGACGAGGCGCGCTTCACGAAGCTCGGCGCCGACGCCAACGTCGAGGCCGCCTCGATGATCGCCGCCGCGTTCGGCTTCCTCAACGTGTTCAACGACCTTACCGGCGTGAAGGTCGAGGCGGAATGGGCCGAGAAGGCCGAGTCCGGGGCGGGCATCGAGACCGGGCGCCACGGCGCGGACGATGGCCCCAAGGGCAACCTCGACCACGACATCCCCGAGGGCGGCCCCTCCATGGCGCGTATGCTGGCCCATTACGGCAAGGATGCGATCACCGCGGGCGGCCCCGCGCGCTACGCCGAGGCGAAGCTCGGGATGGAGCCCGCATGGATGGCCGAGTGGCCCCTGCCGCTCCGTCCGCTGCACGCGCGCTTCTACGTCGGCGTGATGACCGACGAGGACGCGGGCGACGTGTCCATCGCGCCGGAGCTCAAGCATCTGATGGCGCGGGTCTCCCATGTGGCCAAGGGCAACGACTACCTCGCCGCCTCCGAGGGCTGGCTCGCGTGGCATGCCGCGGGTCGCACCGAGCGTGCCGTCGAGCGCGTGCGTCACGCCTTCGACGCCGCGAAGGATCGACCCGACGCGGAGGATCTCTTCGACGAGGCCGAGCGCGCCGCACTCAAGCTCGCATGGCTTTCGGCGCAGGTTCCGCTGACGACGCCGCGCGCATGGGTCCAGCCCGCCGTCGACGCCTACGACCCGACCGAGCTGGTCCATCTCATCACGGTCTGCGCGATGGCCTCGATGATCCAGCGCTTCTCGGCCATCGCGATGCCGAAGGTGGAGCCGCAGGTCGATGCGTTCCTGCGCGAGCATCGGCTCCCGCTCGACACCTTGGCCATCCGCTATCCGCTGCGCGGCGATCGCGCGGCGGCGGGCGGCGACCTGTCCCAGGTCGCCTGACCCCCGCGCGACCGCCGACGTCCCCTCTCCCCCCGGCGGTCGCGCCTCTCCCTTTCATCCGGAGGTTCCACCATGACCCGTTCGACCCCATTCGACCTCGCCGTGATCGGTGCCGGCTCCGGCGGAATGGCGGCGGCCCGGCGTGCCGCCGAGGCGGGCCTGTCCGTCGTCGTCTTCGAGGGCACCCATGTCGGGGGCACCTGCGTGAACGCCGGCTGCGTCCCGAAGAAGCTGCTCGTCCATGCCGCCCGCATGTCGGACGCCGCCGCCGAGATGCGGCAACTCGGCTGGCGGCACGACGGGGTCACGTTCGACTGGCCCGCGCTGCGGGACGCGGTGATCGGCGAGGTCGATCGGCTCTCGGGCTTCCACGCCGACAGGCTGCGAAAGGCCGGCATCGCGCTCGTCCAGTCCGCCGCCCGCCCGATCGGGCCCGACGCGGTCTGCACCGGTGACAGCGACATATTCAGGACTAACGCGATCCTGATCGCGACGGGTGCACGCCCGATGATTCCGGATCTTCCAGGGGCGGAGCACTGCATCACCTCGGACGATCTCTTCACGCTGACCGCGCTTCCGGAGCGCATGGCGATCGTCGGCGGGGGTTACATCGCCGTGGAGTTCGCCTGCATGCTGGCGCGCTTCGGGGTCGACGTCACGATCCTCGAGCGCGGCGATCGCCTCATCAAGCCCTTCGACGCCGAGGTGTCCGGCCTTCTGCTCGACGCGATGCGCAAGCAGGGCATCACCGTTCGGCTCGGTGCCTCCGTCGATGCGGTCGACCGAAACGCCGAGGGCCTGCGCCTCGATGGCGAGGGAACGGGCGACGATGCCTACGGCGAGGTGCTGATGGCCGTCGGTCGCGCGCCGAACACGGACGCGCTGCATCTCGGGACCGTGGGCATCGAGACCACCGAGCGCGGCCACATCGTCGTCGACGACGACGGCCGGACCTCCGTCCCCTCGATCCGCGCGGTCGGCGACGTCTGCGAGCCCATCGCCCTCACCCCCGTGGCCGTTCGTGGCGCGCGTCGGGTCGTCGATCTTCTCACGGGCGAGGACGATCCGCTGCCGCGTCCCGATCTCGTTCCGACGGCCGCCTTCACCACGCCGGAATGCGCGAGCGTCGGGCTGACGGCCGACGAGGCGCGAGACCAAGGGCACGACGTCGTCGAGCGGCGCACGTCGTTCCGTCCGCTCGCAGCCCTCGTGTCCGGCTCCGACATGGACGTCTTCATGAAGGCGGTGGTCGCGCGCGGCGACGGGCGGCTCCTCGGCTTCCACTTCTTCGGCCCGCACGCCTCCGAGGCCGCGCAGCTCGGCGCGATGGCGCTCCATGCGGGCCTCACCGCGAACGAGCTGCACCTGACCATGCCGCTCCATCCCTCCATCGCCGAGGAGATGATCGGCCTCGGCATGGCCGACGAGCCGCTGCACCAGCGCGTCGAGGACGACGCCGCGGCAAAGGCCGCCTGATCCCGCAGAGAGGAGACTTCCGATGACCACCTTCGAACCCGCCGCCCGGCCCGCGACGTCCAAATGGCAGAACCTTACCCTCTGGGCGTTCCAAGTCCTCGCGGCCCTCGCCTTCCTCGCCGCCGGTGGTTCAAAGCTGATCGGTGCCGAGAGCATGGTGGCCCTGTTCGACCAGATCGGCATGGGACAGTGGTTCCGTTACCTCACCGGCCTGCTCGAGGTCGGGGGCGCGATCCTTCTGCTGATCCCCGCCACGGCCTGGATCGGCGGCGCGCTGCTCGCGACCGTGATGGTCGGGGCGATCTACACGCATGTCGCCCTAATCGGCGGGTCGTTCGTTCCGGCACTCGTCCTCCTTCTCGTCACGGGGACGGTCTGGTGGGCGCGCCGCCCCCGAGGCCCGTCCGCATGAGCCCGTCGGACCTCACCCCCGTCGATGCCGTCCTCTTGGGCGGCATCGCGACGCTCGCGCTGCTCGGGCTGTCCCGTGGCGCGATCCGGAGCTTGGTCGCTCTCGTCGCGACGGCGGGCGTGGCCGCGTTTGTGCTCGTCTTCGGTCCGCGTCTCGCACCACTCGATCCGCCCGCGCCATGGCCCTTGATCGCGCTCGGCCTCTTGGTCTTCGGCGCGTTCCTCCTCAGCCGGATCGGACGGAGCGCGGTCGAGCGCGGCGTCTCCCCAGCGAAGGGGTGGGTCTCGCGCTTGGCCGGCGGTGCGCTCGGCGTCGGCCAAGGCCTCGTTCTGGCCCTCACGTCCGTCACGTTGCTCTTCGCGGGACCGATCCCCGGCGCGATGAGCCAGTTGGATCGCGTCCGGATGGCGACGGCCTATTCCGTCATCCAACAGGTCGCCGTCGAGACGGACCGGATCGAGCTTCCCGCTCCCCTCGCCCGCCCCGAACCGGACTCGGTCGAACCTCCCGCGCGCCCGGTCGTCTGGACCCGGATCGAAGCGGTGGACGGCCAAGCCGAACGTCGCCTGTCGGGCTCCGTCGAAGCGGCTCGGCGCGCGCCGCTGTCCTTCGAGGAATCGGGCCGCGTCGTCGAGGTCGAGGTCTCGACCGGCGACCGCTTCGAATATAGCGATGTCCTCGCCCGTCTCGACGACACCGCGCTGCGCCAGTCTCTCGATCAGGCCGAGGCGAACCGCGTCGAGGCCCAGGCCGCGCTGGCAGAAGCCGAGGCCGACTTCGTCCGCCAATCGACCCTCTTCGACCGCGACGTCGTAGCCGCGGCGGCCGTCGAGAACGAGCGCCTGCGCCGCGACGCCGCCCGTGCCCGTCTCGACGTAGCGATCTCGGCGGTCGAGCGGGCCGAGGATCGCCTGGAGGACGTCGTGCTGCGCGCGCCCTATGCGGGGCGCGTGGCCGAGCGGCGCGTCGAACCCTCGCAGATCGTGACCGCTGGTGAGCCGGTCTTCGACATCCAAGGCCAGGAGGACGGGTTCGAAATCTCGTTCGACGTGCCCGAAACCCTTCTCGGCCAGATGGAGATCGGCGCGCGCGAAGATGTCGAGATCACCGCCCTGCGCGGGCCCGTCACCGGCGTCGTCGATCAGATCGGTGCCCGGGCATCCGGCTCGTCCCTCTTTCCGGTGACGCTACGAATCGAGGATGCCCCCGATGCGCTGCGCGCGGGGATGAGCGCGGAGGTCCGGCTTTCCGTCAACGCCGAAGGCGGGGCGGGCCTCCGCATCCCTGCCACCGCCGTCCTGCCCGGCGAGGGCGACGAGACCCATGTCTTCGTCCACGACGACGCGACCGGGCGGCTGAGCAGAGTCCCCATCGAAATCCTGTCCTTCGAGGGATCCGACCTGCTCGTGGCCGGGGACGGTCTGGACGGATCGGTCATCGTCACCCGCGGAGTCGCCTTCCTCGAGGACGGGGAGCGCGTCGAACTCTTGGGGCGGGACTATGCCCGCTACGACGGGTGACGCGATGCTGACCCGCCCCGCCTCCCGCTATCCCCGCCTCGTCTTCTTCCTCGTCGCCATCCTGATGGCGTTCGGCGCCTATTCCTACCTGACGCTGCCCGCGCAGGAGGACCCCGCGATCACGATCCGCGAGGCCATCGTCACGACACGCTATCCCGGCCTGTCGCCCGAACGGATGGAGCAACTGGTCACGAAGCCCCTCGAAGTGGCGATCAACACGATGCCGGAGGTCGAGGAGATCCGGTCCTCGTCGACCAACGGCTTGTCGATCATCCACGTCGAGGTGGCCGACCGCTTCTTCGAACTGGACCAGATCTGGGACGATCTGCGGGTTCTCGTCGAACGAGCGGCCCCGGATCTCCCCGACGGCGCCACGCCGCCCGTGGTGACGGACGACGTGGGCGACGTGGCGGTCATGACCGTGGCCCTGCGAGGCCCGGACTACACGCTGGCCGAGCTTGAGGAACTCTCCGACCACGTCCGCGACATGCTGGTCGCCGTGCCCGGCGCCAAGAGGGTCGAGGTCAGCGGCCTTCGCCCCGAGCGCATCTACGTCGAGACGCGCAACACGCAACTGGCCGAGCTGGGCATCTCGACGGAGGCGATCATCGGCGCTTTGCGCGCCCAGAACGTCATCCGCCCGGGCGGAGAGATCGACACCGGGGACAAGGCCTTCCTGATCGAGCCCACCGGCGATTTCCGGACCTTGGACGATCTGCGCGATGCGCTGATCCGCACCCCGGATGGCGGCACGATCGCGCTGCGCGACGTGGCCGAGGTGCGCCGGGACTATGCCGATCCGATCCCGCAGGCCGCGTTCTACCAAGGGGAGCCCGCGATCGTGCTCGCCGTGTCGATGCAGGAGGGCCAGAACGTCCTCGCCTTCATCCCCCTTCTCGAGGAGCGGCTGGAGGCCTTGCGCGCCGACCTGCCCGTCGGCACGGCGCTGGACGCGATCACTGACCAATCCGTCCCCGTCGAGCGTGCGGTCTACGGCGTCACGATCAGCGTCCTCCAGACGCTCGGCATCGTGCTGGCCGTGGTCGTGCTGCTGCTCGGCTTCCGCACCGGCTTCATCGTGGGCGCGATCGTCCCGATCGTGATGTTGGCGACCTTGGCGGTCATGGGCTTCCTCGGCCTGCCGCTCGAGCGGATGAGCCTCGCCACGCTGGTGATCGCGCTCGGCCTTCTCGTGGATGGCGGGGTCGTGGTCGCCGAGGACTTCAAGACCCGTCTCGCGCAGGGCGACGATCGCGACGCCGCGTTGGACGGCGTCGGCAAGGAACTGTCGCTCCCGCTCCTCTCGTCGACGGCCACGACGGTCCTCGTGTTCCTGCCGCTCATGCTCGCGGAGCACGTGGCTGGCGAATACACCCGGTCGATCTCCATCGTGATCGCGATCGCGCTGAGCCTTTCTTGGCTGGTGGCGATGACCGTCACCCCGATCCTCTGCCACCGCTTCGCGACGGCACCGGACCCGGACGCCAAGAGGCCGTGGAACGAGCGCATGTTCGACCCGCTGATCGCGAGCTACCGACGCCTCCTCGGCTGGGTCCTGTCGCACCGGCTGATCTCCGGCCTCGTGGTCGTGGCCTGCTTCATTGGAGGCGCGGCAGGCGTCGCGACCGCGCCGAGCCGGTTCTTTCCCGGGTCGGACCGCGCGCAGATCATCACCTATCTCGACCTTCCGGCGGGCGTCACCGCGGACGCGACCGAGGCGCAGGTGCGTGACCTCCTTCCCAGCCTCACGGCCGACCGCTTCGACTGGCTGGAGGACCAGGTCGCCTATGTCGGCTACGGCGGTCCCCGCTTCGTCCTCTCGCTCACCCCAATCGACCCCGCGCCGAACCGCGCGGTGCTGATCGCCAACGTGGATGCCCCCGAGAACGTCGGGCGGGCGGTCGAGGAGCTGCGCGACCACCTGACCCGGGCCCTGCCGGACGTCCAGGCCAGGGTCACGACGATGTTCCTCGGCCCCTCCGACAGCTCGATCCTCGAGGTCCAAGTCAAGGGACCGGATCGCGACCTCCTCTACGCCATGGCCGGCCGGATCGAGATGGCCTTGGCCGAGATCCCGGGGGCCATCGACATTCGCCAGGACTGGGAGAACCGCATCCAACGCCTAGTGGTCGAGGTGGACCAGAACCGGGCCCGGCGCGCAGGCGTGACCTCGGCCGACGTCGCCCGGTCCATGTCGTCCTTCTACTCCGGCCGCGCCGTCACCGAGTACCGCGAGGGCGACGACGTAATCCCGGTGATCGCGCGTGCCTCGGAGGCCGAGCGCACCGATCTCGACCGCATCCGAACGCTCGCCGTCTTCGGCGCGGACGGCACTGCCGTTCCGCTCGCGCAGGTGGCCGACGTGCGGCTCGCCAACGGATATGCCCGGATCGAGCGGGAGAACCTGATGCGGACCGTAACGGTCCAAGCCCGTTCGACCGAGGCCGCCGCCGAGGACATGGCGCCGCAGATCGAGGGCGCGCTCGACGAGCTGCGCGCCGAGCTTCCGCCGAACCACTCCATCGAGTTCGACGGGATTATCACGCAATCCGCGGAAGGGCGCGCGTCGCTCCTCGTGAACATGCCGCTTTGCTTCGGGATCATGGTCGTGCTGCTGGTGGCGCAGTTCAACTCGTTTCGCCGGCCGCTCGTCATCCTCGCGACCGTTCCGCTGATCGTCACAGGCGTGGCCCTCGGTCTGCGTCTCTTCGGGGCCAACTTCGGGTTCATGCCGATACTTGGCATGCTGTCCCTGGCGGGGATCATCCTCAACAACGCGATCGTCCTGATCGACCGGATCGACATCGAGCGGGCCGACGGAAAATCGGGCCATGACGCGATCATCGACGCGGCGGCCCGCCGCCTGCGCCCCATCGTCATGACCACGCTCACGACGGTGCTGGGACTCCTGCCTCTGATCCTGTCGAACGACCCGCTCTTCTACGGCATGGCGGCCGTGATGGCCGCCGGCCTCTTCGTCGGCACGGCGCTCACCCTAGGGGTCGTCCCGTTGCTCTACGCGGCGCTCTTCGCCCGCGACGTCCGCGCCGACTCCACGCCTGAACCGGAAGGAGCCCCGGCATGATGCGCCTTATCGCCCTGATCCTGCTCGCCGCCCCCGTCGCCGCGCAAGAGAGCTACGACGGCACCCCTGATTACGGGAGGGCCATGGTCGAGCGCATGGCCGAAACCGCCGATGCGGATGGGGATGGGAGGATTTCGTATCCGGAGGTCGACGCGTTGGCGAAAGCGGTCTTCCCATCGATCGACGCGGACGGAGACGGCGCCGTGACGCGCGACGAGATGGTCGGCTGGGAATACGGCTTCGCGGACCTCGCCGCATTCCGCGGGCGGGACGAGGCGTTCCGCGCGACGGTCAACGTGGTCTTCGACATCTTCGACCGCGATGACGACGGACGCGTCACTCCATCGGAGCATGTCGCCGCTGCCGCCCATTCCGCCCGCTACGCCGACCGCGACGGCGACGGGACGCTGAGCCGGGAGGAGTACCTCTCTGGCTTCATCTTCAACATCGCGATGCGCAACGCGCTCGTCCGCTGACTGGAGGGTACGATGACACGTCTTCCCACGATGATCGCCGCCACGTTGCTGGCCACGGCCGCGCCAGCGCAGGAGGTGCGCCAGATCTCGACCCACATGGGGGAGATGACCGTCGAGGCGGGCGGGCCGGTCGAGGTCGACGACGCGCTCCGCTTCGAGCCCTACCAGCAGCTCGAAGAGATGTTCATGCGCGACGACGTGGTCTTCCTCATGCGGCATGGGCCGACGGACTGGTCCAAGCTCGACGAGAAGGGCGTGGCGCCCGACGACTGCGCCAATCAGCGGATCCTCAGCCCCGACGGCACGCGCAACATGCGCGACCTCGGCGCGCTGATGGCCGTCAACGACATCCTGCCCGCCGAGATCGTCGTCAGCCAGTGGTGCCGCAACCAGCAGACGCTCTCGGCCCTGCTCGAGGGGATGGAACGGATCGATGCATCCCTGCCCGAGGCGATCCCCCACCGCACGGAGCCCGGGCTGAACCTGCTCCTGTCACTGCGCGGCTCGACGGACGTGTCGCCGCTCCGCGCACTCGTCTCGGGCTGGGAGGGTAGCGCGACCAGGCCAGGCCCTCTGCTCGTCGTGAGCCATTACACCAACATCGAGGAGTTGACGCAGTTCAGGGTCTTCGAAGGCGAATTCCTCGTCCTCGACCCTAAGCGCGACAACTACGTGCTCGGCTACGTTCGCTTGAAGTCGGCCCAGCCCGACGTGGGCCACTTCGCCGACGCGCTGGCCTCGCCCCTCCTGGAGCGCGATCGCGCGACCGACATGGTCGAGCGCTACTACGCCGCCCTCGTCGAGGGGGACGCCGATACGCTGCGTGGCATCCTCTCACCCGAGTGGGTCGATCGCGGTCCCTCACCATCCGTCCCGGACGGAGACACGAGCGGATTCCTGGACGAGATCGCGCGGATCACCGCAGGGCTCTCGGACGCCGACTTCTCGATCGACGACCTCCAGATGTCCGACGACACGATCACCGTGAGGGGGACCGTGACCGGACGCCATACGGGCGACCTCTTCGGCGTGCCCGCGACGGGGCGCGACGTCGCGTTCGGGGGCATCGCGCTGCACCGGATCGAGGACGGCGCCATCGCCGAGAGTTGGCAGATGGTCGACTGGACCACCTTGATGTCCCTCATCCGAGATTGAGCCGGCACGCAGACGTCGAAGATGCCCGCCGAGG
Organism: Jannaschia sp. Os4; assembly: GCF_016820245.1. GTDB lineage: Bacteria > Pseudomonadota > Alphaproteobacteria > Rhodobacterales > Rhodobacteraceae > Jannaschia. The sequence continues at coordinate 748,038 of NZ_JAFCAR010000003.1, read as the reverse complement.
TCTGCGAGGTCGGGCCGGGCCGCATCGAACCTTACCGAGGAACCGGCATGAGACCATCCATCCTCCACCGGCGATCGGGGCACTCGAGCTCCGCGGTCCGCAAGACCTTTTGGAGGGTCGCGACGCTGCTCATGATCCTCGCTCCCGCGTTGATTACGACGCCGGTCTCGACGCAGATCCCGGGATTGCCTGGCGCGGCAGGCGAGGAGGCTGTGCAGGCCCCGATCGACCCGCACGGCAGGGAGACGCCGCGCGGTCTCGTCGAGGGCTTCCTCGGCGCGCTTGCGGCAGGCGATCCGAGCAGGTCCGAGCCATACGTCGCCGCGCCCGAAGGGGTTGAGGGTCTCAACGTCTTGCAGCTGCGGCGCGTCCAGGCGGCCTTGGACGTGGCCGGGCATCTCACGGCGACCTCCGAATTGAGCATGGCCGCAAGTGGACGTCTCGACGACGGGCTCGCGCCGAACCTCGAACGCATCGGGAGCCTCGCGGCCCCCGACGGGGAAGACGTGCCCATGCTCGCGGCGCGAGGGCTCACGCCCGAAGGCGGCGAAACGGAGGTCTGGCGGATCTCGGACGAGAGCATCGCGGCGATGCTCGCGCTCGACACGCGCGATCTCATCGACAGCTCACTGGGGGACTGGATCGCCGATTTCCCAGAAGGCCCGACGCTGTTCGGCGCACCGACGCGGGACTGGCTCGTCCTCTTGGGATATGCTGCCTTCGCCTACGGGGCAGCGTGGCTGCTCGTGGCCTTCCGGGGGATCGTCGGACGCTACACCACCGGCGGCGACGGTCGTCTCGGACGCTTCGTCGCCCTGTCAAGCGCGCCGCTTCGTCTCCTTCTGGCCGTGCTGATCTTCACGGCCGGGGCACGCTTCCTCGGCGTCTCCGTCGTCGCCCGCGCCCAGCTCGATTGGCTCGCGGGCCTCGCGCTCTGGCTATCGGTGGCGTGGATCCTCTGGCGCGCGGTCGATGCAGGGGCAGGCGCGCTTCTGGACGGCATGTCCCGACGTGGCCAGGTCACGGCCTTCTCCGCCGTCACCTTCTTCTCGCGGGTCGTGAAGGCCCTGCTCGTGGCGATTTTCGCGGCCATCGCCCTGCGCGCGCTCGGCATCGACATCACCGCGGGGCTCGCGGCGTTGGGCGTAGGCGGCCTCGCCCTCGCCCTCGGCGCGCAGAAGCTCATGGAGAACCTCATCGGCTCGGTGACGCTGATCGCCGACCGCCCGGTCCGGGTGGGCGAATTCTGTCGCTTCGGACCGACCCTCGGAACCGTCGAGGCCATCGGCATCCGCTCCACGCGCATTCGGACGCTGGGCCGGACCGTGGTCACCGTGCCCAACGGAGAGTTCTCGAACCTCCATCTCGAGGACTTCACCCACCGGGACCAGTTCCTCTTCCACCATACGATCAATCTCACCTACGACACCGACGGCCGAACCCTGCGGATGGTCCTCTCCGCGCTTCGCACGATCCTGCATGATGATCCGGACGTCCTGCCCGATCCGGCGCGCGTCCGGCTCACCGCGCTCGGCGCACATAGCAAGGACGTCGAACTCTTCGCCTATGTCCAGGCGGAGGACTGGAACGCCTATCTCGCGATCCAGGAGGAGCTGTTCCTTCGGATCGTGGACGCCGTCGAAGGAGCGGGGGCGGAGTTCGCGTTCCCGACCCAGAACCTCCACCTCGACGGACGCCTCCGGACGGCCGACGACCGTCCCGTCGAGGAGGCGGCGTGATGGCGACGCGGATACGGCACCGGTCCGTCACGTTCGGACCCGGTCAGCTCCGACCGGCCCGCCGGGCCGTCCTCCTCGGCGGCCTCGCAACGTCGGTGACGGCTTGCGGCGGCCGAATGCACTTCGTCGCACCGATCTCCGCATCATCGAACGATGTCACTCCCGTCATGCAGCGCATCCACCTCCTTGCCGCCGATCGCGCGATCGCCGGATTGCGGACCTCGGGAGGACATGGGTTGAGCGCCGCGCTGGTGGACGTCTCGATCCCACCGAACCATCGTCCCGGTCGGATCGAACATGCCCCCGGCGGTGACCCGAACCGCAGCTTCACGATCGCTGCGGCGCGCGATCTCGGCTCGGCAGACGCCTTGGCCGATGCCGCCATCGCCTCCCTCGGACCGGGCGAGGAGGTCCATGTCTTCGTCCACGGCTACAACAACACGGCCGCCGAGTCCGTCTTCCGTCACGCCCAGATCGCCCATGACTACGTCGATGCCGGTGCGGGTGGCGGGCCGCAGATCACCTTCCATTGGCCCTCCGTCGCACGCGCGACCGGATACGTGGCCGATCGCGATGCTGCGCTCGCGGCGCGGACCGATCTCGAAGCGCTCCTGCTCTATCTGATCGACCGCGTACCCGGCCGCGTCACGCTCGTCGGGCACTCCATGGGGGCCTTCCTGTCGATGGAGACACTGGCGCGGATGTCGGCGGCGCGCCCGGGCATCGCCCTGCGGCTCAACGGGATCGTTCTCGTATCGCCCGACATCGGGATCGAGCTGTTTCGGTCCGAGTTGGACCGGGTCGGGCCCCGACCCGACCGGTTCGTCCTGACCGTCAGCCAAGCCGATCGTGCGCTCGGCCTCTCGGCCTTCCTGACGCGACAGACCGAGCGGCTCGGCTCGACCGACGACGTTGGACGCCTCCGCGCCCAAGGGATCACCGTGATCGACCTTACCGACCATGGCGAGGGCGGGAACAACCATTCGACCTTCGCCGCATCCCCTTCTGCGATCCGGCTCATCGGCGGGCTGATCGAGTCTGGGGGGATAGGTCGGTGATCTACTGGAGCAGGTTCGCCCTCCGACGTGAGGTTACGCGACGCATCTGGATCGCGATAGCTGAGGCCCTTCCGATGCGCTGCTTGCGGCCGTCCCACTGACGCGTTGCGCCTGCGTAGTGGACGAGCGGGGAAGACGCGGATCGCGCCCTCCCGAGGAGGCCCTGCGATCCCGTCGCGACGGGGGACGCCGCCGACGACGGCGCCGCGGACAGATGGGCCGGGTGACCGCCGATCCCGGGCCCGCTGCGGCGTCGTTTGTTCTTTCTGCATCAAATCAGCGCGCTATGGTGCCGGGGATGCCCCGCCGCGGAAGCGGCGACCCACGGAAGGAGCCCTGCCATGTCCCGACGCACGATCCCCCTCGCCATCGGTGCCGCGATGGCGGCCTCCGCCGCGTCCGCGCAGGACGCGCCGCTCCAGGTCGCCATGCACTACACGCAGGAGCAGGCGGCCCCCCTGATCGCCTGCATCGAGGCGTGGGACGGCGGCGCGGCGGAGTACCAGCAGATCAGCTATGGCGACTACCTCCAGACGGTGCTGACCGGGCGCCTCGCGGGGCAGTCGCCGGACATCTACAACGTCTACGGCGCGGTCTGGGGCGCGCAGATGGTCGAGAACGGGGTGCTCGCGCCCGTGCCGGACGACCTCGAGGCGTTCGTGCGCGACGGCTACGCGGGCGGCACGGTCGAGGCGGCGACCATCGGCGGGACGCTCTACGGCGTGCCGACGGAGGTGTCGGTCTACATGCTGGTCTCGAACATGGCGCTGCTGCGCGAGACGGGCTTCGACGCGCCGCCCGCGACGTGGGACGAGCTGCGCGAGATGGCCGAGGCCGTGCAGACCACCAACGAGCAAGGCCGCACGGACACGGCGGGCTTCGCCTTCTTCCAGTCCGGGTCGGGCGCGGGGATGGTCCATCCGTGGTATGCCCTGACCGCCTCCGAGGGCGGCGCGCCCTATGGCGCGGACGGCGAGGTCCAGCTATCGTCCGAGGCCGGGCAGGCCGCCTTGGAGCGGATGGCGGGCCTCGTGCGCGACGGGATCGTGGACCCGACCGTGGACGCCTACGACGCCTTCCCCGCCGGGGGCGCGGCGATGATGATCATGGCCAACTGGTACGAGAGCGCGATCGAGGACGGCCTCGGCTCGCTCGACGACGTGGTGGTGTCGGCCATCCCGATGGGCGAGGACTGGCGGACGCTGCAATACGCGTTCTTCATGGGCGTCGACAGCGGGTCCGACCGCCAGGACGACGCGTGGGCCTTGGTGCGCCATCTCAACGAGCCGCGCGACGGCGAGCCGTCCTGCGTGGCGCAGATGCTCGACGGGCTTGGTGCGCTGACGGCCTCCGCCGCCGACACCGCCGCCCTGCCCACGCCGGACGCCTTCACGCAGCCCTACGTGGACGCCTTGGCCGAGGACCGTGTCGTCAGCCAGCCCAACGTGATGCAGGCCTCCGAGATCGAGCGCACGATGGCCCGCACCTTCGAGGAGGTGCTCGCGGGCGAGGCCGAGGTCGGCGCCGCGCTGGAGGACCTCAACGGCGAGGTCGAGGACATCCTGTTCGAGTTCCAGTGACGCCGCCCGTCCGATGAGCGGACGCGACCCAGAGCCGGGGGCCGAGGTCCCCGGCCCCGCCCCTTGGCTGTTCCTCGCGCCGCTGCTGGTCTTCGCGGCGGTCTTCCTGATCCTGCCCTTGGGCTTCTCGGTCTACCTCGCCTTCACGCGGTGGAACCCGCTCGGCACGCCGTCATGGGTGGGGATGCGGCAGTTCGAGTTCCTGCTCACCCGCGACGATGACTTTCTGCGCTCGCTCGCGAACACGTTCGTCTTCGCGGTGGGCTTCGTCGTCCTCGTCGTCCCGATCTCGCTGGGCCTCGCCTTCGTCTTCTCGCGCGCGCGGGGCAAGGCGGTCTGGCGGTCGATCTACTACCTGCCCCAACTGACCAACATCGTGGCCATCGCCTACCTGTGGCAGTTCGTGCTCGACGACAGATACGGGCTGATCAACCGGATGCTGGGCGCGGTCGGCCTGCGCGGGCCGGACTGGCTGACCGACCCCGTGATGGCGATGGTCAGCGTGATCCTCGTGATGGTCTGGTACGACGCGGGCAAGAACATGCTGGTGTTCTCCGCCGCCTTGGAGGGCGTGGACCGGGAGATCTACGAGGCGGCGGAGCTCGACGGGGCGTCGGCGTGGCGGACGCTGCGCTCGATCACGCTGCCGATCATCCGTCCGGCGGCGATCTTCGTGACGATCACCTCCTTCATCACCGGGATGGGCTTCTTCGCCCTGATCCTCGCCATGACCGGGGGCGGGCCGCGCGGGGCCACGGACGTGACCGCGCTCTACGCCTACCGCATGGCGTTCGAGGACCTGCGCATGGGGCGCGCCTCGGCCGCCGCGCTGATCCTCTTCGCCCTGATCGCGGTGCTCAGCCTCGTGCAGTTCCGCCTCCTGCGGGAGCGGGCATGACGATCGCCGAGGGGCAGCGGGCGGGCGCCGCCGCGCAGGCGCGGGTCGTCCGTCCGCGCCGCCACCCGCTGCGGGGCCTCGGCGGCGCCCTGAAGTACGTGGCGCTGGCGCTGGGGGCGCTCGTCACGGTGCTGCCCTTCGCGGACATGTTCGTCGGCGCGCTGCGCTCGCCCGCGGACGTGTTCGCCAACCCGCCGCGCTACTTCCCCTCGGATCCGCAATGGGGGGTCTACGCCCGCGTGTTCCGCGAACTGCCGATCGGGACGTGGCTCCTCAACTCGGTGGTGGTCACGGCGACGATCACGGGGTGCCAAGTCGCCACCTCGACGATGGCCGGCTACGCGCTGGCCCGCTACCGCTTCGCGGGGCGCGCCTCGATCTTCCGCATGGTCGTGGGCGCGCAGATGTTCCCGTTCTTCCTCTTCATCATCCCGATCTTCTTCATCCTGCGCTTCGTGCCGCTGATGGGCGGCAACGACATGGCCGGACAGGGCGGCGCGGGACTGCTCGGGACCTACGCCGCGCTCGTGCTGCCCTTCGTGGTGACGTGGTACGGCGTGTTCCTGATGCGGCAGTTCTTCCTCACGATCCCCGAGGACCTCGCCGAGGCGGCGCGGCTCGACGGGGCGTCGGAATGGGCGATCTTCCGGCGGATCATGCTGCCCTTGGTCAAGCCCGCCATCGCGACGCTGACGCTGTTCTCCTTCGTCTACCACTGGAACGAGTTCATCTGGACGATGACGGTGACCCGCACCGCGCCCGACCTCCAGACGCTGCCCGTGGGCATCTACCTGCTGCAGGGCGCCTTCGAGGATCTCGACCAGAAGTCGCTCCAGCAGGCGGCGCTGGCGATCTCGATCCTGCCGGTGGTCGTCGTCTTCGCCCTGCTCCAGCGCCTGTTCGTGAGCGCGGACATCGCGACGGGCGTGAAGTGACGCAGGTCCAGTGACAAGCTCCGTCGGTGAGGTCGACGACCGGCGCGCGACGGTGGACACGGGCACAGCGGACGCACCGAGGCATACCGAATGCCCCCTCCCCTACCCCTTCCCCCGGGGCTTCAGGTCGGAGAAGGCCTGGCCGACGGCGCGCTCGTACTCGTCCTCGTCCCAGAAGCCGATCAGGATGCCGTCCTTCGCCGCCGTCTTCTGGCGGGCCAGCACGGCGGGGGTCGCGGTGATCCGGGTGTGGTGGCGCGTGGCCCAGTCCAGCAGGGCGGCCTCCATCCGGGCGCGGACGGCGGCGTGCTCCGGCGCCTCGGACCGTCCGATGTCGACCACCTCGTCCGGGTCGGCCTCCAGGTCGAAGAGGATGGGCGCGAAGCCCTCGCAGCGGACATACTTCCAGCGGCCGTCGAAGATCATCGTGGTGCGGGCATCCTCCTGCGGGACGTCCAGCGTCGCCGCCATCTCGGACCAGTGGTAGTCGTGCTCGCTGATCGCGTAGCGGCGGGAGAAGCCGTCCCGCCCATGCAGGATCGGCGTCAGGTCGCGCCCCTCGATCACGTGCGGCTTCGCCTCGCAGCCCAAGGCGGCCATGAAGGTCGGCGCGAGGTCGATCATCTCGACCAGCGCGTCCGAGACCGTGCCGCGGGTCGCGTCGGCCTCGGGCCGGGGGTCGGCCACGATCAGCGGCACCTTCACCGCCATCTCGTGGTAGAAATCCTTATCCCCCATCCAGTGGTCGCCCATGTAGTCGCCGTGGTCGGAGGTGAAGGCGACGATCGTGTCCTCGCTCCGCCCCGTCTCGTCCATCCACGCGAAGAGGCGCCCGAGGTTGTCGTCGAGCTGCTTGATGAGGCCCATGTAGGCCGGGATCACGTGGCGGCGGACATGGTCGCGCGAGAAGCTGCGGCAGACGCGGGCGTCGAGATAGGCGCGCATCAGCGGATGGTCGGTGTCGCGCTCGGCCCGGCTGCGGACCGGGTCCACGATGTGCCGCTCGTCGTACATGTCGTGGTAGGGCGCGGGCACGATGTAGGGCCAGTGCGGCTTGATGTAGCTGAGGTGGCACATCCACGGGCGCCCGTCCCGCTCGGCCTCCTCCATGAAGGCGATGGCCCGGTCCGTCATGTAGGCGGTCTCGGAATGCTCTTCCGGCACGTTCGCCGGCAGGCGGGAGTTCTTGAGCAGCCACGCCGAGAGCAGCTCGCCGTCGTCGTCCAGCCCGGAGTTGGCGAAGTCCTCCCACGGGTTCTCGCTCTCGTAGCCGTGCGCCACGAGGTAGTCGTCGTAGGCGGACCAGTTCTGGCGCTGGCTGTCGGGGTGCAGGCCGTCGTCGCGCTCGAAGGGCTCGAACCCGCATTCGGAGCGGCGCACGCCGATCTCGCTGGCCGGGTCGATGCCGAGCCACGCCATCCCCTCGCGGTCCGCGATCATGTGCGTCTTGCCGACGAGGACGGCGCGGGCGCCCGCGTCGCGAAGGTGGTCGCCCAGCGTCGGCTCCCCCACCCGCAGCGGCATCCCGTTCCACGTCGAGCCGTGGCTGCGCACGTAGCGGCCCGTGTAGGCGGACATGCGCGACGGCCCGCAGACCGGCGACTGGACGTAGGCCCGGTCGAAGCGGACGCCCCGCGCCGCCAAGGCGTCGATATGCGGCGTGTGGAGATGGGGATGCCCGGTGCAGCTGAGGTAGTCGAACCGGAGCTGGTCCGCCATGATCCACAGGACGTTGGGGGTGCGGGCCATCACGCGCCTCCGGTCTCGGCGAGCGGCGGCACGGGGCCTTCGACGAACCGCTCGAAGCGGCCGATCAGGTCGAGGAACGTGTCCATCTCGGCCTGCGAGAAGGTGGCCGCCAGCGCGGCGCGGCGCGCGGACATGGTCCCCGCGGTCGCCTCGAAGGCGGACCGGCCCGCCGGGGTCAGCGCGACGGAGGACGTGCGGCGGTCGTCCGCGCCGGTCGTGGTTGTCACGAGGCCCTTCTTGGCAAGGGACGGGACGGCGCGGCTGACGAGCGCGTGGTCCGTGCGCTGGATCGAGGCCATCTCGGTCACGGTCAGGGGGCCGGCCTCGGCGAGGTCCCAGAGCACGCGCCACTCGGTGATCGAGAGGTCGCCTTTGGCCCGCAGCAGCCGCTGGGCCTGCGTCCGGGACGCCGAGGCGGCCGCCTGCACACGCCCGAAGAGGTTGCGCCGCTGCGCGCGGCGCCGGGCCTCGCACCGTTCGGCGCGGTCTAGCTGATCTGCGGTCATGGGACCTCCCGCCGCCGATAAGAGCAGCCGGAATTTTGCGTGACAAGTCACATAATTTCTGGAACCTTGACGATGGGAGCCCCGGGGGAGCGGGGTGTCCCCGCGCGCCGTCGCGCCGCCAAGGGAGAGAGACATGTTCAAGACAACCATCGCCGGGGCGGTGCTGGCCCTTCTGCCGGCCGCGAGCATCGCGCAGGTCACGCTGACGGCCGAGACGACCTCGCCGGGCTCCACGCCGCACTACATCGACACCACGCTGGCCGCGATCCTCGACGCGGAAGGCGTCGCGGCGATGCAGATCACCGAGGGCGCCACGCTGACCAACTCGGTCCAAGCGGTCGCCGAGGGGCAGCTCGACATGGCGCCCGCGCCGCTGATCCTGCCCTTCCTGCTGTCGCGCGGCGTCGGCCCCTATTCCGCCGTCGGCGCGGAGCGGGGCGCCGAACTGGCGGGCAACCTGCGGGCGCTGTTCTTCTCGGCCCCCTCGGCGCAGCTCTTCGGCCATTACGACAGCGGCGCGATCCAAGGCCTGGGCGACATCGAGGGCAAGCGCATCTACAACGGCCCGCCCCGCGGCGCCGCGTTGACGACCGGCCGGGCCGCCATCCAGCTCCTGTCCGGCCTGCAGGACGGCGAGGGCTACGAGGGCGTGCAGTCGCCGTGGCCCGACACCGTGTCCACGATCACCGGCGGCGCGGTGGACGGCTGGACGCTGCCCGAGGGCCTGCCCTCCGGGCGACAGATCGCCATCGCGGCGGCGGGGGCGACGACGCTCTACGACATGCCGTCCGAACTGCTGGAGAGCGAGCTGGGCCAGCAGATCCTCGCCGCACCCGGCAACGCGCCCTACTCCATCCCCGTGGACGAGTATCGCGCCGCCTACGCGGGCAACGACATCACGATCGTCACGGACGACGACACGTTCGACACCTTCGCCTTGGCCTTCGCCCAGATCGTGCCCGCCACGATGGACGAGAAGCTCGCCTACGAGATCACCAAGGCCTACCTCGCGGGGCAGGAGCGGTTCGAGACCGGCTCGCCCCGCGGCCCCTACCTGTTCCTCAGCTTCGGGGACATCGACGGCCCGAGCCAAGGCGTCTGCGGCGCGGTGACGGTGAAGCTGCACGCGGGCGCGGTGCGCGCCTACGAGGAGGCGGGCCACACGATCGCCGACTGCGTGAAGCCGTGAGCGCCTAGGCGTCCGCGGAGGGTCCGCGCGTGACCGAACCGGCCGAGACGACGTCGACGGGGCAGCGCATCGCGCTGTCCCTCGCGTTCGTGCTGGTGGTGGTGGGCATGGCCAACACCTTGCCGGAGATCGCGGGCCTGCAGGACTGGGCCCGCGGCGCCACCGGCATCCGCTTCCTCCGCGTCTCCGGCTTCCCGACGGAGTATCTCTTCCCGGCGCTCTTCGTGCTGATGATGGTGATCGTCGCCCTCGACGCGAGCCTCTATCGCGCATGGCGCGTCACCCGCCCGGAGCGCGCGTGGCTCGGGGCCGTGCTGGACGCGGGCCTCGTCCTCGCCGCCCTCGCGGGGGCGCTCGGCTACTGGATCGAGATCGACTCGGTCTGCCTGATCGACCAGGTGACCGGCGAGCGCGCGCGCCTCATCGCGGACGCGGCCGAGCGGTCGGTCGGCCTGATCCCCGGCATCACGCTGGAGGCCGAGGTTCCCGCTTGCCGAGCCCGGCTGGGCGTCTGGAGCCTGCCGCTGCTCTTCGGGATCATCGCGCTGTTCTTCGCCTACAACGTCCGGGTCTGGGGCCTGCCGCTGGTGATCGTGGCCAGCACCGTCGTCCTCTACACCGTCGTGACGGCGCTGATCTGGGTCCTCGACCTGAGCGACAACAGCTTCCTGCTGACCAAGCTGGGCGCCGACGGCGGCGACGCGCTGGCCGCCGCCGTCCAGAAGGCGACGAACGTGTTCATCACGCCCGACGGGTTCATGGGCCGGTTCATGGACATCATCATCAACCAGGTCTTCCCCTACGTGGTGCTCGGCGCGCTCTTCGGCTCGTCGGCGGGGGGGACCTCGCTGATCAAGCTGGCGGTGCGGTGGACGCGGGGCCTGCGCGGCGGCCCGGCGCACGCGGCGATCGTGTCCTCGGCCATGTTCGGGACGATCACGGGCGGGCCGGTGACGAACGTGCTGTCAACGGGGCGCCTGACCATTCCGATGATGCGCCGCAACGGGTTCTCGCCCCAGTTCGCGGGCGGGGTCGAGGCGGCGGCGTCGTCGGGCGGGCAGATCATGCCGCCGGTGATGGGCATCGCGGCCTTCGTCCTCGTGGCGCTGACGGCGGTGCCCTACACCAAGGTCATCACCGCCGCCTTCATCCCGGCCATCGCGTTCTTCCTCTCGATCTTCCTCGCCGTGATGTTCCAAGCGCGCCGCGAGGCCGTCGAGCCCATGCGCGACATCCCCGAGGATCTCGTCATGGACCGCCAGGACTGGCGGAACCTGTGGATCATCTTCCTGCCGATCGCGGTGATCCTGTTCCTGCTGCTCGGCAACAAGGACGCCATCGCGGGCGGATGGCTCGCGGCCATCCTGCCGGACCCGGTCGTGCAGACCATCGTCAACGCGGCGGGCGACGCGGTCTCGGCGGGCTGGTGGGCGGTCGCGCTGCTCCTGCCGCTGATGCTGCTGGACCCCGGCACGCGGGCGCGGCCCTCCCGGATCGCCGTCGCCTTGGCCGAGGGCGGCCTGCTGATCTCGCGCCTCTTCCTGCTGCTCTTCGCGGTGTCGATCATCGCCGCCTTCCTCAACGAGAGCGGCCTGACCGGCGAGCTGACCCGCGCGGTGACGTCGTGGCTGGCCCAAGTCACGTCCCTGACGGTCCTTGGCCTCCAGATCCCGATCACCGGCGGCGTCTACCTGATGCTGGCGCTCACCTGCGCGATGCTCTGCGCCATCCTGCTGGGCATGGGGATGCCGACCGTGCCCGCCTACGTGAACGTGGCGCTGCTGCTGGGGCCGTTGCTGGCGCAGTTGGGCGTCAGCTTCTTCACCGCGAACATGTTCGTCTTCTACTTCGCGGTCGCCTCGGCCATCACGCCGCCCGTGGCCGTGGCCGCCTTCGCCGCCGCCTCCATCACCCGGACCGAGCCGATGCGAACGGCCCTCTCGGCCGTCCGGGTCGGCATCGTGATGTTCACCATCCCCTTCGTCTTCGCGTGGTATCCCGAACTCCTGCTGATCCCCGAGGCCGTCACCGTCACCGACGCGACGGGGCGCCGCGTGCTGCTCGACGGCTACACGGGGGAGACCGAGGTCGGCGCCCTGCTCCTGCTGCTCGTGCGGCTGGCGGGGGCCCTCTACCTGATCGCCTCCGCCTTGGCCGGCTTCGACCGGTCCGCCCTCGCCCGCTGGGAGGTCCTCCTCCGATTGGCGGCCGCGATCCTCGTGCTCTGGAAGGTGCCGCTGGTGGTCGCGGTCGGCGGCGCCCTCGCCGTGGGCCTCGTGGCCTTCGACCACCTCGCGAAATCCCGTCGCGCCTAGGGGCCGCCGCCCGGAGGTCGTGCGCCTGAGCTTCGGCCCGACGGTGGGGCCCCTCGACCGAAGGCGCGGATCGCGCGTCCGCCGCCGCTCCAGCCTGTCGAGGGACGGGGGCGGACGCCCCGCACCGCCCCGCTCCTACGCCTCCGCGGCGGCCCGTCGCGCCCGCGCGCATGCGGGCCCGCGCGCGGCCTCGACGTCGGGGGGCGCCGCGACCCGTGGCCCTCGCTTTGGATGGCGCAGCAGCAGCACGGCCGGCGCCTCGACCGGCTCGGCGCCGAGCGAGGCGAGGTCGCAGCGGCGCAGGGTCTCCCGCGGGGTGGAGACGGAGGCCGCGATCTCGACCTCCGTGCCCGCCGGCACGCCCGCCGCCCGCAGGCGCGCCGCGATCTCGCCGGCGCGGCCGGCCGCCATGTAGAGCGCCAGCGTGGTGCCGGGGGTCAGCATCGCGGCCCAGTCCGGATCCGCGTCGCCGGGACGGCTGGTCCCGGTCGCCATCACGAGGCGATCGGTCCGGCCCCGCTCGGTGAGGGGACGCCCGAGGGCCGACGCTGCGGCGGAGGCGGCGGTGACGCCGGGGATGATCTCGCTGGGGATGCCCGCGGCCCGCGCGGCCTCCATCTCCTCGGCGGCGCGCCCGAAGACGGACGGGTCGCCCGACTTCAGGCGCACGACGCGGCGGCCCTTGCGCGCCTCCGCGACGATGGCCGCGTCGATCCGCGCCTGCGGCCACGAATGGGCGCCCGCCGCCTTGCCCGAGAGGACGCGCTCGGCGTCGCGGCGGGCGAGCTCCAGCACGGCCGGATCGACGAGCCGGTCGTAGAAGATAACGTCCGCCTCCTGCAGGCGCCGCACCGCGCGCAGCGTCAGCAGGTCGCGCGCGCCGGGGCCTGCGCCCACGAGGTCGATGCGCCCGCCCGCCTCGGCGCCGGGCCCGCCCGCGCGGATCGCCGCCTTCAGCGCGGCCGCCGCCTCCCGCTCCGCGCCCGCGCGGAAGCGATGCCACGGCCCGTCGAGCGCCCAAGCCCACAGGGCGCGGCGGCGGGCGGGGGCCACATGGCGCGCGGCGGCGCCCCGCAGCCGTCCCATGAGGGCGGCGAAGGGGCCGAGCCGCGGGTCGAGCATCGCCTCGATCTCTGTCTTGATGCGCCGCGCCAGCACGGGGGCCGTCCCTTCGGTGCCGATGGCGACGACCACCGGGTCGCGGTCCACGAGGCTCGGCGTGGTCGCGTCGCAGAGCGCGGGGCGGTCCACGACGTTGACGAGCGCCCCGGCCTCCTTGGCGAGCGCGTGCAGGCAGGCGTCGGCGGCCGCCGAGCCCGTGGCGATGAAGACGAGCGCGGCCCCCGCGAAGGTGGCGGGGGAGACGGGCCCCAGCACGTGCCGGACGCGGCCCGCGGCGACCTCGCCCGCGATCTCCTCGTCGAGGCCGGGGGCCGCGACGACGATCTCCGCCTCGGTCTTGAGCATCAGGCGCATCTTCTGCGCCGCCCCCTCGCCGCCGCCCGCGATCACCACGCGGCGGCCCAAGAGGGTCAGGAACATCGGGAAGGACTTCACGCGGCCTCCGTCCGGGTGCGGCGCGCCCACAGCGCGACCGGGTCCGCGTCGATGCCCGCCGCGTCCAGCGCGAGCGCGGCGGTTCCGAGGACCACCGCCTCGGCGAAGGGGTCGGCGAGGGCGCCGGACCAGAGCGCCGCGAGCGCGTCCGGGCCGTGGTCGTCCTCCGCGAGGCGACGGTGCGCCTCCGCCAGCGGCGGCAGCTCGGCGGCGAAGGGCGCGCCGTCGCGCCGCCCGTCGATTTGCGTGGGCTTGCCGGGATGGCGCTCGAACTCGCCGCCCCCGCCCTTGAGGACGGCGAGGCGCGGCAGCCCGAGGAGGGCCGCCGCCTCGGCGGCGAGCGCGCGGTAGGGCGGGTGGAACACGCCCTGCACCGAGGCGGGCGCGCCGCCCGGGTTGAGCGCGCGCGCCGCCGTGTTGAGCGGCGAGCGCAGGCCCAGAACCGAGCGCAGGCGCAGCAGGTCCACGAGCTGCGGCAGCGCCGCCTCCGCGGGCAGGTAGGCGATGCGGTCGCGGGCGAGGATCGCGCCCGCCTCCGCCACGCCGCGGGCCACGCGGATGCCGGCGTGGGGCAAGGCCGCCCGCACGTCCGCCCGCGCGCCCTGGTGGCTGTTCCAGCCGTGGAGCAGGACCGGCCCGCCGGCCATGGCCACGAGCCGCGCGGCCAGCAGGAACCACGGAGCGCCGCGCGTTCGTCCCGCGGCATAGCTCGGCCAGTCCAGCGCGGGGGCCGGGCCGGGCCATCGGGGCAGCGCGGCGCGCAGCCCCCGCACGAGGCCCGCCACCTCCTCGGCGCTCTCGCCGCGGTAGCGCATCAGCATCAGCAGCGCGCCGACGGCTTCCGGCTCCGCATCCCCGGCGAGGACGAGCCGCATGGCCTCCTCCGCCTCCGCCATCGTCAGATGGCGCGAGCGGCCCGGCCCCCGCGCGAGGGCCGCCACCATGGGCGCGAGGCTCATTCCGCCGCCTCCAGCCGGACCTGCGCGGCGAGGATGGCGGCGATCTCCGGTCGGCAGGAGCCGCAGGACGTCCCGGCGCCCGTCGCCGCACCCGCCGCCTCCACGGTGCGGGCACCGCAGGCGGCGATGGCGACCGACCCGACGCCGAGGCAGGCGCACACCGTCGGACCGGGGTCGGGCACGTCCCCCGCAGGCCGCCCCGCGAGCGGGCTGCCGGCCTCTCCGAGGAGCGCGGCCACGTGGGCGCGCTGGAGCGCGACCGGCTCGGGCGAGACGAACAGCGCGCCGGCGAGCGCGCCGTCCCGCCGGAAGGCGAGGCGGTGGCGCCCCCGCGCCGCGTCGCCGACCGCCGAGAGTTCGGCGTCGGGCAGGCCGAGGAGCGCCCGCGCGGCCCCCTCCCAATCCCCGACCGGATCGAGGCCCGCCAGCTCGGTCTGCCAGCCCGCGCCGACGCGCGCCCGCGCCCAGTAGGCGCCGGGAAGCGCCTCGGGGTCAGGGCGGGCCATCGACACCGCGAAGGCGAACCAGCGGGCGGGCCACGCGCGCGCCTCCACGCGGGCGGACTTCGAGGCGGGCTGGCCGGAGACCGGGTCGGTCACCGGCGGCACCAGCGCCGACACGCAGGCCCGCGCGGAGGTCTCGCCCGACCAGTGGATCGGCGCGAAGGCGTCGCCGGGGCGCACGCGGTCCGTCACGAGGGCCCGCAGGAGCGCCGTTCCTCCGGCCCCGGACACCTCCACGATGGAGGCGGGCGCGATGTCGCGCGCGGCCGCGTCGGCGGGGTGGATCTCGAGGAAGGGCTCCGCCGTGTGGGCCGACAGCCGCGCGGCCGCGCCGGAGCGGGTCATCGTGTGCCACTGGTCGCGCACCCGGCCCGTGTTGAGGCGCAGCGGAGCGCCCGCGGGGGCCGCCGCCCCGGCGCGCACCGGGTGCATCCGCGCGCGCCCGTCGGGCGTGAGGAAGCGCCCGTCCCCGAAGAAGCGGCCCCCGCTGCGCGCGCCCGTCACCGGCCAGTGGACGGGCGCCAGCGCGTCGTAGGCGGCGTCCGTCAGGGCGGCGAGCGCGGATATGTCGAAATCCGAGCCGAGCGCGGCCGCCACGCCCGACAGCGCCGCGTGCTCGCGGAAGACCTGGGCGGGACCGCGGTAGTCGAAGGCCGGGCCGTGGCCGAGCCGCGCCGCGAGCTCCGCGAAGATCGCCCAGTCGGCGCGGGCCTCGCCCGGGGGCGGCAGCACGGCGCGCTGGCGCGAGATGCAGCGGTCGGAGTTCGTCACCGTCCCGTCCTTCTCGCCCCACGCGAGGGCGGGCAGCAGGACATGCGCGAGGCGCGCGGTGTCGGTGCGGGCGGTGACGTCCTGCACGACGACCAGCGGACAGGCCTCGAGCGCCGCGCGCACCGCGCCCGATCCGGGCAGGCTGACGGCCGGGTTGGTGCAGGCGATCCAGATCGCGCGGATCGTGCCGTCCGCCACCCGCTCGAACATCTCCACCGCCTTCGGCCCGTCCGCCTCGGGCATTGCCGGCGCGTCCCAGAACGCGCGCACGGCGTAGCGGTGGGCCGGCTCGGTGAGCGACAGGTGACAGGCGAGCGTGTTTGAGAGCCCGCCCACCTCGCGCCCGCCCATCGCGTTGGGCTGGCCCGTCACCGAGAGCGGGCCCATGCCGGGGCGCCCGATGCGGCCGGTGGCCAAGTGGCAGTTGATGATCGCGCTCACCGTGTCGGTGCCCCGCGCGCTCTGGTTCACGCCTTGGCCGAAGACGGTCACCACCTTCTCCGTGCGGGTCCACAGCGAGAGGAAGGCGCCGAGGTCGGCCGCCGAAAGGCCGGTCTCGCCGGGGGCGGCCCGCGCGGCGTCGAGCGCGGCGTCGAAGCCCGCGACGTGGCCCAGCACCCATCCGGCGTCGACCGCGCCCGCCTCGTGCAGATGGGCGAGGAGCCGCGCGAAGAGCGCCGCGTCGCCTCCGGGCGCGACCCGCAGGTCGAGGTCCGCGATCTCCGAGGTCGCCGTCCGGCGCGGATCGACGTTGACCACGCGCATCCCCGGTCGGGCATCCTTGGCCGCGCGGAGCCTCTGGAACAGGACCGGGTGGCACCACGCGAGGTTGGAGCCGACGAGGACCACGACGTCCGCCTCCTCGAGGTCCGCGTAGAGCCCCGGGACCGTGTCCGCGCCGAAGGCCCGGCGGTGGCCCGCCACGGTGGAGGCCATGCAGAGGCGGCTGTTGGTGTCGATGTTCGCGGTGCCGACGAAGCCCTTCGCGAGCTTGTTCACCACGTAGTAGTCCTCGGTCAGCAGCTGGCCGGAGACGTAGAAGGCGACCGAGTCCGGCCCGTGCGCCGCGATCGTGTCCGCGAACCCGCCCGCCGCCCGCCCCATCGCCTCGTCCCACGTGGCGCGCGCGCCCTCGACCATGGGGTGCAGCAGCCGGTCCTCCAGCCCCACCGTCTCGCCGAGCGCCGCGCCCTTCGAGCAGAGGCGCCCGAAGTTGGCCGGGTGGTCGGGGTCGCCCTCGATCCGCAGGCCGTCCGCCGCGGGCGTCGCGACCACGCCGCAGCCCACGCCGCAATAGGCGCAGGTCGTCCGGGTCATCGCCGCACCAGACGGGCCGCGTCGATCAGGACGCGGCCCCCTTCGACGCGGCAGGGATGGGTGGCGACCCGCCCCTCGTCGGCGCCCCGCGCGGCGCCGGTCTCGAGGTCGAACACCCAGTTGTGGAGCGGGCAGGTCACCGACCGCCCGTGCACGATCCCCTCGGAGAGCGGCCCGCCCGCATGGGGGCAGCGGTCGTCCAGCGCGAAGACCTCGTCCGCCCCGGTGCGGAAGACCGCGACGCAGCCATGTTCGGTCCGCAGCGTGCGCGCGCCCCGCGCGGGGAAGGCGTCGAGCGGGCCGAGGTCGATCCAAGCGGCGTCCTGCACGGTCATTCCGCCGCCTCCAGCGTCAGGTCGGCGGCGGGCGCGTACTTGGCCGCCTTCTCCACCTCCCGCGCCCACGGGTCATGGCGGTAGACCGACTGCGAGACCTCGAACCGCTCGACCAGCGCCGCGCGCTCGACCTCGTCCGCGATGCGCGCGCGCACCCAGTCCATCCCGACCTTGGCCACCCACTTGTAGATGCGGTCCAGGTACTTGGCCTGCTCGCGGTAGAGTTGGGTCACCGCCTTGACGACCGCGATGGCCTCCTCCGCCGTGGCGACGTCGGCCAATCGCTCGGTCTCCTTCACGTCCATCCCCGCCGCGCCGCCGATGCCGACCTGGTAGCCCGAGTCGACGCACACGATGCCGATGTCCTTGCAGGTCGCCTCGGCGCAGTTGCGCGGGCAGCCCGACACCGCGAGCTTCAGCTTGTGGGGCGTCCACGACCCGTGGAGTACCTTCTCCAGCTCGATCCCCAGCCCCGTGCTGTCCTGCGTCCCGAAGCGGCAATGGTCCGTGCCCACGCAGGTCTTCACCGTCCGCAGCCCCTTGGAGTAGGCATAGCCCGAAACCATCCCGGCCGCGTTCAGGTCGCGCCAGATCGCGGGCAGGTTCTCGCCGCGCACGCCCAGCAGGTCGATGCGCTGGCCGCCGGTAACCTTGATCGTGGGCACGGCGAACTTGTCCGCCGCGTCCGCGATGGCGCGCAGCTCGTCCGCCGTCGTCACGCCGCCCCACATGCGGGGCACGACGCTGAACGTGCCGTCCTTCTGGATGTTGGCGTGGCGGCGCTCGTTGACGAAGCGGCTCTGCGGGTCGTCCGCGTAGTCCAAGGGCCAGTCCGCCAGCAGGTAGTAGTTCAGCGCCGGGCGGCAGACGTGGCAGCCATCCACGGTGCGCCAACCCAGTTCCTGCCAGACGGCGGGCATGGTCTTGAGGGACTGCGACTTGATCAGGCGCCGCACCTCCTCGTGGGACAGGTCCGAGCAGCCGCAGATGGACTGCCGCGCCTCCACCTCCGCGCCCGTCGTCAGCGCGATCAGCTGGCTCACCAGCCCCGTGCAGGTCCCGCAGGACGCCGACGCCTTGGTCGCCGCGCGCACCGCGTCCAGATCGGTGGCGCCCCCCTCCACGGAGGCCACGATGGCCCCCTTGCACACGCCGTTGCAGCCGCAGATCTCCGCGTCATCCGGCAAGGCTGCAACGGCCGCCATAGGGTCCGCTTGCGCCCCCCCTTGGTAGGCGGGCCCGAAGATGAGCGTGTCGCGCATCCCCGACACGTCCGCGCGGTCCTTGATGAGGCCGAAGAACCACGCGCTGTCCGACGTGTCGCCGTACATCACCGCGCCGACCACCCGGTCCCCCTCCAGCAGGAGGCGGCGATAGACCCCCCGCGCGGGGTCGCGCAGCACGATGTCCTCGCGCCCCTCGCCCTCGGCGAAGTCGCCAGCCGAGAACAGGTCGCAGCCCGTCACCTTCAGCTTGGTCGACAGGTCGCGCTGCACGAAGCGGGCCTCCTCGCCCGCCAGCGTCGCCGCCACCACCTTCGCTTGGTCGTAGAGCGGCGCCACGAGGCCGAAGACCGCGCCGTCGTGCTCCACGCACTCGCCCACGGCCAGCACGTCCGGGTCCGAGGTGACCATGTGGTCGTCCACGTGGATGCCCCGCCCCACCGCCAGCCCCGCCGCCTTGGCCAGCGCGACGTTGGGTCGGATGCCCACCGCCATCACCAGCAGGTCGCAGGGCAGTTCAGCCCCGTCGTCGAGGCGCAGCGCGCGGACCTGCCCGTCCCGCCCGAGGATCTCCTTCGAGTTGGCCCCGCAGCGCACCGCGATGCCCTTCTCCGTCAGCGCCCGGCGCAGCAGGTAGCCCGCCGCCTCGTCCAACTGCCGCTCCATTAGGTGCGGCATGAGGTGCACCACGGTGACGTCCGCCCCCCGCGCGGCCATCCCGGCGGCGGCCTCCAGCCCGAGCAGGCCGCCGCCGATCACGACGACCTTCCGGCCTTCGCCCATCGCCATCATCCGCTCCGTGTCCTCGAGGTCGCGGTAGGCGATGACGCCGCCGAGGTCGTGGCCCGGCAGGGGGATCATGAACGGGTCCGACCCCGTGCCGATCAACAGCTTGTCGTAGGCGACGGTCTCCCCCGCCTCGGAGGTGACGGTGCGCGCCGCGCGGTCGATCGCGGCCACACGCGTGCCGAAGCGGTAGTCGACGCCGTGGGCCTCGTACCACGCGGCGTCGTGGATCACGATCTCCTCGAAGGCCTTCTCGCCCGACAGAACGGGCGACAGCATGATCCGGTCGTAGTTGCCGCGCGGCTCCGCGTTGAAGAGCGTGACCGCCCATTCACCCGGCTCGCGCTCGAACAGGTGCTCCAAGGCCCGGCCCGTGGCCATGCCCGCCCCGATCACGACGAGGCGCTTCATGCCGCGTCCTCCAGCTCGGCCTTGGGCTTCGGCGTGGCGCCGTGCTCGTACTCCTCGAGGAAGTCGAGAACCTCCTGCCGGTAGGCGTAGTAGGCGGGATGCGCGAGCAGCGCCTTGCGCGAGCGCGGGCGCGGCAGGTCCACGTCCACGACCTTGCCGATCGTCGCCTGCGGCCCGTTGGTCATCATTACCACCCGGTCCGCCAAGAGGATCGCCTCGTCCACGTCGTGCGTGACGCAGATGGCCGTGACCCGCGTCGCGGCCCACACCTCCATCAGCACCTCCTGCAGCTCCCACCGCGTGAGCGAGTCGAGCATCCCGAACGGCTCGTCGAGCAGCAGCAGCTTGGGCGACAGCGCGAAGGCCCGCGCGATGCCCACCCGCTGCCTCATGCCGTTCGACAGCTCGGCCGCGGGCTTGTCCATTGCCGAGCCGAGGCCCACCCGCTCGAGGTAGTACTCCACCACCTCCTGCCGCTCGGCGCGGCTGGCGCAGGGATAGACGCGGTCCACGCCCACCGCCACGTTCTCCTTGGCCGTCAGCCACGGGAAGAGGCTCGGGCTCTGGAACACCACCGCCCGCTCGGGGTCGGCGCCCATCACGTGCCGCCCGTCCAGCTTGATCGCCCCCTTGGAGATCTCGTTCAGCCCCGCCGCCATCGTCAGCACCGTGGACTTGCCGCAGCCCGAATGCCCGATCAGCGAGATGAACTCGCCGCGGTCCATCCGCAGGTCGAAGTCCTCGACCACCGTCAGCGGCCCCTTGGGCGTCGGATACACCTTGTGGAGCTGGCTGAAGGTCAGGAACCGCTCGTCCAAGAGGCCCTCGGTCGCCGCCTTCTGCGCGGCGGGCACGCCGTGGATCGGCGTGACGTTCGGCAGGCTGCGCGTGGCCTCCGCCTTGGCCTCGATCCCGAGGTCCATCAGGTAGCGCGTGACCTCCGCGCGCAGGCGCTTGAACCCCTCGTGGTGGTTCATCGCGCCGCGCTCGCGGGGGCGCGGGATGTCCACCTCGAACGCATCGCCCAAGGTGCCGTCGGGGCGCAGGGCGATGATCCGGTCGGCCAGCACGATGGCCTCGTCCACGTCGTTGGTGATTAGGACGCAGGTCTGGCGCTCGGCGGCCCAGATGCGCTCGATCTCGTCGGCGAGGTTGGCGCGGGTCAGCGCGTCGAGCGCCGAGAGCGGCTCGTCCAGCAGCAGCACCTCGGGCCGCATCGCCAAGGCGCGGGCCACGTTGACCCGCTGGCGCATCCCCCCCGACAGCTCGGCCGGGCGGCGCGCGGCGGCGTGGGACAGGCCCACCATGCCGACGTAATGCGCCGTGCGCGCGTCCACCTCGGCGCGCGGCAGGTCCGGGAAGACCGACTCGACCGCGAGGCGGACGTTCCCCGACACCGTCAGCCACGGCATCAGGCTGTAGGACTGGAAGATCACCCCGCGCTCGGGGCCGGGGCCGGTGATCGGGGCACCGCGGAACGTCGCCTCGCCGGACGTGGGCGCCTGGAGCCCGGCCAGCAGGTTGATCAGCGTCGTCTTGCCGGTCCCCGAGAAGCCCAGCAGGACGACGAACTCGCCCTCCGCGACGTCGAGGTCGATGGCGCGCAGCACGGGGGTCTCGCCGTGGCTGACGCTCGCGCCCTTCAGGGTGAGGATGCCCATCTCAGCGGTCCTTCGTGAAGGTGAAGGCGGCCTGCGCCGCGAACATCAGGCGGTCCAGCAGGAAGCCGATGATGCCGATGGTCAGCACGGCCACCATGATCCGCGCCAGCGACTGGCTGGAGCCGTTCTGGAACTCGTGCCAGACGAACTTCCCCAGCCCCGGGTTCTGCGCCAGCATCTCGGCAGCGATCAGCACCATCCAGCCCACGCCCAAGGACAGCCGCAGCCCCGTGAAGATCAGCGGCAGGGCCGAGGGCAGGATCAGCTTCCGGATCTTGGCCCACGTCCCCATCTTCAGCACCTTGGAGACGTTCACGAGGTCGGGATCGACCTGGGCCACGCCGAGCGCCGTGTTGATCAGCGTCGGCCAGAGCGAGCAGAGCGTGACCGTGATCGCCGAGACGAGGAACGACTTGGCGAAGAGGCCGTCGTTCGTGACGTAGACCGCCGAGACGACCATCGTGACGATCGGCAGCCACGCCAGCGGCGAGACTGGCTTGAAGATCTGGATCAGCGGGTTGAGCGCCGCGTTCGCCGTCCGCGACAGCCCCGCGAGGATGCCCAAGGGCACCGCGATCACCGTGGCGATCAGGAAGCCGAAGAAGACCGTGCCGATGCTCGTCCCGATCTGGTCGTAGTAGGAGGGCGCGCCCGTGTAGGCCCGCTCGACCGGGGCCTCGCCGTTGGCCGCACGCCGCTCGTTGAGCGCGGCCACCTGCTCTTGGAACCGCGCCTCCGACGCGGCCTTGCGCGCGGCGTCCTCGTGCAGGCTCACCGCCTGCTCCCAGACCTGCGCCGGGCCGGGCACCGCGCCCAGCGACGTCTGCACCTGCGGGGCAAGCACCCCCCACGCCACGAGGAAGCCCACGATCGCCAAGAGCGGCACCCCGGCGAGGCGCCAGATCTCGCGCGCCTGCGCCTTAGGGTCGTCGCCCGCGGCGGCGCGCAGCATCGGCGTCAGCCAGCCGAGGCCGGCCACCGTGAGCCATGCGTCGGCGCGGTTGATGCGGGTGAACCACCGGGCGCGGCGCGCCTCGCGGTGCTCGGCTTCGAGGTGGTCGGGATCGACGGCGGTCATGGTCTCTCTCCGGGATTGCTGCGCTGCGGCGGCGGCCGCGCGTATGAACGGGCGTATGTACGGGGGGTGCACGGGGGGCGCCCTCTGCGAACGGTGGTCCGGCGGGGCTTGACCGCCCCGCCGCTCCGCGTCCCTCAGCCTTGGATCTGGTCGCCCACGACAACCTGCTCGCCCTTGAGGCCGATGGTCAGGCTCTCGAGGTAGGCGTTGGGCGCCCGCCCGTCGTAGGCGAGCCCGTCGATGATGTCCTCGGCCGGCGTCGGCGCCTTGTAGCCGTCAGTCTCCCAAGGGAAATCCGCCTCGTCCGCGAGGCCTTGGTCGACCAGCATCCGGGCCGCCTCGAGATAGACGTCGGGGCGATAGACGCGCTCGGCGGTCTCGAAGAACCACTCGTCCGACTTCGGCTCCGCGATCTGCCCCCAGCGGCGCATCTGCGTCAGGTACCAGACCGCGTCCGAGTAGAACGGGTAGGTCGCGTTGTAGCGGAAGAAGACATTGAAGTCGGGCACGTCCCGCACGTCGCCCTTCTCGTACTCGAAGGTCCCCGTCATCGAGTTGGCGATCACCTCGGCG
Organism: Jannaschia sp. Os4; assembly: GCF_016820245.1. Taxonomy (GTDB): domain Bacteria; phylum Pseudomonadota; class Alphaproteobacteria; order Rhodobacterales; family Rhodobacteraceae; genus Jannaschia. Next base: position 724,895 of record NZ_JAFCAR010000003.1, on the reverse strand, counting down.
TCGGCGCCGACGTATTCCGGCCGTGACAGCATCTCGACGGCCTCCATCCGATTCGCGTTGTCGTTCTCGTCCAGCCAGATCGCCGCCCGGATCAGCGCCTTGGTCACGGCCAGCGCGGTGTTCGGGTTCTCCTCCACGAATTCGGCGGTCATCCCGAACACCTTCTCCGGGTTGTTCTTCCAGATTTCGTAGTCGGTGATGACCGGCACCCCGATGCCCTTGAACACCGCCTGCTGGTTCCACGGCTCGCCCACGCAGTAGCCGTGGATCGTCCCCGCCTCGAGCGTCGCGGGCATCTGCGGCGGCGGCGTCACCGACAGCAGCACGTCCGCCCCGATCTGCCCCGTGGCGTCCCCGTCGCCGTAGAAGCCGGGGTTCAGGCCCCCGGCGGCCAGCCAGTAGCGCAGCTCGTAGTTGTGGGTGGAGACGGGGAAGACCATGCCCATCTTGAACGGCTCGCCGCGGTCGTTGAACTCCTCGACCACGGGGGCGAGGTACTCGGCCCCGATGGGGTGCTGCGGCAGGCCGTCGGCGTTCTCGGGGATGTTCGGCTTCATCATCTCCCAGACCTCGTTCGACACGGTGATGCCGTTGCCGTTGAGGTCCATGGAGAAGGGCGTGACGATGTGCGCCTCGGTGCCGTAGCCGATGGTCGCGGCCAAGGGCTGGCCGGCGAGCATGTGCGCGCCCTGCAGCTCGCCCGAGATGACGCCGTCGAGCAGCACCTTCCAGTTGGCCTGCGCTTCGAGGGTCACGAACAGCCCCTCGTCGAGGAAGTAGCCCTGCTCGTAGGCGACCGCGAGCGGGGCCATGTCGGTGAGCTTGATGAAGCCCAGCTTCAGCTCGTCGACCTCGAGGTCGAGCATCTGCGCGAAGGCGGGGGAGGCGATGGCGGTGGCCGAGAGCAGGCCGGCGGCGACGTGGCGGATCATGACGGTCCTCGGATTTGGCCCCCCTCGGACTGGCGACGGGGGAAGACGGAAAAGGCCGCGCGACGGCTCCGGCCCGGTCCCTTCGGGACAGGCGAAGCATCGAGCGGCCATGCTCTGGAGAGGCCCGCGTCATGGGACCGGACGCCCCGGCTGGCTCCGTTGCCCGCCCGGCGATGCCCTTCGCTGGCACGCCCCGTGGCTGTGCCGCAAGCAGGGGGCGGCGGACTTTCTGCGCTGCGGCATCGGTCGCGCCGCAAATGCACAATTTCGCGTCACTCTCCCGGCAACGGCTCGAAGACGCGGCCATCGAAGAACGCGTCCGGGCGCAGCGTCAGCATTCCGCGGCGCGAGGCGACGGCCGTGGGCACCGCGAGCGCGCCCTCCACCTTGCTCGACGCGCCGGGCATGTCGGCGGCGAGGTCGCCCACGAGGCGGCGGTAGAGGTCCGAGCGGAACACCCGCCGCCCCGCCGCCTGCGCCGCCTTCCGGTCCAGCCCGTGCCGCCGCGCGAGCCGGTCCGCGATCCACGCCCCTTGGCTGCGCCACGGGAAGGCGGCGGCCCCGGCGTGGAACTCGAGGAAGCCGGGGACGTGCGCCTCGCCCGAGGATCCCGCACGCAGACGTCCCGTGAGGGCGGGCTCGACCATCTCCACCGACAGGCCGAGCGCGCCGTCGCGCGCCATCATCTCGGCCGCCAGCGGCAGGTTGGCCGGCGCCGACAGCCAGCGGGCGGCGCGGTGCAGCGCCCGCATGAGCGCGCTCGCCCGCGCGGGCTGCGCCTCGGCCCAGCCGGTGCGCGCGGCGAGGACCTTCTCCGGCGAGAAGGCCCAGATCGCGCGTCCCGGCAGGATCAGCGCGCCCGCCCCGCGCTCCACCGCGTCCGAGCCCCACGGCTCGCCCACGCAGAAGGCGTCGACCTCGCCGGCCCCGAGCGCGTCGGCCATGAGCGGCGGCGGGACGGTGCGGATGACGATCTCGCCGGGCGCGGGAGGACCGCATCTCTCCAGCAGGTAGTGAACGAGCTCCGCATGCATGGAGAAGGGGAACGGAACACCGATCCGCACCGGCGCGCGCCGCGCCGCGGCCAGCAGCGCGGCGCCGGCCCCGCCCGCGTCGCCGAAGCGGACCGGCCCCATGCGGGCGGCGAGGGCCGGAGACACCCCGATCACGTCGCCGTTGACCGACAGCACCTGGAGCGCCTCGACGGCGCCGGGCACCCCGCCGAGGCCGAGCGCCATGGCCACCGGCATCGGCGAGAGCATCTGCGCGGCCTCCGCCTGCCCCGTGCCGAGCATGTCGCGCAGGGCCGACCAGCTCGGCGCGGCGACGAGTTCGAGCGTGAGCCCCTCGGCCTCGGCCAGCCCGAGGTCCCGAGCCACGACGAGGGGGGCGGCGTCCACGAGGGGGAGATGCGCGATCCGGAGCGGCCGCCTCATCCCAAGAGGTCCGCCGCCGTCACGAGCGCCTGCGCCACCTCGGCGAGCCTCTTGTTCTGGCTCATCGCGGTGCGGCGCAGCAGGGCGTAGGCCTCGTCCTCCGGTATGCCCCGCGCCTTCATCAGCACACCCTTGGCGCGGTCGATCACCTTGCGCTCCTCGAGGGCGCGGCGGGTGGCCTCCAGTTCGGCCCGCATCCGCTGGATCATCCCGAAGCGCGCGATGGCGGCGTCCAGCACCGGCTTGATGCGCTCGCCCGTCAGCCCCGCCACCACGTAGGCCGACAACCCCGCATCGATCGCCGCAGCGGCGAGGCCCTCCTCGCTCTCGTCCACGAAGAGCGCGACGGGCCGCTCCATCGGCGAGGAGGCGAGGGCAAGCTCCTCGATCACGTCGCGCGACGGACTGGCGAGGTCGATCAGGACGAGGTCCGGCGCCGCCTCGGCCACGCGCCGCGCGAGGCCGGAGGTCTGGCCGACGACCACCGCCTCGTAGGATCCGGCCGCGCGCAGGGCGTCGACGATCATCAGGGCGCGGTCCCGGTCGGGCTCGACCACGACGATCCTGAGGTCTCGGGAGGGATCCGGCCGGTCCATCATCCGCTCGGGGGATCATCGGGCGCGCGCGGGGACAAGCCTGCGGCGCGCCGCCCGCGCCCCAAGGCGCGATGGTCCCGCGGCCTGCCCGGCCCTGCAGCGACCTGCCAGCCGTTTCAGCATGGACGGAACAGCCCAGCGCCCGCGTCCGGGCCGAGCCGGCCAGGGTCGGACGAACCGTTGCTTCCCTCGGGGATGCGACGCGGTCCGGCTCGGCGGGGCGCGCGCGTGCGCCGGCCGATGCGAACGGCGCCATGCGAAGCGGACCGCCGCGCCGCGCGGCGTCACCGCCCCCCGTGCCGCATCGCCCGTCCCACCGCCCGCCGCATCCCGGGCAGCGTCCGCTCGAAGACCTGCGCGAAGGCCAGCCCCGCCGCAATGGGGAGCGCGACGAAGAGGACGGCCTTCGCCGGCACGTCCTCGGGCAGGACCGCGTCCATCAGGTGCATCACCGGGTAGTGGACGACGTAGATCGAGAAGCTCGCCCCCGCCCACCAGCGCACGGCGCGGGCGGCGGCGGTGCCGAGGCGCGGCGCGACGCGGGCCATGCCGACGAGGTGCAGCGCGAGCCCTGCGGCCAGCAGGGCGTTCCATGCGGCCTCCTGGGCGAAGTCGAAGGCCTGCCGGTGCCGGACGGGGCCGAGCCAGTGCGGGGTGGCCTGCAGGAGCGCCTCGTCGAGATGGGCCAGCTTGGCCGCGACGAGGGCCGCGACGGGGAGGACGGCGAGGAGGATGGCCGTGGCGCGCCGCGCCGGGATCCGCCCGGCGCGGATGAGGTGCCAGACGCCGAGCCCCGCCAGCCATGTCGGGAGCAGGAGCAGGATCGAGAGGCCGAAAAGCCATCCGAGCGCCGCGAGGAGCGCCGTCCGCACCCGCCACCCCCGGACGAAGAGCGCGATGCCGAGGAGGAGATAGTAGGCCGCCTCGAAGCTCAGCGACCACAGGGGCGCGTTCGAGCCGAGCTGCACCGGCGGCCCCACCCCGCGCCACTGCTGCGAGAAGGTCAGGCCGCGGGCGAGGAGCTCACCCGGGCCGAGGTCGCCGAAATGCGCGGGCCGGTACGCCCCCGGATCGATCGCGCGGCCCGCGGCGTCCAGCGCGAGCGTGAGGACCAGCGCCGGCCCCACGACGCCGAGGAGGCGCGTGAGGCGGTTGAAGGCATACGTTCGCCCCGTGCCGTCGCGCGCCGCCGCCCGCCCGACGACGAGCCCCGAGACCACGAAGAAGGCGATCACCGCGTCGGGGGCGAGCGTCCAGTCCCGGACCCAGAAGAGGGCGCCGTCCGTGAAGCGCCTGTTCCCCGCATGTCCCAGCACCACGACGAGGGCGGCGAGCACGCGCAGGACGTCGAGCCATAAGGACAGGGCGGGCGAGAGGTCGGCGGGCCGCCGCGACGCGCCTCCTCCATCCGGTCCGGCCACGGGGGGCGCGTTCCAAGCGCCGGCGCGCCCCCGTGCCTCCGGGCCGTCGTGCTGTTCCGTCGCGCCCGCCATCAGGGGAGCCTAGGGCACGGACGCGACGCGCGCATGACGGGTGCCGCCGCGCGCCCCTCCTCGGCCGCTCCACGCCGCTGCGGGACGGGATCGTGCCGCCCTAGGCGCCGTCCGCCTCGGCCGGCAGCCTGATCTCCGCCGCCAGCCCGCCGCCCGCGCGGTTGCGCAGCCGCAGGGCGCCGCCATGGGCCTCCGCCACGGCACGGGCGATGGCGAGGCCGAGGCCCGCGCCGCCGGTGTCCCTCCCGCGCGAGGCCTCGCCGCGGCGGAAGGGCTCGGTCATCTCGCCCAAGCGCTCGGGCGGGATACCGGGGCCGTCGTCCTCGACGGCGATCACCGCCTCGGCCCCCTCGCGGTCCAGCCGCAGCGTCGCGCCGCCCGCGTAGCGCAGGGCGTTGTCGACGAGGTTGCCCACCGCACGCCCGAGGGCGACGGGGCGGGCCTGCGCCGCCACGGCAGCCATGTCGCCCACCGCCGCGCCCCGCGCGGCGGCCAGCCGTCCGAGCCACGGCGCGAGGTCGATCCGCTCGGGGGCCTCCGCCTCCCCCTCGCCGCGGGCGAAGGCCAGCAGGCCGTCGGCCATCACCTCCATCTCGCGCAGGGTATCGCCCATCGCGGCGGCCTCCGCGCCGGTCTCCCCGCCCGCCTCCTCCAGCATCTCGGCGCGGATGCGCAGGGACGTGATCGGGGTGCGGAGGTCGTGGCCGAGGGCCGCGACGAGGCGCATCCGCTCGGCGTCCGCGCGGGCGATGCGGGCCTGCATGTCGTTGAAGGCCGCCGCCGCCTCGCGCAGTTCGCGCGCGCCGTCCTCGGGCACGCGGACGGCGCGGTCGCCCCGCCCCGCAGCGCGCGCGGCGGCGGCGAGCGCGCCGAGCGGCCGCGTCAGCTGCCGGACGAACGCGAGGCCGACCGCCAACGTGGCGGCGAGGCCGAGCGCGAGCAGCAGCACCACCGGCCACGCCTCCCCGCGCCGCGGCGGCGGGCCGCCGCGCCACGTCGCGTTGAGCCAGCCCGGCGGGTCCGACAGCGCGAGCGACGCCGCCGGCCCGCCCCGGGCGGACGCGGGGGCGAGGCGCAGGGCGCGCCCTTCGAGGGCCGCCTCGACGCGCGTGCGCAGGCGCCGTGTCCGCCGGTCGCCCGCGTCCGGGGCGACGGCCGGGCGGTCGTCGATGCGCACGCGCAGGCCGCGGCGCGACAGCCCCTCCGCTAGCCGCGCGCGGGTCGCGTCCGCCGCGCCGTCCATGAGCGGGGCCACGGCCAGCAGGCGGGCCAGCACCGCCTCGTCGCGCGCGCGGCCCTCCAGCCGGTCGCGCTCCAAGGCCAGCAGCCCCAGCGCCGCGAGGTTGGCCGCCAGCAGCGCCGCCGTCAGCAGCAGGGCGAAGCGGGCCGCCAGCCGGTCGGGGCGCCACCGCCTCATGCGTCGTCCTCCACGTCGGCGGCCAGCGCGTAGCCGCCGCCCCATTCGGTCACCAGCAGCCGGGGCCGCGCGGGGTCGTCCTCCAGCTTGCGGCGCAGGCGGGCCACGGCGTTGTCGACGGCGCGGTCGTAGGGCTTGGCCTCGCGGCCCTGCGTGACGTCCAGGAGGCGCGCGCGCGACAGCACCTCGCGCGGGTGGGCGAGGAAGACGTCCAGCAGGCGGCCCTCGTGGGAGGTGAGCGCCGCGCGCCGCCCGTCGTCGTGCGCGGCCTCGCGCGCGGCCCCGTCATAGGTCCAGCCCGCGAAGCGCCGCCGCCCGGCCGGGATGGTCGGGGCCGGAGGCGGGGCGCGCCGCAGCACGGCGCGGATGCGGGCCAGCAGTTCGCGGGGGCTGAACGGCTTGACCACGTAGTCGTCGGCCCCGAGTTCCAGCCCGAGGATGCGGTCGGCCTCCTCGGCCATCGCGGTCAGCAGGATCACCGGCACCCCACGCCCCGCCAGCCAGCGCGTCAGCGACAGCCCGTCCTCGCCCGGCATCATCACGTCCACCAGCGCGAGGTCGATCGCGCCCGCCTCGGCCGCCGCGCGCGCGCGGGCCGCGTCGGCGGCGAGCGTCACGCGCATCCCGTGGCCGCGCAGGTAGCGCGCCAGCGGCTCGCGGATGTCGCGCGCGTCGTCGACCAGCAGCAGGTGGGGCCCGGTCTCGGGCGGGGGCGTCCGGGGTGGGGCATCGGTCATCGCGGCTCCTCTCGTCGGGGCCTTCCTAGCCCCTCGGGCGGGGCGCCGCGCGCCCCGTTTGTCGCAGGATGTGTCAGCGCGGATCGCTGCGACAGGTGGCGACACGGCCGTCCTCGCATGGCGGCTCCCGGTGCCGCATCCCGCTCCCACGTCATCCCCGAGCCGGCACCGAGGCCGGCCGCAGACAAGGATCGGAGACAGGAATGAACACCCTCAGCAAGACGATGATCGCCGCCGCGCTGCTCGCCACGGGCGGCGGGGCGCTGGCCCACGCCCAAGGCGCCCCGGCCCCCGGCCCGGCGCCGGAGGCGGCCCGATCCGCCGAGGAGCGGCCCATGCGGGCGGACTTCCGCGGCGACCGGGACGGGCGCGGCGGGCGCGGCGACCACGGCCACCGCCGGGGCGGCGGGCGCGGCGCGATGCTCGGCGCCTTCGGCCCGGCGGGCGGCGCGCAGCTCTTCGAGGCGGTCGACGCCGATGCCGACGGCAGCGTCACCCAAGCGGAGATCGACGCCTACGTGGCCGCGCAGGTGGCGGAGGCGGACACGGACGCCGACGGCGCGCTGGCGCTGGAGGAGTTCGCGCCCGTGTTCTTCGAGCAGATGCGCCCGCGCATGGTCGACGCCTTCCAGCGGCTCGACGCGGACGGGTCGGGCACGGTCACGCAGGACGAACTGGACGACCGGTTCGGGCGGGTGGTCGAGCGGCTGGACCGCGACGGCGACGACGCGCTGACGCTCCAGGACGGCCGCCGCGGCCGGAACTGACGCGGCGGGGGCCGGGCACGCCGCCCGGCCCCTTCCCCCCTCCCCTTCGATTGCGACGCGACCATGACCGGCGCATCCTTCGACGCCCCCGCCCCCCGCCCGTCCGCCCACGGCCCGACTCGCGCGCGCTGCACTGGGCGGCGGCCGCGGCGTTCCTCGGCGCGCTCAAGCACCGATTCCGGGACCGGGACGCGACGCTCGTGCGGATGACCTGCGGACGGGCGGAGCGGAAAGGCCGCGCCCCTCACATCGCCCATGGCGGCACGGCCAGCACGAGGTGGGTGATCGTGGCGTCCAGCGCGTACCACCCCCAGTGCAGGCCGTAGGCCCAGCGGAAGCCGTGGCGGGTCCGCAGGTAGAGGCGGGGGACCACCACGCCGAACAGGGCCGCGGCGAGCGTGAAGCGCGCGACGTAGAGCGGGGTGAAGCCGTCCAACGCCAGCGTCAGGTGGAAGCCCCCGAAGAGCAGCGCCATCAGCAGCGAGATCGCGCGCAGCCGCAGCCTGGCCGCGTCGCAGCGCCGGACCATCGCGGCGATCAGCACCTGCTGGAACAGGATGTCGGCGGACTTGGGCAGGTAGTACCACGCGGAGGCGAACATGAACTCGGGCGGGTCGCGCGGCGCGCGCAGCATCGAGACGTCCGGCAGGAGCGGCAGCACGAAGGTGACGAAGGCCCCGTAGGCCAAAAGGATCGGCGCGAGCGCCCGCGTCTGCGCCGCCGCGTTCGCCCGCGTGAGGCGGTCCGGGAAGGCCCCGCGCAGCAGCGCCAGCGCCGCGCCCGCCCACGCGAGGTAGTAGGCGGCGAAGAGGACCGGCGCCTCGTCGTAGCCGTTGGAGAGGTCCAGCCCGTCCGCCAGCGCGTAGTAGCCCCACGACGAGGCTGACCAGAGCATCGCCACGAGCGCGAAGGTCGGCGCGAGGCGGCGCAGGGACCCCGTCGGTGCGGTGGTGACCGTCGCGTCGCCCATCCCGCCGCCTTCGCCCTTGCCTGCCATCGGACCAATAGTATACGAACTGTCAGCATGGCAACTAACGCGTTCGCGCTTCACATGCTCCTGCACGCCGCGGATCTCGTGGACGACCGCCTGCGGGAGAGGCTCGGGGCGCTGGGCCTGCGCCCCCGGCAGGCCCGCGTCCTCGCCGCCCTGTCGCGGATGGAGCCGATCAGCCAAGTCCGCCTCGCGCGCGAGTTCGACGTCACCCCCGCCTCCATGAGCACGATGACCGCCCGGCTGATCGACGGCGGCTTCGTCGCGCGCGAGGTCGATCCGGCGGAGGCCCGCGCGCACCTCCTGCGGCTGACGGATCGCGGGCGGGGCCTCGTGGACGACATCCACGCCGCGTGGCGCGACGTCGACCGGCTGATCGAGGAGAGGATCGGCGCCGAGGAGGCCGCCCGCCTGACCGCCGCCGCGCGGGCGCTGCGCGACGCCTTGGGCGGCCGGGCGCCGGGGTCGGACGCCCCGCGAGAGGACGACACCACCCTCCACCGCCTCGCCACCGAATGAGGCGGCCCGTCCCGCAACCTACGAAAGGACACGGCATGCTCCGCTTCCTCGCCTCGACCCTCCTGCTCGCCGCCGCGCCCGCCTCCGGCCAGGAAACGGACGCCGCCGCCTCCGTCGATGCCGCCCGCGCGGCCGTGGAGGCGCAAGCGCTCGACCTCGACGCGGACGGCGACGGCCTGATCGGGCGGGCCGAGGTCGCCGCGGCCGTCGCCGCGAGCTTCCCGACCTTCGACGCGGACGGGTCGGGCGACATCGACCCGCGCGAGTGGGAGGAATGGCCCTTCGGCTTCTACGACATGGCCCTCCACCGCGACCGCGCGCAGGCCTATCACGCGGCCTTCGGTCTGGTCTTCGACCTCTTCGACCGCTCGGGCGACGGGCGGCTCGACGAGGCGGAGTTCGCGGGCGCCATGGACCGCGCGCTCGACTTCGCCGACCGGGACGGCGACGGCGCGATGAGCCACGAGGAGTTCCTGCGCGGCTTCGTCCCCAACGTCGCCCTGCGCCACGCCATGCGGGACTGACCCTCGCCCTCGCTGGCGCGGCCGGGCGTCGCCTCGGACGCGGGCCGCCGCCGCTTCGAGGCGACCGCGCGCGCGTCCTCTGCTTCGCGGTCGACGTGGTGGTCGTGACGCCGCAGATCGACGGGAGCCGCGCGGACATGCGCGGCGTCTCCGGGGTCGGGCGCCTCGGCGACTTCCAATGCCGGCTCTGCACGTCAACGCGGGGCCTCGGCCGGGGGCCGTCCCCCGCCCGGGCCGGACGCGGCGGATCGCCCGCCTCAGAGTTGCCAGACGAACCCCGTCTCCTTCTCCGACCGCTCCCACAGCCGCGCCATGACGTCCTTGTCGGTGGCATGCGGCTGGAGCGTGCCCCGACCCACGGGGCCGCCGGTCTCCATGCGTCCCGTGGGCCCATACAGGGCGCGCAGCTCCAGCCCGTCCTCGGTCGCGCACATCACCTCCGGCCAGGCGCCGCGCTCGGCAGACTGGACCAGCGGCGTCTTGGTCATCAGCCACCAGACGGCCCGCGTCAGCCGTCCGCCGCTGGTGGCGATGAGGGACGTGGCGGACGATCCGGGGTGGCAGACATAGACCCCGACGCCCGTCCGGCCCGCCGCCGCCAGCCGATCCTGCAACTCGTAGGCGAACATCATCTGCGCGAGCTTGGACTGCGAGTAGGCGGTGTTGGCCGCATAGCCCTCCTCCCAGTTCATGTCCGCGAAGTTGATCGTCCTCAGACCCATCCGGTAGCCGAGGCTCGCCACCACGACGATCCGGCCCCGCGACGCCTCGATCCGGTCGAACAGCATCCCGGCCAGCACGAAGTGGCCGTAATGGTTCGTGCCGAGCTGGCTCTCGAACCCGTCGGGCGTGAGGCGGCGCTCGGGCACCTGCGCGATGGCCGCGTTGCAGATCAGCGCGTCGATGCGCGGCACGGTGGCCAGCACCTCGGCGGCGGCCGACCGGACCGAGGCGAGGTCGGCGAGGTCCATCCGCACGAAGGACGCCGCGGCGTCCGCGCCGAACTCGGCCTTCAGGTCGGCCACGGCGGCGGCGGACCTCTCGGCGCTGCGGTTGAGCATGACGACGCCCGCGCCCTTCGACAGCAGGATGCGCGCCGCTTGGAAGCCCGCGCCCGCATTGGCGCCGGTGATCAGGTAGGTCCGGCCCGCGCGCGAGCCGAGGCGGTCGGGGGTCCAGCCCTCGGGGCCGAACGGGGTGGTGGTCATCGGGGCGTCCTTTCCGGAGCGAGGGTGCCGCGGGCGGGGCCGATCCCCCTCGCGTCGGACTTGCAGATTTCGCTTAGGTGGATGCCGAAGGAGACGCGATCCTCTCGATCGCTTGCCCATTCGTCTCGGTCGCCTTGATCGGCGCAGCGAGGCGGTCCAGTCTCGCCAGCATGAGCCAGACCGAGATCAAGCGCCTCGTCGAGGCCCGCCTCCCCGAGCCCGGCATGGTCGAGACCGGCGTGCCCGGGATGCGCCTCTTCCGCGTCGAGGAGCCGGTGCGCTGCGCCCCGGCGGTCTACGAGCCGACCGTGGTGGCGATCGTCGGCGGCACCAAGGAGGCCGTGCTGGACGGGACGCGCCACGTCTATGGCGCCGACCGCTACCTCGTCTGCCCACTGCCCCTGCCGGTGGAGGCGGGCACGCCGCTCGCCTCGCCCGACGCCCCGCTCCTGGGGGTGCAGATCATGCTGGATGCGCGGGTGATGACGGACCTCGTGCTGGCCATGGACCGCGCGGGCGGCGGAGCGCCGTCCGGCCCGGCCGCCACGTCGGGCCTCGCCCTCGCGCCCTGGGACGACGCCTTCGCCGAGGCGCTGCTGCGCCTCGTCCGGCTTGCGGACCGCCCGGCCGAGGCCGCCGTGCTGGGCGAGGGCCGGGTGCGCGAACTGTGCCACGCCGTCCTCATGGGCGGGGCCGGAACGGCCGCGCGGCGCGCCTACGGGATCGGCAACGGCATCGCGCGGGCGATCGAGCATCTGGCGTCGCGCTTGGACGAGCCGGTCACCATCGACGACATGGCCGCCCGCGCCCACATGAGCCGCGCCGTGTTCCACCGCCGCTTCAAGGAGGCGACGCGCCAGTCGCCGATCCAGTTCGCCAAGGCCATGCGCCTCAACGCCGCCGCCATGCGGATCGCCTCCGGCACCACCGTGAGCGCGGCGGCGGCGGACGTGGGCTACGCCAGCCCCTCCCAGTTCAGCCGGGAGTTCCGCCGCGCCTACGGGCGCTCGCCACGGGACTGGCGGGGCGCGGGGCAGCCGGGCGCGGTGATGTAGCGCGGCCCCGCGGGTGGCGAACCGGGGCCCGGGCCCGGCGCGCAGGCGGGGCGGCGCCGAGGAGGCAGAAGACGGCGACCGACGCAGGGGCCGCGCCGATCCCTCCGGTCGCCACCGCTATCCGACCAGCCGGAGCCACTCCGCGTTCGGGGCCCGCTCCGTGCGGAGGTCGTTGACCGGATCGTGGCGGTCCGGATGGCCGATGGCGATGCCGCAGACGAGCACCTCGTCCGGCCCGATGCCGACGAGGGGGCGGATCGCGCGGTGATACGGCGCGAAGGCCGCTTGCACGCAACTGCCCCAACCCCGCTCCTGCGCCAACAGGGTCACGTTCTGCACGAACATCCCGAGGTCGATCCACGACCCCTTCTCCAGCCCGCGGTCGATCGTGAGCAGGACGCCGATCGGAGCGCCAAAGAAGTCGAAGTTCCGATCGAACTGGGCGCGCATCCGGCGGACCTCGCGCCGTTCGATGCCGAGCAGCGCGTAGAGCGCCCGCCCGAGGGCCTTCCGCCGCTGGTCGTAGGCGCCGAAGAACCGCTCGGGGTAGTAGCGGTAGTCGTCCCACTCGGCCTTGTGCGGCGCCACGCCCGTGGCGCGGATCGCGGTCGCAACGCGCTCGATGGCGGGCCGCCCGAGGAGGTAGGCCTGCCACGGCTGCATGTTGCCGCCCGACGGCGCGCGGGCCGCGAGGCGCAGGACCTCGATCGCCTCGGCCGTCTCGATCCCGGACCGCGCGAAGGCGCGGGTCGAGCAGCGGGCGGCCACGGCCTCGGCCACGCCGCCGATGCCGCGGGGATCGGCGAGATAGGGGACGGGGTCACAGCGCATTGGAATGACCCACGGCCCGATCGGCCGCCGCCTCCGCGCCGCCGCCGAGGCGGGAGGCCTCCTCGGCCTGCTGCCGCAGGTGCCCGGCGAACACCGCGTAGCCCACCTGCCGATCGACGTAGGACAGCGCCGCGAGGAGCCGACCGGGAAAGTGCGTCCGCCCGCCGAGGCCCACGCGATGGAGGAAGCCTTGGATCCCGAGCTCGCACAGCCCGGCCCGCCGGGCGTCGTCCACGGTGATCGTCAGCCTCCGCCCCCCGAGGAAGATGCGGCGGCGCAGCGCGCGATACTCGTCCCACCGCGAGGCGATGGCCTTGCGCGCCCGCCGCGCCTCCGAGGCCTGTCGAAAGGCGTCGTCCACGCCCTCCCGGTCCGAGTGGAAGGCGAAGCGGTTCCCCTGCAGCCGGACCATCCAGATCAGGAGGCCGGAGTCGGTGATCGCCCGCGTCGCCACGACCCGCTTGGAGCGGTGGGTGACGACATGCTCGGTGTCGATCCAGCTCCGGACCCAGTTGTCGGTGTTGCGCTCCAGCGCCGCGCTTCCGAGGAGGGCCTCGCGGTCGAGGGCCGACAGGCCCGGGCGCTCCGCGAGGAGCTTGGCCTTGAGGGTCTCGACCGGCAGGCGGCGGGCGTCGAAGGGTTGGTCTTGCATCGGATGGCTCCCGGCGTTCGGGGTCCTCCGTGGGCCCCGTCGCGGCCGGAATGGCGTGATGGCCCGGCGGGCGATGTGACGTGCGTCACACCCCCGGACCGTTCATTCGGTGCGTCTGGCCAGCGCCGCCGCGTCGTGGATGCGGATGCGCCGCGCGGCCCCGTCCAACTCGACCAGCCCCTCGGCGGCCCAGCCCCGCAGGATGCGGTTGACGCTCTCGCGCGTCAGGCCGGCATGGGCGCCGAGCGCGCTTTGGCTCAGCCCCTCCAGCACCGCGCCGCTCCGGTCGTCCGGGCGATCGGCCAGTTGTAGCAAGCACCGCGCCAGCCGTGCCCTGCCGGACGGACGGGCGCGCGTCTCGGCGATGGCCGAGGCGTGGCGCAGCTTGGCGCAGAGTTCGGCGATCAGGGCGAGCGCGCCGTCGGGATCGCGCGCGAGGAACGCGCGGAGCGCGCTGCGCTCGATCACCACCCCCGTCACCTCGGTCGAGGCGACCGCGCTCGCGCTGCGCGTCCCCCCGTCCAGCAGGGCGACCTCCCCCACGAGGTCGCCGGGCCCCATCAGGTTGAGCGCGGAGGGCCGGCCCTCCGCGTCCACGACGGTGATCTCCACGCGGCCGGTCCGGACGAGGAGCATCGAGTGGCCGGGCGAGCCTTGGGGATAGATGGTCGCGCCCCGCGCCCAGTGGCGGGGGCGTCCCTCCGCGACGAGCCTGCGCCACGCCTGCGGCGGCATCGTCGCGGCCAGCGTGCTGGCGGTATCGAGGGTCGACGCCATAGGGCCCGGACCATTCGCGCGATGCCCGCGGGGCGCAAGGCTTGACTCGTTGGGGGCGAGATGTGCCCCTTGCGCGGGGGCCTTGGTTTCAGTGATCGCCTACGTTTGTCTGTCGGACCTGCATGCCGGCGCTCCGGCGGGCCTGTTCTCGCCGCGCGACGGCCTGCCCGACGTCGCGGGCGCCCTCGCGCGGGCGCTCGGGGCGCTCCTCTCCGACGGGCGGGGCGAGCCGCGGCTCGTGCTGCTCGGCGACACGATGGACCTCCAGTTCTCCGAATGGGGCACGGCCGCCGGCGAGGCCGCGCGGATCCTGGCCGCGCTCCGGGACGCGGCGGCTTGGCGGGGCGACATCCTCGCGACGGCGGGCAACCACGACCACGCGCTGTGGACCGACGCCCGCCACGGCCTCGAGGTCGAGCCGAAGGCACGGCTCCAGACCCATCCCGTCCACGGCACCCCCGCCTTCGACGCGCGCGGGGCCGGCCGCGCCCGTCTCCTGGACCGCGCCGCGCGGGAGGCCGGCTTCGCGGGGGCGGAACTGCGATACCCCAACGTCGGGCTGCGCGCGGGCGGACGCGCGGTCCTCCTGCATCACGGGCACTTCCACGAGGCCGCCTACCGCGCCGTCACCCGGCTCCGGGACGTGCTGGCCGAGGGTCCGCGACCGCCGCCGACCGCCGCGACCTTGGCGGCCGAGAACGCGGGCTGGATCGACTTCGCGTGGTCCGGATTGGGCGACGCCGCCGGGCTGGGGCGCGAGGCCGAGGACCTGTACCAGCGGCTCCTGACGCCCACGGGCTTCCGCCGTGCGCTGACGCGTTGGTCGGACATCGCGACCGACGCCATCGCGGACCGCGTCCCCGGCGGCGCCCTTCCAGAGCCGCGCGCCGCGATCGGCGCCGCCACCCGCGCGATCCTCGGTGCCACCCTCGGCCGGATGCGCGAGGACGAGCGCCATCACGAGGTCGATGCCCTGCCCCCGGACGGGCGACGGGGGCTGACGTGGTACCTCGGCGCCCCCGTCGCGGCGCAGGTCGCGGAAGAGCTCGACGCCCCGCCCGCAGCGCTGACCTACGTCTGCGGCCACACCCACAAGCCCTATGCCGAGCGCATCGCCGCGCCGGGCCTGCCCGTCCCGGTGGAGGTTCTGAACTCCGGGGGATGGACCCTCAACGGGCCGCGGCTCGACAACGCGGAGGGCGCGGGCGTGGTGCTGATCGACGACGCGATGAACGCCGTGCTGCTCCGCGCGGTCGGCACGCCCCGGAACGGCGTGGCGCCCGAGCCCCGGGTCGAGGGGTTCGGGTCCGGCGACGGGGGGGCGTTCCGAAGGGACGTGGAGGCGCGCCTCGAAGGATCGCGCGCGGCTTGGACCGCCCTCTCGGAGGCGGCGGCGGCCCACTATGCCGCGATCCAAGCCGACCTGCTCGGGCGGACGGACGCGTGAGGGCGGGGTGGCGCCCCCTGTCGCGGCCCTTCGCGGAGATTGGACCGGATCTGGCGGGGCCGTTCGATGCGATCGTGGTCGGCTCCGGCTACGGCGGCGGCGTCGCGGCCTGCCGCCTCGCGCAGGCGAACCGCCGCGTGCTGGTGCTGGAGCGGGGGCGCGAGATCGGGCCGGGCGGCTACCCGGACGATGGCCCCTCGGCGGCGGCCGAGTTCCAGACCCACCTGCACGACCATCCCGAAACGCTGGGACGGGCGGACGGCCTCTACGACGTCCGGCTCGGGCCGGGCATGGCGGCGCTCGTGGGATGCGGGCTGGGGGGGACGTCGCTCATCAACGCGGGGGTGGTCGAGCCGCCGGCCGAGGCGGTGCTCGACGCGCTGCCGGGCGCCCTGTCGGCGGAGGCGCTGACGCCGTGGATGGAGGAAGCGCGGCGAATGCTCGGCGCCGCGCCCTATCCCGAGGGGCGGACGCGGCCGAAGCTCGAGGCGCTCGAGCGCGCAGCCAAGGGGATGGGGCGGGAGGTCCGGCGTCCCGCCATCGCCGTCACCTTCGAGGACGGATGGAACGCCGCGGGCCAGTGGCAGGCCGCCTGCACCGATTGCGGCGACTGCGTCTCGGGCTGCAACTACGGCGCCAAGAACACGGTCCTGATGACCTACCTCGTCGCCGCAGAGGCCGCCGGGGCGGTGATCGCCACCGGCGCGGAGGTGGACCGCCTCGCGCCAGGTCCGGGCGGCGGCTGGCGGGTCGTGGTCGGCCGGGGCGCGGAGGCCCGAACCGTCGAGGCCCCCGAGGTCGTGCTCGCGGCGGGCACCCTCGGCAGCACGGCGATCCTCCTGCGGAGCCGCTCGGACACGCTGCGCTTCGGCGCGCGCCTAGGCGCGGACGTGTCGGGCAACGGCGACATCTGGGCCTTCGCCTACGATGCGGGCCACGCGGGCGCGGGCGATGCGCCCGCCCCGGTCCACCCAGTCGGCGCCGGCTCCCGGTCCTTGCCCACCGGCCCCGAGCGCGAGGGGGAGGCGCCGTGGCGCCCCGGCCCGACGATCACCGGCATGATCGACCTGCGCGACCCGCAGGAGCCCGGACGCGGCGTCGTGCTGGAGGACGGTGCCATGCCCGGCGCGCTGGCGGCGGGCTACGCGATCGCGCTGCCCGCGCTGGCAGCGCTGACGGGCGACCCGTTCCGCCACGGCGACGCCGCGCGTCGGCTGGAGGGCTTGGCCGGGATCGCCGACGCGGCCCGGACCCGTGCCGATCGGATCGCGCGGACGGTGCGCTCCGGTCCCGTCTCCCGCACGCTCCCGCTCCTCGGGATGGCGCATGACGCGGCCCGCGGGCGCGTCGTGCTGGGCGCCGACGGGGCCGCGATCCTCGACTGGGACCGCGCGGGCGCAGACGACGGTGTGGTGCGTTGCAACGCGGCCGCCGCGCGCGCCGCCGACGGCATCGGGGCGGAGTTCCTTGCCAATCCGCTCTGGCAGGACTCGCTGGGACGGCGCGCGCTGACGGTCCATCCCCTCGGTGGCTGCCGCATGGGCGAGGACGGGGCACGCGACGTCACCGACACGGAGGGTCGCGTCAGGGACGGCGCGGGTGGCCTGCACGCAGGGCTCCGGGTGATGGACGGCTCGCTGCTGCCCGGCTCGGTGGGGATCAACCCGCTGCTCACCATCGCGGCGCTGGCCGAGCGGGCGGTCGACGCGATGATTGCCGAGACGCCGGGCCGGATGGCCGCCACGCCGCCCGTGGCGGGCCGGCGCGACCTCCTCCGGGCCGCTCCGCCTCCAGATCCGGCCGCCCTGCTGCGCGCGACGGACTCGGCGCTCGGCCAGATCGGGACCGCCATCCAAGGGCGCATGTACGAACTGGCGGGAATGCTCGTGAAGGGCGCCCTCCGCATGGCGGCGGGGTCGGACATGAACCTCGTCGAGGTGGCCGCCGAGAAACTGAGCGACCCCGCGGCGCTGCGCGATGCGGTCGCGCCCATCACGGCGCATCTGCGTGCCGTCCTCCGTCCCGTCTTGGCAGCCGTGGACGCGGGCGACTGGCCCGAGGCGCTCCGCGCGGCCGAGGCGGGGCTGGGGGACTTCTCGCCGCCCGCCACCCTCGACGAGGTCATGCGGGGCCACCTCGCGCTCATGGTCCCGGGCGACCCGCCCGGCGCCGACCCGTTCGTCCCGCCCCGTACCTTCGAGACCGAGGCGACGCTGAGAGTGCGGCTGCACGCCGACCGCCTCCTCGGGGCGCTCACCCCGCCGGACGGCACGGTCGCGCTGTCGGGCCGCCTCGCCGCGCTGGGTCGAGAGATGGACATCCACGAGGGGGAGATGCGGATCCTGATGCCGGTCCCCGACCGTGTCGACAGGTGGGAGATGACCTACCGGGGCCGCCTCCGCCCGACCGACGGCCCGGACCTCTGGCTGGACGGGCGCAAGACCATCGCCCGCCGCGACGGGGGCGATCCTTGGACCGATCTGACGGACATGGCGGTCACGCTGCGGACCGGCCCGGAGGCGGATGCCCCCGCCCATGCCCGCGGACGGCTGCGGGTGACGCTGCAGGAGGCGATCCGCCAAGCCTCTGCCCTCGAGGTCGCCTACGACCGCGCCGCGCTCGGGCGGCGGGCGGACGAGACCGCCTTCGAGCTGCTGGAACTGGCGCTGTCCGACCACGGCGCGCTCACGGACAGGATCCGCGATCCACGGTTCGGCCCGAGGCTCGCGGCGGTCGCGCTTCATGCGGCCAACGAAGCGGTCGCGGCGACGGACGCGGGCGGCGCCCCATCCGCCATGCTCGCCGCCGCCTACAGGTCGCGCCTGTTCGCCCGCATGGCCGAGGTGGTCGCGGGCGCGCATGGGGGCTTCCACGCCTATATGGCCGAGGTCGTCGCGCCCCGCGCCCCCGCCGCGACGGCGAGCCCGTCCGAGGGCGGGCTGGGGCTGCCCCGCAGCCCGGGCCTCGACCCGCCCGAGATCCACTGGACGCAGGTCGGCCCCGACCGGCACGTGCGCCTGCTGCGCCACGCCCCGCGCCCGTCGCCCGGGGACCGGCCGCCGGTGATCCTCGCCGGGCGCTTCGGCACCAACGCGGCCGCCTTCGCCGCCGACGTCCGAGGGTCCAGCCTCGCCGGCGCGCTGGCGGCGGAGGGACGCGACGTCTGGTTGCTGGACTATCGCGGCTGCGGCGGCATCCCGGCCAGCCTGCTGCCCTTCGACCTCGACGACGTCGCGACGAAGGACTGGCCCGCCGCCATCTCCCGCGTCCTCGCGGTCACCGGGGCCGCGCAGGTGGACGTCTTCGCCCATTGCGTCGGCGGCATGACGGCCGCGATGGCGGTCCTCGCGGGCGAGGCCCGCATCCGCCGCCTCGTCCTGTCGCAGTTGGGGCTCCACGCGATCACGTCGTGGAGCAACCATGCCAAGGCCGATGCCGGCGTGGCGCGGATGATCGCCGAAGGCGCGCCGCCCGAGGTTCTGGCCCTCGCCGCCCGGATGGGCCTGCCGCCCGCGCTGTCGGAGGCCCTGCGGGACGGCCTGGAGGTCGTCGACCCCCGGTCCGGCACCGGCGGCACGTCGCCATCCGGCCTCTCGCAGGAGGCCGACGCGGCGCTGGACGCCCTGCTGTGGACGATGCCCGGGCTGGTCGCGCCGCGCTGCCACAGCCCGACCTGCCGCCGGATCGACGCCCTCTTCGGCCCGAGCTACCGGCACGCGGTGCTGGATGCGCCCACGCACGACCGCATCCGCGAGATGTTCTCGCCGCTCTCCTCCGCGCCCTTCGCCCACGTCGCCCGCATCTTCGAGACGGGGCACGCCGTCGCCGCCGACGGCTCCGAGCGGTATCTCCATGCCGCCGCGCCGGGTCGCTCCGCCCTGCGCGACATGCCGATCCTGCTCCTCGCCGGCGCCCGGAACCGCGAGATGCTGCCCGAGGCGACCCTCAGGACGAGGGCATGGCTGGAGGGGATCGGGAACCGCGCGACGACGCGCCTCGTGCTCCCGGAGCACGGACACATGGACACGATCATCGGCCGCGAGTCGGCCGAGACGGTGTTCCCGCACGTGGCCGGCTTCCTACGATGAGGGATGGGTCCATCCCAGACCTCCGCAGGGCGGCTATCCTCGCGCTCGACGCCGTCGGGTCCACGGCCCTCGCGCGCCGGCTCGGACCCGAGGAGGCGCATGCCCGCCTCAGCGCCCTGCGCGATGCCGCCCGCGCCGCGGTCGAGGCGGCGGGCGGATGGGTCGTGGACGAGGCCGGCGACGGCATCCTCGCCGCGTTCGGGGCCCATGCCGGGGTCGAGAGCGCCGCACTCCTCGCCTGCCGGGCGGCGCTCGACGCGCGCGGGCGGATGGACGGCGCGGCCGGGCTCCAGATACGCATCGGCCTCGCCGAGGGCCCGGTCATGGTCGCGCGCGAGGGTCGTGGCATCGCGGTCGTCGGCGACGCGGTCGTGCTCGCCGCCCGCCTCGAGGCCGCCGCCGCGCCGGGCGAGATCCTGCTCGACCCCGCCCTGGCGTCGGAGGCCGGGGCCGCGATCCGGGTCGAGGCGCGCCAGCCGCTCGACCTGAAGGGGTTCGACGCCCCCGTCTCGCCCGCCGCGCTCTTGGACCTCGCGGGGCCGGACCTGCGCTTCGGTCCCGACAGGGGCGCGCCGCCCCTCGCCGAGCGCGGAACCGAGCTGGCGGAGGGCGTCGCGGCGTTCGCGGGGGCCGCGCGCGGGCGGACCGTGTGGATCGAGGGGGAGGCCGGGATCGGCAAGTCCCGCCTCGCCCACGAGATCGGGCGGCAGCTTGCGGATGGCCGCGCGGTCCTCGTCGGCCGATGCGCGCCGGACGACCTCGGCGCGGACCTCGCGCCTGTCTTCGACCTGCTGCGCGACGCCGCCGGGGCCGCGCGCGGGTTGCCGCGCGCCGTCCTGCTCGAGCGCCTCCTCGCCGAGGAGCCACGCTCCGGCGACGCGGCGGCGCTCGCGGCCTTCCACGAGGCGGGCGGGCGCGCCGCGACCGACCCCGTCGGACGGGCCGAGGCGACGCGCGACCTCCTGTCGGACCTCCTGCGCCGGGTCGCCGCGCGGCGGGACGCCGTCCTCTGGGTCGAGGACGTCCACTGGATCGACGGTGCCAGCCGGACGATCCTGCGCGACCTCGCTGCCGAGCCGATCGACCTGCTCCTGACCGCGCGGCCCGGGACGACCGCGCAGGCGTTCGCCCGGACCGCCGTGGAGATCGCCCTCCACCCGTTGGGCGAGGCGGGCGTGCGCCGGATCGCCGAGGCCGCGGCGGATGGGCCCATCTCCGCCGGGCTCGCCGCCTTCGTCGCCGCCCGCGCCGAGGGGCTCCCCTTCGCCGCGGAGGAGATCGTCCGCGCCCTGCGCGAGGATGGCCGGCTCGCTGTGCGCGACGGCGCGGTCGAGCTCGTCGGCGACCCCGGCCCGGCGCTGACCGGCAACGTGCAGCAACTCGTCCTGTCCCGTCTCGATCGCCTGCCGGACCCCCTGCGCGAGGCGCTGCGCCTCGCCGCCCTCGTCGGGCGGGAGGTCGACGAGGGGGTCGTCTCGGCGGCGCTCGGCTACCCGGCCGGCCTCCGTGGGGCGATGGCGGCGCCGGGCCTCGTGGAACCGACGGGCGACGGTCGGTGGCGCTTCGCCCACGCGCTCGTGCGCGACGCCATCGCCGAAAGCGTCCTGCCCTCGCGGCTGCGCGAGGCGCACGGGCGCATCCTCGACACGCTCACGGCGGTCGAGGGCGGGGACGCGGGCGAGCACGCCGGCCGCCTCGCCGGCCACGCCTTGGCCGCAGGGCGCGAGGCCGAGGGCGCGGGCCATCTCGTCCGGGCCGCCGCGCACCGCCTGGCCGGCTACGCGGTGCGCGAAGCCGTCCGCGACTGCGAGCGCGCCGCCGAGATCGCGGAGGGCGCGGTCGGGGCCCCGGCCATGCTGGACGACGCGCTCTACCGCAGCCTCGCGGCGACATGGCTGCGCGGGCTCGACCACCTCGGGAACTACGCCGCGCTCAACCGCGTCGCCGAGGCGCTCCTGCCCCGCCTCCAGTCCATGGGCCACAGTCCCGAGCTGACGCTCGCGCGCACGCTCGACGCGATCGCCCTCTGCCATCTGCGCGACTATGCCGGCGCCGAGGCCCTCGCACAGCGCAGCCTCTCCGAGTCCGAGGCGGCCGCTGACGCGCACGGCGCGGCTTGGGCCCGCGCCGCGCTCATGCGCCATCACGACGAGACCGGCCGCCCCACAGAGGAGATCGAGCGCCTCGCCGCGCTGATCGCCCCGGTCGCGCGCGCCACCGGCGACATCCATCTCGAGATGACCGCGCTCTACCTCCTCAGCTCGGCGCTGCGGTCGGCGGGGCGGAGGCTGGAGTCCTTGGACGCGATCGCGCGGCTGGAGGCGGTCGAGGCGCGGTGCGGGGACCGGCGCGCGGGTGCCTACGCGGCGTGGGCGCGCGCCCTGCTCCACGCGATCGAGGACGATCCCCAGCGGGTCCGGGCCACAGTCGCCCCGGCGCTGGAGCGCGCGATCCCCGGGTCGGGCGACGAGCGGGTCGGACGGGCCATGGACCTCTACGCGCGCGTCATGCTCGAGGCCCCGGACCGCGTCCTGCCGGAGGTGGACGCCCTTCTCGCCGAGGCCGAGGCGGTCGGGGACATCAACATCGCCCACGCGGTGCTGTGGCTCCGCGCCGTGGTGGACCTGCGCTCCGGACGCCTCCGGGCCGCGTGGCGGCGCATCGCCAAGCTGGCCCGTCTCGTCGAGGCGGCCGGCAACGTGAACCTGATCCGTCAGGTCCTCCTCCTGCGCGGCGAGGTGCTGCTCGCGATCGGCGGCCTTCCCGCGCCGGGGCGGCGCCCGAGCGTGGGACGGCCGGGCCTGCCCGACCTCCTGACCGCCGCGCGGCTGCGGATCGGAGCCCGGCGCCGTGCGGCCGCCGATCTCCGGCGCTGCCTCGCGCTCGACCTCTCGGGCCGGGGCAGCCACGTCGCGCGGTGCGAGATGGGCCTCGCCCGCATCGCCGCAGCCGCCCGCCGGGAGGCAGAGGCCCGGGCGCACCTGCAGCGCGCGCGCGGCGCGGCCGCGACCGAAGGGCTGGACGCGCTCGAGACCGCCGCGACGCGGGCCCTGCGCGATCTGGAGCGGTGATGGAGTCGCGGGGGCGGACGGGCCTCGCCCGTGCCGGTTCGTCGCTCCAAGCGCATCGGCGGGAGGACAAGACCTCCCCAAGGGCAGGTCGTGACGGCGGTGCGCCCCGTCCCTGCTCGACCGCGCATGGCGGCACGGCACGCGGGGGCCGGAGCGGATGCGCGACGGCACCGAGATGCCGTGCACGGACACCTCGGACCATCCCTGCCCGACGACGGACGCGGTCAGCCTGACGCAGACGCGGACATGCCGCGCGGGGCCTCCGCGCCGTGACGGGCCGACCGCGCGCGTCCTGCTGGACGGCGCAAGAACGCGTCGGGACCACCCCCGAGCGAGACGGCGCCTAGCCTCCCGTCCACGTCAGGTCCGCGTCCCACAGGTCGCGCACCCCGCGCGGCAGGGCCGCGCGGGCCTGCCGGAGCTCCCCCTCGGTCATCCGGTTGGCGAGCGTGGCGAAGACGGCGGCGATGTCGGCGTGGCCCCGGTAGCCCTCGACCCGCCCGAGCCGGGCCGCGACCGCCGCCTCGAAGGCGTCCGCCGAGCGGTCATGGACCGGCGTCCGCGCGGGCTGCCAGCCCTCGTAGTACATGCCCCGGATGAGCAGCGGCATCTGCGCCGCGAGGTCGGCCACCTCCGCGTGGGGAAGGCGGTCGCGCAGCTCGGACAGGACGGTGCGCATCAGGCGCATCGCGTCGCGGCTGCTGGGCCATCCCAGCCGCTCGCGCAGCTCGTTCACCCATTCGTGGGTCAGCTGGACGGTGTGGTCGATCACTTCTAGATCCTGCGCGCTCATGGGGTCCTCCATCGGGACGATGGGTCCAGACATACACGCCGCGCGGCGTCCCCTATTGAGCGCGATCAAGGACATGCGCGCGGCGGCGCGTCACCGACGGCGGAAGCGCCGGGCGTTCAGCCGGACGAACTGCACGATCAGCCACGTCGCGGGATGGCGTCCCCGGCCGCGCAGGTAGCCCCAGCCCGCCGCCGCCCCGAGGGCCGCCCCCGCAAGGTTCACGGCGAGGTCGCCCATCGTGTCCGGCAGGCCGGACTTCTGCATCGAGAGGCCGAACCCGTGATCCATCGCGTACTCGAACAGCTCCCACGCCGTGCCCGCCGTGACCGCGAGGCAGGCGGCGATGGCGGCGAGAGCCCAAGGCGGCGCGGCGTAGCGGTCCCCCTCGAAGAGCATGAGGACGAACAGGAACCCCGCGAGGCCCAGCCCCGTGGCCGAGGCCCCGTGGAGGGCGAGGTCCCACCACCAGACGCGCTCGTAGGCGTCGAAGGCCTCGCCCGCGACGAGCGACAGGGCGAGGAAGGCGGCGAAGGCCAGCACGAAGGGCAGCGGCAGGACGATCCGCAACCGGCTCGCGAGGGCGACGGGAGCGGCGGACAGCGCGGCTGCGAGGGCCGCGACCGCCGCCAGCTCGTCCCGGCGCAGCCCCGCGGCGACGGCGGCGAGGAGGACGAAGGCCGCGACCGTCCCGGCGATGACCCGGCGGCGGAGGACGGGGCGCAGGACGGGGCGCGGCCCGCCGGGCTGCTCCGGGTCGCCTCCTACAACATCCGCAAGGCCGTCGGCCTCGATTGGCGGCGCGACCCCGCCCGCATCCTCCGGGTCCTCGGCGGCCTCGGCGCCCATGTCGTCGCTCTGCAGGAGGCCGACCTCCGGCTCGGGGACCGCCCCGCCGCCCTGCCCCACGCCCTCTTGGAGCGGGCGGGCTGGCGCGTCGTCCCCGCGGGCACGGGCGGCAGCCTCGGGCGGCACGGCAACGCCGTCCTGCTCGCGCCGGGCGTGGACGTCGTCGGTTGGGAGGGGATCGACCTGCCGGGGCTGGAGCTGCGGGGCGCGGTCCTCGCCCATCTGCGCGCGGGCGGGCGCGACCTCGCCGTCGCCGCCACCCATCTCGGGCTGCGCCGCCGGGACCGGCGTGCGCAGGCCACCGCCCTGATGCGTCGAATGGAGGGAAGCGGGGCCGTCCTCGTCGCGGGGGACCTCAACGAATGGTCGGCGCGCCGGGGGCTGGAGCCGCTCGACGAGGGGCTGGACCTCGTCTCGCCGGGCCGGTCCTTCCATGCGGCCCGCCCGATCGCCGCGCTGGACCGGATCGGGCTGGGCGGCGGCCTCGCGCTGCGCGGCGGCGGCGTCGGGCGGTCGCCGGAGGCGCGGCGCGCCTCCGACCACCTGCCCGTCTGGGTGGACCTCGACTGGCCCCCGCGGACCGGCCCCGGTCACGTCGAGAACAGGACCGGCACCTCGCTCTCGCGCATCAGCGCGCCGGTCGTCGCGCCCACGAAGAAGTCGTAGGTCCGCGAATGCCCGAAGGCGCCCGCCGCGATCAGGTCGGCGCCTACCTCTGGGGCCTCGCGCATGAGGACGTCCGCCACGCCGTCGCCGTGGCGGGCGCGGTGGGTCATGGTCACGCCGTGGCCGTGCCGGCTGAGCGCGCTGCTGAGCTCCGTCATCGCGGCGTCCCGCAACTCGTCGCGCTCGTCGCCCACGTGGACCACGTGGACGTCGCAGCCGGGCCGGAGCAGCGGCAGCATGTCGAAGGCCGCGCGCGCGGACTCGCGCGTCGCCGCATGGGCGAGGACCACCCGCTTGCCGATCCCGTCCCCCAAGCCCCCCGGCGGGACCAGCAGCACGGGGCGCCCGCCCTCGCGAACCACGCGCCCGAAGGCGTGCCGCTGGTTCGGCCGGTCCACGACCGAGTCCGGACGTGCCATCAGGACGAGGTCCGCCGCCCGCGCGCTCTCGATCATCCGCTCGGAGGCGTCCGCCGCGCCGGAATGGACCTCGCGCCACTCGCCGGTGACGGCGGCCCGGCGGACCGCCTCGTCGAAGACCTTGCGGATCGCCGCGCCCTCGGCCTTCTGGGCCTCGTTGAACAGCTCGAAGGTCGGGCCGGGGACGTACATGCCGATCCCCGGATAGACGATCACCGCCTCCAGCGTGTGGAGGCCGGTCAGATGGGCCCCGAAGCGGTCCGCCAGCGCCGTGCCGGCGGCGGCGAGGGTCGCTCCCCCGGACTGGTCCAGCATGCAGGCGAGAAGGGTCTTGATGGTCATGGCTCGGCCCTCGTCATCGGTTGCCCCGTGAGGGTGGACCCGCGTGCGGATCCGGGCCTTGACCCCCGTCAATAGGCGCCATCCGCCACGAGGTGGTCGTGACCCAACTCCTCCAGCCCGGCGGCGATCAGGTCCGCCGCCTCCGGCTGGCCCAGCACGTAGTCGGCGGTGGGGCCGACGTCGCGCTCGGCGGCCAGTGCCACGGCCTCGGGCCACTCGCCCTCCGCGAAGTCGCCCCGTCCCGTCCATAGGAGCGCGACCAGTTCGTGCCGGTGGTCGGCGTCGAGCGCGTCGATCTCGGCGCGCAGCTCCGCCTCGCGCAGGTCGCCGGGGCCGGTCTCGAACAGGGCCATCGCCTCCGCCTCGCCGCCGCGGGCGCCGGTCCGTCCGGCGCGGGCGCCCCGCGCACGGAGCTGGTCGATGAGCATCCTCAGGAAAGGGGCGGGGATCTCGAGTTCGGTCATGGTCGGGCCTCCGGGCCGGGACCCCGCATGTCCACGCCCCGCGCGGGGTCCGCGCGCGGGACGAGGGCGGCCGAGGCCGCGTCGGCGAAGGCGCCCGCGCCAAGGGAGGCGAGGGCGAGGTTCGCGGTCCGTCCCGGCACCGGGACGAAGGTCGGGTGCGCCGCTGCGACGGCGGCCGCCGCGCGCGGGACGGGAAGGCCCTCGGAACCCTCCGACCGCGGGGCGCCCCCCCATCGCACATGCGCGCCGCGTCCGCGTTGACGCCCGTCAAACGCCCCGCGCGGTGCGGACCCTATCGGTGGGACGACATCCGCGGAGGATCCCGTCGTGACCCCTAAGACCATCCTCGCCTGCCTCACCGACGAGGGCGGCGCCGCCGCCGTCTGCGAGGCCGCCGCCGCGCTGGCCAGGACCGCGGACGCCCATCTGACGGGGCTGCACGCGACGGAGGGGCTCATCCACTACCCGAGCTTCCGCGTGGAGTTGCCGAAATCGGTCTATCGGAAGATCGAGGCCGAGCAGACCGATGCGGCCGGGCGGCTGGAGGCGGCCTTCCGCGCGGCGACCGGCGACCTCGGGCCGCGCGCCGAGTGGCGGCTGCTCTCGGCGATGGGGGAGCAGTCGGCGGACCGCTATGTCGACGCGGCGCGCACCTCCGACCTCGTGGTCATGGGCGCGGCCGAGGACGCGCGCGACGAATATCAGCGCCGCTTCGTGCAGGAGGAGGTGATCCGCCACGGCGGGCGTCCCGTGCTGGTCGTGCCGGAGGGCGCGCGGATGGGCGCGGTCGGACGGGCAGTGGTCGGCTGGCGCGACACGGCGCAGGCGGCGCGCGTGCTGCACGACCTGCGCCGCCTCCTCGCCCCCGGCGCGGCGGTGCAGCTCGTGGCCTATGGCCCCGTCGCCCCGCCCGGACGCATCGCCCGCCCCGACGAGCCGATGGAGGACGTGGCCGCCGCCCTGTCCCGCCACGGCCATGCGGTTGAGATCGCGCGCCATGACGACGTGCCCTCTGTCGCCGCCGCCCTGGAGGAGGCGGCGCACGACTTCGACGCGGACCTCCTTGCGGTCGGGGCCTACGGCCATTCGCGCGCCTACGACCTGCTGCTCGGCGCGGTGTCGCGTGACCTGCTGCGGCAGACGCGCATGCCCGTGCTGTTCTCCCGGTGAGGCCGGCCGATGCCCCCACCCCGCCTGCGCGACCTAATCGGGGACGACGTGCTGACGCTGGATCGGATCGACGCCCTGCGGGACGCGCTGGGGCCGGAGGCGGGGCCGCTGGACCTTTCCGGCCTCGTGCGTGTGGACATGGCGGGGGCGTGGTTCCTCGCCACGCTGGGGCCCGCGCGGCTGACCGGCGCGGCGCCGGGGGTGGCGGCGCTGATCGACCTCGCCGCGGAGGCGATGCCGCCGCCCGCCCCGCCCGCGCCCCGGCGCCCCGCCCTGCCGGACCTGCGCGACGCGTGGCGCCGCGCGGTGGCGGGCCTCGCCTTCTTCGGGCGCGTGCTGGTGCTGGCCGCCACGCTTCCGCGCCATCCGCAGGCGCTGCGCCTTACCTCCACCGTCCACCACCTGCGCGAGACGGGGCTCAGCGCGATCCCCATCGTGGCGCTGATGGCCTTCCTGATCGGCGTGGTCCTCGCCTTCCAAGGCGCGGCGCAACTGCGCCAGTTCGGGGCGCAGGTCTTCGTGGTGGACCTGATCGCCATCTCCGTGCTGCGCGAACTGGGCGTCCTGCTGACGGCGATCATCGTCGCGGGCCGGTCGGGCGCGGCCTTCACCGCCGCGATCGGGTCCATGAAAATGCGCGAGGAGGTGGACGCGCTGCGCACGCTGGGCCTCGACCCGGTCGCCGTCCTCGCCCTGCCCCGCATCCTCGCCCTCGTCCTCGCGCTGCCGCTCCTGACGGTGGCGGCGGACGTGGCGGGCCTCGTGGGGGGCGCGGCGATGGCTTGGGCGGAGCTGGGCGTCACGCCCGGCGTCTTCGCCGCGCGGATGGAGGCGTCGATCGGCGTGGGGCACTACCTCGTGGGGCTGGTCAAGGCGCCCGCCTTCGCGCTGATCGTGGGGCTGACGGGCTGCTGGTTCGGGCTGCAGGTCGGCTCGGACGCCGAGAGCCTCGGGCGCATGACCTCGCGCGCCGTGGTGGTGGCGATCTTCCTCGTGATCGTGGCGGACGCGGCCTTCTCGATCCTCTTCGCGGTGCTGGGCGTATGAGCGTCCTGTCCATCGACGGCCTCGTGACCGGCTTCGGCGACCGTACGGTCCACGAGAACCTGTCGCTGGAGATGCGGCGCGGCGAGATCCTCGGCGTGGTCGGCGGCTCGGGGACGGGCAAGTCGGTGCTGATGCGCGCCGTCATCGGCCTCGTCGCGCCGCGCGCGGGGCGGATCGACCTGCTGGGGACGCGGATGGATGCCGCGTCCGAGGCGGAGCGCCGTGCCGCGCTGCGGCGAACCGGGATCATGTTCCAGGACGGCGCGCTCTTCTCCTCCCTGACGCTGCGCCAGAACGTCGAGGCCCCCATGCGCGAGCGCCTCCCCCATCTCGACCCGCGCACCAGCTCGGGCGCGGCCGAGCTGAAGCTCGCGCTCGCCGGGCTGCCGCCCGAGGCGGCGGACCTGCGCCCCTCGGAGATCTCGGGCGGGATGCGCAAGCGCGCGGGGCTCGCCCGCGCGCTCGCATTGGACCCTGAGCTCGTGTTCCTCGACGAGCCGACGGCGGGGCTGGACCCGATCGGGGCGTCGGCCTTCGACCGGCTGATCCTCGACCTGCGGGCGGCGCTCGACCTGTCGGTGTTCTTCGTGACCCACGACCTCGACAGCCTCGCGGCGATCTGCGACCGCGTCGCGGTGCTGGCCGACAAGCGCGTCGTCGCCGTGGGCACCGTGCCGGAGCTGCGCGCCATCGGGCACCCGTGGATCGAGCGCTACTTCGGGGGGCCGCGCGGGCGCGCGGCCTTCGGCGCCTGAGATGGAGCGCAGCGCCCCCTACGCCCTGATCGCCGCCTTCGTGCTCGCGGGCCTCGCCTTGGGCGCGGCGCTGCTGGTCTGGCTGACGGACTACGACCCCGGGCGTCGCACCGCGCGCTACGCGGTCGTGTTCCCCGACGTGTCCGGCCTCGGGACCGCGTCGGAGGTGCGCTACAACGGCCTGCCGGTGGGCGAGGTGGCGACGATGGCGCTGGACCCCGCGGGCACGGGGCTTATCCGCGTGGAGATCGACGTGCTGGAGGAGGTGCCGCTGCGGACGGACGCGGTGGCGCGCCTGTCGACGCAGGGCGTGACCGGCGTGGCGGTGGTGGCGCTCGAGGGAGGCGACCCCCGCGCCCCGCCGCTGCCCGAGGGGCCGGACGGCGTGCCGGTGCTGACGGCGGCGCGCGGGGCGGTGGAGACCTTGGCCGACGAGGCCCCGGCGCTCTTGGAGGAGGCGCGCGCGCTGGTGGGCGACCTGCGCGCCTTCGCGACGCCCGCGAACGCCGAGCGGGTGGCGCGGGTGCTGGCCGATCTGGAGCGGGCGGCGGAGCGGTTGGGCGAGGTGGGGGCGCTGGCCGCTGACCTCGGCGGGATCGGGCGCGATCTCGCACCCGCGTTGCAGGGATTGCCCGATGCGGTGGCGGAGGTCGAGGCGGCTGCGGCGGAGGCCGGGGCCTTGGCGACATCGCTTCGCAGCACGACCGAGGCGACCCTCCCCGCCCTCGCGGCGCGGGCGGAGGACACGCTGCTCGAGGTGTCCGCCGCCGCCGCGCGGGGCCACGCCGCGCTGGACGGTGCGGAGGACGCGATCGCGGCGGTGGCGGCGGCGGGCCGCACGGTCGCCGACGCTGCGCCGGCCGTGGCCGCCGCGCGGGAGGTCGTGGCCGTCCTGCGCGCCGACCTGCCCTCCGCCCTCTCCGACCTGCGCGGCGCGGCGGGCGTCGTCGAGGATCTCGCCGCCACGCGCTTGCCCGAACTCGCCGACCGCGGCGCCGCGGCCCTCGACGCGGTCGCGGGCGCGGGGGAGGCGGCGCGGGCGACGCTGGACCAAGGCGGCCCGGCCGTGGACGCCGTCGCGGCGGCGGCGCGCTCCGTGGGGACGGCCTCGGACGCGGTGGCCGGCGTCGCGGCGGAGGTGGCGCCCGCCGCCGCGGCCTTGGGCGCGGCGGGCACGCAACTGGCGGGCTCGGTGGAGGAGGTGGCCGCCCAGGCCGCCCCCCTCGCCGGGGAGGCCGCCGCGCTCTTGGGCGAGGCGCGCGCGGCCGCGCGGGCGGCGGGCGCCGCGATCGGGCGGGCCGACGCGGCCATCGACCGCGCGGACCGGACCCTGCCCAACCTCGACCGCGCGCTGCGCGACATGGCCGAGGCCGCCGAGGCCGCGCGCCGCCTCGCCCAGAGGATCGCGCGCGACCCGTCGGTCCTGCTGCTCGGGCGCTAGCGCGTGTCGATCCCGAACGGCTTGTAGAGCAGGCAGCGCGCCGCCGTGCCCGTGGCGAGGAGCACGATGCCCGCGCAGATCGCCAGCACCGCCCACGGGCCGCCCTCCATCGCGAAGCCCCCCGCGTAGATCAGCGCGACCCCCAGCAGGATCCGGACCCAGCGGTCGATCCTTCCAACGTTCGCATCCATGGTCGTCTCCTTCTCGAAAGGCCCCTCCGTAGGGGCGGTCGGGCGGCGGCGCGGCATCCCGGCGGCCTGCCCGGAGCCCGAGGTCTCGACCGCCCGCGCTCAGAGGGGGGTCGCGTGACGCTCGCCCTCCGGGGCGGGCGGCGGCGGGACCGGCTGGCCCAGCGCGCAACGCATGCCGTAGCCCACGAGCCGCATCCACTCGTCGGCATAGTCCTCCGAGAGCCCCGCCACGTAGGCGCGGCGGGCCTCGAGGAGATCGGCCGGCGTCCGGCATCTCTGGAACGCCGCCTGCGCCTCCAAGGCGCGGTGCATGCGCCGGGCGCCGAAGCGGGCCATCTCGGCCTGCATCTGGGCTAGCGAGTCCAGCGTCGTGCCCATGCCCTCCGCGACGGGACGATGCCGCCATCCGGCCGAGGCCGGGGCCACCGCGCTGTCGGGCACCGGCCATGCCGCCGCGCGAAACCAGTCCAGCATGCTCGGCAGGCCGTCCTTCGCGTCGGCCCCGTGGGCCGTCTCTCCGGCTCGGTCGCCGGCTTGGGCGTCGGTCGTCGTCTTCTTGGCCATGTCATGTCCTCCAAGACCGCACCGAACCCTGCGCCGATCTCCGCGGGGTCCGCCTTGACGTCCGTCAAGCGCGCCGCGCGGCGGCCACTTGCGCCGGGTCAAGGCGGCGGCGCGGCGCCCGTGGCTGGGTGCGCCGGATGGCCCGCGACGAGCGGACCGCGACGGAGGGACCGGCGATGCTCGACGATCGGCAGACGGATCCGGCGGCGGCCGCCGGGACGCCCCCGGTCCACGCCCTGCCCCCGGCCGCGGTGCTGGACCGCCTCGACGCGCGGGCCGGGGGCCTGACGTCGGTCGAGGCGGAACCCCGCCTCGCGCGTCACGGGCCGAACGCCGTCGCGCGGACCCGCGGGCGGTCTTGGGTCGCCCGTCTGGCGGCGCAGTTCCACCATGCCCTGATCTACGTGCTCCTCGGCGCGGCGGCGGTGACGCTCGCCATCGGCCACCTCGTCGATGCGGGGGTGATCGTCGCCGTCGTGCTGGCCAACGCCGTCATCGGTCTCGTACAGGAGGGGAGGGCCGAGCGCGCGATGGCCTCGATCCGCGCCCTCCTCGCGCCCCGCGCCGCCGTGCTGCGCGATGGTAGGCGCACGGATCTCGACGCCGCCGCCATCGTCCCCGGCGACGTCGTCCTGCTGGAGGCGGGCGACCGCGTCCCCGCCGATCTGCGCCTGCTGGATGCCCACGGCCTGACCGTGCAGGAGGCGCTGCTGACCGGCGAGTCCGTCCCCGCCGACAAGTCGGTCGCCCCCGCCGCCGCCGACGCGCCCTTGGGCGACCGCTGCAGCATGGCCCATGCCGGCACGCTGGTGGCGGCCGGACAGGGGCGCGGCGTGGTGGTCGCCACGGGGGCCGCGACCGAGTTGGGGCGGATCGGCGCGATGCTGGCAGGCGTCGAGGCGATGCGCACGCCGCTCCTGCGCCAGATGGATCGCTTCTCACGGCGCCTGACGGCGGTGATCCTTGGGCTCGCGGCGGCGCTCATGGCGTTCGGCCTGTGGGTGCGGGGCTACCCGGCCGATGAGCTGCTGATGGCCGTGGTGGGCCTCTCGGTCGCCGCCATCCCCGAGGGCCTGCCGGCGGTGCTGACGATCACGCTGGCCATCGGCGTGCAGGCGATGGCGCGGCGGAACGCCATCGTGCGCCGCCTGCCGGCGATCGAGACGCTCGGCTCCGTGTCGGTCATCTGCACCGACAAGACCGGCACCCTGACCCGCAACGAGATGGTGGCCGCCGCCGTCCGCGTCCCCGGCCATGCCTACGAGGTGGAGGGTGAGGGCTACCGCCCCGAGGGCGCGCTGCGCGAGGACGGGCGCGCCTTGGACGCCGCCGGGCGCGCGCCGCTCGCCGCCCTCGCGCGGGTCGCGGCGCGGTGCAACGACGCCGAGTTGCGGCAGGTCGACGGCACGTGGGAGACGGCGGGCGACCCGATGGAGGGCGCGCTGCTCGCGCTCGCCGCGAAGGCGCTGGGCGGGATCGACCGCATCCGGGGCGGCGGGACGCGCGTGGCGGCGATCCCCTTCGACGCGGCGCACCGCTACATGGCCGTGCTGGAGCGCGAGGGCGCGTGCGCGGAGATCCTCGTGAAGGGCGCGCCGGAGGCGGTGCTGACGCTCTGCCGCGACGCGGGGCCGGGCTGGGACCGCGCGGCCGAGGACCTCGCCGCGCGGGGCCTGCGGGTGCTGGCCTTCGCGCGGGCCGACGCGGCGGCGGACGCGGCGACCCTCGCCCCGGAGGACGTGGAGGGGACGCTCACGTTCCTCGGGCTCGTCGGGCTGATCGACCCGCCCTCCCCGGCCGCCGTCGCGGCGGTGGCGGAGTGCCGGGCGGCGGGCATCGACGTCAAGATGATCACGGGCGATCACGCGGGCACCGCCGCCGCCATCGGCCGGCAGGTCGGCCTCGCCCGGCCCGACGCGGTGGTCACCGGCGCCGAGATCGACGCGATGGACGATGCCGCGATGGCCCGCGCCGTGCGCGGGGCGGACGTGTTCGCGCGGACCTCGCCGGCGCACAAGCTGCGCCTCGTCGCCGCACTGCAGCATGAAGGGCTCGTCGTCGCCATGACCGGCGACGGCGTCAACGACGCGCCCGCGCTCAAGCGGGCGGACGCGGGCGTGGCGATGGGGCGCAAGGGCTCGGACGCGGCCAAGGAGGCGGCCGACATCGTGCTGGCCGACGACGACTTCGCCTCCATCGCCGCCGCCGTCCGCGAGGGGCGGACGGTCTACGACAACCTGCGCAAGGTGATCGCGTGGCTTCTGCCCACCTCGGGGGGCGAGGCGCTGGTCGTGACGGCGGCCCTGCTGGCGGGGACGGCGCTGCCGATCACGCCGGTCCAGATCCTGTGGATCAACCTCGTGACGGCGGTGACGCTGGGCCTCGCCCTCGCGTTCGAGCCGACCGAGGCGGGCACCATGCGCCGCCCGCCCCGTCCCCGCGACGCCCCGATCCTCGACCGCACGCTCGTCTGGCACGTCGTGCTGGTCTCCCTGCTGATGCTCGCGGGGATCGCGGCGGTGTTCGCGTGGTCGCAGGCGCGTGGAGACTCGATGGCGCTGTCGCGCACGCTGGCAATGAACGCGCTGGTCGTCATGGAGATCTTCCAGCTCTTCTACGTCCGCAACGCGCACGGCACCTCGCTGACGTGGCGCATGGTCCGGGGCACCCCGGTGGTCTGGGCCTGCGTCGCGGGCGTGACGGCGGCGCAGGTGGCGGCGACCTACCTGCCGCCCGTGCAGGCGGTGCTGGGGACCGTGCCGGTCGCGCCCGCCGACGGCGCGGTGCTGGTGGGCCTCGGGGCGGCGCTCTTCCTCGTGCTGGAGGTCGAGAAGCAGGTTCGCCTGCGGCTGCGCTAGGGCCGCCCCTCCAGCCCGGCGCGCATCCGGTTCAGCGCCGGACGGTCGAGCAGTTGTCCGCGCAGCACCACCGCCCGCACGTCGCGCACCGCGCCGATGTCCGACAGCGGGTCGCCGCCCAGCAGCACGAGGTCCGCCCGCCGCCCCGGCGCGATGCGCCCATCCTGGTCCGCCAGCCCGAGGAAGCGCGGCGCCGCCGCGGTGGCCGCGAAGAGGGCTTGGCGGGGCGTCATGCCCGCCGCCACGTAGCGCGCCAGCTCGTCGGGCAGCGAGGCGCCGTGGAAGATCCACGGGTTGGCGAACGAGGCGTCCGTCCCCGCGAGGATCGGGACGCCCGCCTCGACCGCGAGCGCGAAGGTCCGCCGGTCCAGCGCGATCGCGGCGTCGGCCGAGGCGCGCAAGTCGTCGGTCATTGCCTCCAGCCGGAAGTCGGGCTCCTCCCATGCGGCGCGCACCGCCGCGGGCAGCGTCCGCATCCGGGGCGCGTCGGGCAGCGGGCGGCGCCCGAGGTAGAAGTCGGCCACCACGAAGGTGGGCGTCACGTGCATCCCCGCCGCCGCCATGTCGGCCAGCAGCGCACGGCAGCGCGCCGCGTCCCACGTGGCCCGCACGGGCGCGTCCTGCCGGGCCATCGCGGCGAGCAGGGCAGGCATGGGATCGTCGGAGGCCAGCGCCGCGCGGGCATCGGCCACGGTCGCCGCCTCGGCGGTCGCACAGCCGCGCGTGACCCGGCCCCAATGCGCGACGCCCGCCTGCCCGGCCGCGAGCGCGTCGCGGATCGTCACCGTCTCGGGAACGTGGCCCACCAGCGGGAGGTCGTGTGCGTCGGCCGCTTCGGCCAAGGCTCGGTAGGTCGCGGGGGCGAGCATCGAGTAGGCCTTCACCGCCGTCCAGCCCTCGGCGGCGATGCGGTCCACGGCGGCCCGCGCCTCGACCGGCGTGGCGGCGAGGAACATGCCCGGCCACGAGCCCGGCGGCGCGTCGACCCATGCGCCCGACACCACGAGGCGGGGCCCCGCGCGGGTGCCGTCCTCCAGGTCCGCCGCGAGGGCCAGCTGATCCTCGACCGGCCAGAGCGCGCCCATGTCGCGGATGCCGGTGACGCCGTGCAGGACGTGCAGGGGCAGCGCGACGTCCGGCTCGTCCGGGGAGCTGAAGACGTGGACATGCGCGTCCCACAGGCCGGGGATCAGCCAGAGGCCCTCCGCGTCGAACGGCTCCGCGCCTTCGGCGGGGAGCCCGGGGCCGACGGCCGCGATGGTCCCGTCCTCGACGCGGACGTCGAGGCGCGCGGCGGTGCCGGCCTCCACGTCCACCACGCGCGCCCCGCGTATCAGCAGGTCGGCCGCGGCGGGCGAGGAGAGCGCGAGGAGCGTCGCGGCGGCGAGGGACGGAAGTCTCATGGGGCAGCTCCGGTCGGGGGAGCCCCGATCGTCCATCGCCGCGTCCGCCGCCGCCTTGACGGGCCTCAATCCGGAGGAAAGCGCAGCGCGGTCACGTCCGCGACGAAGAACGTGAAGTGCTCCGGCGTCCCGAACATGTTCGCCGCCTCCACGTGGGTGGGCACCGTGACGCCGCCGAAGGTCCGAAAGGCCGACAGGGTCGCGCCGAAGGGCTGATGCCGCCAGACGCGCTCGGGGTTCGCGTCGGTCCAGCGCCGGAAGGTCACCCTCCGGGGCCGCCCCGCGGCGGAGAGGGCGAGGTCGACCGACTGCGACAGGGCGCCCGCGCGCATCGTGACTCGGGCGACGTCCGGGGCGGGCGCGCTCCACTCGACGCTCGGGCCGGGCAGGACGGCGGCGGGGGTCCAGATCGCGGCCTCCGCCACCATCCGCCCGAAAGCGGCGCGCGCGTGGTCCGCGTCGCCACCGCGACGGGCCACCGGCACGACGCCGCCCATCCAGAACCGGGTCCACGTGGCCGAGTCCGAGCCCGACAGGACGTAGGGCCCGCCGCGTGCGCGCATGGCCCAGACGAAGCCGTGCGGCGCGGCGTGGGTCTGGGTGGCGCGCATCGCGAGGATCTTCGGCGCGGCCCCGTCGCCCATCGCGAAGGTGCCCGCCATCTCGATCTCCGCGACGGGCCGCAGTGGCGTGCCCGGCGCGATCGCGGCGCGGAGGAACCGCCGCGCGGGCTCGGGGAGGCCGTCGACCATGGCGGGGTCGAAGCGCGACGGCAGGCGCGGCTGGCGCGCGCGCAGGCGCGCGGCCTCGGCGCGGTCGGCGCGGCGGTCCGATGCGCGCCACGCGAGGAGCGCGCCGCCCCCCGCGAGGGCGAGGGAGGCGAGGAGAGGGACGGCCCGTCGCATCCGGTCCTCCCCCGGTCGGCGATCGCCGGGGGCGCGGGGCCCCGGCGCCTTGCGCGCGGTCAATGTCCCCATAACCGGGCGACCCCGTGGGCGATGCCCGCCGCGGCCCCTCCGATCAGCAGGGTCTCGGCGGCAGAGGACCACGCGCGGCGGGGGGACCACCGGCTTCGGAGCGCCCCGATGGCGAGGAAGGTCGCGGCGGTCGCGGCGGCGGAGACCGCGAAGGGGCGCCCCGTCCCGAGGGCGAACGGCACGAGCGGCAGCATCCCGCAGGCGACGAAGGCCGCGAAGACGGCCGCCGCGTCGCGCAGGGGCGCGGTCGCCTGCGGCGCGCCCGCCCCGTCCACGAGGAGGCCGATCCACGCCGCGCGGCTACGCGCGACGGCCTCCGTCGCGGCGGCGAGCGGCTCGCCCGAGAGGCCTCGCGCGGCGAGCGTCTCGGCCAAGCGGGCGCGGGCCGCCGCGGGTCGGTCGTCCACGAGGTCGGCGCAGCGGGCGCGCCGCCGCGCGCCGTCCTCCGCCGCGGCCTTGCCGCCCACGTAGACGCCCGCGGCCATCGAGAACCCGTCCGCGACCACGTTCGCCGTCCCCAGCGCGAGCACGGCCGCCACCGGCAGCCCCGCGCCGGCCACGCCCGCGACGATGGCGAAGGTGGTGACGGTGCCGTCGATGGCGCCCAGCACCGCCTCGCGGAGGTGCGGCGCGGCGGAGGAGGGGCGGTCGGGATCGGTTCGGGCCATCCCCCCGGGCCTAGGCCCACGTCCCGCCCGAAGGTTTGACCGCGGTCAACGCCGCCGCGGCGGGGCGCGCGGGCGCCCTTCGCGTTGACGCCCCGGCGGGACGCGCCGATCGTGACGCATGCCGCCGCAGGAGCGCCTCGATGCCCCAATGGACCGACCGCTTCCCCGGCCTCGCGGGGCTGGACGCCGCGACCCGCGACCGCTTGGTGTCCGACGCCCGGGTGCGCCGCCACCCGGCGGGCACCGTCCTGTTCGGGCCGGGGCGCCCGCCCGAGGACCTGCTGCTGCTGCTCGACGGGCGGCTGCGGGTGCAGCAGGCGACGGAGGGCGGGCGCGAGATCGTCCTCTACCGGGTGCACGCGGGCGAGAGTTGCGTGCTCACGACGGCCTGCCTGCTGGCCTACGAGGACAACGCCGCCGAAGCGGTGGCCGAGACGGACGTGGAGGCCGTGGCGATCCCCCAGGCCGCGTTCGACGCGGCGATGGGCGCCTCGCCCGCCTTCCGCCGCTTCGTGCTGGAGGCCTACTCGCAGCGGCTCACGGACCTGTTCCTCACCGTGGAGGAGATCGCCTTCGGGCGGATGGACGCCCGGCTGGCCGCCAAGCTCCTCGAGCTGTCCGACGACGCGGGCGGCCCGCGGCTGCGCGCGACCCACGCCACGCTCGCCACCGAGCTGGGCACCGCGCGCGAGGTGGTCTCGCGGCAGATGGCGGAGTTCGCCCGGCGCGGGTGGGTGGAGCAGCGGCGCGGCGCGGTGGACCTGCTCGACGCGGACGCGATGCGCGCCTTCGCCGCTCGGAACCCGGTCTGACCGATCGCGCGCGAAGGTGACGAAGTCACCGATCCGGACGACGGGATGCGCTAGGATCGCGGCAGAATCGGAGGAAGCGCCGCATGGCCGATCGACCCCGCCCCGATGCCAGACGGGGCGCCCAGTGACATAGACCGCGTCCGCTTCCTCGCCGCACGGGGCGGCGGCCCGCTGACCGCATGACCGCATGACCGCAAGGAGACCCCCCATGACGCCGTCCATCGACATGACCGTCCACCCGATCGTCGAAGGGTTCTTCGACGAGGCGACGAACACCATCAGCTACATCGTCCGCGATCCCGGCTCGGACGCATGCGCGGTCGTGGATTCGGTGATGGACATCGACTACGCCGCCGGGCGCATCACCCACGACCACGCCGACGCGCTGATCGCCCGCGTGCGGGAACTGGGCTGCAGGCTGGAGTGGATCATCGAGACCCATGTCCATGCCGACCACCTATCCGCGGCGCCCTACATCCAAGGCGCGCTCGGCGGGCGGATCGGGATCGGGGCGGGCATCGTCGCGGTGCAGGAGACCTTCGGCAAGGTCTTCAACGAGGGCACCGAGTTCCAGCGTGACGGCTCGCAGTTCGACCGGCTGTTCGAGGACGGGGACACCTACGAGATCGGGACGATGACGGCGGTGGCGCTGCACACGCCGGGCCACACGCCCGCCTGCATGACCCACGTGGTGGGCGACGCGGCCTTCGTAGGCGACACGCTGTTCATGCCCGACGGGGGCTCGGCGCGCGCCGACTTCCCCGGCGGCGACGCGGGCCAGCTCTACGATTCAATCCAGCGCATCCTCGCACTGCCCGGCGAGATGCGGCTGTTCATGTGCCACGACTACGGGCCGGGCGGGCGCGATATCGCGTGGGAGACGACCGTGGCCGAGGAGCGGGCGCACAACATCCACGTGGCGGGCCGGACCCGCGCCGAGTTCGTCGAGATGCGCCAGGCGCGCGACGCCACGCTCAAGGTGCCCTCGCTCATCATCCCGTCGCTGCAGGTGAACATGCGCGCGGGCGAGGTGCCGACGGACCAGCACGGCAACCCGATGATGAAGGTGCCGGTCAATGGGCTCTGATCCGCAGGGGGTGGCCGCCGCGCGGCTGGACGACCACGTCTCCGTCGGCGCCCAGATCGCGCCCGCCGACGTGGCCGCACTTGCGCGGATGGGGTTCCGCGCGATCCTCTCGAACCGGCCCGACGGCGAGGCGCCGGACCAGCCGCCCTTCGCCGAGATCGCCGCGGCGGCGCGCAAGCACGGCATGGAGGCCGTCCACCAGCCCGTGACGAGCCCCGTGACCGAGGCCGATGCCGACGCCTTCGCCGCCGAGCTGGCGCGCCTTCCGGGCCCGGTCTTCGCGCATTGCCGGTCTGGCACGCGCTCGGCCACGCTCTGGGCGCTGTCCCAGCGCGGCACCCGCCCCGCCGACGAGATCGTGGCAGGCGCGCGAGCGGCGGGCTACGACCTGTCGGGGCTCGCGGACCGGCTCGACAGGGCGTGACGCCCGTGTCCCGCGCCGCGCGCCTCCTGCCCGTGCTCGACTGGGGACGGCGCTACGACCGCGCCACGCTGGCGCAGGATCTCGTGGCCGCCGCCGTGGTGACGATCATGCTCGTGCCGCAGTCGCTGGCCTACGCGCTGATCGCCGGGATGCCGCCCGAGGCGGGCATCTATGCGTCGATCGTCCCGATCCTGCTCTACGCCCTGTTCGGCACCTCGCGCAGCCTCGCCGTCGGGCCGGTGGCGGTGGTGTCGCTGCTCACCGCCTCGGCGGTGGGCGAGGTCGCCGCCCAAGGCACGGCGGGCTACGCCACCGCCGCCCTGACGCTGGCGGCCCTGTCGGGGGCGATGCTGCTGGCGATGGGGCTGCTGCGGATGGGCGCACTGGCGGACCTGCTGAGCCACCCGGTGATCGCGGGCTTCGTCACCGCGTCTGCGGTGCTGATCGCGGCGGGGCAGATGGGCCACCTGCTGGGCATCGGCGGAGGCGGCCATGCCCTGCCCGACATCCTCGCGTCCCTCGCCTCGGGGCTGGAACGCGCCAACGGCCCCACCCTGCTGCTGGGTGGGACGGCGACGGCCTTCCTGTGGTGGGTGCGCGGAGGGCTGGCCCCGCTGCTGGTGCGCGCGGGACTGCGGCCCGCGGCGGCCGCCCTGCTCGCGCGGACCGGGCCGGTGCTGGCGGTCGCGGCGACCACGCTGGCGGCATGGGGGCTGGACCTGCCCGCGCGCGGCGTCGCGGTGGTGGGCGACGTGCCGCGCGGCCTGCCGCCCTTCACCCTGCCCTCGGCGGCGCCGGACCTCGTGGCCGCGCTGCTGCTTCCCGCCGCGCTGATCGCGCTGATCGGCTTCGTCGAGTCGGTCTCGGTCGCACGCACGCTGGCCGCCAAGCGGGGCGAGCGGATCGATCCGGACCAAGAACTGATCGGCCTCGGCGCGGCCAACCTCGGGGCCTCCTTGTCGGGGGGCTTCCCGGTGACGGGGGGCTTCGCCCGTTCGGTGGTCAACCACGACGCCGGCGCGGCCACGCCCGCCGCGGGCGCCTTCACGGCGCTGGCGCTCGCGGGGGCGGGGATGACCCTGACGCCGCTGCTGTTCTTCCTGCCCAAGGCCACGCTGGCCGCGACCATCGTGGTGGCGGTGCTGTCGCTGATCGACCTGTCCGTCCTGCGGCGGACGTGGGCCTACGCCAAGGGCGACTTCGCCGCCGTGGCCGCGACCATCGCGGCGACCCTGATGCTGGGGGTCGAGATCGGGGTGGCCACCGGCGTGGCGCTGTCGCTCGCGCTGCTGCTGGCGCGCACGGCCCGGCCCCACGTGGCCGAGGTGGGCCGCGTGCCGGGGACCGAGCATTTCCGCAACGTGCTCCGTCGCGCGGTCGAGACCGACCCCCGCGTCCTGACCCTGCGGGTGGACGAGAGCCTGACCTTCGCCAACGCCCGGATGCTGGAGGATCTGGTGCTGGCCCGGATGGCCGAGCGACCCGGCCTGCGCGACGTCGTGCTGATGCTGTCGGCGGTGAACGCGATCGACTTCTCGGCGCTGGAGACCTTGGAGGCGCTGAACCGGAGGGTGGCGGAGGCGGGCCTGCGTCTGCACCTCAGCGAGGTGAAGGGGCCGGTGATGGACCGGCTGCGGCGCGGGCACCTGCTGCGCGACCTGTCGGGCGGGGTGTTCCTGAGCCAGCACGACGCGGCGAGGACCCTGTCCGCCCCGGAGCCGCCCACCCTTCGGCGCGCATGACGGAGCCCGGGCCTGCGCGTTGCCTCAGGGGACGGCGTATCCCCCGACCAGCTGCCGCAGGCCGACCCACGCCCCGGCCACGATCGCGCCGAGCGTGACCGGCGCGGACCATGCGAGGACCGAGAACGCGGTGAGGCCCTGCCCCACGCTGCAGCCCATCGCCACGACCGCGCCGACGCCCATCAGGACCGCGCCGCCCATCTGGCGGCGCAGCTCGCGCGGATCCTCGCAGGCCTCCCAGCGGAAATGGCCCTTGATCAGGCTGCCCGCGAAGGCGCCGACGAGGACGCCCGCCACGGAGCCGACGGCGAAGCCCGCCTCGCGGCCCGTGGAGGACATCAGCCACGTCAGCGTCTCGCCCAAGGGGGCGGCGAAGGTGTGGGAGGCGGGCGTGGTCGCCGCGAAGCCCTCGTGCGCGACCCATGCGGTGCCCGCCCAGCCCGTCACGATGCCCGCGGCCACGAGCGTCCCCCAGCCCAGCACGCGCAGCCGCGCGCCGCCCAGCAACGCGGTCGCGGCCAAGGCGAGGCCGAGCCCGAGGCCCAGCGCCGGCGCGGCGAGGCCTTGGGGGGACGCGCCCGCGCCCGCGGCGAAGAGGGTCACGCGCAGCGGCGCGAGGGGCCCCGCGATGGTGGCGTAGGCCGCGACCCCCATGACCAGGACGATCACCAGCGAGCGCAGGTCTCCGCCGCCCACCCGCGCCAAGGCGCCGAAGCCGCAGTTGCCGGCCAGCGCCATGCCGTAGCCGAAGGCGAGGCCCCCGGCGACGGAGGCGAGCGGCATCCACGCGGTCGTGAGGTAGAAGACCTTGCCCGGCGCGAGGACGCCGCCGAGCATCAGGCCCTGCGTGCCCGCCACCGACAGGCCCAGCGCGGCGAGCCACATGCGGGCCCGCGTGCCGTCGCGGCCGTAGAACAGATCCTCGAGCGCGCCCAGCGTGCAGAAGCGCCCGAGCCGCGCGGCGAGGCCCAAGGCCACGCCACCGACGAGGCCCACGATCACGAGCGCGGTCCCCTCCCCCAGCCATTCCAGCATGACGCTCCTCCCAAAGCGGCCGTTCGGCGCAGGATGGGACCTAGGGCGCGGTCCGCGCAAGGGGGTGTCAGGTGCGGGCGCAGTAGAGTTGGTAGACCAGCTCCATCACCTGCCGGGCGCGGCTGTCGGTCAGGGAGTAGAAGATCGCCTTGCCCTCGCGGCGGGGCTGGACCAGCCCCTCGTGGCGCAGGCGCGCGAGCTGCTGGCTCACGGCCGCTTGGCGCGACGACAGCAGGCGCTCCAGTTCGGTCACGGACTTCTCACCGGTGGCGAGGTGGCACAGGATCATCAGCCGCCCCTCGTGGCCCAGCGCCTTGAGGAGCGTCGCGGCCTCGGTGGCGCTGGCGGCCATCCGGTCCATGTCCTCCGCGGTCGCGTCGGGCGTGAGTGTCGGCAGGCTGGTCAGGATCTCGATCCTCGGGTGCGCGCCGGGGCGAGTCCCGGCGGGACGGGACATAGCGCCCCCCACCCCCCCTTCCAAGCCGCCGCCCGGACGCCCCCCGATCATCCGTCGCCGTCCCGCGCGTCGGTGACAAGGCGCTCGGCCATCGGCCAGAAGAACTGGGGGTCGTAGCCCTCGACCCGCCCGATTTCGGCCCCGTCGCGCACGAGGACGAAGGTCGGCGTGAAGACGAGCGTGCTGGCGAACGCCACGTCGTCCGGCAAGGCCGTGATGTCGACGCGGCGGAGCGGCGCGGCGCGGCCCACCTCCGTGTTGGGCCAGCCCGGCGCGGCCTCGGCGTCCCAGCGCTGGCAGTAGATGCAGCCCGCCTGCTCGACCATGACCATTGTCA
This sequence comes from Jannaschia sp. Os4, assembly GCF_016820245.1. Classification (GTDB taxonomy): domain Bacteria; phylum Pseudomonadota; class Alphaproteobacteria; order Rhodobacterales; family Rhodobacteraceae; genus Jannaschia. Next base: position 681,856 of record NZ_JAFCAR010000003.1, on the reverse strand, counting down.
GGTCCTGCGCGGCGGCAGGGGCCGCGAGGGCCAGTGTGGCGGCGAGGAGGATGGGGCGCACGGGCGGGTCCTTCGGAAGGCGCTGGACAGGACACATCATATGATCTGAATATGTGGCGCGGCAAGCGTCCCGATGCGGGCGCGCGGGAGGTGCCATGTTCGAGATATCCGTCCTGTCGGCCGCATTGGGCGGGCTGATCGTGTTCTTCAGCCCCTGCGTGCTGCCGATCGTGCCGTTCTACCTGTCCTACATGGCGGGGGTCGGCATGGGCGAGCTGCAGGGCGGCGCGCTGGCGCCGGGCGCGCGGCGCCGGGCGGTGGGCGCGGCGGTCATGTTCTCGCTGGGCATCGTGACGGTGTTCGTGCTGCTCGGCGCCGCCGCCTTCGGCCTGAGCCAAGCGTTCCGCGCCGTGCAGACGGAGTTCCGCATCGTCGCCGCGCTGATCGTCGGGATCATGGGGTTGCACTTCCTCGGGCTGATCCGGGTGCCGTTCCTCAACCGCAGCTTCAGCCTCGGCGAGGGCGGCGACGTGCGGCAGATGTCGGTGGGCGGCGCCTACCTCGTGGGGCTCGCCTTCGCTGCCGGGTGGACGCCCTGCGTCGGCGGCGTCCTGACCGGCGTGATCTTCACCGCGAGCCAAGAGGCCAGCGCGTGGGAGGGCCTCGGGCTGATGCTCGTCTTCGGGCTGGCCATGACCGCGCCCTTCGTGGTGGCCGCGCTGTTCGTCGAGCCGTTCCTGCGCTTCGTCGCGCGCTTCCGCCGGTTCCTGCCGTGGGTCGAGAAGGCGATGGGCGCGCTGCTGCTGGTCTTCGCGGCCCTGATCGCGACCGACCAGGTGAACGCCATCGCCAACTGGATGCTCACGACCTTCCCCATCTTCCTCGAAATCGGCTGAAGGAGACTGCCATGATCCGTCGAACCCTGATCGCCGCCGCGCTGGCATTCGCCGCCGCCCCCGTCCCCGCCGCCACGGTGGGCGACGACGGGCTGCACGACGCGCCGTGGATCCGCGAGACGTTCCTCGACCTGCGCGAGGACCTCGCGGAGGCCAACGCCGAGGGGAAGCGGATGCTCGTCGTCTTCGAGCAGCGTGGCTGCATCTACTGCACCAGGATGCACGAGGAGGTGTTCCCCCACCCGCGCATCGAATCGCTGCTCTCGGAGGACTTCTTCGTCGTGCAGCTGAACCTGCATGGCGACCTCGAGGTCGTGGACTTCGACGGCGAATCCCTGTCGGAGAAGGAGATGGCCCGGAAGTGGGGCATCCTCTTCACGCCGACGATGATGTTCCTGCCGCAGGAGGTGGGCGAGGTGCCGGCCCCCCAGGCGGCGGTCGCCTCGATGCCCGGCGCGTTCGGGCGGGAGACCACGTTCGACCTGCTGCACTGGGTGCTGGAGGAGGGCTACGCCGACACGTCGGAGGAGGACTTCCAGCGCTACCACGCGCGCCGCTTCCTCGCGCGGGAGGAGGCGGGCGACCGCCTGTCGGACTAAACATTCAAATACCTGCATTCACGGTTGCGTCATATGCAGACCTTCGCATACCGTGGTGGGCGACGACCGGTTGGGAGGCCGGGCACTGGGAGGAACGACTCGATGAAGGCAATGGTGCTGACGGCTGCGGCCGCGATCCTGTCGACGGCCGCGACGGCCGAGACGATCGCGCCGCTCGACGTGACCTACGGGGAGTATGGCGAGGTCGAGACCTCGCTGACGGGCGTGCCGGGCGACCCGGCGAACGGCGAGGTGGTGATGACCTCGCGCGGCAAGGGCAACTGCATCGCCTGCCACGGCGTGACCGCGCTGGAGGACCATCCGTTCCACGGCGAGGTCGGGCCAGTGCTCGACGGCGCGGCGGACCGCTGGACCGAGGCGGACCTGCGCGGGATCGTGGCGAACGCCAAGATGGTGTTCCCCGAATCCGTGATGCCCTCGTTCTACAAGACGAATGGCTACGTGCGGCCCGGCGACGCCTACACCGGCAAGGCCGCGACCACCGACGAACTGCCCCCGCTCCTGACGGCCCAAGAGGTCGAGGACGTGGTGGCCTACCTGATGACCCTCAAGGAGGAGTGAGCATGCAACTGGACCGCAGGACCTTCCTGGTCTCGGGCCTCGCGGCGGGCGGCGCCCTGCTGCTGGCACCGGGCGCGGCGCAGGCCATGGTCGACGAGGCCGTGGCCGCCTTCACCGGCGGTGCCGATGTCGCAGAGGCGACCGACCTGACGCTGACCGCGCCCGAGATCGCCGAGAACGGCAACACCGTGCCGATCGAGGTGTCCGCTCCCGGCGCGACCGCGATCATGGTGCTCGCCGCCGGCAACCCGAACCCCGCCGTGGGCACGTTCAAGTTCGGCCCGCTCGCGGCGTCGCAGTTCGCGTCCACGCGCATCCGGCTCGCCGGGACCCAGGACGTCGTCGCTATCGCGCAGATGGCCGACGGCTCGTTCCAGCGGGTCTCGCGCGAGGTGAAGGTCACCATCGGCGGCTGCGGCGGCTGAGGGAGGAAGAGACATGGCAGACAACGTCAAACCCCGCGTCCGCGTCCCGCGACAGGCCTCCGCCGGCGAGACGATCACGATCAAGACGCTGATCTCGCACCCGATGGAATCGGGCCAGCGCAAGGACAGCGACGGCAACGTGATCCCGCGGTCGATCATCAACCGCTTCGTGGTCGACTTCAACGGCGAGAACGTGATCGACTTCGCGCTCGACCCGGCGATCTCGACCAACCCGTTCTTCGAGTTCGAGTCGGTGGTGCCCGAGTCCGGCACCTTCACCTTCACGTGGTACGACGACGACGGGTCCGTCTACACCGACGAGAAGGAGATCGCCGTCTCCTGACGGCGGTCCGCGCGCCGGCCCGCCTGCCGCGGGCCGGACGGCTTGGCCTCCGGGAGGGGGGCCGAACGACCAGGGAGGAAGCCACATGACGCGCAAGGCGTTCGTGATGCCAATGCTAACCGTGGCCGCCGCGATGGCCGCCGCCCCCGCCCTCGCGGACGAGACGGCGGACCTCGTCGTCAACGGCGAGATCGAGATGGTCACCCGCACGGCGGCGCCCGCGCATGTCGACGGGCTGAACGAGGTCATCTCGGGCTGGGTGTTCCGCTCGGACGAGACCCAGGACCTGCAGACGGACGACTTCGACAACCCGGGCATGATCTTCGTGGATCAGGCGCGGGACGACTTCGAGACGGCGATGGGGACCGAGGGCCAGTCCTGCGCAGACTGCCACGAGAGCCCCGAGGAATTGGCCGGCGTGCGCGCGACCTACCCCAAGTGGGACGAGGAGCGCGGGCTCGTGCAGACGGTCGAGATGCAGGTCAACGAGTGCGTGACCGAGCGCATGGGCGCCGAGCCCCTGAAGTACGACGGCGGCGACATGACCAACATGGTCGCGCTGATCTCGTCGGTGTCGCGCGGCATGCCCGTGGACGTGGCGATCGAGGGCCCAGCGCAGTCCGTGTGGGAGCAGGGGCGCGACCTCTACTACACCCGCACCGGCCAGCTGGAGCTGTCCTGCGCGTCCTGCCACGAGGACAACTACGGCAACATGATCCGCGCCGACCACCTGTCCCAAGGCCACATCAACGGCTTCCCGGCCTACCGGCTGAAGAACGCCAAGCTCAACTCGGTCCACGCGCGCTTCAAGGGCTGCGTCCGCGACACGCGGGCCGAGACCTACGCGCCCGGCTCCGAGGAGTTCGTGGCGCTGGAGCTCTACCTCGCCTCACGCGGGAACGGCCTGTCGGTCGAAGGCCCCTCCGTCCGCAACTGATCCATCGAAGGCCCGCGTCCCCCAGGGGCGCGGGCCTTTTCGCACCCGGACATATGCAACTTTGAGAATGCGAGGCCCCCGATGATCTCCCGGCGCGACTTCCTCCAGACGGCGATGGCCACGGCGGCCATCTACGGGGCCTCGTCCTACGGCCGGTGGGGCCGCCTCGCCGCGCAGCAGCGCATCACGCAGGACGACCTGCTGGGCGTCTCCCCCTTCGGGAACGTCACGCTGATCCACCTCACGGACCTGCATGCGCAGCTGAAGCCCGTCTTCTTCCGCGAGCCGGAGGTGAACATCGGCGTGGGCGCCAACCGCGGGCAGGTGCCGCACATCACCGGCGACGCCTTCCGCCAAGCCTACGGGATCGCGGACGGCTCGGCCGACCACTATGCGCTGACCTACGACGACTTCTCGGCGCTCGCGGGCACCTACGGGCGCATGGGCGGGCTGGACCGGGTCGCGACGGTCGTGAACGCGATCCGGGCCGACAACCCCGAGGCGCTGTTCCTCGACGGGGGCGACACGTGGCACGGCTCGCTCGTCTGCCACCGCACGCAGGGGCAGGACGTCGTGGACGCGATGGCGCTGCTCAAGCCGGACGCGATGACCTTCCACTGGGAGTTCACGCTGGGCTCCGACCGGGTGCGCGACCTCGTGGGGCAGATCGGCTTCCCGGCGCTCGGGGCCAACATCTACGACGCCGAATGGGACGAGCCGGACGAGGATTTCGCCCCCTACACGACCTTCGAGCGCGGCGGCACCAAGATCGCCGTCATCGGCCAGGCCTTCCCCTACCTGCCCATCGCCAACCCTAACTGGATGTTCCCCGAACTGTCCTTCGGCATCCGCGAGGAGCGGATGCAGGAGGTCGTGGACGAGGCGCGCGCGGGCGGGGCCGAACTGGTCGTGCTGCTGTCGCACAACGGCTTCGACGTGGACAAGAAGATGGCGGGCCAAGTGCGCGGCCTCGACGTCATCCTGTCGGGCCACACCCACGACGCCCTGCCCGAGCCGGTGCAGGTGGGCCAGACCCACGTCATCGCGTCCGGCTCCAACGGCAAGTTCGTCAGCCGCGTGGACCTCGACGTGCGCGATGGACGGATGCAGGGCCTCCGCCACCGCCTGATCCCCGTCTTCTCGGACGTGATCGCGCCCGACCCGGCGGTGACGGCGGCGATCGACGCCAGCCGCGCGCCGTTCCTCGACGAACTGACCCGCGTCGTCGGGCGGACCGAGGTGCCGCTCTACCGGCGGGGCAACTTCAACGGCTCGTGGGACGACCTGATCTGCGACGCGCTGCTGTCCGAGCGGGACGCCGAGATCGCGCTGTCGCCCGGCGTCCGCTGGGGGCCGAGCCTGATCCCCGGCCAGGAGATCACGGTCGAGGACATCCACGGCGTCACCTCGATGTCCTACCCCGAGGCCTACCGCACCGAGATGACGGGCGAGTTCCTCCACACCGTGCTGGAGGACGTGGCCGACAACATCTTCAACCCCGACCCCTACTACCAGCAGGGCGGCGACATGGTCCGCACCGGGGGCCTCGCCTACCGGATCGACGTCACCAAGCCGCAGGGCAGCCGCATCTCCGAGATGACGCTGTCGCGCACCGGCGAGGCGATCGACCCCGCGCGCAGCTATCAGGTCGCGGGCTGGGCGAGCGTGAACGAAGGCACCGAAGGCCCGCCCATCTGGGACGTGGTCGAGGCCCATATCGCCAAGGTCGGCACCGTCACGGACGTGCCGAACGCATCCGAGAACGTCCAAGTCACGGGAGGATAAGGAATGTCCGACCTCATCAAGGCGAAGGGCCTTAAGCCCGCGCCGAAGAACGGGGGCACGCCGCCCGACGCGTCGCGCCGCGCTTTCCTCGGCGCTGCGGCCACGGGCGCCGCGGCCACGGTCGCGGCGACGGCGGCGCGCGCGGCCTCGCCGGACCCGCTGATCACCGACCTCGAGCAGCAGCCGTGGACGCAGTATCTGGGCGACGGCGTCGATGCCGCCCCCTACGGGATGCCGTCCGAGCACGAGGCGCATGTGGTGCGCCGGAACGTAGAATGGCTTACCGCCGACCCCGTGTCCTCGGTCAACTTCACGCCGCTGCACGAGCTGGATGGGATCATCACGCCCAACGGGCTGTGCTTCGAGCGCCACCACGCTGGCGTGGCCGAGATGGACAAGGGCTCCTACCGACTGATGATTAACGGGCTGGTCGACACGCCCATGGTCTTCACCATGGACGACCTGATGCGCTTTCCGCGCGAGAACCACGCCTACTTCCTCGAATGCGCGGCCAACTCGGGGATGGAGTGGCGGGGCGCGCAGCTCAACGGCTGCCAGTTCACCCACGGCATGATCCACAACGTCATATACACGGGCGTGCCGCTGCGCCTGATCCTCGAGGAGGCGGGCATCAAGACCGCCGGCAAATGGATCCTGCCCGAGGGCGCGGACGCGTCGGGCATGACCCGCTCGATCCCGATGGAGAAGGCGCTCGACGACTGCCTCGTGGCCTTCAAGATGAACGGCGAGGCGCTGCGTCCCGAGCAGGGCTATCCCGTCCGCCTCGTGGTGCCGGGCTGGGAAGGCAACATGTGGGTCAAGTGGCTCCGCCGGATCGAGGTGGGCGACCAGCCGTGGCACCACCGCGAGGAGACGTCGAAGTACACCGACCTCTTGGAGGACGGACGCGCCCGCCGCTTCACGTGGGAGATGGACGCCAAGTCCGTGATCACGTCGCCCAGCCCGCAGGCCCCGATCACCCACGGCCCCGGGCCGACCGTGATCACGGGCGTCGCGTGGTCCGGGCGCGGCACGATCCCCCGCGTCGACGTCACCCTCGACGGCGGCCGCAACTGGGTGCAGGCGCGCATGTCCGGCCCGTCGCTGAACAAGTCGATGCACCGCTTCTACCACGAGTTCGACTGGGACGGGTCGCCGCTGCTGCTGCAGTCCCGCGCGCACGACAGCACCGGCTACGTGCAGCCGACCAAGGAACAGCTGCGCGAGGTCCGGGGCGAGAACTCGATCTACCACAACAACGGCATCCAGACTTGGGCCGTCAACGAACGGGGGATCGCCGAGAATGTCGAAGTTGGGTGACTACCTGCTCCCGGCGCTGGGGGGCACCGCGATCGTCCTTTCGGCCGGCTACTGGCAGATGGAATTGGTCCGCAACGCCGCGTGGGAGGGGCCGGTCTACGACAGCACCGCCTACGCGCGGGCGCGTGCCGCGCTGATCGCCAAGGAGCGGGAGGCCGAAGCGTTGCGCGCCGAGGCGACCGCCGCCCGCGCCGAGGCGACGGCGCTGGCCGAGAAGGCCGCGATCCTGACCACCGGGACCGCGGGCCTCGTGCTCGCCGCCGCCGCGCCGCCCGCGCCGGAGGCGGGCTTCGGCCTCGGGCGGCCCGCGCTGGAGGAGGAGGTCGCCGCGTGGGACATCGACATCCGTCCCGACGGCCAAGGCCTGCCCGTAGGCTCGGGCGACGTGTTCACCGGCGAGGAGGTCTGGGTGGAGCGCTGCGCGGTCTGCCACGGCGACTTCGGCGAGGCGGTGGGCCGCTGGCCGGTCATCGCGGGCGGGTTCGGCACGCTGGACGGCGAGGATCCGGTCAAGACGACCGGCTCCTATTGGCCCTATCTCTCGACGGTCTGGGACTACGTCCACCGCGCGATGCCGTTCGGCGAGGCGCAGTCCTTGACCGACGACGAGGTCTACGCGCTGACGGCCTACATCCTCTACTCGAACGACCTCGTGGACGACGACTTCGAGCTGTCGGACGAGAACTTCGCCGAGGTGTCCCTTCCCAACGAGGACGGGTTCTTCATGGACGATCGCCCGGACACCGAACTCTCGGTCTTCACCGGCGAGCCGTGCATGTCGGACTGCACCGACGGGCCGGTCGAGATCACGATGCGGTCGATGGTGCTGGACGTGACGCCCGACAGCGGCGTCGTGACCGAGGCCGCGGCCGCGCTGGACGACGGCAACGGGATCACCGAGAGCGACGCCTCCGCCGAGGTCGCGGCCGTGGTGAACGCGGACGCCGACGAGGTCGCCGCGGAGGCGACGGGCGAGGCCGGAGAGGCCGTCGTCGAGGCGAGCCAAGAGGCGTCCGACGGCGACGCGACGGCGACGGTCCCGCTCGACCCCGAACTGGTCGCCGCGGGCGAGAAGGCGTTCCGCCAGTGCTCGTCGTGCCACCAGGTCGGCGAGGGCGCCACGAACCGCTCGGGCCCCGCCCTGACCGGCATCGTCGGCGCGCCGATGGGCGCGGTCGAGGGCTTCCGCTACTCGAACGCCTTGGTCGAGAAGGGCGAGGCGGGCGAGGTCTGGAGCCACGAGAACCTCACGGCCTTCCTCGCCGCGCCGAAGGACTGGCTCCCGGGCACGAAGATGTCCTTCCGCGGCCTGCGCGACGCCTCGGACGCGGACGCCATCATCGCCTACCTCGAGAGCGTCGCCCCGTGAGGGCGGCCCTCCTCGCCACGCTTCTCGCGCTTCCGGCCACGGCCGGGGGCGCGGAAGGGGGCGACCCGGTCGCGGCGATCCTCGCGATCGAGGGCGACGCCGCCTACGGCGCGTATCTCGGCGCGGAATGCACCGGCTGCCACCGCGAGGGGGCCGAGGACATTCCCGCGATCGACTGGATGACGGGCGAGGACATCGTCTTCGCGCTCGAGTCGTACCGCAGCGGCGCGCGCGAGCATCAGGTGATGAACATGATCGCCGCCCGGCTGGGCGACGAGGAGATCGCGGCGCTGGCCGCGTATCTGGGCGCCGCCGACTGAGGAGGGGGCGGCCCCGGATCACCGGAAGGGAGGAAAGACGATGGACTTCAACCGCAGGGCCTTCATCGGCACGGCCGCCGCGCTCGGCGCCACGCTGGCCGCGCCCCACGTGCGCGCCGACGGCCACGGACGCCCCCGCGTCGTGGTGGTGGGCGGCGGCGCGGGCGGCGCCACGGCCGCGCGCTACATCGCCAAGGACAGCGAGGGCGCCATCGACGTCACGCTGATCGAGCCCACGCGCAAGTACTACACCTGCTTCTTCTCGAACCTCGCGCTCGGCGGGTTCTGGGACATGGAGGACCTCGCGCATTCCTACGGCAAGCTTGCGGCGGACAACGGCATCAACGTCCTCCACGACTGGGCCGTGGGCGTCGATCGCGACGCCAAGACGGTGAGCACCGCGGGCGGGCACGTCCTGCCCTACGACAAGCTGGTGCTGTCGCCCGGCATCGATTTCGTCGAGGGCGCGGTCCCCGGATGGGACGTCTCCGCGCAGAACGCGATGCCGCACGCCTACAAGGCCGGGTCGCAGACGGAGCTGCTCAAGGCACAGGTCCTCGCCATGCCCGAGGGCGGCGTCTTCGCGATGGTCGCGCCGCCCAACCCCTACCGCTGCCCGCCGGGGCCCTACGAGCGGGTCTCGATGGTCGCGCACATGCTGCGCGAGGTGAACCCGACGGCCAAGATCCTGATCGCCGACCCCAAGGAGACCTTCTCCAAGCAGGGCCTGTTCGAGCAGGGCTGGGGCCTCGCCTACCCCGGCATGATCGAGCGCGTCGGCCCCGACTTCGGCGGGGAGAACGTCGAGGTCGATCCCGCTGCCATGACCGTCAGCATCGACGGCGACGTGCAGCAGGTCGACGTCTGCAACGTGATCCCGGCGATGCAGGCGGGCAAGATCGCCCACGACGCGGGCGTCACGGACGGCCGCTGGGCCCCGGTGCGGGGCACCGACCTCGCCTCGCGCATGGACGAGGACGTCTACGTCCTCGGCGATGCGGCGGCGCAGGGCGACATGCCCAAGTCCGGCTATTCGGCCAACAGCCAAGCCAAGGTCGTGGCCAACGCCGTGCGCGGCGCGTTGACGGACGCCCGGGTCTTCCCGGCGCGCTACTCCAACACCTGCTGGTCGCTGATCGACGACGAGAACGGGGTGAAGGTCGGCGCGACCTACGAGGGCACCGAGGAGAAGATCGCCAAGGTGGACGGCTTCGTCAGCCAGACCGACGAGACCCCGCAGACCCGCGCCGAGACCTTCCGCGAGTCCCTCGGCTGGTACGCCGCCATCACGGCGGACATGTTCGGCGCCACGTCGTGACCGCGGTCTGACGCCGATCAAGGACGGGGCCACCCGGCCCCGCCACGCTCGCCCCGGCGCCCTCCCCGCCGGGGCGGGCGAAGCACAGGAGAGACGCCATGCGCCATGCCTTCCTCGCCCTCGCCCTGCTGGCCGCGCCCGCCGCGGCCGACGAGATCGTCACGATCCCCTTCGACGGGACGGCCGACGACGCCGACTTCGTCGTCGCCTCGGCCATCGAGGCGGAAGGGCTGGTGATCGACTACGTCTCGAACGTCGGAGAGATGATGGAGCGCACGGGCGCCGATCTCGGCCTCGGCCCCTCGCCGGTGGGCGCGGGTGCGCGGTCCTACCTGTTCTGCTCCGCCACCGTCAGCCGCGCGGTGATGGAGGCGGACCCGATGAACATGGCGCACTGCCCCTATGCGATCTTCGTCGCCGAGATCGGGGGCGAGACCGTGGTGGGCCACAAGCGCTACGCCGACCAGAGCATGGCGCCCGTCAACGACCTGCTGGCCCGCATCGCGGCCGGCGCGGCGGAGTGAGCATGGACTACGACGCCCTCTTCGCCGGACCGCTCGACGCCCTGAAGGCCGAGGGCAACCACCGTGTCTTCGCCGACCTCGAACGCCATCGCGGGGCCTTTCCGGCCGCCACGCGGCGCGTCGGCGACCGCGCGGGCGAGGTGACGGTCTGGTGCTCCAACGACTACCTCGGGATGGGGCAGCACCCGGACGTGCTGGGCGCGATGCACGACGCGCTCGACCGCTACGGCGCGGGCGCGGGCGGGACGCGCAACATCTCGGGCACGACCCACGCCCATGTGGAGCTGGAGGCCGAGCTGGCCGCGCTGCACGGCAAGGAGGCGGCGCTCGTGATGACCTCGGGCTACGTCGCCAACTGGGCCGCGCTCGGCACGCTGGCCGCACGCCTGCCCGGCTGCGTGGTGCTGTCGGACGCGCTCAACCACGCCTCCATGATCGAGGGGATGCGCCATTCCCGCGCGGCCAAGGTCATCTGGAGGCACAACGACGTGGCCGACCTGCGCGCGCATCTGGAGGCCCTGCCCCGCGACGTGCCCAAGATCGTCGCCTTCGAGAGCGTCTACTCCATGGACGGCGACATCGCCCCCATCGCCGAGATCCTCGACCTCTGCGAGGAGTTCGGCGCGCTGTCCTACCTCGACGAGGTCCACGCGGTCGGCATGTACGGTCCCACCGGCGCGGGCGTGGCCGAGCGCGACGGCGTGGCCCACCGGGTCGACGTGATCCAAGGCACGCTGGGCAAGGCGTTCGGCGTGGTCGGCGGCTACGTGGCCGGGTCGGCGCGAATGGTCGACTTCGTCAGCAGCTTCGCCAGCGGGTTCATCTTCACCACCGCCCTGCCCCCGGCCATCGCGGCGGGGGCCGTCGCCTCCATCCGCCACCTGCGCGCCTCAGAGGCGGAGCGCGCGGGCCAGCGCGCCGCCGTCGCCGCCGTGCGCGCGGCGCTGGATGCGGCGGGCATCCCGCATATCGAGAACCCGTCCCATATCGTCCCAGTCATGGTCGGCGATCCGCACCACTGCCGCTGGATCGCGGACCGGCTGCTGGACGACTGGGGCGTCTACATCCAGCCCATCGTCTATCCGACCGTGCCGAAGGGGACCGAGCGGCTGCGCATCACGCCGTCCCCGGTCCACGGACCGGCCGAGATCGCGCGCCTCGCCACCGCGCTCGGCGCGCTGTGGGAGGAATGCGAGCTGGCCCGCAGGCCGATGGCGGCCCAGTAGGGCCGCCGCCGCGGGTCAGGCGGGGCGCCAGAGGAAGGCGTCGCCGTCCCGCGCCACCGTGCCGAGGCCGCCGGGCAGGTGGAACCCCACCGCCGCCGCCCCATCCGAGGCCAGCCGCGTCAGCAGGTCGACCCGCGACCGGGCGGCGCGCTCCGGGTCTTGGTCGTTGGCGTGCGACCCGCCCGGATCGCGCATGGCGAGGTGGGGGTTCGCCACCGCGTCGCCGATCACCACCGCGCCGTCGGGCAGCAGGTAGGAGACGTGCCCCGGCGTGTGCCCGAAGGTCGGCAGCGCGCGCACGCCCGGCACCGGCTCCCCGTCGTCGGCGAAGACGGCGACGCGGTCCCCCATCTCGGCCAGCCGCCGCGCAGCGCCCACCGCGAAGGCCTGGCGCAGCTCGCCGATCGTCTCGACGGTCGCCGGGTCCGTCCAGTAGGCCATCTCCGTCGCGGGCATGTGGATGGTGGCCTCCGGGAAGGTCGGGTCGCCGAAGTCGTCCAGCACCCCCCAGAGGTGGTCGGGATGGCCGTGGGTCATCACCACGTCCGTCACCTCGTCCAGCCGGACGCCCGCCTCCTTCAAGGCGTAGGGCACCTCGCCCGTGGTCGCCATGAACTCGGGACCCGCGCCCGCGTCGAACAGCACCACGCGGTCGTCGGTCCGAAGCAGGGTCAGGTTGCAGGGCGGCGCGAGGGGGTCGAGGTCGAACCCGCTCGCCGCCATCGCGGCGTCCAGCGCAGCGCGGTCGCCGCCGCCGGTCAGCATCGCCTCCGGCAGGGTCAGGCGACCATCGGACACGACCGTCAGCTCGCCCCCGGCCGCGTGGCCCCGTCCGGCCAGCCCGAGGCTCGTCACGACCAGCCCCCCCGCCAGCGCCTCGCGTCTCGTGATCTCCATGCCATCCTCCCGCATTCACCTTTGTGAATACGTCGCACGGGGACAGCGGGAAAGCCATGCAGAACCGCATGGGACCGTTCCATGCCACCGGACGCGCCCGTCGGTGCAGGATCGGACGGCCTTGCGGGCGACCGAAGCGTTCGCCGTCGGTCGCACCTCCATGGGGATCGCCCTCCTCGCCCTCGTTGCCCGTGACACCGTCAGGCTTCGCGCGGCGCGCGTCCTCACACCGTCCAGCAGCGCAAGGCGCGGTTCCGGAGTGAGGCCGCGCCCGTGCCTCACGCGGCATCGCGGAGGGTGGCGGGCCCGAAGCGCAGCCCGTGCCGGTCCACGAAGGCCCGCAGAGAGATCGCGGTCGCGCCCGCGAGGGCGACGTGCCCGTCCGGGCGGACGAGATGCGCGGCATCCCGCGCCAGGCCCGCCGCATGCATCTCGGGACTCCAGTCGAAGACGTGGACGGCGAGGCCAAGCCTCCGGGCTTCGGCGAGGAGGCCCGCGTCCGCCGTTCCGTGGACGTGAAGCTGCCACGTCCGACCATCGAGGGGCGCGTGGGTGTCGACGCCCTCGACCCATGGCAGCCGGTCGCCGCCTCGCATGCTGCCGGCCCGTCCCTCGCTCAAGGCGCTCCGTGGGTAGGCGATCCGGGTCTGGCTGACCGTTCGGAACAGCGCCCGCCTCGTCAGCCCCATCCCGGCCAGCGCCGGCGCGACGCGCGGCGCGACCTGCACGCGCAGGAACCGTCCCAAGGCGGAGCGCGCCACGATCTTCTGGAACGCCGCGTCGGTGGTCTCGATCAAGGCTTTCGCGAAGGCGTGGCGCTCGGCGTGGTAGGTCTCGAGAAGAGCCTCGTGCGCCCGCCCCTCGAGCACGTCCGCCAGCTTCCAAGCGAGGTTCACGGCGTCTCCCAGCCCGGTGTTCATCCCCTGCCCGCCCACGGGCGAGTGGATGTGGCATGCATCCCCCGCGAGGAAGACGCGCCCCACCCGGAAGCGGTCCGCGACGCGGTGATGGACGCGGTAGGTCGAGAACCAGTTCACCTCCCGCGTGCGCACGCCCAAGAGGCCTTCGGCGCGGCTCCCGAGGTCCTCGAAGGTCAGGCCGTGCCGGTCCGCCAGTTCGGGCGGCACGATGCCGATCAGTCGTTTCGTGCCGCTCGTGCGCACGGGCATCATCAGGCTCAGGGTGTCGGGGCCGAGGCCGACCGTCAGGTCGCCCGCGGGCTCGGCTTCGAGCGTCGCGTCGGCGACGTAGAACAGCCCGCTCGAGGTTCCGCCACCGAAGCCCACGCCGAGCGCCTTGCGTGCCGCCGATCCCGCCCCGTCCGCACCGATCACGTACGGCGCGCGGGCCGTGACCTCGGCACCGTCCGGGCCGCGCAGGGTCGCGGTGACGCCCATCGCGTCCTGGGCGAGCGCCAGCAACTCGGTGCGGCGCTCGACCGAGACCCCGATCCCTTCCAAAGCACCGATCAGCATCCGCTCGTGGACGTCCTGCGCGAGGGTCAGCAGATAGGGATAGGGCGAGAGCCCGGCGCCCATCTCGGCGAGGGAGAAGCTTCCGGAGGGTCGGCCGTTCCGGCGGATGCGGACCTCGCGCGTCGGGGTGCCGAGCGACACCGCCTCCTCGGCGAGGCCGATCATCCGGTAGAACTCCAGCGTGCGCGCCTGCACGCCCATGGCGCGGCTGGTCTCCACGGGACCGGGCGCAGCATCGACGATGCGGACGGGCACGCCCCGCCGCCCGAGCAGGAGGGCGGCAAGCATGCCGGTGGGGCCGGCGCCGACGACGAGGACGGGATCTGCGGGCATGGCGGGTCTCCGTGGGTTGGGGAACTGGGGCGATCCATCGGGCGTGGATGCTGACCAGTTGGTCATATATGACCTGCGGGACGATGAGAAGACATTAATGACCTATTGGTCATAATAACGCTGGAGAAGCCATGAACGACGATACGAGGAAGGCCGAGGGCGCCGTCGAGCCTGCGCCCCGGCGGCGACGGCGCGGCCCCAGTCCGGCGAAGACCGCCCAGACCCGCGCGGCCATCGTGGACGCGGCGCTCGCCACCTTCCTGCGCGACGGCTTCGAGGGCACGCGCATGATCGACGTGGCGCGTTCGGCCGGCGTCGCGAAGGGCACGATCTACCTCTACTTCCCGACGAAGGAGGCACTGTTCGAGGGCGTGCTGACGGATGCGCTCGGCTCCCCGCTCGGCGCCATCGACGCCATGCCGGAGGAGGACGAGAGCGTCCGCGCCTTCCTTCTCGCCACGGCCCTGCCGATCCTGCGCGACCTGGAGGAGAGCGGGAAGGCCGACCTGCTGCGGCTGATCCTCCGCGAGGGCGGGCGCTTCCCCGAGATCGCCGCCGCCTACCGGCGGATCGTCCTCGATCCCGGCTGGCGGGAGGTCGCGGCCCTCGCCGCCCGCGCCCGCGCACGCGGGGAACTGCGCACGGACGCGCTGGAGCGGCTGCCCCTCCTGCTGGTGGCACCGGCGGTGACGGCGACGGTCTGGAACGGCCTCTTCCCCGAGGAACCTCTCGCGGCCTCGGAGGCGTTCGAGCGTTTCGTGGAGGCGGTCTTCGTCGAATGACGATCCGGCCCCGCGACCGGGGCGGCCACCGCGTCGCCGGGCGGCCCACGGCTAGGCAGGTTCGAGGAGGCCTCTTGCGATGCGGCTCGGTCCGTCGACATGTCCACCACGCGTGCTCGCCCGCCGCGGCGGCATCACTCCGGGGTTCCGTCGAGGGCGGCGCGGTCGCGGCGATACTGCTCGACGAGGGCGTCGACGTCGCAGGTGCCCGCCTCGTGCTGCGCGATCAGGGTCCGGGCCAGCCGGCGCTCGGGGCTCGCGCGCTCGCGGAGCAGGGCCGACTCGGCGATGGCCCTGGCCCGGCGGAGCTGGGTCCGCAAGGCCGCGGTCCGGTCCGTCTCGGGACGGGGCGGGGCCTTGGGGCGCAGCGCCTCGAGGAAGCGGTCGAGCGGACCTTGGTCGAACCGGGCCGCGCGGGCGGCGATCTGGCGGTCAGCCGCGGACATGGCGGTCCTCCTTCGTGCCCTCGTCAAGAAGCGACCTGTAGAGCGGCAGGTAGCGTTCCGCGACGATCGTTCCCCAGTCGAGGCGGCGGGCCGCCTCGAAGTTCCGCTCGCGCACCTGCGGGTCCGCCACGGTGTCGACCTGCGGCAGCACGGTCGCGCGGAACGACGCCGGATCGTTCGCGAAGAAGGTCGCCGCGATGCCACTGTCGGCGGCGCTGCGGCGCAGGCCCTCGGTGTCGCTGGCGAAGATCCGCAGCCCGCTCGCGCCCGCCTCCAGCAGCTTGAGGGCGGGGGCGGTCTCGTACTGGCCGCCCGGGACGTAGCACAGCGCGCCTTGGTACTGGCCCATCCGGCCCATCAGGCGCCGTTGCGGGACCAGCCCGAGGAAGCGGATGCGATCGCCCGCCCTCTCCTGCGCGAGGCGCTCGAGGGTGGCGACGTAGTCGGCGGGGCCCGCGCCGAAGACGTCGAGGGACACCGGTACGTCCGACGCGGCCACGAGCGCGCCGAACGCCTCGATCAGACCCTCGAGCTGGCGGCGCGGATTGAGGGAGCCGACGTAGACGAAGCGGCGCAATGGCAGCAGCCGCCGGGCCGCGCCCTCGCGCGCCAGTCCCGCGTCGAGCCCGGGCGGGACCACGACATGCGGAAGGTCGCCCGGTCCGAAATGCGTGGGAAGGCTGTCGGACACGTGGGTGCATAGGGCATCCCAGTAAGCGATCATGCGGCGCGCAGACGCCTGCTCGGCCGGGTCGATCGGCACGTCGGAGAGCCGGGGCGTCCGGACGTCCATGACCCAGCGGGGCCGTTCGTCGCTGAGCATGCGGTGGCGGTACGCCATCTCCGCCATCCGGGTCGAGAAGGTGTGCACGATGTCCGGTCGCCAGTCCGCGATCATGTCGAAGACCTTAGCCAGTTGGGCCTCGCGGGGGAGGTCCGCGACCGTGTAGATCGGCACGTCGGGGTTGCGGAACACGACCTGCGGGGGCGTGGACGTCTCGATGAACTGGAGGACGCGGACGGACGCGTGCGACGTCGCCGCGCTCGGGACGCGGTAGGACGAGTTCATCCCAAGCGTGCCGAACCGATCACGGAGGAGATAGAGCGCCCGCATCTAGACGCCGATCAACGCCACCGGGGCGCGGCTCCCTAGCTGTCGTGCCCGGTCGATGAGCGTACGGGCATAGACCCTCGGTGCTTCGGTCTTGTCCGGGCGCGGTCCCCGTGCGCCGACCGCGACGACCCGTGCGAAGACGTCGACGTTCACAGTCCGAGGATTGGCGAGATGGAAGCGCGGAGCCGGCGCGCCGGTGGAGTAGAAGAACGTGCACGCCACACCCGAAATACGGTGGAGATTGGCGGCCTCGGTGCGGTTGATCTTGGCGTCGAACTCGGCGTTCGCGACGAGATGCTCGGGCGCGGGGCCTCCACCGGACGGATCGGACGCGACGACATGGTCCGGATCGAGATGCACGGCCGCCTCGGGGAACGCCTTCGCCAAGGCATGCCGAGGATCGTGCGCGAGGAGCGCACGGGCCGTTCGCAACGCGCCCGGCGCCGTCGCCCCGTGGGCAGTGGCGCGGATCTCCCCCTCGGGCACGACGGTCGCGAGCCCCGCCAGCGGGTTGGAGGAGAGTAGCCGTTCGCCGAGCCGCCTCGACGTGACGACGGGGAGCCCGGTCGCGGCCATGCGCGCCCGCTGCGTCGCGACGACGATCTCATCAGTGCCCAACGGTAGTTCAGCGACGGTCGCGTGGCGGTGGGCGAGCGGCTGGAGGAGGTCGAGCGGAAGTAGCCCGATCGCGCCGCGCCGGACTCCCTCGGGCGCCTTCGACACGGTCGCCGGCAGCATCTCGTAGCGCGTGTCGACCAAGGTGGGCATCCTGTCCGGATCGGTGAACCCGGCCCTGTCCAGCACGTCCGGGTCGCGAAGGACCGCAGTCATCTCGTTGCAGATCACGCCCTCGGGCGGGCGCGCCTTCGCCAAGGCGAAGGGGTTGGTGCCTTCCGGCGCAAGGAGCACCGGAACGGTCTGCACCTCCGCTTCCGGAAGGTCGCGCCGGACCCGCTCCGCGACCGTCGGGTCCGTGCAGAGGATCCGGCCGAACAAGCCGAGGACCGGGGCGAACGCCTCGTAGTGACGCATCGACAGCGTGAAGAGGAAGACCCGCCGATGGTCCGGAAAGGTCTGGACGAGCCGCGTCAGGGCCGCGCGCTTTTCGGGATCCTGCGCGTACCAGCGCCAGCGGTCCTCCGTCGGTCGGTAGCAGCTTTCCACGATTACACCGAATGGGTTCGACCCCTGAAACTCGACGCACCACGACAGTTCGCGCCGAGTTCGGTCCCCGAGGATCCCGCAGAGGGAGAGGGACGGAAGTCGCAGGGGCGGCTTCATAGCATCGCGTCCCGCAGGACGGGCTCGAGGTTCCCGACCGAGATCGACTTCGACTGGATCATGTTCGAGGGCTGGCGCCACGTGTGCTTGGTGAGGTCCGCGGACCGACGGACGACCATGTCGAACACGTCGTGGATCAGGACGCGCGCATCCGGATCGCCCGCGGCGGCCCGGTGATAGAACGCGGTGTCGGCCGAACCGATGTTCGTTCCGCTCAGGCCATGCCTCAGCCAGAACTCGCGTGTCCCCGAATGCGTATTCCCGGTGATCCGGATCGTCCCGTCCGCGACCTCCGCGGCCGTGCCGACGGAATACTCTTGACCAAAGGTCGCGTTCCTGAGGTGGACCGAGTCGTCCTCCTCGAACCAGTAGAAGCCCGGCGGCTTGCCGAAGATGTCCGCCCCGACGTATTGGACGAGGCCCATCATCCGCGACACGTAGCGCGGGCCATAGAGGTCGTCGTCGTCCACCTTGACGAAGTAGGGCGTCCGCGCGTCGAGGATCGCCCGCTCGATCACGTCGCCGACCGTCTGCTCGCGCGGCAGCCACGTGATCGCGCCGCCCGCGCCCTCCACCCTGTCCCGCACCTCCGCGGATGGCGGCACGTCCGAGTGCAGGCAGATCGAGAGGGACAGGTCGGGATAGTCCTGGGACTCGAAGGTGCGCACGATCGTCTCGACCAGCTCCGCGCGGTGCGTGGGCGAGACGAGGGTGACGGCGAAGCCCCCGGGCCAGCGGTCGCCGCCGTCGACCAACTCCGCCGCGCGACCGAGCGCCGTGACCGCGCAGTGCGCGGCGACCACGCGGTCCCATGCCTCGCCGACCGCGCGGCGGACGCGATGGTCTCCGCCCGCGACGGCCGCCAGCCATACGGCCAGCTCCCCGTCCCCCTCCATGTCCGCGGCCCGCGCGACCGGCAGCCCCAACGCGCGCGCGGTCGCGACGGCTCGCGGCGGCGCGTCCGCGGCGGCGAGCACCGCCCGCCCGAGCGCAAGGCGCGCCTCCCCGGACGACACGCGCCAGCCAAGCGGCACCGCGCCGTCCACGCCGTCGGAACCCGTTCCGAGCACGATCAGGACGGCCTCGCTCTCCGGATGGACCACGCGCCGCGTAGGATTGATGTCGACCAAGTCCAAGAGCACGTCGCCGACGACGAGGCCACGCCCTCCGTCCTCCTCCGCCGCCGCCGCAGGCGGTGCCCCGTCCCGCGAGAGGGTCATGCGGACCCATCCCTCCGGCACGTCCGCGACCGGCGCGTCGGCGTGCTCGACGACGATGCCCCTGGAGCATCCGGCGACGGCCGCGCGGAGGCGCTCCGGCGCGGGGTCCGTCGCGAGCACGACGCGCAGGGCGGGCGCTTCGTCCGCGGCGCCCTCTCGATGCTGCCGTGCAGCGATCGTGCGGAACGCGTCCGCCCAGCCGGGCGCGGCTCCCTCCTCGTCCCCGACGATGCGCACGTCCAGCGGCGGGAGCAGCATGTCGAGCCGCGGCGGCCGTCTCCGTGTGCCCTCCCTCGGCGCGAGATCCGCCGCCGCGACGGGGCGCAGGCGGTCGGGCACCGGCGCGTCGGCGTCGCGGTCGGCGCGCCCGAATGCGCGCTTGAGACGTTCGAGGATCGACATCGCGTCAGGCCCTCGCCTTCGCGAGGCACCAGCGGGAAGACGGCTGCGTCATGGGGCCCTCCTAGTCCGCATGTGCGACGAACCAGTCGAACGTGCGGGCGAGCCCGTCCTCGAGCGACGTCCGCGGGGTCCAGCCCAGCCGCTCCCGCGCCTTGCGGGTGTCCGAGAAGTTGCGGAGGACGTCGCCCTGCCGCGGCGGCTCGCGCTCGATGCCGACCACGGCGTGTCCGCGCGACTCGACGACCGCCGCGAACGCGTCGGCCAGTTCGTTGACGGTGGTCTCCTTGGCGCTCGCGATCTGGAAGATCTCCCCGCCGATGTCCGGCGTCTCCGCCGCCGCGAACAGGGCGTCGAGCAGGTCGCCGAGGTAGATGAAGTCGCGGGTCTGGGTCCCCGCCCCGAAGATGCGGACGGGGCGGCCTTCGATCACGGCGCCGCAGAACTGCGCCACCACGCTCGTCTTGTGACCCGACCCCGGCCCGTAGACGTTCCCGAACCGCAGGGCGACGGTGTCGATCCCGAACGTCCTCGCATACGCGGAGCAGTAGCCTTCGCCGGCCAGCTTGCTCGCCCCGTAGGGCGAGACCGGGCGGGGCGCCATCTCCTCGTGGATCGGGGGCGTCACCTCTCCCGCCGGCGCGCCGGAGGACGCCATCACGAACCGCGGGACGCCGCCGCTGCGGGCCGCCTCCAGCATGTTGAGGGTGCCGACGACGTTCGTCAGGCAGTCCATCATCGGATCCGCGACCGACGGCGCGACCCCCGTGTTCGCGGCGAGGTGGACGATCACGTCCGCCCCCTCGCACGCGGCGCGGCAGGCCGCGGCATCCCGGATGTCGCCGCGCGCGAGACGGATCCCGGGCGCCCACCCGCCGGACGCCACGTCCTCCGGGGTGGCCGCGTCCGACCCGTCCAAGCCGATCGCGCCGGGCTTCCCGACGGACAGGTCGTCGAGCACCCGGACGCAGACGTCCGGATCCCTGCGGAGAAGCTCCCCGATCAGCGCGGCGCCGATGAAGCCGCATCCACCTGTGACGAGCCAACGGCAACCGTCCATGATCTACACCCCGTCGTCCCTGCCCTCCCCGCGCGTCGGCGAGGTCGGCGTGGGACTTGCCTCTGACCGGATGGGCACCATCGACACGCGGGCCCTGACCTTTACGTACCTGCGCCCCCAAGGGGGTGGGACACGCCGGTGCGCTCGAAGGAAGGCACCCGTCACGTGTTCGCCCGCAGCCCGCTATCGCACGGCATCCTCGAGCGGAAGGGCCGTCGATGCGCTGCGAAATCGATGGTGACCGGGGCGCATCGTGACCTCCGCCTTGGCCTCGGCGTCGACGGACCGCCTCTCTGGCCGGCGGATGCCGTCGACCGCCACAAGGCCGTGCGGATACCGAGGACGAGGCCTGCCGGACGACGCGACGCCATCGTCTCCGCCAGCCACAAGCCTCTTGCGGCAGGCCCGTTCCCCGAGCGTCCACCCGGTCGCTAGGGCCCCGCCGCTCACCTTCGTCGACAGGCCGAGATGGGCGAGGGCGTCCGACCGTGACCCGTCGGCTGCGATCGCACGGTCGGCGCTCGGCGATCGGGGCCGACCCGCCCCTCGTGGCCTTGCGGCCTTGGCGGCGGGACAGTATTCGACCACACGATCTTTCCGGCACCGTCGGGATGCAGTCGAGCCCCCAACGGCCGGGCTTGCGGCGATCGAGGCCTCCGATGCACGCTCAGGGAGGCGGGAGCGCCGCGCGTGCGGCGCCAACGTCCGGATCGAGACAGGATGCCTTCTCCATGAAAGATGAGCCCCGCGCGAAGGCGGTGCGGACCGGGCAAGGCGATCCGGCCGATCAGCTGTTCGAGATGCGGGAGCGGATCCGAAGGAAGGACCGGCTCATCGGGGATTTGCGGGACCGTCTCCAAGTCATCAAGACGCGGAACGCCCGCCTCGACGAGAAGGCGCGGCAAGCGGACGGGCAGCCGAGGCCGCCTGCGGACGATGCGCTGGACTTCTTCTCGAGGTCGATGATCGAGAACGCGGCGCGGCTGCTCGCGGCGCACGAGCGGGCCGGGAGCCCCGGATACGACCTCGTGATCGCCCACGAGCTTCGCCTGAGCGGCTACGCCGGCCTGCGGCTCGCCTCGCTCTCGGACGCGCGCATGACGATGCTGGACTCGGTGGAGCACCTCCGCATGTCGGAGAAGTCGTCGATCCGCCTGCGCGAGCGGGCGACGGCCGACCCGCTCGGCACCTCGCTGCTCGAGAACATGCTGGTCGACATCGCCGGCCGGTACGACCGGGTGTTCACGACGAGCCCGGGGCAGTCGGCGACGCTGAGGCAGGCCGGGATCGCGCGGGACGTCGGCGAGCTGCTGAACTGCCGCACGGACGTCGCGGACCGCCCCTCCGACGATCTCCGGTCGGCCGTGGACGCACGCGACGGGGACGTCGTGATCGTCTACAACAACAACGCCTACGAGGGGGCCGGCCTTCCGGAGTGCATCCGCGCCCTCGGGCACCTGCCGGATCACGTGAAGCTCGTGGTGCTCGGCAACGTCTACGCCGACATCGAGGACGCCTTGGACCAGCTCGACGGGTCGGCTTGGCGGGACCGGTTCGCCACCGTCGATCCCGTGCCGCAGTCGCGACTGCTGGACGTCTTGGCGGGAGCGGACGTCGCGATCATCCCCTTCGACGGGGCGAACGCGAACCTTCGGACCTCGCTGCCGAACCGGGTCTTCGAGAACATCGCGGCCGGGAACAGCATGGTGGCGGTCAGCGGGACCGAGACGGGGACGTTCGTGGGCTCGAACGTCGTCGGCACGCTCTCGCCCTCGCTGGACCCGCGGGACCTCGCCGAGGCGATCGGGAAGGAGCTCGCGATCGTCGGCGCGGGCGGGCGGGCGGACGCGCTCGCAGATGCCCGGTCGCGGTTCACGTGGGAGCGGGAGTTCGAGAAGGTCCGGTCGGCGATGGACGGCCGCGGCCTGAAGCGCGTCGCCTACGTCGCGTGCAAGGACATCTCGCGGAACGATCGGATCCGTCGCTCGCTGGCCTCCTTGCGGAACGACGGGATGGAGGTGACCCTCTATTCCTACTCCCCGTCCGACGCGCAGATCCTGTCAGGCATCGACGGCCTGAGGCGCCTGCAGCTCCTGCGGGGCGAGTAGGCCCGTCTCCGGCCGGACCGCGTCGGGGCCCGTGCGTCCGGGCGTGGCGCGCCTCACCCCGGGCCGGACACCGCCAAGCCGGCGGCGTCGAACGCGTGCAGCGCCGACCGGGGCGCGTCGAGCGAGACCGCCGCGCCGGGCGCGAGATCGACCTCGCCGGGCACCCGCGCGGTGATCCGCCCCGCCGCGCCGCAATCCACGATGACGAAGGTGTCGGCGCCGAGATACTCGACGAGGTCGACCTCCCCCGCCAAGGGTCCGTCGCCTCGCGCCACGAGGCGAAGGTGCTCGGGCCGCACGCCGAGCGTGGTCGCGCCGGCGGGCGCGGGCAGGTCCGGCGCGGCGCCCGCGGGAAGGACGTTCATCTTGGGCGAGCCGATGAACTGCGCCACGAAGAGCGAGCGCGGGTTGGCGTAGAGCTCGCGCGGCGTCCCGACCTGCGCGATGCGGCCGGCCTCCAGCACGACGATCCGGTCGGCCAGCGTCATCGCCTCGATTTGGTCATGGGTGACGTAGATCATCGCCGTGCCGAGCTGCCGGTGCAGCTTCGCGATCTCGTAGCGCATCTCCACGCGCAGGGCGGCATCGAGGTTGGACAGCGGCTCGTCGAACAGGAACGCCACCGGCTCGCGCACGATGGAGCGCCCGATGGCGACCCGTTGGCGCTGTCCGCCCGAAAGGTCCTTGGGCCGCCGGTCGAGCAGCTCCTCGAGGCGCAGGGCGCGGGCCGCCTCGTCCACGCGCCGCGCGATCTCCTCCTTGGGCAGGCCGGCGGCGCGGAGCGGGAAGCCGACGTTCTCGCGGACGGACAGGTGGGGGTAGAGGGCGTAGGACTGGAACACCATCGCGAGGCCGCGCCTGGACGGCGGCTCGGCCGTGGCGTCGCGCCCCTCCACGAGGATCTGGCCCCGCGACGTCTCCTCGAGCCCCGCGATCATCCGCAGCAGCGTGGACTTGCCGCAGCCGGAGGGGCCGACGAAGACGCAGAACTCGCCGGGCTGGACCGCGAGGTCCACGCCCTTGATCACCTGCGCCTCGCCGAACCACTTCTCGACGCCGACCAGCTCCACCTGCGCGGTCATGCCGTCCCTCCCCGTCCCGCCCAAGTCAGCCAGATCGCCGCCGTCCACGTGAAGTGTTGGCCGCCGCAGGGCGTGCCGTCGACGGGGTCGAAATACTCGTTGAACCCGCCCCGCTCGATCAGAGCGGCCGTGTCGGTCCGCAGACGCTCGGCCCGCGCCTCGTCCAGCCCCATCGCGATGAGCGCGTTGAGGAACGGCCACGCCGGCCCGCGCCAGTAGCGGCGCGGCTCGAAGCCCTGCGCCTCGGGGTCCGAGGAGGGGATGCCGTAGCGCACGGCGTCCCACACCCGGTCCAGATGCGCCTCGAGCTCCGGGCGTCCGGCACCGGCGAGGAAGGCCAGCATCGCGCCGGACCCCAGGATGCCCGCGAAGGTCCCGGTGCGCATGTCACGCGCGTCGTAGGCGCCGAGCGTCTCGTTCCAGATGACGTCGCATCCGGCGCGGAGGCCGGGCGCCCAGCCGTCGATCTCGGACACGTCCTCGCCCAAGGTCCGGCCGAGCGCGGCGAGGTCCGCGTTCGCCCGCATCAGGATGAAATGCGTCCCCGGGTCGGCCATCAGGAAGGGCCCCTCGTCGACGATGGCGCGGTGGTCCCACCCGCTCGCCCGCCCCCATTCCACCAAGGCCATGTAGCGGTCGTACTCTGCCTCGGTCGGTCGCATGGAAGCGTCCACGTGGCCCGTGTCCCGCCGCTCGTAGGGCGCGACCCCCGAGCCGTCCACGTTCGCAAGCCCCACGTCCCAGTCCGGGCAGTTGTCGCGTCCCGACTCCCACGGGTGGGTCACGCAAGCCACGCCGTCCCGGACCCGGTGCGCCATGAACCAGCGGTGCCAGTCCCGCAGCTTGGGCCAGAGCGCCGCGAGGCGGTCCCGGTCGGGCGCGAGTTCGTGAACCCGGCGCGCCATGGTCGCCGCCACGGGCGGCTGGGTGATGCCGGAGGAGGCGGGCGTGGTCCCGGAGCCCCACATGTCGGGGCCGGGGAAGTAGCCCGGATCGGGCCGGTGGAACAGGATGTGCGGCACCATCCCGTCGGCCCATTGTCCCGCGCAGAGGGTCTCCAGCTCCGTCCACGCGCGCGGCCCGTCGAAGGTGGCGAACCCCCACGCCGCGAAGGCCGAGTCCCAGTTCCACTGGAACGGATACAGCCCCTCCGTCGGCACCGTGTAGCCGCCCCGGTCGTTGCCGCGCAGGATCGCGCGGGCGCGCTCGTCTAGGTCCATCGTCATCCCTTCACCGACCCGGCCGCGAGGCCCTTGGTCATGAACCGCTCCAGCCCGAGGAACAGCGCCATGATCGGCACCGTGGCGATCACCGATCCCGCCATCAGGTGCTGGCGCGGGATCTCGGAGGAGTTGAGCGCCGCGATCCCCCGCGTCAGCGTGAACTTCGACGGGTCGTCGAGCAGCATGAAGGCCAGCAGGAACTCGTTCCACGCGATCATGAACACGTAGAGCGAGACGCTCGCCAGCGCGGGCAGCGACAGCGGCAGGGTGATCTTCCAGATCACCGCGAGCCGAGAGAGGCCGTCCATCAGCCCCGCCTCCTCCACCTCGGCGGGCAGGCCGCGGAAGTAGCCCTGCAGCATGTAGAGCGCGACGGGGATCGTCGTGACCGGGTAGATCAGGAGGATGCCCACGTAGGTGTTGCGCAGCCCCGTGACCGAGAAGGCGATGTAGATCGGCAGGGCCAAGACGATCATCGGCACCATGTAGATCAGCAGGATGCCCCGCGAGAACGCCGCCTGCCCTTTGAATCGCAGGCGCGCGACCGCGTAGGCGCCGGGGATCGCGAAGAGCAGCGTGACCAGCACCGTGACCACGCTGATCCCGAAGCTGTTGAGGAGGTAGAGGCCGAAGTCGAACTGCGTGAACAGCTCCTCGTAGGAGCGGAACAGGTCGCGGCCCTTCGACAGGTCGATCCCGAAGTCGAGCGGGTTCGCCACCTGCTCGGCCCGCGTCTTGAACGAGGTCATCAGCATCACCCAGAACGGGATCGCGACGATGGCCGTGAAGAAGATGTAGCCGAAGCCCGTCAGGAAGCGGATCACGCTCGCCTCGAAGGGGTGGCGGTCGTTCGGGCCGGGCGCGAGGCCGCGCAGCGTCGGCGCGAGCGCGGCCCACGCGGCGACGGCCACCACGACCCCGACAATGGTGCGTGCGATCGGCCCCACCTCCGGCCCGGGCGCCACGGGGCCGAGGCCGAGGACCGTGAGCAGCCCGATGGGGAGGCCCACGGCGAAGGACGGCCAGAACCCCGTCCCCCGCAGCAGGACCGGCCCTGCGGCCGCGCCGATCAGCAGCGCGAGCCACAGCACCGGGCGGCAGGCCGCCCCGGTCGCGAAGGACAGCGCGACGGCGACCGTCACCGCGAGGACCGCCATCCACGCGGCCCCCAAGAGGGCGGCCGCCACGTCGCCGCGCCGCAGCACGCTCACAGCCCCTCCTCCCGGCTGATGAAGCGGAAGAACAGCGCCGAGAACGCCAAGAGGCAGGCGAAGATCACGACGGCCACCGCCGCCCCCGCCCCGATGTTCGAGATCGCGAAGGCCTGCTCGTAGACGTTGACGGTCAGCGTCCGGGTGCCCGCGCTGCCCCCGGTCAGCAGGAAGATGTCGTCGAACTTGTTGAAGGTCCAGATGAACCGCAGCAGGAACAGGACCGACAGGATGCCGAGGAGCTGCGGCAGGCTGAGCCACGCGAACTGCTGGAACGGGGACGCCCCGTCCATGTCGGCGGCCTCGTACATGTCCTGCGGGATCGACTGCATCCGCGCGAGGATGAACAGGAACGACAGCGGGAAGTAGCGCCAGATCTCGAACACGGTCACCATGATCAGCGCTAGCGGCCGCTCCCCGAAGAAGTTGATCGCCTCCGTGGTCACGCCCATCCGGATCAGCAGCGCGTTGGCCGAGCCGGAGAACGGGTCGAACAGGATGATCCACGCGAAGGCCACCGCGATCACCGGCGCCACGTAGGGGAAGAGGTAGAGCCCGCGCAGGAGGCCCTGCCCCCGGAACGACTTGTCCAGCAGCAGGGCGGCGAAGAGGCCCATCGCAATGGCGCCCACGGTGCCCACCACGGTGTAGAACGCCGTCGCGTAGAGCACGTCCAAGAACTCCCGCCCATCGAAGATGCGCGCGAAGTTGGCGAGCGTGAACGTCCCGTCGGTCAGCACCGAGGAGGCGGAGGCGGTCGTCGCGGGCGCGCTGTCCTGCACGCGCAGGCCGAGGACGAAGGCGTCCGTGGCCGTCGCCGGTATCTCCAGCGTCTCGCGCCACCCGCCCGGCACGTCCCCGAAGGCGCAGGACAGGCGGCCGGCCTCGACCGCGCAGGGCTCGGGCAGGTCGCCCAGCGCCAGCCCCGGCGGCAGCACGTCGGTCAGGGAGACGTCGCGCAGTTCCCGGTCCGGGGAGGAGTTGCGCAGGCGGAACCGCCACGTGCCCGCGTCCCCCGGCGCATCGATCCGGCGGAGGTCCTCGCGCAGCACCAGTTCCGGCGCGCGCAGGTCGGACAGCTGCACGGGCTTCACGCTGATCCAGAAGATCGCGAGCAGCGGCAGGATCACGACGCCCGAGACGATCAGGATCGTCGGCAGCAGCAGCCCCCACGCCAGCCGCGCCTCGCCCCGCGCGAGCGGGCCGCGCCCCGTGGGCGCGGCAGGCGGCGCCACGTCCGCCGGGGTGGCGGAGACGGGCGCGTCGGGGGCGGATCGGTCGGTCATATCGGCATGCCGTCATCCCCGGGCTCGACCCGGGGATGACGTCCCTCAGGAGATCACTCGACCCCGGCGATCGCCTCGTTGAGCGCGGCCACGGCCGCCGCGCCCTCGATCTCCCCATCGATGTACTGGCGCACGACGCGGTTGATCACTTGGCTGTTGATGACCTTGGACGCGGTGGCCAGCTGTCCCTCGGACACGCCCCAGCGCTGCGCCACGTCGAGGCCGCCGACGATGTCCTCGATCACCGCCGCGTCGTAGAGGTCGCCCAGCGGCGCCCGCCGGTCGACGCCCACGTCCAGCGTGGCCCAGAGGTCGGTGAAGGCCGTCGCGCTCTCGCCGTCGCCGCGGCGGACGGGGAACTTGCCCTCGGGCGCGATGGACAGCGTCGCCTCGTAGCCTTCGGACATGGAGTACTCGACGAACTCCATCGCCGCTTCGGTCGAGGCGTCCGACGTGATGCCAAAGTAGCGGATGTCGCCCCACGCGGCCCCGTCCGGGTTCGAGGGCCCGGCGAAGTTGGTGACGATGCCGGTCCGCGACGCGAGGTCCGACGAGGTCGGATCGTCGTTGATCGTGGGCGGCGCCGAGTCCCGCAGGCCCGCCAGCTCGTCGAGGATGAAGGGCGACCAGATGATCATCGCCGCGTTGCCCGAGAAGTAGAGCGTGCGCGACTGGTCCCAGTAGAGCTCGCCCTCGGGCGAGGCGTCGGCGATGGCCTTGTAGAAGTCGAGCACCTCCAGCGTCGGGCCCTCCTCCAGCGTGGCGACGCCGTCAGCGTCCACGATGCTCACGCCGTTGGCGAGGAACACGTGCTCCAGCACCTGTGACATGAAGTTCTCGTCGACCTTCGTGGCGGCGACGAAGCCGTACATCTCCGGCGGGTTGTGCAGCGCCTCGATGGCGGCCAGCACGTCGGCGTAGCTGTCGGGCGCCTCCAGACCGGCCTCCTCGAACAGGTCCTTGCGGTAGACAATCATCTGCGTCCATCCGTCCACCGGGACCGACGCGTAGCCCCCGTCCACGGCCGCCAGCGACAGCGCGCCCTCCGAGAAGGTGTCCGCCCCGAGGTTCTCGATCACGTCCGTGGCTGCGTCCGTGTCGAGGATGCCCGCCTCGGCCCAAGGCAGCGCATACTGGAGCGTGTGGTAGATCACGTCCGGCAGGTCGCCCGCGGCGAAGGCGGCGGTGGCGCGGGTGCCGAGGTCCGACTCGGTCACCGGGATCACCTCGACCGTGTGGCCCGACGCCTCGGCGAAGGCGGCCGCCATCTCCTCCTGCTTGGCGAGGCGCTCCGGCTGCTCCTCCGTGGTCCAGAAGCGCAGGGATTCGGCCTGCGCCGCCCCCATCGTCAGCGCCAGCGCGGTGCCGGCCATCAACAAGGTTCTCATGAGTCGCTCCTCCCAGTGGACT
Organism: Jannaschia sp. Os4; assembly: GCF_016820245.1. GTDB lineage: Bacteria > Pseudomonadota > Alphaproteobacteria > Rhodobacterales > Rhodobacteraceae > Jannaschia. Next base: position 652,885 of record NZ_JAFCAR010000003.1, on the reverse strand, counting down.
CGGTTGGCCCCGACCCGGCGGAGCCGCGGTCGAGGAATGTCGCGGGCGCGATCTCGCGGAGGGCCTCGGGGGCCTCCCCGCGCACGCGCCGGATCAGAAGGGCCGCGAGGCGCCGCCCGGCGGCGGCGTAGTCCACCGCCCACGTCGCCAGGGGCGGCTCGGCCCGCGCGCCGTCCGGGGCGCCGTCGTAGCCGATCACCGCGAGGTCGCGCCCCACGACGAGGCCACGGTCCGCCGCCGCCCGCCACAGCCCGAGGGCGGCGGCGTCGATGGCGCAGACGAACGCCGTGGGCGGCGACGGCCCGTCCAGCATCTTGGCGAAGGCCGCCTCCCCGCTCTCCCGGTCGATCGCCCCGTGGTGCACGTGCCCCTCCGCGACCGCCAGTCCGGCCTCCGCCATGCCGGCGCGGTAGCCGGCCTCGCGCAGGGCCTCGTAGGTGTGGGCGCGGCTGCCGCCGACGAAGGCGATCCGCCCGTGCCCGCGCGCGGCGAGGCGCAGGACGCTGCCCCGCATCGCCGCCTCCATGTCGATGTCGAACCACGCGCATCCATCGGGGTCGCCATGCCGCCCGAACAGCACGAAGGGCACGTCCGCCGCGCGCAGCGTCGCGACGCGCGGGTCCGTGACCCGCGTGCGCGGCAGCACGAACCCGTCCGCCTTCCGGTCCGACAGCAGGCGCTCGTAGGTCGCGACCGCGTCCCCCTCCGGCGCGCTGGCCACGGTCAGGGTCCATCCCTCCGCCGCCGCCCCGTCCGACAGGCCCGCGAGGAACTCCGCGAGGAAGGGACGATAGGCGTCGTGCGTGCCGGTCTCGATCACGAGGCCCAAGGCGCGGCACCGTCCGGTCCGGATCGCCTGCGCCGAGCCCAGCGGACGATAGCCCAGCCGCTCGGCGGTCCGCATCGCGCGCAGGCGCGTCGCCTCGGCGATGTCCGGATAGCCGTTCAGCGCGCGGCTCACCGTTCCTTTGGAGACCCCCATGACGGCGGCCACCTCCGCGATGGTCGCACGCCTCGGTCGAACTGATTCATGGGGCCCCATGCCCTGAGCCTTGTTGCCGAAACCGGTTTCGGCAAGCCTCTTGAAGGCGGGGGCCCGCCTCCCGTCGGGCGGGCGGCAGGGCGCGGCCGGCGATCAGAAGCGGTCGGCCGGGATCTTGAGGTAGCGGTTCCCGTCCGCCTCGGGCTCTGGCAGGGCGCCGCCGCGCAGGTTGACCTGCAGCGCATGCAGCATCCGGTCCGGCAGGCCGAGCGTGGCGTCGCGCTCCTCGCGGGTGGCGATGAAGGCGGCGCGGTCGGTGCCTTTCCGGACGTGCCTGTTGCGCTCGAGGTGCTCGGCCACCGTCGCCTCCCACATCGGCGCGTCGCGGTCCTTCGTCCCGTAGTCGTGGCCGACGAAGACGCGCGTCCGCGGCGGCAGGGCGAGGATGGCTTGGATCGAATCCCACAGGTCCGCCGCGCTGCCGCCAGGGAAGTCGGCCCGGCTGGAGCCCATGTCGGGATACATCAGCGTGTCGTGCGCGAAGGCCGCGTCGCCCATGACGTAGGTGACCGATCCCAGCGTGTGGCCGGGCGAGAGCATCACGCGGACGCGCAGCGTGCCGACCTCGAAGGTGTCGCCGTCGGCCAAGAGCGCGTCGAACCGCGCGTCGACGTCGAAGGCGTCGGGCTCGTTGTAGTAGCCCCGCCAGAGCGCCGCGATGTCGCGGACCTTCTCGCCGATGGCGCAGGGCAGGCCGGTGCGTTCCTTCAGCCACGCCGCGGCCATCAGGTGGTCGGCGTGGGGATGGGTGTCGAGGATGCGCGCGAGCGCGAGGCCCTCGCGCTCCGCCAAGGCCAAGAGCGCCTCCGCGCTCTCCGTGGAGGTCCGCGCGGCGGCGGGGTCGAAGTTCAGCACCGCGTCGATCACCACCGCCTGCTTGGTCTCGGGGCAGGCGGCGACGTACTGGACCGAGCCGGTGTCCGCCTCGTAGACGCCCCACACGTCGGGCGAGCCGGGCCCGGACGAGGGCGAGTGACGGGTCAGGTGCTGGTGGTCGGCCACGGGCGGATCCTCCGGTCGGTCAGGGTCGGGACGGGGCGGCGTGGAACGCGGGCAGCCCCTTCGCCCGCCCGCCCAGCCAGAGGCCGAGCAGCATCGCGGGTAGGAAGGCGAGCGTGCCCGGCGCCATCAGCGGCAGCGCGGTCCACGCGGGGCCGGGGCAGAACCCGCCGATCCCCCAGCCCATGCCGAAGAGCGCCGCCCCGGAGAGCAGGGGCGCGTCGATCGCCTGCGTGCGCGGCACGTCGAACGCGGGCATCGCGAGGGGACGGGCCCGCCGCCACGCGAGGCGGTAGCCGACGAAGGTCGTCGCCGCCGCCCCGCCCATGACGAAGGCGAGGCTCGGATCCCATGCGCCCAGCACGTCGAGGAAGTTCAGCACCTTCGCGGGATCGCTCATGCCGGACACGACGAGGCCGATGCCGAAGACGAGGCCCGCGAGGGCGCCGAGCAGCGGGCGGAGGAGGACGAGGAGGGTCATGCGGGCCTCACAGGACGTGGCGCAAGACGAGCACGGTGGCGGCGGCGAAGGCCATGAAGGTCAGAACCGCGGCGAGCGAGCGGACCGACAGCCGCGCAAGCCCGCAGACACCGTGCCCCGAGGTGCACCCCGACCCGAGCGCGGTCCCCACCCCCACGAGCAGGCCCGCGACGGCCATGCCCGGAAGGTTGCCCGACACCGTCTGCTGGACCGACGCGCCGGTCGCGGCGGTCACCGCGAGCGGCGCGGCGAGGAGGCCCGCCACGAAGGCGATCCGCCAGCCCCAGTCCCCTGCCCCGTCCACCGGCGTCATCCCGAGCGCGCCGCGCGACACGCCCGCGATCCCGGCGATCCGGCCGAACAGGGCCATCACCATCACGGCGCTCAGGCCGATCAGCACCCCGCCGGCCAAGGAGGCGAAGGGGGTGAACTCGGTCGGGACGACGGGCGGCATGGGGCATCCTCGCGGAAGAGGGGGGCGCCGATGGCTTGGCACCGACGGATCGCGGCCCTAAATGTTAGAGATGACTGATTTAGTCAATGCTAATGTTTTCGCCGGCTCCGACGCCGGCCCGATGGCGGCGCTGGAGCAGCGCGCGCAGCACGTCGCCTCCCGCCTCGCCGAGGCGGCGAACCCGAAGCGGCTGCTGATCCTGTGCCACCTCGCGAAGCGGCAGGCGGACGCCCCGGAGGGCGCCGACGGCGAGGCGTCCGTGGGCGAGCTGCAGGCCGTCGTCGGGCTGTCGCAGTCCGCGCTGTCGCAGCACCTCGCGCGGCTGCGGGCCGCCGGGATGGTCGCCACGCGGCGCGACGGCCTCGTGATCCACTACCGCCTCGCCGACGACGAGACCCGCGCCCTGATGCGCGCCCTCTACGAGACGTTCTGCGCCTAGCGGACCTCCCGCGCGCCGCACGACGCCGCCCGCCGCTCAGGAGGCGAGCACGTGCTCCATCCGGATGGGCGCCTCGCGCAGGCGGATGCCGGTCGCGTGGTGGACGGCGTTGGCGATGGCGGCGGCCATGCCGGTGATCCCCAGCTCGCCCACGCCCTTGGCGCCGAGCGGGTTGATGTGGCGGTCCTCCTCCTCGACGATGATCGCCTCGACCGACGCGATGTCCGCGTTGACCGGCATGAAGTACTCGCCGAGGTCGCTGTTGACGTGGCGCGCGTAGCGGTGGTCGAGCTCGGTCGCCTCGTGCAGAACGGAGCCCACGCCCCAGATCATCCCGCCCGTCAGCTGGCTGCGCGCCGTCCGCTCGTTCATCACGCGCCCGAAGGCGAAGGCGCCGACCATGCGGGGGACGCGGATCTCGCCGGTCAGCGCGTGCACCGCCACCTCGACGAAGTTCGCGCCGAAGGCCGCGCGGGCGAAGTCCTCGGTCAGGAAGCCCAACTGCGTGGCCGCGCCCGAGCGGTAGAACTCGCGCGTCTCCGACAGGGCCACGCCGCTGGGCACCCACTGGCCCCGCATCTCGATGATGCCGAAGGGCACGGTCGCCATCGCCTCGCGCAGCGGAACGGCGCGGTCGCCCGCGACCGCTCGCCCGTCGGTCAGTCGAACCGATGCCGCATCCGCGCCCTCGAGGGCGCCGCCGGGCCGGGTCACGACGCGGGCCACCTCCTCGCGCACGCGGCGGCAAGCCTCCAGCACCGCCGAGCCGATCCCCGCCGTCTGCGTCGAGCCGCCCGCCACCCCGTTCACCGGCAGGTCCGACGACCCGACCTCGACGCGCACCGACTCCATCGGCACGCCCAGCTCGTTCGCCGCGATCTGCTGGAAGATGGTGTACGTGCCGCCGCCCAGCTCGCAGGCCGCCGCCGACACCCGCACCGACAGGTCCGAGCCGAACCGCACCTCGGCGGTCGCGGGCTTGGTGTAGGTCGGGTAGATCGCCGAGGCGACGCCCTGCCCGAAGAGCCAGTCGCCCCGCCGCTGCGCGCGCGCCTCCGCCGGGCGGTCGGCCCAGCCGAAGGCGTCGGCCCCGCGCCGCAGGCACTCGGCCAGCCCGTGGGAGGTCCAAGGCAGCCCATCGACCGGCTCGCCGCCCGCCGCGTCCGACGCGAGCCGCAGCTCGACCGGGTCCACCCCCGCCGCGACCGCCAGCTCGTCCACCGCCGACTCGAGCCCGAACAGCGCGGGCACCTCGGCGGGCGCGCGCATGAAGCCCGGCGTGTTGACGTCCGTGCGAACGACGCCCTCCAGCCCGCGCAGGGCGGACCAGTCGTACATCCGCGTCGTCTGTTCGGTGCCGGGCAGGAAGAACGTGTCGAAGCGCGAGGTCTGGCTGTCCTGCCGGTGGTCCAAGGCGCTCAGGCGCCCGTCCTTCAGGCCCACGGCGATGGTCTGCGTGGTCTGGCCGCGGAACGATCCCACCGTGAACATCTGGTCCCGCCCGACATAGAGCTTCACCGGGGCCCCGAGGTCGCGCGCCGCCGCGGCCGCGAGGACCGTCTGGTGCAGCATCGTGCCCTTGGACCCGAACCCGCCGCCGACGTAGCGCGACACCACGCGGACCATCTCCGTCGGCACCCCGAACGCCTCGGCCAGCCCGGCCCGGAAGCCCGATACCCACTGTGACGGCACGTAGGCCGTCAGGATCCCGTTCCGCCACTCGGCGCCGGTGAAGTAGAGCTCGATCGGGTTGTGATGCTGCATCGGCGTCCGATACTCGGCGCGCACCACCGCGTCCGCCTCCGCCAGCGCCGCCTCGACGTCGCCCTTCAGGATCGGGACATGGGCGTCCTCGGGCAGCAGTTCCGGCGCCGGCGCGTCCGCCGCATGCATGCTCGCCACGGGCGACCCGGACGGCGCCACCTCTACGACGAGGCGGTCGGCGGCGAGGCGCGCGGCCTCGGGGGTCTCCGCGACCACCAAGCCAACGGTCTGCCCGGCGTAGGCGATCTCGTCGGTCTCCATCGGATCGCGGCTGCTCTGCATCGCGCCGCCGGCGAAGTAGGCCTTCGCCGCCCCGAGGCCCGGCATGTTGCGGTGGGTCAGCACCAGTCTGACCCCGGCCACCGCCAGCGCGGCCACGTCGTCGATCGCGGTGACGCGCCCGGTGGCGTGGGGCGTGGTGACGAGGCGGGCGAAGAGCGCGCCGGGCATCGGCTCGTCGGCGGCGTAGCGCGCGGTTCCGGTCACCTTGGCGCGGGCCTCGTAGCGGGGACGCCCCTCGCCGATCAGCGGGAGGTTCACGTCCGTGACGACGTCGTAGGTCTCGGCCATCTCTCAGCCCTCCAGCTTCGACAGGGTGGTCAGCGCGTGCACGATCACGTTGCGCCCCAGCGGCACCTTGAACGCGTTCGCCTCGTGGGTGACGGCGTCCGCGAAGGCCGCCTCGGCGGCGGCGCGCATCGTCTCCTCGGTCAGGGGGCCGCCGCGCAGGGCGTCCTCGGCCTCGCGCGCGCGCCACGGCACGGTGGCCACGCCGCCCAGCCCGATGCGGACGTCCGCGACCGTCCCGCCCTCCATCTCCAGCCCCACGGCGGCGGAGGCGTTGGCGAAGGCGTAGCTCTCTCGGTCGCGCGCCTTGATGTAGATCGACCGCGCCAAGGCGGGGGTCAGCGGCACGCGGAACCCCGTGATGACCTCGCCCGCGTCCAGCCGCGCGTAGTCGCCTTCGTTCGCCTTGTCGGCGGGCCGGACGTGCAGGTCGCCGAAGGGCATCTCGCGCGCGCCCTGCGGCCCGACGACCTCGACCACGGTGTCGAACGCCACGAGCCCTTGGGCGAAGTCGCCCGGATAGCTCGCCGTGTCCGCCTCCGTCGTGCCCAGCACCGCCGACAGGCGGGTGGGCTGCCGCACTGCGGTCAGGCGCCCGTCGCCGTAGGGGGTATTGCCGTAGGTCGGCACGTCGGCGGCCTCGCCCTCCACGAGCTCCAGCCAGTCGGGATGCCGGAAGTAGGTGTCGCGCGTCCGCTGCATGACGTTTCCGCCGAGGGTGGCCATGTGGCGCAATTGCTGCGTTGCGGCGAGCCAAAGGCTCTCCGACAGGACCGGCGCGCGCTCTTTCACGGCGGCGTCCTCGGCGGCTTGGCTCATAGTCGCGAGCGCGCCGAGCCGGAGCGTGTCGCCCTCCACCGCGATCTCCCGCAGGGCGGGATCCTCGAGGAAGGTGAGGTCGACGACGCGCTTGGGCCGGTAGACGCCCAGCTTCATCAGGTCGAGCATCGTGGTGCCGCCCGCATAGAGCATTGCGCCCTCCTCGGCGGCCATCGCCACGGCGTCGGACAGGGTGCGGGGGCGGTCGTAGGCGAAGGGGGTCATGCCTCGTCCTCCACCTGCTCGACGAGGCCGAGATGGTAGTCGGCGCGCGCGCCGCCCCCGTCCTGCGGGGTGCCTATCTCGGCCGTCGCGTCCATCACGGCGGCGACGATCTGCGGATAGGCGGCGCAGCGGCAGAGGTTGCCGGACATGTACTCGCGCACCTCCGCCTCCGAGGACGCGTGACCCTCGGCGATCACGGCGGCCGCGGACATGATCTGGCCGGGGGTGCAGTAGCCGCACTGGAACCCGTCCCGCTCGATGAAGGCGCGCTGCACCGGGTGGAGCCCGTCGGCCGTGGCGATGCCCTCGGCGGCGGCGGCGTCCGCGAGGCCCTCGATGGTCGTGACCTCGGCCCCCTCGAGCTGCGCGGCGAGGGTCAGGCAGGACAGGACCGGGCGCCCGTCGACATGCAGCGTGCAGGCGCCGCACTGTCCATGGCGGCAGCCGACCTTCGTCCCCGTGAGCCCCTCGCCCTCGCGCAGCAGGTCGAGCGCCGTGCGGCGGGGATCGACGGCGCGGGTGACCTCCGCGCCGTTGAGGGTGAAGGTGACCTCGACGAGGTCGCCCGGCGCCGCCCGCGGGGCCTCCTGCGCCGCGGCCTCCCCGGCGGCGAACTGCGCGGTCAGGCCGCCCGCCGCGGCCGCGGTCCCCGTCAGGAACCCCCGGCGGGACGGGGCGAGGCCCCGCTGTCCGTCATCGGATGCTCTTCTGCGCGTCATCGCGACCTCCTCGGCTGTTCGTCGGAGCGGCGCGCCGATGCCTTCGGGCACACGCGCCGGTTGATCTCGCCGACCGCTACGTAGGGTGCGCCCATCCCTCGTCCACGCGCCGCGGGGGGCGGGCGGCGGGACGGCGCCGAGGCCGGACGGCGGGTCCGGCCGGACGAGCGTTCGCGGGTGATCGCGCGGCGCGGACGTGGCATCGGGGACGCATGGACGTCGACCCCGCCGCGATACGCGCCGCAGCCCGCCCCGCCCCGGACTTCTTCGCGGGGTTCGAGGAGCGCGTGCATCCCCTCCCCGAAGGCCATGTCCGCTACCGCATCGGGGGGTCCGGGCCGCCGCTCCTGCTGCTGCACGGGCATCCCCAGACCTCCGCGATGTGGCACCGGGTGGCGCCCGCGCTGGCGCGCGGCCACACGGTGATCTGCCCCGACCTCCGGGGCTACGGGCGGTCGTGGGCGCCGCCGCCGCAGGAGGACCACGCGCAGATGTCGAAGCGCGCGATGGCCGGGGACCTGCTGGCGCTGATGGACGCGCTGGGAGCCGACCGCTTCGCCGTCGGCGCCCACGACCGCGGCGCGCGGGTCGGCCATCGCATGGCCGCCGACCACCCCGGGCGGGTGCGGATTCTGCTGACGCTCGACATCGCGCCCACGCGCGAGATGTACGCCGAGGGCGGGGCGGGCTTCGCGGCGGACTACTGGTGGTGGTTCTGGCTGATCCAGCCTTCGCCCCTCCCCGAGCGGATGATCTCGGCGGACCCCGACTGGTACTGGTGCCGCAAGTGCTGCACCTTCCCCCGGGGCGCGCCGTTCGCGGCGGAGGCGCTGGAGGAGTACCTCGCCTGCTGGCGCGAGCCGGCCACGGTGGCGGCGGCCTGCGAGGACTACCGGGCGGCGTGGACGGTGGACATCGCCCACGACGACGCCGAGCCGGGGCCGATGGACGTGCCGGTCCACGCGCTGTGGGCGGAGGAGGGCGCGGTCGGGCGCCATTTCGACCCCTTGGCGCTCTGGCGGCGGCGGGCGCGGACGGTGACGGGCCGGGCGATCCCCGGCGGCCACTTCCTCGCCGAGACGAACCCCGGCGCGGTCCTGTCGGAATGGGAGCCGATCCTGTCCGGCCTGCGCGCCCCGCCCCGGGCGCCGCGGACGCCGCCGCCCGCCGGTCCCGCCTAGGAGGCGTCGTCCGCCCCGCGCAGCACGAACGGGCGTCCGCCGCCCGGCCCGTCCGGGGTGCCGACCGGATGGGGGCGCCCGCCCGCCGCCTGCGCGGCCAGCGCCTCGGGCAAGGTGGCGACCCGCGCCGCCGGGACGCCCGCCGCGAGGAGGCGGTCCTCCCACGCGGCGGCGGACCGCGCGGCGAGGGCGGTCGTGATCGCGTCCGACAGGTCGGCGCGGTGCGCGTCGCGGGCCGCGGGGTCGGCGAAGCGCGGATCCTCCAGCCAGCCCGGCCGGTCGAGCGCGCGGGCCAAGCGGGCGAACTGCGCGGCCTCGTTGACCCCGAGGCTCAGCAGCCCGTCCGCCGTCGGGAACGTCCCCGCCGAAGGCGAGCGCGAGTTGGCCGCGTTCCCGCGCGGGCGCGGGGCGTTGCCGGTCAGCGCGTAGTCGACGACCGTCGAGCTCATCAGCGCCAGCGCCACGTCCATCATCGCGACGTCGACCTGCGTTCCCTTTCCGGTGCCCGCACGCCCGACGAGCGCGGCGCAGACCCCGAACGCGGCGGCGATGGCCGTGGCGTAGTCGATCACCGGGGCGCCCACGCGGGTCGGCCCCGTCTCGGCGGTGCCGGTCAGCGCCATGAGGCCCGAGGCGGCTTGGATGTTGACGTCGTAGGCCGGGGCGTCCGCCCGCGCGTGCCCCCGCCCGTAGCCCGTCATGGCGCAGTGGATGAGGCGGGGGTGGCGCGCGTGGAGCGCGGGCCAGTCGAGGCCGAGGCGGCGAAGGGTCGAGGGGCGGTGGTTCTCGACCAGCACGTCGGCCCCGGCCAAGAGGTCCTCCAGCGCGGCGCGTCCCGCCTCCGCCCCGAGGTCGAGGGCCACGTGCCGCTTGTGGGCGCTCTGGGTCAGGAAGGCGGTGGAGCGTCCGCGCGCGGCGCGGTCGGGATCGGTGCCGCCGCGATGGCGCATCGCGTCGCCGCGCCCGGGCCGCTCGACCTTGATCACGTCGGCGCCGAGGAGCGCGAGGTGGTAGGCGCAGGCCGGCCCCGCGAGGACGTGGGTGAAGTCCACGACCCGGACGCCCCGCAGCGGGCCGGGCCGCGTCTCGCCGCCCCACGCGGTCACGTCGGCCTCCCGTCCGGGAGGGACCGCCGCGCGCCCCGTGCCCGCAGCGCCAGCACCGCCGCCCCGAGCAGCAGGAAGCCCAGCGCGACGGGCCGCTGCAGGAAGATCGCCGCGCCGGCGTCCGAAAGCAGGAGCGACTGGCGCAGCGCCTGCTCCGCCCCGCCGGTCAGGACGAAGGCGATCACGAAGGCCGCCGGGTTCAGGCCCCAGCGCCGCATCGCCCAGCCCAGCGCCCCGGCCCCGATCGCGACCCACACGTCGAAGAGCGAGCCGCGCGCCGCGTAGGCCGCGACGATGCCGATCAGGAACACCACCGGGTAGAGGCCGCGCGCCGGGACGCGCGCGATGACGCGGCCCACGGCGGCGGCCCCGAAGTAGCCCATCAGCCCGTACATCGCGATGCCGACCAGCCCGGCGGCGAAGAGCGCGTAGACGAGGTCCCGGTTGGTGAGGAACAGGGTCGGGCCGATCTGGATGCCGTGGACGAGGAACACGCCCACGAGGATCGCCCCGATGGTCGAGCCGGGGATCCCCAGCGTCAGGAGGGGCGCCATGGACGGGCCGGAGACCGCGTTGTTCGCCGCCTCGGGGGCGGCCACGCCCTCGAGCGCGCCGTGGCCCCATTCCTCGGGGTTGGCCGCGCGGCGCTTGCCCTCGCCATAGGCCACGAAGGCCGCGATGGCGCTGCCCAGCCCCGGCAGCATCCCGATGAACGCGCCGATGACCGAGGAGCGGGCGACGTGCGGGAGGCAGGGGCGGTAGTCGGCCCATGTCAGCGTGTCGCGCGCGCCCCCGCCCTCCGCCACGCGGGGCGGGTCGGCGGGGCGCACCACCTGGGTCAGCACCTCGCCCAGCACGAACACCCCGATCATCAGCGGCACGAGGCCGAGGCCCCCGGTCAGGTCGTAGACGCCGAAGGTCAGGCGCGGGGTGCCGGTGATCGGGTCGAACCCCACCGTCGCCAGGAGGACGCCGAGCGCCGCCGACGCGAGCCCCTTCGCCGGGCTGTCCCCGATGACCGAGCCGATCACCACGAAGGCCGCCACGTAGATGCCGAACAGTTCCGGCGGCCCCAGCCGCAGCGCGACCCACGCGATCCCGCCCACGAAGGCGATCAGGAGGATGTCGCCCGTGTAGTCCCCGATCACCGACGACACCGTCGCGGTCTTCATCGCCTTCCCCGCGAGGCCGCGCCGCGCGAGCGGGTGCCCGTCGATCTGGGTCGCCGTGCTCGCGGCCGTGCCCGGCGTGTTGAACAGGATCGCGGCGATGGAGCCACCGTAGCGCCCCGACTTGCCGATCACGTAGAGGAAGGCGAGCGCCGCCAGCGGCTCCATTTGGAAGGTCAGCGGCAGCAGCATCGCGATCGCCGCCGAGGCGGTCAGGCCGGGGATCGCGCCCACGACCATGCCCACGAGCGCGGCGAGCGCGATCCAGCCCAAGAGGACGGGCGAGCCGAGGACCGTGGCGAGGCCGCCGACGATCTCCATCAGAGGGGCACCCAGTCGAGCAGGTCGAACCACGACCCCAAGGGCGGGAACACACCCAGCAGCCGGAAGAACGCGAGGTGCAGGGCGAGCGGCACGGCCACCGCCGTCGCGACCAGCCGCAGCGGCTTGCGCACGCCGAACAGCGCGAAGGCGGCGGGCGCGGCGAGCCCAGTGGCCAGCAGGTAGCCGATCCGGTCGATCCCGAGGACGTAGAGCACCGCCAGCGCGAGGAGCAGGACGACGCGCGCCTCCCCCGCCGCGCGGGGAGGGCGCGCGGCGGGGGAGGCGGCGATGGCGACCCCGGCGAGCGCGAGGGTCGCGGCGGCGAGCAGCGGGACGGTGCGGGGGCCCCACTCGCCGCCGGTCCAGCCTCCGATGGAGAGGGCGGCGAGCCCCCCCGCGACGCCCGCCGCGACGAGGGCGAGGCCGACGGGCCGGTTGGCGTCCTCCCCCATCGGACGGGCCTCAGCGCAGGCCGTCGATCACGCCGGAGGTCGCGTCGCGCATCGCCTCGAGCCGCGCGCGGGCCTCGGCGCCGGGGAGGAACTCGGGGACGTTGCCCCGCTCCCGCATGGCGGCGGCGAAGGCCTCCGAGGTGGCCACCCCCTCGAGCATCGCCTGCATGTCCGCGACGGTCTCCGGGTCCGTGCCCTTCGGCGCGAAGGCGACGATGGGCGAGGACACCTCGACGTAGTCGAACCCTTGCTCGGCGACGGTGGGCACGTCGCCCGCGATCCCGTCCCGCTCGGGGGCCAGCAGGCCGAGGACGCGCAGCTCGTTCTCGAAGCCCGCCGCCTGCTGGATGCCGACGACCGCGAAGTCGACCTGCGCGCCGATGACGGCCGCGCGGGTCGGGCCGCCCCCCTTGAAGGGGACGCCCGTCGCCGCGAGGTCGTTGGCGTTCAGGAAGGCCTGCCCCGCCACGTTGTGCGCGCCGCCCACGCCGTTGTGCGCCCAGCGCAGCGCGCCGGGGTCCGCCTCCATCGCCGCGACGAGGTCGGCGAGCGTCTGGTGGGGCGAGCCCGCCGGCACGAGGATCGCGGGGTCGAGGTCGCCGATCTGCGCCACGATCTCGTAGTCGTCGAGCGGCGAGACCGGCGTGTCCTTGAGCATGGAGGTCAGCAGGAACGACCCGGCCGAGGTGATCATCATCGTGCCCCCGTCGGGCCGGGCGCCGGCCGCCTCGGTCGCGCCGGTGATGCCGCCGGCGCCGGGGCGGTTGTTCACCACGAGCGGCACGTCGAGCAGGCCCTCGGACTGGGCCGCCGCGGCGACGGCGCGGGCGAAGGCGTCGGTCCCGCCGCCCGCCGCGTAGGGCAGGATCACGTTCACGGGGCGGCGCGGGGCCCATTCGGCCAGCGCGAGGGTCGGGGTCAGGGCGGCGCAGCCCAAGAGCAGGGCGCGCGTCATCGCGGTGCGTCGGTTCATCTCGGTCCTCCCATCGCCCCGTCTCCCGCCGGGGCCTCCGCCCGACGCCTAGCGCGTTCCACTTGATCGGGATAACGCAATTGTTCGATAGGATGATCTACTATTTGCATGGACCGGCCCCGGCATGAACCTCCGCGCCCTCCGCGTCTTCGTCGGCCTGATGGACGGCCTCGCCGATGGCGGGACGCTGACGCGCGTGGCCGAGCGGATGCACCTGTCGCAGTCGGCGGCGTCGCGGCTGCTGTCGCTGCTGGAGGCGGAGCTGGGCACGCCGCTCTTCGCGCGGGAGCGGCGGCGGATGGTCCCCCTGCCCGCCGCCGAGCGCCTCCACCCCGAGGCCGCGCGCCTGCTCGCGCAGGCCGACGCGCTGGCCGGGTTCGCCGCGAGTGCCCGGCCCACGCCCCTGCGGGTGCTGTGCCAGACCCGGCTCATTCCCGGCATGGCGGTCCCCGCCCTCGCCGCCGCGACGCGGGAGGTCGCGCGGCCCGTCCGCCTCGAGACCGCGCCGCGCCGCGAACTCGCGCGTCGAATGATGGCCGGGCGCCACGACGTGGTCGTCTCGACCCTCCCCGCGCCGGTCGAGGGTCGCCGCACCCTCACCTTGGCCGAGGTGCCGCTGGGCCTCCTGGTCCCGCGAGGGCATCCCGCCGCCGGGGCGGGGGCGCTGGACGTCGCGGACCTCGCCGGCACGCCCTACATCGCGCTCGACGAGACGACGGTGATCCGCCGCATGGTCGATGCCGCCGCCGCGCCCCTGCCCGCGCCCTTGGCCGAGGTCTCGTCGGGAAGCGCGGCCTACCGGCTCGTCGCGGAGGGGGTGGGCTTCACCTTCGCCGACCGCTTGGCGGTGGACCCGGACCTGTGGCCGCGGGTCGCGCTGGTGCCGTGGCGGCGCGACGTCTCCGTGCGGATCGGCGCGACCCTCGCGGGCGAGGCGGGCGGCGCGGCGGCGGCCTTCGTCGACTGCCTGCGCCACGCGGTCGAGGCGGCGGGCTAGCCCCTCGGCGCGCTACGGCTCGAAATACGCCCGATGGCGCTCGGAGATCGCCGCGAGCGTCGGCTCGATCCGCTCGAGGTGACGGCGCAGCACGGCCCGCGCGCCCTCCGGATCGCCCCGGTCCATGGCGGCCAGCAGGTCCTCGTGGTCGCCGATCAGCACGCGCATCCCGTCCGCCTCCTTGAGCGACAGCATGCAGATGCGGTCCACCTGCCCCTTCTTCTCCATCACGAGGCCGAAGGAGAACGCGGCCCCCGCCGCCTCCGACAGGAGGCCGTGGAAGGCGTTGTCGTGCTCGACGAACGCGGCGGGATCCTCCGACGCCACGGCGGCCCGCTGCGCGGCGATGCAGTCGGCGAAGCGATCGACCATCGCCCCGTCCCACCGCGCCGTCGCGCGGCCCACGGTCTCCAGCTCCAGCGCGAGCCGGACGAAGCGCGCGGCCGCGATCCCGGCATGGGAGAAGCGGCGCACCCGCGTCGCGCGCTGCGGCCGGACGAGGAGCAGGTCGAGCTTGCCCAACCGCGCGAAGGCGTCGCGGACCGGCTGGCGCGAGACGCCGAACCGCTCGGCCACCTCAACCTCGGACATCTTGGCGCCCGGCATAAGGCGCAGGGACATGATGTCGGCGTAGAGACGCTCGAACACGATGTCGGCGCTGGTCCTCCGGCGCGTCAGTTCCTCGATCATCGCCATCGCGTCCCCTCCTGACGGGCTGACTTAGTGTGGCGGGCCGGGGAACGCGACTCCGCGATCCCGGCGCGCCGCATCTGGAATGCCGGCATGCCGATGCTTCGGCACGAGGGTCGGCGGCGAGCCGGGAGGAGACGGATGCGGGACGTCATGCTCGCCGGCATCGCGAGGCGGCGCGGTCGCGCTGCGCGCCGCCGTTCCGGGCCTGTCCGCCCGCGCCGACATCGCCCCGCCCTCAGACGACGACGCGGCGCGCTGGTTCGGCGACGCTGACGCCGCCGCCACGACGTCCGGCGAAGGCTCCGACGCGGGCGTCGCGTCGGCCTTGGCGGGGGCGGGCGCTCCGGTGCGCCCGGGGCGGTCGCCTAGGGGTCCTCGCCCCGCCGCGCGGCCGCCAGCGCCGCCGCGGCCTCCGCCTCGGACAGCCCGTAGGTCGCGCGCGCCTCCTCCGCCGAGACGTAGCCCCGCGCCACGTCGCGCATGACCGCCGCCCGCTCCCGCACGGCCGGGTCGCCGTAGCCGCCGCCCCCCGGGAAGGCCATCACCACCCGCGCGCCCTCGGGCACGGCTTGGCGGCCCTTCACCCGCATCGCCGCCCCGTCGGACCGCGCGATCTCCGTCGCCGCCCCCGGCCCGCCGCCGCGCCGCCCCCGCGCGGGATGGTCCCGCCTGTCGAGCATGGCCGAGATGTGGAAGGCGTGCCCCTCCCGCGCGCCCACCTCCATGTGCTGCCCCAGCCCGCCGCGCCGCGCCCCCGCGCCGCCGGACCCCTCGCGCAGCTCCTTGCGCCAGATCACCACCGGCCCCGCATGCTCCGTCGCCTCGACCGGCATGGTCATCACGCCGGACGGGAAGGCCGTCGCGTTCAGCCCGTCCACCTCCGGGCGCGCGCCCGAGCCGCCCGAGTTGAAGGTCAGCACCTCGGCCCGCCGCCCCTCCGGCGTGGTCGGCCGCACGGAGAGCTGGAAGTTGCACAGGCACCCGGCCCCCTCGGCGGGCACCACGCCCGGCACGATCCGGTCGAACGCGTCGAACACCACGTCCGGGACGAAATGGCCCACGATGTGGCGCAGGGCCACGGGCGCCGGATGCACGGCGTTGACGATCGTGCCCTCCGGCGCCGTGACGACGAAGGGCTCCAGCGAGGCGTGGTTGTTCGGGATGTCCGGCGCGATCGCGACCTTGAGCGCGTAGCACGCATAGGCCTTCGTGTAGACCATGGGGCAGTTGATCCCCTTGGCGTCCACGCCCGAGGTGCCCGCGAAGTCCGTGACGATCCGGTCCGCCTCCACCGTGACCGTCGCGCGCAGCGTGATCGGGCGGTCGAACCCGTCCACCGTCATCTCGCCGACCGCCGTCTCGCGCGGCAGGGCCGCGATCCGCGCCAGCGTCGCCCTGCGCGACGCCCCGAGGATGAACGCAGAGACCGAGGCGAGGTCCGCCAGCCCGAACTCCCGCATCGTGTCCACCAGCCGCCGGTGGCCGATCTCGTTGCAGGTCGCCAGCGCGTGCAGGTCGCCCACCAGCTGGTCCGGCTCGCGGACGTTCGCCCGCACCAAGGCGATCAGCGTCCGGTCCACCGCGCCCCGCGCGGCGAAGCGCATGATCGGCAGGCGCAGCCCCTCCTCGTAGACGCTGTCCGCGTCCGCCCCGAAGCCGCGCCCGCCGATGTCCACGACATGCGCGGTGCAGGCGAAGAACCCCACCAGCGCCCCGTCGAGGAAGGAGGGCGTGACGACGGTGATGTCGTGCAGGTGCCCCGTCCCCATCCACGGGTCGTTGGTCAGGTAGACGTCCCCCTCGGCCATCGTCCCGACGCCGATCTCGCGCATGAAGTGCGCCACCGCGTCGGCCATCGCGTTAACGTGGCCCGGCGTCCCCGTCACCGCCTGCGCGAGCATCCGGCCCTCGGCGTCGTAGACCCCCGCGGACAGGTCCCCCGCCTCCCGCACGGAGGTCGAGAAGGCCGTGCGGACCAGCGCCTGCGCCTGCTCCTCCACGACGGAGATCAGCCGCGTCCAGATCACCTGGTGCATCACGTCCGTGGTCATGCGCCCTCCTCCCGCGTCAGGTCGAGGCAGCCGTCGGTCGCGGCCCGCGCGGCGTAGCCCGGCGGCACGATCACCGTCGTCTCCGCCTCCACGATGGCCGCCGGGCCCGGCACACGGTCCCCCGGCGAGAGCGCGGCGCGCGCGACCTCCCGCCCGTCGACCGGCGCCCCCGCCGCCTGGTCGAAGAGCCGCCGCGCGGCCCCCTCCGGCGTCGCGCCCCCGCCCGGCGCGGCCCCCGCGGGCACGACCGGCGCGGGCGGCGTGGCGGCGTTCACGGCCCAGACCGTGATCTCCACGTCCAGCCCCTCGACCGTGCGCCCGAACAGGCGCGCGTAGTCGGCTTCGAACGCGGCGAGGATGGCCCCGGCCTCGGGCGCCGCCGCCAAGGCGGGCGTCAACTCCACCGGGATCTCCCACCCCTGCCCCACGTAGCGCATGAACAGCTTGGCCTCCGTCCCGATCCGCGCGTCCCCGTCGCAGGTCCGCACGAAGCCCGCCGCCTCGTCGGACAGCGCCCGCAGCACCTCCCGCGCCGCCGCCGCGTCGAACTCCGACATCCGCATGTAGGCCGAGCGCGTCGCCTCGAAGGAGAACGGCGCGCGCAGGAAGCCGATGGCGCTCCCCACCCCCGCCCCCGGCGGCACGAGCACCCGGTCGATCCCCAGCTTCTGCGCCAGCCGCCCGGCGTGGAGGGGCGCCGCCCCGCCGAAGGCGATCATGGTGTAGCCCGACAAATCCTCGCCGTTCTCGACCGCGTGGACGCGGGCGGCGTTGGCCATCGTCTCGTCCACCACCTCGGCCACCCCATGCGCGGCGGCGAGGGGATCGAGGTCCAGCGCGTCGCCGACATGCGCCGCCAGCGCGGCCTCGGACGCGGCGGGGTCGAGCGCGATGGTCCCGCCCGCGAAGTTCGCCGGGTCGAGCTTGCCCAGCACGAGGTCCGCGTCCGTCACGCCGGGCCGCGTCCCCCCGCGCCCGTAGCAGGCCGGTCCCGGCTCCGACCCGGCGCTCTCCGGCCCCACCTGAATGCGCCCCATCGCGTCCACCGAGGCGAGCGAGCCGCCCCCCGCCCCGATCTCCACCATGTCGATCACCGGGATGCTGATCGGCATCCCGGACCCCTTCTTGAAGCGGTAGGAGCGCGCCACCTCGAACACCCGCGCCGTCTTGGGCGCGCCGTCGCGGATCAGGCAGATCTTGGCGGTCGTCCCGCCCATGTCGAAGCTGAGCACCCGGTCCAGCCCGTGCCGCGCGGCGACGTCCGCCGCGAACACCGCGCCCCCCGCCGGGCCGCTCTCGACGAGCCGCACCGGATAGGCGGCCGCGTCGTCCAGCGACATGATCCCCCCGCCGGAATGCATCAGGAAGACCGGGCAGTCCGCGCCCTCCCCCGCCAGCCGCGCCCGCAGCCGTCCAAGATAGGAGGCCATCAGCGGCTTCACGTAGGCGTTGGCGATGGTCGTGTTGAACCGCTCATACTCGCGCATCTGCGGCGAGACGTCCGAGGACAGCGAGACCGACACCTCCGGAAGGCGCGCGGCCAGCACGTCGCGCACCATCCGCTCGTGGTCGGGCCGCAGGTAGGCGTGCAGCAGGCCCACCGCCACGCTCTCCACCCCCGCCTCGGCCAGCCGGTCGGCGACCGCCTCGACCTCCGCCACGTCGAGCGGGACCAGCACGCCGCCGCCCGCGTCCACCCGCTCGGCCACCGTGAAGCGCAACTGGCGCGGCAGCAGCGGCTCGGGGAGGCGGAGGTTCAGGTCGTACTGCTCGAAGCGCGACTCCGTGCGCATCTCGATCACGTCGCGGAAGCCCAGCGTGGTCACCAGCGCCGTCTTGGCCCCCCGCCGCTCGATCAGCGCGTTTGTGGCGAGCGTCGTGCCGTGGATCACCTGCGCGAGGTCGGATGCCGGCAGGCCCGCCTCCGCGAGCACCCGCCCCATCCCCGCGACGATCGCGTCCTCCGGCGCGGCGTAGGTGGTGAGCACCTTGGTCGACCAGCGGTCCCCGCCCGCCTCCAAGACGACGTCGGTGAACGTGCCCCCGATGTCGACCCCCAGCCGTGCCCGTCCGTCCATTCCGCGCCCTCCCTCGGGCAGGGTGGATCACGGGCGGGGGGTGGAGGGCAATCCGTCCGTGGGCCCCGCGGGGGCTGCATCGACCCGCCGGCGCACCGCGCATCGGCGAAACGTCCCGCCCCGACCGTCGATCCGCCCCGTTCACCGCGCATCCTGCTCCTTATCGGCCCTCCACTCCGGCGCGCATCGACGCCATCCTGCCCGCGAAGGAGATCCGCGATGAACGCCCAGACCCCCGCCCCCGGCCCGCTCAGCCTCGTCCCGTTCGTGTCCGTGGACGACATGATGCGCCTGATCGCCCGCATCGGCCTGCGCCCGGCGCTGCGGGAGCTGGCGGACTACGTCGAGCGGGACTTCCGCCGCTGGGACGACTTCGACAAGACGCCCCGCGTCGCGGCCCACTCGCCCGGCGGGGTGATCGAGCTGATGCCCACCTCCGACGGCGAGACCTACGCGTTTAAGTACGTGAACGGCCATCCGAGGAACGGGCGCACCGGGCACCAGACCGTCACCGCCTTCGGCGTGCTCTCGGACGTGGCGACGGGCTACCCACTCCTGGTGTCCGAGATGACGATCCTCACCGCGCTGCGCACCGCCGCCACCTCCGCCATGGCCGCCCGCCACCTCGCCCCGAAGGGGGCGAGGACGATGGCGATGATCGGCAACGGCGCGCAATGCGCGTTCCAAGCCCTCGCCTTCGCCGAGGTCGCGGGCATCACGTCCGTCCGCCTCTTCGACGTCGACGCCGCCGCCACCCGGGCCGCCGCCCGCCACCTCCGGGACGCCGGGCTGGACGTGGCGGAATGCACGACGCCCGAGGCCGCCATCGAGGGTGCGCGCATCGTGACCACCTGCACCGCCGACAAGCGCAACGCCACGATCCTCACCGACAACATGGTCGGCCCCGGCGTCCACCTGAACGCCATCGGCGGCGACTGCCCCGGCAAGACCGAGCTGCACCGCGACGTCGTGGCCCGCGCGTCGATGTTCGTCGAGTATCCGCCCCAGACCCGGATCGAGGGCGAGCTGCAGCAGATGCCCGAGGATCACCCCTTCACCGAACTTCACCGCGTGGTGCGGGGCGAGGCGCCGGGCCGGACCTCGGACGACCAGATCACGCTCTTCGACAGCGTGGGCTTCGCGGTCGAGGACTTCTCCGCGCTTTGCTGGGTCCGCGACAAGGTCGGCGGCGACGCCCCGGCGCTCGACCTGCTGGCCGATCCGGACGATCCGCGGGACCTGTTCGGGATGCTGCGGCGCGGCGGAGTGGCGGTCTAGCTCCCGACCCTCACCGTGGCGGCGGTCGCGTCGATCATGGCGCGGTAGTCGGCAGCGTAGGAGCGCGGCACGATCAGGCGCCACGCCTCCGGGGCGCGCCAGAGCGTGACGGAGGTGTGGTGGGACAGGGTCGAGGCGACCGCGCCCTCGGCCATCCCGTCGACGTCGAGGGGCACGAGGCGGGCGAGGACGTCGCGCGCGCCCGGCCCCGACAACGCGACGTGCACGCGGGCCGCCGAGAGGTCGACCACGGCGAGGCCGTCCGGTGCCGCCGTGCCGTCGTGCAGCCACCACCACTTGAGCGGCTCGACGCGCAGAAGCGTGCCGCCCGGTCCGGTGGCCGACAGGCCCGGTCCCGGCGCGGCCTCCACGCCGGCGAGGGCCGCGACCGCCGATCCGGCCTCGGCCAGCGCGTCGGGCCATGCCGCGATCTGCGTCAGGCGCGGCGCGGCGATCTCGGAGACGGTCACCTCAGCCACGCATCCGCCCTCCGTCCGCGTCGAACATGTGGGGCGAGACGACCTCCACCTCGCAGGAGCCGCCGCGCGTCGGGTCGTCCGCCACCGCGGGGCGGCCGTCCCATGCGGCCGCCCCGCCCGAGATGAACCCGAGCCCGATCCAGTGGCCCAGCGCGGGCGAATGCGTCACCGCCGTGACCCATCCGGCGCCCATCCCCTCGGCCTCGCCCGGCGCGTGGAGGATGGAGCCCGCCTTGAAGGTCGCGCTCCGGTCCTTGGGGAAGAGGCCGACGAGCCGGGGGCGGTCGTCCCGCTCCAGCTCGGACCGCCGCCGCAGCGCGTCGCCGACGAAGGCCTTCTTCGTCGAGGCCATGCGGCCCAGGCCCGCGTCGTCCAGCGTCACCCGCCCGTCCAGCTCCGCGCCCGTGACGTGCCCCTTCTCGATCCGCAGCGTGCCCAGCGCCTCCAGCCCGTAGAGGCAGCCGCCCCGCCGCTCGGCCTCGGGCCAGAGCAGGTCCATCATCCCCGGCCCGTCGAGAGCGGGCACGAACAGCTCGAACGCCCGCTCGCCGGAGAAGCTGATCCGCGCGATCCAGCCCTCGGTCCCGTTCGCGAGCCGCATCCGCGCGACCCCCATGAAGGGCAGCGCCGCGTCGGAGATGTCGGAGCCGTCGGCGAGGCAGGCCTCGATCGTCTCGCGCGATCGCGGCCCCGCGACGGAGACCGAGGCCCATGCATCGGTGGTGGAGGCGACGTGGACCCGCAACTCCGGCCACCGGGTCTGGAGCAGCTCCTCCAGCCAGACCATCACCCGGCCCGCGCCGGTGGTCGTGGTGGTCATCAGGAACTCTTCCTCGCCCAGCCGCCACGTCGTGCCGTCGTCCATGACGAAGCCGTCGTCGCGCAGCATCACCCCGTAACGCGCCTTGCCGATTGGCAATTTTAAGAACCCGTTAACGTATACCCGGTTGAGGAACTCCGCCGCGTCCGGCCCCTGCACGGCGATCTTGCCCAAGGAGGACACGTCGCAGATGCCGACCGCCTCGCGCACGGTGGCGGCCTCGCGGACGTAGGCCTCGGCGATGCCCTCGCCCGCGCGCGGATAGAACCACGGACGGCGCCACAGCCCCGCGTCGGTCATCGTCGCGCCGTGGGCGAGGTTCCAGTCGTGCAGCGGCGTGCGGCGGGTGGGCCGGAAGTGCGTGCCGACCGACCGCCCCGCCAGCGCGCCGATGGAGACGGGGGTGTAGGGCGGGCGGAAGCGCGTCGTGCCGACGGCGGGGATCTCGCGGCCCAGCGCCTCGGCCATCAGGGCGAGGCCGATCACGTTGCCGACCTTGCCTTGGTCCGTGGCCATGCCGAGCGTGGTGTAGCGCTTGAGGTGCTCGACGGAGACGAACCCCTCGCGGTGCGCCAGCCGCACGTCCGATGCGGTGACGTCGTGCTGCGGGTCCACGAAGGACTTGCGCGTCACGTCGGGCACCCGGACCTCGTAGAGCGGCGCGATGGGGCGCTCCCACCCCCCCGGCTCGGGCGCGGGGGCCGCCTCGCCCATCGCGCGCTTGGCGGCGGCCTCGCCGGAGGCCGCGCAGCGGGCACGGTCCCACACCCCGGCGGCGGCCCCGGCGAAGTGCAGCGCCTCGCGCGACGGCCCCGGCAGGAAGGTGGCGAGCCCGGCGTCCCACGTCGCCCGCACGTCCCGGTGCGAGCCGAGGTTGACGACCGGCGTCCAGCCCGCGGCCATGCAGAGCAGGTCGCAGTCCAGCCACCCCGCCCCCGCGAACCCGTCGCGCACGGGCCGCGCCATCCGGACCCGCGTCACCCCGCGCGCGCCGTGCGCCTCGGCCACGGTGCGGCCCGCGCGCACGGTCACGCCGTCGGGCGCGTCGGGGGGCGCATCGCGCAGGTCCAGCACCGTCACCTCCGCGCCCGCCCCGGCCAGCACGGCGGCGGGCCCGTAGGCGGAGTCGTTGTTCGCCGCGATCACCACCCGCTCGCCCGGCAGCACGCCGAAGCGGGTCGCGTAGGTCGCCGCCGCCTGCGCCGTCATCACGCCGGGCCGGTCGTTTCCCGCGAAGGCGACCGTGCGCTCCAGCGCGCCCGTGGCCACCACCGTCGCGCCCGCGCGCACCGTCCAGACGCGCTGGCGCGGGAGGGCGGGGTCGGGTGCCGCGAGGTGGTCCGTCACCCGCTCCACCAGCCCCGCGACGCCGTGGTCGTAGAGGCCGAAGGCCGTGGTGCGGAGCATCACCCGCACGCCCGCCTTCTCCAACGCAGCCACCATCTCGTCCCGCGCAGCCCACTCGGAGGGGTCCGACAACAGGTCGCCGCCCAACTCGAAGTCCTGCTCCACGAGGATCACGTCGCGCCCCGCCTCGGCCGCCGTCAGCGCCGCGCGCAGGCCTGCGGGGCCGGAGCCCACCACCAGCACGTCGCACCGGGCGTGGGCCGTCTCGTAGGCGTCCGGGTCCGGCTCCCGCGAGGCGGCGCCCATCCCGGCGGCCCGGCGGATCAGCGCCTCGTAGCGCATCCACAGCCCCGTCCCGCGCCCCCACTCGAAGGGCGGCAGGCCCATGAAGGTCTTGTAGTAGAACCCGGCCGCGAAGAACCGCCCGAAGAGGCCGGAGACGCTTCCTGCGTCCCACCGCACGTTGGGCCATGCGTTCTGTCCCCGCGCCGACAGCCCCTCGTATAGTTCCTGCGCGGTCGCCTTCACGTTCGGCTCGGCGCGCGCGCCCTCGCCCACGGTGACGATGGCGCCGGATTCCTCGACCCCCGCCGACATGATCCCGCGCGGGCGGTGGTACTTGAACGAGCGGCCCACGACCGGATGGCCGGACGCCATGAGCGCCGAGGCCAGCGTGTCGCCCGCGAAGCCCCGCGCCTCCGCCCCGTCCCACGCGAAGCGGATGCGGCGGGTGCGGTCGATGCGACCGCCCGCGTCGAGCCGACGCGCGGTCATTCCAGCGCCTCCGCCAAGCCGGGATGGGCGGGCCGGACGGAGAACACCTCGTGGGTCACGGTGTCCCGCTCGACCCGCAGCCACATGCGGCAGCCGTGCAGGTGGTGCCACGTCTCGACCACGCGGCCCTTGGGGTTGTCGCGCAGGAACACGGCGTCGTGCCACGCCCCGGTCGGCGCATCGAGCGGCGGATACGTCACGGACCCGTCGCCGCCATAGGCGAACTCGGCGTGGTCGCGCGTCCCGCAGAAGGGGCAGTCGAGGCGGATCATCGCGTCACCCGTGCAGCTTGGCGTCGGCGCCCGCGCCGCGCTCGTCGATCTGGAGGCCCCGCGCGAAGCGGTCGAGCGTGTAGTCCGCGACCATCGGGTCGGGCCGCTCGTTGGCGATGAGGTCGGCGAACCACCAGCCCGAGGCGGGCGTCGCCTTGAAGCCCCCGTAGTTCCAGCCCGCGTTGAGGTAGAGGTTCCGCAGCGGCGTGCGGCAGATGAACGGCGAGCCGTCCATGCTCATGTCCATCACCCCGCCCCAGTGGCGCAGCAGCTTGACGCGCCCGAGGCAGGGCAGGATCGACATCGCCGCCTCGGAGACGTCGTGCACGATGGGCAGGTTGCCGCGCTGCGAGAAGGACTTGTACCAGTCGAGGTCGCCGCCGAAGACCATGCCGCCCTTGTCGGACTGGCTGATGTAGAAATGCGCGCCGCCGACGCCGAACACGACCACTTGGTCGAGGAGCGGCTTGAGGGGCTCGGACACGAAGGCCTGCAGCAGGTGGCTCTCGATCGGCAGCCCGCCGAGGCCCGCCATCTGCCAGAGCTGCGAGGTGTGGCCCGCGACGGCGAAGCCCACCCGGCCGGCCTCGATCCGGCCGCGGGTGGTCTCGAGGGCGGTGATCCGGTCGCCGTCGCGCGCCACGCCCGTGACCTCGCAGTTCTGGAGGATGTCGACGCCGCGGCCGTCCGCGCCGCGCGCGTAGCCCCACGCCACCGCGTCGTGGCGCGCGGTGCCCGCGCGGGTCTGCACGGCGGCGCCCACGATGGGGAAGCGCGCGTCCGGGCCGTAGTTCAGGTGCGGCACCTCGGCCCGGAGCCGGTCGAGGCCCCAGATCTCCGCGTCCGGCGTGCCGGTGCGGCGCATGAGGTTGTAGTTGCGTGCCGCCCGGTCCATCGCGCCGGGGGAGTGCTGCAGGGCAATGTGGGATCGCTGGGAGAACATGACGTTGTAGTTCAGCTCGTGGGACAGGTCCTCCCACAGCCGCAGCGAATGCTCGTAGAAGCGCCGGTTCGCGGGCTGGGCGTAGTTGGACCGCACGATGGTCGTGTTGCGCCCGCCGTTGCCCCCGCCGATCCACCCCTTCTCGAGCACCGCGACGTTCGTGATCCCGTGGTTCTCGGCGAGGTAGAAGGCGGTCGCCAGCCCGTGCAGGCCGCCGCCGACGATGACGACGTCGTAGCGCGCCTTAGGCTCCGGGTCGCGCCACTGGCGCGACCAGCCGGTCTGGCCCCGGAGGCCTTGGCGGAACACCTCCCAAGCGGAGAAGCGGGTCATGGCTGCAGGTCCCCCGGTGGTCCCGCGCATGGGACGGGACCGGCCGCCAAACGTCCAGAGGGTCCGCGACGCGACCTATCCCGTCCGCGACACCGGGGCGCCGCCGACGCCTACTCGCCGAGGACCGCCGCCCGCCGCGCGACCACGTCCGCCGGGTAGCGCACCGCGTCGGGCCGCGCGCTGGCCAGACGCAGGTAGCCCAGCACCCGCCCCTCGCGCTTGGGGTCGAGGATGAGCATCTCGCCCTCGTAGACGCGGAAGCGGGTCGCGGCCTCGATGTTGGAGAAGTGCGTGATCAGCAGCAGCGGCCCGTCGCCGTCGCCGCCGTCCCACTCCATCACGGCGTCCATGAGCGCATCGCCCCCCGCCCCGAGCGTCAGGCGCGGGTCGAGGTCGGTCTGCATCCCGTCCATCGTGTCGATGCCGAGCCCGGCCATCCCGCGCTCCATGGCGGCCCACGTGGCCTGCGCGCGGCACCGCTCGGAGGCGAGGACCTTGCCGGGCCGGAGGTCGTTGACGACGACCAGCGCGCCGAACTGGCGCATCTCGTCGGTGCCCGTGTCGGACAGGGGCCGCTGGGCCGCGCAGTCCATCGGGGCGGACGCCTCGTCCTCGGCCGCGTCCCAGTCCGAGGGGCCCGCGCGCATCACGAACACGAGGTCATCGCGGAACAGCTCGTCGAGGATCTGCCACGGCTCGAAGCGGATGACCTCGGTGACGGCCATGTCCTCGGGGGCGGTGACCTCCATCGTCATGGACATCTCGCCGGTGAAGCCGGAGACGGGCGCGATCACCGCGGACCAGTCCGGCCCCTCGATCACGCGCGCCTCCTGGGCGGCGGCAGGCGCGGCGGCGACGGCGGCGGCGAGCAGGGCGGCGCGGATCATTCGGAGGCCTCCGGGAAGTGGCCCACGTCCGGCGCGGCCGAGGCGAGGCGCAGCATCCCCAGCACGCGGTTGCCGCGATCGGGGTCGAGCAGCAGCATTTGCCCCTCGAACACCGTCTCGTCGGTGAGCTCCTGGATGTTGGTGAAGTGCGAGATCACGAGGAGCGGCCCGTCGGCGTCGCCCGCGGCGGGCCCGTCCCACGCGGCGATAAAGTCGCGCATCGCGGCCACGTCCGGCGCGCCCTGCAGCGAGAGCAGCAGGTTCAGCTCGCTCATCGTCTCGATCGGCACGCCGTCGAGGGCGGCGGCGTCCGCATCGAGCATGCCGGCGCGCATCGCCTCCAGCGTCTCCTGGTTGCGGCACCAGTCCGAGACGACGATCCGCCCCGGCACGAGGTCGTTGGCGACCATGAGCGCGCCGAGCTCGTACATCTGGCGCTTGCCCGCGTCGGTCATGATCCGCTGGTTGGCGCAGTCGGTCGGCGCCACGTTCGACGCGTCGCGCATCGACCAGTCCGTCGGGCCGTGGCGCATCAGAAGGACCACGTCGTCGCGGGCCAGATCGCCCAGCGTGGCCCACGGGGCGAAGGTGAGCTCCTCCGTCACGGCGCGGTCCGGGTCGGTCTCGGAGCCGGGCATGACCATCGTCATGCGCCCGCCATCCCCGTCGCGCACGACGGCGCCCGACATCGACTGGGCGGCGGCGGCGACCGGGAGGAGCGCGCAGGCGAGCGCGAGGACTGTGGAGCGGAGCGGTGGGGTCATGGCGGCGGTCTCTTCGGGGCGTCTGGTCCTGAACGCGCAACTTAGCGCAACGATCCCCCCCTTCCTCCCCCGCCGCCGCACATCGTGACCGCGGGGCCGCACCGATCAGTCGCCGAAGAGCGCCGCCCCGAGCCGGGCCGCCCCGTCCGCCATCGCGGGGCGGCGGGCCTCGGCGGCGGCGAGGTCGAGCCGCTGGGCCGGGCCATGCGCCGCGAGCGCGGCGGCGAAGCGGCCCTGCGCGTCGAGGACCGGGACCGCGATGGCGATCATGCCCTCCATGAACTCGCCGTCGTCCGTGGCGTGCCCGCGCCGCGCGACGTCCTCCAGTTCCGCCAGCAGCGCGGCCGGTTCGGTGATCGTGCGGTCGGTGTGCGCCTCCAGCTCCAGCGCGCCGACGAGCGCGCGCCGCCGCGCGGGGGGCAGCGAGGCGAGGTAGCACTTGCCCGAGGCGGTGCAGTGGAACGGCACCTCCGTGCCGACGGGCAGCTGCACGCGGAAGGCCCAGTCGGTCTCGACCCGGTCGAGGTAGCGCATCCCGGCCTCGCCGGGGACGACGTAGTTGACCGTCTCGCCGGTGGTCCGCGCGAGGTCCGACATCACCACCCGCCGCGCCGCCGCCCGGTCGCGCCCCACGAGCGACAGCCCGGCCCCCAGCCGCCGCGCGCGCGGGGCCGAGACGTAGCGCCCGTGCGCATCCTCGCGCATCAGCCAGCCCTCCTCCTCCAAGGTGCGGCACAGGCGGTTCGCGGTCTGCTTGGCGAGGCCCACGCCGCGCCCGAGCTCGGTCGCGGTCATCGGGCGCCCGGCTTGGGTCAGGGCCTCGAGGATCAGCAGCAGCCGCAGGTTCGTCGGGATGCGCCCGGCCCCGTCGCCGGCATCCGCCGCGCCGGCCCCGCCCGGCCTGTCGCCCACCGTCGCCATCCCGCCGATCACCCCCGTCGTCGCGCCCGGCCCGAAACCGGCGCTTGCGAATCCCCGCGGCCACGTTACCGTCATCGGCGACAAAAGCGAGACCATCGGTCTCATTTTTTGCGCGCTTGGCGGGGAGGCCGGGCGTGGGGAGGACAGGGTGGAGTACGACTTCGTCGTCGTAGGGGCCGGATCGGCCGGCTGCGCGCTCGCCGCGCGGCTGTCCGAGAGCGGGCGGCACAGCGTGTGCCTGCTCGAGGCCGGCCCGCGCGACACGAACCCGTGGATCCACATCCCCGTCGGCTACTTCCGCACCATGGGCGACCCGCGCAGCGACTGGCGCTACGTGACCCGGTCCGACCCCGGCCTCGCGGGGCGGTCCATCCCGTGGCCCCGCGGGCGGGTGCTGGGGGGGTCCTCCTCGATCAACGGCCTGCTCTACGTCCGCGGCCAGCCCGAGGACTACGACGGCTGGGCGCAGATGGGCTGCACCGGGTGGGGCTGGGACGAGGTGCTGCCGCTGTTCCGCCGCGCGGAGACGTGGGAGGGCGGCGATCCGGACGGACTCCGGGGCTCGGACGGGCCGCTGTCGGTCCAGAACTCCCGCCTGAGCCGCGAGGTCGTCGACCTCTGGCTCGAGGCGGCGGTGGCCGCGGG
Source organism: Jannaschia sp. Os4 (assembly GCF_016820245.1). Classification (GTDB taxonomy): domain Bacteria; phylum Pseudomonadota; class Alphaproteobacteria; order Rhodobacterales; family Rhodobacteraceae; genus Jannaschia. The sequence continues at coordinate 624,889 of NZ_JAFCAR010000003.1, read as the reverse complement.
CTTCCGGCGCAACCCCGACTACAACGGGGTCGAGCAGGAGGGTGTCGGCCACTTCCAGATGACCATGCGCGGCGGGCGCCGCTGCTCGGCGGCGGCGGCCTACCTCCGGCCCGCGAAGGGCCGTCCGAACCTGCACGTCGTGACCGAGGCGCAGGCCGAGCGCGTGCTCTTCGAGGGGGGCCGCGCCGTGGGCGCGTCCTTCCGGCGGGGCGACGCGACCGAGACGGTCCGCGCGCGGCGGGAGGTGATCCTGTCGGCGGGGGCGATCGGGTCGCCGCAGCTCCTGATGCTGTCGGGGCTCGGCCCAGGGGCGCAGCTGAGGGCGAACGGGATCGAGGTGCGGCGCGACGTCGGGCAGGTGGGCCGCAACCTCCAGGACCACCTCCAGGCGCGTCCCGTGTACCGGACCAGGCTGCCGACCATCAACTCCGAGACCTCCAGCCTCGTGAAGCAGGCGGGCATCGCGCTGCGCTACGCGCTCACGCAGAGGGGGCCGATGACGATGGCGGCCTCCTTGGGGACGGGCTTCCTCAAGACCGACCCGCGCATGGCGACGCCGGACATCCAGTTCCACATCCAGCCGTGGTCCGCCGACAGGCCCGCCGACGGCCCGCACCGCTTCGACGCCTTCACCGCGAGCGTGCTGCAGTTGCGTCCCGAGAGCGCGGGGCATCTGGAACTGACCGGGCCGTCGATGGACGACCACCCCGCGATCCATCCCAACTACCTGTCGACGGAGACCGACCGCCGCACGCTCGTCGAGGGCATCCGCATCGCCCGCCGCATCAGCCGCGCGACCCCGCTGGCCGAGCACGTCACGGTCGAGCACGCGCCGGGGCCGGAGGTGCCGGACGACGACTACGAGGGGCTGCTCGACTGGGCGCGCCGCACCGCCGTCACGATCTACCACCCCACGGGGACCTGCCGCATGGGCCCCGACGACGCCGCGCCGACCGACCCGCGCCTCCGGGTGCGCGGTGTGGACGGGCTGCGGGTGGCCGACTGCTCGATCATGCCGCGCATCGTCTCGGCCAACACCAACGCCCCCGCGATCATGATCGGGGAGAAGGCGGCGGACCTGATCCTGGAGGACGCGCGATGAGACCGGCCGGCCGGGAGGAGGACGGACATTCCGATTGACCGTTCCGGCCCCGGCGTCGGACGGTCGAGACGAAGCGCGGAGGGTTGGGAGGCCCGCGGACGCGCCGATGCCGGGGCAGAGGCCCCTCCCCGGCGGGACGACACGGAAGCGGGGCTTCGGACCAACGGGAGGACGTCCATGTTCAAATCCATCCTGAAGCCCCTCGCGACGGGCGCATGCGCGCTGGCGCTCATGACGGGGGCGGCGCTCGCGCAGACCACCATCCGCGTGCAGTCGGTGCTGCCCGCCACCGCCGACGAGGTGACCATGCTGCAGGAGTTCGCCGACGACGTGTCGGCGCTCACCGACGGCTCGGTGCAATTCGAGATCCTGCCGGCCGGCTCGGTCGTCGGCGTGCAGGAGACGCTCGACGCGGTCGACGCGGGCCTGATCGACGGTGGGTTCGCGTGGACCCACTACTGGGGCGGCAAGCACCCGGCGGCGAACCTCTTCGGCGCGCCCATCGCGGGCGCGGGCGTCGGCCTCGACAACCTCGCCTTCCTGTCGTGGTTCCAGTACGGCGGCGGCAAGGAGCTCTACGACCGCCTCTGGGACGAGATGGGCGTCAACGTGAAGGGCTTCATGCTCCAGCCCGTCGGCCCCGAGGCCTTGGGCTGGTTCCCCGAGCCGATCGAGTCGATGGCCGACTTCCGCGAACTGCGCTTCCGCGCCCCTCCGGGCATGGTCGGCGCGGCCTACTCGGACATCGGCGTGGCCGCCGTGGCGATGGGCGGGGGCGACATCCTGCCCGCGCTGGAGAAGGGCACGATCGACGCCGCCGAGTGGTGCTGCCCCAAGCCCGACAGCGTGTTCGGCTTCCAGAAGGTGCTCAAGCACTACTACCTGCAGGGCCTGCACCAAGTGGTCGTCAACGCGGACCTCTACATCAATGGCGACGTCTACGACGGGCTGACCGAGCTGGAGCAGAAGGCCATCGAGGTCGCGGCCAACGCCTCGCTGTCCAAGTCGATGTCCTACCGCATCTGGGAGAACGGCAAGGCCCTCAAGGACCTGACCGAGAACCACGGCGTGCAGTTGCACGACACGCCGGAGGACTACTTCACGGAGTACATGGCCGCCGCCCGCGCCTCGCTGGAGGCCGCCGCCGCCGAGAACGAGTTCTTCGCGGAGGTGTGGCAGTCGCAGAAGGACTTCGCGGAGGTGGCCGTGCCCTTCTGGGCCGGCGCGCAGACGTCCAACGCCAACCTCGGCAAAGCCTTCGTGGATTCGATGGAGTGATCCGCCCGCGGCGCCCCTCCGGGGGCGCCGCTTCCTTCCGCGAGCGCCCCCGGAGGGGCGCTTCCGCAAGGGAGAGGGGATCTCGTGGGCGACGCCACCGACAGCGCGACCGGCCTCGCCCGGTCCACGGCCCGCATGGCGCTGGTCGCGGCCGCCGCGAGCGTGCCCGTGCAGGCCGAGATGCTGCGCCCGGACCTTCATCTCGTCGACCCGCCGCTCGACCCGCTGATATGGGCCGAGGCCGCCGCCCGCGCGGCGTGGCTGGCCACGGGGGCGCTGGCCCTCGGGACGGCGGCGGCGATGCTCTCGGGCCGGGTGCGCGCCGGCTGGATCGTGGCGGCCTGCGCGGGGGTGGCCGCGACCGCCGCCGCCGGATGGGCGGTCCGCTGGGTCGTCCCGCTCGTGCCGGAGCTGCTGCCCGTCGCGCCCCCGCTCCTGGGCGCCGGAGCCCTCGCGGGGGCCACGGTGCCGCCGCTCGCGGCGCTGGCCGTCCTGCGTCGGGCGGCGCCATGGCGCCTCGTCGGCGTGGCCCTCTGCGCGGTCGGGGCGGCCGCGCTCGCGGGGATGCCGCGCGCCCTGTCCCCGGACACGACGGTCTTCGCGGACCTGTTCGCCGCCGACGCATGGGACCGTCTCGCCCTCCTGCCGCTCGTGGCGGGCACCCTGATCGCCGCCGCCCCGGGCCGGGGCGGGCCGGCCTGCGCCCTCGCGGGCCTCGCCGCCGCGGGCCTCGCCGCCGGAGCCGGGCTGACGGCGGGCTTCCTCGGGATGATGGGGATGCCGGCCCTCTACCTCGACTACCCGCGCGCCTTCGCGGCGTGGGCCACGCCCCACGCGGCCCTGACGCTCGGCCTCGCGGCCCTGATCGCGGCGCTCGCCGCCCACACGCTCTCCCGAGGAGGACGACCCTGATGGCCACGACCCAGTCCGAGATCGGCGAACTCGAGATCGCCGACGAGCTGATCGCGGAGCGGCGCGCCGAGGCCCCGGGGCAGACCCCCGAGGACATGGCCCCGTGGATGAGGCCGTGGGTCGCCGCCATCGACATCGTCAACCTCTGGGCGGGGCGGATCATCTGCCTGCTGATGATCCCGCTGATCCTCGCCATCGTGTTCGAGGTCGTCTCGCGCAACGCCTTCGCCATCCTGACGCAGAACGGCATGAACGACGTGGCCGTCGCGTGGGGGCTCGGTCCGACGCTCTGGGTCTACGACGTCAGCCGCATGATCGGCGGCGTGCTCTTCATGGGGGCGGCGGGCTACGCGCTGATGCGGGGCGTGCACATCCGGGCGGACTTCCTCTACCGGACGTGGTCGTCCAAGACCCAGGCGACCGTCGACGCGGTGCTCTACCTGATCCTCTACATCCCCGCGATGCTGTTCTTCACGTGGGTGTCGGCGGAGTACTGGTGGAAGGCCTTCTCCGTCGGGGAGACCGCCGCCGACAGCACGTGGGCCCCGATCCTCTGGCCGGCGCGCCTCGCGATGCCGGTGGGGGCGTTCCTGCTGCTGATCCAAGGCATCCCAGAACTCTTCCGGGCCCTCCACCAGATGGGCCCGCAGCGCGCGCGGGGCTTCGTGCGCCTGCTGCCCCTCTATCTCGCGGCCCTCGCCGCCATCACGGCCAGCGTGTTCTTTCCGGACGCCGTGCCCTTCGACGAATGGGCCGAGGCGGCATTCGCGGGCGGCCCGGACGTCTCCAAGCCGACCATCGGGCTGTGGATGCTGGGCGCGATGCTGTTCGCGATCTTCGTGGGCTTCCCGATCTCCTTCACGCTGATCTTCCTCGGGTTCGTGTTCGGGACGTGGGGCGCGTCGTTCAAGCTCGCCACCTTCCTGATGACGCTCCAGACCAACTCGGTCATGCTGTCGGACCAGCTCGTCGCGGTGCCGCTGTTCATCTTCATGGGCATCGTGATGGAGCAGGCGGGCCTGATGGAGCGGCTGTTCCAAGCCGTGCAGATGATGATGTCGCGCACGCGCGGCGCGCTCTACGTGGCCGTGCTCTTCGTCTCGACCATCTTCGCGGCGGCCACCGGCATCGTCGGCGCCTCCGTCACGATCCTCGGGATCATGGCGGCGCGGACCATGAACAAGTCGGGCTACGACGTGAGGCTGGCGGCGGGCACCATCACCGCGGGGGGCACGCTGGGCATCCTGATCCCGCCCTCGATCATGCTGATCGTCATGGGGCCGGTGCTGGAGGTGCCCGTGACCGACCTCTTCCGCGCGGCGATCTTGCCCGGCGTGATGCTGGCCGGGCTCTACCTCCTCTACGCGCTGGGGCGCTGCTGGCTGAACCCGTCGCTGGGACCGATCCTGCCGCCCGAGGAGCAGCCCGTCACCTCGCGCTTCTACCTGCTGGAGATGATCCTCGTCTTCGCCGCGCTCATCGTCTTCGTCTGGCTGATCGGGCGCGGGATCTCGCAGGGCTTCGGCTTTCCCATGGGCGCGGTCGTCGTCCCGCTCGCATGGGTCGGCATCATGTACGCCGCCTACACGTGGACGAACCGCGCGCGGCCCGGCGGCTTCTTCTTCTCGGACCTCTGGTACGAGTTCTTCATGGGCCTCGTGCCGCCCACGGTCCTAATCGCCTTTGCGCTGGGGTCGATCCTCGCGGGCTGGGCCACACCGGCCGAGGCGTCGGCCTGCGGCGCGTTCGGCGCGGTGCTGCTGAGCGTGCTCTACCGAAAGTTCACGATCCCCGGCCTCTACGACGCGCTGATCAAGTCGCTGGAGATCACGGTCCTGATCATGTTCCTCGTGGCGGCCTCCAACTTCTTCGGCGCGGTCTTCTCGAACCTCGGCACGCCGAAGATGCTGACCGAGCTGCTGCTGGCCATCGACCTCAGCCCCGTCCTCGTCCTGATCCTCATCATGGCGCTGATCTTCCTGCTGGGCTGGCCACTGGAATGGGTGCCGATCGTGCTCATCATCGTTCCGATCCTCGTCCCCACGGTCCTGTCGCTGGACCTCGGGTTCGAGGACACGAACGACCTGCTCGTGTGGTTCGCAATCCTCGTGGCGGTAAACCTTCAGACCGCGTGGCTCAGTCCGCCGGTCGCCTTGTCGGCCTACTTCCTCAAGGGGGTGGTGCCGGAATGGGATCTCAAGGACATCTACCTCGGGATGATGCAGTTCATGGTGATCCAGCTGATCGGCCTGATCCTCATCTTCACGTTCCCCCAGATCGCCCTCTGGCTGCCGGAGTATCTCTCGCGATGATCAAGCTGAAGGAAGCCGCCCGCACCGCCCGCACCGGTGCCGCCGACGTGTCGCAGACGGTGCGCGACATCCTCGCCGACATCGAGGCGCGGGGCGACGAGGGGGCGCGGGACTACGCCGCCCGGTTCGACGCCTACGACGGCCCCGTGGTCATGGACGCGGACGCCATCGCCGCCGCGAGCGCCCGGGTGCCGCAGAAGCTGCGCGACGACATCGCCTTCGCCCACGACAACGTCCGCCGCTTCGCCGAGGCGCAGAAGACGTCGATGCGGGCCTTCGACATGGAGTTGCGCCCCGGCCTGACGACCGGCCAGCGCCTGATCCCCGTCTCCGCCGCCGGCTGCTACGTGCCGGGCGGGCGCTACTCCCACGTGGCCTCCGCCATCATGACCGTCACGACGGCATCGGTCGCGGGTGTCCCCCACATCGCCGTCGCCTCGCCGCCCGGCCCGGAGGGTATCGCCCCCGCCATCGTCCACGCCGCGCATCTCTGCGGCGCGGACGCCATCCTCGCGATGGGCGGCGTGCAGGGCGTGGCGGCGATGACCTACGGCCTGTTCGGCCTGCCGCAGGCCGACATCCTCGTAGGCCCCGGCAACCAGTTCGTGGCCGAGGCCAAGCGCCAACTGTTCGGGCGCGTCGGCATCGACATGATCGCGGGACCCACGGACTCGCTCATCCTCGCCGATGCGACCGCCGACCCCGAGATCGTGGCCGTCGACTTGGTCAGCCAAGCCGAGCACGGCTACAACTCCCCCGTCTGGCTCGTCACGGACGACCGCGCGCTGGCCGAGGCGGTCATGGACCGCGTGCCCGCGCTGATCGCCGACCTGCCGGGCACCAACGGCGAGAACGCGGCCAAGGCATGGGCCGACTACGCCGAGGTCATCCTCTGCGACGGGCGCGAGGAGATGGCGCGCGAATCCGACCGCATCGCGCCCGAGCACCTGACCGTGCTGGCGGAGGACCTCGACTGGTGGCTCTCGACGCTCACCGCCTACGGCTCGCTCTTCCTCGGCGAGGAGACGACGGTGTCCTTCGGCGACAAGGCGTCGGGGCCGAACCACGTCCTGCCCACGAGCGGAGCGGCGCGCTACACGGGCGGGCTGTCGGTGCACAAGTACATGAAGGTCGTCACGTGGCAGCGCGCCACCCGCGAGGGCGCCCGCCCGGTCGCCGAGGCCACCGCCCGCATCTCCCGGCTGGAGGGGATGGAGGGCCACGCCCGCGCCGCCGACGTGCGGCTGGCTAAGTGGTTCCCGGGCGAGAACTTCGACTTGAGCGCCGCGGAGTGAAGGCCCTCGTCTACACCGGCCCCGAGGTGCTGGAGGTCCGCGACGTGCCGGAGCCCGACGCCCCCACGGTCGTCGCCGTCGACCGCGCCGGCATCTGCGGCAGCGACATGCACGCCTATCTCGGCCACGACGACCGCCGCCCCGCGCCGCTGATCCTCGGCCATGAGGCGGCGGGCACGGTGGGCGACCGCCGCGTGACGATCAACCCGCTCGTCACCTGCGGCCAGTGCCCCGCCTGCCTGCGCGGCGCGACCAACCTCTGCCCCACGCGCCAGATCATCTCGATGCCGCCGCGCGAGGGGGCCTTCGCCGAGCGCGTCGCCATCCCCGAGGGCAACCTGATCGACACCGCCCTGCCCTTCGCCAAGGCCGCCTTGGCCGAGCCGCTGGCCGTCTGCTGGCACGCCGCCCGGCTGGGCCTGCGCCTGTCGGAGGTGGAGCGCGCCATCGTGCTGGGCGGCGGGGCCATCGGGGTGGGCTCCGCGCTGGCGCTGGCCGCGATGGGGGTGGAGGACGTCACCGTGGTGGAGCCGAACCCCCTGCGTCGCGCAACGCTGGGCGCGATGGGCCTGCGCGCGGTGGAGGCGGGCGATGGCCCCACCGACCTCGTGGTCGACGCGGTGGGCTACGGCGCGACGCGGGCGACCGCGAGCGGCCTCGTGCGCCCCGGCGGGGCCATCGTGCATGTCGGGCTGGGGGACGCTGCGCCCGGCCTCGACGTGCGGCGCCTGACCCTGCAGGAGATCGCCTTCCTCGGCACCTACGCCTACACGGCGGACGACTTCCGAGACACGGTCGCGGCGATGGAGGACGGGCGGCTAGGCGCGCTCGACTGGACCGAGGAGCGCCCCCTCTCCGAGGGCGCGCGCGCCTTCGCCGACATCCGCGCGGGCAAGGTCGCGGCGCCCAAGGTGCTGCTGGTGCCATGACACGAAACGACGGAGCGCATCGACGGGCCGCGGCGCGGCGATCCTTCCTCTCCGGGATGCGCCTGATCCATCACCCCCGTACGACGCTCCGGCGTCGCACCGCCTCATCAGTATCGCCGGGCCGGGGGGCGGCCCGGCGATGCGCGGGCCGCTTCGCGGCTGTTAACCGCGCCGGGTCCTCAGCTATGCCCGCGCAAGAGCTAGAGTCGGGAAGGACCGCATGAGCATCCACAAACGCATCGCAGACGACATGGCCGGGGCCGGCATCGGCTTCGTCACCACCGTCCCCTGCAAGCAATTGGCCGGCGTCATCGCCGAGCTGGAGACGCGCGACGACATGCGCCATGTCCCCTGCAACAAGGAGGACGAGGGCATGGGCCTGTGCGCCGGCGCCTTCATGGGCGGCACGAAGCCCGCGATCATCATGCAGAACACCGCGCTGGGCGTGACCGTCAACACGCTGGCCACGCTGACGCAGTTCTACCGCATGCCCCTGCCCATGCTGATCTCCTACCGGGGCGAGCTGGGCGAGCCCATCGCGTGCCAAGTGGAGATGGCGGTCCACACCAAGCCGCTGCTGCAGATGATGGGCATCCCGACCTACCACCTCCACAAGCAGTCGGACGTCGAGGAGCTGCCCGCGATCCTCAAGTACTGCTTCATGTCCAACAAGCCGGTCGCCATCCTGACCGACGCGACCTTCTGGGGGGGCTACTGATGCGCCGCGCCGACATCCTGCGCGAGATCGCGCCCGTCATCCGCGACCACCTCGTGGTCTGCAACATCGGCATCCCCAGCCAAGAGCTGCACGGCATCGACGACCAGCCGACCAACTTCTACATGCTGGGCACGATGGGGCTCTGCTCCTCCATCGGCCTGGGACTCGTGCTGGTGCAGGACAAGCCCGTCATCGCCATCGACGGCGACGGCTCGATCCTGACCAACATGGGCACGCTCGCGACCATCGGGAACAACGGGTCGGGGAACCTGATCCTGCTGGTGGTCGACAACGGCGCCTACGGCTCGACGGGGGACCAGCCGACCTACACGGGGATGCGCACCGACCTCGCGGGCGTGGCGCGGGCCTCGGGCTGCGAGAACGTGCACGACGTGCCGGGCGCCGAGGCTGGGAAGGCCATCGAGGCAGCGTTGGCCGCCGGCGGCACCCACGTCATCGTCGCCCATTGCGAGTCCGGGTCCGAGAAGCACCCGCCGATCACCCTCGATCCCGTCGTCATCCGTCACCGCTTCATGGAGGCGGTGAAGGCCTGAACGGAGCGCCGCGCCGGGGGCATCGAGCCCCCGGCGCGGCGGCCTCCGTCGGGAGTATTTCGGGACCATCGAAGGGGGCCCCATGGCCGAAGGTCCGATCCTCGTGCTCAACGCAGGATCCTCCTCGATCAAGTTCGCGGTGTTCGAGCGGAGCGCGGCGCTGGCCCAGCGCCATTCCGGCCTGACCGCCGAGATCGGCTTGGCCGAACGAACGGGTGGCTTCCTCGACGCGCTGGCGGAGCGCGGCCTGCCGCCCACCGCCTTCCGCGCCGCCGCCCACCGCGTCGTCCACGGCGGCGCCAAGCTGTCCCAGCCCGTCCGCATCACGGACGACACGATCCGCGAGATCGCCGACTGCACGCCGCTGGCCCCGCTCCACAACCCGCACAACCTCGCGGCCATCGAGGCGCTCCGCGCGGCCGCCCCCGACCTGCCGCAGACGGCCAGCTTCGACACCGCCTTCCACGCCACCATGCCCGAGGTGGCCTATCGCTACGCCATCCCCCGGACCGCCGAGACCGAGGGCATCCGCCGCTACGGCTTCCACGGGCTGTCCTACGCCTCGCTCGTCCGCCGCCTGCCCGAGGTGTCGGGCCAGCCGCTCCCGTCGCGCCTGCTCGCCTTCCACCTCGGCAACGGCGCGTCCCTCTGCGCCATCCTCAACGGGCGGTCGGAGGCGACGACGATGGGCTACTCGCCCCTCGACGGATTGACGATGGGCACCCGCTCGGGCGGCATCGACGCCAACGCCGTGCTGCGGCTGGTGGACGCGCACGGGACCGACCGGACGCGCAAGATCCTCAACACCGAATCCGGCCTCCTCGGCCTCTCGGGCGGCAAGTCCGACATGCGCCCGCCTGATCCTCGACCCCTCCGCCGACTCGGCCTTTGCGGTCGAGCATTTCTGCTACCAGTCCGCCCGCCACGCGGGCAGCCTCATGGCGGCGATGGGCGGGGTGGACGCCATCGCCTTCACCGGCGGCATCGGCGGGAACGCGGGCGCGGTGCGCGCCGACGTGCTGCGCCGCCTCGAATGGGCGGGGGTGCGCATGGACCCGGACGCCAACCACCGCCGCGGGCCGCGCCTGCACGGCGAGACGTCGAAGGTCGCGGTCTGGATCGTCCCCGCCGAAGAGGAGCGCATGATCGCCCTCGACGCGGTGGAGGTGCTCGGCGGCTAGGCGGCCTCGGCCGTCGCCTCCGCGAGGAAGCGCTCCAGCCGTGCGCGGCCGTCGTCGTCGATCCGAAGGCCCAGCTTGGTGCGCCGCCACAGGACGTCCTCCGCGGTGCGCGCCCATTCCCGCTCGACCTGCCACTCGACCTCGCGCGCGGTCAGGCCCGCGCCGAATGCCTCGCCCAGGTCGGCCCACGACGCCGCCTCGCCCAGCACGTCCGCCACCTCCGTCCCGTAGGCCCGCACGAGGCGCAACGCCTCGGCGTCGGACAGGAAGCCGTAACGCGCCCGCGTCCGGGCCACGAGCGCGGCCACCCCGTCCACGGGGAAGTCCCCGCCCGGCAGCGGCGCGTCCTTGGTCCACGGCCCGCCCGACGCGGGAAGCACGTTGACGATCTTGCCCACCGCGGCCTCGGCGAGCTTGCGGTAGGTCGTGATCTTGCCCCCGAACACGTTGAGCACCGGCGCGCCGGTCGAGCGGTCCACCTTCAGCACGTAGTCCCGCGTCGCCGCCGTCGCCGAGGACGCCCCGTCGTCGTAGAGCGGGCGCACCCCGGAGTAGGTGTGCACGATGTCGTCCACCGACACGTCGCGCTTCAGGTAGCGGTTGACGAAGGCGATGAGGTAGTCGCGCTCGGCCTCCGAGATTACGGGCTTCTGATCGGCGTCCTCGTGCTCGGCATCGGTCGTCCCGATCAGGGTGAAGTCCGTCTCGTAGGGGATGGCGAAGATGATCCGCCCGTCCTCGCCTTGGAAGAAGTAGCACTTACCGTGGTCGAACAGCGACTTGGTGACGATGTGCGACCCCCGCACCAAGCGCACGCTGTCCTGCGTGTTGGCCCGCACCACGCCCCGGATCACGTCGCCCACCCACGGCCCGGCCGCGTTGACGAGCATCCGCGCGGTGACGACCCGTCCGCCCTCCAAGGTCACGGCCCACCCGCCGTCCTTGGCCTCGGCGGACACGACCTTCGTCCGGACCATCACGTCCGCGCCCCGGTCCGCCGCGTCCCGCGCGTTCAGCACCACGAGCCGCGAATCCTCGACCCACGCATCCGAGTACTCGAACGCCTTCTCGAACCGGTCCTCCAGGGGCGCCCCCTCGGGCGTGCCGCGGAGCGGGACCGTCGCCGTGCCCGGCAGGTACTTCGAGCGGGCGAGGTTGTCGTACATCGCCAGCCCCGTGCGGATCAGCCAGTCGGGACGGCGCCCGCGCATCCACGGCATGACCGCCGAGAGCAGCTTGGACGTGGGCGTGTCCCCCTCGAACCGCATGTCACGGTGCAGCGGCAGGACGAAGCGCATCGGCCACGCGATGTGCGGCATGTTCCGGAGCAGCACGTCGCGCTCGCGCAGGGCCTCCCTGACCAGCCGCACCTCCCAGTACTCGAGGTAGCGCAGCCCGCCGTGGAACAGCTTGGTGGACGCGGAGGACGTCGCCCCCGCGAGGTCGCCCATCTCCGCCAGCCCGACCTTGAGCCCCCGGCCCACCGCGTCCCGCGCGATGCCGCAGCCGTTGATGCCGCCGCCGATGACGAAGAGGTCGTAGTCCATGGGTCGCTCCGTGGTCCGGTCGCCTCCGGGCCTACGAGGTGGCGGCCCATCGCTCAAGGGCCGCGACGCCGCGGCCCGGGTCCATCGCCTCGGGGGATGGCCGCCCGCCGCAGCGCCTCGAACCGGTGCAGCCACCAAGCGAGCCCCGCCATCCGCGCCACGTAGGGCGCGGGCGCGAGGCAGTCGGCCATCGCGACCAGCTCGGCGGCGCCCGCGGCCCCGATCAGGCGCCCGGCGGGGTCGAGCGGCGTCGGCTGGCACCGCGCGTCGAGCCGCGCGGGGTCGGCGAGGACGAGCACCGTCTCGGCGGCGCCCCGAGGCGTGCCGCCGGGGGGCAGCACCTCGGTCCATCCGTCGGACGGGCGCAGCAGGCAGATCAGGGCGCGGGGCTCCCAATGCGGCCCGCGCGCGAGCGCGTCCGCCCGCCCCCGGAGCAGGCGCGCGGGGTCGAGGACGGGCCGGCGCGGCGACATGCGCCGTCGTCGCCCGGCCCGTCGGCGCGATCAAGCCCCGCCCGCCGGGACGCCGCGATACCCTCGACCCGCCGCCCGCGGGGGCATAGGTCCGGAGCAGGAGGCCGGATCATGCGGATGACGATCAACGGGGCCGAGGTCGAACTCGACGTCGAGCCGGACATGCCCCTGCTCTGGGCGCTGCGGGACGAGCTGGGCCTGACGGGCACGAAGTACGGCTGCGGCATCGCGCAGTGCGGGGCCTGCACCGTGCATCTCGACGGGCTCGCCGTGCGCTCGTGCCAAGTCCGCGCGTCCGAGGCCGAAGGGGCCGAGGTCACCACCATCGAGGGCCTCCCCCGCGATCACCCCGTGGTGGACGCGTGGATCGAGGAGCAGGTGGCCCAGTGCGGCTACTGCCAGTCGGGCCAGATCATGCAGGCGGCCTCGCTGCTGGCGGGGAACCCGGCGCCGTCGGACGCGGAGATCGACGCCGTGATGGGCGGCAACCTCTGCCGCTGCGCGACCTACCCCCGCATCCGGGCCGCCATCCGGCGGGCCGCGCAGGAGACCGCGTGATGGGCATCGGCAAGATCGTCCGCCGCACGCTGCTCATCGGCTCCGCCGCGGTCGCGGGGGGCGTGGCCTTCGGGGTCTGGCGCTACCGCGCGGACCCGGAGAACCCGCTGCTCGCCGACCTGCCCGAGGGCGCGGCGAGCCTCACGCCCTTCGTGGTGGTCGATGCCGAGGGGGTCACCTTCGTCGCCCCGCGCGCGGATGTCGGGCAGGGGGCCGCCTCGATCCAGGCCCACCTGATCGCCGAGGAGATGGACGTCGATCCCCACGCAGTCCGCATCGTCGCGGGGCCGGCGTCGAAGGCCTACTACAACGGCGAGATCACCGGCCACGGCATCCCCGTCGCGGCGTGGGACGACGGGCGGATGGGCGCGGTGGCCCGGCTCGGGTCGGACGTGGCGGGCAAGCTGGTCGGCCTGAACATCACGGGCGGGTCCACCACGGTGCCCGACCTGTTCGAACGCCTGCGCGAGGCGGGGGCCGTCGCACGCGAGACGCTGAAGGCGGCCGCCGCGGCCCGCTTGGGCGTCGACGTCGCGACCCTCGCCACCGAAGGCGGCGCGGTCGTCGCGGCGGATGGGACGCGCCTGCCCTACGCGGACCTCGCCGCGGCGGCCGCGGCGACCGACCTCGTCCGCGAGGTCACGCTCCGCGACCCGTCCGAGTGGCGCGTCCTCGGCAGGGCGCACCGCCGGACCGACGTCGAGGCCAAGTCCACCGGCGCCGTCACCTATGGCGTCGACGTGGACCTCCCCGGGATGCTCCGGGCCACCGCCGTCACCAACCCCGTGCGGGGCGGCGGCGTGGCCTCGCTCGACACCGCCGCCGCGGCGGCCATGCGCGGGATCGAGGCCGTGATCCCGATCCCCGACGGCTTCGCCGTGATCGCCGACAACGACTGGCGCGCCATGCGGGCCGCGCGGGCCGTGGCCGTGGAATGGGGCGACGTCGCGCCGAAGCCGGACACGGCGACCCTCTGGGCCGAGCATGCCGCCGTCATCGAGGGCGAGGAGACCGACAGCCGCTTCGCCGACGAGGGCGACGTGGCGGGCGCGCCGGGCGAGCTCGTCGAGGCGGAGTACCGCGTCCCCTTCCTCCATCACGCGCCCTTGGAGCCGACCAACGCGACCGTCCGCTACACTCCCGAGCGCACCGACCTGTGGTGCGGCACGCAGGTGCCGACCTTCGCCTGCGAGGCGGTGGCGCGGATCACGGGGCAGGACGTCGAGCAGGTCCACCTCACCAACCTGCCCTCCGGCGGCTCCTTCGGGCACCGGCTGGAGATGGAGTGGATCGAGCAGGCCGCCCACGCCGCGATGGCCGTGCCGGGCCGCCCCGTGCGCCTGACCTTGGGCCGCGAGCAGGACATGACCCACGGCTTCCTGCGCCCCATGGCACTGGCGCGGGGGCGGGCCACCCACGAGGGGGGGCGGGTGCGGTCCTTCGACCTCGACGTCGCGGCCCTGTCCGTCACCGAGAGCCAGATGCAGCGCCTCGGCTACCCGCCCGTCGGGCCCGACCTGATGACGGTGCAGGCGCTGTGGGACGCGCCCTACGCGATCCCCGACCGCCGGGTGACGGGCTACCGCGTGCCCGCCTCGGTGCCGGTGTCGTCGTGGCGCTCCGTCGGGGCGTCGTTCAACGGCTTCTTCGGCGAGTCGCTGTTGGACGAGGTCATCCTCGCCGCCGGGGCCGACCCGGTGGAAGAGCGTCTGCGCCTGCTGCGGGACCCCGCCTCCCGGACGGTGCTGGAGACGGTGGCCGGGATGGCCGGCTGGGACGGGCCGGGCAAGGGCAAGGGCGTGGCCTTCACCTACTCCTTCGGCGTCCCCGTGGCGGAGGTTGTCGAGGTCGAGGAGACCGACGCGGGCTTGGCGCTGAGGGGCCTGTGGATCGCCGCAGACCTCGGCACCGTGCTCGACCCCGTCAACGCCGAGGCGCAACTCTCGGGCGGTGCGCTCTTCGGCCTCGGGCACGCGATGCACGCCGCCGTGGAGTTCGCGGAGGGGCGCAGCCTACAGTCCAACTTCCACGACTACGCCTCGCTCCGCCTGTGGGAGGTCCCGCCGACCCTTGAGGTCCGCGCGCTCGGCCTCGGGGGGCGCATCTCCGGCGCGGGCGAGCCCGGCCTGCCGCCGGCCGCGCCCGCACTCGCCAACGCGATCTTCGCCGCCACCGGCACCCGCCTGCGCGAGATGCCCTTCGACCGCACGGTGCGCTTCGCATGAGGTGGCTCGCGCTGGTCCTCCTCGCCGCCCCCGCCGCCGCGCAGGAGTTCGCGCCCGTCCACGAGGTCCTGTCCCACCCGCGCTGCGCCAACTGCCACGTGGAGACCGACGTGCCGCTCTGGCGGACGGGCGTGCCGCATGGGCTGGGCGTCGTGGCGGGCGAGAGCCGGATGGGAATCGAGACCCTGCCCTGCGGCACCTGCCACCGCGCCGAGAACGGCGGTTTCCCCCATGCCGCGCCGGGCGTGGAGGGCTGGGCCCTCGCCCCGCCGGAGATGGCATGGGCCGCCCGCACCCCGCGCGAGATCTGCGAGCAGCTGAAGGACCCCGAGCGGAACGGCGGGCGCACCATGGCCGAGGTGGCGGACCACGTGTCGCACGATCCGCTGGTGGTCTGGGGCTGGGCGCCCGGCCTAGGCCGCGACCCCGCGCCCGGCTCGCCGGAGGAGGCCGCGCGGGCCATCCTCGCATGGGACGCGGCGGGCGCGCCCTGTCCGTGAAGGCGGTCATCTTCGACCTCGACGGCACGCTGGTGGACAGCCTCGGCGGCATCCACCGCGCCGCTGCCGCCGCCATGCGCGAAGCGGGCCTGACCGCCCCCGGCGAGGCGACCGTGCGCGGCTTCATCGGCCACGGCGTCCCCACCCTCGTCCGCCGCCTCACGACGTGGGCCGACGCGCCCGAACGGGCCGCGGAGGTGGAGGCGGCCTTCCACGCGATCTACGACCGCGATCCCGTCTCCGGGACGGTGCCCCTTCCCGGAGCGCGCAACCTGCTCGCGGGGCTCGCGGCGCGGGGCCTGCCCCTCGCCCTCGTGACCAACAAGCCCGAGGCCCCGACCCGCACCATCATCGCGGCGCTGGACCTCGGGCCGTTCGCCGTCGTGGTGGGCGGCGACACCCTCGCCGCGCGCAAGCCGGACCCCGCCCCGCTCCGCCACGCCCTCGCGGCGATGGGCGTCGCGCCCCGCGATGCGGTCATGGTCGGGGACAGCGCGGTCGACCTCGACGCCGCCCGCGCCGTGCCGATGCGCTGCGTCATCCTGCGGGGCGGCTACGGCGAGGCACCGTTGGGCGCGGACCTCGTCGCGGACACGCTGCGGGATGTCGCCGACCTGCTCGACGGTCCGGATTTGCAATAATCCGTCGCTTCGGGCAGATTCCCCTCAAAACAGGGTGCCGCGAGCGCCTGAGAGGGTCACGGGCAGATGAAGCACGACCGGCAGCAGATCGCCGCCCTTCCCTTGCGGATGGGACCGCGCGGGACCGTGGAGGTCCTGATGATCACCTCCCGCGACACGGGCCGTTGGGTCGTGCCGAAGGGCTGGACCATGCCGGGCCGACAGCCGTGGGACGCCGCGGCCATCGAGGCGCTGGAGGAAGCCGGCGTCGAGGGATCCATCGGGCAGGAGCCGTTCGGGGCCTACAAGTATCGCAAGCGGTTCGACGACGGCACCTCGCGCAAGGTCCGGGTCGAGGTCTACCCGCTGATCGTCGAGACCCTCCTTCCGCGCTGGAAGGAGAAGGACGAGCGCACGCGCGAGTGGTTCCCGACCCGCGAGGCGGCCAAGCTGGTGGACGAGGCGGACCTCGCGGACCTGCTCACGCAGATCAGGCGCAAGCCCAAGAAGCTGCGCCCGCAGCTGAAGTTCCTCAAGCGCGCGACGGCCTGACGGCCCCTCGGGTCGGAGGCACCTGCACCCGCGTCCCGGCCCCGTCGGCCCGGACGCGGTGCGGCCCGCCGACAGATCGCATCGCACCGCGACGGGCCACGACGCCACCATCCGGCGGCGGGACGATCAGTGCGAGGGCTGGAGAGCGGAGCGCGCCCGCGGATCGGGGGGCGTCAGCGCCGCGGGTCGGGACGGCGGTCGGGCCGCACGGGGACCGGGATCGCGTCGGGCTGCGGGGCGAGCGCGCCCATCAGACCCTCAAGACGATCCTTCAGATCGTCGACGAGCTTCCCGATGGTGGTCCGTCCGGCCATGGCGATTCCTCCGTCCTCGGTGCCCAACGTGGAGCGAAGCCTAGGGTTCATCAAGGAAACACTTCGTCAGGTGCGGGAATCCGCCGCACGTCCCCTCACACGGCCCGCGCGATCCGGTCCGCCAAGTCCGTCCGTTCCCACGAGAAGCCGCCATCGGCGTCCGGCGCGCGCCCGAAATGCCCGTAGGCGGCGGTGCGCTCGTAGATCGGCCGGGCGAGGTCCAGCTGCTCCCGGATGCCCGTGGGCGTGAGGTCCATCGCTCCCGCCACCGCGGCCTCGATGGCCGCGTCCTCCGCCGTGCCGGTCCCATGCGTGTCCACGTAGATCGACAGCGGCTCGGCCACGCCGATGGCGTAGGACAGCTGCAGGGTGCAGCGCTTGGCGAGCCCCGCCGCGACCACGTTCTTGGCGAGGTAGCGCGCCGCGTAGGCCGCCGAGCGGTCGACCTTCGTGGGATCCTTGCCCGAGAAGGCACCGCCCCCGTGCGGCGCCGCGCCGCCGTAGGTGTCGACGATGATCTTGCGCCCCGTGAGCCCCGCGTCCCCGTCCGGCCCGCCGATCACGAACTTTCCGGTCGGGTTCACGTGCCACGCGGTCGCGTCCGTCAGCCACCCGTCGGGCAGGACGGCGCGGATGTGCGGCTCCACGATGGCCCGGACGTCCGAGGAGGTGAGGTCCGGATCGAGATGCTGGGTCGACAGCACCAGCGACGTGACCTCCACCGGCACCCCGTCCTCGTAGCGCACCGAGAGCTGCGACTTCGCGTCCGGCCCGAGGGCGGGCTCGGTCCCCGATTTCCGGGCCTCGGCCAGCCGCCGCAGCACGGCATGCGCATACTGGATCGGCGCGGGCATGAGCGCCTCGGTCTCGTCGGTCGCGTAGCCGAACATGATGCCTTGGTCGCCGGCACCCTCGTTGCCGACGACGCCCTGCGCGATATGCGCCGACTGCTCGTGCAGGAGGTTGGTGATCCGGCAGGTCTCCCAGTGGAACTTGTCCTGCTCGTAGCCGATGTCGCGGATGCAGCGCCGCGCGATCTCCTCGACCCGCTCGCGCATCCGGGCGAGGTTCTGCGGGTCCGCCAGGCCGACCTCGCCGCCGACGACGACCCGGTTGGTGGTCGCGAAGGTCTCGCAGGCGACGCGGGCCAGCGGCTCCTCGGCGAGGAAGGCGTCCAGCACGGCGTCGGAGATGCGGTCGCACACCTTGTCCGGATGGCCCTCCGACACGGACTCGGAGGTGAAGACGTAGTTCTTGCGGGCCATCGGGGGCGCTCCATTGGTCGCGTTCGCGCGCCCCGTCAGGAAGCCGTTGGGGCGTGGCGCCCCGTCTGCGCCCCGCGCGGGGGGAGGTCAACCGGACGCGACAGCAGCCACAGCAGCGCCAGCGCGAGGAGCAGGAGCGCAACAGGGAGGTCGCCCAGCCGGGCGTAGGGCGTCGGCGGCAGGGCGGGGGGCAGCGCGGCGTCGAGCGCCCCCGCCTCGCCCAGCGGGAGCGCGTCGAGGACGCGGCCGCGCGCGTCGATCACGGCGCTCACGCCGGTGTTCGCCGCGCGCAGCAGCGGCAGGCCCTGCTCGGCGGCGCGCAGCCGGGCGAGGGCCAGATGCTGGAACGGGCCGACGCGGGTTCCGAACCACGCGTCGTTCGTCAGGTGCAGGATCGCGCGCGGACGCGCGACGCGGCGCAGGTCCTGCGGGAAGATCGCCTCGTAGCAGATCATCGGCATCATCCGCCCGACCGGCGTCTCGAGGAGGCGCGGCCCCGGCCCGGGCGCGAACACGCCCGCCATCTGCGCCGCCAAGGGCCCGAGGCCGAGCGCGTCGGCCACGCGCGGCAGCGGCAGGTACTCCCCGAACGGCACGAGCCGGTGCTTGTCGATCGTGTCGAGCACCCGGCCCGTTCCCCGCTCCAAGAGGACCAAGGCGTTGCGCGGCGCGTCCTGCCGGTCGATCCGCAGCGTGCCGACGACGGCCGGGGCGCGCGCCGCGATCTCGGGGCGCACCCCGTCGGTGAAGGACAGGCGGCTCGGCATCGACGTCTCGGGCCAGACCACGAGGTCCGGGGGCGGCCCCGCCTCGGTCAGGTCGACCGCGCGCGCGTAGAAGATCGGGCGCCAGTCGGGATCCCACTTGAGGTGCTGCGGCGCGTTGGGCTGCACGAGCCGGACCGTCGGCGCGTCCGCCGCGGGGGGCGGCGCGGCAGGCCGCGCGGCGCCCAGCGCCAGCGGCACCGCCAGCACCACCAGGCCCGCCCCCGTCGGCAGGGGGCGGGCGCAGGCCACGAGCCCGGCGCCCAGCAGAACCGCCAAGGTCATCCCGTGCTGCCCAGCATAGGCGGCGGCGGGGAGCGCGGGCGACCCGATCAGCACGTGCCCCGGCAGCGCCCACGGGAAGCCCGTCAGCACGTAGGACCGCGCGAGCTCCGCCGCCGCCATCCCCAGACCCGCGCCGACCGGACCGCCCAAGGCGCGTGCGCCGACCCCCGCGCCGACCGCCCAGAAGGCACCGAACCCCACCGCCGCCGCGCCCAGCGCGGGCCATGCCAGCCAGCCGGTGAGCGAGGGATCGACGCGGAACGGCTCCGTCAGCCAGAGCAGCGCCACCGCGAAGTGCGCCGTGCCCATGACCCACGCCGCGAGGACGGGGCGCCGGGCCCGCGCGACCGACCCGAGGCCCAGCGCGAAGGCCGCCAGCGCAAGCCACCACAGGCCCCACGGCGCATGCCCGAGGGCCGCCGCGCCACCGGCCAGCCCGGCGGCGATCCATGCCGGCACGCGCGGCATCTCAGGCGGCCGTCACGGTCAGGCGGGCAGGCGCACGCGGACGCGCTTGATCCGCCGGGGGTCGGCGTCGACCACCTCCAGCGTGGCGCCCGAGGGGTGCTCCAGCACCTCGCCCCGCTCGGGCACCCGGCCCGCCAGCGAGAACACGAGGCCGCCCAGCGTGTCGTACTCCTCCTCGTCGCCCTCCTCGGCGAGGCGCATCCCGATCTCGGCCTCGAACTCCGGCAGCGGCGTGCGGGCCAGCGCGAGGAAGCAGCCCGCCCGCTCCTGCCGCCACGGCTTGCCCTCGACCTCGTCGTGCTCGTCGGCGATCTCGCCGATGACCTGCTCGATCAGGTCCTCCAGCGTCACCAGCCCGTCCACGCCGCCATACTCGTCGATCACGAGCGCCATGTGGGTCCGCTGCGTCTGCATCTTCGCCAGCAGCACCCCGATGGGCATCGAGGGCGGCGCGTAGATCAGCGTCCGTAGGATCGCGCGCAGGTCGAAGTCCTTGGCCGACCCGTTGAACCCGTGCTGCAGGGCGACGTCCTTGAGGTGGACCATGCCCAGCGGCTGGTCGAGCGTCTCCTCGAACACCGGCAGGCGGGTGTTCCCCGACTCCCGGAAGGTCTGCACGAGGTCCGTCAGCGCCGTGTCCACGGGGACCGCGACCACCTCGGCGCGGGGGATCAGCACGTCGTCCAGCCGCTTGGACCGCAGGGCCACGAGGCCGGGCGGCGCGACGGTCGGGGCGTCGGGCGATGGAGCGTCGGGCGCGGTGCGGCCCATCAGCCGGGCCAAAAGGCCGGGGCGGGGTTCGGACCGCGCGTCGGGACTCTCGGGGTCGGCCCCGGTCGTCGTGTCTTCGCTCGGGGCGGGCGCGGCGTCCGCGCGCTGACCGTCAGGTGCCATCGGACCCGGAGGGCCTCCATGTGGTGTCGTCGGGGATCAATCTAGCCGTAGGGATCGGGAATCCCAAGCCCGGCGAGGACGCGGATCTCCGCCGCCTCCATTCCCGCGCGCTCGGCCTCCTCCATGTGGTCGTGGCCCAGCAGGTGCAACGTCGCGTGCACCATCAGGTGCGTGACATGGTCGGCGAGCGTCAGCCCCCGCTCGGCGGCCTGCCGCGCGCAGGTGTCGTAGCTGATCGCCACGTCGCCCATCTCCGCCTCCGGCACGTCCCCCGGCGCGAGGTCCGAGGCGGGCCACGACAGCACGTCCGTGGGCGTGGGCTTGCCGCGGAACGCCGCGTTCAGCCCCGCGATCCGCTCGTCGCCGCAGCCCAGCACGGCCGCCTCGTGCGCCTCCGGGTCCAGCCCCGCGTCGCGCAGCGTGGCGGGCACCGCGCGGGCGGACGCCGCCTCCAGCACCCCCGCCCAGCGCCCGTCCTCCAAGACGACGTCGACGCTCACCCGGCGAAGCCCCACCCGTCGGGCGCGAAGCCGTAGCCCTTGGCGCCCTCGGCCAACTCACCCTCCAGATCGGCGATCGCCTCCGCCGAGAGGTCCATCTCCTCGGTCGTGGCCCGCAGGGCGGTCGCGTCTCCCTCCGCCGTCAGCCCGCGCATCCGAAGCCACATCGTGAAGGGCATCGGCTGCGCCTCGTCCGTGCCGACGAACTCGAAATCCACCGCCGCCCGGTCGGGCAGCGGCCCCTCCGCCTCCAGCTGCGCCCACGTGTAGAGCGTCCCGAGCCGCAGGGTCTCGGCGTCCCAAGAATCGTCGCTCATTCCCCGCGCTCGGCGCGCGCCGCCTCGCGGCGGGCATCGTCCGCGTCGTAGGCGCCGATGATCTTGGCCACCAAGGGGTGCCGCACCACGTCCGTCGCGTCGAAGTAGTTGAAGCTGATCCCGTCCACCCCGGCGAGGATCGCCTCGGCGTCCCGCAGCCCCGAGCGGACGCCGCGCGGCAGGTCCACTTGGCTCCGGTCGCCGGTGATCGCCATGCGCGACCCCTGCCCCAGCCGGGTCAGGAACATCTTCATCTGCATCGTCGTCGCGTTCTGCGCCTCGTCGAGGATGACGTAGGCGTTCGACAGCGTGCGCCCCCGCATGAAGGCGAGCGGCGCGATCTCGACCTTCTTCTCCTCGCGCAGCTTGCCCAGCTGCTTGGAGGGCAGGAAGTCGTTCAGCGCGTCGTAGAGCGGCTGCATGTAGGGATCGACCTTCTCGTCCTGCGTGCCGGGCAGGAAGCCCAGCTTCTCGCCCGCCTCGACGGCCGGACGGGTCAGGATGATGCGGTCCACCTCGCCGGTGATGAACTTCGACACGGCGACGGCCACCGCGATGTAGGTCTTGCCCGTCCCCGCCGGTCCGATCCCGAAGGTCAGCTCGTTGTCGAGGAGCGCGCGGGTGTAGCGCTTCTGCGCCTCGGTGCGCGGCTCCATCGTCTTCTTGCGGGTGCGGATCTCGATCTGCTCGACGCCGCCCGGCGCGAACATCTCCTGCTGGTCGCCGTCGCGCGTCTCCTCGTCGTCGGCCCGCAGGCGGATGGTCGCGTCGATCGCGCCCATGTCCACCGCGCGCCCCGCCTCGAGGCGCGCGTAGAGCCCGCGCAGCACCCGCTCGGCCTCCGCCGCCGCCTCGCCGTGCACGGCCAGCGCGTTGCCCCGCTGGGCGATCTGGACGCCCATCAGCTGCTCCACCTGCGCCAAGTGGGCGCCCGCCGGCCCCACGAGGTCGATCAGCAGGCGGTTGTCGGGGAACTCGATCTGGACGCCCGCGGTCGGGGCGGCGAGGGTGTCGGCCAAACGTCTCTCCTTGTTGCGGTCCGGCGGCCCGGACGGCGCGGCGAACGGCTTCCGAGGGTGGGGTCGCGGACGATCCGGCGCAAGGGCCGGCGCGCCGCACAGCCTAGCGCGACGCCCGACCGCCGCAACGCCGGCGCGCGCCACTGTTTCCAAGTGGGCGGCCCGACTGTTTCCGCAGCCGATCCCCAATCGTGGCGAAACCGTGGTATCGGCGGGGCGGGGACGTGCGTCCCGACGGGCCGACTCACCCGCGTCCGGGCGCGCCGACAACGAGACGACGACCTGCCTTCCCGGCCCGCGCCGGGGTGAAACCGAAGGACCCGCCATGAAGACCACCGCCCTTGCCGCGACGGCCCTCGCCGTCCTCGCCTCCGCAAGCGTCGCGCCCACGCCCGCCGACGCGTGGGGCAACCGGGCCATGCCCGAGCCGCGCGAGATCCGCATCTCCTGCGACCGCTCGCTGCTCAAGAACAAGGTCGTTTTCGACCGCGCGATGGGCGTGTTCCTCGACGACCTCGCCAGCTTGGGCTACTCGAACGCCGAGGCCGTGGCGATCGGCGAGCGCGTCTGCCGCGACGAGCGCCTCGTCGGCAACCCGGAGGCCATGGCCGCCCAGGTCCGCAACATCATCCGCACCCAGCCGCCCTGCAACTGCAACCGGGCGCGCGCGCGGCGCCACCACTGACGCCGACCGCGCGCGGCGGATTCCCCTAGGCCAGCTCGCCCTTCAGCGAGTTGGCCGCCGCCTCGACGATCCGCACCTTCGCCACCCGTCCCATCAGGTCGGCGGGCGCCTCGACGTGGCAGGCCTGCAGGTGCTCGGTCTTGCCGACCAGCTGCCCCGGCAGACGGCCCACCTTCTCGAACAGCACCGTCGTCTCCCGCCCGACGGCGGCCTCCTGCGCCGCGCGCTGCTGCGCGCCCAGCAGGGCCTGCAGGCGCGCCAGCCGCTCCGACGCGACCTCCGGGCCGACCCCTTCCTTCTCGGCGGCGGGCGTTCCCGGCCGGGCGGAGTACTTGAACGAGTAGGCCTGCCCGTAGCCCACCGCCTCGACGAGGCGCAGCGTGTCCTCGAACTCGGCCTCGGTCTCGCCGGGGAAGCCCACGATGAAGTCGCCGGACAGCAGCAGGTCGGGCCGCGCGGCGCGGATGCGCCCGATCAGCTCGACGTACTCCGCCGCCGTGTGCTTGCGGTTCATCGCCTTGAGCACCCGGTCCGACCCCGCCTGCACCGGCAGGTGGAGATAGGGCATCAGCTTGGGCAGGTCGCCATGCGCGGCGATCAGGTCGTCGGTGAAGTCGTTCGGATGCGAGGTGGTGTAGCGGATGCGCGCCAGCCCCTCGACCGCGTGCAGCCGCCGGATCAGGTCCGCGAGGCTCCACGTCCCGCCGTCCGGCCCGTCCCCGTGATAGGCGTTCACGTTCTGCCCGAGCAGCGTGATCTCCTTCACGCCGCGCGCCACCAAGGCCTCGGCCTCCGCGACCAAGCGGGCGGCGGGGCGCGAGACCTCGGCCCCGCGCGTGTAGGGCACCACGCAGAAGGCGCAGAACTTGTCGCAGCCCTCCTGCACCGTGAGGAACGCCGTGGGACGCTTGGCGGGGGTTCGGGCGACGGGCAGGTGGTCGAACTTGTCCTCCGGCGGCATGTCCGTGTCGACCGCCGCCCCTCGATCCGACCGGGCCACCAGGTCGGGCAGCCGGTGATAGGCCTGCGGCCCCACCACGAGGTCCACCAGCGGCTGGCGCGCGACGATCTCGGCCCCCTCCGCCTGCGCCACGCATCCCGCCACGCCGATCTTGAGGTCGGGGTTGCGGGCCTTCAGCGGCTTCAGGCGCCCCAGTTCCGAATACACCTTCTCGGCCGCCTTCTCGCGGATGTGGCAGGTGTTGAGCAGGATCAGGTCCGCCTCGCCCGCGTCCTCCGTCGCCTCGTAGCCTTGCGCGGCCATCGCCTCGGCCATGCGCTCGCTGTCGTAGACGTTCATCTGGCAGCCCCACGTCTTGACGTGCAGCTTCTTCTTGGCGGCCTCGGTCATAGGGCGAACCTCGTCAAATCGGGCGCCCGCGCCTACCGCGCCCGGCGCCCGCCCGCAACGCGCCACCCGCGCGGCTTGCCCCCGCCGCAGCCGCGCGGCACCAACCCGCGCATGGAGTTCCGCGACCTCGACGACCTGCGCGCGCGCGGCGCCGCCCTGCCGGGGCCGGTCCTGATGCTGCTGTGCGAGGACGAGACCGAGATCGCCTCGACCCTCGACCACCACGTCCGCGCCGGGTTCGCCTCCATCGTCGTCGCCGCCCCGCCCGGCGTGACCCTCCCGCCCCTGCCCGGCGCGGCCCATGCGCTCCGCCTGCCCGAGCGGCCCGAGCGGATGGCCCCGCCCTGCGTCAACGCCCTGATCGACGCGCTCCCCGAAGGCCGGTGGATCGCATGGCTGCACAACGCGGAGTACCTCTTCACGCCCTTCGGGGAGAGCCGGACCGTCGGCGAGGCGACGGCCTTCTGCGCCGAGGAGCGGCGCGACGCGCTGCTGACCTTCGTGATCGACCTCTACGCCGGCGACCTGGGCGCCGCCCCCGACGGCGTCGATCCGGAGGACGCATGGTTCGACGCGACCGGCTACTACGCCCTCGCCCGGCCCGGCGACCCGAGCGCCCCCGGCCCCAAGGAGCGGCAGCTCGACATGTTCGGCGGCCTGCGCTGGCGCCACGAGGAGCACGTCCCCGAGGACCGCCGCCGCATCGACCGCGTCTCCCTGTTCCGCGTCCGTCCGGGCCTGCGCCTGCGCGACGACAACACGCTGTCGATCGAGGAGATGAACACCTACGCCTGCCCGTGGCACCACTCGATGACCTGCGCGGTGGCCTCGTTCCGCGCGGCCAAGGCGCTGGCCACCAACCCCGGCTCGCGCGGCACGATCCCAACCTTCCGGTGGAGCGGTTCGACCCGGTTCGAATGGCGCGCGCAGCAGCTGATGGACGGCGGCTTCATGGAGCCCGGCCAGTGGTTCTGATCCCCCCCGGCCTGTGACGCCGAGGTCACTGCGCCGCCCCCCCGCCCCCCCTCACACCGTCGTGAGAAACCAATCCCCCTCCGAATCGCGTTAGGACAACGTCAGTTCGCTGCCACGAACGGAGATATTGGTATGCTCGACCGCCGCACATTCCTGTCCACCGCATTGGCCGGGACGGCCGCCGCCGCACTTCCGGGCGCGGCCTCGGCCCTCCCCCGACAGTTCCAGCCCCGCATGGTCCGCACCGGATCGCAGGTCCCCGCCGGGGAGCTGCACCTCGATCCCAACGCCTACGCGCTCTACTGGGGCACGGGCGACGGCCTCGCGATCCGCTACGCCGTCGGCGTCGCGCGCCGCGACCTGTGGAGCCCCGGCGTGTTCCGCGTCGGCGCCAAGAAGGTCTGGCCCTCGTGGACGCCCACGCCGAACATGATCCGCCGCGAGCCGGAGATCTACGCGCAGTGGGCCGGCGGGATGGAGGGCGGGCCGAACAACCCGCTGGGCGCGCGCGCGCTCTACCTGTTCCGCGGCGGGCGCGACACGTTCCTGCGCATCCACGGGACCAACGCGCCCAACACGATCGGCACGCGCGTCTCGAACGGCTGCGCCCGGCTGGTCAACGACCACGTGGTCGACCTCTACCAGCGCGTCCCGCAGGGCACGCGCGTCGTGCTCTACGACATGTTCTCCTGACCGCGGCCCCGGTCCGGGAACGAGGAAGGGGCGCGCCCGTCGCCGGGCGCGCCCCTCTGCCATCCTCCGGGGCCGATCAGGCCTCGACGGTCTCGCCTTCGATGGCCTGCGCGGCGTCGGCGCGGGTCGCCTCGATGGCGATGGTCCGGGGCTTCAGCGCCTCCGGCACCTGACGCTCGAGGTCGATGTGCAGCATGCCGTCGGCGGCGCGTGCACCCGTCACGTGGACGTGGTCGGCCAGCTGGAAGGTCTTCTCGAAGGCCCGGGTCGCGATTCCGCGGTGCAGGTAGGTCCGCTTCTGCTCGTCCTTGGCCTTGCGGGCCGTGACGACGAGCGACTGCTCGCGCACCTCGACGTTCAGCTCGTCCGAGCCGAAACCCGCGACGGCGATCGAGATGCGGTAGGCATCCTCATCGGTCTTCTCGATGTTGTAGGGCGGGTAGGTCGTCGCCGTGTCGGCCGTCATGACGCGGTCGAGCAGGTCGGCCATCCGGTCGAAGCCGACGGTGGCGCGGTAGAGCGGCGCGAGATCGTAGGTTCGCATGTCGTGCATCCTCTTCAGAGCTATGCTTGGCGAGCGCCCCCTCCGGTCGGACGAGGGCGTCTGGTTCTAGGGTCCCGGACCCGCTCGGCGGCGTCCGGTGAGGGGGATTTGGGGACGGTGCGAACGCGGTTCAAGGGGGTGCTTGGGGCGTTGTTTCATTGGGTTCGGGGCGCGGCACCGGGGGAAGGTGCGTGCGCTTCCCGCCACCCTGAGGAGAGGCGGAGCCGCCGGGGGATCGGGAGGCGACGGAAGCGCGTCGCAGGGCCGTGGCGCGGCGATGCGACCTCGCCGCGATGCGCTTTATCCCTCACCCCCGCACGACGCTTGACCGGCGTGCCAGCGGAGAAGGATCGCCGTGCCGTGGGGCGGCCCGGCGATGCGCGGCTCGGCTGCGCCTCGCGTTCCGCGCAGGTGCGCCGCTCGGACCATCCTGTGTCGCAACGGGGATAGACGGCTCGGTCCGCCGCCCTCTGCCTGCCCCTCGGGAGGGACCACCATGCACTACGCC
Organism: Jannaschia sp. Os4; assembly: GCF_016820245.1. Classification (GTDB taxonomy): domain Bacteria; phylum Pseudomonadota; class Alphaproteobacteria; order Rhodobacterales; family Rhodobacteraceae; genus Jannaschia. The sequence goes on along the minus strand of NZ_JAFCAR010000003.1, from coordinate 597,551 downwards.
TTCATCGGCCTCGGCGAACTGGGAGGCGCGCTCGCCGCCCGCCTGCTCGACGCGGGGCTGGCCGTCACCGTCCACGACCGCGACCGCGCCGCCGCCGACCCGCTGCTGGCGCGGGGCGCGCGGTGGGCCGACGGCCCCGCCGCAGCCGCGGCGGCGGCCGACCACGCGATCACCTGCCTGCCGCACCCCGACGCCTCGACCGCCGTGCTGACGGCGATGCTCCCCCACCTGCGCGGCAAGGACTGGATTGAACTCTCCACCCTCTCCCGCGACGACGTCCTCCGCCTCGCCGCGCTGGCCCGCGACGCGGGCGCGACCTCGCTGGAACTGCCCGTCACCGGCGGCGTCCACCTCGCCGCGTCGGGGGAACTGGCGCTCTTGGCGGGGGGCGACGCGGAGACCTTGGCCCGCCACGGCACCGCGCTCGCCGCGATGGGGCGCGAAATCCACCACATCGGCGCGGTGGGCGACGCCGCCTTGGTCAAGGTCGTCACCAACATGCTGGCCTTCATCCACCTCAAGGCGACGGGAGAGGCGCTGATGCTCTGCAGGCGCGGCGGCGTGGACCTCGGGACGGCGTGGCGGGCGATCCGGGCGTCCTCGGGCAACTCCTTCGTGCACGAGACCGAGGGCGCGCTGGTGCTGAACGGCTCCTGCGACGTGGGCTTCTCCATCGACCTCGCGCTCAAGGATCTCGGCTTCGCCCGCGCCTTCGCCGCCGAGCTCGGAGTCCCCCTCGACCTCGCCGAGGCGACGGCCAAGACCTACGAGCGCGCCCGCGACGCCTATGGCGGCGCGGCCCAGTCCCCCATGATCGTCCGCCTCTTGGAGGAGGCGCTGGGAACCGACCTGCGGGCCGAGGGCTTCCCCGCGCGGCTGGAGGCGGGCACGGTGATCTCATGACCACGCTCTTCCTCCACGACGAACGCACCCTCTGGCACGGCGGGGGCCAGTATGCGGGCCTCTTCCCCGTGGGCGACCTCGTCCAGCCCCTCGTCGGCGGCCTTCCCGAGAACCCCGAGACCAAGCGCCGCCTCGTCAACCTGATGCGCGTCACCGGCCTGATGGACGAGCTGGCCGAGCGCTCCGCGCCGCCGCTCACCCACGAGGACCTGCTGCGCGTCCACCCGGCGAGCTACCTCGACGCGTTCAAGGCCAAGTCCGACGACGGCGGCGGCGAACTGGGGATGCGGACGCCCTTCCTGCCCGGCGGCTACGAGATCGCGGCCCTCTCGGCGGGACTGGTGGCGGACGGCCTGACGGCGGTGCTGCGCGGCGAGGCGGGCAACGCCTACGCGCTGAGCCGACCGCCCGGCCACCACTGCCTGCCCGACTGGCCCAACGGGTTCTGCCTGATGGCGAACGTCGCGCTGGCGGTGGAGCGGGCGCGGGCGCACGGCCTCTGCCACCGGGTCGCCATCGTCGACTGGGACGTCCACCACGGCAACGGGACCGAGGCGATCTACCTCTCCGACCCCGACACGCTGGCCGTCTCCCTGCACCAGGAGAACAACTACCCCGTCGACACCGGCGGGTTCGACGTGCGCGGCGAGGGTAAGGGCGAGGGCGCGAACCTCAACCTCCCCCTGCCCCCCGGCACCGGACACGCGGGCTACCTCGCCGCGTGGGACCGTCTGGTGCGGCCCGCGCTGGACCGCTTCCGCCCCGACGTGCTGGTGATCGCCTGCGGCTTCGACGCCGCCGTCGTGGACCCGCTGGGCCGGATGCTCGCCACGGCCGAAACCTTCGACGCCCTGACCCGCCGCGCGATGGGGGCGGCCGCCGACCTCTGCGGCGGGCGCCTGCTGCTGGCCCACGAGGGCGGCTACTCCGAGGCCTACGTGCCGTTCTGCGGCTACGCCGCGATCGCCGCACTGGCCGGGTCCGGCACCGCCGCCCCCGACCCCTTCGCCGCGGTCTTCGCCCAGCGCCAGCCGGGTCCGGAGATGGCCCGTTTCGTCGAGTCGCGGATCGACGCGATGGCCGCCGCCCTGCCGTGACCAAACGGCGCAGGGACGGGCCGGCGCGTCGATTGACACCCCCCCTCCCCTGCGCCATCCCAATCACGCGCATGACGACCGGAGCGACACGATGAAGAAGGTCTACCCCGACGCGGCCTCCGCGCTGGACGGTCTATTGTCCGACGGCATGCTCATCGCCGCCGGGGGCTTCGGCCTGTGCGGCATCCCCGAGCTGCTGCTCTCGGCCATCCGCGACGCGGGCACCCGCGACCTGACCTTCGCCTCCAACAACGCGGGCGTGGACGACTTCGGCATCGGCATCCTGCTGCAGACCCGCCAGGTGACGAAGATGCTGTCGTCCTACGTGGGCGAGAACGCCGAGTTCATGCGCCAGTACCTCGCCGGCGAGCTGGAGATCGAGTTCAACCCGCAGGGCACCCTGGCCGAGCGGATGCGCGCGGGCGGCGCCGGCATCCCCGGCTTCTACACCAAGACGGGCGTCGGCACGCAGGTGGCCGAGGGCAAGGAGCACAAGGACTTCCCCACCGGCCCGAATGGGGCCGACGAGACCTACATCATGGAGCGCGGCATCTTCGCGGACCTCGCCATCGTGAAGGCGTGGAAGGCCGACACCACCGGCAACGCGATCTTCCGCAAGACGGCGCGCAACTTCAACGTCCCCGCCGCGATGTGCGGGCGCACATGCGTCATGGAGGTCGAGGAGATCGTCGAGCCGGGCGCGCTGGACGGCGACGCGATCCACCTGCCCGGCATCTACGTCCACCGCCTGATCCAAGGCGAGCACGAGAAGCGCATCGAGCAGCGGACCGTGCGCCCGGCCAAAGGCGCGGCGGCGGGATCGACCTGAGATGCCCGACGACGTGGACGAGCGCGTGAACGTGGAGGGCCTTTCGGGCCAAGGCCTGCTGCAGGGCTTCAGCCGCGTGCGCGTGGCGATGGTCCTCACGGACCCGCGCGCCGACGACAACCCCATCGTCTACGTCAACGACGCCTTCGAGCGGACGACGGGCTACCAGCGGTCGGCGGTGATCGGGCGGAACTGCCGCTTCCTGCAGGGCGAGGAGACGGCCAAGCGCGACGTCGACCGCATCCGCGACGCGGTGGAGAACCACGAGGACGTCTCCGTCGACATCCTGAACTACCGGGCCGACGGGCGGCCCTTCAACAACCGCCTCGTGATCGCGCCGATCACCGACGGCGACGACAACATCATCTACTTCCTCGGCATCCAGAAGGAGCTGGGGGAGAACGACCCCAAGGCCCACGGCGACGACATCCTCGTCAAGATCGGCGAGCGGGTCCGCACGGACCTCGCCATGGTCCTCGAGACGATCGGCGACTTCTCCGACGAGGGCGAGGAGCCCGACTTCGAGGCGATGTCGCGGCGCCTCGAGACGATGCAGCTCGCCTACGAGTCGATGAAGCTCTCGGACGAGCAGGAGGAGGCGGGCATCGACCTCGGATCGCTCCTGTCCCGCGTCGGCGCCGCCATCGCGCACGAGATGTCCAAGCCCGGCGTGCGCTTCGTGCAGCACATCGAGGCGACCGAGGTGAACCTCGACGCGGCGGTGCGCGCCGCGCTGATCGTGTCGGAGGTGCTGGCCAACGCCTTCGAGCACGCGTTCGACCGCATGGACGAGGGCTTCGTCGAGATGCGCGTCGCCCGGCTCGCCGCCGGGGGGCTCCGGATAACGGTGACGGACGACGGCGTGGGCATGGGGCGGAACACCGTGTTCCCCGACCCCGAGACCATCGGCGGTCGCCTGCTGGCCAAGATGTGCGACGGGCTGGACGCGACGCTGACCCCGGTGCGGGGCGCGGCGGGAACCGTGGTCGTGGTCGACGTCCCCGTCGGCCCGACCGAACTCTAGGAGGACCGCGATGCCTTGGGACCGCGACCAGATGGCCGCCCGCGCCGCAGCGGAGCTGGAGGACGGCACCTACGTCAACCTCGGGATCGGCATCCCGACCCTCGTGTCGAACCACATCCCCGACGGGGTGTCCGTCACCCTCCAGTCCGAGAACGGGATGCTCGGCATGGGCCCCTTCCCCCACGAGGGCGAGGAGGACGCCGACCTCATCAACGCGGGCAAGCAGACGATCACCGAGCTGCAGCACACCGCCTACTTCGATTCCGCCACCTCCTTCGGCATGATCCGGGGCGGCAAGATCGCCATGGCCATCCTCGGCGCGATGGAGGTGGCCGAGAACGGCGACCTCGCCAACTGGATGATCCCCGGCAAGCTGGTGAAGGGCATGGGCGGCGCGATGGACCTCGTCGCGGGCGTGGGCCGCGTGGTGGTGGTCATGGACCACGCCAACAAGCATGGGCAGTCCAAGGTCCTTAAGGAATGCACCCTGCCGCTGACCGGCACGGGCGTGGTGGACCGCATCATCACCAACCTTTGCGTGATGGATGTGGTCGAGGGTGGCCTGCGGCTGGTCGAGCTGGCCCCCGGCGTGACCGAGGACGAGGTGCGCGGGCTGACCGAGGCCACGCTCGTTGGCTGACCCGCTGGCGGACCTTCCGCCATCGGCCGACCATCCGCTCGCCCTGCCCGACTGGCGCCGCCGGGTGCAGGACCTGCACGCCCGCGTCCGCGCGACGCCAGACCCGCAGGCGGCGTGGCGCGACTGGCACGCCACCCGCTCCCGCCTGTTCCACGAGCACCCCCTCTCGCCCCTGCCCGCCGACTCCCGCCGCCCCGGCGCGGCGATTCCGGTCTTTCCCTACGACCCCGCGCTCCGCTTCGCCGTCGCCCTCGACCCGCGGGACGGCCCGGCGGAGCCGGTCGAGCTGGGCGCCGACGGCACCCTCGTCCGGCGCCCCGTGGGCCGCACGCGGGGCCTGTCGGACGCACTCGGCGCCGAGATCGCCGTCTGGTGGATCGGCGGCTACGGCGGGGGTCTGTTCGTGCCCCTCCGGGACGGCACGTCGGGGACGGAGACCTACGGCGCGGGCCGCTACCTGATCGACGCGATCAAGGGCGCGGATCTCGGCACGCGGGACGGACGCCTGATCCTCGACCTCAACTTCGCCTACCACCCGTCCTGCGCTTGGAACCCGGCCTACACCTGCCCGCTCGCGCCGCCGGAGAACGCCGTCCCCGCCCGCGTCGAGGCCGGAGAGCGGATGACCTAATGCGCGCGCGGCCGCAGGGCGGGGCTCGACCCGCCCACGCTCACATCCGCCGCAGCGCCGCCACCGCCGGCAGGCCGACCACGTACATCGTGATCCCGTACAGTGCCGCGGGCAGCGTCAGCGGCCCGAACCCCTCGCCCCCGGTCAGCAGCCCCGCCACCGCGATGCCGAGCGTCCCGTTCTGTATGCCCGCCTCGATGGCCACGGTGCGCGCCGTCGCCCGCCCCAGCCCGAGGAGGCGGGGCAGCGCCCAGCCGAGGCCCACGAGCAGCATCGGCAGCAGCAGGAGCGCCGGACCGAGGCGGGCCACGTTCGCCAAGAGCACGTCGAGGTTCGCGGCCACCGCCGCCACGAGGATCAGCGCGAACAGCCCCGCCGACACGCGCACGAGCCATGGCTCCGCCCGCGCCATCGCCGCCGGGAGCGCGGCCCGCAGCGCCATCCCGATCCCGATCGGCACCGCCGTCAGCCCGAACATCGTCAGCGCCGTCCCCGTCAGGTCCAGCCCCCCCGCCCCGCGCTCGGTGAACGCCGCGAAGGCGATCCCCAGCACCACGGGCACCGTGACCACCGACAGCAGCGACACCACCGCCGTCAGCGACACCGACAGCGCCACGTCGCCCCGCGCCAGCCGGGTCAGGAGGTTCGTCGTCACGCCGCCGGGGCAGGCCGCGAGGATCATGAACCCGACCGCCAGCTCGCCGGAGAATCCGAACGCCCGCACCACGAGGTAGGTCACCACCGGCACGAGCAGCACCTGCATCGCCGCGCCGACCGCGAAGGCCGCCGGCCGCGTCGCGACCCGCGCGAAATCGCGCGGGCGCAGCCCCACCCCCAGCGACAGCATGATGACCACCAGCGCGAGGGGCAGGCCCACGCTCACCAAGACGTCCATGGTCCCCTCCCCCCGGCACCCGTGCTAGCACCATAGCATCCCACCGCGGCGCGAGGAGGCCGATCATGGACATACGCTTCGAGGACACCGGCTCCGGCGGGCGCTACGCGGTCGCGGGCGACGGCGGCGAGGCCGAGATGACCTATAGCCGCGCGGGCAGCCAGTGGATCGCCGACCACACGGTCGTGCCCGAGGCGATGCGCGGCCAAGGCGTCGGCGAGGCGATGGCGCTCCGGCTGGTGGAGGACGCCCGCGCCGCGGGCGCCCGCATCGTCGCCCTCTGCCCCTTCGTGAAGGCGCAAGCGCGGCGCCATCCGGAGTGGGCGGACGTGGTGATGTAGCCGCGGGGCCGTCGCGTCCCGCGACCGTCTCCCCCCCGGGAGCGCGTGCCGCCGCGCCGTCGCTCGGTGATCCCGTGCGGCGTCGACCGGACGAGGGGGTCTCCGTCCGCGACCGCCGGGCCGCCCCTCGCCGTCCCGGCCCACCCCCCGCCGCCGCCGCCTTAAGCGTCCGTCCATGCTTCGCATGCGATCGACTGAATCGGGGGCGCGAGCGTCTCGAAACTGGATCGAATTCGCCGCATCCGGTCCGGCACCCCGCGTATGCACGGGGGACGCCTCCTCCGGACGGTGCCATCGCTCGCCTCGACCGCGCGCCGCTCGCCGTCAGTCGACGAGCCCCTCCAGCACCTCGTAGGTGCCCAGCTCCGGATCGAACGCCCCCGTCCGCAGGAAGGCCAGCACCTCCCCGATCACCACCGGCGCGTTGGCCATGAACGTGTGCGTCACCGGCAGCACGATGTGGTCCGCCATCCCCTCGACGCGCGTCGCCTCCACGGACACCTTGCCGTCGTCCGGCCCCGGCAGCACCGCGGAGTAGACCGGGTTCAGCGACCGGTCCCCCGCGATCACGCCCACCTCCCCCACCACCGGCGGCAGGCCGGCGGGCAGCCCGTCGGTCCCCAGCTGCGACCCGGCCGGCCCGTTGATCCACTCGAACGGCGGCAGGTCCGACAGCGCGTCGACCAGTTCCGACCCGCCGTTCGGCGGCGCCAGCATGACCACGCGCCCGTCCACCGGCCCCTCGGTCGCGGCGTGGACGCGGTAGAGGATGCCGCCCATGGAATGCGTGACGACGTGGGTGCGCGCGTCCCCGCAGGTCTCGAGGGCGGGCGGGATCGCGCGGGCGGCCAGCGCGTCGATCGGCGCGCCGGTGCTGTCGTAGTTCGCGACCACCGCCCGGTAGCCCTCCAGCGCCAGCGCCTCGGCCATCACCGCCATCGACGCCCCCGACCGCGCCAGCCCGTGCAGCAGCACGACGCAGTCCGGCTGCGGCTGGGCGGCGGCCGGGGCCGCGAGGAGGGACAGGAGGGCGAGCCGGCGCATCCCGCCCACCTAGGCCCCCGCCGCCCCGCGCGCTAGGCGGGGGGCCATGCCGATCCGCCTCGCCGCCCGCGCCGTCCTCGTCCACCGCGACCGCCTGCTCCTCGTCAACGCCTACCCGCCCGCGGCGGGCTCGGACCTGTGGTGCTGCCCCGGCGGCGGGGCCGCGCCGCACGAGGCCCTGCCCGACACCCTGATCCGCGAGGTCCACGAGGAGACGGGCCTCGCCGTCCGCGTCGATGCCCCCTGCCTCGTCAACGAGTTCCACGACCCCGACCGCGGCTTCCATCAGGTGGAGGTGTTCTTCCGCTGCCGCCTCCGCGCGGGCGCCTTGGACGACGGCTGGCGGGATCCCGAGGGCGTCGTCACCCGGCGTCGCTGGGCCGCCCGCGCCGACCTCGCCGCGCTGCGCCACAAGCCGTCCGCCCTCGCCGACGTCGCATGGGACGGCGCGACGGTCCCCTACGACCCCTTGGAGCGGATCGTCCCCTGAACGGCCAGCGCGATGCCCGCCAGCACGAGCGCCCCCGCCCCCAGCATCCGCCCCGTCACGTCCTCGCCCAGCAGCGCCGCCCCGCCCACCACCGCAATCACCGGCGCCGAGAGCTGCATCACCCCCGCCGCCGCCACGCCCATCCGCGGCAGCACGCGGTAGAGCAGCGCGTAGCCCAGCCCGCTCGTCACCGCGCCCGACAGGACGGCCCAGCCCGCGCCCAGCGGCGTCACCGGCGCCCCCCACCACAGCGGCAGGGTCAGGGCCATCAGCCCCGCCCCCAGCACGAAGTTCGCCGCCGTGGCGCCCAAGGGGGACGGCTCGTCCCGCCCGGCATAGGTGTAGGCCGCCCAGCCCAGCCCCGCCGCGACCATCAGGGCCACGTCCACGGGCGCGCCCGCCGCCTCGTCCGGCCAGAGCAGCCAGCCGAGGCCGAGGCCGGCCACGGCCATCCCCGCCCAGCGGAGCGCGGTGAAACGCTCGCCCAGCCCCAGCCCCATGCCCAGCAGCGCCACTTGGACCGTCCCGAACAGGATCAACGCGCCCAGCCCCGCGTCGAGCGTCCGGTAGGCCAGCGAGAAGCCCAGCAGGTAGACCACGAGCGCCGCCGCCGCCCCGAGCCGCGATGCCGCCACCGGCACGCGCCCCCGGACCAGCAGCGCGAGGACCGCCGCCCCCGCGCCCACCCGGATCGCCGCGAAGGACAGCGGATCGGTGCCGTCCAGCACGCCCGCGCGGGTCAGCAGCGAGTTGGCCGCCAGCATCGCCATCGCGAGCGCGGCCAGCACGAGGGTGCGGCTCACTCGGCGGCCACCCGCGGCAGCGCCGCGCGCCCCGCCTCGGACAGCGCGTAGGTCCCGAGGCCGACCTTCTCGAACCATCCGTAGTGGTTGTCCCGCATGATCGTGGTCGCCCGCGCCACGCCCGTGGCCGCCTTGGCCGCGGACCCCTTGCACGGCCCCGCCACGCTGAGGTGGCGCGCCAGCGCCTGCGCGTCCTGCCGGTAGGCCGTCACCACCCCGCCGCGCGTGCCCCCGGGGGTCGTGTCCCCCCGCCGCGCCGCGAACTCCCGCAGCAGCCGCTCGCGCGGACGCGCCAGCAGGCGCGGCTGGAACGGCCCCGGATCGCAGAGCGGCTCCACCGTCGCGCCCCGCACCGTGAGCACCCCGATCCCGAGGCGGCGGGCGAGCTTCAGGTTCGCCTTCAGCGCCGACCAGCCGCGCTTCCCCGCGGGCCGCGGCACCGCGACGTAGACGTGGGGGGTCGCCGCCTGCCGGTCGATGGCCTGATGGACCAGCGCGAGCGAGAACGCCGCCTTGAGCTCCACGATCACCGGCGGCTCGTCGCCGCGCACCGCGACCACGTCGGCGGGGCCGATCTCGCCCTTCACGGCGTAGCCTTGGCCCTCGAGGAAGGCCTTGATCGGCGGATAGAGGTCGGTCTCGGGCATCCCGTCCGGCGGTAGACCACCGAGCCGGGGCGTGAACAGGCCATGGCCCTCCCCGCGCCATCACATCGCCCCAATTCGACGTGGATATGACACGAAGGCGCCGAAGGAGGCGCATTGGTTCCAGATTGCGGAGGGATCGGCATGACCATCACGTTCCAGCACCTGCTCGCCGCGACGCTCCTCGGGGTCGGGCTCCTGTCCGGCGTCCTCGCGGGCGTGCCCGACGAGCGGGCGGCGCGCGCCTCCGAGATCGAGGCGCTGCTCGCCGCCGCGGAGGCCACCTCCTCCGACGGGTGACGCGGCGGGGCGCCCGGCGCGCCTCGTGACATCCTCCGGGGACGGGTCTATGGGCGCGCCCAACGCCCGACCCGTCCGACCGGAGGACCCCCGATGACCACGCTCGTCCTTGGCCATAAGGCTCCCGACACCGACTCCACCGGCGCGCCCATCGTGTGGGCGTGGTGGCTGGGCCGGCAGGGCACCGAGGCCCGCCCGGTGCTGCTCGGCGAGCCGAACACCGAGGCCGCCTTCGTGCTCGACCGGTGGTCCTTGGAGAAGCCCGAGATCGTCGCCGACGTCGAGGCGGGCCAGCCGGTCGTCATCGTCGACACCAACAACCCGGCCGAGCTGCCCGCCTCCATCGGCGAGGCGGACGTCCGGCAGATCATCGACCACCACAAGCTCTTCGGCGGGATCGAGACCAAGGCCCCGATCGACGTGGTGATGCGGCCCTACGCCTGCACCGTGACCGTGATGGCGGAGATCATGGGCGACGCGCTGCACGAGGCGCCCGAGGGCGTCCGCGGCGCCGCCCTCTCGTGCATCCTGTCGGACACGCTGGAGTTCCGCTCCCCCACCACCACCGACGCGGACCGCGCGCTGGCCGAGCGGCTGGCCGAAGGTCTGGGCGTCTCGATCCCCGACTACGCCGCCGAGATGTTCGCCGCGAAGTCCGACGTGTCGGCCTTCTCCGAGGCGGAGCTGCTCAGGATGGACAGCAAGGCGTTCGAGGTGGACGGCGTGACCTTCCGCGTCTCCGTGCTCGAGACCACCTCGCCGGGGCAGGTGCTGTCGCGCAAGGACGCGCTGATGGCGGCGATGCCGGAGGTGGCCGAGGAGGACGGCGTGCAGCAGGTGCTGCTCTTCGTGGTCGACATCCTCCGCGAGGAGGCGACGATGCTGATCCCGAACCCCTTGGTGAAGGACGTGGCGCAGAACTCCTTCGACGTGACGGTCGGGGGGGACACGGTGGTCCTGCCGGGCGTCATGAGCCGCAAGAAGCAGATCATCCCGGCGCTCAAGCTGTGAGGCGCGCATGACCCGGATCGTCTCGTCGCTCGCCGAGGTCGCGTCGAACTACGACGCCCTCTTCGTCGACCTCTGGGGCTGCGTCCACGACGGGGTGCGGCCCTATCCCGGCGCGGTCGAGGCGTTGCGCGCCTACCGCGCGGGCGGGGGCATCGTGGTCTTCGTCACCAACTCGCCCCGCCCCCGCGCGGGCGTGCTCCGCCAACTCGACGGGATCGGCGTCCCCGCCGATGCCTGCGACACCATCGCCACCTCGGGCGACACCGCCCGCGTCGCGCTGTTCAACGGCGCGGTGGGGACCAAGGTCTACGAGATGGGACAGGCCGTCATGGATGCCGACGCGGGCTTCTTCGACCCGCCCGCCATCGTGACCGACCCGCTGCCCGTCGAGCGCGTGCCGCTGGCGCAAGCCGAGGGCATCGTCTGCCTCGGCCCCGAGGATCCCTACGCCGACCCCGCGACCCTCCGGCCCCAACTGCTGGACGCCAAGATCCGGGGCCTGAAGCTGCTCTGCGCGAACCCCGACATCGTCGTGGATCGCGGCGGGCGGCGCGAGTGGTGCGCCGGCGCCGTGGCCGCGCTCTACACCGAGATGGGCGGCGAGAGCCTCTACTTCGGCAAGCCCCACCCCCCGATCTACGACCTCGCCCGCCGCCGCCTCGCCGCGATCCGCGACGTGCCGGACTCGCGCATCCTCGCCATCGGCGACGGCCCCGCCACGGACGCGCGCGGCGCGATGGGGGAGGACCTGGACCTGCTGTTCCTGTCCGGCGGCCTCGGCGCGGAGGAGACGGGCACGGCGGTGGGCGGCGATCCCGACCCGGCGAAGCTGGAGGCGTATCTCGCCGCGGAGGGGCTGTCGCCGACCTTCGTGATGGGGACGCTCCGGTAACGAAAGCGCCCCGACCGCTATCCTCGCGCATCTTTGTTGCGCGAAGGCTTGCCGCGTCGCGGCAATCGCGCTACCTCTCCGGAAGGCCGGATTCCGGAGGGCGCAGCCATGCTCGACACGACCCACAACCTGCCGCGCGGCACGATCACCATTGAGGAGATCGCAATCGGAATGGAGCGGCGGCTCGCCAAGGTCGTGACGGACCGCGACATCGAGCTGTTCGCCGAGGTGTCCACCGACCGGAACCCCGTGCATCTCGACGACGACTACGCGCGCGACACGATCTTCGAGGGGCGGATCGCCCACGGGATGCTGACCGCCGCGCTGATCTCCGCCGTGATCGGCGAGCAGCTTCCTGGCCACGGCACCGTCTACCTGGGCCAGTCGCTCAAGTTCCTCGCCCCCGTCCGGCCCGGCGACCGGGTCGAGGCGGTGGTGAAGGTGGTCGACGTCGACCACCGCCGCCGCCGCGCGTCGCTCGAGACGTGGTGCGAGGTGGGCGGCAAGACCGTGCTCAAGGGCGACGCGACCGTGCTCGTGCCGTCGGCCAAGTTCGACTGACCGGGGCGCCAAGCTTCACGTTCTTCACGCCGCCGCGCCGCCGGTCTTCACGTAATTCACGGACCCCCGCGCGGTTGCGCGCCCCCCGGCGCGCCGCTACGCCGCCGCCATGCGCGTGCACCGCTCCCTCGACCCCCTCCCCGAGCCGATGCGCGGCGCCTCCGCCGCGATCGGCAACTTCGACGGGGTGCATCTGGGCCACCGCCACGTGATCGATCTCGCCCGCATCGGTGCCCCGCTCGGCGTCCTCACCTTCGAGCCGCATCCGCGCGAGGTCTTCCAGCCCGACGCCCCGCCCTTCCGCCTGATGTCGCCCGCCGCCAAGGCCTCGCGGCTGCAGAAGATCGGCGTGGATCACCTGTTCGAGCTGCCCTTCGACGCGATCCGCCCGCTGACGGCGGAGGCGTTCATGGAGGACGTGATCGCGGGGGGCCTCGGGCTGTCGCACGTGGTCGTCGGGGCGGACTTCCGCTTCGGCGCGAGGCGGGCGGGCGACGCCGACACGCTGCGCGAGGGGGGCGCCCGGCTGGGCTTCGGCGTCACCGTCGCCGACCTCGTGGACGGGCCGGTGGGCGAGGTGTCCTCGACCGCGATCCGCGCCGCGCTCTCGGAGGGGCGGCCCCGCGACGCCGCCGCGATGCTGGGCCACTGGCACCGGATCGAGGGGCCGGTGATCCACGGCGAGAAGCGAGGCCGGACGCTGGGCTGGCCCACCGCCAACATGGACCTGAGCGGGCTGCACCTGCCGAAGCTGGGGGTCTACGCCGTGCTCGTCGACGTGCTGGACGGGCCGCATCGGGGCAGGCACCGGGGCGTCGCCTCGCTGGGCGTGCGCCCGATGTTCGGGGACAATCTGCCCAACCTCGAGACCTTCCTCTTCGACTTCGCCGGCGACCTCTACGGCGCGCCCCTGTCGGTGGCGCTGGTCGAGTTCCTGCGCCCCGAGCTCGCGTTCGACGGCGTGGACGCGCTGGTCGCGCGGATGGAGGGGGACGGGCGCGAGGCCCGCGCCGTGCTCGATGCGCTCTGAGGACGACCCGATCCCGCGGGGCGGCCTGCGGGACCGCTTCTGGGAGAAGCCGCTCAGGTCGATGACCCAGCGGGAGTGGGAGGCGCTGTGCGACGGGTGCGGCAAGTGCTGCCTCAACAAGCTGGAGGACGACGAGACCGGCGAGGTCGCTCTGACCGACATCGCCTGCCGCCTGCTGGACGACGCGACCTGCCGCTGCGCGCATTACGAGAACCGCCGCGCCTTCGTGCCGGACTGCGTGGTGCTGACGCCCGCGAGCCTGCCCGACGTGGTCTACTTCTTCCCCGAGACCTGCGCCTACCGCCGCCTGCACGAGGGGCGGGCGCTGCCGTGGTGGCACCCGCTCCTGACCGGCGACCCCGGCAGCCCCCACGCGGCGGGCGCGAGCCTGCGGGGCCGTACCGTGTCCGAGTTCGACGTGCCCGACGAGGAGTGGGAGGACCACGTCATCGAGGAGCCGACGGGCGGGGCGTGACCCCGTGGGCGAATTGACCCCGGCGGAGACCGCCGGGGCCAGCAGATCCTGAAATTTCCCCCCTCGAATGGGGCCGGGCGCACGGTCCCGTGGGCGGCGCATCGCGTCCGCCCCGTCGTCCGCCCCGTACGTGCGGGATGCGATCCGCGCGGCCCGGGCCTGCGCGGATCGCGAACCCCTCTCCCCGGCGAGGGCATAGCCGTGCCGCGCGCGCGAGTCAGCGGAAAGGGTGCGGACGGTCTGTTTCGCCCGGACGGCGGGCGTACCGGCGGTGGCCGCGCTCAGTCGTCCCCCGCTCCGGCGCAGCCCTCCGTCGACCACGAGCGGCCCGCGGCCACGCGGGCGTCGGCCTCCGACATCCGGGCATCGGCCTCGAGGCGCGCGACCTTCGCCTCCAGCTCCGCGATCCGCGACTCGCGCTCGGCCACGGCGGCGGCGACGTCCCCGGCCTCGAAGCGCTGCGGGATGTGCTGGGGGCAGTTCAGGTCCCACGCGGTCACGGTCACCACCACCGCGCGGTCGGCGGAGGCGTCGTCCGGCGACAGGCGGGCGAGGAGGGCCGGGTCGGCGGACATCTCCGCCGTGCCCCAGATCTTCACGCGGCGGCGGCGCATGTAGTCGATGGCGAGGATCTGGACGCGGGGGTTCTCGGATAGGTTGCCCGCGGTGACGTACTGCCCGTTCCCCGCGAGGTCGGCGAAGCCGATGCGGTCGTCGTCGAGCACCCGGAGGAAGCCCGGCGGCCCGCCCCGGTGCTGGACGTAGGGCTGGCCGTCGGCGGAGGCGCTGGCCAGCACGACGGACCGGGATTCGGCGAGGAAGGCGCGCAGCCGCTCCGTGCCGGTGCGGAAGCCGCCATGCGCCTCGAGCCGCTCCATCGCGGGGCGGGTGCCGCGGCGGGCCTGCTCGGCCTTCACGGCGGGGGAGAAGGCGACGTCCGAGGTCGGGGCGGATGCGGGGGCTGCGTGGTCCATGCCCTCCTGTGCGCCGCCGGGCCCGCGCCGCGCAATCCGCCTCGCGGGGACGTGACGCGGCTTGCCCCGGCGTGAGGGACGCGGCAGCGTCGCGGGCGATGCTCCGCGCCCTCGCCTTCCGTGCCCTCTCGCTCGGCCTTTCGCTGGTCGTGGCGAGCGTGGTGATCTTCGGGATGCTGCAGGGCGTGCCGGGCGACCCGGCGGCGTTCATGCTGGGCACCGGCGCGCGACCCGACACGGTGGCCGCGCTGCGCGCCGAGCTGGGGCTGGAGGGGGGGCTCGTGGCCCGCTACCTCGACTGGGTCGGCGGGCTGCTGCGGGGCGACCTGGGCGTGTCCTACACCTACCGCGTGCCGGTGTCGGGCCTCGTGCTGGACCGGATCGGGGTGAGCGCGCCGCTGGCCCTGTATGCCCTGCTCCTGACGGTGGTGGTGGCGATCCCCGTGGGGCTGGTGGCCGCCGCGAACCGGGGCGGCGCGGCGGACTGGGGCGTGATGGGCGCGACGCAGCTGGGCATCGCGGTGCCGAACTTCTGGTTCGCGATGCTGCTGGTGCTGCTCTTCGCGGTGACGCTGCAATGGTTCTCGGCCGGGGGGTTCCCAGGCTGGGGCGACCCGCTCGCGGCGATCAAGGCGCTGACGCTGCCGGCGGTGGCCTTGGCGCTGCCGCAGGCGTCGATCCTCGCCCGCGTCCTGCGCTCGGCGCTGCTCGACACGCTGGACGCGGACTACGTGCGGACGGCGCGGGCCAAGGGGCTGTCGCGGCGCGGCGTGCTGCTGCGCCACGCGCTGCGCAACGCGCTGAT
The DNA here is from genome assembly GCF_016820245.1 of Jannaschia sp. Os4. Classification (GTDB taxonomy): domain Bacteria; phylum Pseudomonadota; class Alphaproteobacteria; order Rhodobacterales; family Rhodobacteraceae; genus Jannaschia. The sequence continues at coordinate 582,162 of NZ_JAFCAR010000003.1, read as the reverse complement.
CCCGGTGCTGACGATCCTCGGGCTGCAGTTCTCGTTCCTCTTGGCGGGCGCGATCATCATCGAGAACGTGTTCTTCCTGCCGGGCCTCGGGCGGCTGATCTTCCAAGGGATCACCCAGCGCGACCTGATCGTGGTGCAGTCGGTGACGATGCTGCTGGTGGCGGCGGTGATCTGCGTCACGTTCCTCGTGGAGGTCGCCTATGCGTGGGCAGACCCGAGGCTGCGGCGATGAGGGCGCTGTGGATCGGGGCGCTGCTGGCGGGGGCGGCGGGGCTGGCCGCGCTGGTCTCGCTCGTCTGGCTGCCGGGCGAGGTGGCGCGGGTGGACGTCGGGTCCAGGCTGCAGGGGATGTCGGCGTCGCACTGGCTGGGGACGGACCACCTCGGGCGGGACTTGGCGGCGATGCTGATGGCGGGCGCGCGGACGTCGATCGCCGTGGCGCTTCTAGCCGTGGGGATCGGGATGGCGTTCGGGGTGCCCTTGGGGTTGCTGGCCGCCGCGCGGCGGGGGTCGTGGCTGGACGAGGTGGTGATGCGGGGCAACGACCTGATCTTCGCCTTCCCCTCGCTGGTGATCGCCATCCTCATCACCGCCGTGTTCGGGCCGTCGGCGGTGAACGCGATCCTCGCCATCGGGCTCTTCAACGTGCCGGTCTTCGCGCGGGTGGCGCGGGGCGGCGCGCTGCCGCTCTGGACGCTCGACTTCGTGGCCGCCGCGCGGGTGGCGGGCAAGGGGGCGGGGCTGATCTCGGTGCAGCACGTCCTGCCCAACGTCGCCAACCTGCTGATCGTGCAGGCGACGATTCAGTTCTCGCTGGGGATCTTGGCGGAGGCGGCGCTGTCCTACGTGGGCCTCGGGGCGCAGCCCCCGACGGTGTCGTGGGGCCGGATGCTCGCGGAGGCGCAGACGATGATCTACGTGGCGCCGATGCTGGCCGTGCTGCCGGGGGTGGCGATCGTGGGGACGGTGCTGGGGCTGAACCTCCTGGGGGACGGGCTGCGGGATTTGCTGGATCCACGGCTGCGGCGGGGGCGGGCGTGAGCGACGTGACGAGGGCAGCGCCCGACCCTGGGGGGGCGCATAGGACGCTGCGGCAAGGCACAGTACGTGCAAGCATCCGTGTCGTGCAGGCTGGGAACGACATCGCCACAGCGCCCTCCCGGGGGGAGGGTCGGGCGCTGCCCGGCGTGGCCGCCGGGCGGTAGGTGCGAGCGATGCGTGACACGTCCGAACACCTGCTCGCCGTCGAGGGACTGAACCTCTCGATCCATCGCATCCCCATCCTCCACGACGTCGCCCTCGCGGTCGCGCCGGGCGAGGTGCTGGGCCTCGTGGGCGAATCCGGCTCGGGCAAGTCGATGACGGCGCTGGCGCTGATGGGCCTGCTGCCGCGCGGCTGCCGCACCGAGGGCCATGCCACGTTCGACGGCACCGATCTCCTCGCCCTGCCCGAGCGGGAGATGCGCCGCGTCCGGGGCGACGACGTCTCGATGATCTTCCAAGAGCCGATGACCGCGCTCAACCCCGTCCACCCAATCGGCGCGCAGGTGGCCGAAACGCTGCGCCTGCGCAGCACCCCCCGGGCCGAGGCGATGCGGGTCGCGCGCGACCGGCTGGACCGGGTGGGCCTGACCGCCATCGGCCTCGACCGCTACCCGCACGAGCTGTCCGGCGGGCAGCGGCAGCGGGTCTGCATCGCCATGGCCATCGCGCGCCACCCCCGCCTGCTGATCGCCGACGAGCCGACGACGGCGCTGGACGTGACGACGCAGGCCACGATCCTCGACCTGCTGCGCGGGCTGGTGGCGGAGGAGGGGATGGCGATGATCCTCGTGACCCACGACCTCGGGGTGGTGGCGGGCATGGCGGACCGGGTGGCGGTGATGAAGGCGGGGCGCGTGGTGGAGACCGGGGCCACGCGGGACGTTCTCTCCGCCCCGGCGGAGCCCTACACAAGCGACCTGCTCGCCGCCTCGCGCCCCCCGCCGCGCGCGCCCCGCCCCGTCGCGGAGGCCCCCGTGCTGGAGGTGCGCGACCTGCGCCGGACCTACGGGGCGACGCGGGCCGTGGACGGGGTGTCGCTGGTGCTGCACCGGGGCGAGAGCCTCGGGCTGGTGGGCGAGTCCGGCTGCGGGAAGTCGACGCTGACGCGGCTGCTGCTGGGGCTGGAGCGCCCGGACGGGGGGACGGTCGCGCTGATGGGCCGACCCGGCGGGGCGGCGATGACGCGCGCGGACCGGGCGAAGATCAGCGTCGTGTTCCAAGACCCCTACGGCAGCTTCGACCCGCGCTGGACCGTCGCGCGCCTCGTGGCCGAGCCGTTCCACCTGACGGGCCGGCCCTCGGACTGGCGCGACCGCGTGGCCCGCGCGCTGGTGGCGGTTGGGCTGCACGCTGACGACGCGGCGAAATATCCGCACGAGTTCTCCGGCGGCCAGCGCCAGCGCATCGCCATCGCCCGCGCGCTCATCACGGAGCCGGAGGTGCTGGTGCTGGACGAGGCGGTCTCGGCGCTGGACGTGCGCGTCCGGGCGCAGGTGCTGGACCTGCTGGACGACCTGCAGGGGCGGCTGGGCCTGTCCTACCTGTTCATCTCCCACGACCTGACGGTGGTGCGGGCCATCGCGGACCGGGTGCTGGTGATGCGCGCGGGGCGGATCGTGGAGCGGGGCGAGGCGGGCGCGGTGTTCGACGCGCCGCAGGACGACTACACGAGGCAACTCATCGCGGCGGCGCCGCGCATCCCGGAGGAGTGGGCATGAAGGTCACGGATTGGTTCGACCCGACCGAGATGTGGATCGGGGGCCGCTGGGTGCGGGCCACGACGACGCTGCCGGTCGAGGACCCGTCGACGGGCGAGACCGTGGGCGCCATCGCCAAGGGCGGGGCGGCGGAGATCGACGCCGCCGTGGCCGCCGCAACCGCCGCCGCGCCGGGCTGGGCGCGCACGCCCGCCGCCGAGCGGGGGCGGCTGCTGTCCCGCCTCGGGCGGCTGGTGGAGGCGCGGGTGGACGACCTCGCCGCCTTGGAGGCGATGGACGTGGGCAAGCCGCTGGCGCAGGCGCGTGCCGATGCGGTGGCCTTGGCCCGCTACTGCGAGTTCTACGGCGGCGCCGCCGACAAGGTGCACGGCCAGACCATCCCCTATCTCGACGGCTACACCGTCTACACCCTGCGCCAGCCGCACGGGGTCACGGGGCACATCGTGCCGTGGAACTACCCGATGCAGATCATAGGGCGCTCGGTCGGCGCGGCGCTCGCGATGGGCAACGCCTGCGTCCTCAAGCCCGCCGAGGAGGCGTGCCTGACCGCGCTGGCCTTCGCCCGGCTGGCGGAGGAGGCGGGCCTGCCGCCGGGCGTGCTGAACGTCGTGCCGGGGCTGGGGGCCGAGGCGGGCGCGGCCTTGGCGGGGCATCCGGGCGTCCACCACGTCTCCTTCACCGGGTCGGTGGCGACGGGCGAGGCGGTGCAGGCCGCCGCCGCGCGCAACGTCGTGCCCGTGACGCTGGAGCTGGGCGGCAAGTCCCCGCAGGTCGTGTTCGACGACGCCGACCTCGACGCCGCCCTGCCCTTCCTCGTGCGGGCGGGCATCCAGAACGCGGGGCAGACCTGCTCGGCCGCCTCGCGGATCGTGGTGCAGCGCGGCGTGCTGGACGAGGTGACGGACCGCATGGCCCACGCCTACCGCGCGCTGCGGGTGGGGCGCGCGGTGGACGACCTCGACGTCGGGCCGCTGATCTCCGCCCGGCAGAAGGGGATCGTCGAGGGATTCCTCGCGAGGGGCGCCGACCTAGAGATCGCGGCGCGGGGCGAGGTCGTGACGGACGCGCCCGGCCATTACGTCGCGCCGACGCTGCTCGCCGGGGTCGCGCCGGGCCACGTGCTCGCGCGCGACGAGATCTTCGGCCCGGTCCAGGCGATCATCCCGTTCGAGGACGAGGCGGAGGCCGTCGCGGTGGCCAACGGCACCGACTATGGCCTCGTGGCGGGCGTCTGGACCCGCGACGGGGCGCGGCAGATGCGGATGGCGCGGGACCTGCGCTGCGGGCAGGTCTTCGTGAACAACTACGGCGCGGGCGGGGGCGTGGAGCTGCCCTTCGGCGGGATGGGCAAGTCCGGCCACGGGCGGGAGAAGGGGTTCGAGGCGCTCTACGGCTTCTCGACGGTCAAGACGGTGGCGGCGCTGCATGGGTGATCCTTGCCCGTGACGGGAGCGCATCGCAGGGCCGCGGCGCGGCGATCCGACCCCGCCGTGGGGCGCTTTTTCCCTCACCCCCGCACTACGCCTTGGCGTTGCACCAACTGAGAAAGATCGCCGGGCCGGGGGACGGCCCGGCGATGCGCGGGCCGCTGGCGCGGCCGTATCGCGCTGGCGTCTAGATCAGCAGGACCAGAGGCGCGGCCGCCGCGACCCCGTCCAGCCGGTCCAGCAGCCCCCCATGCCCCGGCAATGCGCGGCCCCAGTCCTTCGCGCCCGCGCTCCGCTTGAGCGCCGAGGCGGCCAGCCCGCCCGCGATGCCCGCGACGGCGCAGGCAAGGCCGAGCCACGGCGCACCCAGCGCCCACCCCGCCAGCGTCCCCGCGGCGAGCCCGGCGCCCGTCCCCTCCCACGTCTTGTTCGGCGACAGGCGCGGCGCGAAGGGGGTGCGCCCCGCGAGCTTGCCCACGGCGTGCTGCGCCACGTCGGAGACCCAGACGGCGGCAAGGACGAAGGCGATGCGCTCGGGCGGCAGCCACGCGAGCGAGGCGACCCCCGCACCGAAGCCGAGGCTCCCGACCGCCGCGAGGCCGGGCCGCGCGCGCAGCACCCGCGCCGCCTCGCCCGCGCACCATGCGGCGGCGGACAAGGCGAGCAGCGGCAGGAACAGGAGCGCCCCCGCCACGCCCAGCGCGGCGGCGATGCCCCACCACGAGGCGATCCGCGCCCGGAGCTCCCGCCGGGTGCCCTCGGACGCCCGGCCCCCGAGGAGGACGAGCCCCACGCTCGCCGCCGCGAGCAGCCCGAGACCCGCGATGTAGGCGTCCATCTCAGCCTTGGGCGTAGAAGAACTCCTCGCGCACGATGCGGCCGTCCGCGACGTGGTAGACGCCCACCTCCTTCATCTGCCAGCGCTGGCCGGAGGCCTTCTCCGTGGCGTCCATCTCGAAGATGACGGCGAAGCGGTCGTCCCCGTGCGGCATCGGGTCGGACACCTGGGCCGAGTGCACCTCGAAGTTCGCGTCCCACCACGCGTGTTTGCCCCGGATGCCGTCCAGCCCCTCCGTCACCCGCCCGCCGCCATTGTCGGCGGCCTCCACGCTGACGGCGTCCTCCGCATAGAGGCGCCCGAGGTTCTCGCCCTCGCGCCCCTCCCGGCAGCCCTTCACCAGCTCGTCCGCGATCTCGCGCATCTCCATGGCACCCTCCTGAGTCGGCGCGCCATTCTAGCACATGCCTTCCGCATCCCCGGCCGATCCCCTATCTGCCCGCCCATGCCCGACGGACAGACCAACCGCCCCGCCCTGCCGCCCGAGATCGGGCGGCGCCGGACCTTCGCGATCATCAGCCACCCGGACGCGGGCAAGACGACGCTGACGGAGAAGTTCCTCCTCTACGGGGGCGCGATCCAGATGGCGGGACAGGTGCGCGCCAAGGGCGAGGCGCGGCGCACGCGCTCGGACTTCATGCAGATGGAGAAGGACCGCGGCATCTCGGTCTCGGCCTCGGCCATGTCCTTCGACTTCGCGCGCGGGGACGAGCAATACCGCTTCAACCTCGTGGACACGCCGGGCCACTCCGACTTCTCCGAGGACACCTACCGCACCATCACCGCCGTGGACGCCGCCGTCATGGTGATCGACGGGGCCAAGGGGGTGGAGAGCCAGACGCAGAAGCTGTTCGAGGTGTGCCGCCTGCGCGACCTGCCGATCCTGACCTTCTGCAACAAGATGGACCGCGAGAGCCGGGACACCTTCGAGATCGTCGACGAGATCCAGGAGAACCTCGCCATCGACGTCACCCCGGCCTCGTGGCCGATCGGGCGCGGGCGGGAGTTCGTTGGCACCTACGACCTGCTGCACGACCGGCTGGAGCTGATGGACCGGGCGGACCGGAACACCGTCGCCGAGACCGTCGAGATCAGCGGGCTGGACGACCCCAAGCTGGCCGAGCACGTGCCCGCCGACCTGCTCGACACCTTCCTCGAGGAGGTCGAGATGGCGCGGGAGTTGATGCCCGCCTTCGACCGGCAGGCCTTCCTCGACGGGACGCTGACGCCGATCTGGTTCGGCTCGGCCATCAACAGCTTCGGCGTGCGCGAGCTGATGCGCGGCATCGCGGAGTTCGGCCCCCCGCCGCAGCCGCAGCGCGCCGAGCCGCGGCAGGTCGCGCCCGAGGAGGGCAAGGTCTCGGGCTTCGTGTTCAAGGTGCAGGCCAACATGGACCCCAAGCACCGCGACCGCGTGGCCTTCGTCCGCCTCGCGTCGGGGCATTTCGAGCGGGGCATGAAGCTGACCCACGTGCGGTCCAAGAAGCCGATGGCGATCTCGTCGCCGGTGCTGTTCCTCGCCTCCGACCGGGAGCTGGCCGAGGAGGCGTGGGCGGGCGACATCATCGGCATCCCGAACCACGGGCAGCTGCGGATCGGCGACGCCCTGACCGAGGGGGAGGCCCTGCGCTTCACCGGCATCCCCTCCTTCGCGCCGGAGCTTCTGCAGACCTGCCGCGCGGGCGACCCGATGAAGGCCAAGCATCTCGACAAGGCGCTCGACCAGTTCGCCGAGGAGGGCGCGGCCAAGGTGTTCAAGCCGACCTTCGGCTCGGGCCACATCGTCGGCGTCGTCGGCGCGCTGCAGTTCGAGGTGCTCGCCTCGCGCATCGAGGGGGAGTACGGCCTGCCCGTCCGGTTCGAGCCGTCGCAGTTCACCTCGGCCCGCTGGGTCCACGGCCCCAAGGACGCGGTCGACGCGCTGATCGAGAAGAACAAGCAGCACATCGCCACCGACAACGACGGGGACCCGGTGTTCCTCACGCGCCTGCAATGGGACATCGACCGGGTCGAGCGCGACTTTCCGGAGGTGCGGCTGTCGGCGACCAAGGAGATGATGGCCGGTTGAAGGACGACCCCCTCGCGGACCTGCTGCGGTTGCGGGAGGCGGCGCTCGCCCGGATGGCGGCGGACCGGGCCGCGATGCGCGCGAACTACGCCCTGCCCCTGCCCTCCGGCGAGCGGTGGAGCCTCCTGCGCCGCCTTCCCGCCGATGCCGCCACGCTCGTGCGCTCCCACGTCGCGGGAGGCGCCGTGCTCGCGGGGGCCGCGCTGGGCATTCCGCTGGCCCGCCATGCGGCCCGGAACTCGGACGCCCCCCGCGTCGGGGAGGCCTTAGCGCGCCGGGTCGCGGACCGCCTCGTCGCGGACGCACGGGGGCGCGAGACCCCCGATGGCAGCGCGCTGGCCTACCTCCACCGATACCACTGCGGCCAAGGGCTGTTCTACGGGTGGACCGGGACGACGGAGTTCTGGGTCGCCGAGGTGGAGGACGGCTGGCCGACCTATCCTCCGCTTCGGCGGTTCGACACGGCGGACGCCTTCGTCGGGTGGCTCGCCCTCCAGACGGACCGAAGCCTGTCGGGCGCGACCGACCCGACGATCACCGCGTTCAAGCTGGACAACCAGAGGCTCACCTTGGCGCGGCTCCGGGCCTATGCGGACGGGGAGCCATGACGCGCGGATCGACGGCGTTCCTTCGCCGATCCGGACCGCCGCGCTTGCCCTTTCCGCCCGGCGCGGCATTGTCCGGCCGACCGCGATCCAATCGGACGGAGATCCCCATGCGCGCCCTCACCGCCCTCGTCACCATCGGTGCCGCCACCACGACCCCCGCCTGGGCCGAGGAGGTCCACCCGGCGTGGAGCCTGATCGAGGGGATCGAGCGCGAGGAGGTGATCTCCGGCGACGACTATGCCGTCATCAAGCGCTTCCCCGCGGAGATCGCGGGCGGCGTCGACGAGTTCGAGATCGCGGGCTACCTCGTCCCCCTCGGCTTCGGCGCGGAGACGGCGGACTGGATGCTCGTCCCCGAGGCGGGGATGTGCCCGTTCTGCGGCTCGTCCGAGCACGGCACCGCGATCGAGGTGTCGATGGCCGAGCCCATCGCCGTCGACGAGATCGGCGAGGACGCGACCAAGCGCGTCGTGCTGCGCGGGTCGCTGCACGCGCTGAAGGATCCGCAGACCTTCCAAGCCCTCTACATGACTGGCGCGGTGGTGAAGGGCTGACGCTCCGCAACCGGGTCCGCCCGGACGGGACGATCCATGCCGACGCCGCGCGCGGGACGCTGACGGGCAACCGCGGCATCCTGCACGTCGCCGACCGAACGATGGGTCCGGCGCTCTGGCGGCACCGCGCTTGGATCGCGTGCACCCTCGACTGGCAGGGACGGCGGCGCGCGGTGATGACCGGGCGGCGGTGGACCGAGCTCTTCTTCCACGACGAGGCCGTGGCGCTGGCCGCCGGGCACCGGCCCTGCGCCTATTGCCGCCGGTCGGACTGGCTGCGCTGGCGCGCGGCGTGGGCGCGGGCCCACGGGGCGGCGAAGGCCCCGGAGATGGACGCGATGCTGCACGCCGCGCGGGCCGTGCCGGGCGCGCGACGGCTGCGGCGCGACGCGGCGGGGGCGGCGGACCTCCCGGACGGCACCTTCGTGGACGTGGACGGCCCCGCGCTGGTCCACGGGGGCGCGCTCCGCCCGTGGCGCCCGGGCGGCTACGCCCCGCCCCGCCTCCTGCCCCGCGGGCGGGTCGCCGTGCTGACCAACCCCGTCACCCGCGCGGTGATCGCGGCGGGCTATCGTCCGGTCGTGGCGCTGCCGGGCGCCTAGGGGGGATCGGAACCCGCGCGAATCGGCGCACGTTCACTCCCGGTACCGGAGGTGCGAGCGATGGCGAGCAACGAGGTCGAAGGGGTCGTCGAGCAGATCGACGCCGTGGTCGAGGAAAACGAGCAGGTCTCGGTGCGCGACGTCGTGCAGGGCTTGGGCGAGCGGAGCTTCGGCCCGATCCTCCTCGTGACGGCCGTCGCCATGATCCTCCCCGTCGGCATGATCCCGGGCGTCCCCGCCGTGATCGGCGCGATCCTCGCGGTCGTGGGCTGGCAGGTGCTGAACGGACGCGACGGCATCCGCCTGCCCGACTTCATCGCCAAGCGCTGCGTGCCCGCCGACAAGCTGGAGGCGAGCGTCGAGAAAGCGAAGCCGTGGGCGCGCAAGCTGGGCGACCTCGCAGGCCACCGTTGGGAGGGCCTGACCCAATCGGGCGCCGTGCTCCACGCGAGCGGGGTCGTGCTGATGGTCATCGGGGCGACGATGGTGGCGCTCGGCGCGATCCCCGGCCTGCCCGCCGCCTTGGCCGTGCCGGTCGCCGTGTACGGGCTGGGACTGACGGCGAACAACGGCGTGCTGGTCGCCACCGCCGCCGCGATGCTGGTCCCTGCGGTCGGCGTGATCGTCTGGCTGATGCCGTGGCCGCCTTGGGCGTTCCTGCCGGGCCTCGGCTGATGCGGCGGCGCGGCGATCCCCCTTGCAAGAATGATGCGCGATGCCGATCTGCCATGAGGGCCGGCCCCTCGTTTGACGGGTTCGCGGCCCTCTGCTAGCGGTGCCGCGCCCGCGAAGGCGCGGGCCACGACCGATATGGGGCGCGAAGGAACCGGGCGCTCCTCCACAGGGCCGGACCGATCCGGACCTCACATCAGGACGCCAATGACCGACGAGACCACGACCGACGCCCCGCAGGTGGCGTTCAAGGACCTCAACCTCTCCCCCAAGGTGCTCAAGGCCGTCGAGGCTACGGGCTACACCACCCCCACGCCGATCCAAGCGGGCGCCATCGGCCCCGCGCTGGAGGGACGCGACGTGCTGGGCATCGCCCAGACCGGGACGGGCAAGACGGCGGCCTTCACGCTGCCGATGATCACCATGCTGTCGAAGGGCCGCGCCCGCGCGCGGATGCCGCGCAGCCTCGTGCTCGCGCCGACGCGGGAGCTGGCCGCGCAGGTGGCCGAGAACTTCGACCAGTACGCCGAAGGCTCAAAGCTGACGAAGGCGCTGCTGATCGGCGGCGTCTCGTTCAAGGAGCAGGACCAGCTGATCGACCGGGGCGTGGACGTGCTGATCGCCACGCCGGGCCGCCTGCTGGACCACTTCGAGCGCGGCAAGCTGCTGCTGACCGGCGTGCAGGTCATGGTCGTCGACGAGGCGGACCGGATGCTCGACATGGGGTTCATCCCCGACATCGAGCGCATCTTCGAGCTGACGCCCTTCACGCGCCAGACGCTGTTCTTCTCGGCCACGATGGCCCCGGAGATCGAGCGGATCACCAACAAGTTCCTGTCGAACCCCGTGAAGATCGAGGTCGCACGGCAGAACACCACCTCCGAGACGATCACGCAGGTGCTGGTGCAGCACTCCGCCCGCCGCCGGGACGTGGCGTTCAAGGACAAGCGCGCGATCCTGCGCAGCCTGATCGACCGCGACGGCGAGGACTGCCGGAACGGGATCATCTTCTGCAACCGCAAGGTCGACGTCGACGTGGTGGCCAAGTCGCTGAAGGGCCACGGCTACAACGCCTCGCCGATCCACGGCGACCTCGACCAGTCGGTGCGGATGCGGACCCTCGACGGCTTCCGCGACGGGTCGGTCCGGTTCCTCGTGGCCTCCGACGTGGCGGCGCGGGGCCTCGACATCCCGAACGTGAGCCACGTGTTCAACTTCGACGTGCCGAGCCACGCCGAGGACTACGTGCACCGGATCGGACGGACGGGCCGGGCGGGCAAGACGGGCGTGGCCTACACGATCGCGGTGCCGGCGGACGACAAGTACGTGGACGCGATCGAGGCGCTGATCGGCCAGCCGATCCCGCGAGGCGAGAACCCGTGGGACGGGGCGAAGGGCAAGCCCGAGGCGGCGCCGGAGCCGTCGGACGACGCGGCGCCCGAGGAGGGCAAGCGTTCCCGCAGCCGGACGCGCTCCCGCCGCAAGAAGGACGACGACGCGCCGAAGGCCGACGTGGACGCCCCCGCCGAGGCGCAGGACGCGCCCGTGGAGGCGAAGGCCGAGGAGCCGCAGCGCGAGGAGCCCCGCGAGGAGCGATCGCGCCGCTCGCGCGGGGGCCGCGGGCGCTCCGGTGGGGGAGGCGGCGACCGGGTCATGGGCTTGGGCGACCACGTGCCGGACTTCATCGGGATGAGCTTCGACGAGCGGCGGGAGGCGAGCTGACCCGCTCGGACCGCCGCCCCGCGATCGGCCCGGGACGGCGCCGCCGGAACGAGAAAGCCCCCGCCTCGGCGGGGGCTTCTTCGTTCGCGGGCGTCAGTCCGCCATCAGCCGCGTGATCAGGACGGCCACCTCGGGGCGCTTGCCCGTCAGGTCCTGCACCACCTGGCGCACGCGCTTGGTGACCATCGCCTCCAGCTTCTCGTCGTCGTCGGCCGTCTTGCGGTCCACGCGCGCGAGGTTCTGGGCCAGCGCGGCCTCGACGGCCTCGGACACCGCCTCGTTGCCGGACCCGACCTCAGGCAGGCCGCGCAGTTCGACCCACGCGTCCTCCATCACCTCGTCGCCCTCGTCGACCATGACCGAGACGACCACGAGGCCGTTGAGCGCCATGCGGATGCGGTCGCGGACGACGCCGTCGAACTGCCCCACGAGGACGTTGCCGTCCATGTAGACGCGGCCCGTCTCGACCTGCTCGACGACCTGCGGGCGGTTGCCCGACAGGTCCACCATGCTGCCGTTGGGGGCGACGACGCCCGCGCGGCCCAGCTCCTCGGCCAGCTTGGCGTGGGCGCGCAGATGCCGGTGCTCCCCGTGCATGGGGATGACCATCTGCGCGTCGACGAGGTTGTGCATCGTCACGAGGTCGGGCCGGTTGGCGTGGCCCGAGACGTGGTAGAGTCCGTCCTCCTCGGTCACGACGTCGACGCCCATCTCCGAGAAGTTGTTGATGATGCGCCCGACCTCCACCTCGTTGCCGGGGATGGTCTTGGAGGAGAAGAGGAAGGTGTCGCCCTCGGCCATCTCCATGCCGAAGTACTTGCCTTGGGAGAGTTGGGCCGAGGCGGCGCGCCGCTCGCCTTGGCTGCCGGTGACGATCAGCATGAGGTTGCCGCGCGGCACGTCGGCCGCCTCCTCGGGCGAGATGGTGGCGGGGAAGTCGGTCAGCACCCCGGTCTCGACGGCGGCCTCGGTCATGCGGCGCATGGCGCGGCCCATCAGGCAGATGGAGCGGCCCGCGTCGCGCCCCGCCTCGGCCAGCGACTGCAGGCGCGCGACGTTGGAGGCGAAGGTGGTGGCGACGACCATGCCCTCGCAGGACTTCACCAGCTCGCGGATCTCGGGGCCGACGAGGGCCTCGGACCGGCCCTCCTGCTTGGAGAACACGTTGGTCGAGTCGCAGACGAGGGCGCGGACCCCGTCCTTCGCGGCCTCGCGGATGAGGTCGGCGTCGAAGGGCTCGCCCACGCCGGGGGTGAGGTCGACCTTGAAGTCGCCCGTGTGGATGACGCGGCCGGCGGGCGTGTCGATCACCAGCGCCGAGTTCTCGGGGATGGAGTGGGAGACGGGCAGGAAGCCCACCTTGAACGGCCCCGCCTCGACCATCGCGGGAAAGGGCTCGGCCACGTGGAGCGCGTCGGTGTCGGCGCCCGCGTCGTCCATCTTGCGCGCCGCGATGTTGGCGGTGAACTTGCGGCAGTGGACCGGCTTCTTGAGCAGGTGCCACAGGCGACCCACGCCGCCGACGTGGTCCTCGTGGGCGTGGGTGACGAAGATTGCCTCCAGCCGGTCGAGGTTGTCGGTCAGGTAGTCGAGGTTGGGCAGGATCACGTCGACGCCGGGCGTGGTGTCCATGTCGGAGAAGCCGATGCCCAGATCCACGAGGATCAGGCGCTCCTTCCCCGGCTTGCCGTAGCCGTAGACGTAGGCGTTCATGCCGATTTCGCCGGCGCCCCCCAGCGGGAGGTAGATGAGGCGGTCAGCCATTCGATAGTCCTTCGTTGTATCGGTGGATCACGGTCAGGCCGTGGATCGTCAGGTCGTCCTCGATCGCATCGAAGAGGTCCTCGGCGGCGGCGAAGAGCGGCGCGAGGCCCCCCGTCGCCACCACCTTCATCGGCGCGCCCTTCAGGAGATCGGCGCGTTCACCCCGGATGCGGGCGGTGATTTCCTTGATGAGGCCGACGTAGCCCCAGAAGATGCCGGACTGCATGCAGGCCACCGTGTTAGTGCCCACCACGGCCTGCGGCTTGGTGATGTCGACATGCGGCAGGGCGGCGGCGGCCATGTGCAGCGCCTCCAGCGAGAGGTTCACGCCGGGCGCGATGACCCCGCCGACATAGGCGCCGTCGTGGTCCACCACGTCGAAGGTGGTGGCGGTGCCGAAGTCCACGACGATGGCGTCGCCCCCGTGCCGGTCGTAGGCCGCGGCCGTGTTCACGAGGCGGTCGGGGCCGACAGTCGTGCCGGCGTCGACGCGCGGCTCGGCCGGGAGGGCGCAGTCGGGCTTGCCCACCACGCGGGGCCGGAGGTCGAAGTAGCGGTCGCACAGGACGCGCAGGTTGAAGACGACACGCGGCACCGTGGAGGACACGATGCAGGCGGTGATCGTCGCCTCCACGCCTTCGAGGTTCATCATGTTACGCAGCCAGCCATAGTACTGGTCGGCTGTCCGGGCGTGGTCGGTCTTCATCCGGTAGGAGGCGACGGTGCGGTCGCCCCCGTTCCGTCCGAGGTCGAGGATGGCGAAGACGGTGTTCGTGTTGCCGCAGTCGATGGCGAGCAACATGTCAGGCCCCCTCGAAGTACAGGTCGGCGGCGGCAATGGGGACCGGACCCGCGGGCGTCTTCAGGATCAGATGGCCCGACGCGTCGATGTCGTCGAAGGTTCCGTGGAGGGTGTCGCGCATCGTGCGTGCGACGACCGGCTGGCCGATGCGGGCCGCGCGGGCCAGCCACGCCGCGCGGATCGGGGCGAAGCCGCCTTCGGCCAGTTCGGCCTCGCGCGCGGCGAAGGCGGGGACCAGCGCGTCGAGCAGCGTCTCCGGGGCGATGGTCCCGTCCAATGCGGCGGGGAGCGTTCCGCCCGCCTCCACGGCGTCGGGCGCGGCGGCGAGGTTCACGCCCCAGCCGATCACCAGCACGCCGTCGCCGGGGGACTCGAGCAGGATGCCCGCGAGCTTGCCGCCGTCGCGTAGGACGTCGTTGGGCCACTTCAGCGACAGGCCCGCGACGGCGAGGTCGGCGAGCGCGTCGTGGAGGGCCAGCGCGGCGGAGAAGGAGCGCAGCGCCCAATCGGCGGGACCACCCGGCGGGCGGAAGGCGTGGGACGCGGCGAAGTTGCCGGGCGGCATGGACCATGCACGGCCCCGGCGGCCCCGCGCGGCGGTCTGGCGGCGGGCCATCACCCACACCGGGGGCGCGTGGCGCTTGGCTTCCTCCGAGGTCGAGTCGACCTCGTCGAGGATCAGGATCTCAGAGGACAAGCGTCGCCGCCGCCGCCGCCGCCACGCCCTCGAGGCCGAAGAGGTTCACGACGCCCGCGACCATGACGATCGCGGCGACCGCGAGGGCGGCCCATTGCACGGCGCCCATCGGCGTCTCGACCTCGCCCTCGGACTCGCCGAAGTAGATGAAGTAGACGAGGCGCAGGTAGTAGAACGCGCCGATCACGGTGGCAATCACGCCGAGGATGGCGAGCCAGAGCAGGCCTGCGTCGATCGCCGCCTGCAGCACGTAGAGCTTGGCGAAGAAGCCCACCATCGGCGGGATGCCCGCGAGGCTGAACAGCAGGACCAGCATGGCGAGCGCCTGTCCGGGGCGGCGGGTGCCCAGCTGGTTCAGGGCGGCGATGTCGGTGTCCTCGCGCCCGTCGCGGGTCATCGCGAGGATGAAGGCGAAGGTGCCGATGTTCATCACCACGTAGATCGCCATGTAGAGCAGCATCGCCTGCACCCCGAAGGCGGTGCCGGCGGCCAGACCCATCAGCGCGAAGCCCATGTGGTTGATCGAGGAGTAGGCCATCAGCCGCTTGAGGTCGCGCTGGCCGATGGCGGCGATGGCGCCGACGAACATCGACAGGACCGAAAGGAGGGCCACGATCTGCTGCCAGTCGTTCACCGCGCCGCCGAAGGCGTCGTGGGTGACGCGGGCGAACATGCCCATCGCCGCGACCTTGGGCGCGGTTGCCATGAAGGCGGTGACGGGGGTGGGCGAGCCCTCGTAGACGTCGGGCGTCCACATGTGGAACGGCGCCGCCGAGACCTTGAAGGCCAGCCCCGACAGCATGAACACGAGGCCGAAGAGCAGGCCCAGCGCCATCTCGCCATCGGCGGCGGCCACGATCACGCCCGCGAAGTCGAGCGTCCCGGTGTAGCCGTAGGTCAGCGAGATGCCGTAGAGCAGCAGTCCGCTCGAGATCGCGCCGAGGACGAAGTACTTGAGCCCCGCCTCGGTCGAGCGGACGGAGTCACGCTGCATCGCAGCCAGCACGTAGAGCGACAGCGACTGCAGCTCGAGGCCCATGTAGAGGGTCAGGAGGTTGCCCGCGCCGACCATCACCATCATGCCGATGACGGCGAGGACGACGATCAGCGGATACTCGAACTTCATCAGCCCGTTCCGGGCCATGTAGTCCTGCCCCATCACCAGCACGGTCGCGGCGGAGAAGAGGATCGTGCACTGCGCGAAGCGCGCGAAGCCGTCTCGGACGAGGAAGCCGTCGAAGGCGACGACAGGGTCGCCGGCCAGCGCGATCCAGAGGCCGACGAGGAACAGCACGGCGGAGGTGATCCAGATCATCCCCTTCGCGGTGGCGTCCTTGCCCGTGTAGACCGCCCAGAGCAGCCCGCCCATCGCGTAGACGGCGAGGACGATCTCGGGGAGGATGGCTTCGAGGTTCGCGGTCATGGGATCACTCGGCGCTGGCGACGGCGTTCGCGGTCTCGAACGCGGCGGTGGCCACCTCGTACTCGCCCACGAGGGCAGCGACGGAGGGGCCGATGATGTCGGTGACGAGGGACGGGTAGACCCCCAGGAGGATGGTGAAGAACACCAGCGGCGCGAAGGTCATCCGCTCGCGCGCGGTCATGTCGGTGATGGAGCGGAGCGACTCCTTGATGAGGTCCCCGAACACCACCCGGCGGAACAGCCACAGCGCGTAGGCCGCCGACAGGATGACGCCCGTGCACATCACCAGTGCCACCCACGTGTTGGCTTGGAAGATGCCCATCAGCGACAGGAACTCGCCCACGAAGCCGGACGTGCCCGGCAGGCCGACGTTCGCCATCGTGAAGAGCAGGAAGATCAGCGCGTAGGCCGGCATCCGGTTCACGAGGCCGCCATAGGCGTCGATGTCGCGCGTGTGCATCCGGTCGTAGATCACGCCGACGCAGAGGAACAGCGCGCCCGAGATGAACCCGTGGCTGATCATCTGGAAGATGGCGCCGTCGATCCCCTGCTGATTGGCGGCGAAGATGCCCGCCGTGACGTAGGCCATGTGCGCGACCGACGAGTAGGCGATGAGCTTCTTCATGTCCTCCTGCACGAGCGCCACGAGCGAGGCCCAGACCACGGCGATGGCCGACATCCACAGGACCAGCGGCCCCATCACTTCACTGCCCACGGGGAACATCGGCAGCGAGAAGCGCAGGAAGCCGTAGCCCCCCATCTTGAGCAGGATGGCCGCCAGCACGACCGATCCGGCGGTCGGCGCCTGCACGTGCGCGTCGGGCAGCCACGTATGGACCGGCCACATCGGCATCTTGACCGCGAAGGAGGCAAAGAAGGCCAGCCAGAGCAGCGTCTGGAGGCCGCCGACGATCTGGACGCCCAGCACCTCGACCGTGCCGAAGTCGAAGGCGTGGTCCAGCAGGAGCGCGATGTCGGTGGTGCCCGCGTCGAGATACATCGCGATCATCGCGATCAGCATCAGGACCGAGCCGAACAGCGTGTAGAGGAAGAACTTGAACGCCGCGTAGATGCGGTTGGCCCCGCCCCAGATGCCGATGATCAGGAACATCGGGATCAGGCCCGCCTCGAAGAAGAGGTAGAACAGGATCAGGTCCAGCGCGCAGAACACGCCGAGCATCAGCGTCTCCAGCAGGAGGAACGCGATCATGTACTCCTTGATGCGGTCCTCGACATCCCAGCAGGACAGGATCACGAGCGGCATCAGGAAGGTCGTCAGCATCACGAACAGGATCGAGATGCCGTCCACGCCCAGCTTGTAGGTCAGGCCGAGCAGCCACGCACGCTCCTCGACGAACTGGAACTCCGTGTTCGCCGGCTCGAACCCCGCGAGCACGAAGAGCGAGATGACGAAGGTGAGCGAGGTGGCGGCCAGCGCCAGCCACTTGGCGTTGCGGCGCCCGGCCTCGTCGTCGGCGCGCAAGAGGACGGCCATGATCAGCGCCGCCACGGCGGGGGTGAAGATCGTCAGGCTGAGGAGCGAGGAGGCCATGTCGTCAGGATCCTTGGGCGATCGTCATCCACGTGATCAGGACCACGAGGCCCAGCACCATCGCGAAGGCGTAGGTGAACACGTATCCGGACTGCGCGCGGTTCACGGCGCGCGTCAGAAGCGGGATGAAGCCCATCGCCGTGCCGTTGAGCGTGCCGTCGATGGCCGCCCCGTCCCCGCCCTTCCAGAGCCAGCGGCCCAAGGTCTTGGCGGGCCGGACGAAGACGGCGTCGTAGATCTCGTCGAAGTACCACTTGTTGAGCAGGAATCGGTAGAGCGGCTGGACCGTGCGCGCCCAGTCGCCCGGCAGGGTCGAGCCGCGCTTCATGTAGAAGAGCCACGCCATCCCCAGCCCCGCGAGCATCGCGAGGAAGGGCGAGAGCCTCACCCACACGGGCACGAGATGCGCCTCGTGGATGATGTGGTTGTCGGGGGCGACGTAGATGCCGCCCTGCCCCGGCTCCTGCAGCGGGCGCTCGGACGGCTCCGCCTCGCCGGCGGCGAAGGCCGCGCCGGACCACGGGGTCGGGTCCAGCGTGGCGGCGTAGCCCTCGACGGGCACGGTGCCGAAGAACCTGTCCACGCTTTCCTGCGACTTGAAGAAGCCGCCGTACCACACCATCCCCGCCAGCACCGAGCCGACGGCGAGGACGCCCAGCGGGATCGTCATCACGAGCGGGGACTCGTGGGCGTGGTCGTGGGTGTGCTTGTCGCCGCGCGGATCGCCGTAGAAGGTCAGGAACATCAGGCGCCACGAGTAGAACGACGTCAGCGCCGCCGAGACCACCAGCACCCAGAAGGCCAAGGGCGCGCCGGCCCACGCGCTCTCGATGATGGCGTCCTTCGAGACGAAGCCCGCGAAGCCCACCGGGAAGCCGATGTAGAGGAGCGGGATGCCGACGCCGGTGATGGCCAGCGTGCCGATCATCATGGCCCAGAAGGTGTAAGGGATCTTCTTCCGCAGCCCGCCGTAGTTCCGCATGTCCTGCTCGTGGTGCATCGCGTGGATGACCGAGCCCGCGCCGAGGAACAGCATCGCCTTGAAGAAGGCGTGGGTCAGCAGGTGGAACATCGCGACCGAGTAGGCGCCCAGCCCCGCCGCCACGAACATGTAGCCCAGCTGCGACATGGTGGAGTAGGCGATGACGCGCTTGATGTCGGTCTGCACCAGCCCGATCGTCGCCGCGACGAAGGCCGTCGCCGCGCCCACGATCACGACGAAGCCCATGGCCGCGTCCGCGAACTCCATGACGGGCGACATGCGGCAGACGAGGAACACGCCCGCCGTGACCATCGTCGCCGCGTGGATCAGCGCCGAGACGGGGGTCGGCCCCTCCATCGCGTCGGGCAGCCACGTGTGCAGGCCCAGCTGCGCCGACTTGCCCATCGCGCCGACGAACAGCAGCACCGCGACCAGCTCGGCCGCGTTCCAGTCGCGCCAGAGGAAGTGGATCGACGTCTCGGCGATCTGCGGGGCCAGCGGGAAGATGACCGAGAACTGGATCGAGTCGGTCAGCAGGAAGATGGCGAAGATGCCGAGCAGGAAGGCGAAGTCGCCGACGCGGTTGACGATGAACGCCTTCATCGCGGCCGCGCCCGCCGAGGGCTTGCGCCAGTAGAACCCGATCAGGAGGTAGGAGGCGACGCCCACGCCCTCCCAGCCGAAGAAGAGCTGGAGCAGGTTGTCCGCCGTGACCAGCGACAGCATCGCGAAGGTGAAGAAGGACAGGTAGGCGAAGAAGCGGGGCTTGTAGGTCTCGCCCTCGCGCCACTGCGGGTCGTGGTCCATGTAGCCGAAGCTGTAGAGGTGGACGAGCGCCGAGACGGTCGTCACCACGATCAGCATCACCGAGGTCAGGCGGTCCAGCCGGATGGCCCACTCGGTGGCCAGCGACCCGCTCTCGATCCACGACAGCAGTACGACGCGCTCCACCACGTAGGGGTCGTGGGTCAGGAACACGATCCACGACAGGATCGCCGACAGGAACACGCCCACGGTCGCGAAGATCATCGCGGGCCGCTCGCCAATCAGCTTCCACATGAAGCCGCAGACGAGGGCGCCGAGCAGGGGCGCGGTGAGGATCGTTCCGAGCATCTGCCGTCAGCCCTTCATGACGTTGACGTCTTCGACGTCGATGGTGCCGCGGTTGCGGAAGAAGCAGACGAGGATCGCCAGCCCGATCGCCGCCTCGGCCGCCGCGACGGTCAGGACGAAGAGCGTGAACACCTGCCCCGAGAGGTCCCCGAGGAAGCCCGAGAAGGCGACGAAGTTGATGTTCACCGCCAGCAGGATCAGCTCGATCGACATCAGGATGATGATGACGTTCTTGCGGTTCAGGAAGATGCCGAACACGCCGATGACGAACAGCGCCGCCGCGACGGTGAGGTAGTGCTCCAGTCCGATCATGTCGGCCCTTTCCGGTCGTCGGGGGCGGGTCGGGCGGCCCGCCGTCGTTCGTGTGCCCCTCTGCCCCGTGGGGCGGCGGGCTTCAAGGCGCGCGGTCAGCCGATGAAGCTGAATCCACCGAAGATGAGGATCACGAGGACCACGATGATGATGATGAGCGTCGTGCGGGACATGGCGGTCTCCTCCGGTTGAACCTCTGCTCGGCCTAGAGCCCCTGCCCCGGCTGCACGTCCGAGACGTTCATCGCCTTGGCCGGGTCGCGCAGCACCTGCTGCACGATGTTCTGCCGCTTGACGTCCGCCCGGTGGCGCAGCGTCAGGGCGATGGCCCCGATCATGGCGACCAAGAGGATCAGCCCCGAGAGCTGGAACATCAGGAAGTAGTCGTCGTAGAGGATCAGGCCCAGCGCGGCCGTGTTCGCCTCGGCCACCGGGGGAAGTGCGTCCAGTCCGCTCGCCACGACCACGCCCTCCGCCGCCTCCCAGACGCCGAAGGCCAGCGCCAGCTGCATCAGGAGGACGACGCCGATCAGGAGGGCGAGCGGCATGTAGCGCGCCATCTCGGCCTTCAGTTCGGCGAAGTCGACGTCCAGCATCATCACCACGAAGAGGAAGAGCACCGCGACCGCGCCCACGTAGACGATCACGAGCAGCATCGCGACGAACTCGGCCCCCACGAGGACGAAGAGCCCCGCGGTCGAGAGGAAGGCAAGGATCAGCCACAGCACCGAGTGCACCGGGTTGCGGCTGACGACGGTCATCAGGCCGCCGGTCACCGTGGACAGCGCGAAGAGGTAGAAGGCGAGGGCGGCGACGGTCATTCGTCGGTCTCCAGTGCGTCGGTGGCCAGCGTCATGGCCTTGTTCATGGCGGGCATCCCGCCGAAGAGGCCCATCATCCCGATGGTCTCCATGATCTCCTGCTTGGTCGCCCCGGCCTCTACGGCGTGGCGCACCGTCATGCGGATCTGCGCCTCGGCCTGCGCGCCCGTCACGGTCAGGCCCGCGAGGGTCAGCAGCAGCTTGGACTTGGCGTCCAGCCCCTCGCCGGTCGGCCCCTTGCCCATGAAGGTCTCCATGACCTCCTTGGGCATCGTCGGCCACAGCTTCTCGAACCCCTGCGGCGTGAACGACTCCAGCGCGGGGTTCATGGCGCGGGCCATGTCCTGCGCGGAGGAGAGCCACGCGGCGAAGGGGTTCGGGGCGTCGGTCATCGGTAGGGCGCGTCCAGCTCGATGTTCTTGGCGATCAGCGCCTCCCACCGTTCCCCGTTCGCGAGCAGCTTCTCCTTGTCGTAGAACAGCTCCTCGCGGGTCTCGGTGGCGAACTCGAAGTTCGGCCCCTCGACGATCGCGTCCACCGGACAGGCCTCTTGGCAGAAGCCGCAGTAGATGCACTTCGTCATGTCGATGTCGTAGCGCGTGGTCCGGCGCGAGCCGTCCTCGCGCGGCTCGGCGTCGATGGTGATGGCCTGCGCGGGGCAGATCGCCTCGCAGAGCTTGCAGGCGATGCACCGCTCCTCGCCGTTGGGATAGCGGCGCAGCGCGTGCTCGCCGCGGAAGCGGGGCGAGAGCGGCCCCTTCTCGTGCGGGTAGTTCACGGTAGCCTTGGGGGCGAAGAAGTACTTCAGACCCAGCCGGAACCCCTCCCAGATGTCGGCCAGCAGGAAGTACTTGCCGGCCCGCTTCCAGTCGATGCTCGTGTCGGTGGTGGTCATGTCAGATCACTCCGGGGATTTCCCACCGGGCCCAGAAGGCACCGGCGACTTGGAACTTGGCGAGGAAGGCCACGATCACGACCCAAGCGAGCGACATCGGCAGGAACACCTTCCAGCCCAGCCGCATCAGCTGGTCGTAGCGGTAGCGGGGCACGATCGCCTTCACCATCGCGAAGAGGAAGAAGAAGAACGCCATCTTCAGGATCATCCAGTGCGCCCCGTCGCCCAGCAGCGGGATCTCCCCCAGCTCGCCGAAGCCGAAGGGCGACAGCCAGCCGCCGAAGAACAGCAGCGAGGTGAGCGCGCACATCAGGAAGATCGCCGTGTACTCGCCCGCCATGAACAGCAGGAAGGGCGTGGAGGAGTATTCCACCTGGTAGCCCGCGACCAGCTCCGACTCGGCCTCGGGCAGGTCGAAGGGCGGGCGGTTCGTCTCGGCCAGCGCCGAGATGAAGAACAGGAACACCATCGGCAGGTGCGGCAGCCAGTACCAGCCGAAGAAGCCCGCGCCGGTTTCCTGCGCCGCGACGATGGCGCCGAAGTTCATCGACCCCGTCGACAGGATCACCCCGATGATGATCAGGCCGATCGACACCTCGTAGGAGATCATCTGCGCCGCCGAGCGGAGCGAGCCGAGGAACGGATACTTCGAGTTGGACGCCCAGCCGCCCATGATCACGCCGTAGACCTCCAGCGAGGAGACCGCGAAGACGTAGAGGATCGCCACGTTGATGTCCGAGACGACCCAGCCCTCGTTGAACGGGATCACCGCCCACGCGACGAGGGCGAGGACGAAGGACACCAGCGGGGCCAGCATGAAGACCGCGCGGTCGGCCCCCGCCGGGACGACGACCTCCTTGACCACGTATTTCAGCGCGTCGGCCACCGTCTGCAGCAGGCCGAAGGCGCCGACGACGTTCGGCCCCTTCCGCATCTGAACGGCGGCCCAGATCTTGCGGTCGCCATAGACGAGGAACAGCATCGACAGCATCACGAAGGCGACGACGGCCAGCACCTGCGCGAGGATCGTCAGGCCGATCCCCGTGGGCGTGCCTAGGAAAACGATGAAGGTGTCCAAGGTCGTTCTCTTCCCGTCGTCGGGCGGTGGTCTAGACCGCCGGTATGCCTTGCGCCGCGCATTCCGAGAGCGCGACCTCCGCCTCGATGGTCCGCAAACCGCCGGGGATCGATTGCGAGACGGTGTAGACACCATCGCCCCGCCAGATTCCACCCTGCCGCTCGACGTTCGTCCGCACGTGGCGCGCGAAGCCGAAGCCCCGGATCAGGGCGTACTGCGCTGCGGCACAGTCGCCATAGGCGATGACGTCCTGGTTGTCCCGCGCGCCCCGCATCTCGGTGCGGAACTGCACGAGGTCGTCCTCCAGCAGCCGCGTCGTGACGCCGAGATACTCGGGCCGGAACACGCTGATGTCGCCCCCGTCGGGGACGGCTTGGCACCCGGCCAGCGCCAAGGCCAAGACCACGATCCTCACTCGGCGGCGATGGGCTGCGGCTCGCGGCCCCGCGCCAGTTCCGACAGCTCGGCCATCAGGCGCGAGGCGCGGGCGATTGGGTTCGACAGGTAGAAGTCGGCGATCGCGGTGCCGAACGCCCCCTGCCCCAGCGATCCCCCCTCGCCGTCGGTCCAGTCGTTCTCGGCCAGCTCGTCCACCTGCCCCAGCACCGGCGCCGCCTTGACCAGCGCGCGGCGGCAGTCGGCCAGCGTGTCCCACGGCAGTTGCTGCCCGGCCTCCGCCGAGAGCGCACGCAGGATGGCCCAGTTCTCCTTGGCCTCGCCCGGCGCGAAGGAGGCGCGCAGCGCCAGTTGCGGGCGCCCTTCCGTGTTGACGTAGAGGCCCTGCTCCTCGGTCCACGCGGCGGCGGGCAAGATCACGTCCGCCTGGTGCGCGCCCCGGTCCCCGTGGGAGCCTTGGTAGATCACGAACGCCCCTTCCGGCACGTCCACCTCGTCGGCGCCGAGGTTGTAGATCACGTCCGCCGACAGGGCGGCCTCGATCCCGTCGCCCATCGCGCCCGCGTCCAGCGCGCCGACGCGGCCCGCTGCGGTATGGAGGATCAGGACGCCCTCGCCCAAGCCCTTCGCCGCCTCCAGCACGGCGGCCCCGTCGTCGCCCGTAAGCGCGCCCATGCCCACGATCACGAGGTCATGGCCGCCCTCGGCCCCCGACAGCGCCGCCCGGTCCGTGCCGAGGTGGTCGTAGTCGTAGGTCAGGTCCACGTTCTCGCCGATCAGCGACACGTCCGCGCCCCGGATCCACGCCTGCCGGATACGCGCGTTCAGCACGGGCGCCTCGACGCGCGGGTCCGCGCCCACGATCAGGATGCGGCGCGCGCCGTCGATGTCCTCGATGGCCGCCGTGCCCGCGTAGGACGCGCGGCCCGCATGGCCGACCTTCGCCCCGTCGGTCCGCGCCTCGGTCGTGCCGCCGAGCGAGTCCATCAACTGAACCAGCGAGAACGCGGCCTCGGCGGGCGCGAGGTCGCCCACGATCCCGGCCTTGCGCCCTTCGCCGGTCAGCGCCTTCGCAGCGGCCTCCAGCGCCTCCGGCCACGTCGCCGGGCGCAGCTTGCCGCCCTCGCGGATGTAGGGCCGGTCCAGCCGCTGGCGGCGCAGCCCGTCCCAGACGAAGCGCGTCTTGTCGTCCAGCCATTCCTCGTTGATGCCGTCGTGGTTGCGCGGCAGCACCCGCATCACCTCGCGGCCCTTGGTGTCCACCCGCACGGCGGCGCCCAAGGCATCCATCAGCCCGATCGTCTCGTGCTTCGTCAGCTCCCACGGGCGGGCCGTGAAGGCGTAGGGCTTGGAGACCAGCGCGCCCACCGGGCACAGGTCGATGATGTTGCCCTGCAGGTTCGACTTCAGCGTCTCGCCCAGATAGCTGGTGATCTCGCTGTCCTCGCCGCGCCCGACCTGACCCATCTGGGTGATGCCCGCGACCTCGGTCGTGAAGCGCACGCAGCGAGTGCAGGAGATGCAGCGCGTCATGTGCGTCTCGACCAGCGGCCCGAGGTCGAGGTCGACGGCCGCGCGCTTGGGCTCGCGGTAGCGCGAGAAGTCCACGCCGTAGGCCATCGCCTGGTCCTGCAGGTCGCACTCGCCGCCTTGGTCGCAGATCGGGCAGTCCAGCGGATGGTTGATGAGCAGGAACTCCATCACCCCCTCGCGGGCCTTCTTGACCATGGGCGAGTTGGTCTTGACCTGCGGGGCCGCGCCGTCCTTTCCGGGGCGCAGGTCGCGCACCTGCATGGCGCAGCTCGCCGCCGGCTTGGGCGGGCCGCCGACCACCTCCACGAGGCACATCCGGCAGTTGCCCGCGATGGACAGCCGCTCGTGGTAGCAGAAGCGCGGGATCTCGATCCCGGCCTCCTCGCAGGCTTGGATCAACGTCATCGCGGCGGGAACCTCGATCTCCCGCCCGTCGATCACGATGGTTCGAAGGTCGTCGCTCATGGTCGTCCCCGTCCGTCCGGTCGGGTCCGGTCCTAGACGAGCCGCGCGCCCGATGCCAGCGGGGGAACGCCGTCATTCCGTCGCGGCGGGCGACCGGCCGTCAGTCGCTCAGGAACGACCCGATGTAGCTGTCCTTCGCGATCTCCGCCCGGCCCACCTCGCAATGCGCCGCCTCGTTCCCCTCCGGCGCGCCCATCGCGGCCAGCCGCTCCCGCGCGACCGCCTCGAGGCGGTCCTTCTCGGCGTCGTCGTCGATCCACGCGTCGATCTCGGACTTCGAGTAGCCGAGGTCGCTCGCCCGGCCCCGGATCGACATCAGCTGCGTCACGCCCCGTACCCGACGCGCCGAGATCGAGTCGCACCGCTTCGAGATCTCGTAGGCGATCCCGATGGCGATCAACGGCTCGACCACGTTGGGCTCGTCGCCGAGATCGGCGGCGGCCGGCAGCGGCGCGGCGAGGGCGGCGGCGAGGAAGGCGGCGGCGATCGGTCGGGTCATCGGATCCTCCGGGTGTGCGGTGACGTCCCCCCGAATGTCGGACCCCGCCCCCGGCGTGGCAAGGGACGCCCCCGGCGCACCCGCTGTCGGGCGGAGGTCATCCGATGACGCGGGCCTCAGCGGGTGGTGCAGGTCCCGGTCAGGATCAGCGCCCCCTCGCTCAGGACGAGGGCGTCGGCCTCGCGGTCCGGGCCGGCGTCCCACAGGATGTCGCTGCCGCCGAAGCGGTTCAGGCAGTATCCGATCGCGCGGTGCCGCCCCGCCTCCAAGGCGCCCGCCACGCTGCGCGAGGGCTGCCCCACCGACACGGCGAAGCCGCGGCGGTCCGGCGTGGTGGCGGAGATCCGCGTGCGGAAGCGCTGGCCGTCGAACTCGACGCGGTTGGTGCCGCCGTCGGGCGTGCGGAACGGAACCGGGATGGAGGCCAGCCGCGCGCAGCCCGCCACGGCGGCCAGCGCCAGCACACACGCGATCACCCTCGTCGCCGTCATCCGTCCACCTCCAGCAGCAGCGCACCGATCGCGCTGCCCTCCTCCAGTTCCGTGCGCCCGGCGGCGCAGGCCACCTCCGAGGGCGCCCCCTCGGCCAGACCATGCCGCGCGAGGAAGGCGTCCTGCAAGGCCGCGATGGCGGGCTGCGGATCCTCCATGCGGGCGAGCAGGTTCTGCGGGTCGAACCCGTCCGCCGTCAACCGGGCGAGCACGTCCTCGGACAACCGCGCCGCGGCGCCGAGATCGACGCTCAGGGTCGGGCAGGCCAAGGCCACCGCCTGCGCCGCCGCGGAGGCGACGACGCCCTCGACGAAGTAGTCGGGCGAGGGCGCCGGTTCCTGCGCCATCGCGGGCGTGGCGCAGAGCAGCAGAGCGACCGCCCTCATCGCGCGAGCAGCCGACCAAGGGAGGTGCCCTGCGCGAGCTCGCTGCGCCCGACGAGGCACA
This sequence comes from Jannaschia sp. Os4, assembly GCF_016820245.1. Taxonomy (GTDB): domain Bacteria; phylum Pseudomonadota; class Alphaproteobacteria; order Rhodobacterales; family Rhodobacteraceae; genus Jannaschia. Next base: position 555,640 of record NZ_JAFCAR010000003.1, on the reverse strand, counting down.
GCCGGTCCTTGTCGCCGGGCGACACGCCCCGCGCCTGCAGGTAGCGGATGGCGGCTCGGCCCCCGTCGTCCTGGTCCAGCCGGAGGATCGCGTCCCGCGTCTGCTCGTCCGAATAGCCCAAGGCCTGCATCTTGCGGACGAAGGCGAAGAGCTGCGCCCGCGGCGACCCGCCCCTCAGCCGCAGCCCCTCGTCGGCGCAGACGTCCGCGATTACCTGCGCGACGGCGGAGTCGCGGGCGAACTGGAACGCCGCGGCCCGGAGCGACCGCGTGTCCGCGTTGGTCGAGGTCAGCTTGCGCGGCGGCTCGACGGGCTCCGCCGGGGTGCAGGCGGCGAGCCCGGCGAGGCCGAGCGCGGCGAGGCTTCTGCGGATCATGGCGGTCCTCCTGTCGACGTCCGGCATAGGCCGAACCCCGGCGCGGCGCTAGGCCAGCGCCGCCCACAGGCCGAGCAGCGCGAGGCCCAGCGTGGCCAGCGCCCCGACCGTCCACGTCGCGGAGCGCGCCATCTGGTTCTCCGTGAACACGTGCACCGCGGCGGTGGCGACCCGCGCGACCACGAACGCGGAGGCGAGAAGGTTCGTCAGCAGCGGCGACGCCCCCGCGAGGATGCAGGCCACCGTGGCCGCGACGAACATCCCGTTCGCCTCGATCGCGTTGCGGAACGCCCGGTCCCGGCGGTAGGCCGGATCGGAATAGTCGCGCACGATCATCCCGCTCTCGGTCCGGGCGCGCGCCTTGCCCATCGTCGAGCCGACCAGCAGCGCCGCCATCAGCAGTGCCCACAGCGCGAGCGACGCGACCGCGTGGGCATAGGGGGCGAAGAGGTCCAGATCGGCGAGCCGCTCGGCGACGAACGCGCCCTCGATCCCCTGCGCCGCCGCCGGGGCGGCCACGAGCGACAGCACGAGGGCCGCGCGGATCACTCCGCCGCCACCGCCGCCGCCGGGGCCACGCGCTTGTGGCGGATGCGGTCCTCGATCTCGTCGCGGAAGTGCCGGATCAGGCCTTGGATCGGCCACGCGGCGGCGTCGCCCAAGGCGCAGATCGTGTGCCCCTCCACCTGCTTGGTGACGTCGAGCAGCATGTCGATCTCCTCGACCTCCGCCTCGCCGCGCACCAGCCGGTCCATGACCCGCATCATCCAGCCCGTCCCCTCGCGGCAGGGCGTGCACTGGCCGCACGACTCGTGCTTGTAGAAGGCCGAGAGACGCCAGATCGCCTTCACGATATCCGTCGACTGGTCCATCACGATCACGGCGGCCGTCCCGAGGCCCGACTTCTGCTCGCGCAGCCAGTCGAAGTCCATGATGGCCTCCTTGGCCGTGGCCGAGGGCAGCAGCGGCACCGATGATCCACCGGGGATCACCGCCTTGAGGTTGTCCCACCCGCCCCGGATGCCGCCGCAATGCTTGTCGATCAGCTCCTGGAACGGGATCGACATCGCCTCCTCGACGACGCAGGGCCGGTTCACGTGGCCCGAGATTGCGAAGAGCTTGGTGCCCTTGTTGTTGTCCCGCCCGAACTGACTGAACCACGAGGCGCCGCGCCGCAGGATGGTCGGCACGACCGCGATGCTCTCGACGTTGTTGACCGTGGTGGGGCAGCCGTAGAGGCCCGCGCCCGCCGGGAAGGGCGGCTTCATGCGCGGCATGCCCTTCTTGCCCTCGAGGCTCTCCAGCAGCGCCGTCTCCTCGCCGCAGATGTAGGCCCCCGCGCCGTGGTGGACGTAGAGGTCGAAGTCCCAGCCCGACCCGGCCGCGTTCGCGCCCAGGAGGCCCGCGTCGTAGCACTCGTCGATGGCGGCCTGCAGGGCCTCGCGCTCGCGGATGTATTCGCCGCGGATGTAGATGTAGCAGGCGTTCGCATTCATCGCGAAGCTCGCGATCAGGCACCCCTCGATCAGCGTGTGCGGATCGTGGCGCATGATCTCGCGGTCCTTGCAGGTGCCCGGCTCGGACTCGTCGGCGTTGACCACGAGGTAGGCGGGGCGCCCGTCGCTCTCCTTGGGCATGAAGGACCACTTGAGCCCCGTCGGGAAGCCCGCGCCGCCACGCCCGCGCAGGCCGCTGTCCTTCATCTCCTGCACGATCCAGTCGCGGCCCTTCTGGATCAGGCCGGCCGTCCCGTCCCAGTGGCCCCGCGCCTTCGCGCCCGCGAGCGACCGGTCCAGCCGCCCGTAGATGTTGGTGAAGATCCGGTCCTCGTCCTTGAGCATCACTCGTCTCCGGTCCGGCGCGCGCGCCACATCAGGATCCCCGCCACCACCGCCCATCCGAGGACGGCCAGCGCGGCGAGGTCGAACAGGGCCACCCACCGCGCGGGCCACCCGTAGGTCGCGCCCAAGGCCTGCACGATCATCCAAGCCGCGAACGTGCCCACGATGGTCAGGGCGAGGGTTCGGGCGCGGCGAGCGCGGGTCAGGTCGTCGGGCGCGGTCATTCGCGCCCTATCAATCCCCCCGGCCCCTTCGCGTCAAGGAGACGCGGACGCGAAAGGGGGCGCTAGATCGACGCCCCCCTCCCGGTCCGGAACTGGCGGCGCTCAGTACACGCCGCCCTTGTCCACCTTGTTCGAGAAGGCCGTGTCCTCGCCCCGTGCCAGCTGCCCGGCCTGCGCGACCCAGTTGTCCCGGCTGACCCGGCCCTTGAACCCCTCGAGGTTGCTGTCGACCCACGCGACCTCCTCCGGCGTCCAGGAGGCGATCTGGTCGTAGTGCCAGAAGCCCAGACGGTTGCAGAGCTGCTCCATCTTGGGACCCACGCCCTTGATCCGCTTGAGGTCGTCCGCGGAGCCGCCGCGCGGGGCGTCGAGCGTCGCGGGCTTCACGCCGGGCGAGGCGTCGGCGGCGCGGGCCGCCGCGTCGTCGGCCCCCTCGTCGAACACCTCCGCCGCCTCGTCGGCGGGCTGCACGGGCTCCCCGTCCGGCGTCCAGATGTCCGATCCCGACGCGCCCGCGTCCTCCTTGACCTCGTCGCGCGCGGCGAGGTGGCCCTCGACGCCCCCGCCCGGGGCGGCCTCGCCCATCGCGCCCATGTCGGCGGCGGTCCCGGCGGGGGTCGATGCGGCGTAGGCCGCCGTCCCCGCGGCGGTCTCCGCCGCCGTCCCGCCCACGTGCGAGCCGGTGAACTGGTCCCCGCCCTCGCGCGCGGTGACCGGATTGTCCGGATACCCGCCATCCACGTGGGTCGCGCCGTCGCCCACGCCGCGGGCGGGCTGGGCGGGATCGACCTCGTTGTAGCTCTGCGCCGCGGTGGTCGCGGTGGGCGCGGGCATCGTCGTGATCCCCGCCGCCATCGCCGCCTCGTTGCGGCTCACGCGCGGACGGGCCGCGTCGAACGGCGTCGCGGGTTGCGGGGCCTCCGGCGAGATGATCGCCCCGTTCAGGGGGGCGGGCTGGGCCTGCGGGATCGGGTTGGCCGTCGCGCCCACGGGCCGGGCCACGCCCGGGTCGGCGGCGTTGATCGGCGCGGGGCTCGGGACGCGGGTCGCGGGCGCGGCCTCGGCGGCGAAGCTGCCGCCGGGCCCCGGCGAGATCGCGCGGTCCGTGGCGGCGTCGCCCAGCCCGGTCGACCGCGCCGTCGAGGCCCCGGAGTGACCCGGCGCCGTCCGGTGCGGGGATGGCGCGACCGGCGCGCGGGCCGGGGCGGGGACGGCCGCCTCGCCGGGCCGCCCGCGCGCGACGGCGTCTGCGTTCGGCGTCAGCACCCCGTGCGCGCCCACCGGAGCGGCGACGGGCCGTCCGACCGTGAGCGTGAGGAGCACGCCAAGCGCGGCGGCGACGACCGCCCCGCCGAAGATCGCCTGCAGCAGGCTCCAGTCACCGAGGATCAAGAGCAGCGCGAAGGCCCCCGCCCCCGCGAGGGCGGCCACGCCCCAGCAGATCGCGAGGCTCTCGAGCGTTCCAGAGGGTCTGTCCATGCCGTGTCTCCCGATACGGGGAGGGTCGGCTCAGTAGACCTCCCCCTTGGTCACGCGGCTGGAGAACGCCGTCTCGCCGCCTTCGGACAGGATTTTAGCCTGTTTCACCCATTCGTCACGCGTGACGCGGCCCTTGAACCCCTCGAGGTTCGAGTCGACCCACGCGACCTCCTCCGCGGACCAGTTGGCGATCTGGTCGAAATGCCAGAAGCCCAGACGGTTGCAGAGCACCTCCAGCTTCGGCCCAATCCCGCGGATCGCCTTGAGGTCGTCGGCCTCGCCGCGCGGGGCGTCGAGCGTCTCGGGCTTGGTGCCGATCGAATCACCGCCGCCGGACGGGGCCGGGGCGCTGCCACCCCGCGCGCCGGCGCCCAAGGCCTGCGCGGTCTGCGCGTCACCGCCAGCCGCCGACCCGGCGGGCGGGCTGATCGAGGGGTCGAACGCCCGCGACCCGGCTCCGACCGGCGCCTGCTGCGCGTCCGCCCGCGGCGTGCCGGACGCGTCGCCGGCATTGCCCGACGGCGTGGCCGACCCGGTGGATCCGGCGGGCGTGGACGTCGCCTCGGCGGCGGTCTTGGTGCCCTTCGGCTCCCCGTCGTCGTCGGTGGTGCCGCTCACCTGCGGCCCCGGCGCGGCGCCGCGCGCGGCCGCGGTGGCGTCCCCGCCGAGTCCCGCGCCCGGTTTGCCCGCCGGCTCGTCGGCCACGGCGTCGATGTCGGGGCGGCCCTTCGCCTTCGCGTCCGACCCCCGCACGTTGGCGTAGCCGTCCGACGAGTCGCCGCGCGCCCGGTCCGGCTCCGGCGCGCCGGGCATGCGCCCGCCCTGCCGCCCATCCGGCCCGTCGGGGTGCATCAGCGGGTCGCGCGCCGCCGCCTCGGGCCGCTCGTCCGCCTGCGCCGCGTCGCGCCACGGCGCGCGCAGCGGCACCTCGGTGCCGTCGATGCGCTTCACCGTGTCGCCGATGGAGGCCGCCAGCGCCTTCGAGGCGTTCGCGTCCTCCGCAGTGTCGCCCTCGGTCAGCGAGGTGAACCCGCCTTCCGGCTCCGAGGCCCAGCGCCCGTTCTGCGGACCCGGCGCGGGCACGTCGCCGGCCCGGAACTCCTCCAGCATGACCTCCAGCCGCTCCGGCGTGAGATCCTCGTAGTAGTCCTTGCCGATCTGGGCCATGGGCGCGTTGGAGCAGGCCCCGAGGCACTCGACCTCCTCCCACGACAGCGCCCCGTCCTCCGAGATCTGGTGCGGCTTGCCCGCGATCACGCGGCGGCACACCCCCACGAGGTCCTCGGCCCCCATGATCATGCACGACGTCGTCCCGCAGATCTGGACGTGAGCCTTGGCGCCGACGGGCTGGAGCTGGAACATGAAGTAGAAGGTCGCGACCTCGAGGCCGCGGATGTAGGCCATGTCGAGCATCTTGCAGACGTGCTCGATCGCGGGCCGGGTCAGCCAGCCCTCCTGCTCCTGCGCCCGCCACAGCAGCGGGATGATCGCGGAGGCCTGCCGCCCCTCGGGATACTTCGTGATCTGCGCCTCGGCCCACGCTTGGTTGGCGGGGGTGAAGGCGAAGGCGTCGGGCTGGTCGGCATGGAGGCGGCGGAGCATGGTCTCTCCCGAAGATCTGGCAGGGGCGTCCTTGCCGCAGGCCCGCCGGGCGGACAAGGGGGCGGGCCCCCGCCCCGGACGTCAGGTCGCGGGTCCGGGACGCCCCGGATCGGCCGCGATCCACCCGCCGAGCAGCCCGACGCGCCCCGCGATCCGCGCCCGCGCGTCCCCCGCGCGGGCCACCGCGTCGAGCGCCCTGCGCCGATCCGCGTCGGTCGCCCAGCCTACGCAGAGGTCGTGCAGCCGCCCTTCCGCGCCGCGGGCGATGCCGTCCAGTTCGCCCAGCGCCGCGATGGCGCCCGGCGGGTCCGCCTCGGGCACGGCGACGAAGCCCGCCCCCATCCGGGCCGCGACCCAGTCGAGGTCCGCCCGTCGCGCGGGCGTCGCGCGGAGCACCCGTTCCGTCGTCGCGCGCGTCACGCGAAGCGGCGCGTCCCCCAGCGCGGCCAGCGCCTCGCCCAGCCGCGCATGGCCCCCCGCCGCGTCCGGGCCGGCCACCGGCGGCCCCGCGTGGAGCGCATGGACGTGCAGCACCGCGATCGCCTCCACGGGCAGCGCGGCGTTGACCGCCTCGTTGGGCGCGTCCGGCGGCGGGACGCCCAGCCGATGGGCGAAGTCCGCGACCACGTCGCCGCCCGACAGGTCCGCGCGGCGGTAGGGCAGCAGCGTCACCGCCTCCGCGCCGAATACCCGCTCCAACGCCTCCAGCCCGGCGCGGTAGTCCTGCACCATGAAGGCGTCCACGACCCGCCGCCCCATCCGGATCTGCTGCTGCGTCTTGCTGGCGACCGCCTCGGCGGGGGGGCGTAGGTAGGCGATCACCTCCCACGAGGCGACGCGCGGGCGCACCGCCTCGGCGAAGGCGCGCAGCGCCGCCTCGGGCGCGGCTCCCATGTCCTCGGCGGAGATCAGCGCGCGCGCGGTCCGGACCTGCGCCAGCCCCGCGTCCAGATCGGCCCGTGCCGCCGCGGCGGACGTGTCGGGATCGGCCCCGCCGCGCAGGAAGGCCGTCCGCCGGTCGCCCGGATCGAAGGCGAGCCGGAACGGGCGGGAATGGTTCCGCTCCCGCCACGGGACGTGGGTGACGTCGCCCACGGGGCCGCGCGCGAATGCGGCTTGGATCGCGGTGGAGCCGGTCTTGTGCATCCCCGCATGGATCACGAGATGCGGGCGCCGCCCCGCCAAGGCCCGCCACGCGGCGCGCAGGCGTACGGGGAGCGGGGGCGGCGTGGGGATCATGCGGCGCGGGACGGCGCCGGGGCGGCCCGGAGCGGCCGCCTCAGCGGTCGATCTCTCCGAACACCACGTCCAGCGTGCCGATGATCGCCGCCACGTCCGCCAGCTGGTGCCCCTTGGACAGGTGGTCCATCGCCTGCAGGTGCGCGTAGCCCGGCGCGCGGAGCTTGGCGCGGTACGGCTTGTTCGACCCGTCCGAGACCATGTAGACCCCGAACTCGCCCTTCGGCGCCTCGACGGCGGCATAGACCTCGCCCGCCGGCACCTTGAAGCCCTCGGTGTAGAGCTTGAAGTGGTGGATCAGGCTCTCCATCGACGTCTTCATGTCGCCGCGCTTGGGCGGGGTCAGCTTGCCGCGCGCCAGCACGTCGCCCTTGCCCGCCGGGTCGCGCAGCTTGGCGATGCACTGCTGCATGATCCGCAAGGACTGCCGCATCTCCTCCATCCGGCAGAGGTAGCGGTCGTAGCAGTCGCCGTTCGTGCCCGTCGGGATCAGGAACTCGAACTCGTCGTACAATTCGTACGGTTGCGCGCGGCGCAGGTCCCACGCGAGGCCGGAGCCCCGTGCCATCACGCCCGACATGCCCCAGTCCAGCACCTCCTGCTCGGACACGACGCAGATGTCGACGTTGCGCTGCTTGAAGATGCGGTTCTCGGTGATCAGCCCGTCGATATCGTCGAGCGCGGCGGGGAACTGCTCGCACCACTGCTCGATGTCGTCGATCAGGTCGTCGGGCAGGTCCTGGTGCACGCCGCCGGGCCGGAAGTAGGCCGCGTGGAGCCGCCCGCCGGAGGCGCGCTCGTAGAACACCATCAGCTTCTCGCGCTCCTCGAAGCCCCAGAGCGGCGGCGTCAGCGCGCCCACGTCCATGGCCTGCGTCGTCACGTTCAGCAGGTGCGACAGGATGCGCCCGATCTCGCAGTAGAGCACCCGGATAAGGCTAGCCCTGCGCGGGATCTCGATCCCCGTCAGCTTCTCGATGGCGAGGCACCACGCGTGCTCCTGGTTCATCGGCGCGACGTAGTCGAGCCGGTCGAGGTAGGGCAGGTTCTGGAGATAGGTGCGGCTCTCCATCAGCTTCTCGGTGCCGCGGTGCAGCAATCCGATATGCGGGTCGCACCGCTCCACGATCTCGCCGTCGAGCTCCAGCACGAGGCGCAGCACGCCGTGCGCCGCCGGGTGCTGGGGGCCGAAGTTGAGGTTGAAGTTGCGGATCTTCTGCTCGCCCGTGAGGGCGTCCTCGAAGCCGCGCGGATTCAGGTCGCCGTCCATCTCAAGCACTCTCCGTGTTCACGTGGCCCGCCGACATGCGATGCGCGTCGCCGGGGGCGCCACTCGTCCTCGTTGCGCGTCTCATCGAAGGGCACCGGCACGCGCAGACCAGCGCGCCGGAAGGTGCCCCATGATGCCTTCGACGGCCGCATACTCGTCCTCGAACAGCCGCGCGAGCCGACGGCCGAGGTCCGGATCGATCTTCGCGTCGAAGCTGTTGGCGAAGCGCTTCGACGGGTTCGCCGGCTCGTAGGGAAGGCCGAGGAACGCGCAGATCGCCCGGACGCCCTCCTCCGAGAACATCTCCTCGAAGAAGACGAGATGCGTCCGTTCCGGCCCGAACGTCCGCAGCAGCCGTTCCGCGACGACCGAATAGCGCGAGTACTGCACGAGCCGCTTCGTCTCGCCGGACAGCGCGGCCTCGGCGATCGCGTGCGCCCGCGCCCGCATCGCCTCGACCTGATCCGCGGTCGTGCGGCCCGCCTTGACGGCCTTCGGATCGAGCCCGGACTGGTTCCGCGCCTGCATCCGGGCGTGCGACCACAGCCGGTCCACCGGGTCGCGCATGATGTAGATCGCCCGGACGTCCGGCGTCAGCCGCGCGATCCGGGAGACCTCGTCGTCGCCCAACGTCCCGTAGGACGGCGTGATGTCGTAGCAGAGCGCCCCTTCCGGCGCGCCGTCGCAGACGAGGGAGAGGTAGGCCTCGTCCGTCATGCGGCCCTCGTCGACGATCCGCTTGTAGCGTTCGAGCCTCGCGCGCCGCGCGTCGGCGGCGGAGCGCGAGGAGAGGTGCTCGGCGATGCGCTTGCTCAGGCGCGGCCGATCCTTCGGGCGGACCCGGTTGAAGAAGTGCATCTCCTTCGAGGGCGGCGCGAAGGTGTCGTCGCGCCCGACAAGGTAGCGCGACAGCCATGTGGTGCCCGCCTTCGGGGCCCCGAAGCCGACGAGCAGCGGGTTCATGCCGCACCGCCCCGACCCGCGCCGGCGGCTCCGTCGGGCCAGCGCGCACCGCCCGCGGGGGACCTGCGAGGGGCGCGCCTCACCCCTGCCCCCCGGCCTTCTCGTCGCCCGGCATCACGTACTCCGCCCCCTCCCACGGGGACATGAAGTCGAACTGCCGGTATTCCTGCGTCAGCTTCACCGGCTCGTAGACCACCCGCTTGAGCACCTCGTCGTAGCGCACCTCGGTGTAGCCCGTCGTCGGGAAGTCCTTGCGCAGCGGATGCCCCCGGAAGCCGTAGTCCGTCAGGATGCGGCGCAGGTCCGGATGGCCCGAGAAGAGGATGCCGAACATGTCGAACACCTCCCGCTCGAACCAGTTGGCGCCGGGATGGAGGTCGATGATCGAGGGCACGATCTCCTCCTCGCGGACCCGCGCGCGGACCCGGATGCGCGCGTTCCGCCGCATCGAGAGGAAATGGTAGACCACCGCGAAGCGGCGGTCGTCGCCGGGATGGTCCACCGCCGTGATGTCGATCAGCGTGGTGAAGAGCAGCTGCTCGTCGGCCTGCAGGAACTCCACCAAGGCGGGGATGTCCGACACCGTCACGTCGAGCGTCAGCTCGCCCCGGTCGATGGAACGTCCGGCCACGAGGTCGGGCTGGCGCAGCTCGATATGCGCGGCCATCTCCTCCAAGGCGTCGGAGGGGGCGATGTGGGGCGTCGTCACGAGGGCCATCAGCGCACCAGCGTCCCAGTGCGGCGGATCTTCCGCTGCAGCTGCAGCAGCCCGTAGAGCAGCGCCTCCGCCGTCGGCGGGCAGCCCGGCACGTAGAGGTCCACCGGCACGATCCGGTCGCAGCCGCGCACCACGGAGTAGCTGTAGTGGTAGTAGCCGCCGCCGTTCGCGCAGGACCCCATCGACAGGACGTAGCGCGGCTCGGGCATCTGGTCGTAGACCTTGCGCAGCGCGGGCGCCATCTTGTTGGTCAGCGTGCCCGCCACGATCATCAGGTCCGACTGGCGCGGGGAGGCGCGGGGCGCCGTGCCGAACCGCTCCATGTCGTAGCGCGGCATGGCGGTGTGCATCATCTCGACCGCGCAGCAGGCCAGCCCGAACGTCATCCAGTGCAGCGAGCCGGTGCGCGCCCAGTTGATGACGTCCTCCGTCGAGGTCAGCAGGAAGCCCTTGTCCTGCAGCTCCCGGTTGAGGAGCTGCGTGGCATGCTCCTTGTCGGCCTCGGCCGTGTTCAGTCCGGTCTGGACGCCCATCGGTGCCCCCTGCTTTCGGGATCGGGACGGCCCCCGGTCCGGGCCCGTCCACGTCGTGTCGGGGCCTAGCCCACGCCCCGTGGGGGGTCAACGCGGCCCACCCCCGATATGGGGGCGGCGCGGCGACGCGGGGAGGGGTGCGGGTGCGGGACGGGGAGAAGCCCCCGGCGCGGGGAGGGGCGCGCCGGGGGCTTCGGGACGCGGCGGGGGGAGGGGCCGCCGGTTCGGGGGATCAGGCGTCGCGCAGGCCGCGCTCGATCAGGGGGACGGCGACGAGGGTGTAGAGCACGTGCCCCCACAGCGCGACCCACGTGATCCCCGTGAAGCCGAGGAAGGCGGGCGCGCCGGTCACGAGATGCGCCATCACGTAGAGGGCGAAGATCCACAGCGCGACGCCGTAGGCGGCGGCGGGCACGGACCAGTGCAGGCCGGGCGCGACCTTCCGCCAGACCGGGCGGGCGACGAGCAGCCAGCCGAAGGAGTAGGCCACGAGGCCCGTCAGGATGTGCAGCAGGTCCGCCATCCCCTTCGGCACGTCGCCGAGGACCGTCTTGAGCGTCGACTGGGCGAGGCCCACGGGCGCCAGCTTGGCGTAGCCGAGCATCGGCGCGAGACCCTGCCCGAAGGCGTCGAAGGCGAGGGTCGCGAAGGCACCGGCGGTCAGCGTGACGACCGCGGCGCGTGGCAGGTCGGCGGGGAGGAGCGGGGTCTCGGTGGCGAGGGTCATGGGATGTCTCCGTGTCTGGTGTTGGAGACGTTCTCGCATGTCCGGGACCGGTCCGTCCTCCGCCGCGGCCCCGCCTCACGCGTCGGTCACGCGGGCGGAGCGGGACGCGGGGATTCCGTGATCGGCTGAAACATTCGGCGCGCCGAGAGGCGCCGGGGGCCGCGGATGTTTCGGCTCAGGCGAGGTCCGCGCCGGTCGATAGCATCCGGGCGTCGAGCTTGAGGTGGATCAGCGCGAGCCGCCCGCAGCCCAGCGCCGCGTCCAGCGCGGGGGCGAACGCGGACTGGTCCTCGACCGTCCAGCCCGCGCCCCCGTAGCTGCGCGCCAGCGCGGCGAAGTCCGGGTTGGCGAGGTCGGTGCCCGACACGCGGCCGGGATAGTGCTTCTCCTGATGCATGCGGATCGTGCCGTAGCGGCCGTTGTCGCAGGCGATGACGATGGGCTTGGCCCCGTGCTGCACCGCCGTGGACATCTCGTTGAGCGTCATCTGCAGGCAGCCGTCCCCCGCGAGGCAGACCACCGGGCGGTCGGGATGGCGGAGCGAGGCCGCGATGGCGGCGGGGAAGCCGTAGCCCATGGACCCGCTCGTCGGGGCCAGCTGGGTGCCCTCGCGCCGCCAGCGGTAGTAGCGGTGGAGGAAGGCGGCGTAGTTGCCCGCGCCGTTGGTGAGGATGGCATCGTCGGGGAGGACCGCGTCGAGGTGGAGGACGACGTCCTCCATCCGCACCGCGCCGGGCGTCGCGCGGGGGACGCGCCATGCCTCGTAGGCGGCCCGCGCCTCCGCCGTGGACGCGTGCCACCCCGGCAGCGCGTCGTCCCGCAGCGCGAGCGCGGTGCCGACATCCTCGGCCCGCGCGACGATGGGGTCGGCGGCGGTCCAGACCCGGTTCAACTCGTCGGGATCGGGATGGACGTGGATCAGGTGGGGCGCGTCGCGGACGGGGTCGAGCGCGGCGTACCCCCCTGTCGAGATGTCGCCCAGACGCGTGCCGAGCGCGAGGATCAGGTCGGCGTCCCGCAGGCGCGCCATGAGCGCGGGGTTCGGGCCGACGTTGAGGTCGCCCACGTAGGAGGGCGAGCGGTTGTCGAAGCGGTCCTGCCGCCGGAACGAGACCGCGACCGGGAGGCCGTGCCGCTCGGCCCATTCGCGGAACAGGTCCGCCCGGCCCTGCGCCCAGCGCGGGCCGCCGAGGACGACGAGCGGACGCGCGGCGGCGGCGAGGCGCCCGATCACCTCGTCGAGTTCGGGGACGGCGGCGGCGGGCACCTCCACCTCCGGGCGGTCGCGCACGTCCGCCTCGGCCGAGAGCATGTCCTCCGGCAGCGCGAGGACGACGGGGCCGGGGCGGCCCGACATCGACAGCGAGACGGCACGGGCGAGGTATTCCGGCAGCCGCGCGGTGTCGTCCACCTCGGCCACCCACTTCACGAGGGGGCCGAACATCGCGCGGTAGTCGACCTCCTGGAACGCCTCGCGGTCGCGGTGGCCGCGCGCGATCTGGCCGACGAGCGCGATGAGCGGGGTGCTGTCCTGCATCGCGACGTGGAGGCCGGCGCTGGCGTTCGTCGCCCCCGGGCCGCGCGTGACGGCGACCACGGCGGGCCGACGGGTCAGCTTGCCCCACGCCTCGGCCATCATCGCGGCGCCCCCCTCGTGGCGGCAGACGGTGTTGGGGATGCCCGCGTCGTGCAGCCCGTCCAGCAGGGCGAGGAAGGATTCACCGGGGACGGAGAAGACCCGCTCGATGCCTTGGATGCGGAGCTGGTCCGCGAGGATACGTCCGCCGTGGCGCATGGGGGTCTCCGGGTCGTGGTGGGGGGACCTGACGGGGATGGGGCGCGGTTGTCCAGCGTCAGGCCAGCGTCCGCACGATCAGGACCGTGGCGGCGAGGGTCGCCAAGCCCAGCGCCCATGGGCGGATCGCGCCCTTCTCCACCCGCGCGGCGAAGGGCCGGCTCGCCCAGAGCGTGAGCGGGACCAAGGGCGCGAGGGACGCGGCGAAGGCGAGGTGGCGCAGGCCGATCAGCCCCGCTGCCGCCAAGGCCGCCAGCGAGACGATCATGCCGAAGCCGAAGAACGCGTTCTGCGTGGCCGCCGCGCGCCGGGCCTCGACATCGGCGTAGAGCAGCGCCATCGGCGGGGCCCCGATCCCGGTGAGCGTGCCCATGACGCCCGCCGTGGTGCCGGCGCCGAAGAGCGTGGCGCCGGTGATCGGGACGCGCAGCCCCGCCACGGAGAGGGCGACGCCCAGCAGCACGACGATCCCGACCACGAGCGGGAGCGCCTCCGTCCCGACCACCGCCGTCGCCACGACCGCCGCGACCCCGGCGCCCAACGTCCGCCCCGCCATGCCGGGCGGCAGGTCCCCGCGCGCCACCGCGTCCCAGCCCTGCGCCGCGCTGCCGATCCCCACGGCCACCCCCAGCAGCAGCACCGTCGCGGGCATCCACTCGGGCGCGACCAACACCATGACGGGGGACGCCATCATCCCGAACCCCGCCCCCGACAGCCGCTGCAACGCGCAGCCCACGGCCACCGCCGCCGCGCAGGCGAGCCATGCGAGCGGGTCGGGGATCATCGCAGGGGGACCGAGACCTCGATCAGGTTGCCGTCGGGATCGCGGACGTAGAGCGACTCGATGGGGCCGGTCGCGCCGGTCCGCCGGACGGGGCCATCCACGACCGCGACCTCCTCGCGCGCGAAGCGGATCGCCCAGTCGGTGAGCGATCCCGCGACGAGGAAGCACAGGTCCGCGCTGCCCGGCGTGGGGCGGTCGGCCTTGGGGTCGTAGCCGCGGGGCGCGGGGTGGAGGTTGATCTTCTGGCGCCCGAAGGCGAGCGCCATGCGGGTCGTCCCATCCGCCACGGTGAACGGCTCGGGCGCCATGCCGAGGCAACGCCCGTACCAGTCCGCCGTCGCCTCGACGTCGGCGACCGTCAAGACCAGGTGGTCCAAGCTCTCGACCTTCACGGGCGCGTCCCTTCCTGCGATGACCGGCTCATGTCGTCCCCCGCCCCTCCCGCCGTCAACCGCGTCGACGTGATGGACCCGGCCCGCGCGTCCGCCTTCGCCGCGACGCTGGGCCGGGCCGATCCGGGCGACGGCCCCCTGCCCCCGTTCTGGCACTGGCTCTACCACTGGGACGCGCGCCCGCCCGAACGGCTCGGGCGCGATGGGCACCCGGCGGTGGGCGACGCGCTGATCCCCGACATGGGCCTGCCGCGCCGGATGTGGGCGGGCGGTGCGCTGGAGGTGCGGGGGCCGCTGCGGACGGGGAAGCCCGCGACGAAGGCCAGCCGCCAGCTTTCGGCGGAGCGGAAGGCGGGGCGGACGGGGCCCTTGGCGCTCGTGACGCTCGAGCACGAGGTGGCGCAGGACGGCGCGGTGGTGCTGCGGGAGCGGCAGGATCTCGTCTACCGGGCGGCCCCGTCGCCGGACGATCCGCTCCCTGCGGTGCGAATGGCGGAGCGGGCGCCGGTGGAGGAGGCGCGCGTCTTCGACGAGGTGGCGCTGTTCCGCGCCTCGGCGCTGACGTTCAACGGGCATCGCATCCACTACGACCGGCTCTACGCGACGGAGGTGGAGGGCCATGCGGGGGTCGTCGTGCATGGCCCGCTGCTGGCCGAGGCGATGGCGGACCTCGCCGCGCGGGCCGGGCCGGTGCGGCGCATGTCCTACCGGCTGACCGCCCCGGCGGTGGCGGGCGAGGCGCTGACGGTGTGCCGCGACGGCGCGCGGCTCTGGATGCGGGGCGCGGACGGGCGGCTCTGCGCGGAGGGCGCGTGGGGCTAGGCCATCCGCTCGGCCAGATCCAGCATCCGGCAGGCGAAGCCCCATTCGTTGTCGTACCAGCCGAACACCCGGACCATGCCGCCCCGTGTGCCGGAGCCGGCCACGCGGGTCTCGGCGGGCAGGTGGACGTAGCTCTCGGGGCGCATCCGCATGTCGGCGCTGACGACCTCGTCGGTCTCCGCGCCGATTACGGGCGAGGCGAGGATGGCGTCGTCCACCTCCGCCGCCGTCGCGGGCGCGCGCAGCATGACGGAGAGGTCCACCGCCGAGACGCTCGCCGTGGGCACACGCACCGACTGGCAGGGGACGCGGCCGGCGAGGTGGGGCAGCACCTCGTCCACCAGCCGCCCGGCGGATGTGGTCGTGGGCACCATCGACAGGGCCGCCGCACGGGAGCGGGCGAGGTGGGGGCCGTGGGCCGTGTCCACCGTGGGCTGGGAGCCGGTGTAGCAGTGGATCGTGGTCATCGACCCGGTCTCGACCCCGAAGGCGTCGTCGAGCGCCTTGAGCAGCGGGGCGACCGCGTTTGTGGTGCAGGACGCGTTGGACACGACGCGCTGGTCGGCCAGCAGGTGGTCGTTGGCGCCGATCACGATCGTCGCGTCGGCGACGGTCGAGGGGCCGGACATGAGGATGCGCCTGGCGCCCGCGCGCAGGCCCCGCTCGACCTCGTCGCGGGTGTCGGCATGGCCCGTGCATTCGAGGACGAGGTCGATGTCCGACAGGTCCAGCGTCGAGAGGTCGTCCGTCGAATGGAACGGGATGCGGTGGCGGCCGACGCGCAAGGCCCCCGGCTCGGCGGCAACCTCCTCGGGCCACGGGCCGAACACGCTGTCCCAGCGCATGAGGTAGGCGCAGGTCTCGGGTGGGGCGATGTCGTTGATCCCCGCCACCACGAGGTTCCCCCTGCCCCGCAGGTGCGCGCGCAGGATCGACCGGCCGATGCGGCCGAACCCGTTGATCAGGACGCGGGTCATCCGGCCTCGGACAAGCCTTGGTCGAGCGCGGCGACGATGGCGTCCCCCTCGGCGGGGGTCAGCGTCAGCGGCGGCGAGACGACGAGGTTCGCGCCCGACCACCGCACCATCGCGCCCGCGCGGTAGGCGGCCTCGAAGATGCGGCCCGCGCGCGCGGGATCGGCGGTCTTGGCGTCGCGGTCCGACACGATCTCCAGCGCGCACATCAGGCCGATCCCGCGCACGTCGCCGACGCACGCGTGGCGCCGCAGACCCTCCAGCCCCGCGAGGACGCGCGCCCCGGTCGAGGCGGCGTTCTCCCAGACCTTCAGCCGCTCCGTCTCGGCGAGGCAGGCCAAGGCGGCGGCGCAGCCGACCGGGTGGCCGGAATAGGTATAGCCCGTGGGGATCATGCCCCCCGTCTCCTCGTGCTCGAAGGCGTCGGCGAGGCGTTCGGACACCATCACCGCGCCCATCGGGAAGTAGCCGGAGGTCAGCGCCTTGGCCAAGGTCATCAGGTCGGGCCTCACCCCCGACCGCCGCGACGCGCAGACATGGCCCGTGCGCCCGAAGCCGGAGATGACCTCGTCGGCGATGAGCAGGACGCCGTGGCGGTCGCAGATCTCGCGCGCGCCCCTCAGGAAGCTCTCGGGCGGGACGATCACGCCCCCCGCCCCCTGCACCGGCTCGAGGATGAAGGCGGCGACCGTGGCCGGGTCTTGGAAGACGATCTGCTCCTCCAGCATCCGCAGGCACAGCGCCGAGAGCCGCTCGGGGTCGGTCTCGTCCCAAGGGTTGCGGTAGGCGTAGGGGCTGGGGACGTGGAACGTGCCGGACAGGTGCGGCTCGTAGGGCGCGCGGAAGAGCGGGTTGCCGTTCACCGCCGCCCCGCCCCAGTGGGTGCCGTGATACGCCTTGGTCAGCGCGACGAACTTGGTGCGCCCCGGCTCGCCGTTCAGCTTGTGATACTGGCGCGCGAGCTTGAGGGCCGTGTCCACGGCGTCCGAGCCACCGGAGGTCAGGAAGGCGCGGGTCAGCCCCTCGGGCCCGAACCAGCGCGCCAGCTCGACCGACAGCTCGATCGCGGGGCCGTTGGTCGTGCCCTTGAAGGCCGAGTAGTAGGGCAGTTCCGCCAGTTGCGCGGCCACCGCGTCCTTGATGGGCTGGCAGGAGTAGCCGAGGTTCACGCACCACAGCCCCCCGACCCCGTCGATGGTCGTGTGGCCCGCCTCGTCGGTGATGCGCACGCCCTCGGCCCTGCGGATGATCTTGGGCGGGTTCGCGCGCGCCTCGCCCGGGTGGCCGAAGGGGTGCCACAGGTGGCGGGCGTTCATCTCGGAGAGGAAGTTGTCGTCGCGCATGGGAGCACCTCCGCCTCCGTGATGGGGGAGGTGCGGGGCGGAGGGCAAGCGGAGGATTGTGCGGATACGGTCGCCCTCTGCGGGGCGGGCGCGGGGCACCGCGACGGGCGACCCGCGCCTACACGTCCCAGTCGTCCTCGGACGCCACCGCCCCCATCGCCGTCCACTCCGCCCGCACGCGCGCCACCTTGGTGTCGCCCCACGTGCGGAACACCAGCTCGCAGCCCTCGCAGGTGACCTCGCCCACCGACAGGTCGGCGCGGTGGTTCGAGCCGGCGTCGATGTCGATCATCGCCACCACCGCCTGCACGACGGGCGCCTCGCGGAACGGCGCGCCGAAGGTCACGGCACGCCGCGCCTCGCGCGGGCCGGTGCCGACCCACATCTCGCCGTCGTCCTCGAAGTCGGAGAACATCTGCACCGAGCCTTGGTCGATGCCGAGCGTGTGGCAGGCGATGCGCTTCATCGGGGGGGACGATACCCCGAGGCCCGAAAAGGAAAACGCCCCGGCCGAAGCGACCGGGGCGTCCGTTGCATGCTATCCTCAGGCGGCGTGCGCTAGAGGTTCGGCTGGTTCGGGTCGAGGCCGATATGGCCGCCCATCGCCACCATGTCCTCGACGAGCTTCTCGGCGCTGTCGAGCAGCCCCTCGGTGTCCTCGCCGCGGTCATGCCGCTCCTTGGCCGCATCGCGCGAGGCGCGCGCCTCGCCGACCCAGTCGTCGAACGTGCCCTGATCCACCTCCTCGGCGGGGAGCGCGCGCTCGGCCAGGACGGTCGTGCTGTCGGCGCCGACCTCGGCGAAGCCGCCGGTGACGGCGTAGCGGGTCTCGGACCCGCCGCTCTCGACGATCAGGACGCCCGGCCGCAGGGACGTGACCACGGCGGTGTGCCCCTCGGCAGCGGTCATGTCGCCGTCGGCGCCGGGGATGCGGACGGCGTCCACCTCTTCCGAGGCGAGCCGCCGCTCCGGCGAGACCAGTTCGAAGCGATACGCCATCAGGCGGCCTCGGCGGCCATGCGCTCGGCCTTGGCGATCACCTCGTCGATGCCGCCGACCATGTAGAACGCGGCCTCCGGCAGGTGGTCGTACTCGCCCGCGACGACGGCCTTGAAGGACGAAATCGTGTCCTCCAGCGGCACCTGCTTGCCGTCCGCGCCGGTGAAGACCTTCGCCACGTCGAACGGCTGGGACAGGAAGCGCTGGATCTTCCGGGCGCGCGCCACGGTCAGCTTGTCCTCCTCCGAGAGCTCGTCCATCCCGAGGATCGCGATGATGTCCTGGAGCGACTTGTAGCGCTGCAGGATGCCCTGCACGTCGCGCGCCACTTGGTAGTGCTCCTGGCCCAGGATCTGCGGGTCCATCAGGCGCGAGGTCGAGTCGAGCGGGTCCACCGCCGGGTAGATACCCAGCTCCGAGATGGCGCGGTTGAGAACCGTCGTCGCGTCGAGGTGCGCGAAGGTCGTGGCCGGCGCCGGGTCGGTCAGGTCGTCCGCGGGCACATACACGGCCTGGATCGAGGTGATCGAGCCGTTCTTGGTCGAGGTGATCCGCTCCTGCATGGCGCCCATGTCGGTGGCCAGCGTCGGCTGGTAGCCCACCGCCGAGGGGATGCGGCCCAGAAGCGCCGACATCTCCGAGCCCGCCTGCGTGAAGCGGAAGATGTTGTCGACGAAGAACAGCACGTCCGCGCCGGTGGCGTCACGGAACTGCTCGGCCATGGTCAGGCCGGTCAGCGCGATGCGGGCACGGGCGCCCGGCGGCTCGTTCATCTGGCCGAACACCAGCGCGATCTTGGAGTCGGGCAGGTTGTCGGGCGTCAGCACGCCGGACTCGATCATCTCGTGGTAGAGGTCGTTGCCCTCGCGGGTCCGCTCGCCCACGCCGGCGAACACGGACAGGCCCGAGTGCACCTTGGCGATGTTGTTGATCAGCTCCTGAATCAGGACCGTCTTGCCCACGCCCGCGCCGCCGAAGAGGCCGATCTTGCCGCCCTTCGAGTAGGGGGCGAGCAGGTCGATGACCTTGATGCCCGTCACGAGGATCTCGGCCTCGGTCGCCTGGTCGGCGAAGTCGGGCGCCTCGGCGTGGATGGGGCGGTACTCGTCCGCCTCGACCGGGCCCTTCTCGTCGATCGGGTCGCCGGTGACGTTGAGGATGCGGCCCAGCGTGGCGGTGCCCACGGGCACCTTGATCGCCGACCCGGTGTCGGTGACCGCCTGCCCGCGCACGAGGCCCTCGGTCGCGTCCATCGCGATGGTGCGGACCGTGTTCTCGCCGAGGTGCTGCGCGACCTCGAGCACGAGGCGCTTGCCATTGTTGTCGGTCTCGAGCGCGTTGAGGATCTCGGGCAGATCGCCGTCGAACTGCACGTCGACGACGGCGCCGATGACCTGCGTGACCTTGCCGTTTGCCATTGGGGTGTCTCCGGTTGTTCGGGTCAGAGCGCCTCGGCGCCCGAAATGATTTCGATCAGCTCGTTGGTGATGACCGCCTGCCGCGAGCGGTTGTACTCGATGGTCAACGCGTCGATCATCTCGCCGGCGTTGCGCGTCGCGTTGTCCATCGCGGACATGCGCGCGCCCTGCTCGCCGGCCGAGTTCTCCAAGAGCGCGGAGAAGATCGCCGTGGCGACCCCGCGCGGCAGCAGGTCGGCGAGGATCGCCTCCTCCGACGGCTCGTAGTCGTAGAGCGCGACGTCCGCGTCGCCCTCCGCCTCGGGCGGCTGGAACGGGATGATCTGCTGGGCGACGGGCCGCTGCGCGATGACCGACTCGAACTCCGAGTAGAACATCGTGCAGACGTCGAACTCGCCGTCGTCGAACATCTTGAGCACGTCGGCCGCGATGGACGACGCGTTCGCGTAGCCCAGCCGCTTCACGCTCGACAGGTCCACGTGCTTCACCATGTGGTCCGCGAAGTCGCGCTTGAGCGCCTCGCGGCCCTTCTTGCCGACGGTGACGATCTTCACCGTCTTGCCCTCGGCCACGAGCTTCTGGGCGTGGGTCCGGGCCAGCTTGGCGATGTTGGCGTTGAACCCGCCGCAGAGCCCCCGCTCGGCCGTGAGGACGAGCAGGAGATGCGTCTGGTCCGAGCCCGTGCCGCGCAGGAGGCGCGGCACGCCGTCGCCGTCGCCCGCCCCCGCCGCGAGGGCCGAGAGCACGGCGTTGAACCGCTTCGCGTAGGGGCGGGACGCCTCGGCGGCGTCCTGCGCCCGGCGCAGCTTGGCGGCGGCGACCATCTGCATGGCCTTGGTGATCTTGCGCGTCGACTTGACGCTCTCGATCCGGTTCTTGAGGTCCTTCAGGGAAGGCATGTCGTCTCCCTCCGGATCAACCGGCGTAGGTGTCGGCGTAGGCTTGGATCGCGGCCTTCAGCTTGTCCTCGGCATCGCCCTTGATCTTGGGGTCCTCCGACGTGATCCAGTCCAGCACGTCCTTCTTCTGGCCGCGCATGAACTTCAGCAGGCCCTCCTCCCACTTGCCGACCTCGGCCACCGGCACCTCGTCGAGGAAGCCGTTGGTGCCCGCGTAGATCACGGCCACGATCTCGGCGTTGGTCAGCGGCGAGTACTGCGGCTGCTTCATCAGCTCGGTCAGGCGCGCGCCGCGGGCCAGCAGGCGCTGGGTCGAGGCGTCGAGGTCCGAGCCGAACTGCGCGAAGGCCGCCATCTCGCGATACTGCGCGAGCGAGAGCTTCACGGGGCCGGCGACCGACTTCATCGCGTTGGTCTGGGCCGAGGAGCCCACCCGCGACACCGACAGGCCGGTGTTCACCGCCGGGCGGATACCCTGGTAGAACAGCTCCGTCTCGAGGAAGATCTGGCCGTCGGTGATCGAGATCACGTTGGTCGGGATGAACGCCGATACGTCGCCGCCCTGCGTCTCGATGATCGGCAGCGCCGTCAGCGAGCCGTTGCCCGAGTCGTCGCCCAGCTTGGCCGAGCGCTCCAGCAGTCGGGAGTGCAGGTAGAACACGTCGCCCGGATAGGCCTCGCGCCCGGGCGGGCGGCGCAGCAGCAGGGACATCTGGCGGTAGGCCACGGCCTGCTTGGAAAGGTCGTCGTACACGATCAGCGCGTGCTTGCCGTTGTCGCGGAAGTACTCGGCCATCGCGGTCGCGGCGTAGGGCGCGAGGAACTGCATCGGGGCGGGGTCCGAGGCGGTCGCGGCGACCACGATCGAGTAGTCGATCGCGCCCGACTCCTCGAGGCGCTTCACCAGCTGCGCCACCGTCGAGCGCTTCTGGCCCACGGCGACGTAGACGCAGTAGAGCTTCTGGCTCTCGTCGTCGCCGGCGGCGTCGTTGTAGGACTTCTGGTTGAGGATCGCGTCGAGCGCCACGGCGGTCTTGCCGGTCTGGCGGTCGCCGATGATCAGCTCGCGCTGGCCGCGCCCGATCGGGATCATGGCGTCCACGGCCTTGAGGCCGGTGGCCATCGGCTCGTGGACGGACTTGCGGGGGATGATGCCCGGCGCCTTGACGTCCGCAACCCGGCGCTCGGTCGCGGTGATCGGGCCCTTGCCGTCCAGCGGGTTGCCGAGGCCGTCCACGACGCGGCCAAGCAGCTCGGGGCCGGCCGGCACGTCCACGATGGAGTTGGTGCGCTTGACCGTGTCGCCCTCGGCGATGTCGCGGTCGGAGCCGAAGATCACGACGCCGACGTTGTCGGATTCGAGGTTCAGCGCCATGCCCTGGATGCCGCCGGGGAACTCGACCATCTCGCCGGCCTGGACGTTGTCGAGGCCGTAGACGCGGGCGATGCCGTCGCCCACGGACAGCACGCGGCCGACCTCGGCGACTTCGGCCTCTTGCCCGAAGTTCTGGATCTGATCCTTCAGGATCGCGGAAATCTCGGAGGCTTGGATAGCCATCTCAGCGGACCTCTTTCATCGTGTTCTGCAGCGCGGCGAGCTTCGCGCGGATGGACGTATCGATCATCTGGGAGCCGACCTTGACCACGAGGCCGCCGATCAGCGCCTCGTCCACCGTCACCTCGACGGCGACGTCCTTGCCGGTCGACGCCTTCAGCGCCTCGGACAGCTTCTTCTGCTGGGTGTCGGTCAGCTTCTTCGCGGACCGGACCTCAGCGGTGAGCTGGCCCCTGTCGTCGGCCAGCCGCTCCTTGAGCGCCTCGACCAGCGCGGGGGCCACGAAGAGCCGCCGCTTGGAAGCCATCAGGCGCAGCGTGTTGGTCAGCGTCGCCCCGAGGCCGAGCTTCGCGGCGACGGCCGCGATGGCCCCCTCCTGCTCGGCGCGGGTCAGGACCGGGGACGCCATCGCGTCGCGCAGGTCGGACGACTCGCGGATCGCCGCGTCCAGCGTGGAGACGTCCGCCTCCAGCGCCGCGAGGTCGCCCGCATCGCGGGCCAAGTCGAAGACCGCCTGCGCGTAGCGCTCGGCAATCCCCATCGAGATCGAAGCAGGTTCGGCCACGTCGCCCCTTTCGCCGTGTTCGTCGCGGGCCGGGACGGCAGTGCCCCGGCGCGTCTCGGGGGCCGCATGTCCCATGCCGGACAAGCCGCCCCCGCGAAATCGCGGCCCCTCTAGCAGCACGGGTTTCGCCCCGCAACGGGGTGGCGGGCGCGATCCGTCGCATCCCGGGTCCACGCGGACCGCGACCCGGCCGCGCAGGGCGCCCGCGCGGGGGACATGCGGATATCCTCAGGGCTGCGGCTATCCGCAGCACCGCGTGGCCGCACCGCCGCCTAGGACCGGCCCATCGGTCGACGGGACCGGGCGAGGGCGTGACGATGGCAGACGAGGGCGTGACGATGGCACAGGACTTCGCGACGTGGATGGCGGGGACGGGCCCGCTCGAGGCGATCGGGCTGATCGGGGCCGGCGTCTACATAGCGACCTACGTGTCCCTGACCCTCGGCTGGCTCGACGTGCGGCGCCCGCGCTACTTCATGTGCAACATGCTGGCCGCGTCCCTCGTGCTCGCCGGCTTGGTCCAAGCGTTCAACCCGGCCTCGGCGGTGATCCAGATCTTCTTCATCGGCGTCAGCTGCGTCGGCCTGCTGCGCTGCCGCCGGCGCGCACGGTTCGGCCCCGCCCGGGCCGCCGGACGCGGCGCCCCCGTCGGGCCCGCCTTCAGGTCCGCCCCGCGACTCCCGGTTCCGGCACAGGGTCCAGCACGCGCAGCGGTCGGCGGACGCGTTCGGCGAGTCCGGGTCGCGGACGCGCCGGCACCTGCTTGGCGAGCTCCAGGAGGATCACGCCCCCACCGTTCGACCGGCTGATCCGCGGCCCCATCCGCTCTAGCATGCCGTGGGCGCGCAGCCAGAAGTCGCGCTCGGACGGCGGGCCGTAGAGGGCGGCGGAGTGGCGGGCCGGCTTGAACCCGGCCGCCTGCGCGAGCGCCTCGAGCTGGCTGAGGGAGTAGGGCCGCCCGAAGCCGAACGGCGTCGCGTCGCGCCGCGCCCAGAGGCCGGAGCGGTTCGGCACGATCAGCATCGCCCGCCCGCCCGGGCCGAGCACGCGCTCGCACTCGTCCAGCAGCGCGCCGGGCGACTCGGAGGTCTCGAGCCCGTGCAGCAGCACGAGCCGGTCGACGCTGCCGGTCTCGACCGGCCACAGCGTCTCCTCCACCAGGACGGACACGTTCGGCCGACCGGGGGGCCACGGCATGACCCCCTGCTGCGCGGGCATCAGCGCGGTCACGCGGCGGGCGTCGGCGAGGTAGGGACGCAGCAGCGGCGCCGCGAACCCGAACCCCGCCACCGTCTGCCCCCGCGCGCCGTCGGGCGGCCAGAGCGCGGTCAGCCTGTCGCGGATCGCCTTCTGCGCCGCGCGGCCCAGCCGGGTCCGGTAGTAGAAGCGGCGCAGGTCGACGACGTCGAGATGCAAGCGGGGTCCCTCCGCCGGACAGGCCCGGCGGAGGGGAGGTAGCATGGGCGCCCCCGTCAGGCGAGGCGGCGCAGGTAGGTCACCTTGTCCACCCCGTCGGCATAGTAGCCGGGGATCGTCGCGACATGGTCGCACCCGCTTGCGGCATAGAAGACGCGGGCCGGCGCCTGATCCTCGTCGGACGACGTATCAATCAGGAGCAGGCGACCGCCCTGCCCCCTCGCCGTCTCCGCCGCCGCGGCGAGCAGCGCGCGGGCGACGCCCCGCCTGCGCGCCCCGGGCCGGGTCGCGAGGAAGAGCATGTTCCATGCGTCGCCCGACATGGGCTCGGGCGCGAGCATCGCGGCCCCCTGCGGGTCGGGGCCGTCATGGATCAGCCAGCGGCGGTCGCTGCCGCCCCCGGCCCATGCGGCGAGGTCGGCCTCCATGTAGTCGAGTTCGTCCGGGCCGAAGAGGCCGGACTCGCGGACGACGGCCATCAGGGCCGACAGGTCGGTGGGGGTGGCCCGGCGGATGGGCTGTGCATTGGTCAATGGTCTGGTCTCGGTGCTGTCGGCGACTGCCGATGCGGAATGGGTTCCGCGGGGTGCGGGCGCGGCGCGGGGGCCGGATCACGAAACCGCCCGCCGAATGGCATGCCGCGGCATGCGCGATCAACGGCAAATTCACTCCACTTTGACGGGAACGAGGGGAGTCGCCGGGGGTTGCCCTCCCGGAGCCGGCGCGCTCCGCTGCGACGACCCCGACCGGAGGACCCAATGACCGTCGCGGACACCCTCGTCACGATCCCCTGCCTCGAGGACAATTACGCCTTCCTGTTCCGCGCGGGCGACCGGACCGTGCTCGTCGACGTCCCGAAGGCCGCGCCGATCGCGGCCGCCTTGGACGAGCGGGGATGGCGCCTGACGGACGTGCTGCTGACGCACCACCACTGGGACCACGTCGACGCGCTGCCCGACCTGCTGGCGATGCGGGACGGCGGCGTCGCCGTCTGGGGGGCGGAGGCCGACGCCCACCGCCTGCCCCCCTTGGACGAGCGCGTCGTGCCGGGCACCGGCATCGAGATCGGCGGCGCGCGGGCGGAGGTCTGGGACGTGTCGGGCCACACGATGGGCCACGTGGCCTTCGTCTTCGACGGGGTGGCCTTCACCGGCGACAGCCTGATGGCGGGCGGCTGCGGGCGCCTGTTCGAGGGCACGCCCGAACGGATGCACGAGAGCCTGTCGCAGTTCGACGCCCTGCCCGACGAGACCCTGATCGCCTCGGGCCACGAGTACACGACGACCAACCTGCGCTTCGCCCTCTCGCTTGAACCGGGCCGCGCGGCGCTTACCTCCCGTCTAGCCGAGGCCGAGGCGGCGCGCGCCGCGGGACGCCCCACCGTCCCCTCGACCCTCGGGCTGGAACGCCGCACCAACCCGTTCCTTCGCAGCCACGATCCCGCGCTCAAGGCCGCGACGGACACCGCCGACAGACCGGACGTCGAGACGTTCGCCGCCACCCGCCGGGCGCGGGACCGTTTCTGATGCCTGCGGAATGGGCACGGTCGGTCACGCGACCGCGAGTCAGCCGATGAAAAGGGTTGAAGGCCGCCCGCCGACACCCAAAACTTAATCTAAGGCCGGCCCCCTATCCCGGGGGCCGCGCACAGACAGGAGAGAACACCATGCCCTCGTTCTCGAACACCCTCGAGCAGGCCATCCACGCCGCCCTCGCGCAGGCCAACGAGCGTCACCACGAGCTGGCGACGCTGGAGCACCTGCTCCTCGTGCTGATCGACGAGCCCGATGCCGCGCGCGTGATGCGCGCCTGCGGCGTCGACCTCGACGAACTCCGCCAGACCTTGGAGGAGTTCATCGAGGACGATCTCAGCACCCTCGTCACGGACGTCGAAGGCTCCGAGGCCGTGCCCACCGCCGCCTTCCAGCGCGTGATCCAGCGCGCCGCCATCCACGTGCAGTCCTCGGGCCGCTCGGAGGTGACGGGCGCCAACGTGCTGGTCGCCATCTTCGCCGAGCGCGAGTCGAACGCCGCCTACTTCCTGCAGGAGCAGGACATGACCCGCTACGACGCGGTCAACTTCATCGCCCACGGCGTCGCCAAGGACCCGTCCTTCGGCGAGGCGCGGCCCGTCGAGGGCACCGAGGACGAGGGCGAGATGCCCGTCGAGGGGTCCGAGGGCGGGCCCAACCCGTCCGAGAACCGCGAGAGCGCGCTGGCCAAGTACACGGTCGACCTCAACAAGAAGTCGGCCAAGGGCGACGTCGATCCGCTGATCGGGCGCGAGCACGAGGTGGAGCGCTGCATCCAAGTGCTGTGCCGCCGCCGCAAGAACAACCCGCTGCTGGTGGGCGACCCCGGCGTGGGCAAGACCGCCATCGCGGAAGGCCTCGCCTTCAAGATCGTGCAGGGCGAGGTGCCCGAGGTGCTGTCCGGCGCCACGATCTATTCGCTCGACATGGGCGCGCTGCTGGCCGGCACCCGCTACCGCGGCGACTTCGAGGAGCGGCTCAAGGCCGTCGTCACCGAGATGGAGGAGCATCCCGACGCGGTGCTCTTCATCGACGAGATCCACACGGTGATCGGCGCGGGCGCGACGTCCGGCGGCGCGATGGACGCCTCCAACCTGCTCAAGCCCGCCCTTCAAGGGGGCAAGCTGCGCACGATGGGCTCCACGACCTACAAGGAGTTCCGCCAGCACTTCGAGAAGGACCGCGCGTTGTCGCGGCGCTTCCAGAAGATCGACGTCAACGAGCCGACGGTCGAGGACACGATCAAGATCCTCAAGGGCCTCAAGGACCGCTTCGAGGACCACCACTCGATCAAGTACACGGCCGACGCCATCAAGTCGGCGGTCGAGCTGTCCGCGCGCTACGTCAACGACCGCAAGCTGCCCGACAAGGCGATCGATGTGATCGACGAGGCGGGCGCGGCGCAGGCGCTGGTGACCGAGTCCAAGCGGCGCAAGACCATCGGCGTGAAGGAGATCGAGGCGGTCGTCGCCAAGATCGCCCGCATCCCGCCCAAGAACGTCTCCAAGGACGACCAGGAGGTGCTGCGCGACCTCGAGGGCGCGCTCAAGCGCGTGGTCTTCGGGCAGGACAACGCCATCGAGGCGCTGGCCTCGGCGATCAAGCTGTCCCGCGCGGGCCTGCGCGAGCCGGAGAAGCCCATCGGCAACTACCTGTTCGCGGGCCCCACCGGCGTCGGCAAGACCGAGGTCGCCAAGCAGTTGGCCGACACGCTGGGCATCGAGATGCTGCGCTTCGACATGTCCGAGTACATGGAGAAGCACGCCGTCAGCCGCCTGATCGGCGCGCCGCCGGGCTACGTGGGCTTCGACCAAGGGGGCCTCTTGACCGACGGCGTGGACCAGCATCCGCATTGCGTCCTGCTGCTCGACGAGATCGAGAAGGCGCACCCGGACGTCTACAACATCCTGCTGCAGGTGATGGACCACGGGAAGCTGACCGACCACAACGGCCGGACCGTCGACTTCCGCAACGTGATCCTGATCATGACGTCCAACGCGGGCGCCTCGGACGCCGCGCGCGCGCCGCTCGGCTTCGGCCGCGACCGCCGCGAGGGCGAGGACACGGAGGCCATCGAGCGGACCTTCACGCCGGAGTTCCGCAACCGCCTCGACGCGGTGATCGCCTTCGCGCCCCTGCCCAAGGACACGATCCTGCAGGTGGTCGAGAAGTTCGTGCTGCAGCTCGAGGCCCAGCTGCTGGACCGCGGCGTGACGATCGAGCTGACCAAGCCGGCGGCCGAATGGATCGCCGACAAGGGCTACGACGACCGTATGGGCGCGCGCCCCTTGGCGCGGGTCATCCAAGAGCACGTCAAGAAGCCGCTGGCCGAGGAGCTGCTCTTCGGCAAGCTGGCCAAGGGCGGGCTCGTCAAGGTCGGCGTCAAGGACGGCAAGCTGGACCTGCGCATCGAGGAGCCGAAGAAGGCCATCTCGGACAAGCGCCCGCCGATGCTCACGGCGGACTGATCCGACGGATCATCTGGAAGGCCCGGCCCCGCGCCGGGCCTTCCTCGTTTCGGCCCGCGGCGCGACCGGAAGGCGGCCCCGCCCCGGACCGACGGGGAACCTAGAGCAGGACGGGGACGGTGCAGTGGCAGGACCGACATGGCATGCTCCGGGGATGCATCTCGTCCATGCCGCCCTCCTGACGCTCGCGCTCCCCGCCGCGGCGCAGGACCTCCTCCTCGTCCCGCCGCTCGACTGCACGCTCGGGGAAGACTGCGACATCCAGCAATACGTCGATGCCGATCCCGGTCCCGGTGCCGCGGACTTCACGGGCGGGCCGCTCTCCTACGACGGGCACGCGGGCACGGACTTCCGCGTCGCGGATCTCGAGGCGATGGCGGCGGGCATCCCCGTCCGCGCCCCCGCCGACGGGGTGGTCCGGGGCGCGCGCGACGGGATGGCCGACCGTGCCATCGCGGACCGCGCCGAGGTGGAGGGCCGCGAATGCGGCAACGGCGTCGCGCTCGACCACGGCGGCGGCTGGGTCACGCAGCTGTGCCACATGGCGGAGGGATCGGTGACCGTCGCGCCCGGCGACCGGGTCGCGGCGGGCGACGTGCTGGGCGAGGTCGGCCTGTCCGGCGCGACCCAGTTCCCCCACGTCCACCTGCAGGTGACCCGCGACGGCGAGACGGTGGACCCGTTCGTCCCCGGCACGGGCGCGGCGTGGGCCGAGCCGGTGCCCTACGCGCCCGGCGGGCTCCTGGGCGCGGGCTTCGCCGATGCGGTGCCGGAGTACGACGCGGTCAAGGCGGGCACTGCGGACGCTTCCGCGCTTCCCCTCGACGCGCCCGCGCTGGTGCTTTGGGGCCATGCGTTCGGCGGGCGGGCGGGCGACGAGATGCGGCTCACCGTCATCGGCCCGACAGGCCGGGAGGTGCTGGCCACCACCGTCGCGCTGGAACGAACCCAAGCGGAGCTGTTCCGTGCCGTCGGGCGCCGTTTGCGCGCCGCGCGCTGGCGGGGCGGCGACTACGTCGGCACCGTCGAGCTGCTCCGCGACGGCACGGTGATCGACCGGGTCGAGGCGCGCGTGACGCTCGGCTAGAGCAGGACCGGCAGGCGTCCGAGCTCGAAGGGCCCGAACCGCACCACCCCGTCCCGAACGGCGAGGGGCACCTCCACCACGCCGTCGTCCCCGGCCACGCCGCGCAGCGCCGCCTCGACCAAGGCGCGCCGCGACCGGGGCAGCATGTTCTGCGATTCCGCGAGGTCCAGAAGGCGCTCCCACCCCTCGGCCCGAACGGTCACGAGGCCCTGCGCCCGCCCCGCCCGGTCGACGTCGAGCGTCCCCTCGCCCGACAGCCGCACCTCGCCCCAGACGACCGCCACGTCGCGGAGGTCCAGCCCGGCCACCTGCGGCGGCGCCCCCGGCCCGAGCGCGACGGGGGCCGCCATGCGGGCCGTCGCGTCGAGCCGGACGATGCCGATCGCGGCGGGCATCCCGCCCTCGGCCAGCATCCCGGCGGCGGGGTCGGGGATCGTCACGTCGGACAGGGCGAGCGCCACGTCGTAGCCGCTGCCGTCCTCGGCCCACCGGGTCGCCGCCCGCGCCGCCGCCACGGTGGAGACCGCGCCCAGCGTCTCGACCGCCAGCGCCTCGCCCTCCAGCGTCGCGCGGTCCAGCACCGGCGGCAGCGCCGGCCCCGCCACCACGGAGGCGCGCATCCGCCCGGAGCGGACGACGACGGGCAGGCCCATCACCGTCACCGTCTGCTCGGGCGGGAAGGCGACGATGGCATGGTTGGGCCGGTAGGACAGCATGAGGATGTCGAGGAACGGGGCCGTCCACTCGACCTCGCCCGTGGGGTCCACCGCGCGCGGCGCCTCCAGCCGGGTGTCGAAGCGGTTGGGGAAGCCGCCGGTCGAGGCGTCGGTCCAAGACACCTCCCAGCCCTGCGTCGCCGCCGCGGCGGGCGCGCGGTCGAGCGCCGCCTGCACGCCCGCCCGCCCCACCAGCCACCAGCCGGACCACAGCGCGGCCAGCACCGCCACGAGGATCGTCAATGCGCGCATGTCGGGCCGCTCCTTGCCGTTCGGGCCCCAATCCCCCTACACGCCCCCCGGTTCAACCGGGAGCGACATCATGGACCTGTGGGTGTTCGGCTACGGCTCGCTGATCTGGAACCCCGGAATCGAGGTCGCCGAGACCGTGCGCGCGACGCTCGACGGCTACCATCGCAGCTACTGCATGTGGTCGATCCACCACCGCGGCTCGGAGGCGGAGCCGGGCCTCGTCCTCGCGCTGGAGCCCGCGCCCGGCGCGGCCTGCGAGGGGGTGGCCATCCGCGCCGCCGACCCGGAGCCCGCCTTGGCCGCCCTGCGCGAGCGGGAGCTGATCTCCTCCGCCTACAGGGAGGAGCAGGTCCGCCTGCGCGCGGCGGACGGGCGCGCCATCGAGGCGATCACCTACGTGATGGACACGTCGCACCCGCAATACGCGGCGGGGCTGAGCCTCGAGCGGCAGGCGGAGATCATCGCCCACGCGACGGGCGGGCGGGGGCCGAACCACGAGTACCTCTCCGCCTCGGTCGAGGCGCTCGAGGGGATCGGCGTCCGCGACCCCGACCTCGCCCGGCTCGACGCGATGGTGCGGCGCATCCGCGACAGGCCCGCCTGACACCCGCGCCGTCTCCTTGTGGCGGCCCGTCCCCCGCGCGTAACCTCCCGCGCAACCACGAGGGCGGGCAGGCTCCGACATGACGACGACCCAGATCGACGCGGGGACGCAGTTCTCGCAGCCGGTCCGCCAGATCGCATGGATGCTGGCGGTCCTCGTCGCCGTCGGCGTGGGCGTGTGGCTGATCTACCCGACCGTCGCGCCGGTCTTCGCCGCGAACCCGTGGCTCAACGGGGTCATCCTAGGGGTGTTCGTGATCGGCGTGATCGCCTGCTTCGCGCAGGTGCTGCAGCTGTTCTCCTCCGTGGCTTGGATCGAGGGCTTCGCCGAGACGCGGGCGGGCCACGATGTGACGCGCCCGCCCTCGCTCCTGATCCCGCTGGCCGCGCTGCTGCGCGCCCGCTCCAAGCGCAGCCAGATCTCCGCCACCTCCTCGCGCTCGATCCTCGACTCGGTCGCGCAGCGGATGGAGGAGGCGCGCGACATCACCCGCTACATCGTCAACACGCTCATCTTCCTCGGGCTGCTCGGCACGTTCTGGGGCCTCGCCACCACCGTCCCCGCCGTCGTCGACACGATCCGCTCGCTGGACCCCGGCGCCGGGGGCGGGATCGACGTGTTCTCGCGGCTGATCGACGGGCTGGACGACCAGCTCGAGGGAATGGGCGTCGCCTTCGCCTCCTCGCTCCTCGGCCTCGCCGGGTCGCTGGTCGTCGGCCTGCTGGAGCTGTTCGCGGGCCACGGCCAGAACCGCTTCTACAACGAGCTGGAGGACTGGCTGTCCTCCATCACCCGCGTGGGCCTCGTGGGCGACTCGGGCGAGGAGACGATCGACCAGTACTCGCTGGCCGCCGTGCTGGACCACATGAACACCCAGATGGAATCGCTGGAGGACATGTTCCAGAAGGCCGAGGCCGGGCGCCTCGCGGCGGATGCCCGGCTCGCCACGCTAGCCGACGCGATCACCGCGATGTCGCAGCGCGACGACAGGGCCAGCGTCTCCGCCGCGCTCGACCGGGTGGCCGAGGGGCAGGGCCAGATCGTCGAGGTCCTGCGCGGCTCGGCGGGCGCCGACGGCGGGCTCGACGCCGAGAGCCGGATGCGCCTGCGCTCCATCGACGTGCAGCTGCTCAAGGTCTTCGAGGAGATGTCGACCGCCCGCACCGCCGCCGTGGACGACCTGCGCGGCGACCTGACCGCCCTGACCCGCGCCATCCGCCAGCTGAACCGCCTCGCCTCGGCGACCCAAGCCCAGTCGCAAGGCGGCTCCGCCCAGCCGCAGGACGGCTGACGTGGCGCTGTCGCGCCGCTCCGGGTCGCGCCTGTCGGCCAACGCGTGGCCCGGCTTCGTGGACGCCATGACGGCGCTGCTCCTGGTGCTGATGTTCGTGCTGTCGATCTTCATGATCGTGCAGTTCATCCTGTCGCAGCGCATCGGCGAGCAGGACGCGGAACTGGGCGAGCTGAGCGATCAGGTCGCCCAGCTCGCGGACGCGCTCGGGCTCGAGCGGGTCCGCGCCGAGGCCGCCGAGGGCGAGGCCGCGCGGCTGGGCTCCGAGCGCGACGCCCAGGCCCGGCTCGTCGCCACGCTGACGGCGCAGGCCGAGGGGCTGGAGGCGCGGGTCGCCTCCTTCGAGGATCAGGTCGCCACCCTGCTCGCGCAGCGCGACGACCTCGCCGCCCGGCTTGAGACGACCGAGGGAGAGCTCCTCCGGGAAGTGGACGAGCGCGAGGCGCTGCAGCTTGCCCTCGCCGCCGCGCGCGACGAGATCGACGAGGGGGTGGAGGCCGCCCGCCTCGCCGCCGCGCGGCGCGAGGCGCTGCAGGCGCTGGTCGAGGGACTGCGCGCGGAGGCCCGCGCCGACGCGGCCGCCCTTTCGGAGGAGGAGGCCGCCCGCCTGACCGAGGCCGCCGCGGCCGAGGCCCTGCGCGCCCGCCTCGCCGAGGCCGACGCCGAACTCACCGCCCTCTCCCTCTCGCTGGAGGCGGAGCGCCGCGAGGCCGAGGAGACGCTGACCCTGCTCGCCGCCGCCCGCGACGCGGAGGCCGACCTCGACGCCGCCTTGGCCGACGCCCTGACCGCGCGCGACGCCGAGGCCGCGCGGGGCGACGACCTCGACGCGCGCCTGACGGAGACCTTGGCCGCCTTGGCGGTGGCCCGCGGCGAGGTCGAGACCGCCGCCCGCAGCGAGGCCGAGCTCCGCGCGGAACTCGACGGGCTGCGCGACGCGCTCGCCACGGCCTCCGCCTCGCTGGAGCGGGAGGCCGCGTCCGAGGCGGAGCTGCGCGCGGAACTGGGACGCGCGCTGGCCGACCTCGCCCGCGCGGAGGCGGCGTCGACCGCCCTGCCCGACCTGCGCGCCGAACTCGACGCCACGCTCGCCACCCTCGCGGCCGTCCGCGCCGAGGCCGCGGAGGCGCAGACGGACGGGCAGGCCGCCGCCCGCCGCATCGCCGCGCTGGAGGCCGAACTCGCGGCCGCGCAGGGCGGCACCGAGGCGGCGGAGCTGACCGTCGACGCCTTGGAGGCGCAGTTGCGCGCCGCCCGCTCGGCGCTGGCCGCCGCGCGCGGCGCCGCCGATCAGGAGAGCGCGACGCGCGCCGAGCTGGAGAGCCAGTTGGCCGACGCCCGCGCCCGGCTGGAGCGGACCCGCGCCGAGGCCGAGACCGCCGAGATGGACCGCGATGCCCTGCAGCGCGAGATCGACGAGGTGCGCGCCGCCCTCGCCGCGGCCACCGGGGCCGCCGCCGCGACCGAGGCCACGCGCGAGGAGTTGGAGGCCCGCCTCGCCGCCGCCTTGGTCGAGGTGCAGGGTGCGCGCATCGGGGCCGAGGAGCTGGACGCCCGCCTGCGCCAAGCCGCGGCCGCGCGCATCGCGCTGCGGCAGGAGGCCGACGCCGCCCAGTCCGAGGCCGACCGCCGCGCGGCCCTGCTCGCGACGGCGGAGGCCCGCCTGTCCGAGGTGGACGCCGAGAAGGTCGAGGCGCAGCGCGAGGCCGCCGCCTTCTCGCAGGAGATCCGCCAGCTGCGCGCCCAGCTCGGGAGCCTGCAGGCCATCCTCGACGACGCGCAGGCGCGGGACGAGCAGGCGCAGGTGCAGCTCACCAACCTCGGCTCGCAGCTCAACGCCGCGCTGGCGCAGGTCGCCGCGCAGGAGCGCGCCGAGGCGCGGCGCCTGGCCGAGGAGGCGCAGCGGCTGGAGCGGTTCCGCTCCGACTTCCTCGGGGTGCTGCGCGACGTGCTGGGCGGGCGCGAGGGCGTCGAGATCGTAGGCGACCGCTTCGTGTTCTCCTCGGAGGTGCTGTTCGACGTGAACGCGGTGGAGCTGTCGCCCGAGGGGCAGGCCCAGATCGCGCGCGTGGGCGACCTGCTGCTCGACGCGGCCGCCGAGTTCCCCGACGGCATCGACTGGGTGCTGCGGATCGACGGGCACACGGACGCCCTTCCCCTGATCCCCCGACCCGGCTCCAAGTACGAGAACAACTTCGAGCTGTCGCAAGGCCGCGCCCTCTCCGTCGCCGAGTACCTGATCGACGCGCGCGGCTTCCCGCCCGAGCGGGTCGCGCCGACGGGCTTCGGGGAGTATCGTCCCATCGCGACCAACGAGACGGTGGAGGGCCGGGCGGCCAACCGGCGGATCGAGTTGAAGCTGACCGAGCGATGACCGGCCGCATCGAGGACGTGGCCGAGCTGGAGGCCCTCTACGGCCGCCCCGGCCGCGCCTCGCTGGCCAAGGTCGCCGACCGCCTGACCCCGCTCTACCGCCGCTGGATCGAGGCGTCGCGCTTCTGCGTCCTGACCACCGTAGGACCCGACGGCACCGACGGCTCGCCGCGCGGGGACGACGGGCCGGTGGTGACGGAGTTGGACGAGCGCACGCTCCTGATGCCCGACTGGCGGGGCAACAACCGCATGGATTCGCTGCGGAACATCGTGGCGGACGGGCGCGCCTCGCTGATGTTCATGGTGCCCGGCTCGCCCACGGTGGTGCGGGTGAACGGGACGGCGGTGGTGTCGGTGGACGCGGACCTGATCGCCCGGTTCGAGGACCGGGGGCGGCGGCCCCGATCGGTCATCGTACTGACGATAAAGGAAATCTACACCCAATGCGCCCGCGCCGTGATGCGCGCCGAGCTCTGGGGCGGCGTCCCGGCGCCGGACCTGCCGACGCCGGGCGACATCCTGTCGGAGATGACCGAGGGGGACATCGACGGGGCGGCCTACGACGCGGCGTGGCCGGCGCGGGCGGCCATGACGATGTGGAGCGCGGACGACTAGGACCAGCGGTCCAGCGCGGCCTCGTCCTCGTCGGTGGCGGCGACCCATCCGGCGCCCTGCCCCGTCACTTCGCGCTTCCAGAAGGGAGCGCGGGACTTCAGGTAGTCCATCAGGAAATCAGCGGCTTGGAACGCGGCAGCCCGGTGGCGCGAGGCGGTCGCGACCATCATGATGCGCGCGCCCGGCGCGAGGCGGCCATGGCGGTGGATCACGGTCACGGCGTCGAGCGGCCAGCGT
This sequence comes from Jannaschia sp. Os4, assembly GCF_016820245.1. GTDB lineage: Bacteria > Pseudomonadota > Alphaproteobacteria > Rhodobacterales > Rhodobacteraceae > Jannaschia. Next base: position 520,531 of record NZ_JAFCAR010000003.1, on the reverse strand, counting down.
TCCGCGGCCTCGGCGGCGATGGCGGCGAGCGCCTTCTCCGTCATGCCGGGATAGTGCTCCAGCTCCATGTGGCGCAGGCCGCCCGCGACGTCGCGCACGAGGCCCGTGAAGGTCACGACGGCGCCCGCGCCGGTCGCCTCCAGCCGGGCGGCCTCGGCGGCGAGGTCGAAGTCGTGCGCCTGCACCGAGACGCGAAGATCGCTGTGCATCCCCCGTACACCCCCCGTGCATACACCGTACATACGCGCGTATGTACGCGAATGTCCGATAATCCCGATCGCCCCCCCGATCAGCCCCCCGTCATCGGGGGGAAGAACGCCACCTCGCGGACCCCGGCCAGCGGCGCGTCGAGATCGGCCAGCTCCTGGTCCACCGCGACGCGCACCGCCCCCATGTCGGAGAGGGCGAGGTCGTAGCGCGCCTCGCGGGCGCGCAGCTCGGCCACGAGGTCGCGGACGGTGGCGGCGGCGGTCTCCACCTCCTCCGAGCCCTCGCCGATCCGCTCCCGGACCCACGCGAAGTAGAGGACCCTCACGTCTTCGGTCCGCGCAGGTAGGGCATCGCCTTGGAGAAGTAGTCCCAGCCGGTGACGGCGGTCAGCAGGGACGCGATCCAGAGCAGGATCACCCCGCCCCACCACGTCGCGGCCTCGGCGGCGACGAGGAAGTTGAGGCCCACCTCGTCCGGCGCCTCGCCCATCAGGATCGCGCCGATGGTCGCGTCGTCCATGCCGACCGTCCGGTCCAGCACCTCGTGCTGGAACACGCCGGTGGCGAAGAGCACCGCGATGGCGATCATCTGGGCCGTGGTCTTCCACTTGGCGAGCTTCGTGACCTTGAGCGTGCCCGCCTGCGCGCCGAGGAACTCCCGCAGGCCGGACACGAACACCTCGCGGAAGAGGATCACGGTGGCGGGCAGCAGGATCCACGGGGTCATGCCTTGGAACCCGGTGATGACGCAGAGCGCGATGACCACCATCGCCTTGTCGGCGATGGGGTCCAGCATGGCGCCGAACCGGCTCTCCTGGTTCCACTCGCGCGCGAGGTAGCCGTCGATCCAGTCGGTCACGGCGGCGAGCACGAACAGGACCAGCGCGATCCAGTCCGCCCACGGGCGGGCGAAGAACAGGAACATGATCGCCACGCCGGGCGCCGCGAAGAGACGGATGACCGTCAGGATGTTGGGAACCGTCCACGTCATGGGGCGCGGTGTAGCGCGAGGGTGGGGGCGGGGCCAGTGGGGGCGGTTGCCACGGCGGCGGCGTGCGCCATGTCGCGGGCGGATGCGGCGGAGGACGCGATGCGGACCCTGATCTACGGCTACGACCCGATCTGCGGCTGGTGCTACGGCGCGGCCCCCGCCGTGCGGCGGGTGGCCGCGGAGATGCCGGTGGAGCTGGCGATGGCGGGGCTCGTGGTGGGCGCGCGCGTGGGGCCTGCGGCGGCGATGGAGGGCAACGTCCGCCAAGCCTCCGAGCGCCTGCGCGCGGTGACGGGCCGGGCGCCGTCCGAGGCGTTCTACGCATGGATGCGCGCGCCCGGCGCGGTGGCGGCCTCGGCGCCCCCGGCGGTGGCGGTGGACGCGGTGCGGCGCGCCCGGCCCGACGCGGCGCTGGCCTTCGCCCACGCGGTGACCGAGGCGCATTACGAGCAGGGCATGGACCCCAACGACCGCGACGCCTACGCGGCGCTCCTCGCCGCGCACGCGCCGCGGATCGACCTGCCGGACCTGCACGACCCCGCGCTGGCCGAGGCGGCGTTCGCGGACGGGCGGGCGCTGGGCGTGCAGGCCTTCCCGACGTTCCTCGTGCGGCGGGACGACGGATCGGTGGCGCCGGTGCCGACGCTCTACGACGGGGCCGCGCTCGCGGCGGCGGCGCGGGCGGCCTGACCGTCAGGCGGCGGCGAAGTCGAGGGCGATGCCGTTGATGCAGTGGCGCTGGCCCGTGGGCTCCGGCCCGTCGTCGAAGACGTGGCCGAGATGGCCGCCGCAGCGGGCGCAGAACGCCTCCGTCGCGAGCCCGAGGATCTTCGGGTCCGGACGCACGCCCACCACGTCGCCTGCGGTGGCCTGCCAGAACGAGGGCCAGCCCGTCCCGCTGTCGAACTTGTGCGCCGCGTCGTAGACCACGTTGCCGCAGCCCGCGCAGGCGTAGCTGCCCGCCCGGGTCTCGTCGTTGAGGGGCGAGGAGAAGGGCTCCTCGGTCGCGGACAGGCGCAGGACGGCGTATTCCGCCTCGGACAGGCGCGCCTCCCATTCCGCATCCGACAGCTCGAACTCGAACAGGCCGGCGGGCCGGTCGCGTCCGGCCCACCACCATGCCGCGCCGCCTGCGACGGCGGCGAGGCCCACGCCGCCGAGGAGGAGGGCGCGGCGGGACGAGGGGGCATCGGGCATTGGCTGGCCTTTCGCTGGTCGCGGCCCAACGCGGCGGCAGGGGGTTCCGATCCCCCGACCCCGGCCCGCCCTCCCCCTCAGGCCCTCTCGTGGAAGTGCCGGTGGATCGTCTCGGCCATCGCCGCGCTGATCCCGTCCACCGCCTTGAGGTCCGCCAGCGAGGCGCGGCTGACGGCCTTGGCCGAGCCGAAATGCGTGAGCAGCGCGCGCTTGCGGGTGGGGCCGATGCCCGCGACCTCGTCGAGGGGGTTGGCGACCAGCGCCTTGGCCCGCTTGGCGCGGTGGGTGCCGATGGCGAATCGGTGGGCCTCGTCGCGCATCCGCTGGACGAAGTAGAGGACCGGGTCGTTGCGCTTGAGCGCGAAGGGGCGCCCGCCCCCCTGCTCGCGCGGGCGGTGGAACTCCTCCTTGCCGTGGTCGCGGTCCACGCCCTTGGCGACGCCCACCACGGGGATGTCCTGCACGCCGAGGTCGCCCATGATCTGCCACACGGCGCTGATCTGCCCCGCGCCGCCGTCGATCAGCAGCAGGTCGGGCCACGTGTCGGACTTGCGGTCGGGGTCCTCCTTCAGCAGGCGCTGGAAGCGCCGCGTCAGCACCTCCTTCATCATGCCGAAGTCGTCGCCCGCGGTGATCTCGTCGCCCTTGATGTTGTACTTGCGGTACTGGCTCTTCTCGAACCCGTCGGGGGTGGCGACGATCATCGCGCCGACCGCGTGGGCGCCTTGGATGTGGGAGTTGTCGTAGACCTCCACGCGGCGCGGCGCGGCGGGCAGGTCGAACGCCTCCTGCAGGCCGCGCAGCAGCTTCGCCTGCGTGGCGCTCTCGGACATCTTGCGGCCCAAGGACTCGCGCGCGTTGCGGGTGGCGGACTGCACGAGGTCGAACTTCTCGCCCCGCTTGGGGTGCAGCAGCACGACCTTGCGGCGGGCCTTCTCGGACAGGGCCTCGGCGATCAGGTCGCCCTCCTCCACGCCGTGGGACAGCAGGATCTGCCTCGGCGGCTCGCGCCCGTCGTAGAACTGGCCGAGGAACGCCTCCATCACCTCGGCCGCGGACATGTCGTCGGCCACCTTGGGATAGACGTCCGTGTTGCCCCAGTTCTGGCCCGCGCGGATGAAGAACACCTGGATGCAGGCCTGCCCGCCCTCCATGTGCAGGCCCACCACGTCGGCCTCGGGCGTGGACTGCGGGTTCACGCCTTGGGTCGATTGGACGTTGGTCATCGCCTTGATGCGGTCGCGCAGGGCTGCGGCGCGCTCGAACTCCATCTCGGCGGAGGCCTGCTCCATCTCCTCGGCGAGGCGCTTCTGGATCTCGGTCGTCTCGCCGCGCAGGAAGCGGGCGCTGTCGCGGACGGCGGCCTCGTAGTCGCGCTCCGAGACGTAGCCCACGCAGGGCGCCGAGCAGCGCTTGATCTGGTAGTTGAGGCAGGGCCGCGTGCGCCCCTCGAACTGCGCGTCGGTGCAGTTGCGCAGCAAGAAGACCCGCTGGAGCTGGTTGAGGACGCGGTTCACCGCGCCCGCGCTGGCGAAGGGACCGAAATAGGTGCCCTTGCCCTTGCGGCCGCGGTGCTTGCGGACCTGCGGGAAGCGGTGGGCGGTGGTGATCTCGATGTTGGGGAACGACTTGTCGTCGCGCAGCAGCACGTTGTAGCGCGGCTTGAGCTGCTTGATGAGGTTCTGCTCCAAGAGCAGCGCCTCCAGCTCCGTCTCCGTGGTCAGCACCATCATCGACGCCGTCTCGGAGATCATCCGGCGGATGCGCGCGGAGTGGCCGTTGAGGCGGGTGTAGCTGCTGACCCGGTTCTTCAGCGACCGCGCCTTGCCGACGTAGAGCACGCGCTGCTGGGCATCGAGCATCCGGTAGACGCCGGGGCTGCCGTCGAGCGTCTTGAGGAAGCGCTTGATGACCTCGGGGCCGGTCTGCTTCGGGCTGTCGCTCATGGTCCTCGATTCCCTCGGTCGGCTGCCTCCGCCCCGCGCGGACCGCAAGGGGGATGCCCGCCGATATAGGGGGATGCCGCTGTGGATAAACCTGGGGGGAGATTGCCCAGCGCCTTGCCGCCCAAGGGTTTGTTAAGAATTTGCGACATGACGATTGACGTGACGGAATTTAATAAGTGCCTGTTTTTACTGGGGCAGACGAATCGCACTCTACCTGAAGTTGTGAAGCGGGCCGCCGGCGTCGATCGCAGGGCGTCCGAATCGCCTCGGTGGACAACTCGCGCGGACGCGACGTCCACGTCCGACGCGGACGTCACTCCACCCCGAGCACGTCCGGCGTCCGCCAGCCGAGGTGCTGCCCCCCGTCGACGCAGATCAGCTGCCCCGTCACGGCGGGCGCCGACAGCAGGTAGCGGAGCGCCTCGCGGATGCCGCACGGGTCCGCCCCGCGCCCGAGGACGGTCGCCGCGCGCTGCGCCGCGAAGTGGGCCTCGGACTGCCGATGGCCCCGCAAGGTCGGCCCCGGCCCGATCGCGTTGACCCGGACCTCGGGCGCGAGCGCTTGGGCCGCGGTACGCGTCAGCGTCCAGAGCGCCGACTTCGCCAAGGTGTAGGTCATGAACTCCGGCGTCAGCTTGAGGACGCGCTGGTCGATCATGTTGACGATGGACGCGCGGGCGCGCGGCTCGGGATCGCGATCCGCATCGGGCGCCTGCGCCGCGAAGGCTTGGGTCAGCAGGAACGGCGCGTGGAGGTTCGAGCGCATGTGCCGGTCCCACGACTCCCGCGTCGCGGTGCGGATGTCGTCGTGCTCGAAGATGCTCGCGTTGTTCACCAGCACGTCGAGCGGGCCGCCCAGCGCCGCCGCCGCGCGGGGGACGAGCGCCTCGGCGGCGTCGAGGTCGAGGAGGTCGGCCCCGAGCGTCGCGGCCGCCCGCCCGTGCCCGCGCACGGCGTCCGCCGTCCTCTCGGCCCCGTCGGCGGAGGCGGCGTAGTGGATCGCGACGTCGTGGCCGAGCGCCGCCAGTTCCTCGGCCATCGCCGCCCCGAGCCGCCCGCCGGCCCCGGTGACCAGCGCCCTCACGAGAGGACCAGCGCCATGTACGCCACGTAGGCCCCGGTCAGCGCCACGCCCCACGCCCGGTTGATGTCAGACCAGCGCAGCACGAACGGGATCATCAGCAGCGAGGCCCCCACCATCACCCACAGGTCGAGGTCGAGGACCTCCGCCGTCGGGATCGGGCCGACCAGCGACGCGATGCCCATGATGGCCAGCAGGTTGAACAGGTTCGACCCGATCACGTTGCCCAGCGCCACGTCGGCGTGGCGGCGCAGGGCGGCCATGACCGTGGTCGCGAGCTCCGGCAGCGACGTGCCGATGGCCACGAGGGTGAGGCCGATCACCGCGTCGGACAGCCCGTAGGTCTTGGCGACGTAGCTCGCCCCGTCCACGAGGAGGTGCGCGCCCACCGGCAGGCCCACGAGGCCCGCGGCGAGATAGGCGGCGATCCTCCACCCGCCCATCCGGTCGTCGGCGCCCTCCACCTCCTCGGGCTCGGTCCCCCGCGAGAGCAGGAAGGTCGTCACGAGGATCGCGGCGAGGACGGCCAGCATCGCGGCGCCGTTCCATCCCGCGATCGCCCCGGTCCACGCGAAGCCCACGAACAGCGCCGTCCCCGCGAGCATGAAGGCGTAGTCGCGCCGGGTGTCGTGGGTCTTCGTCGCCAGCCCGGAGATCAGGGCGGGTACGCCGAGCACGAGCAGCACGTTGGCCGTGTTGCTGCCCACCACGTTGCCCAGCGCGAGGCCCGGCGCGTCGTCCAGCACCGCCTCGATCGACACGAGGAGCTCGGGCGCGGAGGTGCCGAAGGCCACCACGGTCAGGCTGACCACGAGGGCCGAGATGCCCAGGCGCAGCGCGAGGTTCACGGCGCCCCGAACCAGCGCGTCCCCCGCGAGGATCAGCAGGATCAAGCCGCCCACGACCTGCGCGAGTGCGATCGTCATGCGCGTCCTCCGCAGGGGCAGGTCTTGCCGACCATGGGCCGCTTGCAGCGGCGGCACCGCCGCGTGGCCTTCATCCGGGGGTCGAGCCAGCGCAGCTTGCCGAACATGCCGACCACGCCGATGAACACGAGGAAGAGGAGGACGGTCTTGAGGATCATCTCAGAGGCCGTAGCGCGCCCAGTGGGTCCGCTCCTCGACCGCCCCGAGGGCCGCGTCGAGGATCCCCGGCGCGAGGCGGCGCAGGAACGGGCGGCGCGGCGCGTAGGCGACGAAGCGCACGTCCTCGCCGTACTTCGCCTTGAGCACGTCCGTGGCGTGGCCCACCCCGTCGGCGAGGCCCGCCTCGACCGCCTCCATGCCGACGAAGACCGCGCCGGTGAAGAGATCCTCGTTCGTCAGGTCCAGCCGCTCGCCCCGCCGCGCCTTGACGTGGGCGATGAAGGCGTCGTGCACGCGCGACTGGATCTGCTTGAGCCGGTCGATGTCCTCGTCCCGCTCGGGGCGGAACGGGTCGAGCAGGGACTTGTCCTTGCCCGCCGTGTGGACGCGCCGCTCGACGCCCAGCTTCTCCAGCGCGCCGGTGAAGCCGAAGCCCGCCGAGATCACGCCGATCGAGCCGGTGACGGAGCTGTCGTCCACGTGGATGTCGTCGGCGGCCGCCGCGAGCCAGTAGCCGCCAGAGGCCGCCACGTCCTCCACGAAGGCGTGGACCGGCGTCTTCGTCTCCTCGGCCAGCCGCCGGATGTGGCGCCCGATCAGCGCGGACTGCACCGGCGAGCCGCCGGGCGAGTTCACGATAAGCGCCACGGCGGCGGGCTTCTTGGCCTTGAAGGCGCGGGCGAGGATCGGGCCGATGCCCGCCGAGTTCAGCGTCGCGCCCCGGCCTTGGGCCGCGATGACCCCCTGCAGGCGGACGACGGCGACGCGCGGTCCCGGTTTCTTGCGGCGGAGGAAGGCGGGGAGGTCCATGCGAGCGGACCTATGGCGGGGGGCCGGGCGGGGCAATGGCGCTGCGGAAAACTTGGACGTCCGGTCCCAGTTTCGGCAGTCCGCGCCGTCTCCGCTACAGCCCCAGCTCCGCGAACGGCACGTAGTCCACGAGGTCGCCCGGCCCCACGTCGCCGCCCTCGGGCGGCAGGTGCACGAGGCCCCGTGCCCACGACAATCCGCTCGTCCGCCCCGACCCCTCCGAGGCGAACACCTCCGCACGGCCCCGCGCGTCCAGCCGCGCACGCAGCAGTTCCGTCCGTCCCGGCTTGCGCCGCTTGGCGAAGGCGGCGGGCACGTGCAGCGGGCGCGGCTCCGCCCACCCCGCCCCGGCCATCGCGCGCAGGGCGGGCCGGGCGAACCACGCCGCGCAGGTGAAGGCCGCCACCGGGTTGCCCGGCAGGCCGAACACCCGCGTCCCGCCCCAGTCGGCCAGCATCAGCGGACGCCCCGGCTTGAGCGCCACGCGCCACGTCCGCACCGTCCCCCGCGCGCGCATCAGCCGCGACAGGTGGTCCTCGTCCCCGTCCGACGCGCCCCCCGTCGTCAGGATCGCGGGCAGGCCGCCCGTCAGCGCGGCGGCCAACGCGTCCGGGTCGTCCGGCACGTGGCCCAGATCGACGGGCGCCAGCCCCCACGCCGCCAGCATCGCCAGCAGCATCGGCCGGTTCGCGTCCGCCGTGCCGTGGTCCGCGCCGGGTGGCGTCACCTCGTCCCCAGTCGACAGCACGCCCACCCGCAGCCGCTCGCGCACCTCCAAGGCGCCGTGCCCGGCGGCGGCGGCCAGCGCGAGGTCCTGCGGGCGCAGCACGGCCCCCCCGGGCAGCACCGCGTCGCCCGCCGCCACGTCCTCGCCCGCCGGTCGGGTGTTGGCGCCCCGCTTGGGCACCCCGCGCAGCACGAGGTGGCCCTCCGCCTCCGTCGCGTCCTCCTGCAGCGCGACGGTGTCCACGCCCTCGGGCAGCGCGGCCCCCGTCAGGATGCGCAGCGCGCGGCCCGGTGCCACCGCCCCCTCGAACGGCCGCCCCGCCGCCGCCCGCCCCGGCTGCACCGGGATCGGGCCGGGGGCGAGCGTGGCATGGGCGAAGCCCCAGCCGTCCACCGCGCTGTTGGGATGCGGCGGGTTGGCGCGCCGCGCCGCCACCGGCCCCGCGAGGACGCGCCCCGCCGCGTCGAGCAGGCCGACGGTCTCGCTCCCCGTCGCCGGCGCGGCCCCCGCCCGCAGGTCGGCCAGCACCTCGGCCACCGGCGTCCAGTCCCGCCCGGCGGGCAGCGCGAGACACGACGACGGCGGCAGCACGCCCAAGATCCACCCCTCCTCCCGCGCGACCGCCTCCGACGCGACCTGCCTCGGCTCGGTGAACCACGTGTCCGGCGCCGCGCGCAGGGCGGCCGCCGTCGCCATCACCTGCCCCGCGTCGCGGATCGCATGCGGCGCGGGCGGGAAGAGGGACGGATAGATCTCCGCCACCGTGACCCGCGCGTCCGGCACCGCGAACCCCGTCTCCTGCGGCCAGACCGTCACCGCCCGCCGCGCCCGCAGCCGCGCCAGCGCAGCCGTCCCCATCAGCGCCTGCGACCCCACCGCCCCCGCATAGGCCAGTTGCCAGACCGGCGTGGCCGAGGGCGCGTGCGCCTCCACCAGCCGCCGCTCCGGCAGGCCGTGACCGTCGCGCAGGTCCCTCTGCGGCAGCCCCTCCAGCGGCCTTGGCGCCCCCCAGAACGGCCCCGTGCCTGGGAAGCGCGCGTTCAGCGCGGCCGCCACGGCGAAGCGGTCGTTGGAATTGTCCGGCGCGTCCTCTATCCGCGCGGCGAGGTGGTCCCACACCGCCAGCGCCTCCGCCCGCCCCGTCAGCCGCTCCGCAAAGCCCGCGGGCCAGCCGAAGGCGAAGTCGAACCCCAGGAGCGTCCGCAGCCCCTCGTCCAGCAGCGCGTCGATCCACCCCCACGCCGCGTGGCGGGTGCGGAAGTAGCGCACCTCCTGCGCCCCCCGCCGGTCCGCGCAGACCCAGATCGCGTCCTTCGAAGGTTTGGCCGGGGTGGGCTGCGCGGCGGCGGACCAGTCCGCGACGACGATCAGGTCGTGGTCCATGCCAGCATCCAGTCCGCGACCGCACCCACGTCGTCGAGGTCCAGCACCACCCCCTCCACCGGGGCCCGCGCCCCGGGCGCCGCGACCACCGCGATGCTTGGGTCCCCTGCCGCCAAGGGCGCCGCCCCGCCGGGCCGCCAGACCTCGATGCGCCGGTGGCGCCCCGCCTTCCACCCCTCGGCCAGCACCACGTCGCAGGGCGACAGCCGCGTCAGCGCGTGGAGCAGCGAGGGCTCCGCCACCTCCTCCATCACCGTGATCCGCGCGTCGCTCACCAGCATCGTCTGCGCCGCCCCCGCGGCGCGGTGGCGGTGGCTGTCCGTGCCCGGCGTCTCGAGGTCCAGCGCGTGATGCGTCCGCTTCAGCGTGCTCACCACCAGACCCCGCGCCGTCAGTTCCTCCACCAGCGCCACCGTCAGGGTCGTCTTGCCCATGTCCTTGCGCCCGACGATCCCCCACAGGCTCATGGCGCGGCCTCCAAGGCGGCGAGGTCGTCCGGCGTGTTCACGTTGGTGAAGCTCCCCTCCGGGAACCGCGCCGTCGCCGCCCCGTGCCGGTCGGTCCAATGCGTCACCTTCCGCAGCCCCCCCTCCAGCGCCGCGCGCAGGTCGTCGGCCAGCCGCACGGGCCACAGCCCGAAGGTCGGCTGCGGCCGGTCCGTCGCCGCCAGCACGAGGTCGCCCCCCGCCCGCAGCCGCTCGACCAGATCGACGGGCGGGAACGGCGTGTCGGCGGCCGCCGAGACCACATGGGTGGCCCCCTGCCCCGCCGCCCACTCCATCCCCGCCAGCACGCCCGCCAAGGGGCCGGGCCGGCCGGGAACCGTGTCGGGCAGCACCGGCAGCCCTAGATCGGCCCACCGCGCCGGATCGCCGTTGGCGTTCAGCGCCACGGCCCCCACCTGCGGGCGCAGCCGGACCAACAGGTGGTCGATCAGCGGGCGCCCCCGCAGCACCAGCCGCGCCTTGTCCACCACATGCGCGTCCCCGCCGCCCATGCGCCGCGCCGCCCCGCCCGCGAGGATCACGGCGGGGGTCACATGCGGCTCCACAGCCACATCGCGGCGAGCAGCCACGCCAGCGGCCACGCCGCGTTCGCCGCCGCCCACAGCCGCGCGCGCAGCAGCAGGGGCGCGGGCGCGTCCGGGTCGCCGGTCAGCAGCACCCGGCGCAGCGCCCGCTGGTCCATCGGGCGGCCCAGCGCGACCGCCAGCGCCCCCATCGCCCGCGTCGCGCCCACCGCCACGAGGATGCCCCCGACCAAGCCGCCGAGCAGCAGGACGATCCACGCGGCGATCATGCGTCCCGCACCAGCCGCGCGTCGCCCGCCACGCAGAGGAAGCGCTTTCCCTTCAGCCGCCCGATCACCGTCAGGCCGACCTGCCGCGCGATCTCCACCCCCCACGCCGTGAAGCCCGAGCGCGACGCCACCGCCGGGATGCCCATCAGCGCGCACTTGATAACCATCTCCGAGGTCAGCCGCCCCGTCGTGTAGAGCAGCTTGTCGCCCGGCGCGGTGCCCGTGTCGCGCATCCAGCCCGCCAGCTTGTCCACCGCGTTGTGGCGTCCCACGTCCTCGAAATAGGCCAGCGGCTCCGCCCCCCGGCACAGGCACGTCCCGTGGATCGCGCCCGCGGCGAGGTAGAGCGACGGCACCCGGTTGATCGCGTGGCTCAGCGCGTGGAGGTCCGACACCCGCACCTCCGTCGGCGGCAGGACCAGCCCCTCCAGCCCCTCCATCATGTCCCCGAACACCGTCCCCACCGCGCAGCCCGAGGTGCGCGTGGCGCGCGCCAGCTTGGCCTCGTGGTCGGTCTCCACGGCGGTCCGCACCACGACGACGCCCAGCTCCGCGTCGTGCTCCACCCCCGTCACCTCGTCCGACGCCGACAGCATCCCCTGGTTCGTGAGGAACCCCAGCGCCAGCCATTCCGGATGGTCCCCCAAGGTCATCGCCGTGACGATCTCCCGCGCGTTCAGGTAGATCGTCAGCGGGCGCTCCTCGACCGCGCGCAGGTCCACGGCCGCGCCGGTCTCGTCCACGGCCCGGACGTCCCGCGTCAGGCGGGGGTCGTCGGGGTCGGGGGCGACCGCGAGGGTGTCGGGCAGGAGCGTGGCCATGCGGAAGGGATGATCCCGAGCAGACCGCGACGCAAGCGTCCTCACACCGGCAGCGCGGTCGTCTCCCGCACGGTCTTGAGCGCGAAGGACGACTGGATCTTCGCCACCCCCGGCAGCGAGGCGAGGTGGCGGCGGTGCAGCCGCGCGAAGTCGTCCGTGTCCCGCGCCACCACCTTCAGCAGGTAGTCGTAGGCCCCGGTCATCAGGTGGCATTCCAGCACCTCCGGGATGCGCGCCACCGTCGCCTCGAACGCGTCCAGCACCTCGTCCGCTTGGCTGGAAAGGCTGATCTCCACGAAGGCCGTCGTCGCACGGCCCAGCGCCCGCGCGTCCACCAGCGCGACCGTCCCGCGCAGCACCCCGTCCCGCTCCAGCCGCTGCAGCCGCCGGTGGCAGGCCGAGGGCGAGAGGCCCAGCCGCTCCGACATCTGCGCCACGGTCAGGCGTGCGTCCCGCTGGACGAGGCGCAGCAGCCGGGCATCCATGTCATCGATCCGATCGGTCATGCGAAATCCTCCCGTCGCGGATGCTATGCTGCGGGACCACCCGCCGCAAACCGTGCATCCCGGCGGGAAACGAGGGACCGTTCCCCGCGCCCCTCGGGCTAGGCTTCGCCGGAACGCAGGAGGACCCCATGCGCATCGGCTGCCCCACCGAGATCAAGCCCCAGGAGTTCCGGGTGGGCCTCACCCCCGCCGCCGCCCACGAGGCCGTGGCCCACGGCCACGAGGTCGTCGTGCAGCGCGGCGCGGGCATCGGCTCCGGCTTCTCCGACGACGACTACGCCGCCGCCGGCGCCACCCTCTTGCCCGACGCGGCCGCCGTGTTCGAGCAGGCCGACCTGATCGTGAAGGTGAAGGAGCCGCAGGCCCCCGAGCGCGCCATGCTCCGCGAGGGGCAGGTGCTGTTCACCTACCTCCACCTCGCCCCCGACCCCGAGCAGACCCGCGACCTGCTGCGCTCCGGCGCGACCTGCATCGCCTACGAGACCGTCACCGACGCCCGCGGCGGTCTGCCCCTGCTCGCGCCGATGTCCGAGGTCGCGGGACGGCTGGCCCCGCAGATGGGGGCTTGGACCCTGCAGAAGGCCAATGGCGGGCGGGGCGTCCTGATGGGCGGCGTGCCCGGCGTCGGCCCCGCCAAGGTCGCCGTCATCGGCGGCGGCGTCGTCGGCACCCACGCGGCGCGCATCGCCGCCGGGATGGGCGCGGACGTCACCGTGCTCGACCGCTCGCTCGTCCGCCTGCGCCAGCTGGACGAGACGTTCGGCGCCACCTTCGGCACCCGCTACGCCAGCGCCGCCGCCACCGCCGAGATGGTGGCCGGGGCCGACCTCGTGATCGGCGCGGTGCTGGTGCCCGGCGCCGCCGCGCCCAAGCTGGTGACGCGCGCGCAGCTGGCGGACATGAAGCCCGGCGCGGCCATCGTGGACGTGGCGATCGACCAAGGCGGCTGCTTCGAGACCTCGCGCGCCACCACCCATCAGGACCCGATCTACGAGGTGGACGGGATCATGCACTACTGCGTGGCCAACATGCCCGGCGCGGTGGCGCGCACCTCCACCATCGCCTTGGGCAACGCGACGCTGCCCTTCCTCATGGCGCTCGCCGACCACGGCTGGCGCGAGGCCTGCCTCGCCGATCCGCACCTGCGCGCGGGGCTCAACGTGCACGGGGGCCGGCTGACCCAAGCGGCGGTGGGCGAGGCGCTGGGCCTGCCCGCCATCGCCCCGGAGGACGCCCTCGCCGCCTGAGCGCCCCCGCCCGCTTGCCCCCCGGCGGGCGGCGGCGTAGCGCGGCGCCCATGTCGCCCTTCGCCCGCGGCGCCCGCGACGGCGCGCCCTTCCTGTTCATCATGGTCCCGTTCGGCGCCCTCTTCGGCGTCATCGGGACCGAGGCCGGGCTCTCCTTCGAGAAGGTCGTCGCCTTCTCCGCCATCGTCGTCGCCGGGGCCTCGCAGCTGACCACGCTGGGGCTCGCGCAGGAGGGCGCGCCCCTCGCCGTCGCGGTCCTGTCGGGGCTCGCGGTGAACCTGCGGATGATGATGTACTCCGCCGCCCTCGTCCCGCATCTGGGCGACGCGCCCCCGTGGCAGCGCGCGGTGATCGGCTACCTGCTCGTGGACCAGACCTACGCCCTCGCGCAGGCCCGGTTCGAGGACGCGCCCGGCTGGTCGACCCGCGACAAGGTCGCCTACTTCGCGGGCACCGCCTCCTACGTGTTCCCCGCATGGGTCGGCGCCACCGCGGCGGGCGCCCTGCTCGGCGCGGCGCTGCCCGACTGGCTCCCGCTCGGGTTCGCGGTGCCGCTCGCCTTCGTGGCCCTCGTGGCCCCCATGCTCAGGACCGCCGCCCACGCCGCCGCCGCCGTTACCTCCGTCGTCCTGACGCTCGCGCTCGCGGGGGTGCCGTGGAACGGCGGCCTGCTGATCGCGGCGCTGATCGCCATTGCGGTCGGCGCCGAGGTGGAGCGCCGCACGACATGACGTGGCTCGCCATAGGGATCATGGGCCTCGCCACGTGGGCCATCCGCTGGAGCTTCCTCGGCCTGATCGGGGACCGCCCCCTGCCCGACTGGATCCGGCGGCACCTGCGCTACACGGGCGTCGCGGTGATGCCCGGCCTCGTCGCGCCCCTCGTCCTGACGCCCGCCGAGGGGGGCGTGGAGGTCGCGGCCCTCGCGGGCTGCGCGGCGGCGCTGGCGGTGGGGGCGTGGCGGCGCGACGCGATGTGGGCCGTCGCCGCGGGGGCCGCCGCCTACGCGGCGGCGGCCCTGCTCTAGCTCACTCGGCCGGGGTCGCGCTCGACCGCAGCGAGTCGCGGATCTCGAGGAGCACGTCCAGCTCCGAGGGGCCTGTGACGACCTCGGGCGCGACCTCGTCGGGCTTCTCGGCGGCGGCCTTGATGCGGTTCACCATCTTGACCAGCATGAACACGACGAAGGCGACGATCAGGAAGTTGATCACGGCCATGATGAACTTGCCCACAGCGAACACCGGCACGCCCGCCTCGGTCGCGGCCTCGATCGAGGCGAACTCGCCCTCGCCCAGTACGTAGAACCAGCCCGAGAAATCGATCCCGCCGGTGAACAGCGCGATGATCGGGTTGATGATGTCGCCCACCAGCGACGTCACGATCGCGGTGAACGCCGCGCCGATGATGATGCCGACGGCCATGTCCATGACATTGCCCTTGGCGATGAAATCCTTGAACTCGTTGATCATCCGGTCGTCCCTTTGCCTGATCTCGTCCCGAATCCGGGGCTGGACCCGGTCGGATGCGGACAGCCTGCGGAAAAACGCACACAAGTCACGCCATATTCTCGCCGCGATTGAGTTAGGCCGGGGACCGCAACCGAAGGAACACCCCATGGCCGACCTCTCCGCCTTCCCGATCACCCGGAGATGGGTCCCGCAGGACCCCTCCGTGATCCAGCTGTTCAGCTTCCCGACCCCAAACGGCGTCAAGGCGTCGATCATGCTGGAGGAGACGGGCTTCCCCTACGAGGCGCATCGCGTCACCCTTTCGGACGCCGACGTGAAGTCGCCCGAGTTCCTGTCCCTCAACCCGAACAACAAGATACCCGCGATCATCGACCCCGACGGGCCGGGGGGCGCGCCGCTCGGCCTGTTCGAGAGCGGGGCGATCCTGATTTACCTCGCCGACAAGGCGGGGACGCTGATCGGCTCGGGCGGGGCCAAGCGCGCCGAGGCGATCCAGTGGCTCATGTGGCAGATGGGCGGCCTCGGCCCGATGTTCGGCCAGATGGGCTACTTCTCCAAGTTCGCCGGCAAGGAGATCGAGGATCCCCGCCCGCGCGAGCGCTACGTGGACGAGTCGAGGCGCCTCCTCGGCGTGATCGCGGGCCGGCTGGAGGGGCGCGACTGGGTGACGGGCGAGTACTCCATCGCCGACATCGCCATCGCCCCGTGGCTGAACGCCCTGAACTTCTACGAGACGAAGGACGCCGTCGGCTGGGACGACCACCCGCACCTGCAGGCCTATCTCGACCGCTTCATGGCGCGCGACGCGGTGGCCAAGGGGATGCGGACCCCCCCGCGCGAGGGCTGAGCCTCACAGCGGCCCGATCATCAGGACCGCCGCCCCGCAGAGCGCGAGGGCGGCGATCATCACGGCGGTCTGGAAGCGTTCGGACATGCCGTCCAATCCCCGATCGGGGTGAACGATCCGTTAACGCACCGTTTCGTCCGGCAGCGCCCCCGTCAGCACGTAGCGCAGCACCTGCGCCACCTGCGCGGGCGTCTCGCAGACGGCGTCCGCCGCCGCCGCGATCTCCTTGAGGGCGTGGGCGTGGTCCGGCCCGTGCTGGAGGATCACCGGCTTGCCCCGCGCCACCGCCAGCCCCGCGTCGAAGGCCGCGTTCCACTGCTTGTACTTGTCCCCGAACCGCACGACGACGACGTCCGTCCCCTGCATCGCGTGCCGGGTGCGGATCCCGTTGATCCCCGCGCCCAGCCGGTCGTGCCAGACCTTCTTCTCCTCCGCCCCGAGGATCGCCACCCCGCAGTCGTCCGAGGCGGCGTGGTCGGTCACGGGCGCGGTGAAGCGGATGTCCAGCCCCTCGCAGCGGCGCGCGATCTCGTCGCGCCAGTCGGTGTGGATCTCTCCGGCGAGATAGACGGTCAGGGTCATCGAATGGTCTCCTCGGACCGGGAAAGGACGGGCGGCAGCGCGGGCGCGAACCGCTCGGTCATGATGCGGATCAGCCGGGCGCGGGTCGCGGGGTCGGCCTCGTCGAGGCTCTGCAGGCAGCCGAACGGCACCTTGCCGCCCATTACGGCCGCCTCGAACGCGTCGACATCGGGCGCGCCCCCGAACTTGCGGTCGCTGGCCTTCAGGTAGGCCACCTCCACGTCCTCGGCCCGCGGCGCCCCGAAGCGCGCCACCTCCAGATGGTTGGCGAGGCTGACGGGCAGGTACTGGTCGCGGTGCCTGAACCGATAGGACGCCTGCCGCGCGAGCACCTCCGGGCGCCCGGCGTGGAAGGCCTCCAGCGTCGAGCGCCGCATCGGGTGCGGATGGTGCTCCTGCAGGATGTAGTCCCCCGTGACCCCCGCCAGCCGCGCGCCCTCCCAATGCGCGACCCGGTAGCTCGGCCGCATGTTGGGCGGGCGGAAGGTCAGGCGGCGCAGCCACCTGCGGATCTGCACCTTCGCGCGGCGGTCCTCCGGCGGCTCCCAGCGCCCGTGGAGGACGGGCCGTCCCTCGGCGTCGAACCACGCCGCGGCGGGGATGTCCCGGCACAGGAAGAAGTCGTCGTTGAAGTAGACGAACCGCTCCGCGAGGCCAGGGATGCGGTGGAGCACCGCCTCGATGGTGAGCGAGTTGAACGTGGGCAGCGCGGCGGGCACGCCCGCGAACACCTCCGCGTGGTCCACCACCCGCAGCCGGCCCGGCGCGACCAGCCCCGCCTCCGCGAAGGCGGCGAGGTGCGCGGGCGTCTGCTCGTCCGTGACCACCCAGATCGTGCGGACGTAGGGCGCGTGCATCAGGATCGAGGCGATGCACCAGTAGATCTCGTGGCTCGCGGCCCAGCGGGTGGGGCGGTCGGCCTCGGAATGGCTGGCGCGGTCCTCGACGGCGGCGCGCTTGGCGGCGTGGGCGGGGTCGTCGCCATCGACCCAAGCGATTACGGCGTCGATGGGTCCGCCGTCGGGGGAGGTGGCGGGCGTCGGGTAGCGGATCGTCATCGCGCCGTCATACGCGATGGGCGCGCGAAGCAAAGGCCCGGCGGCACCGCCCCGGAACGCGAAAGGCCCCCGGCGTCTCCGCCGGGGGCCTCCGCTCACGAGTGGGGAGCGCGGATCAGTCCTCCGCCTTCTCCTCCTTCTTCACTTCCTCGCCGGTCTCCTGGTCGACCATCTTCATGGCGAGGCGCACCTTGCCGCGGTCGTCGAAGCCCAAGAGCTTCACGAAGACCTCCTGGCCCTCCTTCAGCACGTCGGAGGGGTGGTTCAGGCGCTTGTTCTCGATCTGGGAGACGTGCACGAGGCCGTCCCGCTTGCCGAAGAAGTTCACGAAGGCGCCGAAGTCGACGATCTTCACGACCTTGCCCTTGTAGACCTTGCCCTCCTCGGGCTCCGCCACGATCGAGTGGATCATGTCGTAGGCCTTCTGGATGGCGTCGCCGTTGGGCGACGCGATCTTGATGATGCCGTCGTCGTTAATGTCGACCTTGGCGCCCGACGTCTCGACGATCTCGCGGATCACCTTGCCGCCCGAGCCGATGACCTCCCGGATCTTGTCCGTGGGGATCTGCATCGTCTCGATGCGCGGCGCGTGCTCCGAGAAGCCGCCCGCCGAGGACAGCGTCTTGGCCATCTCGCCGAGGATGTGCTGACGGCCCCGCTTGGCCTGCTCCAGCGCGGTCTCCATGATCTCGGGCGTGATGCCCGCGACCTTGATGTCCATCTGGAGCGAGGTGATGCCGTCCTCGGTGCCCGCGACCTTGAAGTCCATGTCGCCGAGATGATCCTCGTCGCCGAGGATGTCGGTCAGCACCGCGTACTCGCCGTCGTCCTCCAGCACGAGGCCCATCGCCACGCCGGCCACCGGCGCCTTGAGGGGCACGCCCGCGTCCATCATCGACAGCGAGCCGCCGCAGACCGAGGCCATGGACGACGAGCCGTTGGACTCGGTGATCTCCGACACCAGCCGGATCGTGTAGGGGAAGTCCGTCGCCGCCGGCAGCACCGCCTGCAGCGCGCGCCATGCCAGCTTGCCGTGGCCGATCTCACGCCGCCCCGGAGGGCCGAAGCGCCCGACCTCGCCGACCGAGTAGGGCGGGAAGTTGTAGTGCAGCATGAAGTTGGACTTGAAGTTGCCGTGCAGCGCGTCGATGAACTGCTCGTCGTCGCCCGTGCCGAGCGTCGTCACGACCAGACCTTGGGTCTCGCCGCGCGTGAACAGCGCCGAGCCGTGGGTCCGCGGCAGGATGCCCGTGGCGCAGTCGATCGCCCGCACCTCGTCCAGCGCGCGCCCGTCGATGCGGCGCTTGTTCTTCACCACGTCGCCGCGCAGCACCGTCGATTCCAGCTTCTTGAGGGCCGTCCCGAGGTTCGGGTCCTCCAGCTGCTCGTCCGACAGCCCGTCCTTGATCGCCTGCTTGGCGGCGGACACGGCGGCCACGCGCTCCTGCTTGTCGGTGATCGCGTAGGCGTCGCGCATCTGCTGCTCGCCCGCCGCCTTCACCGCGTCGAACAGGGCCGAGTAGTCCGGCGCCTGGTAGTCGAACGGCTCCTTGGCGGCCTGCTCGGCGAGATCGACGATCATGTCGATCACCGGCTGCATCTGCTCGTGGCCGAACTTCACCGCGCCCAGCATCTCGGCCTCGGACAGCTCGTAGGCCTCCGACTCGACCATCATCACGGCGTCCTTCGTGCCCGCGACGACGAGGTCCAGCCGGTTCTCCGGGTCGGACTTCAGGTCCTGCATGTCGTCCACGGCGGGGTTCAGCACGTACTCCCCGTCGACGAAGCCCACGCGCGCGCCCGCGATCGGGCCCATGAACGGCGCGCCCGAGATCGTCAGGGCCGCCGAGGCGGCGATCATCGCGACGATGTCGGGGTCGTTCTCGAGGTCGTGGCTCAGCACGGTGCAGATCACCAGCACCTCGTTCTTGAACCCGTCCACGAAGAGCGGGCGGATCGGACGGTCGATGAGGCGCGACGTCAGCGTCTCCTTCTCCGTCGGGCGCCCCTCGCGCTTGAAGAAGCCGCCGGGCACCTTGCCCGCCGCGTAGAACTTCTCCTGATAGTGGACCGTGAGCGGGAAGAAGTCCTGCCCCGGCTTCGGCTGCTTGGCGTAGGTGACGGCGGCCATGACGCTGGTCTCGCCGTAGGTCGCGATCACGCAGCCATCGGCCTGGCGCGCCACGCGGCCCGTTTCGAGCGTCAGGGTGTCATGCCCCCACTCGAGCTCTTTCTTCACGATGTCGAACATTCTGTCTCCCGGAGGCGGGCCCCTGCCCGGCCTCTCGCGTATATGGCGGCCCCATTGCCGCCGGATCCTCTCATCCAAGCGCCGGACCCGTGGCGCGTCTCGTCGGATAGGGGCCACATAGGCGGTTTGCCCGCCCATGTGAAGCGGGCGCTCCGCCGCGCCCCTAGGCCCGCGCCCGCGGCGCCCGCGCGATCCCGTAGGCCTTGCGCGCCGTCACCAGCCGCAGGTCCTCGGGGTCCATCCCCATCGACAGGATCGTCTCGGGGTCGAACCGCGCGCGCGCGGCGTCCCGGTCGTAGGCCGTGCCGAACAGCCGGTCGATCCACCCCATCCCCGCCGAGACGTGGAACGTGGCCGCGTGGTCGTTGAAGTGGTGGCGCAGGTGGCTCTGCGTCACCGCCCGCCCCATCCGCCCCTTGGGCACGTCCAGATGCGCCAGCGTGTGGCAGTACTCGTAGAATGCGAAGGCCGTCACCGAGCCGCCGAACAACGCGACCCACGCCACCGCCAGCGCCGCCGGCAGCCCCAGCAGCGGCCAGAGCAGGAGCGCGTGGAGGGCCACCGACCCCAGACCGAAGCGCACCGGATACCAATGGTCGTCCCCGGTGAAGAACTCCGGCTCGCCCGGGAACTCGTGATGCCCGATATGGGACCGCCACAGTGCGGTGAACGGCCCCTGCTCCCGCGGCGCCGCGCGGTGCAGCAGGAAGCGGTGCATCGCGTACTCCACGAGGAACTGCAGCACGATCCCGTAGGGCACCGCCAGCAGCATCCACGGCGACCACGCCCATGCGGCGACGGCCCATGCCGACAGCCAGAACGGCAGCAGCCGCTGCAGGCTGCCCATGTGCATCAGGACGCGCAGGGTCGGGATCATGCGCCGCAGCCTAGCCCCCGCCCCCCGCGCCGGGCAATCCGGACGTCGCGGCGGGCCGGGGCGGGGTCGAGGGCGCGTCCCGCGCCGCCCCCAGCAGCCGCGCCACCGCCGGATGCGGATGCGCCCGCGCGACCGTCAGCGCATGGAACCGCTCCGCCAGCCCCGTCTCGAACGGCGCCGTCGCCAAGCGCCCGGCCGCCAGCTCGTCCGCAACCACCACCGCCGGGGCGACCGCGATCCCCGCGCCCTCCCGCGCGAGCAGGCGCACCATCGCCATGTCGTCCGCCTCCGCCGCCAGCCGCGGCGCCACGCCCAGCCGGTCCCCCAGCCCGAGGAACGCCGCCCGCAGCCCCGAGGGCACAACGAACCGCCCCTCCGCCAGCAGCGCGCGCAGGTCCGGCGCCCCCAGCATCTCCGCCCGCCCGTGCAGCCCCACCGCCTGCTCGGCCAAGAGATGCGCCAGCACCTCCGCCCCGTGCGGCGGCTCCGTCACCAGCGCCACGTCCAGCTCCAGCGTGGCCAGCCCCGCCGCCAGCGCCTCCGCCGTCCCCGAGCGCAGCACCACCGGCGCGGCGCCCCCCAGCACGGGGGCGAGGAAGCGCGCTTGGAAGTTGCGCGACAGCGTGGCCTCCGCGCCCACCCGCAGCGGTGCCGTCTCCGACCCCCGCCCGCCCAGCACCGCCAACAGGTCGTCCCCGGCGGCGAAGGCGCGGTCCGCATGGGCCAGCGCGATGCGCCCCGCCTCGGTCAGGTGCAGGCCCCGCCCCCGCCGCTCGAACAGGTCGACGCCCAGCCGCGCCTCCAGCGTGCGGATCTGCGAGGACAGCGCCGACTGCGACAGGTTCAGCCGCCCCGCCGCCTCCGTCAGCGACGCGGCCCGCGCGACCGCCCGGAAGTAGCGCAGGTGCTTGTAGTTCAGGTCGGCCATCGTTCGTCCACATAGAACGATCCATCCCAAACGTTGTATTTTTCTGGAACGCCCGTCTCGCCTACCTCCGCGTGGACGCAAACGACGGAGGCGGGCATGGACCTCGTTCTCGATATCCTCGGCACCGTGGCGACCCAGTTCCAGTCGCCCACCCTCGCCTTCCTCATGGGGGGCATGCTGATCGCCGCGATGGGCTCCAAGCTGGAGATCCCCGCGCCGGTCTACTCGATGGTCGTCACGCTCCTGCTGCTCAAGGTGGGCCTCTCGGCGGGCATCTCCGTGCGCGAGGCGGACCTCGGCGACCTCCTGCTCCCGGCGCTGGGCGCGATGGGGCTCGGCATCGGCATCGTGCTGCTCGGCGGGGCGACGCTGGCGCGGATGCGCGGCGTCCCCCATGCGGACGGGATGGCGACCGTCGGCCTCTTCGGCGCGGTCTCGGCCTCCACTCTCGCCGCCGGCATGGTCATGCTGGAGGACGCGGGCGTGGCCTACGAGGGCTTCATCGGCGCGCTCTACCCCTTCATGGACGTGGCTGCCCTCGTCACCGCCATCGTGCTGGGCCGCATGGCGCTGGCCCGCTCGGCCCACGGCGCGGGCGGCGGCACGATGGTGCTCGGCGGAAGCGGCGGCGGCGGCGGCGGCGCGGGGGAGCCCGGCCTGATCCGGAGGATCCTCGTCGACACGCTGCGCTCGCCCGCCATCTCGGCGCTGGTCCTCGGCCTGGTCCTCGGCCTGCTCGCCCGGCCCGACCCGGTCTACGAGACCTTCTACGAGCCGATCTTCCGCGGCCTCCTGTCCATCCTGATGCTCATCATGGGGATGGAGGCGTGGGCCCGGCTGTCGGAGCTGAGCAAGGTGGCCCACGCCTACCTCGCCTACGGGCTGCTCGCGCCGGTCTTGCACGGGCTGATGGGCCTCGCGGTGGGGGTCGGCCTGCACCACGCGACGGGCTTCTCGGGCGGCGGCGTGGTCCTGCTCGCGGTGATGGCGGCCTCGTCCTCGGACATCTCCGGCCCGCCCACGATGCGCGGCGCCCTGCCCGAGGCGAACCCCTCCGCCTACGTGGGCACATCGACCGGCATCGGCACGCCCGTGGCGATCCTCTGCATCCCGCTCTTCATGGCGATCGTGGACGCGTGGATCGGCCTCTGAGGGCTTGACGCGGCCCCCGCGCGGGGCCGCGTGATCCGCTGAAACGGTGGTTAACGCCCCACCCCGTATGGACGCCGTATGTACGGGGGGTGTACAGGGGGTGCACGGGGGGCGCCCCCCACCGTACGGTGGGTGCGAATCGGCCTAGGACCTTGGGATCGCGTCGGAAAACCATTCGACCCCCGCCGCCGTTAACCTCTGCCCCCGAAAACGCGAAAGGGCGCCCCGCGGGACGCCCTTCCGTGATCCGGTGGACCGGCGGTCAGCGGCGGATGCCGAGCCGCTTGATGAGGTCCTGATACCGCTGCTCGGACTTGCCGCGGGTGTAGTCCAGCAGCTTACGGCGCTGGGCCACCATCATCAGCAGCCCCCGGCGGGAGTGGTTGTCCTTCTTGTGGGTCTTGAAGTGCTCGGTCAGCGTCGCGATGCGCGACGTCAGGATGGCGACCTGCACCTCCGGAGAGCCGGTGTCGCCCTCCTTCGTCCCGAATTCCTTGATGAGGCGGTTCTTCTCTTCGACCGTGATCGACATCGGGGTCTCCTTGGCTTGGGTGATGGCCACGGCCGGGATGTCGTCCAGCGCGCGCCCTTGGAGCGAGCGGCCTCCTAGCGCCCCCCGCGCCGCTTGGAAAGCCCCCGCGCCCCGCGAACCCCGCGTTAACCTCGTTCACCGAATGTTCTGGAGACGGCCCGCCGCGCGGCGTAGCCACGACCGGGAAAGGATCGCCCATGCTCCTCATCGCCAGCCTCATGAGCATCGCCCTCGCGGGGGCCTTCCTGCTGGGCGGGCCGGGCGACGACGCGGACGACCCCGCGACCGCCGCCCCCGACGCCGCCCCCCCCGAGGAGGCGGGGGCGGAGGCCGAGGACGGCCCCGACCTCCTCGACGAACCGTCCGAGGCGGCGGCCACCACGGCGGAGGGCGCGCCCGCCGACGGCCTCGCCGCGGCGCCGCACGTCGCGGCCGACGCCGCCCCGCCCGACCCCGACCCCGATCCCGCGCGTCCGGACCCGGTGGACGCGGTGCCCGGCGACCATCTGGGCGACGGCGCGGGCCTCTCGCTCTTCGAACGGCTCGTCCTCCCGCGGGATGGGCTGCTGGGGGGCTCCGGCGGCGACGCGATGGCGGGCGGCGCCTCGGGCGACCTGATGGAGGGGAACGACGGCGACGACACGATCTCCGGCGGGCGGGGGGCCGACCATCTCGACGGCGGGCACGGGGACGACGTGCTCGCGGGGGGCGTCGGCGGCGACGTCCTGCGGGGCCGGGACGGCGACGACGCTGCGGCGGGGGGCGCGGGCGACGACCTACTGATCGGGGACGCGGGCGACGACCGGCTCCACGGCGGGACCGGCGACGACCGGCTCTTCGGGCAGGAGGGGCGCGACACCCTGTCCGGCGGGGCCGGCGACGATTCGATCGACGGCACGTGGCTTGAGGACGGGCGCGACATCGACGACGCCGACCGCATCGACGGCGGGGCCGGCGACGACGTCCTCGCCCTCGGGCGCGGGGACGTCGCCAGCGGGGGGACGGGCGCGGACCGGTTCATCGTCGCCGCCCCCGGAGGCGACGCCCCCCCGGACGCGGCGGAGGATGCCTCGCACGCCATCACCGAGGGGGCCGTCGACGGGGCCGATGACGGGGCGGACGACCCGAACGGGACCGCCGCCCTGCCCCGTGGCGACGGGTCCGGCGCAGCGGATGGGGCCGACGCCCCGCCCGACGGGACGCCGCTCGACGCCGCCACGATCGCGGACCTGCCGCGGATCCTCGATTACGAGCCGGGGCTCGACCTGCTGGAGATCGACGCGCCCGGTGCCTCCGAGGATGTGACGGTCACGGTCGCGGATGTCCCGGAGGGATCGGTCCTCCTGCTCGGCGGGGTGCCGGTCGCCCTCTCGTCCGTCCCGATCGACCCGGCCTCGGTGGTCGTGGTGCGCGGCTAGGTGCGGGACGCACGTCCGGCGGGGACAGGCCATCGCCGGGCGCGGCCCGCGCGGCGGGCGCGCCCGGCGTCCTTAGGCCGGCGCGCCGAAGAACGCCGCGAGGGCGTCCCCCACCACGCCGGGCGCCTCCTCGGGCGCGAAGTGGCCCGAGGGGACGGGCACGTCCGACACGCGCTCCGCCCAGCGCCGCCATTCCCCCGCCGGGTCGCCGGACCGGGCCGGGAAGCCGTCCTCGGCCCAGACGAACAGCATCTCCGCCGCGATCCGCCGCCCGGCCGCGCGGTCCTTCGCGTCGATCCTGCGATCGACGTGATAGCCCGCGCGGTAGTCCGCGCACATCGCGGCCAGCCGGGCCGGGTCCGCGGCCTGCGCGCGGTAGCTCTCCAGCGCGTCGGGGGCGAAGGCGGCGAGCGACTTGGCGCGCGTCCACGAGGCGAGCGTGTGGTCGATCCATCCCGACGGATCCCCGCCGATCAGCCGTTCGGGCATCGGCGCGGGCTGGGCGAGGAAGTTCCAGTGATACGCCGCCTGCGCGAGGTCGGCGTCCCAAGCGTCCCAGAACGCGACGGTGGGGATCACCTCGAGGATGGCGAGCCGGTCCAGCCGCTCGGGGTGATCGAGGGCGAACCGGTAGGCCACCCGCGCGCCCCGGTCGT
Organism: Jannaschia sp. Os4; assembly: GCF_016820245.1. GTDB lineage: Bacteria > Pseudomonadota > Alphaproteobacteria > Rhodobacterales > Rhodobacteraceae > Jannaschia. Next base: position 495,459 of record NZ_JAFCAR010000003.1, on the reverse strand, counting down.
GCCCCGCGACATGCGCCCGCGCGTGCCCCAGCGCGTCGAGCACCGCGACCACGTCCCCCGCCATGCGCCGCTTGGCGTAGGTCTCGTGGGCCGGGTCGTCGGGGGGCGCGTCGCTGTCGCCGTAGCCCCGCAGGTCCGGGAGGATGCAGGTGAACCGCTCGGCCAGCCGGGGCAGGACGGGCATCCAGCAGCGGTGGTTCTGCGGGAAGCCGTGGAGCAGCACGAGCGGCGGCCCCTCTCCCGTCACGCGCACCGCGATCCGGGTGCCGTCGGGCGCGGCGACGTCGCGGCGCCTCATCCCCACGGCTCCGGCTGGACGGCGTAGCCGATGTAGAGCGGATGGCGCGGATGGCCGTCCTTGGACAGGCCCAGCGCCAAGGGCCGCACCCCCGCGCCGCGCAGCAGGCGCTCGACGGCGGGGCCGCGCGCCAGATGCGCCCCATGCGCGCCCCATGCGCAGACCACGTCGTCCGCCCAGTCCGCCGCGGCGGCGATGGCGCGGTCGTTGGCCGCCCCGCCGACCGGCTCGGGGTGGGCGCGCATGTCCTTGGGGTCGGTGGCGCGGTAGGCGAAGATGTTGGCCACCCGCATCGCCCCGTAGCCTAAGGCGCGCGCGCGCCGCTCGCACCGCTCGACCGTGGGATCGTTGGCCACCTCCGTCGCGGTCGAGGGGTTCAGCATCACGAACGCCACGCGGGGGCCGTCCGGGTCCCAGACGCGCGTCAGCTCGTAGCGATAGGCCTCGTCGTCGGAATAGGTGGCGACCGACTCGGCGTCGCCCTTCCGGTGCCGCCGGACGATCAGCGGCTCACTCCCAATCGAGCGCGCCCTTCTTCCACTCGTAGGCGAAGCCCACGGTCAGCACGCCGAGGAACGCCATCATCGACCAGAACGCCGCGTCCGACAGCCCCGCGAAGCTGACCGCCCACGGGAACAGGAACGCGATCTCGAGGTCGAAGATGATGAACAGGATCGCCACGAGGTAGAAGCGCACGTCGAACTTCATCCGCGCGTCGTCGAAGGCGTTGAACCCGCACTCGTAGGCCGAGACCTTCTCGGGGTCGGGGTTGCGCACCGCCAGCACGACGGCGGCGAGGATCAGGACCAGCCCCAGCCCGATCGCCACCCCGAGGAAGATCAGGATGGGCAGGTATTCGAGCAGCATCTCGTCCATGGCGGCCTCCGGGTCCGGTCGGTGGCCGGAATAGGACGGTGGCGCGCGGCGGTCCAGCCCTCAGGCGGCCAAGGGCGCGCCGTCGAGGATGACCCGGCCCAGCGGCCAGATCCCGTCGGCCGCCAGCGCCTCCATCCGCGCGTCCGCGAGCAGCAGGTCCACCTCGTGGAGGCGCAGGTCGATCGGCCCGAGGGCCACGCGCAGCGCATCGAGGTCGCCGGGATCGCCGACCACCACCACGTAGTCCGCCATGCGGGCCGCCGTCGCGACCAGCCCCGTCCGGTTCACGGACGAGGAGACGAGGGAGTTGTCGACCCACGCCGTCTTGAGCCCGAGGCGGGACAGCAGCTCGTAGAGCGCCGCCGCGTTGGGGGACGGGTTGGCGGACAGGGGCGCGCGGACCGTCAGGAGCCGAAGGCGGCGGGCCGGGCGGCGCGGGTTGCCGTCGAGGGGGGGCATGATGTCTTGCCTTATGGCCGCGACGCCGAGCGGCGCGGGGGGTGACGGGCGTTCTGGTCCCAAGGTGGCCCCGACGGCGCGGGCCGCAAGGCCCTGTCGTGCAAAGCCGCATCCGCTCCGCGCGCGGGCGGCGCCTCAGCGCAGCGCCGCCAGCAGGTCCGGCGACGGGAGGCCCGTGACCGCGAGGCCCCGGTCGCGCTGGAAGGCCTCGATCGCCGCCGTGGTCTTGGCGCCGATCACCCCGTCGGGCGTGCCGACGTCGTAGCCCGCGCGGTTCAGCCCGGCCTGCAGCGTGCGGCGCTGGTCGATCGTCAGGCCGGTCGCGTCCGCGCCGAAGCCCGCGACGAAATTCCCCTGCCCCGCCACGCGGTCGCCGAGGTGGCCCACCGCGATGGCGTAGCTGTCGGACGGGTTGTAGCGCCGCAGCACGCGGAAGTTGGGGGTCACCAGCAGGAGCGGCCCGCCCGCCTGCGGGCGCAGCAGCGTGCCCGACCCGCCGGGCAGCGATCCGCCCTGCGCGGGACGGGCGCCGGCGGCGGCCCATGCGGACATCGCCCGCGTCTGGCCCACGCCGCCCGACACGCCCGTCACTTCCAGCCCCCACGGCAGGCCGCGCCGCCAGCCCGCGCGGGCGAGGAAGTTCGCCGCCGAGGCCAGCGCGTCCGTGGGGTCGTCCGCCCAGATGTCGCGCCGTCCGTCGCCGTCGAAGTCGACCGCCCGCTCGAGGTAGGAGGACGGCATGAACTGCGTGTGGCCCGACGCCCCCGCCCACGACCCGCGCATCCGCGCCGCCGTGGTGTCGCCCGCCGCGAGGATGCGGAGCGCGTTGGTCAGCTCGCTCTCGAAATAGGCCCCGCGCCGCCCGTCGAAGGCCAGCGTCGACAGGGCGGAGATCACGGGGATCTCGCCCCGCTTCGTGCCGAAGTCGCTCTCGACGCCCCACAGGCCCGCGATGGTGCGGGCGGGGACGCCGTAGCGCCCCTCGATGGCCGAGAGGGTGGAGGCCATGCGGCGGAACGCGGGGCGGCCCCGCGCGACCTTCGCCTCGTTGGCCGTCAGCGCGAGGTAGTCCTCCAGCGAGCGCCGCCGCTCCGCCTGGTTGCGGTCGAGGCGCACGACCTCGGGGACGAAGCCCGCCTCGCGGAACGCCGCGTCGAGCACGCCCGCCGGGATGCCCCGCGCCTGCGCGCGGCCCCGGTAGGCGGCGACCCATGCGTCGTAGCCCGCGTTCGGCACCGCGCGGAAGCGCGACGAGGGCGCGGCCGTCTGCGCGCTCGCGTTGCATCCCGCCAGCACGGCCGCCCCGCCCATCGCGGCCATCCCGCGCATCATGTCCCGTCTGGTGGCCATCCGCCCGCTCCCCCGTTTTCCGCTCCGATACCGCGCCGTCCCGCCGGGGTCAGCGGGGGATGGGCGGGGTCAGCGTTTCGCCGCCCATGCCGGGCGCCGCTTGTCGAAGAAGGCGCCCACCCCCTCGCGCGCCTCCGCGTCCCGCCACCGTGCGGCCAGCGCCTCGACCGACAGGTCCACCTCCGCCGCGGTCGCCGCCCCCGACAGGCGGCGGGCCAGCGCCTTCGCGTCCGCCACCGCGCCCGGCGCGCAGGAAAGGTAGGGCGCGACCTCCGTCTCGACGGCATCGTCCAGCCCGTCCGCGGGCACCGCGCGCGCGAGCAGGCCGAGCCGCACCGCCTCCGCCGCGTCGAAGCGGCGCGACGACATGAACACCCGCCGCGTCATCGGCCCCATCCGCGCCGCCACGTAGGGCCCGATCGTCGCGGGGATCAGGCCCAGCCGCGTCTCGGTCAGGCCGAACAGCGCGTCCTCCACGCCCACCGCCACGTCGCAGACGGCCATCAGCCCCACGCCCCCGCCGAAGGCCTGGCCCTGCACCCGCCCGATCAGCGGCACGGGCATCGCATCCAGCGCGCCCAGCATCCCCGCCAGCCGCCGCGCCTCCCGATCGCGGGCGTCGGGCGCGGCGTCGAACTGCGCCCGCATCCAGTTGAGGTCGCCCCCCGCGCAGAAGGACGCCCCCGCCCCGGTCAGGACGACCGCGCGGGTCTCGCCCACGACCACCCCGCCGGCGAAGTCGGTCAGCGCGTCCATCGTCGCGGCGTCCAGCGCGTTGTGCATCTCCGGCCGCGCCAGCGTGACGGTCGTCACGCCCCGGTCGTCGGTCGCCGTCTCGATCATCCGCGCATCCCCTTCGCCATCCCGGCCGCCTCGGCCACCAAGGCCCGGTCCAGGCCGGTGGCGAACCCGGCGCGCTCCAGATGGTCCAGCACCGCCTCCGTCGCCACGTTCCCCGCCGCGCCCGGCGCATAGGGGCAGCCCCCCAAGCCGCCCACGGCGGCGTCGAACACCCGGAGGCCCCGCGCGAGCGCGACGTCCACGTTTTCGAGCGCCCGCCCGGCCGTGTCGTGGAAATGCCCCGCCAGCCGCGGGGCCTCCATCTCCTCCAGCACCGCGCCCAGCATCGCATCCACGGCCTCGGGCCGCCCCCGCCCGATCGTGTCGCCCAGCGAGACCTCCCGGCACCCCATGTCCCGCAGGGCCGCCACGGCCCGCGCCACCGCCCCCGGCGCCACCGCGCCGTCGAACGGGCACTCCACCACGCAGGAGACGTAGCCCCGCAGCGGCATCCCGTCGGCCCGCGCCGCCTCGGCCACGGGCGCGAACCGCTCCAGCGACTCCTCGACCGACGCGTTCAGGTTCGCCCGGCTGAACCCCTCGGAGGCCGAGGCGAAGATCGCCACCTCGTCCACGCCGGCCGCACGAGCGCCCTCGTAGCCGCGCAGGTTCGGCGCCAGCGCCGCGTAGGCCACGCCCGGCACCCGCGCGATCCCCGCCATCACCTCCGCCGCGTCGCCCATCTGCGGCACCCATTTGGGCGACACGAAGGACGCCGCCTCCACGTGCCGGAACCCCGCCCGCGACAGCAGGTCGATCAGCGCGACCTTCTCCGCCGTCGGAATGGCCCGCGCCTCGTTCTGCAGCCCGTCGCGCGGCCCGACCTCGTAGATCTCGACCGCGTCCCTCGATGGTCCGGAGACACTCATGGCGCGCCGTCCGCCGCGCCGTCCTCCAGCCGCACCAGCGCGGCCCCCGCCTCCACCTGGTCCCCGGCGGCGACCAGCACCTCGGCCACGGTCCCGTCCACCGCGGCACGCAGGCTATGCTCCATCTTCATCGCCTCCAGCACGGCCAGCCGGTCGCCCGCCGCCACCGTCTGCCCGACCTCGACGTCCACCGCCTTGACCAGCCCCGGCATCGGCGCCTCGACGACGCCCGCCCCCGCCCCGGCGGCGGCGGCCACGTCCAGCGGGTCGGGCACCGCGAAGGAATAGGCGTTGCCCCAGAACACGTCGACCCGCCCCGGCCCCGGCACGACCTCCGCGCCCACCCGGTCGCCATCGACGCGCCAGCCGCGCGCGACCGCGTGGGGGACGCCGTCCACCTCGACCTCGAACGCGCCCGCCCCCCGCACGGTCACACGCGCCTCGACCGGCTCGCCCGAGTGGATCATGCGCGCGGTCCACGTCAGCGGCGTCCACAGGTGCGCCCCCTCGTGCGGCCCGCCCTCTTGCAGCCCCAGCGCGCCCAGCGCCGCCAGCGCCTTGGTGCGGGTGCAGGGCACCGGCGTGGGCGTCAGCGCGTCGCCGTCCCGCCCGATCAACCCCGTGTCCACCTCTCCGGCAGCGAAGCCCGCGTGACGGCACAGCCGCCGCAGGAAGGCGAGGTTCGTCGCCACCCCCGCCACCTGCGTGCCCGCCAAGGCCCGCTCCAGCGCGTTCAGCGCCGCGCCCCGGGTCGGCCCGTGCGTGACCACCTTGGCGATCATCGGGTCGTACCACGGGCTCACCGCGTCCCCCTCGCGCACGCCCGTCTCGATGCGCGCGTCACCGAAGCGCAGCCGGTGCAACGTGCCGGTCTGTGGCAGGAACCCCGCCGCCGGATCCTCCGCGTAGAGCCGCGCCTCGAAGGAATGCCCGGTGATGGACAGGTGGTCCTGCGCCACCCACAGCGCCTCGCCCGAGGCAACGCGCAGCATCCACTCCACGAGGTCCACGCCCGTTACCGCCTCGGTCACGGGGTGCTCCACTTGGAGCCGCGTGTTCATCTCCATAAAGTAGAAGCGGTCGGGCCGGAGCCCCTCGGACGCGTCCACGATGAACTCCACCGTCCCCGCGCCCGCGTAGCCGATGGCCTCCGCCGCGCGCACGGCGGCCGCGCCCATCGCCTCCCGCATCTCGGCGGTCATGCCCGGCGCGGGGGCCTCCTCGATCACCTTCTGGTGGCGCCGCTGGAGCGAGCAGTCCCGCTCGAACAGGTGCACCGCCCGCGTCCCGTCGCCGAAGACCTGCACCTCGATGTGGCGCGGCGTGGCGACGAGCTTCTCGATCAGCACGCGGTCGTCCCCGAACGCCTTGGCCGCCTCGGACCGCGCCGCCTCCAGCGCGTCGGCGAACTCGCCCTCGCGCTCCACCGCGCGCATCCCCTTGCCGCCGCCGCCCGCGACGGCCTTGATCAGCACGGGCCAGCCGATCCCCTTCGCCTCAGCCAAGAGCGTCGCGTCGTCCTGATCCTCGCCTTGGTAGCCCGGCACGACGGGCACGCCCGCCTCGATCATCGCGCGCTTGGCGGCGTCCTTCAGGCCCATCGCCCGGATGGCCTCCGCCGACGGCCCGATGAAGACCAGCCCCGCCGCCTCGACCGCCTCCACGAAGCCCGGGTTCTCGGACAGGAAGCCGTAGCCCGGATGGATCGCCTCGGCCCCCGTCGCCTTCGCCGCCGCAATCACCGCGTCGCCGCGCAGGTAGCTGTCGGCGGGCGCCGCACCGCCCAAGCCGACCGCCTCGTCGGCCATCTCGACGTGCCGCGCCCCCGCGTCGACGTCCGAATGCACCGCGACCGTCGCCACCCCCATCCGGCGGCAGGTGTCGATGACCCGGCACGCGATCTCGCCCCGGTTGGCGATCAGGATCTTGCGGAACATCAAACCTCCCCCATCGCGCGCCGCACCGGTAGCGGCACCGGCCACGCGTCGTAGTCCATCCCCGTCAGCCGCCCGCCCTCGGACCCGGCCCACGCGTGGGCGTAGAGGTCGCGGTGCAGGCGCAGCTCGAGCCCCGGCAGCGCCGCCTCGGTCGCGGCCTGCACGCGGGCGATGCGCTTCTCGAGGCGGGCGGCGTCCGGCTCCGGCGGGCGGCGGCGACCGAGCGCGAGGCTGCCCACCGTGATCGCCGTCCCGACCACGAGGCCCACCGGATTGGTCCGCAGCAGCACCGACGCGCCTTGGACCGCGAGGCCCGCGAGGGCGCCCAAGGCCGAGACCGGCACCGTGTCGGCGTCGGCCTCCAAGGCCAAGCGGGCGGCGTCGAACTCGGAGGCGACGGCACGGCGCAGGGACTGGGCCAGCCCGCGGCGATCCATCTCGGCCACGCCCGCCCATGCCACGAGGCGGGGCGCCGGGCCGCGCCGCCCGATGGCCTCGACCCAAGCGGCGAAGTCGAACACCAGCTCGTATCGGTCCGGCGACGGGCCGCCGCCGCGCGGGTGGACGATCCAGACGGGCACCTCCGGCCCCCGGCGCCGCGGGATGCGGGGGATCATGCCGTCCTCCGGGGGGTCAGCAGGTCGGCGGCGCCTCGAAGCGGATGGCGCCGCGCATCGTGCGCCGCGGGCCGCATCCGGGGACGGGCGGCGCGACCGCGACCGAGGGGGCCGGAAGGGCGCCCGCGGCGGGGACGGGCGCCTTGGAGGCGGCCACCGCATGGGCGCCGCCGAGCATCAGGAGCGCCACGATGAGGTGCAGGGGCCATGCGGGCGGACGCCACGCGCGGGACGGGGCCGGGCGCGCCGGTTCCGCTGCGGGGCCGGGGCGCGAGAGGCGGCGGCGCGCCTCGTCCCCGCCATGGGGCCGGATGCGCCGGGGTCGGATGGGGGCGGCTTCGGTCATAGGACCGTGCTGCCGGACCGGGGTGGCCGGCGCGGGGCCGGATCGGGGCGGGCCGGCGGCGCGGGGCGGACAGGCGCCTCACATCCGGAACACGCCGAAGCGCGTCTCCTCGACGGGGGCGTTGAGCGCCGCGCGCAGGCTGAGGGCCAAGACCTCCCGCGACCGGCGCGGGTCCACGATCCCGTCGTCCCAGAGCCGCGCGGAGGCGTAGAGCGGGTGGGACTGGCGCTCGAACTGGTCGATGGTGGGCCGCTTGAACGCGGCCTCGTCCTCGGCGGACCAAGATTCCCCTTTGCGTTCAAGGGCATCTCGGCGGACGGTGGCGAGCACACCGGCGGCCTGCGCGCCGCCCATGACGGAGATGCGCGAGTTGGGCCACGTCCACAGGAAGCGCGGGTCGTAGGCGCGGCCCGCCATGCCGTAGTTGCCCGCCCCGAAGGAGCCGCCGACCAGCATCGTGACCTTGGGCACCTCCGTGCAGGCCACCGCCGTCACCATCTTGGCGCCGTGGCGGGCGATCCCCTCGTTCTCGTACTTGCGGCCCACCATGAAGCCGGTGATGTTCTGCAGGAATATCAAAGGGATGCCCCGCTGCGAGCAGAGCTGGACGAAGTGCGCGCCCTTCTGGGCGGCCTCGCTGAACAGCACGCCGTTGTTGGCCACGATGCCCACGGGGATGCCGTCGAGATGGGCGAAGCCCGTGACCAACGTCTCGCCGAAGCGGGCCTTGAACTCGTCGAAGCGGGAGCCGTCGACGATCCGCGCGATGACCTCGCGGATGTCGTAGGGCCGCGTATGCTGCACCGGCACGATGTCGAGCAGTTCGTCGGGGTCGTAGGCCGGCAATTCGGGAGTCTCGTACGAAACGTACGGACCTCCGAGGTCGGTCTTCACGTTCCGTACGGCCTCCCGCGCCAGCGCCAGGGCGTGCGCGTCGTCCTCGGCGAGGTAGTCGGCCACCCCACTGAGCCGCGTGTGCACGTCGCCCCCGCCGAGATCCTCGGCGGACACGACCTCACCCGTCGCGGCCTTCACCAAGGGCGGCCCGGCGAGGAAGATCGTCCCCTGCTCCCGGACGATGATCGAGACGTCCGACATGGCGGGGACGTAGGCGCCGCCCGCCGTGCACGAGCCCATCACCACGGCGATCTGGGCGATGCCCTTCGCCGACATCCGCGCTTGGTTGAAGAAGATGCGCCCGAAGTGGTCGCGGTCGGGGAACACCTCGTCCTGGTTGGGCAGGTTCGCCCCGCCCGAGTCGACGAGGTAGACGCAGGGAAGGCGGCACGCCTCGGCGATCTCCTGCGCCCGCAGGTGCTTCTTGACCGTGACGGGATAGTAGGTGCCGCCCTTCACCGTCGCGTCGTTGCACACGACCATGACGTCGCGCCCGTGCACCCGGCCAACGCCCGCTATGGCGCCCCCGCCGGGCGCCGCGCCGTCGTACATCCCGTGCCCTGCAAAGAGCCCCACCTCAAGGAAGGGCGAGCCGGGGTCGAGCAGGTTCGCCACCCGCTCCCGCGGGAGCATCTTGCCGCGGGACACGTGGCGCTCCCGCGCCGCCTCGCCGCCCCCGGCGGCGGCCCATGCGGCGGCGTCCGCGATCTCGGCCAGCGCGGCCTCGTGGGCGGCGCGGTTGGCGCGGGCCTCGTCAGAGGCGGGGGACAGGGTGGAGGTAAGCTTCATCGGGCCATTCGGTTGATCGCGTCCCAGTGGTGGAGCGTGCGCTCGGCGGTCATCTCCAGATCGCACCCTGCATGAGCGTTCCCCGTTCCGCTACCACCAAGGAACGACGCTCCGACGTGATCGCAACGGGCGGCCTTGTAGGCGTGCCATGCGACTTCTTCTTGCCGCAGCGTGCGAACGGCCGCCGCTCCCGCAGGACCGCTGCCGTGGCGTTGCTCGAACAGGCCTAGGTGCCGGGCGAAGGCCGGGGTCAGCTGCTTCGTCCACCACTCACCCTCGCCCGCCAGACAATGGCCCCGGGTGGCCTGAGACGCATCACGCGCGCAGAGCTCGGCGCCAAGGCCCACGCAGCCCCGCGTGCCGCCCGCGTTGAGGCATGCGAGGATCGGCTGCGGCGTGAATCCGTCCGCGAGCACGGGGGTTGCGGAGGCGGCGAGGAGGACGAGAACGCGGAGAAGGGTCATCTGGTCGATCTAGCAGCCGGAGCGGGCGCCAACCACCGCGCACCCGCCTTCGCGGTCCGTCCCCCTTGTCACGGGTTTTCCGGTCCCGGCCCCTCGACGCCCGCCTCCGCGCGCCGGGGCGACGCCGCCCTTCCCCGGCCGGTCCGTCGAGGGGATCGCGGCGCCGCGGGCCGTCCGTGTGCGCCGCGCGCCCGCGACCGCAAAGGAGAACGCGCGGGGCATCCTCAGCTTGTCGTGCCCTCCCCACGCCGCCGCCTACTCCCGAAGCTCCGCCTTCACCTCCTTCAGCTCCCGGTCGAGGAAGAAGGAGATCAGCGAGCGGATCACCACCAGCAGCCCGAGGAACACGAGGTCGGCCATCGCGAGGCTCAGCGCCGTGTGGATGATGTCCGACACGATCAGCAGCTCCAGCCCGGCGAGGATGTAGCGGCCCAGCTCGACCCGCTCCATGTTGACGCCCTTCACGCGCCGCTCGGCGTCGCGGCTGACCTCGGCCCGCACGAAGCCCGCGACGAACCGGAGCCCCCCGAGCAGCAGGACGAGGCAGGCGAAGATGTCGATGCCGGCGGCGGCATACTCCATCCCGTGCACCAGCCAGTCGACCTGCCCGTGCAGCACGGAGTCCTCGCGCACGTAGTCGAGGAAGCGGATCGGCCCCTCGCCCTCGACCTCGGCGGCCATGACGTCCGGATCGGCCGCGTCCCCGTCGTGCTCCATGGAACCTCCTCGCGCTGGTCCGCCCGCGACCTAGCGCGCGGGCCGCGGCCTGCGAGGCGGCCTCAGCCCATCGCCGCCATCATCTCCCGGCCCACCAGCATCCGGCGGATCTCGGACGTGCCCGCCCCGATCTCCATCAGCTTGGCGTCGCGGAAGATGCGGGAGACGGGGCTGTCGGAGAGGAAGCCCGCGCCGCCCATCGCCTGCACCGCCTGGTGCGCCTGCTTCATCGCCTCCTCGGAGGAATAGAGCACGCAGGCGGCCGCGTCGGCCCGCGTCACCCGCCCCGCGTCGCAGGCCTTCGCCACCTCGTAGACGTAGGCGCGGGCCGAGTTCATCGCGGTGTACATGTCCGCGATCTTGCCCTGCATCAGCTGGAAGTCCCCGATCCGCTGCCCGAACTGCCTGCGCTCCGACATGTAGGGCATGACGTGGTCGAGGCAGGCGGCCATGATGCCGGTGCCGATGCCCGCGAGGACCACGCGCTCGTAGTCAAGGCCGGACATCAGGACGCGGACGCCGCGCCCCTCCTCGCCCAGCACGTTCTCGAACGGCACCTCGACGTCCTCGAACACCAGCTCGGCGGTGTTGGAGCCGCGCATCCCCAGCTTGTCGAAGTGCTTGGAGGTGGAGAAGCCCGCCATCGCCCGCTCGATCAGGAAGGCCGTGATCCCCTTGGACCCGGCATCCGGGTCCGTCTTGGCGTAGACCACCAGCACGTCCGCGTCCGGCCCGTTGGTGATCCAGTACTTCGTCCCGTTCAGCACGTAGCGGTCGTTGCGCTTCTCGGCCGACAGCCTCATCGACACCACGTCCGAGCCGGACCCCGCCTCGGACATGGCCAGCGCGCCGACATGCTCGCCCGAGATCAGCCCCGGCAGGTACTTGGCCTTCTGCTCCGCCGTCCCGTTCAGCGCGATCTGGTTCACGCAGAGGTTGGAGTGCGCCCCGTAGGACAGGCTGACGGAGGCCGAGGCGCGCGCGATCTCCTCGACCGCGATCACGTGGGCGAGGTAGCCCATCCCCGCGCCGCCATCCGCCTCGGGCACCGTGATGCCCAGCAGGCCCAACTCCCCCATCTCGGCCCACAGGTCGTGGGGGAAGGCGTTGTCGCGGTCCACGTCCGCCGCGATCGGCGCGACCCGCTCCTGCGCCCAGCGGTGCACCATCTCGCGCAGGGCGTTCACGTCCTCCCCCAGATCGAACGTCATCGTCGCGTTGAACATCGGCGTCACCTCCGCCTCCGGGGATAGGACGCCGCCGCCCGCATGGTCCAGCGTTGCCGCACGCCCGGTCCCACGGCATCGTGCCCCGGCATTCGAGTGGGACCCGCGATGATTCAGCCCGACCTCCTCCATCTGTCGTTCTACTACGGCCCGCCCTCGATGGTGCATCGCTTCATCCGGATGTGGTCCAACTCGCGGGTCAGCCACGTCGAGATCGTCCGCCCCGGCGACCGGCCCGGCGACGGGGCGCGGTGCGAGTGCATCGCGGCGACCATCGCCGAGGGGTTCGAGGTGCGGCGGCGCGAGGTGCGCTTCGAGCCGGGCCAATGGTTCCACGTCGCCGTGGAGTGGGTCGATCCCGAGGAGGCGTGGGCCCGCGCGCTGGCGGAGACCGACAAGGGCTACGACCTGCGCGGCCTGATCCTCAGCCACATGTTCAACGCCCGCCGCGAGACGCCGGGCAAGTGGTTCTGCTCGGAGCTCGCCGCCCATGCCGCCAAGCTCGGGTCTCCGCAGGACTACTCGCCCGGCCAGCTGCTCCTGCGGGTGCGGGAGCGCAACGCGGCGTGGCGGGCGGCCAAGGCGGGGCAGCGGTTCATGGGCGGACCGGCGGTGACCCCGTTCGGCACGGGCGAGATGCCCATGTCCTCGGCCCCGCCGCCCCCGGCCCCGCCCCGCCCGAGGCCCGCGCCGCCCCGGGCGCCCGCCCCCCCGCCCGAGGGCGGGGGCAGCCTCCTGTCGCGGCTGCGGGGGCGCGTGGGCGCGCCGCTGCCGCGGCCGGTGGACATCCTCGCCCACCGGCTCCCCCTGCCCGGCGCCATCGACGCGCCGCCCGAACTGCCCGTGGAGGCGACGCAGCCCATCGACGTGCCGGCCGATCCCGGCTCGGCGGAGAGCCTGTATCGCCGCCTCTCGGACGCCCCGCCGGGCGAGGGCGCCGCGTCCTGACCGTCAGGCCAGCGTGCGCGCCGCCTCCTCGCGCACGATCCGCCCGATCGCGGCGCAGTCGGCCGCGTCGAAGGTCAGCGGCACCCGCATGTCGAGCAGCCGCGCCAGCACCGCGTCCGTGCGCGGCAAATCCTGCGGCGCCACGTAGCCCCAGTGCCGGTGCGCCGAGGTGAAGCCCACCGCGCGGTCCCCGCCGAACCACTTCCACTCGACCCCCCGCGCCGCGCAGCCCGCGACGAAGCCGGGGACGCGGGCCGGGTCGTCCGCCAGCACTTGGATCGAGGAGCCGACGTAGCCCTCCGCCTGCGGGCGCGGCACGACGGCGAGGCCCGGCGCGTCGCGCAACCCGTCCTCCAGCAGCCGGTAGCGCAGGTTCCAGGCCTCGCGCCGCGCGGGCAGCGCCGCCACCTGCGGGCGCAGGATCGCCGCGCGCAGTTCGTCCATGCGGCCCGACACGTTGGGGACGACGTCGCGGTGGCGCTCGAACACGGACGCGTCGGGCGCCGCGCCGTGCCGCTCGTAGAGCATGTAGGATCCCGACAGCAGCACCATCTTCGCCGCGAGGTCCGCGTCGTCCGTGACCGCCAGCCCCCCCTCGCCCGCGTTCACGTGCTTGTAGGTCTGGGTCGAGTAGCAGCCCACCGCGCCCCACGTCCCCGAGGGCCGCCCGTCCCAGTCGGCCCCCATCGTGTGCGCGCAGTCCTCGACCACCGCGACGCCCGCGTCGTCGCACAGCCGCGTCAGCGCGGGCATGTCCGCGAGGTGGCCGCGCATGTGCGACAGCAGCAGCACCTTGGCCCGGTCGAGCTTCCCCGCGAGGTCGCGCAGGTCGATCACCAGCCGCCCGGTCGTCTCGACCAGCACGGGCCGCGCGCCCAGCGCGGCGATGGCGCCCGGCACGGGCGCCAAGGTCCAGCCGTTCGTCAGCACCGGGTCGCCCGGCCCCACCCCCAGCGCGGCCAGCGCGGCGCGCATGGCGTAGCCGCCGGACGCGACCGCGACGCAGTAGCGCGACCCAACCGAGGCCGCGAACTCCGACTCGAGGGCCGCGACCTGCGACGGGTCCGCCCCGTACCGGTGCAGGGCGCCCGAGCGCATCACCTCGACGGCGGCCGCGATGGCGTCGTCGGGGATCGGCTCCTGCCGGGTGAAGGACTTGTCGAACCGCTCCATCCGCCCATCAGGGCGCGGCGGCGCGCGACGTCAAGCGGCGCGTCGGGTCAGGGCGACCAGCGCCCAGACCGCCACGCCCAGCTTGGCCGCCACGATCGCGGTCCATCCCCACGAGAGGGCGAAGGGGACGAGGGTGGGCAGGTCGACCATGCCCCACAACGCGCGGGCGCGGGGATCGGACGCAGGCGATCCGCGCAACGCCGCCTGCCGCATGGGGGCGAGGGAGGGGCCGAAGGCGCCCCCCCCCCGGCGCGGGGTCAGGCCTTCTCCAGCCCGAACGCGTCGTGGAGCGCCTGCACCGCCAGCTCCATGAACTTCCGGTCGATCAGGACGCTGATCTTGATCTCGGAGGTGGTGATCACCTTGATGTTCACCCCGAAGTCCCGCAGCGCCGCGAACATCGTGGCCGCCACGCCCGCATGGGAGCGCATCCCGATGCCCACCACCGAGACCTTGGCCACCTCGGTGTCGGCCACGATCTCCGCGAACTCGAGGTCGCCCGAGCCCTTCGCCCCCTCCATCGCCTTGGTCGCCAGCGGGACCTGCGCGACGGGGACCGAGAAGGTCATGTCCGTGCGCCCGTCCTCGGCGATGTTCTGGACGATCATGTCGACCACGACGCCCGCCTGCGCCAAGGGGCCGAAGATCGCCGCCGACACGCCGGGCCGGTCCTGCACCCCGATCAGGGTCATCTGCGCCTCGTCGCGGCTGTAGGCCACGCCGCTCACCACGTTGCTCTCCACGATGTCCTCCTCGGGGCAGACCAGCGTCCCGGCGCCCTCGCCCATCTCCTCGAACGACGACAGGACGCGCAGCGTCACGTCGTAGCGCATCGCAAGCTCGACCGACCGCGTTTGGAGCACCTTGGCCCCCAGCGAGGCCAGCTCCAGCATCTCCTCGAAGGCGATGCGGTCGAGCTTGCGCGCCTTAGACGTGATCCGGGGGTCGGTCGTGTAGACCCCGTCCACGTCCGTGTAGATGTCGCAGCGCACCGCGTCGAACGCGGCGGCGAAGGCCACGGCGGTCGTGTCCGAGCCGCCGCGCCCCAGCGTCGTGATCCGGCCCTCGGGGCTGATCCCCTGGAAGCCCGCGACCACGGCCACGCGCATCCCGTCTGCGAACTTGGCGTCGAGGTTGGCGGTCGGGATCTCCTCGATCCGCGCCGAGCCGTGCGCCGACGTGGTCTTGAGCGGCACCTGCCAGCCCTGCCACGAGCGCGCGTCGATCCCGTTCTCCTGCAGCACCAAGGCCAGCAGCCCGGCGGTCACGTTCTCGCCCGACGAGACCACCGCGTCGTACTCGCGCGCGTCGTAGAAGCCCTGCCCGCCCGACGCCTCGTCGACCCAGCCCACCAGCTCGTTGGTCTTGCCCGACATGGCCGACACGACGACGATCACGTCGTGGCCCGCGCCCACCTCGCGGCCCACGCGCTTGGCGACCCGGCGGATGCGGTCGAGGTTGGCGACGGACGTGCCGCCGAACTTCATCACGAGACGGGTGCGCGCCATCGGCGGAGGCTCCGGGTGCGGGGCACGCCGGAGGGTCGGGCGCGCGGACGGGGCGCCTGTTAGGCGAGGGGCCGGGGGGGCGCAACCCGCCCTGCCCGGCGCTCCGGTCAGAACGCGATGTAGCCGGCCTCGGCCAAGGTCTCGACGATCTCGGCGTGGTTCTCGACGTTCGGCTCGCCCCGCTCGTCGAGGACGGTCAGCGTCGCGGCGACCGCGTCGACCCAGAAGTCGGCATAGTCGCTGCCGGGGTAGTTGCCGATGGCCGAGACCGCCGCATCGTAGATCTCCTGGACGTCGTAGAGGATGGACGCGGTCGAGTACCCCTCGATCAGCGGGATCAGCTCGGTGCTGTAGCTGGTGGGGTTGAGGTAGCTCGGCTGATAGGCGGCGAAGTTGTATCCGCCGTAGTCCGGCCCCGTCTCCTCCACGGGCGGGAGCGGCGCCTCCGGGAGGACGGTGGGGGCCGACGTCTCCTCGACCCGGACCGGGCGCGGCGGGATGGACGGGCCGTTCCCGTTCGGCGACGGGCCCATGTAGCTGTCGAACTGGGCGTCCGCGCGATCGGTCGGGGAGGTGCCGTTGCCGAACTGCGTCCACGCGACGACGGCGGTCCCGATCCCCGCGACGGCGACGGTCATCACCACCCAGTCGACGGTGACCGCCCCCGCCTCGCCCTTCAGGAACCCGAACATGACATCTCCTCGCTCACGCGCTTCGAGGAGCGGTCCTGCCCGCGCGGCGCGGCGCCGGTGTGCAGCGGATGTGGCGCCGGTGTGGTCGGCGCCGCGCATGGGGAAACAGGCCGTCCTCAGCCCGGCAACAGCCGCGCCGCCTCGCGCCGGGCGAAGGGGGCCATCGCGTCGCCATGCCGGTCGAGGAACGCGGCCACCCGCGCCGGATCCCGCCGCGACAGGTCGCGCAGCCACCATGCGACGGCCTTCTGGACGAACCAGCGGTCGTCGGAGACGCAGGTCGCCGCCCAGCCCAGCACCCTCTCGCGCGTGGCCCGCTCCGCCTCGGAGGGGTGGCGCCGCTTGGTCCACGGCAGGGTCGCCACCAGCGCCGCGCGCTTGGTCCAGAGATGCTCCGCCCCGACCCAGCCCTCCACCACGTCGAGCCGCGACGGCTCGGCCACCAGCCGCTTGGCGATGGCCCCGCAGACGGTGTCCGCGACGGCCCAGCCGTCGAAGTCGGGCACCCACGAGGCCAGCAGGGCCCACACCTCCGCGTCCTCGCGGATGCGGGCCTGCGCGAGGAGCTTGGGCGCGGCGATCCGAGCGTCGTGCGCCCCGTCGGCCCACAGCGCCCGGGCCACCGCGAGCCGCTCCTCCAGCGGCAGCGACCGCCGCCACGCCGTCGTCATCTCCGCCAGCGCGTCGCCCGGCACCCCCCAGGTCGGGCGCTCGGTCCTGTGGTAGGCCGCGTCCTTCGCGGCCTTCGCCGGGTCGCCCGCCGCGCGCAGGGCCGCGAGGGCCTCGTCGCCGGTCATCGCGGGCGGGCCGGCGCGCGGCTCACTCGACCGTCACCGACTTGGCGAGGTTGCGCGGCTGGTCCACGTCCGTCCCCTTGTGCACGGCCGTGTGGTAGGCGAGCAGCTGCGCGGGCAGGGCGTAGAGGATGGGCGCGACCATCGGGTCGCAGGCGGGCATGACCAGCGTGTCGCGCACCCCGTGCCCGCCCTGCTTGGCCCCCTGCGGGTCCGTCACGAGCAGCACCTGCCCCTCCCGCGCCATGACCTCCTGCATGTTGCTGACGGTCTTGTCGAAGAGCGGATCCATCGGGGCGAGCACGACCACGGGCAGGGTGCGGTCCACCAGCGCGATGGGGCCGTGCTTCAGCTCGCCCGCCGCGTAGGCTTCCGCGTGGATGTAGCTGATCTCCTTGAGCTTCAGCGCGCCCTCGTGGGCCATCGGGTACATCGGCCCGCGCCCGAGGAAGAGGATGTCCTCCGCCTCGGCCAGCCCCGCGGACAGGTCGCGGCAGCGGTCCTCCACCGCGAGCGCCTGGCTGATCAGCGCGGGCAGGCGGCGCAGCTCCGCCACGGCCTTCGCCTCGCCCGCCGCGTCCAGCACGCCGCGCTGCCGCCCCGCTTGGATCGCGAGGGCCAGCAGCACCGCCAGCTGGTTCACGAAGGCCTTGGTGGAGGCCACGCCCACCTCGACGCCCGCGAGGATCGGGAAGGCCACGTCGCACTCGCGCGCAATGGACGACTCGGGCACGTTCACCACCGAGAGCACCGCCTTCGCCGTGCCCTGCGCGTGGCGCATCGCAGCCAGCGTGTCCGCGGTCTCGCCCGACTGCGAGATCACCATCACCGCGCCCGCCGGGTCGATGACCGGATCGCGGTAGCGATACTCGCTGGCGATGTCGCACTCGACCGGGAGCCGGGCGATCTGCTCGAACCAGTACTTGGCGACCGTGCCCGCGATGTAGGCCGTCCCGCAGGCCACGAGGGCGAGGCGGGAGACGGAGGAGAAGTCGAACTCGGCGGGCGGCGCCACGCGGTCGTCGTCGAGATAGGCCGAGAGGCAGTCGGCAAGCGTCTGCGGCTGCTCGTGGATCTCCTTGGCCATGAAGTGCTTGTGGCCCGCCTTCTCGATCGCCCCCATGTCGAGCCGCACCTCCCGCGCCTCGCGATTGGCGCGGTTGCCGTGCACGTCCGTGATCGTCGCGCCCGCGCGGGTCACCACGGCGCGGTCGCCCTCCTCCAGGTAGGTGATCCGCGTCGTCAGCGGCGCGAGCGCGATGGCGTCGGAGCCCACGAACATCTCCCCGTCCCCGTGCCCGATCGCCAAGGGCGAGCCTTGGCGGGCCGCGACGATGAGGTCGTCCTGCCCCTCGAACAGGAAGCACAGCGCGTAGGCCCCCTCCAGCCGGTCGATGGTGGCGAAGGCCGCGTCGACCGGGGCCATCCCCTCGTCGAGATGCTTGGCGCAGAGGCGCACGATCGTCTCGGTGTCGGTCTCGGTCCGCCACTCGCCGCCCAGCTCCTCGCGCAGCTCGCGGAAGTTCTCGATGATCCCGTTGTGGACGACCGCCACGGGCCCCGCGCGGTGCGGGTGCGCGTTGGCGGTGGTCGGCGCGCCGTGGGTGGCCCAGCGGGTGTGGCCGATCCCCGCGAACCCCTCGAGCGGCTCGGTCACGAGCAGGTCGGACAGGTTCACGAGCTTGCCGACCGCGCGGCGCCGGTCCAGCCGCCCGCCCTTGACCGTGGCGATGCCCGCCGAGTCGTAGCCGCGGTATTCGAGGCGCTTGAGCGCGTCGACCATGATCGGGGCCGCTTGGTGGTTCCCCAGAATGCCGATGATGCCGCACATCAGTTCGTCCTCCGCGCCTTGGCCGCGCGCAGCTTGGCCATCAGCCGCCGCGCCAGCCCGTCCTTGTTCTGCTGCTTGGCCCGCGCCACCGCGAGCGCGCCGTCGGGCACGTCCTCCGTGACGACCGATCCCGACGCGGTCAGCGCCTCGGCCCCCACCCGCACGGGCGCCACGAGCATGGTGTTCGACCCCACGAAGGCGTCCGCCCCGATGGTCGTGCGGTGCTTGAACACCCCGTCGTAGTTGCAGGTGATCGTCCCGGCCCCGAGGTTGGCGCGCGCGCCCACCTCGGCGTCGCCCACGTAGGAGAGGTGGTTCACCTTCGCCCCCTCGTGGACCTGCGCGTTCTTGATCTCGACGAAGTTACCGACCTTCACCGCGCGGTCCAGCTCCGCCCCCGGCCGCAGCCGCGCGTAGGGGCCGACGACGCAGCCGTCGGAGACGTGGCAGCCCTCCAGGTGGGAGAAGGCACGGATCACCGCCCCGCTCTCGACCGTCACGCCGGGGCCGAAGACCACGTTCGGCTCCAGCGTCACGTCGCGACCCAGCACCGTGTCGTGGGCGAGGTGGACCGTGGAAGGGTCGTGCATCGTCACGCCGTCCGCCAGCGCCTGCGCGCGCGCGCGGCCCTGCCACGCGGCCTCGGCGCCGGCCAGCTCGGCGCGGGTGTTGATCCCCAGCGTCTCCGCCTCGTCGCAGGTGACGACGTGGCTCGACAGCCCCTCGGCGGCGGCCAGCGCGGGCACGTCGGTCAGGTAGAACTCGCCGCCCGCGTTGTCGTCGGACACCTTCCCGATCAGGCGGAACAGGGTGGCGGCGTCGCCCATCATCACGCCCGAGTTGCACAGGGTGATCGCCCGCTCCGCCTCCGTGGCGTCCTTGAACTCCACGATCCGCTCCAGCCGGTCGCCGTCCACCACCAGCCGTCCGTAGCGACCCGGATCGGCGGCCTCGAAGCCCAGCACCACGATCCCCGCGCCCGTCTCGCGCGCCTCGCGCATCCGCGCGAGGGTGGCGGGCGTGATGAAGGGCGTGTCGCCGTAGAGGACGACCACGTCGCCCCCCGCGCCCTCCAGCGCGTCCCGCGCCTGCGCCACCGCGTGCGCGGTGCCCTTCTGCTCGGCCTGGCGCGCGATGCGGACGTCCTCGCCCCAGAGGCGGGCCGACCGCTCCACGCGGTCGCCGCCATGGCCCACCACCACGACGATCCGCGCGGGCTCCAAGGTCGCGCCCGCGTTCAGCGCATGGTGCAGGAGCGGCGCATGGGCCACCTCGTGGAGCACCTTCGGCCGGTCGGACTGCATCCGGCTCCCCTGCCCTGCGGCCAGAACGACGAGGGAGACGGTGGGCATGGACGGCACTCCGGGCTAGGTCGCGCCCTACCTACACCGGGGGGACTCCCCCGCAAGACCGCCCCGTGGCGGTCTCTTGCCGGAGGCGCGCCCGAGTTGAAACGAACCGTCATCTTCGACCTCGACGGCACGCTCGCCGACACCTCCGCCGACCTGATCCGCGCCGCGAACGTCGCGCTGGCGGGGCTGGGCACGACCGGGCGGCTGGACCACGGCGTGCCGGAGGACCGGGCGACGGCGCTCAAGGGCGGGCGGGCGATGCTGCGGCTCGGGCTGTCGAAGGCGGGCGCGGTGGACGAGGCGGTGGTGGACCGCGGCTACCGCCCGCTCCTCGACGCCTACGACCGGGACGTGGCCTCAGAGACGCGGTTCTACCCCGGCGCGCTGGACGCGGTGGAGCGGCTGCTGGGCCGGGGCGACCGGGTGGGCATCTGCACCAACAAGCCCGAGGGGCTGGCCGAGAAGCTGCTGGCCGCGCTCGGCGTGCGCGACCGGTTCCATTCGCTCGTCGGCGCCGACACGCTGCCCGTCCGCAAGCCCGACCCGCTGCACTACACCGAGACGGTGGCGCGCGCGGGCGGCGACGTGGGCCGCTCGGTGCTGATCGGGGACACCAAGACCGACCGCGACACGGCGACGGCGGTCGGCGTGCCCTGCGTGCTGGTGACCTTCGCGGGGCACGACCTGTCGGGGCTGGCGGCGGAGGCGATGCTAGACGACTACGCCGATCTGGAGCAGGTGGTGGACGGGCTGCTCGGGTAGCGCATCGACGGGCCGTGGCGCGGCGACGCGACTTCGCCACGAGGCGCTTTATCCCTCACCCCCGCACGACGCCTCCGCGTCGCGGAACCTGAGACCAATCGCCGTGCCTTGGGGACGGCCCGGCGATGCGCGGGCCGCTGCGCGGCTGTTAACCGCGCAGGCGCGCCGCTCCGTGGTCGTTCGTCAGATCAGCAGCACGAGCATGACGATGGCCATCCCCATCATCATCAGGTTCTCGGTCAGCGACACGAAGCCCAGCGGCACGTTGGAGTTGCCGCCCACGCAGGCGCATTTCAGTTCGCGCTTGTCGAGGTAGACGGCCTTGAACACGCTCCACGCGCCCACCGTCGAGATGAACAGCGCCACCGGCGCCGAGAGCCACGTCGCGATCATACCCGTCATCAAGATGCCCGCCCCCGTCTCGGCGAAGGGATAGATGTAGGCGTAGGGCACCCAGCGCCGCGCCAGCACGTCGTAGTTGAGGAACATCGTCGAGAACCCCTCCACGTCGCGCAGCTTCTGCATCCCCAGCAGGATCATGGAGACGGAGATGAACCAGCCCAGCGTCTGCCACGTGATCGCGCCGAGGACCCCCACCGACAGCGCCAGCGCCGTGAGCGCGGCGACCGCGAAGAGGTAGAGTACAGGGCGGTAGGTCGTGGCCTTCGGATCCCAGTCGGTCAGCCGCGCGCGCAGGTCGGTGTAGCCGCCGACCCGCTCCCCCTCGATCCACGCCTGCGGGGTGGTGGCCACGCCGTGCTCGGCCTTGAAGGCGTCCACCTCGGCCCGCGTGCGGAACAGGCGGTCGTCGACGGCGTAGCCCTTCCGCTCCAAGAGGAACTTGGCCTTCTGCCCGGAGGGGCACAGGTGGTCGGGCAGCGCCATGCGGTAGAGCACGGCGGTCCGGCCGGACGCGGCCTCGGCGGGGGTGACGGTGTCCTTGGGCATGGCAATCTCCTGTTCCGCACCATATACCCCTATAGGGTATCCGTTCAAGCCGGGGAGGCCGGGCATGAGGACGAACAAGGACGCCGCGCTCAAGCGGCTCGGCCGTCTCGAGGGGCAGGTCCGCGGCATCGCCCGCATGGTCGAGGAGGACCGCTACTGCGTCGACGTCCTGACGCAGGTCGCCGCCGTGCGCGCCGCGCTGAAGGGCGTCGAGAAGCTGGTGATCGAGGACCACGCCGCCCATTGCATCGAGGCGACGCTCGCCTCGGGGGACCGCGAGGACCAGCGGGCGAAGTTCACGGAGCTGCTGGCGCTCTTGGACAAGGCGCGGGGCTGACCGCGCCCTAGACCGTGTCGAGATACAGCTCCGTCACCTCGCGCGGGCTCAGCTCGGCCACCCAGTGCAGTTCCTGCCGCTTGGTCAGGACCATGTTCCGCACCAGCTCCTCCGGGAACAGGCGCGGCGTCCACGGGTCCGCCTCGAACCGGTCGATCGCCCCCGCCCAGTCCGACGGCCCGCGCGGCAGGTCCAGCGCGTAGGCGTTGCCCGCGACCGCGTCGGGCGGCGCCACCCCGTCCTCCATCCCCGCCAAGGCCGCCCCGAGGATCGCGGCCAGCAGCAGGTAGGGGTTCACGTCGCCCCCCGCGATGCGGTGCTCGATCCGCCGCGCGGCGCCCGGCCCCGCGGGGATGCGCACGGCGGTCGTCCGGTTCTCGTAGCCCCATGCCAGCCCCGTGGGGCAATGCGAGTCCGGCACCATGCGGTCGAAGCTGTTGGCGTGCGGCGCGCAGATCAGCGTCATGGCCGGCCCGGCCGCCAGCAGGCCCGCCACCGCGTGCCGCATCGCGTCCGAGCCCCCGGGCGTGCCGTCGTCGAACACGTTGCGCCCCTCGGCATCCAGCACCGAGAAGTGGACGTGCATCCCGTTGCCCGGCTGGTCGTCGTAGGGCTTGGCCATGAAGGAGGCGGCGAACCCGCGCGAGCGCGCGAGCCCCCGCGTCGCCATCTTGAACAGCCACGCGTCGTCGGCCGCCTTCAGCGCGTCGGGCTGGTGGGCGATGTCGATCTCGAACTGGCCCAGCCCCGCCTCGGAGATGGCGGCCTGCGCGGGCACGTCCATCGCCTCGCAGGCGTCGTAGAGCTGGGTGAAGAACTGGTCGAAGGCGTCCAGCTGGCGCAGGCCCAGCGTCTCCGCCCCCGGGCGCCGCTTGCCCGACCGCTCGGACGGCGGGGGGCGCAGGCGGGCGGTGGCGTCGTCGATCAGGTAGAACTCCATCTCGGTCGCCACCACGGGCGTCAGCCCCTTCGCCGCATAGCGGTCCAGCACGGCGCGCAGCGCGTGGCGCGGATCGCCGGCGTAGGGCGCGCCGTCCCCATCCTCGGAATCGTGGAACATCCACAGCGGCAAGAGCGCCGTCGGCGTGTCCAGCCACGGGACGGGGACGTAGCCGCGCTCGGTCGGATGCAGGCTGCCGTCCCGGTCGCCGCTGTCGAACACCAAGGGCGAGTCGTCGATGTCCTCCCCCCAGATGTCGAGGTTGAGCACCGAGAAGGGGAACTTCGTCCCCGTCTCCTCCAGCCCCCGCGCGAAGCGGCGGGGGTAGCGCTTGCCCCGCGCCTGCCCGTTCAGGTCGCAGGCGACGGCGCGCACGGAGTGGATGTCGGGATGGGCGTCGAGCCAGTCGCTCATGGGGTCCTCGCAGGGTCGCTCCGGTATGCGCCGGGCCCGCCCTCCGCGCCAGCGCCCTCCCTCATCTTGCCGCTGATATTCCGGGGCAGACCGCGGGGCGGCGGGGGCGGAGCCGCTCAGCGGATCAGCTGGAACCGCGGGCGCCGGGGGCGCGGCGCGTCGCCGGGCAGGTGCCGGTTCAGCCGCCGCCCCGCCCAGCCGAAGGCTGCGATGATCCCCAGCGTCAGCACGATGAAGTAGGCCGCGAGGATCGGGTAGGGCAGGAACGGGTTGAAGGTCTTGTCCGCGAAGTAGCTCGCGTAATAGAGCGCGTCGCCCTGCTGGCGGCTGGCCGGGAAGCCGGTGAAGAACACCAGCGTCGTGGCGTGGAACAGGAAGATCGCCTCGTTGGTGTAGGCGGGCCACGCCAGCCGCAGCATCGTCGGGAAGGTGATCCGCCGGAACTTCCGCCACCCGGTCAGCCCGTAGGCGTCCGCCGCCTCCAGATCGCCGCGCGGCACCTGCCGCAGCGCCCCGTGGAAGATCTCGCCCGCGTAGGCCGACGTGTTGAGGAACAGCGTGATCGCCGCCCCGTAGACCGCCGACGAGAGCGGCGAGAACCCGGCCCACACGTCCTTGAGCGACAGGAACAGGAAGTAGGCGAAGAAGAACTGGATGAAGAGCGGGGAGCCGCGGAAGAGGTAGACGAACCATTCGGCGGGCACGCGCGCCCACGCGTGGGGCGAGGCCTTGCCGACCGCCACCGTCACCGACAGGAGGAACCCGAAGGCCAGCGCGACGAGGCCGAAATAGACGTTCCAGATCAGGCCCGATCCGATCAGCACCACATGCTCGCAGACGGTGAAGCCCTCGCGCGGGAGCAGCCGCTCGCCGATGCCCACGGACCGCAGCGCGTAGGCCTGCACCGTCTCCCAGCAGCTCACGTCGTGCCCCCCGCCGTCGCCTGCCCGCGCGCGAACCGGGCCACGAGCCGCGCGAGCACCCGTTCCGACACGCTCGTCATGGCGAGGTAGAAGACCAGCAGGGCGGCGAAGTACCACATCCGCCAGTCGGGATGCGGGTAGTCCGAGAAGCGCGGCGTCTTGGCCGCCCCCAGCTCCCGCGCCCAGTAGACGATGTCCTCGACGCCCAGCAGGAACAGCAGCGGCGTCGCCTTGATGAGGATCATCCAGAGGTTCCCCAGCCCCGGCAGCGCGTAGCTCCACATCTGGCGGAAGGTGATGCGCCGGAACGCCTGCCGGGGGGTCATGCCGTAGGCCAGCGCCGTCTCGACCTGCCCGCGCGGCACCGCCTTCATCGCGCCCAGCAGGACGTTGGCCGCGAAGGCCCCGAACACCAGCGCGAAGGTGAAGACGGCGAGCGAGAAGCCGTAGGCCTCGTGCACCCACTGGGGCGAGGTGCCCAGCGGCACCTTCGCCTGCGGGCAGACGAGGAAGTTCGCCCCCTGCCGGATCGGCTCGGACCAGTCCGGGCAGACGGCCTGGTGCTTGATCCACTCGATGCCCTGGTCCAGCGCGATGACGAAGAAGAGGAACAACGCGATGTCCGGCACGCCACGGACGAGGGCCACGTAGCCCTGCCCCAGCCAGCGCAGCGGCGCGAACCCCGCGCGCGTGGCCATCGCCCCGGCGAGCCCGAAGAGCAGCGCGAGCGGCGCCGTCACAGCGAGCAGCAGCAGCACGGTGCCGAACGCCCCGTAGAAGGCGAAGTGCTTGCCGGTCGTCAGGTAGCAGGCCAGCCACGCGAGGCCGTCGAGGGCCTCGGGGTCGGCGCAGGATTCGAACATGCGGGCGGCTCCGGGGTCGTGCTACCGCGTATCAAGCCGGAATCGGGGCGGAGGGCAAACGGATGCGCGTGGCGGTGATCGGCGCCGGGATCGTGGGCGCTGCCTGCGCGTGGCACCTCGCGCGGCGCGGGGCCGACGTCGTGGTGGTCGACGACGGCGGGGCGGCGGCCAGCGGGGCGTCCTTCGCATGGATCAACGCGGCATGGGGCAACCGCGAGGACTACGCCCACCTCCGCATGGCCGGCATGGAGGGATGGCATGCCCTCGCCCCGGCCTTGGGCGACGCCGCCGCGCGCCGCACCGGCAGCCTGTCGTGGGACTTGCCGGACGACGCATTGGCGGAGGCCGCGCGCGTCCAGCCGGGCTGGGGCTACGACGTCCGGCTCGTGTCGCGCGCCGAGGCCCGCGCCCGCGAGCCCCTGCTCCGCGACCCGCCGCCCCATGCCCTGCTCGCCCCCGCCGAGGGAAGCGTCGAGCCGGAGGCGGCCGCCGCCGCGCTGCTGGGCGGGATCGAGCGGGTGCGGGGCCGCGCCGTCGCGGTGGAGCGCGGCGTGCGCCTCGACCGCGGGCACGTCGCCGCCGATCACGTCGTCCTAGCCTGCGGCGCGGGCGTCCCCGCCTTGGCCGCGACCGCGGGGGTCGACCTGCCGTGGAGCGCGCCGTCGGGCCTGATCGCCAGGACCCGCCCGGTCGCCGCCCGCCTCTCGGGGCTCGTGATCGCGCCCGACTGCCACGTCCGCCAGCGGCCCGACGGGGCGCTGCTGATCGGCTCCGACTTCGGCGGCTCCGATCCCGGCGCGGACCCGGCGGCGGTGGCGGGCGACCTCGTGGACCGGGCGCGCCGCCTGCTGGCGGTGGAGGCGGCGCTGGACGGCTGGACCGTCGGTCGACGCCCCACGCCGGGCGACGGGCACGCCGTGGTCGGACCGCTGGCCGAGGACGTCTCGGTCGCGTTCACCCATTCCGGCGTCACCCTCGCGCCCGCGCTGGGGCGCATGGTGGCGGCGTGGGCGGTGGACGGGCGGCTGGACCCGGTCGCCGTGCCGTTCGGCGCGGCCCGGTTCGCCGCCGCCTGACCCCGGAACGACGGACGCCCGCCCCCGGAGGGACGGGCGCCGTTCAGGCCGGGGCCCGGATCAGTATTGCGGCGCGTCGTCGCCGAACCACTTCACGATCAGCTCGTTGAGGGAGCCGTCCTCCTTCATCGCGGTGATCGCCGCGTCGAACTTCTCGCGCATCTCGCCGTCCGTCTCGCGCACGCCCATGCCGACGCCGCCGCCCAGCGGCACGCCCTCGCCCACGATCATCAGCTCGCCGCCCGACTCCTCGACCGTCGGCATCAGCGCGTCCGCGTCGGCGAACACGGCGTCCGCCTCGCCGTTGCGCACGGCGGCCACGGTCTCGTCGTAGGTCGCGAACTCGAGGAGCGTCGCGCCCGACTCGGCGACGTAGCCGGCTTGGATCGTGTTCACCTGCGCCGCGATCACGCCGTTCTCGAGATCCGCGTCCTCGGACAGGGCCACGTAGTTGGACTCGGTCGGCGGGAAGTAGTTCTGCGTGAAGTCGATCACCTCGTCGCGCTCGTCGGTGATGCTCATGCCGGCCATGATGGTGTCGTAGTTGCCGGACGTGAGGTTGGGGATGATCGAATCCCACTCGTTGGTCACCCACTCGCAGGTGTAGCCGGCGGCCTCGCAGAGCATGTTGCCGAGCTCGATCTCGAACCCGTCCACGTCGCCCGCGTCGTTGATGAAGTTGTAGGGGGCGTAGGCGCCCTCGGTGCCCATGCGGATGGTCTGGGCGTGGCCGTCGGCCAAGGCGGCCCCGGCGGTCAGCGCGGCGGCGGCCGCGAGGATGATGGTCTTCATTGGGGTCTCTCCCGGTTGTGTTGGACGTCAGGCCGCCGTCGCGGACAGGAATCCGCGCAGCCGCTCGCTCTTGGGTTGCCCGAAGAGGGCGGCGGGCGCCCCCTCCTCCTCGATCTTGCCCTTGTGCAGGAAGATCACGTGGTCGCTGCAGTCGCGCGCCATGTTCATGTCGTGGGTCACCAGCAGCATGGTGCGCCCCTCCTCGGCCAGCGCGCGGATCACGCGCACGACCTCCTGCTCCAGTTCGGGGTCCAGCGCGCTCGTCGGCTCGTCGAACAGGAGGGCGCGGGGCTCCATGCACAGGGCGCGCGCGATGGCCGCGCGCTGCTGCTGCCCGCCCGACAGCTCCGAGGGCCAGCGGTCCGCCTTGTCGCCGATGCCCACCTTGTCGAGGTAGTCGCGGGCCTTCGCCTCCACCTCCGCCGGCTCGCGCCCAAGCACCTGCACCGGGGCCTCCATCACGTTCTGGAGCACGGTGAGGTGGGACCACAGGTTGAACTGCTGGAACACCATCGAGAGGTTGGTGCGGATGCGGACCACCTGCCTGGGGTCCGCCGGATGCCGCCCGAGACCCTCGCCGCGCCAGCGCACGGGGTCGCCCTCGAACACCACGTCGCCCGCCTGCGAATCTTCCAGCAGGTTGCAGCACCTGAGCAGGGTCGACTTCCCCGACCCGGACGACCCGATCAGCGAGATCACCTGCCCCTGCCGCGCGGACAGGTCGACGCCCTTCAGGACCTCCAAGGACCCATAGGCCTTGTGGAGGTCGCGGATCTCGAGGACGGGCGTGGGATCGGGCAAGTCGGGGTCCGGTCGCGGTTTGAGCGGTTGGAGCGCAAATGCGGGGGGATTGCAACGTTCACGCGGCGTTGCGCGACGGCGGGGCCGGCAAGCTGCACGCGCGGTAGGTGCCCGCGTCCACGGCGACGACGCCGCGCAGCCCGCTCGCGCGGCGCAGGGCCGCGGGCAGGCGCGCCAAGCCCCCGGCCAGCGCCGCGCGCAGGGCGGCGGCCCGGTCGGGGAACGCGGTCACCAGCGGCGGCGCGGGCGTGGGCGCCGTCACGCGCCGCACCGACAGGCGCGGATGCGGCGCGAGGCGCCACGTCACCATGTCGATGGCCGCGACATGCGCCGCCCCCCCGGCCACCGCCGCCATGCTCGCCGCATGGCTCCCGGTGAAGCGGACGGGCCGCTCGCCCCACCCCTGATCGGCCAGTGCGCCCCAGCCCGACTGGCTGTCCGGGGCGTTGGCCGCCATGCCCGCGGCGGCGGCCGCGTCGGGGGCCCGGCGGTCGTCGAGCCGCTGCACGATCACCGACCGGTAGGCCCCCGGCGCCGTGTCCGGCAGCCCGAAGTCGAACGCCCCCACGAGGGCGAGGCGGTCGCGCCACCGCATCCCCCACATCGGCGCGCAGCACTGCGACAGCAGGAGGTCGGCGCGGTCCAGCAGCCCCGTGCCCGGCCACGTCAGCGCCTCGGGCCAGCCGTCCCGCCGGGCCGCGGCCCAGAGCGCGTCGAGCGCGGGCCGCGCGCCGGGATACCACGGCAGCGCGGCGATCATCCGCGCGCTTCGGCCCTTTGCCGCGCCAGCGCCGAGTCCCGGTCCGCGATCCCCAGCAGGTTGGCGAGCAGCCGCATCAGCCCGTCCTCCTCCTCGTCGCGCGCGCCATCGGCCAGCGCCACGGACCACAGCGACTCGAGCAGCGCCGTGCGCTCCTCCAGCGGCACCGCGTCCTTGAGCGCGCGGGTGAAGCGCACCGTGTCGGGCGCCTCGGCCTCCAAGGTCTCCGCCTCGCCCCGCAGGCGGCCCGCCTCGGACGGGGAGAGGCCGTGGCGGTCCGTCAGGACGCGGTCGATGCGGTCCCGCTCGACGGCGGCGTAGTCGCCGTCGGCCCGCGCGAGCCGCACGAGCAGCGCGGCGAGCGCGAGGCGCTCGTCCGGTTCGGGGAGGCGGGCGGGCTGGGGCGCGGCGAGGGAGCGGAGGAGGTCGGCGAACATGGGGCGGAGATAGGGGCGACGGGCGCCGGTGGCAAAGGTGGGGGCCCGGCGACCCCGCGCGCCCCGCTCAGCAGGGCCCCGACAGCACCATCGCCCACCAGCGCCGCCCGCCGCCATCGGCCCACGCCACCGCGCCGCGCGTCATCGCGGGCGACATCAGGTTCGCCCGGTGCCCGCGCGACCCCATCCACGCCCGCACCGCATGGCGCGGGTCGTGCATCCCCATCCCGACGTTCTCCGCGCCCCGGCAGCCGCCCGCCCCCGCCGCGCGCAGCCGCGCCCCGAGGCCGCCCGCGCCGTCGTGACCGAGCCGCCCGCGCCGCGCCATCCGCGCCGCTTGGTCCAGCGCCGCGCGGGCCAGCGCGGGATCGGCGGCCAAGGGCGGCAGGCCCGCCGCCGCCCGCTCCCGCGAGGCGAGGGCGAGCGCCTCCGCCGAGACGTCCCGCGCGGCGGCGGGGAGGGCGAGGAGGCACAGCAGGAGGGACAGGACGAATCGCATGGACCCCGGATGCCACGCGACCCGTGAAGAAACCGTTGCCGGCCGCCATTGCGGGGGCGATGGGCGAGGCATAGCCTATCCCGCACCAACCCCTCCGAGGTGATCCATGCATATCGGCATCCTCCAAGCCGGTCACACGCCCCCCGAGCTCGTGGAGGCGCGGGGCGACTTCGACGCGATGTTCGCCGACCTGCTCGCGGGCCACGGCTTCCGCTTCACCTCGTGGGACGTGGAGCGCATGGACTTCCCCGAGGGCGTCCACGCCGCCGAGGGCTGGCTCATCACCGGCTCGAAGCACGGCGCCTACGAGGACCACCCGTTCATCCCGCCGCTGGAGGCGTTCGTCCGCCGGGCGCACGCCGCGCGCGTCCCCCTCGCGGGCATCTGCTTCGGCCACCAGATCGTGGCGCAGGCGATGGGCGGGCGCGTGGTGAAGTTCCCCGGCGGCTGGTCCGTGGGCCGCCGCGACTACGTCACCGCGGACGGCGCGCCGATGGCGCTCAACGCGTGGCACCAGGACCAGGTGGTCGAGCCGCCCGAGACCGCGCGCACCATCCTCTCCAACGCGTTCTGCACCCACGCCGCCCTCGCCTACCCCCACGCGCTCACGGTCCAGCCGCACCCCGAGTTCGGCAACGACCTGATCGGCGACTACGTGGCCACCCGGCGCGGCACCGGCACCTACCCCGACGCGCTGATGGAGCAGGCGGCGCGCGACGTGGGCCGACCCACCGACCGCCGCGCCTTCGGCGACGCCATCGCGCGCTTCTTCCTCACCGGCGAGGTCCGCTTGGAGGCGCCCCATGCCGCGTGACGCCGACTGGCAGGATCGCATCCCCGACCACGCCCGCGCCTACCTCTCGGGCCGCACGCTGGACGAGGTGGAGTGCGTCGTGGCCGACCTGTCGGGCATCGCGCGCGGCAAGGCGATGCCCGCGACGAAGTTCGCCAAGCAGGAGCGGTTCTTCCTGCCCGCCTCCATCTTCCAGCAGACCATCGCGGGCGACTGGGCCGACGACGGCGACGCCGCCTTCACCGAGCCGGACATGATCCTGCGGCCCGACCTGTCGACCACGCGCGCGCTGCCGTGGACGGCCGACTGGACCGTGCAGGTCATCCACGACATGGAGGGGCAGGACGGCACGCCCATGCCGGTCGCCCCCCGCAACGTGCTCAAGCGCGTGGTCTCGCTCTACGAGGCGCGCGGCTGGACGCCCGTCGTCGCCCCGGAGATGGAGTTCTACCTCGTCGCCCGGAACACCGACCCCGCGCAGGCCGTCGTGCCGCCCATGGGCCGCTCGGGGCGGCGCGCGGCGGCGCGGCAGGCCTACTCCATGTCCGCCGTCGACGAGTACGGCCCCGTCATCGACGATATCTACGACTTCGCCGAGGCGATGGGCCTCGAGATCGACGGCATCCTGCAGGAGGGCGGCTCGGGCCAGGTGGAGCTGAACCTCGCGCATGGCGACCCGGTCGCGCTCGCCGACGACCTGTTCTGCTTCAAGCGCATGATCCGCGAGGCGGCGCTGCGCCACGACATGCACGCGACCTTCATGGCCAAGCCCATTCAGGACGAGCCCGGCAGCGCCATGCACCTCCACCACTCCGTCGTGGACGCGGACGGGCGCAACATCTTCACCGCCCCCGACGGCACCGAGACGCCGCAGTTCCTCCACTTCATCGGGGGGATGCAGCGCCACCTGCCGCAGGTGATCGCGATCCTGGCCCCTTACGTGAACTCCTACCGGCGCTACGTCCGCGACTTCGCCGCGCCGGTGAACCTGCAATGGGGCCGCGACAACCGGACGACGGGGCTGCGCGTCCCCGTCTCGGACGCCGCCGCCAAGCGGATCGAGAACCGCATCGCGGGCATGGACGTGAACCCCTACCTCGCCATCGCGGCCTCCTTGGCGACGGGCTACCTCGGGCTGGTGAACGAGACCCCGCCCGCGCCGCAGTTCACCGGCGACGCCTATTCCAGCGAGGAGGACCTGCCCCGCGAGCTCGGGGCCGCGCTCGACCTGTTCGAGGCGGCGACCGAGATCCACGAGGTGCTCCACCCCCACTTCGCGTCCATCTACGCCGCGGTGAAGCGGATGGAGTACGGGGCCTTCCTGCAGGAGATCTCGCCGTGGGAGCGCGAGCACCTGCTCCTCAACGTGTGATGCTGGACCTGCGCCCCAACTGCGAATGGTGCGACCGGGACCTGCCGCCCGACAGCCCCCACGCCATGATTTGCACCTACGAGTGCACCTATTGCGCCGACTGCGTCCGGGACGTGC
Source organism: Jannaschia sp. Os4 (assembly GCF_016820245.1). Classification (GTDB taxonomy): domain Bacteria; phylum Pseudomonadota; class Alphaproteobacteria; order Rhodobacterales; family Rhodobacteraceae; genus Jannaschia. The sequence goes on along the minus strand of NZ_JAFCAR010000003.1, from coordinate 463,642 downwards.
TGCACGGCGTCTGCGCGACCTGCGGGGGCAACCTCGTGCCGCGCCCGATCCGGCCTCGCGTCAGGCACCGCGACGGCGTGGGCACGGGGCTGGCGAACACGCCCGCCTCGACCGAGCGGGTGCGCTCCCGCTGGACGGCGGAGGAGGTGGCCGCGCTCGCCGCCAAGCTGCGCGACGTGCCGCCGGGGGAGCGGTGAGGGCCGGCATGGTCCGTCGCTCCTGTTCCAAGCGCCCCGCGCGATACGGCCGCGCCAGCGGCCCGCGCATCGCCGGGCCGCCCCCCGGCCCGGCGATTGGTCCGAGGTGCCGCAACGCCGGAGCGTCGTGCGGGGGGGCAGCCATAAATCGCGGAGCACCGGCCTCGGCTCGCCGCGCCGCGGCCCTTCGATGCGCTCCCGCCACCCCATGACCTCCCCCCTCCACGCCAACGGCGAGCGGCACGCCTACCCCGCCTCGCTCTACGCCGCGACAAATGAGGCCCTGCCCCCGTTCCCCCGCCTCGAGACCCGGCGCGAAGCCGACCTCTGCGTCATCGGCGGCGGCATCACCGGCCTGTCCTGCGCGCTGCACGCCGCCCAAGCGGGCCTGTCGGTGGTGCTCTTGGAGGCGCACCGCCTCGGCTGGGGCGCGTCGGGGCGCAACGGGGGGCAGGTGCAGTCGGGGTTCAATTGGGCGCACGCGCGGCTGGCCCGCACGCTCGGCCCCAAGACCGCCGCCGCCCTCGCCGCCCTCGCCGCCGAGGCCGTGGCCCTCACCCGCGACCTCGCCCACGCCCACGCGGACGGGGCGGGCTGGGCCCCCGGCATCGTCCACGCCTGCCGCACGGAGGCCGCGCTCCATCGCGCCGCCGCCGCAGAGCCCGACGCCCCCCGCCTCGACCGCGCCGCCCTCGCCGCCCGCATCGGCACGGACCACTACGCGGGCGGCCTGCTGGACGAGGGCGCCGCCTGCATGGACCCGCTCGCCTACACGCTGGGCCTCGCCCGCGCCTGCCGAGCGGCGGGCGTCGCGCTCCACGAGCGCTCGGAGGTCCACCGCATCCGCCCCGACAAACCGCACGAGGCCGCGACGGGCCAAGGCGCCGTGCGCGCCCGCACGCTCGTCCACGCGACCAACGGCTATTCCCCGTGGCTCGTGCCGCAGGCGGCGGCGCGGGTCCTGCCGCTCAACAACTACATCGCCGCCACGCCGCCGGGGGTCTGGGCCATGCCGCGCGAGGGGGCGGTAGGCTTCTCCGACGACCGCACGGTGGTCCACTACGTGAGGCAGGACGCCGAGGGCCGCCTGATCTTCGGCGGCGGCGAGTCCTACGGCCGCCGCTTCCCCCGCGACATCCGCGCGCTGGTCCGCCGCAACCTCGCCCGCACCTACCCGCATCTACGGGACGTCGACCTCCCCCACGCCTGGGGCGGCACGCTCGCCGTCACCGCCTCCCGCCTCCCGTGGGTGGCCGAGCCCGCTCCCGGCCTCTGGTCCGTCGGCGGCTACTCCGGCCACGGCCTCGCGTTGGCGGGGCTGGTCGGGAAGGCCCTCGCCGCCGCCGCCACCGGAGACCGCACCGCCGCCGACACCCTCGCCCGTCTGCCGGTGCCCGCGCTGCCGGGAGGGCGGTGGCTGGGGGCACTGGCGGTGAACGTGGGGATGGCGTGGGGGGCGGTGCGGGATCGGGTGTAAGGGGGGTCTCACCCACCCTACAGTCGCTAGAGCGACCCGTTCTTACGCCGATGCATAACGTCCACCCTGCAAATTTCGTGAACGATATCAGGATGTAGATTGTGGCGGAAGGCGATCTGGTTGAGATCTTGGCCTACCGCAAGCAACGACTCGACAGTCGAGTGTGGAAGGATGACCTCAGCTGCGGCGAAGATGCCAGCGTCGTCCGCAGCTACATTGAGCGTATACCGTCCGCCACGTTCAACGAGTGTTGAGAGTACGCCTCGCGCCGAAGCCGGAGTAGGGCTGTAGCGGTCCATAGGCGTGAAGCAGTGCATCATCTCCTTGATAATGATGAAGTCTCGCCAATGCTGCTCAAGCCGACTGTCGACGTAGATGTATGCGAGTTCACGGCTAGGCGCGCTATCCGTGCTAGGGACCATCAGACGAGCAAACGTTCCTTCAACAGGATCTGGTAAGGGCCTGTCGATGTGGACGAAAAGCTCGTCGACACTCGTAAGATTAGACTCGAGTATCCCCTTCCAAACCTCGGTCACGTTCATTCCGTTACCTATGGCACGTCCTGATCGCTTGTGACGTAGTTCGTGAAGGTGCTGGGCTACCTTGGTATGTTCCAACGAAAAATCCCCCCAAAGCTCGGAGCTAGGGGGGACTCAAATGTGCAAGTCCGCGTTTGTTCTCCTAGCGTTCGGCCGACCTAGGCCAACGCTTCGGGACCCGCAAGAGGTTGAGCTTCGCGAACCACCTCTGCAAGCCCCTCGTCGAGGGCATCGAGGTCCTGATCATCAACCTTGCTCGGGTTGACGATGAACTTCACGTCACGGACCTCTGCGTTCGGGTGCTTATCACGAAGCGCAGCGTATAGCTTTTCCATGTCTGCACTCCTTCCAAGATGTAGACGAACCACTCTCCCATGTGGTTCCCCATCCACACCAAAACAATGAATGCTCCGTGAAGACGGAGCGTCATTTTCTTGGCGCTTCGGCAAAACGCTGTGCCCACTAAACCGCAGCGGACGGGCGAGGCAAGCAGGTTTCTTCGCCCGCCTGTAGTTGGCGGTCACCCCCACTCCCCCTCGAACTCCCGCCACTCGCCCTTGCTCATCCCGCTCTCCTCGAACCCCACCGTCTCCCCGGCCAGCCGCCGCCGGAGCACCTCGGCGCCCTTGGCCGAGACCTGCACCGCGCCGAGCCGGTAGTCCTCGAACGCGCCGTAGGCGGCGGGCACCCAGTCGGCGACGACCTTGCACAGCGCCTCGGCGTAGACCCGGATCTCCCACTGGGCGTGGGGGTCGGCGCGCAGGCGCAGGAAGTGGAACAGGTTGTGGAGGTCCGCCTTCCAGTACCACTGCGTGTAGACGTTGGCGGGGAGGTTCATGCGCGCCAGCTCGCGCGCCAGCCCCTGCTGGGGCGAGCCGTCGGGCGCGGTGTCGCCGATCATCGCCTCGTAGTGGTCGTAGGCCCGCTCGCTGTCGTCGCGCAGCCAGTCGAGGACGCGGGCGGCCTCCTCGCCGCCGAGGCTCTCGCCGCGGCCTTGGTTGTTGACGGCGGACTGGGCGGCGAGGTGCTCCGGCGCGGGCACGTAGAACTCCCGGTCGAGGATGGAGTAGCGCGCCGAGTACTCGTTCACGTTGGCCGTGCGGTGGCGGATCCACTGGCGGGCCACGAAGACGGGCAGCTTCACGTGGAGCTTCACCTCGCACATCTCGAAGGGCGTCGAGTGCCAGTGCCGCATGAGGTAGCGGATCAGCCCCGCGTCGTTCTGCACCGACTTGGTGCCCTTGCCGTAGGAGACGCGGGCAGCCTGACAGATGGCGGCATCATCGCCCATGTAATCGACGACGCGGACGAAGCCGTGGTCGAGGCAGGGAATGGCGGAGTAGAGATGCTTCTCCATTCCTTCCGCAGTCGCCCGCAGGGTCTGCCGTGTCGTCGCACGCGCGGTGTCGATTTCGGTCTGCTGCTCCGGGGAGATGCGACCTGTCTGCTTGGTGATCTCGTTCATGTGCCTGCCTCCAGCCCAGCGCGCTTTCCGCGCGTCTCCAAGGCGGGGGAAGCGGGAAACAGGGCAAGGATGCGGCGACCCCGGAGGGAGAGTCCAAATCGGGGCACGTGATGTGGAGCCGCCGTCACGGACCGCAACATGTGCCCCAGAACCGCCACAATCGTTGAGACCGATTCGAACCTCGCCTATCGGATCGGTAGGCAGGGGTTCGAGGGGCAAGGATGCAGGGCACGGATCGCGGCACGGCGTGGCTGGAGCGGCGCATGGGCGACTGGGCGCGGCGGCGCCTGCCGCCCGCGGCGGCGGAGTTCGCGATGTTCGTGCTCAAGCAGGGCTGGGCCGCGCTGTTCGGCGGGCTGTTCCTCGCGGCGATCGTCGTGACGCGGCTGACGTGGCAGGCGGACTGGCCGGTGACGCGCTACGACGGGCTGTTCGTGTTCGCGCTGGCCACGCAGGCGGCGTTCCTCGCGCTGCGGCTCGAATCGTGGGCGGAGGCCAAGGTCATCGCGCTGTTCCACGTCACGGGGACCGCGATGGAGGTGTTCAAGCTGCGCATGGGGTCGTGGGACTATCCCGACCACGGGGTCTTCGAGATCGGCGGCGTGCCCCTGTTCTCGGGCTTCATGTACGCCGCCGTGGGCAGCTACATCGCCCGCGTGATCCGCGTCCACGACATGCGGTTCAGCCCCTACCCGCCGCTCTGGGCGGCCTTCGCGCTGGCGGGGGCGATCTACCTCAACTTCTTCTGGCACCATTTCGGGCCCGACCTGCGCTACGCGCTGATGGCGGGGACGCTCGTGCTGTTCGCCCGCACCCGCGTCTGGTTCCGCGTGTCGGGGTGGCACTGGATGCCGATGCCGCTGGCCGCCCTGCTCGCCGCGCTCGCGCTCTGGATCGCGGAGAACGTGGGCACGTTCACCCGGACGTGGGTCTATGCCGGGCAGGGGGCGCTCGACCTCGTGTCCTTGGGCAAGCTGGGGTCGTGGTACCTGCTGCTGTGGGTGGCGTTCGGGACGGTGACGCTGGTGTCGCGGGGGGCGCTGGTGCGGGGGGCGTGGACGCCGCCCGCGCGGTCGGGCACCGGGGCCGCGCGGGCCGCCTGACGCGCGCGTCAAGGGGCGGCTTCCCGCCGACCGCCGCCCCGCGCGGCCCGCCCCCGATTGCGGACCGGGGGCCCCGCCCCCACCCTCGCGCCGCCCGGAGCCGGACGGGACGACCTCCGCCGGACGGGCCGCCCGAGGGACACGGACGCCATGACGCAGATCACCCTGACCGCCGGCGCGCGGTTCGACCAGTCGACCTTCGACCCCGAGGGGACCGGGACCGTCCTCGCCGCGACGGCGACGCGGTTCGAGTACCAGACCACCAGCGGCCACGTCGTGACGCTGCGCGGCGCGGGCCTGACCTACGGGGCCGATCCCGACGCGGGCCCGACCGGCGGCGCGCTCGACCGCGTCGACGTGATCGCGCCGTCGGGCGGCGGGACCGCCCGCCTCGCCGTGGACCTCCCGGCCGCAGGGCTGCCGGTCGGCTTCTACACGGAGGCGGACGCCTTCTGGGCCGCGCTTCTCGCGGGGGACGACGCCGTGGACCTGTCGCGCGGCTCCCCCGAGATCGACCTGTTCGGGCGCACCCTGCTCGCCGGGGACGGGCTGGGCCTGCGCGAGGGGGCCCGCACGGGGGGCGACGACACGTTCGACCTCGGCGGCGCGGGGGTGCAGGTCTATGGCGACCTCGTGAGCATGGGGAACACAGGCGGCGTCCGCGCGGTGCTCGACGGCGGCGACGACACCATCACGGGCGGGGCCGGGGCCGAGCGCCAGACGGTGCACGGCGACGTCGGCGTCGTGACGTGGCGCGAGATCGTCCGCGGAGGGGACGACCGGATCGCCCTCGCCTCGGACGCGACCGTCTACGGCGACGTCTACCGCCAGCTCTACGGCGGCGCGCTGACGGGCGGGGACGACGTGATCACCCTCCTCGGGGGGAGCGGCTCGCGGGTCTTCGGCGACGCCTTCGAGATCGACGACTTCGGCAGCGCGATCGTCTTCCGCGGCGGGGACGACACCATCGACGCAGGCGGGGCCGACGGGGGCGTCGTCGTCCGGGGCGACATCGACAAGATGATCCTCGGCCTCTCCACGGTCACGGACGGGCGCCAGATCGAGTTCGGCGACGACGTCGTCGTCGGCTCCGCCGGGAACGACACCATCGCGGGCGACGCGGAATACGCCTCGACCACCGTGCGCGTCCGGGCCGGGTCGGACCGGATCGACGGCGGGGACGGCGACGACCTGATCCACGGCGACGTGGCGGCCTTCGGCTCGAACACGAACCTCCGGCTCTTCGCGGGCGGCCACGACACGATCGACGGCGGCGCCGGCGCGGACACGATCCACGGCGGGTTCGGCGAGGACCTGCTGCGCGGCGACGACGGCGACGACCTGCTCTCGGGCGGGGCGCGGCAGGACACGCTGAGCGGCGGGGCGGGCGACGACACGCTGGACGGCGGCGACCGGGACGACGTCCTCTACGGGCGCAGCGGCGCGGACCGCCTCGAGGGCGGCGCGGGGCGCGACGCGCTGCGCGGCGGCACCGGGGCGGACACGATCGACGGGGACAAGGGGAACGACGTCCTCGACGGCGAGGCCGGCGACGACCGGATGAACGGCGGCGGCGGGGCCGACACGATCGAGGGCGGCAAGGGGAACGACCGCCTCCGGGGCGGCGGCGGGGCCGACACCTTCGTGTTCGCCCCCGGCGAGGGGCGGGACCGCGTGACCGACTTCACCGACGGGGCGGACCGCATCGACATCTCCGCGTTCTTCCCCGGCCCGTCGATCGCGACGTGGCGCGACGCGACCGACTCGGTGCGCGAGCGCGACGGCGACGTCGTGATCGAATGGGCGGGCGGCGGGCGCCTCGTCCTCGACGACGTGCGGCTCGTCCAGCTCACGGACGCCGACTTCCTGTTCTGACGCGAGCCGGCCCGGCGCGGGCGCGGACGCGCCCGCCGGGGGTGCCCTCGGGGGGCGGGGGCGGTGTATCAGCGTCCGCGAACCAACCGGAGGCTGACCGCCCATGTCGATCGAATACCTGCACACCATGGTCCGCGTGCTGGACCTCGAGAAGTCCATCGCCTTCTACGAGATGCTGGGCCTGACCGAGCGCCGCCGCACGGAGAACGAGAAGGGCCGCTTCACCCTCGTGTTCATGTGCCCGCCCGACCAGGCCGACGGGCGCGCCGACGTCGAGCTGACCTACAACTGGGACGGCGACGACGGGCTGCCCAGCGACTCGCGCCACTTCGGCCACCTCGCCTACCGCGTCGACGACATCTACGCGCTCTGCCAGACGCTGATGGACAACGGCGTCACCATCAACCGCCCGCCCCGCGACGGGCACATGGCCTTCGTCCGCTCGCCCGACAACGTCTCGGTGGAGTTGCTCCAGAAGGGGGACGCCAAGCCCCCGCAGGAGCCGTGGGCCAGCATGGAGAACACCGGGCACTGGTGACGTTAAGGACCGGGGCGAGAATGTGGCGAGGAGGGGGAGCTTGCCCCCAAATCGCCTAGACTTGTCCCCGGTCCCGGCCCGAATCCCGTCGCATCCCTGCCCCCGACCCGGAAACCGGGCGGAGAAGAGGGGACGCGACCATGGGACTGAACTTCCTGAAGGGCATCGACGGCAACGCGACCGTCGAGTTCGGAATCCTCGCCGCCGCCGTGGGCACCGTGGGCCTCGTGGCCGCGACGCTCATGGCCGCGCCCGGCCCGTCCGGGACGGCCACCGCCCAGCAGGTCCAGCTGACGGACATCGAGGCCACCTCCTTCGCGCCGCCCTCCTACCGCGACAGCGGCTCCTACCGCTCGTTCCGCGTGATGATCGACGGGATGGAGGAGGCCGACGTGCTGCGCCTCTACGACGGGCTGCCCGCCTCCTTCGAGGTCCGGCTCGGCCAAGGCGACATCGACGGCGCGGCCGAGGTGATCGACGCGCTTCAGGCGCTCGACGACACGATGCGCGCCCGCGACATCGAGCGGCCCGAGCACGTCCGCGACACGACCGAGGCGCTGATCGAGCGCCTCGCCGCAGCGAAGGGCTGAGCTACCCGGCCACCGCGCGCACGGCCGCCGCGACCCGGCGGCCCTCGTTCACGAGGACGTTGTAGGTGCGGCAGGCGGCGGGGGTCGACATGACCTCCAGCCCCAGCCCGGCGCCCTCCACGGCGGCCCGCAGGTCGCCGGAGGCGTGCGCGATCTCGGCGCCGGTCCCGAGCAGCACCACGTCCACCGCGTCCCGCAGCGCCACGAGCGGCGCGGGGTCGGCCCCGTCCCACGCGGACAGGCCGCCCGCGTGGAGCACCACGCCGCCGCGCACGACCTCCCCGCCGATGCGGAAGAAGCCGGGGCCGTAGCCGTCGAAGGGGCGGGCGTCGTCGAAGGAGAGTTCGGTCAGGTCCATGCCCGCGCAGCTAGGCCGTCAGGCCCCGCGCGGAAAGGGGGCCTCGAGGCCGAGACGGAACACGGCCTCGTCCACGTTCCCGCCGGAGGCGACGACGCAGACGTCCGGCCCGGCCCGGAACAGCGCGGCGGCCAGCGCCACGGCGCCCCCCGGCTCGAGCACGACGCGCAGGTGCTCCCACGCGGCCCGCATGGCCGACAGGGCCTCGGCGTCGGTCACGACGATCCCCGCGCCGCAGACGTCGCGCAGCACGGGGAAGGTGAGCCGCCCCGGCGCGGGCGTGATGATCGCGTCGCACAGCCCGCCGGATTCCCGCGCGTTGCGCTCGATCCGGCCCGAGGCCTGCGAGCGGCAGACGTCGTCGAACCCCTCCGGCTCGACGGGCCGCACCCGCGCGCGGCCCTCCAGCGCCAAGGCCGTCCCGGCGGTCAGGCCGCCGCCGCCGCAGCAGACCAGCACCTCCTCGACGTCGTCGGGCATCTCCTCGCCGATCTCCAGCCCGCAGGTCCCCTGCCCCGCCATGACGCGGGCGTCGTCGTAGGGCTTCACCACGGTCATGCCCCGCGCCTCCGCCTCGCGCGCGAGCACCGCGTCGCGGTCCTCGACGCCCCGCTCGTAGGTCACGACCTCGGCCCCGTAGGCGCGCGTCCGCTCCAGCTTCACGGCGGGCGCGTCGTGCGGCATCACGATCGCCGACGGGCAGCCGAGCAGCGCCGCCGAATGCGCCACCGCCTGCGCGTGGTTGCCCGAGGACATCGCGATCACGCCGCGCGCGCGCTCCTCCGGCGCGAGGCCCGACAGGGTGGCGTAGGCGCCGCGGAACTTGAACGAGCCGGTCACCTGCAGGCACTCCGCCTTGACCCAGACCCGGCGCTTGGCGGCGCGGTCCAGCAGCGGCGCGTTCAGCAGCGGCGTGCGCCGGGCCGCGCCGTCGAGGCGGCGGGCGGCGGCGCGGATGTCGTCCAGCGTGGGGGCGGCGGCGAAGGGGTCGGTCCAGATGCTCATGGGGCATGGGATAGGACGGTCCCACGCCCCGATCCACCGAAGCTTTGTACCCGACACGATGCGCTCAGAGCAGCATCGTCCACTCGTTGAGCGCCTCCAGCGCCTCCGGCTCGTCGAGGAACGGCACGTGGCCGCGGCCGGGAACGTGGGCGACCACCATGTCGGGGCGGCGGCGGGCCATCTCGTCGGCGGTGACGCGCGACAGCAGGTCCGACTCCGCGCCCCGGATCAGCGCCAGCGGCAGCCCTGCCAGCGCGTCGAACAGCGGCCAGAGGTCGGCGGCGGGCGCCGCGCCCGCCTTGATCGCCTCGCCCAGCCGCGCGTCGTAGCGCAGCTCCAGCCCGTCGCCCGTGTCGCGGTAGCGCCGCGCCGCCTCCTCGCGCCAGCGCTCGGCCGGGACGTCGCGGAACCCCTCCATCTGCGTGGCGAGCATCAGCGCCGCCTCGTCGAGGGTGCGCGCCTCCGGCGGCCGGCCCACGTAGTCCACGATCGCGTCCAGCCCCGCCGCGTCCAGCTCCGGCCCGATGTCCACGAGGCAGACGCCCGTGAGCCGCGCCTTGTGCGTCAGCGCCAGCGCCATCGCGATCAGCCCGCCGCGCGACGTGCCGAGGATCGCCGCCTGCGGCAGCCCCAGATGGTCCAGCAGCTCCACCACGTCCCGCGCCTCGGTCGGCACGGTGTAGTCCCGCCAGTCCGGCGCCCGCTGCGACCGCCCGCGCCCGCGGTAGTCCAGCCGGATCACCCGGTGCTCGCCCAAGAGGTAGGGCAGCACCGGCTCGAAGTCCTCGGCGTTGCGGGTCAGGCCCGACAGGCACAGGATCGGCGTGCCGTCCCCGTCGTCGTCGTAGACGAGGCGCAGTCCGTCGGAGGTCTTGAACTCGGGCATGGCGGGTCTCCTCGGGGGCCTCCATGCGCCATTCCGCGCCGGTTCGGAAGCGGCGGGCGAAAGGGCTGGCCCTCCCCGGCCCACGCGGCTGACCTAGGGTCAGCCAGCTGGAGCCGCCCGTGATCCGATCCGCCCTCGCCGCCCTCGCGCTCGCCCTGCCCGCCGCCGCGCAGGAGCCGCCGCCCTTCCCCACCGCCGGCGACCTCGCCGCCGCCATCGCCGCCCACGACGTGCCGGGGGTGGCGATGGCGACGCTGACCGGCTGCACGCCGGGGGGGACCGTGACGGCGGGCCTCGCGGACGTCGCGGCCGGCGCGCCGGTCACCGCCGACACCGCCTTCGAGGCCGCGTCGCTGACGAAGGCCGTGTTCGCGACGATCGTGATGCAGCTGGTGGACGAGGGGGTGATCGACCTCGACGCGCCCTTCGCCGAGACCTTCGCCTACCCCCGCATCCCCGACCCCCGCTACGCGCGGCTCACCCCGCGCCTCGTGCTGACGCACCGCACCGGACTGCCCAACTGGGTGGACGAGGGGACGGACTTCCACGACCGCACCGCGCCCATCCCGTTCGAGGCCGAGCCCGGCACCGCGTTCACCTATTCCGGCGAGGGGTTCCAGCTGCTGCAGGCCTTCGTCGAGGACCGCACCGGCGCCACCTTCGAGGCGCTCTTCGCCGCCCGCCTCGGCGCCGTCATGCCGCGCTCGGCGGTGGCCCGGCCCGTCCCGGCGGGCGTCGTCCCCGCGACCGCCTATGCCGATGCGTCCGGGGCCGAGCCGCGCGGCCTCGACAACCTCGCCGACCGCGCGATGGCGGCCAGCTCGCTGGTGACGACGGCGGACGACTACGCCCGCTTCCTCGCCTTCGTCTGCGACGGCGCGGGGCTGGAACCCGCGACGTGGGCCGAGATGACGCGGCCCCAGTCCCCCGTCCCGCCCGAGGTGCTGCGGATCGGCGAGGACGGGATCGAGCCGCCGCCGGGCTCGTGGGGCTTGGGCTGGATGATCCTCGACGTCGGCACCCCGATGGTCGGGCACGGCGGCAGCAACGACGAGTTCAACGCCTTCGCGGGCTTCCTGCCCGCCACGGGCGAGGGGATCGTGCTGCTCACCAACGGGCGCAACGGCGAGAAGATGGTCGAGACGGTGATGGCGGGGCTGACGCCGCCCCCCGGCTAGAGCGAGGCGGCGAGGTCCGGGATCGTCGCGAGGTCCGGCAGCACGTGGTGCGGGCGGTGCGGCAGCCGGTCCATCGGCAGGCCCGCGCGGTTCACCCACACGGTCTGGAAGCCGTAGCCCGCCGCCGCCGCCGCGTCCCAGCCGTTGGAGGAGACGAACATCACGTCGCCCACGTCGCACCCGTAGGCTGCGGTCACGAGGTCGTAGACCTCGCGCGCGGGCTTGAACCGGCCCACGCTCTCGACGGACAGGACGTGGTCCAGCAGCCGCGCGATCCCCGCCGACTGGACGGCGGCCGACAGCATCTCGGGCGAGCCGTTCGACAGGATGCCCGTGCCGCGCTCGGCGTCCTTGAGCGCGCCGAGCATGTCGGGCACCTCGGGGTAGGGGCTCAACTCACGGTAGAGCTGCATCAGCCGCTCGCGCAGGTCCGCGCGCTCGCCGAGGCCCGCCTTCTCCAGCGCCCAGTCGAGCCCGTCGCCCGTCACCTCCCAGAAGTCCGCGTGCTCGCCCGTGACGGCGCGCAGCCACGTGTACTGCAACTGCTTGTCGCGCCAGTCGGCGGCGAGGCCGGGCCATGCGTCGGCGAGCGCCTCGAACCCCTCCTCCCCGGCGGCGAGGCGGGCGGCGGCGGTGACGTCGAACAGCGTCCCGTAGGCGTCGAAGATGCAGGTGGTGACGGGCATGGGCGCTCCTCGCGGGGGGTCGCCGGGCTTGTCGCACGGGTCCCCCCGTGCGGCAACGGCGCGCGGCCTCAGGCGGGGTCGAGGCCCCGCGCCACCAGCGCGCATCCGGCGGCCGCGAAGAGCGTGCGGTCCCGCGTCCAGTCGAGGGTCGCGCGGGTCGCGACGGCGGAGCGGAGCGCCTCGCGCTCGGCGCGCAGGTCCGCGTCGGTGCGGTAGGCCGCGATGCCGATCCACGCGGCGACGTCCACCGGATCCTCGCCCCCGGCGGCCACGCGCGCGGTCTCCATCACCTGCACGGCGGCGACGCCGTCGGGGCAGTGGGGGGAGGCGAAGGCGCGCTGCACCGCCAAGCCGCGCATCGCGGCGGACTCGGGGTCGGGGAGGCCGTCCTCCAAGCCGCCGCGCACGGTGGCGCCCATGGCCAGCGCCGTGCCGAGCATCATCGCGGTGAGGACGACCCAGTCGATGGAGATCGTTCCGCGCTCGGATCTGATGAAGCGGCGGGCGGGCATCGGGCGGTCCTCGGCTCCTCCGTTGGGGGACGGGGCCGGAATGCCGTCGAGGTGGGGCATTTCTGGGGCAAGAAGGTGCAGATCGCGCCTCCGGCCGGGACCGGCCGTTTCCCGCCGATCAACCGTCGGAGCCGGTCCCGCCGACCGTTTACTCGCGCTCCGGTTGCGTGGACCAGTAACCCGGCAGGTCCCCCCGCGGCATGCGCGGCGGGGCCTTCACCCGGCCCAGCAGCGCCCCCACCGGCGCGGTGAGTCGCGACAGCACGGGGGACTTCCGGATCGCGGCCTTGGCCTTCTCGATCCGCATCACGTCCTCGATCCGGCGGTCGAGGAAGGCCCACGTCTCCGTCCTGTCCTCGCTCTCGTCGCCCAGCCAGTAGAGCACCGTGGACGCGTAGACGCCCGAAAGGGTCATCCGCTTGGTGTACCAGTTCGAATCCCGCGACGTGTCGCCCAGCGCGTCCCAGATCGCGTCCGCCGTGCCCCACATCGCCCGCGTCCCGTCGGCGGCGTGCATCGGCAGCGCGAACAGCGTGACGCCCCGGCGCACCGCCTCGCGGTCGGGCTCGGCGATCTCGAGGCGCGTGCGGACGGCGTGGGCCACCCGGTCCGCGTAGCGCATCTCGGTCAGGTCCTCGGCCGCGAGCCGCGCGCGCATCTCCTCGTCGCCGCGCCTGTGGAACGCCACCGCGAGGTCCAGCGCGCCCCGCGGCGCGGCCGCCCGCGCCTGCGCCGGGGTCAGGCCGGCGTCGGCCACGGCGGCGCGGAACGCCGCCTCGGACCAGCCGTCGAAGGGGACGTGGGGCAGGATCGCGTCGAGCAGCTTGTCGCGGGCGTCGGGCATGGGCGGACCTCCGGTCGGGTGCTGGACAAGGTAGGGTGCGGCGGGCTAGGGGGCCACCTCCTGCATCCTTGATGTGAACTCGAACCTAGAAAGGTGGTGAAAACCACATGCAGGTCAGCGTCCGCGACAACAATGTCGACCAAGCTCTGCGAGCCCTGAAGAAGAAGCTCCAGCGCGAAGGCGTCTTTCGCGAGATGAAGCTGCGTCAGCACTTCGAGAAGCCCTCGGAGAAGAAGGCGCGGCAGAAGGCCGAGGCCGTGCGCCGCGCGCGCAAGCTCGCCCGCAAGAAGGCCCAGCGCGAAGGGATGCTCTGAGCAGCCCGACCGCGACGGTCACGATTTCAGGACGCCCCCGTGTCGAGAGACGCGGGGGCGTCCGCCATTTCCGCACCTGCGAGATGGACGGGGCCGCGCGGGGCCGGACGCGGCGTGAATCGGATGTGAATTTCGTGAAGACCGGCCCGGATCGGGTGTACGAAACCGGCCCCGTCAGACCAGCGTGCCCTGCCCCATCGCCTCGACCGCGGCGCGCCCGCGCTCGGCCCGCAGGTTGCGCGCCAGCAGGTCCATCGCCGCCATCCGCACCGCCACGCCCATCTCCACCTGCTCTTGGATCACGGAGCGGTTGATGTCGTCGGCCAAGGTCCCGTCGATCTCCACGCCCCGGTTCATCGGGCCGGGATGCATGACGATGGCCTCCGGCTTGGCGTGGGAGAGCTTCTCGGAATCGAGGCCGAAGCGGTGGTAGTACTCGCGCTCCGACGGGATGAACCCGCCGTCCATCCGCTCCTTCTGCAGCCGCAGCATCATCACCACGTCCGCGTCGGCCAAACCGGCGGCCATGTCGTCGGTGACCTCGACGCCGAACTCGCCGATGCCGCTGGGCATCAGCGTGGGCGGGCCGACGAGGCGCACGCGGTTCTCCATCTTTCCCAAGAGGATGAGGTTCGACCGCGCCACCCGGCTGTGGGCCACGTCGCCGCAGATCGCGATGGTCAGGCGGTGCAGCCGCCCCTTCTCGCGCCGGATGGTCAGCGCGTCGAGCAGGGCCTGCGTCGGATGCTCGTGCCGCCCGTCGCCCGCGTTGAGGACGGCGCAGTCCACCTTCTGCGCCAGCAGGTCCACCGCGCCGGAATGGGGGTGGCGGACGACGAGGAGGTCGGGCCGCATGGCGTTGAGCGTGAGCGCCGTGTCGATCAGCGTCTCGCCCTTCTTCACGCTGCTGGCCTGCATGGCCATCGACATCACGTCCATGCCCAGCCGCTTGCCCGCCAGCTCGAACGACGCCTGCGTCCGGGTCGAGTTCTCGAAGAACATGTTGACCTGCGTCATGCCCGACAGCGCGTCGGTCCGCTGCCGTCCCTGCCGGCCGCGCTCGGCGTAGCGGTCGGCGGCGTCGAGCAGCGTGACGATCTCGTCGGGGGCGAGCGGCTCGATGCCGAGGAGGTGGCGCTGGCGGAACGGCATGGCCCCAGATGCGCCGCCCGCCGCCCCCGAGGCAAGCCCCCTCCCGGACGGGGGGCGCCCGCGCTACATGCCGGGGATGGACCTCGACGACCTCTCCCCCGACGCCCTGCGCGCGCTGCTGGAATGGCAGCGCGAGATGGGCGTGGACGAGGCCTTGACCGAGACCCCCGTCGACCGCTTCGCGCTGCCCGAGAAGATGCCGCAGCCCGCCGCCGCCGCGCCGCTGACCCCCGCCGCCGTGCAGGCCGCCCCCGCGGACGAGGCGGTCGATCCGGTGACGGAGGCCGAGCGCGCCGCCGCCGCCGCCGCCACGCTGGAGGATCTGCGCGCGGCCATCGAGCGCTATCCGCACTGCGACCTGCGCCTCGGGGCCAAGCAGGTGGTGTTCTCCGACGGCGACCCGCGCGCGCGCGTGATGCTGATCGGCGAGGCGCCGGGCCGCGACGAGGACCGGCAGGGCAAGCCGTTCGTCGGGCAGGCGGGGCAGCTGCTCGACAAGATGCTCGACGCCATCGGGATGTCGCGCCACGCCGACGATCCGGGCCGCTCGCTCTACATCACCAACCTGCTGCCGTGGCGCCCCGAGGGGAACCGCGACCCCACGGTGGAGGAGACGGCGATGATGCTGCCCTTCCTGCGCCGCCACGTGGAGCTGGCGGACCCCGAGGTGCTGATCCTGATGGGCAACCACGCCTGCTTCGCGCTGCTCGGGCGGCGGGGGATCACCAAGATGCGGGGCCAGTGGCTGGAGGCGATGGGCAAGCCCGCGATGCCGATGCTGCACACCGCCTACCTGCTGCGCCAGCCGCACGCCAAGCGGCAGGCGTGGGAGGACCTGCTCCGCCTGCAGGACCGGCTGGAGGCGAAGGCGTGATCGCCTACGTGACCGTCGGCGCCGACGACATGGAGGCGGCGGAGCGGTTCTACGCGACGCTGCTCCCGCCGCTCGGCTACCGGCTGGAGCGGTATCGCGGCGACCT
Organism: Jannaschia sp. Os4; assembly: GCF_016820245.1. GTDB lineage: Bacteria > Pseudomonadota > Alphaproteobacteria > Rhodobacterales > Rhodobacteraceae > Jannaschia. Next base: position 447,943 of record NZ_JAFCAR010000003.1, on the reverse strand, counting down.
CAGCTACATCCCCGACCGGGGGACGGAGTTCTACGTGAAGCGGCCCTTCGACGGCGCGCCCGCCACGGCGGGCAACGGCGTCATGGTCGCCTTCGAGGCGCGGGGGCAGGCCGAGGTGCGCGCGCTCCACGCCGCCGCCCTCGCGGCGGGCGGGACGGACGAGGGGGCGCCGGGCTTCCGCGACGCGTATGGCCCCTCCTTCTACGTGGGCTACCTGCGCGACCCGCAGGGCAACAAGCTGGCCCTCTACTCCAGCGATCCGGACGAGCCGGGGCGGGACGGTCGACGCGGCACGATCCCGTGACCGGCCTTGCCCGCCCCCGGCCCGGCGGGCAGGACGGCCCCAAAGGAGCCGCGCCATGACCTACACGCCCCCCACCGTCTGGGAACCCAAGGAATCGGGCGGCAAGTTCGCCTCGATCAACCGCCCCGTCTCGGGGGCGACCCACGACAAGCCGCTGCCGCAGGGCGAGCATCCCTACCAGCTCCACAGCCTCGCCACGCCCAACGGGGTGAAGGTGACGGTCCTGTTCGAGGAGCTGATCGAGGCCGGGCACGACTTCGACTACGACGCGTGGCTGATCGACATCTCGGAGGGCGAGCAGTTCGGGTCCGGCTTCGTGGAGGTGAACCCCAACTCCAAGATCCCCGCGCTCTGGGACCTGACCGGCCCCGAGCCGGTGCGCGTGTTCGAGTCCGCCGCCATCATGCTGCACGTGGCCGAGCGCCACGACGCCTTCCTCGGGTCGCCCCGGACGGAAGTGCTGTCGTGGCTCTTCTGGCAGATGGGCAGCGCGCCGTTCCTCGGGGGCGGCTTCGGCCATTTCTACGCCTACGCGCCGGAGAAGTACGAATACCCGATCGACCGCTACGCGATGGAGTCGAAGCGCCAGCTCCACGTGCTCGACACCCATCTCGGGCGGCACGAGTGGATGGCGGGCGACTACTCCATCGCCGACATGGCGATCTGGGCGTGGTACGGCCAGCTCGTCCTCGGGCGCCTCTACGGCGCGGCGGAGTTCCTGTCGGTGGACGAGTACGCGAACGTGAAGCGGTGGGCCGAGGCCGTCGACGCGCGGCCCGCCGTGCGGCGGGGCCGGATGGTGAACCGGGCCTTCGGGGACGACGAGTCGCTGAAGCTGCCCGAGCGGCACTCGCGCGACGACTTCCGCTAGGGCGCGCCCTCGATCGCGGGGCGGGCGTCGCGGATCGCGCGCTCGAGGAACCCCATCGCCGCCCGCACGCGGGCGGTGGCCCGCAGGTCCGGATGGGTCAGCAGCCAGATGTCGCGCGACGGGCGCGGCGGGCGGTCCGTCGCGCGCGCCAGCCCCTCCGCCGCGTCCCCGATCAGGCAGGGCAGCAGCGCGACGCCCAGCCCGGCCCGCGCGGCGGCGACCTGCGCGCCGAGGGTCGGGAACGCCCCCCAGACCGGCAGGCGCGGCAGGTCCGTCCCCGCGACCCAGCCGTCGTCGCCCGGCGCCCAGCCGAGCCAGCGGGGCGCCGGCCCGTCGAGATGGCCCGGCGCCGCGTAGGCGGCCTCGCGGTAGGGGAACAGCCGCTTGCCCACGAGCGCGTCGGGCGGGTTGTTGTCCATCCGCACGGCCACGTCCGCCTCGCGCCGGGCGAGGTCGCGCAGGTCGAAGGCTGTGTCGAAGCGCAGGTCGAGGCCGGGATGCGCGGTCGCCATCTCGGGCAGGCGGGGCGCGATGGCGTGGACGAAGAGCGGCTCGGCCACGGTGATCGTCACCGTACCCGCAGGCGCGGCGTCCCGCCCCTCGACCCGGCGCCGCGCCGCCGTGAGCGCATCGTCGAAGCCCCGCCCGGCGGCGGCGACCTCCTCGCCCGCGGCGGTCAGCGCCCAGCCGTCGGGACGGCGGTCGAAGAGCCGCGCGCCGATCCGCGCCTCCAGCGCGTCGATTCGGCGGCCCACGGTGGTGTGGTGGACGCCCAGCGCCCCCGCCGCCCCCCGCACGGAGCGGGCGCGGGCCACGGCGATCAGCGTCTGCACGCCGTCCCAGTCGAGCGGTCGGTCGGTCATGCGATGCCCTCCCCCGCCGAGGGTCGCACGATCGGGCGGACGCATCAACGCACCGCGAAGGCGCGAAATCGCGCCTCGCCGCCGCATCCGCGCGCGACCTAGCGTGGGGGCGCTCGATCCCCATCTGGAGACCCCCCATGCGCCCGATCCCCGCCGCCCTCGCCGCCCTGCTCGCCTCCGCCGCGCCCGTCTGGGCGCAGGCCGCGTTCCCCTACGAGAAACGGGTCGCGGAGGTGCTGGGCACCACCATGGCCTACGTGGACACCGGCCCGGACGGGGGCGACGGCCCCGCCGTCCTCATGCTCCACGGCAACCCGACCTCGTCCTACCTGTGGCGCAACGTGATCCCCCACGTCGCCGACGACCACCGCGTCATCGCGCCGGACCTGATCGGGATGGGGGACTCGGGCAAGCCCGACATCGCCTACACCTACGCCGACCATGCGATGCATCTCGACGCGCTGCTGGCCGAACTCGACTTGGACGAGGTCGTGCTTGTGGTCCACGACTGGGGGTCGGTGCTCGGCATGGAGATCGCGCGCGGCGAGGAGGGGTCCGGCCGCGTCCGGGGCCTCGCCTTCATGGAGGCGATCATTCCGCCCGCCCTGCCCGCCCCGTCCCTCGAGGCGATGGGCGAGCGGAACGGCGAGCTCTTCGCCTTCCTGCGCTCGGACGAGGGACAGGAGGCGATCCTGCAGGGCAACTTCTTCGTCGAGGAGATCCTCGGCAAGGTCGCCGTCGCCACGCCATTGCCCGAGGACGTGATGGACGCCTACCGCGCGCCCTTCCCCACCCCCGAGAGCCGCCGCCCCACCGCCGAATGGCCCCGGCAGGTGCCCATCGCGGGCGAGCCGGCCGAGACGGCGGCGGTCATCGCGGCGAACGGCGACTGGCTCTACTCGACCGACCTGCCCAAGCTGATGCTCTCGGTCGTGCCCGGCGCGCTTATGCCGCCCCCGGTGGTGGCGCATGTCGAGGCCAACGCGTCCAACCTCACCCATGTCGCGCTCGGCGCGGGCGTCCACTTCGTGCAGGAGGATCACCCGGACGCCATCGGGCGGGCGCTGTCGGACTGGCTGGCGACGCTGCCGGAGGCGGGCGAATGACCGCGACGACCGCGCTGATCCTGTACGCGCTCATCTCGATGACGGCGCTGACGGTCGAGATCGTCTACGCCTACGCGACCCAAGGCTTCGGCTACGGCTTCTCGTCCAACCGCCCCGCGATCGAGCGCACGCCGCTCGGCCTGCGTCTGGAGCGGGCGTGGCGCAACCAGGTCGAGAGCGCGGCCTACGTCCTGGCGGTCCTCGCGGCTGCGGCGGTGACGGGCCTCTCCGGTCCCGGCCCCGCCCTCGCGCTGGCGCTCGTGGTCGCGGGTCGGGCCCTGTTCGTGCTGCTCTACTACACGGGGCTGCCCTTCGCGCGGATCATCGGCTTCTCGACGGCCTCGCTGGGTTCGCTCTACCTCGCGGTGACGATGCTCTTGGGCTGAGTCCCGGTTCCGCGCGCCCGGGCGACGGGATAGGACGGGGGCCACGGCCCCCGTTTCCGCCCGAGGAGAACCGCGATGGAGCCCCAGTTCCTGCCCTGCCGCATCGCGGTGCTGACCGTGTCGGACACCCGCACGCCCGCCGACGACCGCTCCGGCGACACGCTGGTCGAGCGGCTGGAGGCGGCGGGCCACGTCCTCGCCGACCGCGCGATCACCCCGGACGACCGGGTGGGCATCGCCGAGCACCTGACCCGCTGGATCGGCGAGGACGGGATCGACGTCGTGATCTCCACAGGGGGCACGGGGCTGACGGGGCGGGACGTGACCGTGGAGGCGCACCGCGACGTCTACGAGAAGGAGATCGACGCCTTCGGCACCATGTTCACCATCCTGAGCATCGAGAAGATCGGCACCTCCGCCGTGCAGTCGCGCGCCTGCGCGGGCGTGGCGGGGGGCACCTACCTCTTCGCCCTGCCCGGCTCGCCCTCGGCCTGCCGGGACGCGTGGGACGGCATCCTCGTGCATCAGCTCGACTACCGGCACCGCCCCTGCAACTTCGTCGAGATCATGCCACGCCTCGACGAGCACCTGCGACGGAAATGACGGCGCCGCGCGTGTAAGGCGATAACGCTTCCGCTGCGGCGGCCCCGTCCTATCTACTGGGACGGACAAGGGGACATCCTCGACACCATGCGCTTCCTCGGACGCAGCCTCTCCGCCCTGTTCCTCGCCGCGCTCACGGTGGGGCTCTTGGGATGGGCGGTGACGATCACGCTCGCCGCCTTGGAGGACCGCCGCGCCCGCGACGCCGGCGGCCCGCCCGCGCGCGAGCAGGTCCTCGCGGCCACCGTCGTGACGGCGCGGCCCGCGACCGTGACGCCCGTGCTGACCGCCTTCGGGGAGGTGCGCGCGCGCCGGGTGCTCGAGCTGCGGGCGCCCGTCGGGGGCCGCGTCGTCGAGCTGGCCGACGGCTTCGAGGAGGGCGGCGCGGTCGAGGCCGGTCAGGTGCTGCTGCGCATCGACCCGGCGGATGCGGAGACGGCGCTCGCGCTCGCGCGGGCCGACGCGGCCGGGGCGCGGGCCGAGGCGGCGGAGGCGCGGCGCGGCGTGGCCTTGGCGCAGGCCGAGCTCGACGGGGCGCGCGGCCAGGTGGCGTTGCAGGAGCAGGCGCTGGACCGGCAGCGCGACCTGCTCGCGCGCGGCGTGGGCGCGGCCGCCGCGGTGGAGGCGGCGGAATTGGCGCTGTCCAACGTGGCGCAGCAGGTGCTCGCCCGGGAGCAGGCCCTCGCCGCCGCGGAGGCGCGGATCGACACCGCCGACCTCGCCGTCGAGCGTGCGGGGCTGGCCGTCGCGGAGGCCGAGCGCGGCCTCGCGGACCGGACGCTGCGGGCCGAGTTCGACGGGGTGCTGTCGGACGTCTCCGTCGTCCGGGGCGGGCTGCTCTCGCCCAACGAGCAGGTGGCCTCGCTGATCGACCCGTCCGACCTCGAGGTCTCGTTCCGCCTCTCCGTGGCGCAGCAGGCGCGGCTGCTCGACGGGAACGGCGACCTGACCGGCGCGCCGGTCCGGGCGGTGCTGGACGTCCTCGGGCTTGACGTGACCGCCGCCGGCACCGTCACCCGCGAGGCGGCCGCCGTGGGCGAGGGGCAGACCGGACGGCTCGTCTTCGCGGCGCTGGAAGGCGCGCGCGGCTTCCGGCCCGGCGACTTCGTCCGCGTCGAGGTGGAGGAGCCCGCCTTGGAGCGGGTCGTGCGCCTGCCGGCCTCCGCGCTCTCCTCGCAGGACACGGTGCTGCTCGTCGGGGCGGAGGAGCGGCTGGAGGAGGCGCCCGTCACGGTCCTGCGCCGCCAAGGGGACGACGTGCTGGTCGCGGCCGACGGCCTCGCCGGGCGCGACGTGGTGGCGGCGCGGACCGCCGCCCTCGGCGCGGGGATCCGGGTGCGGCCCGTCCGCCCCGAGGGCGCGGCGGCGCCGCTGCCCACCACCGTCGCCCTCGATCCCGAGCGGCGCGCCCGGCTGATCGCCTTCGTCGAGGGCAACGACCGGATGCCGCCGGAGGTGCGCGACCGCCTCCTCGCCCGCCTGCAGGAGCCGGAGGTGCCCATCGCCGTGGTCGAGCGGATCGAGGGGCGCATGGGCGGATGATCGCGTACTTCGCCCGCCACCGGACCGTCGCGAACCTGCTGATGGTGCTGCTCCTGGTGGCGGGGGGCATGGCCCTGCCGCAGATGCGGGCCCAGTTCTTCCCCGACGTGATCCTCGACGGCGTGACCGTCTCCGTGACGTGGGAGGGCGCGGGCGCCGAGGACGTGGACGAGGGGATCGTCGACGTGATCGAGCCCGCGCTGCTCGCCGTCGACGGCGTGACCTCGGCGGACTCGGTCAGCCGGGAGGGGCGCGCGACCGTCAACCTCGAGTTCGAGCCGGGCCGCGACCCCGCCCGCGCCGCCGACGACGTCGAGGCCGCGCTGGACGCGGTCACGGGCCTGCCCGACGGCATCGACGACCCCGAGGTGCGGCAGGACCGCTGGCGGGACCGCGTGACCGACGTGGTGATCGCGGGGCCGGTCGGCGTGGACCAGCTGGCGCGGATCGCCGACGCGATGGTCGGGCGGCTGTTCCAGGAGGGGGTGACCTCGGCCACGATCCAAGGCGTCGCCGCCCCGGAGGTCGTGGTGGAGGTGCCGACCGCCGCGCTGCTGCGCGAGGGCGTGACCTTGGCCGAGATCGCCGCCGCCATCGGGGCGGAGGCGCAGGCCGACCCCGCGGGCGAGGTGTCCAACGCGGGCGCGCGGGTCCGGACGGGCGTGGCCCGGCGCTCGGCGGCGGAGGTGCGCGCGGTGGTCATCCGGCGCGGCGGCGACGGCACCGCGCTGACCGTGGGCGACGTGGCGACCGTGACCGCCGAGGGAATCGACCGGAACCGCGCCTACTTCGTGGGCGGCGACCCGGCGGTGTCGCTGACGGTCCAGCGGTCCGCGGAGGGCGACGCCATCGCCCTGCAGGCCGAGGTGGAGGCCGTGGCCGCCGAGTTGCTGCTGGCGACGCCCGAGGGCGTCACCATCGACCTGATCCGCACCCGCACCGAGGCGATCCAAGGCCGGATCGACGTGCTCTTGGACAACGCGCTGCTGGGACTCGCGCTGGTGGTGGGGCTGCTGTTCCTGTTCCTGTCGGCGCGCACCGCCTTCTGGGTGGCCGCCGGCATCCCCGTGGCGATGATGGGCGCCATCGCGCTGATGTGGGCGGCGGGCCTGACGATCAACATGGTCTCGCTCTTCGCGCTGATCATCACGCTGGGCATCGTCGTGGACGACGCCATCGTGGTGGGCGAGCACACCGACTACCGCCACCGCAAGCTGGGCGAGCCGCCCTTGGAGGCCGCGACCAACGCGGCGCGGCGCATGGCCCTGCCCGTCTTCTCGGCCACCGTGACCACGGTGATCGCCTTCTTCGGCCTCGTGGTGATCGGCGGGCGGTTCGGCGACCTGATCGCGGACATCCCCTTCACCGTGATCGTCGTGCTGATCGCGTCGCTGGCGGAGTGCTTCCTGATCCTGCCGCACCACATGGCGATGGCGCTGAGGGGGGCCGCCAAGGGCGGGGCGATGGCGGTGCTGGACCTGCCGTCCAAGGGCGTGAACTGGGTGTTCGACCGGGTGCGCGACCGCCTGTTCCGCCCGCTCGTGCGGCTCGCCATCTGGGCGCGCTACCCGGTGCTCGCGGGCGCCGTCGTGCTGCTCTCGACGCAGGCGGCGCTGTTCCTGACGGGCGAGGTGCAGTGGCGGTTCTTCAACGCGCCGGAGCGGGGGTCGGTGACGGGCAACTTCGCGATGTCCGACGGGGCCACCCGGGCCGACGCACTGGCGCAGCTCTCCGAGATGCAGGCGGCGGTGGACCGGCTCGCCGCCCGCTACGCCGAGGAGCACGGCGCGAACCCCGTTTCCTACGTCCTCGGCGAGATCGGCGGCAACGCGGGCCGGGGCCTGTCGAGCGCGGACGACAAGGATCCCGACCAGCTCGGCGCGATCTCCATCGAGCTGATCGACGCAGACCTGCGGCCCTACTCCTCCTTCGCCTTCGTGGGCGACCTCCAGGACGAGGTGGCCAAGCTGCCGCTGACCGAGGAGATCAGCTTCCGGGGCTGGCGCTCCGGCCCCGGCGGCGACGCGCTGTCGGTCGAGTTCTCGGGCGCCGACGCCGTCACGCTCAAGGCCGCCGCCGAGGACCTGAAGGCGGCGGTGGCCGCGATCCCCGAGATCTCGGCGGTCGAGGACTCGCTGCCCTACGACAAGGACGAGCTGGTGCTGACGCTGACCCCGCAGGGCGAGGCGCTCGGCTTCGGGATCGACGCGCTCGGGCGGACCCTGCGCGACCGTCTCGGGGGGATCGAGGCGGCGACATTCCCCGTGGGGCCGCGGACCGGGTCGATCCGCGTCGAGGTGCCGGAAAGCGAGCTGTCGGCGGACTTCCTCGACGGCCTACGGCTGACCGCGCCGGGGGGCGAGGTCGTCGCGCTCGCCGACATCGTGGACGTGGACGTGCGGTCCGGCTTCGCGAGCGTGCGGCGGGTGGACGGGGTGCGTGTGGTCACCGTCTCGGGCGACATCGACCAGGACGACGCGGCGCGCGCCGCCGAGATCCGGACGCGCCTCGCCGAGGAGATCCTGCCCCGCATCGCCTCGGACCGCGCGGTCGCCTTCGAGTTGGGCGGGCTGGCCGAGCAGGAGAGGGAGTTCCTGTCGGACGCGCTGCTCGGCCTGATCCTCTGCCTCACGGGCATCTACCTGACGCTCGCATGGATCTTCGGGTCGTGGGCGCGGCCCGTGGTGATCATGGCCGTCATCCCCTTCGGCCTGATCGGCGCGGTCTGGGGGCACTGGTGGTGGGAGGTGCCCCTGTCGATGTTCTCGGTCGTCGGCCTGATCGGGATGGTCGGGATCATCATCAACGACTCCATCGTGCTGGTGACGACCGTGGACGAGTATGCCGAGCGGCGCGGCCTGATCCCGGCCATCGTGGACGGCGCGGCGGACAGGCTCCGGCCGGTCCTGCTGACGACGCTGACGACGGTGCTGGGGCTTGCCCCGCTGCTCTACGAGACGTCCTCGCAGGCCCAGTTCCTGCGGCCCACGGTGATCACCTTGGCCTACGGGCTGGGCTTCGGGATGGTGCTGGTGCTCATCCTCGTGCCCGCCTTCCTCGCCATGGGCCACGACCTCGGCAAGCGGGGGCGCGCGCTGCGCCGCTTCGCTCGGCTGCCCGCGCGGCGGCGGGGACGCGGGATCGGGATCGGCGGAATCGCGGTCTCTGCGGCGGTCGCGGCATGGGGCGTGGCGACGCTGGGCCATGCGCTGGCCTTCGGGACGATGTGGCCGCCGGTCGCGGAGGCCGTCGCCGATGCCGGTGCCGCGCTGCCCGACGGCGTCCCCGGCGCGTTCGCGCTCTTCGCGGGCGGGCTCGCGGTCGGTCTGCTCGCGGTCTGGCTGGGCGCCGCCATCGCGCTCGGGGCGGGGCGGCGCCGGACGGCCTAGATGCCCCTGCGGGCCATCTCGAGCTCGATCACGTCCAGCGTCACGTCCATGACGGCCACCTCGCCCGCCATCCGGGCATGGGCGGCACGGAGGGCGTCGGACGCCTCCGCGCGACCGGACCGGCGGGCCAGCGTGGCGAGCGGTTCGGCGGCGGCGCGGCGATCCGCGATCAAGGCGGCGCGGCGCGTCACCAGCCCCGCCGCCGTCTCGCGGTGGACGCTCCCGAGGAAGGCGTCCGCCTCGGGCGACAGGTGGCGCAACGCGGCCTCCGCCGAGCGCCGCGCGAACTCCAGCCGCAGGGCGCGCGCGCGGAGGTCGGGGGCGTCCGCCCGGGCCGAGGTGTCGACGATGGCGGTGACGGGCATCGGCTCGGCGGACAGGATCAGGTCGGCCCCCGCCGTGGCGGTGGCCACCGAGAGCGCGAGCGTGCCCGTGATCGTGCACAGGCCCGCGGCGCGGTAGGCCATCCGTCGCGCCTTCGCGCGCAGGGCCTTCGTGTCCATACCCATCGTCGTCCCCTTCGCGCTCCCTTGGCGCCGGAGGATGGGATGCAGGCGGGGTGCGGCGCCTGCGGGACCGGTGCGGGACGCGGTCGGGGTGTCTTCTGGGCGGGCCGGGCCAACCCCGGCGGGATCGGGGCGGACCGGTTCGATTGTCGACGCATTCGCCCCGAATGCGACGTTCAGTGGGCGGCGCCGGCCACCGGGTCGATCAGGGACCGCCCCCCGTCCACGGTCAGGATCTGGCCCGTCACGAAGCTCGCGGCGTCCGAGGCGAGGTAGAGCGCGGTCTCCGCCAGCTCGTTCGGCTGCGCGATCCGGCCCATCGGGGTCGATTCGATGATCGCGTCGCGCAGGCGCCCGTCCTCGCGCAGGCGGGTCTGGAGCGCGGTGGACATGACCGACCCGACGGCGAGCCCGTTCACCCGGATGCGGTGCGGCGCGAGGCTGACCGCGAGCGAGCGCGTCGCTTGGTCGAGCGCCGCGGCGCAGATCGAGTAGGCCAGCAGGTCCGGCTGCGTGCGGCGCCCCGCGATGGAGCCGACGTTGACGATCGACCCGGCGGCCGCGTCGCCGCCCTCCTCCTCGGCCTGCTGGATCATCCGGTTGGCGATGCTCTGCGACAGGCGGAGCGGCGTCATCAGGTTCTGGTCCCAGAGCGTCCCGAGCGACGTGTCCTTCGGATCGAGCGGGTCCGTCACGTCCAGCTGCCGCGACGCGTTCACGAGGATGTCGACCCGGTCGAACGCGTCGATCGTGGCCGAGAGCAGGTTGGCCACCGTCAGCCGCTCGCGCAGGTCGCCCGCGAAGTAGCGGACCTGATCGGATTCGGCGGCCTGCGCCTCGCCCACCTCCTCCTCGAGCCGGGCCTCGTCGCGGTCGGCGAACATCACGTTGGCCCCGGCCTCGGCGAAGTGCCGCGCGATGGCGAGGCCCACGCCGTTGGCCGCGCCCGTGACGATGGCGGTCTTGCCTTGGATCGACAGGCTCATCGCCGGCTCCTCTTGGGTCGCGCGAGTTCGACCACCTTGTATCCCTTCGCCTCGGCCCGGACGTCCACCTGCGCGAACGCCTCGCCGAGCGCGGCCTCGTAGGGGAGGTGCCGGTTGGCCACCACCCATGCCCGGCCCCGCGGCGCGAGGACGTTGCGTATCGTCCGGATGAACGCGCGCCCGAGGGCGGGATCCGCCTTGCGCGAGGGGTGGAAGGGCGGGTTGCAGACGACCGCGTCGTAGGTGCCCCCCCACGCGGTCGCGTCGGCCCAGTGGAAGGCCGCGCGCGGGTCGGGGACGTTGGCGCGCGCGCAGGACAGCGCGTCGGCGTCCGCCTCGACCAGGTCGCAGGCGGTCACGGCGGGCGAGGCTTCGAGAAGGCGGGCCGACAGGTAGCCCCACCCCGCCCCGAGGTCGCAGACCGCGCCCTTGAGCGGCGGCAGCGTGTCGGCCAGCAGGACCGATCCGGGGTCGGGCCCGTCCGCCGAGAAGATGCCCGCCCGCGTCGTCCAGCCGTCCGCGTCCTCCGCCTCGACCGTCCAGCCGGACGGCATCGGCGCGGCGGCCAGCGCGAAGGTCTTGCCGTGCGCCTTGGAGAAGGCCCCGCCCACCTCGGCCGCGCGGCGCACGTCCTTCAGGAGCGACTCGATCCCGTCCGTCTTGTCGCCGTCCACGATCACCGGCGCGCCCGGCGGCACGGCGGCGCAGGCCCGGGCCACGAGGTCGCGGGCGAGGCGCTTGGCGCGGGGCAGGAAGACGACCGCGGCGGCGAACGCGCCCTCGGGCCAGTCCGGCGTCACCGCCATGCGGGGGGCGAGCGCGTCGTGGTCCGGCCTGAACGGCTGGACCGCGACGCAGCGGTCCAAGGGGAGCGCGGACAGGTCGGCGTAGGCGGGGGGCCGGAGGAGCAGGACGCGCCCCTCGTCGGGCAGCGCGACCGCGCCGTCCTCCAGCGCGAGGGAGAGGCGCAAGCCTACTCCTCCTTCTCCATCGTGCACTGGAGCGGGTGCTGGTTGCGCCGGGCGAAGTCCATCACCTGCGCCACCTTCGTCTCGGCGATCTCGTGGGAGAAGACGCCGACCACGGCCATGCCCTTCTTGTGGACGGTCAGCATGATCTCGACCGCCTGCGCGTGGTTGATGCCGAAGAACCGCTCCAGCACGTGCACGACGAACTCCATGGGCGTGTAGTCGTCGTTGAGCAGCAGCACCTTGTAGAGCGGCGGGCGCTGGGTCTTGGGCTTCGGCTTGGCGGCGATGGTCGTCAGGTCGCCGTCCCCGTCGTCGGGGCGGTCTTGGTCGGCCATGGCGAAGGGCGTCAGCATGTCGGATCGGTCCGGTCGGGTCTGGCAGGGTCAGGCGGTGACATATAGCGATGGCCCCGCGTGGGCCAAGGGGGCGGATCGTGACCATTCGGGAGATCGGCTTCGACGCGGACGACACGCTTTGGCACACGGAGCGGCTGTTCCGGCTGACGCAGGAGCGGTTCGCGGACCTGCTCGCGGAGCATGTCGAGGCGGGGCACCTGATGGAGCGGCTGCTGGCCGCCGAGCGGCGCAACCTCGGGGCCTACGGGTTCGGGGTGAAGGGGTTCGTGCTGTCGATGATCGAGACGGCCATCGAGGCGACGGACGGGCGCGTCCCCGCCCCCGTGATCGCCGAGCTGCTGGCCGCGGGGCGGGAGATGCTGGCCCATCCGATCGAGCTGAAGCCCCATGCGGGCGAGGTGGTCGAGCGTCTGGCGCGGGACCACCGGCTGGTGCTGATCACCAAGGGCGACCTCTTAGATCAGGAGCGGAAGCTGGCGCAGTCGGGGCTGGGCGAGGCGTTCGACGCGGTGGAGATCGTGTCGGACAAGGTGGCGAGCGTGTACGCGCGGGCCTTCTCGGAGCCGGAGCGCGCGGTGATGGTGGGCGATTCGATGAAGTCGGACATCGTGCCCGCCATCGCGGCGGGGGCGTGGGCGCTGCACGTCCCGTCGGACATCGTCTGGGAGGTGGAGCGGGCGGACGACCCGCGGTCTGAGCGGTTCCGACGGGTGGCCCATCTGGGCGAGGTGCCGGAGGCGGTGGAGGGGTTGAGATAATCGCGGTTTAGGCAGCGTACCCTGCGCGGTACGCGAGCGCCAGCGAGCCGCGCATCGCCGGGCCGTTCCCACGGCACGGCGATCCTGCGCCGACGGTGCTCCGGTCGAGCGTCGCGCGGGGGTGAGGGATAAAACGCCTCGCGGAGGGGTCGGATCGCCGCGCCACGGCCCTACGATGCGCTACCGGAGCGCCGTCGCTGCTAGAGCGAGTCCTCCACCCGGAACCCGTCCGGCACCGCGTCCCGTCCCTCCAGCACGAGGTCGGCCACCACCTCGCCGACCTTCGGGGCCATGCCGAAGCCGATCTTGAACCCCCCGTTCGCCACCCAGTGCCCGGCCCGCCCCGGCCACGCCCCCAGCATCGGCGCGCGGGACCGGGCGCGGGGGCGCAGCCCGGCCCAGCGCTCGACCACCTCGGCGCCCGCGAGGGCGGGCACGGCGGCGACGGCGCGGGCCACCACGTCGTCGAGCTGGGCGTCGGGCTCCCCGTGGTCGAAGTCCCGCTCCGAGGTGGACCCGACCGCGACCGTCCCGTCCGCGTGGGGGATGACGTGGAGGGCAGCGGCGAAGAGCTGCGGCGCGTCCCGGGGCGGCGCGTCGGCCAACCGCAGGAGCGCCGCCTGCCCCTTCACGGGCACACCCGCCGGGCGGCCCGCGCCGATCTCCGCCAGCCCCCGCCAGCCGGTCGCGTGCACCACCGCGCCCGCGTCGGGGGCCTCCGCGGCGATCGCGCCGCCGCGCGCCCGGATCGCGTCGGCCAAGGCCGCGCAGGCCCGCCGCGGGTGCAGCCGCGCCGAGAGCGTGTCGCGGATCACGAGGCCGGTGGGCGTCGCCGGGGACCACCCCGCGGGCGCGTCCTCGACGGCCCACGTCGCCACGTCGCCCCACAGGTCCGCCGCCGTCGCCGCCCGCGCCCGCGCGAGCGCCTCGCCGCCCTCGGCCACGGGCTGCAGCCGCCCCGTCCGCCCGTATCCCGGATCGCCGCCCCCGGTGGCGGCCACCTCCGCCCACCAACCCTCGGCCATCGACAGGCTCTCCAGCTGGAAGGCCTTCTTCGCGTTCCACCGCTCCGGGACGTGCGGCGCGAGCGCGCCCACGATCCCGCCCGAGGCCCCCGCCGCCACACCGCGGGGGTCGACCACCCGCACCCGCGCCCCGCGCCGGACGCAGGCCCACGCGACCGACAGCCCGAAGATGCCCGCGCCGCGCACGGTTACGTCGATGGACATGGGCAGGGCCTCCGCGTTAGCGCGCGGGGCGGAATAGGACGCGCGATGCCCCCCGACCACCCCGACCTGACCTGGCGCGACGGCGTCCCGGTCTCGGCGCGCTACGGCGACGCCTACTACCAAGCCGACGGCTGGGCCGAGGCGTCCCACGTCTTCATGGAGGGCAACGGCCTCCCCGCGCGGCTGACGCCGGGGTTCCACGTGGGGGAGCTGGGCTTCGGGACGGGGCTGAACGCGCTCGTCCTGTCGGACGCCGCCCCCTGCCCCGTGGCGATGACCTCCTTCGAGGCGCATCCCATGACCCGCGACGACATGGCGCGCGCGCTGACCCCCTTCGGCGGGGGCGCGGCGCTGGTGGACCAGTGGCCCGCCGAGCGGATCGCGCTGCCGAACCTCGACCTGCGGGTCGTGTTCGGCGACGCGCGCGAGACCCTGCCCGCATGGGACGGGCAGGCCGACGCGTGGTTCCTCGACGGCTTCGCCCCGGCGCGGAACCCGGAGATGTGGGGGGCGGACCTCCTCGCCGCCGTGGGCCGCGCGACCCCGCCAGGCGGCACGAGCGCGACCTTCACCGCCGCCGGCCACGTGCGGCGCGCCTTGGACGCCGCCGGGTTCGACGTCGCGCGGGTGCCGGGCTTCGGGCGCAAGCGGCACATGACCGTGGGGCGCCGGAGATGAGCGCCGAGCAGCGGGTGGGCCTCGGCATCGCGCTGATGGCGACGACGATGTTCGTGCTGGCGGTGCAGGACGGCTTCTCGCGCCACCTCGCGGGGGAATATTCCGTCTGGATGGTGGTGGCGCTGCGCTACTGGTTCTTCGCGGCCCTCGCCGTTGCGCTGGCGCTGCGCCGGCCCGGCGGCCTGCGCGCCGCCTTCGCGAGCCGCCGCCCGAGGCTGCAGCTGTTCCGCGGCCTGATCATGGCCGCCGAGATCTGCGTGCTCGTCGGCGCCTTCGTGGTGGTCGGCCTGACCGAGGCGCACGCCATCTTCGCGGTCTGCCCGCTGATCGTCGTAGCCCTCTCCGGTCCCGTGCTGGGGGAGCGGGTCGGACCGGCCCGCTGGGCGGCGGTGGCGGTGGGCTTCGCGGGCGTGCTGGTGATGCTGGGGCCCGGGGGCGAGGGCTTCGGCTGGGGGGCGCTGATCCCGGTGCTGGCGGCGGCGATGTTCGCCACCTACGCGGTGACGACCCGGCTCGTGGCGCGCGACGACGCGGCCTTCACCTCGTTCCTCTGGACGGGCGTCGTCGGGGCGGTCGCGATGACGCCGCTGGGGATCTGGGCGTGGGAGCCGATGACGGGCCGCGACTGGGCGCTGATGGGCGGGCTCTGCGCGGTGGCCGCCTTGGCGCAGTATCTCTTCATCCGCACCTACGAGGTCGCGGAGGCGAGCCTGCTCCAGCCCTTCGCCTACCTGCAGCTGGTGTTCGCCAGCGCCATCGGCCTCGCCCTGTTCGACGAGCGCCTGCGCCCGGAGGTGGCCCTCGGCGCGGCCATCGTGGTCGGCGCGGGCGTGTTCGCCGCGCTCCGGGCGCGGCGGCGGCCCCGCTGACGGGGGCCGCCGCCGGCGCGGTCAGCCGCCTTGCGTCCCGTCCGGCAGGCCGGCCAGCTCGCCGTAGCCCTGCTTGAGCAGGTCCGTCAGGTTGATTCGCTCGACGGTCCCGCCGAGGCGGGCGTTGTAGGGGATCAGGCTCTCGGAGACGCGCATGATGTAGTTGCGCGTCTCGTTGAAGGGCACGTCCTCGATCCAGTCGACCACGTCCACGGCCCGCGCCCGCGGGTCGCCGTTGTTGGCCGACCAGCGCCGCGCCCGCGAGGGGCCCGCGTTGTAGGCGGCGGGGACGAGGACGGGGGAGTAGCCGAACTCCTCCTCCAGCTCGTCGAGATAGGCCACGCCGAGCCGCGCGTTGTAGAGCGGGTCGGAGGTCAGGCGGCCCAGCGCGTAGGGCACGCCCACCTTGCCCGCCATCTCCCGCGCGGTGCCGGGCATCAGCTGCATCAGGCCGCGCGCCCCCGCGCCGGACATGACCACCGGGTCGAACTCCGACTCGCGCCGCGCGATGGAGAGCGACAGTTCGGGCCGCACGCCCACCGACGACTGCACGAGGTCGGTCACGGGGAAGTAGCCCTCGTGCAGCTCGTGCCCCGCCTGCGCGGCGCGCTTGGCGATCATGAGGGCCACGTGCGGCTCCTCCATCTCGTCGAGGGCGAGGTCGATCAGCGCGCCGACCTCGTCGCGCTCCAGCCCCTCGGCGAGGTGGGTCAGCCACCGCTCCGCGAGGTTCAGCTCGCCGATCTCGTGCAGTTCCAGCGCGGCGGCGAGCACGCTGCTGTCGGCGGCGCCGGTCTCCTCGAGCGGCGGGAAGGCCTCCGTCCCCGCGAGCAGCAGGTCGGCGGGCGCGCCGATCTTCTCGGCGGCCAGCTGGCCGTAGAACGACGTCTGGTAGCGCGCGCCCATCCCGTAGGCGGCCTGCGCCCCGGCCTCGTCGCCCGCCGCCTCCAGCGCGCGGCCCAGCCAGTAGCCCGCCCGCCCCTTGGAGATGGGCGAGGCGACCGCCGTGTCGAAGCGGCGGAAGTGCTCGGCCGCGTCCTCCGGCCGGTCGAGATGGCGCAGCGCAACGTAGCCCGCCATCCACTCCGTCTTGGCGAAGTTCCGGTCCGTCACGTCCATGTGGTGGTTCGCGGCGACGCGGTAGGCGTCCTCGACGCGCCCGTCGGTCATCAGGTCGCGGGCGATCCGCTCGCGCCGGACGCCCCAGACGGACGGGTCGCCGAGGCTGTCGGCGCTCTCGTCGTGGGCGAAGAGCAGGTCCAGCGCGTCGGCGCGGCGCCCCTTCTCCAGCCGCCAGCGGTAGCGCTCGAAGGCGAGGCCGGGGTGGGCGCGGAGATCCTCCGGCACCGCCTCGATCAGCGCGTCGACGCCGTTGCGCTCCTCGCGGAGCGCGATGCGCGCGCGGGCGAGCGCCGCCTCGCGCGGGTCGACGAGGTCGAGCATCCGCTCGGCCGACGCCGTCTCCCCCTCCCATGCCATGCGGTCGAGCCGGGCGCCGTGGAACGGGGCCAAGGCCTCCCCGAAGAGCGACAGGAAGCCCGACTGCGACGAGGCGGCCATCGGGATGGTCGTCCACGCCTCGATCGCGGCGGCCTCCGCCTCCTCGGTGCGGCCGAGTGACTTGAGCGCTGTGGCGTGCAGCAGCGCCCCGCGCGGCGTGCGGGGGCCGTCGCCCTCGAACCACGCGACGATGCGCGCGGGGTCGGTGGTCGCGGGGATCGTCGCCTCCACCCGTGCGCGGAGGTAGGGCATCCCCGGCCAGTCGGGGTTGCGGGCGACGAAGGACTCGGCGGCGGCGAAGTCGGCTTGGCGGGCGCGCAGCAGGTGCCACGTCACGACGTCGCGCCCCGCAGCGGTGTCGATGCGCGGCAGCACGGCGCGGGCCGCGTCCGCGTTGCCGGCCCGGACATGGGCCAGCGCGGCCGCGAGGTCGGGATCGGCAGCGGCGGGTCCCGCCACGGCGACGGACAAAGTCATCGCGGCGGCGGCCGCGGCAGCAAAACGAATCATGTCGAAACCCCTAGCACCCCTCAGGTGGACGCTTTCTGAACAGGCCGTGACATGGATGCAACGCGCGGCTTGTGGGAGGGGGGAGGCCCGGCTAGTTCCCGCCCAACTTTGCCCCCGGAAGGAGACGCCCGATGCTGCACGGTTCGATGCCCGCCTTGGTGACGCCCTTCAAGGACGGGGCGGTGGACTTCGACGCGCTGGACGCGCTGGTCGACTGGCAGATGGCGGAGGGATCGAACGGCCTCGTCCCCGTGGGCACCACGGGCGAGTCGCCTACCCTCTCCCACGACGAGCACGAGGCGGTGGTCGAGGCGGTGGTCTCCCGCGCGGCCGGGCGCGTCCCGGTGATCGCGGGCGCGGGGTCCAACAACACCGCCGAGGCGCTGCGCTTCGTCGAGCACGCGAAGGACTGCGGCGCGGACGCCGCGCTGGTGGTGACGCCCTACTACAACAAGCCGACGCAGGCGGGGCTGATCGCCCATTTCTCCGCGCTGGCCGAGGTCGGCCTGCCGATCGTCATCTACAACATCCCCGGCCGCTCGGTGATCGACATGAGCCCCGCCACGATGGGCGAGCTGGCCAAGCTGGACATGATCGTGGGCGTGAAGGACGCGACCGGCGACCTCGCCCGGGTCTCGGCCCAGCGGATCGCGTGCGGGGCGGACTTCGTGCAGCTCTCGGGCGAGGACGCCACCGCGCACGGGTTCAACGCGCAGGGCGGCGTGGGCTGCATCTCGGTGACGTGCAACGTGGCACCGCGGCTGCTGTCGGAGATGCACGCGGCCTGCGCGGCCAACGACTACGCCCGGGCGCTGGAGATACAGGACCGGCTGATGCCGCTGCACCAGGCGATCTTCCTCGAGCCGGGGCTGGCCGGGGCCAAGTACGCGCTGTCGAGGCTCGGGAAGTGCTCGGAGGAGACCCGCCTGCCGATCCTGCCGCCCTCGGACGGGACCAAGACCCGGATCGACGACGCGATGCGCCATGCGGGGCTGCTGAATTGAGCCGCGAGGGAGGCCGTCCCCCTCGCCGAGGTTTCCCGCCGATCCGGAGAGCAAAGGGAGAATGATGGAGGACTTCGTTTTCGTCGCCGGAGCGAACCATACGGGCTCGACGCTCGCGGGGTGCATTCTCGGACACGACCCGACCGGGCAGGTCTTCCACGCAGGCGAGCTCCATGCGTTCGTGCAGCCGGGCGGACGGCGCCACGGCGACGAAGCAGCGGCGGGACGCATGCCGGGCGGCGATGTCTGGGCCCGAGTGCGGGGCGCAAATGGGTACTGGGAGACCCTCGATCGCCTATCCGACGTCCTGCCGGCCCGTACGCTCGTCGATAGCTCGAAGCTCGTCGAGAAGCTCCTCCTCACCTACACCTACTGCGCGAGCCGTGGGATCCCGTTCACCACCCTGGTGACGTACCGCCCCTTTTCGCAGATCTGGAACTCCGACGAGAGGCGCGGCCGGTCTGTCGCCCAGATGCGCGCGGGCCTCTACGCCTATGCCGAACTCCTGAACTTGACTGAGGATCTCGGCACGAGGGCGGTTTGGATCGACACTCGGAAGCTGATCGCGGAGCCCGCAGCCTACGGACAGCGTATGTGCAAGGCGTGCGACGTGGAATGGTTCGACGGGAAAGAACGATATTGGGACCACCCCAACGCCCACCTCTACGGCAGCGGAACCCAAAGGAAGCACATGGGGAACCCCGCCGCGGCGGGCTACGATCCAAGTCGCGTGAGCAGGTCCGCCGGGTCTGACAGCTATCCTGCCGATGCGGAACTCGAGCGGATCGAGGCCCAGATACAGGAACGTCTGCTCGACTGAAGGCGCGGCGACGAGGAGGATCATCCGGCACCCGTGGACGCCGCGCCCGCGCGTCCCTAGGTGGGCCGCATGGCCAAGGACGACAAAGACAAGAACTACAAGGTCGTCGCCGAGAACCGGCGCGCCCGCTACGACTACGCCATCGAGGACGACCTCGAGGTCGGGATCGTGCTGCAGGGCTCGGAGGTGAAGTCGCTCCGCGAGGGGCAGGCCAACATCGCCGAGAGCTACGTCGAGGTGAAGGACGCCGAACTGTGGCTCGTGAACGCCTACGTCGCGCCCTACGCGCCCGCCGTGACGTGGGGCCACGAGGAGACGCGGCGCCGCAAGCTGCTCGCCTCCAAGCGCGAGATCAGCCGCCTGTGGAACGCCACCCAGCGCGAGGGCTACACCGCCGTGCCGCTGGTCCTCTACTTCAACCACCGCGGGCGGGTGAAGATGAAGGTCGGCATCGGCAAGGGCAAGAAGGCCCACGACAAGCGCGAGACGGCGGCCAAGCGCGACTGGCAGCGGCAGAAGGCGCGGCTGCTCCGCGAGGGGTGACGCCCGGGCCGCCGCGCGGCCGCGCCGCCGGGGTCAGCCCCCCACCTCGGCCCGCGCGCGCGGCAGGCGCACCGGCTCGTCGGGGAACTCCACCGTCGGCAGCAGGGTGGAGAAGGTCGGCATGGCCGCGGCCGGCGCGGCGAGGGGCAGCGCGAGCAGGGCGAGAATCAAGACGGGGCGCATTGGAGGTCTCCTTTCGGGTCTGACCCCGCCGACCTGCGCCCGCCCCCGCCCCCGGAGAAGCAGCGTCGCCGCCGACCCGCTCTGCGAAATCGCAGACCCCCTCCCCCGGCGGATGCGCTACACCCGCGCGCATGGACTGGTCCGACCTCCCCGTGTTCCTCGCCGTGATGCGCGAGGGGTCCGCCTTGGGCGCCGCCCGCCGCCTCGGCACGGACCAAGCGACCGTGGGCCGCCGCCTCAAGCGGCTGGAGGACGCGCTCGGCCTGACGCTGTTCGAGCGCGGCCCCCGCGGCGCGCGCCCCACCGCGAACGCCCGCGCCCTCCTCGCCGACGCGGAGGGGATGGAGGCGGCGGCCACCGCGCTGCACGGGCGGGCCGACGGGCTGCGCCGCAACATCACCGGGACGATACGCCTGACCATGTCGCCGGGCGTGGTCGGGCACCTGACCGAAGTGATCCGCGCCTTCCGCGCCGACCATCCCGGCATCCGCTTCGAGATCGACGAATCCGAGGTGCTCCGCCGCCTCGAGGACGGCGAGGCCGACATCGCGGTGCGCGCCATCGCGCGGCCCGTGGGCGACACGCTGGTGGCCCGCAAGCTGACCGACCACCGCTGGGCGGTCTACGCCTCGACCGACTACGTCGCGCGCCGGGGCCGCCCCGCGGACGCGGGCGCGATGTCCCGCCACGACGCCGTCCTCTACGAGGGGATCGCCCCCGGCCACCTGCCCTTCCTGGCCGACCTGCAGGACCGCGTGGGCCCCGGCGGCCCGGACGCGGCGCGCGCCACCGTCGTTGGCATGGGCGCGATGCAGAGTCTGCTGGCGGCAGGACAGGGCGCGGGCCTGCTGCCCCGCTCGACCGGCGACGCGGACCCGCGCCTCGCCTTCTGCTTCGAGGAGCCGGGCATGTCCCAGCCCTTCTGGATGCTCTGGTCCCGGCAGGCCGCCGACGCGCCCCACGTGGCCGCCTTCCTCGCCCATTGCGCCACAGCCGTGGAGCGGACCCTCGCCGCGATGCCGGCGGAATGGCGCGCCTGACGGACGCCGGGGGTTCGCAGGGGCCCGGTCTTGGCGCAGGCTGGCCCCCTCAACAGGGAGGACCGCCATGTCCGTCGCACGCGTCACCGAGATCTCCGCCACCTCGACCGAGTCGTTCGAGCACGCCATCCGCGAGGGGGTGTCCCGCGCCAACGCCACCTTGCGGAACGTGAAGTCCGCATGGGTCAAGGAGCAATACGTCCGCGTCTCCGACGGCGGCATCTCCGAGTTCCAGGTCAACATGATGGTCACCTTCGTCCTCGACGACGACTGAGCCCGCGTTGCGCCCGGCCCCGCCGGGCGCTAGCCCCCTCCCCGGAGGGCCCGCATGACCGACGATCCCGAAACGCTCGTCTCGACCGCTTGGCTGGCGCAGCGCCTGCCCGCGCCGGACACCCGCGTCATCGACGCGTCGTGGTACCTGCCCGCGATGGGCCGGGACCCGGTGGCGGAGTACGGGTCGGCGCACATCCCCGGCGCGCGACTCGTGGCGCTCGACGACGTCTCCGACGCCCGCTCCGCCCTGCCCCACACCGCCCCTCCGGTCGAGAAGTTCCTCTCGCGCATGCGCCGCATCGGCGTGGGCGACGGGCACACCGTGGTGATCTACGACGGCTGGGGCGAGGGCGTGTTCTCCGCCGCCCGCCTCTGGTGGCTGTTCCGCTTGTTCGGCCAACGCGCCGCCGTGCTGGACGGCGGCTTGGCCAAGTGGCGGGCGGAGGGCCGCGAGGTCACGTCCGAGCCGCCGACGATCAAGGACCGCCACATGACCCCCGCGCCGCAGCCCGGGCTGATGCGCGACGTCACCGAGGTGTCCCGCGCGCTCAAGCTGGGCGAGGCGCAGGTGCTCGACGCCCGCGCCGCCGCCCGCTTCCGCGGCGATGCGCCCGAGCCGCGCAAGGGCCTGCGCGCGGGCCACATGCCCGGCGCGCTCAACCTCCCCTTCCCCGCGCTGTTCGAGGCGGACGGGACGATGAAGCGGGGCGCGAAGCTGCGCGCCGCGTATCAGGACGCGGGCGTGGACCTGTCGCGTCCCGTGATCACGACCTGCGGCTCCGGCGTGACGGCGGCGGTGCTGAACCTCGGCCTCGCGGTGCTGGGCCACGACGACCATGCGCTCTACGACGGCTCGTGGGCCGAGTGGGGCATGTATCCCGACCTGCCCGTCGCCACCGGCGACGCCTAGAGGAGACCGGCCGATGCTCGAGACCCTGCAGCCCGCCAAGCCCGACGCCATCCTCGCGCTGATGGAGGCGTTCAAGGCCGACCCGCGCGACACCAAGATCGACCTCGGCGTCGGCGTCTACCGCGACGCGGACGGGCGGACCCCCGTGATGCGCGCCGTCAAGGCCGCCGAGGCGCGGCTGGTCGAGCGGCAGGACACCAAGTCCTACGTGGGCCTCGCGGGCGATCCGGCCTTCTCGGACGCGCTCTCCGCGCTGGTGCTGGGCGATGCGCGGCCCGCGGGCCGCCTCGCCATGGTCGCCACGCCCGGCGGGACGGGCGCGGTGCGGCAGGGGCTGGACCTCATCCTGCAGGCCGCGCCGGGGGCGACGCTCTGGCTGCCCGACCCGACATGGCCCAACCACCCGGCCATCGCGTCCCACATCGGGATGCCGGTGAGGCGCTACCGCTACTTCGACGACGCGACGGGCGGCGTGGACTTCGACGGGATGATGGCCGACCTGCGCGGGGTGCCCGCCGGGGACGTCGTGCTGCTGCACGGCTGCTGCCACAACCCGTCGGGCGCGGACCTGTCGCTGCCGCAGTGGCGGGAGGTGGCGGCACTGTTGGGCGAGACGGGGGCGACGCCCTTCGTGGACATCGCCTATCAGGGCTTCGGGGACGGCTTGGAGGAGGACGCCGCCGGGCTGCGTCACCTGATCGGCGCGGTGCCGGAGGCCATCGTGGCCGCGTCGTGCTCCAAGAACTTCGGCATCTACCGGGAGCGGACGGGGCTGCTGATGGCGATGGCGCCGTCGGCGGACCGGCTGAAGGTGACGCAGGGGGCGCTCGCCGCGCTGAACCGGCTCAACTACTCCTTCCCGCCCGACCACGGGGCGCGGGTGGTGACGGAGATCCTGTCGGACGCGGAGCTGCGCGCCGACTGGGAGGGGGAATTGTCGAGCATCCGCAACGGCATGCTCGACCTGCGGCGGCAACTGGCCGAGGCGCTGCGGACGCGGACGGGGAGCGACCGCTTCGGGTTCCTCGCAGCGCACCGGGGGATGTTCTCGCGGCTGGGGGCCTCGCCGGAGCAGGTGGAGACGATGCGGCGGGACCATGGGGTGTACATGGTGGGCGACAGCCGCCTGAACATCGCGGGGCTGAACGCGAGGACGGTGCCGGTGCTGGCGGACGCCATCGTGGCGGCGGGGGTCTAGACCCGGCCCGGCGCGTGGCCTAGGAGGCGCGGCCCGTCATTCCGGCGGGCCATGTCCCCGCGTCCCGGATCCCCGGGCACCATGTGAAAAACGGGAAAGACCAGATGCTCCTCCCCATCCTCGCGATGGCCGCCGTGGTGGTGGCCTCCAATGTCGGCGTGCAGTTCCTGCTGGCTGACGGCTACCTGACATGGGGGGCGTTCACCTATCCGCTGGCCTTCCTCGTGACCGACCTGACCAACCGGCGGAGGGGGGCGCGCGCGGCGAAAACCGTTGTGCTGTGGGGGTTTGCGGTCGGGCTGGCCTGCTCGGTCGTGGGCTCGCAGATCGTGGGCGAGTTCGGGCCGCTGGTGCCGCTGCGGATCGCGCTGGCCTCCGGGGTGGCGTTCCTGTGCGCGCAACTCGTTGACGTCGCGGTCTTTTCCCGGATCGCGCACCGCCCGTGGTGGAAGGCGCCGCTGGCCTCGACGCTGATCGGCTCGACGCTGGACACGGCGCTGTTCTTCACGATCGCCTTCGCCGGTTTCGTCGCGTTTCCAACGGCTTGGGGCGACATGGGCTGGGCGCAGGCCGAGACGGCGGTGGGGCCGCTCTGGGTGGGCATGGCGCTGGCGGACTGGGCGGTGAAGCTGGGCGTGGCGCTCTGCGCGCTGGTGCCGTTCCGGATCGCCACGCGAAATCTGGCGTGACAGGGCTTGACCGACACGAGATGTGGTCCAATCTGCCCCCTATCTGAAACATGCAGAAAGGAGGTGATCCAGTGTCGAAGACGATGGTGGAGAATGGTGTCGGGACAGCTGCGGAGGTCCGCGCCTGAGGCAGCCCTCGGGCGGGAAACCGTCGCAGGTGAGGGTGACTTCTAACCGACCCCACCTCCTGATCTTCTGGGAAGGCCGCCTCTCGGGGCGGCCTTCTTCACGTTTCGTACAGAGCGCGGAGGGGGTTTCGTACGGTTCGTACGGAGGATGTACGGAAATATCGGGGCTCCGGCGGGGCCGGATGCTGCGGGTGCGAAGGATTCGCGCGGGCGGGACGCCATGGAGCGGCGGGCGGCGCAAGCGGGGATGGTCCGGGGCCGGGCGGGTGCGTTCGCAGGGGGGCGCCCCCCGTGCATCCCCTGTACATACACCGTGCATACGTACGGACATACGGGGGGCGGTAAGGTTTGGTTAGGATTTGGGTTGGGGATGTGCCGACCCTTGGTCGAGAACGCCGTCGGGTGGGCGGCTGCTACCATCGACGACCAGTTGGGCGCGATGCCTCGACGGTTTGGGTAAGCAGTCGGGTCCATCTGCCCTGTGCTTGCTGGCGCAGGCTCAGCGATCCGACAGCATTTTGATCAATAGACTGGACGCCCGGCTCAGCAGTAGTTTAGGTGCCCGACACTATGGACGAACTGCCCTCCGACGATACCAGCCGACACTCGCCCGCTGAGGAAGTCCACTATCCACCCGAAGTACCTCCAAGTTGCCCTCCAGGATCAGCGGTTGACGCGGCATATCCTCAGGCTGTGAGGATTGTCCCCGTAAAGACTGTTCCCGAAGTCACGGAGCAGCATTTTGCGTCCCTCGCAGAGCTTGGTGAAGAACGAAGGAACGCTGATCCTTGCACCCTGGCGGCATGTTCGTTGTTTATGAACGATTCATGCCCGGGCCTTTTGATTGCCCGGCAGTACCCGCGCCTTCGAGGGAAGAAGCTCGCACGCGTTGATGTACCTGTGGGGGCAGGGCGCTCTGAACTTAACCGTGAAGGTCACATCAAGTTTTGGCGATACTCCGAAACCTGTATGACTGACTACGTCTATGAGGTTGTCGACTGATGGCTAAACGACGGACACGGGCAAAATACCTTGATACTCTTACCTTCATTGACGAGCCGCAGCTGATCGCTCTCGAGATTGGAAGGACTAAAGGCCTTGGACTTGCGATTGATCCCGGAACAATTGAGGGTTCAGATTTTCTCGTTGTATCTTTGACCGAAGAAAACTGGAATAGATATTTCCGTGATCACGTCGATCTGGAGTATTTATTCAGCTATCCGACTAATCGCCGACTTTTCCACTTCGCATCAAGCGATTGGGAAGGTGATACTGTCATGATGAACAAGTTGGAAGGCAATCCGCCGGCCGACGCGCTTCCTGGGAAAGGTATCTTCGCTCGATCGCACACATCTGACGCCTTTCGAGATAGCTCATCTCAAAGCACGCAGACGATGTATATCGACGGGGATTGGGAGTTGGATGAGTTCGGAGCGTTCTACAAGAAATATGCCGAGGTCTACGCCTTCTTGGCCACGGTGAGAAACCATGCCGACGGCGGAATCTCGCAGGCCTACAAGGGACGAGCAATTTCAGCGTTCCAGGAATACCCCCTCCGCGGTGGATCAAGCTATCTACACCTCTTCAGCAGCCTTCCAAACTGTATTCCAAATGAGCAACGCCTTGGTCTTGAGGGGATCGATTATCATTCCCCGGGAGCGGTAGAGATGCGCGGTCAGGACGATAAGCTTGATCAGACTTCGGTGTTGGTCAAGCGACACCTTAACAATCGACCTTCGACCAAACTTGCCCATGATATACTAAAAGCCTACCTACAGAAGACAAAACTACTCACGCAGTCGGCACGTGATTTCTCGTCAGAGAACGCTCACAGCAATACTATCCTTAAGTATACCGCTGAGCTAAACGAGGAGATGGGCATTATTGCACACAGAACAGTCCTGTCTATGTGCGGGGATAATGTTCTTGCCTTCGCAAAGATTTCTCTTGGCCTTTATCGACGACTTGATGTAGCTGCCGCATTCTTCGCTGAAGGCAGAATGGATTATAGAAGCGACTAAACCACCACCCCCATATCCTCGCTCACCCCCACCCCGAACACGCGCCTATACCGCTCCACCTCGGCCTCCGGCCCCATCGCCTTCGCCGCGTTGTCCGAGAGCTTGACCGTGGGGCGGCCGTCCGCCGCCACGGCCTTGCAGACCAAGGAGAAGGGGGCCAGCCGGTCGCCGACCAAACCCCTAAAGTCGTTGGTCAGCATCGTGCCCCAGCCGAAGGACACCCGGACGCGGCCCGAGAAGCGGGCGTGGAGGGACTCGATCACCTCGACGTCGAGGCCGTCGGAGAAGATCAGGAGCTTCCCCGACGGGTCCTCGCCGCGCGCGCGCCACCACGCGATGGCGGCCTCGGCGGCGGCCGCCGGGTCGCCCGAGTCGACGCGGATGCCGGTCCACGACGCGAGCCAGTCGGGCGCGCGCTCGAGGAAGCGCTCGGTGCCGTAGGTGTCGGGGAGGATGATGCGGAGGTTGCCGTCATGCTCCTCGTGCCAGTCGGCGAGCACGTCGTAGGGGGCGCGGGCCAGTTCCGTGTCGTCGCGGGCCAGCGCGGCGTAGACCATCGGCAGCTCGTGGGCGTTGGTGCCGATCGCCTCGAGGTCGCGGGTCTTGGCGATGAGGCAGTTGGAGGTGCCGATGAAGCGGTCGCCCAGCCCCTCGGACATGGCCTGCACGCACCAGTCCTGCCACAGGAAGCCGTGGCGGCGGCGGGTGCCGAAGTCGGCGATGCGCAGCCCGTCGAGGCGGCGCAGGCGCTCGATCTTCTCCCAGACGCGGGTCATGGCGCGGGCGTAGAGCACCTGCAGCTCGAACCGGCCCATGTCGAGGAGGACGGCGCGGGCGCGCAGCTCCATGATGGTGGCGAGCGCCGGGATCTCCCAGAGCATGACCTCGGGCCACGCGCCCTCGAAGGTGAGCTCGTACTGGTCGCCCACGCGCTCGAGGTGGTAGGGCGGCAGGCGCAGCCCCTCGAGCCAGTCCATGAAGTCGGGGCGGAAGATGCTGCGCTTGCCGTAGAAGGTGTTGCCGCGCATCCACGTCGACTCGCCGCGGGTGAGGGAGAGGGTGCGGATGTGGTCGAGCTGCTCGCGCAGCTCGCCCTCGTCGATGAGGTGGGCGAGGGGGACGGCGGTGGTGCGGTTGATGAGCGAGAAGGTGACCGTGACGTCGGGACGGTTGCGGAACACCGACTGGCACATCAGCAGTTTGTAGAAGTCGGTGTCGATGAGGGAGCGGACGATGGGGTCCAGCTTCCACTTGTGGCTCCAGACGCGCGTGGCGATGTCCATGGTCGTCCCCCCGGGTCCCTCGGGGGCGTTGAAAGCATGGGGGCGGCGCGAAAGGAAGCGGGCGCCGCGCCCGATCGCGCGGGCGGGGCGGAGGTGCCCCCGCCGCGCGGAATGCCGCGGCGGGGGCGGTGAGGCGCCTGAAAGCTAACGGGACACGCGCGCCTCGGTTACGCGACCCCCCGCGTCGTCGACCGGGGCCGTGACGGCCTCGGCCCGGTAATCGCCGGGCGGCACGGCCGCGACGCGGAGCGGGAGCGCGGCGGTCAGGGTCGCGAGGCCCATCCCGGCGGCGAGGCCGGCGAGAAACATGATCCTGACCATCGCGCGGCTCCCATCTTGCGGGACGGGCGGACAATCCCGCGCCCCTTCGTATCCATGGGTCGGACGGGCGCGGGAGGGGGTTCAAAGAATGCGAGGCATTTCCTCGGGCGCACGGTCAGCAGCCGCCGCGCACGAGGCCCCAGCCGGTCGCGGGGTCGCGCCCCGGGGCGGCGAGGTCGCGCACGCCCGCGCGCAACGCCGCGCGCAGGACCTCCGCGCCGGAGACGCCGCGCCGCGCCGCGAGGGCCGAGACGACGGGGGCCGCGTAGGAGGTGCCGCTGGCATAGCCGCCCCGGCCCGGCCCCGCGACGTAGACGTCCACGCCCGGCGCGGCGAACTCGGCGCCGCGGTTGGCGCGGGGCCACGGCCGGGCGGCGGCGTCGACGGCGGTGACGGAGACCACCTCGGGCGCGGCGGCGGGCCAGCCGGGGGCGGCGCGCCCGGCGTTGCCGGAGGCGGCCACCAGCGTCAGGCCGCGCGCGGCGGCGGCGGCGATCACTTGGGCGAGGACGGCGTTCTCCGGTCCAGCGAAGGACAGGTTCACCACCCCCGCGCCCCGTGCGGCCACGAGGTCCAGCGCGCCCGCGATGCGGTCCACGTCGGCCGCCGCGCCGCCGGTCTCGCGGGCGAAGGCGTCCACGGCGAGGAGCGCCGCCCCGGCGGCGAAGCCGGAGAGCGCGCCGCCCGCGTCCTCGCCGACCAGCAGCGCGGCGACGGCGGTGCCGTGGTCGGCGGAGGCCGCGCGGTCGTGCGGCAGGCGGGTCGTGGCGGTCGCCACGGCGGCCCCGGCGAGGGCGGCGTGGCCGGTGTCGACCGGCCCGTCGATCATTGCCAGCCGCGCCCCCGGCGCGCGGCATCCGCCGGGCCGCGCGTCGCCGATCATCGCCGCCGCGTAGAGGCGGGGCGCGGCGGGCCGGTAGAGCGCGTTCACCGCGACCGTGCCGCCCGACGCCTCCTCCAGCGCGGCGAGGCCGAGGCCGCGCGGGTCCACCGTCAGCAGGACGGAGCCGAGCGCGGCGAGCGGGCGGCGCACGAGGACGCGGACGCCCCGCGCGGCCAAGGCGGCCTCGCCCGCGGCGGCGCGGGCGGCGGGCAGCGCGACCACGACCTGCGCCCGCCCCCCGCGCAGGCGCGCCACGTCGGTCGAGGGCGCGGGCCGGTCCTCGCCCTCGCCGCGACCGCGCGCGACGGGCGGCGGGGCGGGCGCGGGATCGGCGGGGGCGGAGACCTCCTCCTCGAAGACCTCCTCCTCCTCGACCGTCTGGGCGGCGAGGGCGGCGGGCATCAGCGCCACGGCGAGGCACAGGGCGAGCAGGCGGGTCGGGGCGCGGCGGGTCATCGGGTCAGCGTATGCGATCCGCGCTCTCGGTGAAGGGAAAGCCGCGCAGGAGGTCGAGCGCCGTGTCCACGTCGCCATCCCCGACCGGCGCGAGCGTCCAGAGGCCCAGCGCGGAGGGGCCGCCCACCACCTCGAGCCCCGCCGAGCGCAGGACGGCGCGGAGGTCGGCCTCATCGAGATCCGGCGCGAAGGCGACGCGGATCGCGCCCTCGGGGGGGCCGCCCGCGAGGGTGTAGCCGTCCGTCTCGGGCGCGGGGCGGGTGGCGATCCACGCGGCTTGGCCCAACGCGACCGCCGCGAGGATCGCGGCGGCGGCGCGCCAGACCGGGGCGCGGTCGAGGTTGGCCGGAGGCGCCGCGGCGGGCCGCGCCGCCTCGGCGTCGATCGCGGCGAGCAGGCGTTCCAGCCCCGCCTCGCCCGGCGCGGGCGGGGCCTCGGCGCGCAGGGTGGCGCGGGCGCGGCGCAGCGCCTCGGCCTCGCGGGCGAGCGCGGGGTCGGCGGCGAGGGCGGCCTCGACGGCGGCCCGCTCCTGCGGGTCGAGCGTGCCGTTCGCGTGGAACGGCAGCAGGGCGCGGACGTCGCCGCTCATGCCTTGGCCCCCCGCGCGACGCGGCCCTCGAGGCAGCGCAGCAGCAGCCTCTTGGCGTGGAACACCCGCGTCTTGACCGTGCCCTCGGGCGCGCCCGTCACCTCGGCGATCTCGCGGTAGGACAGGTCCTCCCAGAAGGCGAGGCCGATGGCCGTGCGGTGGTCGGGCTTGAGCGTGCCCATGCAGTGGCGGACGTGCTCAGATTCCTGCGCGGCCAGCAGGCACGCCTCGCCCGCGGGCGCGTCGTCCGCCGTCTCGGGGACGTCGTCGGTCGGGGCCATGCGGGCGCGGCTCCGATGCCGGTCCGCCGCGCGGCGCCACGCGATACCGAAGAGCCATGTCGTCACCTTGGATCTCCCTTCGAAGCGGTCGGCCACGCGCCAGACCTCGAGGAACACGTCATGGAGTAGGTCGGACGCCTCGGTGGGATCGTTCAATCTCGAAAGGATGAAGCGGTAGAGGCCACGCTCGTGGCGGCGGTAGAAGGCCGCGAGCGCGTCGCGGTCGCCCGTGGCGATGCGGGCGAGGAGGGCCGTGTCGTCGGGGCCGGTCATCGCGTCAGGCGAGGGCCACCCCCGCCCCGCGCATGGCGTCGCGGGCGGCGGCGAGGCTGCCGTCGAGGTCGATGGCGCGGGTCAGGTCCTCGCGCACCGTGGTCGCGAAGCCGAGGCGGGCGGCGTCGAGGGCGGAGTAGTTGACGCAGAAGTCGGTGGCGAGGCCGACGAGGGTGAGGTCGGTGACGCCCAGCGTGCGGAGCAGCCCCTCCAGCCCCGTGGGCGTGGTGCGGTCGTTCTCGAAGAAGGCGGAGTAGCTGTCGATGGCGGGGTTCATGCCCTTGCGGACGATGGCCCGCGCCCGGTCCGTGCGGAGGTCGGGGTGGAAGGCGGCGTCGGCGGTGCCCTGCACGCAGTGGTCCGGCCAGAGCACCTGCGGGCCGTAGGGCATCGCGACGACGTCGTAGGGCGCCCGGCCGTCGTGGGCCGAGGCGAAGGAGGAGTGGCCCGCCGGGTGCCAGTCCTGGGTCAGGACGACGTGGGCGAAGCCGTCCATGAGGGCGTTGATGCCCGGCACGACGGCGTCGCCATCGGGCACGGCGAGGTTGCCGCCGGGGCAGAAGCCGGTCTGGACGTCGATGACGACGAGGGCGTGGGTCATGGGGCGGTCCTCCGGGGGGCGGTGTCCCGCGCGGGGCGCGCGAGGTCAACGTGGGCGGCGCGCCGTGCCGCGCCTATCGCGACAGGCGCTCGAGCAGCGAGGCCGGCGTGACCGCCCCCACCACCGCGCCGTCGCGCTCCACGGGCACCGGCCCCGCGAGGCAGAGGTGCATCGCCTCGCGGATGGGGGTGTCGTGGGGGATCGGCGCGCCCTCGGCGCGGCGGTCGACCAAGGCGTCGGCGGCGGTCAGCACGCCGAGCGGGTTCATGTGGGCGACGAAGTCGGCGACGTAGGCGTTGGCGGGGTCGGCGGCGATCTGGGCGGGGGTGCCGACCTGCACGATGCGCCCGCCCTCCATGATGGCGATGCGGGAGCCCAGCTTGAACGCCTCGTCGAGGTCGTGGCTGACGAAGACGATGGTCTTCCTGAGCCGCGACTGGAGGTCGAGCAGCTCGTCCTGCAGGCGGGTGCGGATGAGCGGGTCGAGGGCCGAGAACGGCTCGTCCATCAGCAGGATCGGCGCCTCGGTGGCGAAGGCGCGGGCGAGGCCCACGCGCTGCTGCATCCCGCCCGACAGCTCGCCCACGGGGCGGTCGGCGGCGTCCGCGAGACCCACGAGGTCGAGCTGGCGGGCGACCCGCTCGGCGCGGGCCTTGGCGCCCATCCCCGCGAGCTCGAGCCCCAGCCCGACGTTCTCGGCCACGGTGCGCCACGGCAGGAGGCCGAACTGCTGGAACACCATGGCCACGCCGCCTTGGCGCAGGCGCCGCAGCCGGTGGCCCCGCGTCTGCGCGACGTCCACCATGGCGCCGCCCGAGCGGACGCGGAGCGCGCCGCGGGTGACGGGGTTCAGGGCGTTGATCGCGCGGAGCAGCGTGGACTTGCCCGACCCCGACAGGCCCATCAGGACGAGCGTCTCGCCCTCGGACACCGAGAGGGTGCAGTCGTGCACGCCCAGCACCTGCCCGGTCTCGGCGGCGACGGTCGCGCGGTCCTTGCCCTCGTCCATCGCGGGGAGCGCGCGGGCGGGCTTGGGGCCGAACACGACCGAGACGCGGTCGATCTCGATGACGGCGGTCATGCAGACGGCCGCCGCAGGAGCCGGTCGAGGACGATGGCCACGACCACGATGACGAGCCCCGCCTCGAAGCCCAGCGCGGTGTTCACCTGGTTCAGCGCCCGGACCACGGGCACGCCGAGGCCGTCGGCGCCCACGAGGGCGGCGATGACGACCATGGAGAGCGACAGCATGATGGTCTGGTTGAGGCCCGTCATGATCTGGGGCGTGGCGTAGGGGAGTTCGGCCTTCCACAGCACGTCCCCCTTGGTGCCGCCGAAGGACTGGAC
Organism: Jannaschia sp. Os4; assembly: GCF_016820245.1. Lineage (GTDB taxonomy): Bacteria > Pseudomonadota > Alphaproteobacteria > Rhodobacterales > Rhodobacteraceae > Jannaschia. The sequence continues at coordinate 415,670 of NZ_JAFCAR010000003.1, read as the reverse complement.
CGCCTCGATCAGGGGCGCGGGCGTCGAGGAGACGCCCAGGTGGGTGAGGCGGATCGGGGCGGGCAGGACGAAGATGACCGTGGCGATGAGGCCCGGCACCATGCCGATGCCGAAGAACACGATGGCGGGGATGAGGTAGACAAAGGTGGGCAGCGTCTGCATCAGGTCGAGGATCGGCCTGAGCGCGCGGTAGAGGCGGGGCCGGTGCGCGGCGGCGATGCCGACGGGGACGCCGATCGCCATGCACGCCGCGCAGGCGAAGAGGACCAGCGTCAGGCTCTCGGTCGTCTCCTCCCAATAGCCTTGGTTGACGACGAAGAGCAGGCCGAGGAGCACGAGCAGCGTCACCCCGGCCCGGCGGTGCAGCGCGAAGGCCAGCGCGGTCAGCAGGCCGATCACCAAGAAGGGATGCCAGTCCTGCGGGTAGAGGTACTCGACCTCGCGGCGGGGCACGTCGCGGATCCATCCGGTGTTCGGCGGGTCCTGCAGCACCGCCACCACGCCCTCGATCGCGGCCTCCATCACGTCGCGGAAGGCGTCGACCGCGGTGGCGAGGTTCTCGCGGGCCCATTCGAACGCAGCCTCGGCACCGTCGCCGACGCGCAGCTTGCATTCGGTCAGGAAGCCGATGGGCGAGCGCGCCTCGGCCTCCAGCGGGTGCCCGCAGTCGGTCAGTGTGTCGAGTACGCCCATGCGATCGCGGGCCCGGCGCCGGGGCGCCGGGCCCCTTCCGTCACATCTCGAGGGCGGAGGAGACGGCCGCCGCCGCGTCGCCGCCGTCGAAGGTCGTCACGCCGTCCAACCAAGCCTGCCAGACCTCGGGGTTGGCCGACAGCCAGACCTCGGCCGCCTCGCGCGGGTCCTCGCCGTCGTTCAGGATCGCGCCCATGATCTCGTTCTCCATCGGCAGGGAGAACTCGAGGTTGTTGAGGAACGCGCCGAGGTTCGCGCATTCGTCCACCAGCCCGGCGCGGGTGTTGGTGAAGACGGTCGCTCCCCCGAGGTCCGGGCCGAACCAGTCGTCCCCGCCCTCGAGATAGGTCAGCTCGAAGTTGGCGTTCATCGGGTGCGGCTCCCATCCGAGGAAGACGATCGGCTCGTCCGCGCCCGACAGCCGCTCGACCTGCGCGAGCATCCCCTGCTCGGAGCTCTCGACGACCTCGAACTCCCCGAGCCCGAACGCGTCGGCGTCGATCATGTCCTGGATCAGGCGGTTGCCGTCGTTGCCCGGCTCGATGCCGTAGATCTCGGCGTCCAGCGCGTCGGCGTTCGCCGCGATGTCCGCGAACGAGGCGATGCCCGCCGCCGCGCCGGCCGCGTTCGTCGCGAGGGTGTACTTCGCCCCCTCGAGGTTGGCGCGCACCGTCTCGACCGTGCCGGCCTCGCGGTAGGGGGCGATGTCGGCCTCCATCGTGGGCATCCAGTTGCCGAGGAACACGTCCACGTCGCCCTCGGCCAGCGCGGTGTAGGTGACGGGCACCGACAGGACGCGCGTCTCGGTCTCGTAGCCCAGCGCCTCCAGCACGGCGGTGGTCGCGGCGGTGGTCGCGGTGATGTCGGTCCAGCCCACGTCCGAGAAGGTGACGGTGTCGCAGGAATGGGCGTCGGCGAGGGCGCCGCTCGCGGAAAGGGCCAGCGCGGAGGCGGCGAGGGTGAGGCGGGTCATTCGGGTCTCCCTGTGGTCCCCGTGGGCGGGGACTCGGTTCGTTGATTGACGAGTCAATCAAGACGGGGGATGGTCCCGCCGTCAACTTCGAGGACCCTACGATGCCCCGCGCCAATGTCGAACCCCTGCGCCGCGCCGCCCTCGTGGAGGCGACGATCGCCGAGGTGGCCGAGGCCGGACAGGGCACCACCGTCGCCGCCATCGCGCGGCGGGCGGGGGTCTCCTCGGCCTTGGCGCACCACTACTTCGGGTCGAAGGACCGCATCCTGATCGCCGCGATGCGCCACGTGCTGGCCACGTTCGGGGCGGAGGTGCGCGGCGCGCTGGCGATGGCCGACACGCCGCGCCGCCGGGTCGAGGCGGTGGTGCGCGCGTCCTTCACCGCCGGCAACTTCCGCGACGAGGTCGTGGCGGCGTGGCTGTCCTTCTACGTCCAGGCCCAGCGCGACCCCGAGGCGCGGCGCCTACTGCACATCTACCACCGGCGCCTGCGCTCGAACCTGCTGCACGGGCTGCGGGGCACGGTGGCGGCGCCCGAGGAGGCCGCCGAGGCGCTCGCCGCGCTGATCGACGGTCTCTACGTCCGGCAGGCCCTGCGGGCCGAGCGGCTGGCGCCTGCGGACTGCGCCGCGCTCGTCCTCGCCCATCTCGACCGACTGGAGGCCGCCGCGTGACCCGGAACATCCTGATCCTGATGGTCGACCAGCTGAACGGGACGCTGTTCCCGGACGGCCCGGCGGGGTGGCTGCACGCGCCGAACCTCAAGCGCCTCGCCGAACGGTCCACGCGCTTCGCCAACTGCTACACCGCCTCGCCGCTCTGCGCGCCGGCGCGGGCGTCCTACATGTCGGGCCTGCTGCCCTCGCGCACGCGGGTCTACGACAACGCGGCCGAGTTCGCCTCGGACATCCCGACCTACGCCCACCACCTGCGCCGCGCGGGCTGGCGCACCTGCCTGTCGGGCAAGATGCACTTCGTGGGCCCCGACCAGCTGCACGGGCTGGAGGAGCGCCTGACGACGGACATCTACCCGGCCGACTTCGGCTGGACCCCGGACTACCGCCGTCCGGGCGAGCGGATCGACTGGTGGTATCACAACATGGGGTCGGTGACGGGCGCGGGCGTGGCCGAGATCACCAACCAGATGGAGTATGACGACGAGGTCGCGCACCACGCGAAGATGTGGCTCTACGACGCCGCGCGGGGCCACGACCCGCGCCCGTGGTGCCTGACGGTCTCGTTCACCCACCCGCACGACCCCTACGTGGCGCGCAGGCGGCTGTGGGACCTCTACGAGGGCTGCGACCATCTCGATCCGGAGGTGGGGCCGCTGCCCTTCGAGGACCACGACCCGCATTCGCGGCGCATCCTCGAGGCGAACGACTTCGGCAACTACGACGTGACGCCCGAGGACGTGCGCCGCGCGCGGCGGGCCTACTTCGCCAACATCAGCTATCTCGACGAGAAGGTGGGCGAACTGCTGCAGGTGCTCGAGGACACGCGGCAGGAGGCGACCGTGATCTTCGTCTCCGACCACGGCGACATGCTGGGCGAGCGGGGGCTGTGGTACAAGATGTCCTTCCTCGAAGGCTCGGCCCGCGTGCCGCTGATGATCTGCGACCCGTCGATGGAGCCGGGGGTCGTGACCGAGCCGGTGTCCACGATCGACGTGTGCCCCACGCTCTGCGACCTCGCGGGGGTGTCGATGGAGGAGATGGCCCCGTGGACGACGGGCGAGACGCTGGTGCCACTTGGACAGGGGGCGGTGCGGGAGAGCCCGGTGGCGATGGAGTATGCCGCCGAGGGGTCCTACGCGCCGCTGGTCGCGCTGCGCGCGGGGCGGTGGAAGTACACGCGCTGCGCGCTGGACCCCGAGCAGCTGTTCGACCTGTTGGCGGATCCCCACGAGAGGGTGAACTTGGCGGACGACCCCGCCCATGCCGAGGCGCTGGCGGGGTTCCGCGCCGAGGCGGACGCGCGCTGGGACCTCGCCCTGTTCGACGCCCAGGTGCGCGAGAGCCAAGCCCGGCGCTGGGTGGTCTACGAGGCGCTCCGCCAAGGCGGCTACTACCCGTGGGACTGGCAGCCGATGCGCGTCGCCTCGGAGCGGTACATGCGCAACCACATGGACCTCAACGTGCTGGAGGCCGCCCAGCGCGCGCCGAAGGATTGAGGGCGCCGGGGGCGCTGCCCCCGGACCCCCGGGATACTTGTACCAAGAAAGGGGAGGCATGGCCGAGGCGGACTACGTGATCGTCGGCGCGGGGTCGGCGGGCTGCGCGGCGGCCTACCGACTGGCCGAGGCGGGGCGGTCGGTGATCGTGGTGGAGCATGGCGGGACCGACGCGGGGCCGCTGATCCAGATGCCGGGCGCGCTGTCCTTCCCGATGAACATGGCGCGCTACGACTGGGGCTACGAGACCGAGCCGGAGCCGCATCTGGGCGGGCGCCGCTTGGTGGCGCCGCGGGGCAAGGTGCTGGGCGGGTCGTCCTCGATCAACGGGATGGTCTACGTGCGCGGGCACGCGATGGACTACGACCACTGGCGCGACGCGGGCGCGGAGGGCTGGGGCTTCGCGGACGTCGCCCCCTACTTCCGGCGGATGGAGGACTGGGACCCGGCGGGGCACGGGGGCGACCCGGCGTGGCGGGGCGCGGGCGGGCCGCTGCACGTGACGCGGGGGCTGCGGGACAACCCGCTGCATGCGGCCTTCGTCGCGGCGGGCGCGCAGGCGGGCTACGGCGTGACCGACGACTACAACGGCGCGCGGCAGGAGGGGTTCGGCCCGTTCGAGATGACGGTGAAGGGCGGCGTGCGGTGGTCGGCGGCCCACGCCTACCTGCGGCCCGCGCAGGCGACGGGGCGCTGCACGGTGGTGCGCGGCCATGCCGACCGGCTGGAGATGGACGGGACGCGCGCCACGGGCGTGGTGCTGCGCGGGGGCCGCGTGGTGCGCGCGCGGGCCGAGCTGCTGGTCGCGGCGAGCGCGTTCAACTCGCCCAAGCTCTTGATGCTGTCGGGGATCGGACCGGGCGCGCATCTGGCCGGGCACGGGATCGAGGTGGTGGCCGACCGCCCCGGCGTGGGCGCGAACCTGCAGGACCATCTGGAGATCTACGTCCAGTACGCGTCCAAGCAGCCGGTCACGCTCTACCGCTACTGGTCCCTCGCCGGAAAGGCGTGGGTGGGGCTACAATGGCTCTTGGCCCGGCGGGGGCCGGGGGCGTCGAACCAGTTCGAGTCCTGCGCCTTCCTGCGGACGCGGGCGGGGGTGCCCTATCCGGACATGCAGGTGCACTTCCTGCCCATCGCCGTGCGCTACGACGGGCAGGCGGCGGCCGAGGGCCACGGGTTCCAAGCCCATGTGGGGCCGATGCGCTCGCCCTCGCGCGGCGCGGTCACGCTGCGGAGCGCGGACCCGGCGGACGCCCCGCGCATCTTCTTCGACTACATGAGCCATGCGGAGGACTGGGCCGACTTCCGCCGCTGCATCCGGCTGATCCGCGAGGTGTTCGCCCAAGCCCCGATGGCGCCCTTCGCCGACCGGGAGATCGGGGCGACGGCGGGGGCCGGGACGGACGAGCAGCTGGACGCGGCCATCCGCGACCACGCCGAGAGCGCCTACCACCCCTGCGGCACCTGCCGGATGGGGCGGGCGGACGACCCGATGTCCGTGGTGGACCCGGAGGGGCGGGTGATCGGGGTGGAGCGCCTGCGCGTGATCGACAGCTCGGTCTTCCCGCGGATCACGAACGGCAACCTCAACGCGCCGTCGATCATGACGGGCGAGAAGATGGCGGATCACGTGCTGGGGCGGCGCCTGCCGGCGTCGAACCTCGAGCCGTGGGTGCACCCGGACTGGCGGACGGCGCAGCGCTGACCCCGTTGCATACGCTTGCAATCCCCCGCATCACTCGGGCGATCCAAGGGAGGAGACGGTCGTGAAGGGGTTCTCGCAGCGGTGGGGCAGCCTGCCCGACTACATCATCGGCATCACCAAGGAGATCTGGGAGGAGCGCGGCCTTCACACGCTCCACGAGACCTATGCCGAGGATCTGCCGATGCGCTTCCCGTCCGGCCTGCTGCGCGGGCGCCGGGCGGTGATCGACGGGACGCGGGCGACGCTGGTGGAGTTCCCGGACCGCCAACTGCTGGCCGAGGACGTGATCTGGTCGGGCGACGAGGCGACGGGGTTCCTGTCGTCGCACCGCCTGATGACGACGGGCACGCATATGGGCCACGGCTTCTTCGGCGCGCCGACGGGCAAGCGGTTCGAGGTGCGGGCCATCGCGGACTGCGCGGCGAAGGACAACCTGATCTACGACGAGTGGCTGTGCCGGGACACGAGCGGGGTCGTGATCCAGCTGGGGATGGAGCCGGTCGCCTTCACACGCGACCTGATCGCGCGCGAGGGCGGGCCGGAGCGGGCGGTGAAGCCCTTCCACCCCGACCATGACGAGCCCGGCGGCTACGCCTCGAAGGGCAACGATCACGAGGTGGGCGTCGCCTATGCCGACCTGCTGACGCGGATGATGGCGGGCGACGAGATGTCGGCCATCGCCCAGCACTACGACCGCGCCTGCCGGACGGAGTTCCCCGGCGCGCGGCGCGGCTGGTCCCACCCCTTCGCCGAGCAGCACTGGATGGCGCTGCGCGCGGCCTTCCCGTCGGCCAAGTGGTCCATCGACCACCGGATCGGGCGCGAGGACCCGCGCATGGCGCCCCGCGCCGCCGTGCGCTGGTCGCTGACCGGCAAGCACGCCGGCCGCGGCCCGTTCGGGGAGCCCACGGGGGCGGAGGTGCACGTGATGGGCTTCACCCATGCGGAGCTGGGGCCGTGGGGCTGGCGGCGCGAGTGGACGGTCTACGACGAGATCAGCATCTGGAAGCAGATCCTGCTGCACACGGGCATGGCGGACGGGCCGCGCGCGGGGGCCAAGATCGACGGCCATGACGGGACGGCCCTGCCCTATGCCGCATCCTGAGCCGCTCGTCCTGCTGCCGGGCATGATGTGCGATGCCCGGCTGTTCGCGCCGCAGGTGGCGGCGCTGTCGGCCGAGCGCGCCGTGATGGTGGCGCCGATCCACCACCACGACACGACGGCCGCCCTCGCCGACGCGGTGCTGGCAGCGGCGCCCGCGCGGTTCGCCTTGGCCGGGCTGTCGATGGGCGGGATCGTGGCGATGGAGGTGGTGGCGCGGGCCCCCGGGCGGGTGACGCGGCTGGCCTGCCTCGACACCAACAGCGAGGCGGAGCGCGCGGAGGTCGCGGCGCGGCGCGGGCCGCAGATGGAGAAGGTCGCGGCGGGCGGGCTGCGCGCGGTGATGCGCGACGAGATGAAGCCCAACTACCTCGCCGACGGACCGGACCGGGGCGCGATCCTCGACCTGTGCATGGCGATGGCGGAGGCGCTGGGGCCGGAGGCCTTCGCCCGGCAGTCCCGCGCGCTGATCGCGCGGCCCGACCGGCGGGCCACGCTACGCGCCTTCCCGCGCCCGGTGCTCGCGCTCTGCGGGGCGGAGGACGCGCTCTGCCCGGTGCACCGGCACGAGACCATCGCGGGGCTGGCGCCGGATGCGGAGCTGGTGGTGATCGAAGGCGCGGGCCACCTGCCGACGCTGGAGCGCCCCGAGGAGACGACGGCCGCGCTGCGGGGCTGGCTGGCGCGCTAGGCGGAGCCGAGCAGCGGCGCCTCCGCCACCTCGATGGCGGCGAGGTCCAGGACCGGGACGCCCGTCACGCGCAGCAGGGCCACCCCGTCGACCGAGAGGATCGCGTCGCCGCCTTCCTGCGTCTGGGAAAGCTGGCCCGGCGTGCCGGGGACGATCTCCACGCGGATGCGGTCGCCCGCGTCCGCGTCGAAGTCCGCGGCGGTCGAGATCGCGCCCGCGCCGCCCGCGGGCAGGCCCACGGTGAAGGTGTCGGCGCCTTCGCCGCCGATCAGCGTGTCGCCCGAGCCGCCCTCGACGGTGTCGTCCCCCGCCCCCCCGTCGAGGGTGCTGCCGTTCTCGCCCTCGTAGTTCAACCGTCCCTCCACCTCGCCGAGGACGAGGCCGGAGAGCAGGTCGTCGCCCTGCCCGCCCAGCGCGAGGTCGTCGCGGCCCACGAGGATCGTGTCGTCGCCCGCCCCGCCGAAGGCCGTGTCCGCGCCGCTGTCGCCGAGGCTGTCCTGCCCGATGGGCAGGAGCAGGTCGTCGCCGAAGCCGCCGGTCAGCACGTCTTGGCCGGAATTGCCGTTGAGCACGTCGTCGCCTGCGTCCCCGCGCAGCGTATCGTCGTCCGGCCCCCCGAAAAGCGTGTCGTCCTGATCCCCGCCCTCGAGGCTGTCGTCGCCCTCCTCGCCGAAGAGGCTGTCCGCGCCGAAGCCGCCGAGGAGCGTGTCGTCGCCTTCGTCGCCGTCCACGATGTCCGCGCCCGCCCCGCCCTCGACGAGGTCGCCCCCCGCGCCCCCGAAGAGCAGGTCGTCCCCGCCGTCGCCGCGCAGCGTGTCCGTGCCGCCGAACCCGGCCAGCTCGTCCGCGCCCGGCCCGCCGTTCAGGTCGTCCGCGCCGAAGCCCCCCGAGAGGCTGTCGTCACCGAGGTTGCCGAACAGGATGTCGTCGCCGCCCTCGCCGTAGAGCTCGTCCCCGTCGTCGCCGCCGTAGATCGTGTCCGTGCCGTCGAAGCCGCTCACCGTGTCCGCGCCGCCGCGGCCGCGCACGACGTCGTCGCCTTCGCCGGCGAGGATCAGGTCGTCCGCGTCCCCGCCGCGCAGGTCGTCGTCCCCTTCCGTCCCGCGGATCACGCCGTCCGCGTCGTCCTGGTCCTCCGCCCGGTCGCTGCCCCCATCGTCGTCGTCGTCGTCCAGCAGGAACACGAGGCCGAGCAGGCCGAGGATACCGAGAAGGGCGAGGGGCATGGCAGCAGACTCCGAAGGACGTGGGGGCAGGTTAACGCACCCCCGCGCCCCGTCCGAGTCCGAATCCCGTGCCGGATCGGCGGAGATGGGAAACGATCAGGTCCGGGGGTCCGGTTCGTTTCCGGCCCAAGGACCATGCACGTCGGTCCGCCCGTCCGCGTGGACGAAGCCGTGCAGCCCGAAGTAGTCGCGCTGGCCTTGGATCATGTTGGCCGTGCCCCGCGCGGTGCGCATGGAGTCGAAGTAGAACAGGCCCGACCCGAGGGCGGGCACCGGGTGCCCGGCGCGGGCCGCCTCGGCCACGGTCTCGCGCAGCGCGGCGTGCGCGTCCTTCAGGATCGCGGCGAAGTGGGGCGTGCGCATCAGGTTCTCGCCCGGATGGTCGGCGAGGGCCGAGGCCATGTCGTCCAGCATCGCCGAGCGGATGATGCACCCCTCGCGCCAGAGCCGGGCGACCTGCGGCAGGTCGATGTCCCAGCCGTTCGCCTCGCAGGTGGCCGCGATCATCACGAAGCCCTGCGCGTAGCACATGACCTTGCCCGCGATCAGCGCGCGCTCAAGCGTTGCGTGGTCGAGCGAGTCGAACCGTTGGGGCGCGGCGCCGAACACGTCCTCCCCCGCCGCCCGCTCGTCGCGGCGCGCCGACACGTTGCGCGCGACGACCGCCGCCTCGATGGCGGGGATGGGGGTCAGGAGGTGCTGGCTCTCGATCGCGGTCCAGCGCCCGGTGCCCTTCTGGCCGGCGGCGTCGACGATCACCTGCAGGAGCGGCTTGCCCGTCGAGACGTCCTTGGCCCGCGCGACCTTGCCCGTGATCTCGATCAGGTAGGACTTGAGCGGGCCCTCGTTCCAGCCCTCGAACACGGCGGCGATGGCGTCCTCGTCCATGCCGTTCCCGTCGCGCAGGATGCCGTAGACCTCGGCGATCATCTGCATGTCGGCGTATTCGATGCCGTTGTGGACCATCTTCACGAAATGGCCCGCGCCGCCGGGGCCCAGCAGGCCCGCGCAGGGCTCCCCCTCGTGCTTGGCGGCGATGGCGAGGAGGATGTCCTCCACCATGTCCCACGACTCCCGCGGGCCGCCCGCCATCATCGACGGGCCGTGGCGCGCGCCCTCCTCGCCGCCGGAGACGCCAAGGCCGAGGAAGCGCCACGGCTCGCCCTCGGCGCGGGCGGCGCGGCGGTCGGTGTCGTGGAAGTTGGCGTTGCCCGCGTCGACGATCAGGTCGCCCTCGTCCAGCAGCGGGGCCAGCGCGTCGATCTGGTCGTCCACGATGGACCCGGCGGGGACCATCAGCACGATCGCGCGGGGCCGGTCGATGGCACCGACGAACGCCTCCAGCGTCTCGTGGCCCGAGATGCGGGGGGCGAGGTCGCCCGCCTCCGCCACGAACCGCTCGGTCACGGAATGGGTGCGGTTGTGCACCGCGATGTCGAAGCCCTTCTCGGCGATGTTGGAGGCCAGCGCCGCCCCCATCGTCCCCAACCCGATCAGTCCGATGCGCGCCACGTTCGTCCTCCCGCCGAGGCGGCCCTACCCCAGCACCTCCGCGATCCGCGCCCGGAACTCGTCCGGAGCGTAGGGCTTCCGCAGGACCGGCGCCGGGGGGTAGGCCGCCGTGATCTCCCCGTCTCCGTAGCCGGTCACCAGGACGAAGGGAACGCCGCGCTCGGCCAAGGCCTCGGCCACGGGCAGCGAGTTCGTGTCGCCGAGGTTCACGTCGAGCACCGCGAGGCCGATCGCGTCGGCCTCGAGGACGGCCATCGCCTCGGCCACGGTTCCCGCCATGCGCACGGTGGCACCCATGTCCTCGAGCATGTCGGACGTGTCGAGCGCGATGATCATGTTGTCCTCGACCACCAGCGCGAGGCCGTCCCACTCCAGCGGTCCCGCCGCCTCGGAAGCGGCGGGCGACGGCGCGGACGCGCCCTCGTCCGGGGCGGCGCGCACGAAGCGCGCCGGCACCACGAAGCGCCCCTCCACGCCGGTCGGCGCGAAGGACAGCTCGGCCTCGCCCTTGAGCTCGTAGGGGATGGACCGCTCGATCAGGGTGGTCCCGAAGCCGCGCCGGGTGGGCGCGCGCACGACGGGGCCGAAGCGGTCGCGCCACCGGATCGTCAGCGCGCCGTCCTCCTCCCGGTCGAGCGAGACCTCGACGCGGCCCTCGGGCACCGAGAGCGCGCCGTACTTGCACGAGTTGGTCATCATCTCGTGGATCACCAGCGCCACGGCGGTGTAGCCGGTCGGCTCGAGCGCGGCGTCCGCCCCCTCGACCGCCACGCGCTGGCGCAGGTCGGCGTCGGCGAAGGCCTCCGCCTCGGTCCGCAGCATCTCCTTGACCGAGGCCGCCGACCACGCCCCGTCGGTCAGCATGTCGTGCGCCCGCGCCAAGGCCGCGATGCGCCCGTCGAGCTCGCGGGTGTAGCCCTCCAGCGTCGCCGCCTCGGCCCGCCCCTGCGAGACGAGGCCGCGGATCAGGTTGAGGATGTTGCGGACGCGGTGGTTCAGCTCCGCGATCAGCAGGTCCTGCTTCTCCTCGGCGAGCTTGCGGGCGCGGTTGGCCTCGTCGGCGATCTTGAGGACGACCTCGAGCAGCGTGACGCGCAGCGCCTCGGCGGTCGCGATCTCCGCGCGGCTCCAGCGGCGGGACTGCCCGTGGACCGTCTGGCGCCACGCCTCGAAGGACTTGCGCGGGGTCAGTCGGACGCCGTTCGGGCCGCTCGCCTCGACCGGCTTGTCGGGGTTGCCGGCCCACACCACCTCGGAGGCGACCTCGTCGCGGAACAGCACGATGTAGTCGCGCGGCGTCCGGCTGATCGGCAGCGCCATGAGCCCCGCCACCGGCTTGGAGAACTCGGCCGCCGCCGGATAGCGGGCCTGCGCCTCGTGGGTGGCGAAGACCTGCGCGGTGGGCGTGGTGTTGAGGTAGCGCGCGAGGCCGAGGAACTCCTCCCGCGTGGGGGCGTGGCCCCGCGCGACGTACTCGCCGCCCGAGTAGATCGCGATCCCGTCGAAGGGCAGCGCCCGCCCGATCTCCTCGGCCACGAGGTCGAGGCTCTCGGTCAGGTCGCCGCCCATCGAGACGCGCGCGATCAGCGCGTCGTGCAGGGCGCGGGCCTCCTCGGCCTGCGCGCGCTCGGCGTCCGATTCCTTCTGCGCGAGCTCGTAGGAGAAGAGCTGCCCGAACAGCTCCACCGCCGTGCGCCGCTCGAAGCCCACGCTCATCGGCCCGTAGTGGTGGCAGGCGAACAGCCCCCACAGCTCGCCCTTCCGCAGGATCGAGACGGACATGGAGGCGCGCACCCCCATGTTGCGCAGGTACTCGAGGTGGATCGGCGAGACGGCCCGCGTCACCGACAGGCTGAGGTCCGGGGCGTGGCCGTCCGGGTTGGTCTCCGGGACGATCGGGTAGGTCTCGCCGTCGACGTCGGCGATCAGGCGCAGGAGGCTGCGCTTGTACAGAGCGCGGGCCTGCTTGGGGATGTCCGAGGCGGGGTAGCGCAGGCCGAGGAAGCTCTCGATCCTCGGGGCGGCGGACTCCGCGATCACCGTGCCCGACCCGTCCGGGTCGAAGCGGTACACCATCACCCGGTCGAACCCCGTCAGGGCCCGCAGCCCGCGCGCCGCCTCGGCGGAGACCTCCTCGACGGTATCGCGGCGCCGGACGCGCCCGATCAGCGGATGCACGAGGCTGACCTCGTCGCCCGCGCGCGGCGCATGGCGCGGCTCGAGCTCGAGGACGACGTCCCGCCCCGACAGGTGGATCGACACGTCGCAGTCGCGGTCGCGCACCTCCAGCCCGAAGAGGCGCACCTGCTCGAGGTCGCGACCGAGCCCCTGCATCCGGGACTGGAGCGCGCGGATCGCGTCGGCGGACACGTGGTCGGAGAGCGGCGTGCCGACCATCTCGTCCGGCGACAGCCCGAGCAGGTCCGCCACGTTGGTCGACACGTGGCGCACGATCCAGTCGGAGGAAATGGCGATCAGGACGCCGTAGGCCTGCACCCGGCCGAGCTGGTGGATCGGCTCGCGGTCGCAGTTGGTGAGGTCGACCGTCTCCTCGGTCCAGCGGGAGCCGTCGGAATCACGCATGGGCCACCTCCCGCAGGGCGGCGGCCTCGAAGAGGGCGAACCACGCGAGGGCGGCTGCGACGATCCGGTCCGCCTCCGCGCCAGTGGCGGGGCGGGCCGAGAGGTCCTCGACCAGCGCGGGCCACGCGCCCTGCGGGGCGGGCCGGGCGAGCCAGCGGCCCGCGCGGGCGGCGCGCGGGTCGGCGCCGCGATGGGCTTTGGCCATCATCCGCGCGCCGAGGCGGGAGCCGAGCCAGAGGTAGCGGCGGGCGAGCGGGTGGTCCACGGCGGGCGGGGCCATCGGCGCCGGCATCTCCGCGCCCAGCGCGGCGAGGTCGGCGCGCAGGTCGCGCAGCCCCTCGTCGAGGTCGCCGAGCCCCGCGCCGCCCATCGCCCCGAAGGCCGCCGCCTGCCCGCGCAGCATCGCGCGCAGGTCGTCCGCCCGGCGCAGGTCCAGGTCGGCGACCGCCGCGTCCACCGCGTCATGCGCCGCGCGCGTCTCCACGCGCAGCCGTGCTCTCAGGCTTTCGGCCATGTCCAACCCCTGCAACCCCGGGTGGTATATGCGGCCGTGCAGTCGCCGGATCAAGCGTTCCGCATGGTTATCAACCCATTGCGCCCCGGACCGGCGCCGCGGGGGAAACCGGACGACCCGACGGAACGCCCCCGCCCCCCGGGCGCGTTGTGCCGCGACCCAACCCATAAAGGAGCGCGCCATGAACGCCCCCCACATCCCGCCCCAGTCGCAGGACGCGATGCCCGCCCACGAGTACAAGATGGACCCGGCCCCCGATTACGCCCCGCGCCACCCCGGCTCTGGCAAGCTCGAGGGCAAGGTCGCCTTGGTCGCCGGCGGCGATTCGGGAATCGGCCGCGCCGTCTCGGTCCTGTTCGCCCGCGAGGGCGCGAAGGTCGCCATCGCCTACCTCGAGGAGGACCGCGACGCCGAGGAGACCAAGCGGCTGGTCGAGGCGGAGGGCGGCGAGGCGCTGCTCCTGCCGGGCGACCTCGGGATCAAGCGCAACTGCGAGGCGGCGGTCGAGAAGACCGTCTCGGAGTTCGGCCAGCTCGACATCCTGATCAACAACGGCGCGCAGCAGTGGATCGACGAGGAGTTCACCGAACTCTCCGAGGAGAAGATGCGCCAGATGATCGGCTCGAACATCATGGCCTACATGTTCCTGACGCAGGTGGCGCTGCCGCATCTCAAGAAGGGCGCGCGGATCATCAACACCTCGTCCGTGAACGCCTTCGCGGGCCACGGCACGCTGGTCACCTACTCCATGACGCGCGGCGCCTCGCTCGCCTTCACGCGGTCGATGGCGTCGAACCTCGTGGACAAGGGGATCACCGTGAACGCGGTCGCGCCCGGCCCGATCTGGACGCCCTTCATCCCCGGCACCATGCCCGCCGAGGAGGTCGAGGACTTCGGCTCCGGCACGCCGATGGGCCGCCCCGGCCAGCCGTGGGAGGTGGCGACCGCCTACCTGTTCTTCGCGTCCTCGGACGGGGAGTACTACACCGGCCAGACGATGCACCCGAACGGCGGCATGGTCGTCGGCGCCTGACGGTCGGGGGGCGCCTATGGGCGCCCCCCTCTTCACGGACGTCGCAGCGCTCCCCAGCGCCTCGCGTCGGGGCCATGCCATCGGCCCCGTGCCATCCGGGCCGCCACGCGGCGTTTGAACGCGGCGGGCGCGCGGGGGACCTTCGCGCGGTGCCGGGTCCGATTGCAGTGGAGACAAGCGGCGACGATGTTGTCCGGCGCGCTCGTCCCTCCCTCCGAGCGGGGGAGCAGATGCTCGGCGGTGCACTGCAGGCCCGGCGGACATCCCGTGGGGGCGGGCGATCCACCCTCCCACATTGGCAGGCCACAGTAGTGGCAGAGGCCACCTTGCGCGCGAAACTTCGCGCGACGCGTTTCGACGAGGTTCGGCATGATGCCAGCCTCCATTGTGTATATGGAAGCGATCGCGCGATGCCGTTCGGCATTCCCCGGTCGGAAGCTGGTGCCCGCGCGAGCCCGGTAAGCCGTGGCATCGCCATCCGGCCCGGAGGACCTAGGGGCGCCGCCGGGGGCGCCCGCAAGCGCCTGCGCACAAGCTAGCGGTAGGACATCCGCGTCGTCGACCCCCATTCCCACTGCTTCGAAGCGCGCGCTCGCTTGCGAAAGGGCGCGCCCTACCTGCGGGACACACCGTCCGGAGACCCCATGTCCAACCCCCATCGCGTCTGGCCCAAGTCGCCGGTCATCTACCAGATCTACCCCCGCAGCTTCCGCGACACGACCGGCAACGGGATCGGCGACCTCGACGGCATCCGGCACAAGCTGCACCACGTGGCGAAGCTGGGCGTCGACGCGGTGTGGCTCTCGCCCTTCTACCCCTCGCCTCTGGCGGACGGGGGCTACGACGTGGCCGACCACGTCGACGTGCATCCGGCGATGGGCAAGATGGACGACTTCGACCGGCTCGTGGACCGCGCCCACGAGCTCGGGCTCAAGGTGCTGATCGACCAGGTGTTCAACCACACCTCCGACGCCTCCCCGTGGTTCCAGCGCTCGATCCTCGGCGACCCGGACTACGCCGACTACTATGTCTGGCGCGATCCCAAGCCCGACGGCACCCAGCCGAACAACTGGCTGTCGCAGTTCGGTCCGCCCGCATGGACGTGGAACCACAAGCGGCGGCAATACTACTTCCACAACTTCACCAAGCAGCAGCCGTCGTTGAACCTCCGCAACCCGCGCGTTCAAGAGGAGCTGTCGGAGATCATGCGCTTCTGGCTCGACCGGGGCGTCGATGGCTTCCGCCTCGATGCGGTGACCTCGTTCCTGTTCGACCCCGAGATGCGGGACAACCCGCCGGCCACCCCGGCCGTGCGGGAGAAGGTCTCGGGCGAGAACTTCGTGCCCTACACCTACCAGGACCACGCCCACGACATCCTGCCCGGCGACGGGACGGACTTCATGGAGCGGGTGCGCCGGTGGGCGGGCGAGGACACGTTCCTGTTCGGCGAGGTCACCTCCGGCAACCAGTCGATCGAGCTGGCCTGCCTCCTGTCCGCGCCCGGACGCCTCGACGCCGCCTACACCACCGACTTCCCCGAGAACGGCGGCACCGCCGCCGCCTATGCCGACTGCCTCGAGCGGGCCGAGGATCCGCGCCGCCTCGGCTGGTGGCTGTCCTCCCACGACCAGCCGCGCCATGCCGACAAGTCCGGCGACGGCTCGGACCGGGACGTCCGCTTCCTCGCCACCGTGCTCATGGCCTCGCCCGGCCCGGTCATCGTCTACCAAGGCGAGGAGCTGGGCCTCTCCCAGCCCGAGCTCCCCAAGTCCGCCGTGACGGACCCGCTCGACCTGCTCTACTGGCCCGACGGGCCGGGGCGCGAGGGCGCGCGCGTGCCGATCCCGTGGGCCGAAGGCGAGGATCGCGGCTTCAGCACGGGGCGCCCGTGGCTGCCGATGGACTGGCCGGACGGGATCAGCATCGCGGTCCAGGAGATCGGGGACAGCAACCTCGCGTTCTACCGCCGCGCCTTCGCCTTCCGGCGCGCGGCGGGGCTGTCGAACATGGAGCTGACGGACTGGTCCCGCGACGGCGACGTGATCCGCCTCTCCTACGCGATGCCCGGCGCGAGCGGGGAGGGCGGGGCGGAGGCGGTGCTGAACTTCGGCGAGACCTCCTGCCGGACCAAGGCCGCGCCGGACTTCGCCTCGCAGGCGTTCGACGGCACGCACATGCCCGGACGCTGCGGCGCGGTCTGGCTCACGTGAGCGGCTATCCCGGCTTCGTGCAGGTGGCGGCGCATCCGGACGCCACAGGCCTCGCGCTCGACCGCGCGGCGCTGGAGGCCGCTGACATCCCCGTCGTGGTGAACGGCGCCCTCACCGGCGCCCTGCCAATGCGGGCGCGATGGGTGGCGCCCGCGACGGTCTGGGTGCCCGAAGCCCGCGCCGCCGAGGCCCGGCGCCTCCTCGACGCGATCCGCGAAGGCACCGTGTCGGCCGAGGATCCGGACGCCTATGCCGACCACCCTGCCCCGGACTGGACCCCGCCCGACCCGCACGCGCCCCGCCCGACATGGGCGCAGCAAGCGTGCGCGCTGCTCGCGTGGATCAGGCGGCGATAGTCACTCGGCGGGCACCGCGCCCGCGGACTCCTCGGCCTCGGCCCGCTGCTTCCACCGCGCGAGGCCCCACAGGTTGATGCACAGCAGCACCGCGTTCTGCGCCAAGAGCGCGGGCATCCCGTTGACGAACCCCGTCCAGACCCAAGCGGCGGACGCGACGACGTAGAGGACGAAGGCCCACACCACGAGCCATTTCGGACGGCCCACCGACACCATGATCGTGGCGGCGATCACGCAGACCGCCGCCACCCATTGAAGCACGTCGCCGAGATCCACGGGCCGTCAGTGACCGGCGGCGCGGTCGTGGCGGGCCAGCGTCTCGCGGGCGTGGTCCGTGTAGCCCCAGCGCGCGCCGGTCTCCTCTACGGCGACCGGGGCCTCGCGGCGCGCGACCCGGCGGCGCGGCGACGGGGCCGCGCTGCGGCCCACCAAGGCGCCCAAGCCGAACAGGAGGGCGGCGCCGCCGATGGCCAGCGCCTTGCGCGTGGCATCGGCGTCCACCGCCATGCCTTGGACCTCGGCCTTGTGGTCGAACGAGCCGTGCGCCCGCGACGGGTAGTCCGACAGCGGCGTCTCGAGGTTGTCGCCCCGCCCCCAGTCGGTCTGGTCCGAACGCTGCATCTCGACGCCGTTCTCGGCCAGCATCCGGTCGAAGTAGTCCGGTGCCAGCATGTTGCCGAACACCAACTGCACGGCGGCGCGGCCCACCAGCACCTCGCGGCAGTCGTCGTCGATGGCCTTCATCACCCCCCGCGCGGCGACCTCGGGCTGGTAGATCGGCTCGGCGGGCTGGGGCTTGTTGTCCATGCGGTTGCGCGCCCAGTCGAACTGCGGCGTGTTCACCGCCGGCAGCTGCACGAGGCCGATCTCGATGGGCCGCCCCTGCCGGATCAGCTCGGAGCGGACGGACTGCGTGAACCCGTTCACCGCATGCTTGGCGCCGACATAGGCCGACTGCCACGGCAGGCCCCGGTAGGAGAGCGCGGAGCCCACGTTGACGACGTTGCCGCGCTCCATGTGCTGCAGCGCTGCGCGCACCCCGTTCACGGTGCCGAGATAGGTGCCCTCGGTCACGCGGCGGAACTCGGCGTCGGTCATGTCCTTGAAGGGCGAGATCACGGTCAGCATGGCCGAGTTCACCCAGACGTCCGGCTTGCCCCAATGGGCCACGAGGTCGGACGCGGCCTTCTCGACCTGCGGCCACTCCGCGACGTCGCAGGCGCGGGTCCAGACCCGGTCGCCGTACTGCGCCTCGATCTCGTCCAGCCGCTCCTTGCCGCGGGCGAGCACGGCGACGCGCCAGCCCCGGTCCAGCATCATGTCCACGACGGCGCGGCCCACTCCGGCCGAACCCCCTGCGACGACGGCGATCTTGCTCATGGCGTGTCTCCTGTTGGGCGGTGGGATCGGATGGCGCGGGGACGGCCCCCGGACGATCCGGTCCCGGACGGCGAGGGGGCGCGCCCGGACGGCACGCCCCCGTGGGCGGGATCACTCGGCGGCGAGGTCCTGTCGCGTCTCCAGCTGCGCGATGGCCGACTGGAGCGAGGCGTGCTGCTCCTTGAGGAACCCGTATTCCGGGTCCATCCCGCCCGCCGCCTCGAGGGCTTGGTCGTAGGCGTCGAGCAGGACGTTCTCGCCGCGCACGACCTCGGCCAAGGTGGCGGCGTCGTCCGAGCCGGTCACGGCGTCCTTCAGCCCCACGAAGGTGCGGTGCGCCGAGGCCAGCAGCGAGCCGTCCTCGTCCACCGTGTGGCCCTCGCGCACGAGGTACTGGCGCACCTCCGAGGCGTTGCGGTCGCGGCGCGCCATGAACTCCTCGAAGATCGACTTGATGTGCGGGGATTCCACGTGGTCGATCGACTCGCGGTAGCCCTCGCGGCTGTCGACCAGGCGCGTCAGCAGGGTCTTCATGGCGTCGATTCGGTCGGTGGTCATGGGGGGTCTCCAGATCTGTTTGCAGGTTGGTCTCGGCGATGGAAACGCGGGCGACCGGGGGCGCTGTTCCGCCCCGATTCGGGTTTCTTTCGCGGGGCTTCCTAGGAACGGGGGGCGGGGGGGGCGCGTTGGGCGGCGAACCCAACCTGCAAACGGGAGACCCCTGCGATGGACACCCTCAAGGACCTCTATCTCGACCAGCTCGACGACCTCTACTCGGCCTGCAAGCAGTCGCGGGACGTCACGATCGAACTGGAGAAGGCGGCCACGAACGCCGACCTGAAGGAGGCGCTGCACAAGGGCCACAACGGCATCTCGGCGGGCATGGACGTGATGGCGGGCCTGATCCGCGAGCACGGCAAGGAGCCGGGCGACGAGCATTGCAAGGGCATGGAGGGGCTCGTGAAGGAGGCCCGCGCCCACGCGCTGGAGGAGACGTTCGGCGACGACGACGTGCGCGACGCGATGATCATCACGCAGTATCAGCGCATGGCCCACTACGCGATCGCGGGCTACGGCTGCGTCAAGGCCTTCGCCGAGCGCCTCGGCCTCGACGAGGCGGCGCAGCACTTGGACAAGCACCTGTCCAACACCTACGACGGCGACGAGAAGATGACCGACCTCGCCAAGGGCGGGATCAACAAGGCCGCCGCGGCCTGATCCGCCCGACGCCCCGACGACCGAAGGGCGGCCCGCGGGCCGCCCTTTCTTCGTGGCAAGCCCAAGTCCCGCCGAAGGGCACTCGCCGCCGCCACCCTCCCCGAAATCCCCGGCCCCATGCTTGGGAATGACGGCGCGGAGGCCCCGTAGGGTGGGCGAAAGCCCACGCGTCGGCGCCCTTCGAGGCGGTGGGTCAGCCCGGTGTTGGTAGAGAGATCCACGGGACGCGTGGGCTGTCGCCCACCCTACGCCATCCCTCCGCACGCCCCGCGGCGTTAACCCATTGTTAGCTGCTCGCCCCGATCACCCTTCCTGCGCGCACCGGGGGAGACCCTGGACAGGATCATGACGGACCCCGACGGGCTCCCACGGGAGTCGCCTCGTCGGCCGGCCTCGAAGACGACCAGGCCACCCGAGCGTGGCAGGGCAGCAAGGTTCGTCCGTCCCTCCCGGGGAAAACCCGACGGGACGCGGCGCCGATCTTCCTTCCCCCACGGGGGACCACGAACCGCCCCGACGACGGGGCCAGCAAGAGACCCCCGCACGCGAAGAGCGCGCCCCCCTTCCGGAGGACGCGCCCACTGCTCGTGCCTAAACTGGCGGTCGGATCAGCTGCGGAGCGAGCCGCCCAGATCCTGCTTCTTCGCCTCGGCCTTGGCGGCGTCGGCCACGCGCTCGGCGGCCCCCGTCACCTTGGCCTCGGCCGCGTCGACCGCGGCCTTGCCGGTCGGCACGGAGGACTTCGCGTCCTTCGCGGCGCCCTTCGCCTCCGACACGGCGCTCTCGGCTTGGGTCTTTGCCGCGTCGAGCGCGCCCTCGGCCTTCGCCTTCGCCTCGTCCAAGGCCCCTTCAGCCTTGGCCTTCACGCCCTGAACCGTCTCGTCGGCGATGTCCTTCGCCTCGGCGACGGCTGCGGCGGCGACGGCCTTCGCCTTGGCGGTCTCCTCGTCGAAGATGGCCTGCGCCTCGTCGAAGAGGTGGTCGCGGTAGGCGCCGAAGGCGTCGTCCTCGGTCTCGGTCCGCGGCAGGCCGGCCCCGATAAGGGCGCCCACGGCCAGCGCGATGCCCCCGAAGGCGAGCGGCTGGCTGTCGTAGGCGCGGCCGGTCTTGCGCGAGGCTTGGCGCAGCTTCGCCTCGGCGGAGGACTGCGCCTCCATCGCGGCGGCGCGGGCGCGCATGACGCGCGCGCGGGCTTGCTCGGACAGGCTCTCGGTGCCGTCGCTCAGCCGGGCCCGGAGGTCCGCCGACGAGGCGTAGGCGCGGGCGCGGTAGCCCTGCGCGCGGGCCTTGGCCGTGTAGTAGCGGCCCTTGGCCGAGCTCTGCCAGTCGCGGAAGGCCGAGGAGGTCGAGTCCGCCGCCGACGAGATGCGGTTGCCCGCCGCGTCGTAGAGGTGGCGGGCCCCGCCGCGGGTGCCGTCATAGGCCGAATGCGCGCCGCTCGCGGTCGCGTCCCAGCCGTCGCGTGCGCCATGCTTGGTCGAGTCCCAAGCACCCTCGGCCCCGCCCTTGGTCGAGTCCCAAGCGGCGCCGGCGCCGTCCTTGGTGGAGCCCCACGCGGAGCCGGCGGCGCCCTTCGTCGAGTCCCACGCGCCCTCGGCGCCGTCCTTCGTGGCGTCCCACGCGCCCTCGGCCTTCGCCTTGGTCGCGTCCCACGCCTCGCCGGCCTCGGCCTTCGCCTTGTCCCACGCGGACGGATCGTCGGACCCGACGCGCTCGAGGCGGTCGTCGTAGCCCGCGTAGGCGCCCGCCATCGGACGGCCGCGCGAGGACAGGCCCGGCGCCGACGGATAGCTGCGGTCGTCCCACGAGGGGTTGGCCTGCGGCGATTCGTAGTCCGACGGGTCGTCGGGCCGCAGGTCGCGGCGCGTCGCGAACTCCGGCTGGGCCGAGTTGTCGCGCGGGTCGTAGCCGTGGCGCGTCGAATAGGCGTCGTGCCGGGCGTAGGAGGGCTTGCGCGCCCCCGCCACCAGCCACGCGATGCCGACCCCCGCCAGCGCGGCGGCGACCGGGTTGCGCTTGACCTGCTCCACGAGGCCGTTGGCGATGTCGCCGCCGTTGTCCTTCGCGTAGCCGGTCACTTGGTTGAGGATGCGCTCGGGCGAGAAGGTCGCCTGGAGCTCCTCCAGCGAACGGGCCAGCGCGGTGCGCTCGGCCTCGATCTCCCGCTCGATCTCGGCGGGGCTGCGGTCGTCGGACATCACACGTGCTCCTTGATGGTCTCGGCGTCGCGCTTGACGTTCTTGGCCGTGCGGCTCGGCGCGAGCGAGGAAAGTTTCAGGTCGGAGGTGCCCTTGGCCACCATCGCGAAGGCGACGAGCGCGAGCAGGCCGCCCACGATCAGCGCGGCCCAGCCGGCGTCGATGCCGAGCTCGGCCACGGCCACCACGAGGGCGCCGGCGAGGACGTTCAGCGCCACGAGCGCGACGATGAGCGCCCCGGCGATCAGGCCGATGGCCACGCCCGCCTTGGTGATGTTGTCGCTGACCTCCGTGCGCGCGAGGTCGAACTCCTTGCGCACGAGGTTCGACACGTGGGTCAGCACCTCGGAGATGATGCCGGGGGCGGCCTTCAGCCCGCCGGGCTCGACGTCGGGGTCGCGGAACTTGCTCTGATCGTTCATTTCGCCGCTCCGTTCACGCGGCCCGTCGACGTGGTCGCCGAGCCGATGGTGGCCGTGTCGGCCGTCGTGGGGGCGGAGCCGCCCACGCGGGTGTCGTAGGCCGTGTTGCGCACGCCCGGGGTCGGCGGCTCCATCCGCGCGTAGTCCCGGTCGTCGTAGTCGTAGCGCGGGCCGCGGTCGGACGCCTTGAGCAGGCGCGCGCCGACGAAGCCCAGCAGGGCCGCGCCGCCGAGGAACAGCGCCGGGTTGCGGCGGGCGAAGCCC
This sequence comes from Jannaschia sp. Os4, assembly GCF_016820245.1. Lineage (GTDB taxonomy): Bacteria > Pseudomonadota > Alphaproteobacteria > Rhodobacterales > Rhodobacteraceae > Jannaschia. The sequence goes on along the minus strand of NZ_JAFCAR010000003.1, from coordinate 393,414 downwards.
TCCACGTCGTCCATCATCGTCGAGAAGTCGCGGTCGCGGATCACCGTGGCCGCCTCGGATAGGCCGTCGGCGAGGTAGTCCGCCGCGCGGGCCTGGTAGCTGTCCTCGCCGAACTCGCGCCCGGCGGAGCGCAGCGCGCTCGCCTGCTCGTCGACGACGGAGGCCGCCTGGTCCTTGTAGCCGTGCGCCGTCTCGGACGCGGTCGACTTGGCCCGGTCGGCCAGCGCGGCCGCCTCGGCCTTGGCCTTCTCCGACAGCTCGGAGGCGCGCGCCTTGGCGGCGGCGCCGGTCTCGGCGGCGGCCTGCTTGGCGTCTGCGGCGACCGAGGTGGCGGCGGCCTTCGCGTCGGCTGCGATCTCCTTCGCGTCCTTCTGCGCGTCGGCCTTCACCGCCTTCGCGTCGGACTTGGCCTCGGACGCCATCTCGGCGGCGGCCTTCTCGGAGGACTGCTGCCCGCCGGTGGCCGTGGACGACGTCTCGAGCGACGCCTTCGCCGCCGGGGACGAGGTCGACGCGGCGGTCATCGTGGTGTGGGAGTTGGGAGCGGGCGTCTCGATCTTGGAGCCGCCCTTCCCTTCGGTCTTGTCGGACATGGAACGTCCTCCTGTCTCGTGGGGGATGGGGTCGGTCGGTCGGCGAACCGTCAGGCGACGAAGCTGATGACGGCCAGGACGACGACGACGACGCCGATGATGTAGAAGATGCTGTTCATGCTCTCGCTCCGTGCAGGCATCCGGGACGCGGCGCCCCGGCGGGTCTTGAAGGCGTGACGGTCCGCAGGCCGTCATCGCCCCCCCAACGTCGCCGTGGGGGGGGATTGTTCCACGATGACGTGCGCGCCCGCCCCGGACGCTCGCCCGATGCGGGCATGGCGACAGGGGCGCGCGGACGACCGCCGGCGGCGATCGTTCCGCTTGCAGCGGAACCACCGTGAACATAGTATGAACACCATGGGAAAGATGACGCTGCAGCAAAAGCTTGGCATCCTGTCGGACGCGGCCAAGTACGACGCCTCCTGCTCCTCGTCGGGGGGCGCGAAGCGCGACTCGCGCGACGGCGCGGGGCTCGGCTCGACCACCGGGTCGGGCATCTGCCACGCCTACGCGCCGGACGGGCGGTGCATCTCGCTGCTGAAGATCCTGATGACCAACCAGTGCATCTTCGACTGCGCCTACTGCATCAACCGGCGCTCCTCGAACGTGCGCCGCGCGCGGTTCACCGTGGACGAGGTCGTGCATCTCACGACCGAGTTCTACCGCCGCAACTACATCGAGGGGCTGTTCCTCTCGTCGGGCATCATCCGGTCGTCGGACTACACGATGGAGCAGATGGTCCTCATCGTGGAGAAGCTGCGCGCGGACGGCTTCCGCGGCTACGTCCACCTCAAGACGATCCCCGACGCCTCGCCCGAGCTGATCGAGCGGGCGGGCCGCTGCGCCGACCGGCTGTCGATCAACATCGAGCTGCCGCAGGACCGCTCCATCGCGGAGCTGGCGCCCGAGAAGGACGGTGCCGACATCCGCAAGGCCATGGCGGGGGTGCGGCTGCTGAAGGACTCGGCCGACGAGCCGACCTTCCGCGGGCGCCGCGACCGCTTCGCCCCCGCCGGGCAGTCGACGCAGATGATCGTGGGCGCCGACGACAGCACCGACGCCGACGTGCTGGGCCAGTCGACGCGCCTCTACGGCGCCTACGGGCTGAAGCGGGTCTACTACTCCGCCTTCTCGCCGATCCCCGACGCCTCCGCCGTGCTGCCGCTGAAGGACCCGCCCCTGATGCGGGAGCACCGGCTGTACCAAGCCGACTGGCTCCTGCGCTACTACGAGTTCGGGCTGGACGAGATCACGTCTGCGGCGCCGGACGGCAACCTCGACCTCGACGTGGACCCCAAGCTGGCGTGGGCGCTGTCGAACCGCGACCGCTTCCCCGTGGACGTGAACCGCGCCGACCGCGAGGCGCTGCTGCGCGTGCCGGGCTTCGGGTCCAAGATCGTGGACCGGATCGTGAAGGCGCGCCGCCAGGTGACGCTGGGGCTGGAGGACATCCGCCGCATGGGGGGCCGGGTGAAGGCCGCCCTGCCCTTCGTCACGGCGCGCGACCACCACCCGTCGGGGTCGCTCGACGCGGTGGACCTGCGCGCCCGCTACGTGAAGCCCAAGCAGATGGAGCTGTTCGCATGATCGCCCCCCGCCTGCCCCGCGTCGGCACCCTCGACGCATGGCGCGCCGCCGCCAAGCGGCTGGCCGCCGCGCGCGTCGATCCCGCCGAGGTGGAGTGGGGGCTGGAGGGCGAGGCGGCCCCGCTCTTCGCCGCGCCCTTGGACGACCTGCCCGAGCCCACCCGCGCGCTGCGGGTGCCACGCGCCTTCCCGGACCTCGCGCGCACGCTCATCCCCGAGCGGACGCATCTGGGCCTGTCCACTGCCTACGAGCTTGTGCTGCGCCTCCAGTCCGAGCCGCGCTTCTTGGAGAACCGCGCCGACCCGGCCGTCGCGCGCGCCGAGCGCATCGCCAAGGCGATCCGGCGCGACATCCACAAGATGCACGCCTTTGTCCGCTTCAAGGAGCAGCACGGGCGCGCCGACCGGCGCATGTTCACCGCATGGTTCGAGCCGGACCACCGGATCGAGGAGGCGGCGGCCCCGTTCTTCGCCGACCGCTTCGGCGACATGGACTGGACCATCCGCACGCCCGAGGTGGCGATCCGCTTCCGCGAGGGGGCCTTGGAACTCGTGGCGCAGGACGGGTCGCGCCCCGACGAGGGCGACGAGATGGAGGGGCTCTGGACGACCTACTACGGGTCGATCTTCAACCCCGCGCGGCTGAAGCCCGACGCGATGCGGGCGGAGATGCCCAAGAAGTATTGGCGGAACCTTCCGGAGGCGGCGGCGATTCCCGACCTGATCGCCAACGCCCGGTCCCGGGTGGCCGAGATGCACGAGGCGGGCCTGACGCCCGCCGCTCCGGCCATCGCCCGCGGCCCCGCCCCGGAGGACACGACCATGAAGATGCCCGCCCAGCACGACCTCTTCGGCTCCCAGACGCTGGACGAGGTGGCCGAGTCCGCCTCGGCCTGCACCCGCTGCCCGCTCTACTCCGACGCCACGCAGGTGGTGTTCGGCGAGGGGCCGAGATCGGCCTCGGTGATGTTCGTGGGCGAGCAGCCGGGCGACAAGGAGGACCTCGCCGGGCGGCCCTTCGTCGGCCCCGCCGGCCAGATGTTCACCGACTGCGCCGAGCGGGTCGGCATCGACCGCGACGACTACTACGTCACGAACGCGGTGAAGCACTTCAAGTTCGTGCTGCGCGGGCGCCGCCGCATCCACCAGCGGCCCGCCGCCTCGGAGGTGAACGCCTGCAACTGGTGGCTGCAGCAGGAGCTGCAGATGGTCGACCCCAAGCTGGTCGTCGCGATGGGCGCGACCGCGCTCCACGCGCTGACGGGCAACGGGGCGGGCATCCTCAAGCGGCGCGGCGGCGTCGAGCAGACCCGCGACGGTCGCCCCTGCCTCGTGACGGTGCATCCCTCCTACCTGCTGCGCCTGCCCGACGAGGACCTGAGGATGGCCGAGATCGAGAAGTTCGAGGCCGACCTCCGTCGGGTCCACGACCTCGTGCGCGAGGCGGCGGCCTGAGCGGAAAAACCGTTCCGCTGTAGTGCGTTCCGCGAATGCGGCAATGCAGCATTTTTCCGCCGCCCCGCAAGGAACCCCCTCCCGCGGTCCGACGTTTCATGTCAAATGACGCCCACAACCCCAGGTTGTGGTGCGCTGAGGCATCGAGGAGAACGTCATGCCCCGTCTGGACACGGTTATCTTTCCCGTCGCGGGGATGGGGACGCGGATGCTGCCGGCCACCAAGGTGACGCCGAAGGAGCTCCTGCCCGTCTACGACACGCCGCTGCTGCACTTCGCCGTCGAGGAGGCGCTGGCCGCCGGGGCGCGCCGCCTCGTGATGGTGTCGCACCCCGACAAGGCGGCCATCGAGGACTGGTTCGCGCCCCAGCCCGAACTCGAGGCGTCGCTGGCCGCGAAGGGGAAGGCCGACCTGCTGGAGGTCGTCCGCTCCTCCCGCCTGCCCGACGGCGTGGAGGTCACGTTCGTGATGCAGGACGAGCCGCTGGGCCTCGGCCACGCGGTCCTGTGCGGCGCCGAGGCGGTGGTCGGCGGCGGGCCGGTTGGCGTCATCCTGCCCGACGACCTGATCCTCGGGTCGCCTGCGCTGGCCGAGATGGCGGAGGCGTGGACCGGGGCCATGCGCAGCCTCGTGGCCGCGCAGGAGGTGCCGCGCGAGCGCGTCTCCTCCTACGGCATCTTCGACTGCGGCGAAGGCACCCCCGAGCGGGGACCCGTCCGCGCCGCCACCGGGTTCGTGGAGAAGCCGGATCCCGACGACGCGCCCTCTCGACTGGCGGCCGTCGGGCGCTATGTCCTTGGTTCGGCTATCTTCGACGTGCTCCGCGGCACCGGGACCGGCGCGGGGGGCGAGGTGCAGCTGACCGACGCCATCGCGGCGATGGGCGGCATCCACGCCTTCCGCTTCTCCGGGACGCGGCACGATTGCGGCAGCAAGGACGGCATGGTCGAGGCGACGCTCGCCGTCCAGGCGATGCGGCACGGGAGCGCGCGCGCGGCGCCGCACCTGCGGGTCGCCGCCGAGTGAATCCCCGCCTTCGCGGCGGGGGGAGGGAACGGCCCGGCGGATGCCGGGTTGCCTTAGGGAGGTCCGAGGGATGCAGTACTATCAGATGACCGGCTTCATGCAGCAGGACGCCGCCGTGGCGGCCTCCGACGGCATCGCCCTGCCCGACCCGGCGGAGGCGGCGCTGTTCCTCGACTTCGACGGCAGCCTCGTGGAGATCGCGGCGCGCCCGCAGGACGTGGTGGTGGATCCGCGCGTCCCGAACCTGCTGTCGCGGGCGATGGACCGGCTGGACGGGCGCGTGGGCCTCGTGTCGGGGCGGTCGATCGAGGCGCTGGAGCACTTCCTCCCCGGATTCCGCGGGCACATGATCGGCACCCACGGCGCGGAGTTCCGCGTCGACATGGAGTGGAGCCAGGTCCAGGACTTCGACCTCGACACCGTGGCCCGGCTCCAGCGGCTGGTGGGCGACTTCGGTGCCCTGCGGCCCGAGTTCCTCGTCGAGCCGAAGCCCTCGGGCGTGGTCCTGCACTACCGGCAGGCCGAGGAACTGGGCGGCGTGGCGCTGAAGTTCATGGAGGCGCTGGCCTGCGCCGCCGACGGCTTCAAGCTGCAGCCCGCGCTGATGGCCTACGAGCTCAAGCCCGACTGCGTGGGCAAGGACGTCGCGCTCAAGCGTCTCCTCGCGCGGCCCGACCTGATGGACACGGTGCCGATCTACGCCGGCGACGACCTCACCGACGAGCCCGCGCTGGACCTCGTCCAAGGGCGCGGCGGGGCGGCGATCAAGGTCGGCGCGGCGGAGACGGTCGCGAACCACCGCCTTGGCGGCCCGGACGACCTGCTCGACCTCTTGGAGGACTGGCTTGCCTGACGGATCCTCACCGCGCGGCCGGTCGCGGGGGCGCCTCGTCGTCGTCTCGAACCGCGTGCCCAAGGGCGACGTGCCGGCGGGCGGGCTGATCTACGCGCTCGACGAGGCGCTGCGCGGCACGGGCGGGTCTTGGATCGGCGCGGACGAGCCGGGCGGCGACACCTCGGGCGGGCTGCGCGACCTCGGCCCCGACCCGACCGGCGCCTACCAGCGCTTCGCCTTCCCGCTGAGCCATGCGGAGCAGGAGGGCTACTACCTCGGCTACTCCAACTCGGTCCTCTGGCCGCTCTTCCACCACCGTCCGGACCTCGTGGCCGTGTCGGAGGGGGACTTCGACCACTACGTCGCGGTGAACCGCCGCGTCGCGCGCGCCCTGCGCGACCGGCTGGAGCCGGACGACATGATCTGGATCCACGACTACCACTTCCTCATGCTCGCCCACGAGCTGCGGCAGATGGGCGTCGAGAACCGGATCGGCCTGTTCCTGCACATCCCCTTCCCCGGCCCGACCGACGCCATGGCGCTGCCGCAGGTGGCGATGCTGCCGGCGTGGCTCGCGGCGCACGACCTCCTCGGCCTCCAGACCGAGCGGGACGTGATCGCGGCGCTGGAGCTGCTGCGCCATGACCCTCACACCGAACTCCTCAACAACGGGATGCTGTCGCGGCAGGGGCGGACCTTCTCGGTTCGGCGCTTCCCGATCGGGATCGACGCGGAGGGCTTCGCGCGCACGGCCGAGGCGGGGGTGCTGCCGCGCCTCACGCTGCCGACGCGGGATTCCCCCCTGCTGCTGGGGGTGGACCGACTCGACTACTCCAAGGGGCTGGTGAAGCGGTTCGACGCGTTCGGCACCTACCTCGCCGAGCACCGCGACCCGGACGTGAAGCCGACCTACCTGCAGATCGCGCCCGTGAGCCGCGGCGACGTGGTGGCGTATCAGGATATCCGCGAGGATCTCGAGCGCACGGCGGGCTCGATCAACGGCGCGCATTCGACGCTGGACTGGACGCCGATCCGCTACGTGCGCTCCCATGTCGACCGCGACCGCCTCGCCGCGCTCTACAGGCGCGCCGACGTCGCGCTGGTGACGCCCTTGGCCGACGGGATGAACCTCGTGGCCAAGGAGTACGTGGCCGCCCAGGATCCCGACGACCCGGGCGTGCTGATCCTGTCCCACTTCGCCGGCGCGGCGGAGCAAATGACCGAGGCGCTGCTCGTGAACCCCTACGACGAGGCGGGGTTCGCCGCCGCCATCGACCGGGCGCTGCGGATGCCCGCCGCGGAGCGGCGCGCGCGGCACGCGGCCCTGCGCGAGGGGGTGTTCCGCGACGACGTGGGCCACTGGGCGGAGACCTTCCTCGACCGCTTGGCCGAGGCGCCGGCGAGCCTGCCGCTGCGGATGCGCGCCGGATGACGCCCGCCCCGCGGGGTCGGGATTTTCCTGTGGAAAAACAGATGAATGGACCGCGCATCTAGGGGGGGCGGGTTCTACGTCAAGGGTGATTTTTCCGTCGTCCGGGGCGGAACCGGGGGGGAGGGGGTGGGTTGGAAGGGCACAACCTGCAAGCGAGCGAAATCCGATGTATGTCATGCACGTCGCCCTCGGCGGCTGCCTGAAGGCGCCGCCCATCCGCCTAGGAGTGACCGAGGACACCGGCGGCCACATCGCCTACGTCCTCGGCGCCGCCGCCGCGCAGGCGCGGCGGGGCGACGTGGCCCGCATCGACATCGTCACCCGCGCCTTCTCGGACCCCGCCCTCGACAGCGCGCATGCCCGCGCCGTCGAGCCGGTGGACGGCGTCACGCGCATCCGCCGCATCGCGGGGGGCGGGCCGGGCTACCTCGACAAGGACGACCTCGAGGCCGCGCTGCCGGACCTGCGCGCGAGCTTCCTGCGGATGCTGGCGCGCGGGCCGAGGCCCGACGCGATCCACGCCCACTTCGCCGACGCCGCCGAGCTCGCGCTGGCGGCGCGCGACCGATGGGGCATCCCCGTGATTTACACGCCGCATTCGCTGGGGATCGACAAGCGGGGCTGCATGGGCGCCGACCCGGCCTTGGCGCGCCGCATCGCGCGGGAGCGGGACGCCATCGCCCGCGCCGACGCCGTGGTGGTCTCGTCGCGCGACGAGGCGGAGCGGCAGGTGACGGCCTACGGCACGGACGCGGAGGGGCGGACGCACCGCGCCTCGCCCGGCGTCTGGATGGCCGAACGGGACGGCACGGCGGGGGCGGAGGCGCTGCTCGCGCGGTTCCTGCGCGACCCGGGCAAGCCGCTGATCCTGACCATCGCGCGGCCCGTCGCCAAGAAGAATCTCCCCGCGCTCGTGGAGGCCTACGCCACAACGCCCGGCCTGCGCGAGCGCGCCAACCTCGCCATCGTGGCGGGCCTGCGCGACGGGCCGGAGAGCGGCGGCGCCGAGCAGCGCGCCACGCTCCGCGCCCTGATGGAGGGGATGGACCGGTACGACCTCTACGGGCGCCTCGCCCTGCCCCAGCGGCACGTCGCCTCGGACGTGCCGCAGCTCTACCGGCTCGCGGCGCGCTCGGGCGGGGTGTTCGTGAACCCGGCCCTGCACGAGCCGTTCGGCCTCACGCTCCTCGAGGCCGCGACCCACCGCCTGCCGGTGGTGGCGACCGACCGGGGCGGGCCGCGCGACATCCTCTCGGACATCGGGCACGGCGTCCTCGTCGATCCCACGGACGTGCGTGCGATGGGCGAGGCGATCCGCGCCGTCGTCTCCGATCCCGCCCGCCACGCCGCCCATGCCGCGGCGGCGGAGCGGAACCTCTCCCGCTACTCGTGGGACGACTACGCCACCCGCACGACCTCGATCTACGCCAAGCTCGCCGAGGCGCCCCGCCGTCCGGCAGGGCGCCCCCACCGGGGAGCGCGCCGCCTGCTGGTCAGCGACATCGACGGCACCCTCACCGGGAGCCGCGCGGGCGCGCGACGGCTGCGGCGCTGGCTGGCCTCGGCGGGGATGCCGTGGGCCGTGGCGACGGGCCGCTCGCTGACCGAGGCGCGGCGCATCCTCGCCCGGTGGGACCTGCCCGAGCCGGACGCCTTCGTCACGGCGGTGGGCACCGAGCTGCACCTGCCCGACGTAGGCGGGCGCGCGACGCTCGACGAGACCTATGCCGCGCGCATCTCGCAAGGCTGGGACGCGGAGGCCGCCCGCACCGCCCTGTCGGGTGCGGGCGCGACGTTCCAGGACGAGGTGGAGCAGCGGCGGTGGAAGCTGGGCCTGACCGGCGACCGCGTCGAGGCGGTGCGCGTCGTGCGCGTGCTCCGCAACGCGGGCGTGGACGCCACGGTGATCCACAGCCACGAGAACCTGATCGACGTGCTCGCCCCCCGCGCCGACAAGGCGAGCGCGATGGCCCGGGTCGCGGAGATCTGGGGGCTGTCGGTCAACGACTGCATCGCCTGCGGGGACAGCGGCAACGACGCGTCGATGCTGCGCGCGGCGGGCGCCGCGATCCTGGTGGGCAACGCGCTGCCGGAACTGGACCTGCCGCCCCGGCCCGGCCTGATCCGCGCGGTCGCGCCCTACGCGGACGGGGTGCTGGAGGGGCTCGCCAGCCTCGGCCTCGCCGCGGCCCCCGCGGCGGCGGTGCCCGCGCGCCGCGTGGCCTTCGCCCCGGCGGTCCGCCCATGAGCGGCGACCGGCCCCTCGGGTGGTTCGTCCACCATCAGGGCCGCGGCCACGCCGAGCGGACGGCCGACCTGCTGCACGCCCTGCCGCCGGACCGGCCCGTCACCGTGTTCTGCGCCAAGCCCGCGATCTTCCCGCCCCTGCCGCCGCGCGTCTCGGTCGTGCCCATCCCCTCGCTGTTCGAGGCGCGCGGCGACGAGACGCCGATCGACCTGCCGGAGCCCGACACGGTGCACTGCGCCCCGCTGGGCTGGCCCGCCATCCGCGAGGCGATGGGGACGATGGCCGACTGGATGCGCCGGGCCGATCCCGCCTTGGTCGTCTCGGACGTGAGCGCCGAGGTCGCGCAGCTCGCGCGGCTCATGTCGGTCCCCCACGTGGTCTCGCTCCAGCACGGGCGGCGCACCGATCCCGGCCACCGCGCGGCGCTGGACGGCGCGGCGGGCGTGCTCGCCCCCTTCGACGCGGCCCTCTCGCAGCCCGACTGGGACGAGGCGTGGCTCGCGCGGACCTGCTTCGCGGGGGGCTTGGGCGTGCGCACGGAGATGCCCGACCGCGCCGCCGCGCGCGAGCGGATCGGCGTCGGCGCGGACGAGGAGATGATCCTCGTCCTCTCGGGCGGCGGCGGCAGCGGCGTGCACGCGGCGCCCTTGGGCGTGGGCGCCCGCGCGGTGCCCTCGGCCCGCTGGATCACCATCGGCACCGTCGAGCGCAACTGGCACGCGACCGAGCCGCCCAACCTCGAGCATCGCGGCTGGGTCGACGACGCGCCGGACCACATCGCGAGCGCCGACATGATCGTCGCCTCGACGGGCAACACGACGTGCCAGCAGGTGCTCGCGGCGGGCGTGCCGTGGCTCGCCGTTCCGGAATGGCGCTATTTCGACGAGCAGGTGGAGAAGGCCTGCGCGCTCCACCGCGCGGGCGCCGCCCACCACCTGCCCCATCTTCCCTCCTCCGCGCCCGCGTGGCGCGAGGCGCTGGCCGAGGCGCGCGCGTCCCACGACGCGGCCCGCCAGCGCGCGATGATCCGTCCCGACGCGGCCGCCCACGCGGCGCGCTGGCTGGACGGCCTCGCCACGTCGCTGTGGTCGGGGGGCCGGACCGCCCCGACCGCTCCCGTTCCCTTCAAACTAGCCGGAGAATGACCGAGATGACCGACACGTCCGCCCTGCAACGGACCTCGGTGCTGACCCTCGCCAAGGGCCGCGCCGAACACCTCTCGAACGTCGTGCGGGGCCTGACCCGCCAGACGGTGATGCCGCATGAACTCGTCGTCGGCGTGATGCAGGCGGACGACTACGCCCTGCCCGACGCGCCCTTCCCGATCCGGCAGGTCAAGGTGCGGACCGGCCACGAACTCCCGCTCGCGGCCGCGCGCAACGCCGTGGCACGGGCCGCGTCGGGCGACGTGCTGGCCTTCGTGGACGTCGACTGCATCCCCGGGCCCACCCTCGTGAAGGACTACGCCCGCCGCGCCGCCGAGGAGGGCGGCGTGATGATGGGCGAGGTGATGTACCTGCCCTCGGGCCAGAACGCGCCCGGCTGGAAGTACGAGTCCTTCGACAAGGTGGCCGAGAAGCATTCCGACCGGCAGGGCCCGCCCGCGGGCCCGCGCGAACTGTGCCGCGACTACCGCTGCTTCTGGTCGCTGAACTTCGCGATGCGGCGCGCCGACTGGGACATCGTGGGCGGCTTCGACGAGCGGTTCGAGGGCTACGGCGGCGAGGACACCGACTTCGGCAAGACGCTCGACCATCTCGGCCTGCCGATCTGGTGGGTGCGCGGCGCGCGGGTCTACCACCAGTACCACCCCCACGCGATGCCGCCGATCCACCACATGGACACGGTGATCCGCAACTCGACGCTGTTCGCCGAGAAGTGGGGCTACCGGACGATGGAGCACTGGCTCTACGCCTTCGAGCTGATGGGCCTGATCGAGCGGCAGGGCGACGTCATCGAGGTCGTGCGCCGCCCCAACGACGAGGACGACCGCCTCTGCCGCCAGCAGAGCCACGAGCCCTACGCCAACACGACCCGCGTGATCCGCCTGCTCCAAGAGCGGCGCGCGCGGCGCAAGCTCGCCGACGACGAGGCCGTGGCGGCGATGCGGGCCGCGCAGGCGGAAATGCGGGACATCCCGGCCCGCAGCGCTACCTCAGTGGCAGCCGAATAAGGAACGAAACCATGCGGATCGCCGTCCTCGCCCATGTGCGCCACCCCGTGCGCCCCCCCTTCATGGGGGGCATGGAGGGCCACGCATGGCACCTGACCCGCGCGCTCACCGCGAAGGGGCACGACGTCACCCTCTTCGCGTCGGGCGACTCGGACGCGGGCGACGCGAAGCTCGTGCCGGTCCTCGACGTCCACTACGACCGCGACTTCCCGTGGCACGACAACCACGGGACGGAGGCGCTCAACCGGCACGTCGACGCGGGCTTCGCCAGCACGATGCGCGAGCTGCTCGATGGCGGGTTCGACGTGGTCCACAACAACTCGCTGCATCGCTACCCGCCCCGGCTGTCGCGGCAGCACCGGATCCCGATGGTCACGTCGCTGCACGTCCCGCCCTTCGACGCCCTGCGCCGCGCCGTCCACGAGAGCCCGGCCCCGTGGTCGCGCTTCACCGTGACGTCGCAGACGCAGGTCGGCTCGTGGTGGCCGGTGGACGAGGAGGGCAACGGCGGCGCGCCCGATCCGCTGCACGTGGTGCACAACGGGATCGACCTGCGCGCATGGCCGCTCCAGCCCAAGGGCGACGGCACGGCCGTCTGGGCGGGGCGCATCGCGCCCAACAAGGGCACCCACTTCGCGGTCACGGCGGCCGAGTTCGCCCGCGTCCCGCTGACGATCTACGGCCCGATCGAGCGGCAGGACTATTTCGACCGCATGATCCGGCCCTACCTGTCGGACACGATCCGCTACGGCGGTCACCTGCCCCAGCCCGAGCTGGCCGAGGCGATGGGGAAGGCCTCCGTCGCGGTGTTCACGCCGATGTGGGACGAGCCGTTCGGCCTCGCCGCCGTCGAGGCGATGTCCTGCGGCCTGCCGGTGGCGTCCATCGACAACGGCGCCGCGCGCGAGGTGATCGGCGAGGAGGCGGGCCGCTTCGCCCGGCCCAACGAGCCGGCGGCCTTGGGACTCGCCATCAAGAAGGCGATGAAGATCCCCCGCTCCACCCCGCGCCTTCGGGTGCAGGAGATGTTCACCGTCGAGCGCATGGTGCAGTCCTACGAGCGCGCCTACCGCGCCGCCCGGGAGGGCCTGTCGGGCATCGCGCCGAAGGTCGAGTTCCCAGAGATCGAACTGGCGGTGGCCGATCCCGCGCCGGTCGGGGTGGCGGCGGAGTAGCCCGCCCCTCCGGGCCCGCCGCCGAGCGGGGCGCTTCCCTTCCCCTCGGGCCGCATGGCATCCCTCCCTCCGGAGGACCTGCCATGCTCGACACCGCCGACGCCGCCCTCGCGGACTTGCGCGCCCTCGTGGGGGACGCGCAGGTGCTGACGGGGGAGGACACCGCGCGCTTCGCCAAGGACTGGACGGGCAAGTGGCGCGCCGATCCCTTGGCCGTGGTGCGCCCGGCCTCGACCGCCGAGGTCTCCGACGTCGTCAGGTGCGCCGCGCGGCATGGCCTCGCCATCGTGCCGGTGGGTGGCAACACGGGCCTCGTGGGGGGGACGGCCAACCAAGGCGCCGTCATGGTCTCGCTGGAGCGCATGGCCGCCATCCGGGAGGTGCGGCCCGCCGCCCGCCTCGCGGTGGTCGAGGGGGGCGCGATCCTGTCGGACATCCACGACGCGGTGGAGGCGGAGGGTCTCGTCTTCCCGCTGACCTTCGGCGCGCGGCAGTCGGCGCGGGTGGGGGGCTTCCTTTCGACCAACGCGGGCGGGTCCAACGTGGTGCGGCACGGGCCGACGCGGGGCCTCGTGCTGGGGCTGGAGGTGGTGCTGGCCGACGGGCGCGTGCTCGACCTGATGAGCGAGCTGCACAAGGACAACTCCGGCTACGACCTCAAGGATCTGTTCATCGGGGCCGAGGGGACGCTGGGACTGATCACGGCCGCCGTGGTGCGCCTGCATCCCAAGCCCCGGCACCACGCCACCGCGCTGGCCGCCGTGGCCGGCCTGCCCGCCGCGCTGGATCTGCTCAACCGCCTCCAGACCGCCAGCGACGGCGCGGTGGAGGCGTTCGAGTACATGCCGCGCACCTACATGGGCGAGCTGGCCCGCCTGCGCCCCGACCTGCGCCAGCCCTTCCCGGTGGGCGACCACGCGGTGATGATCGAGCTGGGCGGCCTGTCGCGCCCGCTGGACGACGTGCTGGAGGAGGTGCTGGGCGACGCGCTGGAGCGGGGCGAGGTGCTGGACGCCATGGTCGCGCAGGACGAGGCGCAGCGCCGCCTGATCTGGGAGATGCGCGAGGCCGCCGCCGAGATCACCTTCACGCGGCTGCCCATCGTGGACAACGACGTGTGCCTGCCGGTGGACCGGGTGGAGGCGTTCATCGACCGGATGCACGACGAGCTGGAGCGGCTGTCGCCGGGGGCGGAAACGCTGATCGTCAGTCACTTAGGCGACGGGAACGTGCATCTCACGGTCTATCCCAAGGACGACGATCCGGCCCATCTCGACGCGATCCGGGAGATGGTGGAGGGGATCGTGGTCGACCTGCGCGGGTCGATCAGCGCGGAGCACGGGATCGGGCTGTCCAAGCTGGCGACGATGACGCGGCGCAAGGACCCCGTCGCGCTGGACGTGATGCGCGCGGTGAAGCGGGCGCTGGATCCGGACGGGGTGATGAACCCCGGCAAGGTGGTCCCCGATTGAGGGCGCCGGGGGCGCTGCCCCCGGACCCCCGAGGTATTTGAGCTGAGATGAGGGAGCGGGGCCGTGTCCCAACTCGATCTGAAGTATCCCGCGATCTCCGATCTCCGCGCCAAGGCTCGGCGGCGGATGCCGAAGTTCGCGTTCGAGTACGTGGACTCGGGGACCGGCACGGAGGCCGGGGTGCGGAGCAACCGGGCGGGGCTGGACGCGGTGCGGTTCATGCCCGCGATCCTGCGGGGCGAGGTGGAGCCGGACCTGTCCTGCACGCTGCTGGGGCGGGACTACGCGCAGCCCTTCGGCATCGCGCCGGTGGGGATGGCGGGGCTGATCTGGCCGGGGGCCGAGGCGACGATGGCCGAGGGGGCCAAGCGCAACGGGCTGATCTACGGGCAGTCCACCGTGGCCGCCGCGCGCCCCGAGGAAACGGGGCCGATCGTGGGCGATCTGGGGTGGTATCAGCACTATCCGGTCAACGATCCCGCCATCCGGAAGGACATGCTGGGGCGGATCAAGGCGGCCGGGTGGGGCGCGCTGGTGGTCACGGTGGACGTGCCGGGCGAGAGTAGGCGGGAGCGGCAGCGGCGGGCCAACATCTCGATGCCGCCCGTGATCACGCCGGGCATGGTGGCGGACATGGTGATGCATCCCGAATGGTCCTTGGGCCATGCCAAGCGGGGGATGCCGCGGATGCGGTTCGTCGAGGACTACACCGCCGCGCTGAACGAGGACGGGTTCACCCATGCGGGCAAGATCATCCGGGGCTCGCCGGGCTGGGACTACATCGAGGGGTGCCGGGTTGAGTGGGACGGGCCGCTGATCGTCAAGGGCGTGGCGGAGGCTGAGGACGCGGACCGGCTGCTGGGGATGGGGGTCGACGCGATCTGGGTGAGCAACCATTCGGGGCGGCAGTTCGAGGGGGGACCCGCCGCCATCGACACGCTGCCGCCGGTCGTGGAGGCCGTGGCGGGGCGGGCGCCGGTCCTCTTTTGCTCAGGGATTTCAGGGGGGTTGGACATCCTGCGGGCCATCGCGCTGGGGGCGGACCACGTGTTCCTCGGGAAGGCGTGGTACTTCGCGCTGGGGGCGCTGGGGGGGAAGGGGATCGACCATCTCGCCTACGTGCTGCGGGCCGACATGACGTCCTGCATGACGCAGATCGGGGCGGGGTCGCTGGCGGAGGTTAAGGGACGGTTAATGGAGCGTTAGCGTTTCGTTAACCGGATCGGGCCGCGGGCCGTGACCGGATCGACCTCCGTTCCGCCTTGGGTGGCGCGGAGGTCCATGTCGCGCGCCACCTCGCGCACGAGCGGCATGAGCGGGCGCCAGTCGTCGGCCACCCGCCGCGCCGCCTCGGAGGGGCAGAAGGTGGCCGTGCGCGTCTCGGCCAGATGGCGCAGGGCGCGCTCGACCTCGGCCCTCACAGCCGCACCATCAGCACGCCCGCGACGATGATGGCGGCGGCGACCGCCTTGGTCATGTCCATCCGCTCCCCCATCGCCCAGCCGATCCCCACCGCGAAGAGGATCGAGGTCTCGCGGAGAGCGGCCACCAAGGCAATGGGCGCCTGCGTCATGGCCCAGACGGCGATGGCGTAGGCCCCGAAGGAGGCGACGGCGCCCAGCGCGCCGCCCTTCCACGTGCGCGCGTCGGGGACGATGGCGCGGCCCCGGAGCAGGTAGGCCACCGGCAGGAAGGTGAACGCGGTGCCCGCGAGGATCCAGCCGACATAGGCGACGGGCGCGCCCGACGCGCGGGCGCCGAGGCCGTCGGTGAGCGTGTAGGCCGCCGTCATGCAAGCCGTCGCCAGCGCGTAGGGAATCAGGCGCCGGGCCTCGCGGGCCCGGAGCGCGCCGAAGGCGATGAGGGCGATGCCGGAGGCGAGGATGGCGACGGCGAGGAGGTCGCCGCGCGAGAGCGGCTCGATGGCGAAGGCGAGGGTGACGAGGGTGACCAGCAGCGGGGCCGTGCCGCGGGCGATGGGATAGACGCGGGAGAGGTCGCCCTGCTCGTAGGCCAGCACGAGGAAGGTCTGGTAGCCGCCGTGGACGAGGACGGACAGGGCGAGCCAAGCCGCCGCCTCGCCGGTGGGGAAGCCGTTCCAGAGGCCGAGCGCAAGGCCGATGCCGCCTTGGCAGACGGTCATCGCGGTCATGGCGGCGACCTTGGACCCGCCCGACCGGATGACCGCGTTCCACGCCGCGTGGAGCGCGGCGGCGAGCAGGACCGCGAGGAGGATCGGAAGCGTCATGGGGGCGGTGTGGACGGGTGCGGCGGGGGAGGGAAGCGGGGAAAGGTTAATGCCGCCTTGGATCGAACGGGTTTTGCGTGTGGGCGGAGGGGGTTGAGGCGATTCGGCGCGTGCGTGCGGTGCGGGGCACCCCCCGTGCACCCCCCGTACACCCCCCGTGCATACGGGGGGGTCCGGGGCGGGGGCGTTAAGGAGTGTTTCGGGGGATCACGGGGTGGGGAGCGGGAGGCAGGTCAAGGGGCGTTGGGCCGGAGCGGGACGGGAGCGCATCGCAGGGCCGTGGCGCGGCGATCCGCCCCTTCCACGAAGCGATTTATCCCTCACACCTGCGCGACGCCCGAGCGGGGTGCCGTCGGCACGGGATCGCCGGGCCGGGGGGCGGCCCGGCGATGCGCGGGCCGCTGGCGCGGCCGTATCGCGCGGGTGCGTAGCAGTGGGGGGTGCGCGCGAACGACGGCCACCGGGGTCGCCCGTGGAGGCGGAGGCCCCCGCGCGAGGCGGGGGCTTGGGGGGCGAGGGCCCGGATCGGGTCCGGGGCGTCAGCCGTCCGAGAGCGCCTGATCGCAGCGGGCGCAGACGCCGTCATGGCCGTGGTGGCCGACGTCGGGGAGGACCTTCCAGCAACGCTGGCACTTGCCGCCCTCGGCATGGGCGAAGGCGACGGCCACGCCGGGCACCTCGTCCAGCACGAACGCGTCCGAGGGCGCGGCGTCGGTCGTCACCGTGATCGCGGAGACGATGCAGACGTCGTCGAAGGCGACCCCGTCGAGCACGGCCTTGGTGGCGGCGTCGACGTGGACGGTGGGGGCGGCCTCCAAGCTGCTACCGATCACCTTGTCGCGGCGGGCCACCTCCAGCGCGCCGGTGACGACCCGGCGGACGCGGCGGACGGTGTCCCACTGCGCGGCAAGGCCGTCGTCGACCCATTGGGGCTTCGGCGCGGGCATGTCCTGCATGTGGACGGAGGCGTCGTCGCCCGCGTGGCGCTCCAGCCAGACCTCCTCCATCGTGAAGGTCAGGATCGGGGCGAGCCACGTGGTCAGGCGGTGGTAGAGCAGGTCCAGCACCGTGCGCGCGGCCCGGCGGCGGAGCGTTTCGCCGTCGCAGTAGAGCGCGTCCTTGCGGACGTCGAAGTAGAAGGCCGACAGCTCCACGGTGCAGAAGTCGAACACCGCGCGCCACACGCCGGGGAAGTCGTAGGCGGCGTAGCCGTCGCGGACCTGTGCGTCGAGCTGGCCCATGCGGTGGAGGACCCACTTCTCGAGGTCGGGCATCTCCAAGGGGTCGGTGCGGTCGGCCTCGGAGAAGTCCGAGAGCGAGCCCAACAGGAAGCGCATCGTGTTGCGCAGGCGGCGGTAGGAGTCCGCCGTGCCCTTGAGGATCTCCGGCCCGATGCGGAGGTCGGCGGTATAGTCGGCCTGCGCCACCCAGAGGCGGAGGATGTCGGCGCCATACTGGTCCACCACCTCCTGCGGGGCGATGGTGTTGCCGATCGACTTCGACATCTTCTGGCCCTTCTGGTCCAGCGTGAAGCCGTGGGTCAGCACCGCGCGGTAGGGCGCGCGCCCGATCGTGCCGCAGCCCTGCAGCATGGAGGAGTGGAACCAGCCGCGGTGCTGGTCCGTGCCCTCGAGGTAGAGGTCGGCGAGGCCGTCCTCGGAGCCGTCGTCCCGGTCGCGGAGCGTGAAGGCGTGGGTCGAGCCGGAGTCGAACCAGACGTCGAGGATGTCCATCACCTGATCGTAGGCGTCCGGGTCGTGGAGGCCGTCGAGGAAGCGGTGCTTGGCGCCCTCGGCATACCACGCATCGGCGCCCTCCGCCTCGAAGGCTGCGGTGATGCGGGCGTTCACCTGCTCGTCCATGAGGAGGAAGTCGGCGTCGCCGGGCTTGGCGCCCTTCTTCGTGAAGCAGGTGAGGGGGACGCCCCACGCGCGCTGGCGCGACAGCACCCAATCGGGGCGGGCCTCGATCATGGAGTGCAGACGGTTGCGGCCCGAGCGGGGGGTCCATTCGACGAGCGTGTCGATGGAGGTCAGCGCGCGCTGGCGGACGGTCTCGCCGTGGTCGTCCTTGCCGTCGCCCACGGGTTTGTCGATGGCGGCGAACCATTGCGGGCGGTTGAGGCGGATGACGGGGGCCTTGGAGCGCCACGAGTGGGCGTCGGAGATGGTGAGGCGGCGGCGGGCCAGCAGGGCGCCGACCTCGACCATCTTGTCGATGACCGCCTTGTTCGCGCCGCCGGGCTTGCCGTTGGGCTTCAGGATCGCCTCGCCGCCGAAGAGGGGGAGGTCGGCGCGGTAGGAGCCATCGGCCTCGACGTTGTGGGTCATGGGCAGGCCGTGGGTCAGCCCGAGCTGGTAGTCGTCGTCGCCGTGGGACGGCGCGGTGTGGACGAAGCCGGTGCCCGCGTCGTCGGTGACGTGGTCGCCGGGGAGGAGGGGGACGTCGTAGTCCCATTCGCCGTCCGCGCCCCCGGCCCCGCGGAGGGGGTGGGCGAGGGTGAGGGCGTTCAGTTCCTCGGGCATCACGTCGCGGAGGCGGCGGTGCATGGAGGGCTCCAGCCGCATGGCGGCCAGCGCGTCCTCGGCCAGCGCGTCGGCGAGGAGGTAGCGGTCGCCGATGCGCGCCCAGCATTCCTCGGGGCGACCGGTGACCTCGTAGAGCCCATAGGAGATGGCGGGGCCGTAGGCGACGGCGCGGTTGGACGGCAGGGTCCACGGGGTGGTGGTCCAGATGACGAGCTTCGCACCGTCCATCCCGGACGCCACGTCGAACGCCACCCACACCGCGTCCACCTGGCGGTCGTGATACTCCACCTCGGCCTCGGCCAGCGCGGTCTTCTCGATGGGGGACCACATCACGGGCTTGGAGCCTTGGTAGATGAGGCCGTTCATCAGGAAGGTCTGGAACTCGGCTGCGATGACCGCCTCGGCGTGGTGGCCCATCGTGAGGTAGGGCGCGTCCCAGCGGCCGGTGATGCCGAGGCGCTGGAACTCGCCGCGCTGCACGTCGACCCAGCCGGCGGCGAAGTCGCGGCACTCCTGCCGGAACTCGACGACGGGGACGGCGTCCTTGTCGCGGCCCTTCTGGCGGTACTTCTCCTCGATCTTCCACTCGATCGGCAGGCCGTGGCAGTCCCAGCCGGGGATGTAGCGGGCATCGAAGCCCATCATCTGCCGGGAGCGGACGACCATGTCCTTGAGGATCTTGTTGAGCGCGTGGCCGATGTGGAGGTGGCCGTTGGCGTAGGGCGGGCCGTCGTGGAGGACGAAGGGCGGGCGGCCCTCCTTCTCGCGGAGGCGGTCGTAGACGCCGATGCGCGCCCAGCGGGCGAGCCAGTCGGGCTCGCGCTTGGGCAGGCCCGCGCGCATCGGGAAGTCCGTGCGGGGCAGGTTGAGCGTGGCCTTGTAGTCGGGGGCGGGGGTCGCGGAGGTGGTCTTGCCGTCCATCGGGGTCGTCCTGAATCTGAGGTAGCGGGGCGCGCGAAGGATCCCGGTCGCCCCTGCCGGTCAGGCTCGGGGCGCCGGGCGGCGAATTCGGCGCGGTATGACGTGGCGCGTGGGCATCGGGGCGGTCTGTAGCGGGCGGGTGGGGAGGGGACAAGCGAGGGGCCGCTCCGCGGCGTCCACCGCGCCGGTGCATCGCCCGGACGGGAAAGCGGGAACGCGGCGGCGTGTCCGCTGGAACGCGCGGGGCGGCGGGGGTAGCCCGTCCCCGCGAAAGGGGAATCCACCATGCGGATCGGGATCGCGGGAGCGGGCATCGCGGGGCTGGCGGCGGCGGCGGGGCTGGCGGCGGACGGGCACGACGTGACGGTGCTGGAGCGGTTCGAGGCGGCGCGGCCCGTGGGGTCGGGGCTGGTGGTGCAGCCGGTCGGGCAGGCGGTGCTGGACGCGCTGGGCGCGGGCGGCGCGGCGCGCCGGCTGGGCCAGCGGATCGCGCGGATGCGGGGGATGTCGGGCGGGCGCGTCGCCCTGGACGTGACCTACGACCCGGCGGGGCGGGGGCGCGAGGGGCTGGCGATGCACCGCGCCGCGCTGCACGGGGTGCTGTGGGACGCCGCCGTCGCGGCGGGCGCCCGGATCGAGCTGGGCGCGGAGGTCGGACCGGGCTTCGCGTCGGACGGGCGGTTCGACCTGCGGGTGGACGCGCGGGGGCGGGCTCGCCGCTGTCGCCGATGCGGGCGGCCCCGCTGCCCTACGGCGCGATCTGGGGAACGGTGCGCTGGCCCGAGGGAACGGACCTGCCCCGCGACGAGCTGCGGCAGCGGTATCGGCGGGCGGACCGGATGGCGGGCGTCCTGCCGATCGGGCGGACGGAGGCCGGGGGGCCGGAGCTGGCGGCGGTGTTCTGGTCGCTGCCGCGGGACGGGCATGCGGACTGGCTGGCGCGGCCCTTGGCCGATTGGCGGGAGGAGGCGGAGGCGCTGTGGCCCGCCATCGCGCCCTTCGTGGCGCAGGTCGAGGATCACGGGCAGATGACGATGGCCCGCTACGCGCATGGGACGCTGTGGCGCCCGTGGTCGGAGGGGGTGATCCATCTGGGCGACGCGTGGCACCGCACCTCGCCGCAACTGGGCCAAGGGGCGAACATGGCGCTCTTGGACGCGCACGCGCTGTGCTTGGCGCTGCGGGCCGGACCGGCGGAGGAGGCGGGACGACGGATGCTGAACGCGCGGCGCCTGCACGTGCTGGCGTATCAGGGGATGAGCCGCCTGTTCACGCCGCAATACCAGAGCGACTCGCGCCTGCTGCCGTGGCTGCGCGACCGGGTGCTGATGCCCCTGAGCCGGGTGCCCCCGCTGCCGCCGGTGCTAGGCGCCCTCGTCCGGGGGGGCGTCGTCCCGCCCCTCCTCGCCGGCCTCTCGGACGGGCGCCCCGGCGGCGCGGCGGTCGAGCCACGCGAGCCCCGCGAGGCTTAGGCCCAGCGCCACGAAGGCGCCGACGCGGGCGAGGCCCTGCAGCGCGGCGGCGTCGACAAGGAACACCTTGGCCGCCGTGAGCGCCAGGAGGCCGGTGCCGACGCGGCGGACGGTCGGCTCGCCTCGCGTGAGGCCGCGGAAGAACGCGGCGGCGCCCGCGATCAGCAGGACGGCGGTGTAGGTGAGCATCTCGCCGCGTCCGATGCCTTCCACCCACGGCATCTCACTCGGGCCTTGCCACGCGTGGCGGATGGCGAGGACCGCCCAGAGCCCGGCGAGCGCGCCCGCGCCCCAGAGCGGCCAGCGCCAGCCGAGGCGGCGGTGGGCGAGCCAGAGGATCGCGGCGGGCGCGAGGTAGGCGAGGACGAGGGAGTTGAGGAGCGGCGGGCCGAGGACCGTCACCTCGCCCTTGGGCCGGAGGCCGAGGACGGGGTTGAACTCGGTGAGGGCCAAGGCCAGCGCCCCGGCGGCGGGCAGCGCGAGGAGCGCGGCGAGGGCTTGGCGCAGGCGGGGGAGGCCGCCCTCGGCGCGGATGAGCTGGCCCAGCGCGGCGGTGCCCCAGACGGCGGCGATCAGGCCCATCGTGGCGCCGCCGGCCTCGTTCTCCGCCCCGTCGATCCAGCGCAGCAGCGGGACCGAGATCGCGGTGGCGGTGGCCGTCAGCGCGCCGGACTCGGCGGCAAGGCGCGGGGCGGGGGCGGCCCCGCGTAGGAGCCACGCGGCGAGGAGCAGCGCGGCGGCGGTGCCCGCGTAGGCGGCGGCGACGGGTCCGGCGGGGCCTTGGATCGCCCACGACAGGCCGGGATCGGCGATCAGTCGGAAGCCGAGGACCGGCACGGCGATCACCAGCGTCCACCCGAGGCGCGGCAGGTCGAGCGCGCGGGCCATCCATGCCGCGCCCGCCGCCAGCCCCGCGAAGGCGAGGGTGAGGGCCGCCTTGTCGAGGACTTGGGCCGCCGCGTAGCCGATGGTCACGAAACCCATGAGGGCGGCCATGGCGGCCATCTCGCGGCCCCCGTCGCCTTGGACCGCGCGCGCCCACCACGCGGCGACGCCCGTCAGCAGCGCGGCCACGGCGATGGCGTGCCACGCCCACGCCGCCCTGCCGAGCACGGCGGGCGCGTCCCAGCCGACGTCGAGCGCGAGGCCCGTGGCGGGGGCGAGGCCCGCGGCGGCGAGGGTCCAGAGCAGGCGCCATGTCGGCGCGGGGCGCGCGGCCCGCCATGCGAGCGGAAGCGCGAGCGCGGCGGCGAGGGCGAGGAGCGTGGTCGCGCCGCGGGGGCCGGGCTGCTCGGGGGCGATCTCGCGGGTGAACTGCGCCACGGTCGCGGCGTCGGGGTTCAGGGCGATCAGCAGGAATCCCGCGACGGGGAGCAGGACGAGGTCCTGCAGGGCGCGGCTGCGCTCGGCCCAGACGGCGAGGGCGGCGATCAGGACCGCGCAGGCGGCGAGGCCGGGCGCGGTGGCCATCGACGGGTAGGACGTGGCCGCGTCGAACACGATCAGCGCGACGGCCCCGGCGACGCCCAGCATCGCGGGGCGGGCCTCGGGGCGCGGGCGGGCGCGGGGCGCCTGCCAGAGCATCGGCCCGTCCTGGTCGGGACGCAGCCGCCCGTTGGGCAGCACCATCGCGAGCAGCGCGATCGCGACGGCGGCGGCATAGGCGACAGGCTCCCGCGTGCCCGCCCCCATCAGGAGGAACGTGCCCGCGAGCCCGAGGCCCACGGCCAGCAGAGAGACCCACATCCAGCGCCGCAGCGTGTCCACGGCGAGGCCGGTGAGCGCCACGAGGGCGAAGTACGCGTGCAGGAGCGAGGGGTCGTCCGACGCGCCGCCCACGGCGAAGGGGGCGACGGTCGCGCCGACGAGGCCCACGGCCACGAGCAGGGGGCCGGAGAACCAGCCCAGCACGATGGCGAGGGCGGCGACGGCCACGAGGGCGACGAGGCCGGCGACCGGCCCGATCAGGGCGTAGAGGTGGATGGCCGCGAGGACGGCGGCGAAGAGGGTGACGACGCCCGCGCCCGACAGCACGGAGGGGAGGTGGCGCGTGGCGACGTCCCCTTCGTCGCCGAAGCGGCGGCGGAGCCATTCGCCTCCACCGATCAGGGCGGCCCCGAAGGCGAGGGCGGCGGCGACGCGCATGGCGGGCGGCAGGAGGCCGCGCTCGGCGCCCCACTGCACGAGGTAGATGCCCGCCAAGGCCAAGGAGGCCGCGGCGACGAGGTAGAACCAGTTCTGCGCGGCCCATCGCGCGGCGCGGTCGAGGGGCGAGGGGTCGACGGGCTTCGGCGGCGGCGCGACGGCGGGCGTGCGCGGCGCGGGCGCGACCGCGTCCGCCGTCCGGGATCCGGCGCGTCCCCACGGGTCGGCCCGCCGCTCGGGGTCGGGCGCGGTCGCGGCGGGGGGCGGGGCCGCGGCGGCGGCGGGGCGCGTCGCGGGGGCCGGGGCTGCGGACGGGGCTGCGGACGGGGCGGCCTTCGCGGGCTCGGCAGCGGGCCTCCGGCGCAGGGTCTCCGCGAGGGTCAGCACGTCCTCCTCCAGATGCGCGACGCGGCGCCGCAGGTCGGAGGTTCGGGACAGCGCGACGAAGGCGAGCACGGGCGCGGCGACGATCGCCACCAGCGCCGCGACGGCGAGCAGGATGAGGAGGTCTTCCATGCCCGCCGGGATGGCAGGCGCCCCCCGCCCGGTCGAGACGGGGCACGCGGGACGCCCCCCCGCGGGGCGCCGGGCGTGGCGCGGACGCTACTCGGCGGCCTGCGCCGCCCCGGTTTCGTCGCGGACGCGGGCCACGTGCTCCCAGACCTTGGAGATGACCACCGAGCCCTCGCCCACGGCGGAGGCCACGCGCTTCACGGACCCGGCGCGCACGTCGCCCACCGCGAAGATGCCGTCGCAGGACGTCTCGAAGGGGGAGTCGCGCCCCACCGCGTCCCCGGTCAGCACGAAGCCCTTGGCGTCCGTCTCGATCAGCCCGTCGAGCCAGCCGGTGTTAGGCGCGGCGCCGACCATGATGAAGAGGGCGCGGGTGTCGATGCGCCCGTCCAGCTCCGCCGCCCCGTCGCCCTTGAGGCGGACGGCGGAGAGGTGGTCGTCGCCCTCCAGCCCCTCGACCTCGGTGTTGTAGTGGATCGCGACGCCCGCGTCGGCCTCCAGCCGGTCGCGGAGATAGGTGGACATGCTGTCGGCGAGGCTGTCGCCGCGGATCAGCACGTGGACGCACTTGGCGTAGCGCGACAGGAACATCGCCGCCTGCCCCGCCGAGTTGCCGCCGCCCACGATCACCACCTCGGTGCCGCGGCAGAAGCGGGCCTCGACGTCGGTGGCGGCGTAGTAGGCGCCCGCGCCCTCGAACTCCTCGAGGCGGTCGAGCGGAAGGCGGCGGTACTGCACGCCCGTGGAGACCACGATGGCGCGGGCGCAGACGGGCGTGCCGTCGTCGAGGGTGACGCGGAAGCCGGGACCGCCCTCGCCCGCGCCGATCCGCTCGATGGCGGAGGCGCGGCGGGGGACGGCGAAGCGGGTGCCGAACTTCATCGCCTGCACCTCGCCGCGCCAGCACAGGTCGGCGCCCGAGATGCCCGTGGGGAAGCCCATGTAGTTCTCGATGCGCGACGAGGTGCCCGCCTGCCCGCCGATGGTCGCATCCTCGACCACCAGCGCGCAGAGCCCCTCGGCCCCGGCATAGACGCCCGCCGCCACGCCGCCCGGTCCGCCGCCGACGATCAGCACGTCGTAGGTCCGCTCCTCGTCGAGGTCGAGGTCGAGGCCGAAGAGCTGGGCCACCTTGCGGGGGGTGGGGTCGTGGATGACGCGGTCCTTGCCGAAGACCACCGCCGGGCCCTTCAGGTCGAGCGAGCAGGCCTCGGCCACCTCGTGCGCCTCCTCCGGGTCGTCCTCGGGGGTACGGAACGGGATGCGGTTGCGGGCGGCGAAGGCGGCGATGGCGCGGATCTCCTTAGATTCGTCCATGCCGATCAGGGTGAGCGAGGCGTCGTTGGACTCGAGGAGGCGGCGGCGGCGCGCGGAGATGACGGTCACGATGATGTCCGACATCTCGGGCACGCGGGCCATCGCCTCGAGCAGCGCCTCGCGCGGGACGGCGATCAGGCGGCTGTCCTGCACGAGCCGCATCGGCAGCATCGAGCCGCCGCCGGTCAGGAGCGAGATCTCGCCCGCGAACTGCCCCGGCCCCAGCGTCGCGCCGTCGCCGTAGCGCTCGCCGGTGACGGCGTCGACGGCCTCCACCTCGCCGTCGAGCACGTAGTAGAACGTGTCCATCGGGTCGCCGAGGTCGAAGAGCACGTCGCCCGCCTTGCGCTCGACGACCTCGCCGATGTGGCGGAGATGCTCGACGTGCGAGTCGTGCAGCGGGGTGCGCTGCATCGTGCGGAGGTCGTGGGCGAGGCTTTCCATCGGGGTCAGTCCTTCCTGTCGGGCGTGTCTGGCGTGTCGGAGGCGGGGCCGAAGCCCGTCAGGGCGCGGCCGAGGAGGGCGGTGACGCGGGGCGGGCGCTCGGCGGCGAAGGGCAGCGGGCGGCAGACCTCCATCGCGGCGACGCCCACGCGGGCGGTGAGCGCGCCGTTTACCACGCCCTCGCCGAAGCGGCGCGAGAGCCGGGCGAGCACGGAGCCCCCCGCGAGGGAATGGATCACGTCGTCGCCCACCGCGACGGCGCCCGTGGCGACGAGATGGGCGGCCACGGAACGGGCGAGGCGCCAGTTGCCCAGCGTCCCGGAGCGCCCGCCGTAGATCTCGGCCACGCGGCGGATCATCCGCAGGTTGGCGGCGCCCGCGACCGCGACGTCGGCGAGGGCCAAGGGGACGAAGGCGGTGACGGCGGCGACCTGGCGCACGGCGGCCTCCACCTCGCGGGCGGCCGCGGCGTCGAGGGGGGCGAGCAGCGTGCGCTCGGCCAAGGCGATCTGGGCGTCGGCGTCGAACGTGTCGGCGGCCCCCTCGCGCAGCGCGTCGCGGCCCCAGCGCAGGTCGGGGCGGCGGGCGTAGAAGCGCAGCAGGCGGTCGGTGAGGACGCGGGCGCCCGCGAGGTCGGCGACGGAGGCCGCCTCGCGGTGAAGCGCGTCGATACGGCCCAGCCGCGACAGCGCGGCGAGCTCGCGGACCACGACTGCGAGGCAGGCGAGCACGAGGCTGCCCACGAGGGCGAGGGCGACCCAGCCCAGCCATTCGCGCTCGGCCATGAGCCCCTCGACGAAGGACCACGCAGCGACGGAGGCGGCGAAGAGCAGCAGCGCCCCGAGGCTGGCCCAGAACCACCGGGCGAGGCCCGAGCGCGGGCGCGCGGCCAGCGCCAGCGCGCCGCGCACGGCCCGCCCCTCCGCGGCGTCGGGGACGGCGGGGGCGTCGGCGGGCGTGCGGGCCGTCCCGTCGCCGTCGTCATGCTCGATCAGCAGCGCGCGGCGGGGGGTCTGCTCGGTCATGCGGCCCTCCCGGTCCGGTGCTGCCCCCCGGAGATAGGGGGGCGGGGACGGGGGGACAACGCCGCCCCCGCCGGGCCGTTTCCAATCGGGGCGCCCCGCCCGCCCCATGTCCGCCCCCGTTCCGCCCGAATCGGCGCGCATCCAGTCTCGCCATGTCCTGCCGCTCCCTGCCCCCCGCGCTCCGCCGCTTCGCCGCCGCCACCTCCGGCGCGGTGACGGTGGACTGGACGGTGCTGACCGCCGCCCTGGTCGGGATCGGGCTGGCGACGGGCGGCCTTCTGTCGGTGGCCGCCCAACGGCAGGGCGAGGGGGTCTCGGACCACTTGGACGGGCTGGAGCTGAACGACCGCTTCCGCACCGAGCTGGCCGACATCCAGTTCCTCGACGGGCCGGACGGGTTCCTGAACGACGGGCCGGGCGTGCTGTCCCACGCGGACGGGCCGGGCAGCGACGGCGCGCCGGGCTTCCTCCACTACCGGGACGGGGGCGGGACCGGCCTGATCCTCGCGCCGGAGGTGCTGTCGGGGGATCTGCGGGATCTCTACGGCGGGACGATCGCCTTCGACATGGCGGCGCTGGAGGGGTCGGGCGCCGGCGGGCCCACGGAGGCGGTGCCGCTGCTGACGATGACGACGGCGGACGGGCGGCGGCTGGAGCTGCATTCCGACTACGCGCCCGCGGGGGCCGGCTGGTCCTCGGCGGAGGTGACGCTGCGCGCCGACGCGGGCTGGCGGCTCGACGGGGCGGCGGTGACGGAGCCGGAGATGCGCACCGCGATGGCTGACGTGACCGAGACGCGGCTGCGGATGCAGCATCTCGACGGGCGCCCGGAGGCGACGGGGCTCGACAACCTGACGGTCACCACCGCCGGGTTCTGAGCCCCGCCCCCCTCAAATCGTGGCGTTGGTCGCGCCGCCGTCGAGCAGGACGTTCTGGCCGACCATGAACCCCGCGTGGACCGAGCACATGAAGGCGCACATGGCCCCGAACTCGTCGATCGTGCCGTAGCGCCGGGCCGGGATCGTCGCCTCGCGCTCGGCGCGGGCCTCCTCCATCGAGACGTTCTTCTGGCGCGTGACGGCCGTGTCGAGGGCCGTCGCGCGGTCGGTGTCGTGGATGCCGGGCAGGAGGTTGTTGATCGTCACGCCCTCGGGCGCGACCTGCCGGGCGGTGCCCGCGACGAAGCCCGTCAGCCCCGTGCGCGCCGCGTTGGACAGGCCGAGGACGGGGATCGGCGCCTTGACCGACTGCGAGGTGACGTTGACGACGCGGCCCCACCTGCGGGCCATCATCGCGGGCAAGGTGGCCTGCATCAGCGCGATGGGGGTGAGCATGTTGGCGTCGAGCGCGGCCACGAAGTCGTCGCGCGACCAGTCGGACCACATGCCCGGCGGCGGGCCGCCCGCGTTTGTCACGAGGATGTCGGGCTCGCCCGCCGCCGCCAGCACCTTCGCCCGGCCCGCCTCGGCGGTGATGTCGGCGGCGACGGCCTCGACCGACACGCCGAATTCGTCGCGGATGGCCTGCGCGGACGCCTCCAGCGCCTCGGCGCCGCGCGCGTTCATCACGAGGTCGACCCCCGCCCCGGCCAAGGCGCGGGCGCAGCCCAGCCCCAGCCCCTTGGACGACGCGCAGACCAGCGCCCGCTTGCCCTTGATGCCCAGATCCATGTCGCCCCCTTCGCTTGGTGTCAGGCGCTGTATGCCCGGCCTCGGCGGCGGCGTCCGCCCCTTTTCGCCGGGGGTGCGCCGATTGCCTGTTGACCCTAGGTCAGCTTCCTTTACGTAAGCCCCGTCCTTTACTTTAGGTCACGTAACCCGATTCGCGGGGCGCGCCGGATATGCCGTGCGCCTATGCGGACATCCCTCGGCGAAACATCCACCCTCCCCGGCCCGACGCGCTGCACCGTCTACTTGGCGGACGCGCTGCGCGTGGAGACGGGCGTGATGGAGGGCGAGGCGCTCGGCGCGGTCGAGGACTCGATGGCGGGGGATCTCTTCCGGTTCGAGGGGCGCGCGGTGCCCGCCGAGCTCCTGCTCGCGGGCGGCACGGTCGCGCCCGGCTCCTCGGTGGGCCGGCCCGGCGCGGCGGTGGCGGCCTTGGCCCGGCATCAGCTGATGGGCGAGCGCGGGGCCTTGGTCGAGGCGCTGGTGCTGGAACTGGACGGGGTGCGGCTGCTGATGCCGTTCGGGCCGCTCTCGGAGCGGGACGAGTACACGCTGCTGCGCTCGCGCCCCGCGACGGAGGGGGAGCTCGCGGGCGCGGCCTCGGTCGCCTTCGCCGCCGGGACCCGGATCACGATGGCGGGCGGCGCGCAGGCCGCGGTCGAGGACATCCGCGCGGGCGACCGCGTGCTGACGCGGGACAACGGCCCGCAGGCGGTGCGCTGGACGGGGCGGCGCACGGTGACGGCCGAGGGGTCGGACGCGCCGGTCGTGCTGGCGCCCGGGGCGATGAACAACGCCGACGAGCTCGTGCTGTCGCCGGACCACCGTCTCTACGTCTGGCAGCGGACGGACTTGCTGGGCGCGGGTGGCGCGGAGGTGCTGGTCCGCGCGCGGCACCTCGTGAACGGAACGAGCATCGTGCGCCGGGACATGCCGTCGCTGACGCTGTGCCACCTGCTGCTCGACGCCCATGAGATCATCTACGCGGAGGGCATCCCGGCGGAGTCGCTGCTCGTCGCGCCCGAGGTGCTGGCCGGGATGGGCGGGACCTTGGCCGAGGACCTCTCGGCGGCGGCGGGGGACGTGGACCACACGCCCCGCGCCGCGTGGGAGCCGTCGGCGGCGGACCTCGACGGGCTCGACGCGGCGGACGCGCTGCGGCGGGCGTCGCGGCGGTAGGGACTGGACCCTCCGCGCGAAACGCGGTCCCCTCGTCCGCGGGAGGATCGCGGATGACCGACAGGCTCAAGGACAAGGTGGCGCTCGTGACGGGGGGCGCGTCGGGCTTCGGCCTCGGGATCGTGCGCGCCTTCGCGGCGCAGGGGGCCTACGTCGTCGTCGCCGACTTGGACGGCGGCGGGGCCGAGGACGCGGCACGTGAAATCGGCGGCGACGCGATGCGGATGGACGTCTCGAAGGACGCGGACTGGCGGGACGTGGCGACGCGCGTCCTCGACGACCGGGGGCGGATCGACGTGCTCGTGAACAACGCCGGGATCACCCACCTGCCGCAGCCGATGGAGGAGGTGGAGGAGGCCGAGTTCGACCGCGTCCTCGCGGTGAACGCGAAGTCGGTCTACCTGTCGGCCCGCCACGTGGTGCCCGCGATGAAGCGCGCCGGGGCGGGCGCGATCCTGAACGTGGCCTCGACCGCGGGCGTCTCGCCCCGGCCCCGGCTCAACTGGTACAACGCCTCGAAGGGCTGGATGATCACCGCTACGAAGGCGATGGCGGTCGAGCTGGCGCCCCACGGCGTCCGGGTGAA
Organism: Jannaschia sp. Os4; assembly: GCF_016820245.1. Lineage (GTDB taxonomy): Bacteria > Pseudomonadota > Alphaproteobacteria > Rhodobacterales > Rhodobacteraceae > Jannaschia. The sequence continues at coordinate 363,373 of NZ_JAFCAR010000003.1, read as the reverse complement.
CGCGATCAACCCGGTGGCGGGCGAGACGCCGCTGCTCAAGTCGTTCATGGGCGAGGACACCCCGGAGGTCCGGGCGAAGTTCCTGTCCACCATCCCGCTGGGCCGGTTCTCCACCCCGGAGGACATGGGGCACGCGGCGGTGTTCCTGTGCTCGGACGAGGCGTCGATGGTGACCGGCGTGGCGATGGAGGTGGACGGGGGGCGCTGCATCTGAGCGCCGGGGGCGCCGCCCCCGGATCCCCGGGGCGTTCCCGGACCATCGAAGCGGCATCACGGATCGGCGTTGGACGCGGGCGTGCGCCTCGTGCGAGGCGGGCGGCATGGCCAAGATCACGCTCTCCGAGAAGCTCGCCCTGTTCGACACCCACTGGGACCCGAAGGTCGTCGCCGGCTACAACGGCGACGACGTGATGGTCGTGAAGGTGCTGGGGAAGTTCCCCTTCCACGCGCATGACGACACCGACGACCTGTTCCTGATCCTCGAGGGCGAGGTGGTGATGGACTACGAGGACGGGCCGTCCGAGACGCTGCGGGCGGGCGACCTCTGCGTCGTGCCGAGGGGCCGGATGCACCGTCCCCGGGCCGCGCGGGAGGCTAAGGTGCTGCTGATCGAGCCGCGCGGCACGCCGAACACGGGCGACCCGGCCACGGCGGCGGCCAAGGACCGGATCTGAGCCTGCTGGACGCGCCGGGCGGGCTGGGCCACGCTCGCGCGATGCGCCTCGCCGCCTCCATCGCCGTCCTCGCGGGGGACTTCGCCTCGCAGCAGCTGGCCTACGCGCACGTGCTGGACGCCTGCGAGCGGCAGGGCCTGTCGCCGGACCTCGACCACGTGGAGGTGGTGCGCGCGCCGTTCGGGCCGCGGCTGGCCGGCTGGTTCCCCGACGAGGTGGCGAAGGAGGTGGAGGCTGCCGCCGACGGGGCCGACACCTTGATCGTGGTGCTGCCGGGCGCGCTGCTCGGGCGGGAGATGGCGGCGACGGCGCGGCTGCGCGCCTTGGGGCGGTTCGACGGCACGGTGGTGCGGGCGTGAGGGCGGGGGCGCGGAACGCGATCACGGACGTTGCGGGCCTGCGCGTCGGGTGCGCCCATGACGAGGGCTTGCGGTCCGGGGTCACCGTCCTGATGGCGGATGCCCCCTTCGTGGCGGGCGTGCACGTGATGGGCGGGGCACCGGGAACGCGGGAGACGGACCTTCTGGCGCCCGACAAGCTGGTGCAGGAGGTGGACGCGCTCGTCCTCGCGGGGGGGTCCGCCTTCGGGCTGGGGGCCGCCGACGGGGTGGCGGACGGGCTGCGGCGGATGGGGCGCGGCTTCGCGGTCGGGGACGTGACCGTGCCGATCGTGCCGGCGGCGATCCTGTTCGACCTGCTCAACGGCGGGGACAAAGGATGGGACGGCTCGCCCTACCCCGCACTCGGGCGCGCGGCGCTGGAGGCGGCGTCGGAGGACGTGCCGTCGGGGAGCCACGGCGCCGGCCTCGGGGCGACGACGGACGGCCTGCGCGGGGGGCTGGGGACGGCGTCGGCGGTGCTCTCGACGGGGCATACGGTCGGCGCGCTCGTCGCGGTCAACGCGCTGGGGGCGGCGGTGGACGGGGCGGGGCGGTTCCTCGCCGCGCCGCTGCCGGGGGACGGCTTCGCGGGGGGCGGCGCGCCCGACCCGACCGCCGAGGCCGCGCCCCCGGGCGCGCCGGGCACGAACACCACCATCGCCATCGTGGCCACCGACGCCGCCCTCACCCAAGCGCAGGCGACGCGCATGGCGGTCGCCGCGCATGACGGGCTGGCCCGGTCGCTCTGGCCCGCCCACACGCCCCTCGACGGGGACCTCGTCTTCGCGGCCGCGACCGGCGCGCGGCCCGTCGCGGACCCGGTCGGCGACCCCATGCGCCTGGGCCACGCGGCCGCCGTGACGCTCGCCCGCGCGGTGGCGCGGGGCGTGCGCGCGGCGTCGCCTCCGCCGAAGGGGATGCCGCCCTCGTGGGCGGAGCGCTTCGGATCGTGATCGAACGCACCCGCCGCCCGCGGCGTTGAGGGGGCGATCCCACAGGAGGACCGACCATGCTCATGCGAACGCTCGCCGCCACCCTGATGCTCGCCCTGCCCGCCGCCGCGCAGGTCGCGACCCCGACGCCGGGGAACGACCGGCTCGCGCCGGTCGACACCTATCCCGGCGCCGACATCGAGCTGCCCGTGGCCGTCGCGCCGGAGTTCCGGCCCGCCGTGCCCGGCTGCGTCGGGGTCGGCCTGCCGGACCGCGGCTACGGCGACATCCTGTCGTGCCATTCCGTGACGGGGCGCCCGGAGCCGCGGCCCGGCATCGTGACCGTCCCGATCGACTGACCTACCGGCGCGCGGCGAAGAAGTCGCGCAGGAGGGCGGCGCAGGCCTCGGCCTCGACGCCCTGCACGATCTCGACATCGGCATGGGCCTGCGGTCGCGACAGCACGCGGGCCCCGTGCGCCACGCCGCCCGACTTCGGGTCGTCCGCCCCCCAGACGAGGCGGGCGGGCCGGGCGTGGGCGATGGCGCCCGCGCACATCGCGCAGGGCTCCAGCGTGACCCACAGCGTGCAGCCCGTCAGCCGCTCGGAGCCGAGCGCGGCGCAGGCCATGCGGATCGCGCGCATCTCGGCATGAGCGGTGGGGTCGTACCCGCCGCGCATCGCGTTGGCGGCGCGCGCGAGGATCTCCGTGCCGCGCGTGACGACCGCGCCGACGGGCACCTCGCCTGCGGCGGCGGCGGCGCGGGCCTCGGCGAGGGCGTCGAGCATGAAGGAGCGGAACATCCGGGCAGGCCTATTCCGGTTCCCCTGCCCGGTCCACGGCTGTAGGGGCGCGGGATGGACACGGAACGCATCGCCAAGCGCATCGCGCGCGCCGGGCTCGCCTCGCGGCGGGAGGCGGAGGCGTGGGTGGCCGAGGGCCGCGTCGCGGTGAACGGCGCGACGATCTCGGAGCCGGGGACGGTGGTGGGGCCGCGCGACCGCGTGACGGTGGACGGCGCGCCGTTGCCCGCGCCCGAGCCCGCGCGGCTCTGGCTGCACCACAAGCCCGCCGGGCTGGTCACCACCGAGCGCGACGAGAAGGGCCGCGAGACGGTGTTCGACGCGCTGCCCGAGGAACTGGGGCGCGTGCTGTCGGTGGGGCGGCTGGACCTGACGTCGGAGGGTCTGCTGCTGCTGACGAACGACGGCGGGCTCAAGCGCGAGCTGGAGCTGCCGGACACGGGCTGGATGCGGCGCTACCGGGTGCGGGTGCATGGGCGTCCCACCGAGGCGGCGCTGGACCGGCTGCGTCGGGGCGTGACCGTCGAGGGGCCGGACGGGCCGGAGGACTTCGCGCCGATGACGGTCGCGCTGGACCGGGAGACGGGGGCCAACGCGTGGCTGACCGTGGGCCTGCGCGAGGGGCGCAACCGCGAGGTGCGTCGCGCCTGCGAGGCGGTGGGCCTGACAGTGACGCGGCTGATCCGGGTGAGCTACGGTCCGTTCCAGTTGGGCGACCTCGCCCCCGGCGCGGTGGAGGAGGTGCGGCCCAAGGTGCTGCGCGACCAGTTGGGGCCCATCTGGGCCGAGAGGATCGACATGGCGGACGAGACGAAGGACGGGCCGAAGCGCGGGGCGCCGCGCGGGCCGAAGGGCGCGGGCAAGGGATCGGGCAAGGGACCGGGCCGGGACGGGCCGCCGAAGGGCAAGGGCGGCGGGCGCGACGGTGGCCCCGCGCGCGAGGCGCGGAGCGGGGGCGGCGGGCGTCCGGACCGGGCGAAGGGCGGTGGCCCCGGGCGGGGCGACGCGCCGCGCGGGGACCGGCCCCGGCGGGACGATCGGCCGAAGCGGGACGGCGGCGGGCCGAAGGGGGGGCGTCCCGATCGGGGCGAGCGGCCCGACCGCGGCGGTCCCCGCCGGGACGACCGGGGGGACCGGCCCGCGCGCCCCGCGCGCGACGACCGGCCCGACCGGCCGCGCCGCAGCGATGGCCCGAAGGGGCCGCGCCGGGACGGCGACGACAGGCCGTCGCGGGGACCGGGGCGTCCCCGGCCCGGCGGCGACCGGGTGGCGCGGGACGGCGCCCGCTCGGGCGAGGGGTTCGGCGACCGGCCCAAGGGCGGGCCGCGCGGCAAGCCCGGCGGCAAGCCGGGGACGCGGCCCGAGCGGACGGAGCGCCCGGCGCGGAAGGGCCCGCCGATGGGCAAGCCGCCGGTCACGCGCAACGACCGGACGGAGGCGGACAAGCCCGCGGAGCGGACGAAAGCCGAGAAGAAGCGCGCGCTGCGCGAGGACAGCAACGTGAGCCTGCGGACCAAGCGCATCGGATCGGGCACGCGACGGTTCAAGCCGAAGCCGAAGGGCTGAGACGATCCGCAGGGCGGACCTCGACCTCGCATGGAACCTAGTCGATCCGCGAGCGCATCGCAGGGCCGTGGCGCGGCGATCCGCCCCTCCCACGAAGCGATTTATCCCTCACCCCCGCACGACGCCCCGGCGGAGCGCCGTCGGAACGGGATCGCCGGGCCGGGGGACGGCCCGGCGATGCGCGGACCGCTGCGCGGTCGTATCGCGCGGTGGCATAGCTCATGGGCACCATGCGTGGGATAGGCGTTAGGTCCTACCGCCGCAGCCGCAGCACCCCCGCCGCCGGCACCGCGTGCCCCTCGAACCGCCGCGCGACGCTCGCATAGTTGGTCACGATCCGCTCGGCCCCGCAGTCGCGCACCCGCACGCCGGGCTCGAGGCCGAGCACCTCCAGCCCCGCCGCGCGGCACAGGCCGGTGACGATCCGCTCCGCCGCGTCGTCGTCGGGCCAGCCCGCGAGGTGCCAGCGCCGCCCGGCGCGGACCAGCACGGGATCGCCCTCGACGGTCCGCTCCACCACCTCCGCGCCCGTCTCCAGCCGCTCCAGCCAGACGCGCACCGCGCCGCCCTCCTCCAAGGGCCGCGCACCGGGGAACGTCTCGACCAGCACGGCCGTCGCCTCCAGCCCCGGCACGTCCGGCCCCAGCGGCGTGGGGATGGACAGCTCCGCCGTCGTCAGCGCCGTCCTCGGACCCGTTACGACATGTCCGGGGCAGTCTGCCATCGCGGCGCGCAAGCCTTCGGACAGCGTCTGCACCCCCGGCACGAGGACGAGCGAATAGGCGGAGAGGTCGGCGTGGTCGGGCGGCACGACGTCGACCGACTGCCCTACCCGCCGCAGCGCGCGGTAGAGCGAGAAGACGAGCGCGAAGTGGTCGAACCCCTGCCCCTGCGGCTGCACCTCCCACGCCCACTGGCTGCCGTAGTCGAAGACGAGGGCGACGGGCGACGGCCCCTCGGGCACCTCCGGCGCCTCGGCCAGCTCGCGCGCGACCGCCTCCACCTCCGAGAGCGCGGGCGCGGCGACGCTGTCGGGCCGCAGCAGGCCCGCATGGTGCTGCTCCTGCGCGAAGGGGGCCTGCCGCCAGCGGAACCAGCACACCGCCTCGGCCCCGTGGGCGAAGGCCTCCCACGCCCAGAGCCGCTCCATCCCCGGCAGGGGCGCGGGGTTCCACGGCGCCCAATTCACCGGGCCGGGCTGCTGCTCCATCACCCACCACCGGCCCTTCCCCACGGCGCGATAGAGGTCGTGGTGGAAGGCTTGGAAGTCCGGGTCGCCCTGCCGGAGATAGGCGTCGGCGTCGCCCTCCGGCACCCGGTCCAGCAGGAAGCCCAGCGGGTAGCTGTCCCACGTCGCGATCTCCATGTCCGCGCCCAGCGCGTAGTGGTCGAACTCGGTCACGCGGCCCATGTAGTTGTGAGAGACCGGCGCGTCCGTGTGGGGGCGGATCGCGTCCAGCTGTGTGCGGTTCCAGCGGACCACCTGGTCCGACGAGAAGCGGCGGAAGGCCAGCGCGTGCGACGGGTTCGGCTCGGTCACCGTCAGGTTGGGCAGGCCCACCTCCCCGAAGGAGCGATACTCCATCGACCAGAACACGTTGCCCCACGCGACGTTCAGCGCCTCGATCGCGCCGTAGCGGTCGGCCAGCCAGAGGCGGAACGCGTCGAGGGCGGCGTCGGAGTAGCTGACCACCGTGTCGTGACACCCGTACTCGTTGTCCGTCTGCCATGCGCCCAGCGCCGGGTGACGCCCGTAGCGTTCCGCGTAGAGCCCCGCGATGCGCGCCGCTTCGGCGCGGTAGCCGTCGTGGGAGAAGCAGTAGTGCCGCCGCGACCCGAACCCGCGGGGCCGGCCCTCCGCGTCGACGGCCAGCATGTCGGGATGGCGGTCCAGCATCCAGCGCGGCGGCGTGGCGGTGGGCGTGCCCAGCACCACGCGCAGCCCCGCCTCACCCAGCACGTCCATCGCCCGGTCGAGCCAGCCCCAGTCGAGGCGCCCCGGCTCCGGCTCAACCCGGGACCACGCGAACTCGCCGATGCGGACCCACGCGAGGCCCGCGTCGACCATGCGGCGGGCGTCGTCGGGCCACGTCGCCTCGGGCCAGTGCTCAGGGTAGTAGCAGACCCCCAGCGTCCGCTTCACGCGATCACCACGCGCGGCTCGTCCCGCCCGCGTCCGGTCACGTCCAACTTCCAGACCATGCCCGCACCGGGCATCGCCTGCAGCGCGACGGGGTCCATCCCTTGCGTCGCCGTCGTCACGAGCAGCCGCCCCTCCCCCGCGAAGCACGGGCAGGTCACGTGCGGCGCGGGCACGGAGGCGGCGCGCAGGAACCGCCCGTCGGGCGCGTGGACCGCCACCCGCGACGCGCCCCACTGCGCGATCCAGAGGTTGCCCTCGGCGTCGGTCACCGCCCCGTCGGGGGCGAGGCCCGCGGCGCGCAGGTCGAGGAACGGCTCGCGCTTGAGCGAGGGCCAGCCCGCCCGGTCCAGCCGGACGCGCCAGACGGTCGCCGCCGCGCTGTCGGCCATGTAGGCCCACGCGCCGTCGGGGCTGAAGCACAGGCCGTTGGGGATGGAGGCCGGGGCGTAGAGCTTGCGGACCTCCCCCCGGTAGTAGCGGTAGAACGCGCCGCGCCCGCCCTCGGCGCCGAGCCCCATCGTCCCCATCCAGAATCCGCCCATCGGGTCCGCGCGCCCGTCGTTGGAGCGCGTGCCGGGGTCGTCGGCCTCGAGGTCGACGAGCTTGGTCGGCTCGCCCGTGCCGAGGGCGAAGGACCAGAAGCCCGTCTCCCCCGCGAGGAACAGCGTCGCGTCGTCGATCCAGCCGAGGGCGGAGACGATCTCGGGCATCGCCCAGTCCGCCGGCCCGGTGCCGTCGGCGTCCCGCGCGAGCAGGCGGCGTCCGAGGATGTCGAGCCAGAACACGCGGTCGAGGCCGGGGTGGCGGAGGATGCCCTCGCCCAATTCGCAGCGGCGGTCGTCCCAGAGCTTCACGCCATGCGCTCCCCCTGAAGGGCATCCCATGCGGCGACGATGCGGCGGGCGCGGGCGGCGATCTCCTCCGTGGACAAGCCGGGGGTGAAGAGCGCGGTGCCCAGCCCGAAGCCGTCGGCCCCCGCGGCGACCCATTCGCCGAAGTTCTCGGCCCCCGCGCCGCCGACGGCGTAGACGGGCACGTCGCGGGGCAGGACCGCGCGCATTGCCTTGAGCCCCGAAGGCCCCGCCATGGACCCGGGGAAGAGCTTGAGGCCCGTCGCGCCCCAGCGGATGGCGCTGAACGCCTCGGTCGGGGTGAAGACGCCGGGCCACGACTGCAGCCCGCGCTCCCCCGTCCGGCGGATCACGGCCTCGTTCGCGTCCGGCGAGACGATCAGCGCGCCGCCGGCATCCGCCACGGCGTCGACGTCCTCGGGGGCGAGCACGGTGCCCGCGCCGATGGTGGCCGTGCCCCCGTGCGCGTCGGCCATCGCGGCGATCGAGCGGAGCGGGTCGGGCGAGTTCAGCGGCACCTCGACGGTCGTGATCCCCGCGTCGATCAGCGCGGCGCAGGCATCGACGGCTTGGGCGGGCTCGATGCCCCGCAGGATGGCGATCAGCGGTCTCATGCGTCCTCAGGCGGTGCGCGCGGCCGACAGGCCCGCGATGGTCGCATCCTTGGCCGGGATGGCCCGCGCGGTCACGCCTTGGGCGTCGAGCGCGGCCATATAGGCGGGCGTCGTCCGGTCGGAGCCGCAGACGACCACCTCGCGGCCCAGCCACCACGGGCGGGCGGCGGCGAGCTCCGCCCCGAGGAGGAGGCCCGACAGGGTCGCGCGGGCCGTCGCCGGATCCTGCCGGTCGAGCAGGTCGGCGGCGCGCAGGCGGAACAGGCGGGCGGTCAGCGCCTCGGGCCGGGAGAGCGCGTCCGAGACGGAGGCGGCGAAGGCCGCGTCGTCCCAGCCGTCGGCCCCGACGGAGTGGCGCAGGACGGATCGCTCGGAAAGGAGCGCGAAGACCTCGCCGGACATGACGGTCAGGAAGGAGATGACCTCGCCCGCGCTGACGTGGACCCATTTCGTGTGCGTGCCGGGCAGGCACAGGCAGCCGTCGAACTCGCCCGAGATGGCGAGGCATCCGGCGATCTGCACCTCCTCGCCGCGCATGACGTCCGGGTGGGGCGCGCGCTGGGACAGGCCCGGCACGATGCGGACGTCGAGGCGGGGATCCTTGGTCGGGACGGCCACCGCGTCGCCCAGCGGGGTGCAGGGGACCGCGCGGTAGGGCGCCTCGTGCCAGCCTTGGCGCGCGCCGACCATGCCCGCCGCCCGGACCTCCGCGGCGCCTTCCAGCCAGTCGTCGATCAGGGCCACGAGCGCGGGCTCGAACCCCTCGCGCGCGAGGCCGCCCATGCCGTCCGCGCTCTCGCGGGTCTCCAGCGGGCGGTCCCCCTCCATCAGGGTGGCGCGCAATCGGCTCGTGCCCCAGTCGACGGCGATCCACCTCATGCGGCGACCGTGACCACGCCGCCGTCCACGGCCATGACCTGCCCGGTCATCATCTTGGACGCCTCGGAGGCGAGGAACAGGGTGGGGGCGACCATGTCCTCCGGCTTCAGGTGGTCCTTCAGGCACTGCCGGTCGAGATGGGCCGCGAGCGCCTCGGGCGTGGCCCACTTGTCGAGCTGCGCCTGCGTCAGCACCCAGCCGGGGGCGAGGGCGTTGAGGCGGATGCCCTTGGGGCCGAACTCGCGCGCGAGCGACCGGGTGAGGCCCGTGATGCCCGCGTTGGCCGCCGTGTAGATCGCGTAGCCCGCGTTCCCCATCATGTAGCTGATGGAGGAGTAGTTCACAACGTGACCCGCCACGCCCGCGTCGAGCATCCCCCGGATCGCGTGCTGGCAGGCGAAGAGGTAGGACTTGAGGTTGATCTCGATGGACCAGCGCCAGAAGTCCTCGTCCACGTCGAGGGTCTCGTGGCGCTTGTCGTTGGCGGCGTTGTTGACGAGGCGGGTGACGGTGCCGTGCCGCGCCGACGCCTCGTCGAGGGCGGCCCGGAGCGCGGCGGTGTCGGTCACGTCGCATTGCAGGAACAGCGGCTCGTTGCCCGTGGCCTCGGCCATCTCGGCTGCGAAGGCGGCGTAGTCCGAGCGGCCCACGAAAGCGACCCTCGCGCCTTGGCGCAGGAAGCCCTCGGTCAGCGCGGCGCCGATGCCGGAGCCGCCGCCGGTGACGAAGACGGAGGCGCCCTCGAGGTCGGGGAAGGTGGGGGTCATGCGGGCCTCCTCGAATTTCCGTACGGAACGTGAAGCCGCCGGGGGCGGGTCTGTACAGTGTTCACAGGCGTCGGCCCTCCACGACCCACATGGTCTCGGGGAAGGACCACGGCAGCACCAGTCCATGCTGCATGAGCCAAGTGCCCGACAGCTCTACCGGGCCGTCCTTGAGGAGCGGCATCCCCCGGCTGAGCGCGGGGGCGTCGGCGCGGTTGACCAGCTCGATCCGGTAGGTGGCGTCGGCCTCCAGCGCGGTGAGGCGGAGGGGGCGGGGCGCGATCTGGGCGGAGGTGGCGGCCTTGCCGGCGAAGCAGACGAAGCGGGAGCCGTCGCGGGCCTGCTGCTGCTCGGCGAGCACGGCGGGGTCGGCGCTGTCGAGGCGGTGGATGTCGGCGGAGGTCATCCAGTCGCGGTTGGCCTTCCACCACGCCGCGACGTCGCGCAGCACGCGCGCCTCGCGGTCGTCCAGCTCGCGCGGGTCCATCTCGAACCCCATGTGCCGCTGCGCGGCGACCCACGCGCGGAACGCGATGTCGAGCACCCGCCCCGACGTGTGGCACCGGCGCGGCCCGACATGGGAGCCGGTCACCGCGAGCGGCAGCCACAGCGCGCCGTCGTGCTGGATGCGGAGCCGCTCCAGCGCGTCGTTCGAGTCCGACAGCCACACCCGCTGGGTGCGCTTCAGGATGCCGAAGTCGATGCGGCCGCCGCCCGACGCGCAGGACTCGATCTCGACCTGCGGGAAGTCCGTCCGCAGCCGGTCGATCAGCGCGTAGCTGCCGCGCGTCTGGTCGGCGTCCGGCATCGGCAGGACGCGGTTGTGGTCCCACTTCACGTAGTCGATCGCGTGACGCGACAGGATCGCGGCCATGCGATCGTAGATGAAGTCGCGCACCTCCGGCAGCGCCATGTTGAGCGCCTTCTGCTGGCGCCCCAGCGTCTGGTCCTCGCCGCCCAAGGCCCAGTCCGGGTGGGCGCGGTGGATGTCGCTGTCGGGGTTGATCATCTCGGGCTCGAACCACAGGCCGAAGGTCATCCCGAGGCCGTGGACGTGGTCGATCAGGGGGCCGAGGCCGTCGGGATACTTGCGCGGGTCCACCTCCCAGTCCGACAGCGACCGGGTGTCGTCGTCGCGCTGGCCGAACCAGCCGTCGTCGAGGACGAAGCGCTCCGCCCCGAGGTCGGCGGCGCGTTCCGCGATGTCCTTCAGCACGGGGAGCTTGTGGTCGAAGTAGACCGCCTCCCAGCAGTTGTAGTGCACCGGGCGCGGATGGGCCGCGCCCTTGGGCCACGTCACGATGCGGTCCCGGACGTGGCGCTGGAAGGCGACCGCGCAGCCGTTGAGCCCGTATTGCGAGTAGGTGACGTAGAGGGTCGCGCTCTCGAACCGGGTGCCGGGCTTCGTCTCCATCCGGGCGGCGTGGCCCCACTGGATCTGGCGGCGCCCGTCGGGCAGCTCCTCGGCGATCATCTTGTGGCCGCCGGACCAGCCGTAGTGGAAGCCGTAGCACTCGCCTTGGGTGTTGGTGGCGCCGCGCAGCGGGACAAGCAGGCCGGGGAAGTGCTCGTGCCCCGTCCGGCCCGTGCGGTTCTCGCGGTAGCGCATCCCCGGCGACCACGCGGTGCGGTTGAGCTGGAACTCCCCCACCCACCGCCCGGAAACGTCGATCATCTCGTCGGACTGCTGCGGCGCGGGCAGGACGGGCGCGGCGAGCCAGTGCAGGTGGACCGGGCGGTCGGCCTCGAGGACGGTCTTGGCCTCGACGATGCGAGTCGAGGGGTCGGGGCGGAAGCGGAAGGTCAGCCGCAGGCCGTTCTCCGCGTCGGCATAGGTAAGGGAGAGGCCGTCCGCCGCGTCCTCGGAGGCGTAGCGGAACTTGGGCAGCAGCGGCGTGCCGCCCTCGTCGCGCAGGATCAGGCCGGGCTGGCCGGGGAAGGTGCGGACCGCCTCGGGGGACAGCGACAGGTCGGGGTTCTCGTCCAGCATCCCGCCGGTGACGTCGATGGCGGCCGCCGCGTGGAGCGTGGCGAGGTCCGCCTCCGCGGGCAGCGGCGCGCCCCAGTAGACCACCTCGGGCAGCCGGTCGCCGGTCGCGGCGAGCACCATCGTCTGGCGCGCTCCCGTCTCCGGGTCGCGGTCGTCCAGCCGCCATGCGCGGGCGGCGCGGCGGGGGGCCGGCGGGGCGGGGGCGGTGCCGACGGGCAGGGCATCCGCCGTGGCGGGGGGCGGTGTCGCGGTCATGGTCGCGCGGCTCTACTTCACGGCGCCCAGCGTCAAGCCCGCGATGAAGTGCTTCTGCATCAGGAAGAACATCAGCACCGGCGGCAGGGCGGCGACGATGCTGCCCGCGCTCATCAGGTGGTAGGCCGCGCGGAACTGCGAGTTGAACGAGGTGATGCCCGCCGTGACGGGCTGGGCGTCCGGGCCTTGGGTCAGGACGATGGCCCAGAAGTAGTCGTTCCAGATGAAGGTGAAGATGAGCACGGCCAAGGCGGCGAGCGCGGGCTTCATCAGGGGCAGCACGACGAACCAGAAGATGCGCCACTCGGACACGCCCTCGACCCGCGCCGCCTCGATCAGCGGGAAGGGCAGCGCGCGGATGAAGTTGCGCATGAAGAGGGTGCAGAAGCCGGTCTGGAAGGCGACGTGGAACAGGACGAGGCCCAGCTTGGTGTCGTAGAGGCCGAGGTCCACGGTCAGGTCGCGCACGGGGACCATCAGGATCTGGAAGGGCACGAAGTTGCCCGCGATGAACATGAAGAAGATCCACAGGTTGCCCTTGAACCGGTAGATGCCCAGCGCGAAGCCGGTCATGCACGACAGCGCCACCGCGCCCACCACCGTGGGGATGGTGATGAGGAAGCTGTTGAGCAGGTAGCGCGGCATGTCGCTGTCGAAGAACACGCGCCCGTAGTTGGCCGCGAGGTCGAAGGACGACGGCATCCCCCAGTAGTTGCCGGTGGCGAAGTCGGCCTCGGGGCGGATCGAGAAGATGGCCACCGCGATCAGCGGCAGGAGCCACATGATCAGGGCCAGCGGCAGCAGCGTCTTGTAGGCGGTCTGGACCGCCGCCGACTGGGTCTGGATCGGGCGCGGGAACATGGTCAGAGCGCCTCCCGGACGCGCTTGGGCAGGGTGGCGACGATGGTGTCGTAGCTGACGGCGATGCGGTGGGCGGCCTCGTCCGCATCCGTGCCCTCGAAGGGGACGCGGACCCACGAGCGGTGGAAGTAGGGCGCGCGCCGCGCCACGCCCGCGTCGATCAGCATGGCGGCGGTCTCCACGTCGGGGCACTTCACGGAGAACCCGCTCGCCCCCTCGGTGGGGGCGGAGGGCTTGGACGCCTCGCCCGAGAAGCAGCAGAACATCTTGCCGCCCACCTTCCACGCGACGAGCTCCCCCGGCGCGGGGGGCGTGGCGCCGGGATGGGCGGCGCAGAGCGCGTCGACGGCCGCCCGGTTCACCGCGCCGCCGCCTTCTCGTCGCGCCACATCGACCACAGGAAGTAGGCGATGAAGAACAGCATGATGAAGAACAGCACCACCGCGATGGCCGAGCCGTAGCCCATGCGGAAGCCGTATTCCGACAGGGCCTTCTCGAACATGTAGAAGCTGAGCACCCGGGTGGAGCCGAACGGCCCTCCGTTGGTCATGATCGAGATCAGGTCGAAGGACCGGAGCGCGCCGATGATCGTGACGACGAAGGCGATGAAGGTCGCGGGCCGCAACTGCGGCAGCACGACGTGCCACAGCATCCGCCAGCCCTTGGCCCCGTCGAGGCGGCCCGCCTCGATCTGCTCGGGGTCCACGGCGTTGAGGCCCGTCAGGTAGAGGATCATGCAGTAGGCCGTCTGCGGCCACAGGCCCGCGGCGATGATCGCGTAGGTCGCGATGTCGGGGTCGCCGAGGAAGTTGACCCCGTCGATCCCGAACCAGCCGAGGACCACGTTCAGGAGCCCCACGCGCGGCAGGTAGAACCACGAGAACACGAGGCCCACGACCACTTGGCTGATGACGAAGGGGAAGAAGAACAGAGACTTGTAGAGGCGGATGCCCGTCACCGTCTGGTTCAGGAACAGCGCGATGAAGAGGCCCGCCGGGATGGCCAGCAGGTAGAGCACCAGCCACTTGAGGTTGTTCCAGAGGCTGATCTCGAACGCCCGGTCGGTGGCCAGCTCCTCGTAGTTGCGCAGGCCCACGAACTCGCCCTGCTCGGACAGCTCGCCCAAGCCGTTCCACTCGTAGAGCGAGACGTGGAAGGACTGGAAGATCGGGATGATGACGTAGACCGCGAAGAACAGGATGCCCGGCAGGAGGAACAGCCACGGCGTGATCGCGATCTCGTTGCGGCGGTACCAGCCGCGCCCGCGGACCGGCGGATGGATGTCGGGGACGGCGGGGGAGACGTTGGCCATGCTTATCCTCCGCAGGCGGACCGGATGGCGCGGGCCGATCCGGCGAGGTGGATGTCGCGCGTCTCGCCGGGCAGCGCGAAGGTCGCGCGGCTGCCCCGCGCCAGCGCCTCGAGGAGGCCGCTCGGGATCGGCGCCTGCCCGATGCCGACGAGCCCCGTGCGCGGGAAGCGGGTGCCCGTCCCCTCCAGCGCGAAGGCCCGCCCGTCGACGGAGACCCGCGCGCGGGCGGGCGCGCCCTCGGCCACGCGGGCGTCGGTGTCGATCTCGATCACGGGGATGGGGCCGTTGCAGGCGAGCAGGAAGAAGCCCTCGCCCGGCGCCTCGCAGGGGCCGAGCGCGGCGAGCGCGCCCTCGGCCCACCACATCGACCCGGCGGTGCACGCGCCCCGCACGGAGGCCCCCGCCGGGGCGGCGGCCAGCACGAGGAGGGTGGCGATCAGTCGGCGCATGGGAGGGGACCAGCGGTTCGGACCGGCCCCCGCCGATGGGTCGGAGGGGTGGGGGCGGCGCGGACGCCGCCCCCGGTGAGCCGTCACTCGTAGATTCGCGCGCGCGCCTGCTCGAGGCGGTTCAGGATGTCGTCGAGGTTGTCGGGGAACACCATGAACTCCTGCAGGCCCTCCATCGCGATGGACGCCATCTCGGCGTCGAGGTCGCGGTCGAAGAACTGCATGATCCCGCCCGTCGCGTTGTTCGACAGCATGTCGAAGCCCGCGTTCAGGAACTCGTCGTCGTCGACGGACGAGTTGGCGTTGACCGGGAGCTGGCCAAGCGCGTCCCCGCCGTTGATGCGGGTCTGCACGTCGGCCGAGGTCACGAAGCGGAGGAACTCCTTGGCGGCGTCGGGGTTCGACGCGCCCGAAGCGACGTGGAACGTGTCCGTCGGCGCGTCCTCGGCATAGGCCACCCCGTCCGTGATGGTCGGGAACTGGAAGAAGTCCAGCTGCTCGTCCGACAGGCCCGCGTCCCGCAGCGGCGCGACGGCGAAGTTGCCCATCAGGTAGTGGACGGCCTCCGGGTCCTCGCCGGTCATGAAGGGCAGCGCCTCCTGCCACGAGTAGGTCTGGTGGTCGTCGATGAACGCGCCCATGTCGATCAGCTCGCGCCAGTTGGCGAACGTCTCGCGCACGCGGTCGTCCGTCCACTCCACCTCGCCGCGGGCCAGCTCCATGTGGAAGTCGTAGCCGTGGGTCCGGGCGTTGATGTAGTCGAACCAGCCGCCGGCCGTCCAAAGGAACTTCGACCCGATGGTGAAGCACTTCTTGCCCGCGTCGAGGATCGCTTGGCAGTTGGCCTTCAGCTCCTCGTAGGTCGCCGGCTCCTCCAGCCCGAGGTCGTCGTAGACGTCCTCGCGGTAGTACACGCCCCACTGGTAGTAGGTGTAGGGCACGCCCCACTGCTTGCCGTCGATGGTCATCGCGCCCTTGGTCGAGGCCAGCGCCTCGAACTCCGGCTCGGCCCAGACGTCGGAGACGTCCATGAACAGCCCCGAGTCGACGTAGGGCCGCATCCGGTTGGCGGCGTACCAGTTCACGACGTCCGGCGGGTTGGCCGACAGCGCGTTGCGGATCTGGCTCTTCCACGCCTCGCGGTCGACGATCTCCAGCTCGACGGTGAGGTTCGGGTGCATCTCGTCGAACTCGGCCGCGAGCCCCTCCATCACCGCGCGCGGCGCGGGGTTCGACATGTCGGAGATGATCCGCATGGTGCCTTCGAGGGTCGAGTGCCCGTCGGCCAGCGCCGTGCCGGCCAGCATGGTGGTGGCGGCGAGCGCCGCGATGGTGGTGCGCATTGGTGTCCTCCCTTGCGCGCGGCCCCTCCTCCGGGCCGCGCTTGCGGCGCGACGATGCACCCATCCCCCCGCCGGGGGCAAGCGGCGTCGCGGGGGAGCCCGCGCCTCAGGCCGCCGCGTGCGCCTCGCGGAAGGAGATCAGCCGCCGCGCCGCCTCGTCCCACAGCGTCAGGCGCACGGTGGCGAGGCTCTCGCGCACGGTGATCCGCCCCATCCGCGCGAGGTCCGGGTGGTCGCGCAGCACCTCGGGCAGGCGGTAGAACGGGATCCGCGCCGCGAGGTGGTGGACGTGGTGGACGCCGACGTAGCCCGTGATCCACGGCAGCGGGCGCGGCAGCACGTAGTTGGACGAGCCGTGCAGCGCCGCATGGCCGAAGCGCCACTCCTCCTCCTCGGACCAGTGCGTCTCCTCGAACTGGTGCTGCACGTAGAACAGCCAGATGCCCGCCGTCGCCGCGATCAGCGTCGTGGGCAGCTGCACCGCCAGCACCGGCCCCCAGCCGAAGACCGACGCCAGAAGCAGCGCGGGCGGCACCACGGCCAGCGTCGTCGCCAGCGTCGAGACCCACGGCCCCGGCCCGTCCCGCATCAGCCCCACGGGCAGGCGGAACTGGCACAGGAACATCCACGCGGGCCCGATCCCGAACATCACCGCCGGATGCCGGTAGAGCCGGTAGCGCAGCCGCCCGAGGCGGGACTGCGCGCGGTACTCGGCCACCGTCAGCGTGGTGATGTCGCCGAGGCCCCGGCGGTCGAGGTTGCCCGCGCCCCCGTGATGCACCGCATGGGAGCGGCGCCAGTAGTCGTAGGGCGCGAAGGTCAGCACCCCGAGCAGGCGACCCGTCCAGTCGTTCGCCCGCTTGGACGCGAAGAGCGCGCCGTGCCCGCAATCGTGCTGCAGGATGAACACGCGCAGCAGGAACCCCGCCGCCGGGATCGTCAGGAGGAGGCCCCACCACTGCCCGCGGGCGACCAGCGCCGCCGCCGCGAGCCACAGCGCCGCGTAGGGCAGCAGCGTGATCGCGATCTCGAGGAGGCTCCGCCCGAGGCGGGCGTTCTGGTAGGGGCGCAGCTCGCGCGCCCAGTCCTTGTAGCTGCGCGGGGTCTCGGTCGCGGGGGCATGGCCCATGTCGGGTCCCTTCGGCTGCGGGGCGCGGGAGCCGACCTGCCGCCGCGCGTCGCGGGCGACGCGGGAGGGCGTTGCAATCCTCCTCCGCATGCCCTCCCATGACCGGGGGAGCAAGGGGAGGGACAATATGTCCGGAGTGACGCTCGACACCGTGGTCAAGCGGTACGGCGACACGCAGGTCATCCACGGGGTCGACCTTCAGGTCGAGGACGGCGAGTTCTGCGTCTTCGTCGGCCCCTCCGGCTGCGGCAAGTCCACGCTCCTGCGCATGATCGCGGGGCTGGAGGAGACGACCGAGGGCGCGATCCGCATCGGCGGGCGCGACGTGACCCGGGCCGAGCCGGCCGACCGCGGCGTGGCGATGGTGTTCCAGACCTACGCGCTCTACCCCCACATGACCGTCGAGGAGAACATGGGCTTCGGCCTGCGGATGAACGGCCATCCCAAGGCCGAGATCCGCGAGAAGGTCTCCGAGGCGTCCCGCATCCTCAAGCTCGACGAGTACCTCAAGCGCAAGCCCGCCGCCCTGTCGGGCGGCCAGCGCCAGCGCGTCGCCATCGGGCGCGCCATCGTGCGCGGGCCCGAGGTGTTCCTCTTCGACGAGCCGCTGTCCAACCTCGACGCAGAGCTGCGCGTCGAGATGCGGGTCGAGATCGCGCGCCTCCACAAGGAGATCGGCGCGACCATGGTCTACGTCACCCACGACCAGGTCGAGGCGATGACCTTGGCCGACAAGATCGTCGTCCTGCGCGCCGGGCACATCGAGCAGGTGGGCGCCCCCCTCGACCTCTACCGCGACCCCGACAACCGCTTCGTGGCGGGCTTCATCGGCTCTCCGGCGATGAACTTCGTCGCGGGCACCGTGCGGGGCGGCGGCGTCCACGTCCCCGCGCTCGGCACCACGGTCTCCCCGCCGGTGGCGCTGCCGTCCGAGGGGACGAACATGATCGTGGGGCTGCGGCCCGAGCATCTGGAGATGGCCCCCGGCGGCGACCTCGGCGTCGACCTGACCGAGGCCTTGGGCGGCGTCTCCTACGCCTACCTCACCGCACCCACGGGCGAGAAGCTGATCGTCGAGGAACGCGGCGACGTCCGCTCCTCCGAGGGCGACCGGGTGGGCGTCGCCATCGACCCCGCGCGGCTCTACCTCTTCGACGCCGCCACGGAGCGGCGCCTCCGGTAGGGGCGCTGCCCCCGATCCTGCGGGCCTCCCCCGGGATACTTGCGGCAGGAGGAAGGAGGGTCGGGCACCCGGTGCATCGACCGGGCGCCTTCCCCTTGCACGGCCATCGGCTTCCCAGCCTGTTCCGCGCGCCCTCGTTAGCGGGTGAATGGTTAAGGAACGGTTCTTCCTCTTGCCGGAAATATCCCGGGGTCCGGGGCGGAGCCCCGGTCGCTCAAAGGAAGCTCTGCGGGTCGATGTCGATGGACAGCCGGGTGGACCGCGGCAACTCCACCCCCGCCGCCCATTCCGCCAAGGCGGGCTGGATCGGCGACTGGCGCGGCGCCTTGACCAGCAGCCGCACCCGGTGCCGCCCCCGGATGCGGGCGATGGGCGCGGGCGCGGGGCCGTAGAGCTCGGCCCCCACCTGCTCCAGCACGTGCGCCCGGCGCGCCAGCGCGTTGCCCACGTCGAACGCCGTCCCCTGGTCCGGGTCCGAGATCACCACCCCCGCCATGCGCCCGTAGGGCGGCACGCCCGCCTGCTGCCGCCCGGCGGCCTCGGCGCGCCAGAACCCCTCCTCGTCGCCCGCGAGGATCGCGCGGATCACCGGATGGTCCGGCTGATGCGTCTGCAGCAGCGCCTGCCCCTTCCGGTCCGCCCGCCCCGCGCGCCCCGACACCTGCCGCATCAGCTGGAACGTCCGCTCGGCGGCGCGCAGGTCCGACCCCTGCAACCCGAGGTCGGCGTCGATCACCCCCACCAGCGTCAGCAGCGGGAAGTTGTGCCCCTTGGCCACGAGCTGCGTGCCGACCACGATGTCCGCCGCCCCCGCCGCGATGTCTTCCACTGCGGCCTTCAGCGAGCGGGCCGAGCCGAACAGGTCCGACGACAGGATCGCCACCCGCGCCTCGGGGAAGAGCGCCGCCACCTCCTCGGCCATGCGCTCCACGCCCGGCCCCACGGCGGCCATCTTGCCCTCCACCCCGCAGGAGGGGCAGGCGGGCGGCATCGGCGCGGTCTCGCCGCACTGGTGGCACATCAGCCGCTTGAGGAAGCGGTGCTCGACCATCCGCGCGTCGCATTGCGGGCAGCCCACCTGCTCGCCGCAGGCCCGGCACAGCGTGACGGGCGCGTAGCCCCGGCGGTTCAGGAACACGAGGCTCTGCTCGCCCCGTGCCAGCCGCTCGGCCATCGCCGCCTGCAACGCGGGCGACACCCACCGCCCCGAGGGCGTGGCCTCCGCCCGCATGTCGATGACGCCCAGGTCCGGCATCACCGCATCCCCGAACCGCGAGATGAGGTCGAGGCGGCGATACTTGCCCGCCTCCGCGTTGGCCCACGATTCCAGCGACGGCGTGGCCGAGGCCAGCACCACCTGCGCCCCCTCCTCGCTCGCGCGCAGCACGGCCATGTCCCGCGCCGAGTAGAGCACCCCGTCCTCCTGCTTGTAGGAGGTGTCGTGCTCCTCGTCGACGATCACGAGGCCGAGGTCCGGGTAGGGCAGGAACAGCGCCGAGCGCGCGCCCACGACCAGCCGCGCCTGCCCCGACGCCACCATGCGCCAGCAGCGCCGCCGCTCGGCCTGCGTCACGCCGGAATGCCATTCGGCGGGCCTCGCGCCGAACCGCGCCTCGACCCGCGTCAGGAACTCCGCCGTCAGCGCGATCTCGGGCAGCAGCACCAGCGCCTGCCGCCCGGCGGCGAGGCAGGCGGCCACCGCCTCCAGGTACACCTCCGTCTTGCCCGACCCCGTGACGCCGCGCAGCAGCGTCGTGCCGTAGGTCCCCTGCCCCACGGCGGCGCGCAGCACGTCGGCCGCCTCCTCCTGATCAGGGGCGAGGTCCTTGCCGGGCCGCCCGTGGTCCAGCGCGTCATAGGGCGCGTCGCGCGGCGCCTCCACCTCGGCCACGCCGTGCCCGACGAGGCCCTTCACCACCCCCGTGGACACCCCGGCGAGGTCCGCCAGCTCGGACAGTCCGAACAGCTCGCCGGGCCGCTCCTTCAGCGCGTCGAGCAGCTTCGTCCGCGCCGCCGTCACGCGCGGCGGCTCGCCCTCGCCCAGCGCGTAGAGCCGCCGCTTGCCCGGCGGCTCCCCCAGCCCGGGCACCCGCAGCGCGAGGCGCAGCATCGAGACCATCGGCGTCAGCGTGTAGGCGGCGGCCCGCTCGAGGAACGCCCGCATCCCCGCCGTCATCGGCGGCACGTCCAAAGCGCGCGTCACCGGGCGTAGCCGCTCCATGGGCCAGTCGCCCTCGGCCTCGCCCCAGACCACGCCCATCACCGTGCGCGGCCCGAGCGGCACCTCCACGAAGGCGCCCATCGCCACCCCGCCCTCGGGCGCGCGGTAGTCGAGCGGGCCGTCCAGCGGCTGCGTGGTCAGCACCGCAAGCGGCTCTCCGGGGGCGAAATGTCGGGGCATGGGTCGCATCGGACCCCCATATCGTGGGTCTTGGGCTGGAACGGTAGGGGGGGAGCGCCGCCGCCCTCGCATCGTCTTCGGCCTCGTCGCCTCCATCGCGCCGACGAGGTTCCGGCGCCCCCCCGCGGAGGATCGGTCCTTCCTCTTGCCGCAAATATCCCGGGGGTCCGGGGGCCGGCCCCCGGCGCCCTCAGCCCGCGCGGCGGATCAGGGCCGTCGCCGCCTCCATCGCCACCAGCGCGCCGCCCCCGAAGCGCGTCATCCAGCGCAGCGTGGCGGGCCGTTTGAGCCCCGTCCGCATCCGCGCCGCGAGCAGCGCGTAGAGCAGCGCGTTCGCCGTCGCGAGGCCGACGAAGGTCGCGACGAGGACGGCGAACTGCGGCCCCAGCGGGCGGCCCGGGTCGACGAACTGCGGCACGAAGGCGATGAAGAAGGCGATGGACTTCGGGTTGAGCGCGGTGACGAGCGCGGCGTGGCCGAAGATCGCGCGCGACGTCGTGGCGCGGCCCGCGGTCAGGTCGTCCAAGGCCGCGTCCCCCGCCGAGCGCCACAGCCTGACCCCCAGCCAGACCAGGTAGGCCGCGCCGATCCACTTGAGCGCGGTGAACAGCGTGGCCGAGGCCAGCACCAGCGCGCCGAGCCCCGCCAGCGAGGCGGTCATCGCCACGAGGTCGCCCAGCGCCACGCCCAGCGCCGAGGCGACGGCCACGCGGCGCCCCTGCGACAGCGCGTAGGACATCACCAGGAGGATCGTCGGGCCGGGGATGGCGAGCAGCGCCGCCGAGGCCAGCGCGAAGGCGATCCACGTGGTCGGGTCCATTTCGGTTTCCTCGCGCGTTGGGAGTGATAGGACGCACCCGACAGCCGCAGGCAGGAGGACGCAACATGAAATTCTTCGTGGACACCGCCGAGGTCGACGCCATCCGCGAACTCAACGACCTCGGGATGGTGGACGGCGTGACGACGAACCCGTCGCTCATCGCCAAGTCGGGCCGCGACATCGAGGAGGTCACGCGCGAGATCTGCGACATGGTCGACGGGCCCGTCTCCGCCGAGGTCGTCGCCACCGAGGCCGACGACATGCTCCGCGAGGGGCGCCACCTCGCCAAGATCGCCGACAACATCTGCGTGAAGGTGCCGCTCACTTGGGCGGGGCTGAAGACCTGCAAGACGCTCTCGGACGAGGGCACGAAGGTCAACGTGACGCTCTGCTTCTCGCCCAACCAGGCGCTGCTCGCCGCCAAGGCGGGCGCGACGTTCATCTCGCCCTTCATCGGGCGGCTCGACGACATCGTGCTCGACGGCATGGACCTGATCCGCGACATCCGCGAGATCTACGACAACTACGGGTTCGGGACCGAGATCCTCGCGGCCTCGATCCGCTCGGCCAACCACATGAAGGAGGCCGCGCTGATCGGCGCCGACGTCGCCACCGCGCCGCCGGGCGTGATCAAGGCGATGGTCAAGCACCCGCTCACGGATGCGGGCCTCGCCGCCTTCCTCAAGGACGCCGAGGGCGCGGGCATCAAGATCGGCTGACCCGGGCATGTGCCCGGGGGGGGCCGACCTGTTGCCCCCCGCCCCGCATGGACGCGCGGTCTCGCCCGGGGCCGCGCGTTTCGCTTGCGCGCCCGCCGGGGCGGGATGCTAAGGCTCGGGGCAAGCGCCGGCGTCAGATCGGCCGTTGCACGAGGCAGAGCATGGCAGACCCCCACCTCAAGGGGACCGATTGGCGCGACCGCGTCCTCGGCGACCCCGACATGATCCTTTCCGACCGCGACGTGATGGCCGCGCTGGTCGCGGCGTCGGAGCGGGCCGCCGGCCCCACCGTGGTCGACATGCGCGGGCAGGCGATGGACCGGCTCCGGGCGCGGCTGTCGCGGCTGGAGGACACCCATCGCAGCGTGGTGGGCGCGGCCTACGACAACCTGTCGGGCACCAATCAGGTGCATCGCGTGCTCCTGATGCTGCTGGAGGCGGCCTCGTTCGTCGAGCTGCTCGACGTGCTGACCTTCGACGCGGCGGAGGCGTTCCGGATCGAGACGGTGCGCCTCGTGCTGGAGACGACCGGCCCGGGCACGGTGCCGCACTCCGGCGTGGTCGCCGTGGGGGCGGGCTTCGTGGAGCGGCACATGGGCGCGCGGGCGGTGACGCTGCGGGCCGTGGGCGAGGGGTCGGCCCGGATCTACGACCGGTCGGGCCCGCGGCTGCGCTCGGAGGCCTGCGTCCGGCTGGACCTCGGGCCGGGGCGGCTGCCGGGCATGGTGGCGTTCGGCGCCGCCGACGCGGCGCAGTTCGGGCCCCACCAAGGGACGGAGCTGCTGGCCTTCTTCGGGCAGGCGCTGGAGCGGTTGATCCGGCGCCATCTCGACGGGTGAGCCTGTCGCTCAGCGAGGGCACGCGCGACGCGCTGGCCGCGTGGGGCGACCACATGCGCGGCGTCGAGGGGCGCGCGCCGAACACGGTGCGGGCCTACGGCGCCGACGTGGGCGCCTTCCTCGCCTTCCTCGCGGAGCATCGCGGCGGGCCGATGGGGCTGGCCGCGCTCGGCGGGGTGGCGACCCCCGACCTGCGCGCGTGGATGGCGCGGGAGCGGGCACGGGGCACGGGCGCGCGCTCGGTCGCGCGGCGGCTCTCGGCGGTCAAGGCGTTCTGGCGGTGGCTCTCGGACCGCGAGGGGTTCGACCCGACCGCAGTGCTGTCGGCCCGCGCGCCCCGCTTCCAGAAGCCCCTGCCCCGCCCCTTGGCCGCCGACGCCGCGAGCGCCTTGGTCGAGGCGGTCGGGATGCAGCACCCCGAGCCGTGGATCGCGGCGCGGGACGTGGCGGTCGTGACGGTCCTCTGGGGCTGCGGCCTGCGCATCTCGGAGGCGCTGGCGCTGGAGGGCCCCGCGCTGCCCGAGGTGCTGCGCGTCACCGGCAAGGGCGGCAAGGAGCGGGTGGTCCCCGTGATCCCGGCGGCGCGCGCGGCGGTGGACCGCTACGCCGCCGCCTGCCCGTTCGACCTGTCCGCCGGGCCGACGTTCCGGGGCGCGCGGGGCGGGCCGCTCAACCCGCGCCTCGTGTCCGGGGTGATGGCGCGGACGCGGATGCAGCTGGGCCTGCCCGCGACGGCCACGCCCCACGCGCTGCGCCACTCCTTCGCCACCCACCTGCTGGAGGCGGGGGGCGACCTCCGCGCGATCCAGGAGCTGCTCGGCCACGCCTCGCTGTCCACGACGCAGGGCTACACCGCCGTGGACCAAGTGCACCTGATGGAGACCTACGCGCGGGCGCACCCGCACGGCGGCTGACGGTCAGACGGTATAGTTGAGCCCCAGCCGCCCGCCGTCGACGTAGATCGTCTCGCCCGTGACGTAGGACGCCTTGTCGGAGGCGAGGAAGGCCACGACGTCCCCGATCTCCCGCGCCGTGCCCGGCCGCTTGAGCGGCGTGCGCGACATGGCCCGGTCGAAGGCGGCGGGGTCGGCGTTCACGGCGGCCATCATCGCCGTGTCGATGCTGCCCGGCCCGACCGCGTTGACGCGGATGTTGTGCGGGGCCAGCGCGAGCGAGGCCACCTTGGTCAGCTGCATCACCCCGCCCTTGGAGGCGCAGTAGCCCGCGATCTGCGGGATCGCGACCTGGGCGTTGATCGAGGACATGTTGACGATCGCGCCCTCGATGCCCTCACGCACCATCGCCTTGGCCGCCCGCTGGGTGGCGAGGAAGACGCCCACGAGGTTCACGTCGAGCACCTGCCGGAACTGCGCCTCCGACATCTCGAGGAAGTCCGCGCCCACCGCGATGCCCGCGTTGTTCACCAGCACCGAGGCCACGCCCACCTCCGCCTCCATCGCGTCGAAGGCGCTCGCGATGGCCGCCGGGTCGCCCATGTCGACGACGTAGCCCGTGCCGCCCAGCGCCTCCGCCGCGTCGCGCACCTCCTCCTTCACGTCCCAGAGCACGACCTCGCAGCCGTCCTCCTTCAGCGCCTCGGCGCAGGCGTGGCCGATGCCCTGCGCGCCCCCGGTGATCAGTGCGATGCGTGCCATGTCCGTGGTCCTCCCTGTCGGGGGCACGCTTGAACCCGCGCCCCGCGCGGGTCAACGTCCCGCCCATGAAGAGCGTGGCCGACATGGTGGCCGAGGCGCGCGCGCGGGTGCGCGAGGTCTCGGCGGAGGAGGTGATGGCGATGGACCCCGAGGGGGTCGTCGTCGTCGACATCCGCGACGTGCGCGAGCGGGCGAAGGGCCGGATCCCCGGCTCGGTGCACGCGCCGCGCGGGATGCTGGAGTTCTGGTGGGATCCGGCCTCGCCCTACCACCGCGAGGTCTTCGCCCAGCCGGGCAAGACCTACGTGCTGCACTGCGCGATGGGCTGGCGCTCGGCGCTGGCCGCCGACACGCTGCGCGGGATGGGCCACGAGGTCGCGCACCTGCGGGACGGCTACGACGAGTGGGTCGCGGCGGGCGGTCCTGTCGAGGAACCGGAGCCGAAGTAGGGGGCTCCGCCCCCGGCCCTGCGGGCCTCCCCCGGGATACTTGGAGCAAGAGGAAGGCCCGCTGCCGCGCAGGGGGCTGGGCAGCGCCCCCTCCAAGCCGCAGGCGCCGGACGCGTTCTTCCTCTTGCCCTAAATATCCCGGGGCCCGGGGGCAGAGCCCCCGGTCGCTCAGTCGGCGGCGCCTCCGGCGAAGGAGGGGAGGATCGATGGGTCGTGCGCGGCCTCCTGCATCTCCAAGTGGAGCCTGTCGCCGGAATAGGGGTTCGCGCGGGCGAGGTCCTCGTCGAAGGCGATGCCGAGCCCGGGCGCGTCGGGTGCACGGACGAAGCCGCCCTCCACGCGCGGCCCGGAGGCGAGCGCATGGTGGAACGGGGACTCGATCGCCTCGACCATCAGGAGGTTCGGGATCGCGGTGCCGAGCTGGACCGACGCCGCGAACTCGACGGGGCCGCAGTAGAGATGGGGCGCGAGCTGCGCGCCGAACCCCTCGGCCAGCGCGGCGAGGCGCGCGCCCTCGCGCAGGCCGCCGAGGCGGCCCAGCGCCGGCTGCAGGATCGACGCGCCGCCCGCGCGCAGCAGCTGCGCGAACTCCGACAGGCCGCAGAGCCGCTCGCCCGCCGCCACGGGGATCGGCTGGGACCGCGCGACGTGGGCGAGCGCATGGGGGTCGTCCGGCGGGCACGGCTCCTCGAACCAGAGCGGATCGTGGGGGACGAGCGCCTGCGCCAGCCGCACCGCGCCGGACGCGGTGAACTGCCCGTGCGTCCCCCAGAGGATGTCGGCGCGGTCGCCCACGGCGGCCCGCACCGCGCCCGCCATCGCGGCAGACAGCGCGATGTCGCGCCGCCCCGGCTGGTGCCCGCCCCGGATGGTGTAGGGGCCGGAGGGATCGAGCTTGACCGCCGTCCACCCCTCGTCGGCGCGCTTGGCCGCCACGGCGGCCTGCGCGTCCGGATCGGTCCAGAAGCCGTCCGCGTGGTCGTTGCCGCCGTCGTCGGGGTAGAGGTAGGTGTAGGCGCGCAGCCGCGCGTTCAGGCGCCCGCCGAGCAGTTGCCAGCACGGCACGTCCAGCGCCTTGCCCATGATGTCCCAGCAGGCGATCTCCATCCCCGCGAAGGCGCCCCACACGGTCGGGTCGGGCCGGCCCGTGAAGCCCGATCCCCAGACCCGCCGCGCCATGAGCGCGACGTCGAAGGGCGAGGTGCCGGCCATGTGGCGGGCGAACACGTCCGCGCAGACCCGCGCCAGCACGTGCGGGTCGATGGCCGAGGCGTAGCATTCGCCGTAGCCCGTCACGCCGCACTTGGTCGTCACCTTCGGGATCACCCACCAGCGCCCGCCCCAGCCCGGCGGCGGGGGGGCGACGACGAGGACCTCCAGGTCGGCCAGCTCCATCGCGGGGCGCATCTAGAAGACCACCACGTTGCGGCGGCCCTCGGCCCGGCGCACCGCGTCCATCGCGTCGTTGATCCGCTCGAACGGATAGGTGGCCGACACCAGTTCCTCCAGCTTCAGCCGCCCCTGCCGGTGCAGGTCCAAGAGCCACGGCACGTCGCGGCGCAGCACCACGTCGCCCATCCGCGTTCCGCGGAACCCCTGCCCGTAGAAGCCCATCGACACGGGGTCGAACCGCGTCTCGGTCCCCACATGCGGCAGGCCCACGAGGTAGGCCGTCCCGTGCGGCGCCAGCCAGCCAGGCGCCGCGTCGAAGGCCGCCGGATGCCCTACCGTCACGAAGGCGTGGTCCGCCAGCCGCCCGAGCCGCTTAAGCCCCTCCGGCCCCTCCGACACCAGCACCCCGTCCGTCGCGCCGAACGCCTTCGCCGCCTCCAGCTTCTCCTCCGTCAGGTCGACCGCCACGATCCGCGCCGCCCCCGCCAGCCGCGCGCCCTGCACCGCGTTCAGCCCCACGCCGCCGCAGCCCACCACCACGCACCAGTCGCCGGGCCGCACGCGCGCCGTGTTGACGGCGGCGCCCAGCCCCGTGACCACCCCGCAGGACAGGCAGGCCGCGCCGGGGGCGGCGACCTCCTCGCCCACCTGCGCCACTTGGGACCGGTGCACCGTCACCGCCTCGGCGAAGGCCCCGCAGGCCATCGCGGCGGCGATGACCTCGCCGTCCGCGTTGGTCAGGCCCGGATGGTCCCCCGGCGTGGCGCATTGCGTCGGTCGCCCGCTCGCGCAGGCCGCGCAGGTGCCGCAGGCGCGGATAAGCGTGACGAGCACGCGCGCGCCCGGCTCCAGATCGCCCACGCCGTCGCCCACCGCCGCCACGCGGCCCACCGCTTCGTGGCCGTAGACGGCGGGCAGCGCCCCGCCCCAGCCGCCGTCGGCGTAGGTCACGTCCGAGTGGCAGATCGCCACCGCCTCGAGATCGACCTGCACCTCGTCCCGCGCGGGGTCGGGCAGGAGCACCTCCTCCAGCGCGAGCGGCTCGCCATGGGCGCGGCACACGGCCGCCCGGATCGTTCGCATCTTCGGTATTCCCCCGCTCGACGTCCCGAACCTAGGCCACAGCCGGACGGTTGCGCCAAGCCCCCCGCGCGGCCATCGTCCGCCGCAACCGACACGAGGCGCCGCCATGTCCCGCATCCGCACCCAAGTCTGCATCGTCGGCGGCGGGCCGTCCGGCCTCCTGCTGGGGCAGATCCTCCACCGCGCGGGCATCGACACCCGCATCCTCGAGCGCCGCCCGCGCGCCCACGTGCTGTCGCGCATCCGCGCGGGCGTGCTGGAGGGCGGGACGGTCGACATGCTGCGGCGGGCGGGCGTCGGCGACCGGCTGGCGCGCGAGGGGTTCGTCCACACCGGCACGCGGGTGGCGTCGCGGGATCGGGCGTTCCGCATCGACTTCGCCGAATCGGCGGGCAAGCCGGTCACCGTCTACGGCCAGACCGAGGTGACACAAGATCTCTACGACGCGCGCGACGCCTCCGACGCGGCGCCCGTGATCCACGGGGTCGAGGGCGTGACGATCCACGGCGCCGACACGGACGTCCCGCACGTGACCTACGACGCGGGCGGCACCGCGCACCGGATCGACTGCGACTGGGTGGTGGGCTGCGACGGCTTCCACGGCGTGTCCCGCCGGACCATCCCCGAGGCGGTCCGCACGGAGGTGGAGCGCGTCTATCCCTTCGGCTGGCTCGGCGTCCTGTCCGAGACGCCCCCCGTCGACCACGAGCTGATCTACGCCAACTCGCCGCGCGGCTTCGCCCTCGCCTCCATGCGCAACGAGAACCTCAGCCGCTACTACGTGCAGGCCCCCGTCACGGACCGCGCGGAGGACTGGCCCGACGACCGCTTCTGGGACGAGTTGCGCCGCCGCCTGCCCGCCGACGCCGCCGAGACGCTGGTGACGGGGCCGTCCATCGAGAAGTCCCTCGCCCCGCTGCGGTCCTTCATCTGCGAGCCGATGCGCTGGGGCCGCCTCTGCCTCGTGGGCGACGCGGCGCACATCGTGCCGCCCACGGGGGCCAAGGGGCTGAACCTCGCGGTCTCGGACGTCCACTACCTCTCCGAAGGGCTGATCGCGGCCTGTGGGGGCGAGGCCGAGGGGATGGACCGCTACTCCGACCGCGCGCTGGCCCGCGTCTGGAAGGCGGTGCGCTACTCGTGGTGGTTCACCACCCTGATGCACCGCTACCCCGACGACACGGCCTTCCACCAGAAGATGCAAGAGGCCGAGATCGCCTATCTGGACGGCTCGCCCGCCGCCCGCACCGTGTTCGCGGAGAACTACGTGGGGCTGCCGTTTTGATCGTCTCCGCCCCCGGCGCCCGCATCGCCGCCCGCGTGGACGGCCCGGCGGACGCGCCCGCGCTCCTCCTCGCCAACTCGCTCGGCACGACGATGGCGCTGTGGGACGCGGTCGCCGCCCGCTTCCCCGGCCACCGCGTGATCCGCTTCGACCTGCGCGGCCACGGCGCGTCCGAGGTGCCGCCCGCCCCCTACCGCATGGGCCAGCTCGTCGCCGACGCCGAGGCGGTGATGGACGCGGCGGGCGCCAAGGACGCCGTGGTCGTCGGCCTCTCCATCGGCGGCATGATCGCCCAAGGGCTGGCGGTGAAGCGCCCCGACCTCGTGCGGGGCCTCGTCCTCGCCTGCACGGCGGTGAAGATGGGCACGCCCCAGATGTGGGACGACCGGATCGCGCGGGTCCGCGCGGGCGGGATGGAGGCGGTGGCCGACGCCGTGCTGGACCGCTGGTTCGCGCCGTCCTTCGCCGACCGCGCCGCGTGGCGCGACTGCCTGCTCGCCATCGACCCGGAGGGCTACGCCGGCTGCTGCGCGGCCATCGGGGGCGCGGACCTCATCACGCCCACCTCGGGCCTGCGCCTGCCCGTCCTCGCGCTCGCGGGGGCCGAGGATCGCGCCGCGCCGCCCGACCTCGTGCGCGAGACGGCGGACCTCGTCCCCGGCAGCCGGTTCGAACTGATCCGCCGGTGCGGCCACCTCCCCCCGGTCGAGCAGCCGGACGCGATGGCCGACCACGTCTCCACCTTCCTCGACGCGACGGGGCACCGATGACCGCCACCCCCTTCGACAGCCCGATCTTCTCCAAGCTCCTCGGCGACGCCGAACTGGGGCACCTCTTCTCCGCCACGGCGGAGGTGCGCGCGATGCTCATCTTCGAAGGGGCGTTGGCGAAGGCGCAGGGCGAGGTCGGCATGATCCCCGAGACGGCGGGGGCCTTCCTCCACCGCGCCTCGATGGAGGTGCAGGTCGATCCCGCCGGCTTGGCGGAGGGCACGGCGGCGAACGGCATCCCCGTCCCCGCCCTCGTCGCCGCCTTCCGCGCGGCCTGCAACGCGCCCGAATACGCGCCCTACGCCCATTGGGGCGCGACCACGCAGGACGTCGTCGACACCGCGCTGGCGCTGCGGCTGCGCCAAGCCCTCGCGATCCTCGAGACCCGGCTCGATGCTCTGCTCGACCGCCTCGCTGCATTGGCCGAGGCCCATGCCGAGACGCCGATGGCCGCCCGCACGTGGGGGCAGGTCGCCACGCCCACCACCTTCGGCGCGACCGTCGCGACGTGGGGCGAGGGCCTGCTGGCCGTCCGCGGGGAGCTGAAGGACGTGCGCCATGCGACCTGCATCCTCACCCTCAACGGCGCGGCGGGCACGCTGGGCGCGATGGGGACGGACGGGCCCGCGGTGCGGTCCAAGCTGGCGACCGCCCTCGGCCTGCGCGCCCCCCAACGGTCGCCCCACGCCGACCGGTCCCACACGCTCCGCCTCGCGGGCTGGTGCGCCCGCGTCCTCGCCGCCTCGGCCAAGATGGCGACCGACCTCCTGCTGCTCGCCCGCGACGGCGAGGTGGCGGTCGCGGGCGGCTCCTCCTCGACCATGCCGCAGAAGGCCAACCCCGTGGGCCCCTCCGTCGTCCGCGCGCTCCACGCCCACGGCGCGGGGCTGAACGCGACGCTGCAGGCGACGACCCACTGGGACGCCCGCGATGGCGGCGCGTGGATGGCGGAGTGGCTGGCCCTGCCGCAACTGGTGATCGCCGCCGGGCGGGCTTTGGCGGCGGCCGATGCGGAAGTGACGGTGGATGCCGCCCTCATGCGTGCCCGCGTCGACGACCCGACCGGCCTGATCCACGCCGAGGCGCTGTCCTTCGACATGGCCCGCACCATGCCCCGCCCCGAGGCGCAGGCGCGGGTGAAGGCGTGGGCGGCGGAGGTGCGGGTGGAGGGCGGGTCGCTGCTGGACCGCGCGGGCGCCGACCCGGCGGACTACGCCCCCGAGCGGCGGTGGGGCGAGGCGCCGGCCTTGGCCCGGCGGTTCGCGGCGAAGGTCCGCGGGGGTCCGCAAGAGCCCGCC
This sequence comes from Jannaschia sp. Os4, assembly GCF_016820245.1. Lineage (GTDB taxonomy): Bacteria > Pseudomonadota > Alphaproteobacteria > Rhodobacterales > Rhodobacteraceae > Jannaschia. Next base: position 332,533 of record NZ_JAFCAR010000003.1, on the reverse strand, counting down.
TGAGCGGGGTCGCGGCGGCGCAACCCCTTCAATCCACGGGTAAACCCGAGGGCACCGCGTCGGGCCGCCCCAGCCGTCCGTGGCGCGAGGCGCCGCCCGTGAGGGCGCCGAGGAAGGCGACGAGGTCGGCGACCTCCGCGTCCGAGAGCGGGACGGGCGCGAGGTCGATGGTGGCCGCCACCCGCGCCATCTCGCGCGCGTCCTGGTGGATCACGAAGTCCACCGCCTCCAGCCACGGGGCGGCGGGCAGCTTTGCGAGGTCGGGCGTCCACGCGGCCAGCGCGGCGGCCGGATCGGCGTGGTGGCGCACGATCCCCTCCAAGGTCGGATAGGCCCCATTGTGGCCGTAAGGCGCTGTCAGGGCGACGTTCCTCAGGGACGGCGTGCGGAAGCGGTAGGCGTCGGCGAGGTCGTCCGTCTCGGCCATGCGGCCCACGTCCCGCGCGGTGGGGTCGAACCGCCGCGTCCGGCCCGGGCCGAAGGGCGGGAGGCCGATGGCGTGGAAGCCGTGATCGGTGAAGAGCGGGCCCGAGTGGCAGGTGGCGCAGCCCTTGTCGCGGAACAGGATCCCGCCGCGCCGCGCCGCGGCATCCATCGTGCCCAGATCGTAGGGGGAGTCGAGCGAACGCCACTCGGAGCCCATGAAATCCGCCAGCGCGACGGCGATATGTACGATTTGTACGTCCTCGGGTGCCTCGATTTCACGAAATGTACGAACGAACATCTCGCCATATGCGGGGATCGTCCGCACCCGCTTGGCGAGGATCGGCCACGCGTAGTCCACGCGGTCGTGGACCGCGCCCGCCACCTCGTTCTCGCGCGGGTTCCCGGCCATCTCGAACTGGGCGACCATCGGGAAGAGCGCCTGCACGGCGAGGATGTTGGGCAGGCCCTCGGGCAGCCACTCCTCGGCCGGCGTGTCGTAGCCGACCTCGTAGTGGGGCGAGACCGAGACGCGCCCATCGTGGAAGAAGGTCTCGAACTCGGTGGCGCCCACGTTCCACAGCGCGGGGGCGTGGCGGGGGACGCGCTTGCGGATGGCGTCGTCGCCGGTGCCCGCCGTGCGCTCCGGCCCGACGCCCGCGCCGCCCTCGCCGATGCCGAGGGACAGCGCGTCGGCGGAGAAGGTCTTGTGGTGGTGGCACGTCCCGCAGGAGATGTTGCGGTTGCCCGACAGGATGGGGTCGTAAAAGAGCAGCCGCCCGATCTCGGCCTTGGCGGGGTCGAAGGGGTGGAACTCCACTTCCTCCGCGGCGGCGGGCGCGGCTAGGATGGCGAGGAGGAGGGGGACGAGATGCTTCGACATGCCGCGATGATGACGGGGATGCTCCTCCTGTCCACCCCTGCGACCGCCGACATCGAGGCCGGGCGCGACCTGATGGAGGCGGGGCGGTTCGAGGAGGCCTTCGAGGCGTTCTGGCCCGCCGCGCGGTCGGGCAACGCCGACGCGGAGGAGCTGATCGGCGTGATGTACGCGCTGGGGCTGGGGGTCGAGAAGGACCCGGTGCGGGCCTTCGAGTGGTACCTGCGCTCGGCCATGAAGGGCCATCCGGGGGCGCAGTCGGGGGTCGGCTGGTATTACGAGGAGGGGATCGGGCTGCCCGCCCCGGACCTCGTGCGGGCCTACATGTGGTACGTGCTCTCGGCCATCGGCGGCGACCCGGACGCGGCCATCTCGCAGGAGGAGGTGGTGAAGAAGATGACCCCCGCGCAGGTGGCCTATGCGCTGGAGCTGGTGGGAGACTACAAGGCTTGGATGTATCCGTTTCGATAGCGTATTAGCCGCCACTCCGGGAAATCATATAGAATTCTTGCGCAAATCTCGAACCAGGAAACTGCTCTGCCAACATTCGAGTTTCCGATTCGCAACTTCCAGGTATGGGTGTACCACCAAATATCAGGCGGTAGATATCGGAAACAAAAGCAGGCTCATAGACCATCGAAAAGGCCTGTCCTGCGACACCGGCGACCAATCGAAATGTCTCTAACGAGCATGTTAGATGCGCTATCTCGATGCCAGAATCTGCTCCAGATATTCCAGAGGCCGCCGGATTAGAAATTGCTTCCGTCAGAAGTTTATTTAGCTCACTACGAGGCTGCCCTATCACCGATGTAGCGGCGATCACAAATACGGCGAGCGATACGAAGAAGTATATTAGTAGAAAGAATGAAACAAGAAAGGTTCGGCTCATGTGTGCGGTACGTCTAGAAGGCTGTGTCGATAGTCTACAAAGATGGAGCGGCAAACGCCGCTCCATCTTTTCTCTCACTCCATGTCCGCCATGCGCGCCGCGCCGATGCTCTCCTCGGCCTCGGCGATCGCCGCGCGGAAGTTGGCGAGCATCTCCTCGCCGCCGTCCACGTTGGCCGCGAACCAGTCGTACACGGGCGCCGCCGCGTCCTGGAACGCCTGCTTCTGCTCGGGCGTGGGGACGTAGAGGTTGCCGCCGCCGGCCACGAAGTCCTCGTAGGCTTGGATCGACTTGCGCTTGGGCGAGGCGAAGGTGGCCTGCTGCAGCGCGGAGAAGCCGTCGACGATGACGCGCTTCATGTCGTCGTCCATCGACATGAACTTCTCATTGTTCATGACCCAGATGGCCGCCATGTAGGCATGCCCGTCGAGCGTGACGTATTGCAGGCCGGCGTCGGGGAACTTCATGCCCATGATGTCGGTGATGCCGTTCTTGGACCCCTCGACCACGCCGGTCTGGAGCGAGGTGAACAGCTCGGGCCACGGGATCGGCGTGGGCGAGGCGCCCAGGGCGCGGACCAGCTCCTGGGGCAAGTCGGCCACCACGGTGCGGATCTTGAGGCCCGCGAGGTCGCCCGGCTCCTGCACGGGGCGCTGGGTGTTGGCGAAGTTGCGCCAGCCGCCGGTGTTGCCCACCGTCATGATGCGGATCGCGTCGCCCGAGTCCTCCAGCGCCTTGGCGCGCATCTGGCGGACGAGGTCGGTGTTGGTGAGCACTTCTTCCGCGATGCGGTCGTCGGCCATGAGGTAGGGCAGGTCGAAGATCTGCACGTAGGGGAAGATGCCCGCCGCCCCCCCGGAGGTGGTGACGAAGACGTCGATGGAGCCGTCGGCCACGCCCTGCAGGCACTCGGCCCCGTTGGAGCAGAGCTGCGTGCCGATGAAGAGCTCGACGGTGATCGCGCCGTTGGACGCGTTCTCCACGTAGTTCTTGAACACCACGAGGCCGTCGTAGTCCTCGTCGTTCTCGTTGGAGTTGGCGGTGGCGCGGATGTTGATCGCGTGGCCGTCGGCGAAGGCGGCCGTGGCGGGCCCCATCGCGATCGACGCCACGCAGGCGGCCTTGAGCAGTTTGTCGAGCATGAAGCTCCCTCCCTTGTGCGGGGACCCTCCCGGTCCCTCTGGGGGGAGGGTAGGCACAGGCGGAGGCGTGGGGCTAGGGGGGAATGCGCGCGGGCTCAGCCGGGCGGCGCGATCTCCAGCGTGGCGGCGGCGTACCAGTCGGCGGCGGCGCGCATCTCGGCGTCCGAGAGGTCGGCGGCGATGGCGCTCATCGCCTCGTGGGCGCGGGCGCCGGAGCGGAACGCCTTGAGTTGCGTGACGGTGTAGGCCGCCGCCTCGCCGGCGAGGTTGGGCGCGTCCGCCACCACCGCGATCCCGTCCGCGCCGTGGCACGACGCGCAGAGGGTCGGCGCCTCGCCCTCCGGCGCGACCGCCGTCGCGGTGGGCGCGGCGTACCACGCGGCCACGTCGGCGATCTGCCGCTCGGACAGCGTGGCGGCCACGATGCTCATCATCTCGTGCTCGCGCGCGCCCGACTTGAACGCGGCGAGCTGGGCCGCGAGGTAGGCCTCCGGCTCGCCCCCGATATGGGGGGCGACCGGGATGCGGGCGTAGCCGTCCAGCCCGTGGCACGTCCGGCACATGCCCGCCACCGCGCGCCCGGCGTCGAGATCCTGCGCGGCGGCCGGGCGCGGGGCCTCCCCGGCGAGCATCAGCCCGCCGAGGAGGAGGGCGCCCGCCCTCACCCGTCGCCGTCCTGCGGGGCGTAGGCGATGCGCCAGATCGCGCCCGCGAAGTCGTCGGACACCAGCATCGAGCCGTCGCGCAGGAAGGCCACGTCCATCGGGCGGCCGCGATACTCGCCCGTGGCCTCGTCCAGCCAGCCGTCGGCGAAGACCTCGGCCCCCACGGCGTCGCCCGTCTCCGGGTCGATCCGCGTGAACATCACGCGCGCGCCCACCGGCTCCGTGCGGTTCCACGAGCCGTGCTGCGCCCAGAAGATGCCGTCGCGGTACTGCTCCGGGAAGCTGCTCCCGCGGTAGAAGGACATGCCGAGGTCGGCGGCGTGGGCCGTCAGCTCCAGCTGCGGCTCCACGAACTCGACGCCCTCGGGGCGCGGATGCTCGGCCTCGGACATGATCTCGATGCGCGAGTTGGTCCACGGGAAGCCGAAATGCTGCCCGGCGGCGGTCTGGCGGTTCAGCTCGCCCGGCGGGATGTCGTCGCCCATCCCGTCCACTTGGTTGTCCGTCCACCACAGCTCGCCCGTCGCGGGGCTGAAGTCGTGGCCGACGGAGTTGCGGACGCCGCGCGTATAGACCTCGCGCCCCGACCCGTCGGTGTTCATGCGGACGATCCCGCCGATCCCGATCTCGTCGTAGAGGTCCACCTTCTCGGGCGGCTGCACGTTGTGCGGCTGGCCCAGCGACACGTAGAGCATCCCGTCCGGCCCGATCCGGCAGACGCGGGCGGAGTGGTTGAACGACTCCTCCTCCGGCGGGATCAACTCGCCCTGCGGCACGACCTCGCCCACGGCGATGTCGGGGGACTCGAAGAAGAACTCGGCCGCCGGGAACTGCAGGACGCGGTTGCGCTCGGCGATGTAGAGGAACCCGTCGGGCGAGAAGCACGGCCCGTTGGGGATGTCGAAGGCGATGGACGGGGCGAAGTCGAACACGTCGTCGGCCACCCGGTCGCGGTCGCGGTCGACGATGGACCAGACCTTGTCCTTGCGCGTGCCCGCGAAGACCACCGTCCCCTGCGGCGCCACGGCCATGCTCCTCGCGTCGGGCACGACGGCATAGAGGCTGATCTCGAAGCCCTCGGGCACGGTCACGTGGTCGAGGATCGCGCGCAGGGCCTCGGCCCGGTCGCCGCCTTGATCGACATGGGTGAAGGCGGCGTCGGTGCGCTTCATGGCGCCCAGCGTGTCGACGTCCTGCTGGGCGGCGGCGGGCAAGGCGAGCGCGGTCGTCGCCGCGAGCGCGGCGAGGGTGCGGGTCATGGTCATGTGGCGGTCCTCCCAAACCGAGCGGACCCCGCGCCTCCCTTCCCCAAGGGCACGCGGTCGGCCCGCCCAGCGTGGGCGAGGGGCTGCCCCTAGGTCAACGAAAAGTTCCGGATCGGCCCGAGCGGCGGGTCAGCGGTCGCGGCGGTCGCGGGCCTTGCGGTCGGCCGCGTCCAGCCACCGCACCCAGATCAGGGCGATGGGAATGAGGGCGAGCCCCATGAGCGCGACCTGAATTTCCACGGCGGTCATCGTTCGGCTCCGTCCAGACGTTTCAAGACATAGTGCGCGGCCCCGTGCAGTGCAAAGGCGATGCCCCCGTAGATCAGCGCGTCGATCTCCACGTTGGTCCGCTCGACCAAGGGTCGCACCAATGCGAAGCCCACGAAGGCGAGGCCGACCGTGTTCAACGATCCCGCCACGAGCTTGATCCGTTCCTCGCGCGCCTTCGACATGGCCCCGGCCTAGCGCGCCCGGGTTACCGGACCGTCAACGCCCCTACAGGAACCCCAGCGCCCGCGGCACCGCGAGCGACAGCGCGGGGACGTAGGTGATCAGGAAGATGACCAGCACCTCCACCGCGAGGAAGGGCAGGATCGCCTTCGCGATGGTCTCCACCCGCTCGCCGGACACCGAACTCGCCACGAACAGCACCAGCCCCATCGGCGGCGTCGCCAGCCCCACGGTCAGGTTCACCGACATGATGATCGCGAAGTGCACCGGGTCCACGCCCAGCGAGGTGAAGATCGGCCCGAGGATCGGGCCGAGGATGATGATCGCCGGCCCCGCGTCCAGGAACATGCCCACCACGAAGAGCAGCAGGTTGATCAGGAACAGCAGGATCAGCGGGTTCTCGGACAGGGTCAGGATGAACGCCGCCATCGCCTCGGGCGCGTGGGAGAGCGCCACGACCGTCTTGAACGAGATCGCCGCGCCCACGAGCAGGAGCACCACGGACGACGCCAGCGCCGCGCGCAGCAGCACGTCGGGCAGGTCGCGCACCCCCATCTCGCGCAGGACCACGAGGCTGACGACCAGCGCGTAGAACACGGCGATGGCCGAGGCCTCGGTGGGCGTGAACGCGCCGCCGAGGATGCCGCCGAGGATGATCACCGGGGTGAGCAGGGGGAAGAACGCCTTGAGCGAGGCGCGCCCCTTCTCCGGCCACGTCGCCCGGCGCTTGAGCGCGGGCATCGCCGCAGGGTTCCGGCGCGCCACGATGTTGGTCACGACCATCAACCCGATGCCCACCAGCGCGCCTGGGACGATCCCCGCGAGGAAGAGCGCGGCGACCGACTGCTCCATCACGTAGGCGTAGATGATCATGATCCCCGAGGGCGGGATGATCGGCCCGATGACCGAACTGGCCGCCGTGACGGCCGCGGCGAAGCGCCGGGTGTAGCCCTCGCGCTCCATCGCCGGGATCAGCATGGAGCCCAGCGCCGAGGTGTCGGCTACGGCGGACCCCGACAGCCCCGCGAACAGCATCGAGGACAGGATGTTCACCTGCGCCAGCCCGGCGCGGAAGTGCCCCACGCAGGCCTGCGCGAACTCCACCAGCCGCAGCGTGATGCCGCCCCGGTTCATCATCTCGCCCGCGAGCATGAAGAACGGGATCGCCATCAGCGGGAAGCTGTCCATGCCGTTGTAGAGGTTGCGGTAGAGCAGCACGAAGTCCCGCTCCTGCCCGCCGAGCCAGAGCATGATCCCCGGCGCCGCGAGCAGCGCGAAGAAGACCGGCAGGCCGATCATCAGGAAGACGAGGAAGAGGGGCAGGAACCAGACTAGCATCGGGACACTCCGGGCATCTATTCGGCCCCCACGCCCATCTCGGTGCCGGGGATGACCGGCAGGTCCTCGCCCCGGCCGAGGATCACCGCCACCTGCCGCAGGATCAGCTCGACCGTGACCGAGGCCAGCAGCACGAGGCCCACCAGCAGCGACGCCATCATCCACGAGCGGGGCATCTTCTCCCACCCGTCGAGCCACAGGTAGTAGAGCGAGGACGACTTGAACCGGCCCGAGAAGCCCGTCACCTCGGACCACCCGATCCGGACGGCGATCACCAGCACGATCAGCGACAGCACCAGCAGGGCCAGCGTCAGCAGCCCGCCCACGACGCGGGGCAGCGCGAGCTGGATCATGTCGATGGCCACGAAGCCCCCCCGCCGCAGCGCGGTCGGCGCCACGAGGCCGGTCATCCAGAGCATGAAGAAGCGGGCGGCCTCCTCCGGCCACGGGAGCGGGTTGTCGAGGACGTAGCGCCAGAACACCTGCACGAGGATGCAGGCCACCATGATCGCCATGAACACGATGCCGACGCCCCGCCCCGCGGCGAGCAGGCCCCCGTTCACCGCGCCCAAGGCCCGGACCGCGCCGACCAGCGCCCCCATCGCGTCCCTCCCTTTCGGCGCAGTAGGACCGCGGGACGGCCGGGGGTCAACGGCTAAGGCAGGTGCGCCCGGATCGCCGCCGCCGCGTCCTCGGGCGGGGTCCGCTTCTCCAGCGTCCCGCCCTCGACGAAGACGCAGGTGAACTCCCCCTCGAAGCAGGTCCGCCCGTCCTGCCGCGCGTCGACGCGGAACGACACGGAGGTCGTCCCGAGGCGGGTGGGCCGGACGTGGCAGAGCAGAGGGTGGCGCGGGGTGACGGGCGCGCGGAAGTCGAGCCGCATCGCCACGAAGGGCGTGCCGAAGCCGCGGTCGATCTCCATGTGATACCAGCCGCCTGGCGCCTCCAGCGCCCATTCCCACCACGCGTCGATGGCGCGCAGCGCGAAGCCCGGCAGGTGGCCCGTGTAGGCGATCCGCGCCGGGTCGCAGTCGCCCCAGCCGACGCGGATCTCGTGGACGAAGCCGTCCGCCACCTCAGTAGGTCTCGACGTGATAGCGCCCCTCGTCGCGCATCCGGTCGCGCAACGCGCCCCACGGCTCGCCGATCGACTCCGCGATGGAGGTGAAGGCGGCCTCCACCCCCTCCTCCATGCCCTTCAGGCCGCAGACGTAGACATGGGTGCGCGCGTCCTGGAGCAGTTCGGCCACGCGCTCCGCCTCGGCGCGCATCCGGTCCTGCACGTATTCCTTCGCCTCCGTCCGGGAGTAGACGAGGTGCTGCTCCAAGAGGTCGGCGGGCACCTTCTTCAGCGGTCCGAAATAGGGGAGCGCGTCGGGGGTGCGGGCGCCGAAGAACATCGTCATCCGCCCCGCGCCCCGGCCCGTCCGCTGGCGGCGCATGGTGAAGGCGCGCATCGGGGCGGAGCCGGTGCCGGTGCAGATCATCAGGAGCGGCGCGTCGCGGTCGTCGGGCATCAGGAACGTGCCGCCGAACGGGCCGGTGACGCGGACCTCGTCGCCCAGTTCGAGGTCGCAGAGGTAGTTGGAGCAGACGCCGCCCCCGCCCTCGTGCACGTCTCGCTTCACCGTGAGCGAGACGAAGTTGTAGTTCGACCGCTCCCCGTCGCGCGGGCTGCTGACCGAGTAGAGGCGCGGGAGGTGCGGGTTGCCGTCGGCGTCCTCGCCTGGCGGGATGATCCCGACGGACTGCCCCTCGAGCACGGGCATCGGCTGCGCGCCGAAGTCGAGGATCACGTGGCGCACGTCGTGGTCGGGATCGTCGGTCAGGCGGTGGTTGCCGATCACCTTGGCGACCGCCGGCTTGCCGAGGTTGTAGAGGTTGATCGAAGGCTTGGCCGCGGTCACCGGGGCCTTGGGCTTGCCGCCGGCGCCCGCATGGGCCTCGGCGAGGAGCGCGGCCATCGCGCCGTCGAGCGCCTCGTCCGCGCCGGGGGCCGCGTCGAGGACGATGTCCTCCTGCTCGGGCAGCTCGTCCCAGCCGTATTGCTGCTCCAAGGTGTAGGGCGTCTCGACCACCCGCCACTCGTCGATCGAGCCGGTGGGGCAGACGGGGATGCAGGCCATGCAGCCGTCGCAGACGTCCGGGTCCACCACGACGTTGTCGTCGTCGTGCTCGATCGCGTCGATCGGGCAGGTCATCTCGCAGGTGTAGCAGCGGATGCAGATCTCGGGGTCGATGAGATGCTGCTTGATCGGGGCCGTGTCCTTCATGGCGTGTCCTTCATCGCGCCACCGCCTCCGGCACGGTCAAGAGGTCGAGGAGCACCCGGCACATCCCCCGGCACCCCTCGCATCCGAGGCAGCCGGTCAGGGCGGCGGCGCGGGCGGCGGCCTGCTGTGCGCGGGGCGCGTGGGCGGCGGTCCGGTGGGTGTGCATCGCGTCTCTCCCGTGTGTCGGAACGGCGGAGGGCGGGGCGCGCGGCCCCGCCCCCGGACGCTCACGCCATGTGCAGCTTCACGTACTCGAAGTCGCCCGGCTTGTTGTCGATGCCGACCTTGGGCGGCGCGATCCACGAGGCGAACTCGCCCGGCTCGTAGCAGGGCACCATGAGCGAGGTGATGTAGTCGCCGTCCTCCTTGGACGGCAACCACTCGTCGCGGCGGCGGGCGAACTCCTCCTTGGAGATCAGGTCGCCCTCCGGCGTCGCCGCGATGGCCGAGAACACGCCGATCTGGCGGTGGAACGCCTCGTGCGGGAGCGCCAGCTCGAAGTCGATCCCGGCCTTCTTGATGGCCTTGTTCCAGCGGCCCACGCCGCCCGACGCGTCGCGCACGTAGTCGTCGCGCAGGCGCATGTTGATCGCCGTCAGCGCGGGCACCTCCTCGTCGACGATGCGCCCGTCCACGACCGACTTCACCACGTAGGTCGCGTCGCGCAGCTGGTGGTCGTCGTCGATCCGGTGCTCCATGTAGCGGCCCTTGATGCCCGCGTTGAAGGCGTTGGCCGCGTTGGTTGACACCTCGTTGCCGAACAGGTCCAGCGACAGCGAATAGTGCAGGTTCAGCTTCTTCTGGATGGTGGGCAGGTCGATGACGCCCATGTCGCGGATGCGGCCCACGTCGTGCGGGTCCGTGATGCCCGCGCGGGCCATCGCCTCGCAGGTCGCTTGGATGGTGCGCCCCACGCCCGTCTCGCCGACGAACATGTGGTGCGCCTCCTCGGTCAGCATGAAGCGGCAGGTGCGCGACAGCGGGTCGAAGCCCGACTGCGCCAAGGACTCCAGCTGCATCTTGCCGTCGCGGTCGGTGAAGTATGTGAACATGAAGAAGGACAGCCAGTCGGGCGTCTCCTCGTTGAAGGCGCCCAGCATCCGCGGCGCCTCGTCCGAGCCCGACGAGCGGCGCAGCAGGTCGTCCGCCTCCTCGCGCCCGTCCTTCCCGAAGTACTTCTGCAGCAGGTAGACCATCGCCCAGAGGTGGCGGCCCTCCTCCACGTTCACTTGGAACAGGTTGCGCATGTCGTAGAGCGACGGCGCGGTGAGCCCGAGGAAGCGCTGCTGCTCGACCGAGCCCGGCTCCGTGTCGCCTTGGATGACGATCAGGCGCTTGAGCATGTTGCGATACTCGCCCGGCACCTCCTGCCACGCGGCCTCGCCCTTGTGCTCGCCCATGGGGATCACGCGGTTCTCGACCTGGGGGGCGAGCAGCACGCCCCAGCGGTAGTCGGGCATCTTCACGTAGTCGAACTTGGCCCAGCCCTTGGGGTCCACCGAGACGGCGGTCCGCAGGTAGACCATCGACTCCTGGAAGTTCTGGGGGATCAGCCTGTTCCACCAGTCGAGGTAGCCCGGGTGCCACTTCTCGAGGGCCTTGAGCACCTTGCGGTCCTGCCCCAGCCCCACGTTGTTGGGGATCCGGGTGTCGTATTCCACGTCCAGCATGATCGTCCTCCCGTGCCGCGCGCCTAGACGCGCTCCATGTCGAAATCGCCCTTCACGCCCGAGCCGTAGCGCTGCAGCGCCCCGTCCTTGCCCACGGCGTTGGGACGGTTGAAGATCCAGTTCTGCCACGCCGTCAGGCGCCCGAAGATGCGCGTCTCCATCGTCTCGGGGCCGGCGAAGCGCAGGTTCGCCTCCATCCCCGTCATCGCGTCGGGGGAGAAGCTGGCGCGCTCCTCCAGCACGATGCGCACCTCGTCCTCCCAGTCGATGTCGTCGAGGATCATGGTGACGAGGCCCAGCTCGTCCGCGCGCTCCGCGTCCAGCGCCTCGCCCGCGGACGCCTCGGCGGCGGCGACCGCATCGTCGTCGCCCCAGAACCGCGTCCGCAGACGGGTGAGGTCGTTGCCCATCGGGTAGGCGCCGAGGTTGCCCTCCGTCGGCAGGATCGCCGCCTCGGGGCGGTCGTCGTCCTCGAACGCGCCCTCCATCATGTAGGCGCGGTCGGCGGCCCAGATCATCTCGGCCAGCATCCCGGCCCACGCGCCGCCGTTCTCGACCAGCGCGATGATCGACCGCGAGGTCACGTCGAGCCGCTTGAGCACGCGCTTCCAGTAGTGGCGCAGCTCCACCGCGAACCAGTGGTCCGACCCGAGCATGACCGCCTCGTGGGCGGCGACCTTGGCCGCGTCGCCCTCGGTCCGCAGCACCCAGAGGCCGCACTCCATCTCGTTCATCCGCAGGTGCAGGATCGCGTCCTCCACCTCCCGCGCGCAGCGCATCAGCCACGCGGCCGCGCCCTCGGCGTGCAGCGCGGCGGCGTCGGCGGGGGCGTCGCCCTCCGGCCCGCGCACGGTGATCTCGACCCGGCCCGCGTCGCGCAGCACCTTCACCGAGACGGTCGAGTACTCGACCCCGTCCGGGGTGAACGTCCGGTCCAACGGGGTCATCTCCACGCCCTCCGCCTCGCGGGGGGCGCGTCCGGCGATCTCCGCCGCCCGCTCGGCCACCGTCTCGTCGAAGCGGTTGTTGCCCACCGCCTCGTCGACGAGGCCCCATTCCACGGCGCGCGCGCCCTTGATCCCCTCCTCGGTCGAGCAGAACACATCGGCCCGGTCGCGGCGGACGTGCCGCTTGTCCGTCACCCGCGTCAGCCCACCGGTACCCGGCAGCACGGCGAGCAGCGGCACCTCCGGCAGCGACACGGACGACGTCCGGTCGTCCACCAGCATCAGGTGGTTGCAGGCCAGCGCCAGCTCGTAGCCCCCGCCCGCGCAGGCCCCTTGGATCGCGGCGATCCACGTCTGGCCGGACTCCGCCTCGGCCGCCTCGTAGGCGTTGCGGGTCTCGTTGGTGAACTTGCAGAACCCGACCTTGTGGGAGTGCTTCGCGCCGCCCAGCATCCGGATGTTGGCGCCCGCGCAGAACACCTTGTCCTTGGCGGAGCGCAGGACGACGGCGCGGACCTCCGGGTGCTCGAACCGCATCCGCTGCACGATGTCGTTGAGCTCGATGTCGACGCCGAGGTCGTAGCTGTTGAGCTTGAGCTGGTAGCCCTCGAACAGGCCCGCGTCCTCGTCGACGTCCATCCAGACGGTGGCCACCGGGCCCTCCACCTCCGTGCGCCAGTGGCGGTAGCGCGAGGGGTCGGTCTGGAAGTCGATGCGATCGGACATGGGGTCTCCTCCGCGTTCGGGCCTACCGGCCCCCTCTCCCTCGATCAAGGAAGAATATGCATGATTGTGCTATTTTGCATTATGATGCATAACCTCGGGCGAGATCTCTCCCGGAACCTGCAGGGTCGCTCCCCGGCGGGCCGCTTCCGCGCGCAGGTCGGCGGCGATCGCGGCGAGGCGGCGGGCCGCCTTCCCCTGCCCCATCCGCGCCTTCAGCCCGGCATTCGCCGCTTGGATCGCCGCGCGGACGGCGACGGCCTCGGCCCCCGCCGGCGGCTGTGCCAGCCACAGCGCCTCCCAGACCTCGTGCGCCTCCCAGAAGTAGCCCTCCGCCATCAGCGCGAGCCCCGCCCGCCATGCGAGCGTCGATCCGGGCGGGCCGTCGGTCCGCTTGAGGTGGTCGAACATCCCCTCGGGGTGCCGCGCCGTGCGTCCCGGCACGTAGGCATGCGGCGGGCGCCAGCCGTCGAGCGGGTCAGGCGGGGGCACCCGGGCGCGCCTCCATCGCCATGAGCCGGGCGCAGAAGGCGGCGACGGCGCCGGTCGTGGCATCCCGGGCCTCGTGGTGCGGGGCGTGGCCGACGCCCGGCAGCACCAGCCGCTCGACGGGGGCGTAGCTGCGCGCCTCCGTCGCCTCCAGATGGGCGAGGGAGCCGTAGGGGTCGGCGTCGCCTTGGATCACCAGCGCGGGGATGCGCCAGTGGTCGATGGCGTCGGTGACGTCCCAGTCCGCGAAGGCCGGGTCCAGCCACGTGCCCGCCCAGCCGCCGAAGGCCGCGTCGGGATCGTCGTGGTGCTTGGCCATGCGGGACCGCAGGTCGCCCCCGTCGAAGGCGCGCTTCGTGGCGGCGATGGCCGACAGCCCCTCGGGTTCGGCGAAGAAGTGCGGGGCGACGAGGATCAGCCCCCGGACGCGGGGGTCGGCCACCCGGCCCGCGTGGAGCGCGGCGATGGTCGCGCCGTCGGAGTGGCCGAGGAGGATGCAGCGGCCCACGCCCGCGCCGTCCAGCACGGCGGGCAGGACCCGCGCGGCCTCGGCCTCGAACCGGCTCGCGTCGCGCGGACCGTCGTGGGGGACCGATCGCCCGTGCCCCGCGCGGGAGTAGGCGAGCGCGCCCAGCCCCGTCGCCGCCACGAGGGCGTCCGGCCAGTCGCGCCACAGGCCCACCGAGCCCAGCCCCTCGTGCAGCAGCACCAGCGTCGGCGCCTGCGCCGGGGGCGGACCCCATGCGGCGACCTCCAGCCCGTCGATGCGCTCCGGGGCCCAGGTCACGCCGGGGCGCGGAGCTTGAAGCGCTGGATCTTGCCCGTCGCGGTCTTGGGCAGGTCGTCCACGACCTCGACCCAGCGGGGATACTTGAACTTGCCGATGCGGTCCTTGACGTGGTCCTTCAGCGCGCGGTCCAGGCCCTCGGCCAGCGACCGGTCCCGCAGGACGACGAAGGCGGCGGGCTTGGTGAGGCCCGTGCCGTCGTCGCGGCCCACGACGGCGGCCTCCAGCACGGCGGGGTGGGCGCAGAGCGCCTGCTCCACCTCGAAGGGCGAGACCCAGATGCCCGAGACCTTGAGCATGTCGTCGGTGCGCCCGCAGTAGACGTAGCGCCCGTCGGCGCGGCGGACGTACTTGTCGCCGGTGCGCGTCCACTCACCCTCGAAGGTGGCGCGGCTCTTGCCCCGCTGGTTCCAGTAGCCGTCCGCCGCCGAGGCGCCGCGGACCAGCAGCTCGCCCACCTCGTCCGGCCCGGTCACGTCGGCCCCGCCCTCGTCCACCAGCCGCAGGTCGTAGCCCGGCACCGCCGTGCCCGAGGTGCCGTACTCGACGTCGCCGGGGCGGTTGGACAGGAAGATGTGCAGCATCTCGGTGCTGCCGACCCCGTCGAGGATGTCGACTCCCCATGCGTCGAGCCAGCGCGTGCCGACGTCCGAGGGCAGCGCCTCGCCCGCCGAGATGCACAGGCGCATCCGGCCCGGCGGCACCCCCCGCTCGGCCATGCGCGCCAGCGTGGCGGCGTAGAGGGTGGGGACGCCGCAATAGACCGTCGGCCCCTCGCGCGCGATGATGTCGAGCACCCCGTCCGGGGTGGGCCGTCCGGGGTTCAGCAGCGTCGTCGCGCCGACCGCCATCGGGAAGGTCACCGCGTTGCCGAGGCCGTAGGCGAAGAAGATCTTGGCCGCCGAATGGACCACGTCGTCCTCGCGCAGGCCGAGCACCTGCGCGCCGTAGGTCTCGGCGGTCGCCCGCAGCGCGCCGTGGACGTGGCGCACGCCCTTGGGCGCGCCGGTCGAGCCGGAGGAGTAGAGCCAGAAGGCCCCCTCGTCGGCGCGGGCGGGGATCGCCTCCGTCGGCTCGGCCCCGTCGAGGAAGGCGTCCCACGGGACGGTCCCCGCGGGCGCGTCGCCGATGACGACCACGGCGCGCAGGTCCGCGAGGTCGCCGAGGATCGGGCGGACGAGGTCGAAGAGCGGCGCCGAGACGACGAGCATCGCGGCGCGGCAGTCGGCGAGGATCGTGCGGTAGATGTCGGGGGCGAGCAGCGTGTTGAGCAGGACCGGCACCACCCCGGCCTTGAGCGCGCCGAAGAAGAGGGCGGGATACTCGATCTGGTCGAGCACGAGGCAGGCCACCCGCTCTTCCCGGTGCAGCCCGGCCCGGCGCAGCGCGCCCGCGACGATGGCCGAGCGGTGCTTCAGGTCCCCGTAGGTGACGGTCCGGCCCGCACCCTCGCCCACCTCGCGGAAGGCGGTCTTGTCGGCGCGGCCCTCCTCGGAATGGCGATCCAGCAGCCAGACGGCGGCGTTCGCGTTCTGCATGGCATCCTCCCGCCGGACCCTCCCCGGCCCGGACGGGTTCAGCGTAGCCATGTGGCAGGATGATGCAACGTTTTCCTGAAGATGCACTATCGTGCACCTCCGGTTTCAGCGCGGGGGCAGTCGGGTCGCCCCGTCGAGGCGGATCGTCTCGCCGTTGAGATAGGAGTTCTCGGCGATATGGGCGACGAGCCTCGCGTATTCCTCGGGCGCGCCGAGGCGGGGCGGGAACTGCACGTTGGCGGTGATGCCCGCCACCACGTCCTCGGGCAGGCCTGCCATCATCGGCGTCTCGAACAGGCCGGGCGCGATGGCGCAGACCCGGACGCCCATCCGCGCCATCTCGCGGGCGGCGGGCAGCGACATGGCCGCGACCCCGCCCTTGGAGGCGGCATAGGCGGTCTGGCCCATCTGCCCGTCCTCGTAGGCGATGGAGGCGGTGTTCACGATCACGCCGCGCTCGCCCGTCTCCAAGGGGGGCAGGTCCATCATGCCTTGGGCGGCGTAGGACATGACGTTGTAGGTGCCGATGAGGTTCACCTCGATCACCCGGCGGAAGAGCGGCACGGAGGTCTTGCCCTCGCGGCCCACGATCCGCGCGGCGTCCGCGATGCCCGCGCAGTTCACCGCGAGGCGCGGGGCCTGCCCGAAGCGGGCCATCGCGGTCGTGACGGCGGCGGCGACCTCCTCGGCGACGGAGACGTCGGCCTGCACGGAATGGCCCAGCACCTCGGCGGCGACCTGCGCGGCGCGGTCGCCGTCGCGGTCGACCACGGTGACGTCCGCGCCGCGCTCGGCGAGGTGGCGGGCCGTGGCGGCGCCGAGGCCGCTGCCGCCGCCCACGACGATCGCGCCGATGCCTTCGATGTTCATGCGAGATTCCTCTTGAGCGATGCACCCGCGCGGAACGCGAGGCGCAGCCGAGCCGCGCATCGCCGGGCCGTCCCCCGGCACGGCGATCCTTCAACGGTACCGCGACGCATGGGCGTTGTGCAGGGGTGAGAGATAAACCGCATCGCGCAGGGCGAAGATCGCCGCGCCACGGCCCTGCGATGCGCTACCCTCACCACGGCAGGACGAAGAGCACAATGGCCGGGAACGCGACCAAGAGCGCCACGCGGATCAGGTCGCTGCCGACGAAGTAGAGCACCGCGCGGTAGGTCGCGGTCATCGGCGTCTCGCGGTCCATGGCGTTGATGACGAAGAGGTTCATGCCGACCGGCGGCGTGATGAGGCCGACCTCGACCACGATCAGCACGAGGATGCCGAACCAGATCGCGACCTGCTCGGCGTTGATGCGGTTGACCGCCGCTTGGTTCACGCGCCGCAGCTCCAGCGCGCGGACCTGCTCGCGCGCCAGCTCGCCGCCCGCGGCCAGCGTGTCCTTGATGGAGGCGAGCATGTCGGCGGCCACCTCGACGGGGGGCGCGACCCCGGCGGCCAGCGCGGCCTCGATCTCGGCCAGCACCGGCGCGGCGGCGTGGGCGTGCAGCTCGGCCAAGGACACGAAGCCGAACTCCAGCCCCTGCACCACGGGCCAGAAGATCGGGATCGTCAGGAGGATCATCGACAGGCTGTCCATCACGCAGCCGAGCAGCAGGTAGAAGGCGAGGATCACCACGATGACCATCAGCGGCGCGAAGCCGGAGTCGGCGACCCACGCGGCGATGCCCTGCGGCACGCCGGTCAGCGCGAGGAAGCCGTTGTAGAAGGCGGCACCCAGCACGATGAAGAAGATCATCGCGGTGGACTTGCCGGTGACCACGAAGCTCTCGCCCAAGCTGCGCCACGTGAGGCCGCGATTGGCCAAGGCGATCAGGCCGGTGCCGAGCGCGCCCACGGCGGCGCCCTCCGTGGGGGTGAAGAGGCCGCCGTAGATGCCGCCGACCACCACGAGGAAGACCACCAGCACCGGCCACACGGCGAGCAGCGCGCGCATCCGCTCGCCCCATGGGACGCGGGGGCGGGTGCCCGCCGCGTGCGGGTTGATCCGGACGTAGACGGAGATGGCCAGCACGTAGCCCAGCGCGGCGAGCACGCCGGGGACGAAGGCCGCGAGGAAGAGCTTGGCGATGTTCTGCTCGGTGAGGATCGCGTAGATCACGAGGATGACCGAGGGCGGGATCAGGATGCCCAGCGTGCCCCCGGCGGCCAGCGTCGCCGTCGAGAAGCCCCCGTCGTAGCCGTAGCGCCGCATCTCGGGCAGGGCCACGCGGCTCATGGTGGCCGCCGTCGCCAGCGACGAGCCGCAGATCGCGCCGAACCCCGCGCAGGCGCCCACGCTCGCCATCGCCACCCCGCCCTTGCGGTGGCCGAGGAAGCCCTCGGCGGCCTTGAACAGGGCTTGGGACATCCCGCCCAGCGTGGCGAAGTGGCCCATCAGCAGGAACATGGGGATGATCGAGAGCGAGTAGTTGGAGAAGGTCGTGTATGTCTCGGACTTGAGCCGTCCGAAGGGGACGGTCGTGTCCCCGGTCACGACGACCAGGCCGACGAGGCCGGTGACGAACATGGCGAGCCCGATGGGCACGCGAAGGAAGATCAGGGCCAGCAGCGCCGGGAAGCTGATCAGGCCGACGGCGACGTCGCTCAATGGTCCGCCCCCTCGGCGGCGGGCAGGATCGCGCGGCCCGCGACCATCTCCCGGAGGCGCATCGCGGCCATCCAGCAGGCCACGAGGGCGGCCAGCGCGGCGGGCACCATGGCGAGGGCGTAGGACCACCAGAGCGGGAACTGCAGCCGCAGCGTCGTCTGGCCCGAGCGGAGCTTGCTCTCCAGCCCGCCCCAGAGCTGCACCGCGATGAGCACGAGCACGGCGGCGAACACCACCTCGGTCAGCGCGCGCGCGGCGCGGTCGGTGCGGGGGCCGAAGCGGTCGGCGAAGATGTCGACGGAGGCGTGCGCGCCTGTGACGTGGGCCAGCGGCAGGAAGGCGAAGATCGCGAAGGCGATGCCGGCCTCGAGGAGCTCGAAGTCGCCGTTGATTGCCCCCACGCCCAGCGTGTCGAGCAGGAGGCCGCGCAGCGGGCCATCGGACATCCCCTGCGCCACCTCGTTCAACTCGCGCCCGAGGATGGACGCGCAGGTCAGCCCGATCAGCGCGACCAGCATCAGCCCCCCGGCCCATGCCATCGCCACCGCCAGTCCGGTCACCGCCCGGTGCATCCCGCGTCCCCCCTCAAGCGAAGGGCACCCCCGCAGGGGTGCCCCGGTCGATCCCGACGGGGATCAGTTCGACAGGGCCTCGTAGCTGTCGAGCGACGGGTCGTACTCGGCCATCAGCGCCTTGGCGCGGTCGATCAGGGCCTGCCCGTCCTTGCCGCGCTCGGACATCTCGGCGATCCACGTGTCGTAGATCGGCTGCACCGTCTCGGCCCACGCCTCGGCGTCGGCGGAGGAGACGGTGATGATCTCGTTGCCGTTGTCGACCGCCGCCTGACGGGCGGGGCCGTCCGCGTCGGCCTGCGTGCCGCCCGCGTAGATCGAGAAGGCCTGCCCGGACACCGAATCGATGGCGGCCTTGTTCTCGTCCGAGAGCCCCTCGTAGACGCCCTTGTTCATCGCCAGCACGAAGGTCAGCGTGTAGAGCGCGTTGCCCTCGAACTCGGTGTGATACTCCACCAACTCGGGGATCTTCAGGGCGGCGGTCACCTCCCACGGGATGGTGGTCCCGTCGATCACGCCCTTGGACAGGCCCTCCGGCACGGCGGGGACGGGCATCCCGATCGGCTCGGCGCCGGTCAGCTCGAGCAGCTGGTTCACGAGGCGGGAGCCGCCGCGGATCTTCATCCCCTCGAGGTCGGCGGGCACGTTCACCGGATCGGCGGTGTGGAACATGCCGGGCCCGTGCACCCACGTGCCGACGATGTGCACGTCGGAGAACTCCTCCTGCATCTCCTCCTCGAACATGTTCCAGTAGGCGTAGGAGGCGGCGCGGGCGTCGCCCACCATGAAGGGCAGCTCGAACACCTCGGTCGTGGGGAAGCGGCCGGGCGTGTAGCCGACCACGGTCCAGACCACGTCGGCCACGCCGTCGGCGGCTTGGTCGATCAGCTCCGGCGGCACGCCGCCCAGCTGCATGGACGGGTAGCGCTCCACCTCGATGCGGCCCTCGGAGGCGGCCTCGACGTTGTCGGCCCAGACGTCGAGGACGAGCTTCGGCACGTTGGCCTGCGCGGGCAGGAACTGGTGCAGCTTGAGCGTCACCTCCTGCGCGAAGGCGGCGGGGGCCAGCGTCAGGGACGCGGCGGCGGCGAGCAGCGCTCTCCGGGTGGTCATGGGGTCTCTCCTCCCTGTCGAGACATGGTTGCGGCATGATAGCGCACGAGGGGCACTTTAGTGCAACCTTCACCTGCGCGCCGCGACGGGGGGAGGGTGGCCGGAGGGCGGACGGTTCGCAAGCCTCTCGGCCCGTCGGATTGGAGCGATCAGGTCCGCCGACCCTCGCGCAGCCACGCGCCGACGGCGAGCAGCGCGGCGAGGAGGAGCATGACCCATGCGGGCGCCAGCGGGGTCAGGCGCAGGTCCGCGAGGAGGTAGGCCTCGCGCGGGACGTAGCCGATCCAGCCGCGCCCGGCGGCGGCGCGCCCCTCGGCCACCGGCCGGAGGTCGGGCGCCCCCGCCTCCAGCGCGATCGCCCCGCCCCGCCGCGTGGCCACGGCGTCGGCCAGCACCGCGTCGGTCGCCACCGTCTCCACGAACTCGGCCGGCGCGGGCGGGCCGAGGCCGATCACCGTCGTCCGCTCGCCCTCCTCGAAGCGCCACAGCCCCTGCTGGTCCGCGTCGACGGTCGCGCTGAACTGGCCGGGGCCGGTCTCCGACAACGCCAGCACCGACTCCATCCCGTCCGGAGCCGTCACCGTCACCGCGCCGGGCGCGTCGCCCAACGTTCGCCGCACGACCGTGATCTCCTGCCCGAGCGCCGTGGCGAGCAGCGCCTCCTCCTCGAGGTCGGGCTCCTTCATCAGCCAATGGGCCACGCGGCGCAGGAGCTCCGCCTGCGGGCCGCCGCCCTCGAAGCCCCGGTCCCACAGCCACGCGTGGTCCGACGCCAGCAGCGCCACGCGCCCCTGCGCCTCGGGCACCGGGCCGACGCGGTCGAGCAGCAGGAGCGGCTCGTCCTCGTAGCCGGTCATCACCTCCTGGGCGGTGGGCGAGGGCTTGACCTGCACCTGCCGGAACCAGCGGCCCCATTCGTCCTCGGGCTGCTGCAGGTCGAGACCGGAGGTCACCGGGTGGCGGTCGCCCGTCTCGCTGACCTGCGGCTGGAACGGCCCCTCCAGCAGGATCGAGGAGGGCGAGCCCGGCAGCACCGGCGCGAGCGGGGAGCGGTAGAGCGAATCGGCGGTGGCGAAGTCCGGCCCGGCGGCGATCAGCACCGCGCCGCCGTCCTCGACGTAGCGCCGCACGTTGTCGAGGTAGATCCCCGGCAGGATGCCGCGCCGCTGGTAGCGGTCGAAGATGATGAGGTCGAACTCGTCGATCTTGTCGATGAACAGCTCCCGCGTCGGGAAGGCGATCAGCGACAGCTCGGTCACGGGCACCCCGTCCTGCTTGCCCGGCGGGCGCAGGATCGTGAAGTGCACGAGGTCCACCGCCGAGTCGGCCTTGAGCAGGTTGCGCCACGTCCGCTGGCCGGGATGCGGCTCGCCCGAGACGAGAAGCACGCGCAGCCGGTCGCGCACCCCGTTGATCTGGACCACGGCGGCGTTGTTGCGCGCCGTCAGCTCGCCCTCGGCCTCGGGGATGGTGAACTCGATGACGTTGCGCCCCCCGTGGGGCAGCGCGAGCGGCAGGTCGAGGGGCCGCCCGATGGGCATCTCGTAGGTCTGCGGCTCGCCCCCGTCGACGGAGACGGTGATCGGCGTCGTCAGGTCGCCCGGGGCCGCGCCTTGGTCCTCCACCTCCAAGGTGATGGTGAACTCCTCGTCGAGGATGGCGAAGGCCGGGGCGTTCGACACCACGAGGCGGCGGTCCCAGTCGCCGGTGCGCCCGGTGCGCAGCAGGTGCAGCGGCGCGGGGAGGTCGGGCGCGAGGCCCGCGTCGGCCACCCGCCCGTCCGAGACGATCACGGCGCCCGCCACCCGGTCGCGCGGCACCTCGGCCAAGAGTTCCGACAGGGCGGCCATCGCCAGCGTCCCGGTCGGGTCGTCGCGCACGGTCGTGACGCGCAGGTCCAGCCCCGCGTCCTCCGCCTCGGCCTCCAAGGCGGCGAGAGCGGCGTCGGTCTGCTCGGTCCTATCCGAGAGCGTCTGCGACGCCGAGCGGTCCACCACGGCGAGGAGGATGTCCGAAAGCGCCTCGCGCTCCTCGGACTGGAGCGAGGGGTTCAGCAGCGCGGCCAGCAGCACGGCGAGCGAGCCCAGCCGCAGCCACCAGCCCGGCGAGCGGCGCCACAGCGTCAGCACGACGATGGCGGCGGCCAGCGCGGCGAGGCCAATCACCAGCCAGAGCGGCAGGAGCGGGTCCAGGACGATGGAGGTGGTCATGCGCCTAGTTCCCCAGCCGGTCGAGCAGCGCGGGCACGTGGACCTGGTCGCTCTTATAGTTGCCCGACAGCGCGTGCATCACGAGGTTCACGCCGAAGCGGTAGGCCAGCTCGCGCTGCTGCTCGCCCGCGAAGCCGCGCCCCACGGGCAGCATCGGCAGGCCGCCGGGCGTCACCGCCCACGCCGCCGCCCAGTCGTTGCCGCCTATCAGCACCGGCGTCACCCCGTCGTTGAGCGTGCGGAAGGGCAGCCCCTCGACCTCGACCGGCGCTGGCGCCGCCTCGACCCACACGTCGCGGGAGGCGTAGCGGCCGGGGAAGTCCTGGAGGAGGTAGAAGGTCCGCGTCAGCACGTGGTCCTCGGGCAGCGGCTCCAAGGGCGGGACGTCCAAGGGGGCGGCGAGGTCGCGCAGGCGCGCGGCCGCACGCGAGCCGCCGTCGCCGTCGCGCGTGTCGAATAGGATCATGCCGCCCGAGCGGAGGTAGCGGTTCAGCTTGGCGTAGGCGTCCGCCGAGGGGATCGGCTGATCTTCGGTCACGGGCCAGTAGAGCACGGGCAGGAACGCGATCTCGTCGGTCTCGAGGTTGACCGAGCGCGGCGGCGCGGGCTCGACGCTCGTGCGCTGGGTCAGGATGCGCGACAGGCCGTCGAGGCCCGCCAGCGCCACCTCGTCCACGCGCGGGTCGCCGGTGACGACATGGGCGAGCGACACCTCCTCCGGGACGGGCGGGACGTCCTGCGCGTCGGCGGGCTGGCCCAGCAGCATCAGCGCGAGCAGCGCCGTCGCGGGCGGCGCCCGGCGCAGGCGTCCGCCCAGCCACAGCGACAGGAGCGCGTCGATCACGAGCAGCAGCACCGCGAGCGCGAGGAGCGGCGGCGCGAGATCCTGCTCCTCGGCGCCGTCCAGCCCCTCCACCACGGTGCCCGCCGGGTACGTCGCGGGCGCGATCACGCTCTCGGCGCCGAGCACGTTCACGGCGAGCGAGCGGCCCTGCCCCTCGTAGAGGCCCGGCGCGAGATCGGGTCCCGGCACCGGCTCCGCCAGCGCCTCGCCCGGAACGCCCGCGAGCGTCCCCGCCTCCCACGCGGTGCCGAACCCGTCGAGCACGACGCGCGGGGTCCACGTGGTCCCTTCCAGTTCCTCCGCCGTGGGCGCGGCGGGCCGGGTCGAGACGGCGAGCCGCTCCAGCATCTGCACGAACAGCCCCGACAGCGGCAGCGTCGACCACTCCGCGTTGGCAGTGACGTGGAACAGCACGACCTGCCCCTGCCCCAGCGCCTTGCGCGTCACGAGCGGGGTGCCGTCCTCCAGCGCGGCCAGCACCCGGTCGGCCAGCGTCGGGTCGGGTTGCGCGACCACTTGGCTCGTCACCTCCACGTCGTCGGGGATCGCCAACCCCGCGAAGGGCGAATCCTCGGCGAAGGGGCGCAGCGCCTTCGGCTCCCCCCAAGACAGCGCGCCCCCCACGGTCCGCCCCCCGGTCCGCAGCCGCACGGGCAGAAGCGGATCCTCGGCGTCGCGGCCCATGTCCGACCCCGCCAGCCGCGGCCCGGCGAAGCGCAGCAGCAGGCCGCCCTCCTCGACCCACCCCGTCACCTCCTCGGCCTCGGCGGGCGACAGGGTGGCGACGTCGGCCAGCACCAGCACGTCGGGCGCGGCGGGCAGCAGGTCGGGCAGGTCGCCCTCGATCAGGTCGGCGGTCGGCGCGAGCGCTTGGCGCAGGTAGTAGAGCGGCGCGAGCAGGTCCTCGGCCTCGGCCTCCGCCCGGGTCAGCAGCGCCACCTCGCGGCGCGCCAGCGACGAGTCGGCCAGCGCGACGGCCCCGGCGGACCGTTCGCCCGCCACCTCGAACCGGGCCACGCGGTTGCGCAGCTCCGGCGGCAGCGCGACCTCCACCTCGCCGACCGTCTCTCCTTCCACGAAGGTCAGCGTGGCGACGCCCAGTTGCGCCGTCGCCCCGTTCGGCCCCGGCCCGACGGCCGAGATCGTCACGCTGCGCGACGGCCCCGCGTCGGCGCGCACGCCGCGCAGTCGGATCGTCCCCTCCTCGAAGCGCGGCGGCGACAGCGCGGTGACGGGGCGGCCCGACGCGACCACGCGCGCGGCCAGCGCATCGCGCCCGTCGCGGGCCAAGCCGTCCGAGATCCAGACCACCTCCGCCCCTTCGGTGTCGAGGCCCGCCAGCCCGGCATAGTCCGGCGCCCACGGGCGCGGCTGCACCGAGGGCAGCCGCTCGATCCACGTGCGCGCGTCTTGGAACGGCACCGCCTCGGGCACCGGATCGGTCAGGGGCAGCACGGCGGCGGGGCGCCCGTCACGCGCGGCCTCGCGCAGCATCGCGTCGACCTTCTCGATCCGCGCGTCCCAGTCGCGCGCCGACGCCCACGAGGCGTCCATCAGCACCAAGAGCGGCCCCCGCCCCTGACCGGCGGGCTGCGGGTTCAGCACGGGCCCCGCGAAGGCCACGATCGCGGCGGCCA
Source organism: Jannaschia sp. Os4 (assembly GCF_016820245.1). Taxonomy (GTDB): domain Bacteria; phylum Pseudomonadota; class Alphaproteobacteria; order Rhodobacterales; family Rhodobacteraceae; genus Jannaschia. Next base: position 308,088 of record NZ_JAFCAR010000003.1, on the reverse strand, counting down.
GCGCCAGCATCCGCAGAAGCAGCAGCCACCACGGCGTCGTCGCCACTTGGCTCTCGTCGTCGCGCAGGCCGAGCAGCAGGACGATGCCGGGGAACCGCCGCCGGATCGGCGCGGGCGGCACGGCGCGCAGCAGCCACCACAGCACCGGCAGCGCCGCCAGCGCCAGCAGCAGGAGGGGGGCGGTGAACGCGATCACCGGGCGAGCCGCGTCCAGAGCGGCAGCAGCGCGGTCGAGGCGGGGCGGTCCGTGTGGTGGGTGATCAGCGTCCAGCCGGTGCGCCGCGCGAGGTCGCGCAACTCCGCCCGCCGCGCCGCCAGCCGCGCGAGGTAGTCGTCGCGCAGGCGTCCGGCCTTCAGCGTCTCGAAGGACAGCGTGCCCGCCATCGACTCGAACACCGTGCGCCCGTCATAGGGGAACGCCTCCTCCTCGGGGTCCAGCACCTGCAGCAGCACGCCCCGGACCGAGCGGTCGGCGGCCGACGTCAGCGCGCGGCGCACCGCGTCCAGCGGCCCGAGGAAGTCGGACGCGAACACAGCCCGCGCGCCCATCGGCATGATCCGGGGCCGCACCGCGCCGTAGTCCGGCGCGTCGCCCCCCTCCAAGAGCGCGTCGGCGATGCGGATCAACTGCGCCCGCCCCCCGCGCGGCGGCTCAGGCAGCTGCGCCAGGCCCGCCCGCTCGCCCGCCCGCGTGGCGAGGGAGGCGAGCGCCAGCGCCAAGGTCTGCGCCCGGCGCAGCTTGGTCGGGCGCCCCTCGCCCGCGAAGCGCATCGACGCCGCGTCGTCCACCCAGAGCATCAGCGTCTGCGCCGCCTGCCATTCGGATTCGCGCACGAACTGCGCCTCGCCCCGTGCCGAGGCGCGCCAGTCGATCGCGCGCCGCGCGTCGCCCGTCTGCGCGGGCCGGTATTGCCAGAACGTCTCGCCCGGCCCCGCCCGGCGACGCCCGTGCTCGCCCAAGAGCACCGTCGCGGCCAGCCGCTCGGCCTCCAACAGGAGGGGCGGCAGGCCTGCGGCGGCGCCCTCGGCGCGGGCGCGTAGGGTCTCGGGGGTGTGGGCGGAGAGGCTCACGCGGCGGCTGCGGCCCGGGTCGCGCGCGCGGCGGCCTCGTCGATCACGGCGCCGAGGTCGATCCCCTCGGCCCTGGCTGCGAAGCTGAGCGCCATGCGGTGCATCAGGACGGGCCGCGCCAGCCGGGCCACGTCGGTCGCGTCCGGGGCCAGCCGCCCTTCCAAGAGCGCCTGCGCCCGGACCAGCAGCATGAAGGCCTGCGCCGCGCGCGGCCCCGGGCCCCACGACACGTGCTCTCGCACCGCCTCCGGCGCGGTCGGATCCTCGGGGCGGCAGGCGCGCACGAGGTCGAGGATCGCCTCGACCACGTTCTCCCCCACGGGCATCCGGCGCACCACCTCCTGCGCCCGGATCAAGGTGAGGGGGTCGAAGATCATCGGCGCCTCCGCCTCCTCGACGCCCGTGGTGGCCAGCACGATGGCCCGCTCGGTGTCGCGATCGGGATAGGCGACGTCGATCCGCACGAGGAAGCGGTCGAGCTGCGCCTCGGGCAGCGGGTAGGTGCCCTCCTGCTCCAAGGGGTTCTGCGTCGCCAGCACGTGGAACGGGCACGGCAGCGGCCGGGTCTCGCCCGCCACCGTCACCTCGCGCTCCTGCATCGCCTGCAGCAGCGCGGACTGCGTGCGGGGCGAGGCGCGGTTGATCTCGTCGGCCATCAGGAGCTGCGCGAAGATCGGCCCCTCGATGTAGCGGAAGCTGCGCGCCCCGTCCGGCGCCGTCTCCAGCACCTCCGCCCCGAGGATGTCCGACGGCATCAGGTCCGGCGTGAACTGGATGCGCGCGCCCGACAGGCCCATCACCGTCGACAGCGTCTCGACCAGCCGCGTCTTGCCCAAGCCCGGCAGGCCCATCAGCAGCGCGTGCCCCCCCGACAGCATCGCCGCCAGCGTCAGCGACACGACCTCGTCCTGCCCGATGATCCGCGTGGCGACGGCGCGGCGCGCCTCGCCCAAGCGGTCGCCCAAGGCCTCGATCTCGGCCAGCAACTCGTCCGCCATTGGCGCGCTCCCTCTCCGCGTTAGGATGCAACAGGTATGACGGACGGGCACGGGGGCAAAGGGCGATGAGCGATCACGGGCGCGCGAGCGGGGGCCCATCGGCGAATGTCCTCGCATCCCTGACCGAGGCCGCCCGGAAAGAAGGCGGGTCCAAGCGCGGGGGCCCGCCCCCCGTCCACCTCTGGAATCCCCCCTATTGCGGCGAGATCGACATCGTCATCCGCCGCGACGGCACGTGGATCCACGAGGGCACGCCGATCGGGCGGCCGGGCCTGGTGCGGCTCTTCGCCTCGATCCTCAAGAAGGAGGACGGGCGCTTCTTCCTCGTGACCCCCGTCGAGAAGGTCGGCCTGACGGTCGAGGACGCGCCCTTCGTCGCCGTCGACTTCGAGCGCACCGAGGGCGGGATCGCCTTCGAGACCAACGTGGGCGACCGCGTGGTGGCCGACGCGGACCACCCGATCCGGGTGGACACGGCCCCGGACGGCGAGCCGTCGCCCTATGTCGAGGTGCGGCGCGGGCTGGAGGCGCTGATAGACCGCAAGTCCTTCTACCGGCTGGTCGAGATGGGCGAGGCGCGCGACGGAACGTTCGGCGTCGAGTCGGCGGGCACCTTCTTCGCCATCGGCGCGATCGACTGACGCCCGCCGCCCCTCACGCGTGCCCGAAGACCCGCCGGATCACCGGCAGCACCCGCGCCAGCGTCCGCGCCTTCCCCGTGGACCGCTGCGCGGGGAGCGCGGGCACCGTCGACAGGATGCGGACGAGTTCGGCCCGGCAGAACAGGTCGAGCACGGGATCGTCCGGCTCCATCGCGCCATACCCCTCGAGGAACGCGGCGCGGGTCGCGGGCGGGACCGGGTCGCCGGGCTCCACGTCCTCGGGCGCGTGCACCACGGTCGTCACGTCCATCAGCAGCTTGGCCACGTCCTGCGCCGCCGCCGAGCGCCCGCGTGGGTAGAGGTCGTAGCCCCAGAGCCGCCCGTCCGGCCCCCAGAGGAAGTTGCCGAGATGCGCGTCCCCGTGCGGCAGGACGCGGGCGCTGTCCGGGGCGCCCGCCTCCGCCAGCGCGCCCGCCCGGCGGCGCAACTCCGCCACCGCCCCGAGGAAGACGGGACGCTGCGCCACCCGCGCCGCGCCCGCCCGGACGGCCTCGGCCATCTCCCGGTAGCGCGCGATCGACGCGCGGGGGTGGAACGGCTCGGCCTCCACCCCGCCGGCACCGTGGAGAGCCGCGAACCAGCGGCCCAGATGCCGCAGCGCGTCGCCCCGCGCGGCGGGCGCGAGGCGGCGCAGGCGGGGCGCGCCCTTCTCGCCCTCGACGTAGCGCAGCGCGCAGGCGAGGCCCTCCGGATCCTCCCACACGAGTTCCGGCACCGAGAGGTCCGGCGCATGGGGGAAGACGTCGTGCGCGCGCCGCTGGTAGGCCACGTCGCCCGCATGCTCGGCCGCGTCGGAGGGCCGGGTCTGCGCCTTGATCACGAGCGACGGGTGCGCGCGGTGGTCGCAGCGCAGCACCGCGCGCGCGAGGTCGGGGTCCGTGCGCCGCATCAGGCGCGTGGCGCGCCAGCCCGTCGGCGGAAGTCCGAGGTCGGCCAGCATCTCCGGCATCGCCGCGTGGGCGCGCAGCTCGGGGTCGTCGTCGGGATGGGGCGGGCGCATGGACGTCCTCAACCAAGCCGACGTGGCCGCATCAAGGCGGACGCACAGTCGCTGCGCGCGACGGCGCATGGACGCCCCTCCACGGTTCGGGCCACATGGCCCGCAGGAGGATCCGCCCCATGCCCCATGCCCTCGTCGTCGGCGCCGGCCCCGGCCTGTCCGCCTCCGTGGCCCGCGCGCTGGCGCCGGACCACGACCTCACGCTCGTCGCCCGCACGACCGACGACCTCGCGGACCTCGCGGCCGGGACCGGGGCACGCCTCGTCGCAGCCGACGCCTCGGACGCGGATGCGATGGCGGCCGTATTCGCCGACCTCCCCGCCGACCTGCGCGTCGCGGTCTACAACCCCTCCGCCCGGTCGCGCGGCCCGATCACCGACCTCGATCCGGCGGACGTGCGCCGCGCGCTCGACGTCACCGCCTACGGCGCGTTCCTGATGGGGCGCCTCGCCGCGCGCGCCATGCTGGCCAACGAGGGGGCGGCCAAGGGCACCATCCTCTTCACCGGCGCCTCCGCCGGGGTGAAGGGCTTCCCCCGCTCCGCCCCCTTCGCGATGGGCAAGTTCGCCCAGCGCGGCCTCGCCCAGTCCATGGCGCGGGAGCTGCACCCCCGCGGGGTGCACGTCGCGTGGATCAACGTCGACGGGGCCATCGGCACCGGCGAGGGACAGCTGCACCCCGACGCCATCGCCCGGACCTACCGGCACCTCGTCGACCAAGACCCCTCCGCGTGGTCCGAGGAGGTCGCCGTCCGCCCGATGGGCGAGACGTTCTGATGATTCCCGCCCGCCTCGCGCCCGTCGCCTTCGGCTTCGTGCTGTCCGGCCTGATGAGCCTCATCGTTTCGGGCATCTCGACCCTGCGCGCGATGGGCTGGGCCGAGGGATTGGGAGCCGCGTGGTTGGGCGCATGGCTCACGTCGTGGGCCGTGGCCTTCCCGGTCGTGCTCGTGGTCGCGCCGATGGCGCGCCGGATCGTCGCGCGCCTGACGCGCGCGGACTAGATCCGACGGCCCGCCCGGCCGGCCTAGGACGCCATGCCGCGCGGCGGGTAGGCGTTCTCGCGGATGAACCCGACCTTGGAGCGCAGCATGTCCATGTCGGGCCTCACGAAGGGCGTCGACGCCACCTCCATGAACCACAGCGTCCCGTCCGGCTTCACCCACGCGAGGCCCGGCTCGGAGAACAGGTCCGGCTCCTTCTCGGCGCGCGACGACGACAGGTACAGGCCCCACGCCTCCGCCGTCGCCCGGTCCATCGAGTGGCCCAAGGCCAGCGGCGCCAGCCCGTCATGGTCGTCCCACCCCTCGTAGACGTCCCGCGCACGGTCCTCGTCGTCCATCGACACCGCGAGGACGTCGATCCCCGCCTCCAGCCATTCCGGCAGGTCCGCCTTCAGCTTGTCGAGGTGGTTCAGGCAGATCGGGCAGTGCCGCCCGCGGTAGAACACGATCATCGTGAACGCCTCCGGGCTGCGCTCGGACAGGGTCCAATGGTGCCCGTCGATCAGGGGGACGGACAGGGCGGGGGCGGGCTGGCCCGGCGTGGGGGTGGTCGGCATGGGCGGTCTCCTCGGTGTCGCGCGGCCCCAACGCGCGACGGCCGGGTCCGGGTTCACCGCCGGAAGACCGATGGCCGCAGCCCGGCGGCCGCGGAGGCGCGGACGTCCTCGATCCGCTTGGCGCGGGTCGGCGCGGTCCGGGCCTGCTTGATCCACTCCAGCGTCCCGCGCGTGACCGAGCGGGGCCAGCCGTCCCAGACGCCGCGCAGGTCCCCCAGCGCGGCGGCGAGGTCGTCGGGCACCACGCCGTCCTCCACGTCGTCGAGCCATGTCCACATGCCGCTCGCCTGCGCCGCCGCGACCGCCGCCTCGCCCGCGTCCGTCATCGCGCCCGCCGCGCGCGCCTTCTCGACCAGCCGCTTGTTCACCCGGCTCCATGCCGAGCCGTGCCTGCGCGGGGCGACCAGGTGCGCGGACCGCTCGGCATCGACCTTCTGCGACACCGCGTCGATCCACCCCCAGCAGAGCAGCTCCTCGACGGCCTCGATCCACGGCAGATGGTCGGGATGGGCCTTCTTGTAGGTCGTGAGCCACACGCCCTCGGCCCGCCCGTGGTTCGCCTCCAGCCACGCCCGCAGGTCCGCCCGCGACCGCACCGTCACCACGGGCCGCCCCTTGATCTCCTCCGTCACGCCGCCCGCCATTCGCCCGGCGCCAGCCCGTCCACCGACCACTCCCCCACCGACCACCGCACCAGCCGCAGCACCGGCAGGCCGACATGGGCGCACATGCGCCGCACCTGCCGGTTGCGACCCTCGGTGATCGTCAGGCGCAGCCACGCGTCCGGCACCGTCTTGCGGACGCGGACGGGCGGATCGCGGGGCCAGAGGCCGGGCGGGTCGATGGCCTCCACCTCGGCGGGCCGCGTCGCGCCGTCCTTCAGCGTCACGCCGCGGCGCAGCGCGTCCAGCGCCGGTCCGTCCGGCACCCCCTCCACCAAGGCGAGGTAGGTCTTCGGCGTCTCCCGCCTCGGGTCGGTGATCCGCGCCTGCAGCCGCCCGTCGTCGGTCAGCACGAGCAGCCCCTCGCTGTCCCGGTCCAGCCGTCCCGCCGCGTAGACGTCCTTCGGCAGCCCCAGCCCGGCCAACCCCGGCCACCGGCCCTCGGGCGTGAACTGCGACAGGACGTTCATCGGCTTGTTCAGCAGCAGGATCATCGCGCGGAGGATGACGCGCCTCGCCCGGGATGGCCACCGCCCTACCTCCGGCCTCCGCCCTTCGCATGGACCCGCCCGTGACCCTCTCCCTGCTCGTCGTCGCGAGCGAGACCCCCGACCAGATGGCGGACCGGCGCCGCCGCAGCGGCCAAGCCTCCCACGAGACATTCGCCGGGACGCTGCGCCAGCTCGACGACGGCGTGGCGCTGACGGAGACCAACTGCGTCACCGGCACGGACCTGTCCGAGGCCGACCTCGCGCGCCACGACGGGATCCTCTACGCGGGCTCGCCCATCCAGATGCACGAGGACACGCCGGAGGTCCGCGCCGCCGCCGCGTTCGCGGCGATGGCCTTCGCCTCCGGCACGCCCTCCTTCGGCTCCTGCGCGGGGCTGCAGATCGCGACGGCGGCGGCGGGCGGCACCACCCGCGCCCGGCCCGAGGGGCTGGAGGCCGGGTTCGCCCGGGGCATCGTCGCGCTGGCCGACCACCCGATGCTGGCGGGGCGCCCCTGCTCGTGGGACGCGCCCGCCATGCACTCCGCCGAGGTCGACCGCCCCGCACCGGGCACGACCGTCGTCGCCCGGACCCCCGACACCCCCGTCGAGGCCGCCGAGATCCGCTGCGGCCCCGGCGTCCACTGGGGGGTGCAGTATCACCCCGAACTGGCCCTCTGGGAGATCGCGGACGCGCTAGAGAGCAAGGCCGACACGCTGGTCGCGCAGGGGATGGCCGAGGACGAGGCGGCGGCCAAGGCCTTCGCCCGCACCGTCCGCACGCTCGACGCGGACCCGTCCCGCCGCGACCTCGCGTGGCAGATCGGGGTCGGTGCCGAGGTGCTGGACCGCCGCCGCCGGGGCCGCGAGATCGTCAACTTCCTCGCCCACCTGCGGGGACGGTGAGGAAAAAGGGCCGCCCACGCCCCCCTCCCGGGGCATGGGCGGCCGAGGGTCCGCGCCCTGTCCGGCGCGGCCCTAGTCGAGGAAGTCGGGCCGGGTCGCCTCCAGCTGCGCGTAGAGCGTCTGGAAATGGAGCCAGCCGATGTACTCGGACCCCACGTGCTCCCGCGAGTACCGCGCGCGCTCCGCGGGGATGCGGATGCGCTCCAACGGCGTCGCGTGCAGCGCCAGCTGCTGCTGGCAGCACCGCTCCAGCGCGATGAACCAGAAGGCGGCGGCGTCGATCGAGTGGCGCGAGGCCGTCAGCAGCCCGTGGTTCTGGTGAAGCGCCGCCTTCACCCCCGCGAAGGCCGCCGCCACGTCCGTGCCCGCGTTCTCCTCGACGGCCACCTGCCCCGCATGGTCCCCGATCACCACATGGTCCTCGAAGAACGCACAGGCGTCCTGCGTGATCGGCTCGATCGGCAGCCCCGTCGCGCACCACGCCGTCCCGTAGGGCGTGTGGGCGTGGCACATGGCGAGGATGTCGGGATGCGCGTCGTGCACCTTCGCGTGCAGCACGAAGCCCGCCCGGTTCACCGCGTGCGACCCCTCGACCACCGTCCCCTCGTGGTCGACGAGGATCAGGTTCGACACCCGCACCTGATCGAAGTGCACGCACATCGGGTTCGTCCAGTAGAGATCCGGCCGCTCCGGGTCGCGCACCGTCAGATGCCCTGCGAAGCCGTAGTCGAACCCGTGCTGCGCGAAGGCGCGGCAGGCGGCCGCGAGGTGCCGCTTGCGGTAGAGCCGCTCCTCGGCGGGATCGGAATGCTCCGGCTCCCACGGGAAGGCGAGGCCCTCCTGCGCGGGCTGGTAGATGCTGGTCCGGTCGCCGAGATCGAGCATGGGTCGTCCTCCATTCCGCCATGCGGGCTACATCGCCCGCCGGTTCCGGGTCGACGCCGCGGCGGCGATAACTGTTATGGTCCACCCCATGCGCGACGACCGGCTCACACAGATGCGCGTCCTTCTCGCGGTAATCGAGACGGGGGGCTTCTCTGCGGCCGCGCGCTCGCTCGGGGCCTCGCAGCCCTTCGTCTCCGAGACCGTGGCCCGCCTGGAGGAGCGGCTGGGCGCCCGCCTGCTCGACCGCACGACGCGCACGATGGCCCCCACGCCCGAGGGGCTGCGCTACGTCGAGGGCGCCCGCGCCGCCGTGCTCGCCGCCGACGCGGCCGAGGAGGGGCTGACGGGCGGACGGCTCGACGGCACGCTCCGCCTCACCGCGCCGTCGGCCTTCGGGCTCGACCGCGTCCGTCCGGCGCTGCCCGCCTTCCTCGACGCCCATCCGGGGCTGGAGGTGGAGCTGATCCTCACCGACGACCGCGTCGACCTGATCGGCGAGCGCATCGACGTGGCCGTGCGGATGGGCCGCCTGCCCGACTCGACGCTGGTCTCGCGCAAGCTCTGCGACCTCCACCGGATCCTCGTCGCCGCGCCGTCGCTGGTGGACCGCCTCGGGACGCCCGCCGCCCCCGCCGACCTCGCCGGCTGGCCGCTGCTGGCATGGACCGGTCCGCGCGCCGGGCTGAACCGCTGGCGCTTCCTCGACGGCGCGGAGGTCCATGCGCGGGGCCGCTTCCGCTCCGACGACGGGCAGGCTCTGTTCGCCGCCTGCGTTGACGGCCACGGGGCCATGCGCTGCGCCGAGCACCTCGCCCGCCCCGCCCTGCGGGACGGGCGCCTCGTCGAACTGCTCCCCGGCCGCTCCGAGACCCATGACGGCGCCATCTACGCGGTCACCCTCCCCGGCCGCCGCGAGGCCCGGCTGCGCGCGCTGGTGGCGCATCTCGTCCAGACGTTCCGCGCCGCGGCGTGGTGACGGGCCGCGCGCGGCGCCCCCTGCCTCACCGGCCCGGACGCGCGGCCAGACCGAAGGCGAGGAGCGACGCCGCGGCCAGCGCGCCGGCGCCCGCGCCCCATGCCGCCGGGACGCCCGCCCGGTCCCCGATGCCGCCCAGCACGAGCAGCCCGATCATCGCGCCCATCTGCTTCACCAAGGACTGCAGCGACAGGAGGGTGGAGCGCCGGTCGTCGGGCGCGTGGGCGTGCAGGACGCTCGCGGCGGGCGATTCCGACAGGCCCAGCATGAGGGAGAAGGCGAGGAAGGCACCGACGAAGCCCCACGCCGTGCCCTGCCACGCGAGCGCGATCTGGCAGAGCGCGAGGCCCGCGAGCACCGCGCCGAGCATCCACGCGTCCCGCCCCTCGAGCCGCGCGCCGATCCGCGCGGCGACATGCGCCCCGAGCGCGATGGCGAGGAAGTAGGCCGCCGCGAGCAGTCCGACGGCCGCCGCCGCGCGTTCGGGCTCCAGCATCGCCTGCACGACCGTGGGCCAGAGCACCTCGACCGGATTGGTGGCGAAGAGCATCAGCGCGAGCGCCGCGAGGAGGAGGCGGAGGGCCGGGTCGGAGACGGCGAGGCGGGCGCCGTCCCGGATCGTCGCCGGCACCGCCCGCGCCACGCGCAGGACCGCCCGACCGTTCCGCTCGCGCGGCGGCTCCCGGACGAGGAGGACGGTGTAGGCGAGCACGCCCGCGGACACGGCCATCCCCGCCGCGTAGGAGACGTCGTAGATCGTCCGGCCGACGATGGGCGCGCCCGGCGCGTTGCCCGGCAGCAATCCCGGCAGGAGGCCGCCCGCGATCGCGCCCGAGCCCAGCCCGGCGAAGGCCGCCGTCTGCGCCCGTGCGAGGAGCGGCTGGAGCGCGGCCCCCGGCGCATGGGCGCGGAGGCCCTCGACGTACCACGCGTCCAAGGTTCCCGAGCGGAGCGCACGTCCGAGCCCCACGAGCGCGAAGGACGCGGCGAGGGGCCAGAACGTCCCGGACGCGAGGAACACCAGCGAGGCGGCCAAGCTCGCCGCCACGGCCGACAGGAAGACCGGCTTGCGCCCTATCCCGTCCGCGAGCCCGCCGAAGGGCAGCTCCGCCGCCATGGCCACGGCCGCATAGATGGCGAAGAGGGCACCGACCTCGCCCACGTCGAGGCCCCGGCCCTGCAGGGCCAGCACCGTCGCCGCCACGGTCAGCCCGGCGGCGAAGCGGTCGAGGAACTGGTGGACCTGGAACAGCCGCACGTGCCGCCGCGCCGGTACGGGGAGGGATCGGGCGGGCGGCTGCATCCCGCCACCTTCGCGGCGCCCCGCGTGGGGCACAAGCGTTCCCGGTCAGGGCCGGCCCCATGTCGGCCCTCGGGCGTCAGTGCGCCTCGGCCCAGTTGCGCCCCACGCCCCCGTCCACGACGATCGGCACCGAGAGCGGCCGCACCGGCAGGTGGGCGCGCACCATCACCTCGCGCGCCCGCTCGATCAGCGACTCGGCGGCGTCCTCGGCGGCTTCGAACAGCAGCTCGTCGTGCACCTGCAGCAGCATCGTCGCGTCGAGGTCGGCGATGGCGTCCTCCATCCGCACCATCGCGCGGCGGATGATGTCGGCGTTGGACCCTTGGATCGGCGCGTTGATCGCGGCGCGCCGCGCATAGCCCGCCGCCGGCCCCTTCTGGCCCACGCCCGGCGTGTTGATCCGCCGTCCGAACAGGGTCTGGACGTAGCCGTGCTCCTTCGCGAACGTCGTCGTCTCGGACATGTAGTCCCGGATGCCGGGGAACTTCTCGAAGTAGGTGTCGATGAAGTCCTGCGCCTGCTCGCGCGGGATGCGGAGGTTCCGCGCCAGGCCGAACCCGCTGATGCCGTAGACGATGCCGTAGTTGATCGCCTTGGCCGAGCGCCGCACGTCCGGCGTCATCTCGTCCAGGGGGATGTCGAACATCTCCGACGCGGTCACCGCATGGACGTCGTCGCCCCGCGTGAACGCCTCCTCCAGCCGCGGCACGTCCGCGAACTCGGTCAGCAGGCGCAGCTCGATCTGGGAGTAGTCGAGCGAGACCAGCACCCGGCCCTCCGGCGCGACGAAGGCCTCGCGGATGCGCCGCCCCTCCTCGGTACGGACGGGGATGTTCTGGAGGTTGGGGTCGCTGGAGGCCAGCCGCCCCGTGTTCGCCCCCGCGATGGAGTAGGACGTGTGGATGCGCCCCGTGTCCGGGTCGATATGGGTCTGCAGGTTGTCGGTGTAGGTGCTCTTCAGCTTGCTGATCTGGCGCCAGTCGAGCAGCCGCCGCGCGAGGTCGTGCTCGGTCGCGAGGTCCTCCAGCACGTCCGCGCCGGTGGCCCACTGCCCGCCCTTGGTCTTCTTGCCGCCGGGCAGGCCCATCTCGCCGAAGAGGATCTCGCCCACCTGCGCGGGGCTGCCAACGTTGAACGGCCGCCCGGCGAGCGCGTGGATGTCCTCCTCCAACGCCGCCATCTTCTGGCTGAACGCGCCCGACATGCGGCTCAGGTGGTCGCGGTCGACCTTGATCCCCGCCATCTCCATCCGCGCGAGCACCGGGATCATCGGGCGCTCCAAGGTCTCGTACACCTTGGTCACGTGCGCCTGCGGCAGCCGCGGCTTGAGCACGTGCCACAGCCGCCACGTGATCTCCGCGTCCTCGGCGGCATAGGGCGCGGCCTTGTCGATCGGCACTCGGTCGAAGGTGATCTGGGACTTGCCCGAGCCGATCAGCTCCTTGATCGGGATGGGCCGGTGGTTGAGGTAGCGGTCCGACAGCTCGTCCATGCCGTGCCCGTGCAGGCCCGCGTGCTGCGCGTAGGAGATGAGCATCGTGTCGTCGACCGGCGCCACGTCGACGCCGTAGCGGCGCAGGATCTTCCAGTCGTACTTCATGTTCTGCCCGATCTTCAGGACCGCCGGATCCTCCAAGAGCGGCTTGAGCATCTCGACGGCCCGCTCGAGTGGCATCTGCCCCTCGGCCAGCCGGTCGGGATCGGCGGCGGCGAAGAGGTCGCCCGTGTCGTCGTCGGCCTGCGCCTTGTGGCCCAAGGGGATGTAGCAGGCCGACCCCGGCCCCGCCGACAGGCTGATCCCCACCAACTCCGCCTGCATCTCGTCGAGCGACGTCGTCTCGGTGTCCACCGCCACGACGCCCAGATGGTTGATCCCGTCGATCCAGGCCTGCAGCGCCGCCTCGTCGCGCACGACCTCGTAGTCGGCGTGGGAGATCGGCGGCAGCTCCTTCTCCTCCGGCTCGCGCGGCGCGGCGTCGCCGTCGACCGGCACCACCTCCGGCGCCTCCGGCACGGGCGCGTCCAGGCGGTCGGCGATCTTGCGGACGAGGGTGCGGAACTCCATCCGGTTGAGGAACTCCAGCAGGTCGTCCGCCACCGGATCGCGCAGTTCGAGGTCGTCCAAGGCGGGCACCTCGTCCGACTCCATCTCGCAATCGAGCTGCACCAGCCGCTTCGACATCTCGATCTGGTCGCGCTTCTCGATCAGCGTCTGGCGCCGCTTGGGCTGCTTGATCTCCTCGGCCCGGTCCAGCAGCGTCTCGAGGTCTCCGTACTCGGTGATCAGCTGCGCGGCCGTCTTGATCCCGATCCCCGGCGCGCCCGGCACGTTGTCGGTCGAGTCGCCCGCCAGCGCCTGCACGTCCACCACCTGATCCGGGCGCACCCCGAACTTGTCGTAGACCCCGTCCACGTCGATGCGCTGGTTCTTCATCGGGTCGAGCATCTCGACCCCGTCGCCGACCAGCTGCATCAGATCCTTGTCCGACGACAGGATCGACACCCGCCCCCCGGCGTCGCGCGCCCGGCAGGACAGGGTGGCGATGATGTCGTCCGCCTCGAAGCCCTCGATCTCGACGGTGAAGAGGTTGAAGGCCCGGCTCGCCTCGCGCGTGAGCGGGATCTGCGGGCGCAGATCCTCGGGCATCTCCGAGCGGTTGGCCTTATACTGGTCGTAGATCTCGTTGCGGAAGGTCACCGAGCCCTTGTCGAACACAACCGCCACATGCGTCGCGGCGTCCGACCCGGTGTTCCCCTGCACGTAGCGGTCCAACATGTCGCAGAAGCCGCGCACCGCGCCCACGGGCAGGCCGTCCGACTTGCGGGTCAGCGGCGGCAGCGCGTGGAAGGCCCGGAAGATGTAGGCCGATCCGTCGATCAGATGCAGGTGGCAGCCCTTGCCGAACGCCATGTCGGACCCCCTTGTTCGGTGCCTCGCGGTGATGCCACGGGCCGGGTCGGAGGGCCACCGGGGAGACGGCCCCGCGCGTCTCAGCCCACGGGCGGGTCGAGCGTCACCGTCGCCGCCACGGGCGCGTGGTCCGACACCCAGTGGAAGGGGATCGAGCCGCCGCCCTCGGCGAACCGCTCGACCTTGGCGCAGTCCGAGACCCAGCCCGGCGGCGCGTTCCGACTGTAGAGGATGTGGTCGATCCAGACCTCGTGGCGCGTCGCCTCGAAGATCGGGTCCTGGAACGAGGTCGTGGCGAGGTCGCGGAAGTCGAGCGCGCGGCGCCTGCCCTCCGGCAATGCGTCGAAGGCGGCGTTGCCCAAGGTCAGGTCCGGCTTCCAGACGCTGCCCATCAGTGTCTCGATCCCCGACGCCTTCAGCCGCATCTCGGACGTGTCGAAGCCCGGCCCGTCGTTCACGTCGCCGCACACGATCAGGGGGACGTCCGCGGTCTCCGGATCGCGGAGGTAGGGGTCGAGGAAGTCCTCGCGCAGGTGGCGGCACTGCGCCAGCAGCCGCTCGCGTGCCGCGTCCGCCATCACCCAGTAGCGCGACCACTCGAAGGCCGAGGCGACGAACTTCGACTTGAGGTGAACCCCCAGCACCCGGAACCGCGCGCCGTCCGCCAACGTGACCTCGGCATAGGCGGGGCGACGCTCGAAGCGGTACCATTCCACGACCTTGTCCGCCCCGGTGTCGAGGAAGAACGGCTCGGATACGGCATGGATCGCGCCCGCCTCCGGGTCCATCGCGTCCCAGACCCGCAGCGGCGGGTCGGCGAAGGCGCCGCGGTCGGTGCGGGCCATGATCGCCACGTTCTGCTGCGAGGTGAACACGTCGCGGCGCCCCGGCCCGTTGGGGGACTTGGACGGCTGCAGGAACCCGGTCCAGTCGCCGGGCGCGAGGTCGCTAAACAGCAGGTCGATCTCCGCCTGCCGGGTCGGCCCCTCCACGACGACCAGCAGGTCGACGTCCAGCGCCGCGAGGCCCGTCGCAAGCCGGTCCATGCGCCGCCGCAGGACGCGGATCGCCTCGGCCTCCTCGGCGGGGTCCAAGGCGTCGGCCCTCCAGCGGACGGCCTCGGAGTCGCGGGTGAACAGCGTGTTCAGCCACTCCATGTTCCAGACGGCGATGCGGATCGTGCCCATGCCCGGCCTCCCTCTGAGGCCGCAGCCTAGCACGTCGCGCGTGGCGGCGCTCAGGACATGGACTGCGCGGCGTGGAGCAGCACGGCGGCGAAGTAGATCACCGATGCGGCGACCACGAAGACGTGCCAGATCGTGTTGTGGAACCGCAGGCGGCGCGCGACGAGGAAGGGCGTCCCGGCGGTGTAGAGCAGCCCGCCCGCCACCATCAGGATCAGCACGGGCCACGACACGGTCTCGATCACGCCCTGCCCGCCGAGCAGGACGGCCCACCCCATCGCCAGCCCGATGCCGATGGACACGGCGGTCGAGCGGGTGCGGCGGACGAACACCGTGACCGTCGCCACCAGCGCCGCCGTCCACATCGCGGCGAGGAACGTGCCGCCCGCGCCCGAGAGCAGGGCGAACGGCGTCACCGTGCCCGCGATCTTGAGGTAGATCGCCGACATGTCGAGGCGCCGCAGCCGCTCGGTCCAGCCGGGGTGGTAGACGTGGTTGTAGGCCAGCGAGCAGCCCAGCATCGCGATGAGCGAGGCGCCGTAGACCGACACGCCCACGATCCCCGTCAGCGTCCCGTGCCAGACCGCGGTGAGGGTGATCAGCACCGGCACGGCGGCGAGCGCGGCGATCAGGGCGGCGAGGTGGACGACCGCGTCCGACATGCGCTCCGCCCGGTCGTAGGGGCGCTCGGCGGCCTGCGCCGGGTGATCCGAGGGCGGGGGTCTCATGTCGGCGATCCTAGCAGGCCTCTCGCAATTCGGTGGTGACGTTGCCGTCATCCCGGACCGTCGGCCCCGGGTCGGACGGGATCGTGGCGTTCCCGTGCCGTTCTCAGGCCAACCCCCGCGCCGTGCGCTGGTTCCGCCCCGCCGCGGTCCCGCACCCGCCTGAACCCTGGGTCGTAGGGCGACGGCGGGATCACGCGCGCGGGGCGGGCGGTGCCGAGGACGTCCACCGCAAGCGCCGTGCCCGCCGCGGCGCGGTCCGGGCGGACGTAGGCGAGGGCGAGCACGAGCCCGGTGCGATGGCCCTTGCCCCCCGAGGTCACGGTCCCGACGACGGCGTCCGCGTCGCGCACGGACGCCCCGGCGTGAGGCGGCGCGTCGTCGGCCTCGACCGCCAACGTCACGAGGCGGCGCGCGGGCGTCCGGGCGGCGAGCGCCGCCGCGCCCACGTAGCCGCCGCCCGCGCGCACGAAGCGCGACAGGCCCGCCTCGTGGGGGTCCACCTCGTCGATCACCTCGGCCTTCCAGTGGAGGAAGGACTTCTCCAGCCGCATGGACTCGACCGCCCGCGATCCGAACAGCGTCGTCGCGCCCGCCGCGCGGAGGGCCCGGTAGGCGGCGGAGAGGCTCTCGCTGGGGACGTGGATCTCGTAGGCCAGTTCCCCCGAGAAGCTGACCGACATCACGGTCGCCGGGGCGATCCCCACCTCGGCCTCGCGGACCGAGAGCCACGGGAAGGCCTCCGCCGACCAGTCGCCACGCGCCGCCGCCGACAGCACCTCGCGGGACCGGGGCCCTGCCAGGAGCAGGATGGCGTGCGTGGTGGTGAGGTCCGCCACGCGCACGTCCTCGCCCGCGCGGAGGTGGGCCCGCATCCAGTCCCGGTCGTGCCACTGCGCCGCCGCCGCGGAGCCGAGCCAGACCCGCCCCGGCGCGACGTTGGCGACCGTGACCTCGGAGCGCAGGCAGCCGCGATCGTCCAGCCAGTAGGTCAGCCCGACCTTGCCCGCCTCGGTCGGGACGCGCGAGCACGAGAGCCGCTGGAGGAATGGGACCACGTCCGCGCCGGTCAGCTCGAAGCGCGAGAAGCCCGACACCTCCGTGATCGCGACGTCCTCGGAGACGGCGCGCACCTCGGCGGCCACCAGCGGCTCGGCGTTGGTGAAGCGGAACGAATGGTCCTCCGCGAAGCCCTCGGGCGCGGCGTACTCCACCCGCTCCCATCCCGCGACGACGCCCATGCGCGCGCCATCGGCTACCAAGGTCTCGGTCAACGGCGTCGTCCGCACGGGGCGCCCCGCCGGGCGGTGCTCGTGCGGGAAGTGGAAGCGGAACTCGTTGCGGTAGTCCTCCACGGCCTTCTCCGCCGTGTAGGCGACCGTCGCGTGGGCGAGGAAGCGGCGCGGGTCGAGGCACCACGTGTCCACCTCCGCCGCGCCGTGCACGATCATCTGGGCGAGCAGCCAGCCGTGGCCGCCCCCCTCGCCCAGCCCCGCGCGCAGGCCGGTGATGCAGTAGGCGCCCCCGAGCCCGGGGATCGGCCCGACCAAGGGCGCCCCGTCGATCGTGTAGGTGATCGGCCCGTTCACCACCTGCTTGATCCCGGCGGTGGCCAGCGCGGGCATCCGGGCCATCGCCCCTTCGATCACCGGCATCACCCGGTCGAGGTCGTCGGGCGACAGGTCCATCGTGAAGCCCGGATCGATCCCGTCGAGGCCCCATGTCCGGCAGTCCTGCTCGTAGAAGCCGACCAGCAGGCCGTCCCGCTCCTGCCGCGCGTAGAAGTCGCTGATCGGGCACCGGATCAGCGGGATGCGCTGGCCCGCATCGCGGACCTCGGGCATGTCCTCGGTAACGAAGTACTGATGCTCCATCGACGCCACGGGGAGGCGGTGGCCCATCATCGCGGCGATCTCGTTGCAGCGGTAGCCGCCCGCGTTGACGACCACCTCCGCCTCGATCTCGCCCTGCGGCGTGGTCACGACCCACGCCGCGCCGCGCCGCGCGATCGCCATGACGGGGCAGCGGCGGTGGACCTCGGCCCCGGCCCTCCGCGCCCGCGCGAGCAGTGCGTTGCAGAGCTGCGTGGGGTCGATGTGCCCGTCATGCGGGTCCCACAGGCCCCCGACGATCCCCCCGGTGGACAGCAGCGGATGGCGCCGCGCGCATTCGGCGGCGTCGATCACCTCCCATTGCTGGCCCATCCCCTCGGCCATGGAGGCGAAGTGGCGGTAGCCCTCCATCGTCCGTTCGTCGCCCGCCAGACGGATGCCCCCGTCGCCGTGGTTGTAGCCGACGGGATGGTCCGGATCGGCGGCGAGGTCGCGGTAGAGCGCGATGGAACGCGCCTTCAGCGCCACCATCGTCTGGTTCATCCCGAAGGACTTCACCTGCGCCGCCGAGTGCCACGTGGTGCCGGACGTGATCTCGTCGCGCTCGAGCAGGACGACGTCGGTCCAGCCCTCCCGCGTCAGGTGATAGAGCGCGGAGCAGCCCGCGATGCCGCCGCCGATCACCACGGCGCGTGCGCTTGTCCTCATGGGCGTCCCCCCGATGGCCTTGGTGCCGGGGGGGCGCGAACCTGTCTAGTGCCCGTCGCCGCGCAGCACGAAGCGCTTGTCGCAGTAGCCGCAGTCCACGTGCCCCACCTTCGGGTCGATGGTCAGCCAGACGCGGGGATGGCCCAGCGCGCCGCCCGCCCCGTCGCAGGCCACGCGCAGCACGTCGACCTCCTCCACCTCGGGCGGCGGCAGGTCGCTCTGGCGCGAGGGATAGCGGGGGGTACCGGTCGTCATCTCGTCCTCCGTCGCAGGGGCGTCGGTGCGGGAATGCCGAGTTGCCGCACCCCCTGCCCCCGGCTAGGTGCGTCCGGCCTAGGGGAACGCCCCCCGCCCCGCAAGACCGACCCAGCCAGACCGGAGCCGCGCATGTCCCCCACCACGTCCAACGCCATCGAGATCGAGGGGCTGCGGAAGGTCTACGCGGGCGAAGGCGGCGCGCCGGAGAAGGAGGCACTGAAGGGCCTCGACCTCGACATCCCCCAAGGGTCCATCTTCGGGCTGCTCGGCCCCAACGGCGCGGGCAAGTCCACCACGATCAACATCATGGCCGGGCTGGTCCGCAAGACCGCCGGCAAGGTCCGCATCTGGGGCTTTGACCAGGACCGCAACCCGCGCCAGTCCCGCGCCGCCATCGGGGTCATGCCGCAGGAGCTGAACCTCGACCCGTTCTTCACGCCCGCGGGCGCCTTGGAGGTCCAGGCGGGCCTCTACGGGGTGCCTAAGCGCGACCGCACGACGGCGGAGATCCTCGACCTCGTGGGGCTCGCCGACAAGGCCGACGCCTATGCGCGCACCCTGTCGGGCGGCATGCGCCGCCGCCTGCTTTTGGCCAAGGCCTTGGTCCACCATCCGCGCATCCTCGTGCTCGACGAGCCGACGGCGGGCGTGGACATCGAGCTGCGCCAGATGCTGTGGCGCAACGTGCGGCGGCTGAACGAGGAGCGGGGCACGACGATCATCCTGACGACCCACTACCTCGAGGAGGCGCAGGAGATGTGCGACGAGATCGCCATCATCGGGGACGGCGCCCTGATCGCGCGGGACCGGACCGAGAACCTCTTGGCGCGGCTGGACGGCAAGACGATGGTGATCGTGCCCGAGGGCGAGGCGCCCGCGGACGTGACCGTCCCCGAGGGCGTGGAGGTCGCGCGCCGCGCGGACGGCTCGCTGGCGCTGACCTACTCGCGCGCGAAGGTGTCGGCGGAGGCGCTGCTCGACGCGATGCACCGGGCGGGCGTCGCGATCCGCGACGTGCGGACCGAGGAGGCGGACCTCGAGGACGTGTTCGTCGCCCTGACCCACAAGGACTGAGGCGGGGCGGCGGCACCGCCCCGACCCGGCGCTCACTCCGGCGGCAGCAACTCGGAGTTGCGATGCGCGAGGCGCCACGCGTCGCCCTCGCGGGTCCAGATGTTCACGAAGCGAAGGTCGCCCTCGAACGGATCTGCCCCGAGCAGGCCCGCCACCGGCCCCTGCCCGTAGGTGACGACCACGTCGCCGTAGTCGCGGAACGCCAGCGCCGGCGTGTCCGCCCGGGTCACGACGGCCGCCTCGGCCTCGATCAGGTCCGCGAAGGCGTCGGGGCCGAACTCGACGCCCGAGCCGTGCTGGTAGACGAAGTCGTCCGCGAAGACGGACCGCATCGCGGCGCCGTCGCGGGCGAGGAAGGCGGCGTAGAAGCGGGCCTCGGCGGCGCGGACCGCGGCGATCGAGGCGGCATCGGCCGCCGCGGCGGCGGGCGCGAGGAGGGGGAGGGCGGCGAGGAGGATGGAGCGCATCGCGTGTCCTTACTTGGTTGTTTGACCAAATACTGGATAGATGGTCGATCCGCCAATAACAAGGAGGACCGCATGCCCCGCCCCAAGGGATACGACCCCGCGACCGTCGCCGCCCGCATGCGGGACGCGTTCTGGACCCACGGCTACGACGGCACCTCGCTGGGCACCCTCTCCGGCGCGACGGGCCTGCGGTCCGGCAGCCTGCATGCGGGGTTCGGGCAGAAGCCCGCGCTCTTCGCCGCCGCGCTCGACGCCTACGATCCCGCCTTCCTCGGCGCGATGGAGATCGAGGGGCGCGGGCGCGCCAAGCTCCGCGCCTATGCCGACCTGCTCCACGACCGCGCCGTCGCGGACCCCGACCGGCGCGGCTGCTTCGTCGTCGCCTCCGCCGCCGAGCTCGACCGGCACACCGACGCGAACCGCGCCGCCATCCTGTCCCGCCTCGCCCGGATGCGGCGCTTCATCGACGACGCCTTGGCCGAGGACGGCATCGACGACGCGGAGCGGGCGGCCGGGTTCCTCGGAGCGGTGGTCGGGTTGCTGGCCTTGGCCCGCTGCGGGACCGACGCGGCGACCCTCGGCGCGCTGCGGGACGCGGCGAAGCGGGGCTTGGACGGCTAGCCGCGCCGCAGCATCCCGGACGCCGCCAACGCCGCGCCTCCGGTGATCAGGACGCAGGCCAGCGCCAGCGTCCATGTCGCCTCGGCCAGCCTCAGAGCCACCAGCAGCATCGTCGAGAGCAGTGGCGCGGCGTAGCTGGACGCGCCCAGCACGGCGAGGTCGCCGCGCTTGCAGCCCACGTCCCACAGGAAGAATGCCGCGCCGACCGGCCCGAGCCCGAGACCCACGATGGCGATCCATTGCCGCGTGTCCGGGACCACGGGCGTCTCGACGGCGAGGCTCGCCCCGCCGCAGAGCAGGGCGGCCACCAGCAGGAAGCCCGTCACGGCCGTCGTGGGGACGTCCGCGTAACGCCGCTGCGCCACGGAGTAGCCCGTCCACACGAACGCGGCGAACAGCGCCACCGCGTGTCCCGGCGCGGGCGCGAAGCCGAGGCGCCCGCCGGTCACGACCAGCGCCGCCCCCGCCAGCCCGAGCAGCGCGCCCGCCACGTGATACCACCGCAGCCGCTGGACGAGCGCCGAGGCCAGCACGATCAGCAGAGGCCAGAGATAGGCGACCAGCGACGCCTCGACCGGCGGCGCCAGCCGCAGGGCGAGCACGTAGAGCAGGTGATAGGCCGTCAGCCCCCCGACCCCCAGCGCCCACGCCCCCGCCGGCACCCCGCGCGGCAGGCCCCGCGTCAGGCCGAGCAGCCCGCCGATCCCGAAGCACGTCGCGAGCAGCTGCAGCGGCGGCACCCCGTCCGACAGCGTGGCGAAGGCGGCGAGCGTGGCCCAGAGCAGGACCGCGCCGAAGCCGATCAGGGTGGCGGTCGACCGTGTCATCGCGGCGTCCTGACGCGCGGGACGGCGCGCGGCAAGGCTTGCGCCGACGGGACGCGCCGGGCCAACTCCGACGCGAGGGAGAACGCGGCATGACGGACGTGGTGATCGTGGGCGGGGCCATCATGGGGTCGAGCCTCGCGTGGTGGCTGACCGAGCTCGGCCACGACCCGGCGCGGGTCACCGTGGTCGAGCGCGACCCGACCTACGAGAACTGCGGCACGGCCCACACCAACAGCTGCATCCGCCAGCAGTTCGGCAACCCGCTCAACGTCGCGGTCAGCCGGTTCGGCGTCGAGTTCCTCAAGGACTTCCGCGCCCATATGGGCGGGGACGAGCGGGTGCCCGAGGTGCTGCTGCACCCGTTCGGCTACCTCTACCTCGCGGGCGACCCCGCCGAGGAGGACCGCCTGCGGGCGGCCCACGCCGCGCAGCAGGCGCAGGGCTCCGGCACCGTCCTGATGGCGCCCGAGGAGATCGCGGCGAGGTGGCCGTTCTACGATCTCGACGGCATCACGCTGGGCTCGTGGGGGTCGCGCGACGAGGGCTACTTCGACGGGACGACGATGTTCGAGTGGTGGCGCCGCATCGCGCGCGAGCGGGGGGTGTCCTTCGTCCACGGCGAGGTGGCGGGCGTGGACACCGCCGGGGGGCGCGTCGCGGGCGTCGTCCTCGCCGACGGCACCCGGATCGGCGCGGACGTCGTGGTGAACGCCGCCGGGTCGCGCGGCGCGGCGGTCGCCCGCTCGGCCGGCCTCGACCTGCCGGTCGAGCCGCGCAAGCGCTACACGTGGGTCTTCGAGGCCGCCCGGCCCTTGGGGCAGGACCTTCCGCTGACCATCGACCCCTCGGGCGTGCACTGCCGCCAGGACGGCGTGGGACCGGCCAACCAGTACATGGCCGGCGCCACGCCAGCGCACGACCCCGCCGTCGATCCCGACGACTTCGGCGGCGAATGGGAGATGTGGGAGGAGACGATCTGGCCCGCGCTGGCCACCCGCATCCCCGCCTTCGAGGAGATCCGCGTCAAGCGGGCATGGGTCGGGCACTACGACCTGAACGTGCTGGACGCCAACGCCATCCTCGGCTTCCACCCCGGCCTCGAGGGCTTCGCGATCATGAACGGCTTCTCCGGCCACGGCCTGCAGCAGTCGGCGGCGATGGGCAGGGGCCTCGCCGAGCGGATCGTGCACGGGCGCTACGTCAGCCTCGACCTCTCGCCCTTCGGCGTGGAGCGGGTTCTGGCGGGCGAGCCGTTCGCGGAGCGCGCCGTAATCTGACCGCACGGGCGCCACGGGTGCCGGATTCATTCCCCCAAACCGCCCGGCCCCGTCCCAACCCCGCCCCCGTTCGGATGCGATCGAAGGGGCATGAAACCCGTCCTCCACCGACTCGCCTGCGCCGCGTTCCTCGCGGCCGCCCCCGTGGCGGCGGGCGCGGCGACGCTGGGCGTGTTCACCCACGACTACGGGAACGGGACGTCCGGCACCGCCGGCGTGGACGACTACACGCCGAACGGCAGCTACACGACGCTCGAGGCCGACCACGCCTTCTTCAACAACGACTCGAACGCCAACAACGTCTTCGCGTTCGACTCCTTCGACCTGTCCTCGCTGTCCGGGGCCACCATCGAGTCCATCGACTTCACCTTGGAGTTCAACGGCGCGAACACCGCGCCCGACGGCGAGCAGTGGTACTTCGACATCTACGGCAGCGATCCGAGCACCTACACGGACAACCGCTGGCAGGTCCTTCCGGACGACGGCGACCCGATCGACGTGCTGACCTTCACCCTCGACGCATCGACCGACACCGGCGGGATCGACGCCTTCTCCCACATCCTGAACACGATGGAGCTCGCCTTCGGCTTCGAGGAGGCGACGGCGAGCAACCCCGACTGGCTGAGCGTCTACTCGGCCTCGATCACCGTCTACGGCAGCCCCGAGGTGGTGCCCCTGCCCGCGACCGGCGTGCTGCTTCTGGGCGCGCTCGCCTGGCTGGGGTGGCGCCGCCGGGACGGGGCGTCCCCGGCGGACGGGTCGGGAGCGGTCGCATGAGCGCGTGGTGGTCCAAGGCGGCCTGCGCGGCGGCGGTCAGCCTCGCCTGCGCGATGCCCGCACCGGCGGCGGTCCTCGGCGTGTTCAGCTACGACTACGGCAACGGCACCACGGGCGGGAACGACGTCCCGCTCGACTTCAACCGCCTCGAGACCGACAGCGTGCGCCTGCAGGACTCGACGCAATCCTCCCCGGGCCTGCCCGGCGACGTGGCGTTCGACCGCTTCGACCTGTCGTCCTTGGGCGGCGCCACGATCGACTCCTTCGAGTTCACGCTCGTCTTCGACGGCGCCCGGTCGAGCAACGGGGAGACGTGGTTCCTCGACATCTACGGCAGCATCCCCGGCCCCTTCGTCGACAACCGCTGGGCGCGGCTCGAGGACGACGCGGGGATCGACACGCTGACGCTGACGCTGGACGCGCTGACGGACGCGGCGCCGATCGACGCGTTCGCGCATATCGTGTCGACCTTGGACTTCTCCTTCGGGTTCGAGGAGACCTCGACCGGTCGGGACCGCATGAACATCTACTCGGCCTCGCTGTCGGTCTTCGGCACGACCGCCGCCGTTCCGATCCCGGCGCCCGGCGTCCTGCTCCTCGGGGCCCTCGGCGCGCTGGCGTGGCGCCGCCGCCGCGCCGCGGCGACCGCCTAGAGCCCCCGCGTCGCCGCGTGGGCTGCGCGGTAGCGGGCCACGCCGTCCTCGTAGGCGCCGCGCAGGTCGGCCACCGGCTCGACCACGCGCTCGATCCGCGGCGGGGCCGCGACTTCCGCCCCCGCCCCGCCCGCCATCCGCGCGAGCCGTGCCGCGCCGAGCGCCGCGCCGTGGGACGCGCCCGCCGCCACCTCCAGCGGATGGTCGAGCGCCGTGGCGACCATGCGGAGCCACCCCTCCGACCGCGCGCCCCCGCCCACGGCGAGCAGCGGCCCGATCTCGGTCCCCGTGGCGGCGAGCGCGTCGCGACAGTCGCGCAGCGCGAAGGCCACCCCTTCCATCACCGCCCGGCCCAAGGCCGCGGCGTCCGTGGCGTGGTCGATCCCCAGCAGCGTGCCCCGCAGCGCCGCGTCGTTGTGGGGCGTCCGCTCGCCGCCGAGATAGGGCAGAAACGTTGTCCGTCCCGGCGCCGCGATGTCGGCGGAGGCCAGCTCCGCCGCCGCCCGCCCCGTGAGGCGCGCGGCCCATTCCAGCGCGTCCGTCGCCGCGAGGATCACGCCCATCTGGTGCCATGTGCCGGGGACCGCGTGGGCGAAGGTGTGGACGGCGGTCGCCGGGTCGGGGTCGTAGGAGGCGGAGGACACGAAGAGCACGCCGGACGTGCCGAGGCTGACGAAGCCCCGCCCCGGCGCCACCGCGCCCGTGCCCACCGCCGCGGCGGCGTTGTCGCCCGCCCCGCCGGCGACGGGAACGCCCTCGGGCAGCCCGGTGAGCCGGGCGCCCTCGGCGGAGATGCGGGCAGTCGCCTCGGACCCTTCGGCCAGCCTCGGCATCCGCTCCCGCGACAGCCCGCCCCGCGCCAGCAGCGCGTCGGACCAGTCGCGCGCGCCGACGTCCAGCCACGCCGTCCCGGACGCGTCCGACATCTCCGACCATGCCTCTCCGGTCAGGCGCAGGCGCAGGTAGTCCTTGGGCAGCAGCACGAGGCGGGTGGCGGCGAACACCTCCGGCTCGTGGCGGCGGACCCATTCGACCTTGGGCGCGGTGAAGCCCGGGAAGGCGATGTTGCCGGTGACCCGGCGCGCCTCGGCATCGTCCCACTCCGCCGCCTCCGCAGACGCCCGCGTGTCGTTCCAGAGCAGGCACGGCCGCAGCGCCGTGCCGTCCGCGCCGACGAGGCAGGCCCCGTGCATGTGGCCCGCGATCGCGAGCCCCTCGAGCCCCGACAGGTCGTGGTCCAGCGCCGCCACCGCCGCGCGGGTCGCCGTCACCCAAGACTCGCAATCCTGCTCCGCCCACCCGTCGCGGGGCCGCTGCACCGAGAGCGGGGCCGAGGTCTCCGCCACCGCGCGGTCGCCGTCCACCAAGAGGACCTTCACCGACGAGGTCCCCAGATCGATCCCGAGATGCATGGCGTGTCCTCCCCGCCCCAGAGACGCGAACGGGGCGGGACCGCGCAAGGCCCGCCGCCCCTTTCTTGGCACAAGTATCCCGGGGGTCCGGGGGCGGCGCCCCCGGTCCGTCAGGCGGCCTCGCGCACCGGGTTCTTGCCGAGGATGATCATCGACAGGATGTCGTCCTCGGTCACGTCCTCGACGCGCTCGGTCCCGACCATCTTGCCGTTCTTCATCACCGAGACCCGGTCGCACAGCTCCATCATCTCCCGCGTGTCGTGGGAGATGAGGAAGATGCCGAGGCCCTGCGCCTTCAGCTCGTCGATCAGGTCGGCCACCATCTTGGTCTCGTGCACGCCCAGCGCGGCCGTCGGCTCGTCCATGATGAGGATGCGCGCGTTGAAGTAGACGGCGCGCGCGATGGCGACCGACTGGCGCTGCCCGCCGGAGAGCGCCGAGACGGGCACGTTGAACTTCTTGAAGTTGGGGTTCAGCCGGGCCAGCACCTTGCGGCACTCCGCCTCCTGCTTGGCGTCGTCGACAAAGCCCAGCCCGTTCGTCAGCTCGCGCCCGAGGAAGAGGTTGGAGGCGGCGTCGAGGTTATCGGCGAGGGCCAGCGTCTGGTAGATCGTCTCGATGTTGAGGTCGCGCGCGTCGCGGGGGCTGTCGATCTCCACCTCCTTGCCGTCGACGCGGATCGTGCCGGAATCCTTCTTGTAGGCCCCCGACAGGATCTTGATCAGCGTCGACTTGCCCGCGCCGTTGTGGCCGAGCAGGCCCACGACCTCACCCGCGTGCAGGTCCAGCGAGACGTGGTCCACGGCCTTGATGCCGCCGAAGGCGATGGAGATATCGCGCATCTCCACGAGGGGGGTAGTGGTCATGCGGACCTCCGGCGGTAGAGGATGTCGAGGAACACGGCGAGGACGAGGACGGAGCCGACGACGACTTGCTGCACCGCAGCATCGAAGCCGATCAGCACCATCCCCGTCTGGAGCGACTGCATCACCAGCGCGCCGAGGATCGCACCGTAGATCGTACCCACGCCGCCCGCGAGCGAGGTGCCTCCGATGACGGCGGCGGCGATGACGTAGAGCTCGTCGAGTTGCCCGAGGTTGTTCGTCGCCGAACCTAGGCGGGCCGAGGCGACGACGGCGGCGAGGCCCGTCAGGGCGCCCATCAGCGCGAAGATCTTGATGGTCATCCACTTGCGGTCGATGCCCGCCAGCTCCGCCGCCTCGGGGTTGCCGCCGATGGCGTAGACGTAGCGCCCGAACCGGGTGCGGGTCATCAGCACGTGCATCGCGATGCCCACGGCGGCGAGGATCAGGACCGGGATGGCGAAGCCATGGGAGATGAACAGCCCGCCCTCGGGTATCTCGATCCCCGCGTCGGCGGCGTAGCGGCGGACGATGCCGCGCGGCCAGGGATAGGCGTTGACCAGCAGCACCGCGCCGATCACCGCGCCGCAGCCGATGGCCGCCAGCACGCCCTCGGCCCAGATGGGCCGGAGCGGGAAGCCGAAGGCCTTGCGCTGGCGCCGCCCGTTGACGAGCAGCAGGACGATGGCCGCGCAGATCGCAAGGCCCACGACCCACGACCAGAAGCTGCCGATCGCGCCGTAGGGCCCGCCGCCGAGGATCGAGAAGGTCTCGTCCACGGGCGAGATCGTCTCGCCACGGGCCACGAGGAAGGCCGCGCCCCGCCAGACGAGCAGGCCGCCCAGCGTCACAATGAAGGCCGGGATCTGCCCGTAGGCGATCAGCGCGCCTTGGAAGCCGCCGATCAGGGCGCCCAAGCCGATGCCCACCGCGATGGCGAGGATCCAGATCAGCGGGTGCCCGAGGCCGAGGATGCCGGGCAGCACGTTCACCTGCACCACGCCCATCACGATGGCGATGAAGCCCAGCATGGAGCCGACCGACAGGTCGATGTTTCGGGTCACGATCACCGCGACCATGCCGCAGGCCATGATGCCGACCGAGGAGGTCTGGACGGACAGGTTCCACAGGTTCCGGGGCGTCAGGAAGGCCGCGAAGCCGTTGGCCAGCCCGCCATAGACGTGGAAGCCGATCCAGATGATCGCCAAGGCGGCGAGCATGCCCAGCAGGCGGGTGTCGATCTCGGTCGCGGTCAGGAACCGCGAGAGGGGGTTGGCGCGCGGGGCGTTCGGATCGCCGCCCGCGCCCGCCGGGAGGGCGTCGCTCGTCTGGTCGGTCATGTCGGTCTCCGAATGGCGGGGCCGATTGGCGCCTCTCGCCGGTCAGGGATTTGGGTCGTCCGCGCCGGAGGGTCGGTCCGCGCAGCCCCACCCTCGCACGGATGGGGTCGAGGGCGCCCGCGCGGGGCGCCCTCGGGTGGTCAGGTCACTGGCAGGCGGCGACGCTGTCCATCGCGCCTTCGCAGACCTTGTCCTTGGCGATGTGGCCCGCGTCGATGACGACCTGCAGGTTCTCCGCCGTGACCGGGGTCGGGTCGAGCAGGATGGCGTTCATGTCGACGCCGTTCTCGCCGTCGGAGAACACGGTCGCGCCCTCGACGTCGCCCATCTCGGTGCCGCCGGCCAGCGCCACGGCGATCTCGCCCGCCGCGGTGCCCAGCGCGCGGGCGTCCTTCCACACGGACACCGTCTGGGTGCCGCGCGCGACGCGGTTCAGCGCGGCGTGGTCGCCGTCCTGCCCGCCCACGGGGACCGAGAGGCCTTGGGACTCGAGCGCCGCGATCGCGCCGCCGGCCATGCCGTCGTTCTGCGACAGCACCGCGTCGACGTCGTTGTCGTTGGCCGTCAGGATCTGCTCCATGTTGGCCTGCGCGTTGTCGGGCTGCCAGCCGTCGGTGAAGGACTCGCCCACCACGGTGATCGCGCCGCTGTCGATGGACGGCTGGAGCACCTCCATCATGCCCTCCAGCAGGAAGCCCGCGTTCGGGTCGCCTTGGTCGCCCTTGATGATGGCGTAGTTGCCCTCGGGCTGAACGCCGGTGACGGTCTCGGCGATGATCCGGCCCACGCCCTTGTTGTCGAAGGTCAGGTAGAAGGCGCGCTCGTCCTCGATCAGGCGGTCGTAGCCGATGACCGGGATGCCCTCGGCGTCCGCCGCGTCCACGGCCGGCCCCACGGCGTCCTTGTCCACGGACAGGATGATGAGCGCGTCGGCGCCCTGCGCGATCAGCGACTCGACGTCCGAGAGCTGCTTGGAGGCCGAGAGCTGCGCGTCCGCCGAGATGTAGGTGGCGCCGGCAGCCTCGAGCGCGGCCTTGATGGCGGCTTCGTCGGTCTTCCAGCGCTCCTCCTGGAAGTTGGACCACGACACGCCCACGGTGGGCGCATGGCCGTCGGCGTGGGCCATGCCGGCCAGCATCGAGACGGCGGCGGCCGTCGTCATCAGGTACTTCATCGATTTCCTCCCGTTGGTCCGCCGCGGTCTCCGCCACGACGGGATGGGGGGAGGGGATCATATCTTTCGTTCGGTTGTCAAAAATAATTTGACGGGGCGGGCCGAATATTTCTTCATTCCGTTCAAGGAGCGCTTGGATGGATGGAATTTCAGCGTGGGGACGCCGCCGGATTGAGCGGACGCGCCCACGTGAGAGGGGATTATGTTGGGTGATCGAATGAAAGGGGCACGCGCATGAGCCTCGACGACACCCTTCCCGACGCCTCCGCCGGGGTCGGCCCGATTCGCGCCGCGCCGCGGGACGGCGCGGCCTCGCTGCGGCTGCAACTCTACGAGGCGGTGCGCGCCGAGGGCCGGGTCAGCCGCGCCTCGCTGGCCAAGGCGCTGCGCGTCTCGCCCGGCTCGGTCACGCCCGCCGTCGCCGACCTGATCGGCGCGGGCCTCCTGCGCGAGGTGGCGGACGCGGCCCCCGCCTCGGGCCGGGGCCGCCCGCCCGTCACCCTCGCCGTCGAGCCGGGCGCCGCGCTCGTGGCGGGCCTGCGCCTGTCGGATCGCGAGCACACGGCCGCGCTGATCGACGCGGCCGGGCGAACGGTCGCCTCGGCCTCGGCGGGCCGGGCGCCGGGCGACGGCACCGTGGCCGCGCTGGTGGAGGAGGCGGGCGCCCTGCTCGACCGCCTGCTTGCGACCGCAGGCGTCGCCATCGGCGCGGTCCGCGCGGTCGGCGTGGGCCTGCCGGGCCTCGTGGAGCACGGCTCCGGCACCCTGCGCTGGTCCCCCATCGCCGAGGGCACGGACGCCCCGCTCGCCGCGCTGCTGTCGGACCGGATGGGGGTCGCCGCCTCCGTGGACAACGACACCAACCTGCTGACCGTCGCGGAACTGTGGTTCGGCAAGGGGCGCGGCCTGTCGGACTTCGCCGTCGTCACGGTCGAGAACGGGGTGGGCATGGGTCTCGTAGTGGGCCACGCGACCTATCGCGGCGCCCGGGGCGTGGGGATGGAGCTGGGCCATCTCTGCGTCGAGCTGGACGGCGCACTGTGCCGCTGCGGGCGGCGCGGTTGCCTCGAGGCCTACGTCGCCGACTACGCCTTGGAGCGCGAGGCGGGGCCGGACCTCCCCGAGGGCGAGATCGTCCCGCTCTTGGAGGCGCGCATGGCGCAGGGCGACCCGGTCGCGGGCGCGGTGCTGGAGAAGGCCGCGCGCTACCTCGCCTTGGGGCTGGGCAACGTGTCCAACCTGTTCGACCCGCGCCACGTGATCCTGTCGGGCTCGCGCAGCCGCTGGTCCCCCGCCGACGCGGCGACGCTCGCGGCGGCGGTCGCGGCGCACACCCTGTCCGCGCCGCCCCCCATCGAGGTGAACGCATGGGACGACCTCATCTGGGCGCGCGGGGCGGCCGCGCTCGCCCTGTCGGACGCCACGCCGGGGCTGGTGGCGTGAGGGCGGCGGTCCTGCTGCTGCTCGCCGCCCCCGCGAGCGCCGACATCCGGTTCGAGCCCGTGGAGGTGCCGGTCCACGAATACGTCGGCGGCTGGGAGCACTTCGTCGGCGGCGGCGCGGCCGTGTTCGACTGCGACGGCGACGCCCTGCCCGAGATCGTGGCGGCGGGCGGCGAGGCCCCCGTCGCGCTGTGGCGGAACCGCGGCGGTATGGACTTCGAGCCGGGGGCCTTCCCCGAGACCACGGGCGCGACCGGCCTCTACGCGCTGGACCTCGACGCAGACGGCCCGCTCGACCTCGTCGTGACGCGCGTCGGTCCGAACCTCGCGTTCCGGGGCGACGGGGCCTGCGGCTTCTCCCCCCTGCCCCTGCCCGATGGCGGCGACGCGTGGACCACCGCCTTCACCGCCGTCTGGCAGGGCGCGCGCCCGACGCTGGCCTTCGGCAACTACGTCGACCGCGCCGACCCGGACGGCCCGTTCGGCACCTGCGACGACAACCTGCTGCTGGAGCCGGAGGGCGCCGGCTGGCGCGAGACCGTCCTTTCGCCCGGTCACTGCGCGCTCTCGCTCCTCGCCTCGGACGAGGACCGCGACGGGGTGCCGACGCTGCGGCTGTCGAACGACCGGCACTACTACCTGTCCGGCGGGCGCGAGCAGATGTGGTCGCTCGCCGAGCGCCGCTTCCTCGGCCCCGCCGACGGGTTCGACGCGCCCTCGCTCTGGGGCATGGGCATCGCGTCGGGCGACGCCACGGGCGATGGCCTGCCCGAGATCGTGCTGACCTCGATGGCGGACCAGGTGGCCTACCTGTCCTCGCCCGAGGGCCTGACCCGCGCGCCCTATGAGGCGGGGCTGACGGCGCACCGGCCGCATGCGGGTGGGGACGGGCGGCCCTCGACCGGCTGGCACGCCGAATGGGCGGACGTGGAGAACGACGGCGACCTCGACCTGCTGATCGTGAAGGGCAACGTCGATCAGATGCCCGGCATGGCGATGAAGGATCCGAACAACCTGCTGCTGAACACGGGCAACGGCTTCGTCGAGGCGTCGGTGGAGGCGGGCGTCGCCTCCGACCATCGCGGGCGCGGCGGGGCGTGGGCGGACCTCGACGGCGACGGGCGGCTCGACCTCGTGGTGGTGAACCGCCGCGCGCCCTTGGAGGTGTGGCGGAACGTCTCCGACGCGGGGAACGCGGTGGCGGTGGAGCTGCGCCAGCCGGGCGGCAACCGCCACGCCGTCGGCGCATGGGTGGAGCTGCGGACCGAGGCGGGCGTGCAGGCGCGGGAGCTGACCGTCGGCGGCGGGCATGGCGGCGACGCGGTCGCGCCGCTCTGGTTCGGGATCGGCGCGGCGGAGGCGGCGGAGCTGCGCGTGATCTGGCCCGGCGGCGCGGCCGGGCCGTGGCGCCCCGTCGCGCCCGGCCGCGTCGAGATCGTCCGCTAGGGCCCGAACCCGATCCGCCGCGCCCTCACCGGATGGCCGACCAGCGTGTCGCCCACCGGGCCCTCGTCGACGCCCCCCTCCCGCAGGTAGAACGCAAGGCCCCGGGGGTTGCTTTCGAGCACCGTGAGGTAGGCGCGGGGGAGCCCCCGCTCCGCCAGCACGTCCCGCACCGCCCGCAGCAGCCGGGCGCCCGTCCCGCGCCCCTGCGCGCCGGGGCGGACGTGCAGGTTGTCGATCAAGGGCGGGTCGCGGTCGGCGAGCGCGCAGACGAAGCCGTCCAGCCCGTCCGGCCCGTCCGCCACGAGGATGGCCTCCGGCCACGCGAAGCGGCGCGCGCGCCACTTCGCCGCCAGTTCGCCCGGCAGCACGTCGCGCAGGTAGGCCGCGTCCAGCTCGGCGCGGTAGTTCGCCCGCCAAGAGGCGAGGTGCAGCGCCGCCACCGCGTCGCGGTCGTCGGGGGTCGCCGCGCGGATCACGGGCCGACCTCGTCGCCCAGCGCCACCGCGCCCGGCGCCACCACCTCCGCGCACCAGCCGCCATGGTGCCGCACCGCCGAGTAGCCGCCCGGCCCCAGCGTCTCCTCCATCCGCGAGCAGGGCGCGCAGGGACCGACGATCCGCACGGTCGCGGTGCCGAGCCGCAGGTCCCGCCCCTTAAGCGCGGCGAGGTTGATGCCTTCGACGAGGACGTTGCGCCGCAGCCGCTCCGGCTCCACGACCTCGCGCCGCGCCAAGGCGGCGATCACCGCCAAATGCTCCGCCTGGATCAGGGTCACCGCCCGCTTGCCGGGGCTCGGGTGCCGGTCGCCCACCAGCCCCGCCGCGTCGACCTCGGCCCGCTCCACCGGCACCATCGGCGCGCGCCGCGCGGGCCGGAGCCCGATCCACGCGACCGTGCCCGCCCCCGCATGGGAGGCCATCAGGTCGCGCAGCGTCCTCACCGCCCGAAGACCTCCGCCATCAGCCCCTCCAGCCGCCGCGCGTCCTCCCCGTCGAAGGCGGCGGGCCTGTCGCTGTCGATGTCCAGCACCGCGATCAGGTCGCCCGCGCGGTCGAGCACCGGCACCACGATCTCCGACCGCGTGGACGAGGCGCAGGCGATGTGGCCCGGGAACGCGTTCACGTCCTCCACGACCTGCGTCTGCCGCGTGGAGGCGCAGGCCCCGCACACGCCCCGGTCGAACGGGATCGAGAGGCATCCGTGCCCGCCCTGATAAGGCCCGATCTTCAGCAGGCCCGGCGCGACCACCCGGTAGAACCCGGTCCAGTCGAACCGGTCGTCCGAACGGTGCAGTTCGCACGCCACCGTCGCCATCAGCGCGACCGCGTCCGTCTCGCCCTCGCAGAGCGAGAGCACCCGCCCCCGCAGCTCGTCCCAGTTCATTCGATGGTCCTCAGGTACTCCGGGGGTCCGGGGGTGGGCCCCCGGCGCGGCCTCACCGCTCCAGCGCCATCGCGATCCCCTCGCCGCCGCCGAGGCAGATCGCGGCCACGCCGCGCTTGACGTCCCGCCGCTCCATCGCGTGCAGCAGCGTCACGAGGATGCGCGCCCCCGACGCCCCGATCGGATGGCCCAGCGCGCAGGCGCCCCCGTTCACGTTCACCACGTCGCGGGGCAGCCCCATCTCGCGCATGAACGCCATCGGCACGACGGCGAAGGCCTCGTTCACCTCCCACAGGTCCACGTCCGAGACCGCCCAGCCCAGCCTATCGATCAGCTTCCGCGCCGCCGGCACCGGCGCGGTCGTGAACCAGCCCGGCGCCTGCGCGTGCGTCGCGTGGCCCATGACCGTCGCCCGCGCGGGCGCGTCCGTCCCCTCGGCGGCCAGCACCAGCGCAGCGGCCCCGTCCGAGATCGACGAGGAGTTCGCCGCCGTCACCGTGCCGCCCTCGCGGAAGGCGGGCTTCAGGTGCGGAATCTTGTCGGGCCGCGCGGATCCCGGCTGCTCGTCCACCGCGACGGTGACGGCCCCCCTGTGCGACCGGACCTCGTAGGGGACGACCTCCGCCCCGAAGGCCCCGTCCGCGATGGCCGCCTGTGCCCGCTCGAGCGAGCCCAGCGCGTACTCGTCCTGCTGCTCGCGCGTGAACTGGTAGTGCGCGGCGCAGTCCTCCGCGAAGGTGCCCATCAGGCGGCCCCTGTCGTAGGCGTCCTCCAGCCCGTCGAGGAACATGTGGTCCACCACCTGCCCGTGGCCCAGCCGCGCGCCGCCGCGCATCTTCGGCAGCAGGTAGGGGGCGTTCGACATCGACTCCATGCCGCCCGCCACCATCGCGCCCGCGTCGCCGAGCGCGATCCGGTCATGCGCCATCATCGCGGCCTTCATCCCGGAGCCGCACATCTTGTTGAGCGTCGTCGCCGGGACCGACTCGCCCAGCCCCGCCGCGAACCCGGCCTGCCGCGCAGGGGCCTGCCCTTGGCCCGCGGGCAGCACGCAGCCCATGAGCACCTCGTTGGGGGCGGGCGAGCCGGCGTCGGCCAGCGCGCCCGCGATGGCGGCCCCGCCGAGGTCGGCGGCGGCCACGCCGGAGAGCGCCCCTTGGAACCCGCCCATCGGGGTCCGCTTCGCGCCGGTGATGACGACTTTAGGCATTCGGCCCGCCTCCGCTAACGTTGTGGCAAGGTTTGCGCCCCAGACCTGCCACCGATGCCGCGGAGGTGCCAGTCGCGGCCCGACCGATGGAGGTGGCCCATGATCGAATCTGTGCGGCGGGGCGAGGTCCTCGTGCTGACGGTGAACGGACGCCGCGTCGACGCGGCGGGCTCCGTCGCGTTCAAGGAGGCGGTCCGCGACGCGCTCGCGGGCGCGGACGGGCGGGTCGTGATGGACCTGTCCGCGGTGGAGTTCATCGACAGCAGCGGCCTCGGCGCGCTCGTGGCCTCCGCCAAGGCGGCGGGCGAGGGCGGGCTGGAGCTGGCCGGCGCGGGCCCCTTGGTCCGCAAGGTCCTCGCGCTGACGCACATGGACCGGGTGTTCCCCCTGCACGACGACGTGGAGGCCGCGCTCTCGGCGCGGGACGCCGCATGAACGCCCCTTCGCCGATCCCCCAGCCCGTCCGGCGCGCGCGCGTGCGCGCGGCGCTCGACGCGATCGCGGGCGAGCTCACCGCCTTAGGCGAGGCCGTGACGGGGCAGTCCATCCCCGGCGCGACGCGCGACGACCTGCTGATGGTGCTGGCCGAGGTGATGAACAACATCGTCCTCCACGCCTATGCGGGCGCCGAGGGCGGGTGGATCGAGATCGACGTCCACCGCACGCGCGACGGGCTCACGGTCGAGACGCGGGACGCGGGGCGCCCCCTGCCCCCCGCCCTCCTCGAGGGCGGCGAGGCGCCCCCGTTGGGCGAGACCATGGACGACCTGCCCGAGGGCGGGTTCGGCTGGTTCATCATCCACAACCTCGCGCAGGACATGATGTACGCGCGCGAGGCGGGGGAGAACCGCCTGACCTTCAGCCTGCCGACGGCCTGAGGGTCCGCCCCCCCGTGCCCCGCACGGGCCCCGGCGGAACCGGCCCGGCTCGGCCCCGCCCGAGCGCCCCGACCCCCATGACGCGGGCACGTCGCGATCGTCCGGCCCGGTCGGGGGCCGGGCCGTCCGCCGCCGCCCGTTTGGCGCGCGCCGAGGGGCCGCCGCCGCACCGCGGAACGCAGCGCGGCCCGCCGCGCCGCGCCGCTTCCTGCGGCCTGCGCCTTTCCCCCCGCGCCCCGCCGCCCTAGCCTCCAGCGCGACCTTCCCAAGCGAGGCCTCCATGCGCGACTTCCACCTCCCCGGCCGCTCGCCGGTCCTTTCCGACACGGGCATGGCGGCGACCTCCCACCCGCTCGCCGCCAAGGTCGCCCTCGACACCTTGGCGCGGGGCGGCAACGCGGTCGACGCGGCCATCGCGGGGGCGGTGCTGCTCGGGCTGCTGGAGCCGCAGATGACGGGGCTGGGCGGCGACGCCTTCGTCCTGCTCAGGCCCGCGGGCTCCGACGGCATCCTCGCGCTCAACGGCTCCGGCCGCGCGCCCGCCGGGGCCTCGGCGGAGGCGCTGCGCGACGCGGGCCACGAGACGGTCCCGCTCGGCGCGGTGGACTCCGTCACGCTCCCCGGCGCGGTCGACGCGTTCTGCCGCCTGTCGGACGCGCACGGCACCCTCGGGATCGGCGACACGCTCGCCCCCCTGATCCCCTACTTCGAGGCGGGCGTCCCCGTCGCGCCGCGCGTCGCCTTCGACTGGGCCGAGGCGGCGGACCGGCTGCAGGGGGCGGCCCGCGGCCCCTACCTCGACGGGGGCGCGCCCTACGCCACCGGCCGCCGCTTCGCGCTGCCCGGCCAAGCCGAGGTGCTGCGCCGCATCGCCGCCGAGGGCCGGGCGGGCTTCTACGCGGGCGCCGTGGCCGACGACATGATCGCCGCGCTGCGGGCCGCCGGAGGATCCCACACCCTCGACGACCTCGCCGCCGTCGAGGCGACGTGGACCGACCCGATCTTCGGCGACTGCGCGGGCGCCGACCTCGTCGAGCATCCGCCCAACGGGCAGGGCGCGACCGCGCTGCTGATGGCGAACGTCCTGCGACGCTTCGACCTCGCCGCGCTCGACCCATGGGGGGCCGACCGCGCCCACTTGGAGGCGGAGGCGACCAAGCTCGCCTACGACGCGCGCAACCGCATCCTCGCCGACTCGGACCACACCGCGCGGCTGGAGCACATGCTTTCGCAGGACACCGCGGACCGGCTGGCCGACCTGATCGACCCCAAGCGCGCGATGGCGGCCGCCGCGCCGCTGGCCGAGGCGGTCCACCGCGACACGATCTACATCACCGTCGTGGACCGCGACCGCATGGCCGTCTCGCTGATCTACTCGATCTTCCACAGCTTCGGCTCGGGGCTCGCCTCCGAGCGCTTCGGCCTGCTGTTCCAGAACCGCGGCGCGGGCTTCTCGCTGGCGCCCGGCCACCCCAACGAGATGGCCCCCGGCAAGCGCCCGATGCACACGATCATCCCGGCCATGCTGCGCGAGGGCGGCGACCTCATGCCCTTCGGCGTCATGGGGGGGGCCTACCAGCCCGCCGGGCACGTGCGCTTCGTTCACAACATGCGCCTCTTCGGGCTCGATCCGCAGTCCGCGATCGACGCGCCGCGCTGCTTCGCGGACGGCGGCGCGCTCAAGGTCGAGCGGGGCTACGCGGAGGGCGTGCGGGCCGACCTCGCCGCGCGGGGCCACAGGGTCGAGATCCCCGCCACCCCCATCGGCGGGGCGCAGGCGATCCGCATCCACGCGGACGGCCCCCTCGAGGGCGCGTCCGATCCCCGCAAGGACGGCTGCGCGCTGGGCTACTGACGGGCGCGGGCGGGGGGGCTTCACCCCCCGGCTCCCGCACCCTAGATGGCCCCCCATGAACGAACACGACGGCAGACTGACCCGCGACGGCATCCGCATCCACGCGGAGGCGGACTTCGAGGGGATGCGCGCGGCGGGGCGCCTCGCCGCCGAGATCCTCGACCGGATCGCGCCGCACGTGGTGCCGGGCGCGACGACGGGCGCGCTGGACGGGCTCATCACCCGCTGGGTCGAGGAGGCGGGGGCGACTTCGGCCACGATCGGCTACAAGGGCTACCAGCACGCCTCCTGCATCAGCGTGAACCACGTCGTCTGCCACGGCATCCCCGGCGACAAGGTGCTCAAGCCCGGCGACATCCTGAACATCGACGTCACGGTGGTCGTC
Organism: Jannaschia sp. Os4; assembly: GCF_016820245.1. Taxonomy (GTDB): domain Bacteria; phylum Pseudomonadota; class Alphaproteobacteria; order Rhodobacterales; family Rhodobacteraceae; genus Jannaschia. Next base: position 270,873 of record NZ_JAFCAR010000003.1, on the reverse strand, counting down.
GACGGCTGGTTCGGGGACACGTCGCGGATGTACGTGGCCGGCGGGCATCCGGCGCTCACCCGCAAGGCCGAGCGCCTGATCCAAGTGACCCACGACGCCCTGATGAAGGGGATCGAGGCGGTCCGCCCCGGCAACACCTTCGGCGACATCGGCTTCGCCATCCAAGCCTACGTCGAGGCGCAGCGCATGTCCGTCGTCCGGGACTTCTGCGGGCACGGGCTGGGCCGGGTGTTCCACGCGCCGCCCAACGTGCTTCACTACGGACGGCGCGGGCAGGGGCCGGTGCTGGAGGAGGGCATGTTCTTCACCATCGAGCCGATGGTGAACCTCGGGCGCGCCGAGACCAAGGTGCTGGCCGACGACTGGACGGCGGTGACGCGGGACAAGTCGCTCTCGGCGCAGTTCGAGCATTCGGTCGGCGTGACGGCCGACGGGGCGGAGATCTTCACCCCCTCCCCCGCCGGCCTGTTCCACCCGACCTACGCCTGAGCGCTAGCCCAGCAGCGTCCGCTCGATCACCCACCACGCGCCCACCAGCGCGATCAGGATCGAGCCGACCACCGAGACCGCGCGGAAGGCCTCGGCCTCCGGGTGGAAGCGGCGGTGCAGCACCCGGAACGCGACCCAGACGAGGATCGCGGCCGCCGCGATGACGGCCAGCTGGCCCAGCTCCACGCCCACGTTGAACGCGATCAGCGAGGCGACGAGGTGCTGGCCGAGCCCGAACTCCGACAGCACGGAGGCGAAGCCGAGCCCGTGCAGCAGGCCGAACGCGAACACGATCCCGATGCGCGCCCACCCGATCTCCGGGGTCTCGAGCGCGGCGTCGGGGATGGGACCGTTGCCGTTGGCCGCCGCCGGCAGCTCCCGTGTGCGATGCGCGACGAGGAGGTTCTCGACGGCGACGTATACGATCGAGAGCGCGATGACGCTCTCCACGATCCACATGGACCCGTCGGGGATGTCCACCACGCCCACGGTCGCCAGCGCGAGCGTCACGGTATGCGCGGCGGTGAAGGCGGTGACCTGCCAGAGCAGCGGCCGCCATGCGAAGGCGTAGAAGAGCAGGCCCAGCACGAAGAGGATGTGGTCGAGCCCCTTGGGGACGATGTGGTCGAAGCCCGACACGAGGTAGCGGGCGACCGCCTCGCCCAAGCCCGCCTCCGCCGCGCCGCCGCGTGGCAGCGGGTCGGTCGTGCCCCCCGCCGACAGGAAGGCGGAGTAGGCGTCCTCCCCCTCGCCCTGGCGCACGATCAGGCCGCCCAGGCCGCCGTCCCATCCCACCGTCACCGGCGACCCGTCGTCGGGCAGGGCCGCCCGGATCGTGAGCCGCGAGTCGCGGCGGGTGTCGACGTCGCCCACGGGCGGGATCACGACCTCCTCCAGGACCGGGTCCAGCGCGGCGTCCCCCGCCCGCAGGTCCATGCGGGCCGCGATGGCCGGCCACGCGCGGGCGAGCTCCGCCGCGAGCGCCTCGGGCTCCATCGCCCGCAGGCGGTCGCTCAGGCCCGCCAAGGGCGACTCGTCGGTGTCCTCGACCGCCGAGAGGTCGATCCCCGCGACCAGCGGCTCGATCGCGGTGCGCAGCTCCATCACCAGCGCGTCCCCGGTCACCGTGACGTCGGCCACGGAGGGCTGCACCTCGTGCGCGCGCCCGGCGGCGATTGACACCAGCAGCGCCAGCGCCATCGTCGCTCCCAGTCTCAGGAAAGCCGCCATGCCCCGCATCCCCACGTTGTTCGCCGCCGCACTCTGCCTCGCCATGGGTCAGGCGCAAGCCCACGAGTTCTGGATCGAGCCGGAGTCCTTCGAGGTGGAGGCGGGCGATCCGCTCGCCGCCACCTTCCGCAACGGGGAGGCGTTCGTCGGCTCGACCTTCAGCTTCCTGCCGACGCGGTCGGAGCGGCTCGACCTCGTGGCCGGCGGGGCGGCGGCGCCGATCGACGCGCGCGTCGGTGACAACCCGGCGATCCAGCTGGACGAGGCGCCCGACGGCCTCGTGGCGCTGGTCCACGAGACCGGCGAGTCCGCTCTCACATACCGCCCGCGCGCGGGGCGCAGCGGGTGGGAGCGGTTCGTGGGCTTCGTGACCCACAAGCAGATGACGGGCATCCTCGAGGCCCACAAGGCGGCGGGCCTGCCCGAGGAGGGCGTGACCGAGGGCTACGTCCGCTACGCGAAGGCGCTCGTGGCGGTGGGCGACGGCGCGGGGCAGGACGCGCCCACGGGCCTGCGCACCGAGATCGTGGCGCTGGCCAACCCCTACACCGACGACCTCGCGGACGGCCTGCCGGTGCGCGTGATCCTCGACGGGGAGCCCCGCTCCGGCGCGCAGGTCGAGCTGTTCGCGCGCGCGCCCGACGGGACGGTCGAGATCACGCTCCACGACGCGGACGCGGACGGGGTCGCGGTGCTGCCGGTCGAGCCGGGGCACGTCTACCTCGCCGATTCGGTGGCGATGAAGCCGGGTCCGGGCTTCTCCGGCGGGGACGGGCCGATGTGGCGCTCGCTGTGGGCCGCGTTGACCTTCGCCGTGCCGGAGGCGTAATCCCGGCCCCGACCGGAGAGGGACACCATGGACAAGTTCGAGACCGTGACCGGCGTCGCCGCGCCGCTGAACCTGATCAACGTCGACACCGACATGATCATCCCCAAGCAGTTCCTGAAGACGATCAAGCGCTCGGGGCTGGGCGTGCACCTCTTCGACGAGATGCGCTACGCCGACGACGGGTCGGAGGTGGCCGACTTCGTCCTCAACCGCCCCGCCTACCGGGGCGCCGAGATCCTCGTCGCGGGCGACAACTTCGGCTGCGGCTCCTCGCGCGAGCACGCGCCGTGGGCCCTGAAGGACTTCGGCATCCGCGCCGTGATCGCCCCGTCCTACGCGGACATCTTCTACAACAACTGCTTCAAGAACGGCATCCTGCCCATCGTGCTCCCGCAGGAGCAGGTCGACGTCGTGATGGCCGATGCCGAGAAGGGCGAGAACGCCCGCATCACCGTCGACCTGGAGGCGCAGACCGTCACCACGACCGACGGCACCAGCTTCGCCTTCGAGGTCGACGCCTTCAAGAAGCACTGCCTGCTCAACGGCTTGGACGACATCGGCCTGACGGAGCAGAAGGCTGCCGCCATCGACGCCTTCGAGGCGGGGGCCGCCGACGCGCGTCCTTGGGTGTGATCCCCAAGCTTTCGGGGCCAACTCCACGCTAGACACAACATATGGGCGCCGGATCCGATCCGGCGCCCATATCTGTTTTCGGGACCCATGCTTGCGGCGGGCGGGACACACCCGATCCGACATTGTGGTTTTCGCATGTCGCCAATCGGTTGCGAGGCGACCTTCATCCGGGCAATCCTGTGTCCACGAGGCAGGTGCACCGGGGATCAACCTTGGGCCGATGCAGGCAGTGAACCATCAGGAGGCCCGGACGACGTATCCGGACCCCGCAGGCACGAGGTGCACAGGGCAGTGATCACCCAGCTTCCAGGCGCGGGCGTACGGGCGCTCATGGTCATCGGCGCGATCCTGCTGCCAATGGTCCTGATCCCCGGACAACCGCCCCGCGTCGTGGAAGCGACGGTGCTCATCGCCCTGTTCGCCGGCCTCTTCACCCTCGTGGAATACGCCGCCGTCTACCCGGGCCTCGTCGAGTTCCGCGACGCGCCGCCGCTCAACCGCGTGCGCTTCGGTATCCTCGTCGCGACCCTCCTCGCGATCTCGGCCGCCATCGGCACCGGCCCCGACGCCTCGACGCTCGGGCGCTTCCTGCAGGCCGTGGGGATGCTGCTCGGGCAGTCGATCGACATCCCCTACACGCCCGTCCGCGTCATCATGGAGAGCCTTCCCGAAGGCACCACCGCCGAGGAGGCGCGCATGGTCCGCATGTCCGCCGGCCTCGCCTACCTGATCAGCCTCGTCGGCCTGACCGTCTTCTCCATCCTGATCCGCCTGCGCTCGTGGCCGACGCCCTCCGGGTCGTTCAACGTCTGGGTCAACCTGCCCACCTTCGACCCCACCGCCGGGGCGGACGTGGTCGCCCGCCTGCGCCGGGACGGCACCATTAACGTCCTGTTGGGACTCGTGCTGCCATACCTCTCCCCGCCGCTGATGCTGTTCGTCGCGCGCGGCCACGGGATCGAGATGCTGGAGAGCGGGCTCGCGACATGCTGGATCATGACCCTCTGGGCCTTCCTGCCGGCCTCACTCTTCCTGCGCGGCATCGCGCTGCGCCGCCTCGCCCTGATGATCGAGCTCAAGCGCCGCCGCCTCGCCACCGAGCGGGTCGAGGCCGAAGGCGGCGTGGCGCACGCCTGATCGCGGCCGCGCTTCTCGCGCTCGCGCCGCTCGCCGCCCCCGCCGAGCCGATCCGCCTCGCCACCTTCCACGCCGGCCTGTCGCGCAAGGGGCCGGGCCTCATGGTCCGCGACATCGCGAAGGGGGAGGCGCAGGCGGCGGCCGCCCTCGACGCGATCGCCCATGTGGGGGCGGACGCGATCCTGCTGCTCGACGTCGACTGGGACGCGGGCGGCGCGGGCCTCTCGGCGCTGCGGTCCGCCTTGGCGGAGCGGGGCGCGCCCTATCCGCACGGATACGCGGGAATGCCCAACGCGGGCGTCCCCTCGGGCCTCGACCTCGATGGCGACGGCACGGCCCACCGGGCCCGCGACGCGCTGGGCTACGGACGGTTCACCGGAGACGGCGGCATGGCGCTCCTGTCCCGCTGGCCGGTCGCGGTCGTCGCCCACGACCCGCTCTGGGCCGACGTCTCGGCGGAGGCGGCCGCGCTCCTGCCGGAGGGCGGGGCGACGGTCGTCCCCCTCGCGACCGTCGCGCAGTGGGAGGTGACGCTCGACGCGCCGGGCGGACCGGTCACGCTGATCACCCTCGCGGGGGGGACGCCCGTGTTCGACGGGCCGGAGGACCGGAACGGCCTTCGGAACCGGGACGAGCTGCGCTTCGCCGCCGGCCTCGCGGCCGCCGCGCCCCATCCGGTCGTGGCCCTCGGGCGCGCCAACGTCGACCCGCTGGACGGCGAGGGGCGCCGGGACGGGCTCGCGGCCCTGCTCGCGCATCCCCGCCTCGCCGACCCCGAGCCCCGCGGCGCGGGCGGCGGCGGCGAGGGCCATGCGGGCGACCCCGCGCTCGACACCGCCGCGTGGGACGGGCCGGGACCGCTCCGGGTCGACTACGTCCTGCCCGACCGCGCGTTCGAGGTGGTGGGATCCGGCGTCCTCTGGCCGATCGACGGACCGCTCGCCGAGACGGTCGCCGCGGCGGGTTCCGGCCGCGTGGTCTGGGTCGATCTTCGGCGCCGACCTTGACACCACCCCCCCGGCCATTACCCCCGCGACCGACCGCACAGAGGGAACCTCCGACATGGCCAACACGCTCCTGATCCTGCCCGGCGACGGCATCGGCCCCGAGGTGATGGCCGAGGTACGGCGCGTGATCGACTGGTTCGGCGCGCGCGGCCTCGCGTTCGACGTGTCCGAGGACCTCGTCGGCGGGTGCAGCTACGACGCCCACGGCACGCCGCTCACGGACGCGGCGATGGAGACGGCCCAAGCGGTCGACGCCGTGCTGCTCGGCGCGGTGGGCGGCCCGAAGTGGGAGGACCTCGACTTCGCGGACAAGCCCGAGCGCGGATTGCTGCGGCTGCGAAAGGAGATGGACCTCTTCGCCAACCTCCGCCCCGCGCAGTGCTTCGACGCGCTGGCGGACTTCTCCTCGCTCAAGCGCGACCTCGTGGCGGGCCTCGACATGATGATCGTGCGCGAGCTGACCTCCGGCGTCTACTTCGGCGAGCCGCGCGGCGTCTCCCACGACGGCAACGAGCGGGTGGGCATCAACACCCACCGCTACACCGAGTCCGAGATCGCCCGCGTCGCCCGCGCCGCCTTCGACCTCGCGCGCAAGCGCGACAACCGCGTCTGCTCGATGGAGAAGCGCAACGTCATGGAGGCGGGCATCCTCTGGAAGGACGTCGTCGAGGAGGTGCACGCCGCCGAGTATCCGGACGTGGAGCTAACCCACATGCTGGCCGACGCGGGCGGCATGCAGATCGTGCGCGCGCCCAAGCAGTTCGACGTGATCCTGACGGACAACCTGTTCGGCGACATGCTGTCGGACGTGGCCGCGATGCTGACCGGCTCGCTGGGGATGCTGCCCTCCGCCTCGCTCGGCGCCCCAATGGAGAACGGGCGGCCCAAGGCCCTCTACGAGCCGGTGCACGGCTCCGCCCCCGACATCGCCGGGCAGGGCAAGGCCAACCCGATCGCCTGCATCCTCTCCTTCGCGATGGCGCTGCGCTACTCCTTCGACGCGGGCGACGAGGCCGCGATGCTGGAGGGCGCGATCGAGGACGTGCTGGAGCAGGGCACCCGCACCGGCGACCTGATGGGCGCCGAGGGCGGCACCCCCGTCTCGACCTCGGAGATGGGCGACGCCATCCTCGCCGCGCTGGACGCCCGCGCGGCCTGATCCGGACGACCGGCGCGGCAGGGGAGGGCCGCGCCGACCAGCATAGGACGCCCCATGCCCGCCAAGCCCTCCCCCCTCGTCGGCATCCTGATGGCGCTCGGCGCCTTCGCGCTGTTCTCGGTCCACGACGTCGTCATCAAGTTCCTCGGCTCCGGTGACGGCTACGCCGTCTTCCAGATCGTGTTCTTCAGCGTGCTGCTGACCTTCCCGCTCTCGACGGTGATCCTGCTGCAGTCGAACGTGGCGGGCACCCTGCGCCCCGCGCACCCGTGGTGGTCGCTGCTGCGCACCGCCTGCACCGTCGTCGCCGCGCTGCTGGTGTTCACCGCGTTCACCACGCTGCCGCTGGCGCAGGTCTACGCGATGATCTTCACCATGCCGCTGATCATCACCGTCCTCTCGATCCCGATCCTCGGCGAGAAGGTCGGCCCCCACCGCTGGGGCGCCGTGATCGTGGGCCTCGCGGGCGTGCTGATTGTGCTGCGGCCCGGGGGCGCGGACCTCGGCTGGGGCCATGCGGCGGCCTTGGGAGGCGCGGTGTTCTCGGCGCTGGCCTCCGTGATCGTGCGCCGCATCGGGCGGGACGAGCGGACGATGGTGCTGCTGCTGTGGCCGCTGGTCGCCAACTTCGTCGTGATGGGCGCCGCCCTGCCCTTCGTCTACAGGCCCGTGCCGCTGCCCGACCTCGGCCTCTGGGCCCTGATGGCGCTCTGCGCGCTGCTCGCGTCGCTGCTGATGATCGGGGCCTACAAGCGGGCCGACGCGGTGCTGGTCGCGCCGATGCAGTACAGCCAGATCATCTGGGCCGCGCTCTACGGCTGGATCCTGTTCGACGAGGGGATCGACCTCTGGACCGGCGTGGGCGCGGGGGTGATCGTGGCGTCGGGCCTCTACATCGTCGCGCGCGAGGCGGGGGGCCGCTCCGCCACCGCCCCGGTGCTGCGCTCGCGGACGCGGGCGGGCACGCCGGGGGCCCCGCGGATCGGCGCCCTGCTCACCACGGGGGAGCGCGACGCGGGCTTGCCCGGCGGGGCGATGCGCCGCGCCTTGGATGAACGGGCCGCGCATGCGCGCCACGATGGACGCGGCGCGACGTAGAATGGTGTTGCGGCGAAGCCGCGACGTGACGCGGATGAGGCCGACGCCCTACCGGCTCGCCGCACACAACCTAGAGGAGTGCGACCACCCTCAACCTGCACCCGAAGGTCCTTCCTATGAGAAAGCTTCTCGCCTCCGCGGCGTTCGTCGCCGCTGCCACGCCCGTCCTTGGCGGCAACATCGAGCCCGTCGCCACCATCATCGTCCCCGGCGCGCCGATGACGTGGACCGGCTTCTACGCCGGCGCCCAGCTCGGCTACGCGAAACTCGACACGCGCGGCGTCCGCCAGATCGGCGGCGTCGACCTGACCGAGGCGCTGGTCGCGGACTGCGAAGATGGCGACATCGACGGCTCCGACAACAACGGCCCCGTCGATTCGGACGCGGGCAGCATCGATTCGGACGTCGACTGCGACGACGTGAACCGCGCCGCCGACGGGGCCGGCGTCGGCGCCACCAGCCGGTCGCGCGAGGGCCTGACCTACGGCGTCCACGCGGGCTTCCTGAAGCAGCTGACGAACTCGCCGCTCGTGCTCGGCACCGAGCTGGAGTACGACCGCCTCGACCTCGACGGCGCCGCGGGCGCCGCCGACGTGGTCCGCCTGAAGGCGAAGGTCGGCTACGGCACCGAGCGCTTCCTCGGCTACGGCGTGGTGGGCCCGGCCTACATCGACTACGCAGGCGAGGACGAGACCGGCTTCGTGTACGGCCTCGGCGCAGGCTACCGCGCGACCGACAACATCGTGATCGGCGCCGAGGTGCTGCAGCACGAGTTCGACGACGCCTTCGGCTCGCGGGACTTCGACCTCGACGCGACGACGGTGAACCTGCGCGTCTCCTACCAGTTCTGACGCCCGGGCGGGGACGCCGGCCGCGCGCCGCGTCCCCGCTCCTCTCGGGGGGGCCACGCCCCCTTGCACCGTCCCCCACCCGCCGCTAGGGGCACCGCACGGTCGGGCAGTGGCGCAGCCTGGTAGCGCACCTGCTTCGGGAGCAGGGGGTCGGAGGTTCGAATCCTCTCTGCCCGACCAAGTCGCATCGCCCGCGATGCGACGACGTCCACCCCGGATCCTTCGACCGAGAGCGCGATCCCAGGATCGTCCGGAACGGCCCCGGACCGTCTCGGCATGGCGCACGCGCCCCGCACGCCCCCCCGAGGCCCCGCCGGACCTCGCCGTCCGCGTCGCCCCCGGCGCCCCCGAATGCCCGATAATCGCGCAGCTCGCCCGCTGGACCCCTTCCCCCGGCCCGCCTAACGTCCCCCCGTACGGCCCGCACGAGGCCGACAGGGAGGACAACCATGACCACCAAGATCATCGCCGCCGCCGTCGCGGGGGCCATCGCGCTCCCCGCCCTGCCCGCCTTCGCCGAGGAGTGGGACGTCAGCCTTTGGGGCAAGCGCCGCGCCTTCACCGAGCACGTCGAGAAGCTGGCCGAGCTCGTCTCCGAGAAGACGGGCGGCGAGTTCACGCTCAACATCTCCTACGGCGGGCTGTCGTCGAACCGCGAGAACCTCGACGGGATCGAGATCGGCGCCTTCGAGATGGCGCAGTTCTGCGCGGGCTACCACCCGGACAAGAACCCCTCGATCACGGTGCTGGAGCTGCCCTTCCTCGGCGTCGAGACGCTGGAGGAGGAGGCGCGCATCTCCCGCGCCCTCTACGACCATCCCGCCGTGCAGGAGGATCTGGGCCGCTGGAACGCGGTGCCGCTGATGCCGTCGCCGCTGCCGCAGTACAACCTCGTGGGCAAGGGCGACGTGCCCGCCGACCTCGCCGGCCTGTCGGGCCTGTCGGTGCGCGCCACGGGCGGCATCGGCGCCGCGATGGCCGAGCTGGGCGCCACGCCCACCTCGATGACCGCGACCGAGGTGCGCCAGGCGATGGACTCGGGCGTCGTGCAGGCGGTGGCCTTCGCGCCTCACGCGCACATGTCCTTCGGCACCGTCGAGGCCGCCGACTGGTGGACCACCAACCTCGACCCCGGCACCGTGAACTGCCCCGTTGTGGTAAACGCCGACGCGCTGGAGGGCCTGTCCGACGCGCACCGCGAGGCGCTGCTCGGCTCCGTGGACGAGGCGATGGACCACTACCTCGCCTACTACGCCGACGAGACGATGGCCGCGTGGGGGCCCCGCATGGAGGAGCTGGGGGTCGAGCAGGTGACCTTCGACGACGCCGCGCTGGCCGACCTGAAGGAGCGCGTGGCCGCGCCGGCCGCCGCCGCGTGGGTCGAGGAGAACGCCGCGCGCGGGCTGCCGGCGCAGGAACTGCTGGACATGGTGCAGACCATGGCCGCCGAGCAGTGACCGCTTGACGGGGCGGCCCTCCGGGGCCGTCCCATCCTCCGGGGAGGGGAGAGGGACATGGCGGGCGCGTCCAACGTCCGCGCGGACGACACCCGGCTCAGCCGGGCGGACCGCGCGCTGCATCGGCTTGAGGCGGCGCTCGCGCTGATCGCGGGCCTCCTGATCCTCTCGCTGATGGGCCTTGCGGTCGTGTCGGTCGGCGGGCGCAACTTCCTCGGGGCGCCCCTGCCCGGCTACGTCGACTGGATCGAGGCGATCATGCCCGCCATCGCGCTGCTCGGCGTCGCCTACACGATGCGCCTCGGGGGCCACATCCGCATGGACCTCGTCGTGGGCCAGTTCCGGGGCCGCGGGCTCTGGGCGGTGGAGTGGATCACCACCTTCGTCGTGCTGCTCGTGGTCCTCGCCCTCATCTGGGGGTCGTGGAGCCACTTCGGACGCTCCTTCGACCTGTCCCAGCCGCTGTGGTCGCGCGACAGCTCCATCGACATCGGCCTGCCGATCTGGCCCGCCAAGCTGGTCGTCCCCGTGGCCCTCGCGGTCCTCGCCATCCGCCTCGTGATCCAGCTGGTCGGCTACGGGCGCGGGTTCCGGACGGGCGAGACGCCCCCCGCCGTCCCCCTGATGGAGACCGCGGAGGAGCAGGCCGCCGCCGAGGCCGCCGTCCTCGCCGGTCGGGAGGACGCGCGATGACCGAGCTGGACATCGGCCTGTGGGTCACCGGCGGCCTCCTCGCGCTCGTGCTGCTGGGCATGCGCGTGGGCTTCGCCGCCGCCACGGCCGGGCTCGCGGGGCTGATCTGGATCTTCTGGGAGAAGAAGGACTACGCTTGGGGCGAGCTGGGCTGGGCGCTCGGCGTGGCGGTCAAGACCGCCGGCCAAGTGCCCCACGCCAAGACCGCGTCCCAAGCCCTGTCCCTGATCCCGATCTTCATCCTGATCGGCTACCTCGCCTATCAGGCGGGCCTGACCCGCGCGCTGTTCGAGGCCGCCAAGCGCTGGGTCGGCTGGCTGCCGGGCGGCCTCGGGGTGGCCTCGGTCTTCGCCACGGCGGGCTTCGCCGCCGTCTCGGGCGCCTCCGTCGCCACCTCCGCCGTCTTCGCCCGCATCGCCATCCCCGAGATGCTCGCCATCGGCTACGACAAGCGCTTCGCGGCGGGCGTCGTGGCCGCCGCCGGCACGCTGGCCAGCCTCATCCCGCCCAGCGCGATCCTCGTGATCTACGCCATCATCGTCGAGCAGGACGTGGGCGCGCTGCTGCTGGCGGGCTTCCTGCCCGGGGCGGTCTCTGCGCTGATCTACGGCGGCCTCGTCGTCGGCCTCGCGCTGGTGTGGAAGAAGCTCGGGCCCCCCGTGGGCGGCTTCTCGTGGCGCGAGCGCTTCGCCGCCCTGCCCGGCGCGCTCCCGATCGTCGCGGTGATCCTCCTGATCATCCTCTTCGTCTACAACCCGTTCGGCGAGGCGTTCGGCACGCCCACCGAGGGCGGCGCCCTGTCCGCCGCCCTGATCCTCGCCATCGCGCTGTGGAAGGGCACCCGCTGGGCGGAGCTGAAGTCCGCCCTCCTCGAGACCGCCAAGCTCACCGCGATGATCTTCACGATCATCTGGGGCGTGCTGATCTACGTCCGCTTCCTCGGCTTCGCCGACCTGCCCAACGCCTTCGCGGGGTGGATCGGCGGGCTGGAGCAGTCGCCGATGCTCACCCTCGTCCTCATCCTGCTGGCCTATGCGGTCCTCGGCATGTTCATGGACGCGATCGGGATGCTCCTGCTGACGCTGCCCATCGTCTATCCGGCGGTGATCGCGCTCAACGGCGGGCCGGGCGTCGCGGCGGTCGACAGCCCGTTCGGCCTGTCCTCCACCGAGGTCGGCATCTGGTTCGGCATCCTCGTGGTGAAGATGGCGGAGTTCTGCCTGATCACGCCCCCCATCGGCCTGAACTGCTTCGTCGTCGCGGGCGTGCGCGAGGATCTCAGCGTGCAGGACGTGTTCCGCGGCGTGACGCCGTTCTTCCTCGCGGATGCGGCCACCATCGCCTGCCTCGTGGCGTTCCCGGGCATCGTGATGTGGCTCCCCCGCCTGTTGGGCGTCTGAGCGCGCCCCCCCCCGTTGCCTTCGCCCCGCGGGGTGCCTACTCGCCCGTCGTGGAACGACGAAATCGGGGGGCCGTCATGGCGTTGAGCGAGGACTTCAAGGGCGCGGCCATCGCGATCACAGGCGGCGCCGGTTCGGTCGGCCGCACCGTCGTGCGCAAGCTGATCGACGACGGTGTGGGCCTCCTCCGGGTCATCGACAACAACGAGGCGCTGCTCTTCGACATGGAGCAGGAGTACCGCGACGTCTCCGGGATCGAGTTCTACTGCTGCGACGTCGCCGACGAGAGCGAGCTGACCCGCTGCTTCTCCAACATCCGCTACGTCTTCCACATGGCCGCGCTCAAGCACGTGCCGATCTGCGAGCGCAGCCCCTTCAGCGCCGTCAACGTCAACATCCGCGGCACCGAGACCGTGATCCGCGCCGCCGTCCGGTCGGGCGTCCGCCGGGTCCTGTTCACCTCGACCGACAAGGCGGTGAACCCGACCAACGTGATGGGCACCTCCAAGCTGATGGGCGAGCGCCTGTTCACCGCCGCCGACTCGATGGGCGGGCGCGACGGCGAGCGCCCGATCTTCGCCTCCACCCGCTTCGGCAACGTGGCCGGCACCCGCGGCTCCGTGATCCCCCTCTTCGCCGAGCAGATCGCGCGCGGCGGCCCCGTGACCCTGACCGACGAGCGCATGACCCGCTTCGTGATGACCCAGTCGCGCGCCGCCGAGCTGGTCATCGAGAGCATCCGCCACGCCCAAGGCGGCGAGGTCTTCATCACCAAGATGCCCGCGCTCAACGTCGTCGATCTCGCCCGCGTGATGATCGACATGCTGGCCCCGCTGCACGGCCACGACCCGGCATCCATCGAGACCCGCGTCATCGGCGCCCGCCCCGGCGAGAAGCTGTGGGAGGAGCTGTCCACCGACGAGGAGTCGGCGCGCATCTTCGAGGGGACCGAGTACCTCGTGGTCAAGCCGCCCTTCGAGCGCATCACCCACGCCGAGGCCCGCCGCCTCTACCCGACGCTGGACCTGCGGGACACGTCGATGACCTACCACTCCGAGCACGTCGAGCGGATGACCGACCGCGAGATCGCGGACTTCCTCCTCGAGGAGGACGTGCTCGACGCGGAGACGCGCGCGCGCCTCCTCGAATCCCAAGCTCCCCGGAAGGAGGCCGTCTGATGCGCGTCCTGATCCTCGGCGGCGACGGCTACCTCGGCTGGCCCACCGCGATGCACCTGTCGGCCCAAGGCCACGAGGTCATGGCCGTCGACAACTACCTCCGCCGCCGCCTCGCCCGCGAGGAGGACAGCGAGGCGCTGATCGACCCCCCGAACCTGCACCAGCGCGCCAAGCTCTGGCAGGAGGTCTCGGGCCGCGAGATCGCCGTCCGCGTGGGCGACCTCGACGACTGGACCACCATTTCGTCGATCTTCGAGGAGTTCCGCCCCGAGGGCATCGTCCACTACGCCGAGCAGCCCTCCGCGCCCTACTCCATGAAGGACCGCGCCGCCGCGGACCTGACGCTGCGCAACAACCTCGGCGTGACCTTCAACGTCATCCAGGCGATGGCCGCCCACGCGCCCGACGCCCACATGGTGAAGCTCGGCACGATGGGCGAGTACGGCACGCCCAACATCGACATCGAGGAGGGCTGGCTCGACATCGAGCACAAGGGCCGCAAGGACCGCGTCCTGTTCCCGCGCGCCGCCTCCAGCCTCTACCACACCACCAAGGTGCTCGATACGGATCTGCTGTGGTTCTACGTGCGCACGTGGGGCCTGCGCGTGACCGACCTGATGCAGGGGCCGGTCTACGGCGTCGAGACCGACGAGAACGCGGGCCACGAGGCGCTCCAGCCCTTCCTCAACTACGACGAGCTGTTCGGCACCGTCCTCAACCGCTTCGTCGTGCAGGCCGTCGCGGGCTACCCGCTCACCGTCTACGGCAAGGGCGGCCAGACGCGCGGCTACCTCAACATCCGCGACACGCTGCAATGCGTCCGCCTCGCCCTCGAGACCCCGGCGGACGAGGGCGAGCTGCGCATCTTCAACCAGTTCACCGAGACCTTCTCGGTCAACCAGCTGGCGGAGATCGTGCGCGCCTCCGGCGAGCGGCTGGGCCTCTCGGTCGAGGTGAAGTCGATCGAGAACCCCCGCAAGGAGCGCGAGGAGCACTACTACAACCCGGTGCATACCGGCCTGCTCGACCTCGGGCTGGAGCCGAACCTGCTGACCGACGAGGTGATCGATTCGATCATGCGCTTCGTGATGCGCCACAAGGACTCCATCCACGCCGACCGGATCTTCCGCGGCGTGACGTGGAAGAAGGGCTGACGCGCCCCGCGACGGAGCGAGGGGGGGACACGGACGAGATGGACGCGACCGCCCCGACCCCCACGCGGATCGCGCTCGACCTGCGCCGCGACGGGTTCCACCTCGTGCAGGTGCTGCTCGCCGATCCCGCGTCCGGCCGCGTGACCTTCCCCGCCCTGGCTTGGCGGATCGAGGACGAAGCGGGCCGCGCGATGCCGCCCGCCGGGGCCGTCGGCGCGGCGGCGGGCGTCCCGCTCGACGTGGCGGGAACCTACCGCACCGTATGCATCCCCGGCGCGGCGGACGGTGTCGACCTCCTCGACCGGTGCCCGCCGCCGATGCTGCTGCTGATGCCGCCGCCCGGGGCCGCGCGCATCTTGCTGGACATGCCGCCCGGCTGCGCGGCACGCCGCGCCACGGCAGAGGCGCTGCGGGTCAACTGGCGCTTCGACGCCCCCCGCGTCGCTGCGGCCGCCCGGCGCGTCGCGGCCTTCTGGAGCGGCGTCGCCGCCGACCAAGGGGACGCGCCGCCCGACGACCTCGCCGCGGCGGTCGGGGCAGCCAGGCGCCTCGGGCGCGACGGGTCGACCGTGGACAACTGGATCCGGACCCTCCGCGCCATCGTGGCCGACGGGGACGCGGCCGCCCCCCCGCCCGGTCCGGCCGATGCGGAAGGACTGGTCGGCCTCGTCGGCGACGCGCCCATCCCGCCGCTCCTCGCCGGCCGCGCCTCCACGGTCCGCCTCCGCCCCGGCACGTGGCGGGCGCAGCTCGCGATGCCGGGGCTGGACGCGGTCTGCCTGCTGCCCGCGACGCCCGACGCGCGCCCCGACCCCGCGGAGGTGGCCGCCCATGCGACCCGGCGCGGGCTGCGCGTCCTCGCGTGGGATCCCGACGGCACGGCGCCCGTCCCGGACGGCGCGACCCCTCTGCGGGGCCACGACCCGGCCCCCTGCGATCCGGCCCTCCTCCCCCTCGACCCCGTCGCCGCCGCGCCCGCCCCGCTCCGTCCCGGCGACGAGCCCCGGACGCTCGCCGAGGCGCCCGCCGGCCGCCCGCCGAGCGCGGGCTTCGTCCAGCTGACGGCCGTGCGGGGCCGCCACGCCGTGCTCATGGTCCCCGACGCCGACATGCCACCGGAGGCGCTTCCCGACCGCGCGGAGACGCGCCTGCCCTTCCACCGCAGCGGCCCGCTCGCCCCCGGTCAACGCGCCGAAGCCCGGCGGACCGCGCGGCTCGCCCTGATCGACACCCCGGCGGGGACCGGGGGCGCCGCGATCGCCGGGGCCTGCTACGACGCGATCCTCCACGGCGCGCTCCCCGTCCTCGTGGGGCGCCGCCCCGCCACGGCCTGCCCCGTCCTCGCGGGCGTGGACGTGGCCGTGCACTCCGCCGACCTGCGCTACCTCCAAGCCCTCGTCGCCGACCCGCTCCGGCACGAGGCGCGCTGGATCGGCCCATGGGCCGACCTCGTCCTGCGCCATGCCGCGGCGACCGCCCCGCTCCGCGCGGCCTTGGGGGACCGGGACGCGACGGCCCTCGGGCCTGGCCTCGCGGCGGTCCTCGCCGGCCCCGGCGCCGACCCCGCCCCCCTCGCCGCGCTCGCCGCGCGCGAGGGGACGGTCCACCTGCTCCACCCCGCCGCGGCCCCGCCGCGGGGGCCGCGCCCCGGCGGCGTCGTCGCCCACCCGACCGACGACCCCGGCGCGACGCTCACCGCCCTCGCCGCCGCCGCCCGGCCCGGCCCGTGGCAGATCCTCTGCGCCGACGACGCCCGGCCCGACCACTTCGACGTGGGGCGCGCGGCCCTGCACGTCCACGGGGCGGACCTGATCCTGCGCGGCGACGCGGGCGCCCCATGGTCCGGCGACGCCCCCGGCGCCCGCCTCGCCCTCGCGCGGGAGGCCGATCCCGGCGCCGTCGCCGGCTGCGGCGGCCTGATCGACCCCGCCGACCCGCCGCGCTTCGCGGGCGCCACCTTCGACGCCATCCTCGCCGACCGCCTCGCCCGCACACGCGCGGGCGGCGGGCGCGTCTGGCGCGCCGACGCCGCCGCCGCCCGCCGGAGGGCGCCGCGATGACCCCCTCGACCGGCCTGCGGGTGGGCACCATGGCCACCTTCCCCGCCCGCTTCGGCATCATCCGCGAGGTGGTGGCCTCCATCGCGCCGCAGCTGGACCGCCTCTACCTCTACGTCAACGAGACGACGGACGGGCTGCCCGACCTCTCGGACCTCGGCGACGTGGTCGTGGTCGACGGGCGCGCGGCCGGGGGCGACCTCTCGGCCAACGGCAAGATCTGGCCCCTGCGCCTGATGACCGACTGCCAAGTCTTCGTGCTGGACGACGACTTCCTCTTCCCGCCCGCCTACGTCGCGCGCACCGGCGCGGTGCTCGACGCCTTCGACCAGCGCTGCTGCGTCACGACCCACGCCTCGGTCCTGCCCGCGCACACCGACTGGTACTACGAGCGCAACGTCATCTGGATGAGCACCCGCCCGCTGCGCCACGCGCACGTCGCCAACCTCGCCGGCTCGGGCACCTTCGCCTTCCACCAGTCGACCCTGCCGCTCGACGCCGAGGCGTTCTTCGAGAACATCATGGTCGACCTCCGCCTCTCGCTGGCCGCGCGGGCGGCGGACCTCCCGATCTGGGTCCTGCCCCGCGCCGAGGGCTGGCTCCGCAACCTCAAGACGCCCGGCCTCTTCGCCCTTTTCACCTCCGGCGTCGTCACCCACCACAGCGAGGAGGCGCGGCGCCACGACTGGTCCTTCGACCGCTACGCGCCGATGGTGCGCGCGGCGCTCGACCGGCTGGGCGACGACGCGGCGGCGCGCGCGGTCCGCGCGTCGCTCGACCCCGACCTCGTCGCGGCGCTGGAGGAGGGGCGGACCCCGATGGCGTGGGCGCCGTCGCGCCTCCTCCTCGAGAAGCAGGCCGAGTATCTCGACATCGTCGAGGAGATCAGGACGCGCGCCCCGGAGGAGCAGGCCCCATGACCACCGACCCCGTCGCGCCCGAGGCGCGGGCCCCCGGCCCCGATCCGACCCCCGAGGAGCTGCGCGCCGCCGTCCGCAGCCTGAGCCTCGACCTCGACCGCGCCGAGGCGCGGATGGAGGAGATGCGCGCCCGCCTCCTGACCGAGCGCGAGCTGGCCCGCCGCCAAGCCGCCAACCTCCGCAGCAAGGTCGAGCGCCTGACCGAGCAGCTGGACGAGGCGGCCGCCGCCGGCCCCGCCCGCAAGGAGCGGCTGCTCGCGCGGATCCTGCGTCGCGCCAAGCGGGGCGGAGCGCCGCTCAGTTGACCTCGTAGCTGCGCCCCCGCCACGTCGCGGTCTCGCCCCGCCGGGCGGCGGCGAGCGCGCGCCACTGGATCCACAGCGTCACGACCACGCCCGCCGGGTGCAGCAGCACCGCGCGCCAGCCTTGGCAGACCCGCCACGCCAGCAGCGCCCGCGCCGCGAGGACGAGGCCCAGCGCGGAGGCCGAGAACGTCACCGCGTCCTCCGCCCCGAAGAGCAGCCCCAGCGCCAGCGTCAGGAACGGCAGCAGGTGCCCCCCCGCCAAGAGCACCGTCCAGACCGGCAGGGCGACCGGCTTGGCCATCCCCTCGGTCGCGTTCTTCGAGAAGCCCGACACGATGTCCGGCCAGTTGTCGTACATCCGCGTCACCGCCAGCGGGGTGGCGTCGAGGATGTCCGTCCGCCCGCCCGACAGCCGCACGTTGCGCGGCAGGTTCAGCCCGTCATGCATCCGGTCGCGGAAGGCCGCGTGCCCGCCCGCCGCCGCGTAGGCGCCGGCGGTCACCATCATCAGCTGGCCGCACCCGGCGGCGAACCCCGGCGAGTTCGACAGCCGGGCGAAGGCGAAGGGCAGGTAGCCGAGCAGCAGCATCAGGATCTGCGGGATCGCGACCCGCTCGGCCAAGGAGCCGGTGACCTGGCGCGGGAAGCCGGACACGAGATCGAGCCCGCGCGCCTGCATGTAGCCCCGCATCCGCGCCGCCGCGTCGGGCGCCAGACGCACGTCCGCGTCCACGAACAGCAGCACCGGGTGCGACGCCGCCTGCGACAGCTGGTGGCAGGCGTGCTGCTTGCCGTTCCACCCGGCGGGAAGGTCGGCGCCCCGCACCAGCCGGACGCGCGGGTCGCGCGCCGCGTACTCGGCCACGATCCCGTCCGTCCCGTCGGTCGAACCGTCGTCGAGCACGACGACCTCCACCTCGACGCCCCATTGCGCGAGCGCCCCGTCGAGCGCCGCGCGGATGTTGTCCGCCTCGTCGCGGGCCGGGATCAGGACCGAGACCTCCGGCATTCCCTCGGCCACCGCGCGGGGGGCGCGGAACAGCACGAGGTTCACGAAGGTCGTGGACACGTAGATCGAGGCCAGCACGAGCGCGGCCAGCGCGAGGTATCCAAGCAGGGTCATCGGCTCTCGTCCGTCAGATGCGCGGGATCGTGCCGCTCGCCCCGGAACATCGCATGGAGGCGCTTCCAAGCGCCATAGACGCCCCCCGTCCCCTGTGCCCCCCGCGACACGGTGTCGAAGGGCGCGGGGTCGCGCGCGACGGCGGCGGCGGCGAGGCGGTCCATCGCCCCCTCCAGCGCCTCGGCCAGCCCGGCCGGGTCCTCCTGTATCGTCCCGAACGCGGCCAGCGCCTCGGGCCGCTTCTCGGACCAGAACGGGTATTCCAGCGCCAACGGCAGCGCGACCGCGCCCGTCCGCCCCATCAGCGCGGACAGCCCGCCCATCAGCGCCACGGGCCGCTCGCGCGGGTCGGCGAAGCGCCCCTGCGCCGTCATCCAGATCATCCGTCCCGGATCGGAGAGCACGCGCTCCCCCACCCGCAGGAACCGCGCCGCCCCCGCCCGCGTGCCCGGCGCCACGCCCCACATGCCGATCCGCTTCATGAAGCCGTAGCGCTCCAGCGCCGCCGCCTCCATCGGCCCGTAGGCGTGGCGGTCCCCGAACCGCGCGACGTGCAGGCACAGGAACACCGCCGGATCCCACCAGCCGGGGTGGTTCGCGTAGACGATCAGCGGGCGCGCCGGGTCCGTCGCGGGCACGCTCGGGCGCAGCACGCGCAGCGCGCGGAAGCCCGCGCGCACCTGCCGCGCCATGATCCACTCGAAGAAGCGGACGCGGCGGGGGTCGCGCAGCGCGACGGGGTCGTCGTCGATCCGCTCCATGCGGCCTCCTCCGGTCGGCGGACCCTTCGGAAGGGTCCGCCCCGCAGATCCTCAGCTAAGGATCTGCCTCACTCCGCCGCCATCGCGGGTTCGTTGGCGATGGCGTCCTGATGCAGGCTGTCGGCGGCGATCCACCCGGACATCAGCGCCATCGGCATCCCCGGCCCCGGATGGGCCGAGCCCCCCGCGAGGTAGAGGTCGCCCACCTGGCGCGAGCGGTTCCCCGGCTTGAACGCGCCCATCATCTTGCCGTGGCTCACCAGCCCGTAGATCGCCCCGTCCAGCACCTTGTAGCGGTCGTGGATGTCCTGCGGCGTCAGCGTCCGCTCGAACACGATCCGCTCCTCCAGGTCCTCCATCCCGGCCGCGCGGGCCAGCTTGTCCATGATGACCTGCCGATACTCCGGCAGCATCTTGGACCAGTCGTGCCCGTCGCGCAGGTGCGGCGTGTGCACGAGGATGTAGAGCGCCTCGCCCCCCTCCGGCGCGCAGGCCGTGGGCGACCCCGCCTCGGTCCGCATCGGCGCGGCGATGTAGGCGGTCGGATCGGGCGCGGGGACGCCGCGGTCGTAGATCGCGTCGAACTCCTCCTCCGGGTCGCGCGAGAAGACGAAGTTGTGGTGCGCGATGTGCTCGTAGGCCTTGTTCAGCCCGAGGTAGAGCACCACGCCCGAGCACGCCGCCTCCCGCTTCTGATAGCCGAAGTCCGTCCACGCCGAGCCGCCGATCAGCTCCTTGTATGTCCGCACCGAATCCATGTTCGACACGACCTTGTCGAAGCGCATCACCTCGCCGTCCGCCTCCACGGCCACGGCGCGCCCGTCCTCCACGACGATCCGCTGCACGTCGACGCCGGTGCGGTAGTCGACGCCCAGCTCCTCGCCCAGCCGGGTCAGCGCCACGGGCACGGCGCGGGTGCCGCCCATCGGATACCACACCCCCTCGCCCTGCTGCATCTGCGCGATCCCGCAGAGCACCGCCGGCGACGCCAAGGGCGACGAGCCGACATACTGGATGAAGTGCTCCAGCATCTGCCGCACGCGCGGGTCGCGTATGTCCTTCTTGATCTGCCCCGCCACCGTGCGGTGCATCCGCAGCGCCATCACGTCCGACAGGGTCGAGAGCGAAAAGTTCTCCTTCATGTTCATCGTGTCGCGAAGGTCCTCGACCGACTTCCAGAAGAAGAACTTGTCCGACACCGTGGACAGGCGGTTCGCGACCTCCATGAACCGGTCGAAGCCCGGCCCGTCCTCGGCGTTCAGCGCCGCGATGGCCGCGCGCGCCTCCTTGGGGTCGTTGCGCAGGTCCAGCACCGTGCCGTCGTCGTAGAAGCACCGCCACTGCGGGTCGAGGCGGCGCAGGTCGAGGTAGTCGCCCAGATTGCGCCCCGACTCGCCGAACACGCGCTCCAGCACGCGCGGCATCGTCAGGATGGTCGGCCCCATGTCGAAGCGGAACCCCTGCTCCTCCAGCACGGCCGCCTTGCCGCCGAGCCACCCGTTCTTCTCCAGGAGCGTGACCTTGTGGCCCCGCGCCGCCAGCGTCGCCGCCGCCGCGAGCCCGCCGAGGCCGCCGCCGATGATCCCGACCGTGCTCATTCCGCGGCCTCCTTGAAGGTGCTGTTGGGCAGAGGCTGCGTCGGCAGCTTCTGCGGAAGTTGGGAGCTGTCCAGTCCGAGGTCGTCCGCCGCCAGCCGCGACGCGATCCGCGCGCTCTCGAAGATCGTGGGCAATCCGCTCCCCGGATGCGTCCCGCCCCCGGTCAGGTAGACGCCGTCCACGTCCTCGAACCGGTTCCGCGGCCGCCAGTGCAGCATCTGCCCGAGGTTGTGGGCGAGGTTGAACGTGGCACCCCGGAAGATGCCCATCTCCGACTCCCAGTCGGCCGGCGTGAGCATCCGCTCGGTCCGGATGCGGGGCCGGATGTCGTGGCCCGTCAGCTTCGACAGCCGGTCGAGGATGCGCTCGCGGTAGACGGGGCCGAACTCCGCCCAGTCGACGCCGCCCGACAGGTTGCCCGTCGGCACCAGCACGTAGAGCGTCGAGTGCCCCTCCGGCGCCAGCGTCGGGTCCGTGACGGACGCGTTCTGGACGTAGATCGTCGGCTCCTCGGGCGCTTGGCCGTCGTCGATCTCCTGGATGTTCTTCAGGTAGTCGCCCGACATGTAGATCGTGTGGTGCGACAGATCCTTATAGACCCCCTCGATCCCGAGATAGAGCATGAAGGTCGAGCAGGAGTACTTCTTCGAGTCGATCTTCTCGTCCGTCCACCGCTTGCGCTTGGCGTTGGGGATCAGCTTGCGGATCGTGGACGCGAAGTCGGCGTTCACGATGATCGCGTCCGCCTCGTAGGTGCCCGTCGCGGTGCGGACGGCCGTGGCGCGGCGACCGTCGAACTCGATCTCCTCGACCGGCTCGTTCAGGCGCACGTCCACGCCGATCTCACTGGCCACCCGCGCCATCGCGCGGGGGATCGCGTTGCAGCCGCCGATCGGGTGGAACACCCCGAACCCGTACTCGACATGCGCCACGATCGTGAACAGCGAGGGGCACTTGAACGGCGACATGCCGAGGTATTTCGACTGGAAGCTGAAGGCGAGGCGCAGGTCCTCGGACTTGAAGAAGCGCCGCAGGTCCTGGTCCACCGTGAGCCACGGGCGGAACAGCGGGAACGCCTTGAGCATGTCCGGCTTCACGAGGTCCGCCGGACCGTTGAAGGGGCGCTGCAGGATCGGCTTGAAGACGGCGAACTTGTCGATCTGCTCCTGCAGGTAGGCGGGCACGTTGACCGCGTCCGTGGGGTCGATCTTGGCCGCCTCCGCCGTCAGCCGCTCGACGTCGGGCGTCGCGTCGAACGTGACCCCGCTGTCGAACTGGAGCCGGTACATCGGGTCCAGCTTCACCATCTCGACCTCCTCGAAGAGGTCGCGTCCGCAGGCTTGGAAGATCTCCTGCAGCACCTCCGGGTAGAGGTAGAAGGTCGGCCCGTAGTCGAAGGTGAACCCGTCCTGCGTGAACGACGCGGTGCGCCCGCCGACGCGGTCCTCCCGCTCGATCAGCGTGACCTCGGCGCCCGCGGCGCGCATCAGCATCGCGGTGGCGAGGCCACCGGGGCCGGCGCCGACGACGACGGCCTTCTTCGGGGTGATGCCGGAGACGGCATTCATGGGAAGTACCTCACGTTCAGTCTGATCGATCCGCCCCCGGTGACCCGCACGGCGGCGTCCCGGAAGCGAGGGGGGCCCATCCGCATGGGCGCGTCGTTGGAGAAACCGAGGCCCTCGGTCGGCCAGAACCCGTTGCGGTCCAAGGCGCCGTCCGCGTCCTCGTCGTGGAAGACCTGCACGGCGTAGACGCCGTCGGGCACGCCGGTGACGGTGACCCGCCCTCCGGACGCCCGCGCCGCGCCCACGTAGGGACAGCCCGGCTTGGTGAACGTCTCCGGCGGGCACACGGCGGCGCGGATCAGGCCCGCGCCGTTGCGCAGCCCCTCCACGGTCACCGTCACGTCCCCCGCCGCCGCAGGCGCGGCGATCCCTGCGGACAGGGCGAGCGTGGCCAAGGCGGCGCGCGTCGATGTAAACCGCATGTTACACCCTTCCTCCATGCGAAGGGCGACCTAGAACAGCGAAACGGCTTGTCACGGCCTTGACCTTCCGGAGATCGCGCAAAGGCATGTCCATCGTGGATGACATTCCCGGCAACGCCCCCGCGCGCCCCGGCGCCGCGCCCGACCCGTGGGCCAAGGCCGCGTCCGAGAATTTCCCCGTGGCGTCGAGACTTCTGCCCCGCGGAACCCGCGCCCGCGTGGTCGCGTTCTACCGCTTCGCCCGCGCCGCCGACGACGCGGCGGATGGCGGCGACCATTCGCCGGAATCGCGCCTCGCGCGCCTCGATTCGCTCGAGGCGGGACTCGACGGAACCGCCCGCAACGAGGGATCGGACCTCCGCGCCCTCGTCGATCCGCCCGCCTTGGCGGAGGCCCGCGCCCTCCTGCCCGCCTTCCGCCGCGACGTGACCCTGACCGACTGCGCGGACTGGGACGACCTGATGGCCTACTGCGCCTCCTCCGCGGTGCCCGTCGGGCGCTTCCTGCTCGCCGTCCACGGCGAGGGCGAGGACGCGCAGGCCCCCTCCGACGCGCTGTGCGCCGCGCTGCAGGTGCTCAACCACTGCCAGGACATCGCGGCGGACGAGCGCGGCCTAGGCCGCTGCTACCTCCCCCTCGACCTGCGCGAGGCGGCGGGGGTCGCCCGCGCCGACCTCACCGCCCCCGCCATGTCCCCCGCGCTGCGCGCCGTCGTCCGGCGCACCCTCGACGCCACGGACGACCTGCTCGCCGCCGCCGCGCCCCTGCCCGCCCGCATCCGCGCGCGCGGCCTGCGGGCGCAGGCCACCGCGACCCTCGACCTCGCCCGGCGCCTGTCGCGCCGCCTGCGCCACGGCGACCCGCTCGCGCGCAGGATCGCGCCCAGCCGCCTCGACTTCGCCCGCGCGGGCCTTGCGGGACTGGCCGCCGCCGTGGTCGGATCGCGCCGATGATCGTCCCGCCGACCACCGCCACCGCCGACGCAGAGGAGGTCCGCCGCGTCGTCGCCGCCGCAGGCTCCAGCTTCGCGGCGGGGATGCGCGTGCTGCCCCGCGCCCGCCGCCGCGCGATCCACGCGGTCTACGCGCTCTGCCGCGTGGTCGACGACATCGCGGACGGCGACGCGCCCGGCTCCGACACCGCGCAGGGCCGCAAGGCGGGGCTCGACCGCTGGGCCGACGAGATCGACGCCGCCTTCCGCGGCGCGCCCCGCTCCGCGATCGGGGCCGAGGTGGCGCGCTCCGCCGAGGCGTTCGACCTGCCGCGCGGCGAGTTCGACCTCGTGATCGACGGGATGCGCATGGACGCCGTCCCCATCGTCGCCCCCTCCGACGCCGAACTGCACGCCTACGTCCGCCGCGTCGCGGGCGCGGTGGGCATCCTCTCGATGCGCTGCTTCGGCGCGTGGATCGGCGCCCCGTCCGAGCGCTTCGCCCTGTCCCTCGCCCGCGGCCTGCAGCTCACCAACATCCTGCGCGACGTCGAGGAGGACGCGGGCCGCGGCCGCCTCTACCTGCCCGCCCCCGCCCTGACGGCGGTGGGCATCCCCCACTGCGCCACGGACGCCCCCGCGCACCCGTCGCTCCCCGCGGCCCGCGCCCTCGTCGGCGCGCAGGCCCGCGCCGCCTTCGACGAGGCCGCCGCGCTGGTCCCCGTGCACCGCCGCCTTCCGCTGCTGCCGGCGCTGCTGATGATGGGCCCCTACGAGCGGATGCTGGCCACCATGGAGCGCGACTGGTCCGCCCCGCCGCCCCGCCCCTCCACGGTCGCCAAGCTCCGCCACGGCCTCGCACGGGCCGCGAAGGGGTGAGGGCATACGTCATCGGCGCGGGCCTGTCCGGCCTCGTCGCCGCGGAGGCCCTGTCCCGCACCCGCCCCGTCACGCTGCTGGAGGCGTCGCCCAAGGCCGGCGGGCGCTGCCGCTCCTACCGCGACGAGCGGCTGGGCCGGGTGATCGACAACGGCAACCACCTGATCCTGTCGGCCAACGCCCGCGTCCTCGCGTGGGCCGAGCGCATCGGCGGGGCGGACGGGCTGCGCACGGGCGATGCCGCCTTCCCCTTCCTCGACCTCGCCTCCGGCGACCGCTGGACCATCCGGCCCGGCAGGGGGCCGCTCGGGGCCGCCGCCGCGGAGGCCCGCCCCCCCGGCACCTCGCTGGCGAGGCTGGGCCTCCAGATCGCCCGCGCCCTCGGCCATCCGGGCACCGTGGCGCAGGCCATCCCCGACCGCGGCCCGCTCTGGCGCGCCTTCTGGGATCCCATGACCCGCGCCGTCCTCAACGAGGATCCGCAGGACGGCAGCGCCCGGCTCCTCGCCCGCACCATGCTCCGCTCCTTCGCGCGCGGGGCGCGGCACAGCCGCCCGGTCCTCGCCCCCGACGGCCTCGGCCCCGCGCTGATCGACCCCGCCCTCGACCTCCTCGCCGCGCGCGGCGCGGACCTCCGCCTCCGCACCCCCGTCACGGCGCTCCACGGCGCCGACCGCCTCGCGCGCATCGAGACCCGCGACGGCCCCGTCGATCTCGGCCCCACGGACGTCGCCGTCCTCGCCACCCCGTCCCACCACGCCGCGCAGCTGCTCGGCCACGACGCCCCGCCGGCGGGCAAGACCATCGCCAACGCGCACTTCCTCCTGCCCGACAGCGGGCTACCCCCGATCCTCGCCCTGCTGGGCGGCACCTCCCACTGGCTGTTCCGGCGCGGCGACGTCGTCTCCGTCACCGTCTCCGCCGCCGAGAGCGCGGGCCTGCCCGCCACCCGCGAGGCGGCCCTCGAGACCCTCTGGCGGGACGTCGCCGCCGCGGCCCGCGCCCACGGCGCGGCGGTCCCCGACGCCATGCCCACGGCCCGGCTCATCAAGGAGAAGAACGCGACCTTCGACCAGTCCCCGCAGGCCATCCGCACCCGCACCGGCCCGGGCACCAAGTGGCCCAACCTCGCCCTCGCGGGCGATCACGCCGCGACGGGGCTACCCGCCACGCTGGAGGGCGCGGTCCTCGCCGGGGAGCGGGCGGCGGCCCGCCTCGAACGGGCCTGACCACAGCGGGTAGAGCACCGGGTTCAGCGCGATCCAGTCCAGCAGAAGCCCCCCCGGCACCCAGCCCCGCCCCCGCACCAGCGCCACCGCACCGGCCGCCGCGCCCCAGAGCGCGCCGACCGCGTTGGCGATCACGTCCCACATCGTGTCGTCCAGCCCGGTGTCCTGCGTCTCGAACCCGAAGGCCGCGTCCAGCCCGAACTCCATCACCTCCCACAGCGCGCCCACCATCATCGCGAAGCCGAAGGCCAGCGTCGCCAGCACCCAGACCGGCGTCCGGGGCCGCGCGCCCCCGGTGGGCAGCAGCGCCAGCGCCGTCCCCACCACCGCGAGCGCGGCCATCGACACGACGTGCAGCGCCATGTCCCACCACGGCACCATCTCGTAGCCGTCGCCGAGTTCCCCGAACAGCAGCGCGCCCGCGCAGAACGCCGCCACCCCCACCGTCAGGCGCACCGGGAAGCGCAGCCCCGACACGGCGGTGAACGCGGGCAGCAGCGCCGTCAGCGCGAGGCAGGCCGCCGCCACGGCGGCCCACGCCCACCACCCCAGGACCGCCAGCGCCAGCAGCGCGGCGGCCGCGGCGGTCCAGAACGCGGTCTCCAGTCGGGATTGGGGCATCGGCTTCCCTTCCTTGGGCCAACGCGGCACGGCACGGCGGGTTGCTTGGCAGCCCGCCTCCCCCGACCTAGGGTTCCGCGACCCCCGCGCCAACGGACCCGCCCCCATGACCTACCCGATCCGCCAGACCGCCCGCACGAACGGCACGATCGCCGACCTCCGCTCCGACACGGTGACCCGCCCCGATGCCGCGATGCGCGCCGCGATGGCCGCCGCCGAGGTGGGCGACGACGTCTACGGCGAGGATCCCACCATCGCCGCGCTGGAGGAGCGGGTGGCCGGGACCTTGGGCAAGGCGGCGGCGGTCATGTTCCCCACCGCCACCCAGTCCAACCTCGCCGCGCTCCTGTCGCACTGCGCGCGGGGCGAGGAGGTGCTGACGGGCCACGACTACCACGTCCGCAAGTACGAGGCCGGGGGCGGCAGCGTCCTCGGCGGGCTGGTGTTCCACGACCTGTCCGTCCGGCCCGACGGGGGCCTCTCGGCGACCGACGTCGCGGCGGCGGTCAAGGAGGACGACAGCCACTTCGCCGTCACCCGCCTGCTCGTGCTGGAGAACACCCACAACGGCCGCGCCGTCCCCTTGGACACCCAGGGCGCCGCGCTCGCCGCCGCCCGCGACGCGGGCCTCTCGACGCATCTCGACGGCTCCCGCCTGTTCAACGCGGCCGAGGCGCTGGGCGTCCCGCCCGCCCGCGTGGCCGAAGGGTTCGACACGGTCACGATCTGCCTGTCCAAGGGCCTCGGCGGCCCGGCCGGCGCGGTCCTGTCCGGTCCGGCGGACCTCGTGTCCAAGGCGCGGCGCTGGCGCAAGATGCTCGGTGGCGGGATGCGGCAGGCGGGCGTGATCGCCGCCGCCGGCCTCCACGCGCTCGACCACAACCTCGCCGGGCTGGCGTCGGACCGCGCCCGCGCCGAACGCCTGCGCGCCGCCCTCCGCGCCCTGCCGTGGGCCGAGGTCGAGGACGGCGAGAGCAACATGGTCTGGCTCGCCCTGCGCGACCCGTCCCATGCCGACGCCCTCGCCGCGCATCTCGCGGACGCGGGCATCACCGTCTCGCCGGGGGCCAAGATGCGCCTCGTCCTGCACCGCGACGTGGACGACGCGGCGCTCGACGCGGTGGTCGCGGCTTTCGAGGGCTTCGCCCCCTGACGCCCTACTCGACGCAGCCCGCCAGCGCCGCCGCCACCGCGCGCAGCGTCGCCGCGTGGTGCCCCGGCCCGACCGGCACGTCCGCGCCCAGCGGATCGGCCACGACCTGCACCACCTCGGTCCCCTCGAGCACCGTCTCCATCAGGCGCGCCGGCTCCTGCGGCTCCGTGACCGCGCAGGCCGCGCCCGCGGCCACCTCGCGCAGTTCCGCCATCCGCGCGGCGCCCGGATCGCCCGTGGCGCTCACGTGGATCGCCGCCGGCTCCTCCAGCCCGTAGCGCACGACCAGCGGCGCCCACGCGTCGTGCGCCGTCACCCACGCCATCCCGCGCAACGGGGCCAGCGCGACCGCCATCTCCCGGTCCAGCGCCGTCAGGTCGGCGGCGGCGGCCTCGGCGTTCGCCGCGTAGGCCGCCGCGTTGGTCGGGTCGGCCTCGGCCAAGGCGGCGGCGATCGCGGCCACCTTCTCTGCGGACTCGATGGGGTCGAGCCAGAAGTGGATGTCCGCCGCGTGCGCGTGGTGGTCGTGCTCCCCCTCCGCGTGATCGTCGTGGCCGGCCTCCTCCTCGCCGTGATCGTGGTCGTGGTCTTCGTGATCCTCGTGCCCCTCCCCGGCGACCAGCTCGACCGACGCGGCATCCGGCGCCAGCGTCCCGACCGCGTCCTCCAGCGCCGGGGTCAGGCCCGGCCCGGTCCAGACCACGACGCCCGCCGACTCGAGCAGCGCGGCCTGCGCGGGGCGCATGGACCAGCCGTGGGGCGAGACGCTGCCGTCGAGCAGCAGCTCGGGCGCGCCCACCCCCGCCATCACCTGCGCGACGAGCGAGTGGACCGGGGCCACGTCGACGACGACGCGGGGCGCCTCGGCGGATGCCGCGGTCGCGAAGGGAATCAGGGCGAGAGGGGCGAGGCGCATGACGGACCTGTTATGTTGTAACGCCACGTTGCTAGCCGCCCCGTTACATAGTAACAAGTCCCCATGGAGACCTTCTACCCCCCCTCCGGCTTCCACCGGCACGACCACGACGCCTGCATCGAGGCGGTCATGGAGGCCGTCGAGGCCCGCATCGCGGCGCGCAAGCTGCGGATGACACCCGTGCGCCGCCGGGTCCTGGAGATGCTTCTCGAATCCCATCGGGCCATGGGCGCCTACGACGTCCTCGCGCGGCTGAAGGAGGAGGGCTTGGGCTACCAGCCCCCCATCGCCTACCGCGCGCTCGACTTCCTCGTGCGGCACGGCTTCGCCCACCGCATCGAGAAGCTGAACGCCTTCGTCGCCTGCGCCCGCCCCGACTGCGCCGACCCCGCATTCCTGATCTGCCGCTCCTGCGCCGCCGTGTCCGAGGCCGACGCCCCCGCCGGCCTCGACCGGACGGCCCGGCTGGAGGGCTTCGCCGTGGAGCGCGCCATCGTCGAGGCCGAGGGCCTCTGCCCCGCCTGCCGCCGCGAGGGCACGTGACGCCGCTGGTCGAGATCGAGCGGCTGGCGGTGCGGCACGGCGGGACCCGCGTGCTGCACGACGTGTCGCTCTCGGTGGCGCCGGGCGAGATCGTCACGATCGTGGGGCCGAACGGGTCGGGCAAGTCGACGCTGCTGCGCGCGATCATCGGCGCGGTGACGCCGGACGCGGGCACCGTGCGGCGCGCCGACGGGCTGCGCATCGGCTACGTCCCGCAGAAGATGCCGCTGGACCCGTCGCTGCCGCTCACGGTGCGGCGCTTCCTGTCGCTGCCCAAGCGCGGTGGCGACGCCGGCCGCGCCTTGGAGGAGGCGGGGGCGGCCGACCTCGCCGAGCGGCAGATGACGGCGCTCTCGGGCGGGCAGCTCCAGCGCGTGGCGCTGGCGCGCGCGCTGATGGAGGCGCCGGACCTGCTCCTGCTGGACGAGGCGACGCAGGGCCTCGACCAGCCCGGCTCGGCGGCGTTCTACAAGCGGATCGAGGCCGTGCGGCGGGAGACCGGCTGCGGCGTCCTGATGGTCAGCCACGAGCTGCACGTCGTCATGGCCGCCTCGGACCGCGTGGTCTGCCTGAACGGGCACGTCTGCTGCGAGGGGACGCCGAACCAGATCGTCGACGCCCCCGAATGGCGCGCGCTGTTCGGCACCGGCACGGCGGGCGCGCTGGCCCTCTACCGCCACCAGCACACGCACGAGCACCACCACTGATGGACCCGCTCGGCAGCTTCTTGGTCCGCGCGGCGCTCGCGGGGGTCGGGGTCGCGCTCGCGGCCGCGCCCTTGGGCTGCGTCGTCGCGTGGCGGCGGATGGCGTTCTTCGGGGACGCCACGGCGCACGCGGCGATCCTCGGGGTGGCGGGCGCGCTGACCCTCGCGGTGGCCCCGGTCTGGGGCGCGCTCCTCGCGGCCTTGGCGATGGGGGCGGGGGTGGCGTGGCTGTCCGAGCGGGGCTGGGCGGCGGACACGGCGCTGGCCGTGCTGTCCCACGGCGCCTTGGCGGTGGGGCTCGTCGCGATCTCGCTCGTGGGCGTCCGGGTGGATCCGGAGGCCGTGCTCCTCGGCGACGTGCTGGCGGTGTCGCGCGGCGACCTCGCGGTGATCTGGGGCGGGGCGGCGGTGGTCGGCGCGCTGCTCTGGTGGCGCTGGGACCGCATCCTCGTGGCGACCTTGGGCGACGACCTCGCGCGCGCGTCGGGCGTGGACCCCGACCGGGAGCGGGCGGCCCTGACCTTGGCCCTCGCCGTGGTGATCGCGGTGGGGATCGAGGTGGTGGGCGCGCTGCTGATCGCCGCGCTCATGGTGGTGCCCGCCGCCGCCGCGCGCCCGTGGGCGGGGACGCCCGAGCGGATGGTGGCGGTGGCGATGGGGATCGGCGCGACCGCGGCGCTCGCGGGGCTGTGGGGGTCGTGGGCGTGGGACGTGCCCACGGGGCCCGCGATGGTCTGCGCCGCGACGGGGGCCTTCGCGGCCTCTGCGGCGTGGGACCGGCTGCGCGGGTAGCGCTACCCCCCCCCGCGCCGGGCCGGCCTAGCCGCAGGCCCCTCGGACGCAGCGGCGCAGCTCGGCCAGCACCTCCGGCGTGGCGGGGAAGGACCACATCGGGCAGGCGGCCTCGTCCAGCACGAGCGTCCCGCCCGCGTCCCGCAGGAACAGCACCGCCTCCCCCGCCGGCGGCGCGCCGCACCAGTGGGCGACGCACCCGACCTCGATCGTCACGCGCACCGGGCGGGGCGCGGACCACCCGTCGCGCGTGGCGAAGCGGAGCGCGCCGGTCGCCTCGACCGCGTAGCCGCGCCGATCCGGCGCGCCGGGATCCTCGGACGCGGGCGCGGTCCAGCCCTCCGGCGGCGCCAGCGTGCCCCGCGCGATGCGATACCCCGCGGGCGACGCGTCCGCCTCCGCGAAGGTGCGGGCCGGCTCCGGGCGCAGGCAGGAGAGGGCGTGCGCCGGCTGGGCCGCGAGGGCGAGGAGGAGGACGAGCGCCCTCACAGCAGCCCGAAGCCGCCGAGCACCGCCGCGTAGACGTCGCGCTTGAACGGGACGATGCCGTCGAGCACGGCCCGCGGCTCCGACCAGCGCCATTCCGAGAACTCCCGCTCGTGCGCGTCGAGGTCCACCGCCGCGTCCGGGCCGTCGTAGGAGAGCCGCACCCAGTCCTGCATCTGGCCCCGGTAGCGGCCCTTCCAGAGCTTGGGGACCAGCTCGGCGGGCAGGTCGTAGGGCACCGGCTCGGGGAGCTGCGCGACGAAGGCCACCGCCCCGCGGGCGAGGCCGGTCTCCTCGTGCAGCTCGCGGTAGGCGGCGTCCATCACCGCCTCGCCGGGGTCGATGCCGCCTTGGGGCATCTGCCATGCGGGGGCCTGCCCCATGCGGTCGAGCCGCTGGCCGGTCCAGACGCGCCCGTCCGGGTTCGTCAGGCAGATGCCCACGCAGGGGCGGTAGGGGAGGGCGGCGATCTGGTCGGGTGTCATGGGGGCACAGGGGGGCCGCGCCGCGCTCAGGTCAAGCGCTCGATGGCCACCGCGATGCCCTGCCCGCCGCCGATGCACATGGTGGCCAGCGCGCGGGCGCCGCCGACGCGCTCCAGCTCGTGCAGTGCCTTGCACAGAATGATGGCGCCCGTGGCCCCGACCGGGTGGCCCAGCGCGATGGCCCCGCCGTTCGGGTTCACCCGCTCGGGGTCGAGGCCCAGTTCCCGCGTCACGGCGACGGCCTGCGCGGCGAAGGCCTCGTTCGACTCGACCACGTCGAAGTCGTCCGGCCCGAGCCCCGTGCGCGCCATCAGCTGCCGCACCGCCGGGACCGGCCCCATGCCCATCACGTCGGGGGCCACGCCGCCATGGCCCCATCCCACGATCCGGGCGCGGGGCGTCCAGCCCGCCCGCGCGGCGCGCTCCGCCGTCGCCAGCACCAGCGCCGCCGCCCCGTCGTTGATCCCGCTCGCGTTGCCCGCCGTCACGGTGCCGTCCTTCTGGAAGGCCGGGCGCAGCCCCGCGAGCGCCTCCGCCGAGGTGGCCTTGGGATGCTCGTCGGTGTCGAAGGCCACCTCCTCGCGCTTGCGCCTCACGGTGACGGGGACGATCTGGTCGGCGAAGCGGCCCTCGGCGATGGCCTGCGCCGCGCGCTCTTGGCTGCGCAGCGCGAAGGCGTCCTGATCGGCCCGCGACACGCCGTGGCGCGCGGCCACGTTCTCCGCCGTCACGCCCATGTGCCCCGTGCCGAAGGGGCAGTTCAGCGCCCCCAGCATCATGTCCATCACCTGCGCGTCGCCCATCTTGGAGCCCCAGCGCATCCCTTGGATGGCATGGGGCGAGCGGGACATGCATTCGGCGCCGCCGACCAGCGCGACCTCGGCGTCGCCCGTGGCCAGCGCCTGCGCGCCGGAGACCACCGCCTGAAGGCCCGAGCCGCAGAGCCGGTTCACGTTCATCGCGGGCACCGTCTCGGGGACGCCCGCCTCCATCGCGGCGACGCGGGACAGGTACATGTCGCGCGGCTCGGTGTTGATGACGTGGCCGAAGACCGTGGTGCCGACCTCCCCGGGGGCCACGCCCGCCCGCCCCAGCGCCGCGCGCGCGGCCGTGGCGGCGAGCGCCGTCGGGGGGCTCGCGGCGAGGCTGCCGCCGAAGGTGCCGATGGCGGTGCGGGCGGCGGAGAGGATGACGACGTCCATGGGGCGGCTCCGGGGTCTGGGGTCCGGGCCGAGTATTCGGGGAACGGCGGGGCGGGGGAAGAGGGACGTGCCGTCAGGCGCGGGCGCGCCGCACCGGCGGCCTGATGGGGACGCGGCCCGCCTCCGTGAGGTGCCACGCCTCCGGTCCGTCGAGGGCGGCGGCGGCGGCGGGGCGCCCGTAGCCCGCGCCGGTGTCGAGGTTCAGCCGGTTGCCCCGGTGCTCGGGCCGGTCGACGGGGGTGTGGCCGTGCACGACCAGGCGCCCGTGGTCGGTGGGGTCCGACAGGAACGGCTCGCGGATCCAGACGAGGTCGTCCTCGACCTGCTCCCCGAGCGGCACGTCCGGACGGATGCCCGCGTGGACGAAGGCGTGGTCGGCGGCGAGGTGCATCGGGACGAGCGCGTCGAGGAAGGCGAGGTGGCGCTCGGGCACGGCGGCGGCCATCGCGGCGCGCAGCTTGGCGAGCCTCGGGTCGGCCTCGTCGGGCACCTCCTCGTCCCACCGCCCCGCGCGGGGCCGGTCGCGCCAGCGCAGGTAGGACTTCAGCGTGTCGCGACCGCCGAGGCGGGGATGCAGCCACGTCAGCCCCTCGCGCAGGCCCGGATCGCGCAGGGGGCCGCCCGTGACGGCGCTGCGGAACATGCGGTCGTGGTTGCCCAGCAGGAAGGTCCATGGGCGTCCCTCGGCCCAGCCCGCCGCCAGCCGGTCGATCACGGCCCGCGCGTCGGGGCCGCGATCCACGTAGTCGCCGAGGAACACGATCTCGGCGTCGGGACCGCCGTCGGCTTCGATCAGCGCGAGCACCCGGTCCAGCTGGGCCGGGTGCCCGTGGATGTCGCCGACGGCGTAGATCATGCCGCCTCGAAGCGGAGAGGGGCGACCGACTGGAACAGGCCGGTCTCGCGCAGCGCGTCGAGCGCCTCCGCCGGCGGCTGGTCGTCGAGGTAGAGCAGCGCGATGGCGTCCTTCCCCCGGTCCGAGCGCCCCAGCGTGAAGTTCGCGATGTTCACGCCCTTCTCGCCCATGGTCTGGCCCAAGGCGCCGATGATGCCCGGCACGTCCTCGTTGGTGGTGTAGAGCATGTGCGCGCCCACCTCGGCGTCGATGTTGATGCCCTTGATCTGGATGAAGCGCGGCTTGCCGTCCGAGAACACCGTGCCCGCGATGGACCGCTCGCGCTGCGCCGTCTTGACGATGACCTTGATGTAGCCGTCGAACACGCCCGACTTGTCCTGCCGCGTGGTGGAGATCTCGATCCCCCGCTCGCGGGCGATGACCGGCGCCGAGACCATGTTCACGTCCGGGTTCACCGACTTCATCAGCCCCGCGATCACGCCGCAGTTCAGCGCGTCGAGGTTCATGTCGGCGACAATGCCGTTGTAGACGATTTCAATGGAATCAACGGCTTCCTCGGTCAGCTGACCCACGAAGGCGCCGAGATGATCGGCCAGCCTCAGCCACGGCCCCATCACCTTGGCCTCCTCGGCGGTGACCGAGGGCATGTTGAGCGCGTTCGTCACCGCGCCCGTCAGCAGGTAGTCCGACATCTGCTCGGCCACCTGCAGGGCCACGTTCTCCTGCGCCTCGGTGGTCGACGCACCCAGATGCGGGGTGCAGACGACGTTGGGCAGGCCGAAGAGCGGGCTGTCGGTGGCGGGCTCCGTCTCGAACACGTCGAAGCCCGCGCCGGCCACGTGGCCGGACTTGAGGAGGTCGGCCAGCGCCGCCTCGTCCACGAGGCCGCCCCGTGCGCAGTTGACGATGCGCACGCCTTTCTTCGTCTTTTCAAGGTTTTGGCGGGACAGGATGTTCTTCGTCTGGTCGGTCAGCGGGACGTGCAGGGTGATGACGTCCGCCTTCGCGAGCAGCTCGTCCAGCTCCACCTTGCGGATGCGCAGCTCGGTCGCGCGCTCCTCGGAGAGGAAGGGGTCGTAGGCCACGACCTTCATGCCCAGGCCCACGGCCTTCTGGCAGACGATGCCGCCGATGTTGCCCGCGCCGATCACGCCCAGCGTCTTGCCGGTCAGCTCGACGCCCATGAAGCGGGACTTCTCCCACTTGCCCGCCTGCGTGGACGCGTCCGCCTCGGGGATCTGGCGGGCCACGGCGAACATCAGGGCGATGGCGTGCTCGGCCGTCGTGATCATGTTGCCGTAGGGCGTGTTCATCACGATCACGCCCTTCTTGCTTGCTGCCGCCTTGTCGACGTTGTCGGTGCCGATGCCCGCGCGGCCCACGACCTTGAGGTTCGTGGCGCGCTCCAAGAGCTTCTCGGTCACCTTGGTGGCCGAGCGGATGGCGAGGCCGTCATACTGGTCGATCACCTCGGCCAGCTTCTCCTTGTCCTTGCCCAGCGAGGGGTCGAAGGTCACGTCGATGCCGCGGTCGCGGAAGATCTGCACGGCGGTCTCGGACAGCTTGTCGGAGACGAGGACTTTGGGGGCCATGATGGGCTCCTGATATGCGTGGTATGCGTGGGCTGTCGCCCACCCTACGGGGGTGGGCCGATGTCGTGGGGTGGGCAAAGGCCCACGTTATGCGGCGGCGGCCTGCGTCTCCTGGGCGTAGGCCCACTCGATCCAAGGCATGAGGGCGGCCACGTCGTCGGGCTCGACGGTCGCGCCGCACCAGATGCGCAGACCCTCGGGCGCATCTCGGTAGCCCTTGACGTCGAGGGCCACGCCCTCCGCCTCCAGCCGCTTGGCGATCTTGGCGGCGACGCCCTCGCCCCGGATCGTCAGGCAGATCGACGTGGTGGAGCGGGTGGCGGGATCGACGGCGAGGTTGGCGATCCAGTCGCGGGTCTCGCAGAACTCCCAGATGGCCCGCGCCGAGCGCCGCGAGCGGTCGATCAGCCCGTCGAGCCCCACGCCCTCGGCCCAGTCGAGCGCCGAGAGGTAGTCCTCCACGCACATCATCGACGGCGTGTTGATCGTGGCGCCCTCGAAGATGCCCTCGATCAGCTTGCCGCCCTTGGTCAGGCGGAACACCTTGGGCAGCGGGCGGTCGGGCGCGTAGCTCTCCAGCCGCTCGACCGCGCGGGGGCTCAGGATCAGCACGCCATGCGCGCCCTCGCCGCCCAGCACCTTCTGCCACGAGAAGGTGGTGACGTCGCACTTGTCCCACGGCAGGTCCATCGCGAAGCAGGCGGAGGTGGCGTCCACGAAGGTCAGGCCCTCGCGGTCGGCGGGGATCCACTCGCCGTCGGGCACCGCCACGCCGGAGGTCGTGCCGTTCCACGTGAAGCCGACGTCATGGGACCAGTCCACCACCGACAGGTCCGGGAGGTGGCCGTAGTCGGCCTCCATCACGGTGGCGTCGAGGTCCAGCTGCTTCACGGCGTCCGTGACCCAGCCCTTCCCGAACGACTCCCACGCCAGCATGGTGACGGGGCGGGCGCCCATCATCGTCCACATCGCCATCTCGTAGGCGCCGGTGTCCGAGGCGGGCACGATGCCGACGCGGTAGTCCGCGGGCAGGCCGAGCAGCGCGTGGGTGCGGTCGATCGCCTCCTTCAGCCGCGACTTCGCGGGCTGGGCGCGGTGCGAGCGGCCCAAGGAATTGGTGGCGAGGTCGGAGAGCGAGAAGCCCGGATGCTTCTTGCAGGGCCCCGAGGAGAAACGGGGATCGGCCGGACGGGTGTCCGGTTTCGCGGGTCCAGTCATGGTATCCTTCCAGATATTCGCCCTCCGTTGGGGGAGGGTGTCCCGCCGCCGTCGCTATTCGCCGCCGAGGGGTCGCGCAAGGCCCCATCGCGCGCTATGCGCCGCCCCATGTCGCAGACCCGCATCTTCGTGCTCGCCGCCGCCGAGGGGGCGCTGGACCCCGGCACCGTCGAATCCCTGCGCTCCGCATGGGGCGGCACCGCGCCCCGCTGGCTGTCGCCGCGCCAAGCGGCGGAGTTCGAGGCGCCCCTGCCCGACAGCTTCGAGGAGGCACGCGCGGGGCTCGACGCGCAGGGGATCGACCTGAACGCCGTGCGGCCCGAGGGGCGGCGCAAGCGGCTGCTCTTGGCGGACATGGACAGCACCATGATCGCGCAGGAATGCATCGACGAGCTGGCCGTCCACGCGGGCGTGGGCGAGCGGGTCGCGGCGATCACCGCGCGGGCCATGAACGGCGAGATCGGGTTCGAGGGCGCGCTGCGCGAGCGGGTGGGCCTCTTGGCGGGGCTGCCGGTGGCCGCGATCAACGAGACCATCGCCGACCGCCTGACGCTGGCCCCCGGCGGGCGGGCGCTGGTGGCGACGATGCGGGCGCAGGGCGCGCGGGCCGAGCTCGTGTCGGGCGGCTTCACCGCCTTCACCGCGTGGGTCGTGGACCAGCTCGGCTTCGACGGGCACCGCGCGAACGTGCTGGAGGTGGAGCGCGGGCGCCTGACGGGTGGCGTGGGCGAGCCGATCCTCGGGCGCGACGCCAAGGTCGAGCGGATGCGCGACCTCTGCGCCGAGATGGGGATCGCGGCTGCGGACGTGCTGGCGGTGGGCGACGGGGCCAACGATCTCGGCATGATCCGGGCGGCGGGGATGGGCGTGGCCGTCCACGCCAAACCCGCCGTGCAAGCCGAGGCGCCGCTCCGGGTCAACCACGGCGACCTCTCGGCGCTCCTCTACCTGCAGGGCATCGCGCGCGACGACTTCGCCGCCTGACCGGCAGCCGTCCGCCGCCGCCGCGCGCGCCGGGGAACCGTCGCAGCGCATCCCTCGTTGCGCCCTCGATACCGTCCCGAACCCGAGGAACCCGACATGGCCGAGATCGACAGCCTCCAGTGGCTCAAGACCGTCCTGATGCCGCGCAAGCGCGACAAGCGCTGATCCGCCCCACCCGCCCCCGGCGAACGGCCCGGGGCGGCGCCATCGGCGGTTGATCCGACCGCCCGTCCCTGCTTGGTAGACCCGACCCGAGCGGAGGCCCGAGATGGACATCAAGACCCGCCACGCCGTCACGGTCGACGGCTCCGGCGACCGGGCGATCGTGTTCGTGCACGGCTACGGCTGCGACAAGACGATGTGGCGCAAGGTGGCGCCCGCCTTCGAGGACGCGTTCACGGTCGTGACCTACGACCTCATGGGATGCGGCGCCTCGGCCACCTCGGACTACGACGCCACCCGCTACGGGACGCTCGCGGGCCATGCCGACGACCTCGTGGCCGTGCTGGAGGGGCTCGGCCTGCGCGACGTGATCGCCGTCGGCCATTCCGTCAGCGCGATGATCGTGGCCCTCGCCGCCAACGCCCGGCCCGACCTCGTCGAGCGCCTCGTGATGGTCTGCCCCTCGCCCTCCTACATGGACGACGGGGACTACGTCGGCGGCTTCGCCCGCGCCGACCTCGAGGGCCTGCTGGAGGTGCTCGACGCCAACTACCTCGGCTGGTCCTCCGACATGGCGCCCGCGATCATGGGCACGCCCGACGCGCCCGAGCACGGGCAGGAACTGGTCAACAGCTTCTGCCAAGCCGATCCCGACATCGCCAAGCACTTCGCCGAGGTCACGTTCCTGTCCGACCACCGCGCCGACGTGAAGGCGGTGCGCCAGCCGACCTTGGTGCTGCAGTGCCGCGACGATATCCTCGTGCCGCCCCCCGTCCGCGACTGGCTGTCCGAGAACATGCCCCGCGCCGACATGGTGATGCTCGACGCCACCGGGCACTGCCCCCACGTCTCCTTCCCGCAGGCCACGATCGCCGCGATCCGCGCCGCCGTCGCGCCCGTCGCGGCCCGGTGACGCGGACCTGACGGGCGGCGGCGATGGACGACCCCGCCCACGACGGGACGCGGATCGACGCGGACCTCCTGCCCTGCGGCATCGCGGGGATCGACGGCGAGGGGCGCGTCACCTTCGCCAACGCGGCCCTGCGCGACTGGCTGGGCCGGGAGGGGCAGGACTTGGAGGGGACCCGGCTGCTCGACCTGCTGACCCCGGCGGGGCGCATCTACTTCGAGACGCACCTGCGCCCGCTCCTCGCCGTGCAGGGCGAGTTCGCCGAGGTCGCGATCGAGCTGCGCCGCCGGGACGGCACGCGCATCGGCGTCACCATGGCCGCCCGCGCCGAGGCGGCGGACGGGACCATGCGCGCCGCCCGGATCTGCGTCCACCGCAACGAGCAGCGCCGCGCCTACGAGCGCGAACTGCTGACCCGCCGGATCGAGTCCGAGCGCTTCGCCGCGACGGTGCGCTCGGCGCCCGACGCCATCATCGTGATCGCATCGGACGGGCGGATCGAGGCGTGGAACCCCGCCGCGACCGCCCTCTTCGGCTGGACCGAGGCCGAGGCCACGGGCCGCCGCCTCGACGACCTGCTCGTCCCCGCCGACGAGCCGCCCCTCCCCGACGCGGTCCTCGCCGCGATCCGCGCGGGCGAGGACCTGCACGACGAGGTGGAGCGCCTGCACCGCGACGGGCGGTCCATCCCCGTGCGCCGCTCCGTGGCCGAGGTGCGCGACCCCGTGGGCCGGTCGTCGGGCCGCGTCGTCACCTACGGGGACATCTCCGAGCAGCGCCGCGCGCGGGCGCGGGTCGACGTGCTGGTGCGCGAACTGGCGCACCGCACCAAGAACATCCTCGCGATCGTCGGCGTGGTCGCCCGCCAGACGGCCCGCCACCACGCCGGCGCGGACTTCACCGCCGCCTTCGACGCGCGCCTGTCCAGCCTGTCGCGCAACCAAGACCTCCTGACCGTGGGCGGCGGCGAGCGGGCCGACCTCGGCGCCCTGATCCTAGGCCAGCTCCGGCCGCTCGACGCGGGCGCCCGCATCGCCACGGACGGCCCGGCGGTCGACCTCGGGCCGCGCGCGGCGCAGGCCGTGGGCATGGCGATCTACGAACTCGGCACCAACGCCGCCAAGTACGGGGCGCTCTCGACCCCCGCCGGTCGCCTGTCCGTCACGTGGCGGACCGCCGACGGGCGCCTCCGGCTCGACTGGGCGGAGACCGGCGGCCCCCCGGTGTCCCCGCCCGTCCGCCGGGGCTTCGGCTCCCGCGTCACGGGCGCCCTCCTCGACAGCGCGCTGGCCGGGCGCGCGACCCACGACTACGCCCCCGGCGGGCTGCGGTGGCGGCTCGACGCGCCGTTGGCGCGGCTGGCCGACTAGAGCCCCGCCTCGGCGGCGATCTCGCGGCGCGACTTGCGCGCGCGCTCCGTCTCCGACTTCAACTGGCCGCAGGCGGCCATGATGTCCTCGCCCCGCGGCGTGCGGATCGGGCTGGCATAGCCCGCCTGCATCAGGATCGTCGCGAAGGCCCGGATGCGGTTGTTGCTCGACCGCTTGTAGGGCGCGCCCGGCCACTCGTTGAACGGGATCAGGTTCACCTTGGCCGGGATGCCGTCCAGCAGCCCCACCAGCCGGTGCGCGTCCGCGTCCGTGTCGTTCACCCCGTCCAGCATCACGTACTCGAAGGTGATCCGCTCGCTGTTCGTGGCCTTGGGATACTCCCGCAGGGCGTCGAGCAGCGTCTCGATGTTCCAGCGCTTGTTGATCGGCACCAGCACGTCGCGCACCGCGTCCGTGGTCGCGTGGAACGACACCGCCAAGAGGCAGCCGATCTCCTCGGCCGTGCGCGCGATCTCGGGCACCACCCCGCTCGTGGACAGCGTGATGCGGCGGCGGCCCAGCGCGATCCCCTCGTTGTCCATGACGATCTTCATCCCGTCGCGGACGTTCTCGAAGTTGTAGAGCGGCTCGCCCATGCCCATCAGCACGATGTTCGACAGCAGGCGCGGCCCCGCCTCGCCGGTGCCCACGCCCGGCTCGGGCCACTCCCCGAGGTCGTCGCGCGCCAGCATGACCTGCCCCACGATCTCCGCCGCGGTGAGGTTGCGGACGAGCTTCTGCGTGCCCGTGTGGCAGAACGAGCAGGTCAGCGTGCAGCCCACCTGGCTGCTGATGCAGAGCGTCCCGCGCCCCTCCTCGGGGATGTAGACGGTCTCCACCTCGTGCCCGCCCGCGATGCGGATCAGGTACTTGCGGGTGCCGTCCGCGCTGACCTGCCGCGTCATCACCTCGGGCAGCGCGATCACGAAGCGCGCGGCCAATTCGGCGCGATACCCCTTGGCGAGGTTCGTCATCGCGTCGAAGTCGCGCACGCCCCAGTGGTAGAGCCACTGCCACACTTGGTTCACGCGCATCTTCACCTGCTTGGGCGGGGTGAACTCCGCCAGCGCCCCGGCCATCTGCGCGCGCGTGAGGCCCACGAGGTTCGGCAGCCCCGCCGCAGCCGCGCGGGGGATCGTCAGGACGTCTTGCGTGATCGGCGCTTGGGTCATGTCGCACCCCGGAATGGCAGAAGGCGCCCCATATAGGGACGCCCTCGGGAAATTGACAGGCGGGGGAGGTCAGCCGCCGCAGCGGGTCTCCGCGTCCTCGACCGCCGCCGTGAAGCCGAGCAGCGAGAACGTGTCCTCCGTGCGCGTGCCGCGGCCCGAGGTGCCGGTGACCACCGCCTGCGCGCCGCGCTTCATCGCGGTGACGATGCGCTGGTCGTCCGTGGGCGAGGCGGCCCATGCCAGCTCGCCGTCGGTGAACAGCTCGAAGGTCGTGGAGCCGATCGCCAACTGCACGGTCGAGCCGTCGCGGTACGGGTAGCCGCCGGTGACGGAGACCTCGCCCTTGCGGTCGTTGCCCGGCCAGTAGGAGACGAACATCCGGATGTCGCCGCGCCGCGCCGCGACCTCGCGCCCGTCGCGGGTGTTCTTCACCGACTTCGGCGCCGAGACGATCCAGCACTGTGTCGGGCTGTCCTCCACGAAGATGGACCAGTCGGTCTCGGTCCCCACGCGGTTGGTGCTCTCCTGTGCCCCGGCGAGGGTGCCCGCCCCCGCGATCAGCGCGGCGGCGGCGAAACGGATCATGCTGTTCATCGTGCCCCGGTCGTCCTCTGGGCGGCCCCCGCGTTCCCCGGAGTGCCGCGTTTGAAACTGTGCGGCGCGATGATAGGCGCCGTCTCGCGGGGTCGCCACCCCGCGCGGCGGAATATCGCGCAAGGGAGCGGCACATGGACCGGGCCATCGTGGAAGTCATCCGGGGGGACCGGGTCGAGAGCCTGCACCGCGTGCACGCGGTCGTGCATGACGGCGCATCCGTCGTCGAGGCGTGGGGCGACCCGGCGCGCGTCACCTACCCCCGCTCGTCCTGCAAGATGATGCAGGCCCTGCCCTTGGTCGAATCGGGGGCCGCCGACGCGGCGGGGCTGACGGACGCCCATCTCGCGCTGGCCTGCGCGTCCCACCAAGGCGACGCCGTCCACACGGACATGGTCGCCGCGTGGCTGGCCGCCGAGGGGCTGTCGGACGACGACCTGCGCTGCGGCGCGCACGAGCCCTACGGCACCGCCGCGCGCGACGCGCTGATCCGCGCGGGCGAGGCGCCGTGCCAGATCCACAACAACTGCTCGGGCAAGCACGCCGGGTTCCTCACCCTCAACCGCCGCCTCGGGGGCGGGGCCGACTACGTCGGGATCGACCACCCCGTGCAGCGCGCCGTGCGCGCCGCCTTCGAGGAGGTCTGCGAGGAGGAGAGCGTGGGCTGGGCCGTCGACGGCTGCTCCGCCCCGAACTTCGCCGTCTCGCTGGAAGGGTTCGGGCGCGGCCTCGCCCGCTTCGCCCGCGCGGGGACGGACGCGCGCGGCACCGCGATGCGGCGGCTGCGCGACGCGATGGCGGGCCACCCGGTGATGGTCGCGGGCGAGGGCCGGGCCTGCACCGGGCTCATGCGCGCGATGGACGGCGTGGCGGTCAAGACGGGCGCCGAGGCGGTGTTCGCCGCGATCCTGCCCGACGCGAACGGCGGCCCCGGCCTCGGCATCGCGGTCAAGGTCGAGGACGGCGCGACCCGCGCCGCCGAGGCGGTGATCGCCGCCCTCCTCGTCCGGCACGGCGCGCTGGACGCGGCCCACCCGGAGGCGGTGCGCCTGACGAAGGGGCCGATCACCAACCGCCGGGGGATCGTGACGGGGGGCTACCGCGTCACGCTCTGAGCGCGCCCGATCCGCCCCAGATGCGTGTCGCGGAAGCCGCCGGTCTTGAGGCCGTAGCCCAGCATCCGGTCCAGCCCGCAATGCGCGGCCCACGCCCACGCGAGGACCACCGCCACGTCCGACCCCGCCCACAGCCCCCAAAGGCTCAGCGCCGCCGGGCCGACATAGGAATGCGCGAGGTTGTAAACCCACGCCCCCGCCCGCGCGCCGCCGAGATAGGCCAGCAGCGCCACATCCGGCAGCAGCAAGAGCGGCACGAGCACCCCCCAGCCCCCGCCCCACAGGCGGTAGCCCGCGAGCGACAGGATCAGGATGGCGGCGCCTTCGGCGCGGAGCAGGGGACGGACGGGCATCGGGTCTCTCCTTCGGTTCGCCCCCAGCCTACCGGACGGCCCGATGATACGGACTTGCCCATGAACGTGCCCCTTCCATACGATACCGTATGACCGACATCTCCGATTGGACGCGGTTCCGCACCCTGCTGGCCGTGCTGCGGACCGGCAGCCAGTCCGCCGCCGCGCGCGATCTCGGCCTCGCCCAGCCCAGCGTGAAGCGCCATCTCGACGCGCTGGAGCGCGACCTCGGGCGCCCGCTCTTCGTCCGGTCCCGCACCGGCCTGTCGCCGC
This sequence comes from Jannaschia sp. Os4, assembly GCF_016820245.1. GTDB lineage: Bacteria > Pseudomonadota > Alphaproteobacteria > Rhodobacterales > Rhodobacteraceae > Jannaschia. Next base: position 227,262 of record NZ_JAFCAR010000003.1, on the reverse strand, counting down.
TGCCCGCCGCCGAGGCCCTGCGCGCCCCCGCCGAGGCGATGGAGGCCGCCGCCGCCCTCGCCGCCCGCCGCCTCGACGCCAGCGCCGCGGCGGGCACCGTCCGGCTCGGCGCCAGCCCCACCGTCGCCGCCACGCTGCTGCCGCCGATCCTCGCCGACCTGCGCCGCGCCCGCCCCGGCCTGCGGATCGAGGTGGAGGCCGCCGTCGCCGAGACGGACCTGCTCGCCCACGGCGCCGACCTCGCGCTGCGCCTGACCGCGCCGCGGCAACTGGACCTCCTGCGCCGCAGGGTCGGGACGCTGGAGATCGGGCTCCACGCCCATCCCGGCTGGGTCGCCCGCCACGGCGCGCCCGCGACGATGCGGGACCTGCACGGCCACCTCCTCGGCCCCGACCGGGACACGACCCTGCGGCGGCTGTGGGCCGGCGCGCAGGTGCCGGACGAGGCGTGGGCGCTGCGCTGCGACGACGACGCCGTGCTGCGGGCGGCGATCCATGCGGGGGTGGGGGTGGGCGCGCTTCCCGTCGCCGCCGCGGACGGGCTGACGCGGGTGCTGCCGGAGGCGGGGATGGCCCTCCCCCTCTGGCTCACGGCCCATGCGGACGCGCGCGCCGACCCGCATGTCGCGGCGGTCTGGGATGCGCTGGCGGCGGGGGTCGGTGCGTGACCCACGCGCCCCGGACGCGCCGCTAGCGACTCAATTCAGCTGAAAATGCAGCGGATAGCCCGCGCCGTCGAACGAGCCGAACAGGTCGGGCAGGTCCGGGTGGGTCACCGGCTCGCCCGACTCGTCGGGCACGAGGTTCTGCTCGGACACGTAGGCGACGTAGTAGCTGTCGTCGTTCTCGGCGAGCAGGTGGTAGAACGGCTGGTCCTTGGCGGGACGCGCCTCCGGCGGGATCGCCTCGTACCACTCCTCGGTGTTCTCGAACTGCGGGTCCACGTCGAACACCACGCCCCGGAAGGGGTGCGAGCGATGCCGGACCACGGTCCCTAGTGCGTAACGGGCTTCCCGATTCAGCATGATTGCGCCTCCACGGCCCCGTCCCTAGACCCGCCCGCGACGCACTGTCCATGCCGGGCGGCGCGAATCGGCGGAAACACTCTGTGACTCTCCTCCTCACGGTGCTGGAGATCGTGGCCCCGGTCTTCCTGCTGGCGGGGGTCGGATTGACGTGGGTGCGGCTCGGATTTCCCTACGACACGGCGTTCGTCACCCGCCTCGCGATGACGCTCGCGGTGCCCGCGCTGATCTTCACCGCGCTGATGGGGACGGAGCTGGACCCCGCGGCCATCGCCACGGTCACGCTGGCCACCTTCGCCGCCTACGCCGCCGTGCTGGCCGCGATGTGGGCCGTCACGCTCGTGCTGCGGCTCGACCGGCGCACCTACCTCGCGCCGCTCACCTTCGGGAACACCGGCAACCTCGGCATCCCGCTCGCGGGCTACGCCTTCGGGCAGGCGGGGCTGGAGCTGGGCGTCGTCACCTTCGCGGTCTCCGCCGTGCTCGTGTTCACCGTGGGCCTCGCGCTGGTGGCGGGCGCGGGCAACCCCAAGGCCCTGCTGCGCGAGCCGATGGTCCCCGCCACCCTGCTCGGCGCGCTGTTCCTGTGGCGCGGCTGGGAGACGCCCGCCTTCCTGACGAACGCGCTCGAACTGATCGGGCAGATGGCGATCCCGCTGATGCTCATCACCTTGGGCGTCGCGGTGGGGCGCCTCCGCCCCGTGGGACTGGCCCGCGTGGCGGCCCTCTCGGTGCTCAAGGTCGTCGCATGCGCCGCCATCGCCTTGGCCGTGGCCGCCGCCTTCGGGCTGGGACGCGAGGCGACCGGCGTGCTCACGCTTCAGATGGCGACCCCCGTGGCGGTCACCTCCTACCTGCTGGCCCAGAAGTACGGGGCCGACGCCGAGGCGGCGGCGGGGCTGGTGGTCGTCTCCACCGCCCTCTCCGTTGCCGCGATTCCGCTCCTTCTCCTGATCGTGCTCTGACCGGCTTGGAAGAATCGCCGCCGCCGCGCTAGGGTCCCGCCAACGCCGCGGCCAACGACGGCGACGACGATGGGCAGACAGACATGAAATTCCTTCTCTCCTTGGCTCTGCTGATGGGCCTCGCGGCCTGCGGGGCGGGCTACAAGGGCACCGTGGGGCGCGGCGCCTCGCCCGCCTTCCTCGACGACGCCTGCGCGATCCTGCAGGACCGGCGCGGCTACGGGCGGGCCTTCGCCGCCACGCAGCGCAAATGGGGCGTCCCCGTCCACGTGCAGATGGCGATCATCCACCAAGAGTCGAAGTTCGTCTCCGACGCCCGCACGCCCTTCCGCTACGCCCTCGGGGTGATCCCGTTCGGGCGCCAGTCCTCGGCCTACGGCTACAGCCAAGCGCTCGACGGGACGTGGAAGGAGTACCTCGCCGAGGAGGGGCGCGGGGCGCGGCGCGACCGCATCGCGGACGCCACGGACTTCATGGGCTGGTACATGGAGAAGAGCCGCCGGGAGCTGGGCCTGCCGATGACGGACGCGCGGTCGCACTACCTCGCCTACCACGACGGGCGCACGGGCTACCGGCGCGGGACGTGGAAGCGGAAGGCGTGGCTGGTGGACGTGTCCGCGCGGGTCGCGTCGCGCGCCTCCATGTACGAGTCGCAGCTGCAGGGCTGCCGCCGCCTCTGGCGGTGACGCCGGAGCCTTCGAAAGGCTCCGTCCCGTAAATCCCTCCGAGGGATTTGCCTTCGCTCAGACCGCCAGCCCCAGCAGCACCGCCGCCACCCCCACCGCGCCCCCGGCGAGGAACAGGGCCACCGCGTTGCGCTTGGGCCGGGTGTTGACCACCACGGGCGGCGTCCCCGCCTGCGCCAGCGCGCGCTCCACTATCTCCGGCAGGCGCGGCCCGAAGCGGGCCACCACCTCCGCCGTGCGGTAGAGGTCGCGCGCTAAGGCGGACGGGCCGAGGTTCTTGCGGATGTAGGACGTCACCTCGGGCTGGGCGCTGGTCCAGATGTTCATCGACGGGTTCAGCGAGCGCGCCACCCCCTCGACCACCACCATCGTGCGCTGCAGCAGGATCAGCTCGGTCCGCGTCTCCATGCCGAACCGCTCCGTCACCTCGAAGAGGTAGGCCAGCAGGCGGCCCATGGAGATGCGGTCGGCGTCCATGCCGAAGATCGGCTCGCCCACGCTGCGCAGCGCCTGCGCGAACAGGTCCACGTCGCGGTCGGCGGGCACGTAGCCCGCCTCGAAGTGCAGCTCGGCCACCCGGCGGTAGTCCTTGCGGATGAACCCCATCAGGATTCCCGCGTAGACGCGCCGCGTGTACTCGTCCAAGCGCCCCATGATCCCGAAGTCGAACACCGCGATGTCGCCGCCCGGCGTCACCTTCATGTTCCCTTGGTGCATGTCCGCGTGGAAGTAGCCGTCGCGCAGGGCATGGCGCAGGAACATGCGCATCACCCGGTCCGACAGGTCCGCCCGGTCGTGGCCCGCCGCCTCGATGGCGTCGACGTCGCCCATCGGCACGCCCTCGACCCATTCCAGCGTCATCACCGCCCGGCCCGAGAGCATCCATTCCACCGCAGGCGCCGTGAACCCCTCATCGCGCTCGATGTTGGCGCGGAACTCCGAGGCGGCGGCGGCCTCGGTGCGCAGGTCCAGCTCCTGCTGCACGGTGGCGTCGAAATGCGCGATCACGTCCATCGGGCGCAGCCGCCGGAACGCGGGCGCGACCAGCTCTAGCATCCGCGCCCCGAGGTAGAAGGCGTCGATGTCGCGCCGGAACGCCCGCTCGATCCCCGGGCGCAGGACCTTCACGGCGACCTTCTGCCCGTTGTCGGCGCGCCGTGCCTGGTGGACCTGCGCGATGGAGGCGGCGGCCACGGGCTCGGAGAACTCGGAGAACAGCGCGTCGACCGGCTGCTGGAGGTCGCGCTCGATCATGCGGCGCGCCTCCGCCGTGGGGAAGGGCGGCAAGCGGTCCTGCAGGACGCGCAACTGCGTGGCGAGGTCGCCGCCCACCACGTCGGGCCGGGTCGACAGGATCTGGCCCAGCTTGATGTAGGACGGGCCAAGCGCCTGGATCGCGCGCGTCACCGGCGGCAGGGCCGGGTCGCCCGCGTAGCCCAGCCACTGGAACGGCCAGCCCAGAACGCGCAGCATCGCCCGCGCGCCGGCGGGGGCGTCCAGCTGGTCCAGCACCACGTCCATGGCGCCGGTCTTCTGGAACGTCCCGGCGGTCCGCAGCAGCCGCCAGATGTTGTGGGGTCCGCGCACCTAGAGCTTCCACCCGCTGTGCAGCGCCGCGATCCCGAAGGTCAGGTTGCGGTACTTCACGTTCCCGAACCCCGCGTCGGCGATCATCGCCGCGAACCGGTCCTGGTCCGGGAAGTTGCGGATCGACTCCACGAGGTACTGGTAGCTGTCGCGGTCGCCCGTCACCGCCTGCCCCATCCGGGGGATCACGTTGAACGAGTAGAGGTCGTAGGCCTTCTGCATCATCGGGTTCGGCAGCTGGCTGAACTCCAGCACCATGAGCCGCCCGCCGGGCCGCAGCACGCGATACGCCTCGCGCAGCGCGTCGGGGATGCGGGTCACGTTCCGGATGCCGAAGGAGATCGTGTAGAGATCGAAGCTCGCGTCCGGGAAGGGCAGCGCCATCGCGTCGCCCGTCACCCAGTCGAGGCGGTCCGACAGCGCCTCGGCCTCGGCGCGGCGGCGGCCCTCGACCAGCATCTGCTCGGTCATGTCGCAGACGACGGCCGTGGCGCCGGGCGCGCGTCTGAGGACGCGGAACGCCACGTCCCCCGTGCCGCCCGCCACGTCCAGCTGCCGCGTGCCGGGGCGGGGCGCGATCCAGTCGATCATCGCGTCCTTCCAGACGCGGTGGATGCCGCCCGACATCAGGTCGTTCATCAGGTCGTAGCGCGAGGCGACGGAGGTGAAGACCTCGTGGACGAGCCCGGCCTTCTCCTCCTCGGCGACGGTGCGCGCGCCGAAGTGCGTGGTCTTCTCGGTCATCTTTGAACTCCGTCGATCCATCGCCATATACGCCGCCCGCCCGCAGCCTCAACGTGACGTCATGCCCGAACTGCCCGAAGTCGAGACCGTCCGCCGCGGGCTGGCCCCCGCCTTGGAGGGCGCGCGGCTCACGAAGGTCGAGGTGAACCGCCCCGACCTGCGCTGGCCCTTCCCCGAGCGGATGGCCGAGCGGCTGACCGGCGCGACGGTCCGCGCGCTGGGCCGTCGCTCGAAGTACCTGCTGATGCACCTCGACACCGGCGAGACCCTGATCGTGCATCTCGGCATGTCCGGCCGCATGGTGGTGGACGACGTCCAGCAGGGCGCCTTCCACCGCGACGCGGGCTGGCACGCGCGCCACGACCACGTCCTGCTCCACACCGCCGATCACCGCGTGACGTTCAACGACGCCCGCCGCTTCGGCTTCATGGACCTCGTCCCCACCGACGCGCTGGAGGAGAGCCGCCACTTCGCCGCGATGGGGCCGGAGCCGCTCGGCAACCACTTCCACGCCGACCACCTGATCGCTGCATTCCGCGGCAAGGCGACGCCCGTGAAGGCAGCGCTGCTGGACCAGCGGATCGTCGCCGGGCTGGGCAACATATACGTCTGCGAGGCGCTGCACCGCGCGGGGATCGCGCCGATGCGCAAGGCCGGGCGCATCGCGGCCCACCGGGTCGCGGCGCTCGTCCCCATCGTCCGCGACGTGCTGGAGGAGGCCATCGCGGCGGGCGGCTCGTCGCTGCAGGACCACCGCCAGGCCGACGGCACGCTGGGCTACTTCCAGCACGGCTTCCGCGCCTACGACCGCGAGGGGATGCCTTGCCCCACCGACGGCTGCGCGGGCACCATCCGCCGCATCGTGCAGGCGGGGCGCTCCACCTTCCACTGCCGCGACTGCCAGCGCTGAGGCGCCCCTCCTCCCGGCCGGAGCCGCCCCGCGGAGCCGGCCGGAGCCCCCCCCGCGCGCCCGTAACAATCTGACACCCCGCTTGATCCCCCCGCCCCCCCGGTGCAGGGCAGGGGTCCGGGACAACCGAAGGGATTCCCATGGGATACCAGACGCTCAACGTCGACGTGACGGACCACGTGGCCGTCATCCGGCTGGACCGCCCCGAGGCGCTCAACGCCCTCTCCACCGAACTGCTCGGCGAGCTCGCCAAGGCGCTGAAGGCCGCGCAGGAGAACGACAAGGTCCGCTGCATCGTGCTGACCGGCTCGGACAAGGCCTTCGCGGCGGGCGCCGACATCGTGGAGATGTCCGAGAAGTCCTTCGCCGACGTCTTCATGGGCGACATCTTCGGGGCCGAGGTCGGCCAGCTTATGCGCATCCGCAAGCCGATCATCGCCGCCGTCTCGGGCTACGCGCTCGGCGGCGGGTGCGAGCTGGCGATGATGTGCGACTTCATCATCGCCTCCGACACCGCGAAGTTCGGCCAGCCCGAGATCAACCTCGGCGTCATCGCGGGGCTCGGCGGCACCCAGCGCCTGACCCACGCGGTCGGCAAGGCCAAGTCGATGGACATGAACCTGACGGGCCGATTCATGGACGCCGCCGAGGCCGAGCGGTCGGGCCTTGTGTCCCGCGTGGTCCCCGCCAAGAAGCTGATGGACGAGGCGATGTCGGCCGCCGGCAAGATCGCCGAGAAGTCGATGATCGCCGTCACCGCCGTCAAGGAGGCGGTCAACGCCAGCCAAGAGGTGCCGCTGAGCCAAGGCCTCCTCTTGGAGCGCCGCATCTTCTTCGGCCTCTTCGGCACGGACGACCAGTCCGAGGGCATGGCCGCCTTCGTCGACAAGCGCGAGGCGCAGTTCCGGGACCGCTGAGCCTGCGGCGCGCCGATCGCGGCCCCGGCCCCCGCGCCGGGATCCCGCAGGTCGGGGGGCGACCGCCCCGCGCGGCATCCGACCCGGCCTCCAGATGGTTAACGGAAGATGGACGCGCGTTCATACGCGCGTATGCACGGCGTATGCACGCGGTATGCACGGGGGGCGCACGGGACGCGCGCCCCGGATTCGGGGGCGCGCGCCGTCCGATCGGGGAAGATTTCCCTCCCGCTCCATGACCACGGCGGCGGGCTTGCGTCATCCGCGCGGAGGGTCTACCTGCCCCGCCATCATGCGCGTGAGGGCCGCTTTGCCCGGAAGTGCCGGTCCCGAACCCGGCCCGGTCGACCTCTCGTCGCGCAAGCCAACGACACGTGAACGAGAGAGACCGACGACATGGCCAACTCCCCCCAAGCCAAGAAGCGCGCCCGCCAGAACGAGCGCCGCTTCGCCGTGAACAAGGCGCGCCGCTCGCGCATCCGCACCTATCTCCGCAAGGTCGAGGAGGCGATCGCGAGCGGAGACAAGGCCGCCGCCGAGGCCGCGCTGAAGGCCGCCCAGCCGGAACTGATGCGGGGCGTCACCAAGGGCGTGCTCCACAAGAACACCGCGTCCCGGAAGATGTCCCGGCTCGCCTCCAGGGTGAACGCCACCGGGGCGTGACACGCGGCCATCGTGGCCCGCCCGCCCAGGTCAAGAGATTCGATGAAGCCCGCCTCCGGCGGGCTTTTTCATGCGCGGTATCAGCGGGTTGGCGCTGCCCCGGCGATTCCTTTCCGCCGACTTCCGAGTCAACAGAGAAGAGTCGTGGACCCCCCGCGCGAGCGGACGATATCTCCCCGACCAGCGAGTCAAATCGCCTGAGGGGACAGTCGAATGAGCACGGGGGACACCCCGCGCGTCCGGGAGGTATCGCCTTCCGACGCCTGGAAGATGTTGTCTGACGACGACGGAGCCGTGCTGATCGACGTCCGATCCGCCCCCGAATGGGGATTCGTGGGCGGGCCGGACTTGTCCGGGTTGGACCGCGGCGTCGTGCGCGTCGAATGGAAGGTCTGGCCGGGCATGGTCCCCAACCCCGCGTTCGTCGGGGCGGTGCTGGAGGAGGTGTCGGATCTGCCATCCGCCCTTCTCTTCATCTGCCGCTCCGGCGTGCGTTCGATGCAGGCGGCGCGTGCCGTCTCGGAGCACCTCTCTGCCAAGGGGACTCCGGTGGAGTGCATCAACGTCGCCGAGGGGTTCGAAGGGGACTTGGACGAGCTGCATCACCGGGGGGGCCTCAACGGTTGGAAGGCCCGCGGACTGGCATGGCGCCAGTCCTGAACAAGAAGAACGAGGGGGCCGAGACTTGACCGACGACACCTGGACCACGGTCCTCGACGGCGTGAAGCGCGACGTCGGGGCGAACTCCTTCTCCACATGGATCGCGCCGCTGCGATACCGGGGGCTGGAGGGCGGCATCCTCTCGCTGGGGGCCCCGACGGACTTCATGGGCAAGTGGGTGGTGCGGAACTACTCGGACGTCCTGCTGCGCCATGTGGCCGCCTCCGGGGCCTCGGCGAGCCGCGTGATCTGCCACGTCGGCGAGACGGGCGACGCGGACCCCGCGGGCATGGCCGCCGCCGCCGCCCCCGTCGCCGGGGCAGCGGCCTCCACCGCCAAGGGCGGCGTGGACGGGCGCCTCGACCGGCGCTTCACCTTCGACAGCTTCGTGGTCGGCCAGTCGAACGAGCTGGCCCATGCGGCCGCCAAGCGCGTGGCCTCGCCCGGCCCGGTCGCCTTCAACCCGCTCTTCCTCTACAGCGGCGTGGGCCTCGGCAAGACGCACCTGATGCAGGCCATCGCCCACGAGATCTCGGAGACGCAGCCCAACCGCAAGGTCCTCTACCTCTCCGCCGAGCAGTTCATGTACCGCTTCGTCACGGCGCTCCGCACGCAGTCCACGATGGACTTCAAGCACCTGTTCCGCACCGTCGACATCCTCCTCGTGGACGACGTGCAGTTCATCGCGGGCAAGGACAGCACGCAGGACGAGTTCTTCCACACGTTCAACGCGCTGGTGGACGCGGGAAAGCAGGTGGTGATCTCCGCCGACCGCTCCCCCAACGAGATCAGCGACCTCGAGGAGCGCATCCGCACCCGCCTGCAGGCCGGCCTCGTCGTGGACCTGCACCCCGCCGACTACGAGCTGCGCCTCGGCGTGCTGCAGCAGCGGGTCGAGGCGCTGCAGGAGGCCAACCCGGACTTCACGCTGTCCCACGGCGTGCTGGAGTGGATGGCCGGTCGCATCACCCAGTCGATCCGCGTCCTCGAGGGCGCCGTCACCCGCCTCTTCGCCCATGCCGACCTCGTGAAGCGCGAGGTCACGCTGGAGCAGGCGCAGGAGGCGCTGGTCGACCTGATCCGCGCGCAGGAGCGCAAGCTCACCATCGAGCAGATCATGCGGACCACCTGCGAGCACTACAACCTGCGCATGAACGACATGACCTCGGCCCGGCGGTCGCGCTCCATCGCGCGGCCCCGGCAGCTGGCCATGTACCTCGCCAAGAAGCTGACCCCCCGCTCCTACCCCGAGATCGGGCGCCGGTTCGGCGGCAAGGACCACACCACGGTCCTCTACGCCGTGAAGCGCATCGAGGAGTTGATGCAGACCGACCCGCAGCTCCGCGAGGACGCCCAAGTCCTGCAGCGGCGGCTGGAAGGCTGATTGCGCGGACGAAGATTGCGTAGGCGGGGGCGCACGCTATGGTGCGCGTCCCGGCACGGACGAGGATGACATGAAGATCACCATCGAGCGCGCGGCCCTGCTCAAGGCCGTGTCCCAAGCCCAGTCCGTCGTGGAGCGCCGCAACACGATCCCGATCCTCGCCAACCTGCTGCTGCAGGCGGGCGGCGAGACGCTGTCGATCAAGGCGACGGACCTCGACATCGAGGTGATCGACGAGACCGAGGCCCGCGTCGACCGCGAGGGCGCCACCACCGTCAACGCGCAGCTCTTGGGCGAGATCGTCCGCAAGCTGCCCGACGGCGCGCAGGTCACGCTCGACGAGGACCAGTCCAAGGGCCGACTCACGATCACGGCCGGGCGCTCCAACTTCGAGCTGGCGACGCTGCCGAAGGACGATTTCCCGGTGATGACGTCGCCCGATTACGACGCCACCTTCACCTGCCCCGCCCCCACCCTGCGCAGATTGTTCGACAAGTCCCGCTTCGCCATCTCCACCGAGGAGACGCGCTACTACCTGAACGGGGTCTATCTTCACGTGGCCGAGGGCGCGGATGGCCAAGTGCTGCGCGCCGTGGCGACGGACGGGCACCGGCTGGCGCGGATCGACGCGGAGGTGCCCGAGGGCGCCGAGGGGATGCCGGGCGTGATCGTGCCGCGCAAGACCGTGGGCGAGCTGAAGAAGCTGCTGGAGGACGACGAGGCGCAGATCGAGGTGTCGGTCGCCGAGACGAAGATCCGCTTCAAGACGACCGGCATCGTCCTGACCTCCAAGGTCATCGACGGCACCTTCCCCGACTACGCCCGCGTGATCCCGACCGCGAACGAGCGCACGCTGAAGGTCGATGCCGCCGACTTCGCGCGCGCGGTGGACCGGGTGGCGACCGTGTCGTCCGAGCGGTCCAAGGCGGTGAAGCTGTCCCTCGACGACGACAAGCTCGTCCTGTCGGTCAACGCGCCCGACGCCGGACAGGCCGAGGAGGAGCTGATCGTCGACTACGGCGACGAGAAGCTGGAGATCGGCTTCAACGCCAAGTACCTGCTGGAGATCGCGAGCCAGGTGGACCGAGAGAACGCCGTGTTCTTGTTCAACAACCCCGGCGACCCGACGCTGATGCGCGAGGGCGAGGACACGAGCGCGATCTACGTCGTGATGCCGATGCGGGTGTGACGCGCTGGCCTACGTCGCCCGCCTCGCGCTCTCGCACTTCCGCTCCCACCGCTCGACGCGGCTCGACCTCGACGGGCGGCCCGTGGCCGTGTTCGGGCCCAACGGCGCGGGCAAGACCAACCTGATCGAGGCGGTCTCGCTGCTCTCGCCCGGTCGGGGCATGCGGCGGGCGGCGACCGAGGATCTGACCCGCAGGCAGGAGGCCATCGGCTGGCGCATCGCCGCCGAGGTGGAGGGGCCGGAGGGCACCCGCGAGGTGGAGCTGCGCGCCGAGGCCGGGCGCCCCCGCACCACGCAGGTCGACGGCAAGGCCGCGCCGCAGGTGGCGCTCGGACGCGTCCTGCGCGTGCTCTGGCTGGTGCCGTCGATGGACCGGCTCTGGATCGAAGGGGCCGAGGGGCGCCGACGGTTCCTCGACCGGATGACGCTCTCCTTCGACCCGTCCCATGCCGAGGGCGCGATCGCCTACGAGAAGGTCATGCGCGACCGCAACCGCCTGCTGCGCGACGGGGTGCGCGACGCGCGCTGGTTCGAGGCGCTGGAGGCGCAGATGGCCGGGTTCGGGGCGCGCATCCACGACCGGCGGCGCGCGGCGCTGGCCAAGCTCGTCGCCGCGCAGGAGGCGGCGGGGGCGTTCCCCGCTGCCGACCTGACGCTGTCGGGACCGGACGAGGAGGAGCCCACCACCGAGGAGGCCTTGGCCGAGGCGCTGGCCGCCTCGCGCTCGCGCGACATGGCGGCGGGGCGCACGCTGGTCGGCCCCCACCGCTCCGACCTCGACGCGACCTATGCGGCCAAGGGCGTGCCCGCCCGCCTCTGCTCCACCGGCGAGCAGAAGGCGCTGCTGATCTCGCTCGTCCTCGCCAACGCGCGGGCGCTCTTGGCCGGCACCGGCGCGCCGCCGGTCCTGCTGCTCGACGAGGTCGCGGCCCATCTCGACGCGGGCCGCCGGGCCGCGCTCTACGACGAGGTGTGCCGCCTCGGCGGGCAGGCGTGGATGACCGGAACGGGGGCCGAGCTGTTCGCGGAACTGGGCGATCGGGCCGTCCGCTACGAGGTCACGGAGGCAGACGGGCGCAGCGCCGTCACGGAGGCCTGATTCCCCACAAGATATAGGGGTTTCGCGGTGACATGGCCGCCGCGAACGCCTATATCGTGGGCAACGCATACGAGGGGTCCAGAATGGCCGACGACGCCCGCGCGCCGGAGGAATACGGCGCAGATTCGATCAAGGTTCTCAAAGGCTTGGAGGCGGTCCGCAAGCGCCCCGGCATGTATATCGGCGACACCGACGACGGGTCGGGCCTGCACCACATGGTCTACGAGGTCGTGGACAACGGCATCGACGAGGCGCTGGCCGGCCACGCCGACCGCGTGACGGTCACGATCCATGCCGACGACAGCGTCTCCGTCTCCGACAACGGGCGCGGGATCCCGACCGACATGCACCCCGAGGAAGGGGTCTCGGCGGCCGAGGTCATCATGACCCAGCTGCACGCGGGCGGTAAGTTCGACAGCAACTCCTACAAGGTGTCCGGGGGCCTGCACGGCGTGGGCGTCTCGGTGGTCAACGCGCTGTCGGACTGGCTGGAGCTGCGCATCTGGCGCGCCGGCAAGGAACACGTCGCCCGCTTCGAGCGGGGCGAGACGGCCGAGCACCTGAAGGTCGTTGGCGACACGGACCGGACGGGGACCGAGGTGCGCTTCCTCGCCTCGACGGACACGTTCTCGAACCTCGAATATCAGTTCGACACGCTGGAGAAGCGCCTGCGCGAGCTGGCCTTCCTCAACTCCGGCGTCCGCATCGTCCTGCGCGACGAGCGGCCCGCCGAGGCGCGCGAGGTCGAGATGCACTACGAGGGCGGCGTGAAGGAGTTCGTCCGCTACCTCGACCGCAACAAGACCGCCGTGATGGACGACCCGATCTACTTCGACGGCGAGCGCGACGGCATCGGCGTCGAGATCGCGATGTGGTGGAACGACAGCTACAACGAGATGGTCCTGCCCTTCACCAACAACATCCCCCAGCGGGACGGGGGCACGCACCTCGCGGGGCTGCGCGGCGCGCTGACCCGGACGCTGACGCGCTACGCGCAGGACAGCGGGATCGCCAAGCGCGAGAAGGTCAACTTCTCGGGCGACGACGCGCGCGAGGGGCTGACCTGCGTCCTGTCGGTCAAGGTGCCGGACCCGAAGTTCAGCAGCCAGACGAAGGACAAGCTCGTCTCGTCGGAGGTCCGGCCCGCGGTCGAGAACCTCACCAACGAGGCGTTGTCAGACTGGCTGGAGGAGAACCCGCAGATCGCGCGCCAGGTCGTCGGCAAGATCGTCGAGGCCGCCTTGGCCCGCGAGGCGGCGCGCAAGGCCCGCGAGCTGACGCGCAAGAAGTCCGCGAACGACGTGGCGAACCTCCCCGGCAAGCTGGCCGAGTGCCAGGAGAAGGACCCCGCCAAGCGCGAACTCTTCCTCGTCGAGGGCGACTCCGCCGGCGGGTCGGCCAAGCAGGGGCGCTCGCGCTCGGACCAAGCGGTGCTGCCGCTTCGGGGCAAGATCCTGAACGTGGAGCGCGCGCGCTTCGACCGGATGCTCTCGAGCCAAGAGATCGGCACGCTGATCACCGCGCTCGGCACGGGCATCGGGCGCGACGAGTTCGACCTGTCCAAGCTGCGCTACCACAAGATCGTCATCATGACCGACGCCGACGTGGACGGCGCGCACATCCGGACGCTGCTGCTGACCTTCTTCTACCGGCAGATGCCGGAGCTGATCGAGGCGGGGCACCTCTACATCGCGCAGCCGCCGCTCTTCAAAGTGGCGCGCGGCAAGTCCGAGGTCTACCTCAAGGACCAGACCGCGCTGGAGGACTACCTCGTGGCGCAGGGCACCGAGGGGGCCGTGCTGCGCCTGCCCTCGGGCGAGGAGATCGCGGGCCGCGACCTCGACCGCATCGTGCAGGCCGCGCGCCTCTTCCGCCGCATCCTGCAGGCCTTCCCGACCCACTACCCGCGCCACATCCTCGAGCAGGCGGCGCTTGCGGGCGCGTTCGACCCCGAGGGGCTGGGCGACCTGCAGGGCGTGGCGGACACCGTGGCCAAGCGGCTGGACCAAGTGGCGAAGGAGTACGAGCGCGGCTGGACCGGACGGATCACGCAGGACCACGGCATCCGGCTGTCGCGCGTCCTGCGGGGCGTCGAGGAGTTGCGGACGCTGGACGGCGCCGTCCTGCGCTCGGGCGAGGCGCGGCGTCTGAACGAGGTGTCCTCCGAGACGCGCGACGTCTACGCCGAGCCGGGCAAGCTGGTCCGCAAGGACCGCGAGACCCCGGTGCACGGGCCGATCGAGCTGTTGGAGGCGGTGATGGCCGAGGGCGAGAAGGGACTGACGCTGCAGCGCTACAAGGGCTTGGGCGAGATGAACCCCGACCAGCTCTGGGAGACCACGCTTGACCCGGAGGCGCGCACCCTCCTGCAGGTCGAGGTGGAGGACGTGGCCGAGGCCGACGACACCTTCACCAAGCTGATGGGCGACCTCGTCGAGCCGCGGCGCGAGTTCATCCAGGACAACGCGCTGAACGTCGAGAACCTGACGGTGTGACGCGGGGCGCCCACGGGGCGCCCCTCCCCCGAACGCGAAACGCCGCCCCGAGGGGCGGCGTCTTCGTGAGGACTGGTTGCGGGGGTAGGATTTGAACCTACGACCTTCAGGTTATGAGCCTGACGAGCTACCGGGCTGCTCCACCCCGCGCCAGTGAGGGGCAGGTATCGCCCCGCCCCGCCGACTGCAAGAGGCCGAACGGCCCGAAGGGCGGCTTTTTCGTCATTCCCGCCATGCCTCCGCGACCCAGCGGGTCGGGCGGACGAAGCGGCGCAGGCCGCGGAAGCCGCCGCGGGTCCGCCACACGCGGGCGAGGTGCGCCCGGAGGGTCGAAGCGCTCGGCTCGTCGGGTGCCCATCGGCCCGCCACCGCGTCCTCCGGGTTCAAGCGCCCGGCGAAGATGACGACGCGGGTGCCCGCCGGCTTGCGCGGCTCGGTGAAGAGGTTGAGCGGGAAGGTCCGGATGCATTCGATCCGGAAATGGCGCACCCAGCCCTTCGGCCAGAACCGCACGCCCCCCGGCGCGGCGGCGGTGACGTAGTGCTGCTCGTAGCGATACTTGGCGCCGACGCCCTGCGGATCGGCGGCGAAGGCGTCCTGGATCGGCTTCAGCTTGCCCACCGGGAAGCGGTAGATCGAGGTCTGGCCGAGCCTGTGGAGCGGCTTGGCGACGTTGCGGGCGAGGATGACGTCCTCGGGCGATCCTTCTGAGAAGAACGGGTCGAGGCTGTCGACGATGACCACGTCGAGATCGACGAACAGGACCGGCCCGGTCAGGCCGCCCAGCGTCGCGCCCCAGAGCCGCGACTTCGGCCACTTGCCCGGCACCCCCGTGGGCATGTCGCAGGGCAGCGGCGGCAACGGCTCGGTGCGGATGCCGTCGGCCAGCCCCTCGGGGCGGTCCGTGAAGCACGTGAAGGTGTAGGGCGGCGTGATGTTGCGCGCGACCATCGCGTGAAGACGGTTCACGTAATGCGGGCCGTACTTCGTCCCCCACGAGATGCAGATCACCTGCTTGACGGGCGCGTCGCTCATCCCGGTCCCCCCTTCGGATCGGCCTTCCCTCCCACGACGGGCGCCCCGGCGCCATCGCCGTCGGGCGGCGTCCAGTCCCACCGCAGGGGCGGCGCCCAACGGGGGATCACGTTGGCGGCTTGGGCCTGCGCGTTGCGGGCGCCCGCCCGGGCGCGCTTGAAGATCACGGTGCCCGGCGCGACCCGGTGCGAGGCGCCCGCCGCCGCGACGGTCATGGCCCAGTGCCAGTCCTCGTAGGCGAACCCCCCGCGCAGGTCGCGCGCGCCGAACGGATGGGCCCGGTAGAGGTCCGCCGGCGCCATGCAGAGCGCGTCGTAGACGTTCTCGCAGCGCAGGATCGCCCAGTCGAAGTCGGGATCCCGCATGTCCGGCGGGAAGGTCGCCGCCGCGAGGCCGTCGAAGGTCCAGCGGATCTCGGGATGGGCGACGGCGCGGCCCGGCGCCGCGGCGCAGCATCGCCACGCCTCCACCAGCCAGTTCGACGACCACAGGTCGTCGCCGTCGAGGAAGGCGATGCACGCCCCTCCCGCGCGCGCGGCCGCTCCGTTGCGCACGGCGCCTTGATCGCCGAGGTCGGTCTCGATCACGGCGGCGGCCCGCGCGGCCAGGTCCGCCACGGCGTCCCGGGTCGCGGCGTCGGCCCGGTCGAGGCAGAGCACCGTCTCGACCGCGAGCCCCTCGGCGCGCGCGCGGGCCACGGCGGCGTCGAAGCTGCGGACCGTCGGACGCGCCAAGCTGCCCTCGTCGTGGACCGTCAGGATGCAGGTGACGTCCCTCACCGCACGACCGTCGCCCAAGACGGCACTTGGACGTCCGGCTCGAACGCGACGACCTTCGGGCCGAGCCGCGCGCGGAGCGCCGGGACGTCCGCCGGGTCGGCGTAGGCGTCGCGCAGGGCGTCGATGCCGCCCCGGAGCGCCCACACCGCCGGGCCGTCGCGCTCCTCTGCACGCGGGGGGAACCATGCGCGGAGGTCCGTCTCGTGCCGCAGCGCCCGACCGTGCGTCGAGATCACCTCCCACCCGGCGCGCGTCCCGAAATCGGTCACCCGCGCGGCCCCGGTCGCGCGGATCAGCCCCAAGAGGGCGACGGCGCGCTCCGCCGCGCCCGCGTGCGGAAGGGCCTCGGGCAGCGAGAGAGCGTCCTCGCCCGTCCCGCCGCCCGCGTCGCAGACCACTTCCAACGCCGGGGGGAGGCCGTTCCGCCGCATCGCCGCGCGGACGGCATCGACCGCGGACCGCGCGGCCGCGTCGGCGGGATCGGACAGGAGGAGCAGGTCGGCGGATGGCCTTCCGCCGCGCGCGGCCCGCAGCGCCTCCAGATCCGCGACCCGCTGCGCGCCCGGCATCCGGCGGAGCGGATCGCGGACGTCGCGCGGGCCGCCGGGATGGCGCACGAGGGGATCGAGCCCGGCCGCCTCGTCCACGAGGGCCGCGATCTCCGGCGCCGCCAGCCGCGCGCGGCGCCGGGCGAGCGCGTGGATCTGGGCGGCATGGGGGCCGTGGACGTGCGGCGGCGCATCCCGCGCATCCGACGCGAGGGGCGGTCGCATCGCGGGGGCGGTCCGGTGGCGCGGATCGGCGCGCGCGGTCAAGGCCTCCACCGCCGGCACGCCCCGGGGGGGCGGATGGCGCCCGGCATACCACGGCGGATCGACCCACGGGTGGGCCTGCCTCTCCTCCGAGAGCCCGTGGCGCCAGTAGTGCTCGAAGAGGGGCCCCTTCCACGTCGCGAGATCCGGGTTCGCCGCGCGGTAGTGGTCCGCGTCGAAGAAGGGGGACGGATCGACGCCATGGGACGCCCCCTCGGCGAGCCAGTGGAGGAACCGGTCCGTCTTGGGTCCGAGGGGCCGCCGGGGATGCGCGGCGTCCCACGCCGCCGCGTAATGGGCGCCGTCGAAGCTCGCCGGAGGCCACGCGCCCGCATGCGCGCCCGCGGCGCAGTGGATCAGCGCCTCCACGGACGGGAGGTCCGACGGCAGGCCGACCCGGGCCCGGTAGAGGGGGGCGTTCATCCGCGCGGCGAGCGGATCGGCCTTCTTGGCGTCCAAGGCCGCCAACAGCGCGGGCGGGCACCGCTCCAGCAGGTCCACGAGACGGGTGCCGGGCTCGGCATAACGGAGCAGGCGGTCCACGACGGGGAGGGGACGGCGCCCTTCGGCGATCCCGCGCGTGAGCATGTGCCCATAGGGGTCGCGGACGCGCCAGAGGTCGGGGTTCGTCGCCAGGTACCACCGGCGGCGGAAGTAGGGGACCGGCGGGCGCCGGAGCGGATCGGGCCGGGCGAGCCACGCCGCCACCGCGCCCGTCGAGCTGCCGGCCCGGGGATCGTGCCGCTGGAGGTGCGCGGAGTCGAACCAGACGGATCGGTCGGCGATGTCCGTGACGCGGGCGAGCAGCGCCTCGTCCGCGGGGAGGTCCTCGCCCGCCGCCTCCATCTCGGCCCGGACGGCGGCGTCGGCGTCCGCCCGCGCGTCCGGCCGGTCGGCCCGGTCCATCGCCGCCCGCAGCACCGCGAGGGCCCCGGGGCGGGCGGTCGCCCGCGGACGCCGGACGCCGGGGCCGATCACGTAGGCTCGCCCGCCTCGCCGATCCGGGAGGCCGCCGCCCTGTTCCACGCCGCCCGCGCGGGGATCTTCGACAGGTCGCACCGGTCGCGATGTCGCAGCGCGACGTCGCGGATCTCCTCGAGCAGGCCGGCCTCCAAGCGAACGGGATCCAGTCCCAGCGCGAGGAAGCGATCGTTCGCGACGCGAAGCTCGTTCTCCGCCGTCTCGTTGCGCGGATTGGGCAGGTACGCGACCTCGCCCCCCATGCGCTCGGCCACCATCCGCGCGAGGTCGCGGACCCGATGCGTCTCCGTGGTCTGGTTGAGGATGTTCACCCGGTCGCCCGGCGCCGGAGGGTTCGCGGCGGCGAGCTCGATGCATCGCACCGTATCCTGGATGTGGATGAAGGCGCGCGTCTGCCCGCCCGTGCCATGGACGGTGATCGGGTGCCCGACGGCCGCCTGCATGACGAAGCGGTTGAGCACGGTGCCGTAGTCGCCGTCATAGTCGAAGCGGTTCACGAGCCGGTCGTCGCGCTTCGTCTCCTCCGTCTGCGTGCCCCACACGATCCCTTGGTGGAGGTCGGTGATCCGCAGGCCGTCGTTCCGGTTGTAGAACGCGAAGAACAGTTGATCCTGGCTCTTGGTGAGGTGGTAGATCGAGCCGGGGTCGGTCGGGTACAGGATGTCCTTCGGCGTCGCTCCCGCGGGCGTGTCGATCCGGACGTTGAGATAGCCCTCGGGGATGGTCACGCCGGCGGTTCCGTAGCCGTAGACGCCCATCGTTCCGAGATGGACCAGATGCGCGTCGAGCCCCGCCTCGACCATCGCGGCGAGGACGTTGTGCGTCGCGTTGAGGTTGTTGGAGACGGTGTATCGCTTGTGGGCGCTCGACTTCATCGAGAACGGCGCGGCGCGCTGCTCCGCGAAGTGCACAATCGTGTCGGGACGCTCGGCGAGGAACAGGTCGAGGAGGCGGTCGTAGTCGGTCGCGACGTCGAACTCGTGGAAGCCGATCGACCGCCCGGCCACCTCGGCCCATGCCGCGAGGCGCTGCTCCATGGATCGGATCGGCGTGAGGCTCTCGACGCCGAGCTGCGCGTCGATCGCCCGGCGGGACAGGTCGTCGACGATGGCGACCTCGTGCCCCCGCGCCGACAGGTGCAGCGCGGTCGGCCAACCGCAGAAGCCATCCCCTCCCAGCACGATCGTCTTCATCGGTCGGTCCCCGGATGCATCCGCCTCGGTGGTCGCGGCGCGCTACGCCTCATTGGAGAGAGCACCCTTCCCCCGCAGGCACAAGCCGCTGCCCCGGGCCCGAAACGCGGACGCCCCCGCGGGCCGAAGCACGCGGGGGCGTCAGGGTTCATCGTACGAGAGATACGGCGGAGCCTTTCTAGGTTTGGCGATGACCTACTCTCCCACGTCTTAAGACGCAGTACCATTGGCGCAACGGCGCTTAACGGCCGAGTTCGGGATGGGATCGGGTGTTTCGCTCGCGCTATGATCACCAAACCGAGAAAGGCTCCACATTCCAAGTCGCACACTGTGCATGCTGATCGCGGAAGCCTGGCTTCCACTGGATCAAATCAAGCCTATCGGACAATTAGTACTGGTCAGCTGAACGCGTCACCGCGCTTACACCTCCAGCCTATCGACGAGGTCGTCTACCTCGGTCCTCAGGGATACCTTGTTTCGAGGGGGGCTTCCCGCTTAGATGCCTTCAGCGGTTATCCTGTCCGGACATAGCTACCCTGCACTGCCGTTGGCACGACAACAGGTCCACCAGTGGTCCGTTCACCCCGGTCCTCTCGTACTAGGGGCAACTCCTCTCAAGTATCCTACACCCACGGAAGATAGGGACCGAACTGTCTCACGACGTTCTAAACCCAGCTCACGTACCTCTTTAAACGGCGAACAGCCGTACCCTTGGGACCTGCTCCAGCCCCAGGATGAGATGAGCCGACATCGAGGTGCCAAACACTGCCGTCGATATGGACTCTTGGGCAGTATCAGCCTGTTATCCCCGGCGTACCTTTTATCCGTTGAGCGATGGCCCTCCCACTTGGGACCACCGGATCACTATGGCCGTCTTTCGACTCTGCTCGACTTGTCAGTCTCGCAGTCAGGCTGGCTTTTGCCATTGCACTCAACGAGCGATGTCCGACCGCTCTGAGCCAACCTTCGCGCGCCTCCGTTACTATTTAGGAGGCGACCGCCCCAGTCAAACTACCCGCCACACAGGGTCCCGGATCCGGATAACGGACCGCGGTTAGACACCAAGCGATGCAAGGGTGGTATCTCAAGGGTGGCTCCACCGAAACTGGCGTTCCGGTTTCAAAGCCTACCACCTATCCTGCACATGCATGGCCTGATGCCAGTGTGAAGCTGTAGTAAAGGTGCACGGGGTCTTTCCGTCTAACCGCGGGTAGCCTGCATCTTGACAGGCAATTCAATTTCGCTGAGTCGATGTTGGAGACAGCGGGGAAGTCGTTACGCCATTCGTGCAGGTCGGAACTTACCCGACAAGGAATTTCGCTACCTTAGGACCGTTATAGTTACGGCCGCCGTTTACCTGGGCTTCAATTCAGAGCTTGCACCCCTCCTTTTAACCTTCAGGCACCGGGCAGGCGTCAGACCCTATACGTCGTCTTGCGACTTCGCAGAGCCCTGTGTTTTTAGTAAACAGTCGCCACCCCCTGGTTTGTGCCCCCGACCAACAGTTGCCTGCCAATCGGGCCTCCTTCTCGCGAACTTACGGAGGTATTTTGCCGAGTTCCTTCAACATCGTTCTCTCAAGCGCCTTGGTATTCTCTACCAGTCCACCTGTGTCGGTTTAGGGTACGATCTCATGGAGGGCTATTTCCAGGAACCCCTCAGCAGCCCAGTCAATCCGATAAGACTGAACTACACCCGGGATCCGTCACATCCTCCTGGCCCAGGAATATTAACCTGGTTCCCATCGACTACGCCTTTCGGCCTCGCCTTAGGGGTCGGCTCACCCTGCTCAGATTAGCTTTAAGCAGGAACCCTTGGACTTTCGGCGACAGGGTCTCTCACCCTGTTTGTCGCTACTCATGTCATCATTCTCGCTAGTGATCTCTCCACCGGATGGCTCACGCCCCGGCTTCATCGATGACACCATGTCTCCAACGCACCCGAAGGTACGAAAGAGACGCGGTGTGCGTCACACTACGCTCCGCTACCATGCCTTACGGCATCCTCAGCTTCGGCTCATGGCTTGAGCCCCGTTACATCTTCGCCGCAGGACAACTTGTTTAGACCAGTGAGCTGTTACGCTATCTTTAAAGGATGGCTGCTTCTAAGCCAACCTCCTGGTTGTTTTGGTCGTCCCACCTGCTTTCCCACTTAGCCATGAATTAGGGGCCTTAGCTGGAGGTCAGGGTTGTTTCCCTCTTGACGACGGACGTTAGCATCCGCCGTCTGTCTGCCATCTAGTACTCCCGGGTATTCGGAGTTTGGTTAGGATCAGTAAGCCTGTGGGGCCCCATTACCCATCCAGTGCTCTACCCCCCGGGGTATTCGGATGACGCTCTACCTAAATAGATTTCGCGGAGAACCAGCTATCTCCGAGTTTGATTGGCCTTTCACCCCTAGGCACAACTCATCCCGACCTTTTTCAACAGGTGTGGGTTCGGTCCTCCAGTTGGTGTTACCCAACCTTCAACCTGGTCATGCCTAGATCACTCGGTTTCGGGTCTGATCCCACGAACTCGACGCCCTATTAAGACTCGCTTTCGCTGCGCCTACGCCTAGCGGCTTAAGCTTGCTCGTGAGACCAAGTCGATGACCCATTATACAAAAGGTACGCCGTCAGCTCTCATGGAGCCTCCGACTGCTTGTAGGCGTTCGGTTTCAGGTACTGTTTCACTCCCCTCGTCGGGGTGCTTTTCACCTTTCCCTCACGGTACTGGTTCACTATCGGTCAGCAAGGAGTACTTAGCCTTCGAAGGTGGTCCTCCGATCTTCAGACAGGATTTCACGTGTCCCGCCCTACTTAATACGTCCGATCATGCTTCTTGTACGGGGCTGTCACCCACTCTGGCCCGTCTTCCCAAACGGTTCCAATCACACTCACGGCTCGGCTGGTCCCCGTTCGCTCGCCGCTACTAGGGGAGTATCAATTGATGTCCTTTCCTCCGGGTACTTAGATGTTTCAGTTCCCCGGGTTCGCTTCTATAAGCCTATGTATTCAGCCCATAGATACCTGGTTCAGCTCACTGATGGCTTCCCGAGGGAAGTATCAGCAAACTGTCAGGTGGGTTGCCCCATTCGGAAATCGATGGATCAAAGCCTATTCTCGGCTCCCCATCGCTTATCGCAGAGTATCACGTC
>NZ_JAFCAR010000003.1:0-202500 GCF_016820245.1 Jannaschia sp. Os4 | reverse complement strand
CCTCAGCGCCGCCGGTGAGGGGGTATTTACGGATGGGGTCGGGGGCCCGCAAGCGGTTTTTGCAGGTGACCGCGATTTTTTTCGGAACTTTCCGCGAAAGTCAACGAAAACAAGGGTTTGGAGCCTGATTTTTCTTCGCGGAGGGGCTTCTGGGACCCCGTTTCTCAACCCTCGGGTGTGAATCGGGGGGGAGGAGGTGGCCTCTGGATTGTGCGGGGGGCCGAAGCCTCACCAGCGGCGGATCCACGTCGCGCGAAGCCCGACCAGACCGACGGCGAGGGCGAGGTAGATCAGGCTCTCGGTGGTCCACACCTTCTCCTGCATCACGAAGTGGACCGCGCCGAGGACGACGGCCACGTAGACGAGGCGGTGCAGCCGCTGCCACGCCACCGACGACATCGCCTTCATCGCGCGGTTCCACGAGGTGACCGCGAGGGGGATCAGGAGGAGGAAGGCGACGAAGCCGACGACGATGTAGGGCCGCTTCACGAGGTCCGCGCCGATCTCGCTCCAGCGCAGCGCCATGTCGAGCACCAGCCACACGAGGAAGTGCAGCGCGAGGAACAGGAACGCCAGCAGGCCGAGCGCCCGGCGGAACTTGATGAGGTTGATCCGGGCGAACCGCAGGAGCGGCGTCACGCATAGCCCCGCGAGGAGCAGCTGCAGCGAGACGATCCCGTAGCGGTGCTCGAGGTACTTGGCCGGGTCCGCCTGCACCGTCATGTCCGGGGTGATCAGCGCCGACACGAAGATCCAAGCCGCCCATGCGGTCCCGGCGAGGTAGACGACCCACGTGGGCACCTTGCGCGCCCAGCCGGAGATCGCAGGCCCCCATCTCTGCGCGACGGCGGCGACCACCTCAGTAGTTCACCGTCAGGTCCATGCCCTCGTAGAGCGACGCCACCTGGTCGGCGTAGCCGTTGAACATCAGCGTGTCCTGCCGGCGCGCGAACAGCCCGCCGCCGATCAGCCGCTCGGAGGCTTGGCTCCACCGCGGGTGGTCCACCTCGGGGTTCACGTTGGCGAAGAAGCCGTATTCCTGCGGCGCGAGATCCTGCCACGTGTTCAGCGGCTCCTCCTCCACGAGCGAGATGCGCCGGATCGTCTTGATCGACTTGAAGCCGTACTTCCACGGCACCACCAAGCGCATCGGCGCCCCGTTTTGGTTGGGCAGCGCCTTCCCGTAGAGGCCCGTCGCCATCATCGTCAGCGGGTGCATCGCCTCGTCCATCCGCAGCCCCTCGGTATAGGGCCAGTCGAGGATGGGGTACTGCACCGCCTCCATCACCTCGGGGATCACGGCGGTCTCGAACTTCACGTAGCGCGCGCCGTCCTGCACCCCGACCTTGGCGAGCAGCTTGTTCAGCTCGAACCCGTTCCACGGGATCACCATCGACCACGCCTCCACGCAGCGGAAGCGGTAGATGCGCTCCTCCGTGGGGATGTCGCCGATCAGGTCCGACAGCTCGTACTCGCCCGGATTGTCGACCAGCCCGTCCACGACCAGCGTCCACGGCGAGGTCACCATGTCCTGCGCGTTCTCCAGCGGCTCGTCCTTGCCGGTCCCGAACTCGTAGAAGTTGTTGTAGGAGGTGATCTGCTCGAACGTGTTCGGCTCCAGCCCCTCCGCCACCTCCTGCCACGACAGCGCGGGCGTCGCGAAGAGCCCCGTCCCCGAGGCCGCCATCGCGCCCAGCACCTTGCGCCGGTTCCACATCCATTCGGGCGTCACCTCGGCGCGCGTCAGGTCGGGCTTGAACATGGTCGGTCCTCTCGGCTCGTCTCCCTGCCCCCTACCGAACTGCCGTGCAGGTTTCGCCTAGGGTCACGGGAACGTAATCCCCCGCGAGGGGGAGAGGTTTCATTCCGCCGCCATCGACGCCTTCTCGGTCACGCGACCGTCACGCGGGAAGAGGACGTTCATCGGCACGCTCGTCCCGTCCGCCTGCACGATCCGGACGTGGCGCCGCCGCATCTCGCGCGGCTCGGCCACGCCGACCGAATGCGCGATGACCTCCACCTCCTTGACGATCCCGCGCGCGTAGTTGGCGACCTTCCTCCACTTGTCCTCCACCACGAGGCCCTTCTGGAAGCGCGGGTCGTGGCTGGTGATCCCCGTGGGGCAGGTGTTCTTGTTGCACTTCAGCGCCTGGATGCAGCCCAGCGCGAACATGAACCCCCGCGCGTTCGCGACGAAGTCCGCGCCCGCCGCCAAGGCCCACGCCACGTCGCTGGGGTTCACCAGCTTCCCGCTCGCGATCAGGCGCACCCGGTCCTTCAGGCCCGCGTCGTCGCGCGCGGTCGCCACCATCGGCAGCGCCTCGCGGATCGACATCCCCACGAGGTCGATCAGCGGCATCGGCGCCGCCCCGGTGCCGCCCTCGCCCCCGTCCAGCGTCACGAAGTCCGGGGCGCAGTCGTCGCCCGCCTCCATCCGCGCGGCGATCCGGTCGAACAGCTCCTCGAACGGCTCGCGCGCGCCCGCGACGGTCTTGATGCCCACCGGCTTGCCCGACACCTCGCGCAGCCGCTTCACCATGTTCAGCAGTTCGTCCACGTTCGACGCCTCGGAATGGCGGTTCGGGCTGATCCCGTCCTCGCCCGGCCGCAGCCCCCGGATCTTCGCGATCTCCGGCGTGATCTTGGCGGCGGGCAGGATGCCGCCCTTCCCCGGCTTGGCCCCCTGCGCCAGCTTCAGCTCGAACATGCGGACCTGGGGGATCGCCGCGACCTCGCGCAGCTTTTCCTCCGAAAGGTTGCCCTCCACGTCGCGGACCCCGAACTTCGCGGTCCCGATCTGGTAGACGAGGTCGCAGCCGCCTTCGAGGTGGAACTCCGACAGCCCCCCCTCCCCGGTGTTGAGCCAGATGCCCGCGTCCGCCGCGCCCTTCGACAGCGCCCGCACGGCGGGCTTGGAGATCGCGCCGTAGCTCATCCCCGATATGTTGAAGATCGACGGCGCCTCGAACGGCGCCCGCGCGGTCGGCCCGATCACCAAGGGCACCGTCTTGGCCGCCATCGCGTCTAGCGGCGGGAAGGCCGCGTTCACGAAGAGCGGGGTTCCGGCCGCCGCGATCGAGCGGGTCGAGCCGAAGGCCACCGTGTTGCCCTTCCCCGCCCCGGCCCGCGCAACCCACTCCCGCTGGGCGCGGTTGAACGGCAGCTCCTCGCGGTCCATCGCGAAGAAGTACTGGCGGAAGAACTCGCCCAGCTCGCTGAACAGGTGCCGGAAGCGCCCGATCACCGGGTAGTTGCGCCGGATCGCGTCCGCCGTCTGCGTCCGGTCGATCACGAACAGCACGGCCGCTACCAGCGCGGCCAGCCCGATCACGAGCACGAAGCTCAGCGCCAGCACCTCCAGCGCCCAGACACCCCAGTCGATCATTCCGCGTTTCCTTTCCGACGACCCGACCCTCGTGCCGAGCGCCGCGCCAAGCAACCCCCTTCGGCCGCGCCCCGTTCACACGGCGGCGATCGCCGCCTCCAGCGCCTCGATGCGCGAGCGGGGCGCGGGATGGGTCGACAGGAACTCCGGCCCGCGATTCTGCACCGCAGCATCCATGCGATTCCAGAGACTTATGGCGTCGCGCGGGTCGTAGCCCGCCGCCGCCATGTGGCGCACGCCCATGACGTCGGCCTCCTCCTCCTGCCCGCGCCCGTAGGGCCGCAGCACGCCGAACTCCACGCCCACGCCCAAGGCGCCCACGATCTCCTCGGCATACTGCACCTCGCCCCAGTCGAGCAGCCAGCGGATCAGGTGCATGACCCCGTTGCCCGCCTTGGTTGCGCTCATCCGCTCGCGGGAATGGTCCGCGTCGATGTGGCCGATCTCGTGCCCGATCACCGCGGCCAGCTCGCCCTCGGACCCGGCCAGCCGGATCATCCCCTCGTAGACGCCGATCTTGTTGCCCGGCAGGGCGAAGGCGTTCACCTGCCCGCCCCGGAAGACCGCGATCTCCCATCCGCGCGGGTCGCGCCCGGCGGCGCTCAGCAGCCGCGTCGCGATCCGCCCGACGAGATCGCGGTCGCCCGGGTCGCCGCTCAGCGGGGTCTGGCGCCTGATGTCCGCCCATGCCCGCTCGCCCATCTGCGCGGCCTCCGCTTCGGAGACGAGCAGGGGAAGGCCGTCGCAGCCCGCGAGGACGACCGGGGAGGCGAGCGCGCCGGTCAGGACGGCGCGGCGGGAGAGCGGGGCGTGGCAGGTGCAGGTCATGCTCGGCAAACCCGTCCGTGCCGCCCGCGTTCCCGTCCGCCTAGGCGACCCGCGCCGCTCCGATCCGGGGGCGGCGAGGGATCGGGCGGGGACGATCGACCCGACCCCGCCACGAACGAGAAGGGCGGGCCCGCGGGCCCGCCCTTCCGTCATGCAGCGATGCCGTCGGCCTCACTCGGGCAGCAGCACCGTGTCGATGACGTGGATCACGCCGTTGGACGCTTCGATGTCCGCTTGGACCACCGTGGCGGGTCCGACGCGCACCCCGTCGTCGAGGTCGATCAGGACCGAGCGGCCCTCGAGCGCGGTCGCGGCCTCCATGTCGTCGGTCAGGTCGGTCGACATCACCGTGCCCGGCACGACGTGGTAGAGCAGGATGTCGGTCAGCTGCTGGCGGTTCTCCTCCAGCAGGAGGTTCTCGACGGTGCCCTCGGGCAGGGCGGCGAACGCCTCGTCGGTCGGGGCGAAGACGGTGTACTCGCCGGTCGACAGGGTCTCGGCCAGCCCGGCCGCCGTGGCGGCGGCGAGCAGCGTCTCGAACCCGCCGGCCGCCTGCGCGGTCTCGACGATGTTCTGGTCTTGGGAGAAGGCGGGCGCGGCCAGCGCGGTCGTGGCGGCCAAGGCGATCATGGTGTTGCGAAGCATGTGTCTCTCCTGTTGCAGGGTCGGCGCGCAGCCGACGACGATGAGACGCATGAGCTAGGCCGCAGTTCCGTGTGAAAAGTTTCCACGCCCCTCTTGAACGCGGCCCGCCGCTACCCAAGCCAAGCGGCCTCGACCGTTCAACTCACGGAAATGTCAGCGGGCGGAAAAGCGCCGCCCCGACGCGAAGAGGGGCGGCCGAAGCCGCCCCTCCCCTCAGTGCACCACCGCGTCCTCCGGCGGTCGCCGGTCGCTGGATGCGATCCGGTCCCCGATGATCAGGCCGTCCGGCCCGGCGGTCACGGGCACCACGTCGCCGTCGCGAACCTCGCCCGCGAGGATCATCTCCGCGAGGCTGTTCTGCAGCGACCGCTGGATCACCCGCTTGAGCGGGCGCGCCCCGAACACCGGGTCGTAGCCCTCCTCGGCCAGCCACGCCCGCGCCGCATCGTCCAGTTGCAGGTCGATCTTGCGACCCGCCAGGCGCCGCACCAAACGTGCGACCTGGATGTCGACGATGCCGCCCATGTCCTCGCGTTGGAGCCGGTCGAAGATGATCGTCTCGTCCAGCCGGTTCAGGAACTCGGGCCGGAAATGCGCCCGCACCGCGTCCATCACGTCGCGCTTGGCTTGGCTCGCGTCCGCCCCGTCCGGCAACTGCGACAGCGCCTGCGCGCCGAGGTTCGACGTCAGGATGATCAGCGTCTGCTTGAAGTCCACGGTTCGGCCCTGCCCGTCGGTCAGCACTCCGTCGTCCAGCACCTGCAGCAGCACGTTGAACACGTCCGGGTGCGCCTTCTCGACCTCGTCGAACAGCACCACCTGATACGGGCGCCGCCGCACGGCCTCCGTCAGGACGCCGCCCTCGTCGTAGCCCACGTAGCCCGGAGGCGCGCCGATCAGGCGGGCCACCGCGTGCTTCTCCATGAACTCCGACATGTCGATGCGGACCATCGCGCCGTCGTCGTCGAACAGGTACTCCGCCAGCGCCTTGACCAGCTCGGTCTTGCCCACGCCGGTCGGCCCGAGGAACAGGAACGACCCCAAGGGCCGGTTCTCGTCCTGCAGCCCCGCGCGCGCCCGGCGCACCGCGTTCGACACCGCCGTGACGGCCTGCCGCTGCCCGATCACGCGGCGCCCCAGCTCCTCCTCCATGCGGAGCAGCTTCTCGCGCTCGCCCTCCAGCATCTTGGACATCGGCACGCCGGTCCAGCGCTCGACCACGGCGGCGATCTGCTCGGGGCGCACGGCCTCCTCGACCATCAGGTCGTCGGTCTCCGCCTCGCCCAGCTGCCGCTCCAGCTCGGGGATGCGCCCGTACTGCAGCTCGCCGGCCTTGGCGAAGTCGCCGTCGCGTTTGGCTTGGTCCAGCTCGATCCGCGCGTGGTCCAGCTGCTCCTTGAGGCCCCGCGACGCGTCCAGCTTGTCGCGCTCCGCCTGCCAGCGCGCGGTCATCTCGGCCGAGCGCTGCTGCAGGTCCGCGAGCTCCTTCTCCAAGGTCTCGAGCCGGTCCTTCGACGCTTGGTCGTCCTCCAGCCGCAGCGCCTCGACCTCGATCTGCTTCTGCAGCACGTCGCGGTCCAGCGCGTCCAGCTCCTCGGGCTTGGAGTCCACCTCCATCCGCAGGCGCGAGGCGGCCTCGTCCATCAGGTCGATCGCCTTGTCCGGCAGGAAGCGGTCCGTGATGTAGCGGTTCGACAGGTTGGCGGCCGCGACCAAGGCGCTGTCGGAGATCCGCACCCCGTGGTGCAGCTCGTACTTCTCCTTGATGCCGCGCAGGATCGACACGGTGTCCTCCACCGTCGGCTCCTCCACCAGCAGCGGCTGGAACCGCCGGGCCAAGGCCGCGTCCTTCTCGACGTACTTGCGATACTCGTCGAGCGTCGTGGCCCCCACGCAGTGCAGCTCGCCGCGCGCCAGCGCCGGCTTGATGAGGTTGGCCGCGTCCATCGCGCCGTCCGTCTTGCCCGCGCCGACCAGCGTGTGCATCTCGTCGATGAACAGGATGATCTCGCCCGCCGCCGCCGACACCTCGGACAGCACGGCCTTCAGCCGCTCCTCGAACTCGCCGCGATACTTCGCGCCCGCGATCAGCGCGCCCATGTCGAGCGCCATCAGCTTCTTGTCGCGCAAGCTCTCGGGCACGTCGCCGTCCACGATCCGCAGGGCGAGGCCCTCGGCGATCGCGGTCTTGCCGGTGCCCGGCTCGCCGATCAGGACGGGGTTGTTCTTGGTCCGGCGGCTCAGCACCTGCATCGCGCGCCGGATCTCCTCGTCGCGCCCGATGATCGGGTCGATCTTGCCGTCCCGCGCGCGCTGCGTGAGGTCCTGCGCGTACTTCTCCAGCGCCTCGAACGTGTCCTCGGCGGACGCGGAGTCAGCGGTCCGCCCCTTGCGGATGTCGTTGATCGCCGCGTTCAGCGTCTGCGCGTTCACCGCCCCCGCCTCAAGCGCGTCCTTCGCCTTCGACTTGGTCATGGCGAGCGCCTGCAGCACCCGCTCCACCGGCACGAAGCTGTCGCCCGCCTTCTTGGCCACCTTCTGGGCCTCGTCCAGCACGGTCGCCGTGGCGCGGTCCAGATAGACCTGCCCGGAATCGCCCGACACCTTCGGCAGCTTGGCCACGGCCGCGTCCACGGCGGCACGCACCCGCGCGCTCGACCCGCCCGCGCGGTCGATCAGGTTGGCGGCCATGCCCTGCTCGTCGTCCATGATCGCCTTGAGCAGGTGCTCGGGGGTCAAGGACTGGTTGCCCTCGCGGGCCGCGATCGTCTGCGCCGCCTGCACGAAGCCACGGGCGCGCTCGGTGAACTTCTCCAAGTCCATCGCATCTCTCCTGTATCAAAGCGCCCCGGCAGGCGACCGCCCCGGATGGGCACGGTCCCGATGGGGCCTCGCAGGACCAGATGGGAAGGGTGTTGCATCCCTGCAACCCGCGCGGCGCACGAAAAAGGGCGCCCGCGGGCGCCCCGATCCACCGTCGAAGAGGTCCGGCTCAGGAGCCGTAGACCCCTTCCTTCCCGAAGTGCTTGGCCAGCATGTAGTAGATCACGGCCCGGTACTTGCGGCTGTCGGAGCGGCCGTACTTCTCGATCACGGCGTCGATCCCGGCGTCGAGGTCCTGGCTGTCGGAGAGGCCGAACTTCTTGATGAGCAAGTTGTTCTTGATCCGCGCC
Source organism: Jannaschia sp. Os4 (assembly GCF_016820245.1). Lineage (GTDB taxonomy): Bacteria > Pseudomonadota > Alphaproteobacteria > Rhodobacterales > Rhodobacteraceae > Jannaschia. The sequence goes on along the minus strand of NZ_JAFCAR010000003.1, from coordinate 194,469 downwards.
ATCTCGGAGGGATCGGAGGCGGCGATGGTCTCGGCGTCGCGGTTGTAGATCGACGGCCCGCAGGCGCGCGTCACCTTCCGCAGCAGATCGGGGTCCAGGTCGACGCCCTTCTCCTTCACCACTTGGATGTACTTGCCGACCTTCTCGTCGAGCTTGCTCATGGGTCGCTCCCCCGTTGATTCACGGCGCGACCCTGCCCCCCCTCCCCCGTGAAATAAAGGAAAAGTTAGCGGCAAAGGCCCCAGCCGCGGCTCTGCGCATGCAGATGGTCCGCGTGGTTCGCGTCGAAGTCGGGGCCGAGCACGGTCACGAACCACTCGCACGCCCCCGCATGCAGCGCCCGCCACAGCCGACCGTCGGGGCCGGGATCGTCCCACGCCCCCAGCAGCGGCACCTCGCGCCCGGCCACCACGACGGCGCGGATGTCGATGGCCTCGGCGGTGGAATGGGTCGAGGGCCGCGTGCCGCCCCGGACCGCGCGGCAGGCGTAGGACCCTTGGTGGCGGATCGCCGAGATCGGCGCGCCCGCGATGGCGGCGGCGGCGGGCTGGGCGGCGTGGCGCGCCCAGACGGCCAGACGCAGCGCCGCGGCGCAGGAGGTCTCCAACCGGATCGCCGCCTCGCCGACGGAGCGCAGGCCCACCCGGTGCGGGACGTCGCACGCCCCTTCGCCGTCCAGCGGCGGCAGCGGATCGAACGTCGCCACGAGGTCCAGCGCGGCGGCGCAGGCGACCGGCTCCGCGGCCGCCCGCGACAGCCGCATCGCGGTGAACGGCCCCGGTGGATCCCGAGGATCGTACCCCGCGAAGGGGTTCCACGCGGCCGGCAGGGGCGAGCGCGGATCGACCAGCGCCCACCACGCCGCCCCGCCGAGGAGGGCGAGGATCGCGAGGACGGGCAGCAGGCGGCGCATGGGGCCACGATGCATGCCGTCCGGAAAAGGGAAAGGCCCCGCACGGGGGCGGGGCCTTCCGGATCGGACCCGGTCGGGTCCGAAGGGTTCGAGCGATCAGTAGGCGTCGCCGATGGCCATGCCGAGCGGCATCACCTCGCCGGTCTCGTCCCACTCGGGCATCGCCTCGAGCTCTTCCTCGGTCATCGTGTTGATGATGAGGTTGTCGTCGGCGCCGCGCGTGAAGCGGTCCAGCGGGATCGCCACGTCGTGCTCGCCGAGGCCGAGGAAGCCGCCGACGCCCACGATGGCCGCCAGCTCGCCGCCGGCGGTGCGGATCAGGCGGTCGACCTCACCCACTTCCGAGCCGGTCTCGCCCAGCACGTCCATTCCGACGAGGTCGGAGACGCGGTTGTCGGCGAAGGCGGCGTAGAGGCCACCGGCCACGAGGGCCTCGTCGGTCTCGACCTCGACGGCCTCGACGTCGGCTTGAGCCACCACGGCGACCTCAGGCTCCGACTCCTCGACGACGATCTCGGCATCCGCCTGCTCGACCTCGATGGCGGCGTCGTCGGCCTGCTCGATGTTGACCACCGGCGCGGGCGTCGCAGCCATCTGGACGTTGCCCTCGCCGCCTTCCTCGATCATCACCTCGGCGTCGGCCTGCTCGACCGTCACCTCGGCGGCCTGCGCCCGGTTCACCTGAACCTGCGCCTCGGCCTGCGTGACGTTCACGCGGGGCTCGGCCTCCTCGACGATGATGTTCGGCTCGGGCCGCACGAAGCGCACGATCGGCTCGGGCTGCACGACCGCGACCTCGGGCTGCGACGTGGCGACGTTCACGGTCGGCTCCGGCATGCGGACGGTCACGACCGGCTCGGGGATGCGGACGACGACCTGCGGCTGGGCCTGCTCGATGGTGATGATCGGCGCCTGCTGCTCGACGTTCACGGTGGGCTCGGCCACGGTCACGACGATCTCGGGCTGCGCCTGCTCGACGAGCACCTCGGGACGCGCCTGATCCACGGACACGACCGGCTCGGCCACGTCGACGGTCACTTCGGCGTCGGGCTGCTCGACGACGATCTGGCCGCCCATCGCGTTCGCCGTGGACGTGCCGCCCTCGACGACCATGGACTCGGTCTCCATCTCGGTCTCGAGCATGAAGCCGCGCGTCTCGGCAAGGATCATCTCGCCGGAATCGTCGAGGAGCGGCTCGTTGTCCGCGTCGACGATGAAGCCGTCGTCGTTGGCCATCAGCTGCATGCCGCTCTCGTCCATGGCGGGGTTGCCGTCGGCATCGACGAGAAGGGTCTGGGCGAAGGCGCTCGAGGTGGCCAGGGCGGCCGCCGCGACGCCGGCGAGAAGGGTATGCATCTTCATGCGGTCTCTCCCGGTCGGGTTGTTTGCAGTGCCATCGGAACGGCCTCCCCTCCCCCCTTGGTTCCACCGAAAGCCGCCGGAATCTCGTTTGGAACCAGTGGTTCGGACGTGCGTTCTGCCCATCAACCTCCGGGAGACCGTCGTCCCGCGCCGCGCAACCCGCACAACATGTGCCCATCGGGGCTACCCGCGGTGGTCGCCGGGAGATGGGGGTGAAGGCGAACGTCGCCGCATGGCTCCTCGACGCGGCGGCACTGCCCCCGTTGCCCTCCGCCGCTCCTGACGCGACGGGGCGCGCCTCGTCGAAGGCGCGCCCCGTCCACGACCCCCGGGGGCCGCTCAGTAGCGGTAGTGCTCCGGCTTGAACGGCCCGTCCTGCGGCACCCCGATGTAGTCGGCCTGCGCCTTGTCCAGCTTGGTCAGCTTCGCGCCCACCTTGGCGAGGTGCAGCGCCGCGACCTTCTCGTCGAGATGCTTGGGCAGGATGTAGACGCCGGGCCCGTAGTCGTCGCCCTTCGTCCACAGCTCGATCTGCGCGAGCACTTGGTTCGTGAACGAAGCCGACATCACGAAGGACGGGTGCCCCGTCGCGTTCCCGAGGTTCAGCAGGCGCCCCTCCGACAGCAGGATGATCCGGTTGCCCGAGGGCATCTCGATCATGTCCACCTGCTCCTTCACGTTCGTCCACTTGTGGTTGCGCAGGTTCGCCACTTGGATCTCGTTGTCGAAATGGCCGATGTTGCCCACGATCGCCATGTCCTTCATCCCGCGCATGTGCTCGATGCGGATGACGTCCTTGTTGCCCGTCGTCGTGATGAAGATGTCCGCGTCGAGGCTCTCCTCCAGCAGCACGACCTCGAAGCCGTCCATCGCCGCCTGCAGCGCGCAGATCGGATCGGCCTCCGTCACCTTCACCCGCGCCCCCGCGCCCGCCAGCGAGGCGGCCGAGCCCTTGCCGACGTCGCCGTAGCCGCACACGACCGCGACCTTGCCGGCCATCATCGTGTCCGTCGCCCGCCGGATGCCGTCCACGAGGGACTCCTTGCACCCGTACTTGTTGTCGAACTTCGACTTCGTGACGCTGTCGTTCACGTTGATCGCCGGGAAGGGCAGCAGGTCCTTCCGGTGCAGGTCGTAGAGGCGGTGGACGCCCGTCGTCGTCTCCTCCGACACGCCCACGATCTGGTCCCGGACCTTCGTGAACCAGCCGGGCGAGGCCTCCATCCGGCGCTTGATCTGCGCCTTGATGACCTCCTCCTCCTCGGACTGCGGGACGGGGATCACGTCCTCCCCCGCCTCCGCCCGCGCGCCCAGCAGCACGTAGAGCGTCGCGTCGCCGCCGTCGTCGAGGATCAGGTTCGGCCCGTCCGCGAACTGGAACGAGCGGTCGAGGTAGTCCCAGTGCTCCTCCAGCGTCTGGCCCTTCACGGCGAAGACCGGCACGCCCGCCTCCGCGATGGCCGCGGCGGCGTGGTCCTGGGTCGAGAAGATGTTGCACGAGGCCCAACGCACGTCCGCGCCCAGCGCGGTCAGCGTCTCGATCAGCACCGCCGTCTGGATCGTCATGTGAAGCGAACCCACGATCCGCGCGCCCTTGAGCGGCCGGCTGGCGCCGAACTCCTCGCGCGAGGCCATGAGGCCCGGCATCTCGGTCTCGGCGATCTCGATCTCCTTGCGCCCGTAGGCGGCGAGGGAGAGGTCCTTGACGACGTGGTCGGTCATTGGGCGGCTCCGGTCTGGGTCGAGCGGCGCCTACCAGCGGGCCGCGCGCGCCTCAATGGCGCGGGCCACCGCGCCCTCAGGCGGGCTGGCCCGAGACCTTCTCGGAGGCGAGCGCCTTCCGCCAGTCCGTCCCGGCGGCCATGATGCAGGACATGCCGTCCGCGCGGGTCATGAGGATGGTCCACGTCCCCTCCTCCTCGGAGATCCACACCTCGTAGACCGCGTCCTCGCCCTGCAGGCCGCCGCCGCCGAAGCTCTCGCCGTAGCTGAGGTTCAGGCGCTCGGTCACGATGTCGCGGGGGGCGCATTGCTGGGCTTGGGCCGCGCCGGCGACCATGGAGAGGCCCAAGGCGAGGGCGGCGAGGGGGGCTCTGGACATCGGACACACTCCGTCACTGGGTGCGCCGACCGGCGGGGGCCGGACGGGGCACCGGGTTCACGTTCCTCCCGGCATGGGCCCCCAACACGACCGGCGGGATTTGGTTGCACATCCGGATGCCGCACCCGATCACGGCCGCATGAGCGCTTCGTCCAGATCCCCCAAGCGCGCGCCGCGCGCATGGCAGCGGATGCTCTCCGGGCGCCGCCTCGACCTGCTCGACCCGACGCCGCTCGACATCGAGATCGAGGACATCGCCCACGGCCTCGCCTTCGTCGCGCGCTGGAACGGCCAGACCCGCGGCGACTGGCCCTACTCCGTGGCCGAACACTCCCTGCTCGTGGACGACATCCTGTGCCGCCTCGGCCCGGCGACCGCGCCCGAGCGGCTGGCCGCGCTGCTCCACGACGCGCCCGAATACGTGATCGGGGACATGATCTCGCCGGTGAAGGCCGCCGTCGGCCCCGGCTACGGCAAGCTCGACGACCGGCTGCAGGAGGCGATCCACATCCGCTTCGGCCTCCCCGCCCGCACCTCGCCCCCCTTGAAGAGGCGCATCAAGAAGGCCGACCGGATCTCCGCGTGGCTCGAGGCGGTCCACATCGCGGGCTTCGAGATCCACGAGGCGAACCGCTTCTTCGGTTCGCCCGACCCCGCGGCCATCGAGGGCCTGTCGCTCACGCTGCGCCCTCCGGCCGAGGCCCGGGCCGCGTATCTCGATCGCCACGCGGCGCTGCTCGCCGCTTGCGACGCCCGCGGCTAGGCAGGCAGCACCAGCCGGACCACGTAGCGCCCGTCGCGGGTCTCGGCCTCGGGCGTGGCACCGAGCGTCCCCGCCACCTGCCGGACCAGCGCCGACCCCACCTGCGTCGAGGCGAACGCCTCCAACGGGCGCTCGGCCTCGATCCGGTTCGCGACGACGATCTCCGTCCCCCCGGCGGCGGGCCGGACCGTCACCGCGATGTCCGCGTCCCCGCCCGCGTCCATCCCGTACTTCAGCGCGTTGGTCAGCAACTCGTTGAGCACGATCCCGAGGCTCACCGCCCGGTCGCTGTCGAGCCTCCGGTCCGCCCCCTCGTGGGCCAGCCGCAGCTGCCCCTCCGCCAGCCCCGCGCTCGCCCGCGTCTGCACCGCGAGCCCCTCGACCAAGGCGTGCAGCGACACGTCCGTCCGGTCCCCGTCGAGCTGCATCAGGCCGTGCGCCGACGAGATCGCCGTCAGCCGCGCCTCGAGGGCCGCGAGGACCGCGTCCGCGTCCCCGCCCGCCGCACGCGCGAGGCCACGCCGCTCCAGACGCAGCATCGCGAGCGCGATGGCCAGCGAGTTCTTGATGCGGTGGTTCGCCTCCCTGACCAGCGCCCGCCGCAGCTCTAGCTCGCGCTGCAGCTGCCGTCGGTCCGCCTCGATGTCGGTCAGGTCGATGAACGTCCCCACGAGCTTCTCGCGCCGGTCGTCGGGGTCGACCGCGATCTCCGCGCGGATGCGGAGATACCGCTCCGTCCCGTCCGCCTGCGGCACCCGGTAGTCGAAGGCGGCGACCTCGCCGCGGGGGGCCGCGAAGACGCGCGCCACCTCGGCCTGCACCCCCGCGAGGTCGTCGGGATGGACCCGCGCGAAGAAGGGCCCCGCCATCGGTCCCGCCTCGCCCGGCGCGAAGCCGAACATCTCGTCCACCGCCGCCGTCCGCTCGAACCGGTCCGTCTCCGGGTCGTAGGCGAACTGGCTCACCCCCGCCGCGGTCGCCGCCGCCCGGCGCAGGGTCGCCGCCATGCGCCGGTCCAGCACCGCCTCGGTCACGTCGCGGGCCACCTGCAGGACCGCGACCAGCGCGCCCGCCTCGACGACGGGGGACATCTGCATCTGCCAGTGGTGCTCCGCGTAGGTGCCGTCCGGTCCGAGCAGGTCGTAGCGATACGGGCCGATCTCCACGGTCCCGCGGGTCTCGCGGATCGTCGCGACCGCGTCGCGGATCGCCTGCATCGCCGCCGCGCCCCCCTCGTCCACGCCCGGCGGGAAGGCCTCGAACATGCCGCGCCCCTCGACCTCCCTCCCGATGGAGCCCGACATCCGGGCATGGGCCGCGTTCCGCCAGATCAGGGTGAGATCCGCGTCGGGACGGAACAGCAGGGCGGCGAACGGGGCCTGCGCCAGCGCGCTGGCGAGGGTCGGGACGGGGGACTCCGTCCGGGGTTCGGCGACGCGGGCCGGATCAGGGGACACGATCGGCAGCTCCCATGGGCCGCCCGGGGCGGACGGCGCGGCGCCTATGCCACGTCGGCCCGCACCCCGCCATTCCTTCCCGGACGCCCCCCCCGGTCGACGGCGGATTTGCGAGAATGCGGGGTCGTGCGCGCCGGACCCCGCCGCCGATCCCGCCCGGGCCGCGTCCGCAGGCGGGCCGCCGGCGCCGTCCTTCGATGTCACCTCAGCTTGACCGTCCGCCCGGTCCGGGCGACCCCTCGCGCCATGCCCGACTCGCCCCTCCACACCCGCCCCGCCGCGCCGTGGGACGCCGGCGCGATGGCGCTGCTCCTGCGCGAGATCATCGGGATCGGCGGCACGACCGCGCTGGAGGATCCGCCCTCCGGCGCCGACCTGCGCGCTTGGATGGACACGCCCGGCAGCCTCTGGTCCGTCGCCGAGCGGGACGGGGAGGTCGTGGGCTTCCAGTGGGTCGAGCCGCATCCGGACCTGCCGGAGGGGGCGCTCGACATCTCCACCTTCGTCTCCCCCGCCGTGCAGGGGGTCGGGGTGGGATCGGCCCTCTTCGCGGCGACCGTGGCCGCCGCGCGCGGGGCGGGCGCCGCGTGGATCAACGCCACGATCCTCGCGCGGAACGGGGGCGGACGGGCCTACTACCGGTCGCGCGGCTTCGAGACCTACGCCATCACCCCCGGCCGCGACGGCCGGGGCGACACGCTCTCGAAGCGCTACGACCTCTGAGGCGGATCAGTAGGTCCCGACCCGCGAGTGCCAGCCGCGCAGGTCGCCGGTCTCGCGGAACTGCGAGGGGGAGCGGCGCGGGAAGGGTGCGGAGGCCGGGCGGCGGGCGAGGCCCGCGCCGAGGAGGAAGTCGGCGATGGAAGCGAGCATGGGAGGGTGCTCCTTGCTGGAGGACGCGGCGCGGGCCGCTCGGGGATGGACCGCACCTAGGGACGGCGGGCGCGCCGCACCAATCCGAACCATTCGCAAGTTGTAACCTCACCTGACATCCGACATATGCCCATCCGATGGACTGGCGCGACATCCCCTCCCTTTCGGCCCTCCGCGCCTTCGAGGCGGCGGCCCGGCTGGGCAGCCTGTCGGCGGCGGCGCGGGAGCTGAACGTCACCCACGCCGCCATCGCCGCCCACGTCCGCAGCCTCGAGGACTTCTTCTCGACCCACCTGATGCACCGCTCCGGGCAGGGCATGGCCGTCAGCCGGGACGGAGCTGTGCTGGCGCAGGGTCTCACGGAGGGCTTCGGGGCGCTCGGCGCCGCGTGCCGGGACCTGATCGACCGCAACCGCGACCGGCCCTTGGCCGTCACCACGACCCCCTCCTTCGCGGAGAACTGGCTGATGCCGCGGATCGGCTCGTTTTGGGAGGCGCACCCGGAGATCAGCGTCTCGATCGCGCCCACGGGCAACGTCACCGACCTGCGCCGCGACGGCTACGACCTCGCGATACGCTACGGCGACGGCACCGGCTGGGCGGGGGTGGAGGCCGAGCCGCTGCTGACGGGCGACCTCGTCGTGGTGGGCGATGCGCGCGCCGCCCGGCGCCTGCGCGGCGCCTCGGTCGAGGCGCTGCGGCGGGAGTGGTGGCTGATGGACATCCACCGGGCGGAGGAGGCGTATCTCGCCGCCCACCTGGGCGTGCCGGAAGCCGACCTGAAGGTCCGGTCCGTCGCCACCAACGGGCTCGTGCTGTCGGCGGCGCGCGGGGGACTCGGCCTCGCGCTGCAGACCCGGCTGCTCGTGTCCGACGCGCTGGAGGCGGGACGCCTCCACGTGGTGGCGGAGCTGGACCTGCCCGGCGTGGGCTACTACCTCGCGCACCGCCCCGGCGCTGCGCCGCCGGGCCTGCCGCCGTTCGAGAGATGGCTCAAGCGCGCCGTGCGCGCGGACGCCGCCTAGGCGCAGGCCCGGCCCGCAGTGGCACCGCCCCGCTGCCAGCCGACGAACGTCCCCCGCTCGAACACCAGCACGAGGTCGCCCAGCGCCTGCCCCTCGCGCGGCCCGCAGGCGACCGCCCGCGGCGCCTCGCCCGCGATGCGCGCGGCCGTCGCGAGCGCGCCGTCGCGATCCCGCCCGAACCCGATCTGGCGACCGCCCGACCCCGACACGTCCAGCCCGTCCGGCGCCGGCACGAGGGCCAGCCCCGCCACGGAGGAGGGGCCCGATCCGGACGAGGAGGCGACGCAGCCGGCGAGCACGAGGGCGGCGAGGGCCGCCCTCAACGGGGGGAGCGCTTGGCGAGGATGCGCTGCAGGGTGCGCCGGTGCATCGACAGGCGCCGCGCCGTCTCGGAGACGTTCCGGTCGCACTGCTCGAACACGCGCTGGATGTGCTCCCAGCGGACGCGGTCGGCGCTCATGGGGTTCTCCGGCGGCGGCGGCAGCTCATCCCCGTTCGACAGCAGCGCGGCCGTGACGTCGTCGGCGTCGGCCGGCTTCGAGAGGTAGTCGGTCGCCCCGATCTTCACGGCGGCCACGGCGGTGGCGATGGCCCCGTAGCCCGTCAGGACGACGATCTTGGCGTCGGGCCGCCGCTCGCGAAGGCGCTCCACGACGTCCAAGCCGTTGCCGTCCTCCAGCCGCAGGTCGACCACCGCGTAGGCGGGCGGGTTCGCGCCGGCCCGCGCCATCCCCTCGCTCACCGACAGCACGGCCTCGACGGTGAAGCCGCGCTTCTCCATCGCCCGCGCCAGGCGGCGCAGGAACGGCTCGTCGTCGTCGACGATGAGGAGGGACGGGTCGGACCCGATCTCCTGCAGACCCCGGTTCTCCATGGGGCGGACTCCTCGAAACGCGGGACCGGTCGCTGCCCCGCACGCGAAACATAGTTACCGCGAGGAACCGGTCAAACCCGCGCCGCGTCCCCCGCCCCCGGCTTGCGCCGCGCGCGCCCGCGCCGCAGACCGAGCCCATGGCCGCCCCCGCCGACATCGCGCCCGTCCAGACGACGGCGACCGCCGCCGACCTGCCGCCCGAGCGCGGCGCGCGGGTCCGCCTCGCCACGCTGGTCAACCTGCGCTGGCTCGCGGTGCTCGGCCAGACGGCCACGCTGGTCGGCGCCTCGCTGACGCTGTCGCTGTCGCTGGAGCTCGGGCTCTGCTTCGTCGTGGTGGGCCTGCTCGCCTTGGCCAACCTGTCCGCCACCGTCCGGCACCCGAGCGGCCATCGCCTGACGGAGCGCGAGGCGCTGGCCTTCGTGCTCATCGACCTCGGGCAGCTGACGGCGCTGCTCTACCTGACGGGCGGCCTCGACAACCCGTTCGCCCTGCTCTTCATGGCGCCGGTCACGGTGTCGGCTACGGTCCTGTCGCTGCGCTCCACGGCGCTGGTCGGGGTGCTGGCCCTCGTCGCGATCACGCTGCTCGCCGGCTACCACCTGCCGTTGGTGCTGGAGGACGGGACCGAACTCGCCCTGCCCCGCCTGTTCCTGATCGGCTTCTGGGCGGCCATCGTGGTGGGCACGCTCTTCCTCGGGGGCCTCGCATGGCGCCTGACGCTCGAGACGAACCGCATGTCGGCCGCGCTGCTCGCCACCCAAGCGGCGCTGGCGCGGGAGCAGAAGCTCCACGACCTCGGCGGCGTCGTCGCGGCGGCGGCGCACGAGCTCGGCACGCCGCTGGCCACAATCAAGCTCACCGCCGGCGAACTGCGCGACGAGGTGGCCGAGGCCCTTCCCGACCGGCCCGACCTGTCCGAGGACGTGGCGCTGATCGCCTCGCAGGCGGACCGCTGCCGCGACATCATGCGGTCGATGGGGCAGGCCGGGAAGGACGACCTGATGATGCGCAGCGCCCCCTTGGAGGCCGTGCTGCGCGAGGCCGCCGCGCCCCACGCGGACCGCGGGGTGGCCATCGCCTTCGAGGCCTTCACCCTCGGCGCCGCGGCGGAGGCCGCCAGCGACGCCGTGCCGCCCGACATCCACCGCTCGCCCGAGGTGATCCATGGCCTGCGCAACCTGATCCAGAACGCCGTCGATCACGCCCGCACCCGCGTGCTGGTCGAGATGGCGTGGTCGGACAGGGTCGTGCGCGTCCGCGTCCTCGACGACGGGCCCGGCTACCCGATCGAGATGATGGGGCGGCTCGGCGACCCCTTCCTGCGGCGGCCGCGGCCCAAGGACGGGATGGGCCTCGGGCTGTTCATCGCAAAGACCCTGCTGGCGCGCACCGGGGCCACGGTCCGCTTCCGCAACGCGACCCGGCGGCGGCAGGGCCGCGCGATGGGCGCGGTGGCCGAGGTGACTTGGCCGCGCACGGCCATCGTCGCCGGGCGCGGGGCCTTGGGCGAGAACATGCGCGTGATGTGAGCGATCCGGTTGCGGGTCGCCCGGACGGGCGGTTAGCTGCGCGCACGGGATGAGGGAACGGGACGTGAACGAAGTGGTGGACCTGCCGGACGCGGACGCGACCGCCGCCTTGGGCGCTCGGCTGGCCGACGGCCTGCGCCCCGGCGACGCGGTGACGCTGCGCGGCGGGCTGGGCATGGGCAAGACGCATCTGGCCCGGGCCTGCATCCACGCGCTGCAGCGCAGCGCGGGGACCGCCCCGGAGGAGGTGCCCTCCCCGACCTTCACCCTCGTGCAGACCTACGAGGTGGGCGGGACGGAGGTCTGGCATCTGGACCTCTACCGCCTCGCCACGCCCGACGAGGCGTGGGAACTGGGGCTGGAGGAGGCACTGGAGCGGGCGATCTGCCTGATCGAATGGCCCGAACGGCTGGGCGAGGCGATCCCCGCGCTCGACGTCGCCTTAGAGCGCTCGGGCGACGGGCGCCGCGCCACGCTGACCGACCGGAGGAGGGCCGCATGAGCCGCGCAGACGCCATCGACGCCTTCCTGGCGGAGGCCGGGTGGGGCGGCGCGCGCCGCCACCGCATGACCGGCGACGCCTCGCTGCGCCGCTACGAGCGGCTGGAGCGCGCCGGGGCGCGCGCGATCCTCATGGACGCCCCGCCCGCGACGGGCGAGGACGTCCGACCCTTCGTCCGGCTGGCCCGCCACCTGAGCGGCGCGGGACTGTCGGCGCCCGCGATCATGGCGGCGGACGAGGCGGCGGGCCTGCTCCTGCTCGAGGATCTGGGCGACGACCTGCTCGCCGCGGCCTCCGCCGCCGATCCCGGCGCGGAGTTGGACCTCTACGCCGCCGCGGCGCGCACGCTGGCGGCGATGCAGGCGGCGCCGCGGCCGGACGGGCTCGCCCCCTACGCGGCGGCGATGCCCGACCTCGCGGCCACCGTGGTCGACTGGTACGCCCCCGAACTCCGCGACCGCCGCGACGCCGTCGAGGCGGCCATGGCGGCGGCGCTGGACGCGATGCCGCCCGGCCCGGAGGTGATGGTCCACCGCGACTACCATGCCGAGAACCTGCTCTGGCTCCCGAAGCGCGAGGGCCCGGCGCGGATCGGCCTGCTCGACTTCCAGGACGCGATGACCGGCCCGGCGGAGTACGACCTCGCCTCGCTGATCCACGACCCCCGCCGCGCCGTCTCGCCCGCCGCGCAGGAGGCCGCGGTCGTGGCGTGGCGCGACCGGACCGGCGCGGGCGCCGCGCCCACCGCGCACCGCATCGCGGTCACCTCCGCGCAGCGGAGCCTGCGCATCCTCGGGCGGGTGTTCACCCGCCTCTGCCTGAACGCCGGGCGCGACGGATACCTCCGCTTCATCCCGCCCACGTGGGAGCACCTGCAGCGCGAACTCCGCCACCCCGCGCTGGCCGGGGTCGCCGCCGCGCTCGACGGGCTCCCCGCGCCTACCGAGGCCCGCCTCGCCGCCATCCGCGCCCATGCGGGCCGGTTCGCGGGGGCCGATCGGGCGGAGGCCTACGCATGATCGGCGGGGCGATGGTCTTCGCGGCCGGGCTCGGCACCCGGATGGCGCCGCTGACCGACACGCGGCCGAAGGCGCTGGTGGAGGTGGCGGGCCGTCCCCTCATCGACCACGCGCTCGACCAGGTGCCGGACGGCCCCACGGTCGTGAACCTGCACCACTTCGCGGACCAGCTGCGCGCCCATCTCGGCACCCGCGCCACCTTGGTCGAGGAGCCGGGCGCGCCGCTCGAGACCGGCGGCGGGCTGGCCAACGCGCGCGACCGGCTCGGCCCCGACCCGATCATGACGCTCAACTCCGACGCCGTCTGGACCGGGGCCCCCGCGCACGAGACGTTGGCGCGGGCGTGGCGCGACGACATGGAGGCGTTGCTCCTGCTCGTCCCCGCGACCCGGGCGACGGGCCACGCCGGCAGCGACTTCGAGATGCGCGGCACGGCGCTGGCCTTCGCTCCGGGCGGCTGGGTCTACACGGGCGCCGCGCTGATGCGGACCGACCGCTTGGCCCGGCACGGGGGCGCGTTCTCCCTGTCGCAGGTCTGGCGCGCGATGGCGGCCGACGGCACGCTCCACGGGGTCGTCCATCCCGGCGGCTGGGCCGACGTGGGCCGGCCCGTGAACATCACCTTGGCCGAGGCGATGCTGGCGGCGCCGCAGTGACGCTCTGCTACGAACCGCTCGGCGTCGACTTCTCGCGCGCCCTCGCCGCCGGGCTGCGCGCCCGGCTCGCCGGTCGGCCGCCCGAGGCGATGGCCCGCGTCACCGTGATCGTGAACACCGCGCGGATGGGCCGCCGGGTCGAGCAGCTGCTGTCGGAGCATGGCGCCGCCTTCCGGCCCCGGATCGTCATGGTCTCCGACGTCGCGCCCCTCATCCCGCGCGTCCCGCTCCCCTTCGCCGAGAGCGGGCTCGCCACGCGCCTGCGACTCACCCACCTCATCCACGCGCTCCTCGACCGCGACCCGTCGCTCGCCCCGCGCGCCGCCGCCTTCGAGATGGCGGGGACGCTCGCCGACCTGCTCGACGAGATGGAGGAGGAGGGCGTGGGCCTCGACGCGTTGGAGGCGCTCTCGACCGCCGACACCGCCACGCACTGGGAGCGATCGCTCACTTTCCTGCGGATCATCGCAGACCTCCACGCGGAGGCCGGGCCCTGCACCGGCTCGCGGCGCCAGTCCCGCGCGCTCGACGCGCTCGCCGCCGAATGGGAAGCGCGGCCTCCGCAGGACATGGTCGTCGTCGCCGGCTCCACCGCCTCGCGGGCGCCGACGCGGCGCCTGATGAAGATGGTCCTGCGCCTGCCCGACGGCCACGTCGTCCTGCCGGGCGTGGACCGGGACATGCCGGACCACGCGTGGGACGGCCTCCACGGGGAGGCCGAGGACCACCCCCAGATCCGCCACGCCAAGCTGCTGCACGCGATGGGCCGCGACCGGTCCGAACTGCGCCGCTGGTCCGACCTCCCCGCCGCCTGCCCGGAGCGCACCGCCTTGGCGAGCCTCGCGCTGCGCCCGCCCCCCGTGACGGACGCGTGGCGCGACGAGGGGCCCGCGCTGGCACCGACGCTCCCCGCCGCGACGGCGGGCGTCACCCTGCTGGAGGCCGACGGCCCGGGCGAGGAGGCGGAGGTGATCGCGCTGCGCCTGCGCGAGGCGGCGCAAGGGGAGCGGCGCGCCGCGCTCATCACGCCCGACCGGACGCTCTCGCGGCAGGTGACGGCCCATCTGGAACGCTGGGGCATCGCGCCCGACGACTCGGCGGGCCGTCCGCTCGACCTGTCGCCGCCGGGGCGCCTGATGCTGCAGGCCGCGCGGATGCGGGGGCGGACGCTGGAGGCGGCCGACCTCGTCGCGCTGCTCAAGCATCCGCTGGTGCACACGGCCGACCCCGCCCGCCGGGGCGAGCACCTGCGCCGCCTGCGCGCGGTCGAGATCGGGCACCTGCGCGGGCGGACCCCGTTCCCCACCGCGCCGGGCCTGCGGGCTTGGGCGCGCGAGGCGGGGCGGACGGACGACTGGTCCGAATGGCTGGCCGAGGTGGCGGGGCTGGTGGCCGAGGACGCGCGCGACCTGCCCCTCGCGGAGCACGCGTCCCGGCACCTCGCCCTGATGGAGATCCTCGGCGGCGGGAGCGACGAGGACGCGCGCGCCAAGCGACCGACCGGCGGCCTGTGGGACGAGATCGCGGGGCGGCAGGCGCGCGACCTGATCGTCGGGCTCATCCGCGACGCGGGAGGGTCGGACCTCGTGCTGTCGGGGCCGGACTACGCCCGGCTGATCTCGGATCTCCTCGCCTCCGAGCAGGTGCGCGATCCCTTGGGCGCGCATCCCCGCATCATGATCTGGGGCGCGCTGGAGAGCCGGGTGCAGGGGGCCGACCTCGTGATCCTCGGCGGGCTCAACGAAGGGACGTGGCCCGCCCTGCCCGGCCCCGACCCGTGGCTCAACAGGCCGATGCGGGCGGCGTGCGGGCTGCGTGCGCCGGAGCGGACGGTCGGCCTTTCGGCGCACGACTTCCAGCAGGCGCTCGGCGGGCCGGAGGTGTGGCTGACCCGCGCCAAGCGCGACGCCGAGTCGGAGACGGTGCCGTCGCGCTGGCTCAACCGCCTGACCAACCTGATGCGCGGGCTCGACGGCGGCGCGGCCGCGCTCGCCGCCATGACCGCGCGCGCCGCGCCGTGGCGCGCCGCCGCGCGTCGCCTCACCACGCCCGAGGCCCGGCACGTCCGCGACCGCGCCCCGCGCCCCGCGCCCGCGCCGCCCGTCGCGGCGCGGCCCGACGTGCTGCCGGTGACGGCGGTCGAGACGCTGATCCGCGACCCCTATGCCGTCTACGCGGCGCGCATCCTGCATCTCCGCCCGCTGCCCCCGCTGGCGCGCGACCCCGACCCCCTGATGCGGGGGACCGTGCTGCACGAGGCGCTCGAGACCTTCGCGAAGGCGACCGACGGCCCCCTGCCCGAGGACGCGCGCGACCTGCTACGCGCCCATCTCGACGAGGCCTTGCGGACCCACGTCCCGTGGCCGGCGACGCGGACGCTGTGGCATGGGCGGATCGGGCGGGTGGCGGACGACTTCCTCGCCGCCGAGCGCACGCGCCGCGCCCGCCACGCGCGCCGCTTGGCCGAGGTGAAGGGGCGGATGCCGATCGGGGACACGGGCGTGACTCTGACCGCCAAGGCCGACCGCATCGACCTGCCCGCCGACGGGCCGGAGGGCGGCGGCGCGGCGGCGCTGTTCGACTACAAGACGGGGGCACCCCCGTCCGAGAGGCAGATCGGCGTCTTCGCGCTCCAACTGCTGCTGGAGGGGCTGATCCTGGAGGAGGGCGGCTTCGAGGAGGTCGGTCGCCGCCCGGTGGACGCGATGACGTATCTCGGCCTCGGTCCGGCCTATGCCGAGCGCGCGGCCGGCACGGACAAGCTGGCCGAGACCCGCGCGCGCCTCGTCAGCCTGATCCGCGCCTATGCCGACCCCGCCAAGGGCTACGCGGCGCGGCGCGCCAACGAGCGCATGACGTTCGGCTCGGACTACGACCGCCTGTCGCGCTACGGCGAATGGCGCGAGACCTCGGAGCCGGAGACGCGGGAGGTGGGCCGGTGACCGAGGCCACGCCCTTCCCCGCGGGGGACGCCCGCCCCTCCGGCTTCGACGAGGCGACGTGGGCGCAGGTGCGGGCCGCGAATCCTGCCGCCTCCGTCTGGCTGGGGGCCAACGCCGGGTCCGGCAAGACGCGCGTGCTGACGGACCGGGTAGCGTGGCTGCTGCTCGACGGGACGCCGCCGGACCGCATCCTGTGCCTGACCTACACCAAGGCCGCGGCGGGCGAGATGCAGAACCGCCTGTTCCAGCGGCTCGGCGAGTGGGCGATGCTCGACGACGACGCCCTGCGCGCGGCGCTCCTCGGGCTGGGCGTCCGGCGCGGCACCGTCGAGACGGAGGAGCTGCGCCGCGCCCGCACCCTCTTCGCCCGCGCCATCGAGACGCCGGGCGGCCTGAAGATTCAGACGATCCACGCCTTCTGCGCGGGGCTGCTGCGCCGCTTCCCGCTGGAGGCCGGGGTGTCGCCCGCCTTCCGCGAGATGGACGACCTCGCGGGCGCGGCGATGCGGACGGCGATGCTCGACCGGATCGCCGAGGACGCGCCCGACGCGATGGCCGCGCTCGCCGCCCATGCCGCCGACGCCCGGATCGACTCCTTCGCCGCCGAGGCGGTGCGCCATGCCGAGGCGCTGGCCCATGGCGCCGACGAAGCCGCGATGCGCGCGTTCCTCGGCATCGACGACGCGGCGGAGGCGGCGGCGGTCCCCGACGCCGCCGACATGGCCCTTCTGGCGACCCTGCGCCCCCATGCCGAGGCCGCGACCACCAAGGCGATGCAGGCCTTCGCCTTCAAGCTCGCGGCCCTCGCCGCCGCGCCAGAGGAGACACGCTTCGACCTCTTGGCCGACGCGATCATGGTGCAGGACCGGTCCAAGCCCTCCTCCACCGTGGTCGGGGCCAAGGCGCTGAAGGAGGCCGACGGCGGCGCGCACCACGACGCGCTGCTCGATCTCGCCGCACGGGTGCAGGCGCGCGTCGACCGCCAGCGCGCCGACGCGAACCTCGCGCGGATGCGGGCGCTGCACGGCTTCGCGCCCGGCTTCCTCGCCCATGTCGCCGAAGAGAAGGCACGGCGCGGCTGGCTCGACTTCGACGACCAGATCCGCCTCGCCCGCCGCCTGCTCTGCGAGGATCCCGGCGTGGCGCAATGGGTGCTCCACAAGCTCGACGGCGGGATCGACCACGTCCTCGTGGACGAGGCGCAGGACACGTCGCCCAAGCAGTGGCGCCTCGTCCAAGCCCTGATCTCCGAGTTCGGGGCCGGCCTCGGCGCACGGGAGGACCTGCGCCGCACCCTCTTCGTGGTGGGAGACCGGAAGCAGTCGATCTTCTCGTTCCAAGGGGCCGACCCGGACGCGTTCGACGCCATGCGCCACGGGATCGGCGCCGCCTTGGAGGGCGGTCCCGCGCCGCTGCGCGACCACGCGCTCCTGCACTCCTTCCGCTCCGCGCCCGCCGTCCTGCGGCTGGTGGACGCCGTCGCGGCCGAGACGCCCGGCGTCGGCGCGCCGCCCGAGCACATCGCCTTCGCCGAGACCCTGCCGGGCCGCGTCGACCTCTGGCCGCCCTTCGAGGACGAGGAGGGCGTCGAGCAGGACTGGGGCGACCCCGTCGACGCGAGGGCGCCCGACGCGGGCGTCCCGCGCCTCGCCCGGGCGGTGGCGGCCCGCATCCACAAGATGCTCGCGGACGGGGAGCCGGTGGTCGAGAAGGGCGCCGCCCGCGCCATCGAGCCGGGCGACATCCTGATCCTGACCCGGTCGCGCGGCCCGCTCTTCCACGCGATCATCGCCGAGATTAAGCGCCTCGAGCTGCCCCTCGCGGGGGCCGACCGTGTGGCGCTCTCGGACGAGGTCGCGGTGCAGGACCTGCTCGCCGCGCTGCGCGTCGCGGCCACGCCGGAGGACGACCTGTCGCTGGCCGAGGTGCTGCGCTCGCCGCTCGCGGACGTGGACGAGGACGCGCTGTTCCGCCTCGCCCACCCCCGCGAGACGCGCCCCCTCGGCGAGGGCCGCGCGTGGCGTGCGCCGCTCTGGCGCGCGCTCCGGGACAGCGACGCCCACCCCCGCGAGACGGCGATGATCCGCGACCTCATGGACCACGCCGACTTCCTGCGCCCCTACGAGATGCTGCAGCGCATCCTGATCCGCCACGACGGGATGCGCCGCCTCATCGGGCGCTTGGGCGAGGAGGCGCGCGAGGGGATCGAGGTGCTGCTGCAGCAGGCCTTGGCCTTTGAGCAGTTGGAGGTGCCGTCGCTGACGGGCTTCCTCGAATGGCTCTCCGCCGCGCAGCCGGAGGTGAAGCGCCAGTCCGGCTCGGGCGCGATCCGCATCATGACGGTGCACGGGGCCAAGGGGCTGGAGGCGCCCGTCGTGATCCTGCCCGACACCCACGGACGCTGGAACAACACGCAGGACGACCTCGCCGCGGCCGAGGACGGCACGGTCGTCTGGATGCCCCCCAAGGCCGAGATGTCCCCCGCCCTCGCCGTGATCGACGAGGCGAGGCGCGCCCGCACCGAGGCCGAGCGCGACCGCCTGCTCTACGTGGCCCTGACCCGCGCGGCGCAGTGGCTGATCGTCGCGATGGCGGGCACGCCGCCCAAGCGCGCCGCGACGCCTTCGTGGTACGACCGCGTCGCCGGGGCGATGGCGACCGCCGATCCCTGCCCCGCGGGCGAGGGACCGCCGGGGACGCTGCGCATGGAGGAGGGGGACTGGTCCCGCCGCGACCCGTGGCGCGCGCCCGACGCCGACGCGGCGCTGCCGGATGGCTGCGAGGCATGGCTCGAGTCCGAGGCCCCCGCGGCCCCGCCGCTGCCCGAGACGCTCGCGCCCTCGGACCTCGGCGGGGCCAAGGCGCTGGCCGGGGAGCATCTCGACGCCTTCGACCGCGACGACGCGATGGCGCGGGGCACCCGCGTCCACCTCCTGCTGGAGCATCTGCCCGGCGTGCCGGCAGAGGGCCGCGCGTCCGTGGCCGCGACCGTCCTCGCGCGCGAGGGCTGGGCGGACCCGCTCGACGTGGAGGACGCCTTGGACGAGGCCGCCGCCTGCCTCGACGCGCCCGGGCTGGCCTGGGTCTTCGCGGACGGAACCTTGGCCGAGGCGCCCTTCGTCCTGCCGCCCGAGGGGGATCGCCCCGAGGTCTCCGGCACGATGGACCGCGTGGTCGTCTCGGACGAGGAGGTCTGGGCCGTCGATCACAAGACCAACGCCGAGATCCCCGCCACGCCCGAGGACGTGCCCGAGGGCCTGCTGCGCCAGCTCGGCGCCTATGCCGCCGCCCTCGGCGCGATCTACCCGGACCGGGCCGTGCGCGTGGCGATCCTCTGGACCGCCGAGGCGCGGCTGATGGAGGTGCCCCGCCCCGTGGTGGACGCCGCGTGGGCGCGGGCGACGTCGCGGAAGCGTGCGCGGGCGCAGGCCCTCCGCGCGGCCTCCGGGGCGGGGGACGCCATTGACCCCCCCGCGCCCGCTTCCTAGGTTCGCCCTCCCCCCACGCGCCCCGGCGCACGCAGGAGAATGCCCATGTCCACCACCCCCGTCACCGACGCCACCTTCGACGCCGAGGTGCGCCAGTCCGACATCCCCGTCGTCGTCGATTTCTGGGCGGAGTGGTGCGGCCCCTGCAAGCAGATCGGCCCCGCGCTGGAGGAGCTGTCCGAGGAGTACGCGGGCAAGGTGAAGATCGTGAAGGTCAACGTCGACGAGAACCCCGCCTCGCCCCAGCAGATGGGCGTGCGCGGCATCCCGGCGCTGTTCCTCTTCAAGGGCGGCGAGGCCGTGGACCAGAAGATCGGCGCCGCGCCCAAGGCGGCCCTCAAGACGTGGATCGACGGCGCGGTCTGACCCGCCCCGCACCCGAGACGACCCCCGGCGGGCGGCCCCAGCGGCCGCCCGTTCCGCATCATCCCCCGGACACGAGCCCGGCGAGGATGGGCCCCAGCCGCCGCAGCGTCCGGCGCTGCTCGGGCCGCCACCGTCCGATGTCTTGTCCGACGTTCCACAGGTCCCGCGCCAGCCGCGCGCGCAGGTGCAGCACCAGCCCCGCGTCCTCCGGCCCGATCCCCCCGTGCGCCGCGCAGGCCGCCGCCAAGGCGTCGCCGGGCACGACCGCCCCCGGCTCGGGCGGCGGCGCATGGCGGCTCTGGGCGTGGTGATGGACGATCAGCTTGGCGAGGTCCGTGCCCACGGCCCCCCGCGCCAGCCCGGACAGGTCGATCCCCGCCACTCCGCCGCCGGGCCGCCGGAGGAGGTTCCGCAGATGCGGGTCGCCGTGCAGGCCGGCCACCCGCGCCGACGTGCCCGTCGCCTCGGCCGCCGCGCGCCGCAGCCATGCCGCGACGTCCGGGGCGACCTCCGGCCCGACCCACGCCGTCGCCGTCCCGCCGTCGAGCGGCGCCGCCTCCCCCGGCCCGTGCAGCACCCCGAGCCAGCGCGCGCCTTCCGCGAGCACCGCCAGCTCCTCCGCCCGGTCCGGGGCGCGCCGCAGCGCGTCGAGGAGCGGCGTCCCCGGCAGGTAACCCAGCACCGTCGCATGGTGGTCCGGGTCGTGATGCAGGGGCGGGGGCAGCGCCAGGTCCGGATGGGCCGCGTAGGCCCCCGCGGCGCGCGACAGCGCGGCGAAGGCGGCGGCGTGGCGCGCGGGGCGGCGGGGCCGCGGCTCGTGGCGGACGATCACGTCCATTCCATCGGCATGGGTCGCCCGCCGCACCGTCCGCGCCATCCGCGGCGTCCGCCGCCGCGCGAGCGTACGCAGCCTCCATCCCGACTCGGGCCAGCCCAGCGCGGCCCGCACCGCGTCCCACGCGGCGTCGGAGCTTCGGGCGAGGTCGTCGCGGAAGGGGCGCATCCCCGCGGCGTGCCCCGGCGGGCGCCTTGGATGCAAGGCCGGCACGGGCCTCCGACGACAGGAAACGCGGAAGGAGGCCACATGGGGATTTGCCTTTCCCCACCGAGACCTACCCTCCGATTCCCACCTGCGTCCCACCACACACCCGCGAGGACACGACCCGATGCCCCATCGTCCGCTCTGGCTTTCCGTCTCCGCCGCCGCGCTCTGCGCCCTCGGCGCCGCGCCCGCCCACGCCGCCTGCACCGTCACCTCCGGCGGCGACGGGATGGGAGGCATCACCAGCGGCGCGACCGTGACCTGCGAGGACAACCTCGACACCGAGGGCGTCTCCGCCCCCGACGCGAGCGGCGTCACGGTCGACATCGTGGCGCCGTCGGGCGGCATCTCGGTGACCGGCGACACCGGCATCCTCTTGGGCGACGGGGCCACGATCAACGTGGCGGGCGAGTCCAACCGGCCCGTGACGACCTCCGGCGACGGGGCCCCCGCCATCGACGTGCTCGCCGATGCGGAGATCAACGTGGACGGTCGGGTGGCCACCTCGGGCGAGAACTCGGGCGCGATCACCGCGACGGAGAACGCGCAGGTGACGGTCAACGGCGTCGTGACGACCGGGGGGGGCGACTCGGACGCGATCAACGTGGGGGCGAACTCCACGGTCACGGTCGGGTCGCGCGCCAACGTGAACACCCAGAACTCCGGCTCGGGCGCGGTCGTGCTGGCGGGCGACGGCGCGACGCTGCGCGTCGAGGGCGAGGAGACCGAGATGAACGGCTTCCAGGCCGGCCTCGTGACCACGTCGTCGGGCGGCTCCAACCCCGTGCGGGTCGAGGGCAACGACGGGACCGTCGAGGTGGGCGGCGAGATCCGCTCCTCCTCGGGCGACGCCACCGCCGTGCTGGTCGAGGGGAACGGGGCGACGATCACCGTCCTGGACCAAGGCCTGATCACCGCGCAGTCCTCCAACTCCGACGCGGTCGCCGTGACCGGTACGGGCGCGACCATCACCGTCGAGGCGGGCGGCGAGATCGCCATCTCCTCGGGCAACTCCGCCGCCATCGTCTCGGGCGCGCAGGCGACCGTCGAGATCGCGGGCACCGTCTCGGCCTCGTCGTCGCAGAGCCAAGGCGTCGTGCTCGGGGACGCGTCCACGCTGACCGTGGCGAACGAGGGGGTGATCGAGACGTCCTCCTCCGAGTCCCAAGCGGTCCTGATCGCCATGGAGGCGACCACCGCCACCGTGACGGTCGAGCGCGGCGGCGACATCGACGCGATCGGGGCGCAGGCCATCGTGGACGAGGGGACGACCGAGACGACCGTGACCATCGACGGGCGGGTGTTCGGGGGATCGTCGGATCCGGTGATCGACCTCGGCGGCGGCACGGACGAGGTGACCGTCGCGGGCACGCTGTCCGGACAGGGCGTCCTCGTCGACGGGGGCGGCGGCACCGACACGGTCTCGCTGACCGGCAACGGCGACTACGCGTCCAGCCAGTTCGCCGACGTGGAGGTCATCAACACGGGCGGTGGCGGTGGCGGCGCGTCGGCCTCCGCCGCGTTCGCCTTCTTCGCCCGGCCCGCCCCCGCCGCGCCGTCGCTGTCGTTCACGGTGGACGACGACGCCTCGGACACGACGTTCAACGTCGGCTCCGGCTCGGGCCTCACGGTCGCGGGCGGCGGCACGGCGGGGACGGTCAACGGCAACGGCGGCGACGTCGAGGTCCAGTCCGGGGGGCGCATCGACACGCTGAACGCATCGGCGGGCAACACCACCGTCCGCTCCGGCGGCACGGTCGGCGTCACCGAATCCTCCGGCGGCGGCGGGTCGATCACCTTCGAGAGCGGCTCGACCGCCGAGGTGCAGGGCGAGGCCACCTCGGGCACCCAGACGCAGCGGGTCGCGGGCGCCGACTTCCAAGAGGGCAGCCGCGTCTCGGTGGGCAACTCGCAGGTGCTCCGCGGCACGGCCTCGGGCGACTCGATCACGCTGGACCTGCCGGCCGACGCCTTCGCGCAGCTCGGCGACACGGACACCCGCCGCAGCTTCGGCGCGGCCGTCGACGCGGGCGCCGCGTCGGGCGACCCGGATGCGGCCGCGCTCATCACCGCATCGGCCGAGGATCTCGAGCGCGCGATCGCCGAAGGCTCGGGCGAGGGCGAGACGCGCGCCGCCGCCGCCGGCGCGGTCGCCGCGCTGGCCTTCGCGGAGGTGCTGACGGAGCGCACCGCGCCCACCGGCCAAGGCGCGGCCCTGTCCTTCGCGGCCACCTCCGGCACGACCGGGACCGGCTGGGCGCAGGTCTGGGGCGGACGGCTGGACGCCGACGGGGACGCGTCGGGCTCGTTCGAGGCGAGCTACGGCGGCCTCGCGGCGGGCATCGAGCGCACCGGCTTCGCGGGCGGCCTCGACCTCACCTACGGCCTCGCGGTCAGCCGGGTCGAGGGCTCCGTCGACGGTGGCCCGGACTTCGACGCGACCTCGTTGGGGATCTACGCCGGCGGCACCTCCGGTCCGCTCTACGTCGCGGGGTCGCTGGCCTACACCCGGCTGGAGATCGACGACGGGGGGGACGGGGACCTCATCTCGGGCCGGGCCGAGATCGCCTACGACCTGCGCGGCGACTACGACGACGACGTCCTGCTCGCCCCCTATGCGGCGCTGTCCTTCGTGACGGGCGACTTCGACGGGTCCGGCAACCTGTCGGGCGGCGAGATCGACCAAGGCACCGCCGAGATCGGCCTCCGCCTCGGGCGGACCTACGCCACCGCCGCCG
The DNA here is from genome assembly GCF_016820245.1 of Jannaschia sp. Os4. Classification (GTDB taxonomy): domain Bacteria; phylum Pseudomonadota; class Alphaproteobacteria; order Rhodobacterales; family Rhodobacteraceae; genus Jannaschia. The sequence continues at coordinate 170,816 of NZ_JAFCAR010000003.1, read as the reverse complement.
GAGCGACGCGGCTCACGATGGACGTCGGCTACGAGCACGCCTTCGGCGACGACGGGGTCAGCTTCGACGGCTCGGCCTTCGGTGCCGGATTCACCGCCGGGGCGGACACGCTCGGCGAGGATCGGCTGAAGCTCGGGCTCGGCGTCGAGGCGCAGATCAACCGGACCACGACCCTTTCGGTGCGCTACGACGGGCGGTTCGGCGACGGGCGGGACCACCGCCTCGGCCTCGGCATCCAGATGAAGTTCTGAGAAACGGAAGCGGGGCGCCCCGAAAGGCGCCCCGCCCGCGTTGCCGACAAGATAGTCAGCCGCGCGCGAACTCGGGATAGGCTTCCATCCCCAGCTCGGTGGTATCGAGGCCGGCGATCTCCTCCTCCTCGCCGACGCGGATGCCGCCCAGCGCCTTGAGGACGAACCACAGCACCAGCGACGTGACGAACACGAAGGCGCCGATGGCGAAGAAGCCGAGGAGCTGCGTGCCGAGGTTGGCCTCGCCGTAGAAGATCACGGCGACCGTGCCCCACAGGCCGGCGATCAGGTGCACCGGGATGGCGCCCACGACGTCGTCGATCTTGAGCTTGTCGAGGAGCGGCACCGTGAAGACCACGATCACGCCACCCACCGCGCCGATCCAAAGCGCGCCGAAGAGCGAGGGCGCCAGCGGCTCGGCGGTGATCGACACGAGGCCCGCCAGCGCGCCGTTCAGGACCATCGTGAGGTCGATCTTCTTGTAGAGCACCTGCGTCAGGATCAGGCAGGTCACCGCGCCGGCGGCGGCCGCCATGTTCGTGTTGGCGAAGATGCGCGAGATGTCCGTGACGTCGCCGATGGTCCCCATCGCCAGCTGCGATCCGCCGTTGAAGCCGAACCAGCCGAGCCACAGGATGAACGTGCCGAGCGTGGCGAGCGCGAGGTTGGAGCCGGGCATCGGGATGACGCGCCCGTCCTTGGCGTACTTGCCGATGCGCGGGCCGAGGACGATGGCGCCGGCCAGCGCCGCGAAGCCGCCCGCCGCGTGGACGAGGGTGGAGCCCGCGAAGTCGGAGAACCCGGCCTCGGAGAGCCAGCCGCCGCCCCACTGCCACGACGCCTCGATCGGGTAGATGATCCCGGTCAGGACCGCGACGAAGATGAAGAAGGGCCAGATCTTGATGCGCTCGGCCAAGGTGCCCGAGACGATCGACGCGGTGGTTGCGCAGAACATCAGCTGGAAGAAGAAGTCCGACCCGACGGAGGCGTAGGACGTGTCCACCACGTCCGCGCCCGCGCCCACCGGCTCCAGCGCGGCGAAGCCGAGCGCGCCGATCCAGCCGCCGGACATCCAGTTGTCGCCCGGATACATGAGGTTGTAGCCGACCAGCCAGTACATGATGGCCGCGATCGAGAAGAGGCCGATGTTCTTGGTCAGCTGCGTGGTGACGTTCTTGGAGCGGACGAGGCCCGCCTCCAGCATGGCGAAGCCCGCGGCCATCCAGAACACGAGGAAGCCGCCCATCAGGAACAGCAGCGACGTCAGGATGTACGGGTAGGGATCGGCGGCGGCCTCCTGCGCCAGCGCCGGTGCGGCGGTCGCGGCCAGCACGGCCCCCGCCAGAAGGATACGGTTCATCGTCTTCCCCTCGATGATGGTCTTGGAACCGGCGGTCATCAGATCGCCTCCTCGCCGAGCTCGCCGGTGCGGACGCGCAGCGCCTGCTCGACGTCGAGCACGAAGATCTTGCCGTCGCCGATCTTGTCGGTCTTCGCCGTGGTCGCGATCGTCTCGACCACCTGGTCGGCCATGGCGGCGGGCACCACGATCTCGAGCTTGACCTTCGGCACGAAGTTCACGGCGTATTCCGCGCCGCGGTAGATTTCGGTGTGTCCGGACTGGGAGCCGAAGCCCTTTATCTCGGTCACCATCATGCCCCTCACGCCGAGCGAGGTGAGTGCCTCGCGCACCTCCTCCAGCTTGAACGGCTTGATCGCTGCGATGATGAGTTTCACGCGCTTCCCCTGTCTGGTCCTCGTCGCACCGGGTGATCGGGGGCAGGGCGGGCGCGCGGCAACGCTTCGGCCCGCCCCGCCGTCCCCGAATGCGCCCTTGGATGGCGGGAAGTGCACAAATCGCAGGCATCGCTCAATTTTGAGGCATCCCGAGAAGCGACAGCCCGCCGATCCCGTGCGACGGTCCGGCGCCCACGGGATGACGGGCGACTCGCGATCGCATATGGAACGGGGAACGACCGGGCCGCCCCGAGTCCCGCGTGGGGGGACGGGGGCGAGGGTCCGGCACGAGGGGCAGCGTCATGAGTCAACGCAAGCTTCGCGGCGAGCGTCGCGCGAGCGAGATCACCAAGCGCCGGGCCAAGCCGAAGCCCAAGGGCCGGGCCAAGCCCGCGCCCAAGCGCGGCCTCGGCTACTGGCTGGCATGGCCCCTGCGCCTCCTGGTGCGGATCGGCTGGGCGGTCGGCTGGCGGCTGGCGGTGCTCGGCGCGATGATCGTCGCGGGGGCGGTGCTCTACCAGTACGCCCGCCTGCCCGACATGGCCTCTCTCTCGGACGGGCGCGCGCGCGGCTCCGTCACGCTCGTCGACCGCAACGGCGAGATCTTCGCGTGGCGCGGCGACCAGTTCGGCGGCCTCGTGACGACCGACTCCGTGTCGCCGCATCTCGTGAACGCCGTCGTGGCTGCCGAGGACAAGCGCTTCTACCGCCACCTCGGCCTGTCCCCCCGGGGCATCGCGGGCGCCATCCGCTCGAACATCCGCTCCGGGCGCGGGGCGTTCTCCGGCGCGGGCGGCTCGACCATCACGCAGCAGGTCGCCAAGCTCCTGTGCCTCGGAAACGACTGGGACCCGTCGACCGGCGTCACCGAGGCGGCGTTCGAGGCCGACTGCCGCCGCGGCACGATCTGGCGCAAGGTCAAGGAGGTGCCCTACGCCTTGGCCCTCGAGCTGAAGTTCACCAAGGACGAGATCCTCGCGATCTACCTCAACCGGGCCTATCTCGGCGCGTCGGCCCGCGGCTTCGCCGCCGCATCGCAGCGATACTTCGCGAAGCCCGCATCGCAACTCGAGCCCGCCGAGGCCGCGATGCTGGCCGGGCTCCTGCCCGCGCCCTCCTACTACGCGCCGACCAACGACCTCGGACGCGCGCAGGACCGGGCCCGCCTCGTGCTCGGCCTGATGCGCGACCAAGGACGGCTGTCGACCGCCGACTTCCAGTACGCGATGGAGAACCCCGCCACGCTGTCGTCCGCCGCACGTCAGGACACTGGCGGCTACTTCGCGGACTGGGTCATGGGCGAGGGGCCGGACTTCCTGACGGAGGACACCACCGAGGACGTCATCGCGCGCACGACCCTCGACCCGCTGGTGCAGAAGGCCGCCGAGGACGCGCTCGCCTACGTGTTCGAGACCAAGGTCCGCGCGGGATCCGAGGCGCAGGCCGCCATCGTCGTGATGGACGCCGACGGCGCCGTCCGGGCGATGGTCGGCGGGCGCGCCACCCGCGGCGCGGGCCAGTTCAACCGCGCTACCCAAGCCGTCCGCCAGACGGGCTCCGCCTTCAAGCCCTTCGTCTACGCCGCGGCCCTCGACCTCGGCTGGGACTACGACTCGACCGTCTACGACGGTCCCTTGGCGCTGCAGGTGCCCGGCTCCGGCACCTATTCCCCCGAGAACTACTCGGGCCGCTACTACGGCGAGGTCACGCTGACCGAGGCGCTGGCCCAGTCCATGAACACCGCCGCCGTCCGCCTGTCCGAGAACGTCGGGCGCGAGATCGTCCAGTCCGTGGCCCGCCAGTTCGGCATCGCCAGCGACCTCGCCCAAGGCCCCGCGCTGGCCCTCGGCGTCTCCGAGTCCACGCTGCTGGAGATGACGGGCGCCTACGCGGGCATCCTCAACGGCGGCACGTCCGTGCGCCCCTACGGCCTCACCAACATGACGCTCCGCGGCGACGACTCCGCCCTGCTGGACCGCGAGGCGGGCCTGGGCGAGCGCGTGATCCAAGAGGACGCCGCCCGCCAGCTCACCTACATGATGCACCAGGTCGTCGAGCGCGGCACCGGCCAGCGCGCCAAGCTGCCGGGCGGACGCCCGGCGGCGGGCAAGACCGGGACCACGCAGGCCGCCCGCGACGCGTGGTTCATCGGCTTCACCGGCGACTACGTCGCGGGCGTCTGGATGGGCTACGACGACAACACGCCGCTGACCGGCGTGACCGGCGGCGGCCTGCCCGCGGAGATCTGGAAGGAGGCGATGGCGCGCGTCCACGACGGCCGCCCCGTCACCCCGCTGCCGATGATCGTGCCGCAGGTCCGCCGCCCCGAGCCGCAGGTCGTCCGCACGCCCGAGCCGCAGGTCGTGCCGACCCCGGCGAACGAACCCGACGTGGCGGAGCGCATCCTGAACGACGTGCTCGGCGCGATCTTCGGTCGAAACTGAAACATCCGGCCCCTGTCCGGACCCGCCCCGCATGGTAGACCCCATCCGATGCTGAGACCCTCGGACCTCGAAGCGGGACGCCGCGAACTCGCCCGGGTCACGGGGGCCGGGCGCGGGCTCCTCGCCTTCGTCTTCGTGTTCTCGATGGTCGTGAACGCCCTGATGCTCACGGGGCCGCTCTACATGCTGCTCGTGTACGACCGGGTCCTCGGCTCCCGCTCCGAGGAGACGCTCGTCTCGCTCACCCTGCTCGTCGCCTTCCTCTACGGGATGATGGGCCTGCTCGACTACGTGCGGGGCCGCGTCATGGCGCGGATCGGGGCGCGCACCCAAGCCGCGCTCGACGCCCGCGTCTTCGAGGCCCACCTCCGCCGCGCCGCCCGCGACCCCGCCCGCGACGACACCGCCCGCGTCCGCGCGCCCCTGCGCGACGTCGAGGCGATCCAGCGCCTCCTCGCCTCGCCGGTGGCCACCGCGCTGTTCGACGTGCCGTGGACGCCGCTCTTCCTCGGGGCGATCTTCCTGTTCCACCCCTATCTCGGATGGCTCGCGACGGCGGGCGGCGTGATCCTCGTCGCGGTGACATGGCTGAACACCCGGCTCACCGCCGGGCCCCTGACCGAGTCCCAGATCTTCTCCGCCCGGGCCGAGCGCACGGCCCAGGGCCTCGCGGCCGAGGCGGAGCTCGTCCAGTCGCTGGGCATGCGGGGCAACGCCCACCACCGCTGGCAGGGGACGCGCAGCCGGGCGCTGGCGGAGGGCATGACCCTGTCGGACCGCTCCGGCCTCTTCACCGTGACGACCAAGACGCTGCGCCTGTTCCTTCAGTCCGCGATGCTGGGCCTCGGCGCGTGGCTCGTCCTGCGCGAGCAACTGACTCCGGGCGCGATGATCGCGGGGTCCATCCTGCTCGGGCGGGCCCTCGCGCCGATCGAGATGCTGATCGGGCAGTGGGCCACGGTGCAGGCCGCCCGCAAGGCGCGCGGCAACCTCGTGGAGCTGCTCGCGACCGCCCCGCCCGAACTCGAGCGGACCCCCCTGCCCCGGCCCGCCGCGCGCCTCGTGGCCGAGGGGGTGACCGTTCTGCCGCCCGGGGCGACGCAGGCGACCCTGCGCGGGGTGTCCTTCCGGCTGAACCCCGGGCAGGCGATGGGCGTCATCGGCCCCTCCGGCGCGGGCAAGTCGACGCTGGCCCGCACCCTGACCGGCGCATGGCGCCCCGCGGCGGGACGCATCCGACTCGACGCGGCGACGCTGGACCAGTACGACCCCGACGTGCTCGGCGGCTACATGGGCTACCTGCCGCAATCCGTGACGCTCTTCGACGGCACCATCGCCGAGAATATCGCGCGCCTGTCCCCCGACCCCGACCCCGAGGCCATCGTCGAGGCCGCGCGCAAGGCCGCCGCCCACGAGATGATCCTCGAGTTCACGGATGGCTACGACACCCGCGTCGGGCCGGACGGCCTGCGCCTCTCGGGCGGCCAGGTGCAGCGCATCGGGCTGGCCCGCGCGCTCTACGGGGATCCCGTCCTGCTCGTCCTGGACGAGCCGAACGCCAACCTCGACAACGAGGGGACCGCCGCGCTCAACGCCGCCGTGCGCGGCGTGAAGGACCGCGACGGCGCGGTCGTCATCATCGCCCACCGGCCCAGCGCCATCCAGGAATGCGAGGTGGCACTGGTCCTCAAGTCCGGCGCGCCGGTGATGTTCGGCCCGACCGAGGAGGTGCTCGCCAAGGTGCTGCGCAACGCCGACGAGGCCATCGCCGGCGCCCGCGCGGGCGCCGGGGGGGTGACGTGACCCGCCCCGCCCTCGCGCCCCCGCCCGAGCGCGCGTGGCGCGTCCGCGGGCCGATGGTCCTCGGGGTGCTCGGGCTCGTCGTGCTGCTCGGCGGCTTCGGCGCATGGGCCGCGACCTCGCGCATCGCGGGCGCGATCATCGCGCCCGGCGCCGTCGCGGTCGAGAGCAACCGGCAGGTCGTCCAGCACCCCGACGGCGGCCTCGTGCGCGAGATCCTCGTGCGCGAGGGCGACGAGGTCGCGGCGGGCAGCGCCATGGTCCGCCTCGACGACACCGTGCTCGCCACCCGCGCCGAGGTGCTGCGGGGCCAGCTCTGGGAGGTGGAGGCCCGCGCCGCCCGCCGCGCCGCCGAGCGCGACGGCGCGGCCGACGCCGAGGCCATCGCCTTCCCCGACGACCTCCTCGCGGCCGCCGCCGGGGATCCGGAGGTCGCCGCCCTCGTGCAGGGGCAGCGCGACCTCTTGGCGGCCACGGCGGACACGCGGGCGAGGCAGGTCGAGCAGCTGCGCCGCCGCCAAGACCAGATCGCCGCGCAGATCGAGGGAACCGAGGCGCAGCAGGCCGCCCTCGTCCGCCAGCGCGACCTGATCGAGTCGGAACTGGCCGACCAGCAGGGCCTGCTCGACCGCGGCCTCACGCAGGCCACGCGCGTCCTCGCGCTGCAGCGGCAGCAGGCCGGGCTCGAGGGGCAGGTGGGCGAGCTCGTGGCCGCCGCCGCCCGCCTCGAGGGGCAGCGCACCGAGATCGACATCCAGATCCTGCGCCTCGACGACGAGGTGCGCCAAGGCGCCATCACCGAGCTGCGCGACCTGCGCGCGCAAGCCCTTCAGCTGCGCGCCGAGCTGCGCGCGGCCGAGGACGCGCTCTCGCGCCTCGTGATCGCCGCGCCCGTGGACGGGGTCGTCTACGACCTGCAGGTGTTCGGCGCAGGCGCCGTGATCCGGCCCGCCGATCCCGTCGCCTACCTCGTGCCGCAGGACCGTCCGCTCGTCATCCAAGCGCGCATCGCGCCCACCGACGTCGATCAGGTGTTCCCCGGCCAGCCGGTGACGCTGCGGCTACCGACCTTCGACGCGCGCACCACGCCGGAGCTCTTCGGCTCGGTCGTCCGGGTCTCGCCCGACGCCTTCACCGACCAAGCCACCGGCGCGACGTTCTACGCGGTCGAGGTCCTTCCCGACGCGGGCGAGCTGGACCGCCTCCCGCCCGAGGCGGTCCTCCTGCCCGGCATGCCGGTCGAGACCTACCTGCGCACCACGGACCGGACGCCCATCGCCTACCTCGTCAAACCGCTCGCCGACTACTTCGCCCGCGCCTTCCGGGAGTGAGGGCCGCCGTCCCGCCCGCGGGCCGACGCGCATGCGGGTCGCGCACGGGGCGGGGGGACGCTTCCCAAACCGCTTCGCATCGGGCACCACGGACGGGACGCGCCCCACGGAGTAGCCCCATGTCCCACGCCGCCCGCCTCGAGGAACTCGGCATCGACCTGCCCGACGCCCCCGCCCCCGCCGCCAACTACGTGCCGGCGGTCCGGACCGGGAACCTGCTCTTCGTGTCGGGCCAGATCTCACAGGATTCCGACGGGATGATCGTCGGCCGCCTCGGCGCCGACATGTCCGTCGAGGAGGGGGCCGCGGCCGCCCGCCGCTGCGCCCTCAGCCTCTTGGCGCAAGTGCGCGCCGCCTGCGACGGCGACCTCGACCGGCTGGTCCGCGTGGTGAAGCTGACCGGCTTCGTCAACTCCACCCCCGAGTTCGGGGACCAGCCGAAGGTGATCAACGGCTGCTCCGACGCCTTGGTCGAGATCCTCGGCGACGCGGGTCGCCACAGCCGATCCGCCGTCTCCGCCGGGGCGCTGCCCTTCGGCGTCGTCGTCGAGATCGAGGGCATCTTCGAGGTCCGATGACGCCCGTCCCCCTCCCCCCCTCGTTCCTGCGGGGCCACGTCGCCCACCGCGCCCTCCACGGCCCCGGTCGGCCCGAGAACAGCCGCGCCGCCATCCGGGCGGCCATCGACCTCGGGGTGGCGGTGGAGCTGGACGTCCAGCGGTCGAGCGACGGCGTGGCGATGGCGTTCCACGACTACGTGCTCGACCGGCTGACCCCGGCCAAGGGAGCGATCTTCCTCAACGAAGCGGCCAGCCTCGGCTCGACGCCCCTCTCCGGCGGGGACGAGGGCATCCCCACCTTGGCGGAGGCCTTGGCCGAGGTCGCGGGGCGGGTGCCGGTGCTCATCGAGGTCAAGGACCAGGACGGCGACATGGGGCCGAACGTCGGGCCGCTGGAGGACGGGGTCGCCGCCGCGCTCGACGGGTATGCGGGCGACGTCGCGCTGATGTCCTTCAACCCCAACTCCGTCGCCGCCATGGCCGAGCGCCGCCCCGACCTGCCCCGCGGCCTGACCACCTCGGCGTTCCGCGCCGAGAACTGGCCCGAACTGACGGCGGCCACCCGCGACCGCCTGCGCGCCGTCCCGGACCTCGAGCGCGTCGGCGCCGCCTTCGTCAGCCACGAGGTCGGCGCGCTGGACATGCCGCGCATCGCCGAGATCGCCGCCCGGCTGCCGGTCCTCTGCTGGACCGTGCGGTCCGAGGCGCAGGAGCGGGAGGCGCGTCGAATCGCCGCCGGCGTCACCTTCGAGGGCTACGTCCCGCAGGCCTTGTCCGCCTGACGGCGCACCCCAAGTCGGACCCCATGCACGACGGCGCACCCGATCAGGCGGAGACGGCGGTGGAGGTCTCCGTCCACCAGAGCGTGGGCGCGATCCTGCCCGACGAGTGGGACGCCTGCGCCGCGCCCGAGGCCGGTGACGGCGGGCGGGCGCTGCACCCGTTCACCACGCACCGCTTCCTGACCGCCTTGGAGCGATCCGGCAGCGTCGGGCGCGGCACGGGATGGCAGCCGCAGCCGCTGGTCGCGCGGATCGACGGGCGCGTGATCGGGGCGGCGCCGCTCTACGTGAAGGGGCACAGCCAAGGCGAGTACATCTTCGACCATTCGTGGGCGCACGCGTGGGAGCGGGCGGGCGGCGACTACTACCCCAAGCTGCAGATCGCGGTGCCGTTCACGCCCGCGACGGGGCGGCGCTTCCTCGTGGCCGAGGGCGACGAGGAGACGGCCTTCGCCGCGCTGGTCCAAGGGGCGGTGAACGTGACGGACCGCAACGACCTGTCCTCCCTGCACGTCACCTTCTGCACCGCCGAGGAGCGGGAGGCGGGCGAGGCGATGGGGCTGCTCGGTAGATCCTCGCAGCAATATCATTGGCTCGACGACGGCTATGGCGACTTCGACGGCTTCCTCGCCGCGCTGTCGAGCCGCAAGCGCAAGAACATCCGCAAAGAGCGCGCGCAGGCCCAAGGCTTCGGCGGCGAGATCGTCCGGCTGACCGGCGACGACATCCGGCCGGAGCACTGGGACCACTTCTGGCGGTTCTACCAGGACACGGGCGCTCGGAAGTGGGGTCAGCCCTACCTGACGCGCGCCTTCTTCGAGGAGGCGCAGGCCAGCTTGCGCGACGACCTGCTGCTGGTGCTGGCCGTGGACGGCGGCACGCCGGTGGCGGGCGCGCTGAACGTGATCGGGCGCGACACGCTCTACGGGCGCTACTGGGGCTGCACGGCGCACCACCCGGCGCTGCATTTCGAACTGTGCTACTATCAGGCGATGGAATGGGCGCTGGAGCACGGGCTGACCCGCGTCGAGGCGGGGGCGCAGGGGGAGCACAAGCTGGCGCGGGGCTACCTGCCCGTGACCTGCCATTCGCTGCACCACATGCCCGACGCGGGCTTCCGCCGGGCGGTGGCGCAGTTCCTCGAGGCCGAGGGCCGCGCGGTGGAGGAGGAGAACGAGATCCTCACCGCCTACGGGCCGTTCCGGAAGGTCGCGGTGGAGGAGCAGGAATGACCATCCCCGACGGCTGGACGCGCGAGGGGGACGCGATCGTGCGGACCTTCCGGTTCGCCGACTTCTCCGGGGCGTGGGGGTTCATGTCCCGCGCCGCGCTGGCGGCGGAGCGGATGGACCACCACCCCGACTGGCGCAACGTCTGGAACCGGGTCGAGGTGCGGCTGACGACGCATGACGCGGGCGGCCTGACGGAGAAGGACGTGGCGCTGGCCGAGGCGTTGAACCGGCTGGCCTGACGCGCGCGGGCCGCGTAACCGGGCCGGGACCAAAGACCGGACCGGACCATGCGCGACCTTCTCTCGACAGAAATCTACGCCGGGCGCTCGCTGGGCGACTTCCTGAGCCTCGAGTTCCTCGCCTCGATCTTGGGCGACGTGCTGGCGGCGATCGTCATCCTGATCCTCGCCTTCGTGATCTCGGGCTGGGTCGGGCGGCGCATCAAGCGGCTGGCCGAGCGTCACGCCAAGCTCGACGCCACGCTGTTCGACTTCCTCGCCAACATCGCGCGCTACGCGATCCTGGCGCTGGCGGGCGTGGTGATCCTCAACACGTTCGGGGTGCAGACGACCTCGATCGTGGCGGTCATCGGCGCGGCGGGCCTCGCCATAGGCCTCGCCCTGCAGGGGACGCTGTCGAACGTGGCGGCGGGGGTGATGATGATCCTGTTCCGCCCCATCAAGCTGGGCGACTTCGTCACGATCAACGGGCAGTCGGGGACGGTGAAGGGGATCAACCTGAACTGGACCGAACTGGCGAGCATCGGGAACTTCCAGATCATCATCCCCAACTCGGAGGTCTGGGGGAACACGATCGTCAACTACTCGGCCTATCCGATGCGGCAGGCGGAGTGGGTGTTCGGCGTGGGCTACGGCACCGACCTCAAGCTGGCCGAGCAGGTGATCCGCGACACGATCTCGTCCGACCCCCGCTTCGTGGCCGAGCCGGAGATGACGGTGAAGGTCGACGCGCTGAACGACTCGTCCGTGGACTTCCTCGTGCGGGCGTGGGTGGCGCGGACGGACTTCTTCGCCTTCTGGAAGGACATGAACCGCGACGTGAAGATCGCCTTCGACGCGGCCGGCATCGAGATCCCCTTCCCGAACCGCACGGTGACGGTGGTCGGCGCGCCCTCCGACGCCGCCGCCGCCGCCGCGGCGGCGGCGGGCTAGCGGCCGTAGCGAGCGCATCGCAGGGCCGGGGGACGGCCCGGCGATGCGCGGGCCGCTGCGCGGCCGTATCGCGCGGGTTCACCGCCCTCAGGGTTTCTTGGCCCATGGCTTCTCAGGCGCGGTCTCCCACGCGGGGGCGTCGTCGAAGAGGCCCCCGCCGCCCCCGTCCCACCGCGCCATCCACGGCGCGGGCGAGGCGGGGAAGGCTCACGCCTTCTCGAGCAGCGCCTCGCCGCCGGAGATGGAGCACTCGCCGGGGCTGTCCTCGACGTCGAGCACCTGCACCACGCTGTCGTCCACGATCATCGCGAAGCGCTTGAACCGCCCGTGGAAGCCGACCGGCGGCGCGGTGAAGTCGAGGCCCATCGCCTTGGCCAGCGCCCCGTTGCCGTCGGCGAGCATGTGCAGGCCCGCCTCCTCGGCCCCGGTCGACTCGGCCCACGCCTTCATCACGAAGGGGTCGTTCACCGCGACGCAGACGATCGTGTCGATGCCCTTCTCGGCGAACCCGTCCTTGGTGCGAATGAAGCTGGGCACGTGCGCCGCCGTGCAGGTCCGGGTGAACGCGCCCGGCAGGCCGAAGAGGACGATGCGCTTTCCCGCGGTCAGCGAGGACAGGTCGACCGAGTGCGGCCCCTTGTCGGCGTCGAACGCCAGAAGCTGGGCGTCGGGCAGGCGGTCCCCCACGGCGATGGTCATGGCGCGTCTCCTCTGGAATGTGCGTCGGCGCCCTCCTACACCGGGCGCATGACGGATGTCCCCCACCACGTCGCGGTCGTCGGCGCGGGCCAAGCGGCCGCCACGCTGGCCGAGACGCTCCGCAAGCGGGGCCATGACGGCCCGATCACCATCTACGGCGACGAGCCCGAGCCGCCCTACCAGCGCCCGCCGCTGTCCAAGGGCTACCTGCTGGGCGAGATGGCGCGCGAGCGGCTCTACCTGCGCCCGCCGGACTGGTACGCCGAGCACGGCGTGACGCTGCGCACCGGCTGCCGGGTGGAGGCGATCGACGCGGACGCGCGGACGCTGACCCATGCCGGCGGCACGGACGGATGGGACGCCCTGGTCCTCGCCACGGGGTCCACCCCCAAGCAGCTGCCAGATCATTGCGGGGGGAAGCTGCGCGGCGTCCACATCATCCGCACGCTCGCCGACATCGACCGGATGGAGCCGGACTTCCAAGCCGGCAAGCGGCTCCTCGTGGTCGGCGGCGGCTACATCGGGCTGGAGGCGGCGGCGGTGGGCCGCAAGCTGGGGCTGGAGGTCACGGTGCTGGAGGCGGCCAACCGGCTGCTGTCGCGGACGTCGTGCTGGGACACGGCGGTCTGGTTCGCCGACCTGCACCGGTCCCACGGGGCCACCATCCGCGAGGGCGCCAAGCTGGAGGGGCTGATGGGCGGCGGGGACGGCGACGACCGCGTGGCCCGCGCCGTGCTGACGGACGGCGCGGTGATCGACTCCGACGTCGTGGTCGTCGGCATCGGGATCGTGCCCAACACGGCGCTGGCCGAGGCGGCGGGCCTCGTCCTCGACGACGGGATCGCGGTGGACCAGCTGGGCCGGACCTCCGCCCCCGGCATCTGGGCCTGCGGCGACTGCACCTCCTTCCCGCACGGGCCGGGGCGCGTGCGGATCGAGTCGGTCGGCAATGCCATCGACATGGCCGAGGCGGTGGCGGGCAACCTCCTGGGGGACGACGCGGCCTATGTCGCGCGCCCGTGGTTCTGGTCGGACCAGTACGACGTGAAGCTGCAGATCGCGGGGCTGAACCACGGGTTCGACGACGTGGTGGTGCGCGACGGGGACGGGCGCTCGCACTGGTACTACCACGGCGACCGCTTGCTGGCGGTGGACGCGATGAACGCGCCGCGGGCCTACATGGTCGGCAAGCGCATGATCGAGGCCGGACGCTCGCCGGACAAGGCGAAGGTGGCCGACGGATCGGTGCCGGCCAAGGACCTGATGGCCTGATGCGCATCGTCGGGGGCCGCTGGCGCGGGCGGCGGCTGGCGGACGTGGGCGCGGGCGACCCGAAGGCGGCGCTGCGACCCACCACGGACCGCGTGCGGGAGTCGATCTTCAACCTGCTGGTCAACGCACATGGCGACCCCGTGACGGACGCCGCCGTGCTGGACGCCTTCGCCGGGACCGGCGCGCTGGGGTTCGAGGCGTTGAGCCGGGGCGCCGCGACGGCCACCTTCGTCGAGACGGGCCGCCCCGCCCTCGCGATCCTGCGCCGGAACGCCGAGACGCTGGGCGCCGCGGCCCGCATCGTCGCCCGCGACGCCACCAAGCCGGGGCCGGGCACGCCCCACGACCTGGTCTTCCTCGACCCGCCCTACGGGCACGGGCTGGGCGAGCGGGCGCTGGCGGCGCTCGGCGCGCAGGGCTGGATCGCGCCCGGCGCCACCATCGTCTGGGAGGAGGCCGCCCCCCCAGCGCCGCCGGAGGGATGGGAGGCGCTGGACCAGCGGACCTATGGCGGAACCGTGGTCACGCTGCTGCGGGCGCCCGGCTAGCCCCGCGCGAAGGCGACCACGTCGGCGATGCGCTCGACCTCGTGCAGCCCCGCCTCGGCCAGCTGGCGCTCGATGTCCCGCTGGTCCGCCATGCCCTTCGGGTAGGCGCCCGGATGCATCTCCATGATGACGAGGTCGCACCGCTCCAGCGCGTCCGGATCGGCGCGGACCATCGCGAGCTCCGCGCCCTCGATGTCGCAGACGAGGGCGTAGCGCGCGCCCTCCACCCGCTCGACCAAGCCGGACAGCCGCACGGCGGGGGCCTCGAACCCGTCCTCGTCGCTCCGCGCGAGGCGCCCGGCATGCTGGTTCCGGCCGGCGACGAAGCGCACGGTCTCGGCGGCCCCGTAGCTCACCGCGCCGCGGACCAGCCTGACCGCGCGCACGGACGCGCCGCGCGCCGCGTTCTCCTTGGCGAGCGAGGCCGTGCGCGGGTTCGCCTCGACCAGCACGTGGGGCGCGGACGGCCCGATCACGTCGCGGATCAACGCGGAGACGATGCCGATGCAGGCCCCCAGCTCGATCACCGCCGTGCCCCGCCCGAGGTGGCGGCGGATCAGCAGGGCCTCGGCCTCCTCGTAGGGCGCCCCCCGCGCGAGGACATGCCGCAGCGCGAGGTCGGCGCGGTCGTCCACCCGCACCTCCACCCCATGGGGCGCGTAGCGGGCGGCGCCGCCCTCGCGCTTCTCGTGCATCCACAGATAGCCGCGCTGCATCAGCCGCGTCTTCAGCCCGGTTCCCGCCCAAAGCATCGATTCACCCCTCATTGATCCCGGATCGGCTACGGTCGGGGAGCGGCGGAAATATGACCACCTGCGGCGCGGGGGCCCCTCCCCCGCTCCCGCCTTGCGCGCCGAATCACCATGTGGGACGTGACCGACCCACGACCACGGATGGACCAATGCCCCGCGACCTCCTCGCGCATGTCTTCGGCTTCGACGCCTTCCGCCCCGGGCAGGAGGCGATCGTCGAGGCCGTGACGGCAGGGCGCGACGTCCTCGCCATCATGCCCACGGGCGGGGGCAAGTCGCTGTGCTACCAGCTGCCCGCGTTGGCGCGCGACGGGCTGACGGTCGTGATCTCCCCGCTGATCGCGCTGATGCGAGACCAAGTGCGCGCGCTGCAGGAGGCGGGCGTCGCCGCCGGCGCGCTGACCTCCGGCAACACCGAGGAGGAGACGGAGGCCGTCTGGAGCCAACTCACCGCCGGCACGCTGAAGCTCCTCTACATGGCGCCCGAGCGCCTCGCGTCGGGGGGCACGGAGCGGATGCTGCGGCAGGCGAACTGCACGCTGGTGGCGGTGGACGAGGCGCATTGCGTCGCCCAGTGGGGCCACGACTTCCGCCCCGACTACTTGCGGATCGGCCCCTTGCGCGACGCGCTGGACGTGCCGCTCGCCGCCTTCACCGCCACCGCGGACGAGGAGACCCGCGCCGAGATCAAGGACCGGCTCTTCGGCGGGCGCGACGTCGAGGAGTTCCTCCACGGCTTCGACCGCCCCAACCTCGCCCTCGCCTTCGCGCCGAAGGACAGCCCCCGCCGCCAGATCCTGTCCTTCGCCGCCGCCCGCAAGGAGCAGTCGGGCATCGTCTACTGCGGCACCCGCGCCAAGACCGAGACGCTGGCCAAGGCGCTGCGCGACGACGGGCACAACGCCTGCCACTACCACGGCGGGATGGAGGCCGAGGACCGCCGCATCGTCGAGGCCCGCTTCGGGCGCGAGGACGGGCTGATCGTCTGCGCGACGGTCGCCTTCGGGATGGGCGTGGACAAGCCGGACATCCGCTGGGTGGCCCATGCCGACCTGCCCAAGTCGATCGAGGCCTACTACCAGGAGATCGGGCGCGCGGGCCGCGACGGGGCGCCCGCCGACACGCTGACGCTGTTCGGCGCCGACGACATGCGGTTCCGCCGCCAGCAGATCGACGAGGGGCTGGCCCCGCCCGAGCGCAAGGCCGCCGACCACGGGCGGCTCAACGCGCTGCTGGGGCTGGCCGAGGCGCAGGGCTGCCGCCGTCAGGTGCTGCTGCGCTACTTCGGCGAGGCGGCGGAGCCCTGCGGCAACTGCGACCTCTGCGAGAAGCCGCCCGAGCTGTTCGACGGCACCACGGACGTCCGCAAGGCGCTGTCTGCCATCCTGCGGACCGACGAGCGGTTCGGCTCGGCCCACCTGATCGACGTGCTGCGCGGCACCGAGACCGACAAGATCCGCCGCTTCGGCCACGATCAGCTGTCCGTGTTCGGCGTGGGCCGGGATCACTCCAAGCAGCTCTGGCAGGCCATCTTCCGGCAGATGATGGGCCTCGACCTCGTCCGTCCCGACCCCGAGCGCCACGGCGCGCTCCGCTTCATGGAGGCCGCCCGCCCCGTGCTGAAGGGCGAGGCGGAGGTGACGCTGCGCCGCGACACGCTGGCGAAGGCGGAACGGCGCCCCGCGGTCCGCCAGATGGTCGCGGAGGAGGACGCGCCCCTGCTGTCGGCCCTCAAGGCCCAGCGCCGCGCCTTGGCCGAGGAGAAGGGCTGGCCCGCCTACATGATCTTCAACGACGCGACCCTCGTGGCGATGGTGGACGCCCGGCCGCGGGACCTCGACGACATGGCGCGCATCCCCGGCGTGGGCGCCAAGAAGCTGGAGACCTACGGCCCCGCCTTCCTGAAGGTGCTCAACGGCACCGAGCCCGAGTCCGTCCACCCCGCCCGCCGCAAGCTGGCCGGCCGGGCCGAGGGGGCGATCTACGACCGCCTGCTCTCGGTCCAGATGGACCTGATGCGGGGCGACACGGGGCTGGACAAGCCGATGACCTGCTCGTCCTCGGTGCTGGCCAAGGTCGCCAAGGCCCCGCCGGAGGAGGGCGCGTTGCAGCGCATCCTCGGGGAGCGGCACTGGGAGCGGTTCGGCGACGCCTTCCTCGGGGTGCTGCGCGACGGGGCGTGATGCCGCACGTGGTGGCCCCCGCCCGCGCGCCGTCCTAGACCCGCGCCCGACGAGGGGCCCGGAGGGGGAACGCGCGATGCTGACAGTGATCTCGCCCGCGAAGAAGATGGACATGGACGCGGTCGAGGTGGACCCCACCGCGCCCCGCATGGCCGCCGAGGCGGACGCCCTGCGCGCCGTGGCGGCGGACCTGACGGCCGACGGCCTCGCCCGGCTCATGGGCATCTCCGACAAGCTGGCCGCGCTCAACCACGGACGTTTCCGCGACTGGGACGACGCGCCGTCCAAGCCCGCCGCGTGGGCCTTCGCGGGCGACACCTACGTGGGGCTCGACGCCAAGACCCTCGACGCGGACGCCGTGCGCCGTGCCGACGCCCGCCTGCGCATCCTGTCGGGCCTCTACGGCCTGCTGCGCCCCCGCGACGCGATCCGGGCCTACCGGCTGGAGATGGGGTCGCGGCTCGCCAACCCGCGGGGCCGCGACCTCTACGCGTGGTGGGGCGACAGGATCTCCGCCCGGCTGAACGAGGACGCGGCCGAGGCGGGGGCCACCCACCTGCTGAACTGCGCGAGCCAAGAGTATTTCGGCGCCGTGGACCGGGAGGCGCTGCGCCTGCCCGTGGTCACGCCGGTCTTCCTCGAGGACCGGCCCGACGGCCCCAAGACGATCTCCTTCCACGCCAAGACCGCGCGGGGCGCGATGGCGCGCTTCGTCATGGAGCACGGGATCGAGGGGCCCGACGACCTGCGCGGCTTCGACGCGGGCGGCTACGCGTGGCAGGCGGATCGCTCCACCCCGGAGGCGCCGGTCTTCCTGCGCGCGGGCTAGCCCGTCCCCAGCACCTCGCCGCGCAGGCGCAGATACGTCTCGTCCAGCGCGGCGGCGTCCGCCGCGAGGAGCGTGCCCAGCGCGTCGCGCCCGCGCGCCGCGCCCCGCGCCCGGTCGCGCCCATGCGCGTCGCGGGCGCCGATCCGCAGCTGCGCCGCCCGCATCGCCGCCCAGCGGCGGATCGTGCGCGCGAACCCGTCGGGGACCGGACGTCCCGCCGCCTTGGCGGCATGGTAGGCCCGGAGCGGGATGTAGCCCGAGTGCAGCGTGTCGATGGCACCCAGCGCCACGCCGTCGTCGCGCCTGCCCGGCGCGCGATGATGGTGGATCAGCGCCTCGGGCGCCGCGACGAGGTCCAGCCCCGCCGCCTGCAGACGCAGGCAGAAGTCCACGTCCTCGCCCAAGGCGTAGCGGCCCAGCCGCTCCTCGAACGGGTGGGCCAGCAGCGCGTCGCGGCGGCCCGACAGGCGGAAGCCCGGCGCCCATTCCACCCGGACGCCCGCCGGCGGCGCGGGGCGGTCGGCCCAGAGCGCGCGGGCGAGCGCCTTGGCCGCCTGCGGCACGAGCCGGTCCTCCAGCCGCGTGCGCAGCCGCCCGGTCGCCTGCCGCAGCCCCTCGCCCCGCTTGCGCCGGTAGGTCGCGGGCGCGGCCTCGCCGGGATAGGCCGGCGTCTCGGCCCCGCAGACCGCGCCGATGGCGCGGCCCTCGGGGTCGGCCTCGTAGCACCGCATGATCGCCTCGACTGCGCCGGGGTGCAGCAGGCTGTCGTCGTCTGGCAGGAAGACCACGTCCTCGGACACGGCCTCGACGCCCCGGTTGCGCTGGAACGCGGTCCCGGCGGCGGTGCGCATCACCTCGACCGGGACCGGCGCGCCGCGGGTGGCCTCGGCGACCGCCTCGGCGGTGGGGCCGGGATCGTCGGAGGAATCCACGACGAGGATGCGGGCGGGCAGCCGCGACTGCGACAGGTGCAGCGGCAGCGCGAGGCGGAGGACGTCGGGGCGGTGGCGGGTGGCGATGACCGTGGCGAGCGACAGCGTCATGCGCGGGTCAGACCGGCAGGTGCCGCGCCCGCGCGCCGCGCTCGATGGCCGCCGCCGCGAGCGCATCGAGCGCGAGCTCGTGGCGCAACTCCTGCAGCAGGCGCAGCTCCGACTGGCGGACGTCGCCGTCGGCGGCGGCCACGTCGCAGGCCAGCGCGTAGGCCGTCTCGTGCCGGTTCTCCGGGAGGGTGTCGCGCACGAGCGCGACGATCACGTCGATGCCGTCCTCCTCCTCCAGCAGGTCGAAGACGATGCGGCTGACGTCCTGCATCCGGTCGGCGTCGTAGCCCTCGAAGGCGCGGGCGGTGGCGACGAGGCGCTCGATCGTCAGCAGCTCGGTCGGGCGGATCGTCGCGTCCGAGACGGAGACGGTGATCATCAGCGCGAGCAGCGCGTCCTGCGGCGAGAGCGCGGCGAGGGTGTCGGAGGCGGGGGCGTCGTCTGACATGGGGCCGGACCTATTGATCGCGCGCCCCCCTCGCAATAGGTGCGCGGGCCTGATCGGAGGACGGCATGAGCGAGATGCGCGACGCGGCGATGGCGAGCAAGGCGTGGCCCTTCGAGGAGGCGCGCAAGCTCTTGGAGCGCGGGGACGGCGAGGTGCTGTTCGAGACGGGCTACGGGCCGTCGGGCCTGCCGCATATCGGGACGTTCGGCGAGGTGGCGCGCACGACGATGGTGCGCCGCGCCTTCGAGGTGCTGTCGGACCGGCCCACGCGGCTGGTGGTGTTCTCGGACGACCTCGACGGGATGCGGAAGGTGCCGGACGGCCTGCCGGAGCGGGAGATGCTGGAGGCGAACCTCCAGCGCCCGCTGACCGAGGTGCCCGACCCGTTCGGGACGCACGAGAGCTTCGGCCACCACAACAACGCGATGCTGCGCCGCTTCCTCGACACGTTCGGCTTCGAGTACGAGTTCATCTCGGCCACGGAGTTCTACCGCTCGGGCCGGTTCGACGAGGTTCTGAAGCGGGCCGCCGAGCGCTACGACGACCTGATGGCGATCATGCTCAAGACGCTGCGCGACGAGCGGCGGGCGACCTACTCCATCTTCCTGCCGATCCATCCGGAGACGGGGCGCGTGCTCTACGTGCCGATGAAGCGCGTGGACGGGACGAACCACACCGTGACCTTCGAGGACGAGGACGGGAAGGAGTGGACGCTGCCCGTCACCGGCGGGAACGTGAAGCTGCAGTGGAAGCCCGACTTCGGGGCGCGGTGGGCGGCGCTGTGCGTGGACTTCGAGATGTCGGGCAAGGACCACTCGACCAACTTCCCGGTCTATTCCAACATCTGCCGGACGCTGGGGGTGAAGCCGCCCGTCACCTACATGTACGAGCTGTTCCTCGACTCCGACGGCGAGAAGATCAGCAAGTCCAAGGGCAACGGGCTGACGATCGACGAGTGGCTGACCTACGCGTCGTCCGAGTCGCTCGCCTACTTCATGTTCCTCAAGCCCAAGACGGCCAAGCGGCTGTGGTGGGACGTGATCCCGAAGATGGTCGACGAGTATCACCAACAGCTGCGCGCCTATCACGAGGCGGACGATCCGGCGAAGCGGCTGGCGAACCCGGTGTGGCACGTCCACGGGGGGGACGTCCCGCAGTCGGACATGGTGGTGCCGTTCTCGATGCTCTTGAACCTCGCCTCGGTCTCGGGGGCCGAGGACGTGGACACGCTGTGGGGATTCATCGGGCGGTACGCGCCGGAGGCCAGCCCCGAGGGCAACCCGCAGATGCACGCGGCGGCCGAAGGGGCGGTGCGCTACTACCGGGATTACATCAAGCCGAACAAGGTGTTCCGCGCGCCCACCGATCTGGAGCGGGAGGCGCTGGAGGATCTGCGGGCGCGGCTCGCGGCTTGGGACGGGCCGGTCGACGCGGAGGCGTTGCAGGGCGAGGTTTTCGCCGTGGGGCGGGAGCGGTTCGAGCCGCTGCGCGACTGGTTCAAGGCGCTGTATCAGGTGCTGCTGGGCGCGGATCAGGGGCCGCGCTTCGGGGGGTTCGTGGCGCTCTATGGCCTTGAGAACACGGTGGAATTGATCGACGCGGCGCTGCGCGGCGATTTGGTGCAGTCGTAGGCGGCGGCGTCCGCGCTATCGTCCCTCTCAGCGATGGAGGTGACGATGACGCGGATGGGATGGATTGCGGCGCTGGTCGTGGCGCCGGGGATCGCGGCGGCGGACCCGCAGGCGGTGCAGGACGTGATCGGCTCGCAGATCGAGGCGTTCCGGGCCGACGACTTCGCCACGGCCTTCACCTACGCGAGCCCCGGCATCGCGGCGTTCTTCCGCGACCCGGAGAACTTCGGGCGCATGGTCCGGCAGGGCTATCCGATGGTGCACCGCCCGGCGGAGGTGGAGTTCGGGCGCTCGGAGGCGGTGGGGCCGGACTGGGGGCAGGTGGTCGACATCGTGGACGAATCGGGCGCGCGGCACCGGCTGCTCTACCGGATGGTGGAGACGCCCGCCGGGTGGAAGATCGGCGGCGTGCAGGTGGTCGAGCTGCCCGACGTGGGGGCCTGACCGCGCCGATGCCGCGGCGCGGCTAGACGGAAGGTTAACCGAAGGACGCCGTGCAAAGGGTTGGCGCGGCGGGATTGCCGCGCTGCGGCTAGAGGATTCGTTAACCAATCCGGGGACGCGTGGGCTTCCGCCCACCCTACGGGGCCGTACGATCGCGGTGCCCGTCGCGCCCCGCGCCGCGAAGTAACCATTCGTTAACTGCTCACCGGGACACCCATCCCTCGGCATCCCCGACCGGTCGTGCGGTCCGGGCGGGGGGTGTCGACGGATGGAGGGCCGGTCGGGGCGTGGGCGCGCCTCGGGCGGCCCTCGCGCATTTTCGGGGGCACGACATGACGGACACCATCGGACAGGATCTCGACCCGCCGGCCTTCGCGGACGGGCTGAACGTCTGGTCGCGGACGGACGGCACGGCGGGGACGGACACCTACGCCACGCTGGCCACGGCGGCCTTCGTGCCCGCCGACCAGGACTTCGGCGGCTGCTTGGAGGTGCTCAAGACCGGGTCGGTGCAGCGGGTCCGGTGGATGGGCCGCACGGACGTGGCGCCGGGCCGCTTCCTGCGGGTGACGGCGCGGGTGAAGGCCATCGCGGGCTCGCTGCCGGGCGTGCGCATCGCGGCGACGCCGGCGGCCGGGGGCGGCGTGGTGGGCGGCCTGCCCTCGACGGGGCCGGTGACCCCCCTGACCGCCTATGGCGAGGTCGTCGAGGTCTCGGGCGTGGTGGCCATCGGCACCCGCGACGGCATCGACGTCGGCTGGGACTCGCGCGTGCGCTACGCGCATGTCGGCCTCGACCTGACGGGTCCGGCGGGGGGCGTCGTGCGGATCGACGACATCCGCGTGGAGGACGTCACGGGCGCGTTCCTGCGCGGGATCATGGACTGGGTCGACGTGCGCGACTACGGCGCCGTGGGCGACGGGCAGACGGACGACTCGGACGCGTTCGACGCCGCCGAGGCGGCGGCGGGGACGCGCGCGATCCTCGTGGGCGAGGGCACCTACCGGCTGACGCGGGACCACTCGATCTCGACGCGCATCCGCTTCGAGGGGACGGTGACGATGCCCCGCTCGCGGCGTCTGAGCCTCGTGAAGAACTTCGACCTGCCGACCTACATCGACGCGTTCGGCGACGAGCAGGAGGGGTTCCGGCGCGCGATCCAGGCGCTGTTCGACTTCTCGGACCACGACACGCTGGACATGGCGGGGCGGCGGGTCGAGCTGACCGAGCCCTTGGACGTGCAGGCCGCGGTCCACGACCGGACCAGCAGCGCCAACCAGCGCAAGATCCGCAACGGGCAGATCCACATGGTCCCGTCGCCCGCGTGGACCGACACGGTCGCGACGGCGGCCTGCGACTTCGACCCCGACACGCCGGACCGGCTGCTCAACGTGCCCAACGTCTCGTCGATCCCGGTGGGCAGCCTCGTGACCGCCGGGCAGGGCGTGGGCCGCGAGGTCTACGTGAAGGGCAAGAACGGCAGCGGGACGGTGTTCCTGTCCCAGCCGCTCTGGGGCGCGAAGGCGCGGCAGACCTACACGTTCCGGCGGTTCAAGTACGCGCTCGACTTCTCGGGCTTCTCGAACCTCCAGCGGTTCACGCTGCAGGACATCGAGTTCCTGTGCGCGGACCAGGGGTCGGGCGTCCTGCTGCCGCAGGTCGGGCTGATCTTCCACGTGAAGGACTGCTACTTCACGGGGCCGAAGGACCGGGGGATCACGTCCCACGCGGACGGGTGCCAAGGGCTGCTGATCGACCGGTGCCAGTTCCTGTCCTCGGAGCAGTCGAAGGACGTGTCGCAGCGGCACACCATCGGCTTCAACGTCAACAAGAACGA
Source organism: Jannaschia sp. Os4 (assembly GCF_016820245.1). Taxonomy (GTDB): domain Bacteria; phylum Pseudomonadota; class Alphaproteobacteria; order Rhodobacterales; family Rhodobacteraceae; genus Jannaschia. The sequence goes on along the minus strand of NZ_JAFCAR010000003.1, from coordinate 147,821 downwards.
TGCGAAGATCCGCAACAACCGCGCGGTGAAGTTCCTGCATTGGGCGGTGATGCATGGGTCGGGGCACATCGTGACCGGCAACCACTTCTTCCAAGGCGACGGGACGACGGTGCGGACGGCGGGGATCGCCTTCACCAACCCGCAGGCGAAGTCGGTCTTCTCGGGCAACTACGTCGACAACTGCACCATCGAGTGGACCAACGAGCACGACGGCGACCCGGACTTCCAGTCGGAGCTGTCCTTCGGGGGGCTGATGATCGTCGGCAACATCATCTTCTCCTCGTCGGTGTCGCGGGCGTTCACGCCGATCCGGATCAAGCCGTTCGGCGCGGGGCACTATGTCAACGGCGTCACGATCACGGGCAACACGTTCAAGACGATCAAGGGGCAGGCGCTGGACCGGGTGGACGGGGTCGACACGACCCACGGGACGCTGGACGCGGGCCGGTTCGTGGACGTGAACGTCTGGGGCAACACGTTTCACGGGGTGCGCGACCAGGTCCAGAACCCGATCACCGCGCCCTTGGTCGAGAACAGCGCGCAGACGCAGTGGACGCTGGACCTCGCCAAGCACCTCCCCTTCGGGTCGGACGCGCGGGTCGTGTCGGCGGTCCAGGCCGAGGGGATCGTGCGGAACGGGTCGAACCGGGCCGTGTGGGGCAGCCCCTACGCCTTCGCCGGGGTGAACGGCGGGCAGCAGGTGCGGATCACGTGGCCCGAGGCGGCGAAGGGCAAGGTGTTCGTCACCGCCCGCTGCGACGCGCCCACCTGAAGGCGCGCCACGCGCTGTGCGGGAGCGCGGCGAGCTCGCGGGCGGCGGCGCGGGCGAGGGCGGGGGGCGGCAGGTCCCCCGCCACCGGCCACGCGGCCGGTCCGGGCAGGCCGATCAGCCGGGCGATCGCCAGCGCGCGCGGCACGTGCCAGCGGTTGGTGACGATCAGCGTCCGCGCGGTGCCCTCGGGCAGGAGCGGGATCGCCCCGGCGAGGTTGCCGAGCGTGTCCGTCGAGGCCGTCTCCGTGCGGAGGCGGCCTTCCGGCGCGCCGAGGGCGAGGGCGAGGGTCCGGGCCGCCTCGGCCTCGGCCGGGGGGTGGCGCCCGAGGCCGCCGGTCAGGATCAGCACGTCCGCCCCGTGGCGGAGGGCGGCCACGCCCGCCTCGGTGCGGCGGCGGAGCGTGGGGGACGGGCCGTCGGGCCAGACGGCTGCGCCGAGGACGATCGCCGCCTTCACGGGAGGTCCGCGGGCGTCAGGCGGTGGGCGCGCCCGAACCCCGCGTTGAGGAGCGCGCCCGCGGGGGCGACGCGGTAGAGGCCGAAGTCGGCGAAGTCGTACCACAGCGCCGCCTTGGGGCGGGCGGCGAGCACGGCGGCGCGGTGGGCGGCCTTGTCGATGCGCTCGGCCCGCCCGTGCAGCGTGAGGCGGGCGTGGGTGAGCGGGTCGCCCCGGTCCTCCGGGTCGCCGACGAGCACGGCGAGGGATGTGTCGGACGACAGGTCCCTCGTGTGATCCGACAGGTCGGACAGGATCAGGCACAGCCCCTGCCCCTCGACCCACGCGCAGGCCACGCGGGCGAGGGACGGCGCGCCGTCGCGCAGCGTGGCAAGGGCGCAGGTGGTCGCCCCGCGCAGGATCGCGGCGGCGGTCCCGCGGCTCTCGGCGTCGGCGGGGCGGTGCGGATCTGGCATGGCGCCTCCGGTTCCTATGTCGGGCGCGCGGGACACCCCATGTCCTGCGACGTTCCGCCACAGGTCCGCGCGGGGGCGGGTGGCCCTCGGCCCGGCCCCGTCCTACCGTCCCCGGCGAGGCGGCACCACGGGAGGGGCGCATGGCGTTCGGCGGCATGATACGCACTTGGTTCGACGGCACGTGGCACGAGGGCGACGTGGCCGTGATGCGCGGCTCGGACCACGGCATCTGGCAGGGGTCGAGCGTGTTCGACGGCGCACGGCGGTTCGAGGGGGTGGTGCCCGACCTCGACAAGCATTGCGCGCGGGTGAACGCTTCCGCGGAGGCGCTGATGATCCGGCCCACCGTGACGCCCGAGGCCATGGTCGAGATGGTGCGCGAGGGGCTGGACGGGTTCGCGGAGGGCTCGGCGATCTACGTGCGCCCGATGTACTGGGCGATCCACGGCAGCGACCTCGGCGTGGCGCCGTCGGAGGAGGAGACGGGCTTCGCCATCGCCTTGGAGGAGGTGGCGATGCCGGGGCCGGAGGCGACGACGACGCTGGGGCGGACGTCGTTCCGGCGGCCCGTGCTGGAGGACGCGGTGTGCAACGCGAAGGCGGGGTGCCTCTATCCGAACAACGCGCGGATGCTGGTGGAGGCGCGCAGGCGCGGCTTCGGCAACGCGCTGTGCGCGGACGCGATGGGCAACGTGGCGGAGTCGGCCACGGCCAACGTGTTCCTCGTGAAGGACGGCGAGGTGACGACCCCGGTGGCGAACGGCACGTTCCTCGCGGGGATCACGCGGGCGCGGCACATGGAGAACCTCCGCCGCGAGGGCGTGCCGGTGCGCGAGGCGGTCGTGACCTTCGCGGACGTGGAGGCGGCGGACGAGGTGTTCCTGTCGGGGAACTTCACCAAGGTGACGCCGGTCACGGGGTTCGAGGACGTCTCGTATCAGGTCGGGCCGGTGACGCGGCGGGTGCGGGAGATGTATTGGGATTGGGCGCTGTCGGAGGGGTGAGGGGCGGCTTCGCATTGTCGCATGCATGAGGATGTGCGTTCGATGACTCGTGCGGACCCTCGCGCGCGGGTGCCCGACTGGCTCGAAGCACCTTCGTTCGGGAAGCCATGATGCGGATCTGCCTGCTTTGGATCGTGGGCGTCGTGCTCGGGCTCGGCGCCTGCCGGGCGGAGCCCGAGGCGATCCGGTACGAGATCGTCGCGGCGGATCGTTGGCCCGTCGTCGTCTTCGTGCGCGACGTCTCGGCGCCGTTCGCGCCGTTCGGGGACCTCCCGGTCGTGCGATCGGGCGGATGGGACACGCGGCAGGGCTCCGTGCCGCTGCGTCCGCGCGGCCCAGTCGATGGATCCGTGACCTTCGACCTGCTGTGGCACGAGGTGGCGACCGGCCAAGCCTACGCCGCGACCATCGCCGTCGAGCCGCGCGACCTGCACCGCAATCCGGTCGGCGACGAGGCCTTCGGAACGCTGCTCCTGCGGGTCGGAGCGCATGGCTACCTCGATGCGATGACCTACGAGGACAGCTATCCCCCGGCGCCCGATCCGCCCCCCGGAACGCGCCTCGCCCAGACTTGCGGCGAAGCGGTCCCGGTCGAGGACGACCGCATTCTCGCGTTGCTGGGCTGGGCGCTGGCGGAAGCTCCAGCACGCGATGCCCTGCTTCGTCAGGGCGAGCCGCAGGTCGGCTGCGGCGCCCGGTGATGGACGGGGCGCCCCCTCCGCCGCCCTGTTCGCAATTTCGCATGTCGCGAGAGTGGCATCGACGGGACCTGCGTCCATCGGCCTGCGTTCCGAACGGGCACTACTGGAGGGCCTCGGGTATCTCGCGGTCCATGGCCAAGTGCTGAAGGAGGCTGATTTGGGTGCCATCGGAGCATACCCTCGACCTGCAGATAGGATGGATTGGATCAGGCGTCATGCGACGAAGTCCTAGGCTGTTCGCCGCCGCTTGCAGCGCGCTGCTCGCGGTCACGGCGTCCGTCGCTGTCGGGGGCGGGCGGGAGCCGGATGTCGCATCCTTGGGGCACGTGACCCCCACGGGCTGGCCGGTCTTCGCTGCCGTCTACGTCGACGGGACCCGCATCTACCGCGCCAGCGCGCACGGGGGTCTGCGACCGGGCTTCGGCGGAGGCGGGTCCGTCTACTCCCGGGATTACAGGCCGGATCAGGACGGGCGCATCTCCGTCCGGATCGATTGGGGCGAGTTCGCGACCGGGGATACCTACGCGGTGGAGTTCGCCCTGCCCGTCGACCAGACTCCGATCAATCGCGCGCCGGCCTTCGCGAACGGCTCCGTCGAACTGCTGTTCGCCTTCTCCTACCAAGGGCGGCTCTCGGTCTGGAGTCGCAAGCAGGACCTCTTCCACGCGCTCGTCGAGGACGATGAGGCCTACGCGGATCGCTTGGCTCGCGATCCGACCTTGACGGATCACATCCTGCTTCATCGGGCCTGCGGCGTGCGAACCCCGGACGCGGACGCGCAGTTCGCGCAGTATCGGGACGTCCAGCGCCCGCGAGAGGCGGACGGGGTGGACGCCGATCTACTGGCGGAGGTCGTCGGCGGATGGGAGCCTTGCGCGCCGGGCCGCGAGACGCAGTACTGATGGGTGGGACGGAGTGGGATGTCGACTTGCGCGACCTCGCGGCGGCGTCCGGGGCGTCGGGCGCGAATGTCGATGCCGCCGTCGAGACCTGTCCCGCCGTCGTCATCAACTACGGCGTGTTCTTCGACGGCACGTTCAATTCCCGCGACAACGCAGAAACTGGGTTCGACCTGCGGGCGCGGGGCGATGAGGCGACGGGCAACTACGGCACGAGCGTGACGCATCCCGCGCTCCTCGAACGTCATTATTTCGGCTCGGAGGATCGGATCGGCTGCGCGCACAACGATGATCGGGACGCAGAGGTCTTCTTCAGCGATTACCAAGATGGCATCGGTTCGGAGAGCAAGGAGGCGGACGAGAACATCGGAGGTGGAAGCGGCTACGGGGGACGGGGGATCAACGCCAAGGCAGATCAGGCCCTCACGCGTCTGCGAAACTACCTCCGGGTCTCCGGGCATCCATGGCGGGTCAGCGAGGTGCGGGTCGATGTCTTCGGTTTCTCGCGTGGCGCGGCAGCGGCCCGGGTCTTTGCGAATGCATTGAACGCGCTGGCACTGCGTCACGTGCGCATCCGGTTCATCGGTCTCTTCGACACCGTGGTTGCGGCGGGCAACCCGATGGACACCCGCAACCTCGGATTCAATACGTCCATAGGCAACGATACGGCGGAAACGGTGGTGCAGCTGACGGCGCTGCACGAAATTCGCCAAGCCTTCGCGCTGTCCTCCATCAAACCGGGTCCCGGCAGGGAGATCGCGCTTCCCGGCGTTCATGGCACCATCGGTGGAATGCCCTTGGACGAGCTCGAGACGCTGTTGATCCGATATCCCGAGCAGATCGATCTCTATCAGGCGCAAGGCTTGATTGACGGGACCTTCGAGCCCCGGCCCGGGTTGGACATGCGCCGCACCTACGAGAGCGATGCGGCCGCGTTGAGCGGTCGCGCCAATCCCGGCGAGATCTACGATCCGATCCGGACGCTGACGCGGACGGTCCTGCCGGGCCTTCGCATCCTTTCGCTTGAGGTCATGTACGAATTGGCGGTGCGTGCCGGCGTACCGTTCCATCCGCTCCGTTCGCCCTTTCCCCTTCCCCCGCAATTCGCCGACCTCAAGGCAACGGTCTTGGCGGGCGGCGCCCTGTCGGACGAGCAGATGAACCTCGTGCGGCGTCATATTTCCCCATCGGCGCGCGACTGGGGGCTCGTCCATCCCGTCGAATGGGCCGAGCTGGACCGTGCGCGCGACGTGATCGCAAATCGTCCCGGGCAGGCGGAGTAGGAGTGCGGCCAAGCTAGGGCTTGCCCCCCGCCCCCGCCCCCGCCAACGTCCCGCTCGGACCGGGGAGGGTGCCATGCGAAAGTTCCTCGTGGTGCTGGACGACAGCCGCGAATGCCTCAACGCGATGCGCTTCGCCTCGCTCCGCGCGGAGCGGACCGGGGGCGGGGTGGAGGTGCTGTCGGTGATCCCGCCGGACGAGTTCAACCACTGGATCGGCGTGGGCGACATCATGCGGGAGGAGGCGCGGGAGCGCATCCTCGCGCATTTCGAGGTGTTCGCGAAGTGGATGCGCTCGAAGCACGGGCTGGACCCGCATCTGGTGATCCGCGAGGGCGAGCCGGTGGAGGAGATCCTCGCGCAGGTGCGCGAGGACCCGGAGATCGGGGTGCTGGTGCTGGGCGCGGCCGAGGATCGCAAGGGGCCGGGGCCCTTGGTGACGGCGCTGACGCGGCAGGCGGGGGCGCTGCCGATGCCCGTGACGATCGTGCCGGGGACGCTGTCCAAGGAGCAGCTGGAGTCGATCTGCTGAGGCGGCGGTCATCGGATGACGGGCCGCCGGGCTTGATCCGGGCGCGCGGGGGCGCAGTCTGGACGGGCGACACCGGGAGACCCGCCATGCCGATCCGACTTCTCGCCGTCCTGCTGCTGCTCGCGGGGCCGGCCCTCGCGCAGACCATCCGGCTCGACGCGGCCTTCGACGCGCGCCGCCTGTCGGACGTGGAGCAGCGCTACCTGCAGTCCGCGCTAGCCTTCGAGGGGGACTACGTCGCGCTGATCGACGGGGCGTGGGGGCGCGGGTCGCAGGGCGCGCTGGAGCGGTGGGCCGCGCGCGAGGCGCGGGGCGGGCGGGCGACGTGGCGCGCGGTCGGCGCGCTGGTCCGGCGCTGGGAGGCCGAGCGCGACGCCGCGGGCTGGGTGCAGGTCTGGCACGACGAGGAGCGGCTGGGCCACCAGCTCCCGCAGGGCCTGCTGCGGGTCACGGAATCGGACCGGGAGCTGCGCTACGTGTCGCCGGACGGGGGGCTGGTGATCCTCTACCGGCTCGACCGGGACCTGCCGCTGGCCCTGCACGACGAGTTCCGGGCCGACGCGCGGGCCGGGGTCGACACCTACCGGACGCAGAGCGCGGACCGGCTGATCACGGCGGGGCAGATGCGGGGCGGGCGGCACGCCTACGTGCGGTCCGACCGGAGCGGGGCGCGCTGGGCGACGCACGTGGTGCTGTCGGACGACGCGAACCGGGGGCGGCTGCGGGTGATCGCGGGGAGCTTCTCGCGGCGCAACGTGCCGCCGGCGGAGCTGCAGCCGGGCGGCGCGCTCGCGGCGCTGCTGGACGACGTGGCGCCGGAGGCGGGGCCGTCCCTGCCGCCGCGCCGGTCGGAGCCGTCGGGCGACCTCGGGCGGGATCTCGTGGAGATGGCGCTGGAGACGCTGCTGCAGCGGGCGCTGGACCGGGCCTTGGGGGACGACGGGCCCGCCGCGCCCCTGCGCGAGCCGGAGCCGGAGCCCGTGGCGGAGCCGCTGCGCGCGCGCGTGGGGACGGGGTTCTACGTGAACACCACGGACGTGGTCGCGGCGGAGGCCCTGCTCCGGGGCTGCGGCGGCGAGGTCCGCACGGCGGAGGGCCGCGCGGCCCGCGTGGTGCTGCGCGACGAGGAGGCGGGGGTCGCGGTGCTCTCGCTGCCGGGACGGTCGGAGGCGTGGCTCCCGGTGGCGGTGCGCGGCGCGTCCGAGGGGCAGCGGATCGAGGCGGTGTTCGCGCGCTCGGGTTCGGCGGACCTGCGCGCGGGCCGCGTCACGCGGGTGAGCGGGGGCGGCGGGCTCCTGCGCCACGACGTGGCGGCGGGGGACCGGTCGCTGGGCGCCCCGCTGCTGGGGGACCGGTCGCGGGTGGTGGGCGTGACCCTGCCCCGCGCGGACGGGCGCGCGGGGCGGACGGACCGCGCGCTCAACGGGGCGGCGCTGTCGGACCTGCTGCGCGACGCGGGCGTCGTCCACGGGACGCGCCGCGCGCCGCCGGCGGCGGACGACCCGGCGGCGGCGATCGTGCGCCTGCAATGCGGGTGAGCGGAGTTTAGAACCGTTCCAGATCTTGACGCGGCGCCCGACGGTCCGCACATGACGGGGGCGCGGTCGGAGGGTGGCCGCCCTGCCCCGGAGCCCGTGCGATGTTCATCCAGACCGAGACGACCCCGAACCCGGCGACGCTGAAGTTCCTGCCCGGCCAGACGGTGCTGGAGACCGGCACGGCGGACTTCCCGTCCTCCGACGCGGGCGCGGCGTCGCCGCTCGCCCGGCGGCTGTTCGCCGTGGAGGGCGTGACGGGGGTGTTCCTCGGGCACGACTTCGTGACGGTGACGAAGGACGAGGCGCGGGCGTGGGACCACATGAAGCCCGCCGTGCTGGGCGCGATCATGGAGCACTTCCAGTCCGGCGAGGCCGCCATGGAGGGCGCCGCGCAGGACGAGCACCAAGCCAACCACGACGCCGAGGACGCGCCGGTGGTGGGGCAGATCAAGGAGCTGCTCGACACTCGCGTGCGCCCGGCGGTGGCGCAGGACGGCGGCGACATCACCTTCCACGGCTACGAGCGGGGCGTGGTCTACCTGCAGATGAAGGGCGCCTGCGCGGGCTGCCCGTCGTCGACGATGACGCTGAAGATGGGGATCGAGAACCTGCTGCGGCACTACATCCCCGAGGTGCTGGAGGTGCGGCCCGTCGCGGTCTGACGCTGTGCTCACGCTGGGATTCGACACGTCGGCCGCGCATTGCGCGGCCGCTCTCGTGTCGGGCGACCGCGTGGTGGTCCACCGCGTCGAGGCGATGGCGAAGGGCCAGGCCGAGCGGCTGATGCCGCTGCTGGAGGAGGTGCTGGCCGAGGGCGGCGCCGGGTGGCGGGACCTGTCGGCGCTCGGGGTCGGGGTCGGGCCGGGCAACTTCACGGGCCTGCGGATCGCGGTGGCGGCCGCGCGCGGCTTGGCGCTGGGCTTGGGCATCCCCGCCGAGGGCGTGGGCGCGGCGGAGGCGCTGGGCCACGGGCGCGGCGACGTGGTGGCGGCGCTCTCCGCGCCGCGCGGCGCCGTGCTGGCCGTGCGCGGCGGGCGCATCGCGCGCGTGGGCCCCGGGGACCCGCTGCCGGAGGGGTGGGCCGGCCTGCCCCGGCTCGGCCCGGCGGCGGGCCTGCTGGACGGGCGGTCGTCGGGTCCGGTGGTCGAGGCGGCGGCGATGGCGCCGTCCGTCGCCCGCATCGCGGCCGCGCGGGCCGCGCCGGGCCGCCCGCGTCCCGCGCCGCTCTACGCGCGCCCGGCGGACGCCGCGTCCGGCCCCGCCGCGCCGCCGCTTGCGTAGGTCCGCGGCGGCCCCGCGGGCGCCGGTTTACCCTGCGACAACCTGTCCCTGCCCAAAATCCGTGCACGTGCCATGTTGGGGTCGGACCGACCGGACCTTCCGCCATGAGAGACGAGCGCGACCCCGTCACGCCAGAGACCCTCGCGGCGCTTCATGCCGACGCCTTCGACGGCCCCGCGAGGTGGTCGCCGGAAGCGTTCGGCCGCGCGCTCTCCGACCCTGCCTGCTTCTTCGTCCCCGAGGGCGGGGCGCTGCGGGGCTTCGGGCTGGGGCGCGTGGTGGCCGACGAGGCGGAGCTCCTGACGCTGGTGGTGGCCCTGCCCGGGCGGCGGCATGGCCTCGGGCGGCGGCTGGTCGCGGCGTTCGAGGCGGAGGCGCGGGCGCGCGGCGCGACGGAGGCGTTCCTCGAGGTGTCGGTCGCCAACGTCGCGGCCCGGCGGCTCTACGAGGGGGCGGGCTGGCGCATGGTCGGTCGGCGCGTGGGCTACTACGAGGGCGTCGACGCCCTGACCTTCCGCAAGCCGCTGTGACGGCACGGCGCGGGCGCGCCATCCGGTTGCATTTCCCCCCGCCCTGCGCTGTTGTCGGTCGCATGAGGCGCCCGCTGCCAAGGGTGCCCGCAACCGGGAGAGTTTCCATGACCATCCGCACCCTTCTGGGCGGCGCCGCCGCGCTGGCGATGACCGCCGGCATGGCCACCGCCGACGGACACGCCGCGCAGCCGGGCCTGATCATCGATCTGGGCGGCAAGTTCGACAAGTCGTTCAACGAATCCGCCTACAACGGCGCGCAGCGCTGGGTCGAGGAGACCGGCGGCGAGTACATGGAGACGGAGCTCGCCAACGAGGCGCAGCGCGAGCAGACCATGCGCCGCATGGCCGAGCGGGGCGCCAACCCGATCGTGGTGCTGGGCTTCGCCAACGCCTCGACGCTGGAATCGGTCGCACCCGACTACCCGGACACCGAGTTCGCGATCGTCGACATGGTGGTGGACCAGCCCAACGTGAAGTCGATCGTCTTCTCCGAGCACGAGGGCTCCTACCTCGTGGGGATGATGGCGGCGATGGCGTCCGAGTCGGGCACCGTGTCGTTCATCGGCGGCATGGACGTGCCGCTCATCTCCAAGTTCGCCTGCGGCTACGCGCAGGGCGCCAAGGCGGTGAACCCGGACGTCAACGTCATCGTCAACATGACGGGCACGACGCCCTCGGCGTGGAACGACCCCGTGAAGGGCGCCGAGCTGACCCGCTCGCAGATCTCCCAAGGCTCCGACGTGGTGTTCGCCGCCGCCGGCGGCACGGGCATCGGCGTGCTGCAGGCGGCCGCCGACGAGGACATCCTGTCCATCGGCGTCGACAGCAACCAGAACTACCTGCACCCGGGCGAGGTGCTGACCTCGATGGTCAAGCGGGTCGACAACGCCGTCTACGACACCTTCTCGCAGGCCATGAACGGCGAGCTGGAGACCGGCATCTCGGTGCTCGGCCTCGAGAACGAGGGCGTGGGCTTCGCGATGGACGACAACAACGCCGACCTCGTGACCGAGGAGATGGTCGCCGCCGTCGAGGAGGCCAAGGCCGCCATCATCGCGGGCGAGATCGAGGTGCACGACTTCCTTTCGGACAACACCTGCCCGGTGGACCTCTGATGGAGGCGGGCGCCCTGCTGACCAAGCTGCTCTCGGCTTGGAACGAGAGCGACGAGGGCGCCCGGCGCGCGATCCTGGAGGAGGCCGCCTCGGCCTCCTCCTTCACCTACGAGGATCCGCACGCGCCCTCCCCCTTCGACGGGGTCGAGGGCATGGCGGAGTTCCTCGACACCTTCCTCAAGGCCCTGCCCGACGCGACGCTGCTGCCGCTCGGGTCGCCCGCCGTCACGCACGGCACGGCGATGGTGCGCGCGCGGCTGGACCGCGCGGGCGCGCCCTTCGCCGAGCTGCGCTTCGTCGGGTCGGCGGACGAGGGCGGCCTGACCCGCGTGACCGGCTTCGTGGAGAGCGAGTGACCGTGGCGTCGTCCGGCCCGTCCCACACGCCCCCGCCCGGCGACCCCGGCCTCGCCATCGAGCTGCGCGGCATCTCCAAGGCGTTCGGCCCCGTGCAGGCCAACAAGGACATCGACCTCGCCGTCAGGCGCGGCACGATCCACGGCATCATCGGCGAGAACGGCGCGGGGAAGTCGACGCTGATGTCGATCCTCTACGGCTTCTACAAGGCCGATCGCGGCACCGTGCTGATCGGCGGCCGCGAGACCGAGATCCCCGATTCACAGGCCGCGATCGACGCGGGCATCGGGATGGTGTTCCAGCACTTCAAGCTGGTCGAGAACTTCACCGTGCTGGAGAACGTCGTGCTGGGCGCCGAGGACGGGGCGATGCTCAAGCCGTCGCTCGCCAAGGCGCGCAGGCTGCTGACCGAGCTGGCGCACGAGTACGAGCTGGACGTCGACCCGGACGCGGTGATCGAGGACATCGGCGTGGGCCTCCAGCAGCGGGTCGAGATCCTCAAGGCGCTCTACCGCGAGGCGGACATCCTGATCCTCGACGAGCCGACCGGCGTGCTGACGCCCGCCGAGGCGGACCACCTGTTCCGCATCCTCAAGGGGCTGCGGGACCAGGGCAAGACGATCATCCTGATCACCCACAAGCTGCGCGAGATCATGGAGATCACCGACACGGTCTCGGTGATGCGCCGCGGCGAGATGACGGCCACGGTCAAGACCGCCGAGACCTCGCCCGAGGAGCTGGCCGAGCTGATGGTGGGGCGCAAGGTGCTGCTGCGCGTCGACAAGGCGCCCGCGCGGCCCAAGGACGTGATCCTCGAGGTGCGCGACCTCCACGTGACGGACGCGCAGGGGGTCCACCGCCTCAAGGGGGTCAGCTTCGACATCCGCGCGGGCGAGGTGCTGGGCATCGCGGGCGTGGCGGGGAACGGGCAGTCGGAGTTGCTGGAGGTGCTGGGCGGCTACGAGAAGGCCACCGGCCGGGTCCGCGTGAAGGGCCACGAGATCGACCTGACCGGCTCCGCCTCGGACGCGCAGACGCGGCGCGCGCGGGGCATCGCGCACGTGCCGGAGGACCGGCAGCGCGAGGGCCTGATCATGGACTACCGCGCGTGGGAGAACGTGGCCTTCGGCTACCAGAAGGACTTCGGCGGCACGCTGATGGACCACGCGGCGATGAAGCGCGACTGCGCGGGCAAGATGGAGCGGTTCGACGTCCGCCCGCCGGACCCGACGCTCGCCGCCAAGAGCTTCTCGGGCGGGAACCAGCAGAAGATCGTGCTCGCCCGCGAGATCGAGCGGAACCCGGACCTCCTGCTGATCGGGCAGCCGACGCGGGGCGTCGACATCGGGGCGATCGAGTTCATCCACCAGCAGATCGTCGCCCTGCGCGACCAAGGGAAGGCGATCCTGCTGGTCTCGGTGGAGCTCGACGAGATCATGGCGCTGTCGGACCGCATCGCGGTGATGTTCGACGGGCGCATCATGGGCGAGCGGCTGCCCTCGGAGACGGACCAAGGGGAGCTGGGCCTGCTGATGGCGGGCATGGCGGGAGAGGCGGCGTGATGCCGGCGCTCGGCGCTCCGTCGTCCTCGGGCCCGACCCGAGGATCTTCCTCCGCGAGGTCCCCAGATCTTCGCCCGGGGATGACGCCGCCTCCATTCGACGGGAGCCCCATATGACCGACGGCCTGCCCAAATGGGTCGACATCGCGGTGATCCCGCTGATCAACGTGCTGCTGGCGCTGATCCTGTCGGCGCTGGTGGTGTGGATGATCGGCGAGGACCCGGTCAGGGCGATGACGATCCTCGTCAACGGGGCAGTCGGGTCGGCCTACGGCTGGGGCTACACGCTGTTCTACGCGACGAACTTCGTGTTCACGGGCCTCGGCGTCGCGGTGGCGTTCCACGCACGGCTGTTCAACATCGGCGGCGAGGGGCAGGCCGCGCTGGGCGGCCTCGGGGTGGCGCTGGCGATGCTCTACGTGCCGTGGCCGCACTGGTCGCTGGCGCTCGTCGGCGCGACGGTGGCCGCCGCGCTGTTCGGGGCGGCGTGGGCCGCGATCCCAGCCTACCTGCAGGCCAAGCGGGGCAGCCACATCGTCATCACGACGATCATGTTCAACTTCATCGCCGCCGCGCTGATGGTCTACCTTCTGTCGCGCGTGCTGCTCGTGCCCGGCGCGGGCGGCTCGCCCGAGACGGCGCGCTTCGCCGAGGCCACGCACCTGCCCAACGCCTTCGCGCTGTTCCCTTGGATGGGCTGGTCCCGCTCCACCCCGCTCAACGTGTCGTTCTTCCTCGCGCTCCTCGCCTGCGTGGGCGTCTGGGTGCTGATCTGGCGGACGCGGCTGGGCTACGAGATCCGGGCCTTCGGCCATTCGGAGCCCGCGGCGATCTACGCGGGCATCTCGCCCGTGCGGATCACGATGATCGCGATGCTGATCTCCGGCGGGCTGTGCGGGCTGATGGCGACCAACGCCGTGCTGGGCGAGGCGGAGCGGCTCGTGATCGACCCGGTGCAGGGCGCGGGCTTCGTGGGCATCGCCGTCGCGCTGATGGGGCGGAGCCATCCGTTCGGCGTGTTCCTCGCCGCGCTGCTCTTCGGGGCGCTCTACCAAGGCGGCGGCGAGCTGCAGTTCGAGATGCCCTCGGTCTCGCGCGAGCTGATCCTCGTGATCCAAGCGCTGGTGATCCTGTTCACCGGCGCGCTCGACAACATGGTGCGGATGCCGCTGGAGAAGGTCTTCGTCTCGGCCCGCCGCCGCCCCGCGCCGCCCGAGCCGACCTCGCCCAAGGGCGCGGACAACGATCCCATCGCGAAGGTGGAGCCCTGAGGCATGGACCTGACCACGATCATCCAGATCCTCGACTCCAGCCTGCGCCTCGCCACGCCGCTGCTGCTGGCGTGCCTCGCGGGGCTGTTCTCCGAGCGGGCGGGCATCTTCGACATCGGGCTGGAGGGGAAGATGCTGGCCGCCGCGTTCTTCTCGGCGGGCGCGGCCTTCGCCACGGGCAACGCGTGGATCGGGCTACTGGCCGGCATCGGCGCGAGCATGGTGCTGGCCGCGATCCACGGGGTCGCGTCGATCACCTTCCGGGGCAACCAGCTGATCTCCGGCGTGGCGATCAACTTCCTCGCGGCGGGCATCACCGTCGTGATCGGCGAGGCGTGGTTCGGGCTGGGCGGGCGGACGCCCGCGCTGGCGGGCGACGCGCGGTTCGGGAACATCGACCTGCCCTTCGCGCGGGCGCTGTCGGACGTGCCGGTACTCGGGCCGATCTACGCGGACCTGATCTCGGGGCACTCGATCCTCGTCTACCTCGCGCTCGCCACGGTGCCGGTCACGTGGTGGGTGCTGTTCCGCACCCGCTTCGGCCTGCGCCTGCGCGCGGTGGGCGAGAACCCGGCCGCCGTGGACACCGCCGGGGTCAGCGTCGTGGGCCTGCGCTATGCGGCGGTGATGATCTGCGGCCTGCTCTGCGGGATCGCGGGGGCGCATCTGGCGACGGCGCTGGGGGCGGGCTTCGTCAAGGACATGTCAGCGGGGCGGGGCTTCATCGCCTTGGCCGCGCTGATCTTCGCCAAGTGGCGCCCGTGGTACGCGCTGGGGGCCTGCCTGCTGTTCGGCCTCTTGGAGGCACTGGGCAACCGCTACCAGAACATCGACATCGGCGGCTTCGACGTGCCGACGCAGTTCATGCAGGCCCTGCCCTACATCCTGACGGTGGTGATCCTCGCGGGCTTCGTGGGCCGCGCCATCCCGCCGCGCGCGGGGGGCGAGCCCTACGTGAAGGAACGGTGAGCCGCCGCCTGATCTCCACCGGCTCGCCCTTCGAGGCGACGGCGGGCTACGCCCGCGCGGTGGTCGTGGGGGACCGGGCGTGGGTCGCGGGCACGACGGGCTACGACTACGCCACCATGACCATGCCCGATGGGGTCGCGGCGCAGGCGCGCAACGCGCTGGCCACCGTGGCGCGGGCGCTGGCGGAGGGCGGGTTCGCGATGGGCGACGTGGTCCGCGCCCGCTACATCGTCACGGACCGCACGCTCGTGCCCGAGGTCTACGCCGTGCTGGGTGAGGTGTTCGGCGACATCCGCCCCGCCGCGACGATGATCGTCGCGGGGCTGGCCGAGCCGGAGATGCTGTTCGAGGTCGAGGTCGACGCGGTCCGGGCCTGACCCCTTCCTCCTGCCGGAACTATCCCGGGGGTGCGGGAGCTGGCCCCCGCCGGTCGGACGCCGTCAGGCGTCCGATCGCATCCCGGCCGCGATCCGCTCGGCCATCATCACGACCGGCGCGTTGGTGTTCCCGCCCACGATCCGCGGCATCAGCGAGGCGTCCACGACGCGCAGCCCCCGTGCCCCGTGGAGCACGCCCATCCCGTCGCACACCCCCTCGCCCGGCGCGCCCATGCGGGCGGTACCGACGGGGTGGTAGATCGTCTCGGCCCGCGCGCGGACCAGCGCCTCCCACCCGGCCCTGTCCTCGGGATCGGGCGGCGCGGCGCGGTGCCAGCCGACGCGCACGGGGTCGAAGGACGGGGCCGACAGGATCGCCGCCGCCATCCGGCCCCCCGCCACGAGCACGGCGAGGTCGGCCTCGTCCGACAGGTAGCGCGGGTCGATGAGCGGCGCATCCGCCGGGTCCGCCGAGGCCAGCCGGATCGTCCCCGTCGAGCGCGGGTAGAGGCAGCAGGCGTGGAGCGAGACGCCCGCGCGGCCCCAGTTGCGGGTCGCGCCGTGGTCCTCGCCCAAGCCGGGCAGGAAGTGGAACTGGATGTCGGGCCGGTCCAGACCCGCGCGCGAGCGGGCGTAGCCCTGCCCCTCCGCGAGGTTGGAGGCCAGCAGCCCGCGGCGGTGGCGCAGCCAGTCCCACGCGCCCCGCAGCGCCTGCGGCAGCATCGCGGGACCGTAGCCGAAGGCCGCCGACCCCACCGTCCGCAACATCAGCGAGACGTCGAGGTGGTCCTGCAGGTTGCCGCCCACACCGGGGGCGTCCAGCGCGACCGTGACGCCCGCGGCCCGCAGGTGGTCCGCCGGGCCAATCCCCGACAGCATCAGAAGGTGGGGCGTGCCGATCGCCCCCGCGCAGAGCACCGTCTCGCGCGCCCGCACCTCCGTCCCGTCGAGCAGCCGCAGCCCGCAGGCCCGCGTCCCGTCCATCAGCACGTGGGCGACCTGCGCCCCCGTGCGGACGGTCAGGTTGGGGCGGGCCCGGACCTCCGCGGGCAGGTAGGCCCGGTCCACGGACCCGCGCAGTCCCCGGTCCGTGGTGCGGTCGAAGAGGCCGACGCCGTCGCGGCCCGACCCGTCCGGCCCCTCGGCGCAGAACTCCTCCACCCGTGCGTGGCCCGTGTGGGCCGCGCCGTCGAAGAACCGCTCCGTCGCGCGGTGGATGGTTGCTGGCCGCTCGACCGTCAGCGGCCCGTGATGGCCGTGCCACTGGCCTCCGCCGTCCGCATCGGGACCCCGGAACCCTTCGGACGCCTTGAACCAGCGCAGCGCCTCGGCCCCGGACCAGCCATGCCCCCAGTCGTCGTAATCCTTCAGCGACCCGCGCGCGTAGCACATCGCGTTGATCGCCGACGACCCGCCCAGCGCGCGGCCCCGCGGCGTGCGGATGCGGCGCCCGTCCAGCCCCGGCTGCGGCACGGTGGCGAAGTCCCAGTCCGCCAGCCGCGCGTGCATCGACTCCGGCAGGCCGGCGGGCAGGCGCAGGCGGGGGTCGCGGGTGACGCGCCCCGCCTCGACCAAGGTGACCGAGACGGACGGGTCCTCCGACAGCCGGGCCGCCATCACGCATCCCGCCGATCCACCGCCCGCGATCACGTAGTCCATCCGCACCCCCGCCGACGTAAAGTGGGACCTGTGGTCCCGTCCGTTTGACACCGCCCCCGTCCTGCGCCCAATGGACCCAACGGGGGCGCCCTTTGCAGATCTACCTTCCCATCGCCGAGGTCTCGGTCAACGCCTTCCTGCTGCTGGGGCTCGGCGGGATGGTGGGCGTGCTGTCGGGAATGTTCGGGGTGGGCGGCGGCTTCCTGATGACGCCGCTGCTGTTCATGATCGGCATCCCGCCCGCCGTGGCGGTGGCGACCGAGGCGAACCAGATCGTCGCCTCGTCCTTCTCCGGCGTGCTGGCCCATCTCAGGCGCAAGACCGTGGACCTGAGGATGGGGACCGTGCTGCTGGTCGGCGGCCTCGTCGGCGCGGCGGCGGGGGTTCAGGTCTTCGCGTGGCTGCGCGAGGCGGGGCAGGTCGACCTGCTGGTCAAGCTCGCCTACGTGCTGTTCCTCGGGGTGATCGGCGGGCTGATGTTCGTCGAGAGCCTGAACGCCATCCGCCGCGCGCGGCAGAAGGGCCCCGCCCCGCGCACCGTGCGCCGCCAGCGCGGTTGGGTCCACGCCCTGCCCCTCAAGATGAAGTTCCGCACGAGCGGCCTCTACATCTCGGTCATCCCGCCGCTGCTGGTCGGCCTCTTGGTGGGCGTGCTGGCCGCGATCATGGGCGTGGGCGGCGGGTTCATCATGGTGCCCGCGATGATCTACCTGCTGGGGATGCCCACCAAGGTCGTGGTCGGCACCTCGCTGTTCCAGATCATCTTCGTCACCGGCTTCGCCACGCTGCTGCACGCGACGACGAACTACACGGTCGACATGCTGCTCGCGCTGCTCCTCCTCGTGGGCGGCGTGGTCGGCGCGCAGGTGGGCACCCGGATCGGCGTGAGGATGAAGGCCGAGCAGCTCCGCATCCTGCTCGCGCTGCTGGTGCTGGCGGTCTGCGGCAAGCTGGCCCTCGACCTGCTGCTGATGCCGTCGGAGCTCTACTCCGTCGGGCCGGAGGGGGGGCATTGATCCGGCTCCTGCTCGCCCTGCTCCTGCTCGCGCTCCCGGCCCGCGCGGAGGAGGTCGTCGCCGCGCTGAGCCAGGACAGGGTGTCGATCTCCACCAACTTCGACGGGTCCGAGATCCTGATCTACGGCGCGATCAAGCGCGACGCGCCCCCCGGCGGCCCCCCGCTCGCGGTGATCGTCACGGTCGCCGGCCCCGAGGAGCCGGTGGTCGTCCGCCGCAAGGCCCGCCGCGCCGGCATCTGGGTGAACGCCGACGCGGTGCGCCTGTCCTCGGCCCCGTCCTTCTACGCGGTGGTGTCCTCCGCCCCGCTGGAGACGGCCCTGACCCGCATCGCGGACCAGCGCTGGCGCGTCTCGACGCCGCGCATGATCCGCGACGTGGGCGCCGCGAGCGTGGTGGAGGACGCGGCCTCGTTCCGGAACGCCCTGATCCGCATCCGCCGCGACGAGGGGGCCTATGTCCGCGACGACGCGGGCGTCACCCTGACCGATGAGACCCTGTTCTCGGCCACGGTCGCGCTGCCCTCGGCCCTGACCGAGGGGAACTACGAGGCGCGCATCTTCCTCACGCGCGGGGGCCGGGTGGTGGACGTGTTCGCCACCGACATCTTCGTGCGCAAGGTCGGGCTGGAGCGGTTCATCTACGTGCTCGCCCACGAGCGCCCGCTGGTCTACGGCCTGCTGTCGCTGGCGCTGGCGATCCTCGCGGGCTGGGCGGCGGCGGGGATGTTCCGCCTCATCCGCTGACGCGCGCCCCTAGCCCCGCCCGACATAGGGCATCGCGTTCGCCATCACCGTCAGGAACAGCACGTTCGCCTCGGGCGGCATGGTCGCCATGTGCATCACCGAGCGCGCGGCCTCGTCCACCTCCATCATCGGGACGCCTGCGCCGCCCATCTCGCGCGAGGCGCGGTCCAGCCCGTCCAGCATGGGCGTGCGCGCGTTGCCGATGTCGATCTGGCCGCACTTGATGCCGTGCTCCCGCCCGTCGAGGCTGAGTTGCCGGGTCAGGCCCGTGATCGCGTGCTTGGTCACCGTGTAGGCCACCGCCCCCTCGCGCGGGACGTGCGCGCTGATCGACCCGTTGTTGACGATCCGCCCGCCCCCCTGCGCGCGCATCACCGGCCAGACCGCGCGCGCGGCGAGGAACATGCCCGTCAGGTTGACCCGCACCGCGTGGTCCCAGTCGGGGACGGGCACTTCGTCGATCTCGCCGGTGGGGACGAACACGCCCGCGTTGTTGAACAGCACGTCGACCGATCCCGCCCGGTCCCGGAAGAGCGTGACCGCCCCCTCCACCTGCCCCGGCTCGGCCACGTCGGCGACCAGCACGTGCGCCCGGTCGTGCCCGTCCGCCACCTCCTCCAGCGCCTCGCGGCGGCGCGCCATGAGGCCCACGGTCCACCCCGCGTCGAGGAACAGGCGCGCGCAGGCCGCGCCGATGCCGGACGAGGCGCCGGTGATCAGGATGCTGCTCATTCGGGGGGCTCTCCTTCGAGGGTCAGTTGCGGCGCGGGCGCCACGAGGTCGTCGGTCCCCAGCGTCCTCTGCGGCAGGGCCAATGCGGCGCGCCGCACCCAGATCAGGCGCGACTGCGCCCGCGTGATGGCCACGTAGGCGAGGCGCTTCCACAGCGGCTGGCCCGCCTCGGAGCGGCCGACCTTGAAGGCGGCGAAGAGGTCGGGGGCGAAGACCTGCACATCCTCCCACTGCGAGCCTTGCGCCTTGTGGATGGTGCAGGCCGCCCCGTGCAGGAACGCCGCGCCCATCTTGGCCGCGAAGGGCAAGTGCGGCTCCTCGACGTCGGGCACCTCGATCTTGACGATGCTCGCCACGGAGACCTGCGGGTCCGGCGCGCCGACCACGTGGATGCGGCAGAAGCCCGGCTTCTTTCCGGGGCCCAGATAGATCACCTGCGCCCCCTTGATCAGGCCCCGCGCCTCCAGCTCGACCCGGCGCTTGCGCTGCTTCAAGGGAAGCTCCAGCCCGTCGCAGAGCAGCGGCTCGCCCGGCATCATCTCGTGCTCGCCGATGCCGTGGGCCTGCCGGAAGGCGCGGATCAGGCGCACGC
Source organism: Jannaschia sp. Os4 (assembly GCF_016820245.1). Lineage (GTDB taxonomy): Bacteria > Pseudomonadota > Alphaproteobacteria > Rhodobacterales > Rhodobacteraceae > Jannaschia. Next base: position 127,975 of record NZ_JAFCAR010000003.1, on the reverse strand, counting down.
GCGTCTTATTGCGCCAGACCAGCATGGGCGAGCGCGCCATGAGGTCGGGGTCCGCGCGCGTCGCCATCACCACGCGGGGGTCGGCGGCGGCGGCCTCCTCGACCATGCGCTCGAAGGCATAGAAGTCGACCCGGTCGTCCGACAGCGCGTGGGCGAGGTCGAGGATCGGGCTGTCCGCCTCCTGCCGGTGCACGCGGTCCAGATGCAGCACGTCCGGCGCGGGCAGCCGCTCGAACACCATGCGCCCCGACTGGTTCACGGGCGCGAGCTGCGCCGGGTCGCCGAACAGGACGAGCGTGGGGAAGATCTCGGCGAGATCCTCGTATTGCTGGTCGTCGAGCATAGAGGACTCGTCCACGAAGCCCACGTCCAGCTCCGCGTCCCGCCGCTTCCAGCCCGAGATGAAGTCGCTGCCCTTCAGCCCGGCGGCCGCCATCGCGCCGGGGATCGACTGCGTCTCGTCGAAGGCCACCTTGGCGCGGTCCAGCTGCTCGTCGGTCAGGCCCTCGACCGTGGGCCGGTCCCGCTCGCCCGCCAGCCACTCGGCGATCTTCTCGTACTGGGGGTCGTAGACGGGGGTGTAGAGGATGCGGTGGATCGTCGTCGCGGGCACGCCGCGCGAGCGCAGCACCGAGGCCGCCTTGTTCGTCGGCGCCAGCACCGCGAGCGTGCGCCCGCCCTTGGGCTGGTAGTCGCCGGTGACCATCTTCAGCCCCGCCTCGCGCATCTCCTTTACCATCTGCGCGAGCAGCAGCGTCTTGCCCGACCCCGCCTTGCCGGTGACGGCCAGCACTCGGTGCTCGTCCGGGTCGCCCTCCATCGCGTAGCCCTGCTCGAGGTCGATCCCCGCCTCGTCCAGCGTGGCGGCGATGCGGTCCCAAGCCTCGGCTTGGTCCGGCGACAGGGCGGGCGCGGGGACGTTCATGCTCCGTCCCTACGACAGCGGAGGGGCGGACCCAACGGCCCGCCCCCCTCATCTTGGCAAAAATACCTCGGGGGCGAGAGGCGTCCTGCGCGCGGCCCCGGTGGGGCCGTGCTCGCCTCGACGCGGGGCGGAGCCCCCGGCGCCCTCAGCCGGCGGCGGCCTCCTCCACGGTGCGCAGCCCGAGGCGCGGCGCGCCCACCAGCACCGCCATGTTGCCCGGCAGGTGCTCGTTGCGGCGCATCTTCATGTGCGCCTCGCAGAGGTCGGCCCACGCGAAGGTCTCCGACAAGCAGGGGTCCAGCCGCTCCTGCCGCATCAGGTCGTTGGCCGCCGACGCCTGCTTGAGGTGGGCGAAGTGGCTGCCCTGCAGGCGCTTCTGGTGCATCCACATGTAGCGGACGTCGAAGGTCAGGTTGTAGCCCGTGGTGCCCGCGCAGATCACGACCATCCCGCCGCGCTTGCACACGAAGGTCGAGACCGGGAACGTCGCCTCGCCGGGATGCTCGAACACCATGTCGACGTTGTTGCCCTTGCCCGTGATGTCCCAGATCGCCTTGCCGAACTTGCGCGCCTCGGCGAACCACGTGGCATACTCGGGCGTGCCCACCTCCGGCAGCTGGCCCCAGCAGTCGAAGTCGCGGCGGTTCAGCACGCCCTTGGCGCCCAGCCCCATCACGAAGTCGCGCTTGCTCTCGTCGGAGATGACCCCGATCGCGTTGGCACCCGCCACGTTCGCCAGCTGGACCGCGTAGGAGCCGAGGCCCCCCGACGCGCCCCAGACCAGCACCGTCTGGCCGGGTTTCAGGTCGTGCGGCGCGTGGCCGAAGAGCATCCGGTAAGCGGTGGCCAGCGTCAGCGTGTAGCAGGCCGATTCCTCCCACGTCTGGTGGGACGGGCGACGCATGATCTGCTGCTGCTGCACGGCGGTGAACTGCGCGAAGGAGCCATCGGGCGTCTCGTAGCCCCAGATGCGCTGCGAGGGGCTATCCATCGGGTCGCCGCCGTTGCAGTGCTCGTCGTCGCCCTCGTCCTGGTTGCAGTGGATGACGACCTCGTCGCCGACCTTCCAGCGCTTCACCTTCTCGCCCACCGCCCAGACGATGCCCGACGCGTCCGAGCCCGCGATGTGGTAGTCCGCGCCGTGGCCGTCGAAGGGCGAGATCGGCGTGCCGAGCGAGGCCCAGACCCCGTTGTAGTTCACGCCCGCCGCCATGACGAAGACCAGCACCTCGGTCGGGCCGGGGCGCGGCGTCTCGACGACCTCCAGCTGCATCGCGGTGTCGGGCTCGCCGTGCCGCTCGCGGCGGATGGCCCATGCGTGCATCTTCTCGGGGACGTGGCCCAGCGGGGGCATCTCGCCCACGGCGTAGAGATCCTTGAGGGCGGCGTCGGTGCGGGTGTCGAGGGCCATGACGGTCACTCCGTGTCCTGTGTTCGGACTGGGAAGTAACATTCTTGCGCGGTCGATCAAACCAGAATCGTATCTCCCGCGACATTTTCTTTCCCGTTGACATGCTGCGCCGGCAGCATGGCCGCGTAGAACCCCACGATCTCCGGCGCGACCTGCTCGATGTGGGGGCCGGTGCGGCGGATGACGTTGCGCACCTCCAGCATCTCCAAGGCCGTCTCCGCGATGGCGTCCGATTCGCGGAAGGCGGCGTGGCGGGGGTGGTCGCCGTGCTCCAGCGCGTGGGACCGGAGGTGGGCGGCCACCGCGTCCACCGTGGTCGCCCCGTCGCGTAGGGCCTCGCAGACCTGCGGGACGGGGAGGACGGGCAGGGCCGCCTCGACGCGGGCCATGAGCTCGGCACCCAGCGCCGCCGCCGGGTCGGCGGGCGCGGCGGCGAGGAAGGCGCGCAGCGTGAAGGGATCGCCGTAGGAGACGGCTGCGTAGCCGAAGCGGCGGAAGCGCCCCGTGAGGCGCAGCTGCACGTGGCGGAGGAGGTAGCGCGCGACCTGCCACCAGCGGAGGCGGAAGCGGGCCTGCTCCTGCCCCGCCGCCGCCGCGAGCTGGCGGTCCTCCAGCACGCGCTCGTAGTTGAGGGCGACGGGGACGAAGACGATCTCCGGCGTGTCCGGATCGGCGGCGGCGTCGATGACGTAGGAGAGGATGCCGAGCTTGGGCTCGCCCAGCGCGCCGGTGCGCGACAGGCGCCCTTCGGGGAACACGGCCTGGGTCACGCCGCCGCGCGTGGCGTGGTGGACGTAGCGGGCCAAGACCTTGCGATACAAGGGATTCAGGTCGCGGCGGCGGACGAAGTAGCCGCCCATCGAGCGGATCAGCGGGCGTAGCGGCCAGCGCCGCGCCCACTCGCCCACGGCATAGGCCAGCGCCGTCGACTTGGCCGTCAGCCACGTGACGAGCACGTAGTCCATGTTGGAGCGGTGGTTCATCACGAAGACCACCGTGGCGGTCGGATCGACATGGGCCATCGCCTCGGCCTCGCCGGTGACGCGGACGCGGTAGAGCGAGCGCGCGAGCCAGCGCGCGGCCCGCGTGCCCACGCCGAAGTAGAGCGTGGCCGAGAAGCTCGGCACGATCTCGCGGGCGTAGCGGTGGGCGGTCTCGAACGCGACCTGCTCGGGAATTCCCCGCTCGCGCGCGTGGGCCGCGATGGCGCGGGCGACCTCGGGGTCGTGGACGAGGCGCATGATGGTGTCGGTGCGGCGGGCCAGCTTGAACGGCTCGATGGGGCGCTTCAGCCGCGTGTTGAGCTGCGCCACCAAGGCCTCGGCGCGGCGGCGCAGGACCCAGCGCACGGACGGGAAGAGGAAGTGGGACGCGAAGGTCACCGCGGCGAAGGCGAGCAGCAGGAGCAGCGCCCAGAGGGGGAGTTCGACCGTGTCCGTCACGGCGCGACGCTAGCCGCTGCGGATGCGAAGGTCATCGGGCCGGAGGCGGCGGAGGCCGGAGTCCTTCACAATTCGTACGGCGCCGGAGACCCGGCCTTCACGGAACGTACGCCCGCCAGCCGTGCCGCGGCGCGGCATCGACGCCGTCCCTCGCCGCAGCGCGGCGGCTTGACGCGGGACCGGTTCGACCTCCATACCGGGTCATCGGCGCAATAATGTTACCCGGAGGAATCGCGATGACGGAACGGGACAAGCCGTGGCTCTTCCGGACCTATGCGGGGCACTCGACCGCCGCCGCGTCGAACGCGCTCTACCGGGGCAACCTGGCGAAGGGACAGACGGGCCTGTCGGTGGCCTTCGACCTGCCGACGCAGACCGGCTACGACGCGGACCACCCGCTGGCGGCCGGCGAGGTGGGCAAGGTCGGCGTCCCGATCTCGCATCTCGGCGACATGCGCACGCTGTTCGACGCGATCCCGCTGGAGCGGATGAACACGTCGATGACCATCAACGCCACCGCGCCGTGGCTGCTGGCGCTCTACGTGGCGGTGGCCGAGGAGCAGGGGGCGGAGGTCGCGGCCCTGCGCGGCACGGTGCAGAACGACCTCGTGAAGGAATACCTGAGCCGGGGCACCTACGTCCTGCCGCCCGCCCCGTCGGTCGCCCTGATCGGGGACGTGGCGGAGTGGTGCGCGGACCACGCGCCCAAGTGGAACCCGATGAACGTCTGCTCCTACCACCTGCAGGAGGCGGGGGCGACGCCGGAGCAGGAACTGGCCTACGCGCTGGCCACGGCGCAGGCGGTGCTGGACGAGCTGCGGCCCCGCGTCGATCCGGCGGACTTCCCGCGCATGGTCGGGCGGATCAGCTTCTTCGTGAACGCGGGCATCCGGTTCGTGGCCGAGATGTGCAAGATGCGCGCCTTCGTGGACCTGTGGGACGAGATCTGCCGGGAGCGCTACGGGGTGGAGGACCCCAAGCTGCGGCGGTTCCGCTACGGGGTGCAGGTCAACTCGCTCGGGCTGACGGAGCAGCAGCCGGAGAACAACGCGATCCGCATCGTGCTGGAGATGCTGGCCGTGACGCTGTCCAAGAACGCCCGCGCCCGCGCCGTGCAACTGCCCGCGTGGAACGAGGCGCTGGGCCTGCCGCGCCCGTGGGACCAGCAATGGTCGCTGCGGATGCAGCAGGTGCTGGCCTACGAGACGGACCTCTTGGAATACGGGGACCTGTTCGACGGCTCGCCGGTGGTGGAGGCGAAGGTCGAGGCGCTGAAGGCCGCCGCCCGCGACGAGTTGGCGACGATCGAGTCGATGGGCGGCGCGGTCGAGGCGATCCCGCACATGAAGGCGCGGCTGGTGGAGGCGAACGCCGACCGGCTGCGCGGGCTGGAATCGGGCGAGACGGTCGTGGTCGGCGTGAACCGCTGGGCCGAGGGGGAGCCGTCGCCCCTGACCGAAGGACAGGCGATCCAAGTCGTCGACCCGTCCGTGGAGGAGGCCCAAGTGACGCGGCTGCGCGCTTGGCGGGACGGGCGCGACCCGGCGGCGGTGGCCGAGGCGCTCGGCGCCTTGCGGGCCGCCGCCGCCGCGGGGGAGAACGTGATGCCGCCGTCGATCGAATGCGCGAAGGCGGGCGTGACGACGGGCGAGTGGGCGGACGTGATGCGCGCGGTGCACGGCGAGTATCGGGGGCCGACGGGGGTGTCGGAGTCGCCGTCGAACCGGGTGGAGGGGCTGGACCCGTTGCGCGAGGCCGTGGACGCGGTGTCGGACCGGCTGGGGCGGCGCCTGACCTTCCTGATGGGGAAGCCGGGGCTGGACGGGCATTCCAACGGGGCCGAGCAGATCGCGGGGCGGGCGCGCGACTGCGGGATGCGAATCGCTTATGCGGGCATCCGGTGCACGCCGGAGGCGATCGTCGCGGCGGCGCGGGACGAGGAGGCGCATGTCGTGGGCCTGTCGATCCTGTCGGGGTCGCACCTGCCCTTGGTGCGCGACGTGCTGGCGCGGATGCGGGCCGAGGGGGTGGACCTGCCCGTGGTGGTGGGCGGCATCATCCCCGAGGCCGACGCGGCGGAATTGCGCGCGATGGGCGTGGCGCGGGTCTATACGCCCAAGGATTTCGAGATGAACGCGATCATGGGCGACATCGTGGAATTGGCCGATCCGGGATTGATCGCCGCCGAATAATTCGCTTGCCAATTGCGGCCGCCGTTTCTATCGCCGAATCAGGGCAGATGGAAAGGAAGCGCCGTGGCGAAATCCTACGACAAGATGAACCCCGACGAATTGGCCGCGAAGCGGGCCGAGATGGAGTCCGAGATGCGCGAGATCGAGCGCGCGCAGGGCGAGTATCGCGGGCGCCGGCTGAAGGAATTGAAGGCCGAGATCGAGGCGAAGCTGGCCGAGGAGGGCTTCAGCCTCGCCGATCTGGGATTGGGGAAGGGCTCGCAGAAGTCGAGCGCCAAGCCGCGCGGCAAGGGCGAGGCCAAGTATCGCCATCCCGAGAATGCCGACATCACGTGGACCGGGCGGGGGCGCCAGCCCGCGTGGATCAAGGACCACGAGGCGAACGGCGGGTCGCGCGAGGATTTCGCGATCTGAGGCGCGTGGGTCGATGCCCACCCTACGCAAATGGCGGCGGGGGCCGTAGGGTGGACGAAAGCCCACGCACAGGACCCCGCCCATGACCCCCCATATCCGCGCCGCCGAGGGCGACATCGCCGAGACCGTCCTGATGCCGGGCGATCCGCTGCGCGCGAAATGGGCGGCGGAGACGTTCCTCGACGGCCCGGAATTGGTGAACGACGTCCGCGGGATGCTGGGATTCACCGGGCGTTGGCGGGGCAATCGCGTGACGATCCACGGATCGGGCATGGGGATGCCGTCGCTGTCGATCTACGCCAACGAATTGATCGCGACCTATGGGGCGAAGACGCTGATCCGGATCGGGTCGTGCGGGGCGATGCAGGAGTCCGTGGGCATCCGGGACGTGATCGTGGCGATGACGGCCTCGTCCATCTCGACGCCGTCGCGGGGCATCCTGCGCGAGGTGAACTACGCGCCCTGCGCGGATTGGGGACTGCTGCGCGCGGCGGTGGCCGCCGCCGAGGGCAAGGGGTCGGCGGTGCATGTGGGCGGGATCTACTCGTCGGACGTGTTCTACGACGAGCGGCCCGACCTGACCGAGCAGATGACGCGCCACGGGGTGCTGGCCGTGGAGATGGAGGCCGCCGAGCTCTACACGCTGGCGGCGCGGCACGGGTGCCGGGCCTTGGCGGTGCTGACGGTGAGCGACCACCTGCTGACCCACGAGGCGCTGCCGCCGGAGGACCGGCAGTCGTCGTTCGGGGACATGGTGGAGGTGGCGCTGGAGGCGGCCTTCGCGTGAGCGGATCCGCCCCGGTCGCGAGGACCGGGGCGGCGGGGTCGTGCGGTGCGGGGCCCTCAGATGACCACGACGTCGAGCGGCGGGAAGCCGTTGAAGCCAACGGACGAGTAGGACGAGGTGTATGCGCCACAGTTGCGGATGATCACCTTGTCGCCCGCCGCGAGCGTGAGCGGCAGCGCGATGGCGCGCTTCTCGTAGAGCACGTCGGCCGAGTCGCAGGACGGGCCGGCGAGGACGCAGGGGCCGGTCGCGTCGCCGTCGCGGGGGGTGACGAACTGGTAGCGGATCGCCTCGTCGATGGTCTCGGCCAGGCCGGAGAACTTGCCGATGTCGAGATAGACCCAGCGGTGCAGGTCGTCCTCGGACTTGCGGGACACGAGCATGACCTCGGCGGCGATGGCGCCCGCCTCGGCCACGAGGCCGCGGCCCGGCTCGGCCATGATCTCCTCCACGTCGCCGAAGCGGGCGTGGATCAGGTCCATGACCTGCGCGGCGTAGTCGGTCGGGTGCGCGATCTCGGCGCCGTAGAAGGCGGGGAAGCCGCCGCCGATGTTCAGGAGCCGCAGGTCGAAGCCCTCGGCGCGCGCCTGCGCCCACACCTCGGCCACGCGGTCGAGGGTGCCGGCCCACATGCGGGCCTCGCGGGTCTGGGAACCGACGTGGAAGGACAGGCCGTGGGGCACGAGGCCCACGCTGCGGGCGTGGGCCAGCAGCGGCAGGACGCGCTCGACGGGGACGCCGAACTTGCGCGAGAGCGGCCAGTCCGCCTCGGGGTTGTCGACGAGCAGGCGGATGTAGACGCGCGCGCCCGGCGCGTGGGCGGCGATCTTGTCCAGCTCGGCCTCGTCGTCGGCGGCGAAGAGGGTGACGCCCGCGTGGTGGGCGAAGGCGATGTCGGAGGCGCGCTTGATGGTGTTGCCGAAGGAGACGTGGGCGGGGTCGGCGCCTTGGGACAGGACGAGCTCGATCTCGCCGCGCGAGGCGGCGTCGAAGCCCGAGCCGAGGGAGACGAGGCGCTCGATCACGGCGCGCTCGGGGTTGGCCTTCACGGCGTAGTGGATGCGCGCGTTGGCGCCCGACGCGGTGAGGCCCGCGTGCAGCATGGCGTACTGGCGCGCCACGGCGTCGACGTCGATCACCAGCGTCGGGCGGTCGAACTCGTGGGCGTGGATGTAGGCTTCGGCGCGGGAGGCGAAGTCGGTGACGGCGCGCCCCGTGAAGGGGGCGGTTACGAGTGCGGTCATTGCGCATCTCCAGAAGACCCGGCCATTCCCACACGGGGCGCAGACCGCTCAGTTCCAAGGGAGACGTTACCGTCGCTGCGTAACCGTGCCGGGGGTGAACCCTGGTAGGCCGTGCCAGAGGCGCGTGCGTTGGCGTCCGTTCAGTGAGCGGGCAGATGGGACCGGCGCCGGATTCGGTCAAGAGGGAAAATGGCGGGGTCCGCCGATTTCGGAACAATGGGGGGGAGGGGGTGGTTTCGGGCGTTCAAGGAACAGGAGACGGACAGATGACCACTTCCCTCAAGGCGCTCCTCGCGCTCGCCCTCGCGGGCTCCCTCTCGGCCTGCGTCGCGGGCGGGAACAACCGCGTCGACACGACCTCGGAGATCGAGGCGACGACCGATCAGGACATCGACGGCGACGGCACGGTCCCCTCGGCGGGCGGCGTCGAGGTCGGCGTCTCCGGCTGACGCCGACGCGGGGGCGGGATGGAACAGTCCCTCCCCCGTTCCGCGTTCCCCGGACCGAACGCCACACAGGAGCCCCGATCATGGACCTCAAGCCCTTCCTCGCCCCCTCGCTCGCCTTCGCCGCCTTCGTCGGCGCCCTCGCCGCCGCGCCCTTCGCGCTGGCCTACGACAACGAGGAGCCGGCCATCGCCGAGGAGCGGATCGAGCAGATCACCGATCAGGACGTCGACGGCGACGGCTGCATCATGGAAGGCGGCGTCTGCGTGGGCGCGCAGGGGGACTGAGGCGGCGCAAGGGCGCCTTCGGGCGCGGAACCGGAACGGACCCGCCCCAAGCGCGGGTTCCTCCTCCGAAGCCCCGCCACGACCGGCGGCGGCAACCGGAGCCCGACATGACCCGCATCGCCAAGATCGCCCTCGCCCTTCCCCTCGCCGTCCTGCTGGCCGCACCCGCCGCCGCGCTCACCACGGCGCAGCTCGAGGCGAAGCTCGATCAGGACATCAACGGCGACGGGCTGATCTGCGAGCTCGGCGTGTGCGTCGGCGTCAGCGACTGACCCCCGCCCCTCCGTCCACGGCCCGACGGCCCCGCCCCGATGGCGGGGCCGTTCGCCGTCGAGAGGCGGCGATCCGGTCGCGCGGCGCCGGCGTCAGCCCTGCCGCTCGACCATCATCTTCTTGATCGACGCGATCGCCTTGGCCGGGTTCAGGCCCTTGGGGCAGGTCTTGGTGCAGTTCATGATCGTGTGGCAGCGATACAGCTTGAACGGGTCCTCGAGGTCGTCGAGCCGCTCGCCCGTCGCCTCGTCGCGCGAGTCGATGATCCAGCGGTAGGCGTGGAGCAGCGCGGCCGGGCCGAGATACTTGTCGCCGTTCCACCAGTAGGACGGGCAGGACGTCGAGCAGGACGCGCACATGATGCACTCGTAGAGGCCGTCGAGCTTGCGGCGGTCCTCGATCGACTGGCGCCACTCCTTGGCGGGGGTGTTCGTCTTGGTCTCCAGCCACGGCATCACGGAGGCGTGCTGGGCGTAGAAATGGGTGAGGTCGGGGATCAGGTCCTTGACCACCGGCATGTGCGGCAGCGGGTAGATCTTCACGTCGCCCGCCACCTCGTCGATGCCGTAGGTGCAGGCGAGCGTGTTGATCCCGTCGATGTTCATCGCGCAGGAGCCGCAGATCCCCTCGCGGCACGACCGGCGGAAGGTCAGCGTGGGGTCGATCTCGTTCTTGATCTTGATGAGGGCGTCGAGGACCATCGGGCCGCAGGTGTCGAGGTCGACGACGTAGCTGTCGACGCGCGGGTTGGCCCCGTCCTCGGGGTTCCAGCGGTAGATCTTGAAGGTCTTGGTGCGGTTCGCGCCCTCGGGGGCGGGCCACGTCTTGCCGGTGGTGATGCGGCTGTTCTTCGGAAGGGTCAGCTGGACCATCTCGGGGCCTTTCGTCGTTCGTCCCCGAGATAACGGGTGCGGGCGCCCGGGGGAACCCGCGCGCGCCGATGGGTCGCGGGGATGCTAGAGCCCGGTGAGCAGCGTCGGCGCGGCGCGCAGCAGGCAGGACTGGGTGCCGGGGCGGGCGAGGATGGTGCCCACGGCGTCCTGCGCGGGCGCGGCGTTGCCGGTGGCGGCCGAGCCCGCGAGGGTCAGCAGCTCCGACGCCTCGGCGTTGTCGATGACGCAGTCGGTGAGCGGCTTGGTCGGGACGCCGGGGAAGCGGCTGGCCATCTGGGCGTCGACGACGGTGCGGGCCGCCTCGCGTCCGAGGTCGGTGGCGACGCCCGAGCCGACGCCGTTGCAGGCGGCGAGGGCGAGGGCGAGCAGCGGGATGACGCGGGTCAATTCGGGTCCTCCGGGGCGAGCGCGCCCGCGAGGGCGTCGGCGATGGCGGCGTCCACGGCGTCGTCGCCGGGGGCCACCCCGGCAGGTGGCGCGGCGGGGGTCGGGGGCAAGGCCGCCGCCACGCAGGCGGCGGCTTCCGGCCGGGCGCGGACGTCGCGGACGACGCGGGCGGCGCGGGGGTCGCCCACAGTGCCGCGGGCGAGGATCAGGAGCTCCTGCGGCGTGGCGTAGCGCAGCACGCAGTCGACGGGGGCCTGCTCGGCGCCCGCCGGGCCGGACCGGTCGCCGCCCCCGCCGATGCAGGCCGCGAGCAGGAGGGGCGGGAGGAGCGCGCTAGGCCGCATCGAGCGCCTCCAGCCAGCGGGTGGGGTGGTCCTCGTAGCCCAAGGCGACGAGCGCGTCGCCGTGGCGCTCGGCGTAGTCCTCGGCCACCGGGCGGGGCAGCCGGGTCCGCCACTGGGCGGTGCCGCCATGGGCGACGTGGGCGTTGACGCGGGCCACGCGGTCGGCGGGGTCGGCCTTGCCCCCGAAGAGGGCGTGGCTCCAGAAGATGGCGGCCCCGACCTCCACCGCGTCCCCCTCCAGCCCGAGGCGGCGGAGGCAGTGGGAGAAGTGGCGCATCTCGGTGTCGTGGCGCAGGTCCTCGTAGCGGGTCTCGACGTGGCGGGGGTTGGCGTAGTCCCACGCGAGCATCTGGGCGAGCGTCTCGGCGTGCTTCTCCGCCATCTCGAAGCGCAGGCGGGCCGCGTCGTCGGGGAGGCCGTTGAGGTGCTGCTGGTAGGTCAGGCCGCCGAGGTCGTCGCGGGGGACGTGAAGGAACCGCTCCCCCTTCTCGCCCGCATGGCGGTGGTAGCGCATCCCCGAGAGCAGGACGTCGCGCGGGTCGCGGATGACGTGGAGGATCCGCGCGTCGGGGCGGTCGTGGAGCCATGCGGGGAAGCGCGAGGACCACGAGGCGAGCACGGCGGGGCCGTCCGCCGGGCGGACCTTGCCGGGGCCGGTGACCGGGTAGACGACGTGGTAGGGCGCCTTCATCGCCCCCGCGAGGCGGCGGAACACGGCCCGCATCCACAGCGTGCCGGTCTTGTGGTGCGTGCCCACGCAGACGAAGCGCGGCTCGGTCACGGGGCGCGGACCGGGGGCGTGGTCGGGCGGTCGGCGGGGCTCACCCGGCGATGCGGCGCTCGACGCAGAAGCGGAAGGCGTCCTGCTGCTCCGGCGTCAGCTCCAGCGTCGCGGTGTCGGTGACGTCGGCGGGCAGCGGCGGCTGGCCGATCTCGGCGAGGCAGGCGTCGGTGAGCGCGCGGACGGCGGGATCGACTTGGACGGGGGTGGCGGCGGGCTGGCAGGCCATGAGCGCCAGCGGCGCGAGCGGGATCAGGAAGCGCATCGGGGTCTCAGTCTCCGGTGGTGTGCGGGGATGGTTCTAGCGCGCGGGCGCGGGTGCGCCTAGCGCGGGATCGCCCTGCAGGCGTCGAGGCGGCGCAGGCCGTCGGCGTCGGCCACGATGGTGCCGTCCCGGACGGTGACGCCCTGCGCGCGGGCGCAGTCGAGATAGGCCTGCCGCCGCGCCTCCTGCGGGTCGGCGGGCATGCAGGCCGTCAGGACGAGGGCGGCGGCCAGCGCGCGCCTCACAGCCCGCGCCGGTTCTCTTGGATGCAGAAGTCGTAGCCGAACCGCTCGGCCTCGGCGGCGTCGGGGCCGGGCGGCGTGGCCCGGTCGATGCGGTTCAGGCAGTATTCGATCAGCGCTTGGGACGGGCGACCGCCGGCGGCGGCGGCTTGGCACCCGGCCACGGCCACGGGCAGGAGCAGAAGGACGAGGACGCGCACGGGCGATCTCCCTGTGGTTGCGCGTCCGTCTTGTGGCGGGGGGGCCGGGGCGTCAAGCGCGCCCGGCCCGGCCCGGTCAGTAGACCCGCGCCTTGGGCGCGATCTTCTTGGGGTCGATGCCGCCCTCGTTGTGGGTGGTCAGCGGCTGGACGTGGACGCCGCGGTAGCCGAGCGAGGCCTTCTGGTCGTCGCCGGTGAACCAAGTCAGCGAGTGCTTGCGCCAGTTCTCGTCGTCGCGGTCGGGGAAGTCCTCGTGGGCGTGCGCCCCGCGGCTCTCCTTGCGCGCCTCGGCGGCGACGACGGTGGCGACCGCGTTGGGCATCAGGTTCGCCAGTTCCAGCGTCTCCATCAGGTCGGAGTTCCAGATCAGCGTGTTGTCGGTGACGGAGACGTCGGACATCTTGGACGCCACGTCCTCCATCTTCTCCTTGCCCTGCTTGAGCGTCTCGGAGGTGCGGAACACGGCGGCGTCGGCCTGCATGGTCTTCTGCATCTCGAGGCGCAGCTCGGCGGTGCCGACCTGCCCGCGCGCGTGGCGCAGCCCGTCGAAGCGGGCGAGCGCCATCTCGACCGAGCGCATGTTCGGGCTGGGCACCGGGGTCTCGGGGTCCACGACCTTGCCCGCGCGGATGGCGGCGGCGCGGCCGAACACCACGAGGTCGATCAGCGAGTTGGACCCGAGGCGGTTGGCTCCGTGCACCGAGGCGCAGCCCGCCTCGCCCACGGCCATCAGGCCGGGCGACACGCGGTCGGGCTCGTCCGCCGTGGGCGCCAGCACCTCGCCCCAGTAGTTCGTGGGGATGCCGCCCATGTTGTAGTGGACGGTGGGCAGGACGGGGATCGGCTCCCGGTTGACGTCGACGCCCGCGAAGATGCGCGCCGATTCCGAGATGCCGGGCAGGCGCTCGGCCAAGGTGTCGGCGGGCAGGTGGTCGAGATGCAGGTGGATATGGTCGCCGTCCTTGCCGACGCCCCGCCCCTCGCGGATCTCCAGCGTCATGCAGCGGGACACGACGTCGCGGCTGGCCAGGTCCTTGTAGGTGGGGGCGTAGCGCTCCATGAAGCGCTCCCCTTCGGAGTTGGTGAGGTAGCCGCCCTCGCCCCGCGCGCCCTCGGTGATGAGGCAGCCCGCGCCGTAGATGCCGGTCGGGTGGAACTGCACGAACTCCATGTCCTGCAGCGGAAGCCCCGCGCGCGCGACCATGCCGTTGCCGTCGCCGGTGCAGGTGTGGGCGCTCGTGGCCGAGAAGTAGGCGCGCCCGTAGCCGCCCGTCGCCAGCACCGTCATCTTGGCCGAGAAGAGGTGCAGCGTGCCGTCGTCCAGCTTCCAGCAGAGCACGCCTTGGCACGCGCCGTCCTCGGACATGATGAGGTCGATGGCGAAGTACTCGATGAAGAACTGCGCCTGCTGCTTGAGCGACTGGCCGTAGAGCGTGTGCAGGATCGCGTGGCCCGTGCGGTCGGCGGCGGCGCAGGTGCGCTGCACCGGGGGGCCCTCGCCGTATTCGGTGGTGTGGCCGCCGAAGGGGCGCTGGTAGATCTTGCCCTCCTCGGTGCGCGAGAAGGGCACGCCGTAGTGCTCCAGCTCGTAGACGGCCTTGGGCGCCTCGCGGGCGAGGTACTCCATCGCGTCCGTGTCGCCGAGCCAGTCCGACCCCTTCACGGTGTCGTACATGTGCCACTGCCAGTCGTCCGGCCCCATGTTGCCGAGCGAGGCCGCGATGCCCCCCTGCGCCGCCACCGTATGGGAGCGGGTCGGGAACACCTTGGTGATGCAGGCGGTGCGGAGCCCCTGCTCCGCCATTCCGAGGGTCGCGCGCAGGCCAGCGCCGCCGGCGCCGACGACGACGACGTCGTATTCGTGGGTCTCGTAGTCGTAGGCGGGCATGGTCGTTCTCCCGAAGGTCAGAGCGCGATGCGGATCAGGGCGTAAACGCCCGCCGCCGCCGCGAAGAGGCTGAGGCACTTGGCCGCGAGGATCGACCACTTGCGGGTCTGGCCCCGCGTGTAGTCCTCGAGCAGCACCTGCACCCCTTGGGCGAAGTGCCACCAGCCGATCCCGAGGGTCAGCAGGGCCACGATCGCAGGGAAGGGCCGCGTGAAGTAGGCTTGGACGACGGCGTAGGGCTCGCCCAGCACGCGCCCGAAGGTCAGCAGGAAGAGCGGCACCAGCACGGCCAGCGCCACGGAGGTGTAGGTGACCGCGACGTGGTGCTTGGTGCCCGAGCGGGCGGAGCCCAGCCCCGAGACGAGCTTGCGGTCGGTGACGTAGCGGGCGGTGGCGGCGTCGAGTTCGGGCATCAGAGGATCACGATCGTGAGGAGGGTGAGGACGGTCGCGCCGACGATGCAGGCCCAGCCCAGCATCTCGGCGGTCTTGATCTCCATCAGGGCCACCTGATCCCAGATCAGGTGCCGGATGCCCGCCAGCGTGTGATACCACAGCGCCCAGATCGAGCCGAGGAACACCAGCTTGCCGAACCACGACGTCAGCACCGCGTCGGCGGTGTCGAACGCCTCGGGCGAGGTGGCCAGCGCCACGAACCACCACGTCACCATCAGCCCCGCGAGGACCAGCGCGTTGCCGGTGATACGGGTCAGGATCGACGAGATCGAGGTGATCTGCGGCCGATAGATCGACATGTGCGGGCTGAGGGGGCGGTTGCCCCGGTTCACTTCGGGCATGGGGGCCTCTCGGGTCGTTCGGGCGGCGGTCTGCCACAGTGTCGCACGGGCGTCACGGGGGCGGAAGGCCGCAGAGGCGGGCGGGCCGCCGCGGGCGGCGTTCGTGATCACGCGTGGGCGCGGCGTGATCACGAACCGGACGGGAACGATCCGGCGCCCCCGCCGGTTGCGCGAGTCGTCAACGACCGGAGGACAAGGCATGAGCAAGTCGCACGACGAGATCTGGGACGAGTGGGGCGATCTGGTGAACATGGCCCCCAAGGAGCTGGAGGACTGGCTGGAGACGGAGGAGTCGAAGTCGGTCGGCCAAGGCGAGGGCGAGTCGAAGGGCCACAAGTCGGGCCGCCGGATCGTCGAGATCAAGCGCACCAACAAGGACGACCTGTCGGACGACGACTGGGACCACATGGGCAAGGTCGTGGGCTACATCAAGCGCCACGGCGCGCAGGTGCCGGACGAGCCCGAGGGGTCGGACTGGGCCTACTCGATGAAGAACTGGGGGCACGACCCGTTCGGTGAGAACGGGATGGCGGCCTGAGGGGGCATTTCCTTCCCGAAGGAAATGCGGGGAAGATCGTCCTGAGCGATCTTCCTACCCCGCCAGCATCGCCTCCAGCCGGGCCATCTCGGCGCGCTCGGCGTCGGTCCACGGGGCGGCGTCGGAGCGCCAGAGCGTCGCTTGGCTCGCGTGGATCGGCCCGTCCGAGAGCATCTTGAGGTGGTTCGCCTCCAAGGTCGCGCCGGTCGAGGTGATGTCGGCGATGGCCTCGGCGGTGCCGTTGGCCACGGTGCCCTCGGTGGCGCCTTGGCTGTCCACCAGCGCGTAGTCGGCCACGCCTCGCGCCCGGAGGTAGTCGCGCACGAGGCGGTGGTACTTGGTGGCGATCCTGAGCCGATGCCCGTGCGCGGCGCGGAACCGGGCGGCCACGGCGTCGAGGTCGTCGGTCGTGTCGCAATCGGCCCAGAAGCGCGGGACGGCGAGGACGAGGTCGGCGTGGCCGAAGCCCATCGCCGCGACCGCGTGGACGGGGGCGGAGGGGCCCAGCCGCTCGCGGATCAGGTCGGAGCCGGTGACGCCGAGATGGAGGCGCCCGGCGGCGAGGTCGCGCGGCACCTCGCCCGCCGACAGGAGCACGAGCGCGACCTCGGCGCCCTCCACCTCGCCCGCGTACTCGCGGTCCGAGCCGGTGCGGCGCAGCGTCAGGCCGCGCGCGCCGAACCAGTCGAACGTGTCGGCCATCAGGCGGCCCTTGGACGGCACCCCGAGGCGGATCATGCCAGCAGCTCCCCCTCCAGCAGGCCGGGCCGGATCACGCCGCCCACGGCGGGGATCGTGCGGCCCCCGCCCAGCGCCGCCGTCAGGGCGTCGTAGCGCCCGCCGGTGGCGACGGTGCGGTCGTTCGCCGTGATCGTGAAGGTGAAGCCGTCGTAGTATTCCATGGCGGAGCGGCCCTCGGCGGGGGCGAAGGGGAGCGTGGCGGGGTCGAGGCCGCGCGCGGCCAGCGCGTCGGCGCGGGCATGCAAGGATTCGGCGTCGGGGAGCGCACGCAGCGCCTCGGCCATGGTGCCCCGCATCGACAGGAGCGACAGCAGCGCGTCGGCTTGGCCCCCGTCGATGGGCGGCTCGGCGGCGTCGGCGCGCAGGGCGTCGAGGCGGGCCTCCACTTCCTCGGGCGTGCGCTGGCCGATGACCGGCGCGTCGTTCGGCGCCCGGTCCGTCGCAGGGCCGGGCGCGCGGCCCGCGAAGCGGTCGAGCAGGCGGCGGAAGCGGGCGGGCCGCCAGAGGTGGCGCAGGAGCGCCGCGCGGCGCGCCCCGGTGGTGTCGAGGGCGGCGACTGCGGCGCGGATCAGGCCGAGGTCGCCGGTCGCGGGACGCGGCTCCCACGGGGCGAGCACGTCGAGGAAGAGGGCGAGCACCTCGGCCTCCGCCGCCGCGCGGTCGGCGTCGAAGGCCTCGTAGCCCACCTGCAGGTATTCGCGGGGGCGGGTCTCGTCCTCCTCCTGCCGGCGGAACACCTCGCCCGCGTAGCAGTAGCGCGCGGGCTCGGCGCCCGCCTCCATGTGCGCCTGCACCAGCGGCACGGTGAAGTCGGGGCGCAGCATCGCCTCGCCGCGGAGGGGGTCGTGTGTGACGAAGGCGCGGGCGCGGATGTCCTCGCCGTAGAGGTCCAGCAGCGTGCCCGCGGGCAAGAGGATCGGCGGGGCGAAGCGGGCCGCGCCCGCTGCCTCCAGCCGCGCGAGCAGGTCGCCCGCACGGGTCCGGTCCGCGTCCCCGATCACAGCAGCTTGCGGAGGTGGTCCACGAGGTCGGCCACGGCCACCTCGGTCTGGGCCTCGTGGGACTTCCACTCCTCGACCGTCGCCCCTTCGGAGAGGCGCTTGCCCAAGGCGAGGTCCTTGACCTGCACCACGCCGCGCGCGGCCTCGTCGGAACCTTGGATCACGGCGGCCGGGCTGTTTCGCTTGTCGGCGTACTTGAGCTGGTTGCCGAAGTTCTTGGGGTTGCCGAGATAGGTCTCCGCCCGGATGCCCGCCGCGCGCAGCGTCCGGGTCAGCGCGAGGTAGTCGCCCATCCGGTCCCGGTCCATCACGGTGACGACGACGGGGCCGGTGGCCTCCGTCTCCAGCCGCCCCTTGGCCTGCAGCGCGGCGAGCAGGCGGTCCACGCCGATGGATATGCCGGTGGCGGGCACGGCCTGCCCGGTGAAGCGCTTGACGAGGTCGTCGTAGCGGCCCCCGCCGGCGACCGATCCGAACTGGCGCGGGCGGCCCTTCTCGTCGGTGATCTCGAAGGTGAGCTCCGCCTCGAAGACGGGGCCGGTGTAGTAGCCCAAGCCCCGGACGACCGCCGGGTCGAGTTGGATGCGATCCTCGCCGTAGCCTTGGGCTTCGAGCACGGCGGCGATGCGCTCCAGCTCGTCCACGCCCTGCGCGCCCGCCTCGGAGCCGCCCACGGCGGCGCGCAGGTTGGCCAGCGTCGTCGCGACGTCGGCGCCCTTGGAGGTCAGGAACGCGATCACAGGCTCGGCCTGCGCGTCGGTCAGGCCCACGCCGTCGATGAAGGCCCCCGAGGCGTCCTCGCGGCCCTCTCCGAGCAGTTGGCGCACGCCCGCCTCGCCGACCTTGTCGAACTTGTCGATCGTCCGCAGCACGTCGGCCTGCTTGGCCGCGTCGTCCACGCCCGTGGCCTCCAGCACGCCGTTCAGCACGCGGCGCGAGTTGACCCGCACCACGTAGTCCCCGCGCGGGATGCCCACCGCCTCCAGCACGTCGGCCATCAGCGCGGCCATCTCGGCGTCGGCGGCGGGGGAAGCCGTGCCCACCGTGTCGGCGTCGCATTGGATGAACTGGCGGAACCGCCCCGGCCCCGGCTTCTCGTTGCGCCAGACCGGCCCCATCGCGTAGCGGCGGTAGGGCGTGGGCAGGTCGTTGCGGTGCTGCGCGTAGACGCGCGCCAAGGGCGCCGTCAGGTCGTAGCGGAGCGCGAGCCAGTCGCCGGGCTTCTCGCCCTCGGCGTCCTCCTGCCACGCGAAGACGCCCTCGTTGGGGCGGTCCACGTCGGGGAGGAACTTGCCCAGCGCTTCGACCGTCTCGACGGCGGAGGACTCCAGCGCCTCGAACCCGTGGAGGCGGTAGACCTCGGCGATCCGGTCGAGCATCTCCTTGCGCGCGGTGACTTCCGCGCCGAAGTAGTCGCGGAAGCCCTTCGGCGTCTCGGCGCGGGGGCGTCTGATCTTGTCCTTGGCCATGCGCCGCGCCCTAGCCGGGCGGGGGGTGGCCTTCAAGCCGGAGGGTTCCCGTGGAGCACGAGGAGCGGATCGCGCACTTGGAGCGCACGGTCGACGACCTGAGCGCGGTCGTGCACCGGCAGGCGGGCGAGATCGCCGTGCTGGAGCGGCGGGTGCGGATGCTGATGGAGCGGGTCGCCGAGGGCGACGAGGCGGGCGGCTCGGTCGTCCTGGGCGACGAGCGGCCGCCCCACTACTAGGGGTCCACCAGCCGGTAGCCGAGGGCCTCGGCGACGTGCGGCGCCCCGATGCCGTCGACGCCGGCGAGGTCGGCGATGGTGCGGGCGACCTTGCGGGTGCGGTGGTAGGCGCGGGCCGAGAGGCGCAGGCGGTCGGCGGCGGCCTCCAGCATCTTCCGGCCCTCGGCATCGGGCATCGCATGGGCGTCGAGGGCCGCGCCGGAGAGGTCGGCGTTGGTCACGAGGGCGTCCTCGCCCGCGTAGCGCTCGGACTGGACCGCGCGGGCGGCGGCGATGCGGGCGGCGACCACCTCGGAGGTCTCGCCCGCCGGGCGGTCGGCGAGGTCGGCGACGGGGACGGCGGGCACCTCGAGGCGCAGGTCGAAGCGGTCGAGCAGCGGCCCGGACAGGCGGTCGAGATACTTCGCGCCGCAGAGCGGGGCCTGCCCGCAGGCGCGGTCGGCGTCGTTGAGGTGGCCGCAGCGGCAGGGGTTGGCGGCGGCGAGCAGGAGGAACCGGCAGGGGTAGCGCACGTGGGCGTTGGCGCGGGCGACGTGCACCTCGCCGGTCTCGATGGGCTGGCGCAGCACCTCCAGCACTTGGCGGGGGAACTCGGGCAGTTCGTCGAGGAACAGCACGCCGTTGTGCGCGAGGCTGATCTGGCCGGGCTTGGCGCCCTTGCCGCCGCCCACGAGGGCCGCCTGCGAGGCGGTGTGGTGCGGGTCCATGAAGGGCCGCCGCTGGAGGATGCCGCCCGCCTCGAGCGTGCCGGCGAGGGAGTGGATCATCGAGGTGTCGAGCGATTCGGCCGCCGAGAGCGGCGGCAGGAGGCCGGGCAGGCGCTCGGCGAGCATCGACTTGCCCGCGCCGGGCGGGCCCATGAGGAACAGGTGGTGGCGCCCGGCGGCGGCGATCTCCAGCGCGCGCTTGGCGCGGGCTTGGCCGCGCACCTCGGACAGGCACTTGGTGGCGTCGGGGGCGGGGAGGCGGCCGGCCTTCGCGGGCTCGAGCGGGCGGGCGCCGGTGAGGTGGTCGATGATCGCGGCAAGCGAGGGCGCGGCGTGCACGGTGGCGGCGTCGACCCACGCGGCCTCGGGGCCGCAGGCGGCGGGGCAGAAGAGGGTGGCGTCGTGGGCGCCCGCCGTGACGGCCGCCGGGAGCGCGCCGGTGACGGGGACGAGGGAGCCGTCGAGGGACATCTCGCCCAGCGAGACCGCCTTGGCGACGGCCTCGGCGGGGACGATCTCCAGCGCGGCGAGCAGCGCGAGCGCGATCGGCAGGTCGAAATGCGCGCCCTCCTTGGGGAGGTCGGCGGGGGAGAGGTTGATGGTGATGCGCTTGGAGGGCAGCGCGATGGACAGTTCCGACAGCGCGGCCTTCACCCGTTCCTTGGCCTCGGACACGGCCTTGTCGGGCAGGCCCACGAGGGTGAGGGCGGGCATCCCGGCGGCGACGGCGCACTGCACCTCGACCGGCGTGGCCTCGGTCCCCTCGAAGGCGACGGTGGTGTGGCGCGCGAGCATGGGCGACGCTTGGCCGATCGGGGTGAAGGAGTGGTTAACGGCGCCACGGGGGCTCCGCCCCCGCCGCCCTGCGGTCGGCTCCCCCGAGGTATGTCGGGCAAGGCGAGGGTGTCAGGGCTGGATCGGGAAGGGCGCCGTCTCGAGCCCCATGTCGTAGACGTCGAGCGTCCGGTCCGCCGCCTCGCCCTCGGCGCGCCATGCGCGCAGCGGCGCGTGGGCGAGGTGGGCGTCGACATAGGCGCGTGCCTCGGGGCCGACGGGCAGGCCGTAGCCCGCGATCCGCATCGCCACCGGGGCGAACATCGCGTCCACCGCGCCGTAGGGGCCGAAGAGCCACGGGCCGTCCCCGGCCATCGCGCGGGCGCGGGCCCAGAGGGCCTCCAGCGTGGCGAGGTCGGCGCGCACGGCGTCGTCGGGCGCGAAGCCGCGCCACGCGACGCGCAGGTTCATCGGGCAGGCGGAGCGGAGCGCCCCGAAGCCGGAATGCATCAGCGCCGCCATCGACCGGGCGAGGCCGCGCGCGGCCGGGTCCGCGGGCCAGTGGCCCGCCTCCGGGTGCGCCTCGGCCAGCCCCTCGGCGATGGCGAGCGTGTCGGACCAGACGGCGCCCTCCTCCGTGCGGGCGAGCGGCACGGTGCGGAAGCCGGGGGACCAGCGCTCCACCGTCGGGTGGAAGCCGGGGTCGTACATCTCGGCCAAGGTGACGCGGACGGGGATGTCGAAGGCGGCGAACATCAGCCAGCCGCGCAGGGACCACGAGGAGTAGGAGCGGTCGCCGATCAGGAGGTCGTAGGTCATGCCGCCCGGCTAGCGGGGCCGCGCGCCGGGGTCCAACGCCGATAGGTGATGGGCGCGATCAGGGGTGGCGATCCACCGCGACCGGGTGCAGCACGCCGTCCTCCACGTCGATCCGGGTCAGCGAGAGCGGGGCGACGGGCTGAGCGAGCACCTCGGCGGGCGCGTGGCCGGTGGCGCGGGCCCACTGGGTCAGGATCACGCCGAAATGCACGACGAGGATCAGGTCGCCCCCCCTCGACAGGCGCGCCACCGCCGCGCCCGCCCGCGCGGCCACGTCGTTCCACGACTCGCCGTTAGGCGGACGGACGTCGCCCGGCGTCTCGAAGAAGGCGCGGGAAAGGGGGCCGTCGAACGTGTCGAAGGCGCGGTCCTCCCAGTCGCCGTAATGGAACTCGCGCAGGGCGGGCTCGTCGGGGCGGCGGGGGCGGTCCCCGGCGATGGCGGCGGCGGTGGCGCGGGTGCGCGACAGATCCGAGGAGACGACCGGCGCATGGGGCAGCGCGGCGGAGAGGCGGCGCAGGCGCGCGGCGTCGGACAGGTCGGCGGGCCGGTCGGTGTGGCCGATCAGCGTCCGGGCATGGGTCGGGCCGTGGCGGACGAGCCAGAGCCGGGTCACGGCCCGCCCTTGAGCCATTGCGGCAGGCCCGCGGTCACGAGCGCCACGCGGTCGGCGCGCGCGGCGAGGCGCTGGTTCAGCAGGCCTTGGTCGCGCTGGAAGCGGCGGGCCATCGCGTTGGCGGGGACGACCCCGCCGCCGACGTCGTTCGAGACGATCGTCACCGGGCTGCGACAGGCGGTCGCGGCGGCGATCCAAGCGTCCGCGGCATCCTGCCACGCCCCGCCCGCGTCGCCGGTCACGTTGAGCAGCCACATCGTCGCGCAATCGAGGAGGACGGCGCCCCCGGGGCCTATGTCATCCAACGCATCGGCCAGCGCCTCGGGCACCTCGACGGTGCGCCAGTCGGGACCGCGCCGGGCCGCGTGGCGCGCGATCTTGGCCCGCATCTCGTCGTCCCAAGCCCGTGCGGTGGCGAGGTAGGTCCGTGTGTCGGATGACGCCTCGACCAACGCCTCGGCATAGGCCGACTTGCCCGAAGCGGAATGCCCCAACACCAAAGTGACGCCAATGTTCCGAGACACTTAGCCGATCTTTTTTGTGATCCATCGCCGCCCCCCGCCCGTAACGCAAGTCAGGACCCACCCGAGAAGAGGCGGGCCTACGACATGCACCCGGGAGGTTGGCCCATGGCTTTCGATTTCAACTCGGACACGTCCCTGTCAAGGCGCGCCATGAAGGCGGAGCTCTTGGACGCGGAGACGGAGCTGCGGCTGGCCTACGCGTGGCGCGACGAGCGCTGCGAGCAGAGCCTGCACCGCCTGATCACCGCCTACATGCGCCTCGCCATCAGCATGGCGGCGAAGTTCAAGCGCTACGGCGCGCCGATGAACGACCTGATCCAGGAGGCGGGGCTGGGCCTGATGAAGGCCGCCGACAAGTTCGACCCCGACCGAGGCGTGCGCTTCTCGACCTACGCGGTGTGGTGGATCAAGGCGTCGATCCAGGACTACGTGATGCGGAACTGGTCGATGGTGCGGACCGGATCGACCTCCAGCCAGAAGTCGCTCTTCTTCAACCTGCGCCGGGTGCAGGCGCGGCTGGAGCGCGAGGCTCTGAAGGAGGGCACGATCCTCGACCGCCAGACCATGCGCGAGATGATCGCCACCGAGGTCGGCGTGCCGCTGCACGACGTGGAGATGATGGAGGGCCGCCTGTCCGGCTCGGACTTCTCGCTCAACGCCACGCAATCCTCGGACGAGGACGGGCGCGAGTGGATCGACACGCTGGAGGACGACGCGGAGCAGGCCGACACCTTGGTCGAGGCGTCCCACGATACCGACCAGTTGCGGCAGTGGCTGGTGGTCGCGCTGGCGGGCCTGAACGACCGCGAGCAGTTCATCGTGCGCGAGCGCAAGCTGCGCGAGGAGCCGCGGACGCTGGAGTCGCTCGGCAACGAACTGAACCTCTCGAAGGAGCGCGTGCGCCAACTGGAGGCTGCCGCCTTCGCCAAGATGCGCAAGTCGCTGGAGGGGCAGTCGCGCGAGGTGCGGCACTTCCTCGTGTGAGACGGCTGATCGCCGCGGCGCTCGTCGCCGCAGGCCCCGCCACCGCCGATACCGCGCCCCTGCCCCCGGCGGGGGCGCAGGTCGTCTGGCTGGGCGAGGTCCACGACAACCCCGACCATCACCGCGTGCAGGCCGGGATCGTGGCCGCGCTCGACCCGTCGGCCCTCGTGCTGGAGATGCTGGAGCCGCGCCACGCCGCCGCCCCCGTCGACCGGGGCGACGTCGCCGCGATGGACGCGGCGTTCGAATGGTCGGCGCGGGGCTGGCCTGACTTGGCGATGTACGCCCCGATCCTCGCGCAGGGGGCGCCGCTCTACGGGGCCGCGCTGCCGCCGGACGAGGTGCGGCGCGCCGTCTCGGACGGGGCGCTCGCGGTGTTCGGGACAGGCGGCGCGCGGTTCGGGCTGGACCGCCCGTTGCCCCCGGAACAGCAGGCCGAGCGCGAGGCGGGACAGGCCGCCGCCCATTGCGAAGCGCTGCCCGAGGAGATGCTGCCGGGCTTCGTCGAGGCGCAGCGGCTGCGCGACGCGGCGCTCGCGGACGCGGCGCTGCGCGCGCTGGCGGAGACGGGCGGGCCGGTCGCGGTGATCGCGGGGACGGGGCACGTGCGGGCCGACTGGGGCGCGCCGTCGATGGTGGCGCTGGCGGCGCCGGAGGTGGCGCAGTGGACGCTCGGGCAGGGCGAGGGCGAGTTGGACGGGCCGTTCGATGCGGTGGCGGTGGCCGACGCGCCGGAGCGGGGCGATCCCTGCGCGGCGTTCCGGTGACGTCGTAGGGTGGGCGAAGGCCCCCGCGGCGGGGTGATGGACCAAGATCCGCGTGGGCTTTCGCCCACCCTACGGGCGCGCTAGCCCTCCCCCATGCACGGCAAGCGCATCCTCCTGATCGTCGGCGGCGGCATCGCGGCCTTCAAGGCGCTCGACCTGATCAGGCGGCTGCGCGACCGCGGCGCGACGGTGACCCCCGTGCTGACCCGCGCGGCGGAGGAGTTCGTCACGCCCCTCTCGGTGTCGGCTCTGGCCGCCTCCAAGGTCTACCGCGACCTGTTCGACCTGACCGACGAGGCGGAGATGGGTCATATCGAGCTGTCCCGCGCGGCGGACCTGCTGGTGGTCTGCCCGGCGACGGCGAATACGATGGCCAAGATGGCGGGCGGGCATGCGGACGACCTCGCCTCGACGCTGCTGATGGCGACGGACAAGCCCGTGGTGATCGTGCCCGCGATGAACGTCCGGATGTGGGAGCACGCCGCCATGCGGCGGAACCTCGCCACCCTGCGGGCCGACGGCATCCGCGTGATCGGCCCCGTCGAGGGGTCGATGGCCTGTGGCGAGTACGGGCCGGGGCGGATGGCCGAGGTGCCGGAGATCGTGGACGCGCTGGCGGGGATGCTGGCGGATGGGCCGCTGAAGGGGCGCCACGTGCTGGTGACCTCCGGGCCGACGCACGAGCCGATCGACCCCGTGCGCTACATCGCCAACCGCTCCTCGGGGGCGCAGGGGACGGCCATCGCCGCCGCGCTGCGCGACCTCGGCGCGCGGGTGACCTTCGTGACCGGCCCCGCGCGGGTTGCCCCGCCCGAGGGGGTGGATGTGGTCCGCGTCGAGACGGCGCGCGAGATGCTGGCGGCGGTGGAGGCCGCGCTGCCCGCCGACGTGGCCGTGATGGCCGCCGCCGTGGCGGACTGGCGGGTGGAGAACGCCTCCGCGTCGAAGATGAAGAAGGACGGGGGCGGAGCGCCCGCGCTGGCCTTCGCGGAGAACCCGGACATCCTCGCCACCGTGGCGAAGGGGGACCGGCGCCCGGCGCTCGTCGTGGGCTTCGCGGCCGAGACCGGCGACGAGAATGGCGACGTGGTGGCCCATGCGACGGCCAAGCGGGCGCGCAAGGGCTGCGACTGGATCGTGGCGAACGACGTGTCGCCCGCGACGGGCATCATGGGCGGGACCGAGAACGCGGTGACGGTGATCGACGCGGAGGGGGCGGAGGCGTGGCCGCGCCTGTCCAAGGACGAGACCGCGCGGCGGCTGGCGCGGCGCATCGCGGACGCGCTGTGAGGGTCGTCGTCGAGCGCGTGGACGGCTGCGACCTGCCGCTGCCGTCCTACGCGACGGAGGGCGCGGCGGGCGCCGACCTGCGCGCGTGGCTGCCGGACGGGCCGGTGACGCTGGCGCCCGGCGCACGGGCGCTGATCCCCACCGGCCTGCGCATCATGCTGCCGCCGGACACGGAGCTGCAGGTGCGCCCGCGCTCCGGCCTCGCCCTGCGCCACGGCGTCACGGTGGCGAACGCGCCCGGCACGATAGATGCCGACTACCGGGGCGAGCTGGGGGTGATCCTGATGAACGCGGGCGACGCGCCCTTCACCGTGGAGAGCGGGGACCGCATCGCGCAGGGCGTGCTCGCCCCCGTGGTGCGGGCCGCGTGGGCCGAGGGCGCGCTGGACGCGACCGCGCGGGGCGCGGGCGGGTTCGGGTCGACCGGATGAGCGTCCTCGTCTTCGCGATGGCCGCCGGGCTGTGGTTCCTCGGCAAGCGCATGGGCACGCCGCCGCAGGCGCGGTTCCTGATGCTGGCGCTGCTCTACGTGGCGGTCCTCTTCGTCACGGTCGCCCTGCCCGAGGGCAACCCGATCCGCGAGGGGCTCGGCGGTCCGGGGCAGTGGATCATCCTCGGGGTCGGCGTGGCGCTCGTGGTCGCCTATCGCCGCGTCTGGTCCCGCGTCCGCGACCGCGCGCGGGCCGTGGAGGCCGAGCGCGCACAGGTCGAGAGCCCGCAGGAGGGGCCGTTCTCCGAAGGGGAGCTGAACCGCTATGCCCGCCACATCGCCCTGCGCGAGATCGGCGGGCCGGGGCAGCGGCGGCTGAAGGAGGCGAAGGTGCTGGTTGTGGGCGCCGGGGGGCTCGGCTCGCCCGCGCTGCTCTATCTCGGGGCGGCGGGCGTCGGCACGATCGGGGTGATCGACGACGACGTGGTGTCGGCCTCCAATCTCCAGCGGCAGGTGATCCATCCGACCGACCGAAAGGGCGAGCCCAAGGTCCACTCGGCGGCCGAGACGCTGGGCGCGCTGAACCCCCATGTCGAGGTGCGGACCTACAACCGCCGGCTGGAGCCGGACATGGCGGCGGCGCTGGTCGAGGACTACGACCTCGTGCTCGACGGCTGCGACGACTGGGCGACGCGCGAGGCGGTGAACCGGGCCTGCGTGGCGACCGGCGTGCCGCTCGTCTCGGGCGCGATCACGCAGTGGGAGGGGCAGGTCACGCTCTACGACCCCGCGCGGGGCGCGCCCTGCCTGACCTGCCTGTTCCCCAAGGCGCCCGCGCCGGGCATGGCGCCGACCTGCGCCGAGGCGGGGGTGGTCGGCGCGCTGCCGGGCGTGATCGGGTCGGTGATGGCCTTGGAGGCGATCAAGGAGGTCGCGGGCGCGGGGCGCGGCCTGCGGGGTCGGCTCATGCTCTGGGACGGGCTCGATGCGGAGGTGCGGACGGTCGGGGTCGCGCGGCGGGCGGATTGCCCGGTCTGCGGCGCCGTCGCGGGAGGCGGCGGAGCAGCGGCCTGACCGCGAGCGCGGCGAGGATCAGGGCGGTCCAAGTGGCGACCTCGGCCAGCGGGCTGCGCGGCCAGTCGAGCACCCACCAGTGGGCGAGGGCGCCGGCCGCCCCCGCGTAGGTCAGGCGGTGCAGCCGCTTCCACCACCGGCCGAGGGCGCGCGCCGCCGCGTCGGTCGAGGTCGCGGCGAGGGCGGCCATGACCCCCACCGCCACCCAGCCGGGCCAGAACGCGGTCCGCGTAGCCTCGGCGAGCACCACGGCGAGGGATCCCGCGTCGAGGGCGTAGTAGGCCACGTGCAGCGCGGCGTAGGCGGCGGCCCCGAGGCCCAGTTGGCGGCGCGCGGCGAGCAGCGCGCGGCCCGCCCCCCGCGCGGCGGGGTGGCCCGCGCCGCGGCGGGCCAGCAGGATCGTCGCCGGGGTCACGGCCAGCGACGCGGTCAGCAGATAGACCGACCACATGCCGGACAGGTGCAGCATCTCCGGCAGGTAGCGCCCGCCCCGCACCAAGCCGTCGATCACCGCCCAGCCGGGGGCGAGCATCGCGAGCCAGAGGAGGAGGCGGGCGGCCATGCTCCTGCATCGCCGCGAAACCGGGCGCTTGGCCAGCCCCGCGCGGCCACGCCTGCGTGAGCGGCTCCCCGCGCTTGAACCGGCGCGCCGCGCGGGGCACCGTCGCCGCACCTGACCTCAACGGGACGTCCGCCATGCTCCGCACCCTGTTCGCCGCCGCGCTCCTCGCCACGCCCGCCCTCGCCGACGGCCACCTGCCCGACCTCGGGGGCCGCACCGTCGTCATCGCCACCGAGGACGCCTACCCGCCGATCCAGTTCAAGGACCCCGCCACCGGCGAGGCGATCGGCTGGGAGTACGATTTCATGGCCGAGGCCGCCCAGCGCCTGAACTTCGAGCCGGACTACGCCAAGACCTCATGGGACGGGATGATCGCCGCCGTCGGGCAGGGCGAGTACGACATGGGCATGACCGGCATCACCATCCGCGACGACCGGCGCGAGGCGGTGGACTTCTCCGCGCCCTACATGACCAGCCAGATGATGATGATCGTGCGCGGCGACGAGGAGCGCTTCGACGACGCGGCCTCCTTCGCCGCCGACCCCGACCTGCTGGCCGCCGCCCAGCCCGGCACGACGCCCTTCTACGTCACCGTCTACGAGATCCTCGACGGCGACGAGGCGAACCCCCGCATCTCGCTCTTCGAGACCTTCGGCGCCGGGCTGCAGGCGCTGCGCGCGGGCGACGTGGACCTCGCGCTGTCGGACTCGACGGCGGCCAACGGCTACGTCGCGGCCTCGGACGGCGGGCTGAAGATCGTGGGCGAGCCGCTGGGCACCGAGCAGTTCGGCTTCATCTTCCCCAAGGACGGCGACGCGGAGCTGGTCGCGGCGATGGACGCGGTGATCGCGGACATGGAGGCGGACGGGACGCTGGAGGCGCTCAACACCAAGTGGTTCCTCGAGTATTCGTTCGGCGAATGACCGAAGCCTTCGGCCGGACCCTTCGGCGAAGGGTCCGGTGACCGCGCCGCCAGACCGCGACTTCCCGTGGTGGCTCGTCGCCGTGGCGCTCCTGCTCGGGGGCGCCTACGTCGTGGTGGCCCTCGACGACGGGGCGCGGCAGGTGCTCTCGACGCTGCGGCGGGGCGTGTGGATCACGGTCCTCGTCACGGTCGTGTCCTTCGCCGGGGCCTGCCTGCTGGGCCTCGGGATCGCAGTCATGTCCCTCTCGGGATCGCTCGTCCTGCGCCAGGCCGCACGCTTCTACACCGAGATCGTGCGCGGCATCCCGATCCTCGTGCTGCTCCTCTACGTGGCCTTCGTGCTCGGCCCGATGCTCGTGGCGTTCTGGAACTGGCTCGGCCTGCCGGAGGCGCGGACGCGGGACTTCCCGCTGCTCTGGCGCGCGGTGATGGCGCTGGTGATCGCCTACTCCGCCTTCATCGCCGAGGTGTTCCGCGCGGGCCTGCAATCGGTCGACGCGGGCCAGATCGAGGCGGCCAAGGCGCTGGGCCTGCGCCCGTGGCACCGCTTCCGCCACGTGGTCTTCCCGCAGGCGATCCGCACGATCCTGCCGCCCTTGGGCAACGACTTCGTGGCGATGGTGAAGGACT
Source organism: Jannaschia sp. Os4 (assembly GCF_016820245.1). Lineage (GTDB taxonomy): Bacteria > Pseudomonadota > Alphaproteobacteria > Rhodobacterales > Rhodobacteraceae > Jannaschia. The sequence goes on along the minus strand of NZ_JAFCAR010000003.1, from coordinate 98,668 downwards.
CCAGCCTCGTCTCGGTCGTCGGCGTCCTCGACATCGCGCAGCTGGGCAAGGTCACGGCGGCGGGGAACTTCCGCTACTTCGAGACCTACAACGTCGTGGCGCTGCTCTACCTGACGATGACGATCCTGCTGTCGCTGGGGCTGCGGCGGCTGGAGCGGCGGATGGCCGCCCGCCGCTAGGGGCGCGGCGTGGCCTTCATGGTTCGTTTACCTTCCCTTCATCCCCTCGTCGCGGGCATCCGCGAGACCGCCTCCGGGCGGCTCGCCGGGAGATGCCGCCAGCAACGGGGGACCGACACATGGACCGCAGGGACTGCATCGAGACGACGGGCAACCGCGCGGAGGCTTTCGAGGCCTTCGACGACATCCCGACCAACCCGAACCTGGGCCGCACCATCGGCGACGTCATCAACGCGCGCTACGGGCGCCGCGACGTCCTGCGCGGCATGCTGGGCGTGGGCGCGACGACCGCGCTGTTCGGCACCTCGGCGATGGTCGCGCCGCGCCCGGCCGCCGCGGCGGAGGTCTCGCGCTACGCGTTCGACGAGCTGGGCTGGGGCAACGACACCCAGCACCACGTCGCGCCGGGCCACGTGGCGCAGGTGCTCCTGCGCTGGGGCGACCCGGTTCTGGCCGACGCGCCCGCGTTCGACGTCGCGAACCAGACGGCGGCGGCCCAACTGGGCCAGTTCGGCTACAACAACGACTACGTGGGCTTCGTGCCGCTGAACGAGGACGGCTCGCGCGGGCTGCTCTGCGTCAACCACGAGTACACCAACGAGGAGGTCATGTTCCCCGGCCTCGGGCGGCAGGACCGCGCCGACTTCGCGGGCATGACGAAGGAGATCGTCGACATCGAGATGGCCGCGCACGGCGGCACGGTGGTCGAGATCGCCAAGGCCGCCGACGGCACGTGGTCGGTGGTGCGCGACGGCGCGATGAACCGCCGGATCACGCCCTTGGACACGGAGATGACCTTCTCCGGTCCCGCCGCCGGGCACGAGCGCCTGCGGACCAACGACGACCCCGAGGGGATGTCCGTCATCGGCACGGTCAACAACTGCGCGGGCGGCATGACGCCGTGGGGCACGTGGCTGATGGCCGAGGAGAACTTCCACGGCTACTTCTGGACGGACGCCGTCGACGCCGAGGGCAAGGCCGTCCCCGACAGCGGCAATCCCGAGACCACCTCCTACGGGCGCTACGGCGTGCCGGGCCGCTGGTACGCGTGGGGCCGCGAATACGACCGCTGGAACGTCGACGCCGAGCCGCGGATGCCCAACAAGTTCGGCTGGGTGGTCGAGGTCGATCCGATGGACCCGACCTCCGTGCCGGTGAAGCACACCGCGCTGGGCCGCTTCCGCCACGAGGGGGCCGAGACGACGCTGGCGGCCGACGGGCGCGTGGTGGTCTACTCGGGCGACGACAACCGCTTCGACTACCAGTACAAGTTCGTCTCCGCGAACCCGGTCACGGGCGACAAGGCGCAGGACATGCAGCTGCTGTCCGAGGGGACGCTCTACGTCGCGCGCTTCGACGAGGACGGCACGGTGGCATGGCTGCCGCTCGTCCACGGGGAGGGGCCGCTCACGGCGGAGAACGGGTTCGCCGACCAAGGCGACGTGGTGATCGACGCGCGCCGCGCGGGCGACCTCCTGGGCGCCACGCCGATGGACCGCCCCGAGGACGCGCAGCCGCGCGGCGACGGGACGGCCTACATCATGCTGACCAACAACACCCGCCGCACCGCCGACGAGGTGAACGCCGCCAACCCGCGCGCCGAGAACGCCTTCGGCCACATCATCGAGATCAAGGAGGCGGACGGCGACCACGCGTCGGAGACGGGAACGTGGTCGATCCTCGTGCGCTGCGGCGACCCCGCCGTGACCGAGGTGGGGGCGCAGTGGAACCCCGAGACCTCGGCCTCGGGGTGGTTCGCGTCACCGGACAACTGCGCCTTCGACGCGGACGGGCGGCTGTGGATCAGCACGGACCAAGGCGGCAACTGGGGCAGGACGGGCAAGTCCGACGGCCTCTACGGGCTGGAGACCGAGGGCGCGGCGCGCGGCACGTCCAAGCTCTTCTTCCGCTGCCCCGTCGGCGGCGAACTCTGCGGCCCCTACTTCGCCAACGACGGGCACGACCTGTTTCTCGCCGTCCAGCACCCCGGCACGGACGGGACCACGGACCTCGTGGGGTTCGGGCGCGACTCGACCTTCGAGGATCCGGCGACGCGCTGGCCCGACTTCGACCCCGCGATGCCGCCGCGCCCCGCGGTGGTCGTCGTGACGCGGGAGGGCGGGGGCAAGATCGCCACCTGACCCCCGCGCGGGGCGCCGCCGTCCCCGTCTCGGCGCCCTCGGGCCCCGGCCGCGGCCGGGGCCCCTTTCGTCCGCGCCTGCGACGCCCCGCCGCGGCGGCCCCCCTTCCCGCGCCGGGACATGCCCCATATTTGCATTTCAGAAATTTCTGAAACGGATGCAGACATGCGGATGACGCCGACGCAGCAGGCCTTCGTGCTCCATTTCGGCGAGATGGGATCGCGCTGGGGGATCAACCGGACGGTGGGGCAGGTCTATGCCCTGCTGTTCCTGTCCTCCGCGCCGCTCAACGCGGAAGGCATCACCACCGCGCTGGGCATCAGCCGGTCGAACACGTCGATGGCGCTCAAGGAACTGCAGGCGTGGAACCTCGTTCGTCTCCGGCACCTGCCGGGCGACCGCCGCGACCACTTCACCACGCCGGACGACCTCTGGGAGATAGTCCGCACGCTCGTGGCGGAACGTCGCAAGCGCGAGATCGACCCGACCCTGACGGTGCTTCGCGAGTTGGAGATGCAGGGGCCGTCCGGCGACGACTACGCCGACGCCCGGATCGGCGAGCTGCGCGAGCTGATCGAGATGATGACGACGTTCCACGACGAGATGGAGCGTCTGGAGACCGAGCGGCTGGTGCAGCTGCTCACCATGGGACGCAAGCTGGGCGCGCTTCTGGACAAGGTTCCGGGAATGCGCCGCAAGACGACGGAGAAGGACGCCTGACATGCCCGACGCCGGCATCATGGACACCCTGCTGCTGAGCCGCATCCAGTTCGCGGCCAACATCAGCTTCCATATCCTGTTCCCCACGATCACCATCGCGCTGGGGTGGTTCCTGCTGTTCTTCAAGCTCCGCTACGAGTGGACCGCGCGCGCCGACCGCCGCGCGGGCGGCGAGGGCGTGGGCGACCTCAAGTGGATGGAGGCCTACCGCTTCTGGGTGAAGGTCTTCGCGCTCTCCTTCGCCATGGGCGTCGTGTCGGGCATCACCATGTCGTTCCAGTTCGGCACCAACTGGCCTGGCTTCATGGAGAGCGTGGGCAACATCGCCGGCCCGCTCCTGGCCTACGAGGTGATGACCGCCTTCTTCCTCGAGGCGGTGTTCATCGGGATCATGCTCTTCGGCTTCTCCCGCGTGCCCTCGTGGCTGCACACGCTGGCGACCTTCCTCGTGGCGTTCGGCACGACGCTGTCGACGTTCTGGATCATCGTACTGAACTCGTGGATGCATACGCCCCAGGGCTTCGAGATGGTGGACGGCGTGGCCTTCGCCACCGACTGGTGGGCGATCATCTTCAACCCGTCGATGCCCTACCGGCTGGCCCACATGCTGCTGGCCTCCGGCCTGACGGTGGCCTTCGTGATCGCGGGCGTGGCGGCCTTCCGCTACATCCGCGGCGACCGCAAGGAGACGGTGCGCACCCAGATCCGCGTGGGCCTGACCTTCGCGGCGCTGCTGATCCCCGTCCAGATCTTCATGGGCGACCTGCACGGGCTGAACACCATGGAGTACCAGCCCGCCAAGGTCGCCGCGATGGAGGGCAACTGGTCGGACACGGACGGCAACACGCCCCTCGTGCTGTTCGGCCTGCCGAACGAGGAGACGCGGACCAACGATTTCGCCATCGAGGTGCCGAACCTCGCGTCGATCATCCTCACCCACTCGGCCGACGGGGCCATCCCCGCGCTGGACGAGTTCGTGGCCGAGGACGGGACCGTGCTGCACCCGCCGGTGGACAAGGTGTTCTGGTCCTTCCGCATCATGGTCGGCACCGGCATGGCGATGCTGCTGATGTCGTGGGGCGCGCTCTTCTTCCTGTGGCGCAAGAAGCCCTGCCCCGAGACCGGCACCGAGCGGCGGTTCATGATCCGCCACCTGCCCAAGCCGATCCTGTGGGCGCTCGTGCCGATGACCTTCGCGGGCTGGGTCGCCACGCTGGCGGGCTGGTACACGACCGAGATCGGGCGCCAGCCGTGGCTGGTGCAGGGCGTGCTCTCGACCGAGGCCGCCGTGGCCGACGTGCCCGCGCCGATGGTCCTGTCGACGCTGCTGGGCTACCTCGCGATCTACGCGATCCTGCTCGTGGCCTACGTCTCGGTGATCGCCTACCTCGCCGCCAAGGCGCGCCACGACGAGCCGCTCGACAGCCTGACGCCCTCCTCGGGCGAGGCGGTGGTCGACGTCATCTCCCGCGAGGACCGCGGCCAGCGGCCCGGCTCCGACGGGTCGGGCGGGCGCGGCGGCGGGCTGCAGCCGGCGGAATGACCAACGCGCGCCGCGCCCCGCCGGGGCGCGGCGCCCCACTCGGACGGGACACACGGACATGGAACTCTTCGGCACCACCCCCGACACATGGCTGCCGCTGGTCTTCGCGGGGCTGATGGGCGTCTCGATCCTGCTCTACGTCATCCTCGACGGCTACGACCTCGGCGTGGGCATCCTCACGCCCTTCGCCGACGACGGCGAGGAGCGGGACATGATGGTCGCCTCCATCGGCCCGTTCTGGGACGCCAACGAGACGTGGCTGGTGCTGGCCGTGGGCCTGCTGCTCGTGGCCTTCCCGGCGGCGCACGGGCTGATCCTGTCGTCGCTCTACCTGCCGGTCTTCGTGCTGCTGGTGGGCTTGATCCTGCGCGGCGTGTCCTTCGAGTTCCGGGTCAAGGCCCGCGTCCAGCACCGGGAGGCGTGGAACAAGGCGTTCTTCGCTGGCTCCCTGATGGCGACGCTGGCCCAAGGGTGGATGCTCGGCATCTACGTCATGGGCTTGGAGGAGACGTGGGCCACGTGGGCCTTCGCCGCGCTCTGCGCCGTCTGCCTGACGCTGGGCTACGCCTTCATCGGGGCCTGCTGGCTGATCCTCAAGGCCGAGGGCAACCTGCAGGCCGAGGCGGTGCGCTGGGCCAAGTCCTGCATCTTCGGGCTGGCGGGCGGCATCGCCGCCGTGTCGCTCGCCTCGCCGCTCGTGAGCCCCCGCATCTGGGAGAAGTGGTTCTCCTTCCCCGAGGCGCTGTGGCTCGCGCCGCTCCCGCTGCTGTCGCTGGGCCTGCTCGTGCTGCTGTGGCGCGCCTTCGCCCACCTGCCCGCCGAGGGGGACCGCTGGGCGTGGGCGCCGTTCACCGCCGCCCTCGGCCTGTTCCTGCTGGCGTTCCTCGGGCTGGCCTACAGCTTCTACCCCTACGTCGTGCCCGAGCAGCTGACGATCTACGAGGCGGCGTCGGCGCCCGAGAGCCTGATGATCATCCTCGTGGGCGCGTGCTTCGTAATCCCGTCGATCATCGGCTACACGATCCTCGCCTACTGGGTGTTCCGTGGGAAGACCAAGGAACTGCGCTACCACTGACCGGGGCCGCCCCCGGCGGGGGCGGTCAGAACGCGATCTCCACCGACGGGAGGTTCAACGACCGGACCAGCTCGCGCACCTCGGCGCGGGCGGCGACGTTCGAGATGTTGAGGTTCTCGATCCCGATGTCGCGTAGGTCCAACAGGGTCATGCCCCGCGGGAAGAGCTCGCGGAAGATCACCCGCTCCGAGAAGCCCGGCGCCACGCGGAAGCCGATCCGCTTGGACAGCTTCTCCAGCGCGGCGCCCATCTTGCGCTTGTTGTGCATCTCCTGCGCCCCGAGGCGGTTGCGCAGCACGATCCAGTCCATCGCCCGCAGCCCCGCCTTCGCCCGCAGCTGCCGCGCGTGCCACACCATCTCGGAGTAGACGGACGGCCCCGTGATCCTGCCCGAGGCCGGGTCGATGCGCGCCAGCAGGTCGAAGTCCACGAAGCTGTCGTTGAGCGGCGTCACCAGCGTGTCGGCGAGGCTGTGCGCCACCTGCGACAGGCGCGTGTGCGAGCCGGGGCAGTCGATCACCACGAAGTCGGCCCGCGTCTCCAGTTCGGCCACCGCGCGGGTCAGGGCCACGTCGAACGGGTTGTCGCCGGGCGGCAGCGCGGCGCGGTCGATCTTGGGCAGGTCGGCGAGGACGGGCGTGGGCAGGGGCACGCCCTGCGCCTGCGCGAAGGCGCGGCGGTTCTCGACGTAGCGCCCGAGGCTGCGTTGGCGCAGGTCGAGGTCCAGCACGCCGACGCGCGCCCCCGACCGCACGAGGGCGGTGGCCACGTGCATGCAGGTGGTCGACTTGCCCGAGCCGCCCTTCTCGTTGCCGAACACGATGATGTGCGCCATGACCTGCCCGCCGTTCCCCTCGCCGCGCCGGGCCGGCGCGTCGCCGCGGGTTATAGGCGGCGGACCGCCGCCCGGCACGGGGCGCGCGCGCGATTGGCCGCGCACCGTGGTGCGCGCGCACCGCCCCGGCGCCCCGAACCTCAGCCGGGCGGGATCAGCTCGTCGAACCGATGGAGCAGGTCGGCATAGGCGGGGTCGTGGCTCCACTGGACCATGCCGTTCCGCAGCGTCTCGCGCGAGAGGCCGGGATGCGCCGCCAGCCAGCGCCGCCCCGCCGCGATCGCCTCCTCCTCGCGCCCGGCCAGCCAGAGGGCGCCGAACAGCATCCGGTTGGCCCACCGCGCGGCGGGCGCCGCCCGCAGCCCGCGCTCGATGGCGTCGACGGCCTCGTCCAAGCGCCGCATCGCGCGCAGCGCGCAGCCGCGCCCGAACTCCATGTTGAAGCGGAACGGGTCCAGCGGGCTGAGCGCCTCGGCGCGGTCGAACTGCGCCAGCGCCTCCTCGGGGCGCCCGAGATAGACGCCGGCCCAGCCGAGGCGCAGCCAGCCCCACGCAGTGTTGGGGTCGATCTCCAGCGCGCGCTGCGCCAGCGCCTCCGACGCGGCGAAGTCGCTGCGCGCCATCGCCGCCGCCGCCGACAGCGCGGTCAGCGCCTGCGGCCGGTCCTGCGCGCCCGCGAAGGCGGCCGCCGCCGCGCGGGTCGACGCGGCGCGCGCGCCCTCGACGTCGTCCGTCCAGACGTAGCAGCAGGCCTGCGCATGCGCCCACGCCTTCATCGCCAGCGCGGGCGCATAGGCCGGATCGACCGCCAGCGCCGCGTCGAAGGCCGCCAGCGCGCGGCGGTTCTCCTCCGGGTCGTGGATCCAGAAATGCGGCAGCCCCGTCAGCATCCGCTCGTAGGCGCTCGGGTCGCCGGTGCAGCGGCCCGCGCGCCGGATCTCGGCGGCCCGCAGGCCGGGCGACAGGTGCCCCGCCACGCGCGCGGCGATCCGGTCCTGCAGGTCCAGCAGATCGTCCAGCCGGTCGTCGAACCGCTCGGACCAGACGGTCCGCCCGTCGCCGCCCCGCACGAGCCGGACCTCGATCCGGACCCGGTCGCCCGCCCGGCGCACCGACCCCTCGACCACGTACTCGACGCCGAGGCGCCGCGCCGCCTCGGGCGCGTCGATCGCCTCGCCCCGCAGCGCCCATGCCGACTGCCGCGCGACGACGTGGAAGTCGTGGACCCGCCCCAGCGCGCCGGTGATCTCCTCGACGACGCCGTCCGCGAACATGTCCTCGGCCGGGACGCCCAGTTCCGCGAAGGGCATCACCGCCAGCGCCGGGCGCTCGCGCACCGCGCGCGGGGCGGCGGGCGCGGCGTCGCCCCGCTGCCGCGCCGCGCGCAGCCAGTCCTCGAACCCCTCCGAGGCGAGGTCGAACCCCTGCAGGAAGGGCGCGCCCCGCGTCCGGCGCACCTCCGACCCGCCGGGCTCCAGCCAGACGGCGTAGCGGTCGGCGCCCAGCACGTCCGGCGGCAGGGCGCGGCGCAGGGCCGACAGTTCCTGGCGCAGCGACGCGCGGGCCTGCGCCTCCGCCCGGTCGGACCAGAGCAGGTCCGCCGCCGCCGACCGCTCGGCGCGCTGACCCTCTTGGCAGGCGAGGAACGCCAGCAGGGCACGCCCGCGCTGCCCGATCCCGTCGATGGCCGCCCCGTCCCCGTCGAGGACGCGCAGCGGGCCGCTCAGGTGGAGCGTCAGGGGACGCGGGGGCGCGGGACGTGTCATGGCGCGACGATAGACGATCGGCGGCGTCCGGGCGATCGCGGCGGGCGCTTTTCACGCATTTCTAACGCGTCCCGCACGGGCGCGCGGCGGGGGAGGCACGCGGCGCTGACGGGGGGTCGGGAAGGCTGGGGGCCGCGATCCACCCCCTTCCGAGGAGCCTTCCCATGTCCATGACCCGCCTCCACGACCCCGTCGGCCCGCGGGCGCTCGCCGACCTCGCCGCCGCGCGTGCGACGCCCGGCCCGCTGGCCCGGCTCGCCGCGTGGCGGGCCCGCCGCCGGGACGCCGCCCTGCTCGCGGGCCTCTCGCGCGAGGCCGCGCGCGACGTCGGTCTGCCCGACTGGCGCACCCGCCGCTCGGCGGGCGAGGCCGGGCCGCCGCCCCGCGCCGACCGCGCCTGACCCCCGAACGAAGAAGGGCCGCCCCGGAGGGCGGCCCTTCGATCCGGAGGCGGACGGCTCAGAAGCCGAGGCCCGCGTACTTGTTCTTGAACTTCGACACGCGCCCGCCGGTGTCCATCAGGCGGGTGTTGCCGCCGGTCCACGCGGGGTGCACCGAGGGGTCGATGTCGAGCGAGATCGACGCGCCCTCCGACCCGTAGGTCGAGCGCATCTGCACCACGGTGCCGTCGACCAGCTTGACGTCGACGGTGTGGTAGTCGGGATGGATGTCCTTCTTCACGGCTCAGGCCTCCGTCTTCGCCGCGCGCGGCTTGTAGTTGGTCATCTCCTTGATGCGCGCGGACTTCCCGCGGCGCTCGCGGAGGTAGTAGAGCTTGGAGCGGCGCACGCGGCCCCGGCGCACGACCTCGATCGAGTCGATGTTCGTCGAGTGCAGCGGGAAGACCCGCTCGACGCCCTCGCCGAAGCTGATCTTGCGGACCGTGAACGAGCCGGCGATGCCCTCGCCGTTCTTGCGGCTGATGCAGACGCCCTCGTAGTTCTGCACGCGGGTGCGCGTGCCTTCCGTGACCTTGAAGCCGACGCGCACGGTGTCGCCGGCCTTGAAGTCGGGGATGTCCTTGGCGAGCTGGGCGACCTGCTCGGCCTCCAGCTGGGCGATGAGGTCCATGGGACCCTCCTTTCGATACGACGCGGTTGAACCCGCGGATGATGTCCACCGGTACGTCCGGCGGCTGTTGGTTGTGGTCCCCCGAGGGGGACGGCGCCGCATACGCGCATGGCGGGCGCCGCGCAAGCGGGGATGGACGCGGACGGGCGGGCGGGGCACCGTCCGGGCATGACCCGCGCCCTCGCCGCCCACCTCGCCGCCGCCGCCGCCGCGCTGGCCTTCGCATGGATGGTCTCGCGGGGGCCGCACCTGCGCACGGGGCTCCAGTTCGTGGCCCCCTTGGGCGTCCTCCTCCTCGTGCACGCGGCGGCGCTCTGGGCCGGGCGCGACCTCGCGCCGGGCTGGGCCGGCCGGGTGCTGGGCCGCGCGGTCGGCACCTCCGCCCTCATGGTGGCGGGCCTGCTCGGGGCGCATGCCGTCCTGCCCATGCCCGCCCATGCGGGCACCGCCGCCGAGGAGGCCGCCGCGCTCGTGTTCTTCGTGATCGTCTGCGGCACGATGATCGCGGTCGTCGTGGGCCTCGCCGCGCTGGTCCTGTGGCTGCTCTACAAGGGCGCGGCGGCGGCGGTCCGCGCCGCGCGCGGCGGGGGCGACGACGCCCGGGACGGCGCGACCTTCGCGCTCGTCCTCCTCGTGGTCGCGGGCGCCTCGCTGGAGGGGTTCGGCGGCTTCGTCCTCGACGGGGCGGGCCGCGCCGCCGCCGCCCGGACCGTGGCCGCGCCGCCCGAGGCCGTGTGGGCCGCGATGGGAACCGCCACCGCCCCGGCCGTCCCGCGCCCGGCGGTGCTCTCGCCCTTCCCGCAGCCCGTCGCCGTGCCCGTGGACGAGGGCGTGGACCTCGGATCCCGGCGCCACGTGCGGTTCACCGGGCGCGAGGGCACGGGCCTCCTGCGGATGCGCGTGACCCGCCGGGACGCCGCCCGCGCCGTGCTGACCGTGGAGCGCGACGGCTCGCCGCTGGCGGGGTGGATCGGGCTGCGCGCGATCACCTACGCGGTCGAGCCCGTCGCGGGCGGCACCCGGCTGTCGGTCGCGCTGGACTACGAGCGGCGGCTGGCCCCGGCCTGGGCCTTCGGGCCGATCATGCGCGGGGCCGGCTGGCTGGCGATGGACGTGCTGGCGCGGGACGTGGCGGCGCGGTCCTAGCCCTCCAGCAGGTCGGGACGCCGCGCCCGCGTCAGGGCCTCCGCCTGCGCCCGCCGCCAGTCCGCCACCTTGGCGTGGTCCCCCGACAGCAGCACCTCGGGGACCGCCATGCCCTCCCACTCGGCGGGCTTGGTGAACTGCGGATGCTCCAACAGCCCGCCCGTCTCCGGCGCGAAACTCTCCTCCGCGAGGCTCTCGGCGTTGCCCACCACGCCGGGCAGCAGGCGCACGGTCGCGTCCAGCACCGCCTGCGCCGCGATCTCGCCTCCGGTCAGGACGAAGTCCCCGAGCGAGACCTCCAGCACCCGGTGCCGGTCCAGCGCGCGCTGGTCCACGCCCTCGAACCGCCCGCAGAGCATCGTCACGCCCCCCTGCCCCGCCAGCCACCGCGCCATGCCCTGGTCGAAGGGCCGCCCGCGCGGGGACAGGTAGATCGTGGGCCACGGCCCCGCCGCCGCCTCCAAGGCGGGGCCGACCACGTCGGGCCGCAGCACCAGCCCCGCGCCGCCCCCGGCGGGGGTGTCGTCGACCTTGCGATGCTTGCCCAAGCCGAAGTCGCGCAGGGCCACGGTCTGCAACTGCCACACCCCCTTGCGCAGCGCGGTGCCGGTCAGGGAGTGGCCCAGCACGCCGGGGAACGCCTCGGGGAACAGGGTGACGACGCGGGCCGTCCACGCCGAGGCCAGCTCCGCCCCGCCCATCAGGTCGCGGGGCCGGGCCGAGGGGGTCGCGCGCAGGCGCCCGTGGGAGCGGGAGGGGTCGGTCATGGTGCCGCCCTACCCCGCCCGGCGCCCGAGGTCAGCAGGGACCGATCGGCGGGACAGCCGAGAGCGGGGCGGTGATCGCGTCGATGATCGTCCCCGTGATCGCGCCGTGCAGGACCGCGACGTCGATCAGGAACAGCAGGACCACGCCCACGTATGCCGCGTAGGCCCAGCCCACGAAGTCGCCCATCAGGACCGACATCGCCCAGTCCTGCCCCGTCACGAACCACCACGACGCCAGGGCGATCGTCCCGACCATCAGCGCCGAGACCAGCAGCAGGTGCTTGGCCGCCCGCCCCTTCACCATCCCGATCAGGAGCGCCGCCGCGAAGAGCAGCGCGTTCGTCCCCGCGAAGATGGCGAGGGACCGGACCAGCCCCTCGGACCGCTGGGACACCCGCTCGCGCACCCACGGCTCCGCCCGCGCCACGAGCGGGCGCGCCACGGGCGGCACGTCCGGGACCACGCAGGCGTCGCAGCCTTCCGCCACGTCGCGGACCCACGGCACGAGCCGGTCGCGCAGCCCGCCCTCGGCGGCCTCCGCGCGGGCGAGCGCGGCGGCGGCGGCGCGGGCGGCGGCCCCGGCCACGAGGCCGCCGTCCCCTCCCGCGGCCATCTCCGTCAGCCGGGCGCGGGCGTCGTCGGCCACCCGCGCCACGACCGCGTCCGCCGCCCGTCCTGCGAGGTCGCCGGGCGCGACCTGCACCCACGCGAAGAGCGCCCCGAACAGGAGCAGGCCGGCGAGCGTGACCACGAGGTTGATGCGATGCGCGAGGACCATGCCCCGACCGTGGAAACGCGGGCTTCCCGCATCAAGCGTCCGGGCCGAGGGCGGGCCGGACGCGTCGCCGCCGGGCAACAGCCGCCGCCCCGTCGCCACGCGCGGGGAGGGGCTGGACCTCCGCCGCCCGGCGGAGGACGCAGGATCCATGAGCGACCCCCACGACCACCCCTTGGCCGCCGCCCTGCCGGACCTCCTCGCCGAGATCGGCGCGGCGCCGGCGGCGTTCGCGGTCGAGCGGCTCCCGACCCCGAACCCGGAGGGCGGCGCCCGGCTCGTCCTGCGGCTGCGGCGTCCGGGGGGCGGGCTGATCTACAAGTGCGGCCCCACGGACGAGCCGCGCTGGGAGGCGGCGCAGGTGCGGGCGCTGCGGCGGGCCGGGCGGCGCCTGCGGGGCCATCCCACGGCGGCGGTGCCGGAGCTGCGCGCCGTCGATGCGGCGCGGCGGGCGGTGCTGATGACCGAGGCCGAGGGCGAGACCCTCGCGGTCGCCTTGGCCCGCGCGGCGGGGCCCGCGGACCGGACGGGCCTCCTGCGGCGGGCGGGCGCGTGGGCGGCGGCGCTGCACGGCGCGCCGCGCACCGGGGGGCCTCCGGCCCGCCCCGACCTCGGCCTCGTGGCGCAGCTCGGCGCGTGGGGCCGCACGCCCCCCGCCAGCTGGGCCGCGGCCGGGGCCGGGCCGGAGGCGGCGGCGCTGGCGGCTTGGGGCCACGCGCGCGCGGCGGCGTGGCGGGACGGCCCGGCGCGGATCGCCGAGGTCCACGGCGACCTCACGCCGCGCAACCTCGTGATGGGCGCGCGCCGGGTCACCGGGTTCGACTTCGGGCGGAAGCGGCGGCGGTCGGGGGCGTTCGACCTCGCCGCGCTGATCGTGCGCGCGGCGATGCCGCTCGGGGCGGGGCCAGGCGCGGCGGCCCTCGACGACGTCCGCGCGGCGGTGATGGCGGGCTACGGCGGCGCGCCCCCCGAGCTCGACGCCATGATCGCGTGGCGGCTCCTGCGGTTCGGGGACGGGGCGGGGCGGCACGGCGCGCGCCATCCGGAGATGGACCATGCGGTGCGCGCGGCCCGCGCCCTCGCCGCGCGCTAGGCCGGATCGTCCGGGAGCAGGCCGTCGGGCGGGTCGACCACGAGACGACCGGCCGAGAGGTCGACGGTCGGGACGATGGCGCGGGTGAACGGCACGAGGGCCGTGTCCCCGCCGGGGCGCGCCAGCTCCAAGAGGTCGCCGCCCCCGTGGTCGAGGACCGCCTTGACCCGCCCCAGCCGCGCGCCGCCGGTGTCGACGGCCTCCAGCCCGATCAGGTCGGCGTGGTAGTACTCGTCCTCCTCCGCCTCGGGCAGCGCGGCGCGCGGCACCCAGAGGCGCTGGCCGCGCAGCGCGTCGGCCGCCTCCTTGGAGGAGACGCCGGACAGGCGCACGGCATAGCCGCCCTTGACGGGCTTGAGCACGGTGAGGGTGCGGGTCGCGCCCGCGTCGTCCGTGAGGGGGCCGTAGTCGCCCAAGGCCGAGGGCTCGGCGCAGAACGACTTGACGCGCACGTCGCCGCGCACGCCGTGGCCGCCCATCACGGCGCCCAAGCAGACGTGGTCCTTCATTCACGTGCTCCGTACGAAACGTGAAGACTGCCCGGACGGGCCCGTACGAAACGTACAGGATCCCAGTCCGGGCGGCCGGGGATCACTCCTCGGCGGCGGTCTCTTCCGCAGGTGCAGCATCGGCCTCGGCGGGCGCGGCCTCGGCCTCCTTGGCGGCCTCGGCGGCGGCGGCGGCCTTGTCGGCCTTCTCCTGCGCGCGCTCCTGGGCCTTCTTGCCCGGCTCGCCCTTCTTCAGGTTCGCGCGCTCGGCCTTGGGACGCGCGCCGGCGGCCTCAAGGAAGCGGGCGACGCGGTCGGTGGGCTGCGCGCCTTGGTCGAGCCAGTGCTGCACGCGCTCCATGTCGAGCTTCACGCGCTCCTCGGAATCCTTCGGCAGCAGCGGGTTGTAGGTGCCCAGCTTCTCGATGAAGCGGCCGTCGCGGGGCTGTCGGCTATCGGCGGCGACGACGCGGTAGAACGGGCGCTTCTTGGAGCCGCCGCGGGCGAGCCGGATCTTCATGGCCATGGTGATTCTTCCTTAGTTCTCTTGGTGTTGCCGATGATGGCGGATGACTTCCTCGATCACGAAGCCGAGGAACTTCTTGGCGAAGGCGGGGTCGAGGCCCGCCTCCTGCGCGAGGCCTTCCAGCCGCGCGATCTGCTGCGCCTCCCGACCGGGGTCGGAGGGCGGCAAGTCGTGCTCCGCCTTGAGCCTTCCCACGGCCTGCGTGTGGGAGAAGCGCTCGGCGAGCGTGTAGACGAGGACCGCGTCGAGGCGGTCGATGGAGGCGCGGTGGTCCCGAAGGAGCGAGGCCGCGCGATGCTGAGCGTCGGTCACGTCAATGTCTCCGATCGTGGCGTCCGCAGGGGGGGCGCCCCCCGTGCGGACGGGACGCGCCGGGGGCTCTGCCCCCGGACCCCCGGGATATTTCCGGCAAGAGGAAGGGAAGAGGCCGCGATCCGGGTCATGCGAGGTCCTCCGGGCGGGGGTGGCGCCAGACCGTGAGCGCGCCGTCGTGCATCGTGCCGTCGGGCGCCGCGCCGAGGCGGCGGCAGAGCGCCTCGGACCGGGCGTTGCCGGTGGCGACGTAGCTGACCAGCGAGGGGAGGCGGAGCGTGCGCCACGCGTGGTCGCGGGCGGCGACGGCGACCTCGTGGGCGAGGCCGATCCCCTCCCAGTCCTCGCGCATGAGGAAGCCCAGCTCGTGCTCGCGGTCGCCCGGCTCTGTGCCGATCAGGACGAAGCCCGCGACGGCGCCCTCGGTGGCCACGGTCCACATGCCGTGGCCGCGCAGCAGCCAGACGGCGGTGGCTTGGCAGAAGTCGGCCCAGCATTCCGCGGGCTTGAGCGGGCCACCCGCCATCGCGCCGCGCTCCCCCTCCATGATCTCGCGCAGGGCGGGGAAGTCGGACTGGCGCGGCGCGCGCAGGACGGCGCGGGCGGTCCGCAGCATCGGGATGCGCCCCTGCAGCGCGGTGGCGAGCAGGTCGGCGCGGGGCGTGGTGGGGATCGCGGGGGGCAGCCCGTCGTCCGGCGCGGTGCGCGCGGGGGCGTTGGCGGCGTCGGAGGCGCGTCCGCGGAACAGGAGGGCGGCGAGGCCGGTCATGCGGCGACCTCCGCCGGGGCCGGGTGGCGCCAGACCTGCATCGGGCCGAACACCTCGTGCGCGATGTCGGCCTCGCGGGTGCAGCCGAGGCGCTGGGCCACGCGGGCCGAGCCGTCGTTGCCGTGGGCCACGAGGCTGATCGCGGTGGTCCAGCCGAGGGCGCCGTAGGCGTGGGCGCGGGCGGCGGCCCCGGCCTCGGTGGCGTAGCCCTGCCCCTCGTGGCCCTCGAAGAGGTCCCAGCCGATCTCGGGCTCGGGCCACGCGTCGGGATACCAGAGGCCGACCATGCCCACCGCCGTGCCGTCGCGCTCGACGATCCAGCGCCCGTAGCCGCGCAGGATCCAGTGGCCCGCCTCCTCGGCCAGCTTGCGCCACGCGCGCTCGGCCGTGAGCGGGCCGCCGACGAAGCGCGAGCGGTCGGAGGCGTAGAAGGCGGCCAGCGGGGCGTGGTCGCGGCCCTCGGGTGCGCGCAGGATCAGGCGCTCGGTGTGCAGCGTCGGGATCATGCCGCCGCCCCGTGGAGCCAGACGTTGCAGTCGGGGTTGTGCGGCGTCGCCTCGCCCGTGTCGGTCGCGCCGAGGCGGGCGGCGACCCTCTGGGACGCCACGTTCGTGCGGTCGATATGGCTGACGAGGCGGGTCCAGTCGGGGTGGGCGGTCGCCGCCCAGTCGAGGGCGGCGCGCGCGGCCTCGGTGGCGTATCCGTGCCCCTCGCCGGAGAAGAGCGACCAGCCGAGTTCGACGTCCCGCTCCCCCTCGGGCAGGTGGAAGCCGACGGAGCCCACCGCGCGCGCGCCGCCGGTGACGTCCAGCACCCACCAGCCGAAGCCGCGCAGCATCCAGTGGCCCGCGTCGTTGGTCAGCACCTTCCACGCGCGCTTGAGGTCCAGCGGCCCGCCGATGATCTCCGACCGCGCGCTGGCGTAGAAGTCGGCATAGGCCCCGGCGTCCCGCGCCTCGGGGGCGCGCAGGGTCAGGCGCTCCGTCGTGAGCGTGGGGATATGGGTGGTGATCGCGGTCACAGGCCGAGCTCGTCAGCGCCGGCCCCGTCGAGCACGGGCTTGGTGAAGGAGCGGTCGTAGCGGCGGATGCACTTCGTGCGCTGGGCGAACGCGTAGGCGCGCTGGCACTCGGCGTCGGCCCGCATCGCCTCGCGGTATCGCTCGTAGGCGGCGAGCGAGGGGAAGGAGAAGTGGCAGTAGGCCACGTCGTTCGGCCCCTCGTGCGGCAGGTGGTAGCCGTGATGGGTGCCGCCCATCGCTGGCACCTTGCCGAGCCAGAAGCGGGCGTAGCGCTCGAACTCGGCCAGCTTGTCGGGGTCGATCTCGTAGCGGACGGTGCAGGTGATCATGCGGCCCTCCCGAGGAGGCGGGCGAGCCAGCCGCGCTTGGCGGAGGGCGGCGCCCCGGTCGGGGCCGCGCGGGGGATGCCCTGCGCGAGGCCGAACCCGGCGAGCCGCACGTCGGCGGGCGTCAGGGCCGTCGCCGCCGCCGGGTCCGCGCGCGTCACGAAGGCGAGGTTGGCGACCTTGCCGCCGAAGGGCGCGTCGTCCAGCGTGTCGCCCGCGAAGCGCGGCGAGACGGCGACATGGGTGACGCGGCCCGAGGCCGTGTCGAGCGGGGACAGGAGCTCGGCGAGGAGCACCTCCTCCATGCCGTCCACGTCCACGCGGCGCAGGACGCGCATCTGCACCTCCGCCACGTCCGGCGCGCCGTCGAGTGGGGCGTCGAACCCCGAGAGCCGTATGAGGGCGGTGCGCGTCACTTCTTGCGGCCGAAGGGGTTCATCCCGCCGCCGAGGCCGGGCAGGCCGCCGCCGCGCTGGAGCTGGGCCGCCGCCGCCTGCATCGCCGCCGGGTCGGGGTTGGCCATGTCCATGCCGGGGCCGCCCTTGCCGGCCATCGCCTTCATCGCCTGCTTGAGCATCCCGCCCTTGCCCAGCTTCTTCATCACGTCGCCCATCTGGCGCTGCATCTTCAGGAGCTGGTTCAGCTCGCTGACCTCCAGCCCCGCGCCCTTGGCGATGCGCTTCTTGCGGGAGGCCTGAAGGATCTGGGGGTTGGCCCGCTCCTTCTTGGTCATCGAGTCGATGAGGGCGATCTGGCGGCGCAGGACGGAGTCGTCGAAGCCCGCCGCCTCCATCTGCTTGGCGGCCTTCCCCATGCCGGGCAGCATCCCCATCATGCCCTGCATCCCGCCCATGCGCTGCATCTGCTCGAGCTGCTGGCGGAGGTCGTTCATGTTGAAGAGGCCCTTGGAGAGCCGCTTCATCATGCGTTCCTGCTGCTCGGCCTCGAGCGTCTCCTGCGCGCGCTCGACGAGGGCCACGATGTCGCCCATGCCGAGGATGCGGCCCGCGATGCGCGAGGCGTCGAACTCCTCCAGCGCGTCGAGCTTCTCGCCCAGACCGACGTAGCGGATCGGCTTGCCGGTGACGGCGCGCATCGACAGGGCCGCGCCACCGCGCCCGTCGCCGTCCATCCGGGTGAGGACGACGCCGGTGACGCCGATCTTGGCGTCGAACTCCTCGGCGACCTCGACGGCCACTTGGCCGGTCAGGCCGTCGACCACGAGGATGGTCTCGCGCGGCTCGACGGCGGCATGGACCTGCGCCGCCTCGTCCATCAGCACCTGGTCGATCTGGAGGCGGCCGGCGGTGTCGAGGAAGTAGACGTCGTAGCCCCCCAACGCGGCCTGCTGACGCGCGCGCTTGGCGATGTCGACGGGGCGCTGGCCCGCGACGATGGGCAGGGTGTCGACGCCGATCTGGGTGCCGAGGATGGCCAGCTGCTCCATCGCCGCCGGACGGTTCACGTCGAGCGAGGCCATGAGGACCTTCTTGCCCTCGCGGTCCTTCAGGCGCTTGGCGATCTTGGCGGTGGTGGTCGTCTTGCCGCCGCCCTGCAGGCCGACCATCAGGATCGGCGCGGGCGGGTTGTCGATGCGCATCGGCGCGGGCGGCTCCTCGCCCGCCAGCGTGGCGACGAGCTCGTCGTGGACGATCTTGACGACCTGCTGGCCGGGGGTGACCGACTTGGTGACGGCGGCACCGGTGGCCTTGGCGGTCACGCGACGCACGAAGTCGCGCGTGACGGGGAGCGAGACGTCGGCCTCCAAGAGCGCCACGCGCACCTCGCGCATGGCGGTGCGGACGTCGTCCTCGGACAGGGCGCCCTGCTTGGTGAGGCGGTCGAAGACGCCGCCGAGGCGCTCAGACAGGGTCTCGAACATGCGCGTCTCCTTCTCTCGATGCGCCACCCATATGGGCGGCGCGGGGCCAAAGCGGTAGCGCCCCCGTGGGCGCAACGCGCTGACGGAGGGCGATCCCGGCACGGGTCCGGGACCGGAAGGCGGGCCTTCCGGGGGTCGGGGGCGGCGGTTACGCCCGTCGGGCGGACGGGTCAAGGGCGGCGACGACGAGGGCCACGAGGGCGTCGGCATGGGCCTCGCGCGTCCGCCAGTTCGAGACGGAGACGCGGAAGGCCGGGCGACCGTGCCACATCGTCGGACCGAACCACGCGGCGCCCGACCCTTGGACATGGGCGAGGATCGCGGCCGTCTCGGCGTCGTCGCGCCCGCGCGCGAGCACTTGGTTCAGCGGCGGAGGGGCGTTGAGCACCTCCAGCCCGAGCGCGGCCAGCCCGTCGGCGATGCGGCCCGCGAGGGCGCAGTGGCGGTCCACCATCGCGGCGATGCCGTCCCGTCCGAGGCTGCGCAGCGCGGCCCATGCGGGCACGCCCCGCGCGCGGCGCGAGAACTCGAGGCAGAGGTGCATCTGGTCGCCCGCCTGCCCCTCGGCATAGGCGGCGGCCGCGTTCATGGCGCGGGCCAGCCATTCCGGCTCGCGGACGATGGCCATGCCGCAGTCGTAGGGCACCTGCAGCCACTTGTGCGCGTCCACGGTCCACGAATCCGCGCCGTCCACGCCCTCGGTCAGGGCGCGGCGGGCGGAGGCGCGCGCCCAGAGGCCGAAGGCGCCGTCCACGTGGACCCACGCACCCGCCGCCCGCGCCGCCGGGATCACGGCGGCGAAGGGGTCGAAGCCGCCGGTGTTCACCTCGCCCGCCTGCAGCACGACGATGTCGCGGTCGGTGAAGGCGGGCAGGCGCGCGGGATCGACGGTGCCCGCCGGCGTGCAGGGCATGCGGACGAGGTTGTCCGTGCCGAAGCCGAGGATGCGCGCGGCCTTGAGGATGGTGACGTGCACGGTCTCGGGCACCACGAGGCGCAGGCGGGGCGCGCCGTCGAGGCCGCAGGCGGCGAAGTCCCAGCCCTGCCGCGCCAGCAGCGCGTGACGCGCCGCCGTCAGGCAGGAGAGGCCCCCGGCAGTGGCCGAGGTGCCGAAGGCCACCGCCGCCCCGCGCGGCAGGTCCAGGGCGTCCAGCACCCATGCGCCCGCCACCCGCTCCAGCGCGGCGGCGGCGGGCGAGCCGACATGGCCCACGGCGCACTGGTCGTGGTCGGTCACCCAGTGGTCGGCGTCGCGCGCGGCGGGCAGCGTGCCCCCGATGACGAAGCCGAAGTAGTCCGGCCCCGTGGACGCCACGGTGGCGGGCGCGGCCACCTCCCGCAGGAGGGCGGCCGTCTCGGCGTCCGGGCGGCCCGTGTCGGGCAGCGGCTCGTCGAGGCGGGACAGGGCGGCAACGGCCTCTGGGGCGGGGAAGACGGGCATGGTAGGGGTCCGTGGAGTCGAGGGATGACTATATAGGTGATCGACTATATGGAGGCGGTGTTCAAGGCCCTCGCCAGCCCCGTGCGGCTGCGCCTGCTGGAGTGGCTGTCGGACCCGCGCGCGCATTTCCCGCCGCAGCGCGACGGCGACCTCGTGGCGGACGGGGTCTGCGTGGGCTTCCTGACGGAGAAGGCGGGCCTCTCGCAGCCGACGGTGACGGTGCACATGAAGCAGCTGGAGGCGGCGGGGCTGGTGCGGTCCAAGCGGATCAAGGGCTGGACCTTCTACAAGCTGGTGCCCGAGCGACTGGCCGAGGGGTCGGCCGCGCTGGCCCGGCTGGCGGAGGCCGCCGATGCCGCGCGCTGAGGGAGGCGAGGCCGCGACGGGCGCGTTCAAGGAGCTGATCTCGGCGGACCTCGTGCGGCTGATCGGGCGGCACTTGGACGATCCGGCGGGGTTCGAGGCGGCGGTGGTGCCGCGGCTGCCGGCCTTGGAGATGAAGGCGCGGGTCGAGGCGATCCGCGACGCGCTGCTGGACCACTTGCCGGAGGAGCCGGAGGCGCGGCACGCAAGGCTCCGGGACATGCTGCATCCGGACGTGCGCGCCGACCTGAAGGGCGCGTCGGACGAGAGGGGCATCGCGGGGTGGGGCATCTGGCCGCTGAGCCTCGTGGTGGGCGAGCACGGCGGGGCGGCGTTCGAGGACGCGATGGAGACGCTGCGCCTGATGACGCAGCGGTCCACGGCGGAGTTCGCGATCCGGCCCCTAATCGACGCGGATCAAGACCGCGCACTCGGGATCATGGCGGGGTGGGTCGAGGATCCGTCGCACCATGTCCGGCGGCTGGTGTCCGAGGGGACGCGCCCGCGCCTGCCGTGGGGGATGCGGCTGCGCGGCCTCGTGGCGGACCCGTCGCCGGTGCTGCGGCTGCTGGCGCGCCTGCGAGACGATCCGTCGGACTACGTTCGGCGGTCGGTGGCGAACCACTTGGGCGACGTGGCCAAGGACCACCCCGCGCTGGCGGTGGAGGTCGCGCGGGACTGGATGCGGGACGCGCCACAGACGCGGGTCGCGCTGCTGCGCCACGCGCTGCGCCATCCGATCAAGGGGGGCGACGCGGACGCGCTGGCGCTGTTCGGATGGGGGCCGCCGAGGCTGGCGCCCGTGGCGGTGACGGTGGACCGCGCCGTGGTGCGGATGGGCGAGGAGATCGTGGTCGCGGCCGACCTGACCTCCACCGCCACGGGGCCGCAGGACCTCGCCGTCGACCTCGTGCTGCATCTGGTCAAGGCGAACGGGCGGACGGCGCCGAAGGTCTTCAAGGGGGCGGTCCTGCGCCTCGGGCCGGGGGAGACCGCGCGGTTCGCCCGCACGCACCGCTTCCGCGAGGTGACGACGCGGCGGGCCCATGGCGGGCGCCATGCGGTCGGGCTGCGGATCAACGGCGTGGACACGCCGACCGCGGCGTTCGACCTGATCGTCTGACCGGCCCCCGCCCGGAGGCGGGCGCGCGGCCGCGTCAGTTCAGGCGGGCGGGGTCGAACCCGGCATCCGGCGCGATCCCGCCGTCGACGGGGCCGTCCACGATCGCGTCTACCATGGCGGAGACGTCCTGCTCCACATCCGGCGCCTCCGCCGCGACCGCGGCGACCACCTCGTCAGCGGCGGTCAGGCGGCCCCCCACGGGCGCAAGCTCGGCGGGGGCGGCATCGGGCAGTTCCTCGCCAGCGGCGGCGTCCGGGGCCCCCATCCACTGGGCGGCCTGCGCGGCCCACGCGCTGCCCATGCGGGCAGACATCTCGGCCATCCACGCGGCGGGCAGGACGGCGCCGGCGGACATCTGGTTCAGGAACGGGGTCATGGCGAGTCTCCGGGGGCTGGGGGGGCTCCCGGGGAACGCAGCGCGGGGGAGGGTGCGTTCCGTGCCGATGCCGCGCCTGCGAAGAAATATCCTCGCAGGCGCGGCGAAGGGTCAGGCGGCGAGGGCGGCGATCCCGTCCTCGGCCCGCGCGGCGGCGGCGTCGGCGTCGGCCATCGCGCGGTCGTGGAGCACGAACTCGACCTCCGTGATGCCGATGAAGCCCAGCACGTGCTTCATGTAGGGCGTGGCGAAGTCGATCTCGGAGTTGGCCTCGGTGCCGCCGGAGGCGACGGCGACCACCGCGCGCTTGCCCTCCAGGAGGCCGACCGGCCCCTCGGGCGTGTAGCGGAAGGTCACGCCCGCCCGCGCCACGAGGTCGATCCACGCCTTGAGGCTGGCCGGGACGCCGAAGTTGTAGATGGGCACGCCGATCAGGATCGTGTCGGCGGCCTTCAGCTCGGCCACGAGCGTGTCAGACAGGACCAGCGCCTCGCGCTGCGCGGGGGTGCGCTCGCCCTCGGGGGTGAAGTTGGACCCGACCCACGTGCCCGAGATCTGCGGCAGGGCCTCGCCGCCGACGTCGCGGCGGACGACCGGGCCGTCGAGCTTGGCCTCGATCCGGTCGAGCAGGGCGCGGGTCGCGGAGCCCTCGACGCGGGCGGAGGAATCGATGCGGAGGATGGACATGGGAGCGTCTCCTGTTGGGTCCGCTCCGACTTGCTCCCTGCACGTCCGCGCGAAAACGCCGATCGCGCGACAGCCGTTGTGCGCCGGTGCGGAGGCACATAGCCTGTGCGCCGCTGCAGGGAGATGCGCATGGCCTTCAACGACTGGGACGAGGTGCGGACCGCCTATCAGGTGGCGCGGCTAGGGACGGTGTCCGGGGCCGCGTCGGCGCTGGGCGTCCACCACGCGACGGTGATCCGTCACATCGATTCACTTGAGGGGAAGCTCGGGACGAAGCTCTTCCAGCGGCACGCGCGCGGCTACACGCCGACCGAGGCCGGCCAGGACCTCTTCACCGTGGCGCGGGAGGCGGACGATCAGCTCGCGCAGCTCGCGAGCCGCATCAAGGGGCGGGGCGACTCGGTCACCGGCGAGCTGATCGTGACCTCGCTCGCGGTCCTCGCCCCGCTGCTGTCGCCCGCGCTCGCGGCCTTCTCGGAGGCGCATCCGGAGCTGACGATCAAGCTGCTCACCGACGAGCGGCTGTTCCGGCTGGAATACGGCGAGGCCCACGTGGCGATCCGCGCGGGCAACCCGCCGGACCAGCCCGACAACGTGGTGCAGCGGTTCTACAAGCAGGGCTTCGCGCTCTACGCGTCGAAGGAGTACATCCGGCGCCACGGACGGCCGGAGAGCCTCGAGGCGCCGGGCGCGCACCGGTTCATCGGCTCGGCGGAGGACACCCCCCGCGCGCCGTTCTTCCGGTGGCTCAACGAGAACCTGCCGGCCGAGAACATCACCTACCGGGTCAACCAGATCACCGCCGCGCGGCCCGCCGTCCTCGCCGGGGCGGGGATCGGGTTCTCGACCACGTGGGCCGAGGCCGAGTCGGACGAGGTAGAGATGGTGTTCCCCCCGCGCGAGGACTGGGCCTCGCCCTTGTGGCTCGTCACCCACGTGGACCTCCACCGGACGGCCAAGGTGCAGACCTTCGTGACCTTCCTCAAGGAGTGGGCGAAGCGCTGGCCGGTCCCGGACTGACCCGCGCGGGCCGCGGATCGCCATATTTGCAAGGGTGGAATTCCCCGAAACGACACCTTCGGCGGCGGCGCGCGTAACCCTCGATTTTCGCACTGGATTTTTCGGACTGTCAGATTTACCTTACACGTGGCCGAAGGGACTCGGCCAGTCGTGGGGGGTTATCCGTGGAACATGTGGTGCAGGACTGGACGTCCTACTTCGCCGCGATCCGTGCCTACAATCGGCAGGACGCCGAGGTGCGGCGGCGGGTGGTCGACGACTACTTCGACATCGCGTCGGCGGGGCTCGAGGGCGACAGCCGTCGCCGCCTGATTGCCTACGGCTACCGCGAGCGGAACCGGGCGGTGCGGTCCCTCTAGGGGCTCCTGCGGGGCCGCTCCCGACGAGCGACGCAGCCGATCAGCCGACAGGGGGGACGGACGCCTGTCCTAACGACCGCAGGCGGGGCCGCGGGCGGCGGACTCCGACCTTGTCCTCCGGCGCGCGGTCGTGCGCGCCCCGGCGGCCGAACGGTCAGCCGTCCGCCGCGAGCTTGTGCGGCGGCAGGCGGCTGGGATCGACGCGGTCGGGCACGGTCAGGCCCTTCCGGACGGCGGGACGCGCCACCATCCGGTCGATCCACGCCCGCAGGTTCGGGTGCGCCGCGCCATCCACGGCGCCGATCCGGTCCGCCAGCATGACCCAGCCGAACACGGCGATGTCGACGACCGAATAGCCCCAGTCCAGCAGCCAGTCCCGCCCGTCCAGCATGGCGTCGAGCACGCCGTGGAGGCGGGCGCCCTCCGCCTCGTAGCGCGCGATCCCGTAGGGCACGGTCTCGGGCGCGAGGTAGGAGAAGTGCATCCGCTGCCCGAACATCGGGCCGATGGAGGCGGCGGCGAAGGTCAGCTTCTGGATGCCGTCCCAGTAGGCCGTGGCCTCGTCCTTCGCCGGGAACAGCCTTCCGGCCTTGTCCGCGAGGTAGAGCAGGATCGCCGAGGACTCGTAGACCGTCGTCCCGGTCTCGCGATCGTGGAGGATCGGGATCTTCGCGTTGGGGTTCATCGCGACGATGGCGGGGTCGAACTGCGCGCCTTCGCGGATGTTCACGGTGTGCGCCTCGTAGGGCAGGCCCAGCTCCTCCAGCGCGATGGCGACCTTGTAGCCGTTGGGCGTGGTGTGGGTGTAGAGGTCGAGCACGGGCGGTTCCTGACGGGGCTGGCCTTATGTGTGCATTTTGTTTGCACACTAAAGGGCCTGCGTCAATGCGCCCCGCGGCGGTCGTGACCCGTCACGGGTCGGGCGTGCGATCCGCCGAGGGGCCCGCCACGCCCGCCATCAGATCCGCGAGCGTCGTCCGCCCGAGATCGGCGAGCATCGCGTCCTGCGCGCGTGCCGCGTGGCCCGCGAGGACGGCATGGACCTTGGGCCCGACGGGGCAGTCGTCGCTGGGCGCGCAGCGCGGCTTGCCGAACAGGTCGCCCTCCTCGACGGCGCGGTAGACGTCGGCCAGCGTGACCGTCTCCGGCGCGCGATTGAGCAGGTTGCCCCCGCCTTGGCCCATGACGGACCGCGTGATGCCCGCCCGGTGCAGGCTCGACATCAGCTTGCGGATCACGGTCGGGTTCGTGCTCGCCCGCGCGGCGACCTCGTCGGACTTCACGGGCTCGCCCCCCTTCAGCCCCATGACCGTGAGGACGTGGCAGGCGACCGCGAAGCGGGACGAGGCGGGCATGGCGGTCTCCGTCTGGACGGACGGATGATACGCCCCGCGCGGAGCGCGCGCCAACGGCTCGTTCGCGGTCGCCCCCGCTCCGGCCCCCTCCCCCGCACGTGACGGCCCGATGCGGACGGGACGCGTGGCGCGGAAGGTGCCGATGAACGCGATCTTCGGCCGAGCGGGCCGTCGCAGACGTCAGCGCGGTCGCCCGGCCCGCCGAGGCGGGGTCGCGCGGCCGTCTAGCGCACCGCGTCCGACAGCGCGGCCTGCAGGTCCGTCAGGCCCGCCTGCATCGCCGCGGCGAAGTCCCCCTGGACGGGCGGAACGGCGAGGGAAGGCACCACGGCCTGCGCGAGGCCGAGGGCGGCGACGGCCGCGCGCGCGGCGTCCGGAGGCTCGGCCTCCCAGACGAGGACGCGCGCGCCGGTCTCCGCGGCGAGGGCGCCCAAGGCGGCGAGCTGGTCGGCATCGGGCACGGCGCCGGCCGCCCAGTCGAGGGCCGAGACGTCGAGGCCGTAGGCCGCGCCGAGATACTCGTAGCGCGGGTGCGAGACGATCACCGGGACCGGCTCGCCGTCCACGAGGCCGTCCCATGCGGCGTCGAGGGCGGAGAGGTCGGACAGGAGCGCGGCGAGGGCGCCCTCGACGTCGGCACCGGGGACCGCGCGCGCGAGGGCGGGGGCCAGCGCCTCGGCTTGGCGGGACGCGAGGCCGAGGTCGAGCCACGTGTGGGTGGCGACCCCCTCGTGGCTGTGGCTGCCCTCGGCGCCGTGGCTGTGGGTGATGGTGTCGGTGGCGATCAGGTCGCCCTCCAGCCCGCGCCCCGTGTCGACCGTGCGCGCGCGAGGCAGCGCGGCGCGGGTGGTCCAGTCCGACAGGCCCGAGCCGTTCAGCACGATCAGGTCGGCGGCTTGGATCTCGACGATCTCGGCCAGGCCCGGACGCCACGAGGCCGGGTCGCGGCCCTCGGGCACGGCGAGGCGCACCTCGGCGGCGTCCCCCGCGAGGCGTCCGGCGAAGTAGGCGACGGGATAGCTGTCGGCGACGATGACGGGGCGGTTCTGCGCGGCGGCGGGCGCGGCGAGCAGGAGGGCGGCGAGGGTGGCGCGGATCACGAGCCCCCCTCCCCCAGGTCGGCGGGGGTCAGCAGCCAGTAGCCCTCGTGGTCGTCGTCCGTCCGCACCGTGATCGACAGCCCCCCCGCGGCGGCGGCGCGGTCGAGCGGGAAGCGCGCGGCGCCGTCCTCCAGCGGATAGGTGGCGAGGACGGTGCCCGCGGCGTCCTCCACGACCACCTCGCCCAAGGCGGGGATGCGGCCGGTGGAGAACTTGGCCTCGACCACGACCTCCTCGCCGGCCTCCGCGTCCTGCACGGACGCGAAGACGTTGACCCGGTGCGCCCACGCCGGCCCCGCGAGGGCCAGCGCGAGCAGCGCCGCGAGCGCCGTGCGGATCACTGCCATTCCTCGAACCGGACCCAGATCACGGCGCCCAGCTCGACCGCCTTCGCCTCGCCGTCCTGCTCCATGGTCTCGGGCGCGGTGTTGAGCGCGGCGAAGCCCCACCAGCCGGGGTTCGGCGCGGCGTAGGTGAACACGCCGTCCGCGTCGGCCTTGATCGTCTGCGTGATCATCAGCTCCGAGGGCGCGGTGGCCGCCTGCCCCTCGTTGTAGAACTCGACCTCGACCTCGGCGTAGGGGACCGGCTCGCCCTCCAGCTTGACGATGCCTTGGAACACGTTGCCCGCCCACAGGCCGAAGGGCTTCGTCAGGGGCTCGATCTCGGTGCGCAGGCCGAGCTCCGCGTCCCAGCCCTCGTCGTCGCCATAGGCGGGAACGACGACCTTGGTGAAGTGCTGGATGAAGGCGTCCTCGGCGGGCTCCCAGTAGGGGACGGGCGTCATCGCGAAGATATGGGCGCCGGGGCGCTCGACGTCGTAGGTGAGCGTGAAGCCGGGCGCGTCCATGACGGTGGCTTCCGACAGGTCGCCGAGCAGGTCCGTCGTCTCCCCCGCATGGGTCACCGTGAAGGCCTCCGGGCGCTCGAGGATCATGCCGTCCTCCTCGAAGGGGTGCGAGAAGGAGACCGTCAGGTCGACCGACCGCCCGTCCTCCTGGGACAGCATCGCGTCGGAGGGGATGATCATGCCGTAGTGGGCCGCGGCCGGGGCGGCGGCGAGCAGGGCGGCGATCAGGGCGAGACGGGACATGGAGGCTCCTTCAGGATCCGAGTGCGATGAGGCGCGCGGCCACGGTGTCGGCGTTGCGCATCAGGATGATGACGATGGGTGACGCGAGGGCAAGTGCGGCAAGAAGCACCAGCCCGACCTCGGCGAGCGCGAGCCGCGCGATGGTGCCCTTCCCCGCGCCGAGCGCGAAGGCCGTGCGCATCTCGGGCGCGCGCAGGCGCCACGTCAGGAACAGCGCGAGGCCGAGCGCGAGGGCGGCGGCCAAGCCCACCACCACGGTCACCGCGTCCACGAGCGACGCGATCCGCAGCAGGCGCGCGACCAGCGCGTCGACCACGTCGCGCGGCACGACGGCCTGCACCGGCCCCTCCGCGTCGAGGTAGCGGCCGCGCAGGATCGTCGCGGACCGCTCGTCGTAGGGCGCGACGAGGACGGCGGTGACCGGGTAGGTGGCGGGGTCGCCGTGGAAGTGGAAGCTGTCGATGTTCTCCGGCGTGATCCGCGCGAACTGCACCGCGCGGGCGGCCGCGGCGGAGAGGTCCTCGCCCTCCGCGACGATGTCGTCGTGGCCGTGCCCGATCCCCGCGATCACCCACGCGGTCTTGATGTCCACGAACGCCGCCTCGTCGTCCGGCGTCCCCGTCGGGGCCAGCACCCCCACGACGTCCATCTCCAAGGGGTAGGCCCCGTCGAGGTCGAACAGGTTCTCCGGGTCGGACAGCACCGTGTCCCCCGGCCCCGCCCCCAGCCGCGCCGCCGCGGCGGACCCCAGCACCGCCTCGCCCAGGAGCGCGAAGCCCCGCCCCTCGGCCACGTCCAGCGCGCGCAGGTCGAAGTAGTCGAGCGTGGTGCCCACGATCCGCGCGCCGCCGGTGGTGAAGGCCGTGTGCAGCGGCACGGGGATGCCGAGGCCGGAGTCCCACACCGCCTCAGAGGCGGCCATGGTCGTGGGCTCGGGCAGGTCGTCGGTGAAGTAGGCGCCCGCCATAACGAGGTCGAGGCGGCTGCCCCGGGTGCCCAGGAGGAGCGGCGTGGCGTTCGCGCGGGCGGTCAGCTGCGCCTCGCCTTGGGCCAGCAGCGTGCGCGTCAGGACCGGAACCGCCAGCACCAGCGCGGCGGCCACCACCAGCACAAGCGTGCGCGCCCAGTGGAAGCGCAGGTTGGCCGCGGCGAGGAACAGCGCGCTCATGCCGCCGCCCGCAGGTCGGCGAAGTCCACCACCCGGTCGAAGCGGGGCAGCAGCTCGTGGTCGTGCGTCACGCAGAGCAGCGCGGCCCCGGTCTCGGCGGCCTGCGCGAAGAGCAGGTCGAGCGCGGCCTCCTTGTTGGCCGGGTCGAGGTTGCCCGTCGCCTCGTCGGCGAGGATGACCTTGGGCCGGGTCACGAGGGCGCGCGCGATGGCCACGCGCTGCCGCTCCCCTTGGCTGAGCTGGTGGGGCCGCCGCCGCGTCTTGGCGCCCAGCCCGAACCGGTCCAGCAGCTCGCGCGCCCGCAGCCGCGCGGCGCGGTCCAGCCGCAGGCCGGTGCCGACGCGGTAGGGGTAGAGGACGTTCTCCTCGGCGGGCAGGTAGTCAACGAGCGCGAACTCCTGGAACACGAAGCCGATGGAGGAGGCCCGCAGGCGCCGCCGCTCCCGGTCCGACAGGCCGCCCACCGCGGTGCCGTCCAAGGTGACGCGCCCCCCGTCCGGCACCGCGATGCCGGAGACGAGGTTGAGCAGCGTGGTCTTTCCCGACCCCGACGGCCCGACGACGGCCACCGTCTCGCCCGCGCCGACCGAGAGCGACGGCACGTGCAGCGCGAACCCGCCCGGATAGGCGAAGCGAAGGTCGTCGATCGCGATCATTCGGACGGCGTGCCGTCCGCGTCGCCCCCGGGCTCCGTCACGAGGGTGCCCGCGTCGGTCCGGTCGACGTCGGTCAACGCGAACCCCGTGAGGCGCCACGCCCCGTCCGACGGCTCGATGAGCAGGTCGGCCCCGTAGGCGTTGCCGCGCATGTGCGTGTGCTCGTCGTGCCCGACCTGCCCGAGCACCGCCCAGCGGATGTCGGCGCGCACCGCGTCGCCGTCCTCGACGCCCCAGTCCCCGGACAGGAGCCGGATCTCGTGGACGACCTGGTCGGGCAGCCCGCCCGACGCGAGCGCGCCGGCCTGCTCGAGGTACAGCGCCTCCAAGGCCGCCCCCGCCGCGACGCCCGACAGCCCGTCGTAGATCGCGGCCTCCTCGGTCTCGGCGAAGGCCGCGTAGATGTCCGCGAGGATCACGGGCAGCACCTGGTGCGCCTCGCGGGTGAGGCCGGCGGCGTCCACCGGCTCGGCGAGGCCGGGGGCGGGCAGCGGGCCGCGCGCGCTCGCCCCCGTCAGGGCGAGGGCCGCGGCGACCGCGACCACCGCAAGCGCGGCGGCGATCCCGATCCAGACCGCGACGGGCCGGGCGCGAGGGGAGGTGGGGAGGATCGATGCCGACATGCCCGGCACGATAGGGGTCTGCCCGGCGGATACAACGGCATTCGCCGGGCGTCGTCCGTCATCGCTCCGGCGCGCGCCGCAGTCCGGGCCGCAGGTGGCGGAACGGCAGGGTCGAGGGGTCCGCCGGCAGGCGGCCCGGCGCGTCGGCCTCCACGATGGCCCGGGCGATCGGCCCGAAGTCGGCGCGGTAGTGCACGGAGGACTTCAGCGCCACGACGGCGAGTTCCGCCGGGTCGATCCCGTGATGCAGGAAGAACCCCCGATCGAGCGCTTGGCTGGGGATCTCCGTCACCACCACGCGCAGGTCGCATCCCGGGTCGCGCACCCGCAGGACCGCGCTCCGGCCGACGGCGGCGTGACCCCCGCCATACATCTCGCCGACGTAGCGGATCGGCGCGTCCGAAACGGACCCGACCTCCACGGCGAGGTCGAGCGGGGCGTCGCCGGGCCACGGGGCCGCGGCGCCCAGCCGGAGGTCGAACGCCGCGCCGACCCCTTCGGCGGCGGCGCGGCTCGCGGCGTCGGGCGCATGGACGAGCCCCGCCACCGCATCGCGCGCGCCTTGGGCGATCAGGGCGCGGATGACGCCCATGGTGTCCGACGTGCCGCCGCCGCCGGGATTGTCGGCGACGTCCGCGATCACGACCGGCCCGCCCGGCCCGACCGATGCCAGCGCCCGCCTCACCGCCTCGGCGGCGGGCAGCGGCGGGTCGGCGGCGAAGCGTGGCTCCGCGGCGGCGAGCCGCGCGGCGAAGTCCTCCGCGAGGTCGTCCGCCCTCGCTTGGTCGGGCGCGTAGGCCAGCACGGCGGGACCGGTCCATTCGGTGTCGCCCGCGGGGAACCCCAGCGCGATCTCGACCGCCTCCGCCCCGCTGTCGACCCCCGCCGCCGCCGCGTAGAGGTCCGCCGCCGGGGCGCGATCGGTCGACTGCGCCGCCATCGGCAGCAGCGCCCCGCCGTGCCGCAGCGCGCAGGCGGGACGGGGCGCCCCCGCCGCCATCGCGCGCAGCGGCGCGAGGCAGCGCGCGCCGGTCGCCGCCATGTCGAGATGCGGGTAGGTCCGGTAGATCGCGATGCGGTCGGCCAGCGCCGCCGTCTCGGGCGACACGTTCGCGTGGAGGTCCAGCGAGACGACGACCGGCAGGTCGGGTCCCACGGCATCGCGCACCCGCCGCAGGAGCAGGGCCTCGCCGTCCCGCTCCCCCTCCACGATCATCGCGCCGTGGAGGTCGAGGTAGAGGCCGTCCACCCGCCCCGCCTCCGCCAAGAGGCGCAGCATCCGCCCGGAGATCCGGTCGAAGGCGTCCCACGTCACCTCGCCGGCCGGCTCGGCCGCCGCCCAGAGGAGCGGGACCACGTCGACGCCCGCGGCCCGCGCCGCCCGGAGGAACCCGGCGAGCGGGACGTTGAGCCCGTCCATCGCGTCCCGGAGCGCCGCGCCTTCGGTCAGCGCGGGCCAGCTGTCGGCCCGCGCGAACGCGTCGAACCCGGTGGGGCGCGGCGCGAAGCTGTTGGTCTCGTGCTGGAAGCCCGCCGCCGCGAGGCGCACCGTCACATCCCGTCCCGGGGGATCGTGCGGTCCCACGCGACGTCGTGCACGACCTCGTCGCCCGCGTAGCTCGTCGTGCGCCCGGTCACCCTGAAGGCGGTGGCCGTGGCCGTCTGGCGGACCTCCGCGACGACCCGCACGCGCCAGTCGTCGCGCTCGAGGAAGCCGTCATGCGTCATCACCGCCTCGGCCGAGAGCGGGTCGTCGGGGTGGATGCGGTAGATCCGCTCGGACACGAGCCCTTGGACCGTGCCGATGTCGTCGAGGCGCGTGACCCCGGCCGGCCCCATGATGCCGCCGTCGATGAAGGTGCGGTGCGTGACCGTGCCGGTCGCGCGGTCGGTGGAGACGGACCGGTCGAGCGCGCCCTCGCGCATCCGGGTGACGTTCGGGGCCGGGCGCGGGGGCGGCGCGGCCGGCGGCGCGATCTCCGTCAGGTCCGTCCGCTCCGGCAGGCTCAGCATGCCGCGGTGCAGCGTCAGCGTCGCGCGGCCTGGCACCGGCCAGAGGACCGGCCAGTAGGCCGAGCCGACGTGGAGGACGAGCCGGTGGCCGGGCGCGAGGCGCGTGCCGGTCGCGTGGAGGTCGACGGTCACGTCGACCGGATCCCCGGGGACGAGCGGCTCGGGCGCGTGGACCGCGTCCTCGGTCCAGTTCCGCTGCGCGAGGTTGGCGAAGCCGCGCGAGATCAGGGTCTGCCCGCCATCCGGGGCCTCGGCGTAGAGCAGGGCGGCGACCATGGCCTGCGACCCGTCGGAGGACAGGCGCAGGCTGAGCGACGGTCGGCCCAGGAGGTCGAGCGCGTCGTCCAGCGGTGCGCTGCGGAAGGTGGCCGCGCCGCCCTCCTCCTCGCGCCCGTCCGCCGGCAGGTCGCCGGGGATGGCGAAGGAGCACATGTCGCCGCCCGCGCGCCCGAAGTCCTGCGGCGAGCGGACCGCCCGCGGCGCGGTCATCGCGCCCGCGCCGAGCGTGCCGTCGCCCAGCGGCAGCGCGAGGCCGCCGGGCGCCGTCCACGCGTCGAGCGCGACCCACGTCCCGTCCTGCCGCGTCCGCGTCCCCGTGGGGCGCGCCGGGCGCTGGAGGTAGAAGCGATGGGGGCCTTCGGGCGAGCCGTCCCGCTTCAAGTGGCGATCCCAGAAGGCGATCATCTCGCCCACGAAGTCGAGCGCCGGGCCCGGCGTCCCGTCGTGGGGATAGAGATGCGCCCACGGCCCCATCGTGACGCGGGCGGGGGCGGCGTGGCGCTCCACGAGGCGGAACGGGGTGTCGCGGTAGAGGTCGGCCCAGCCGCCGTAGTAGTGGATCGGCACCTCGATCGCGCCGCGGTCCTCGGAGACGGAGCCGCGCCGCCACCAGCCGTCGCGGCGCTGGTGCTCCAGCCAGTCGGCGGGCCAGAGGGTCATCGCGTCGAGCCGCCGGAGCCAGAGGTCGCGCCAGCGGTCCCCCACGATGGCGGGGTCGGGCGGGAGGGCGTTGAGGTACTGCATGATCGCGCCCCACCAGAAGCTGTCGGTGGCGAGGCAGCCGCCGTAGAAGTGGATGTCCTCCAGCCAGCGGTCGTCGGTGCCCATGACGGGGGCGATGGCGCGGAGCGCCGGGGGGCGGCGGGCCGCGACCTGCAGGGAATTGTAGGCGCCCCACGACTTGCCGAACATGCCGACGTTGCCGTCGCACCACGGCTGCGCCGCGATCCACGCGATCACGTCCACGCCGTCCTGCGTCTCCTGCTCGGAATACTCGTCGCCCGCCGTGCCCTCGCTGTCGCCGTAGCCCCGGATGTCGACGCGCAGGCTCGCGTAACCCGCGTCGGCGAAGTGCGGGTGCATGGACTCGTCGCGCAGGCGCGTGCCGTCGCGGCGGCGGTAGGGGATGTACTCGAGGATCGCGGGCACCGGCGCGTCGCGGTCCGGCTGCCAGAGGCGCGCGGCGAGCCGCGTGCCGTCGGGGAGGGGGATCCAGATCGTTTCGGTGTCGCGCATGGAGGCCTCGCCGGTTGCGGGGCGAGCGTTTCAGGCGCAGGCCGGTCCGGCAAGCGGGATGGGGGACAGGATGCGATACGCGCCGGTGACGGAGGCGCTCGCCGATCTGGGCGGGGCGAAATGGGCGGTCCACGCGCGGGGCCGCGCGATGGCGGCCGCCGGGCGGGACGTGATCGAGCTGACCATCGGGGAGCCGGACGTGCCGCCGCCCGCCGTTCTGGTCGAGGCGATGGCGGAGGCGGCGCGGACCGGGCGGACGGCCTATTCCTCGGGGCGCGGGGAGGCGGGGCTGCTGGACGCGCTGGCGGACCGGTACTCCGCTCGGATGGGCCGAGCGATTGGCCCGGACCAGTTCCTCTGCGTGCCGGGGACGCAGACGGCGCTCTACGTGGCGATGCAGGGGCTGGTCGGCGCGGGGGACGAGGTGCTCGTCGCCGATCCGCTCTACGCGACCTACGAGGGGGTGATCCGCGCGGCGGGGGCCGCGATGGTGCCCGTGCCGCTGGACCCGGCGGCGGGGTTCCGGCTCGATCCGGCCGCCTTCGCGGCGCGGGTGACGGCGCGGACGCGGGCGATCCTTCTGAACTCGCCGCACAACCCGACGGGGACGGTGGCGACGCGCGACGAGGTCCGCGCGATCGGCACGGTGGCGGCGGCGCACGATCTGTGGATCGTGTCCGACGAGGTCTACGAGGAACTGATCTTCGACGGGCCCTTCGCCTCGCCCTTCGCGGAGCCCGCGCTGGCGGAGCGCACGGTCGTCGTCTCGTCCATCTCAAAGAGCCATGCCGCGCCCGGCCTCCGGAGCGGCTGGATCGCCGCCCCCGCCGAGGCGGCGGCGCGCCTGCTGCCGGTCGCGGAGACGATGCTGTTCGGCAACCAGCCGTTCATCGCGGACGCCACCGCCCTCGCGGTGGCCGGACCGTCCGCCGTGGCGGGGGAGATGCGCCGGGCCTACGCGGCGCGGGCCGACCTGCTGGCGGGACGGCTCGCGGGAGGCTCGCTCCGGGTCCACCGCCCCGAGGCCGGAATGTTCGCGCTGGTGGACGTCGGGGGGACGGGGATGGACGGCGACGCCTACGCGGCGGACCTGCTCGACGCGCAGGGGGTGTCCGTGATGCCCGGATCGGCCTTCGGGTCGGTGCTGCGCGACTGGGTGCGGGTGGCGCTGACGGTGCCGGACGCGGCCCTCGGGGCCGCCTGCGACCGCATGACGGCCCACGCCGCCGCGCTTCAGTCGGCGTAGTCCGACCCCTCGGCACCGAGGATGGCGCGGATCTCGGACAGGAAGCGGTCGGCCTGGCCGGGGTAGTCCTCGGTCTCGCGGGCGACCTGCTCGGCCACGGCGTCGGAGAGGCGGCGGATGGGCCGGCCGGTTTGGAGCGCCATCACGTAGGTGCGGCAGGCCCGTTCCAGATACCACATGCGGTTCCAGCAGTCGGCCACCGTGTCGCCCAGCGTCAGGACGCCGTGCGACCCCATCACCATCGTCTTGTGCCTCGGGTCCGCCAGCAGCGCGGCGCAGCGCGCGCCCTCGGCCTCGAAGGCCATGCCGCCGTAGCCCTCGTCGATCACCACGCGGTCGTGGAAGATCGCGGTGTTCTGGTCGATCGCGGGCAGGCGGCTGTCCTGCAGCGACGCCAGCACGGTGGCGTAGGGCGGGTGCAGGTGCATCACGCAGCGCGCGTGCGGCACGGCCCGGTGGATCGCGCCGTGCAGGCCCCACGCGGTGGGGTCGGGCGCGTCGGGCCGGTCCATCGTGGCCGGGTCGTCCGCGTCGATCAGCAGGAGGTCCGAGGCGCGCACGCGGGCGAAGTGGCGCTGGTTCGGGTTCATCAGGAAGCGCCGGCCCGCGGCGTCGACGGCGAGGCTGAAGTGGTTGGCCACCGCCTCGTGCAGCTCCTCGCGGGCGGCCCAGCGCAGCGTGGCGGCGAGGTCGCGGCGGGCCTCGGCGATCTCGGCCTCGGTCATGTCGGCGGCAAGCGTGTCCTTCATGTCATCGTCCCTTCCACACGGGGTCGCGCTTCTCGGCGAAGGCGCGCGCCCCTTCGCGCTGGTCCTCGGAGGCGTAGAGCCGGTCGACGGTCCGCACCTGCCGCCGGGTGACGCGGTTCAGCATGTCGCCGAAGCGCTCCGCCTCGGCCTCGCGCACGATCTCCTTGATCGCAGCGTAGACGAGGGGCGGGCCGCTGGCGAGGTGGTCGGCCAAGGCGCGGGCGGTGGGGAGCAGGGCCTCGGGCGCGGTCACCTCGCGCAGCAGGCCCCAGCGGTGAGCCTCGGCGGCGTCGAACCAGCGGCCCGTGAGCAGCAGGTCCATCGCGACGTGGTAGGGGATGCGCTTGGGCAGCGCGATGGAGGCGGCGTCGGCCACGGTGCCGGAGCGGATCTCCGGCAGGGCGAAGGTCGCGGTCTCGGACGCGACGATCAGGTCGCACGACAACGCCAGTTCGAGGCCGCCCCCGCAGCAGATGCCCTGCACGGCGGCGATGACGGGCTTCTCCATGAACGGCAGCTGCTGCAGCCCGCCGAACCCGCCCACGCCGTAGTCGCCGTCCACCGCGTCGCCGCCCGCGGCGGCCTTGAGGTCCCAGCCGGGGCAGAAGAACTTCGCGCCCCCGGTGCGGAGCAGGACGACGCGGCAGGCGTCGTCGTCGCGCACGCGCCGGAACGCCTCGCCCAGCTCGCGCGAGGTGGCGAGGTCGATCGCGTTGGCGGGGGGGCGGTCGAGCACGACCTCGCGGACGGGGCCGGTGCCTTCGATGGTGACGCTCATGGGGCCTCCCGCAGCAGGACGTCGACGGCCACGGCGCGCGCGGGGCCGGCCATCAGGGGGTTGATCTCGAGTTCCTCCCACGCGGGGCGGGCGAGGAACAGGTCGCAGAGCGCGTGGATGGCGGCGATGGCGGCGGGGCGGTCCGCCGGGGGCGCCCCGCGATAGCCGCGCAGCAGGGCGTCGACGCGGCAACCGGCGAGGGCGGCGCCGATCTCGTCGGGCGTCGCGGGAAGGATCAGGGTGGCGGTGTCGCCGATCAGTTCGGTCCGCGTCCCGCCCCAGCCGAGGGTGAGGGTCGCGCCGAGGATCGCGTCGCGGCGCAGGCCCACGAGCATCTCGACCCCCTCGGCCATCTCCTCGGCGAGGTAGCCGGTCCCATCCATCGGCGCGGCGGCGGCGAGGTCGCGGACGTGGAGGCGGACGGCCCCGGCCTCGGTCTTGTGGGCGTGGCCGAGGGCCTTGAGAGCGAAGGGAGCGGCGAGGGGGCGGGCACGGTCGGCGAGGGTGGCGAGGTCGGGGGCGGTGACGCCCCTCGGGACGGGGACGGCGTCCGCGACGGCCCGCTTAGCAGCATCCTCGGGGACGAGGCGGGTCGCGCGGGGCGGCTGCGGCGGGACGGGCCGCCACGGGCCAGGCGTGCCCGCGCGGGCGTGGGCGGCCATGACCGACAGCGCGGTCTCCAGCCCGGACAAGGGGCAGAGGCCCCGGTCCATGAGCGACGCGGCGCGGGCCTCGGACATGGCCTCGGGGATGGAGGCCACGGGGATCAGCGGCAGGTCCGCCCCGTCCGCGATGGCGTCGAGCGCGGGCTCGAAGCCGCTGGCCTCCGTGCGGTCGGGCGGGTCGATGACCACCAGCGCGGCGTCGTAGCCCCGCGCCATCGTGCGGAAGGTGCGGGCCATGCGGGCGCGGTCGCCCCAGACGAAGGTGTGGTAGTCCAGCGGGTTGGCGGGACGGACCATCGGCCCCAGCTCGTCCGCCAAGGCGGCGGCGGTCGCGGCGTCCGGCGGAGGCAGGTCGAGGCCGAGATCCTGCGCGAGGTCGGCGGCCAGCCCCGCCTCCCCGCCGGAGCAGGCCATGACGGCGACGCGCCGGGGCCGGACGGGGCCGAGGGCGTGGGCGACCTTGAGGGCTTCGAGGAACTCGGAGGGGCTGCGCACCTGCACCGCGCCGATCCTGCGCAGGAAGGCCGCCGTCGCGGTCCCGTCGCCGGTCAGCGCGGCGGTGTGGGAGACCGCCGCCGCCCGCCCCCCTTCGCTGCGCCCGCCGGCGAGGACCACGACGCCGCGCCCGGTCGCCTGCGCGCGCTCGCACAGATCGGCGAGGGCGGGGTCCATGCCTTCCAGATGGAGCCCCAGCGCCGTGACCCGCGGGTCGTCCAGCATAGCGTGGCCGAGGTCGGCCACCCCCACCTGCGCCGCGTTCCCGAGGCAGGCGAGGCGCCCCAGCGGCAGGGCGCGCGCCTGCATGGTGAGGTTGATCCCGAGGTTGGAGGACTGGACGATCAGCCCCACGCCCCGCGCCACGGGCATCCCCCCGTGCTCGTCCGGCCAGACCGCCGCGCCGTCGAGGTAGTTCAGCAGCCCGTAGCAGTTCGGCCCGAGGATCGGCATGCCGCCCGCCGCCGCGACGAGCGCGTCTTGGCGGGCCACGTCCCCCGTCTCGGCCCAGCCCGAGGCGAACACCACCGCCCCGCCCGCGCCCATCGCGGTGAGGTCGGCCACGAGCGGGACGGTCGCGTCGCGGTTCACGCCGAGGAAGACGGCGTCCGGCGCGGCGGGGAGGTCGGCGAGGGCGGGGACGCACGGGACGCCGCCCATCTCCCGCCGCGTCGGATGGACGGGCCAGACGGTCATGCCGGCAGCGGTGGCCTTGGCGACGACGGCCTCGGCCCACCGCCCCCCAAGGACCGCGAGCGTCCGGGGCGCCAGAAGACGCGACAACCCCTTCGATGTTCCGGAAATGCTCCGGGGGTCCGGGGGCAGTGCTCCCGCCCGTCCGACCACGCGCGCCCCCTCAGGCACCGAGGGGCCGGAAGATCTCCCGCCCGACGATGTGACGCTGGATCTCGCTCGTCCCGTCCCAGATGCGCTCGACCCGCGCGTCGCGCCAGAACCGCTCCAGCGGCAGGTCGTCCATGAGGCCCATCCCGCCGTGGACCTGCAGCGCGGCGTCCGTGACCCGCGCCAGCATCTCGGAGGCGTAGAGCTTCGCGCTCGCGATCTCGCGGTTGGCGGGCAGCCCCTCGTCCAGCCGCCACGCCGCCGCGAGGGTCAGCCAGTCGGCGGCGTCGATCTCGGTGATCATGTCCGCGATCTGGAAGCTGACGCCTTGGAACCGCGCGATGGGCTGGCCGAACTGCCTGCGCTGCGCGGCGTGGTCCACGGCGAGGTCGAAGGCCCGGCGCGCCCGGCCCACGGCCATCGCGGCGACGGTGATGCGCGTGGCGTAGAGCCATTCGTTCATCACCGCGAAGCCGCCGTCGACCTCGCCCAGCACGGCCCCGGCGGGCAGTCGGCAGTCGTCGAAGGTGAGGATCGAGTTGGGGTAGCCCCGGTGGCTGACCGAGTTGTAGCCGGGCCGCTCCTCGAAGCCGGGATGGCCGCGGTCCACGAGGAAGCAGGTGATGCGCTTCTTCGGCCCGGCGGGCGTGTCGTCCTCGCCGGTGGCCACGAAGACGATGAAGAAGTCGGCATGCGCCGCGCCCGAGATGAAGTGCTTGGAGCCGTTGACGATCCAGTCCGAGCCGTCGCGCACGGCGCTGCACTTCATGCCGCGCACGTCGGAGCCTGCGTCGGGCTCGGTCATGGCCAGCGCGTCGAGCCGCTCGCCGCGCACGGCGGGCAGGAGGTAGCGCTCCCGCTGCTCGCCCTCGCAGGCCATGAGGATGTTCTGGGGGCGTCCGAAGAAGTGCGTCAGCGCCATCGACCCGCGCCCGAGTTCGCGCTCCAGCAAGGCGAACTCGAGGTGCGACAGGCCCGCGCCGCCCACCTCCTCGGGGAAGTTGGCGGCCCAGAACCCGAGGGACCGCGTCTTGTCCATGATGGCGCGGGCGAGGTCGTCGGGCACCGTCCCGGTCCGCTCCACCTCCGCCTCGTGGGGGTAGATCTCGCGCTCCACGAAGTCGCGGACCGTGTCGACGATCATCTGCTGCTCGGGGGTGAGGGCGAAGTTCATGGGGCCTCCAGCAGGTCGGCGATGGCCCGCGCCACGTGATCGGGCGGGGGGGCGGAGCGGCGGGTGGCGAGATCGACATGGAGGAGGAGCTGCTCGCCCTCGGCCAGGAGCGTGCCGTCGGCGCGCGTCATCTCGTGGGCGAGCCGCAGCTTCTTGCCGCCGCCCTCCACGACGCGCGTGTCGACGGTGAAGCGCTCGCCCGCGTGGGTCTCGTGGCGGTAGGAGATGCGCGTCTCGACGGTGAACCACGTGAGGCCGGTGGCGTCCGTCTCCTCGGGCGGGGTGCCGATGGCGCGCAGCACGCCCTCGGAGGCGTCGGACATGACCTGCCCATAGCGGCCTT
The DNA here is from genome assembly GCF_016820245.1 of Jannaschia sp. Os4. Classification (GTDB taxonomy): domain Bacteria; phylum Pseudomonadota; class Alphaproteobacteria; order Rhodobacterales; family Rhodobacteraceae; genus Jannaschia. The sequence goes on along the minus strand of NZ_JAFCAR010000003.1, from coordinate 59,048 downwards.
CGTTCATGTGGCCGTTGTAGTCGGTCCAGTCGACGGGGACGGTGCGGTCCTGCGTGCGCAGCACGCGCCCCGCGGGGACGGGCGGCATCAGCGCCGCCTCGTGCGCGGCGATCACCGCGCCCGCCGCGCGGCCCCGCGCCTTCAGCCCCCGGAGGATGCCCACGAGGTTGTCGTCGCGCTCGCGCTCCAACTCGCGGATCGTGCGGTCCCCGGACTGGGCGTCGGACTGGACGGCGATCGTCTCGATCAGGTCCGGCGTCAGGTCCGGCACGTCCGTCAGCTTGGTCCACGGCCATGCCAGCGCGGGGCCGAACTGGCCGATGAAGTGGGCCATCCCCGCCTCGCCGCCCGCGATGCGGTAGGTCTCGAACAGGCCCATCTGCGCCCAGCGGAGGCCGAAGCCCATGCGGATCGCCTCGTCGATCTCGGAGGTCGTGGCCTGCCCGTCGCGGACCATCCACAGCGCCTCGCGCCAGACGGCCTCGAGGAAGCGGTCGGCGATGTGGGCGGGAAGCTCGGCGCGGACGCGGAGGGGGTACATGCCCACGCCGCGCAGCTTGGCCTCGGCGTCGTCCAGCGCGGACGGGTCGGTGCCCGCATGGCCGACGAGTTCGACGAGGGGCAGCAGGTAGACCGGGTTGAACGGGTGGGCGACGACGATGCGCGACGGGTCGGGCGCCCCCTCGGACAGCTCGGTCGGCGTGAAGCCGGAGGTGGAGGAGCCGATGGGGGCGTCCGTCGCATGCTGCACCGCAGCGAGGACGCGGTGCTTGAGGTCGAGGCGCTCGGGCACGCTCTCCTGCACCCAATCGGCGCCCGCCACCGCGTCCTCCAGCCGCTCATGGAAGGTCAGCGCCCCCTCCGGCGGCAGGGCCACGTCGTAGAGCATGGGCAGCGCGCGCCGCGCCCCGTCGAGCACCGCGCCGATCTTGCGCGCCGCCTCGGGGTCGGGGTCGTGCACCGCCACTTCCCACCCGTTGAGCAGGAAGCGCGCGGCCCAGCCGCCGCCGATCACGCCGCCACCGATCACCGCCGCCTTCATGTCACCCGCTCCGTGTTGCCGTCGACCGCGAGGGCCTGTCCGCTGATCGTCCGCGCCGCGTCCGAGGCGAGGAAGGCCGCCGTGGCGGCGATGTCCTCCGCCGTGACCCAGCGGCGCATCGACGTCCCCTCGGCGTAGAGGGCGCGGATCGCCTCGGGGTCCGCGCCCCGCGCCGCCGCCTCCATCGCCACGACGCGCTCCATCCGCTCGCCCTCCACCGCGCCGGGGCAGATCGCGTTCACCCGGATGCCGTGGGGGCCGAGTTCGGCGGCGAGGGTCTTCGTCAGGCCGAGCACGCCCCACTTCGCGGCCACGTAGGGCGACCGCGAGGGGATGCCCCATTGGCCCGCCGTGGAGGAGGTGAGGAGGATGCAGCCCGACCCCTGCCCCTTCATCGCGCGGGCGGCCCACCGGCAGGCGAGGAACGCGCCGCCGAGGTTCACGTCGAGGCAGGCGCGCCAGTCGCCGTAGGCCATGTCCTCGATCGGGGCTGCCGGCCCGCCGGTGCCCGCGTTGGCGCAGAGGACGTCGACTCCGCCGAGGTGGTCATGGGCACGGGCGAGGAAGCCATCCATCGACGCCTCGTCCGCCACGTCGGCCTCCACGCCCAGCACGCCGTCCGGCGCGTCGCCGGGGGCGAGGTCGCAATAAGCGACCCGCGCGCCGTCCGCCGCGAAGCGCCGGACCAGCGCCGCCCCGATCCCCGCGCCGCCCGCCGTGACGACGACGCGCCGTGTCACGACGGCGCCCGCTTGGTCAGGCCCAGCTTGTCGCGCACCTGCGCGGGCGTCATCACACGGGCGCCCATCCGCTCGACGATCTCGACGGCCCGCTCGACCAGTTGCGCGTTCGTCGCCAGCACGCCGCGGTCGAGCATCAGGTTGTCCTCCAGCCCCACCCGCACGTGCCCTCCCGCCAGCACGGCGGCGGCGGCATAGGCCATCTGGTCCCGGCCCAGCGAGAAGGCGGAGAAGGTCCAGTCGTCCGGCACGGCGTTCACCATCGCCATGAAGGTGTTGAGGTCGTTCGGCGCCCCCCACGGGACCCCCATGCAGAGCTGCACGAGGGCGGGGGCGTCGAGGATGCCGTCGGCCACCAGTTGCTTGGCGTACCAGAGGTGGCCGGTGTCGAACGCCTCGATCTCGGGCTTCACCCCGAGGTCGGTCATCATGCGCCCCATCGCCCGCAGCATGCCGGGCGTGTTCGTCATCACGTAGTCGGCCTCGGCGAAGTTCATGGTGCCGCAGTCGAGGGTGCAGATCTCGGGCAGGCATTCGGCCACGTGGGCCACCCGCTCCTCCGCGCCGACCATGTCGGTGCCCTCCGCGACCGGCAGCGGCGCGTCGGTGCCGCCGAACACGATGTCGCCGCCCATGCCCGCGGTAAGGTTCAGCACCACGTCCACCTCCGCGTCGCGGATGCGGTCGGTGACCTCGCGGTAGAGGCGCAGATCGCGCGACGGCGCGCCGGTCTCCGGGTCGCGGACGTGGCAGTGCACGATGGCGGCGCCCGCGCGGGCGGCCGCGATGGCGCTGTGGGCGATCTGCTCGGGCGAGCGCGGGACGTGCGGGCTGCGGTCCTGCGTCGAGCCGGAGCCGGTGACGGCGCAGGTGACAAAGACCTCGCGGGACATCTGGAGCGGCATCGGGACCTCCTGTGGCGCGGGCGGAGGATAGGCCGCTTGCATCGCGGCGCGCCGTGCCGAAACTGCCGTGATCATGCAGCCTCGTCCCGAAATCGTCGGCCTCTGCCTATATCCGCGGTTCTCGAACCACTGCCTCGCCAATGCGCTGGAGCCGCTACGGGCGGCGAACGACCTGTCGGGGCGGACGCTCTACCGCTGGCACCTGCTGACGCCGGACGGGCGGGCGGTGGCGTCGTCTTCGGGGCTGCCGGTCTCGCCGGAGGGGCGGCTGGCCGACGCGCCGGGGGGCGACCTTCTGATGCTGGTGCCGAGCTACGGGCACGTCGCGCTGGGGGCCTACGGCGCCGACCTGCGGCGGGCGGCGGTGCGCTACGGCGCGGTCGCGGGGCTGGACGCAGGCGCGTGGCTGATGGCGCAGGCGGGGCTGCTGAAGGGGCGGGCGGCGACGATCCACACGGACCTGCGGCGGGACTTCGCGGAGGCGTTCCCGGAGGTCGAGCTGCGCCCGGAGCGGTGGATCGAGGACGGGCCGCGCCTGACGGCCGGGGGCGCGACGACGGCGTTCGACTTGGTGCTCCACCTGATCCGGCGCCGCCACGGGGCGGCGCTGGCGCAGGCGGTGGCGGCGCTGTTCATGGCGGGGCCGCAGGCGGGGCCGTCCGACCGGAGGGTGGCGCGAGCGCTGGCCGTGATGGAGGCGAACGTCGAGGCGCCCCTGCCCTTGGGCGAGGTGGCGCAGCGGGCGGGCGCGACGCCGCGCGCGCTGGCGCGGCGGTTCGCCCGGACGCTCGGGGAGACGCCCGGCGCGGTCTACTTGCGCCTGCGGCTGGAGGCGGGGCGGCGGGCGCTGGAGGCGGGGGCCTCGGTGGCGGACTCGGCGCAGCGGGCGGGCTACGCGGACGCCAGCGCCTTCGCCCGCGCGATGCGCCGCACGCTGGGGGCGCCGCCGTCGGCGTTCCGGTAGGTCAGGCCCCCTCGGTCTGGCGGGTCAGCCAGTCGGGATCCATCTCGGGCACGGAGGCCAGCAGCAGCTCGGTGTACTCGGGGTGCGGGGGCGACAGGATCTCGGATTTCGGCCCCTGCTCCACGACGCGGCCTTGGTTCATGACGACGATCTCGTCGGCGATGGCCTCCACGGTGGCGATGTCGTGGGTGATGAAGAGGTAGGCGATGCCGAACTCCTTCTGGAGCCGCATCAGCAGCTTCAGGATGCCCTCCTGCACGATCTGGTCGAGCGCGCTCGTGACCTCGTCGCAGATGATGAGGTCCGGCTCGGCGGCCAAGGCGCGGGCGATGCAGACGCGCTGCTTCTGGCCGCCCGACAGCTCGCCCGGCAGGCGGTCGGCGTAGTCGGGCGGAAGTTCGATCATCTCCAGCAGGTCGGCCACGCGGGCGCGGCGCTCGGCCCCGGACAGGCCGTGGTAGAAGGACAGGGGCCGACCGATGATCTCGCCGATGGTCTGCTTCGGGTTCATGGCCGTGTCGGCCATCTGGTAGATCATCTGCAGGCGGCGCTTCTGCTCCTTGGAGCGGGCCTTGAGCGTGGGGGGCAGGGCCTCGCCGTCGAACTCGACGGTGCCGGAGGTCGGCGGCAGGAGGCCGGTGACGACCCGGGCGGCGGTGGACTTGCCGGACCCGGACTCGCCCACCACCGCGACGGTGCGCCCCTTCGGCACGGCGATGGAGACGTCGTGCAGCACCTTCGCGGTGCCGTAGGCCGCGTCGACGCCCTTGATCGCCAGCTGCACCGCGCCGCCCGTGACCTCGGGCTTGCGGATGGACCGCACGGCCCAGAGCGACCGGGTGTAGTCCTCGCGGGGGGCGTCGAGCATGGCCCGGGTCTCGGCCTCCTCCACCTCGTCGCCGTAGCGCAGGACCTTGATCCGGTCCGCCATCTGGGCGACGACGGCGAGGTCGTGGGTGATGTAGATCGCCGCCGTGTCGAACCGCTCCACGGCGTCGCGCATGGCCTTGAGCACGCCGACCTGGGTGGTGACGTCGAGCGCGGTCGTGGGCTCGTCGAAGACGATCAGGTCGGGGCGCCCGGCCATCGCCATCGCGGTCATCACGCGCTGGAGCTGACCGCCCGAGACCTGGTGCGGGTAGCGGAAGCCGATCTCGCCGGGGTCCGGCAGGCGCAGCGCCTCGTAGAGCGCCACCGCGTCCTCGCGGGCCGACGCGCCCCCGTGGGCGCCGTGCGCCACGGCGGCCTCGACGGTCTGGTCGATGAGCCTGTGGGCGGGGTTGAACGCGGCGGCGGCGGATTGCGCGACATAGGCCATGCGCCCGCCCCACAGGCCGCGCAGCGTGGCGTCGGAGGCCGCGCGCAGGTCGATGCCGTCGAAGGTGATCGCCCCGCCCGAGATGCGGCAGCCGGGGCGGGCGTAGCCCATCGCCGCCAGGCCGAGGGTCGACTTGCCCGCGCCGGATTCGCCGATCAGCCCCAGCACCTCGCCGCGGTGCAGCGTGAGGTCGACGCCGTGCACGATCTCGGTCCACGCCTCGCCGGTGCGGCCCTCGACGCGGACGTCCTTCATCTCCAGCAGGGGGGAGGCCATCGCTCTACTCCTTCAGGCCGGAGGCACGGTGCAGGAGCCAGTCGACGACGAAGTTCACCGCGACGGTCAGCAGCGCGATGGCGCCGGCGGGCACGAACGGCGTCAGGCCCATGCGGAGGTCGTAGGGCGCGAACTGGATCATCGAGGCGCCGTCGCGGACCATGGAGCCCCAGTCGGCGAGGGGGGGCTGGATGCCGAGGCCGAGGAAGCTGAGCGCCGCGATGGTCAGGAACACGAAGGAGAAGCGCAGGCCGAACTCCGCCACCAGCGGCGGCGCGATGTTGGGCAGGATCTCGCGGCGCATGATCCAGCCGAGGCCCTCGCCGCGCAGGCGGGCGGCCTCGACGTAGTCCATGACGACCACGCCCATGCCGACCGCGCGGGTCAGGCGGAAGACGCGCGTGCTGTCGAGGACGGCGATGATGAGGATGAGCGAGAGGACCGAGGAGCCGAAGATCGACAGGAGCATCAGCGCGAAGATCAGCGCGGGGATGGCCATCAGGACGTCGACGACGCGGGAGAGGATCTGGTCCGTCCAGCCTTGGGCGATCACCGCCCAGAGGCCGAGCCCCCCGCCGATGAGGAAGCTCAGGACCGTGGTGGCCAAGGCGATGCCCATCGTGTTGCGCGCGCCGTAGATCAGGCGGGACATGACGTCGCGCCCGATCTGGTCCGTCCCCAGCGGATGCTCGGACGACCATGCGTCGAAGGGCGTCGGGAACACCGCCGCCTCGCCGTAGGGGGCGAGCAGGGGCGCGAAGACGGCCGTCACGACGTAGACCGCGATCACGAGCATCCCGAAGACCGCCGTGGGCGGGGCGGAGCGCAGCGTCGTCCATGCCCGCCCACGCCACGTCTTCGGGACGCGGGCGTCGCCCACGACCGAGACGGCGGGGTCGGAGAGGGCGGCGGCCTCGGGGGTGGGGGCGATGCGGTCGGTCATCGGGGGTGCAGGAGCCTCGGGTTGGTCACGATGCCCACAATGTCCGCGATCAGGTTCAGCAGGATGTAGGTGGCCGCGAAGATCAGGGCGCAGGCCTGCACCACGGGGATGTCGCGGGTGGTCACCGCGTCGACCATCAACTGGCCCACGCCGGGATAGACGAACACCACCTCCACGACGACCACGCCCACCACGAGGTAGGCGAGGTTGAAGGCGATCACGGTCGCGATGGGTGCCCATGCGTTGGGCAGGGCGTGCTTCAGGATCACGGTGCGAGGCGAGGCGCCCTTGAGGATCGCCATCTCGATGTAGGGCTGGGCGAGCAGGTTGATGATCGCGGCGCGCGTCATGCGCATCATGTGCGCGACGATCACCAGCGTAAGCGTGAGGGCCGGCAGGGCGGTGCGCTCGATCCGCTCCAGCAGCGGCATGTCCGGCGTGACGTTGGCGAGCGACGGCAGGATCGGGAAGAGCGTTCCGAGCAGCAGGATCAGCAGGTAGGCCACGAAGAACTCGGGCAGGGAGATCGTCGTCAGCGTCGCGGCGTTGACCGCGCGGTCGTAGAGGGAGTTGCGCCACAGCGCCGCCGTGATCCCGAGGATCAGCGCGAGGGGCACGGAGATGACCGCCGCGAAGGCCGCGAGGAACAGCGTGTTGCCCAGCCGCGGCCCGATCAGGTCGGCCACCGGGCGGGAGCGGTCCACGCCGCTGGCGTTGCGCCCCGAGAAGGAGGTGCCGAGGTCGCCTTGGAGGACCGCGCCGATCCATTCCACGTAGCGCAGCGGCGCGGGCGTATCGAGGCCCAGCTCCGCGCGGAAGGCGGCGACCGTCTCCTCCGTCGCGGCCTGGCCCAGCACCGCCTCGCCGAAGTCGCCGGGCAGCAGCTCGATCGAGGCGAAGATGATGGCCGAGACGAGGAACAGCGTCACGAGGCCGAGGCCGAGCCGCTGCAGGACCGTCTTGAGCACTGGATGCATGTCTCTCCCCCCGCCCGCAGCATGGGGGAACGCGGCGGTGGCGCAAGGGGCTTGTGCCCCCGCGCCGCCGCGGGGGCCGGGGCGTTGCCCTTTGACCTGCGCGGAAACGTGACGTCTACTGACCGGGACGCGCTCCAGACGAGGGAGGGCGCGCACAGGGAGAGACGAATGCATCCGAAAGAGTTCGAGAAGGCCCGCTACCTCGCGGAGCAGGCCAAGCTGCTGACGGCGCGCGGGATCGATCGCCGCACGTTCATGACCCGCGCGCTCGCCGCCGGCCTCGCGGTGCCCGCCGCCCTTTCGATGTCGGGCCGCGCGATGGCGCAGACCCCCCAGTCGGGCGGCGTGTTCCGCCATGGCACGGGCTACGGCTCGACGACCGACAGCCTCGATCCCGGCACCGCCGAGAACAGCTTCATGACCTCCATGTGCTACACGCGGGGCAACCACCTCACCGAGGTGTCGAACACCGGCGAGCTGATCCCGGAACTGGCCGAATCCTACGAGACCGAGGACGCCCGCACGTGGCGCTTCAACATCCGGCAGGGCGTGGAATTCCATTCCGGCAAGACGCTGACGCCCGAGGACGTGGTCGCGACCTTCAACTACCACCGCGGCGAGGCCAGCACCTCGGCGGCCAAGGGCCTGCTGACCCAGGTCGAGGACATCGCGATCGACGGCGATGCGGTCGTCTTCACCTTAGCGGCGGCCAACGCGGACTTCCCCTTCATCGTCAGCGACTACCACCTGCTGATCATGGAGTCGGACGGCGACGGCAACGTCGATCCGACCTCGACCGGCGGCACCGGCGGCTACGTCGTGCAGGAGTTCGAGCCGGGCGTCCGCGCCATCCACACGCGCAACCCGAACTACTGGAAGGCGGGGCGCGCCCATTTCGACGAGTATCACCTGCTCTCGATCCTCGACGCGCCCGCGCGCCAGCAGGCGCTGATGTCGGGCGAGGTCGATTTCATCGACAACGTCACGCCGAACACGCTCGCGCTGATGGAGCGGGTGCCGAACCTGACCGTCCTGCAGACGACCGGCACGCAGCACTACACCTTCCCGATGCGCGTCACCTCGGAGCCGTTCTCGAGCTTCGACCTGCGCATGGCCCTCAAGTTCGCGATCAACCGCCAAGAGCTGGTCGACAAGATCCTGCTGGGCGCGGGCACGGTGGGCAACGACGTGCCCGTCAACGCCTCCATGCCGTTCTTCGACGCCGACCTGCCGGTCCACTCCTACGACCCGGAGCGCGCGCGCGAGCACTACGAGAAGTCCGGCCATTCCGGCCCCATCGTGCTGCGCGCCGCCGACGCGGCCTTCCCCGGCGCGGTGGACGCCGCGCAGCTGGTCGCGGCCTCGGCGGCGGCGGCGGGCATCGAGATCCAGGTCGAGCGCGTCCCCTCGGACGGCTACTGGTCAAACGTCTGGAACAAGGAGCCGTGGTGCGCCTGCTACTGGGGCGGGCGCCCGACGCAGGACTGGATGTACTCGTCGGCCTACACCGCCGATCAGGAGTGGAACGACACCGACTGGCGCACCGGCGAGGCCGCCGAACGCTTCAACGAGGTGGTTGTGCAGGCGCGGGCCGAGACGGACGACGCGTCGCGCGGCGCGCTCTACTCCGAGGCGCAGCGCCTCCTGCAGAGCGACGGCGGCGCGTTGATCGCGATGTTCGCCAACTACATCCACGCCCATGCCAACACTCTGGCCCACGAGGACGCGGTCGCGGCCAATTGGATCAGCGACGGCAACAAGGTGCACGAGCGCTGGTGGTTCTCCTGAGCCGACCGGTCCTAGCGGACTGACCGTGGAGGCCCGCGCCGGGCCTCCACGCCTCCCGTCGCGCCGCTCGCCTCCCGCCCCGCGCGGGGGAGGGACCGGGTCGCGACGGGCATGCCCCCCAGGGGCGCCGCGCCCCTAGGGGGCGGACCCGCGAAGCATCCGGTCGAGATCCTCCGCCGCCGCGACGGCGGCCCGGGCGCGCGCGTCGGCCCGCCAAAGACGATCGGCCGCCGCGCCGTGCCCGCGCGCCTCCGCGAGATCGTGGCGCAGCGCGACGCCCAGCCGCGCGGCCTCGCCCTCATGGGTCTCGGCGTCGCGCCGGAGCGCCGCCTCCCGCTCCGCCGTCTGGGCGACGTAGGCCGCGAGATGGGCCGCGCCGACGCCGGCGTCCCCCGCGCAGGCCGCGCGCTCCGTCGAGGCGGCCCGACGCAGGGCCTCGGCCGCCGCCGACGCGCGACCGGCCGCGTCGGCGGCGGCCCGGCACGCGCGCGCGGTCCCCGCCGAGCGGAGCCGCGCGCGGCGCGCCAGCAGGGCGAGGCCCCGTGCCCTCCGCCGCAGGCGCGCGCCGGTCATGCGGGCGCCGCCAGCGCGGTCTGCGCCTGCTCGATATCGTCGAAGGCGGGCTTCATGTGCCCCGGCACGGCGGCGCGCCCGATCTCGATGCAGACCTCGGGGGGATGGCCCGCGACCATCGCGACGAACACGTCCCGGATGATGCCGTAGAAGGCGCCGTCCTCCTCCTCGATCTGGGACAGGCGCCCGGAGACCGGCGCGACCATGCAGTAGGCGAGGAACACCCCGAGGAAGGTGCCCACCAGGGCGCCCGCGATCATCTTACCGAGCACCTCCGGCGGCTTGTCCACCGAGGCCATCGTCTTGATCACCCCCAGCACCGCCGCCACGATCCCGATCGCCGGAAGCCCGTCGGCGACGACCTGGATCGCCTTGGCGGGCGCCAGCACCTCGTGGTGATGCTGGCGGATCTTCCGGTCGATCAGGTCCTCGGTCTGGTGGCGGTCGTCGAAGTTCATCGCCAGCATCCGGAAGCTGTCGACGATGAGGCCGACGGCGAACTTGTCCTTCTGTATCTTGGGATAGCGCGCGAAGATCTCGCTCTCGCCTGGCGCCTCGACATGCGCGTCGAGCGCCACGATCCCCTTCGCCTTGTAGAGGCGCGTCAGCTCGAACAGGAGCATGAGCAGGTCCATGTAGTCGGACCGCTTCCACTTCGCGCCCTTGAGCACCTTGAGCACCCCCGCGAACGACCGGCGGATCACGGGGAAGGAGTTCGCGATGACGAACGCCCCCAGCGCCCCGCCGCCGATCATCATCCCCTCGTAGGGGAGGGCGTGGAGGACGATGTCCATCTTGCCGCCCGACAGCATGAACCCCCCGAAGACGAGCGCGAACACGAGGATGAGGCCGAGGGCGAGGGTCACGTGCGTCTCCATTCCGCGCGGCGGCGCGTCGGGGCACATGGACCCGGTGGGCATTAAGGAACGGTTGAGACGTGGCGGCCAGAATGAGGGGCGATAGCTAGGATTCGACGCGATGCCGCCCTGCCCCGCCCCCTCCGACCGGACCACCGTGATCTACCTTCCCGACCTCGACGTGCTGCCGGACCTGCAGCCCGGATGGCCGCCGCGCGTCGGCGCGGCCTACGGCCTCTCCGCAGACGGCTCCGCGGCGTTCGTGTTCTTCCACGCGGACGAGCCGGATCCCCTCCCGTGGATCTCGCGGCATCTCCGCGTGCCGCTGGACGACTTCCTCGTCGTGCCGCGCCGCGACGGGCACGGGACCCGCGACCTCTCCTTCGCGGACGAGCAGGCCCTCTTGGCGGCCATCGAGGCGGAGCACGGCCTCGTCGACGCGGCGCGGGCATGGCGCGAGGCGACGCGGGTCGCGCGCCCGCCCGCCCCGGCGCCCGCCCGCCGCGCGCCGCGCCTCACGGGCATCGTGCGGACCGGCTGACGGGGACCGCGGGGCCGGCGCCCGTCCTGCGCCGCGCCGCCCGAATTCGGGCGGGGATGGGGCGCTTCCCTCGAACCCGTCCGGGCTCCCGGGAGGGGGACCGGACCCCGCCCCGGACCCGCCACAATCCCCCCCGAGGCATCGGACCGCGCCGTCCGTGGCGCATCCGCCATGCAGGACACGCCGCCATGACCGCCCAGCCCATCATCATCCGCAAGGTCGTGCACGACGACCACGAGGGTCATCATGGGGGGGCGTGGAAGGTGGCCTATGCCGACTTCATGACGGCGATGATGGCGTTCTTCCTGCTGCTTTGGCTGCTCGGGGCCGCCGAGGAGGAGCAGTTGCGCGGCCTCGCCGACTACTTCACGCCAAGCGTCTCGGAGAGCGGCGGGCGCGGGCAGGGCGTGCTCGCGGGGCGGGTCGTGTCCCCCGACGGCATCCTCGCGGGCGCGGACGGGGAGCACGACCTGGACGCCACCCCCACCGCCCCCGACGAGGTGCCCTCGCCGCCGGAGCCGCGGCCCGAGGGTACGGGCGATGCCGAGGAGGCGCTCGCGAGCCCGCCTGCCGTGCCAGAGGTGGAGGATCCCTATGGCTGGCCCTTCGAACCGGTCGAGGACCTGTCCAAGGGGGGCGAGGGCACCGACGCGGCCTTGGCCGCGCGGGCGCGGATCGAGGCGACCGTGGCGGCCGAGGAGGGGTTGGAGGAGCTGCGCGACAACCTCCGAATCGAGCCGACGCCCGAAGGCCTCGTGGTCCAGATCGTGGACGACGAGGACCGCTCGATGTTCGCGGTGGGGGACGCCGCCCTGACCGGGCGCCCGGCCGCCTTGGTCGGGGCCGTGGCGCGCGCCCTCGCCGTGGAGGCGGGGGAGATCGCGGTGTCCGGCCACACGGACGCGCGCCCGTTCCGGAGCGGGACGGACTACGGCAACTGGGAGCTCTCGACGGACCGGGCGAACGCGGCCCGCCGGGCGCTCGTCGCAGCGGGCGTGGGACCGGAGCGCATCCTCCACGTCGCCGGTCACGCCGCGACGCGCCCCCTGCCCGGCCTCGCCCCGGAGGCCGCGCCGAACCGGCGGATCGTGCTTCTGCTCCGGACGCCGGACATGGACGCGCCGCGTTAACCCGGCCTTAGGACGCGGTGCCTACGGCTGTGGATCGACGTCCCGAGGAGTCCGCGCATGGACCTGCCCGTTCCGATGCAAGCCCTGCCCTCCCCCGCCGCGGGATTGGGCGGCCACGCGACGACGGCGCTCGCCGCCCCACCGGGCCGAGGATCGATCCAGGGCGAGGGCACGACGAGCGAAGGGACCGAGCCGACGCTGCCGGATGCCGGTTTCGCGTCGATGCTGATCGGCGCGGGGTCACCGGTCCCGCCATCCGGACCGGGCCTTGCGGTCGGACCGATCCTCTCGCGTGCGCCGATGGCACGCGCGGAACCGAACGAGATCGGAGAGGCTTCGATCGCCAACGTTGCCCAAGGCGTCCCCCTGACCGTCCCCTCGAACGCCGACCCCGCCTCTGGGTCGACGAACGGATCGGTCGAACCGGAACCCTCCGGGGCCCATCGCGATCCTCTCGCCAGCCCTGAACGGTCGGCGCGGGCCGAACCGCTCGGCTCGCGGCCCAGCGCGCGCCCGTCCCCGCCGCCGACGGGGGCGGTCGACCCGGCGCATGCCGGTCCTCCCGGTCATGCCCCCCGCGCGGGAGCATCCGAAACGCATGCCTTCAGCGATGCGCACCCGCTCGGGTTCGCGTCGCCGGGGGTCGAGCGGACCGACGTGACCGCGACGCCCGCCGGCAGAAGCACGACCTTCGGACCAGTGTCCCCGCCCCGAACGTCGAGCCCGCACGCCCTGCGAGATTCGTCCACCGCGGTCCCCGGTCCCATGGTGGACCATCCGGGGCCCGAACCCTTGCCCGAGGGCGTCGACGTCCCCGGAAGCGAACCGACCGCGCCGCGTTCCGCCGCGGAGGCACCACGGCCGGCGTTCGCGTCCGTGACCGAGGGACTGCGCCGGGTCCGCTTGGCCGAGGGCCGGACGCGCATAGAGTTGTCGCCCCGCGAGCTCGGGGATCTCCAGATCGACCTCCGGCACGATCCCTCGGGTCGCCTGACCGTCGTCCTGCGGGTCGAGAATCCGGCGGTGCTCTCCGCGATGCGCGGCGACCGCGACGCCTTGCTCGCCACGCTCCGCGAGGGCGGGGTGAGCGTGGACCTGTCCGACCTGTCGTTCGAGTCGTTCGGCGGCCATCACGCCGCCCGAGACGCCTGGGGGGAACGGCAGGCACCGGTCGGGCGACCCCCGTCCGGTGCGCCGGACCCCATTCCGTCCGATCCGCGACCGCCCCGAACGGCGGCCCTCGTCGCGAACCTGGACATCTTCACCTGAGGAGGACGGCCCATGGACGTCGCCGGCATCCGCGGCACCGCCGAGCCCCACGGGGATTCGCGCACGAAGTTGAGCGCCGACTACGAGGCGTTCCTCCAGTTGCTCACGGCGCAGGTGGCCAACCAGGATCCCCTCGCGCCGATGGACAGCTCGACCTACGTGACGCAACTCGCCCAGCTGAGCCAAGTCGAGCAGGCGGTCCAGACCAACGAACGCCTCTCGGAGATCTCCAGCCGGCTGGCGGTCGCCGGCTCCTACGCCGAGGTCGGGCTGATCGGTCGGGAGGTGGATCTTTCGCTCGAGGCGTTCGCGCCGCGCCCCGACGGAACCCCGATCGGCATCCGCTTCGACGCCGCGGTGCCCGCGCACACGATCCGGTTGATCGACCCCGATGGGCTCGTCGTCCGCGAGCTGCCCGGCGGCGCCGCGATGGCCGACGAATGGTCCGAGGTCGAGTGGGACGGGCTGGACGCGCAGGGGGCCCCTGCCGGGGAGGGCCCGTTCATCCTCGAGGTGGTCGCCTCGGATGCGGCGGGCGCGGCGGTGCCGTACTCCACCCGCTTGCGGGCGACCGTCGAAGGTGTCGTGATCGGTCCACAAGGAACGCGGCTCGTCCTCGACACGGGCGAGGAAGTCGGCCCGGGCGACGTGCTGCGGATCGGCTAGGGTCCGTGAATGGCGGACGGGCGACATCCGCTGTTTAAGGGGGCATCGTCCTGACGTCCGATCACGCGGCGCACGGTCTCCGCGGCGCACGGTCGCTAGTCCCGCAGGACCGCGGTCTCCCCGAGCACCTCGACCGTCAACCCCGCCGCGTCCGGTGCGACGGCTTGGATCCTCGGCAGCAGGCGATCCCGGACCCGGTCGGCGTCGACGACCGAGTCTGTGCCGCCCGAACGGCCTCGCACGTCGCGCAGCGCCGATCCGACGGCATCGCGCAACCGCGCGGACACCAGTGCCGATCGGGCGCGCGACGCCGCGGCCTCGTCCTCGAACGCCACGATGACCCCCATCACGAGCCGGACCCGCGCGCGGGACGTGTCGACCGTCACGAGGAACGCGCCGAGGTCGATCGAATTGGGCGCCGTTCGTTCCCGCGCCGCGCCCCGTGCCGTCCACCACCCGGACGACGAAAGCGCGAGCGCGCCGCCGAGGATCCGACGCCGGGTCCTGTCTCGGCTCGATCGGCTGAAGCCCATGGCGGTCGCGTCAGTAGGGAAGGACGACGTCGAGCGCCGTCTCCCCATACCCGGTCCGGACCTGACGCGAGAGCTGACCATGTCCGCCATATGTGATCCGGGCCTCGGCGATCCTGTCGTAGGGTATGGTGTTCCCATGCAGGATGTCCTCCGGGCGGATGATGCCTGCGATCCGCAGCTCGCGCAGTTCCGCGTTGACCATCACCTCCTGACGTCCGGCGATCACGAGGTTCCCGTTCGGAAGCGCCTGCACGACGGTGGCCGCCACCGTCAGGTCGATGGATTCGGCCCGGTCGATACTCCCTTCGCCGCCGCTGCGGGTCTGCGCGTCGAGATCGACGAGCCCGTCGCCTTCACCGGCGAGCTGCGCGAGGATGCGTTCCAGCCCGAGCATGCGGGGCGTCCCGATCGAGGCTCCGCCGCTGCGCTGGCGGTCCGATTCGTTCGACAGGCTCGCCTGGTCGTCGATCTCGATCGTGATCGTGAGGATGTCGCCCACCTCGCGGGCGCGGCGATCGTCGAAGAACCCGGGGGTGGCGGAGCCCCAGAGGGACGCGGCCTCCGCGCGGACGGGAAGCCGGGCCGGCAGTTCGGGAGGCATCGGAACGGAAACGCTCGCCACCTCCGGCAGAGCCACGGGGTCGACGCGGATATCCGACACCTCGGGCGCGCGGTCCTTGGCGGCCTGCCCCCCGCAGGCGGATAGCTGAAGAACGAGGACGAAGGTCGTGCATCTTCTCATCGGACGACCTCCACGATGCCGTTCGGGCGCGCGACGCCGTTCAGCGACCTGTTCGACGCGAGGTTGACGATCCGCACCGCGCCGCCCGATGCGGCATCGGACAGGGCCTTGCCCGGAGCTGCGACGACGAGACCACCTTCGGCGAACCGGATCTCGACGCGATCGCCCTTGCGTATGGCGAGAGGCGCGCGGACGGAGCGTCCCGCGATTGGGCGTCCCTCCGCGAGCATACGGTGCACCTGCTGGCCGACGAGGGCGTCCATCGCCGTCAGCGCGAAGGCGGGCACGCGCCGCGCCGGCATGGCCTTCAGGTCCAGATCGCCCTCGGAGATGATCTCTCCGGGCATCAGATGTCGGCGGGGCACGGGCACGTCCTGCATCCGGAGGGCGACCCCCTCGACCCGCCGCACCTCCCCGTCGGGCAACGCGAGGTCCGCCGCGAACCGGCCTGATCGATCGTCGCGCCAGAAACCGATCACCGCCACCGGATCGGACACCTCGGGGGCGTAGAGCACCTGCCAGTCCGCGTCGCCCGCGGCGCCGGACCAAGCGGACGCCTGCTCCGAGACGAGCCGCTCGACCGATGCGCCCGACGATGGCGTGGCGATCATGAGGAGGAGGCCGAGGCGGAGGAGCATGTCAGCGCGCCCGCGTCGCGGTCGACATCATCTGGTCCGCCGTCTCGATCGTCTTGGAGTTGAGCTCGTAGGCCCGCTGCGCCTTGATGAGGTCAGTGATCTGCTGGATCACGTCCACGTTCGAGTTCTCGAGATACCCTTGTCGGAGCGCGCCGAACCCGGGATCCCCGGGAACGCCTTGGATCGGATCCCCCGAGGCGGCCGTCGCCTCGAAGAGGTTGTTCCCGATCGGGCGGAGCCCCGCTTGGTTCACGAAGGTCGCCATGGTCAGCCGCCCGATCCGTACCGGCTCCGGATCGTCCTCGACATATGCGAGGACCTCGCCGTCCTCGCCGATCTCGATGGACTGCGTCCGTTCCGGAACGACGATACCCGGCCCGACCTCGTGGCCGAGCAGCGTCACCACCTGCCCCTCGGAGGACAGCCCGAAGGAGCCATCCCGGGTGTAGGTCTCGGTCCCGTCCGGGGCAGCGACGACGAAGTAGCCTGCGCCGTCGATGGCGACGTCCAGATCGGCCTCCGTCCGCGTCAGCCCCCCCTGCGAATGGAGCCTCGCCGTTCCCGCGCCCTCGACCCCGAGACCCACGTCGATCCCGACGGGCGCGGCCGTGCCCGCTTGGGACGTCGCGGCGCCCTCGCGCTGCAGGGACTGGTACATGAGGTCGCGGAAAGCGACGCGCGACGACTTGAACGCGGTCGTGTTCGCGTTCGCGATGTTGTTGGAGATGACGTCCACCGCCATCTGTTGGGCGTGCATCCCGGTCGCCGCGGTCGCCAAGGCCTTCATGCCTGCTCTCCCATCACGTTGGTCATGTCGGGCGCGCGAGGCGGCGGACCGCGTCGCGCGAAAGATCGTCGTGCGTCGTCATGACGGTCGACGCGCGCTCGTAGGCCCGCTGGATCTCCACGAGCCTCGTCATCTCGAGGACGGGCGCGACGTTCGATCCCTCGACCGAACCTTGGACGATCGTGGTCCCCTGCTCGCTCGGAGGGGGCGCCCGTCCGTCGGGAGGGACGAACATGCCGTCGCCGACCCGGACGTAGGACTGCAGATCCGACATGTCGTGAAGGCCCAACCGGGCGATCTCGCCCAGCCCGTCCATGCTGATCGTGCCGTCGCCGGAGATGGACACGGACCCGCCCTCGCCCGGCACCTCGATCCGCCCGCCGCCGTCGTCGAGGACCGGGATCCCGGCGGCGGTCGAAAGGGTACCGTCGGGTCCGATCGTGAGGCGCCCGTCGCGTCCGTAGGCGACCTGTCCGTCCGGCAGGGAATAGGCGAACGCGGCCGGGCCCGAGAGCGCGACGTCGAGCGGGTTCCCAGTCCGGACGAGCGGGCCCGAGCGCTCATCGACCCACGAACCCGTATCGAGGACGTAGGCCGTCGGGGTGCCGTCCTGCGCACGCGCGGCCGCGACGTGCGACGCGAAGCTCACGCGTTCGGCCCGGTATCCGTCGGTGTTCGCGTTCGCGACGTTGTTCGCGGTCACGCCGAGCGCCCGTTCCATCGCCGTGGCCGAGGAAAGCGCGACGTGCGTGATGCCGTCCATGAGAATGCCCCGCGTTTTGTTCTTGCTTCGTTTGCGGCAGGCGCCCATCCCGATCAAGGAAACAATGCGAGCAATTGTAGGCATATACCTCCTGTGGGCCTGCCTCGCGGGTGTCGCGGTCGCGGACCCGCCGAGCGCGTACGTCCCCGCGTCCCTTCACCTCGGACGGTTCGCGGACGGCCCGTTCGTCGCGGCCCGCCGGACCATGGCCGGTGGATGGCGTTCGGGCGCGGTGGACGACGCGCTGGACGCGGCCTCCTTCCACTTGGCGCGCGGATTCCTTCGCGAGGCGGACAGCCTTCTCGCCGCGGTCCCTCCCCCGAGCACGCCCCGCGCGAGGGCTCGGCTCCGCCGGCTGACGGCGCTCACGGCGGTCGCTCGGGGGACCACGCCGGAGCGGACGCCCGAACCCTTGGCGCTGGCTGGGTGGCAGGAGGATGCGTTCGTCGCGCCGTTCCGTGCGGTTGGCGCCGTCGGTGCGGATCTCGACGTGGCCATCCGCTCCTTGCATCGGCTTCCCGCCCCGCTGCGGTCCCTCGTCGCGGATCGGTTGGGCAGGCTGGCCGTGCAACGGGGCGCGGACGCCGCGCTCGAGGCGCTCGCCGACCTGCCGGGCAACGCGCACATGCGCGATCTGCTCCGTGCCCGCCGAGGCGAAGTGGCCGGGCCTTCCGGACCCACCGCGGTACGATCGTGGTGGGCCCATCGAACGCGGTTGGAGGAGATCGACGCCGCCTTCCGGGCGCGGCGCGAAGACGCGGAATCGACCCTTGCCGCGTTGCGGATGCTGCATGCGTCGTGGCGTGACGAGGAGGAGACGACGCGACGGATCGCGGCGCTGTCGCTTCGGACGGGTCGCCCGATCGCCGCGATCCGCGCGTTGGTCGCGCTCGACGGGCGCGGGCCCGCCGATCATCCGAGCAGCGCCGCGCGGATCTCGCGGATCGCGATGACGTTCTACGCTTCGGCGGAGGCAGGTCGGACCGACCTCCCCACGGTCGTGGATGGTCACGAGCGGATCCTTGCGCTGGCACGGTTCATCCCCGGCTATGCCGACGCCTGGACGCGCTACGTCGACTTCCTCGAGCGATCGGGGGCGGGGTATGCCGCGTCGGAGGAGCGCCGCGACCTGGATGAGACCATTCGGATCGGACACGAACTCGGGCTGTGGAACTCGTCGCCCGCTCGAAGGCCCGGCGCCGAGGGTGCGGGTGCCGACGGAGCGGCGGCGATGGATCGGACGCCTCTCGTGCCGGATCCATACGAGCCATCGCAGCACGGTTCCCTCGGCCTCGGCACGGTCCGCGACGCGCTCGCGCGATCGGTTCCCGAACCGGACGAATAGCGAGAATTCGAAGGGTAACCCTTCGTTAGGATCCGGCCCCTAGCGAACGAGCAGACCGATTCCTCGGAGGAACCCACGATGTCGATCTCGAACGCGATGCAGGCCAGCGTGAGCGGGCTCCGGGCGAATGCCGCGGCGGCGGGGAACGTCTCCTCCAACATCGCGAACGCGAACACCGACGGCTATCGCAGGACGTTCTCCCAGTTCGTCACGTCCACCGTCTCCGTGAGCGGCTTCGCGCAGGTTCCCCCAGGCGGCGTGCGCGCGGTCCAGACCGCGGACGTCGACGTCGACGGCCAGTTGCGTGCGACCCAGCGGGCGACGGACCTCGGAATAAGCGGACCCGGCTTCTTCGTGGTGTCGGAGAACCCCGATGACCCGGACCTGTCCGGCTATCAGCTTACGCGCGCGGGCTCGTTCCGCGTGGATTCGGACGGCAACCTGCGGAATGCCGCGGGCCTCTACCTCGCCGGCTTCCGCCATGACGGGGGGAAGGGCCTCGGCGTCGTGGACCGCAACGGCTTCGGCGACCTCGCCACCGTCAACATCGGCAGTCAGTCGACGCCCGGATCGCCCACCGCCACCGTGGGCCTCGCCGGGAACCTCCCGTCACAGGACACGGGGCACGCGGTGCCCGGCGACCCGTACCTCACCACCGCGTCCATCTTCGATCCGCTCGGGGCGACGCATCGGCTCAACTTCTCGTGGCAGCCGGGGACCGCGGCGAACGAATGGACCCTGTCGTTCGGAGACGAGGCCGGGGTGGCCTACGGATCGGTGGACGTCGCGTTCCACGACAGCGGACCGATGGCCGGGACTCCGATGACCTACTCCAACGTCGTGTCCACGGCCCCGGCACCGGCATCCTTCGCGTTCGACGGCACCACGGGCGAGGCGACCCTCGGCATCGACAACGGTGCCGCACCCCAGACCCTGGCGGTCACGCTCGGCGCGCCGGGGACGCTCGACGGGATCACCCAGTTCGCCGGCAGCTATACGCCCCTTTCCGTCGAAGCCGACGGCACGTCCAGCGGCGCGCTGTCCCGGACGGAGTTCGGTGACGACGGAACGCTCTACGGCGTCTTCGACAACGGGCTGCGGCGGGCGCTCTACGAGGTGCCCCTGGCGACGGTCCCGAACGCGAACGGGCTCCGTCCGGCCGACGGGAACGCATACTTCCTGTCCCGGTCTAGCGGGGACGTCACGCTCTCGACGGCCGGGACGGGGGCGGCGGGAAGCATCACGTCCGGTGCGCTCGAAGGGTCGACCGTCGAACTCGCCGAGGAACTGACCCGCCTCATCCAGATACAGCGGGCATACTCGTCCAACGCGAAGATCGTGACGACCGTCGACGAGATGCTGGACGAGACCGTCCGCATCAAGCGCTGATCCCGGGCGGGCCGATCCGATGACCCTCGCCGCAGCCTACGCCAGCAGCATCGGCGGCCTCGCCGCCGTCGCCACGTGGGCCGATGCCACGGCGACCAACATCGCCAACGTGGATCGTCCTGGATACGCCCGTCGTTCGGTCACCAACACCACCGGCCTCGGCGGGGTGACCGAGGCCGTGATCTCGACGGAACGCGATGCGACGGTCGAACGCATTCATCGGCTCGAGATCGGACGGCTGGGCCGTCAGCAAGCTGTGGCCGAACTCCTCTCCCTCCATACCGCCCGCCTCGGCCAACCCGGGGACGCGAGCGGGCTCACCGCCCGCCTGTCCGCGCTCGAGACCTCGATGATCCAGATGTCCACCGCCCCGGAGGACGCGGCCAGCCGCTCCGCGGTGGTCGACGCCGCGGTCACCCTCGCGGAGACGGTCAACGCCATCGCCGGGAGCCTCGACGAGGTCGAGGCGGTCGCGATCAACCGCATCGATCAGTCCGTCGTGCAGATGAACCGCGACCTCCAGAGGATCGCGCAGATCAACGCGCATCTTTCCCGCGGAACCCTCGACGCCCCGCAGCGGGCCTCCTTCGAGGATGAGCTGGCAGGGGTCGCCGACCGCTTGGCGCGGCTCGGCGACATCAGGACCACGCGCGGAGCCGGCGGCGGAACGGTCGCTTTCACGTCCACGGGCACCGTGCTCGTGTCAGGAAGCCGCGCGGAGGAGGTCGCCTTCGACGCGACCGCGGGCACGCTCACGGCTGTCGTGGGGATGACGGAAGTCGACGTCACTCCGACGGTCGCCGGCGCCCGGGGGCCGGCCCAAGGGCGCCTCTCCGGCGAGTTCGCGGTGCTGCTGGACGACGTGCCGCGCATGCGAAGCCAGATCGACGCCTTCGCAGCGGGCCTCGTGCACGCGTTCGAAGGCGCGGACACGACCCGCGCGGCCGGCCAGCCGGGGCTGTTCACCGACTCGGGCGCCTCTCCGACGGCCCCCTACGACGGGTTGGCCTCGCGTCTGTCCGTGAACGACGTGGTGCAGCCGGACGGATCGGGACAGACATGGCGCCTGCGCGACGGATTCGGCGCATCGGCGGAAGGACCCGCCGGCGATCCGACGCTCGTCCTCGCCTATGTCGATGCCTTGACGGACCGTCGCGCGTTCTCGACCGCCGAAGGTCTGCCCACCGCCGCCACCCTCGGCGGTCATGCCGCTGCGCTCGTGACCGCTCATCATGCGGCACGGGTCACGGCGGAGGACAGAAGCGAGTCCATCGCCGCCGGAGCGACGGCCATCGGGACCGCGCGGAGGTCCGCCACCGGCGTGGACGTCGATGCCGAACTGCACGCCCTGTCCCGCCTTCAGCAGAGCTATCGCGCGAACAGCGAAGCGATCCGCGCCATCAGCGACATGCTCGACACGTTGCTCGCCGCCGTATGAGTCCGTCATGATCTCCTCCGCGACCTCGACATTCGGACTGTTCGACACCGACCGGAAGGGTCTGGCCCAGATCCGCGCACGGCTCGAGACGGCGAACCGGGAACTGGCGACGGGCCTGCGCGCCGACCCCCACGCGGACCTGCGAGGACGCGCCGCGCAGGCCTTGTCCCTCCGCGCGAGCGCCGAGCGCGAGCGTGGCCAGATCGTCTCGAACGAACTCCTCTCGGGACGCATGGAGGTCATGGCCGACGTCCTCTCGGGCGTTCGGGACACGCTGGGGACGTTCCTTCAGGTCGCGACGCCCAACCGGTCCGAGCCGGGCCCGACCGTGTCCGCGGTCGGGCAGGCGGCCCGCGCCGCCTACGACGCGATTGTCCTGCAGATGAACGTCGGCTACGGCGAGGCCCATCTCTTCGCAGGGACCGCGAGCGGGGCAGCCCCGCTTCGCGCTTGGTCCGATGCCAGCCCCCGGAGCGGAACCTCCCCGGAGGCGATCGTCGCCGCCGCCGTGGGCGGACCACCGGGAGACGGGACTACGGCGGCCTCGGCGGTCGCGGGGGTGCGCGCGATCTTCGACATCGACGGCGGATCGGGTGCGTTCGAGCAGACCCTCTACGACGGAACGCCCCGCCGGGATGCCGGCGCGCAGCCGTTGCCCCGCGTCGCGGCATCGATCGGGGGAGGTGCGACGCTGGCCTACGGGGTGCAGGCGAACGATCCCGGGTTCGTGGCCGCGCTGGAGGGGCTCGCGATGCTCATCGCGGCTCCCCCGTCGGAGATCGACGATCCGGACGCCTACGCCACGTGGATGGGGGCGGCCATGACCGCGATCGAGGGAGGCCTGTCGACGATACGGCAGGACGAGACCCGCTTGGGCGCGCAACAGGCCCGGCTCGAGGACCACATGGACCGCCAGGCCGTCTTGGTGGGGATCTACGAGAACCAGACGATCGAGCTCGAGGGCATCGATCCCTACGAGGCCGCGAACCGCGTCGTGCAGCTCACCTCCACCTTGGAGGCGAGCTACGCCGCGACGTCCATGATCTCGAACCTCACCTACCTCGACTTCCTGCGCTGATGCCGACCCCGCGCGTCCCACATCCGGGAGGCACCTTCGTGGCCCCCTTCCGCTTCGCCGTGCTCGTCGCTTCCTCGCTTCTGATCCTCGGCTTCGCGGTCCCCGCCTCCGCCCAGGTGCGCATCAAGGACATCGCGCATGTCGAGGGCGTCCGGGAGAACCAGCTCGTGGGATACGGCCTCGTGGTCGGGTTGGAGGGGACGGGCGACCGGCTCAGGAATGTTCCGTTCACGGGGCGGTCGATCGAGGGGATGCTCGACCGTCTCGGGGTCGGGAACCTCGGCGGCGAGGACATCAAGACGACCAACACCGCCGCCGTCATGGTGACCGCCATGCTGCCCCCGTTCGCGCGGATGGGCCAGACGATCGACGTGGTCGTCAGCTCCATCGGCGACGCGAGCAGCCTGCGCGGCGGGACGCTCGTGGTGTCCCCGCTCTCCGGCGCGGATGGTCAGGTCTACGCGGTGGCCCAAGGTCCTATCGCGGTCGCCGGCTGGGCTGCGCAGGGCGCGAATGCCGCTTTGGTCGAGGGGGTCCCGACCGTCGCCCGGATCGAGAATGGCGCGACCGTCGAACGCGAGGTGGAGTTTCGGTTCGACAGCATGGATACCCTTCGGATCACGCTGCGGACGCCTGACTTCACCACGGCCCAGAGGGTGGAGGATGCGATCAACTCGACGATCGGCCCGGGCACGGCCGATGCGATCGATCCGACGACCGTCGAGATATGGCCGCCCGAGAAGACCGACCTGACCGGGCTGATC
This sequence comes from Jannaschia sp. Os4, assembly GCF_016820245.1. GTDB lineage: Bacteria > Pseudomonadota > Alphaproteobacteria > Rhodobacterales > Rhodobacteraceae > Jannaschia. The sequence continues at coordinate 35,582 of NZ_JAFCAR010000003.1, read as the reverse complement.
GCGCGGATCGAGAGCATCCGCGTGATGCCGGACGTCGCAGCCCGTGTGGTGATCGACGCGCGGTCGGGCACCATCGTCATGGGCGCCGATGTCCGCATCGCGCAGGTCGCGGTGAGCCAAGGCGGGCTGACCGTGTCGGTCCGCGAGAACGTAGAGGTCAGCCAGCCCGCGCCCTTCTCGCTCGGGGAGACCGTCGTCGTGCCCCAGATGGAGATCGAGGTCAGGGAGCGGGACGCGCGCTTCACCGTCCTTCCGGGAGACGTCAGCTTGCAGCAGCTCGTGGACGGGCTGAACGCGATCGGCGTCGGCGCTACCGAGACCATCGCGATCCTGCAAGCGATCAAGGCCGCCGGCGCCCTCCATGCAGACTTGGAGATCATCTGATCATGGACATTCGACCCCTCGCGGCCCCGTCCTCGCCGTCCCTCGACATGCCGTCGCCCGCGAAGGGACCGGCGCGCGAGTTCGAGGCGACCCTGCTGTCGCAGGCATTCGAGGACATGCTCTCCACCGCATCGCCCGCGGACGAGAGCACCGGTTCCTCGATATGGCGGGGGTTCCTCGCGCAGGCGATCGGAAGCCAGATGGCGCATGGGACGGGGATAGGCTTGGCGGTTCAAGTCGAGCGCGCGATCGAGGCATACGGACGACCGGGAGGCGCGGACCGATGACCGCGCTGTCGCACCGCGGGGCGATCGTGGGGTTGCTGGAGGCGATCGCTCGAGACGAGGAGGCCGCACTGCGCGACGGGGATCTCTCGGCCCTCTCCGATCTCCTCCCGCGGAAGACGGAGGCAATCTCGATCCTGGAGACCCTGGTCGCGGAACGGTCCTCGAACGCGGATCCGGAAGCTGCTTCGGCTGCGACGCATCGACGTCTCCAAGAGGTTCGAGAGAGCTTCGCGCGAAACGCGTCCCGCCTCGAATGCATCGGCGACGCGCTGGAACTTCTCTCGGACGAACTGACCCGACTGGTCTCGCCCATGGAGGGTACGGCGACCTACACGACGGACGGTCGGATCCGCGCGCCCCAACGAACCAAGAGAACTTTATACAACTTATTGTAACGTAAACATATTCTCGGCCATTTCGAGGAGCATACGGTATCCAGGCCAATCGTGTGCCTCCTGTCAGAAGGACGGGTTCGAACACCAGAACCGGAGAATCCCGATGTCGTCGATCAACACCAACGCCTCTGCGATGAACGCGCTGTCGACCCTGCGCATGATCAATTCCTCCCTGACCGATACACAAGGCCGCGTCTCGAGCGGCCTCAAGGTCCAATCCGCGAAGGACAACGCCGCCTACTTCTCGATCTCCGAGACCATGCGCAGCGACAGCGGGATGTACCGCGCGATCGACGAGAGCCTGACGCTCACCAAGAACTCCGTCTCGACGGGCCGTCTCGGCGCCGAGACGGTGGTGGGACTGGCGCAGCAGTTCGTCGACCGCCTCGCCTTCGCGCAGCAGGAGGGGGTCGATCGGGAGAAGGTCCAAGCCGAGCTCGACGGGCTCGTCGCGCAGATCGACACGACGATCAAGCAGTCCTCTTTCAACGGCCAGTCGATGGTCGACAGCACGACCGCGGTGACCGTGGTGACCGGCGTCACGCGCGACGGCGGCACCTTCGCGACGTCGACGATGACCATCACGCCCGTCGACCTCACAGCGATCCACACCGCCCTCGACGGCATCGCCATCGCCAACGGAGACGACGCGGCGACCATGGCTGCGGCGCTCACGGCGGCCGAGGCGCAACTGGCGAACGCGATTGAAGGGGCCACCTCGCTCGGCGTCGCGGAGAACAGCATCGAGACGCAGCAGGAGTTCCTCTCCTCGCTGAGCGACCGGCTCGACAGCGGAATCGGCGCGATGGTCGACGCCGACATGGAGGAGGAGGCGGCGCGCCTGCAGTCCCTGCAGGTCCAGCAGCAGTTGGCGACGCAATCCCTATCGATCGCGAACCAAGCGCCGCAGAACATCCTCAGCCTGTTCCGCTGACGCACGCAACCATCCGGGCGCGCCACGGACAGGCGCGCCCGAGCATCTTCGGTTCCGGGTGCGACCCGACTCTGCCGTATCGGAGCAACATGCCGTGAGCATCCACGCCTACAAGACCGCGCTTCGCCGTCTCGAAGCGCCGCGCGAACTCGAACGGCGCATCCTCGCGGCGAACTCGGCGGGCTTGGACGCGCATCGCGCCGCCTACGACGCCACGGAGGATCCGCAAGCCCGCCTCGAGATCCTGGCATACGGGCTGGGAACGGCGGCGAACGAGAACCAAGCCTTCTGGCGCGCGCTCCGACGCGATGTCTCCGACGAGCGGAACGCCCTGCATCCCGCGCTCCGTGCCGGGCTCATCTCGCTATCCCTCTGGGTCGATGCGCGGACCACGGATCTCCTGCGCGGAAGGGGGACGGTGGCGCCGCTCGTCGAGGTCAACCGCATCGTCTCGGCCGGTCTCGGCCGGTCGGAAGCGTCATGCGAAGCCGGGTCGAAGGACATCCCGTGTCCTTGAAGATTACCCTCAAGGCGGGCGAGATCGTCGTGATCAACGGTTGCGTCATCCGAAACGGGACGAGGCGGCAGTCGTTCTGGATCGAAACGCGAGCCGACGTGATGCGGGGGAGCGACCTCATGGACCCACGCGAAGCCAAGACACCGGTGCGGCGCGCCTACGCGCTCGCGCAGGCCGCGTTGCTGGATCCCGGGGCACGCGACGAGAGCGTGCGGGACCTTCAACGCACGCTTGCCGGGCTCGCAGTCGAACCGTCGCCAAGCCCGGTCGACGTCCTGACGGCGGCGAACCGGGCCAGCACCTCCGACTTCTACGGCGTCCTCCGTGCGCTCCGCCCCTTGGTCGCGCGCGACCCGGACCCGTCACGAGCCCGGCATGCGAGCGCCCCGTCGGCTTGCGAGGACGGGCCGATCCGATGATCCCGATCACCGGCCTTCCGTCGTTGCTTGCGCTCAAGTTGGTCGATGCGACCCGTGGCGAGCAGACCACCGCGCTGCGGGAACGTTCCGGGCATGCCCGCGGCATCGAGACGTTCCGCGCGCGCGCGGGCGGGCCGGCTACGGCGGACGCCTTCGTAGAGGACAACGAGGTCTACGCGTTCGCGATGCGCGCCTTCGGTCTCGGGGACCGCATCTTCGGCAAGGGAATGATGCGGAGGGTCCTCGCCTCGGACGCCTCCGATCCGGCATCCCTCGTGAATCGCCTCTCCGACCCCCGCTTCTCGGAGATGCACGCCGCCTTGGGTTTCGGCACAGGGGACGCCCCCCGACTAGGTTCCGAGCCCGCACGCGAGGCGCTGGTGGACCGTTACGTCGACCGGCAGTTCACCGATGCGGTGACGGATGGGAACGCGGCCGTCGGGGCGGCGCTCGCGTTCCGTGCGGCCGCCCCGGGGATTGGGTCCGCCTACGACATCCTCGCGGATGCCGAACTCAGCACGGTGGTCCGCACCGCCCTCGGCATCCCACCCGCGACCGCGGGACTCGACATCGATCGCCAAGCACAGATGATCGAACGGCGGCTGGACCTGTCATCGCTGGACGACCCGACATCCGTCGATCGTCTGGTGCGGAAATACCTCGTCCTGTCCGACGCGGCGACGCGGCCCGTCGGCGCCGCGTCGGGCGCGCTCACGGTGCTCTCGGGTTCCCAGTCCCGAGGCTTGGTCGAGATCGCCGCCGTGTTCGCGTCCGGTCGGGGGCGATACACCGGCTGAGGCAGGTCGTCCTCCGCCCTCGGCCGAGCCCGTCGGCACCGGACGGGTGGCCGGTCGCCCGCTCCCAGTTGGCCAGGCCCGTCAACGCCGCTTCGTCAAGGCGATGTCGTCGGCCCGGAGGAGACCCTTCGCCGCATCGACCAGCTTGAGCTGCGCGGCCTGCGCTTCCTCCGCCTCGGGGTGGCCCCGCTGCTCGATCTCGCGCTCGAGCATCCCGCGGCTCCGGGCCGGGAGGGCCGACAGGAAATGCTCCCGCATGGTCTCGTGGGTTCCGGCTAGCGCGGTCGGGACGAGGGTGCCCTCGACCTCCCGCATCAGGCGCGCGAGCCCGCGCGGATCGATGCGGATCATGTCGTCGAAGGTGAACATTCGGTCGCGCACGTCCGCCCCGACGGCAGGGTCCGTCCGATCCAGCGCCTCGATCGCCTCGGCGCGCTCGTCGGGTCCGAGCGCGCTGAGCATCTCGGCCACGACGTCCCGCGCGGATCCCTCCGCATCGTCGGAAGCTCGCGCCACGAGATCGTCGTGCACCGCGGCCTCGATGTCGTCGATCAGATGATCTGGATACGTGCCGAGCGCCGTCATCCGCTCGATCACGTCGGCGCGCCGATCCGTGGCGAGCAGGGGATAGACGGCGGCGGCGGTCCGCGGGGGGAGATGCGCGAGGATCGTCGCGACGGCCTGCGGGGGCTCCGGTGCGAGGCAGGCGGCGATGCGGGCCGGCTCCATGGCGGCCAAGCGCCGCCATGCGGCGCGCTCCCGCCGCGGGGTGCCGCGCCCGTCCAGGATCGCCTCGACCTCGGCGTCGGGCAGGATCCCGGCGAGGAGGCGACGCGCCACGTCGCGCCCTCCGATGGACGACCCGCCCCCCGCGACGGCATCGGCGAACTCTGCCAAGCTGGCCTCGACCAGCGCGGCGGGTACACGTCGGAGGGTGGACAGGGCGGTCCCAATCCGCCGGAGGTCCGCTTCCTCCAAGCTGCGCATGAGGGCACCGCCCGTCTCCTCCCCGAGGGAGACCAGAACCAGCGCGGCCTTCTCGGCCCCGGTGAGCGTCGCCGTGTCGGACGCGGCGCCGCCGGAGGGCGGATCGGTCGCGGGGCCGTCGGAGGGAAGGATCGAGGTCATGGGTTCACCGGGTCCGGGCGGGTCAAATCGGGGCGGCGGGAAGGTAGCTCTCGATCAAGCTCCCCGCGAGCATCGCCCACCCGTCGATCAGGACGAAGAAGACGATCTTGAACGGCAGCGAGATCAGGACGGGCGGGAGCATCATCATGCCCGCGCTCATGAGGATGGATGCGACGATCAGGTCGATCGCGAGGAACGGCAGGAACAGCAGGAACCCGATGGTGAACGCTTGGCGCAGTTCGGAGATCGCGAAGGCGGGAACGAGCTCCCGCCAGCCCGGCCCGTTCGTCGCCCCGCGCGGCGGGGAGGCGTCCGCCGTCCGCGCCGCGATCCCCTCGAAGAGCGCGAGGTCCTCGGGGCGGGTGTTGGCCTCCATGAAGGCGTGGAACGGCGCCGCGATCCGCGCGACCGCCTGCTCCTCGGTGATGGCGTCGTCGAGCAGGGGGCGCAGCCCGTCCTCCCACGCGTCCTCGAAGACCGGCTGCATGACGAAGAACGTCAGGAAGAGCGCCATGCTCGTGAGGACGACGTTGGGCGGCGTCTGGGCGAGGCCCAAGGCGGAGCGCAGGATCGAGAGGACGATCACGAAGCGGGTGAAGCTCGTCATCATGACGAGAAGGCCAGGCGCCACGCTCAGGACCGTGGTCAACGCGAGGACCTGCAGCAGGCGACCGCTGAGCGTGGCACCGTCGTCCCCCGCGCTCTTCGGACCCCCGCCCTCGATCGCGGACGAGACGTCCTGGAGGAGCCCTCCGAGATCCTGGGCGGACGCGGCGCCCGCCCCGGCGGCGAGCAGGAGCGCGGCGAAGGGGGTCGCATAACGAAGGGGGCGGGCGGGCACGATCACGCGCGGGCCGCGCCCGGGTCCATCAGGACCTCCGTGAGGCGGAGGCCCACGGGCCCGCCCTCGGTCCGCACGAGGTCGCCCCGCGCCACCAACCGGCCCCCGACCACGAGATCGACGGGATCCCCGACCCGACGGTCGAGATCCACGACCGCCCCGGCGCGGAGGGCCATCACCTCCGCGAGGGTCATCCGTGTCTCGCCGAGCACGATCTGCACGTGCAACCGGACGCCCATCATCGCCCGCATCTCCACGCCGTCGCCCCTCCGCCGCGGGGTCGAGGCCCCTTCCGCCGGCTCCAAGGGGGCATCACGGTCGTCCTTCGTCGCCACGTCCATCGGCGTCGGCCTCCTCTCCAAAGAGCGCATGGTCGAGCGCGGCGCCCAGCCGCTCCAGCGCCTGCGCGGGATCCATCTCCGCATGCCCGCCCCGCCATTCGACGCGCGCGGCGCCCGCGGCGAGGCCGGGATCGACGATCACGTCGACGGTGATCGTGGGATCGATCGTCTCGGCGAGTTCCGCGAGCGCGGACCCGTGACGGTCGGCTGCGGCACCGGCCAGCGCGATCCGCAGATGCGGGCTCCCGATGGCCAGCGGGAGCGCGTCGCGGACCAGATCGGCGACCCGTTCGATGCCGGCCCGGCGCACGGACGGCACGAGCCGCGCGAGCACGTCCCGCACGAGGCGCGTCGCCCCGCGCTCCGCCTCCCCGAGGTCGCGAGCCCGGTCCGCGACCCTGTCCGCGAGCGCGGCGCCGATGGCGTCCAGCGCCGCCGTCGCCTCGGCCCCCGCGTGGCGGCGGCCCTCTTCCCGGCCCTCCGCTCGTGCGGCTTCGACGTCGGCCATGGTCGGCCCCTGCGGCGGCGGCGGAGCCGCCGCGACGCGTGGGACGATCCGCAAATCGCGGTCGATCCGGTATCGTGCGCCCGTCACGTCAGGTCCCCGCCGCCAGCCAGCCTCGGATCGCGCGGGTGGCCTCGTCGGGCCGCTCGAGGGCGAGGTCGCGCGCCCGCTCCAGCGCCGTGCGTTCCACCGGTCCCGCGACCCCAGGCACGTCGACGCGGGAGGGCACCGGCTCGTCCGCAGGACGGTCCGGCAGGTCGGGTGCGGCCGGGGCCGCGGATCCCGGATCGACCGCCTCGGGCGGGGGCGGCGCCAAGGCCGCGAGGGCGGGCCTGAGGCCGAGGCGAAGGACCAAGGCGACCACGGCCACCGCGAAGAGGCCGCGCAGGGCGGACGGGACGAGGCCGACCATCAGCCGCACCAGGTCCGAACCGCCCTCCAGCCCGGGGACGGGGTCCGCCGGCGCGAACCGCATCGTCTCGACCGACACCCTGTCCCCGCGCTCCGCGTCGAACCCGATCGCCGCGCGCACGAGCGCGGCGAGGCGCTCCATCTCCTCTGTCGTCCGCGGCGTATAGGCCATACCGCCCGCACCGTCAGGCTCGCCCATCTCGTCGACCAGCACGGCGACGGAGATGCGGGCCACCGCGCCGGGCTCCGACACGGTCTCGGTCCGGGTCGACCCGATCTCGTAGTTGACGACCTCGTCGGAGCGGTCCCGCTCGCTGGTCGCGCCCCCTCCGCCGCCCGGCGCGCCGAGCGGCGCGGGCAGGTTCCCGGCGACGCCCACCTCGTCGCGCGCGCCGTCCTGATCCCGGCTCGTCTCCGCCCGGGTCTCCGTCGAGCGGACCACCCGGCCGTCGGGGTCGAACGCCTCCGACTGGGTGATCTGGCGCACGGAACTGAGGTCGACGTTGACCTCCACGCGCGCGCTCCCCGCGCCGACGCGGGCCGCCAAGAGGCGTTGGACGTTGGCCCTCAGCCGTTCCTCCAAGGCGCTCTTCCGCCCCTGCAGGGCGCCGCCCGCGCCCGCGACCGCTTCGTCACCGGGGCCGAGGATCGTCTCGCCCGCCCCGGAGAGCACCGTGATCCGCCCCGGCGCGAGGTCGGGCACCGCCGAGGCGACGAGGGCCCGGATCGCGATGGCCTGGCGCTCCGAGACGGTCGCGCCGGGGCGGCTCCGGACGATCACCGACGCGGTCGCCTCCGGCCGCTCACGGGAGAACGCCTCCCGCTCCGGCAGCACGAGATGGACGCGGGCCGCGGTGATCCCGTCGATCGTCTGGATCGACCGCGCGAGCTCCCCCTCCAAGGCGCGGAGGCGGTTCACCCGCTGGAGGAAGGTGTTCATCCCCAACCCGTCGGCGTCGTCGAAGAGTTCCCATCCCGGGGCCCCCTCGGCGAGGAGCCCGGCCGTCGCGAGCGTCATCCGCGCCCGCGCGACGTCCTCACGGGGGACGGAGAGCGTGCCGCCGTCCCCGGACACCTCGACGTCGAACCCCGCCTGCTCGAGGGCGCTGACCATTCCGCCCGCCGCCGCCGGGGAGAGGCCGCTGTACAGCGGCGCGTAGGTCGGGGCGAGCACCGCGCCGACCGCGATCGCCATCAGGGTCACGAGCACGATCGCGGTCCCTCCCAACGCGAGGAGGCGGGTGCGCCCCAATCGGGCGATGCGTTCGAGAATCGGGGGCATGGGTCTCCGGCCTGTCGTCGGATGGACCATGCGTCCCAATGCTTAAGCGGCGCTTAATCGAAGCGGCGAATTGTTCTCATTACGTTCTTGCCCGACCGCCGGAGGGCGCGCCACCTTGCGGGGAAGGAGGCCGCAATGCCCGCACCGCCTAAGACTTTCCCGCTGCCCCGCCGTCGTCTGCTGCTCTCACTCGCGGCGGTCGTCGTCCTGCTCTCGATCGCGGGCGGGGCCTACGCGGTCTTGGACCCTCGGGGCGACGCCCATGCCGAGGTGGCGGACGGACCGCCTAGCAGCGTGCCGGTGCCCGCGCCCGATGCGCCGCTGACGGTGCTCGAACTCGAGGAGATCGTCGTCGACATTCCCGGTCGGAGCACGTCCGGGACGCCGATCCACCGCTTCCTCAAGGCGGACTACGCCATCGTCCATCCCACGACGCCCGAGGTCGACGCACACTTGGACGGCATGCGCCCCTACGTCCGCGACGCTTTCGTGGACTACACGCGACTGCTGCGAGAGCCGGACCTCGTCGGGTCGGACGGGATGGCGCAGATTCGCGCGGACCTCCTGCTTCGTGCCCGGGCCATCCTCGGTCCGGACCTCGCGGTGGAGATCCTCATCGCCGATTTGGTGCTGCAATGAACGCCGCGCCCGCCCTGCCCGTAGAGGCCGCGTATGTCGACGCCGCGACGGACCGCCGACGGCGCGATCCGGAGTTGGAGGACCAGCTCCGGGCGTTCCATCGTGCGGTCGCGGCGATCTGCGCCGAGCGCTGCGGTCCGGTGGCTCCCCCGCTGTCGTTCGACCTCCGCTACGGAAGTTGGCAGGACCTCGAGCCATCGGGCCCGGGGACGTGGCTCGAACCTCGCGAGGGAGATCGAGCCGCATACCTCCACCTATCGGACGCCGCCGCAGAGGCGCTGCTGACCGGCATCCTGCGCGCCGACCCGGACGACCCGCCGCCCGACCTTCAGTCCGCCGTCGCGCGTCGAATCTTGAAACGGCTCTCGGACGCGTTGGGAGACGCGTTGGGAGACGCGCTGCATCCAGGGCGCCGCCGCTCGGACGGTCCCGCCCGGCCGACCGCGCGGAGGGCTCGCAGGCCGCTTTGCGGCGATGCCGTCCGCATTCGGATCGTCCTCGGCGGCGGAGAGGCCGACCTCGCCGCGCTCGTGCCGTTGCGGGCCGACCGGACCGCGCCGATCCGCGGCGATGCCGGAGATCGGCCCCGCCGAAAGGTACCCACGAGCTTGCTCGAGGCCGAGATTCGCGTGGCCGCCGTCATGGAGGTATCCCTCCTCGTCGGAGACGCGATGGGATGGGATCCCGGGGCGACGCTCGACCTTCCCGGCGACCCGGCCGCGCCCCTCGACGTCCGGTGCGGGGATGCGGCCCTCTTCCGTGGGCTGCTCGGACGCGGCCGCGGCGACGCCCTCGGCCTCCGCCTCCTTTCCCACGACGACTCCGACGACCCCAAGGAGACACCATGACGATCGACCTCGTCGACGCGACGATCACCGCCCTGCTCATCGGGACGGTCGGATATGCTTTCCTCTTGGACCGTCGGGTCCGGGCGTTGATGGCCGCCTTGCAAGGTCTCGAACCTGCGGTCCGGGCCTTCGCGCAGGCCGCGGACAGGACCGAAGACACGGTGATGCGGCTGCGGACGGACCCCCCGGTCGCCGCCCATGCCCACGAGCCCTTCCGCACCACGCGGCAGGCGGATCGCGATCGACGGCCGGGGCAGCGCGGGCCATCCGACCACCCCGTCGTCGAGACGACCGCCAAGGCGGACCTGATCCGCCGCTTCTTCGATGCGGCGCCGTCCAACGGCGCCGGGTCCGGACGGTGAGGGTGCGACCCCTCCCGGTGGCGCTCTGCGGCCTCGCCCTCGCGACGGGGGCCAAGCTCGCGAGCGTCGTGCCTCTCCCGCCGCAGCTCGCGGCGCCGCTCGCGTCCGCGGTGGTCGGATCCCTCGCGATGCCCGCACGCGCGGCCGATGCGGAGGCAACGCCGTCCGATCCGGGCGACGCGGAACCGGACACCTCGAGCGACGCTCGCCACACCGGCAACGAGTGCACCGCGCCGGAGGCGGTCCTCGCCCTCATCGCGGACGAGCGGGCCGATCTCGCCGAGCAGGTCGCGGCGCTCGATGTCGAGCGGGCCGCGATCGAGGCGCTCCGCCTCCAGGTGGATGCCGACCTCGCCGCCCTGTCGCGGATGCGCGACGAGCTTCAGGTCCTCGTCGACGGCGTCGAGCGCCGCCAGAGCGAGGACTTGGAGCGACTCGTGAACCTGTACCGTGGGATGAAGCCCGCTCAGGCCGCGGCGATCGTGGCCGACATGGACATGGGCGTGACCATCTCGATCCTCGGCGCAATGGCCGAGCGGGACGCCGCCCCCATCCTCGCCCGGCTGGACCCGATCCGCGCGGGCGCGATATCGCGCGTCCTGTTGGAACGGGGAAAGCTGCCGGCCGACCGCGACCTGTCCGGCCTGCGGCTGCGATGAGCCGAGGCCTGGGCTAGCCTCGTTCGCCGACGGGACCTTCCGTTCGGTGGGGTCGGAGCACGCATGGCGCATGGCGCCGGCGCGTCGCACCTTCGAGGTCCCCGTCCCGAAAGGCTGTCAGGTCGCCGCGAGGCGCATCTCGCGCCCTGGGAATAAGCCGGAGCGCGCGATCGCCGGACGGCCCCGGCGTCACGCGTCGTGGCGGAGCGCGGCGCCCGTCGGAGGGCGCCGCCAGCGGCCAAGGCGCAGGTCCTCGACGTAGCCCACGATCTCGGCGACCGCCTGCCAATGCTCCGGTGGGACCTGCGCCTCGAGCTCGACGGTGGCGTGCAGCGCGCGGGCGAGGGGGCGGTTCTCGACCAAGGGCACCCCGGCCTCCACCGCGAGTTCGCGGATCCGCGCCGCGCGGAGGTCCGTGCCCTTCGCCACGCAGACGGGTGCCGCATCGCGCCCCGCAACGTAGCGCAACGCGACGGCAAAGTGGGTGGGGTTCGTGATGACCACGGTCGCCTGCGGCACGGCGGTCGCCATCCTCTGCCGCGCCCGCGCCCGCCGCACCCCGTCCCGGCGCGCCCGCAGCACGGGATCTCCCTCGGAATCCTTGTGCTCGTCCCGGATCTCCTTGTGGGTCATGCGCTGCTTGGCGCGCCACCGCCGCCGCTTCCACGCGACGTCGGCTCCGGCGATCCCCGCCATGAGCAGGGCCACCGTCGCGATCATGCCGGCCGCCGTCCCGCCCGTCCGGTCCAGCACCGCGCGGGGATCGAGGCCGCCCCGGCCCCATGTCGCCTCCACCGCCGGCCAGCCGAGGCCGATGGAGAGGGCAGCGACCAGCGCGACCTTCGCGATGTTCTTCGCGAACTCCATCAGCGCATCGGGCGAGCCAAGCCGCTTGAGGCCGCCGATCGGCGAGAGCTTCGACCAGCGCGGTGCCAGCCGGCTCGGGGCGACGACGACGCCGCCTTGCGCCGCGATGCCCACGAGGGCGGCCGCGCTCAGGACGGCGAACGGCGCGGCGAGCGTCCCCGCCACCGCCCGCGCGAACGGTCGCAGGACGTCGCCGGCATCCGCGAGGCCCGGCGCGTGCACGCCGAACCGCACGCTGCCCGCGAGGTGCATCGCCCCCGCGAAGGCGCGGGCGAGGTCGGAGAGCAGGCCGGGCGCGAGAGGGCCGGCGATCACGGCGAGCGCGACGAGGCCGGCCACGGCCGCGGGCTCGCGCGAGGCCGGGGTGTCGCCCTTCCTGCGCGCGTCGCGGAGCTTCTTCTCGGTCGGCTCCTCGGTCTTCGAGGCGCGGTCCTGCTCGCTCATGCCTCGACCTCGAAGGTGCCCAGCCAGCGGGCGAGCCCGCCGAGGAAGCCGTCGAACAGCGTCGGCCCGCTCACCGCGAGGACGACGAGGCCGGCGGCCATCAGAAGCGGGACCGCCACGAAGAACACGGGCAGCGTGGGCATCGCCCGGTTCGCGAGTCCAAGCCCGAGGTTGAGCAGCAGTCCCATCACGTAGAACGGCGCGGTGATCGAGAGCCCGATCCGGAAGCTGGCGGCGGCCGTGCCCGCGATGCCCGCCGCGAGGTCCCCCGCGGGAAGATGGCCCGGCGGGAACGCGACGTAGCTCCGCAGGAGGGCAGCGACGATCAGGTGGTGGAGGTCGGTCGCGAAGATCAGCGCGACGCCCGCAATGAGCAGGCCGGAGGCGACCATCGTCGATCCCTCGAACGACCCGAGGCCGGGCGCGAAGGCGTTCGACAGCCCGATCGCCGTCCCGATCTGAAAGCCAGCGAACTGGAGCGCCGAGAGGAGGATGCGGGCGCTCAGGCCGATCCAGAGGCCGATCATCGCCTCGGATGCGATCAGCAAGGCAAGGGTGGCGACGCGGGCGATCCCGGCCCCGTCGGCCAAGGGCGTCGCGGGCAGCAGCGCGGCCGAGACGGCGAGCGCGCAGACCAGCCTGACGCGCACGGGAACTGCAGTCTCGCCGATGCCCGGCAGGAACGACATGGCCGCGCCGATCCGCGCGAAGACGAGCACGTAGCCGAGGAGGCGGGGGACGAGCAGGTCCTCGAGCGTCATCAGTCGCCGATCCGGGCGACGGTGTGCACGGCGACCTTCCGGTGCAGTTCGGTGTGCGCGAGGACGGGGGTCGTGGGGCTGACCCGTTCGAGCATCGCTCGGATCGCCGGGCGGAGTTCCGCGGGCACGAGCAGCGCGGGCCACTCGTCGCCGTCGGCGAAGCGCTGGATCTCGCCACGCGCGGCGAGGACGAAGTCCTGCACCCGGCTCGGCGCCAAGGGCAGCGCCCCCCCTTCGGACGCGTCGCGGGACGCGTCCCCCAGCTCCCGCTCCCATCCCGCCCCGAGCGCGATCACCGGGACGCGGCCTTGGGCGTCCGCGAGCCCATGGCAGATCTGGCGGGACAGGCGGGCGCGGACATGGGCCACGAGCGCGGCGACGTCGGAGGTGGACCGCGCGCGCTCGGCCACCGCCTCCACGATGGTGGCGAGGTCGCGGATCGACACGCGCTCGGCGAGCAGCGACTGAAGCACCTGCTGCAGCAGGACGATCGGCTGGCCGCCCCCGATCTCGGCGGCGAGCGCCTTGTGGTCGCGGCCCAGCCCCTCGATCAACGCCTTCGTCGCCGCGTGGCCGAGCAGATCGACCATGTTGTCCTTCACGATCTCGGTCAGGTGGGTGACGATCACGCTCTCCGGATCCACGACCGTCAGCCCTGCCCGCTCCGCCGCCTCGGCGCCCGCGCTGTCGGTCCAGACCACCTCCAGCCCGAAGGTCGGATCGCGGCCCGCCTCGCCGGGCGGGACACCCTCGGACCCGACGGGCGCGATGACCATCTGCCCGCCCGCGCGCACCTCGCCGCGCGCGACCTCGGTGCCGCGGATCGAGACCGTGTAGGCATCGGGCGGGAGGTCGGGGTCGTCGGTGATCCTGACCTTCGGCAGCACGAAGCCGTAGTCGCGGGCGAACACGCCGCGCAGGCCGCGCACCTTGGGCGGCAGCGCCGCGCCGGGGCGGCCGACGAGCGTGGCGAGGCCCGATCCCATCGACAGGCGCAGGTCGTCGAGCGCGAGATCGTCGGCCGGGTCGTCGGAGGGCGCGGCGGCCGCCCCGGCCTCGGCGCGGAGGCGGGCGGCCTCGGCGCGCTCGGCCTCGAGCGCATCGCGCCGCATGGCCTCGCCCACGGTGGCGATGCCGAGGGCGAGGGGCGCGAAGACGATGAGGGGGAAGCCCGGCAGCAGGCCGATCCCGAAGAGCAGCGCGGCGGCCATGAAGGTGGCCTTGGGGTAGCCGCCCAGCTGCTTGAGCACGGCCTCGTTCGCCGCGCCCTCGGTCCCCCCCTTCGTCACGATGATGCCCGCCGCGAGCGAGACGAGCAGCGAGGGAATCTGGCTGACCAGCCCGTCGCCGATGGTCAGCACGGTGTAGACGTCCGCCGCGTCGCCGAGCGCCATGCCGTGCTGGAGCGTGCCGATGACGATGCCGCCGACGATGTTGATCCCCGTGATGATCAGACCCGCCACCGCATCGCCGCGCACGAACTTCGACGCGCCGTCCATGGCGCCGTAGAACCCCGTCTCGGCCTCGAGGTCCTTCCGCCGCGCGCGGGCCTCCGCCTCGTCGATGAGCCCCGCGCCGAGGTCGGCGTCGATGGCCATCTGCTTGCCGGGCATGGCGTCGAGGGAGAAGCGGGCCGACACCTCGGCGATCCGGGTCGACCCCTTGGAGATGACGACGAAGTTGATGATCACGAGGATCGCGAAGACGATCACGCCGATCACGAAGCTGCCGGTCGCGATGAAGCGGGAGAAGCCTTCGATCACGCCGCCCGCCGCGTCGGTCCCGGTGTGGCCCTCGGACAGGATCAGGCGGGTCGACGCGACGTTCAGCGAGAGGCGCAGCATCGTCACCACGAGCAGGAGCGTGGGGAAGGAGTTGAACTCCAGCGGGCGCGGCACCCAGAGCGCGACCATCAGGATCAGGGCCGAGACCGACAGCGACAGCGCGAGGCCGACGTCCAGCAGGATCGGCGGCAGCGGCACGAACAGCACCGCGAGGACGAGCGCCACGCCGATGGCGAAGGCCACGTCGCGGTTGGCCCCGTCGAGGAACAGCAGCTTCGGCGCGGGCGTGGGGGCGGCCATCGGTCAGTTCCGGGCGTAGAGGCCGCCGCGTCCGGACCAGCCGGCGCGGGGTGGGCGCGGGGCCGTGGCGGCGACGGAGGGAGGCTGCGATCCGGCGAGGGCGCGCAGGGCGTCGCGCTCCGTCGCGGCGAGGCGCCGGTTCCGGGCGAGCGCGGCGGCGTAGCGGGCGCGCGGGCCGGGGGTGAAGGAGTGGTAGGAGGCCGCCGCCGTCGTCCAGTCGCCCGTCCGGCGGTGGAGGTCGCGCAGGAAGCGGGCGGCATAGTCGGCGTTGCGCGCGGGGTCGAACCCGGCCTCGGGCGTCGGGAAGGCGTCGGGGTGCCAGCGGAGGTTCACCTGCAGGCAGCCCACGTCGATCGACCGCACCCCGGCGGCGCGGCGAGCGCGGACCCACGCCTCGGCGGCGGCGCGGGTGTCGAAGCGGCGGCCTTCGCCCGCGGCGTTCACGGACCACGGCCAGACCGTGAGACGCCCGTCCCGCCGCGTCCCGGCCTCCTGCAGCCCGATGGCGAGGAGCAGGTCGTCGGGGATGCCGTGCCGCGCCTGCGCGTCGAGGATGGCGCGCAGGCAGGCCCCCTCGGGCGCGACGGCCACCGCCTCGGGCGCCGTCGCCGCGGCACGGGCGGCGTCGCGGGCATAGAAGCCGGACCACCCCGCCGGGGAGGCCGACGTCGCCGTCAGCAGCAGGACGGCCACCGCCCCCCACCCCCTCACGACAGGCCCCCGCCGATGAGGTCGAACACCGTCTCGGCGAGCCGCGCGACGACCCCGTAGCAGAAGGGCACGAACACGATCAGGCCGACGAAGATCGCGGCGATCTTCGGCACGAAGGTGAGGGTCATCTCCTGCACTTGGGTCAGCGCTTGGAACAGCGCGATCACGAGGCCCACGCCAGTGGCGATGGCGAGGATCGGGCCGGCGGCGAAGAGGATCGCCCAGATCGTCTCGGTGAAGATGGCGTAGGCGTCGGCGTCGCGCATCAGATCTGCATCCGCAGGATGTCCTGGTAGGCCTGCACGACCTTGTCGCGGACCGAGACCGCGACGCGCAGGGTCGTCTCGAGCTCCATGGTCGCCTCGACCACCTGCTGCGTCCCGACCTCGCCCCGCAGGGCGCCCTCGGCGGCGGACTCCGCCGCGCGGGCGGTGGACGCCGCGCCGGAGGCGGCCGCGCGCACCATGTCGGAGAAGCTCTCGGGGCCGTCCGTCCGGGCGGCCGGCGCGGGGCGCACGTCGCGGGCGGCGCCGTAGGCCCCGCGGACGGCGGCGCCGGAGACGATGGTGGGATCGGACATGGCCTAGCCCTCAGCGCAGGAGATCGACGAGGCGGCGGCGCATCCCGCGCGCGGATTCGTAGACGCCGAGATTGGCCTCGTAGGACCGGACCGCCTCGCGCATGTCGGACATCTCGAGGATGGCGCTGACGTTGGGCATCTTCACGTAGCCGTCCGCGTCCGCCGCCGGATGCGCGGGGTCGTGGCGCAGGTCGAAGTCCGAGCGGTCCCGCCCGATGCGGTCCACCTCGACCATGGAGGCGCCCGTCGCGCGGTCCACCCGCTCGGCGAAGGCGATCGTCTTGCGGCGGAACGGGTCCGAGCCGGGCGTCGCGCCCGTGGACTCGGCGTTGGCCACGTTCTCGGCCACGACCTGCAGCCGCCGGCCCTGCGCGTGCATCCCGCTGGCCGCGATGCGGCCGATGGAGGAGAGCGGGTCCATCAGAGGTTGCCCGCCGCCGCGAGGCGGATGAAGTCGTGCCCCTTCTTGTAAAGCGTCGCCGCCAGCCCGTAGGCCCCGTCGATCTGCGCCGAGCGGATCGCCTGCTGCTCAAGGACGACCGAGTTGCCGTCGAGCGTCGTCGCCCACGCCGCCGGGTCCTCCGACACGCGGGCCGATCCGGCCCCGCCGAGGCCGGGGATGTGGGCCGCGTCGGTCGTCGCCGGCCCCGAGGGCGCGGCGTTCGACAGCACCGCGGCGAAATCCTCGATCCGGCGCGCCTTGAAGCCGGGCGTGTCGGAGTTGGCCACGTTCTCGGCCACGACGCGCTGGTCCTGGGCCAGCCACTCCATGCGGCGCGAGGCGAGGTCGAAGAGGGCGACGTCCATGCGCGTTTCCTTTCCCTTCACGATTGCCGGGCAGACCCGTGGGGCCACCCGGCGTCCCGAATCGACCTAGGGGAAAAACATGAACGGCTCCTTTACCGCTGTGGCCCGCGCCCTCCGCGAGACCCCTGCGATGCGGGTGATCGGCGAGGTCCGCGCCGTCTCCGGGCTCGCGCTCACCGTGGGGGGGCTGGACCGCGCGCTGGGGATCGGGGGGCGGTGCCGGGTGATGGGCCGGGCCGGGCCGGTCTTGGCCGAGGTGATCGGTGCCGACGGCGGCGGCCTGCGCGTCCTGCCCTTCGGCCATTGGCGCGGCGTCACGGTCGGAGACCCTGTGGAGGCGCTCGCGGGGGAGCATGCGCTCCATCCCTGCGACGCCTGGCTGGGCCGGGTGCTCGACGGGCTGGGCCGTCCGCTCGACGGACGCCCGCCCCCGGCCGAGGGAGGGACGGCCTTCCCCGCCCGGGCGGCCCCGCCCCCGGCCTTCGGGCGCCGCCGCATGGGCGCGCGGATCGACACCGGCGTCCATGCCGTCGACCTCTTCGCGCCGCTCTGCGCCGGGCAGCGCATGGGCGTCTTCGCCGGGTCGGGCGTCGGCAAGTCGACCCTGCTAGCCATGCTGGCGCGCGGGGCGCAGGCGGACGTCGTCGTGCTCGGCCTCGTGGGCGAGCGGGGGCGCGAGGTGCAGGACTTCATCCAGCGCGACCTCGGCCCCGACGGCATGGCCCGCGCGGTGGTCGTCGTCGCCACGGGGGACGAGCCGCCGCTGATGCGCAGGCAGGCCGCGTGGACCGCCACCGCCGTGGCGGAGGCGTTCCGCGACGCGGGCCGATCGGTCCTCCTGCTGATCGACAGCGTCACCCGCTTCGCCCATGCCCAGCGCGAGATCGGCCTCGCCGCAGGCGAGCCGCCCGCCCAGCGCGGCTATCCCCCCACCGTCTTCGCGGAACTGCCGCAACTGCTGGAGCGGGCCGGTCCGGGCGGCGGGGGACAGGGCGACGTGACGGGGCTCTACACGGTGCTCGTGGACGGGGACGACATGGACGATCCCGTCGCGGACGGGGCGCGGGGCCTGCTCGACGGCCACGTCGTCCTCGACCGCGCGGTGGCCGAACGGGGGCGCTTCCCGGCGGTGGACCTGCTGCGGAGCGTCTCGCGCGCGATGCCCGGCTGCCACGCCCCGGAAGAGGCCGGGCTCGTCGCCGCCGCCCGCCGGGCGCACGCACGGCACGCCGACATGGAGGACCTGATCCGGATGGGGGCCTACGCGAAGGGCTCGGACCCGGAGGTGGACCGCGCGCTCGCCCTCGAGGGGCCGCTGACGGACCTGCTGCGGCAGGCGCCGGACGAGGCGGGCGGGGCCGTGCCGTTCGGCGCGCTGCGCGACGCGATGGCGGCGGCGGGGATCGGGACGGGCCTCAGCCCCCGGAGCGGTACCACCGCGCCACCAGCGCCCGCTCCGCCGGCTCCATCCCGGTGAGGTTGGCGGGCGGCATCGCGTGGGAGGCCGCCGATTGGAGGTGGATCTCGCGCGCATGGCGCGCGATGTCCCCGTCCGTCTCGAGGACGACCCCCTTCGGCGCCCAGCGGATGCCGTCCCAGAACGGCTCGCGCGCGTGGCACATGGAGCAGCGGCCCCGCACGACGTCGGCCGCCGCCTCGAAGTGAGGCGAGGCGACGAAGGCCATCTCCGCCTCCGACAGGGCGCGCGCCTCGGCGGCCTCGGTGGCGGCCCCGGTCCACATCGGCGCGGCCCCGAGCCATGCGACGATCACGAACAGCACCGCCGCCACCCCCCACGTCCAGAGCGGCCCCCGCCCCGTCGCGTGCAGGGTGTTGAAGTAGTGGCGCACCGCGACGCCCACGAGGAAGACCAGCGGTCCCATAAGCCACGCCCCCGGTACCGCGAAGGCGGTCGGGTAGTGGTTCGACAGCATCAGGAAGATCACCGGCAGCGTCAGGTAGTTGTTGTGGGTCGAGCGCAGCTTGGCGATCTGCCCGTACTTGGCGTCGGGCACCCGCCCGGCCTTGAGGTCGGCCACCACGATCCGCTGGTTCGGCATGATCACGAAGAACACGTTGCCCGTCATGATCGTCGCCGTCATCGCGCCGAGGTGCAGCTGCGCCGCCCGCCCCGTGAACGTCTCGTGCAGAAGCCACGAGGACGCGACGATCCCCGCGAAGAGCACGAGCATCACCGCCGTGGGGTTGGACCGCAGCGGCGAGCGGCACAGCGCGTCGTAGCCGAGCCAGCCCAGCGCGATGAACCCCGCCGACAGGCCGATCGCCTGCCACGTCGTGAGGTCCCACTTCGCAGGGTCGATCAGGAACAGCTCCGCCCCCGCCCAGTAGACGATGGCGAGGAGGCCCGCGCCGCTGATCCACGTCATGTAGGACTGCCACTTGTGCCACGTCAGGTGCTCGGGCAGCCGGTCGGGCGCGACGGTGTACTTCACCGTGTTGTAGAAGCCCCCGCCGTGGACCTCCCATTCCTCGCCGTAGGCGCCGTCGGGCAGGTCGGGCGACCTCCGCAGCCCGAGGTCGAGCGCGATGAAGTAGAAGGACGCCCCGATCCACGCCATCGCGGTGATCACGTGCAGCCAGCGCACCGCGAAGGACACGAAGTCCCACAGCACCGCAAAGTCGTACATCCCGCGCCCCTCCGTCTCTCCGCCCCGCCGCTAGCACCTCCGCGCGCCGCGTAGAATGGCCCCGTGGCGCAGCGCCGCGCCTCCGGTGTAGGACCGGCGCACGGAGGATCCGCCCATGCCGCCACGCTACCCCCGCGACCTGCTCGGCCACGGCCCGACGCCCCCCGAGGCCGCGTGGCCGGGCGGCGCGCGCATCGCCCTGTCGCTGGTCCTCAACTACGAGGAGGGGGGCGAGAACAACGTCCTGCACGGCGACCCCGCCTCCGAGGCGTTCCTGTCCGAGATCACGGGCGCGCAGCCGTGGGCGGGGCAGCGGCATTGGAACATGGAATCGATCTACGAGTACGGCGCCCGGGCCGGGTTCTGGCGGCTGCACCGGATGCTGGGTCACCTGCCCGTCACGGTCTACGGCGTCGCCACCGCCCTCGCCCGCTCCCCCGCGCAGGTTGAGGCGATGCGGGCGGCGGAGTGGGAGATCGCGTCCCACGGGCTGAAGTGGGTCGAGCACAGGGACATGCCCGAGGCCGAGGAGCGCGCCGCCATCCGCGAGGCGCTCGCGCTCCACGAGGCGGTCACGGGGACGAGGCCCGAGGGCTGGTACACCGGCCGCTGCTCCATGAGCACCGTGCGCCTCGCCCACGAGGAGGCCGCGCCGCTCTACGTCTCGGACAGCTATGCCGACGACCTGCCCTACCGGGTGCGGATCGGCGACGCGGAGCAGCTGATCCTGCCCTACACGCTGGACGCCAACGACATGCGCTTCGCCATCCAAGCCGGGCACGCGGACGGGGCGTCGTGGGAGACGTACCTGCGCGACACGTTCGACTGCCTGCACCGGGAGGGCGGGCGCATGATGACGGTGGGCCTGCACTGCCGCCTCGCAGGGCGGCCCGGACGGGCCGAGGCGCTGCGCCGCTTCCTCGACCACGTGGCGCGGCACGACGACGTCTGGATCGCCACCCGAGCCGACATCGCGCGCCACTGGGACGCCACCCGTCCCGGCGGCACCGCGGCCCCCCTCTCCGACCGGGAGGTCGGCGACGGCCCGACCGTGCCCGAGATGGACCGGGCCGCCTTCGTCGACCGCTTCGGCGGCGTCTTCGAGCACTCCCCTTGGGTGGCCGAGCGCGCGTGGGAGTCGGAACTCGGCCCCGCCCACCACTCCGCCGCCGGCCTCCACGCCGCGATGGCCCGGGCCTTCCGCGCCGGCTCCGACGAAGCCCGTCTGGAGGTGCTCCGAGCCCACCCCGACCTCGCGGGCAAGCTCGCGGCCGCCGGGCGGCTGACGGCGGACTCGACGGCCGAGCAGGCGAGCGCGGGGCTGGACCTGCTGACCGACGACGAGCGGGCCGCGTTCCAGCGGCTCAACGCGGACTACGTCGAGCGGCACGGCTTCCCCTTCATCATCGCCGTCCGCGACCACGACAAGGCGGGGATCATGGCCGCGATGGAGAGGCGCGCGGCCCACGACACTGCCACCGAGCGGGCCGAGGCGGAGCGTCAGGTGGAGCGGATCGCGCGCCTGCGGCTGGAGGCGATGGCGTGGTGAGGCGGATCGCGGCGGGCCCGCTCACGGAGGCCGCCTTCGCCCCCTACGGCACGATCGTCGCCGCCGGGCGGGGCGAGGACCGCCTCATCAACGCGGGCCTCTGCCACCGCTGGCACGACCAGTGCCGCCCCGACGTGGCGGACGGGGAGGTGTCGGTCTCGGTCTTCGAGGCGGAGGCGCGGCGCCTGCCCTACGCGCTCGACCTCATCGAGCGGCACCCCATCGGCTCCCAAGCCTTCCTGCCGATGACCGCCCACCCCTTCCTCGTGATCGTCTCGGACGGGCCGGAGGCGGTGCCGCAGGCGTTCCTCACCGCGCCCCACATGGGCATCCAGTTCCACCGAGGCACGTGGCACGGCGTCCTCACGCCGCTGCACGCGCCGGGGCTGTTCGCCGTGGTGGACTACGCGGGGGATCGACCGAACCTCGAGGAGCACCGCTTCGACGAGCCGTGGGAGGTGGCCGCGGGGTGAACCCGCCCCGACCGGGGCTCGACGGACGCGCGCCGCGCCCGTCACCCCAGCCAGCCCGGCATCCGGTTCACGTCCTTGTAGAGCAGGTACCGGAACGGCCCCGGCCCGCCCGCATAGCAGGCCTGCGGGCAGAACGCGCGCAGCCACATGAAGTCGCCCGCCTCCACCTCCACCCAGTCGTCGTTGAGCGCATAGACCGCCTTCCCCTCCAGCACGTAGAGCCCGTGCTCCATCACGTGCGTCTCGAGGAACGGGATCGCCCCGCCCGGCTGGAAGGTGACGACGTTGACGTGCATGTCGTGGCGCAGGTCCGCCGGATCGACGAACCGGCGCGTCGCCCACGCCCTGTCCGTGTCGGGCATCGGGACCGGCGCCTCGGCGTCGTCGGTGGTGACGAAGGGCTCGGGCCGGTCCACCCCCTCGGCGGGCACGTAGCGCTTGCGGATCCACTGGAACGCGGCGCCGTCCTCCGACCGCATCGTCCAAGCGCATCCGGCGGGCAGGTAGGCATAGCCCCCCGGCGCCATCTCGTGCGCCGCCCCCTCGACGGTCAGCACCAGCGCCCCCCGCGTCACGAACACCACCGACTGCGCCTCCGGGTCCGCCTCGGGCCGCTCCGACCCGCCGCCGGGCGCCAGCTCGACCCCCGCTTGGAAGAACGTCTCGGCGAAGCCGGACAGTGGCCGCGCCAGCACCCACATCCGCATCCCCTCCCATCCCGGCAGGGCCGACGTCACGATGTCCGTCTGCACGCCGCGGGGGATCACCGCGTAGGCGTCGGTGAGCACGGCGCGGCCCGTGGTGAGGTGGGTCTGGGGCGGCAGGCCGCCGGCGGGCGAGGCATATCGGGTCATGCCCTCCCATAGCCGCGCGCGGCGCCCCCTTGCCAGACCGGCCGCAGCGGGGAATCGTCCCGGCGGGGGGATCGATCCATGTTGAGACACGCGATGGCGCTCGTGACGGCGCTGGCCTGCACCGCGCAGGCCGAGGAGTTCACGATCGGCACGGGCAGCGCGACGCTGACCTACGCGCCCGTCGCCCGCATCATCGCCGACGCGGTCGGGCCGCAGGCGGGGCTTACCCTCGTGCCCCTCGTGACGCGCGGCTCGCTCGACAACATCGAGGCCATCATGGACGGGCGCCGCGCCTCCGGCTTCGCCCAGTCCGACATCGGCTTCTGGGCCTCGGAGGGGTCCGGCATCTGGTCGGGCCGCCCGCCCGCCGAGGACCTCCGCACCATCGCGGCCCTCTATCCCGAGCACATCCACGTCGTGACCCTCGCCGAGAGCGCGGTCGAGACGTTGGAGGATCTGCAGAACAAGCGCATCGCGCTCGACGAGGTGGGGTCCGGCACCCACGTGGACGGGCGCCTGATCCTCGAGGCGGTCGGCCTGCGCTCGGACCAGTACGCCGTCGAGACCTTCGGCGGGCGCGAGGCGGCGGACGCGCTGGTCGAGGGGCGCATCGACGCGTTCGTGGTGGTCGCGGGCTACCCGACGGCGGCCATCGCTGACCTCGCGGCCCGGGCGCCGATCCGCCTCGTGCCGATCGACGGCGACGTGGCCGTCGAGCTGCTCTGGCTCCACGGCTTCCTCGAGCGCTCGACGGTGCCCGACGGCGCCTATGCAGGCGTGCCCGGCGTCGAGACCGTCTCCGTCGGGGCGCATTGGTTCACCCATGCCGACGTGCCCGAGGACGTGATCTACGAGATCACCCGCGCGCTCTTCTCCGACGCCACGCGCGACCGTCTCGCCGCAGGCCACCCGAAGGGGTCCGAGATCACGCCCGGGACCGCGCTCGACGGGGTGGCGGTCCCGCTGCATCGCGGCGCGGTTCGGTTCTACGAGGAATCCGGCGTGATGGACTAGTCGAGGCCCCGCGCGCGCTCGGCCTCGGGCAATCCGTCCCACCATCCGGAATAGGCCGTGTTCCACGGCGCGCGGCGCGTCACGTCGGGCGCGCCGTCCTCCCACCAAGGCGGCCCCCGCTCGCCCAGCCGCACCTTCGCCTCCTGCACCCGCGCGCGCGCGGCGCGCGTGGCGTCGGGCGTGTCCGCGTCCCGCACCGCCCGGCGCGCTGCCATGAGGTCGCGCACGGCGGCCTGCCGCGCATCCTCGGGCAGGGACGGGTCGGACTTCCGCCACAGGCGCCCCTTGGCGACGAAGTAGCGCCCGTCGGGCGTCTCGGGGTAGCGCATGGGGCAGACCTAGCCCGCCGCCGCCCTCACTCCATCCGGATGACCTTGGGATCGAGCGTCAGGACGTAGCCCTGCCGCGTGATGTTCCGGATCAGCAGCGCGGTCACCAACTGGTTGCCCAGCGCATCGCGGAGCCGCTTGATCCGCGTCGCGCCCGACGCCTCGTCGCACTCCTCCGCCGAGCGCCCGGTGATCATCGCCTCGATCTGCGCGCCCGTCAGCACGTCGCCGTCCAGCCGCGCCTCCGCCAGCACGGCCATCGTCTCCATCGCCGCGTCCGTGAGCTTCAGCTCGAGATCGTTGAGCAGCACCATGTTCTCCGCCCGCGACAGCACGAGCGAGGTCACTTGGATGCCCGAGCGCTCGATCTCGCCCATCCGGCGGTTCAGCAGCACGAGCGCCACGAGGAACACGACGCAGGCGATCAGCAGCGCGGTGGCGAACACCATCAGCACGAAGATGATCGTGCGGTAGCCCGACAGCACCTCCGAGAAGGCCGAGCCCGACTGCGCGAGGATCTCCAGCAGGCGGATCTCCTGCCCGCCGGGCAGCGTCTCCATCTCGACGAAGAGCCGCTCGACCCGGCGGTCGAACGCGTCCCCGTCCGGCAGCGTCGCGAAGAGCAGGACGGCGGCCAGCCCGAGGATCGCCACCACGGCGGCGATGCCCCAGCCCAGCAGGCGCGCCCCCGCGGTCCGCGTGGCGGTGATGATCGGCTCAGTAGAGGAGGTAGAAGTCGCCGGCACTCTCGCGTCTCCGATCGAGGCCCTCGGGGCCGAACACGTCCATCACCTCGAGGAGGTTCCACTCCTCCGGCAGCCGCGCCGCCAGCGCCGCCTCGGCGGCCTCGCGGGTGCAGTCGTCGCCCTCCAGTTCCACCACGCCGTAGTGCAGGCGCAAGGGGTCGGACCGGCTGGCCTTGTAGTCGGCGTAGCAGGCGGCGTCCTGCGCGGCGACCGGGTCCGGCGGGCCCGCCAGCGCCGCGAGGAGCGCGAGGAAGGGAAGCGTGCGTGTCATGGACCGCAGGGATGGGGGCTCGGGACGTGTCATGCAACCTCGCGTGGGGCGTCATGCGATGACCCGGCGGGGTCATTGCGGGATCGGCGGCCCCGGCGCGACCCCGGGACCATCGCAACCCGAACCCCGGAGGCCCGCCGATGTTCACACGTCCCCTTCGCACCCTCGCCGCCGCGCTGCTCGCGCTGTCGCTCGCCCTTCCCGCCGCCCCGGCCCTCGCCGACGCCCCTCGGCGCGGCCCGAGCCCCGAGGCGATCGCCACCGTCCTCGGAGGGCTGGCGCTCGTCTACCTGCTCAAGGAGCGGCGGGACGAGCGCCGCGAGGAGGAGCGCGCCCGCGAGCGGCGCGCCGAGCGCGCGGCGAAGCCCGAGCCGCCGCGCCGCGCCAAGGTCGCGCCCGCCGCGTGCCGCCGCGAGGTGCGCGCCCGCAACGGCCATCGGATCGGCTACGGCGCGCGCTGCATGCAGGCCCGGTGCCTGCGCCGCGAGCGGGGCCGCGCCGGGCTGCACTACTACGGGCCCGGCTGCCTGCGGAACGAGGGCTGGCAGGTCGCGCGCCGCTGAGGCACCCACGGGTCCATGACCGGACCCGACCTATCCCTCGAGCGCGCCGCCCGCGCGGGCGGCGCGCTCCGCGTCGCCGGCGTGGACGAGGTGGGGCGCGGCCCGTGGGCCGGGCCCGTCACCGCCTGCGCCGTGATCCTGCGCGGCCCCTGCCCGCCGGGGCTGGACGACTCCAAGAAGCTCTCGGCCAAGGTCCGCGGCGCGATGGAGCCGTGGCTGCGCGACGTCGCGTGGCACGGGATCGGCGAGGCGTCCGTCGAGGAGATCGACGGGATGGGCATCCGGCGCGCCACCCACCTCGCCATGGCCCGCGCGGTCGCCGCCCTGCCGGTGCGCCCCGACCTCGCGCTCGTGGACGGGAGCGACCGTCCCGACCTCCCCTGCGCGGTCCGCACGGTGGTGAAGGGCGACTCCGTCTCGCTCTCCATCGCCGCCGCCAGCGTCGTCGCCAAAACGTGGCGGGATCGGGGCATGGTGGCGCTGGCGCAACGCCACCCCGGCTACGGCTGGGAGACGAACATGGGCTACGGCACCGCCGCCCACCGACTGGGACTGGAACGCCACGGCGTCACACAACATCATCGGCGCTCCTTCGCACCGATCCACAACATGTTGCGTCGCTAGGCCGGCCCCAATCTCGCCTCACTCGTTCTGTGGACGGCCACGCTCCCGGCGGGCGATTGGTTCTCCACAGGCACCAAACACACCCCGTCAGAGGGTGGACAGAGGCGAGACATGGGCAAGCACACCGGGGCGGACGCGTTCCTCCCGACCGATACCATTCTGTCCGGCGACTGCGTCGAGGTCATGGAGTCGCTGCCGGCGGCCTCCGTCGACCTGATCTTCGCCGACCCCCCCTACAACCTGCAGCTGCAGGGCGACCTGCACCGGCCCGAGGGCTCCCGCGTCGACGCCGTCGACAACGAGTGGGACCAGTTCGACAGCTTCGCCGAGTACGACCGCTTCACCCGCCGCTGGCTCAAGGCGGCCCGCCGCCTGCTCAAGCCCGACGGCGCGCTCTGGGCGATCGGCAGCTACCACAACGTGTTCCGCATGGGCGCCGCGATCCAAGACGAGGGGTTCTGGCTGCTCAACGACGTGATCTGGCGCAAGACCAACCCGATGCCGAACTTCCGCGGCACCCGGCTGACCAACGCGCATGAGACTCTGATCTGGGCCTCGCGCTCGCAGAAGTCCAAGCCCACCTTCAACTACGAGGCACTCAAGCAGCTCAACGACGGGACGCAGATGCGCTCCGACTGGACGCTGCCGATCTGCACCGGCCACGAGCGGCTCAAGAACGAGCGCGGCGAGAAGGCCCACCCGACCCAGAAGCCCGAGAGCCTGCTGCATCGCGTGCTGGTCGGCACGACCAACCCCGGCGACGTGGTCCTCGACCCGTTCTTCGGCACCGGCACCACCGGCGCGGTCGCCAAGATGCTGGGCCGCCACTGGATCGGGATCGAGCGCGAGGCCGACTACCGCGCCGCGGCCGAGGCCCGCCTCGCCGACGTCCGCCCGCTCGACCGCGCGTCCCTCGCCGTCACCACCTCCAAGCGGGCCGAGCCCCGCGTGCCCTTCGGCACCCTCGTGGAGCGCGGCATGCTGCGCCCCGGCGAGGAGCTGGTCGGCCCCTCCGGATCCCGCGCGCGCGTCCGCGCCGACGGGTCGCTCAAAGCCGGCGAGCACGCCGGCTCCATCCACCAGGTCGGCGCCCGCCTCGAAGGCGCGCCGTCGTGCAACGGATGGACCTATTGGCACTTCAAGCGCGACGGCAAGCGCGTGCCCATCGACGCCCTGCGCCAGCAGGTCCGGGCCGAGATGACCTGACCCCCAGTTACCGCCTGGCCTGCCGTTCCGATGTCCGGCGGGCCAACTTCACGGCCCCCGTGCGCCCGGAGTCCGCTCCGGGAGCCGGGGGCCTTTTTTTCGTCGAGGGGGCTCCGCCCCCGGCCCTGCGGGCCGCCCCCGGGATATTTCGGCCAAGAAAGGGACGGGTCAGCCGAGGCGGGCGAGCGTGGTCAACGCGACGACACCGTGGGGGACGGCTCGGTCGTCGAACACGAAGCCCGGATTGTGCAGGGGCAGCGCGCCTGGTCCCTCGGTCCCGTTGCCGAGGAAGAGGAACGCACCGGGGACGCGGGCAAGGACGTGGGCGAAATCCTCCGCTCCGCCGACGCGCGGCTGATCCGCGTCGAGGTCCAGCGCCTCCGTCGCCATCGCCACTGAGTCCGCGTCGTTGACGAGGGGCACGAAGGACTGGTCCCACGCTACCGTCGCCTCGCAGCCATGGGACGCCGCGACCCCTTGGGCCACACGCCGCGACGCCGCGCGCACGACGTCCCGCACCGCGTCCGAATACCCTCGCGCGTCCCCCGTGATCGCCACCCGCGACGGCACCACGTTGCGCGCCCCGTCCGTCTCGAACCCCGTCACCGACAGCACCGCGAAGTCGGCGGGGTCGCAGGTCCGCGCCACCACCGTCTGCAACGCGGCCACGATGGCCGCCCCCGCCACCATCGCGTCCGCCTGCAGGTGCGGCTGGCTCGCGTGCCCGCCCACGCCCTCCACCACGATCTCGAAGTTGTCCTCGTGCGCCATCATCGGCCCCGCCCGCGTGGACAGCGCGCCGACCGGCGCGCCGGGCCAGCAGTGCAGGCCCCATGCCCGCGTCACCGCCACCCGCTCGAACAGCCCGTCCGCGATCATGGCCTGCGCTCCCGTCCCTTGCTCCTCGGCGGGCTGGCCCATCAGGTGCACCGCGTGCGGCGGCGGATCGGCGGCCAGCGCCTCCGCCGCGCCGAGCAGCATCGCGGTGTGCCCGTCATGGCCACAGCCGTGGAACGCGCCGGGCACCTCGGAGGCGTAGGGCAGCCCCGTCGCCTCCGTGATCGGCAGGGCGTCCATGTCCGCCCGCAGGAGCGGACCGGCGCCCGTGCCGAGCGACGCGAGGATCCCGTGCCCGCCCACGCCCCGCGTCACCCGCCACCCGGCGGCCTCCAGCGCGCCGGCCAAGGCGGCGGCGGTGCGGGGCACGTGCGATCCCACCTCCGGATGCCGGTGCAGGTCGCGGCGGAAGGCGACGAGGTCGGTCATGCCGGCCCCTCCGTGATCAGGCAGAGCCCCGCGCCCCCCTCCCGCAGGCAGCAGGCCAGCCCCGCCGCGCCCGAGGGCGTCGTCCGATGGCCCAAGTCGGCGACATGGTCCACGGCCGCGGCGGCCTCCACCTCCGACACCACCTCGTAGCGCACGCCCCGCGCCTCCAGCACCTCCAAGGCCAGCGTCGAGGGAGCCTTGCAGTCCAGCCGCCCCATCGCGCTCTCCGGTCCCTCCACCGTCACGGGCCGCCCGGCGGCGGCGCTGTCGCGCAGGCAGGGGGCGGCCTCCGGCTCCACCACGACGATCTCGGGCGGGTGGTCCCACCGCGCCGACCCCGCCGCCATCGCGGCGGCCAGCCCGCCGACCCCGGCTTGGACGTACATCCGCTCCACCGGCGTCGGCATCTGCTCGGCCAGTTCGGCGGCGATGGTCAGGTACCCCTCCATCACCAAGCGCGGCGGCCCCTCGTGGCCCGGCCACGCCCCGTCGGCCAGCAGCATCGCCCCCGGCGTGGGATCCGCCTGGGCCGCCGCCAGCGCCGCCTCGTAGGTCGCCCCCGACCGCACCACATCAGCCCCCTTGGCGCGCAGGCGGTCGGCGAACACCTCCGGCACGCTCCCGGCCAGATGCACCCGCGCCCGCGCCCCGAACAGCCGCGCGCCCGTGGCGACCGACAGGCCGTGATTGCCCGCGCTGGCGCAGACCAGCACCTCCGGCCCCGTGGTCCCGTGCACCTCCGCGGGCGCAACGCCCCGCGCCCGCGCGAGCAGGATCGCCGCCGCGTGGACCCCGCCCAGCGCCTTGAACGCGCCGAGGCCCATCCGATCGCCCTCGTCCTTGATCCAGAGGGGGCCGTGCCTGTGCAACGGCGTGGCGCGGTAGGCGGGGCAGAGCGCCAGAAGGCGCGCGGGGCGGTCGAAGTCGAACATGGCCGCATGCTACCGCAAGGGCACGAGGGGATCAGGTCGAACCAAGGGGCCCGCGCGGGAAATCCTTGCATCCGAGCGGGCCGGATGCCCCGATCCCCGCATGGATCTCGACCCCCACGACCTCACCCTGCTCCGCCTCCTCCAAGCGGATGCCGACCGCCGCCTCGACGCGCTCGCCGCCGAGACCGGGCTCAGCCCCGCCACGGTGCAGCGGCGCCTCAGGCGGTTGCGGGACGGCGGCGCGATCGACCGGACGGTCGCGTTGGTCGATCCGGCGGCGGTGGGGGCGCCGACGACCTTCCTCGTGCAGGTGGAGCTGGAGCGCGAGCAGGCCGACCGCATCGACGCCTTCGCCCGCGCGGCGCGGGCCGAGCCGATGGTCCAGCAGTGCTGGTACGTCACCGGCGAGGCGGATTTCGTGCTGGTGGTCCTAGCGCCCGACATGGCCGCCTTCGAGGCGTTCAGCCGCCGGATGTTCTTCGACGACGCCAACGTCCGCCGCTTCCGCACCTCGGTCGCCATGCGCGCGGTCAAGCGCGGCCTCGTGGTACCGTTGCCCGAATAGAAAAGGGCGCCCCGAAGGACGCCCCTTTCCCTGTGCGGTGTGACCGTGGATCAGTCGGCGGCGACGGCCGCGGCGATCAGGATCAGCGCGATCAGCGGAACGACGATGCCGGACGCGGACGAGGAGGTGTCCTCGACGATCACGACGGGCTCGACGGCCACGGGCTCGATGTTGCCGGCGAAGGCGGTGGAACCGGCAGCGGCGAGCGCGGCGGCGAGAGCGATTTTCTTCATGGTTTCCTCCAAAGATACGCCATCGATGAGGCGACAGCCGCCACTCAGGTGGCACCCAAGACTGGACCTCTGGAGTCGGGTTAAGCAGGGTGGGGGGGGCATTGCAACGTCAAGAGTCCCCCTCGTGACGCTGTCGTCAAATACGCAACACCCCGCAGGGACAGTGCGGCCTCGTCGCGTCGATCGTCGCCCGGACGTGGGCCGCCGTCCACCCCTTATCTCCAAAGACCGCCGCCCGGCGGAGGCCCGCGCCGCGCGCGCGAATCTCCGCCCAGATGCCGGAAACGTGGCGTTTGCCTCGCGCCATGCTCCCCTATAGTCCCGCCGACCGGGGCCGGGCGACCGGCCCGCCGGACAGGACGGGGAACGACAATCATGGACCGCCGCACCGCGCTCGCCCTCATGGGCGCCGCCACGCTTTCGGCCTGCGCCACCACGGGCGAGGCCCCGCGCACGGGGCCGGACGGACAGCCGCTGCCGAAGCTCTACCGCATCTCCAGCCGCGACGCGAAGCGCGTCCCCTTCCGCGCGCTCGACGCCGTGAACGCCTTGCGGCAAGGGGCCGGCGCGCCCGCCTTGGCGCTGGACCCGCAACTCTCGGCGGCCGCAGCCACCCACTCGCGCGACATGTCGCTCCAGAACCGCCCGTGGCACTTCGGCTCGGACGGCTCCTCGCCCATCGACCGCGCCCGGCGGGCCGGCTTCCGCGGACGCCTCCTCGGCGAGGCGATCTCGGAGACCTACGAGTCCGAGCTCGAGACGGTCGCCGCGTGGATGCAGGAGCCGGGCGCCCGCCGCGTGCTGCTCGACCGGGAGGCGCGGCTGATGGGCTTCGCCTTCTACCAGGAAGGCAACGGCAAGATCTGGTGGACGCTCACCACCGGCACCGCGCCCGGGGGCACGGTGCCCGGCGCGGCCTGACGCCCGCCCCGGGGCGCGGCGGGGCCCGCCCCGGGAATCGCACGATCAGGTGGGAACGCCCTCGGGGAAGACCTCGTTGAGGATCTCCTCGATCGCGGGGTCCGTCCCCGCGGGCAGCCCGCCCTCGCCCGGACGGGGCGATTCGCCCTCCACCGCGGCCGTCGGCGGCGCGGCCTCGACCGGATCGGGCTTGCCGAAGATGTCGACCGGGGTGCCGGTGCGGACCATCGCGTAGACAAGCTTCATCTGCCGGTTCGTCACCGCGATGCAGCCCGCCGTCCAGTCGCGGTCCTTGTGGCGGCGCTGCGGCCCCCAGCCGTGGATGAAGATGTCCCCGCCCGGATCGACGCCCATGTCCCGCGCATAGGCGCGGTCGGCGGCGTTGGGGTAGTCGATCCCCACCGACAGGAAGAACGAGGAGTCCGGGTTGCGCCGGTCCACGTGGTAGCGCCCCTCGGGGGTGCGTCCGTCGCCCTGCCGTTCCTTGTGGCCGTAGGGCGTGAAGCCCAGCTGCACGCGGTGGTCCACCAGAACCTGCCCGTGATGCATCAGCAGCATCCGGCGCGGCTCCTTCTGGACCACCACGCGGGTGACCTCCGGCCCGTCATAGGTCACGAACTTCGAGCAGGCGCTGACCGAGAAGATCAACCCGCCCGCGCCGAGGGCCAAGGCCCGCCTGCGGTTCACGTACATCGCACACCATCCACTCGTCGCCACGCCTCTCCGGGCGCTCGGACGGGAGGCTACACCGAATCGGCGCGTTCGGGAAACGCCCTCAGGCGCCTTCGTCCAAAAGTGAGGCAAGTCCCTGCCGATAGGTCGGGTGGATCAGCCGCACGCCGAGCTCGTCCTTGATGCGGTCGTTCCGCACGCGCTTGGACTCGGCATAGAAGCTGCGCGCCATCGGCGTCATCTCCGCCTCGCCATAGGGAATCGCGGGCGGCACCGGCAGGCCGAGCAGCTCCGCCGCATGGGCGATCACGTCCTGCGGCGGCGCGGGGTCGTCGTCGCACAGGTTGTAGGCCCGGCCTCCCGGATGCGGCCGCGCCAGCGACGCGGCCAGCACCTGCGCGATGTCGTCGCGGTGGATGCGGCTGAACACTTGGCCGTCCTTCACGATCCGCCGCGCCGTGCCCGCGCGCACCTTGGCGAACGGCCCCCGCCCCGGCCCGTAGATGCCCGCCAGCCGGAACACGTGAAGGTCCGCCCCCGCCTCGGCGCAGAGCGCGGCCCATTCGGCCTCGGCCGCGACCCGCATCTCGCCGCGCTTGGTCGAGGGGGTCAGCGGCGTCTCCTCGTCCACCCAGCCGCCGCCGTGGTCGCCGTAGACGCCCGTGGTCGACAGGTAGCCCACCCACTGCCCCGGCCGCAGGTGGCGGCGCAGGGCGTCCCCGTAGGTCCGCAGCACCGGATCGCCGCCCTCGTCCGGCGCGGCCGATGTCATCACATGAGTCGTCTCGCTTAAGGGCACGGGATCGCCGAACATCACCGGCTCCACCCCCTCGGCGCGCAGCGCCTTGGCCTTCTCCACCGACCGCGTCGTCCCCACCACGCGCCACCCGTCCAGCAGCGGCACCAGCGCGCGCGCCGAATACCCGTGCCCGAACGACAGAAGGACGCTCACGCCCCCGCCCCCGCGCGGGGGCCTCCCTCGGAACGGGCGCGTCCATGCCGGAGCGGCGCGCCCCGTCGCCCGTAGGATGGGGTTCCACCCCATCTCCTCCTCGGCACGCGACCCCTCATGCCACCTGCTCCACAGCCCACCGCGCCGCGTCCGCGACCCCCTCGTCCGGGTCGTCCACTAGCTCCCGCGCCACCTCTGCCAACGCCGGGTCGCCCCCGTCCCGCAGGTCGTTCCCGATCGCATAGAGCGCGTTGCGCACCATCCGGTCCCGCCCGATCCGCTTGATCGGGCTGCCCGCGAACCGCGCCCGGAACCCCGCGTCGTCCAAGGTGACCAACGCCCCCAGCGACGGTGCCCGATGCGGCCCGTGGTACCGCAGGTCCGCGGCCGCCACCGCGAACTTGTTCCACGGGCACACCGCGAGGCAGTCGTCGCAGCCGTACACCCGGTTGCCGATCCCCCGCCGCAACGCGGGGTCCACCGGTCCCCGATGCTCGATCGTCAGGTACGAGACGCAGCGCGTCGCATCGAGCCGGAACGGCGCCGGGAACGCATCCGTCGGGCAGATGTCGAGGCACTTGGTGCACGACCCGCAATGCTCCCCCTCCGGCGCGTCCGGCTCCAACTCCAGCGTGGTGAAGATCGCCCCGAGGAACGCCCAGTTCCCCCAGTCCCGCGACAGCAGGTTCGTGTGCTTCCCCTGCCAGCCGAGACCCGCCGCCTGCGCCAACGGCTTCTCCATCACCGGCGCCGTGTCCACGAAGACCTTGATCGCGCACCCGGCCTCCTCGACCAGCCACCGCCCCACCCGCTTCAGGGCCTTCTTCACCACGTCGTGGTAGTCCCGCCCCTGCGCGTAGACGCTCACCGCGCCCGTGCCCGCGCGGCCCACGTCGTCCAGCGGATCGTGCTCCGGCGCGTAGCTGTGCGCCAACATCACCACCGACCGGCATTCGGGCCACAGCGCGCGCGGATCGCCCCGCCACGCCACCCGCTCGCCCATCCAGCCCATCTGCCCGTGATGCCCGTCCGACAGGAACCGCCCCAGCCGCGCGGGCGCCTCCGGGATCGCGTGCGGCCCGCACACGCCGACGCCGACGAACCCCTCGGCCCGCGCCCGCGCGATCAGCCGGTCCTTCAGAAGTCCAGGTCCGCGTAGTGCGGCGCCGGACGGAACCCCGGCACCACGTCCGCGAGGATCGTCCGGAACGCGGGCCGCGACTTGATGGCCGAATACCACTGCCGCACCAGCTGCGACCGCTCCCAGTCCACGTCCGCCTGATAGTCGAGCACGCTCAGGTGCGCGGCGGCCGCGAAGTCCGCAAGCGACATCTCCCGCCCCGCGAGCCAGCGGTTCCGGTCCAAGAGCCAGTCCATGTAGTCGAGATGGAAGCTGATCGCCTTCGCCGCCCGCCCGATCTTGGTCCCGTCCGGGTGGCCCGCGCGCATGACCTTCTTCATCACCCGCTCGCCCACCAGCCCCTCGGTCACCTCCCGGTGGAACTTGTCGTCGAACCACCCCACCAGCCGCCGCACCTCCGCCCGGGCCCTCGGGTCGGACGGCAGCAGCGCGGGCTCCGGCCGCGTCTCCTCGAGATACTCGCAGATCGCCGCGCTGTCCGACAGCGTGTGCCCGTCGATCCGCAGCACCGGCACCTTGCCGGCGGCGTTGCGGCGCAGGAACTCCGGCTCCCGCTCCCAGTAGCGCTCCTCCACCAGCTCCACCTGCAGCCCCTTCTCGGCGAGCAAGAGGCGGACCTTCCGGCTGAACGGCGACAGGGGAAAATGGATGAGCTGGATCATGCCTCCGGTCATACGTCGCCCGCGCGTCCCATCAAGCCCCGCCGAAGCAATCGGCCCGCCCGTCCCGGCGGATCGTGGCCGCCCCGTCGGCGATGGCCCGCGCGCGCCGCGCCACCCGGTCCGACGGCGCGCGCGCCGACCACCGCTTCGGCGCGGGCAGCACGGCGGCCAGGCGCGCCGCCTGCTCGGCCGTCAGATCGCCCGCCGACACCCCGAAGTAGCGCCGCGCCCCCGCCTCGACGCCGAACACGCCCTCGTCGAACTCCGCCACGTTGAGATAGACCTCGAGGATGCGCCGCTTGGGCCAGAGCGCCTCCATCAGCGGGGTCAGCCCGGCCTCCAGACCCTTCCGCGCCCACGACCGTCCGTGCCACAGGAACACGTTCTTCACGACCTGCTGGCTGATGGTGGACGCGCCCCGCGACCCGCCCGCCTCGATGGCCCCCCGGATCGCGTCGAGGTCGAAGCCCCAATGGTTGCAGAAATCCGCGTCCTCGGCGGCCACGGCGGACCGCATCATCACCGGATCGATGTCGTCCATGTCCAACCAGACCCGCTCGACCGCCCCCAGCCGCGCCGCCTCGGCGGCGATGTAGGGCGTCGTCGGCGGGTCGATCCACCGATAGGCCGCCACCCACAGCACCACGAGCGCGACGACGGCGACCACCCCGCGCGCGGCCCAGCGCAGCGCCCGCCGCCACGGCGGCGGCTTGGGCGGCGCCTTCCGCCGCTTGGTCGTCCTCTTGGTGCTCCGCTTCGCCATCGGGGTCAGTGATCCGTCGGGGACCGGACGGTCAAGCCGCCCCGCTCGATCCGGGCGAACCTATGGTTCGCCCGCACCGCCCCCCCTTTCTTGGCCCAAGTATCCCGGGGTCCGGCGCGGAGCCCCGGCGGGGGGGGGGGGGGGGGAAGGGCCGGCCCCCAAGGACAAGCCACCCCCGCCCGCCCCGCAGGAACC
>NZ_JAFCAR010000002.1 GCF_016820245.1 Jannaschia sp. Os4 | reverse complement strand
CGCCCCCCGTCCC
The DNA here is from genome assembly GCF_016820245.1 of Jannaschia sp. Os4. Lineage (GTDB taxonomy): Bacteria > Pseudomonadota > Alphaproteobacteria > Rhodobacterales > Rhodobacteraceae > Jannaschia. The sequence goes on along the minus strand of NZ_JAFCAR010000002.1, from coordinate 170,512 downwards.
TGGCCCCCTGTTCCCGGGGGCCGGGCGGGCCGCCCCGGCGGGTCGGCCTGCGCAAGCAGGCCGACCCCAAGATCACTCCGCCGGCACCGCCACCTCGTCCCAGCCCAGCGGCGCGGGCAGCTTGTCCAGCATCTCCACCGGGCAGACCTGCACGAAGTTGGCGCGCTCCGCCTCCCAGTCGGCGAGGATCGCGCGCGCCTTGCGCGAGCCCGTCTCGTGGGCGTGCCGCTCCACGAGGTCGCGCAGCTGCGCCTCCCAGTGCGGCCCCGCGACCGGCCCGGTCACCAGCGTCTCGAGGTTCATCAGCGGGGCCGCCGCGCCCTCGGGATCGTGGAGATAGGCCATTCCGCCCGTCATCCCCGCCCCGAAGTTGGCCCCGATCCGCGCGAGGATCACCGCCGCGCCCCCGGTCATGTACTCGCAGCCGTTCGACCCGCAGCCCTCGACCACGACCGACGCCCCCGAGTTGCGGACCGCGAACCGCTCGCCCGCGCGCCCGGCGGCGAACAGGAACCCGTCCGTCGCGCCATACAGCACCGTGTTGCCGATGATGACGTTCTCGTCGGCCTTGAGCGGGGAGACCTGCGGCGGGCGCACCACGATGGTGCCCCCCGACAGGCCCTTGCCCACGTAGTCGTTGGCGTCGCCCGACACCTCCAGCTTGAGGCCCGGCGCCGCGAAGGCGCCCAAGGACTGCCCCGCGCTGCCCGTCAGCTTGACGTGCAGGTGGTCGGGCTGGAGCGAGTTGCGCATCCCGAACCGCTTGACGATGTGGCTCGACACCCGCGTGCCCACGGTCCGGTGCGTGTTCTGCACCGCGTAGGAGAGCTGCATCTTCTCGCCCTCCGACAGGAAGCGGTCCGCGTCCTGCACGATCTGCGCGTCCAGCGTGTCGAGCACAGCGTTGCGCGGGCGGCCCCGATCGAACTCGATCCGCTCCGCCCCGTCCACCGTGATCAGCAGCGGGTTCAGGTCGAGGTCGTCCAGATGCGCCGAGCCGCGCGACACCTGCGTCAGCAGGTCCGCCCGCCCGATCACGTCGTCGAGGCTGCGCGCCCCGATCTCCGCGAGGATCTCGCGCACCTCGGTGGCGTAGAAGGTGATCAGGTTCACCACCTTGTCCGCCGTGCCCGTGAACTTGGCGCGCAGCCCCTCGTCCTGGGTGCAGACGCCCACCGGGCAGGTGTTCGACTGGCACTGCCGCACCATGATGCAGCCCATCGCGATCAGCGCGGCGGTCCCGATGCCGTACTCCTCGGCCCCCATCATCGCCGCCATCACGATGTCGCGGCCCGTGCGAAGCCCCCCGTCGGTCCGCAGCGTGACGCGCGACCGCAGGTTGTTCATCGCCAGCACCTGATGCGCCTCGGTCAGGCCCATCTCCCACGGCAGGCCCGCGTACTTGATCGACGTGGCCGGCGATGCGCCGGTACCGCCGTTGTGGCCCGAGATCAGGATCACGTCGGCCTTCGCCTTCGCCACGCCCGCCGCGATGGTGCCGACGCCCGACGAGGCCACCAGCTTCACCGTCACCTTGGCCCGCGGGTTGATCTGCTTGAGGTCGTAGATCAGCTGCGCGAGGTCCTCGATCGAGTAGATGTCGTGGTGCGGCGGCGGCGAGATCAGCGTCACGCCCTTGGTCGAGTGGCGCAGCCGCGCGATCAGGTCCGTGACCTTCATCCCCGGCAGCTGCCCGCCCTCGCCGGGCTTGGCCCCTTGGGCCACCTTGATCTCCAGCTCCTCGCACTGGTTCAGGTACTCGGCCGTCACGCCGAAGCGCCCCGACGCGACCTGCTTGATCTTGGCCGACGGGTTGTCGCCGTTGGGCTCCGGCACGAAGTGCGCCGGGTCCTCCCCACCTTCGCCGCTGTCCGACTTCGCACCGATCCGGTTCATCGCCACGTTGAGGAGCTTGTGCGCCTCAGGCGACAGCGCGCCCAGCGACATGCCCGGCGTCACGAACCGCTTGCGGATGGACGTGATCGACTCGACCTCCTCCAGCGGGATCGACTTGCCCAAGGGCTTGATCGCCAAGAGGTCGCGCAGGTGGATCGGCTCGCCGCCCTGCATCTTGGTCGAGTACTGCTTCCACAGCTCGTAGGAGGAGCGGTCGCAGGCGGCCTGCAGCATGTGCATCCCCTGCGCCTCCCACGCATGGGTCTCGCCCCGCCGCCGCGCCTTGTAGAACCCGCCGATCGGCAGGACGTTCGACGCCCCGCGATGCGCCTGCGCGTGCACCTCCTCGGCCTTCCGCTGCAGCCCGTTCACCCCGATGCCGCTGATGCGGCTCAGCATGCCGGGGAAATACTCCGTCACCATCGCCCGGCTCAGGCCCACGGCCTCGAAGTTCAGCCCGCCGCGATAGGAGGACACGACCGAGATGCCCATCTTGGACATGATCTTCAGGAGGCCTGCGTCGATCGCCTTGCGGTAGCGCGCGACAGCCTCCGTCAGGTTGCCGTCGATCAGCCCCTTGGAGATGCGGTCCGCGAGGCTGTCCTGCGCCAGGTACGGGTTCACCGTCGTCGCCCCGCAGCCGATCAGCACCGCGAAGTAGTGCGGGTCGATGCACTCCGCCGAGCGCACGTTGAGCGAGCAGAACGTCCGCAGCCCCTTGCGCGTCAGCCACGAATGCACCGCGCTGGTGGCGAGGATCATCGGCATCGCCACCTTGTCCGCGTCCTGGAACCGGTCGGTCAGCACGATGTGCCCCGCGCCCGAGCGCACGGCGTCCTCCGCCTCGGCCCGCACCCGCGTCAGCGCGGCCTGCAGCGCGCCCGCCTCGCCGCGCGCGAAGGTACAGTCGATGGTCGTCACCGACTCCGCGAAGTGGTCGAACATCGCTTGGAACTGCGCGTTGCCCACGAACGGGCTGTCGAGGACGAGGATCTCCGTCTGGCTGGAATCCTGGTCCAGCACGTTCTTCAGGTTCCCGAACCGCGTCTTGAGGCTCATCACCCGATACTCGCGGAGCGAGTCGATCGGCGGGTTCGTCACCTGGCTGAAGTTCTGCCGGAAGAAGTGGCTCAGCGGGCGATACTTCTCCGACAGCACCGCCGCCGGGGTGTCGTCGCCCATCGAGACCACGACCTCCTTCCCGTCCGCCGCCATCGGCGCGAGGATCTGCTCCAGCTCCTCGATCGTGTAGCCCGCCGCCACCTGCCGCGCGCGCAGCTCGTCGCCGGAATGCACCGCCGCCTCGGTCACGCCGCCCGTGACCTCCTCCAGGTCGGTGATCTTCTCGACCCAGTCCCCGAACGGCGCGTCGGCGGCCATCGCGTCCTTGATCTCCGCGTCGTGGAAGAGCTTGCCCGCCTCCATGTCCACCGCGATCAGCTGCCCCGGCCCCAAAGCGCCCTTCTCGATCACCGTCGCCTCGTCCGTGGGCACCATGCCCACCTCCGACCCCGCGATCAGCAGTCCGTCGCCCGACACCACGTAGCGCATCGGCCGCAGCCCGTTCCGGTCCAGCCCCCCGCAGACCCAGCGCCCGTCCGTCATCGCCAAGGCGGCCGGCCCGTCCCACGGCTCCATCACCGCGTTGCAATAGGCGTACATGTCCCGCCACGCCTCGGGCAGTTCGGTCGCGGCGTTGGACCACGCCTCGGGCACCAGCATCGTCTTCGCCATCGGCGCGATCCGCCCGGCCCGCACGAGCACCTCGAACACCGAGTCCAAGGCGGCGCTGTCGCTCGCCCCCGACGGCACGATCGGCTTGATGTCCTCCGCCATCTCCCCGAACGCGCCCGACGCCATGCGGATCTCGTGGCTCCGCATCCAGTTCACGTTGCCCTTCAGCGTGTTGATCTCGCCGTTGTGCGCCAGCATCCGGAACGGCTGCGCCAGCCACCATTGCGGGAAGGTGTTGGTCGAGTAGCGCTGGTGGTAGATCGCGAACGCGCTCTCGAACCGCTCGTCCTTCAGGTCCGGGTAGAACTCCGCCACCTGCTCGGCCAGCATCATCCCCTTGTAGATCACCCCCCGGCAGGACAGCGACGCGAGGTAGAGCCCCGGCACCTGCGCCGCGATGGCCGCCTTCTCGATCCGCCGCCGGATGACGTAGAGCTCCCGCTCGAAATCGTCCTCCGACAACCCCTTCGCGTTCGAGATCAGGATCTGCTCGATCTCGGGCCGCGTCGCGTTCGCCTTCTCGCCCAGCACGTCGATGTTCACCGGCACGTGGCGCCAGCCGTAGATGGAATGCCCCATCCGCAGGACCTCGGCCTCGACGATCGTGCGGCACACCTCCTGCGCGCCGAAATCCGTGCGCGGCAGGAACACCATGCCCACCGCGATCCGCTCGTCGCGCGGCGCGTGGCCCGTCCGCTCGATCTGGTCGCGGAAGAAGGCCACGGGGATCTGCACGTGAATGCCCGCGCCGTCGCCGGTCTTGCCGTCCGCGTCCACCGCGCCCCGGTGCCACACGGCCTTCAGCGCCTCGATGCCCGCCTCCACGACCTTGCGCGAACGGCGGCCCTTGATGTCGACGATCAGGCCCACGCCGCACGACGCGTGCTCGTGCTCGGCATGGTGCAGGCCGCCCGTCGCGGCCCGGCGGGCCATCTCGTCGCGCTCGAAATCCGTGAACCAGGGCTGGGTTTGGGGACCGTGGGATTGAGTCATGACAGCGCCTCCGCTTCGGGCCGCAGCCCGGTGTCGATCAGGCGGCGGGCCTCGGCCCGCGCGCCGCTCAGGCAGGCGGCGACGACGGGGGCCAAGAGGCCCGCCGCCTTCAGCCGTCCGGCCGCGTTGTGATGGTGCCCCGGCAGCAGCAGCCGGTGGACGTTCGGCGTGCGCGGCATCCGCGCGATGTGCCGCCGGTCGAGGGTGCAGCCCTCCGAGGCCAGCAGCAGGTACTCGGTCCGGTCCACGCAGGCGGCGGCGAGGTCGCGCTCCGGCAGCGGATGCTCCAGCGCGCGCCACCGCGCGTCCTCGAGCACGGCGTCGTCCCGCGTCACCTGCGGGCTGAAGGCGACGACGCGCGTGACGGGCAGGTGCTTGGCCAGCAGGATCGCCCCGTAGCCCCCCATCGAGGTGCCCAAGGACAGCACCTCGCGGATGCGCTCGGACCGCCGGACGTAGCGCACCCACGTCACGACCCTACGCCACAGGCCGGGGGCCGAGTACCACGACGACGTCCGGTCCGTGACGAACAGCACCGCGTCCCCGTCCTGCGAGGCGCTGCCCGCGAACTCCGTCGGGTGCCCGCCCCCGACGCCCAGCTTCAGGCCCGTGAACACCACCACCATCCGCCCCGTCGTCCCGGGCAGCCAGCGCAGCGCGAGCAGGTCGTCGCGCAGGATGAGGTCAAGGCTCCGCTTCATGGGTCAGCCCCCCTGACCCATTGCGCCCCGCGCATACCGGGACGTATGCACGCCCGTATGTACAGGGGGTGTACGGGGGATGCACGCCATATGCCCCCCTGCGGCGGGGGCCGCAGCCCGCCCCGCCACCGGCCCGCACGCGCCGAACGCATGGCTCCGCACCGTCCGCTTGACCGCACGCTCGCTCTCCGCAGCGCCGGTCACGGGGCATGCCTCTCGGTGGCCTCGTACTCGGCCTTGGTCCGGCGGGCATGGTCCCCCGCGATCTCCGCGTGCGCCGCCGCCCGGTCCGCATAGACCACCCGCGCCAGCGGCCAGTCCCGCGTCTCCTCGAAGAGCCCCGGGTTCAGCTCGTACGGCCCGTCCAGATCGGCGAACCACAGCTGCGTCCCGCAGGCCGGGCACCACACCCGCTCCGCGAACTCCGACGAGGCGTAGGACGCAACCTCCCCCGTCACGTCCACGTCGCCGCGCGCCGCCTCGAACCCCCACAGCACCGCGCCCGCCCAGCGGCGGCACGGATCGCAGTGGCAGGCCGACAGGTCGGCGGCCTGCGCGGCATGGTCGCCCCGCACCTCCACCGTCACGGCCCCGCAGAGGCAGGCACCGCGCATCACGCGCCCGCCCTCCCTTTCTTGGCCGAAATATCCCGGGGTCCGGGGCGGAGCCCCGGTCCTGCCCCCACCGAGGGCGCGACGGGCATCACTCCGCCGCCACCGCCGCGGACCCGGCCGCGAACCGCTCGAGGATCGCCTCGGCGCACTCGCGCCCGTCCCGGATCGCCCAGACGACCAGAGAGGCGCCGCGCACGATGTCGCCCACCGCGTAGACGCCCTCCAGCCCCGTCTCGTGGGTGCGGAAGTCGGCGCGGATCGTCCCCCAGCGCGTCACCTCCAGCTCGGGGCAGTCCCACAGCGTCGGCAGCTCCTCGGGCTCGAAGCCCAGCGCCTTGACGACGAGGTCCGCGTCCTCGACGTAGTCGGCCCCCTCGATCACCTCGGGGCGCTGCCGCCCCGTGGCGTCCGCCTCGCCCAGCCGCATCTTCAGCACGCGCACGCCCGAGACCGTGGCCGCGTCGGACACCTGCCCCAGCTCGGCGTTGCGCACGGCCTGCTCGGTGACGAAGCCGCCCGGCGCGGTCAGCCAGACGAACTCGACGCCCTCCTCCTCGGCGTTCATCACCTCCCGCTGGGAGCCCGGCATGTTCGCCCGGTCCCGGCGGTAGAGGCACTTCACGGAGGTCGCGCCCTGCCGGATCGCGGTGCGGACGCAGTCCATCGCGGTGTCGCCGCCGCCGATGACGACCACGCGCTTGCCCTCCGCGTTCAGCTCGCCGGACTCGAACTCCGGCACGTCGTCGCCGAAGTACTTCTTCGACGAGGCGGTCAGGTAGTCGATCGCCTTGACCACCCCGTCCGCGTCCGCGCCTTCCTCGCCCAGCTCGCGGGACTTGTAGACGCCCGTGGCGACGATCACCGCGTCGTGCTTAGCGCGGATGTCGGCGAAGGTGACGTCCCGACCGACCTCGCAGTTGGTGACGAACTCCACGCCGCCCTCCGCCATCTGCCGGTTGCGCCGCTCCACGACCTCCTTCTCCAGCTTGAAGCCGGGGATGCCGTAGGACAGCAGCCCGCCGGGCCGGTCGTAGCGGTCGTAGACCGTGACCTGGACGCCCGCGCGCCGCAGCATGTCGGCGGCGGCCAGCCCGCCCGGTCCTGCGCCGATGATGCCGACCGACTCCGCCCGCTCCACGCTCGGCGCGATGGGCTGGACCCAGCCCTCGTCGAAGGCGGTGTCGGTGATGTACTTCTCGACCGCCCCGATGGTGACGGTGCCGTGGCCCGACTGCTCGATGACGCAGTTGCCCTCGCACAGCCGGTCCTGCGGGCAGATGCGCCCGCAGATCTCGGGGAAGGTGTTGGTCATCTGGCTCAGGTCGTAGGCCTCGCGCAGCCGCCCCTCGGCGGTCAGGCGCAGCCAGTCGGGGATGTCGTTGTGCAGCGGGCAGTGCGACTGGCAGTAGGGCACCCCGCATTGCGAGCAGCGCGAGGCTTGCTCGGCGGCGCGCTCGGCGGCGAACTCGCGGTAGATCTCGCCGAAGTCGTCCGTCCGGTCGGGCGCGTCCCGCTTCTCCGGCGTGATCCGCGGCACGTTCACGAACTTCAGCATCGGATTCGCCATCGTCTCACCTCCCGGGCACCCACCGGCCGGCCCCTCGGACCCCTCGCTCCGGCATTCAGGCCGCCCCCATACCGCCCCCCTTCCCCATGGGGAAGCCCCCATAGGCGATATAGGGCAACAATACTGACCTAAATATTATGCGAAGACGGCGGCGGGCCGCCGCTCCATCTCCCCGCACCATGCAACAGGTCCGATCCGGACCAAACCGCATCCCTTCCCCCGAGTCGCCCTCCGGGCCACAAGCCCCGCGGATCCCGATTCGGAGCGACCGATGCCCCTCTGGTACCTGCTGATTCTCGCGGTCGTGCAAGGCGTCACCGAGTTCCTCCCCGTCTCGTCCTCGGCCCACCTGATCCTCGTGCCCGAACTCACGGGCCTGCCGGACCAAGGCACGTTCCTCGACGTCGCCGTCCACGTCGGCACCCTCGGCGCGGTGATCCTCTACTTCCGCACCGACGTCGCCCGCGCCGCGCGTGGCACGCTCGGGCTCTTCCGGGGCGGACGGGGCGCGGACGAGCGCCTCGCGCTCAACCTCCTGATCGCGACGGTCCCCATCGTGATCGCGGGCCTCGCCGTGAAGGTGCTGCTCGGCGCGGAGGCCCTCCGCTCGCTCGCCGTCATCGGCTGGGCCACGCTGGCCTTCGGGATCGCGCTCTGGGCGTTCGACCGCTACGGCCCCGCCACCCGGACCGAGGCCGACTGGTCCCCGAGGCATGCATTGGTCTTCGGCCTCTGGCAGGCGGCCGCGCTGATCCCCGGCGCCTCCCGCTCGGGCACCACGATCACCGGCGCGCGGATGCTGGGCTACGAGCGCCACGAGGCGGCGCGCCTCGCCATGCTGATGTCGATCCCCACGATCCTCGCCTCCGGCACGATCCTCGTGGGCGACGTCGTGGCCGAGGCGAACTGGCCCCTGATGCGCGACGCGGCCATCGGCGCGGCCTTCTCCTTCGTCGCCGCCCTCGCGGCGCTGCACCTGATGATGCGCCTGCTCCGCTCGGTCAGCTTCACCCCCTACGTGATCTACCGCATGGGGCTGGGCGTGTTCCTGCTTTGGTGGGCCTACGCCTGAGCCGGGACCGCGTCGCCGCCCGACGCCATCAGGCCGGAGCGCCGCGCCGCGACCACGATCATCCCCGCCGCCGCCACGTTCGCGACCACGGTGGCGCCCACGATCCCGGCATAGCCGAACAGCGTCACCCCCAGCCACGCGAGCGGCGCGTAGATCGCGGCCACCCGCAGGATGGAGACCGTCATCGACAGGCCGGCCCGGCTGATGGCGTTGAGGGCCGCGTTGCCGACGACGAGGATGCCGTAGGCGAAGAAGGACCATGCCGCGATCCGCAGGTAGGTCGCGGTCGCCTGCCGCGAGGTCTCGTCCTCGGAGAAGAGCGTGGCGATGGGTCCGGCGGCGAAGGTCAGGGCGAGCGCCACGGCCAGCCCGTAGCCCACGCAGATCAGCAGGCAGGTCCTCAGCGCCTCCCGGGCGCGGTCGTGGTCCTCCGCCCCCCACGCCTGCCCGACGACGGGGCCGATCCCGGCCGACAGCGCGAGCATCGGCACCATGGCGAGGCTCTCGACGCGGGTCGCCGCGCCGAACCCGCCGACATAGGCCGCCCCCACGGAGGCCACGGCCCCCGTCACCACCGCCATGCCCGCCGGGTTGATCGCGTTCGAAAGCGCCGCGGGGCCGCCCACGCCGCCGATGCTGCGGGCGTTCGCGCCCAGCTCGGCCCAGACGTCGTCGCACGGCGCGAGGAAGCCCTTCCGCCACGCGATCGTCAGCGAGAGCATCGCGGCCAGCGACTGCGCGAGGAACGTCGCCGCCGCCGCGCCCGCGGTGCCCATCTCGGGCAGGGGGCCGAGGCCGAAGATCAGCACGGGCGTGGACGCGATGTTGACGACCGCCGAGGCCACCATGACCCCCGCCGCCGTCGTCCCCTCGCCGTGGGCGCGGAAGATCGCGCCGCACTGCATCAGGGTGACGAGGAACGGGAAGGAGAGGCACCACCACGGCGTGTAGGTCAGCGCCTCCTCCAGAGGGCCGCCCTCGGCCCCGATCAGGCCGAGCAGCCACGCGTCGAGGAAGAAGAACGCCATCGCCGCGAGGACGGCGAAAACGACGCCGAGGCCCACGGCGTGCAGGCCCATGCGGGTGATGCAGTCGTCGTCGCGATCCTGCCCGATGGCTTGGCTGATGACCGCGTTCGCCCCCGCCGAGAGGCCGATGGAGAGCGAGCCGATGGCCATCGTCACGGGGAAGATGAACCCCACCGCCGCCAGCGGGTCGCCCCCCAGCCGCCCGAGGAAGAAGGCGTCCACGAGGCCGACGGACAGGACGGCGAGGATTCCGACGACCATCGGTCCGGCGACCTTGAGCAGGGCGCGGGGGACGGAGAGGGCGTTGAGGCTGGACTTGGACATGCACGTCAACCGGGGCGCGGGACGAGGCGTTCCGGGCGCGATGGTGCGGTAGCGCGCGAGGGGGTGGCAGCCGGCCCCGCGCGACCGGGCGCACGACCTCCGCCCCGGTTAGGCGGCGCGGCGCCGCGACGGGCCGCGGGAGCGGGGGGTCACGACCCCCGCAGGTGCCGCGCCGATTCCTTGATCTCCGCGTACTGCCCCGAGGGGCGGAACCGCCAGAGGTAGTCGTCGAGGATCGGCTCCAGCGCCGAGGGCTCGACCCCGAACGCCTCCAGCCCCGGATGGGCGCCGGTCGCCACGTTGTCGCGCTTCAGGTTCCTCACCTGGTCGGCGGTCAGCACGCCGTTGTGGAACAGCCCGAACGTCGCCGTCTGCGCGAGGTCGAGGCCGAACCCTATCAGCGACGCCGCCCAGAACGGCACCGGCAGGAGGAGCGCGCGGCGGCGGATGACCCGCAGCATCGTCCGCATCAGCTCGCGGAAGGTCATCGCCTCCGGTCCGCCGAGCTCGTAGATGCCGGGCGCCGCGACGCCGTCGACCGCGCGCGCGGCGCAGGCGGCGACGTCGTCGACGTAGACCGGCTGGAACCGGGTGTCCCCGCCGACCAGCGGGATGACCGGGATGCCCTTGGCCATGCCCGCGAAGCGGTTGAAGAACCGGTCCTCGGGGCCGAACACGATGGAGGGCCGCAGGATCGTCGCCTGCGGCGTGTGGCGCAGGACGGCGGCCTCGCCCTCCGCCTTGGTGCGGGAGTAGTCGGCCTCCGCCCCGGCGTCCGCGCCGATCGCGCTGATCTGGACCAAGCGCTCCAGCCCAAGCTCGGCGGCGATGCGCGCCACGCGCGCGGCGCCGTCGGCCTGCACCGCGGAGAAGGTGTTGCGCCCGTCCTCCGACAGGATCCCGACGCAGTTCACCACCGCGTCCGCCCCCATCAGCGCCGCCCGCACCGAGGCGTCGTCGCGGATGTTGGCGAAGACCGGCTCCACCTGCCCCACCGATCCGTAGGTGCGCACGAACAGCGCCTCGTTCGGGCGGCGCACGGCCACGCGGACGCGCCAGCCCCGCTTGGCGAGGCGGCGGGCGACGTAGCGGCCCACGAAGCCCGAGCCGCCGAAGATGGTGCAGAGCCGTTGCATGTGGGTCGTCCTCCGGTCCGGTCGACGGGCGGGATAGACCGCGCCACGACACCCGGCAAGGGACGCGCGAAATATCCCCCCGTCCCCGTATTGACGGGCCATCGCACCGCCGGTAAGCGCCGCCCCACCGTGGGCCGCCCAGGTGGCGGAATTGGTAGACGCGCTGGCTTCAGGTGCCAGTGTCCGTATGGACGTGGAGGTTCGAGTCCTCTCCTGGGCACCACGGGTATCACCGAACGCCCGGTCCCTCGCGGACCGGGCGTTCGTGCGTTAGAGGGGTCGTCCATGAGCCAACCGTCCATCACGCTCTACGAGGGCGACCTGCCCGACGGCCTCTCCTTCGGCGCCTCCGTCGCCATCGACTGCGAGACGATGGGCCTGAACCCGCACCGCGACCGCCTCTGCCTCGTGCAGCTCTCGGCGGGGGACGGCACCGCGCATCTCGTGCGGGTCGCCCGCGGCCAGTCCTCGGCCCCCAACCTCGAGGCGCTGCTGCGCGACGAGGGCGTGCTCAAGCTGTTCCACTACGGGCGCTTCGACATCGCCGCGATGTTCCACGCCTTCGGGGCGCTGGCGACGCCGGTCTGGTGCTCCAAGATCGCGTCGCGGCTGGTGCGGACCTACACCGACCGCCACGGCCTCAAGGCGCTGCTCCACGAGATGCTGGGCGTCGACATCTCGAAGATGCAGCAGACCTCCGACTGGGGCGCCGCCGACCTGTCCGAGGCGCAGATGGCCTATGCCGCCTCCGACGTGCTCCACCTCCACGCGCTCAAGCCCAAGCTGGAGGAGATGCTGGTCCGCGAGGGCCGGATGGAGATGGCGCAGGCGTGCTGGGACTTCCTGCCGATGCGGGCGCGGCTCGACCTGGTCGGCTATCCCGAGACGGACATCTTCGCGCATTCCTGAGGGACCGGACCCGCCCCATGGACCGCACGAGAATCGTCGCCGCGCTGCGGATCGTCCTGCCCCTGATCGCGCTGGGGCTCCTGTCGTCGCTGTTCCTGCTGGCGCGGACCGTCGATCCGGACGACGCGCTCCCCTACGCGACCTTCGACGTCTCCGAGCGCGCCCGCGACCAGCAGCTGACCAAGCCCCGCGTGGCGGGCGTGACCTCGGCCGGCACGCCCTACCGGCTCACCTCCGACGCGGCGCGGCCCGATCCGGAGCGTCCGCAGCGCCTCTCGGCGGACCGGACCTTCCTCGTCCTCGACGGCGCGGCGGGCCGGGCGGCGGTGCGGGCCGACGGGACGATCGTGGACACGGGGGACCGCACCGTCACGATGGAGGGCGACGTGCGCCTCGGCACCGCCGACGGCTACGACCTGCGCACGCAGCGCATGGAGGGATCGCTCGAGCGGCTGGACCTGCGCGCGCCCGGCCGGGTCGAGGGCGACGGCCCCCTCGGGCGGCTGCGGGCGGGGGCCATGCGCCTGACCGAGACGCCGCGCGGCCAGCGCCTCCTGTTCACCGACGGCGTCGAGCTGCTATATCTCCCTCTGTCGACACCGCCCCTCCCCCCGCCGCCGTCCGCATCGGAGCGCCCATGATCCGCATCCTCGTCCCGCTCGCCCTGCTGGCGGCCCCGGCCCTCGCCCAGACCGCCGCCGTGGGCTTCGGCGCGGGCCAGTTCGACCGCGGCGCCCCCGTGGAGGTCGCGGCGGACTCCCTCGAGGTGGACCAAGCCTCGGGCCAAGCGGTCCTGACCGGCAACGTGGTCGTGTCGCAGGACGAGATGCGCCTCTCGGCGGACCGGGTCGAGGTGTTCTACGCCACCCCGGAGGGCGGGGAGCGGCAGATCGACCGGATCGAGGCGACGGGCGACGTGGTGATCGTCGCGGGCGACGACGCCGCCGAGGGCGCGTCGGCGACCTACCGCCTCGGCTCGGGGACGATCGACATGGCCGGCGACGTGCTCGTGACCCAGGACGGGGCCGTGCTCGCGGGCGACCGGCTGTCGGTGGACCTCGACTCGGGGGCCGGCACGGTGACCGGCCGCGTGCGGACCACCCTGCAGCCGTGAGCGCGCTCTCGGCCATCGAGGGGTCCGGCGGGCTGCGCGTGCGCGGCCTCAAGAAGTCCTATCGCAAGCGCCCCGTCATCCGCGACGTGTCCATGGACCTCGCGCGCGGCGAGGTGGTGGCGCTGCTCGGCCCGAACGGATCGGGCAAGACGACGACCTTCTATGCCATCGCGGGGCTGGTGCGGCCCGACGGGGGGCAGGTCACGCTCGACGGGCGCGACGTGTCGCAGCTGCCGATGTTCCGGCGCGCCCGCGCGGGGATCGGATACCTGCCCCAGGAGATGTCGATCTTCCGGGGCCTGACGGTCGAGCAGAACATCATGGCCATCCTCGAGGTGTCCGAGCCCAAGCGCGCCCGCCGCCGCCAGCGCCTCGACGACCTCCTCGCGGGCTTCGACATCGGCCACCTCCGCCAGGCCAACGCGTTGGCCCTCTCCGGGGGCGAGCGGCGGCGCGTCGAGATCGCGCGCTGCCTCGCGGCGAACCCGCGCTACCTGCTGCTGGACGAGCCCTTCGCCGGCGTGGACCCGATCTCGGTCGGCGACATCCGCGGGCTGGTCGCGGACCTGACCGAGCGGGGCATCGGCGTCCTCATCACCGACCACAACGTCCGCGAGACCCTGCAGATCGTCGATCGCGCCTACATCCTGCACGACGGCACGGTCCTGATGTCGGGCACCCCGGACGAGGTGGTCGCCGACGACAACGTGCGCCGCGTCTACCTCGGCGACAGCTTCTCCTGACGGACGCGGCCCGCAAAGGCGCCCGGCGGCGGCATCCGTCCGATTTGCCTTGACCCGCCGCCCCCCGCCGGGGGCATCCTATGGGCTCGACCATTCAGGACGGAGGCGTCATGCGCACCCAGATCACCGGCAAGCACATCGACATCGGGCAGGCCCTGCAAGGCCACGTGAAGACGGCGCTGGAGGCCGTCCTCGACAAGTACGCCCGGCGACCGACGGACGCGCAGGTGGTCTTCTCCAAGTCGGGGCACGAGTTCGTCTGCGAATCCGTGGTGCACATGTCGACCGGGATGAACGTCGCTGCGACCGGGCGGGCGGGCGAGATCTACGCCGCCTTCGACGCCTGCACCGAGAAGATGGAGAAGCAGATGCGCCGCTACAAGCGGCGCCTGAAGGACCATCACGCCGCCCGGTCCACGCCCATTGCGTCCGAGGGGGCGTCCTCCTATATCCTCGCGCCCGAGGACGGGGGAGAGGAGCCGGAGACGCTCCAGCCCGTCATCGTCGCGGAGACCGAGACGCGCTTGCCGTCCCTGTCCGTCGGCGAAGCGGTGATGCAGATGGAGTTGGCGGGCGCCCCGGCGCTCGTCTTCAGGAACGAGAAGGGGGGCGCGCTCAACGTGGTCTACCGGCGGGACGACGGAAACGTCGGCTGGATCGACCCCGCGCCCTGAGCAGACACGCCGCGCAGACGGCGAGGACGAGGAACAGGCACATGAATCTTGCGGAGATTCTGGACCTCCGGGCCGTTCGGCTGTCGCACAAGGCGGCCAGCAAGAAGCGGCTCTTCTGCGAGATCGCGGAAACGGCGTCCGGCACCTATGGCATCCCCGAACCGGAGGTGTTCGCCGCCTTGAGCGAGCGCGAGTCGCTCGGGCCGACCGGCGTCGGCGGCGGCGTCGCCCTCCCGCACGCGAGGCTCGACGGGCTGGACCACGTCCGCGGGGTCTTCCTGCGGCTGGAGACGCCGCTCGACTTCGACGCGCCGGACCGCAAGCCGGTCGACCTCGTCTTCGCGCTGCTGGCGCCCGAGGGCGCCGGCGTGGCGCACCTCAAGGCGCTGGCCCTCGTGTCGCGGACGCTGCGCGACCCCGGCATCTGCGCCAAGCTGCGCGCCAACGGCGACGCGCAGGTGCTGCACACGATCCTGACCGAGGCGCAGGCCTCCGAGGCGGCCTAGGGCCGCTTGCGGAACCCGAACGACAGGTAGTCCCGCCGGTAGGCCTCGACGGCCAGCCCGGCGACCTCGTCGTCGACCCAGTCCGGCAGGCCCGGCACCGCGGGGCGCGGCGGCGCGGGGCGTCCCAGCCGCGCGGCGAGCGCCTCCAGCTCGTCGGCCATCCGGTCCTCCGGGACCACCCGCGTGGGCATCATGACCGACGCCATCCCCTGCAGCGTGGCCGTCTGGCTCGCCCAGAGCGCGTCCACCGGCAGGCCGGACCGTCCGCCGAGGTTGTCGCGCAGGAACCGCAGGAAGGCCGCGAAGGCCGACCGCTCGTCCATGCCGGCGCCCCACTCGACCCCGTGATGACGCGCGAGGACCTGCCGCACCGCCTGTATCGCGCCGCCCTTGGCGGGCACGAGCCGCGCCTCGAACAGGTGCCATGCCCGCAGCAGCGGATGGCGCGGGACGGCCAGCGCCTCGAACGCCTTGTTCGACCGCAGCCACGCCCGCAGGTCCCGCTGGTTCAGCCCGTCCCGCGGCGCCGTCCCGTCCAGCGCCTCCAGCCAGCCGCGCAGGTCCGGCCCGCCCGGCAGCGGGAGCACGAGCAGGGGCGAGGCCGCCGCCGCGAGCATGGACGGCACGGACGGGCCGCGCAGCGGGTCCATCCCCGGCAGGCCGTGCAGCTCGAACGGGTCGAGCCCCGCGACGTGCTCGACCATCTCCCCGTGGTTGGTGAGCTTGTCCTCCAGCCCGCCGGGGTTCTGCCGCTTGAGCCGTCCCGGCAGGGCGTCCAGCCGGTGGGCCGAGCCGAGGAAGGCCGCCACCCCGTTCACCACGTCCACGTCCCCGATGTCGGCGTAGTCTATCAGGAACGGCGCCTGCCCCGTCTCCTGCAGCGTCCGGTGCACCCGCCCCCGGAACGCCGCCTGCCGGGCCAGCATCTCGTCGAACGCCCCGCCGTCGAAGGCGACCTTCGCGTCCTTCGCCATCTTCGGGTTGGTCAGCCGCCACTGCCCCGTCTCCGAGGCGATCCGCAGGCTCACGTAGCTGTCCACCGCGTTGCGCGACAGGATCACCTTGGCGACCGTCCGGTCGCGCAGCACCGGGTCGAGGACGCGCGGGTCGTGGTCGTGGAAGAAGCGGAAGCCGGTGATCCCCGGCGCGTCGAGGATCGCGCGGAGCAGCGGCACGGGGTCCGCGTCCCGCGCCGCCATGTCGATCCCGTGGAGCTCCGTCCGGTTGTGCGCCCCGAGGAAGACGGGGTTGAACGCCTCGCCGTGGCCGGTGACGTCGGGCAGCGTGCCGAGCGACTCCTCCAAGTGGTTGGAGCCGGTCCGCATCTCCGCGAACAGGACGAAGCCGCGGAAGCTCATCCCGCGGCCGGACGCAGGGTGGGCATCGTCGCGGTCGGCCCGCGCTCGATCTGGCGGAGATCCCCCATCACGACCGGCTTGACCCCGTTGTCGCGCAGGCGGCGCAGGAGGTCCGGCAGCCCGTCGAGGCCGTGCATCACCGGCGCCTCCGTCGGCTGGGCCCGGTCGCGCGGCGCCACCTCGTCGAGCAGCGCCTGCAGCCGGTCCATCGGCGCGGTCACGAGCTCGGCCAGCGACCACGACAGCACCCGCGCCCGGGCCCAGCGCGCCTTGGACATCTCGATCAGCCGCATCTCCGCCCGCTGCAGCCGCGCCGCCTCGGCCTGCACCTCGGGGAACGGACGCCCCGAGCGCAGGAGCGGGACGATCCACGCGCCGGTCACCATCCCGAAGGTCGCGTCGGGGTCGCCCATCATCATATCGGCCACGCGCTGCCTGTCGCCGGGGCCGAAGAGGAAGGTCTGCCGCTCGCCCCGGGTGGACCAGAGCAGGTTGAAGAGGAACTGCTCCGGCCGATGATCCCGCAGCCGCGCGTCGTCGGTGAGGTTGCCGCGCACGAGGCGCTCGCCACCCGCGAACTCGACGCGGTCGGGGTGGTAGAGGTGGCCGTGGACGCGCCCGCCGGCGCGCTTGGCGAACCACGCGGGGAAGTCCTCGAACAGGTCGTCGAACCCCGACAGCACCGTGTAGCGGGCCGCGGTGCGCCGCCCCTCCCAGCCCCAGTGCGGGAACCGCCCTTGGTTGTAGAGGCCGGGCCGACCGTGCGCCCGCCGCGCGTTGGCGCGCGCGAAGACGCGGTCGATCTTGCCGGGGTCGGGTTCCGTACGTTTCGTACGCTCCGCGGAGGGGGAAAGGAACGTTTCGTACAGCAGATCGGCCCCCGGCCAGATCTTGCGGGCCATGAAGCAGTCGCTGCGCCGCAGCAGATGCAGGTGGTCGTCGTAGAACACGTGCGGCTTGCCGCCCACGTCGAACTTCGAGAGCGTGAGGGACCGGCTGTCGATGCGGTGGGACCGCCCCCGGGCGAGCGTCTGGAAGTAGCTCTCGTCGGGGATCCAGACGTGCCGAAAGTAGGCGTCGTGCGCGGGCCGGTCCGGATCCTCGAGGATGGCGCGCAGCGTGTCGGCGGTCAGGCACCACCACTGGCTGCCGAGGTGCGGCTCGATCCCCGCGGGGACGCGCCGCTCGAACCCGATGCGGCGCTGCAGCCTCACGTAGCCGTCGAAGAGCCGCCGGTGCCGCCGCCACGAGAACGGGAAGCGCAGGGTGAACCGCTCCTCCTCCAAGCCGTCGATGGTCCACGTCACCTGCTCGGTCGTGACCGACTCGATGAAGTCCGTGTCGGGATGGGCGTCGAGATAGTCGATCAGCTCGGAGACGGGGCGCAGTGGCAGGCAGGAGCCCGACGCGAGCATCACGTGGCGCACCTCGGGATGGCGGGCGAGCATCTCCTCGGCGGCGATCTGGGTCGCCTCGACCATCGACCACGCGCCCCATTCGACCCGGACGCGGGGGGTGAAGTGGACGTCCCCGGCGCCGTAGAGCGACTGGCGGAACCCCTTGACCACCTTGGCGCGCACGCGGCGGTCGACGTGGATCACCACGGGGCAGCCCCGCTCGGCGAAGTGGCGCGCGACCTGCGCGGCCCGCCCGAACGCGGTGTGGACCATCATCAGGATGCCGAGGCTCATGCCCAGTTCCCCTTGGACATCAGGCCGAGGATCTCGAGCTGCCGCCAGTTCACGTAGCGCTCCGACCACTCCGTCCACAGGTCGAGGCCGCCCCCCCGCTCGGCATAGGCGCGGTACTCGGTCGAGGAGCGGTAGTGCTGCCCGCGCTCCATCTCCTCGGTGGCCTTCGCGCCCAGCGTGTCGAGGAACTTGGCGTGGAGCAGCACCCCCGTCGCCTTCTCGCCGCCCGTCCGGTCGTAGGTCTGGTTCAGGCCCCGCGGCAGCAGCGTGTGGGTCGAGGACAGGTAGGCGTATCCGCGCCGCCACCTGACCAGCGGCGTCTTGTTCAGCGCGGGCGCGTCCTTGGGGCGGTCCGCGAAGAAGGCCCGCGCGCGCGGCCCGCCTTGGATCCACAGGTTCCCGTAGGTGGCGTTCCGTTCGATCATGTAGTTGCCGCCGTCGAACCACGCGGCGATCTCGAAGGGGTCGTCGCCCTCGCGGTAGGGCTGCGCGTCGATCGGGCCCTTGGGATACATGTCGAGCAGCATCGCCCCGAAGGACCGGACGTTCGAGCCGTCCAGCCAGTCCGTCAGCGCCTTGAGCGGGCGGACGTCGCAGAACGGGAAGACGAGGAACTCGTCGGGATCGACCGTGAGGGTCCAGTGCCCGTGGCAGTGCCGGTGCCCCAGCCAGTTCAGCCAGTCCATGCCGAACCGGCTGGCCTTGTAGGAGGCGCCCGTCCGCCACAGCGAGACGTCCGGCTGCTCGCGCAGGTAGTCGGCGCTGCCGTCGTCGGACCCGTTGTCCACCATCAGGAAGTGCCCGACCCCGAGGCGGCGGTGGTAGTCGAGGAAGAAGGGCAGGCGCACCCGCTCGTTGCGGAGCGTCGTCATGGCGAGGATCGCGCCGCGCCGGATCGTCCCCGTCCGGTCCACCACGGCGCGCAGCTCGCGCGACTTGCGCCGCGCGCGCAGGCAGTGCCGCCGACGGCGGATGCGCATCTGGTAGGAGGAGAGGATGCCCATGAGAGGCGTCTCCGGCTCGTGTCTGTGGCCAATCCCGTCGGGGCACGGGAATCGTTTCTACGATGGATGCCCGCCCCGCGCGACCGGGGTGGGGCGAGATTGCGGCGGGCCCCTCGGATCAGGCCCAGTCGCCGCGCGTCATCAGCCCCAGCCGCTCCAGTTGCCGCCAGCCCTCGTAGCGGGTCGCGCCGTCGTGCCAGAGCACCGGCCCGTCCGTCAGCGCGCGGTGGTAGGGCGCGTGCAGGTCGGGGTCGCCGAAATGCTGGCGGCGCTCCAGCTCCTCCGCCGACTTGGCCGCGATGGAGGGCAGGAACTTCGCGTGGAGCAGCACCCCGCAGGGCCGCGCCTCGCCCGAGACGGCGGGCGGCCCGTCATAGGCGAGGTTGCGGCGCGGCGGCAGCATGGAATGGGTCGAGTTGAGATAGACGTCGCCCCGGCGCCACCGGACGAGCGGCAGCTTGTTGAGCGTGGGCGCCCGCTCCGGCGCGTGGGCCCAGAACGCCCGGTCGCGCGGGCCGCCCTGCAGCCAGAGGTTCCGCGCCCCCGGCTGGCGCACCGCGCGGTAGCCCCCGGCGTCGAACCACGGCAGCGCGTCCTCGAACGGCGTGCCGGGCGCGTAGGCCCCGGCCCCGACCGGCCCCTCGGGATAGAGCTCCAGCATCAGCGCCCCGAAGGCCCGCCGCCCGGTCGCGTCGAGATGGGCGCAGAGCGCCGCCAGCCCCCGCTCGCCGTGATGCGGGACGACCAGCGCCTCGTCCGCGTCCAGCGTCAGGCACCACCGCCCCGCGCCCCAGCGCGTCAGCAGCCAGTTGGTCCAGTCCAGCCCGAACCGGCTCTCGCGGTAGGCGGAGTCCGTCCGCCACAGGGAGACGTCCGGCTGGTCCGACAGCCACGCGGCCGTGCCGTCCGTCGAGCCGTTGTCCACGACGAGGAAATGCCCCACCCCCAGCGCCCGGTGATGGGCGAGGCACCACGGCAGGCGCTCGGCCTCGTCGCGCACCACCAAGGCCCCTAGGATGCCGCCGCGGGGCACGTCCACGCGGACCGGGTCGAGGGCGTGCCGCGCCCGGAGCGCCCGCCAGAGCAGCCGCCGACGCCGCCAGCGCTGGCGCAGCGCCGCGCGGAGGCTCACTCGGCGGCCTCCTCCATCGCGATCACGTCGTGCAGGAAGCCGCGCAGCTCGTCGCGCAGGTCGGGCCGCTGCAGCCCGAACGCCACCGTCGCCTGCAGGAACCCGGCCTTGGAGCCGCAGTCGAAACGCTGCCCCTCGAAGCGGAAGGAATGCACGCCCTCCGGCCCGTCGATCTCGCGGGCGATGGCGTCCGTGAGCTGGATCTCGCCGCCGGCCCCGGCCTTCTTCTCGTCGAGGTGCCGCATCACGGCGGGGGTCAGGATGTAGCGCCCGATCACCGCCAGCCGCGACGGCGCGGTCCCCGGCGCGGGCTTCTCGACCATGCCGCGCACCTTACGGGCGCGCGCGTCCGGGTCGCCCTCGGCGAGGTCGAGGATGCCGTAGGACGAGGTCGCCGCCTCCGGCACCTCCATCGCGGCGACCATCGAGCCGCCCGTCCCCTCGTGCGCGTCGACCATCTGCTCGAGGCAGGGCGTGTCGGCCGCGATCACGTCGTCGGGCAGGATCACCGCGAAGGGCTCGTCGCCGAGCAGCTTGCGCGCGCACCACACGGCGTGGCCGAGGCCCAGCGCCTCGTTCTGGCGCATGTAGGAGATGGCGCCCGATTCCATGTTGGTCGCGCGCAGGGCGCCGAGCAGGTCGTCCTTGCCCTTCCGCTCCAGCGTCGCCTCCAGTTCGGGCGACGTGTCGAAGTAGTCCTCCAGCGCGGACTTCCCCTTGGACGTCACGAAGATGAAGTCCTCGATCCCGGCGGCCCGCGCCTCGTCGATCGCGTACTGGATCAGCGGGCGGTCCACGAGGGTCATGATCTCCTTGGGGACCGACTTGGTGGCGGGCAGGAAGCGCGTCCCCATCCCGGCCACGGGGAAGATCGCCTTGGTCACGCGGCGCGTCATGTCAGCCCTCCTGAAGGGTCACGCCGGGGGCGTGGGCGATGAAGAACGGGTTCTCGAATCCGGGCTTGCCGTAGCGCAGCGGCGCGTGGTCGTCGAAGCGCACGACGTGGCCCCCCGCGCCGCGCAGCACCGCGTCGCCCGCGGCGGTGTCCCACTCCATGGTGCGCCCGAGGCGGGGGTAGAGGTCGGCCTCGCCGGTGGCGACGAGGCAGAACTTCAGCGACGAGCCCGCCGCGCGGCTGTCGGCGACGGCGTACTTCGCGATGTAGGCGTCCGTGGCCGCGTCGCGGTGGGACTTGGAGGCGACCACGAGGAGCGCCGACTCGTCCGGGGTCCGCACCGTGATGGGCGTCGTCGCGCCCATGCGGTCGGGATCGAAGGGCCCCGTCTCCTCGCGCGAGACGCCGGCGGCGTCGGTCAGGAACATCCGTCCGCGCGCCGGGGCGTAGACCACGCCGCGGACGGGGACGCCGCCCTCGACCCACGCGATGTTGACGGTGAAGTCGCCGCGCCGCTGCACGAACTCCTTCGTGCCGTCGAGCGGGTCCACGATGAAGAAGTCGCGCGCCGTCTCGGCGTGGGTGGCGGCCTGCTCCTCGGTGACGATGGCCGCGTCGGGGAAGGCCGCGCGCAGGCCCTGCGCGATGATCGCGTCCGCCGCCTCGTCGGCCGCCGTCACGGGGCTGTCGTCGGACTTGGCGCGGACGTCGAAGTCGTCCGACTCGTAGATCTCCATGATCTTGCGCCCCGCGAGCACGGCGAGGGCCCGAAGTTCGACCATCATCTTGTCGTAATCCAAGGCGATACCCCGTGTCGGATCGGCCCGGTTGGAGCGCGGGCGCTCCGCCGGTAAGGTGGGGCGCTTATGGGGGCGGCCCCCCGCCACGGCAAGGGAACGCCACGCGCTCGCGCCCGAGAGGAGGGGAGACGCCCATGTTCGAACAGCGCACCCCCCGCTCCGGGCTGGAGGTCGCGGGCCGCATGGCGACGCTGATCTTCCACGGGGCCGCGCGCCAGACCCGCAAGAGCCACGGCAACGCGCTGCTCGCGCTCGGCATGGCG
Source organism: Jannaschia sp. Os4 (assembly GCF_016820245.1). Classification (GTDB taxonomy): domain Bacteria; phylum Pseudomonadota; class Alphaproteobacteria; order Rhodobacterales; family Rhodobacteraceae; genus Jannaschia. The sequence goes on along the minus strand of NZ_JAFCAR010000002.1, from coordinate 148,358 downwards.
ATGATGCAGACCGTGATCCTCGTCGCGGCGTTCTACTTCTTCTTCACGCTGCTCGACATGCGCCGGGCGGCGATCCGGGGGGACTTCGTCCTCTACCTGCTGTCGGGCGTGTTCCTGTTCATGACGCACATCAAGGCGATGGGCGCGGTCGCGGGGGCCGACGGCCCGGCCTCGCAGATGATGAAGCACGCGCCCATGAACACCTTGGTCGCGATCGGCTCGGCCGCGCTGTCGGCGCTCTACATCCAGGTGCTGTCGATCCTGCTGATCCTGTTCGCGGTCCACACGATGCTGAACCCCGTCGTCATCGACGACCCGGTGGGCGCGATGATGATGCTGCTGCTGTCGTGGTTCTCCGGCGTGGCCATCGGCACGGTGTTCTACGCCCTCAAGCCGTGGGCGCCGAACGTCACCTCGCTGGGCTCGTCGATCTACAGCCGGGTGAACATGCTGGCCTCGGGCAAGATGTTCGTCGTCAACATGATGCCGGGATGGCTGATCGCGTCGCTGTCGTGGAACCCGCTCTTCCACACGATCGACCAGGCGCGCGGCTACGTGTTCGTGAACTACAACCCGCATCACACCAACTGGGTCTATCCGATCCTTCTGGCCCTCGCGCTGCTGCTGATCGGGCTGATGGGCGAGTTCTACACCCGCCGCCGCGCCTCGCTGTCGTGGTTCGCCAGCCGGTGACGTGGTAAGGGCGGCCATGCGCACCCTCCTCCTGCTCCTCGCCCTGCTCGCCTCGCCCGCCCTCGCCACGCAGGACGGATGGCCCGCGCTGCACGACGTGACGGGCGTGGCGGCGGGCGACGTCCTGAACGTCCGCGCGGGGCCGGGGGCGTCCCACCCCGTTATCGCGGAGTTCGCCCCGGACGCCACCGGGATCGAGGTGATCGGCCCCGCCGCCGCGGACGACAGGTGGGGGATCGTGAACGTGGGCGAGCAGGCGGGTTACGTGTCGCTGCGCTACCTGCGGCGCCATCCGGACAGCTACCTCGGCGCCGTCGTCCCGCTGACCCGGTGCTTCGGGGCCGAGCCGTTCTGGGACGTGACGCTGCTGCGCGGACGGATGATCCTGCGCGACCTCGGCACGGACAGGGAGGTGGGCGTGCCGCTGGAGGGCCCCTTCCTCACCCTGAGCGACCGCCGCGTGCAGGTCTGGTCCGGCGCGGAGGGGGACAGCCGCCTGACCCTCTTCACCCGCGCCGTCTACGGGCCGCCCCACTGCTCCGACGGCATGGCGGACACGGTCTACGGGATCGAGGGCACGCTGCTCGTGGAGGATGGCGGCGCGCCCCGCGCGCTGGCGGGGTGCTGCTCGATCGCGCGGTGACGGGGCGCGCTAGCGGGCGACCCGGAGCGTCACGTTGATCCGCCCCGGCGCCCCGAGCAGGTCGCCCGTGCCCGGCACGATCAGGTCGATCCCGTGGTGCCGGAGCCGCGCCGCCCCGCCCATCACGACCACGTCCCCCGAGCGGAGGACCACGCTCTGCGTCGGGCCGCCCCGCTCGACGTTCCCGATCCGGAACCGCGCGTCGTCGCCCAGCGAGATGGACACCACGGGCTGCCCGAGGTCCGCCTCGTCCCGATCCTGGTGCATCCCCATCCGCGCGTCCGGCGCGTACCAGTTGACCAGGCACGAATCCGGGGCCGCGGCCCCCGGCGCCACCGCGTCCCACACCGCCCGCACGCTGGCCGGGATCGGCGGCCACGCGACGCCCGAGGGGTGCCGGTCCTCGTAGCGGTAGCCGCGCCGGTCGCTGACCCAGCCGACCTCCCCGGCCGAGGTCATCCGCACCGACAGCGCCTGTCCGCGCCGCGTCACCGGGCGCACAAGCGGGGCGGCGGCGATCACGGCCCGGAGGTCGCCCACCATGGCCTCTTGGGCGGCGCGGTCGAGGTATCCGGGCCACATCCGGAATCCCCTGATTTCCAAGGGCTCTCCCCTTGTGGTCTGAATCGTCATCACGTCCTTGCGAGCGAAAATGGCCCTTCCTATATGACGCCGCAGCCCGGAGATCGCCTCCGGACGACAGTGGGATCAGGCGGATCGGGGCCTCCGGGACCGGACGCCGCAGCCATCGCCAGAGAGGATAATATGGCCAAAGTCATCGGCATCGACCTCGGCACGACGAACTCCTGCGTCGCGATCATGGACGGCAGCCAGCCGCGCGTGATCGAGAACGCCGAAGGGGCGCGCACGACGCCCTCCATCGTCGGCTACACCGAGAGCGAGAAGCTCGTCGGACAGCCCGCCAAGCGGCAGGCCGTCACCAACCCCGAGAACACCGTCTTCGGCATCAAGCGCCTGATCGGCCGTCGCTTCGACGACGAGCATCTGGCCAAGGACGCCAAGAACCTGCCCTTCAACGTCGTCTCCCAGTCCGGGGATGCGTGGGTCGAGATCCGCGGCGAGAAGTACTCGCCCGCGCAGGTCTCCGCGCTCATCCTCCAGAAGATGAAGGAGACCGCCGAGTCCTATCTCGGCGAGGACGTGACGCAGGCGGTCATCACCGTGCCCGCCTACTTCAACGACGCCCAGCGCCAAGCCACCAAGGACGCCGGCAAGATCGCCGGTCTGGAAGTGCTGCGCATCATCAACGAGCCGACGGCCGCCGCGCTGGCCTACGGGCTCGACAAGGGCGACTCACGCACCATCGCGGTCTACGACCTCGGCGGCGGCACGTTCGACGTGTCCATCCTCGAGATCGACGACGGCCTGTTCGAGGTGAAGTCGACCAACGGGGACACGTTCCTCGGCGGCGAGGACTTCGACATGCGGATCGTGAACTACCTCGCCGAGGAGTTCAAAAAGGAGCACGGCACCGATCTGCGCGAGGACAAGATGGCCCTCCAGCGCCTCAAGGAGGCGGCGGAGAAGGCCAAGATCGAGCTGTCCTCGTCCCAGCAGACCGAGATCAACCAGCCGTTCATCTCGATGGGCTCCAACGGCCAGCCGCTGCACATGGTGATGAAGCTCACCCGCGCGAAGCTCGAGAGCCTCGTGGGCGACCTCATCAAGCAGTCGCTCAAGCCCTGCGCCGCCGCGCTCAAGGACGCGGGCGTCTCCAAGGACGAGATCGACGAGGTGGTGCTCGTCGGCGGCATGACGCGGATGCCGAAGGTCATCGAGGAGGTGACCAAGTTCTTCGGCAAGGAGCCGCACAAGGGCGTGAACCCCGACGAGGTCGTCGCCATGGGCGCGGCCATCCAGGCGGGCGTCCTGCAGGGCGACGTGAAGGACGTGGTGCTGCTCGACGTGACGCCGCTGTCGCTTGGCATCGAGACGCTGGGCGGCGTGTTCACCCGGCTGATCGACCGCAACACCACGATCCCGACCAAGAAGTCCCAGGTCTTCTCGACCGCCGAGGACAACCAGTCGGCGGTGACCATCCGCGTCTTCCAAGGCGAGCGCGAGATGGCGGCGGACAACAAGATGCTGGGCCAGTTCAACCTGGAGGACATCCCGCCCGCGCCGCGCGGCATGCCGCAGATCGAGGTGACCTTCGACATCGACGCCAACGGCATCGTCTCCGTGCAGGCCAAGGACAAGGGCACCGGCAAGGAGCAGAAGATCACCATCCAAGCCTCGGGCGGCCTGAGCGACGAGGACATCGAGCGGATGGTGCGCGAGGCCGAGGAGAACGCGGACGCCGACAAGGCGCGGCGCGAGCTGGTCGACGTGAAGAACCAAGGCGAGAGCCTCGTGCACTCCACGCGCAAGTCGCTGGAGGAGCATGGCGACAAGGTCGACCCGTCCACGGTCGAGGCGATCGAGCTGGCCGTCTCCGCGCTGGAGGAGACGCTCCAGGGCGATGACGCGGGCAAGATCAAGTCGGGCATCCAGAACGTGTCCGAGGCCGCGATGAAGCTGGGCGAGGCGATCTACAAGGCGCAGGCCGCGTCGGAGGCCCCGTCGGAGGACGGCGAGGCCCCCGAGGGCGGGTCGGACGACGAGATCCTCGACGCCGACTTCGAGGATCTCGACGACAGCGACCGCAAGGCGGGCTGATCCGTCGGGACACCCCAGACGAGAGGGCCGGCCCCCATGGGCCGGCCCTTGCGTGAGAGGACAGAGACATGGCGAAACGTGACTACTACGAGACGCTCGGCGTCGCGCGGGGGGCGGGCGCCGACGAGATCAAGAAGGCCTACCGCAAGAAGGCCAAGGAGCTGCACCCCGACCGGAATAAGGACGACGCGGACGCGGAGACCAAGTTCAAAGAGGTCAACGAGGCGCACGACGTCTTGAAGGATCCCGAGAAGAAGGCCGCCTACGACCGCTTCGGCCACGCCGCCTTCGAGGGCGGCATGGGCGGCGGCGGCGGCCCGCGCGGCGGGATGCACCCGGGGCAGAACGGCGACTTCGCGAGCGCGTTCTCGGACGTGTTCGAGGATCTGTTCGGCGACTTCATGGGCGGCCAGCCCGGTCGCGGCGGCGGGGGCGGGCGGACGCGCGCCACGCGGGGCTCGGACCTGCGCTACAACCTGCGCGTCGATCTCGAGGACGCCTTCCGCGGCACCCAGAAGACGATCACCGTGCCCACGGCGGTGCAGTGCGGCGCGTGCGACGGCAAGGGCACCGAGGGGGCGAGCGAGCCCGCGACCTGCCCGACCTGCTCGGGCATGGGGAAGGTGCGCGCGCAGCAGGGCTTCTTCACCGTCGAGCGGACCTGCCCGACCTGCTCGGGCGCGGGGCAGATCATCAAGAACCCCTGCAAGGTCTGCGGCGGCGTGGGCCGCGTCGAGAAGGAGCGGCAGCTGTCGGTCAACATCCCCGCCGGGGTGGAGACGGGCACGCGCATCCGCCTGTCCGGCGAGGGCGAGGCGGGGCTGCGCGGCGGGCCGTCGGGCGACCTCTACATCTTCGTGGAGGTGGAGGATCACCCGATCTTCCAGCGCGACGGCACGACGCTCTATTGCCAGGTGCCGGTGTCGATGGGCGCGGCGGCCTTGGGCGGCGACGTCGAGGTGCCGATCATCGACGGCGGGCGCTCGCGCGTGAAGGTGCCCGAGGGGAGCCAGACGGGGCGCCAGATGCGTCTGCGCGGCAAGGGGATGCCCGCCCTGCGGGGCGGGGCGCCGGGCGACATGTTCATCGAGCTCATCGTCGAGACGCCGGTGAACCTGACGACCCGCCAGAAGGAGCTGCTGCGCGAGTTCGAGGAGATCGGCGAGCGCAACAACCCCCGCCGCGACAGCTTCTTCGCCAAGGTGAAGGGCTTCTGGGACGGCATGACCCAGTGACCGGAGGGCCGCCCCCGCGCGGGGGCGGCCCTCACAGCTCGAAGTCGGCGGCGGAGAGGTCCGTCTTCCGCAGGCCCGCCACCAGGAGCGAGCCGCCCGCGCCGAGGTCGATCAGCACCCCGTCCGCCGTGTCGGCCATGTGGTTCGCCTCGAGGTCGGACCAGCCCGAGATCGCCGAGATGCGCGACAGGTCGATCACCTCGCCGTCGAGGCTCGGGTCGAACCCCTCGATCGTGTCCGCCCCGTCCCCGTCCGCGATGCGGTAGCTGTCCACCCCGCCGCCGCCGTCCAGGCGGTCGTCCCCCCGGCCGCCCACGAGCACGTCGTTGCCCCAGCCCCCCACGAGCGCGTCGTCCCCCTCGTCGCCGTAGAGCCAGTCGTCGTGGTCGCCGCCGTCCACCGTGTCGTCGCCCGCCCCGCCGCGCAGGGTGTCGGCGTGCCGCCCGCCGTCGAGCGCGTCGTTCCCCGCGCCGCCCGTCAGCGAGTCCGCCCCGTCGCCGCCCCACGCCGCGTCGTGCCCCCATCCGCCGTCGAGCACGTCGTTCCCCTGCTCGCCCCAGAGGCGGTCGTCCCCCGCGCCCCCGTCGAGGGTGTCGCGCTGGTCCCCGCCCCAGAGCCGGTCCGCGCCCGCGTCGCCGTGGAGGATGTCGCCGCTCCGGCCGCCGACGAGGTCGTCGTCGCCGTCCCCGCCCCGCAGGAGGTCGGAGCCGTCCTCGCCGTCGAGGGAGTCCGCGCCCGCCCCGCCGTGGATCGTATCGCTCGACCGACCCCCGTAGAGGCCGTCGTCGCCCTCGCCGCCCTCCATCGCGTCGCTGCCGTTCCCTCCCCGGACGACGTCGTCCCCCGCGCCGCCGCTCATCGTGTCGCGGCCGCCTCCGCCATAGACCTTGTCCCGCCCGTCCCCGCCCTCCACGAGGTCGTGGCTCCCTCCGCCCGCGACGCGGTCGTTCCCGTCGCCGCCCCGCACCACGTCCCGCCCGCCATCTCCGTAGAGCCGGTCGTCTCCGGCGCCCCCGGCGAGGTCGTCGCGCCCGCGCCCACCCTCGAGCCGCTCGCTCCCGTCCTGCCCGACGAGGGTGTCGTCGCCGTCGCCGCCGCGCAGGGTGTCGTCGCCCGCGTCGCCGCGCAGCAGGTCGTCGCCCGCGTCCCCGTCGAGGACGTCCGTGCCCGTCCCGCCATAGAGGCTGTCGGCCCCCGCGCCCCCGCGCATGACGTCGTCGTCGAACGCGCCGTGCAGGCGGTCGTCGCCGTCCCCGCCCGCGAGCACGTCGGAGCCCACCCCGCCCACGAGGGTGTCGTCCCCGCCCATCCCCGACAGGACGTCGTCCCCGAAGCCGCCCTGCAGCCACTCGTCGGCGCCGTCGCCTGCGACGGCGGCCGCGACGCCGCCCACCGGGGGGCGGTCCAGCGGGATCAGGTCCAGCGCGGCCACGTCCGCGGCGGTCAGCGTCCCGCCCTCCTCGGCGAAGAGACGGACCGTCTCGTCGCGGAACCGGACCTCGACGCCCCACGACCGTTCGAGCAGCGTGAGCTGCGCGGCGTCGTAGAGGAACAGGAAGGCCGAGAGGTCCAGCGCGTCCTCGGACGCGTCGAAGTCGCGGATGTCGTCCACCTCCCCGTCGGAATGCAGCACGAAGGTGTCCGCCCCCGCCCCGCCCCACATCGTGTCGCGCCCCGCCCCGTCGATCAGCACGTCGTCCCCGGCCTGCCCGCGCAGGACGTCGTCGCCGGCCGCGCCGGCCAAGGCATCGTCCGCCGCGCCCCCGTCGAGCACGTCCGCGTGGTCCGTCCCCCCGCGCGCGAGGCCTGGCGTCCCGAGGTCGAGGTCGATCCGCGTCAGGCCGGCCTCGCTGCCCGACAGGGTCCAGAGCACCGCCTCGCCGCCCTCGGCCCAGACGGCCAGCGCGGTCACGTTCTGTAGGCCGGCCGAGTTCGTGTCCGCGACGTCGTCGACCGCCATCAGCCGCCCGCCGGGGAGGAGCGCCAGCAGCGAGAGGCCGTCGTCCGACCCGGTGACGGCGACCCACGTCCGCTCGCCCACGGTGATCGTCTCGATGGCGGTGGCGTCCGCGAAGCGGGTGTCGAGGTCGTCGATCACGTGGTCGACCACCCGCAGCGACCCAGACGGCATCAGCTCCATCACCGAGAGCGATCCGCTGCCGGACCCGGCCGCGACGACGTAGGTCGCGCCGTCCACCTCCGCGACGGCGAGGGCCGAAGGGTCCGAGAGGCCCAAGCCGTTGGGCGCGCCGACGCGGGCGGCCTGCTCCAAGGCGCCGGTCGCGGTCACCCGATGGGCCACGACGGCGTCCCCGTCGAGCGATCCCGCGAGGACGAAGGCCTGCCCGCCCACCTCCGCCGTGGCGAGGGTCGAGACCACGTCGCCCCGCGCGAGGGCGTTCGCGCCGATCTGCGTGGCCTGCCCGCCCGCGTCGAGCCGGAAGCTGAAGATGCCGTCCTCGCCGGGCCGCAGGCCGTAGGCGAAGGCGCCGTCCGCCGTCTCCAGCGTCGCGACGCCGCCGAGGTCGTCCGGCAGGCCCAGCAGCGACCCGTTCCCCGCGCCCGGCCGCCCGCCGCCGTCGAGGGCGTGCCCGCCGCCCGTCCCGAGGCCGAGCCCCGCGGTGGAGAGGAGCGGCCCGCCCCCCGCGTCGAACTCGACGATCTCGGGCGCGACGCCGACATGCACCTCGTCGCCCAGCTCACGCTCGCCGAGGTGGCGCAGCGATCCGTCGGCCCGGATCTCGAAGGTCGACAGCGTCCCGCCCTCGGAGGTCACCGCGTGCAGGCGCGCCCCCTCCGGCCCGGTCCGCACGTGCAGGTCGCCCTCGCCGAGGAGGGCGTGCGACGCGCCGCCGCCCAGCGTCGCGTAGTGTCCGAACCCCGCCATGCCGACCTCCGATGGACTCGGACGCGAGGATCGGGCGCCGCCCCGACGGGCGCCGGGCCGGGGATGCGGCGGAACCGGGGCGAACGCCTAAGGTGCGAACGAAGCGGGGGTCAGCGGTCGAGGACCATGCGCACGTCCCGCCGCAGCAGCGCGAGGCCCACCGTCAGCGACACCATCGCGAGGCCCACCACGTAGAGCGGCGAGGCCCACGCCGCCTCGTAGGTGATGTAGAACCCCCGCCGCGCGATGCCGATGATGTGGACCAGCGGGTTGATCAGCAGCCACTGGTCGTAGGGCGACGGCACCTCTTCGTAGATGTAGATCGTCGTCGAGACCAGGAACATCGGGCGCATGATGATCGAGTAGATCGGGCGGTACCACGGGAAGGCGGGGAGCATGAACGCGTTGAGCGTCCCCAGCCCCGCCGCCGACAGGAAGCACAGCCCCTGCGCGAGGGCGATCCACTCGATCCGCAGGGTGACGTCCACATCGTAGGTCACGATGATGGCGCCGTAGATGATGTAGGCCACCATCGTCTGCGTCAGCGCGGTCAGCAGGAACCGCGCGATCAGCGCGTCGAGGTAGGTCACGCCGGGGTAGGAGATGAGCTGCCGCGAGAACATCAGCGACTGGCCCATCTTGCCGACCATCAGCGACCAGATGCTGAAGGTCATCACCCCCGAGGCGTAGAAGAGCGGGAAGTTGTCCCCCAGCGAGGGCGAGCGCAGCATGATGCTGAACACCACCGTCAGCAGCATGATGCTCGCGATGGGCTCGGCGATCATCCAGAAGTAGCCGAGCGAGGACTTGCCGTAGGTCGTCGACATCTCGCGCAGCATCAGCGCGCCGATGGTGCGGATCATCTGCAGGCGCCGGTTCCGCGGCGCGCGCGGCGGCATGACCCCGGCCATCGGCCCGCCGGTCGGGTCGGCGCTGGTATCCGCCATGCGATGCCCCTATCGTCCGAGGTCCCAGAGTTACCGCATCGGACCGGATTTGGAAGACACCGCCGACAGATCTGCCGCGGCGCGCGCGACCGCCGGGCCGGACCGGGCCGCGCCCGACGCGGCCGGGGAACCTCCTGCCGTGGTCGGGCCGGAGGGGCCGGCGCGACGCGAGGCCGAGGCCCCCGCGCGCCCGCGCCGCGATCCGGCGGAGAAGAAGAGGCGCCGCGAGGCGAGGGCGGCCAAGGAGGAGGCGCGGGCCGAGGCCAAGGCCGCCAAGGCGGCGGCCAAGGCCGAGGCGAAGGTCGCGGAGCGGGCCGAGAAGGCCAAGGCCGCCAAGCCGCCCCCCGCCGTGCGCCCGCCCGCCCGGCCCAGCGCGCCGCGCGGGCGCCACGTCCTGATGGTGATGACCCTGATCGTCGGCGTGATCCTGCCGTCCATCATGGCGGCGTGGTACCTCTGGACCCGCGCGACGGACCAGTACGCCTCCTATATCGGCTTCTCGATCCGGGCCGAGGACGTGACCTCCTCCATCGAGTCGGTGTTCGGCGGCCTCGGCGGCCTCGGCGCGGCGACGGGGGCCGAGACGGACGCCGACATCGTGCACGACTACGCCCGCAGCCAAGAACTCGTGCAGCGGCTCGACGAGCGGCTGGACCTGCGCGCGATCTGGTCGCCGCCCCACGACGAGGATCCCGTCTTCGCCCTCGCGCCGGACGCCTCGCTGGAGGATCTCGTCGACTACTGGGGCCGCATGGTCAGCGTCGCGCTCGACTCCTCGTCGAACCTGCTCGAGGTGCGCGTCCTGTCCTTCGACCCCGAGGACTCGCGCGCCATCGCGCTCGCGGTCTTCGAGGAGAGCTCGGCCACGATCAACCGCCTCACCGCCATCGCGCGGGAGGACGCGACGCGCTACGCCCGCGAGGAGCTGGAGCGCGCGCTGGAGCGGCTGAAGGACGCGCGGGCGCAGCTCCTGCGGTTCCGGAGCGACAACCAGATCGTCGATCCGCTGCAGGACCTCACCGTCCTGCTCGGCGTGCTCAACTCGCTGCAGGGCCAGCTCGCCGAGGCGTTCATCGAGCTCGACCTGCTGCAGGACGCCACCCGCGAGGGCGATCCGCGCCTCGTGCAGGCCCAGCAGCGCATCGACGCGATCCAGGCGCGCATCGACCTCGAGCGCGAGAAGTTCGGCGGGCGGACCGACGGGGGGGGCGCGACGGACTACTCCCGCCTCGTGGGCGAGTACGAGCGCCTGTCGGTCGACCTCGAGTTCGCGCAGGCCGCGTACGCCGCCGCGCTCACCGCGCTCGACGCCGCGCAGGCCGAGGCCCAGCGGCAGTCCCGCTACCTCGCCGCCTATGTCGGCCCGACCTTGGCCGAGACGCCCGCCTACCCCCGGCGCCCGCTCCTGCTCGCGCTCGTGGTGGTGTTCCTGTTCGTGACGTGGGCGACCATCATGCTGGCGTGGTACAGCGTCCGCGACCGGCGCTGACGGCGGGGATCCGACCGTGATCGCGCTCAACGGGCTGACCAAGGCGTACTGGACCGAGGGCGGCTCCGCCAAGGTGGTGGCCGACAACATCGACGCCGTCTTCCCGAGCGGCCGGACCGTGGGCCTGCTCGGGCGGAACGGGGCCGGCAAGTCGACGCTGCTGCGCGTCATCGCGGGCGTGCTCGACGCGGATTCCGGCACCGTCACCTCCGACGGCACGATCTCGTGGCCGGTGGGCTTCGCGGGGTCGTTCCACGGCGAGCTGACCGGGCGCCAGAACACCCGCTTCCTCGCCCGCGTCTACGGCGTCGACAGCTACGAGCTCAGCGACTTCGTCGAGGACTTCGCCGAGCTCGGGCGGCACTTCGACATGCCGGTTCGGACCTACTCGTCGGGGATGCGCGCGCGCCTCGCCTTCGGGACGTCGATGGGCATCGACTTCGACCACTACCTCGTGGACGAGGTGACCGCCGTCGGCGACGCCGCGTTCCGGCAGAAGAGCGAGATCCTGTTCCGCGCCCGGATGAAGACGCGGGGCGCGATCATGGTCACGCACTCCCTCGCGATGATCAAGCGCATCTGCGACCAGGCGGCGGTGCTGCACGAGGGGCGGCTGCGCTTCTTCGAGGACGTGGAGGAGGGCATCCAGTTCCACGAGGAGATCCTCGGCGCCCGCGGCGCGCCGCGCGACGACGACTGAGCCGGCCCTTGCGCCGCTCCGCGCCCCCGCCTATGTAGCCCTCGACAGCGGCGTCCGCCCCGGCGGACCCACCGGAAAGAAGGCGGGCCGCGAAGCCCGCCTTTTTCGTTTTCGGGGCCGCCCGCGAGAGGAGAGACCATGCGCGACCTCGTCGCCAAGACAGCCATGGACCGGCGCCTCGCCGAGATCGTCCGTCCCGTGATCGAGGACATGGGCGCCGAACTGGTGCGCCTGCGCCTGCAGGGCGGACGGACGCCCCTGCTGGAGATCATGGCCGACACGCCCGACGGGATCGAGGTCGACCTGCTGGGCGAGATCAACACGGCCTTGGGGGCCGTGCTCGACGTGGAGGACCCGATCGACGGGGAGTACACGCTGGAGGTCGGCAGCCCCGGCATCGACCGCCCGCTCACGCGGCTCAAGGACTTCGAGGCGTGGGAGGGGCACGAGGCCAAGCTGGAGACCGTCGACCTGATCGACGGGCAGAAGCGCTTCAAGGGCACGATCATGGGCACCGAGGGCGAGGAGGTGCTGATCGAGATCGACCGTCCCGGCGGGGCGGTGACGATCGGCCTGACCTTCGACCTCCTGGCCGACGCCAAGCTCGTGCTGACCGACGAGCTGATCCGCGAGACGCTGCGCGCCCGCAAGGCGGCGGGCAAGTCCGCCGACGTGGACGAGAGCGACTACGACGAAATCCTGACCGACACATCCAACGACGGAGACGCCTGATGGCCATCACGTCCGCCAACCAGCTGGAGCTGCTCCAGATCGCCGACGCGGTCGCGCGCGAGAAGATGATCGACCCGGGCCTCGTGATCGAGGCCATGGAGGAGAGCCTCGCCCGCGCCGCCAAGTCCCGCTACGGCAGCGAGATGGACATCCGCGTGTCCATCGACCGCAAGTCCGGGCACGCGACCTTCACCCGCGTCCGCACCGTCGTCGAGGACGATGCCGAGGAGCTGGAGAACGAGAAGGCCTACCTGACCGTCGAGCAGGCCAAGCAGTACAAGGCCGACCCCGCCGTGGGCGACGAGCTGGTCGACGAGGTGCCGCCGGTCGAGATGGGCCGCATCGCCGCCCAGTCGGCCAAGCAGGTCATCCTGCAGAAGGTCCGCGAGGCCGAGCGCGAGCGCCAGTACGAGGAGTTCAAGGACCGCGCCGGCACGATCATCAACGGCACCGTGCGCCGCGAGGAGTACGGCAACATCATCATCGACATCGGCGCGGGCGAGGCCGTGCTGCGCCGCAACGAGAAGATCGGGCGCGAGGCCTACCGCCCCGGCGACCGCATCCGCGTCTACATCAAGGACGTCCGCCGCGAGCCGCGCGGCCCCCAGATCTTCCTGTCGCGCACCGCGCCGGAGTTCATGGAGGAGCTGTTCAAGATGGAGGTGCCGGAGATCTACGACGGCGTGGTCGAGATCAAGGCCTGCGCCCGCGATCCGGGGTCGCGCGCCAAGATCGCCGTCATCTCCTACGATTCGGGCACGGACCCGGTCGGCGCCTGCGTCGGCATGCGGGGCTCCCGCGTGCAGGCCGTCGTCAACGAGCTGCAGGGCGAGAAGATCGACATCATCCCGTGGAACGAGGACCTGCCGACCTTCCTCGTGAACGCGCTGCAGCCGGCCGAGGTCTCCAAGGTCGTGCTCGACGACGACGAGGAGAAGATCGAGGTCGTCGTCCCCGAGGAGCAGCTGTCGCTCGCCATCGGGCGGCGCGGCCAGAACGTGCGCCTCGCGTCGCAGCTGACGGGCCTCGACATCGACATCCTCACCGAGGAGGAGGAATCGAAGCGCCGCCAGGCCGAGTTCGAGGCCCGCACCAAGCTGTTCCAGGAGACACTCGACGTGGACGAGTTCTTCGCCCAGCTGCTCGTCTCCGAGGGGTTCACCAACCTCGAGGAGGTGGCCTATGTCGAGATCGACGAGCTCACGGTGATCGACGGCGTCGACGAGGAGACCGCCTCCGAGCTGCAGGCCCGCGCCCGCGACCACATCGAGGAGCAGAACCGCCTCGCCATGGAGCGTGCCCGCGAGGCGGGGCTCGAGGACGACCTCGCCGCCTTCGAGGGGCTCACGCCCCAGATGCTGGAGGTGCTGGCCAAGGACGGCGTCACCGACATCGCCGAGTTCGCGCGCTGCGCGGACTGGGAGCTGGCGGGCGGCTGGACCACCATCGACGACCAGCGCGTCAAGGAGGAGGGCCTGCTGGAGCAGTTCGACCTGTCGCTGGAGGAGGCGCGCGACCTCGTGATGACGGCGCGCGTGATGGTCGGCATGATCACCCCGGAGGAGGCGCTCGGCCAAGGCGAGGACGACGAGGCCGAGGGCGAGGACGCCCCGCAGACCGAGGAGGCCGGGGCGTGATCGCCCCGGATCGTCTTCCTGGGCCGAGGTGGCAAATCCAAGGATCGTAGCGAGCCCGAGCGCCGCTGCATCGTCACCGGAGAGACCGGCCCCAAGGCCGGCCTGATCCGGTTCGTGGCCGGGCCGGACGGCACGGTCGTCCCCGATCTGGCGGCCAAGCTGCCGGGCCGGGGGATCTACGTGGCCGCCGACCGGGCGGTCCTTGAACGCGCGATTTCCAAGCGCATGTTCTCCAAGGGGGCCAAGGCGCAGGTCGCGGTCCCCGAGGGGCTCTTGGACATTGTGGAGGACGGCCTGCTCAAGCGGGTGCAGGACGCCATCGGCCTCGCCCGCAAGGCGGGGGCGGCCGTGTCGGGCTACGAGAAGGTCCGCGACGCGTTGGCCTCGTGGCCGGTGGCGGCGCTGCTGCAGGCCACGGACGGCTCCGAGCGGGGCAAGGGCAAGCTCTGGACCCCGGAGGGGGCGCGCTGGATCGGCCACCTGACGGCCGACGAGATCGGCTTGGCGTTCGGCCGCGACCGCGTGGTGCACGCGGTGGTGGCGGCTGGCGCGCTGGGGCGAAGGGTTGTAGAGGACGCCGCAAGGCTCAAAGGCATACGTGCAAATGACGGGGGCGACCGCGCCTCCGGAAAGGAACGACTGAACGCATGAGCGATTCTGACGGACGGAAACCCCTCGGTCTCTCCGGGGGCGCGCGCAGCGGGCAGGTGAAGCAGAGCTTCGCCCGCGGGCGCACGAAGAACGTGGTCGTGGAGACCAAGCGCAAGCGCGTGATGGCGCCGAAGCCGACCGCCTCGAACCCCGCGCGCGACAACGCCGCCGGGGGCAAGTCGGCGGGCGGGACGACCGACGCCGAGATGCAGCGCCGCCTCAAGGCGCTCCAGCTCGCGAAGGCGCGCGAGGCCGAGGAGGCCGAGAAGCGCGAGGCCGCCGCCCGCGAGGCGCAGGAGGCGCGCGAGCGCCGCCGCTCCGAGCTCGAGGCCAAGGAGCGCGAGGAGAAGGAGCGCGAGGAACTCGCCCGCGCCCGCGCCGAGGAGGACGCCCGGCGCAAGCGCGAGGCCGAGGAGGCGAAGAACCCCCGCCCTGCCGAGCCGACCGCCAAGCAGGACGCGGGCGCGCCGCAGCGCCAGCGCAACCTCGGCCCGGACGCCAAGCCCGGCGGGCGCGACGCGCCGCGCCGCCGCGACGACGATTCCGGCAAGCCGCGCGGCGGCGAGCGCCGGGGCGGCAAGCTGACGGTCAACCAGGCCCTGCGCGGCGGCGAGGGGCGCACCCGCTCGCTCGCCTCCATGCGGCGCAAGCAGCAGCGCCAGCGCGGCGGCGGCTCGTCCGGCCCGCAGGAGAAGGTGGTCCGCACGGTCCAGCTGCCCGAGGCGATCACGGTGGGCGAGCTGGCCTCCCGGATGTCCGAGCGCGCGGCCGACGTGGTCAAGACGCTGATGCAGAACGGCATCATGGCGACCCAGACCCAGACGATCGACGCCGACACGGCCGAGCTCGTCATCGAGGAGATGGGCCACAAGGTGCAGCGCGTCAGCGCCTCCGACGTGGAGCAGGCCATCGAGGTCGAGGAGGACCGCGCCGAGGATCTCGAGTCCCGCGCGCCGGTCATCACGATCATGGGCCATGTCGACCACGGCAAGACGTCGCTGCTGGACGCCATCCGCAAGACCCGCGTCGTCGCGGGCGAGGCGGGCGGCATCACCCAGCACATCGGCGCCTACCAGGTGAAGCAGGGCGACGCGACGCTGACCTTCCTCGACACGCCCGGCCACGCGGCGTTCACCTCCATGCGCGCCCGCGGCGCGCAGGTGACGGACATCGTGGTGCTGGTGGTGGCGGCGGACGACGCGGTCATGCCGCAGACCATCGAGGCCATCAACCACGCCAAGGCGGCCGAGGTGCCGATGATCGTGGCGATCAACAAGGTCGACCTGCCGGCGGCGGACCCCGACAAGGTGCGCTCGGACCTGCTGCGCTACGAGGTCATCGTCGAGAAGCTCTCGGGCGAGGTGCAGGACGTGGAGGTCTCGGCCGCCACGGGCCAAGGCCTCGACGAGCTGCTGGAGGCCATCGCGCTGCAGGCCGAGGTGCTCGAGCTGAAGGCCAACCCCAACCGCGCCGCCATCGGCGCCGTGGTGGAGGCGCAGCTCGACGTGGGCCGCGGCCCCGTGGCGACCGTGCTCGTGCAGAACGGCACGCTCAAGCAGGGCGACATCTTCGTCGTGGGCGAGCAGTGGGGCAAGGTCCGCGCGATGGAGAACGACCAAGGCAAGCGCGTGAAGGAGGCGGGTCCCTCCGTCCCCGTCGAGGTGCTGGGCCTGAACGGCACCCCCGAGGCGGGCGACGTCCTCAACGTCGTCAAGACCGAGGGCGAGGCGCGCGAGATCGCGGAGTTCCGCGAGCAGCAGTCGAAGGACAAGCGCGCGGCGCTCGGCGCGGCGACGACGCTCGACCAGCTCTTGGCCAAGGCCAAGGCCGACGAGAACGTGTCCGAGCTCCCGATCCTCGTGAAGGCCGACGTGCAGGGCTCCGCCGAGGCCATCGCGCAGGCGATGGAGAAGATCGGCAACGACGAGGTGCGGGTGCGGATGCTCCATTCGGGCGTCGGCGCCATCACCGAGTCGGACATCGGCCTCGCCGAGGCGTCCGGCGCGCCGGTCATCGGCTTCAACGTCCGGGCCAACGCGCCCGCGCGCGCGGCGGCCAACCAGAAGGGCGTGGAGATCCGCTACTACTCGGTGATCTACGACCTCGTGGACGACGTGAAGGCGGCGGCCTCCGGCCTGCTGTCGGCCGAGGTGCGCGAGAACTTCATCGGCTACGCGAACATCAAGGAGGTGTTCCGCGTCACCGGCGTCGGCAACGTGGCGGGCTGCCTGGTGACCGAGGGCGTCGCGCGCCGCTCGGCGGGGGTGCGCCTCCTGCGGGACGACACCGTGATCCACGAGGGCACGCTCAAGACGCTCAAGCGCTTCAAGGACGAGGTGAAGGAGGTCCAGTCGGGCCAAGAGTGCGGCATGGCCTTCGAGAACTACGAGGACATCCGCCCGGGCGACGTCATCGAGATCTTCGAGCGCGAGGAGGTCGAGCGCACGCTCGCCTGACCCCGGGCCGATACGCGATGGGAAGGGGCGGTCCGTCGGGCCGCCCCTTTTTCCGTTCGCCCCTGCGGGGCGACCCGCCGGGGGCGCCGCCCCCGGACCCCCGGGATATTTCGACCAAGAAAGGGGGGTCAGGCGTCCGGGTTCCGCGCCCGGAGGCTGGCGTTCAGGGCGGCGGCGTAGCTGACCCAGACGAGGTAGGGCGCGACGATCCAGAAGGAGAGCGCGTCGAGCGGCCAGAGCGCCCACAGCAGCCCCGCCACCGCGAGCCACAGCAGCCCGATCACCACCAGCCCCGCACCCATGCGGCGCAAGCCGAAGAAGACCGGCGTCCAGAGCGTGTTGAGCGCGATCTGCACCGCCCAGAACGCCAGCGCGTAATGGGCGTCCGGAAGGCGTGCGACGCGGGCCGCCGCCACGGCGAGGGCGAGGTAGAGCAGCGTCCACGCGATCGGGAAGAGCCAGTCCGGCGGGGTCCACGCGGGCTTGTCGAGGCGGCGGTACCATTCGTCCGGCGGGAACATCGAGCCGGTGGCGGCGGCGGCCCCGCAGGCGGCGAGGAAGAGGGCGAAAAGCGTCCAGTCCATGCGCCGCACCTATGCCGCGGCGGCGGCGCGTCTACTCCGCCGCAACGGCGACGGCGCCGGCGCGGGCGCGGTCCTGCGCCGCGAGCTGCGCCAGCGCGTCGAGCACGGGGGCGGACCAGCCCGGGCGGTCGGGCGCCGCGGCGGCGTCGACGAGGAACGCGGTCTCCTCCAAGGGGCGGGCATGGAGCACGGCGGACCGCGGCAGGAGGGCGGTCAGCGCGGCCTGCGCGAAGGCCACGCCGAGCAGGCCGACCTTGCGGCCCTTCGAGGTCACCGCCCGCCGCGCGACGCTGTCGTGCCCGCCGCGGCGCACCTGCCCTCCGATCGCCGCGTATACGTGCCGCGCCGCGAGGATGCCGGGCCGCGCGCCGAGGGGCAGCGCGCGCACCCCCGCCTCGGAGCGCCAGTAGAGCCGCTGCGCCTCGTCGAGGAGGCGCGCCGTGAGCGCTCGGATCTCCGGGGTGGCCGAGGGGTCGAACAGGAACGCCACCGGGTCGACGCCCGCCTCGGCCAGCCAGTCCAGCGGCAGGTAGAGGCGTCCCGCCCGGGCATCCTCGCCCACGTCGCGGGCGATGTTGGTCAGCTGCATCGCCACCCCGAGGTCGCAGGCCCGCGCCAGCGCGTCGCGGTCGCGCACCCCCATCAGCACGCACATCATGGCGCCCACGGAGGAGGCCACGCGCGCCGAGTAGGCGAGGAGGTCGGACCGCGTGGCGCAGCGCCGCCCCTGCGCGTCCCACGCCAGCCCCTCCAGCAGCGCCTCGGGGAGGGCGCGCGGCATCTCGCTCGCCTCGACCACGCGGGCGAAGGCGCGGTCGGTCGGCGCCTCCATGGGCCGGCCGGCGTAGACCCGCTCCAAGCGGTCGTGCAGGCGCAGCACGGCGCTCGCGCGGTGATCGGGCGCGGTCTCGTCCACGGCGTCGTCGGCGAGGCGGCAGAACGCGTAGAGCACCTTGGCCGGATCGGCCACGCGGCGGGGCAGCAGGCGGGAGGCGGCGTGGAAGCTGTGCGAGCCTGTGCGGATCGCGGCGCGGCAGTGGTCGAGGTCGGCGTCGCTCATTCGGCGGCCTCGCGGAAGGCGGGCGCCTCGACCGCGTTCGCGGGCGGGACGAGGGCGGCGACCACCTCCGCCGAGGCGACCACGCCCGGCAGGCCCGCGCCGGGATGGGTCCCCGCGCCGACGAGGTAGAGGCCCGGCACCTCCTCCGAGAGGTTGTGGGGCCGGAACCACGCCGACTGCAGGATGCGCGGCTCGATCGAGAAGCCCGAGCCGTGCGGCGAGAGGTAGCGCGCGCGGAAGTCCTCGGGCGTCAGGCACATGGACTGCGTGACGCGGGCCCCGAGCCCCGGCAGGAGCCGCTCCTCGAGGACGTCCTGCACCCGGCGGCGATAGCGCTCCGCCTCCTCGGCCCAGCGCACCGGATCGCGGTGGCCGAGATGGGGCACCGGCGAGAGGGCGTAGAACGTGTCGCCCCCCTTGGGCGCGCTGGTGGGATCGGTGACGGAGGGCCGGTGGACGTAGAGGCTCATGTCCTCCGCCAGCCGCCCCTCGCGGAACACGTCGCGCAGCAGGCCGGTGTAGCGGGGGCCGGACAGGATCGTGTGATGTCCCACCTCGGGCCAGAGATCGCGCGTGCCCTCGGTGCCGAAGTGCCAGACGAACAGGCCCATGGACCACTTCGACCGCTTCAGGCGGCGCTTGGTCCAGCGCTTGCGCGGCGCGTCCCGCAGCAGCGTGTCGTAGAGATGGCCGGGGTCCGCGTTGGACACCACCGCGTCCGCATGGATCGACGCGCCGTCGGTCAGCCTCACGCCGGCCGCGCGGCCGCCGTCGAGGACGATCGAATCGACCTGCGCCCCGAGCCGGACCGAGCCCCCCTGCCGCGCCACGACCCCGGCCATCGCCCATGCCATCGCGCCGACGCCGCCCATGCAGTAGTGGACGCCCTCCTTGGCCTCGAGGTGGGAGACCAGCGCGTACATGGACGTCACCTTGGTCGGGTCGCCCCCGATGAAGAGCGGGTGGAACGACAGCGCCATGCGCAGCCGCGCGTCCTTCACGCGCTTCGACGCCAAGGTGTGGATCGATTCGTCGGCCCGGAGCCGCGCGAAGGTCGGCAGCACCTCGGCCGTGGCCCGGAGCCGGTGCATCGGCTTGGTGAGCATACCCTCGTAGCCGACGCGGTAGCGCGCCTCCGAGTCCCGCAGGAACCGCCGCCACCCCGCCACGTCGCTGGGCGACAGGCGGGCCACCTCCTCCGCCATCCGCTCCTCGTCCCCGGTGCAGTCGAGATGCGATCCGTCCGGCCACGCGATCCGGTAGAACGGGTCGAGGGGGCGCAGGTCCACGTCGTCCTCGAACCGCAGCCCGCAGGCGGCCCAGAGCCGCTGGAACACCGACGGCGCGGTCACGATCGTCGGCCCGAGGTCGAAGCGGTGCCCGCCGGAGGAGATCGACGAGGCGCGCCCGCCCGGCACGTCGAGCCGGTCCACCACCGTCACCCGCCAGCCCTGCGCGCCTAGCCGCATCGCGGCGGCCAGCCCGCCGAGGCCCGCGCCGATCACCACGGCGTGGGAGCGGGCGTCGGGGGTCGTCTGCTCGTGTCGCGTCATGCGGGCACCTCCGGGTGTCTAGTATGATTGACACTCGGGTGCCCCACAAGGTTTACTGACCGCGACGACCGGAGACGATCATGCAGACCGTGACCCTCTCGCTGTTCCGCCTGCCGCGGTGGCGCGACCGCGCTTGGGCGTTCCTCCAGATGGGGGCCGCCCGGCTGCCGCTGTCGGCGATGCCGGACCTCTCCTTCTTCAAGCTCATGGGCTCGGGCTCCGGCCTCGGCTTCCGCCCGGTGCCGAACACCGCCGTTTGGGCGATCCTGTGCGTCTGGCGCGACGCCCGCGCCGCCGCCCGGGGCCTCGCCGCGCCGGTCTTCGACGCGTGGCGCGGACGGGCGGACGAGACGATGGACCTGACCATGACGCCCACCGCGTCGCGCGGGCGCTGGTCGCGCAAGGCGCCGTTCCAGCCCGCCCCGGCGGCGGACGGCCCCCTCGCCTCGCTCACCCGCGGCACGATCCGCCCCACCAAGGCGCGGCGCTTCTGGGCCCACGTCCCGCGCATTGACCCGACGATCGAGCCGTCGGCCATGACCTTCCGCGTGGGTCTGGGCGAGTTGCCCTACCTCCGGCAGGCGACCTTCACCCTCTGGCCCGACGCGGCGGCGATGGCCCGCTTCGCGCGCGGCGACACCCCCCATGCCCGCGCCATCCGCGCCGTGCGCGAGGAGAGCCTCTTCTCCGAGGATCTCTACGCCCGCTTCCGCGTGACCGGCGCGCGCGGCACGTGGAACGGCACCCCGGCGGAGGCCTTCGCATGACCTTCCCCTTCGCCGCCATCGTCGGTCAGGACGAGATGCGTCTTGCTCTCACGCTCACCGCCATCGACCCGGGCGTCGGCGGCGTCCTCGTGTTCGGGGACCGCGGCACGGGCAAGTCGACGGCCGTGCGCGCGCTGGCCGACCTGCTGCCGCCGATCGAGGTGGTCGAGGGCTGCCCCTGCAACTCCGCCCGGCCCGAGGACGTGCCCGACTGGGTCGGCGAGACCGGCGCGACCACCACCCGTCCCACCCCCGTCGTGGACCTGCCCCTCGGCGCCACGGAGGACCGCGTGACCGGCGCGCTCGACATCGAGGCGGCGCTGCGCGAGGGGCGCAAGGCCTACGAGCCGGGGCTGCTGGCCCGCGCCAACCGGGGCTACCTCTACATCGACGAGATCAACCTCTTGGAGGACCACGTCGTCGACCTCCTGCTCGACGTCGCCCAGTCCGGCGAGAACGTCGTCGAGCGCGAGGGCCTGTCCGTCCGCCACCCCGCCCGCTTCGTCCTCGTGGGCTCCGGCAACCCCGAGGAGGGGGAACTCAGGCCCCAACTGCTCGACCGCTTCGGCCTGTCGGTCGAGGTCGCCTCGCCCGGCACGGTGGACGAGCGGGTCGAGGTCGTGCGCCGCCGCGACGCCTACGACCGCGATCCCGCGGGCTACCGCGCGGACTGGGCGGAGGCGCAGGCCGCCGCGCGCGCGGCTGTCGTCGCCGCCCGCGAGAGGGTGCGCGATGTCGTGGCGGGCGACGACGTGCTGCGCGACTGCGCGGAACTCTGCATCGCGCTCGGCTCCGACGGTCTGCGCGGCGAGCTCACGCTGCTGCGCGCGGCCCGCGCGCTGGCCGCCCATGACGGCGCGGACCGCGTCGCCCGCGACCACGTCCGGCGGGTGGCGCCGATGGCCTTGCGCCACCGCCTCCGCCGCGACCCGCTGGACGAGGCGGGCAGCGGCGCGCGCGTCGGGCGCGCGGTGGAGGAGGTGCTGGCGTGATCGAGGCCCGCGCGGCCCACGAGGCTCACGGGGCCCGCTGGGCGCGCGCCGCGCTGGCGCTGCGGTGCCTGCACGTCGATCCCGGCCTCGGCGCGCACCTGCGCGCCCGCGCCGGTCCCGTCCGCGACCTCTGGTGCGCTGGATTGCCCGCCCCGCAGGTCCGCCTGCATCCCGACATCGGGGACGAGGCGCTGCTCGGCGGGCTCGACCTGACGGCCACGCTGGAGGCGGGGCGTCCGATCCACCGCGCGGGGCTGCTGGCCCGCGATGGCCTGCTCGTGCTCCCCATGGCGGAGCGATGCGCGCCTGCCCTCGCCGGCCGCCTCGCCCGCGCGCTGGACGACGGGCGCGCGCTGGTGGCGCTGGACGAGGGGGAGGAGGCCACGGCCCCCGCCGCCCTGCTCGACCGCCTCGCCTTCCATCTCGACCTCGACGGCCTCCCGTGGGGCGCGGTCGCGGACCCGCTGGGCGGATTCGAACCGCACGGCACCCCCCGGATGCCCGACGACGCCGCGCCGCGCCTCGTCCAGACCGCCTTCGCCCTCGGGATCGCCTCGCTGCGCGCTCCGGCCCTCGCCCTGCGCGTCGCCCGCGCCGCCGCCGTCGCGACGGGCGGCGACGTCACCGACGATCACCTCCGCTTCGCCGTCGAGACGGTGCTCGCCCCGCGCGCCACCCGCCTCCCGGAGGCGGAGGAGGCCGACGCGCCCCCTCCCCCGCCCGTCGAGCCGCGCGAGGCCGGAGGCGAGAGCGCCGAGGCCACCGGCCCCGCCCCCGACCGCCTGCTCGACGCGGCCCGCGCGGTCCTGCCCGAGGACCTGCTCGCCCGCCTCGCCTCGACGCACCGCTCCTCGGGCGACGGCTCCGGCGCGGCGCGCCGGGACGCCAAGCGGGGCCGACCGCTTCCGCCGCGTCCGGGCCGCCGGGACGGGCGCCGCCTCGACCTGCTCGCCACGCTGCGCGCCGCGGCCCCGTGGCAGCGTCTGCGGGGCGGATCGCTGCAGGCGGGCCTCAAGGTTCGGGCCGCCGACTTCCGCTGGCGCCGCCACGAGGACCGCTCCGAGCGGCTGGTCGTGTTCGTCGTCGACGCCTCCGGCTCCGCCGCCGCGCACCGGCTGGCCGAGGCGAAGGGCGCGGTCGAGCTGCTCTTGGCCGAGGCCTACGCCAAGCGGGACCAAGTCGCGCTGGTGGGCTTCCGGGGGCACGGGGCCGAGGTGCTGCTGCCGCCGACCCGCTCGCTCGTGCGCACCAAGCGCCGCCTCGCCGGGCTGCCCGGCGGCGGGGGGACGCCGCTGGCTGCGGGGCTGGAGGCCGCGCTGACGCTCTCGCTGCAGGCCCGGCGCCACGGCCTCGACCCCGCGCTGGTGCTGATGACCGACGGGCGGCCCAACGTGGCGCGCGACGGCACGCCGGGCCGCCCGCAGGCGTGGTCCGACGCCGAGGCCATGTCCCGCCTCGTCCGGTCGCGCGGCGTGCCCGCGCTCGTGGTCGACACCGGCACCCGCCCGACGCCGCAACTGCGCGACCTCGCGGGCCTGATGGACGGGCCGTGCATCCCGCTGCCGCGCGCGGACAAGGGGCGGCTGGTGGACGCGCTGTGAACTGGAGCGAGTGGGCCGACCGCTGGCCCCACGCCGCGCACAGCCGCTTCGTGGATGCGCGGCCGCATCGGTGGCACGTGCAGCGGATGGGACAGGGGCCGGTGCTGCTGCTGCTGCACGGGGCGGGGGCGGCGACGCATTCGTGGCGTGGCCTGATGCCGCTCTTGGCCGAGACGCACGACTGCATCGCGGTCGACCTGCCGGGGCACGGGTTTACCACGTCGGTGCCGGGGCGGGCGGGGCTGGACGCGATGGCGGAGGATCTGGGGACGTTGCTGGACGTGCTGGAGGTGGAGCCGTCCGCCCTCGTCGGGCACTCAGCCGGAGCGACGGTCGCGCTGCGGCTGTCGCTCGACCGGGGGCCGCGGCCCGTGGCGGCGATCAACGGGGCGTGGGCGCTGTTCGACGGCTTCGCGGCGTGGCTGTTTCCCTTCATGGCCAAGGCCTTGGCGGTGAACCCGCTGACCGTCCCGCTGTTCACCGCGATGTCGTCGCCGCGGCGGACGCGCCAGCTCTTGGAGCGGACGGGGAGCCGGATCGACGAGGAGGGGCTGCGCCTCTATCACGCGCTGCTGTCGGACCGGGCGCACGTGTCCGGGGCGCTCGCGAAGATGGCGTCGTGGGACCTGCGGCGGCTGCACCGGGACGCGGCGCGGCACGGGGCGCCGGTGCTGCTGCTGGCCGGCGACAGGGACGGGACCGTGCCGCCGAAGGTGAGCCGGGAGATGTTGGCGCGGCTGCCCGACGCCTCGCTGCAGGTGCTCGGTGGGCTGGGGCATCTGGCCCACGAGGAGGCCCCGGAGACGGTGCTGGAGGCGATGCGCCCTGTGATACTGTAACGGTCCGGGCCGGAGCGGGTGTTACCTTGTAACGAGGGGCACCCCCGGCGGATGCGCCCATGCACTGGGCCGCAGCCCGGCGTGGAGCCACCCCACGGCGGTCAGGATCGAGTGGACCGGCAGCCCGGTCGCGGCGGCTACGTCCGCCGCGTAGGGGCCCATGTTCGCGCATTCGAGGACGATCCCACCGAGCGGCGCGCGGGCGGCGAGGCGGCGGGCGGCGGCGACCATCTCGACGCGGGCCCGCGCGACGTCGAGGTCGGGCGAATCGCACAGGATGCGGTCGGCCATGTGGGTGCCGTCGAGGCCCTCGACGGGGGTGCCCTCGGGGACGCGGGCGGCGTGGAGGTGGGCGGGGGTCAGGGAGGCGGCCTCGATGGTGAGGATGCCGACCCGCCCGCCGGGGACCGTCGCGGCCAAGGGGGCGCAGAGGGTCAGCGCGGAGGCGACGACCGGCACGCCGCAGGCGGCGGCGAGGCGGGACTGGAGCGGGGCGAGGAAGCCGCAGGTCGTCGCCAGCCCGGCGCAGCCCCCGGCCACCAGCGCGCGGCCTTCGGCGGCGAAGGCGTCGAGGAGGGCGTCCGGGTCGCGGCGGACGGCGGCCTCGGGCGTGGTGCCGGGGACGCGGCGGATGGTGACGGGGAAGGGCCACGTCGCGGGATTCCCCGCGTCGCCCGGCGGGCGGGGGAAGCGCGTGTCGAGCATGAGGATGCCGATCATGGGGGCGGTGTGCGCGATTCCGGGCCGTTCGGGAAGGCGGAGGGCGACCGGGGCGCTGCCCCGGACCCCGGGATATTTCGGCCAAGAAAGGGGGGTGGACGGTGCGCGGGGCGGGCGGCAGCGTCGGCCCATGAAGGTCGTGGTGATCGGGGCGGGGATCGTGGGCGTGGCGTCGGCGCTCTGGGCGCGGCGGGACGGGCACGAGGTGGTGCTGGTGGACCGCGAGGGGCCGGCGGCGGGGGCGTCCTACGGCAACGGGGCGGTGCTCGCGCGGTGCTCGGTCGTGCCGGTGACGACGCCGGGGCTGATGCGGCGGGGGCTGCGGATGGCGCTGGACCCTAGCGAGCCGTTGTTCCTGCGCTGGGCCAAGCTGCCGGGGATGGCGGGGTGGCTGGCGCGGTATCTGTCCCACGCGAACGCCGCCGACACGGCGCGGATCGCCGACGGGCTGGCGCATGTCGTCGCCGACAGCGTGGAGCAGCACGAGGCCTTGGCGGCGGGGACCGAGGCGGCGCGATACCTCGCGGCCTGCGACTACGCCTACGTCTATGCGGACCGGGCGGCGTGGGAGGCGGACGCCTATGGCTGGGGCCTGCGCGCCGCAGCCGGGTTCGTGCCGGAGATCGTCGAGGGCGCCGCCGTGCGGGAGCGGGAGCCGTCCTTGGGGCCGGCGGCGGGGCTGATGGCGGTGCTGCGCGAGCATGGGATGGTGCTGGACCCCGGCGGCTACGTCGCCGCCTTGGCCGCGCAGCTGGAGCGCGAGGGCGGGACGGTGCGCCGCGCGGAGGTGCGGGACGTGACGCTGGAGGGCGGGCGCGTCGTGGCGGTCGAGACCGGGGAGGGGCCGATCCCCTGCGACCGGGTCGTGGTGGCCGCGGGGGCGTGGTCGGGGCCGTTGATGATGCGGCTGGGGATCGACGTGCCCTTGGCCGCCGAGCGGGGGTATCACCTCGTGTGGCGCGCGCCGGAGGTGCGGCCCTCGATCCCGCTGATGCTGGCGGGGGCGAAGTTCGTCGCCACCCCCGTCGCGGCGGGGCTGCGCTGCGCGGGGATCGTGGAGTTGGGGGGCATGGACGGCGCGCGGTCGAGGCCCGCGCTGGACCTGATGAGGCGGCGGGTGCGGGAAACCTTCCCCGGCCTGACGGCGGAGCCGGACGAGGCGTGGCTGGGCTTCCGTCCCGCGCCGTCCGACAGCCTGCCGCTGATCGGGGAGGTGCGGGAGACGGGCGTGATCGCGGCCTTCGGGCACCATCACGTCGGCCTGACGGCGGGGCCGAAGACGGGGCGCATGGTGGCGGACGTGATCGCGGGGCGAAGATCGAACGTGGACAGGGCGCCCTTCGATCCGCTTAGGTTCGTCTAGGACCGAACCGAGTCCGACGGGGAGAGAAACGATGAAGACGATGATGACCGCCGCTCTGGCGATGGTGGCGACCGGCGCGCTGGCCGACGGGCACGCGACCGCGTGGGACATGCCGATGGCCTACTCGGCCTCCAACTTCCACTCGGAGATGGGCGTCGAGTTCGCGGACAAGGTGCGCGAGTACACGGACGGCGCGCTGGACATCACGGTCCATCCGGGCGGCAGCCTGTTCGGGGGCGGCGAGATCAAGCGCGCCGTGCAGACCGGGCAGGTGCCGATCGGCGAGCGCCTGATGTCGGCGCATGCCAACGAGGATCCGATCCTCGCGTGGGACAACGTGCCCTTCGTGGCGACCTCCTTCGACGAGAACGAGGCGCTGTGGCAGGCGGCCAAGCCGACCGTCGAGGAGGTGCTGGGCGAGCAGAACCTCGTGGTGCTCTACACCTGTCCGTGGCCGGGGCAGGGCTTCTACTTCAACAAGGCGGTGGAGTCGTCGGACGACACGCAGGGCGTGAAGTTCCGCTCCTACAACACGGCGACGGCGACCTTCGCCGAGGCGCTGGGCATGGTGCCGGTGCAGGTGGAGGCCGCCGAGCTGTCCCAGGCGCTGGCGACGGGCGTGGCGGAGGCGTTCATCTCGTCGGGCGCGACGGGCTACGACCGCAAGGTGTGGGAGCACCTGTCCCACTACTACAAGGTCAACGCGTGGATGCCGCGCAACTACGTCATGGTGAACGCGGGCGCGTGGGACGAGCTGTCCGACGAGGTGCGCGCGGGCGTGGAGCAGGCCGCCGCCGAGACGGGCGAGGCGTGCCGCGCCAAGTCCGAGGAGCTGACCAACTTCTACTTCGAGGAGCTGGAGAAGAACGGCATGACCGTGACGGACGCCAGCGGCGCGTTCGCGGACCAGCTGCAGGAGATCGGCGCGTCGATGCAGGAGCAGTGGCTGGCCGACACGGGCGAGGCGGGACAGGCGATCATGGACGCGTACATGGGCAACTGACCGGTCCGCGGCCCCATGCGGGGCCGCGGGACCACACGCCCCGGCCGCGGGCCGGGGCCTCCATCGACAGACGCCTCCCGCTCCGCGAGGATGGCGCAGGGGTTCGAGGGAGGCTCCGGCCCGGGGGCCGGGGCGTTCGCATGAGAGGGGTCGCATGAGGGACTGGCAACCGTGGCTGGGGCTGCCGCTGTGGGCGTGGCTATTCGTTCTGCCGACGCTCTTGGCCGTCGCCTGCGCGGTGGCGCCGGGGCCGATGGCCGCCGCGCTGCGGCCCGTCTGGCGGGTGCTGGACCGGGTCTACCTGGCCGCGGGCGTGGTGGCGGCCTGCGGGATGGTGACGATCCTCGGGCTGATCGTGGCGCAGATGATCGCGCGCTGGGCGGGAATCACCTTCTCGGGGTCGACGAACTACGCGGGCTACGCGATGGCGGCGACGTCGTTCTTCGCCTTGGCCCACGCGCTGACGCGGGGGGCGCATATCCGGGTGGGCATCCTGCTGAACGTGCCGAGCCCCCGCTTCACCTACGGGCTGGACGCGGTGGCGACGTGGATCGCCGCGCTCACGGCCACCTACTTCGCGCGGTTCGCGGTGAAGGCGAACATCCTGTCGGAGATGCTGAACGACCGGACGCAGGGGCAGGACTACCTGCCGGAATGGGTGGTGGCGCTGTTCTCCTTGGACCTCGCGGGAATCGGGGCGGCGGAGGGCTGGGTCTACACGCCGATCTGGATCCCGCAGCTGGCCATGTCGGCGGGGGCGATCCTGCTGGCGGCGTGCCTGTGGGACATGCTGACGCGGCTCTTGGCCACGCGCGAGACGGCGATCCGCGGGGAGGTGGTGGAATGACCGAGTTGATGGCGACGGCGGTGTTCCTGTTCGTGCTGTTCGCGCTCTTGGGCGGGTCCGTCTGGGTCGGGCTGGCGCTGATGGGCGTGGCGTGGGTGGGGATGGAGCTGTTCACCACGCGGCCGGCGGGCGACGCGATGGTGACGATGATCTGGGCGGCGTCCTCGTCGTGGACGCTGACGGCGCTGCCCTTGTTCATCTGGATGGGCGAGATCCTGTATCGCACGCGGCTGTCGGAGGACATGTTCCGGGGGCTGGCGCCGTGGCTGCGCGGGCTGCCGGGCGGGCTGCTGCACACCAACATCGCGGGCTGCACGATCTTCGCGGCCGTGTCGGGGTCGTCGGCGGCGACGCTGACGACGGTGGGCAAGATGTCGATCCCGGAACTGCGGCGGCGCGGCTATCCCGAGCCGATGATCATCGGGACGCTGGCGGGGGCGGCGACCTTGGGCCTGATGATCCCGCCCTCGCTGACGCTGATCGTCTACGGGGTGTCGATCAACGAGAGCATCACGCAGCTCTTCATGGCGGGGGTGATCCCCGGCCTCGTGCTGGCCTCGCTCTTCGCGCTCTACATCGTGGGGTGGCACTACGTGCGGCCCGACCAGCGGCCCGCGCCCGAGCCGCGCATGGGCTGGGGCGAGACGCTGGCCGAGTCGCGCTTCCTGATCCCCGTGCTGCTGCTGGTGACGGCCGTGATCGGGTCCATGTATCTGGGCTACGCCACCGCGACCGAAGCCGCCGCCGTGGGCGTGATCGGGGCGCTGGTGCTGGCCTTCGCGCAAGGGTCGCTGAACTGGACGACCTTCGCCACGGCGCTGATGGGGGCGACGCGGACGAGCGCCATGATCGCGCTGATCCTGATGGGGGCGGCGTTCCTGTCGCTCTCGATGGGGTTCACCGGCCTGCCCCGCGCGCTGGCGGCGTGGATCGACGGGATGGGCCTGTCGCCGATCACGCTGATCGCGGCGCTGACGGTGTTCTACATCATCCTCGGCATGTTCCTCGACGGCATCTCGTCCGTCGTGCTGACCATGGCCATCGTCGAGCCGATGGTGCGGCAGGCGGGGATCGACCTGATCTGGTTCGGCATCTTCGTGGTCGTCGTCGTGGAGATGGCGCAGGTGACGCCGCCCATCGGGTTCAACCTCTTCGTGCTGCAGGGGATGACGCGGCACGACATCGGCTACATCGCACGCGTCGCGCTGCCGATGGTGGGGCTGATGCTGCTGATGGTGGTGATCCTCGTGGCGTTCCCGCAGCTGGCGACGTGGCTGCCGGAGACGATCCGGCAGCGGTAGCGGGGGGCGCCGGGGGCCAGCCCCCGGACCCCCGGGATATTTCCGCCAAGAAAGGGGGGTGACGATACCGTGAGGGCGTCCTTTCCATCCGGGGACCCCGGCCCCACCTCCCCGCGATGACCCTGTCCCGCCGCGCCCTGCTCGCCCCGCTCCTCGCCGCGCCCGTCGTGGCGCCTTCCCTGCTCCGCGCGCAGGGGGCCGCGCTGGAGGGGGTCGCGGCGCGGGCGGCGGGGCTGGAGCAACTGCACGCGCTGATCGTGATGCGGGACGGGGCGGAGGTGCTGGCGACGGCGCCGCGCGGGCCGGGGCTTGCCCGAGTGGCGAACGTGAAGTCGGTGTCCAAGACGCTGCTCGCGCTGCTGACCGGGATCGCCATCGAGCGGGGGCATCTGGCGGGGCCGGAGGCGCGGGTTCTGCCCCTGCTGGGCCGGGCGCCTGCGGGGGACGCGCGCGACGACCTGACGGTCGGGCACCTGCTGTCGATGCGGACGGGGCTGCCCTCGACCTCGGGGCCGAACTACGGCGCGTGGGTCGGGAGCGACGACTGGGTGGGCTACGTGCTGGACGCCGAGCCCACGGGCGCGCCGGGCGGGCGGTTCACCTACTCGACGGGGACGTGGCACGTGCTGGGCGCGGTGCTGGCGGAGGCGACGGGGCGGGACCTGCACGACCTCGCCACCGACTGGCTTGCGGCGCCGCTGGGGATCGACCTGCCGCGCTGGGAGCGCGACCCGCAGGGGCGCTACCTCGGGGGCAACCAGATGGCGCTGACGCCGCGCGCCCTCGCCCGCGTGGGCGAGATGGTGCGGCAGGGCGGCACGTGGGACGGCGCGCGGGTCGTGCCGGCGGCGTGGTTGCGGACCTCGTGGGAGGCGCGCGCGCGGTCCCCGTGGTCGGGCGACTCCTACGGCTACGGCTGGTTCCTGACCCGGCTGGGCGGACGCTTCGCGGCCTACGGGCGGGGCTATGGCGGGCAGGTGCTGGCCGTGGTGCCGGACCTCGGGCTGACGGTCGCCATCACCTCGGACCCGACGCGGCCCGCGCGCTCGGGCGGATATTTCGGCGACCTCGTCGGCCTGATGGACGAAATCGCCCGCGCGGTGGTCGCGGACGGCGCTTGATCGCCGCGCGGGGCGGGCGCAGGACGCGGGGGCGACCCGCGCGGAGGATCCGATGAGCCTGACGAAGCCCTACCTGCTGTATCTCGGCGACGCGCCGGACAAGCTGGCCCTGAAGATGGGGCAGGGCGTGCTCGATTGGCGCCCCGAGTGGTGCGCGGCGCAATGGCGGCGCGACGGGGCGCAGGTGCGGCTGGACCTGCCGGACATGACCCCGGAGGAGGCGGTGGCGGCGGGCGTCGGCACGCTGGTGGTCGGCGTGGTCAACGCGGGCGGGGTGCTGCCGGAGGCGTGGATCGACGACCTGCGCCGGGCGCTGGATGCGGGATTGGACATCGCGGCGGGGATGCACGTGCGCCTGCGCGACGTGGCCGACCTCGGCGAGATCGCGGACCGGCAGGGGCGGCACCTCACGGACCTGCGCCTGCCCGACCGGGTCTATGCCACCGGCAAGGGGACCAAGCGGTCGGGCAAGCGGGTGCTGGCCGTGGGGACCGACTGCTCGGTCGGCAAGAAGTACACCGCGCTGGCCTTGGAGAAGGGGATGCGCGCGGCGGGGATGGACGCGGACTTCCGCGCGACGGGCCAGACCGGGCGCCTGATCGCGGAGCGGGGCGTGGCCGTGGACGCGGTGGCGGCCGACTTCATCGCGGGCGCGGCCGAATGGCTGACGCCCGACGCGGACCCCGACCATTGGGACGTGGTGGAGGGGCAGGGCTCGCTGTTCCACCCGTCCTTCGCGGGGGTGACGCTGGGCCTGCTGCACGGGGCGCAGCCGGACCGCTTCGTCGTGTGCCACGAGCCGACGCGGACGCACATGCGGGGCGTCGAGGCGCCGCTGCCGACGATCCGGCAGGTAATCGACGCCACGGTGCTGATGGGACGGGTGACGAACCCGGACATCGCGCCCGCTGGCATCTGCGTGAACACCGCCGCGCTGTCGGAGGCGGAGGCGCGCGAGGTGCTGGCCGGGATCGAGGCGGAGCACGGGCTGCCGACCACGGACCCGGTGCGCTTCGGCGTCGATGCCATCGTGGCCGAGCTGCAGAGATGCTGAGCGTCGCGGTCCACCGCCTGCCGCTGGCGCGGACCTTCGCCATCGCGCGGGGCGCGCGGACCGAGCAGCCGGTCGTGCGGTGCCGCGTCGAATGGGAGGGTGCGGCGGGGCGCGGGGAGTGCGCGCCCTACGCCCGCTACGGCGAGACGCCCGAGGGCGTGGCCGCGCAGGTCGAGGGGATGGCGGGCTGGCTGTCGGACGCGCTGCGGCAGGGGCCGGAGACGGCGCGGGCAGGTCTCTTGGCCGCCGCGCCGCCCTGCGCCGCGCGCAACGCGCTGGACTGCGCGCTGTGGGACCTGCAGGCCGAGCTGGAGGGGCGGCGCGTCTGGGAGATCGCGGGCGTGCCCGCGCCGGGGGCGATGCGCTCGGTGCTGACGCTGTCGATCGACCATCCGGCGGCGATGGCCGCCGCGGCCCGGACCCTGCCGACGGACGCGATCAAGGTGAAGCTGGGCCAAGGCGACGGGCGCGACGGCGACCGCATCCGCGCGGTGCGGGACGCGCGGCCGGAGGCGTGGCTGATGACGGATTCCAACGAGGGGACGCCGGAGGGGCAGCTGGACGACCTGCTCGACGCCTGCCGCGCGGCGCGGGTCGACTTGGTGGAGCAGCCCGTGCCGGAGGGGTCCGAGCCGATGCTGGAGCGGCTGCGGGCCGACGGGGCGCTGGAGGGGCTGGTGCTCTGCGCCGACGAGTCGTGCCGCAAGGACGCCGACATGGCGGCGCTGGCGCGGGCCTACGACGCGGTGCACCTGAAGCTGGACAAGACCGGCGGGCTGACGCGGGCGCTGGTGGACGCGGCGGCGGCGCGGGCGGCGGGGCTGTCGGTCATGGTGGGCTGCATGCTGGGCTCGTCGCTGGCGATGGCGCCGGGGGCGGTGCTGGCGGCGGCCGCCGGGGCCGATCCGGTCGATTTGGACGGGCCGCTCTGGCTGGCGGAGGACGAGGCGCCGGGGATCGTCGCGGTGGACGGGACGGTGTCGGTGCCGGAGGCGGCGCTCTGGGGCTGAAGGTCACGTTTCGCTTGAAAGCGCTTCCGGAGGGAACCCCGCGGGGATAGGGGCGCTTCGGGTGCGGAGCGAGGAGCGCGGTGATGGCGGACGAATGGTGGCGGGGCGCGGTGATCTACCAGATCTACCCGCGCTCGTTCCAGGACAGCACGGGCGACGGGGTGGGCGACCTGCCGGGGATCACGCGGCGGCTGGACCACGTGGCCTCGCTGGGGGTGGACGGCATCTGGCTGTCGCCGTTCTTCACCAGCCCGCAGGACGACATGGGCTACGACGTCAGCGACTACGGCGACGTGGACCCGCTGTTCGGCACGCTGGCGGACTTCGACGCGCTCGTGGCGCGGGCGCACGGGCTGGGCCTGAAGGTCGTGATCGACCAGGTGATCTCGCACTCGTCGGACCGGCATCCGTGGTTCGAGGAGTCGCGCCGCTCGCGCGACAACCCCAAGGCGGACTGGTACGTCTGGGCCGACCCGCAGGAGGACGGCAGCCCGCCGAACAACTGGGCGGGCATCTTCGGCGGACCGGCTTGGGACTGGGAGCCGGCGCGGCGGCAATACTACTTCCACAACTTCCTCGCGTCGCAGCCGGACCTGAACTTCCACAACGCGGAGGTCCGCGCCGCGATGCTCGACACCATGCGCTTCTGGCTGGAGCGGGGGGTGGACGGGTTCCGGCTGGACACGGTGAACTACTACTTCCACGACGCGCGGTTGCGCTCCGACCCCCCCGCCCCGCAGGCGCAGCGGGACCGGGCCATGACGATCTACGGGTTCCAGACCCACGTGCATTCCAAGAACCAGCCGGAGAACGTCCCCTTCCTCGAGCGGATGCGGGCGATGACGGACGAGTACGACGACCGCGCGCTGATGGGCGAGGTGGGCGACGACGGGGACAAGGCCATCGAGCTGATGGCCGAGTACACCGAGCCGGGCCGCCTGCACATGACCTACAGCTTCGAGATGCTGGGCTGGGACTTCACCGCCGCCCACTTCCGCAAGCAGATCGAGGGGTTCCGGCGGCTGGCGCCGGACGGGTGGCCGTCGTGGTCGTTCTCGAACCACGACGTGGTGCGGCACGCGACGCGCTGGGCGGCGCATGGCGAGAGCGTGGACGCGGTGGCCAAGCAGGCGGTGGCGATGCTGATGGCCTTCGAGGGGTCGGTGGGCATCTACCAGGGCGAGGAGGTCGGGCAGACCGAGACCGAGCTGGAGTATGGCGAGCTGACGGACCCGCAGGCGCTGCGCTTCTGGCCGGAGATCAAGGGCCGCGACGGGTGCCGGACGCCGATGGTGTGGGAGGCCGGGGCCGACCACGCCGGGTTCTCCGGGGGGACGCCGTGGCTGCCGGTCCGCCCCGAGCAGGCGGCGCGCGCAGTGGACGCGCAGGAGGCGTCGAACGACTCCGTGCTGCACGCCTACCGCGCGGCGATCGCGTTCCGGCAGGGGTCGGAGGTGCTCCGGCTGGGGACGACGCGTTTCCTCGACCTGCCCGAGCCGCTGCTCGGCTTCGTGCGGGAGAAGGACGGCGCGGCGCTGACCTGCCTGTTCAACCTGTCGAGCGAGGCGAAGGCCGTGACGGTGGGCGACGCGGCGCTGACCGGGCCGCGCCACGCGGACCTGTCGGACGGGGTGCTGACCCTGCCGCCTTCGGGCCACGCCTATCTCGACGGGGACGTGCCCGCCACGACGTGACGTCGATGCGACGGGGTCGGGGAAACCCGCCGCTCCCGTCGCTTGGCCCTTCCGCCCCGCGCCGCCGCCCGTTAGCGCAATCCGACCCCCCTTCGCTGGACCTGCCCGATGAACGCCCATGCCCCCGTGACGACGGCCCCGCTCGACCTCCATGCGGCGCTCGCCCGCGTCCACGCCACGCCCGCGACGGCCTCGCCGGACGACGTGCGGGTGGCGCTGTCGCTGGCGCTGAACGACCGGCTGGCGGCGCTGCGGCTGGCGACGGACGACGCGGCGGGGACGATGAAGCGGGTGCATTACCTGTCGATGGAGTTCCTCGTGGGCCGGGTGCTGGAGGACGGGCTGTCGAACCTCGGGCTGCTGGACGACGCGCGCGCGCAGATCGAGGCCTTGGGCTTCGCGCCCGACGCGGTGTTCCACGAGGAGCCGGACCCGGCGCTGGGCAATGGCGGGCTGGGGCGGCTGGCGGCGTGCTTCCTCGAGTCGCTGGCGACCATCGGGGCGCCCGCGATGGGGCACGGCATCCTCTACGAGCACGGGTTGTTCCGGCAGCGCTTCGAGGACGGGCACCAGGTGGAGGAGCCGGAGGACTGGCTGCGCCGCCGCCCGGTCTGGGCCGTCGAGCAGCCCGCCGCGCGGCGCATGGTGGGCTTTGGGGGCCATGTCGAGCACGGGGACCGCGCGCGCTGGCGCCCCGCCGAGGTGCTGGAGGCCGAGCCGCACGACCTCGTGGTGCCGGGCTGGGGCGGCCAGCACGCCGCGGTGCTGCGCCTGTGGCAGCCGCGCGCGGTCGATCCGTTCGACCTCGGGCGGTTCAACGGCGGCGACCACGTCGGCGCGCAGTCGGGCGAGATGGCGGCGCGGGCCATCGGGCGGGTGCTCTACCCGGACGACAACAACCCGGCGGGCGAGGAGCTGCGCCTGCGGCAGGAATACTTCTTCACCGCCGCCGCGCTCGCGGACCTGACCGACGGGATCGCGACCGAGGACCTGCCCGACCGCGTGGCGGTCCAGCTCAACGACACGCACCCGGCCATCGCGGGGCCGGAACTGGTCCGCCTGCTGCACGACGAGCGGGGGCTGTCCTTCGAGGAGGCGGTGGACGTGGCGCGCCGCTGCCTCGCCTACACGAACCACACCCTGCTGCCCGAGGCGCTGGAGCGGTGGTCCGAGGGGCTGATGGCGCACCTGCTGCCGCGCCATGCCGAGATCATCGCGATGATCGACGAGTGGCATGCGGCGCGGGCGCCGGACCGCAAGGTCGCCATCCGCGAGCACGGGCAAGTGGGCATGGGGCCGCTGGCCTTCGTGATGGCGCACAAGGTGAACGGGGTGTCGGCGCTGCACTCGGACCTGATGACCAGGTCCGTCTTCGCCGAACTGCACCGGCTGCACCCGGACCGGATCGTGAACCAGACGAACGGGGTCACGCCGCGCCGGTGGATCCAAGGATGCAACCCACGCCTCGCCGCGCTGCTGACCGAGGCGGTGGGCGAGGGCTGGCAGGCGGACCTCGAACGCCTCGCGGACCTCCCGGTGGACGACGCGGGCTTCCTCGAGCGGTTCGACGCGGTGAAGCGGGCGAACAAGGCCGACCTCGCCGCGTGGCTGGCGGGGACGGGCGTGCGGATCGACCCGGCGGCGATGATCGACGTCCAGATCAAGCGCATCCACGAGTACAAGCGCCAGCACCTCAACCTGCTGGAGACGGTCGCGCTGTGGCAGGCGATGCGCGACGATCCGGGGGCGGGCTGGACGCCGCGGGTGAAGGTGTTCGGGGGCAAGGCGGCGCCGGGCTACCACTTCGCCAAGGGGATCATCCGGCTGATCAACGACGCCGCTAGGGTCATCAACGCGGACCCGGTGACGCGCGACCTGCTGCAGGTGGTCTATCCGCCCAACTACAACGTGACGCTGGCCGAGCGCCTGATCCCCGCCGCCGACCTGTCCGAGCAGATCAGCACCGCCGGAAAGGAGGCGTCGGGCACCGGCAACATGAAGTTCGCGCTCAACGGCGCGGTGACGGTGGGGACGCTGGACGGCGCCAACGTCGAGATCCGGGAGCACGTGGGCGCGGAGAACTTCTTCCTGTTCGGGCTGAAGGCCGACGAGGTGGACGCGCGGCGCGCCGTCGACCACCACGCGGCGAAGGCCATCGCCGACGAGCCCCGGCTGGCCCGCGCGCTGGACGCCGTGCGCTCGGGGGCGTTCGGCGACGGGCACGGCTGGATCGCGGACAACGTGGCGGGGCCGGACTACTTCCTCGTGGCGTCGGACTTCGCGGACTACTGGCGGGCGCAGCGGGCGGCGGACGAGGCCTTCGCGGGGGACGGCTGGACCGGGATGGCGGCGCGCAACGTGGCGCGGTCGGGCTGGTTCTCGTCGGACCGGACGATCCGGGGCTACATGGCCGATATCTGGGGGATCGAGGCGATCGGGTGACGCCCCCGGACGCATCGTCCCGGGGGCGGGGGAACGGAGTGTCGCACCCCGTTGTTGACTCGGGATGCCGCCACCGCCGATAGCGCCCGACATGACAGCCGACGCCCCCGTTCCGCCCGTCCCCTCCGAAGCGGCCGCGCGGATCGTCGAGGGCACGCACGACGACCCCTTCGCCATCCTCGGCCCGCACGAGATCGACGGCATCCTCCACGTCACCGCCTTCGACCCCGGCGCGACCGCGCTCGCGGCGCGTATCGACGGCGCGGATCATCCGCTGGCGCCGCAGGGCGACGGGGTGTTCAGGGGGCCAGTGCCGTCGCGCGACTACCGCTTGGCCGGCACGAACGGCGACGCGGCGTGGGAGGCGGACGACCCGTTCCGCTTCGGCCCCGTGCTGGGCGAGGTCGACGAGTACCTCATCTCGGAGGGGTCGCACCGGCGGTTGTGGCACGTGCTGGGCGCGAAGCCGATGGAGCACGAGGGCGTCCAAGGCACGCGCTTCGCCGTCTGGGCGCCCAGCGCGCGGCGCGTGGCCGTGGTGGGCGGCTGGAACCTGTGGGATCCGCGGCGCGGCGGGATGCGGCGGCGGGGCGTGACCGGCGTGTGGGAGGTGTTCGTCCCCGGCGTGGGCGAGGGCACGTTCTACAAGTACGCGATCACCGGCCCGGACGGCACGGCGCAGCCGCTGAAGGCGGACCCCGTGGGCTTCGGGGCGGAGCATCCGCCGGAGCAGGCGTCGGTGGTGCGCGACCTGTCGGGGCACGACTGGGCCGACGGCGACTGGATGGGCGTGCGGGCCGACCGGCAGGCCCGGACCGCGCCGATCAGCGTCTACGAGGTGCATCTTGGATCGTGGCGGCGGCCCTACGGGCGGCGGATGTCCTACCTCGAGGCGGCCTCGGACCTCGTGGACTACGTGGCCGACATGGGCTTCACCCATATCGAGCTGATGCCCATCAGCGAGTATCCCTTCGACGGGTCGTGGGGCTACCAGCCCGTGGGCCTCTATGCGCCGACCATCCGCTACGGGACGCCGAACGAGCTGCGCGCCTTCGTCGAGGCGGCGCATGCGCGGGGGATCGGCCTGCTGCTCGACTGGGTGCCGGGGCACTTCCCGACCGACCCGCACGGCCTGGCGCTGTTCGACGGGACGCATCTCTACGAGCACGCGGACCCGAAGGAGGGGTTCCACCAGGACTGGAACACCCTGATCTACAACTACGGGCGCGCGGAGGTGCGCAACTACCTGCAGGCCAACGCGCTCTACTGGCTGGAGGAGTATCACCTCGACGGGCTGCGCGTGGATGCCGTGGCCTCGATGCTCTACCGCGACTACTCCCGCCAGGAGGGGGAGTGGATCCCCAACAAGGACGGCGGGCGCGAGAACTACGAGGCGATCGGCTTCCTGCAGGGCACCAACGTCATGGCCTATGGCGAGGTGCCGGGCATCATGACGGTGGCCGAGGAGTCGACGTCCTATCCGCAGGTCTCCGGCCGCGTGGACGCGGGCGGGCTGGGCTTCGGCTACAAGTGGAACATGGGGTGGATGAACGACACCCTCGACTACATGTCGCGCGAGCCGATCCACCGGCGGCACCACCACCACCAGATGACCTTCGGCCTGCACTACGCCTTCAGCGAGAACTTCATCCTGCCGATCAGCCATGACGAGGTGGTGCACGGGAAGGGGTCGATGATCCGCAAGATGCCCGGCGAGCGGTGGGAGAAGTTCGCCAACCTGCGGGCCTACTTCGGGTTCATGTGGGGGCATCCGGGGAAGAAGCTGCTCTTCATGGGGCAGGAGTTCGGGCAGTGGGCCGAGTGGGACCACGACGCGGAGCTGGACTGGGGCGCGCTGGACGACCCGCTGCACGGGGGGCTGAAGCGGCTCGTGCGGGACCTCAACACACTCTACCGCGGGACGCCGTCGCTGCACGTCAGGGACTGCGAGGCGGAGGGCTTCGACTGGATCGTGGGGGACGACACGGCCAACAGCGTCTTCGCTTGGGTCCGGCGCGGCGCCGAGGGCGACCCGCCGGTGGTGGTGGTCTGCAACATGACCCCGGTGGAGCGGACCGGCTACGCCCTCGGGCTGCCGCAGGGCGGCGCGTGGCGCGAGGTGATGAACACCGACGCCGACCTCTACGGAGGCGGCAACCGGGGCAACATGGGACGCGTGGAGGCGGTCGGGGAGGGCCGCCACGCGCAACCCGCCCACGCCGTGCTGACGCTGCCGCCGCTGTCAACGGTGATGCTGATGCCGGTGGGGGAGTGACGTGTACATTCATCTGAACCCAAGGCGTGAGATGACCCGAGACATCCTAGGTATCTTCACCTAATGTTCACGGAAAGTGCTGCCCTTCCGAAGCGGCGCGTTCGGAACGTATGGGTGGAGACGATCAGCATGGCGGGAACCCCCGATCAGAAGGCGCGCGGTGCCTTCTTCACGCCGCCTGCCATCGCGCAGTACCTCGCGGATTGGGCCATTCGATCCGAGAGCGACCATGTGCTGGAGCCGTCCTGCGGTGAGGCCGTTTTTCTGTCTGCGGCTGCCCGCCGTTTGTCGCAGGTCGGGTCAGAGGGTGGGGCCTGCCGCTTGCACGGCGTCGAGTTGCATGAAGCCTCCGCTGCTACTGCTAGGACGATCCTCGAGGACGCCGGTGAGGCTGCCGACATCCACGTCGGGGACTTCTTCGAGCATGAGCCCGAGCGTGTGTTTGACGTGATCCTGGGGAATCCCCCCTTCGTCCGGTATCAGGACTTTTCCGGTCCCGCCCGCGCCCGTAGCCTGGAGGCTGCCTTGGCTCAGGGCGTCCGACTCTCTGGATTGTCCAGCTCTTGGGCCGCCTTCGTCGTGAAGGCGGCCCAGCATCTCACTGCGCAAGGACGCCTCGCACTGGTTCTTCCTGCGGAGCTGTTGAGCGTGTCTTACGCCGCCGAGGTCAGGCGCTTTCTTTTGCGCCGGTTCGCCTCCCTGAAGCTCGTCGCCTTCGAGGAGCGCCTTTTCCCAGGAGTCCTCGAAGACGTCGTCTTGCTCTTGGCCGAAGGAACGGGTGGTGCAAGTTGCTTCGAACTACACCAGACGCGGAACGCCGAGACGCTTCTGACCGACGCCGCCGCCTGGACAGCCTACAGCCCCGACGATGGCGCCAAATGGACGCCTGCTCTCGTGGCGAGCGATGCCTTCGCCATTTATCGGCAACTTCAGGACGCGAACTGTGAGGATCTTGCTGCCTGGGGCCGAACGTATCTCGGGGCTGTCACCGGGAATAATCGGTTCTTCAGTCTGAAGGAGGCAGATGTCGTGGAGCACGGCATTCCCTGCTCCGACCTAGTTCGCATCTCGCCTCCCGGCGCCCGGCATCTGCGGGGTCTTGTCTTCAGCGACGCATCGTGGCGAGCGGCTACGAAACAAGGCGGCGCGACGTATCTGTTCAGACCCTCCGATGAATATCTTTCGGACGCCTCCCGTGCCTATGTCGCGCAGGGAGAAGCGGCCGGGGTTTCCAAGGGCTACAAGGCCAGGATGCGCGCGCCGTGGTGGCGCGTTCCTTTAGTGGACGTACCCGACCTTTTCCTAACCTACATGAATCATGACCGTCCACGCCTCGTTGCGAACGAGGCGAAGGCCCAAATCCTCAACTCCATCTATGGCGTGAAGCTACAGGATGATCGGCGGGATGTTGGAATGTCCTTGCTTCCCCTTGCCTGCCTGAACAGCGTGACGCTCCTCGGAGCCGAAATGGTCGGGCGAGCCTACGGCGGAGGTCTTCTGAAGCTGGAACCCCGCGAAGCCGATACTTTGCCGGTTCCTTCGCTGGCCGCAATCGAAGCAAACCTTACGAAGCTGGAGGCTGTCGCCCCTCAGCTTGGCACATGCTTGAGGCAGAACGACATCGATGCCGCCACGCGGCTGATCGATCCCATCCTATTCCCGCAAGCCGATGCGTCCGACCTCGAAGGCTTGCGGGCTGCGCGTGAAGTTCAGTTCCAGCGGCGGCGAACGAGGGCAGGCCGTGGCGCGAATTGACGACCTTCTCGACCAGGCCCTTAGGTCAGTCGGAGATAAGCCTGACGATACGGCCCAGGCATCCATCAAGAAGCGCTACAGCGAGCGTATCTCCGAGGCGGTGGCTGCTGCGATCGCAGAGGAGCTTCGTCAGAGAGGGCTTGCTGGTGCGCGACCCGCTCCGCCAGGCGTTATAGGCGATTCAGGAGCCGAGCGGCGCATGGCCGGGGGGATCGGTGCCAAGAAGGTGGATGTCACCTGGGCCACCGAGGAGTCCGGGTTGCTTCTGGGCATCTCGGTAAAAACCATCAACTTCCGGGACAAGAAGTCGGGAAACTTTCAGAAGAACCTAACGAACCGTCGTGGCGACATGCTGATCGA
This sequence comes from Jannaschia sp. Os4, assembly GCF_016820245.1. Lineage (GTDB taxonomy): Bacteria > Pseudomonadota > Alphaproteobacteria > Rhodobacterales > Rhodobacteraceae > Jannaschia. The sequence continues at coordinate 107,268 of NZ_JAFCAR010000002.1, read as the reverse complement.
GGCTGTGACCCTCCACCGGCGGTTCCCCTACTCGGTCCTCGCAGGGCTCCTGTTTCTCGACAAGGACGCTGAGACCGACCACACCGCGCAGCGTCGTTCGACCTTCGAGAATGCCCATCTACGGCTCAAGCTCTTCGCCGGGCGGGACGACCCGGCTGGGCGCGACGAACAATTCGAGCGGTTCTTCCTACTGCTCCTCGACGCCGGCGCCGCCCATTCCAGCCTCAGAGCGTTCGCCGTCGGCGACAAAGATAACCAGGTTCCGATGGAGCAGGTCATCGACCAGTTGATCGAAATCGTCGCTGTGCGGAATCCGGACTTCTACCTCTACGAGGGCGGGCAGTTGGGGAAGCTGTAGTATTTCAGAGCCAAAAGGCCGCGCGTCGCTGCGGCGCAGCCCAGCGGGACGACGGGATGGCACCATCCACGCGTCTTGCGTGGGTTGGGATGGACGGATCGGAACGCAATCGCCCCGACGTCCAAACCCTTCCGCAACATCCCCCACCCCCCATGAACGTTGCGCCACCTCCCGAGTTGTGCCCCACATGACGCGGACGGAGGAGGAGACGACCATGTCAGGACCATCCCAGCGGATGATGGGGCGCACGATGGCGTTCGTGCTGGCGGGGGGGCGGGGCTCCCGGCTTAAGGAGATGACGGACCGGCGGGCGAAACCCGCGGTCCACTTCGGCGGCAAGACGCGGATCGTGGACTTCGCGCTGTCGAACGCGCTGAACTCCGGCATCCGCAAGATGGCCATCGCAACGCAGTACAAGGCGCACAGCCTGATCCGGCACTGCCAGCGCGGCTGGTCCTTCTTCCGGGCGGAGCGGAACGAGTATCTCGACATCCTGCCCGCCTCGCAGCGGATGGACGAGGGGAACTGGTATCGCGGCACCGCCGACGCCGTGGCGCAGAACGTCGACATCATCGACAGCTACGACGTCGACCACGTCCTGATCCTCGCGGGCGACCACATCTACAAGATGGACTACGAGGTGATGGTCCGGCAGCACGTGGAGAGCGGGGCGGACGTGACGGTCGGCTGCCTGACGGTGCCGCGCGGCGAGGCGAGCGCCTTCGGCGTGATGGCGGTGGACGACAGCGACCGCATCACGTCCTTCCTCGAGAAGCCCGCCGATCCGCCGGGGATGCCCGACGACCCGGACAGCACGCTGGCCTCGATGGGCATCTACGTCTTCTCGTGGAAGTTCTTGCGCGAGCTGCTGCTGCGGGACTACGCGGACGAGCGGTCGTCCCACGACTTCGGGCACGACATCATCCCCGCGCTGGTCGAGCAGGGCCGGGCGCAGGCGCACCGCTTCACCGACAGCTGCGTCCGGGCCGGGGGCGCCGAGGCCTACTGGCGGGACGTCGGCACGGTGGACGCCTATTGGAAGGCGAACATCGACCTCACCAACTTCACGCCGGAGTTGGACCTCTACGACACGTCGTGGCCGATCTGGACCTATTCGGAGAGCGTGCCGCCCGCGAAGTTCATCCACGACGAGGGCGACCGCCGCGGCTTCGCGATCTCGTCGATGGTGTCGGGAGGCTGCATCATCTCGGGGAGCGAGGTCCGGGAGTCCCTGCTCTTCACCAACGTGCGGACGCACAGCTTCTCGGCGCTCACCCGCGCCGTGGTGCTGCCCGACGTGCAGATCGGGCGGAAGGCGCAGCTGACGGACGTCGTGATCGACCGGGGCGTCGTGATCCCGGACGGCTTGGTGGTGGGCGAGGACCATGCCGCCGACGCCGAGCACTTCCGCGTCACCGACGCGGGCGTCACGCTGATCACGCAGGAGATGCTGGACCGCATGTCGTGAAGGTCCTCTCCGTCACCTCCGAATGCGCGCCGCTGGTCAAGACCGGCGGGCTGGCCGACGTGGCGGGCGCCCTGCCCGCCGCGCTGGCGCCGCACGGGGTCGAGATGCGGACGCTGCTGCCGGGCTATCCGACGGTGATGGCCGCGCTCGGCGACGCCAAGGAGGTGATGGGGGAGCGCGGGCTGTTCGGCGGCGACGCCCGCGTCCTGAGGGCGAAGGCGGCGGGGCTGGACCTGCTCGTGCTGGACGCGCCGCATCTTTACGACCGGCCGGGCAACATCTACGCGGGGCCGGACGGCGACTGGGTCGACAACCCCGAGCGGTTCGCGGCGCTCTCGTGGGTGGCCGCGCGGATCGGGCGGACGGGCGCGGGGCGGTGGACGCCAGACATCCTGCACGGGCACGACTGGCAAGCGGGGTTCATGCCGGTCTGGGCGGACGCGCCCTCGGTGATGACGATCCACAACGTCGCGTTCCAAGGCCTCGCGCCCGCCGACCGGCTGGAGGCGCTGCGCCTGCCGCCCGATCTGATGACGCGGGACGGGTTCGAGTATTGGGGCAAGATCTCCTCGCTGAAGGCAGGGCTGACGCAGGCGGACCGGATCACGACCGTCTCGCCCACCTACGCGGGCGAGTTGATGACGCCCGAGTTCGGCATGGGGATGGAGGGGGTGCTCCGGGGCCGGGCGGACGTGATGTCGGGCATCCTGAACGGCATCGACCTCGAAGCATGGACGCCCCCGTTCAAGACGGCGAAGGGGAAGGCGAGGCACACCGCCGCGCTTCGCGCGGAGATGGGTCTGCCGGCGACGGACGGCCCGCTCTGCGTCGTGGTCTCGCGGCTGACGGAGCAGAAGGGGCTGGACGTGCTGGCCGACGCCCTGCCCCGGCTGGTGGACGAGGGGGGGCAGCTCGTCATGCTGGGGTCGGGCGATGCGGCGCTGGAGCGGCGCTGGACGGAATGGGCGGCCCATCCGAACGTCGCCGTGAGGATCGGCTACGACGAGGCGCTGGCCCGGCGGATGATGGCGGGCGGGGATGCGATCCTCGTGCCCTCCCGGTTCGAGCCCTGCGGGTTGACCCAGCTCTACGGGCTGCGGTTCGGGACGATCCCGCTGGTGGCGATGACCGGCGGGCTGGTGGACACGGTGATCCCGGCGACGCCGGCGGGCCTCTTGGCCGAGGCCGCCACGGGGGTGCAGTTCATGCCGGTGACGGCGGATGCGTTGAGCCGGGCGTTCGACCAGTTGCTGCGCCTGTGGCGCGACCCGGAGACGTGGGGCGCGATGCGGCGCCGGGCGATGCGGCATCCGGTGGGCTGGGATGTCTCGGCACGGGCCTATGCCGACCTATATGCGGGTCTTCTCGAGGATCGCGCGACCGCATGACCCATCCCATCACCGCAGGCCGGGCCGCGCCCTTGGGCGCGACCTTCGACGGCGACGGCGTGAACTTCGCCGTCTTCTCCGCGAACGCGACCGGCATGGATCTGTGCCTGTTCGACGGCGGCGCGGAGACGCGTCTGCCGCTGCCGGAGCGGGACGGGGACGTGTGGCACGGCTACGTCTCGGGCCTGCGCCCGGGGCAGGCCTACGGGTTCCGCGCGCATGGGCCGTGGGCCCCGGAGGAGGGGCATCGGTTCAACCCGGCCAAGCTGCTGATCGACCCCTACGCCAAGCGGCTGTCGGGCCGGGTCGAGTGGAACGGCGCGGTGTTCGGCCACCGGGAGGACGCGCCGGACGAGGCCAATCCGCGCGACAGCGCGCCCTTCGTGCCCCGCTCCCTCGTGGTGGACCCGGCCTTCTCGTGGGGGGAGCACGCCGCGCCGGACACGCCCATCGAGGAGACGGTGATCTACGAGGCCCATGCGAAGGGCCTGACCATGCGCCATCCCACCGCGCGCCCGCGCGGCACCTTCCTCGGCCTCGCCTCGGACCCGATCCTCGACCATCTGACCGGCCTCGGCGTGACCGCGATCGAGCTGCTGCCCGTGCATGCCTTCGCGGACGACCAGTTCCTCGTGGCGAAGGGGCTGACGAACTATTGGGGCTACCAGTCGCTGGGCTTCTTCGCGCCCGAGCCGCGCTACATGGACGGGAACGACGTCGCCGAGTTCCAGCAGATGGTCGCGCGCTTCCACGCCGCCGGGATCGAGGTGATCCTCGACGTGGTCTACAACCACACGGTCGAGGGCGACCACCGCGGCCCGACCTTGGCCTATCGGGGCCTCGACAACGCCTCCTACTACCGGCTGCTGGAGGACAAGCGACACTACGTGAACGACACGGGCACGGGGAACACCCTGAACGTGGACCATCCGATGGTGCTGCGGATGATCATGGACTCGCTGCGCTACTGGGCGGGCACGATGCGGGTGGACGGGTTCCGCTTCGACCTCGCTGCGACGCTGGGGCGAACGCCGGAGGGGTTCGACCGGGGCGCGGCCTTCTTCGACGCGGTGCGGCAGGATCCGGTCCTCACGCAGAAGAAGCTAATCGCCGAGCCGTGGGACGTGGGGCCCGGCGGCTACCAGCTGGGGGCCTTCCCGCCGCCCTTCCTCGAATGGAACGACCGCTTCCGCGACACGGTGCGCTCCTACTGGCGCGGGGACCGGGACAAGGTGCGGGGGCTCGCCGACCGGGTGGCGGGCTCGTCGCGGCAGTTCGACCATTCGGGCCGCCCCGCGACGGCCAGCGTGAACTTCGTCACCGCCCATGACGGCTTCACCCTGCGCGACGTGGTCTCCTACGCCGAGAAGCACAACGAGGCGAACGGCGAGGACAACCGCGACGGGCACGGCGAGAACCTGAGCGACAACCTCGGGGTGGAGGGGCCGACGGAGGACGAGGGCGTCAACGCCGCCCGCGACCGGCGGCGGCGGGCCATCATGGCGACGCTGCTGCTGTCGCAGGGGACGCCGATGATCCTCGCCGGCGACGAGCTGGGCCACACGCAGGGCGGCAACAACAACGCCTACGCGCAGGACAACGAGACGACGTGGCTGGACTGGGCGGGGGCCGATCCGGGCTTCCTCGACTTCGTCCGGCGCATGGTGGCGTTCCGCCGCGCGCATCCGGTTCTCCGCCAGAAGCGGTGGCTGCACTCCCGCGCGCGGACCGAGGACGGGATCGGCGACCTGATCTGGTGGAACGGCGACGGCGGCGAGATGGCGGACGAGGACTGGTCCGACCCGGAGCGGCGCCTGATCTGCGTCGAGAAGCGGATGGCGTCGGGCACGCCGGACTATGCCGACAGCGAGACCGCCCTGTTCCTCGTGTTCAACGGCGGCCCCCCGGCGGACGTGGTCCTGCCGCCCGCCCCCGACGGCCTCCACTGGACGCGGACGATCGACACGGCGGCGCCCGAGAACGGCCCGACCGCGGAGCGCGGCTCGGCCGCGTGCCCGGGCGACGCGGTGCTGGCGTTCGTGCTAGAGGCCGATGGAGAAGGAGACCCCGCATGAGCGTCATCACCGTCGAGACCAGCCCCATCGGGGGCCAGAAGCCCGGCACCTCCGGCCTGCGCAAGAAGACGCGGCAGTTCATGGCGCACCACTACCTCGAGAACTTCGTGGCCTCGATCTTCGCGGCCATCGGCGGGGCGGCGGGCAAGACCTTCGTGGTGGGCGGCGACGGGCGCTACTTCAACGAGCGCGCGGTGCAGGTGATCCTGCGCATGGCCGCCGCCGAGGGCGCCGCGCGGGTGATCGTGGGACGGGGCGGCCTGCTCTCGACGCCCGCCGCGTCGAACCTGATCCGCCGGCGGGGGACGGATGGCGGGATCATCCTGTCGGCCTCGCACAACCCCGGCGGCGAGGACGAGGACTTCGGCATCAAGTTCAACATGCCCAACGGCGGCCCCGCGCCGGAGCACGTCACGGCCAAGATGTTCGAGGCGACGAAGACGATCTCGTCCTATCGCATCCTCGAGGCGCACGACGCCGACCTGTCGACGACGGGCGAGGCGCGCATGGGCGACATGGCGGTCGAGATCGTCGATCCGGTCGCCGACTACGCCGCGCTGATGGAGGAGCTGTTCGACTTCGACGCGATCCGGTCGCTCTTCGCGGGCGGGTTCACCATGCGCTTCGACGCGATGCACGCGGTGACGGGGCCGTACGCGACGGAGATCCTCGAAGGGCGGCTCGGGGCCGCGAGGGGGACGGTGGCGAACGGCACGCCGTCGCAGGACTTCGGCGGGGGCCATCCGGACCCGAACCCGATCTGGGCCAAGCCGCTGATGGACGAGATGATGGGGCCGGACGCGCCCGACTTCGGGGCCGCGTCGGACGGGGACGGCGACCGCAACATGATCGTCGGCAAGGGGATCTACGTCGGCCCGTCGGACAGCCTCGCGCTGCTGGCCTCGCGGGCCGCGGCGATCCCGCAGTTCCGCGACGGGCTGGTCGGCGTGGCGCGGTCCATGCCGACCTCGACCGCGGTGGACCGGGTGGCGCGGGCCGAGGGCCTCGGCCTCTACGAGACGCCGACCGGATGGAAGTTCTTCGGCAACCTGCTCGACGACGGGCGGGTGCGGCTCTGCGGCGAGGAATCGGCCGGGACGGGGGCCGACCACGTCCGGGAGAAGGACGGGCTATGGGCGGTGCTCGCGTGGCTCAACGTGCTGGCCGCGACGGGCCTGTCGGTCGCGGACCTGATGGCGGAGTTCTGGGACCGCTACGGGCGGGTCTACTACTCGCGGCACGACTACGAGGGGGTGGACGCCGAGGCGGCGGGCGCGCTGGTCGGGGACCTGCGCGCGCGGCTGCCGTCCCTGCCGGGGACCGAGGCGGCGGGGCGGACGGTCGAGGCGGCGGACGAGTTCGCCTACGACGACCCGGTGGACGGGTCGCGCTCGGAGGGGCAAGGCCTGCGCGTCGTGCTGTCGGGCGGCGGACGGATCGTGCTGCGCCTGTCGGGGACCGGGACCGAGGGGGCCACGCTGCGGGTCTACCTCGAGCAGGCGGAGGACCGGGTGGACCTCGACCCGGCGGAGGCCTTGGCCGGGGTCGTCGACGCGGCGGAGGCGCTGGCCGGGATACGCGCGCGCACGGGTCGGGACGGGCCCGACGTGGTGACGTGACGGGCTAGGCGGCGTCAGCGGTCCGCGTAGGCGGACCACAGCGACCTGAGCGAGCGCTTGAGCGCGGCGACGTCGTCCGGGCCGAGGCGCGCCCGCAACTCCGCCTCGAACGCCGCGGCCTCGCGCTCCAGTTCGGCGAACACCTCCAAGCCGCGCGCGGTCAGGGAGAGGATCGCCCGGCGGCGGTCGGCGGAATCCGCGGCGGCGGCGACCATCCCGCCGTCGGCGAGCCGCGCGACGGCGCGGCTGACCTTGGACTTCTCGATCATGGCGCGCGCGGAGATCGCCCCCGCCGTCATCTCGCCGAACCGCCCGAGGTGGAACAGGACGCGCCACTCGGTCCGCAGCATCCCGTGGCGATCGCGGTAGACGCGGGAGAAGCGGCGGGAGGTGGCCTCCGCCGCCTGGGCCAGCAGGTAGGGGAGGAAGTCGGCGACGTCGAAGTCGGCGGGGAAATCGGACATGCGACCTTCCGTGCCGATGGACAGTTGCATTTGCAACCGTTATCCCGGCGGGCGGAGGCCCCCATGCGCGACCATTCCGAGATCGACCACGGACTCACCCTCGCCCCGTCGCAGGGGACCGTCGAGGGCTACATGCCGGGCTTCGGCAACGACTTCGAGACGGAGGCGCTGCCCGGCGCGCTGCCGCAGGGGATGAACTCCCCCCAGAAGGTCGAGTACGGCCTCTACGGCGAGCAGCTGTCCGGCACGCCCTTCACCGCGCCTGGCCATCGGAACGAGCGGACGTGGTGCTACCGCATCCGCCCCTCGGTCCGCCACGTCCGACGGTTCCGCACCGTGGACCTGCCGATGTGGCGCACCGCGCCGGACGTGGCCGCGGACGTGGTGAGCATGGGGCAGTTCCGCTGGGATCCGGTGCCGCACGCGGACGGCCTCGACTGGCTGACGGGCATGCGGACGATGACCACCGCGGGCGACGTGAACACGCAGGTGGGCATGGCCGCGCACGTCTACCTCGTGACCGAGGGCATGGGCGACCGCTACTTCTACTCGGCCGACAGCGAGTTCTTGGTCGTGCCGCAGGAGGGGCGGCTGCGGTTCTGCACCGAACTGGGCGTGATCGACCTCGAGCCGCAGGAGATCGCCGTGATCCCGCGCGGCCTCGTCTACCGCGTGGACCTGATCGACGGGCCGGCGCGGGGCTTCGTCTGCGAGAACTACGGCCAGAAGTTCGAGTTGCCGGGCCGCGGGCCGATCGGCGCGAACTGCATGGCGAACCGGCGCGACTTCAAGGCGCCCGTCGCCGCCTTCGAGGACCGCGACGCGCCCTGCACCGTGACGGTGAAGTGGTGCGGCCGCTTCCACGAGACGGAGATCGACCACTCCCCGCTGGACGTGGTGGCGTGGCATGGGAACTACGCGCCGGTGAAGTACGACCTGCGGACCTACTGCCCCGTGGGCGCGATCCTGTTCGACCACCCGGACCCGTCGATCTTCACGGTGCTGACGGCGCCCTCGGGGGTCGAGGGGACGGCGAACATCGACTTCGTGCTGTTCCGCGACCGCTGGATGGTGGCCGAGGACACCTTCCGCCCGCCTTGGTACCACAAGAACATCATGTCCGAGCTGATGGGCAACATCCACGGGGTCTACGACGCCAAGCCGCAGGGCTTCGTCCCCGGCGGGCTGTCCTTGCACAACATGATGATGCCCCACGGACCGGACCGCGCGGCCTTCGAGGGGGCGTCGAACGCGGACCTGGGGCCCCAGAAGCTGGAGGACACGATGTCCTTCATGTTCGAGACCCGCTTCCCGCAGCACCTCACCCGCTTCGCCGCGACGGAGGCTCCGCTGCAGGAGGACTACGTCGACGTGTGGGCGGACCTCCCCAAGCTCTTCGACGGCACCCCGGGCCGCAAATAGGAGGCCCGATGGCCAAGGCATTCGCGTCGCAGGGCGACCTGTCCGAGAAGACCGTCTCGTTCGACGAGATCGGCGAGGGGCTCTGGGCCTTCACCGCCGAGGGGGACCCCAACTCGGGCGTCATCGTGGGCGACGACTCGGTGATGATCGTCGAGGCGCAGGCGACCCCGCGCCTCGCCCGGATGGTGATCGAGAAGGTGCGCGAGGTGACGGACAAGCCGATCACCCATCTCGCGCTGACGCACTACCATGCCGTGCGCGTGCTGGGCGCCTCGGCCTACGGGGCGGGTCAGGTGCTGATGTCCGACGCGGCCCGCGCGATGGTGGCCGAGCGCGGGCAGGAGGACTGGGACAGCGAGTTCGACCGCTTCCCGCGGCTGTTCGAGGGGCATGACGAGATACCGGGGCTGACGTGGCCCACGACGACGTTCACCGGCTCCATGTCGGTCTGGCTGGGCAAGCGGCGCGTGGACCTGATGCAGGTGGGCCGCGCGCACACCGCCGGCGACATGGTCGTCTCCGTGCCGGACGCGGGCGTCCTGTTCACCGGCGACATCGTGGAGGACCGCTCGGCCTGCTACTGCGGCGACGGGCATTTCGCGGACTGGCCGGGGACGCTGGCGCGCATCGCCGCGATGAAACCGCACGCCATCGCGCCGGGGCGCGGCGGCGCGCTGGTCGGGTCCGACGCCGTGGCGCGCGCCATCGCCTCGACGGAGGAGTTCGTGCGCTCCACCTACGACCCCGTAGCCCGCGTGGCGGCCCGGGGCGGCACCCTGCAGGAGGCGATGGCCGCCTGCCGTGCGGTCTGCGATCCGAAGTTCGGGGACTACGCGATCTACGAGCACTGCCTGCCCTTCAACGTCGCCCGCGCCTACGACGAGGCGCAGGGGATGGACCGCCCGCGCATCTGGACCGCCGCCCGCGACAAGGAGATGTGGGCGGCGCTGCAGGGCGAGGGATGAAGGCCCGCTACGCCACTGAGTTCACGCTCTACCCCTACGCGGCGGTGGAGCGGCGCGAAGTGGTGCGCCACCCGGTCGTGATCGTGGGAGCGGGGCCGGTGGGGCTGACACTGGCGCTGGACCTCGGGCTGCGGGGGACGCCGGCGCTGGTCCTCGACGACCACGAGGGGCCGGGGTCGGGGTCCAAGGCGATCTGCTTCGCCCAGCGCACGCTCGACATCTGCGACCGGCTGGGCGCCCGGGGCATCGCCGACATGGGCGTGACGTGGAAGGTGGGGCGCGTGTTCCACCGCGACGACGAGGTGTTCGCGTTCGACCTTCAGCCGCAGCCCGGCGCGCGCAACCCGGCCTTCGTCAACCTGCAGCAGCCCAAGTTCGAGAAGGCGCTGATGGACCGCATCCGCGCGGCCCAAGCCGAGGGCGCGCCGATCGAGGTCCGGGGCGCCAACGGCGTCGTCGCGCAGGAGGCGCGGGGCGACCACGTCCGCCTCACTGTGGACACCCCGGACGGCCCCTACGACCTCGAGGCCGACTGGCTGGTGGCCTGCGACGGGGCGCGCTCGCCCACGCGCGAGCGGATGGGCCTCGACTTCGAGGGGCGGGTCTTCGAGGACAACTTCCTGATCGCCGACGTGCGGATGACGGCGGACTTCCCGTCCGAGCGCTGGTTCTGGTTCGAGCCGCCCTTCGAGGGGTCGGGGGCCAGCGCGCTGCTGCACAAGCAGCCCGACGACGTGTGGCGCATCGACTTCCAGCTGGGCTGGGACATCGACCGCGCGGCGGAGCTGCGCGAGGACCGCGTGCGCGCCCGCGTGGACGAGATGCTGGGCCACCGGCTGGGCGCGGTGCCGGACTACGACCTCGTCTGGACGTCGATCTACACGTTCCAGTGCCGCCGGATGCGGACCTTCCGCCACAGGCGCGTCCTCTTCGCCGGGGACAGCGCGCATCAGGTGTCGCCCTTCGGCGCGCGCGGCGCGAACTCGGGCGTGCAGGACGCGGACGCGCTGGGGTGGCGGCTGGACCTCGTGGCGCGCGGGGCGGCGCCCGAGGCGCTGATCGACCACTACGCCGCGGAGCGGGAGCAGGCTGCGGACGAGAACATCCTGAACTCGTCGCGGGCGACCGACTTCATGACGCCCAAGTCGGGGGCCGCGCGGCGCTACCGCGACGCGGTGCTCCACCTCGCGCGGGACCACGCCTTCGCCCGCCCGCTCATCAACTCGGGCCGCCTGTCGGTGCCGTGCCGCTACGCGGGGACCCCCGGCCTCGGGCCGGACGCGCTCGACGGGCCGCCGGGGACGGCTCCCGGGGCCCCCTGCCCCGACGTCGCCTTGGAGGGCGGATCGCTCCTCGACCGGCTGGACGGGTGGGTGCTGCTCGCCCTCGGCACGGCGGCGGAGGACGTCGTCTCCGCGGGCGTCGCGGCGCGGGCCGTCCCGTTGCCCGCCGGGGCCCTGCGCGACCACTACCTCGGTGGGGCGCCGTGCGCCGTCTACCTGATCCGTCCCGACCAGCACGTCGTGGCGCGCTGGCCCGGCTTCGACCCGGAGGCCGTGGCCCGCGCCATCGCCGGGGCCATCGGGCGATGCTGATCACCGCGCCCAACATCCCCGACCCGGACGGGTTCTACGACGAGCTGCTGCGCGCCCACGCGGGCCTGTCGGATGCGGAATCGGCCGCGCTGGACGCACGGCTGGTCCTGATCCTCGCCAACCACGTCGGCGACCGGGACGTGGTGCGCCAAGCCCTTGCCGCATCGCGGGTGGGCGGAGGGCGCACGACAGGCTAGACCTCCCCCGAGCGGGGGAGTCGTGCAAATGCCGGACGATCAGACGGAAGAGCTGCCGACGCTGACGGAGCCGCAGCTCGACTTCCCCATCGTGGGCGTCGGGGCCTCCGCCGGCGGGCTGGAGGCGGTGACCGAACTGGTCCGCGCCGTCGAGCAGGCGCCGGGCATGGCCTTCGTGCTGGTGCAGCACCTCGACCCGAACCACGAGTCGATGATGGCGGAGCTGCTGTCGCGCAAGACGCAGCTCGCGGTGCGGCAGATCGAGGACGGGGACTCGATCGAGACCGACAACCTCTACGTGATCCCGCCGGGAAGCTCGCTGAGCATCGAGGACGGGCGCTTCGTCCTCGCCGAGTTCTCCGAGCCGCGGGGCCTGCGGCGGCCCATCGACGGCTTCCTCCAGTCCTTGGCGGAGGCCCAAGGGCCGATGGCGGCCTCGGTGATCGTGTCGGGGACCGGGGCGGACGGCTCCTCCGGGATGCGCGCGGTCAAGGACGCGGGCGGGGTCTGCGTGGCCCAGGATCCCGACGAGGCGCGCTACGACGGGATGCCCTCCGCGGCCATCGCGACGGGGCTCGTGGACTTCGCCCTGCCGGTGCGGGACATCGTCCCGCGCCTGCGCTCGTTCTTCGACCGCCGCCTCGACCCGGAGGCACTGGCAGAGGCAGAGGACGTGGCGGAGGTGATCGGATCGATCTGCGACACCCTGCGGGAGGTCGTGGGCCACGACTTCGGCGGCTACAAGCCGTCCACGATCAAGCGCCGGATCGAGCGGCGGATGCAGATCCTCGAGGTCGACACGGCGCGCGAGTACCTCGACCACATCCGCAAGTCGGACGACGAGTGCGAGGCCCTGTTCGAGGACCTGCTGATCAACGTCACGGCGTTCTTCCGCGATCCCGAGCACTTCGAGGAACTGCGCGAGAGGGTGATCGGGCCGATGGTCCAGAACGCCACCGCCGCCGACGAGATCCGCATCTGGGTGCCCGGCTGCTCGTCGGGGCAGGAGGCGTACTCGATCGCGATGCTCGTCGACGCCGAGCTGAGGGACCGGACCCGCCGCCCGCAGGTGCAGATCTTCGCCACGGACATCGACGCGCGCATGATCGCCACCGCGCGCGAGGCGCGCTACTCGGCCTCGGCCCTGCGGGACATCCCCCCGGACCTGCGCGAGGCCTACACCATCGGCTTGGACGGCCAGTTCCAGATCGCGCCGCGCATCCGGGACATGGTCCGCTTCTCGGTCCACTCCCTGATCAAGGACCCGCCGTTCTCGAAGATCGACGTGATCTCCTGCCGGAACATGCTGATCTACCTCGGCGACCGGGTGCAGCGCAGCGTGATCCCCCTGATGCACTTCGCGCTCAAGCCGGGCGGGACGCTGTTCCTCGGCACCTCCGAGAACATCACGCGCCGCGCCGACCTCTTCGAGCCGATCAGCCGTCGCGCCCGCATCTTCCGGCGGCTGGACGCCCCCGCGCGCTACCCGCTCGACCTTCCCGTGGGGCAGGACGCCCGGCGGCGCCGCAGCTTCGAGGTGATGCCCCGCGACGAGGACTTCCCCGAGCAGACCCGTGCGGAGGCCACCAACCGCGAGATCTACGAGGCCTACGCCCCGCCCTTCGTCCGCGTGGACGCGGACGGGGTCATCCGGGACAGCTCGGGCGACCTGTCGCTGTTCCTGCTGTCCGCGCCGACGCGCGAGGGCACCTTGGGCGCGCTCGCGCGGGAGGGCCTGCGCGACAAGCTGACCCCCTTGGTGGGCCAAGCGCGCGACGGCGGGGGGCGGGTCGCCCTGCGCGGCGTCGAGGCGACGTCGCCCTTCGGCACGCAGACGGCCGACGTCATCGCCCATCCCATGAAGGACGGCACCGTGGCGGTCGTGTTCGTCGCGCGCGGGCGCCTCGAGGCGGAGGTGGACGAGTATGCCGTCGCCCCCGCCAGCCGCGATGCGAGGGTCGCCGAACTGGAGGAGGACCTCCGCGCGACCCGCTTCCGCCTGAAGTCCACCGTGGAGGAGGTCGAGACCGCCAACGAGGAGCTCAAGTCGTCGAACGAAGAGATGATGTCGATGAACGAGGAGCTCCAGTCGGCCAACGAGGAGCTGACGACGGCGAACGAGGAGCTCAAGAACAAGGTCGACGAGCTGGCGGTGGCGAACGCCGACCTCGACACGTTCATGCAGTCCACCGACCTCGCCATCGTGATCGTGGACCGCAACTCGCGCATCCGCCACTACACCGACGCCGCCCGCGCCCTGTTCCCGCTCCAGCCCACGGACCGGGGGCGCGGCATCGCCGAGATGAACCACGGGATCGACCTCGACGCCCTGCCCCGCCACGTCGCCCACGTGATCGCCGAGGACGAGCCGTTCGAGCGGATCGTCCGGACCCGCGAGGGGGAGCGGATCTACGTGCTGCGCATCCTGCCGTATCGCGCGGCGGACGACGCCGTCGACGGGGCGACGATCACCTTCGGCGACGTCACGCGCCTGCGCTCGCTGGAGGACGACCTGAAGGTCGAGACCGAGCGTTCGGCCCTCGCGCTCGCGGCCGCCGAGATCGGCGCCTTCGAGTTCGAGATCGACACCGGGGTCACGAGCATCGACGCCCGCGTGTCCGAGCTGTTCGACCTCGGTGACGAGCGGCAGCCGGACTTCGAGGAGGTGTTCGAGCGGATCCACCCCGAGGACCGGTCCCGCACCGCGGCGGGGTTCCAGCAGGCCGTCGACGACGGCGCGGTCTACGACGAGGAGTTCCGTGTCCGTGCCGAGGACGGGACGGAGAGATGGGTGCGCGGCCTCGGCAAGCGCATCGCCGGCGGCGACGGCCCCGCGCGGATCTACGGCCTCAACTACGACATCACCGAGCAGCGCGAGGCGATGGTGATGCGCGAGGTGCTCCTCCAAGAGATGAGCCACCGGGTGAAGAACCTCTTCGCGGTCCTGCTGTCGCTCATCGGGACGATGCCGAAGGACGGCCTGACGGCGGAGGAGTTCGCGGCCCCGCTGCGCCGCCGGGTGGCCGCGCTCGGTCGGGTCTACGACCTCGCGCGGGCGGAGGCCGAGGCGGGCAGCGTGCCGCTCCACGATCTCGTGGACACCATCGTGCGCGCCCACACGGAGACGGCCGACCTCCGGATCGAGGGACCGACCGTGGACGTGCCCGTCTCCAAGCTGACCCCGATGGGCCTGTTCCTGCACGAGCTGGCGACCAACGCGCTGAAGCATGGCGCCTTGGCCCGCCCCGACGGCACGCTCGACGTGACGTGGCGGTGGGACGGCGAGGAGGTGGTGCTCGACTGGGCAGAGGGCCCGCCGGGCGACGCGGGCGCCGACGGGGGCGCGGAGGACGGCTTCGGCACCAAGCTGATCGGGTTCAGCACCCGGCAGCTGCAGGGGACGTTCGACGGCGGCATCCGGGACGGCGCGTTCCGCGCGCGCCTGCGCTTCGCGCCCGGCCCGGTGCGGGGCGGACCCGCCTAGGGCTGGGGAGCGACCGTCGCGCCGGGCACGAGCCGCCCCGCGAGCACCGTCCGGGCGGGGGGCCGGACTCCGTTGAGGCGGGCGAGCAGGTGCTGCCCCGCCACGAGGCCGATCTGGCGACGGGGCGTCTTCAGCGTGGTCAGCGGGCGGGGCATCACCCGCGTCAGGTCCAAGCCGTTGAAGCCCGCGATCCCGATGTCCTCCGGCACCCGCAGGCCCGCGGCCTCGGCGGTCATCAGACCCCCGAAGGCGGTGTTGTCGTTGTGGAAGAACACCACGTCGTGGCGTGGCCCCTGAGCCAAGAGGGCGGTCATGCCCCGCGCCCCCGCTCCGAAGGCGGACTGGTCGTCGACCCCCACCCGCCCCGGCGCGCCCGCGCCCGCCGCCGCGAAGGTGGCGGCGATCCCGGCGAAGCGGGCGTCAGCCCGGGGATCGACCCCCTCGGGCGGGCCGACGAAGGCCGGGCGGCGGTGGCCCAGCGCGACGACGTGCGCCGCCAGCGCCGCGCCCGCCGCGCGGTGGTCGAGCCCCACGCAGACGTCGATCGGATCGTCGGACACGTCCCACAGCTCCACCACCGGTCGCCCCGTCGCGCGCAGCGCTTCGCGCAGGGCGGGGGCGTGGGCGCAGCCGGTCAGCACCAAGGCGGCGGGGCGCCATGCCGCCATCCGGTCGCACCACGCCTGCTCCCGCGAGAGGTCATAGTCGGTGGTGTCGACCACGGAGGAGTAGCCCGCCGTCTCGAGGGTCCGGCGCATCCCGTCGAGGATCTGGGCGAAGACGTCGTTGAACAGGTTCGGGACGGAGATTCCGATGATCCGGCTGTCGGCGGCCCCCAAGGCGCGGGCGTGCCCGTCGGGGACGTAGCCGAGGTCGGCGGCGAGGGCCGCGATCCGCGCGCGGGTGGCCGACGACACGCCGTCCACCCCGCGCAGCGCGCGACTGACCGTCATCATCGAGACGCCCGCCCGCTGCGCCACCTCGCGCAGGCCCGGCGGACGGTTCCGGATTCGCCCCATGTCGTCAGTCCCTTGCCCCGCCCAACGTTAACGTTAACGCGGTTCGCGGCGAAAGTCCCTTCCCCGACGCCCCCCCGCGCAACATCCTCTGCGACATTCGGTCCGGGGAGGGACCGTGGGGAGGATGGATGCCGCAGATCGTCTTCGACGGCGTGCGCAAGAGCTTCGGCCCGACCGAGGTGCTGCCGCCGCTGGACCTGACCTTGGAGGACGGGGAGTTCACCGTGCTCGTGGGTCCGTCGGGCTGCGGCAAGTCCACGACGCTGCGCCTCCTCGCGGGGCTGGAGACGCTCTCGGGCGGCGAGATCCGCTTCGACGACCGCCGCATCGACACGCTTGAGCCGAAGGAGCGGGACATCGCGATGGTGTTCCAGGACTACGCGCTCTACCCGCACATGAGCGTGGCGAAGAACATGTCCTTCGCCCTGCGCCTCGCCCGGGAGAACAAGGCCGAGATCGAGCGCCGCGTCCACGCGGCCGCCACGACGCTGGGCATCGACCACCTGCTCGACCGCAAGCCCGCCGCCCTCTCCGGCGGCCAGCGCCAGCGGGTCGCGATGGGGCGGGCGTTGGTGCGCGACGCCTCCGTGTTCCTGTTCGACGAGCCGCTGTCGAACCTCGACGCCAAGCTCCGCGCCCGGATGCGCGTCGAGCTGGGCGAGATGCGGACGCGGATCGACAAGAACATGGTCTACGTCACCCACGACCAGGTTGAGGCGATGACGCTCGGCGACCGGATCGTGGTCCTCAAGGACGGCGCGATCCAGCAGCAGGGCAGCGCCGAGGAACTGTTCGAGAACCCGGTGAACCGCTTCGTCGCGGGCTTCATCGGCAGCCCGACGATGAACTTCCTGCCCGCCACGATCCAAGAGCGCGACGGCGCGCTGGTCGCCGAGGGCGAGGGCTTCGCGCTGCCGCTGGCGGGGCCGCGGCAAGCGATCGAAAGCGGGGCGCGGGAGGTCGAGATCGGCATCCGCCCGTCGTCCTTCACCACCGACATGGGCGCGGGCGCGCCCGTCGAGCTGCGCGTCAGCGTGGCGGAGTATCTGGGCGCGCAGTCGGTCCTCGTGACCCGCTGCGGTCCCCACGAGGTGCTGGCCGAGGTCGCCAGCACCCGCAGGTTCAAGCCCGGCGAGACCGCGACATTCGCGGTGCCGCCGGACGCGATCCTGCTCTTCGACCGGGAGACGGGGCGCCGCCTCGCCGTCCCTCAGCATCCAACGGGAGGATGAACATGCTGAAGACGATCACCGGGGGCGCGCTCGGCGCGGCCCTCCTCGCCGGCACCGCGCTGGCGAACCCCTACGAGCCCTACGCCGGCACCACGGTCACCGTGATGTTCCCCGCGCACCCGCACTACGACGCGGCGATCGAGGTGCTCGACGAGTTCACCGAGCAGACCGGCATCGAGGTCGAGGTCGACCAGCTGCAGTACCTGCGGATGCGCGAGGCGCAGACGCTCGAGCTGACGAAGGACGAGGGCGACTACGACCTGATCTCCTACGTCGTGTTCTCGAAGGCGGACTACGTCTACGCGGACCAGCTGGAGAACCTCGCCAAGTACTTCATGAACCCGGCGCTGGCCGACCCGACCTACGACCAAGGCGACCTGATCCCCGGCTACGTCCAGAATATCGGCGTCGCGGGCGGCGAGAAGGGCTACCTGCCCGGCCAGCTCGGCTCCGCCTACGGCATCCCGTTCGGCTCCGAGACCTCGGTCCTCGCCTATCGCAAGGACATCTTCGAGAAGCACGGCATCGCCGCGCCGGAGACCTACGACGAACTGCTGGAGATCGCCTGCCAGATCCCCGAGCTGGAGCCCGGCATGGGCGGCATGGCGTCCCGCGCGGCCTCCGGCCACCAAGCGTCCCACGCCTTCCTGCTGCACCTCGCCCCGCTGGGAGGGCGCGTCTTCGACGACAACTGGCAGCCCCGCATCAACGACGAGGCGGGCGTGGCCGCGGCCAACGCGCTGAAGACCATCGTGGACTGCGGCCCCGAGGGCGGCACCACCTTCGGCCCGTCCGAGGCCGCGGCGGCCTTCAAGGCCGGTCAGGCGGCGATGTTCCTCGACTCCATCGCCTTCGCGGCGGGCTTCGAGGATCCCAGCCAGTCCACGGTCGCGGGCAACGTCGGCTACGCGCTCCACCCGATGGGCGTGCAGCGCGCGTCGCAGACCGGCGGCTTCGGCCTCGCCATCCCCGCCAACGCCCCCAACAAGGAGGCGGCCTTCCTGCTGATGCAGTGGCTCACCTCCAAGGCGGGCGACAAGCTGGTGGCGATGGAGGGGGGCAACCCGTCCCGCTTCTCGACCTATGCCGATCCCGAGGTGCAGGCCGCCTTCCCCTATGCCGAGACCTTCGGCGAGGCGCTGAAGTACGCCGACCCCGACTGGCGCCCGATCATCCCGACCTGGGGTCAGATCAACTCGGACATCGGCACCACCATGAGCCAGGTGCTGACCGAGGGCCTCGACCCGCAGGAGGCGCTGGACGGCGTGGCCGAGCGGACGCAGGCGCTGATGGACGAGGCCGGCTACTACGTCTGGCAGGACGCCGAGTGACCTGAGACAGGGCCGGCCCGCGAGCGGGCCGGCCCCCTCCCCCATCGTCCCCGGAACCGCCGCGGCCTGCCCCCACGAGGTCGTCGGGCCGGGACCGGGGACGATGGACCCCACCCCGTACGGATCGCGCCTCGATGCTCGCCAACGCCTCCCGCCTGACGCCCTACCTGTTCCTCGCCCCGGCGGTGGCGGTGATGGTCGTGGCGCTGCTCTACCCGCTGGGCTACGCGATCTACGCCTCGTTCCTCGACTGGAACCCCTCGCAGCGCATCGGCGAGGCCGAGTGGGTCGGCCTGCGCAACTACGCGTACCTGCTGGGCGACGCGGCCTTCCGCGAGAGCTTCTGGGTCACCATCCGCTTCGCCGCCATCGTCGTCACCATCGAGATGGTCCTCGGCGTGGGCCTCGCGCTCCTCCTCGACCGCAAGCTGCGCGGCATGACCGTCCTGCGCACCGTCTTCATCCTGCCGATGATGATCGCGCCGATCGTCGTCGGCCTGATGTGGCGCTACATGTACCACCCCACCGTCGGCACGCTGAACCGCACGCTCACGGACCTCGGCCTGCCCCCGGCCCCGTGGCTGTCGGACGGGGACTGGGCCTTCGCGTCGATCATCATCGCCGACGTGTGGCAGTGGACGCCCTTCATCTTCATCCTCGCCTTGGCCGCGCTCCAGTCGCTGCCCCGCTCCGCCATGGAGGCCGCGCGCATCGACGGCGCCAACGGCTGGCAGCTGATCTGGCACGTGAAGATCCCGCTGATGATGCCGGTGCTGATCGTCACCGCGCTGCTGCGCCTGATCGACGCCTTCAAGGTGCTGGAGGTGATCCTCGTGCTGACCAACGGCGGGCCGGGCCTGTCGACGGAGATCGTCGCGCTCCGCATCGCCCGCACGGCGCAGGAGTTCCGCGACCTCGGGGTGGCCTCGGCCATGTCGAACCTCCTGCTCCTCCTGCTCCTCGCGCTGACGATCGCGATGTTCGGCTACACCCGGTGGGCGGACGCCCGCGCCGCCCGCCTCGCGGCGGCCAAGGAAGCGGAGGTCGGCTGATGGACCGCGCGCCCAACCCGGCCTTCTACGTCCTGCTGATCTGCCTCGTGCTGATGGCCGTCGGGCCGATCTGGCTGATGCTGGCGACGTCGCTGAAGCTGAACGTCGACATCATCCAAGGAACGTCGGCCCTCTTCTTCGTCCCTACGCTCCAGAACTACGAGACGGTGCTCTGCGACTGGCTCTGGTACGAGCCCGAGCACGTCCGCCGCTGCGACAGGACCTTCGGGCGGGCGCTGGTCAACTCGCTCATCATCTCGTCCGTCTCCACCGCGATCACGCTGATCCTCGGCTGCATGGCGGCCTACGCGCTGGTGCGGTTCCGCTTCATGGGGCGCGGGGTCACCTCGCTCACGACGCTGATGGTCCGCATGGTCCCGCCCGCCGTGCTGCTCGTGCCGGTCTTCGGCATCTGGACGTTCCAGTATGGCCTCGACGGGACGCGCGGGGGCCTGATCCTCGTCTACGTGGCGATGAACCTGCCCTTCGTCATCTGGATCCTGCAGTCCTTCATCGTGCAGGTCCCCGTCCAGCTGGAGGAGGCCGCGCGCATCGACGGGGCGGGGCCGTTCCGCACCTTCTTCCTCGTGGTCCTGCCGCTCATCAAGCCGGGGCTGGCGGCGGCGGCGATCTTCACCTTCCGCATCGCGTGGAACGAGTTCCTGCTCGCCAACGCGCTCTCCGACCGCAGCACGCGGACGGTGCCGGTCGTGATCGTGAACTCCATCACGGAATACTCCATCGACTGGGGGGCGATCATGGCGACGGGCATGCTGCTCGCCGTCCCGCCCATCCTGTTCACGCTGGTCGCCTCGCGGCAGATCATCACCGGGATGACCGCAGGGGCGGTCAAGGGATGAGCCGCGCGCTCCACACGGGAGGCGCGACACGGAGGCTCTGCCCGTGATTGCCCCGGCCCTCCTCGACTGGCTGCTCGCCTCCATCGACGCGACGCGCCCGCACGACGTCTCGGTCGGCATCGCATGGCACGGGCGCGCGATGGTCCTCGCATGGGGCGTGCTCGTCCCCATCGGCGTCATCGCGGCGCGCTTCTTCAAGGTGCTGCCCCGGCAGCGCTACCCCGAGGTGATCGACAGCCGGGTCTGGTGGCGAACGCACCTGACCGCCCAGTGGACGTCGCTCGCGCTGATGGGCGTCGGCATGGCGCTCGTCCTCTACGCCCCGCCCTCCCCCTCGGCGACGGCGTGGGTGGACCTGCACGGCTGGCTCGGATGGGCGATCATCGCGCTCGGCGCGGCGCAGGGCCTCTCGGGCCTCTTCCGCGGCTCCAAGGGCGGCCCGAACGACCCACGGGGGCGCTTCCGGGGCGACCACTACGACATGACCCCCCGCCGCCTCGCCTTCGAGCGGTTCCACAAGACGGTGGGCTACTCCGTCCTCCTGCTCTCCGTCGTCACGGTGACCACGGGCCTCTGGCAGGCGAACGCGCCGCGCTGGATGTGGCTGGTCCTCGGCCTGTGGTGGTCCGGCCTCGCGGTCATCTTCGTCCTGCTCCAGCGGCGCGGCATGGTGGTCGACACCTACCGCGCGATCTGGGGGCCGGACCCCAACCATCCCGGCAACACCCGCGCGCCCCGGCGCGACCGCCACCACCCCGGAGAGTAAGATGGCCTTCTTCGAATCCCACGACCCCCGCTTCGACCGCTTCGTGCTGGGCAACGCCCCGGTCAAGAGGTTGGCAACCGGGTTCGACTGGGTCGAGGGGCCGGTCTGGTTCGGCGACGCGGGGTGCCTGCTCTTCTCGGACATCCCCAACGACACGATCCACCGCTGGTCGCCCGAGACGGGCGTCTCGACCTACCGCCGCCCGTCCCACAACGCCAACGGCCACACTCGCGACCGGCAGGGACGCCTGATCTCCTGCGAGCACCGGACCCGCCGCGTGACCCGCACCGAATGGGACGGCACGATCACCGTGCTGGCCGATTCCTACGAGGGGCGCCCCCTCAACTCCCCCAACGACGTGATCGTGGCCTCGGACGGGACGGTGTTCTTCTCCGACCCGCACTACGGGATCATGATGGACTACGAAGGCGAGCGCGCCGAGGAGGAGAACGCGCGCGTCGTCTACCGCCTCGACCCCGCGACCGGCGCGCTGGAGCAGGTGGTCACCGACATGGCATGCCCCAACGGCCTCTGCCTCTCGCCCGACGAGTCCCTGATGTACGTCGCCGACACCGGCCGCATGTGGTCCGACGACCCCCAACACATCCGCGTCTACGACATGTTGGACGGGCGCCCCGCGAACGGCCGCGACTTCGCCAAGCCGGACGTCGGCATCGCCGACGGCATCCGCTGCGACGAGGACGGGCTGCTCTGGTCCTCGGCGGGCGACGGCGTTCACTGCTTCGACACGGACGGGACCCTGCTCGGCAAGATCCTCGTCCCCGAGACGGTCAGCAACCTGTGCTTCGGCGGGCGCAGGAAGCACGTCCTCTACATGACGGGGACGACCTCGATCTACTCGGTCGCCCTCGCCCGCCGCGGGGTGCAATGGCCATGATGGGGTAGAACCCCATCCTCATCCCGGCCGCCGCGCCTCGTCCGGGCCGCCGAACATCTCCATCAGCGCGACCTCGTCCTCGCCGCCCCAGCCCCACGCCGTCAGCATCCGATGCACCTCCAGCGCCAGCGCCGTCGCGGGCATGGCGGTCATCGTGGAGCGCGCCAAGGCGTGCGCCCCCTCCAGATCCTTGATCATGTTGTCGATCCGCCCCGTCCGCTCGTAGTCGCGCGCGGCCATGCGGGGCATGAACTCCTGCAGGATCGCGCTGTCCGCGCGGCCCCCGGCCAAGGCCTGCGGGATCAGCGCCGCGTCCACGCCCGTCCGCTCCGCCAAGGCCGTCGCCTCGGCGGTGGCGAGGAAGTGGATGCCGCAGAGCACCTGGTTCACCAGCTTGGTCGCCTGCCCCGCCCCCGACGGCCCCATCCGCGTGATGTTCGCGCCCAGATGCGTCAGCACGCGGCGCTCGGCCTCGGCGCAGGCCGCCTCCGACCCGCCCAGCATCAGCGTCATCGTCCCCTTCGCCGCCTTGGGCGCGCCCCCGGAGAGCGGCGAGTCCACCCACGCGACCCCTCGGCCCTCGGCCTCCTCGGCCAAGCCCCTCGTCGCATCCGGATCGATCGACGACATGTCGATCACCATCGTCGCGTCGCCCAGCGCCCCGTCCTCGCCCACGGTCAGCGCGCGCACCGCCTCCGCCGAGTTGAGCGAGGTCAGCACCACGTCCGCCCCCTGCCCGGCCTCGGCGGCGGAGGCGCAGTCCACCGCCCCCTTCTCCGCCAGCGCGGCGCGCTTGGGCGGGTTGCGGTCGAACACCCGCACCCCGACCCCGCACTCCAACAGCCGTCCCCCGATGGCCTGCCCCATCGCGCCCGCCCCGATCAGGGCCACCACCGTCTCCGTCATCTCGCCACCTTCGATGTTCCAGAAATACTCCGGGGGCGGCCCGCAGGGCCGAGGGCGGGGCCCCCTGCCGCTCAGACCCCCACGCGGCACGCCGCCAGAAGCGCCATGTTCAGGATGTCCGACTGCGTGGACCCCGTGGACGCGATCTGGATCGGCCGGTCCACGCCCGTCAGGATCGGCCCCACGACGGTCGCGCCCGCCATCTCCTGCATCAGCTTGGTCGAGATCGAGGCCGAGTGCCGCGCGGGCACCACCAGCACGTTTGCCGGCCCCGTCAGCCGCGAGAACGGGTAGTTCGCCGCGATGTCCGCGTTGAGCGCGACGTCCACCGTCATCTCGCCCTCGTACTCGAAGTCCACGCCCCGCGCCTCCAGCACCTTGGGCGCGCGGTGCATCTTCGTCGCCCGCTCCGACACCGGGTAGCCGAAGGTCGAGAACGACACGAACGCCACCCGCGGCTCCAGCCCCAGCGCGCGCGCCACCTTGGCCCCCGCCTCGGCGATGAGCGCCAGCTCCTCCTCGTCCGGCCACTCGTGCACCAGCGTGTCGCCGATCAGCACGATGCGGCCCCGGTGGATCAGCGCGGTGATCCCCACCGCGTCCGTCGTCTCGTCCACGTCGAACACGTGGCCGATCAGGTCCATCACCTGCGCCGACTTGCGCGTGGCCCCGGTGATCAGCCCGTCGCCGTGCTCGTGCGCCAGCATCAGCGCCGAGAACACGTGCCGGTCCCGCGTCGCCATGCGGTGCACGTCCTGCGCGTCGTAGCCCTGCCGCTGGAGGCGGGCGTAGAGCGCGTCCTTGTAGGCGTCGAGGTGCCGGGTGTTGGCCGCGTTCACGACCTCCAGCTCCCGCACCGCGTCCGACAGGCCCGCCGCCGACAGCTTCTCGCGCACGTCGTCCTCGCGTCCGACGACCAGCGCCTTGCCGTAGCCCTGCCGCTGGTAGGCCACGGCGGCGCGCAGCACCCGCTCGTCGTCGCCCTCGGCGAAGATCATCCGCGCCTGCGCCGCCCGCGCGCGGGCCGAGATGCCCTGCAGGATGCTCGCCGTCGGGTCCATCCGCCGGGCCAGCGCGTCGCGGTAGCCCTCCATGTCCACGATCGGCCGTCGGGCGGCGCCCGTGTCCATCCCCGCCTTCGCCACGGCGGGCGGCACGACGTGGATCAGGCGCGGGTCGAACGGCGTCGGGATGATGTAGTCCCGCCCGAAGGTCAGCTTGCGCCCGTAGGCCACCGCCACCTCGTCGGGCACGTCCTCCCGCGCGAGGTCGGCCAAGGCCCGCGCGCAGGCGATCTTCATCTCGTCATTGATGGCCCGCGCATGCACGTCCAGCGCGCCCCGGAACAGATAGGGGAAGCCCAAGACGTTGTTGACCTGGTTGGGGTAGTCCGAGCGCCCCGTCGCCACGATGGCGTCCGCGCGCACGGCATGCGCCTCCTCCGGCGTGATCTCCGGGTCGGGGTTGGCCATGGCGAAGATCACCGGATCCTCGGCCATGCTCTCGACCATCGCTGGCGTCACCGCCCCCTTGGCCGACACGCCGAGGAACACGTCCGCGCCGGCCATGGCGTCCTCCAGCGTCCGCAGGTCCGTGGCGACGGCATGGGCCGACTTCCACTGGTTCATCCCCTCGGTCCGGCCTTGGTAGATGACGCCCTTGGTGTCGCAGGTGATGCAGTTCTCGTGCTTGGCCCCCATCGACTTGAGCAGCTCGATGCAGGCGATCCCCGCCGCGCCCGCGCCGTTGAGCACGATCCGCACGTCCTCGATCCGCTTGCCCGACAGGTGCAGCGCGTTGATCAGCCCCGCCGCGCAGATTACGGCGGTCCCATGCTGGTCGTCGTGGAACACGGGGATGTCCATCACCTCCTTGAGGCGGGACTCGATCATGAAGCACTCGGGCGCCTTGATGTCCTCGAGGTTGATGCCCCCGAAGGTCGGCCCCATCAGGCGCACGGCCTGCACGAACTCGTCGACGTCCTCGGTGTCCAGCTCGATGTCGACCGAGTTCACGTCCGCGAACCGCTTGAAGAGGACGGCCTTGCCCTCCATCACCGGCTTGGACGCCAGCGCCCCGAGGTTGCCGAGGCCCAAGACGGCGGTCCCGTTCGAGATGACCGCCACGAGGTTGCCCTTCGTCGTGTAGTCGTAGGCCAGCGCGGGATCGCCCGCGATCTCCTCGCAGGGGACGGCCACGCCGGGCGAGTAGGCCAAGCTGAGGTCGCGCTGCGTCCCCATCGGGGTCGAGGCTTGGATGTCCAGCTTCCCCGGCCGCGGCTCCAGATGGTAGGCGAGCGCCTCCTCCCGCGTGACGCGGCCGCGGCCCTTGCTGTCGGGCATGTCGGTCTCCTCCCCTGCCGTCCGGACACCATGGGCGAGGGGGTCGAGGGGGGCAACCGCCGGGAGGGGGCGCCGCCCCCTCGGCCTGCGGCCTCACCCCCGAGGTATTTCCGCCAAGATGAGGGGGCGGCGAAACGGGGGGGCGGTCCCGCGCATTGGACCCCCGCCCCACCCGGAGACCGCCCATGTTCGCCACCGCCCTCGAATCCGTGCCCGCCCTCAACGACGACGGCTCCATCAACGTCTTCATCGAGACGCCCATGGACAGCCGCCACAAGTACGAGCTGGACCCCTCCGGCCTGTTCAAGATCGCGCTCTCGCTGCCCGAGGGGATGCGCTTCCCCTTCTCCTTCGGCTTCGTCCCCAACACCAAGGCCCCCGACGGCGACGCGCTCGACATCCTCTTGCTGACCGACGGGCCGGTGCCGCACGGCGCGCTGATCGACGCGCGGGTGATCGGCGTGCTGCAGATGGAGAACGAGGAGGACGGCGAGATGGTCCGCAACGACCGCGTCGTCGCCATCGCGGGCATGAGCCGCATCTTCTCGGACTACGACGACCTCGAGCAGATGCGCTCGGGCTTCGTCTGGGACATGGAGCGGTTCTTCGACAGCTACAACGCGATGATCGAGCGCGACTTCCGCAAGGTGGGCCGCGGCGACCGCGAGGCGGCGCGCGAGATGCTCCGCGAGGCGATGGGCGAGGCCTAGCCCCGCTCCGTCCCCCGGAGCGCGATGCGGTGCGCGCAGGACAGCACCGCGTGGCGCAGCGCCTCGTAGAGCGGCGCGCCCTCGGAGTAGTCGGGTCGCAGCACCGCATCGACCCTTTGCGCGGGCGTGGGGTCCGCGTCCCGCGCGTAGTCCCCGTCCTTGTCGAGCGCGATGGCAAGGCCCCCCGCCCCGGTGAGGAAGGCGAAGGCCTGCAGGTCCGACGCCCCGTCGCCCAGATAGATCATCTGGTCGAACGGGCAGTGCATGTCCGCGTCCTCCACCCGCTCGCCCGCCCGCTCCGGCGCGTTCGACCCGTCGAGCGGCAGGCCCTTGCCCAGCGCCTCGAGGTAGAGCGCCTTGGCGGGGTGCCCGACGATGCGCTTGACGCAGAAGAGGCGGTCCTCCTCGTCGCTCTCGAAGCCCGAGGCGAGGATGCGGTCGAAGGCGTCCGCCACCCCCGTCTCCGCGATGATCTCGTCGTAGCCCGAGGACAGGACCACGAACTCCAGCTCGCAGTCCGTGACCTCCGCGGCCGCCTGCCGCAGCCGGTCCGGCATCTCCAGCACGCCGGGATACAGGTCGATCTCCCCCGCCGCGTCCCGCATCACCGCCTTGGACAGCGGGCGGTCCTTCGCCCGCCCGAGGTCGATCAGCGCCTGCCCCCGGCGCACGATCTCGTCCCAGCCGTCGCCCAGCGGCGCCTCGAACTCCTGCTCCCACTCGTCGCGCGAGATGCCGTAGGCCGCGCAGATCGCCTCGACGCTGTCGGTGGCGAGCGTCCGGTCGAAGTCGAAGGCGAGCAGGATGCGGGGGATGTGGGGATGCTTGGCGGCCATGCGGGCCGAACGCGCCCTTCCGGTCCCGGTTCCCCCCCTCTAGACCGGCAGCGGGGAGGGACACGCATGGCCGCGACGCCGATGATGGCGCAATACCTGGGGATCAAGGAGGAGGCGGGCGACGCCCTCCTGTTCTACCGGATGGGCGACTTCTACGAGCTGTTCTTCGCGGACGCGGAGGCGGCGGCGGCCACGCTCGACATCGCGCTGACCACGCGGGGCAAGCACGAGGGCCGGCCCATCCCGATGTGCGGCGTGCCGGTCCACTCCGCCGAGTCCTACCTGATGACGCTGATCCGCCGCGGCCACCGCGTCGCGGTCTGCGAGCAGCTGGAATCCCCTGCCGAGGCCAAGAAGCGCGGGTCCAAGGCGGTGGTGAAGCGCGGCATCGTCCGCGTCGTCACCCCCGGCACGCTGACAGAGGACGCGCTCCTGGAGGCGCGGGCGTCCAACTGGCTGGCCGCGTGGGGCGAGGTGCGCGGCGCGGGCGCGCTGGCGTGGGCCGACATCTCGACGGGGGCCTTCCGCGTGGCGGACTGCCCGGCGGATGCGCTCGGCCCCGAGATCGCCCGCCTCGGCGTGTCGGAACTCTGCGTGGCCGAGGCGACGGCCCCCCTCGACGCCTTGGCCGAGGCGCAGGGCTGCGCGCTCACCGAACTGGGCGCCCCCGCCTTCGACAGCGCGAACGGGGCGGACAAGCTGCGCGAGGCGTTCGGCGTGGCCTCGCTCGACGGGTTCGGCACGTTCGACCGCGCCATGCTGTCGGCGATGGGCGCGCTCGTGGGCTACGTCCGCACCACCCAGCGCGGGCGCCTGCCCGCCCTGCGGCCCCCCATGGTGCAGCGCGCCGAAGCGTCGATGCGCATCGACGCCGCCACGCGCCGCAACCTCGAACTCGTGCGCGGCCCCGAGGGCGGGCGCGCGGGCTCCCTGCTCGCCAGCGTGGACCGCACCGTGACGGCGGGCGGCGCGCGCCTGCTGGAGCGCCGCATCGGCGCGCCCTCGACGGACGTGGCCGAGATCCGCGCGCGGCTCGACGCGGTCGGCTGGCTGGTGGACCACTCCGACCGCGCCGAGGACGTCCGCGCCGCCCTGCGCGGCACGGCGGACATGGAGCGCGCCCTTTCCCGCCTTTCGGTCGAGCGGGGCGGCCCCCGCGACCTCTCGGCCCTGCGCGACGGCCTCGCGGCGGGCGCGCGCCTGCGGGGCGCGCTGGACGCCACGGACCTCCTCCTCGACCTGTCCGGCCTCGCCGGGGACGCGGCGCTGGAGGGGCTGCTCTCGGACGCGCTCGTCGCCGCCCCGCCGGTGCGCCTGTCCGACGGGGGGATGGTGGCCGAGGGGTTCGACGCCGACCTCGACGAGGCGCGCACGCTCCGCGACGAGGGGCGCGGCGTGATCCTGTCGCTGGAGGGGACCTACCGCGACCTCACCGGCATCGCCTCGCTCAAGGTCAAGCACAACAACGTCCTGGGCTACTTCGTCGAGACGACCGTCACCCACGAGGCGACGATGCGCGCCCTGCCGGAGACCTTCATCCACCGGCAGACCACCGCGTCGCAACTGCGCTGGACGACCTTGGAGCTGTCCGACCTCGAGACGCGCATTCTCAACGCCGGGGGCCGCGCCGCCGAGATCGAGGCGCGGGTCTTCGCCCGCCTCCGCGACGCCTGCCTCGCGGCCGCCGACGCGCTGCGCGCCTGCGCCGCCGCCCTCGCGGAACTGGACGTGGCTACCGCCCTCGCCGACCTCGCCCGCCAAGGCGGCTGGTGCCGCCCCAAGGTGGACGACGGGCGCGGCTTCCGCGTCGAGGCCGGGCGCCACCCGGTGGTGGAGGCCGCACTGCGCCGCACGGGCGAGCCCTTCGTCGCCAACGACTGCGAGATGGGCGCCGACGGCGGCGCCGCGATCCGCCTGCTGACGGGGCCGAACATGGGCGGCAAGTCCACGTGGCTGCGCCAGAACGCGCTGATCGCGGTGCTCGCGCAGGCGGGCAGCTACGTCCCCGCGGATGCCGCCGAGATCGGCGTCGTGTCGCGCCTCTTCTCCCGCGTGGGCGCCTCCGACGACCTCGCCCGCGGGCGGTCCACCTTCATGGTCGAGATGGTCGAGACGGCGGCCATCCTGAACCAAGCCGACGACCGCTCCCTCGTGATCCTCGACGAGATCGGGCGCGGCACCGCGACGTGGGACGGCCTGTCGATCGCGTGGTCCGTGCTGGAGCACCTGCACGAGGTGAACCGTTGCCGCGCGCTCTTCGCGACCCACTACCACGAGCTGACCGCGCTGGCCGCCCGGCTCGACGGGGTCGAGAACCGGACCGTGGCCGTGCGGGAATGGGAGGGCGACGTCGTGTTCCTCCACGAGGTGCGCGAGGGCGCCGCCGACCGCTCCTACGGGGTGCAAGTGGCCAAGCTGGCGGGCTTGCCCGACGCGGCGGTCTCCCGCGCCCGCGAGGTGCTGCGCGCCTTGGAGGAGGGGGAGCAGGGCGCCCAGCCCGCCGCGCTGATCGACGACCTGCCCCTGTTCCGCGCGGCCCCCGCCCCGGCCCCGCCGCGCGACAGCGGGGTCGAGGCGCGCCTGCGCGACCTGCGCCCCGACGACCTGTCCCCGCGCGAGGCGCTGGACCTGCTCTACGAGCTGAAGGGGCTGACCGGGTAGGGCCAGCCCCGCGCCGTCACGCGAGGATGAGGTCGTCCGCGCCGATCGCGTCCACCCATTCGAGGATCACCACCTCGTCCGCGGCGCCGTCCCCGTCGAGGTCGACCTGCAGGGTCCGGTCCGCGAAGGCGACCGACGCGCCGGACCCCGACAGGGCCGCGCCCGCGTACTCCAAGTCGCCGTAGCCGCGCAGGTCCAGCTGATCCTGCCCGCTGTCGAAGCCGCGCACGGTGTCCGCCCCGCTCCCGAGGCCGCTGTCCCCGGTGCCGAAGACGAACACGTCCGCCGCGTCCACCTCCTCCCAGTCGAGCAGCAGGTCGGCGCCCGCGCCCCCGTCGATCCGGTCGCGCCCGTCGCCGCCGGTCACCGTGTCGGCGCCGTCGTTCCCGCGCAGCACGTCGTCCCCCTCCTCGCCGGTCACGAGGTCGTTCCCGTCCCCGCCCGACGCGCGGTCGTCCCCCGCGCCGCCGCCGATCCGGTCCGCGTCGTCCCCGCCATAGAGCCGGTCCGCGCCGTCGCCGCCCCAGAGCGTGTCCATGCCGTCCTGCCCCGAGAGCCGGTCGCGGCCCTCGTCGCCCGCGAGGCTGTCCGCCCCGGTCCCGCCGGCGAGCCGGTCGTTGCCGTCCCCGCCCCAGAGCGTGTCGGTCCCGGCCCCGCCGTTCAGCCGGTCCGCGCCGTCGTCGCCCGCGAGCCGGTCGTTGCCGTCGCCGCCCGAGAGCCGGTCGTCGCCGGCTTGGCCCCCCAGCACGTCGTCGCCGCCCTCGCCCTTCTGCCGGTCGTCGCCCTCGCCCCCCCAGATGGAGTCGGCGCCCGTCCCGCCCGCGAGGGAG
Organism: Jannaschia sp. Os4; assembly: GCF_016820245.1. Lineage (GTDB taxonomy): Bacteria > Pseudomonadota > Alphaproteobacteria > Rhodobacterales > Rhodobacteraceae > Jannaschia. The sequence goes on along the minus strand of NZ_JAFCAR010000002.1, from coordinate 76,790 downwards.
TCGTCGCCCTCCTGCCCGCCGATCACGTCGTCGCCGGACCCCCCGTCGACGGTGTCGTCGCCGTAGCTCGCCCACACGGAGTCGTCGCCGCCGCCCGCGAGGAACACCTCGTCCTCCGCGGCGGCGAGCGAGACGGAGTAGGTGCCGGAGTTCAGCGTCTCGGACGCGTTCGAGCCGTAGACGACGTTCTCGCCGTTCACGAACCAGTTCAGCCAGCCCGCCACGTCGGCCACCGTCTCGTTCTGGTCCCCGTCCTCGTTCTGGAAGCGTCCGTCCACGATGCGGAAGCCGACGTGGTAGATCGCGTCCCCGATCGTGTCGACGAGGCGGCGCCCTTGGAAGAGCGACGTCCCCCCGTCGCCCTGCACGAGGTGGTAGCCCGTCTCGAGGTCGCCCTCGTCGTCGCCGTGCCCCTCGAGGAAGTCGGCGTAGAGCGCGTCGTCCGCTCGGATGTGGCGGGACAGCGCGGCGAGGTCCTCGGGCGTCAGCCGCCCGTCGTCGTTGACCCCCGTGGCCGCCATCGCGGCCGCGATCACGTCGTTCATCAGTTCGGCGGCGTCCTCGGCCCCGGCGAGGTCGGCGTCGGAGACGCGGAACTGGATCCCCTCGTCGGCGAGGACGGTCTCGGTGATGGTGGACAGGTTGGCGCGGTCGGACATGGGAGGTCTCCGGTTGAAGGATGGTCGCGCCCTTCAACCCGCTGCCGCCCCCCTCCCGCGAGGCGCGCCCACCGCGCGTCCCGCGATGGGCCGTCCGCCGCCGCAGCGGCCCGCGCGGCTGCGCCGCTCTCCGCGCATCCAAGCCCGTCCCGCGCCGGTCGGCACGGCGCTGCCGACGCGGGACGGCCCGATCGGCGGATCAGGCGGGGGTCGAGGAGACGCCCACCTTCGCGGGCCGCAGCAGCCGGTCGTGCAGCAGGAACCCCTCGGACACGAGCTGGATGACCTGGCCCTTCACCGTGCCGGGCACCGGGGCCTCGAACATCGCCTCGTGGATCTCGGGGTCGAACACGTCGCCCTCGGCGGGGGCCACGACGGTCACGCCGTGCTTCTCGAACGTGTCCTCCAGCGAGCGCAGCGTCAGTTGCAGCCCCTCGAGGATCGCCTCCGAGCCCGCGACGCCCTCGGCGGCCTCCATCGCGCGCTTGAGGTTGTCGTGCACCGGCAGCAGGTCGCGCGCCAGCTTGGTGCCGCCGTAGCGGCTGGCCTCGTCGCGGTCGCGCGCGGCCCGCTTGCGCGCGTTCTCGGCCTCGGCCAGCGCGCGCATCATGCGGTCGCGCATCTCGTCGCGCTCGGCGATGACCGCCTCGACGGCCGCCGACGGGGCCGCGTCGTCGTTGGACGGGGCGCCCGAGGGCGATCCGGTGATCTCGACCTCCTCGTCCAGATCCTCCTCCTCGACGGCCTCCGGGTCGTCGAGGAAGGATTCGGGGTCGTGCTCGCGGGGATCAGCCATGATGGTCCTCAGGATTGCGGGCCGGACAGCATCCGGCCGACGAGTTGGGCCGTGTAGTCCACGATCGGGACGATGCGGCCGTAGTTCAGGCGCGTGGGGCCGATGACCCCCACGGCGCCGACGATGCGGCGGTCGGGGTCGGTGTAGGGCGACACCACGACCGAGGAGGCCCCGAGCGAGAAGAGCTTGTTCTCGGAGCCGATGAAGATGCGCACGCCCTCGCCAGATTCCACCAGCTCGAGGAACTCGGCGATGTCGCGCTTGCGCTCGAGGTCGTCGAACAGCGCGCGGATGCGGTCCAGCCCCTCGACGTCGGCCTCCAGCAGGTTGGAGCGCCCGCGCACGATCAGGCGCTCCTCGCGCTCGCCCCGGTTCTCCCAGACCGCGAGGCCGCTCTGGATCAGGTCGGCGGCCAGCGCGTCGATCTCGCGGCGGCGCGCGGCCACGTCCGTTGCCATCAGCCCCTTGAGGTCCGACAGCGTCCGCCCCTCGATCAGCGCGTTGAGCAGGTTCGCCGCCTCGCGCATCGACGACGGCGTGGCGCCGGGCGGCGGCGCGAAGACGCGGTTCTCCACGTGCCCGTCCGCGAAGACCAGCACCGTCAGCGCCCGGTCGGGGGCGAGGCCCACGAAGTCGATGTGCCGGATCGGCGCCTCGCGCTTGGGCGCCAGCACCAGCGAGGCCGACCCCGTGATCGCCGACAGCGCCCCGCCCACCCGGTCCAGCAGCTTGGCCGCGTCGGCGGCGCCGCCCATCGTCGCGTCGATGGCCTCGCGGTCGTCCTCGCCCAGCTTGGCCTCCAGCAGCCCGTCCACGAAGAGTCGCAGCCCCCGCTCGGTCGGCACCCGGCCCGCCGAGACGTGCGGCGCGCGCAGCAGGCCGAGAAGCTCGAGATCCTGCATCACGTTGCGCACCGTCGCCGCCGAGACCTGCTCCGACAGGCTCCGCGTCAGCGTCCGGCTCCCCACCGGCTCGCCGTCCGACAGGTAGCCCTCGACCACCCGGCGGAAGACCTCGCGGGAGCGGTCGTTCATCTCGGACAGGAGGTCTGGGGTCTGGTCCATGACGCTTTCTGCAGGAACCCGCCGGTCGCGCGGGCCGACGGCATGTATTCGGCGCGACCGGGCGGGTCAATCGGGGCCGCCCGGGTTGCCCCCCGCCGCGCGCCCCCGCTACGGGGGCGGCGACACGCCCGAGGAGGATGCCCATGCGCCCGTCGAACCGCGACCTGGACCAGATGCGCGAGGTCTCGATCGAGACCGGCGTGACCCGCCACGCCGAGGGGTCCTGCATGATCCGCATGGGCGGCACCCACGTGCTGTGCACCGCCTCCGTCGAGGAGCGCGTCCCCCCCTTCCTGCGCAACTCGGGCCAAGGCTGGGTGACGGCGGAGTACGGGATGCTGCCGCGCGCCACCCACACCCGCGGGCGCCGCGAGGCGGCGGCGGGCAAGCAGTCGGGCCGCACGCAGGAGATCCAGCGCCTGATCGGGCGGTCCCTGCGCGCCTGCATCGACCGCCAGGCGATGGGTGAGCGCCAGATCACCGTGGACTGCGACGTGATCCAAGCGGACGGCGGCACCCGATGCGCGTCGATCACCGGCGGCTGGGTCGCGCTGCGGCTCGCGGTGGACACGCTGATGACGGCGGGCGCGCTGACGAGCGACCCGATCCTCGACCACGTCGCCGCCGTCTCCTGCGGGGTCTATGCCGGCCAGCCGGTGCTGGACCTCGACTACGACGAGGACTCGCAGGCCGGCACGGACGGCAACTTCGTGATGACCGGCAAGGGCGGCATCGTCGAGGTGCAGGCCAGTGCCGAGGGCGCCACCTTCCCGCGGGCCACGCTGGACGAGCTGCTGCGCCTCGCGGAACTCGGCGTGGGCCAACTCGTCGGCGCCCAAGCGACCGCCACGGGGCGGGGGTGAGACGCTTCGACGGCGACCGCCTCCTCTTCGCCACGCACAACGCGGGCAAGGCCGAGGAGGTGGCGGCCCTGCTCGCCCCGGCGGGGATCGCGGTGCTCACCAACCGCCATTTCGACCTCGGGGAGCCGGACGAGACGGAATCCACCTTCGAGGGCAACGCGCTGATCAAGGCGCACGCCGCGATGGGGGCGACGGGCCTGCCCGTGCTCGCGGACGACAGCGGGATCGAGATCGACGGGCTCGACGGCGCGCCCGGCGTCCGCACGGCGGACTGGGCCGAGACCGGCGGCGGGCGCGACTTCGTCATGGCCATGGGCCGCGCCCATCGGGAGCTCGTGGACCGCGGCGTGCCGGAGCCGTGGACCGCCCGGTTCCGCGCGGTGATGGCCGTGCTCTGGCCCGACGGGCACGCCGAGGTCGTGGACGGGCGGTGCGAGGGGCGCGTCGTCTGGCCGATGCGCGGCGCGGTGGGCCACGGCTACGACCCGATGTTCGTCCCCGCGGGCGAGACGAGGACCTTCGCCGAGATGACCTTCGACGAGAAGAACGCGCGCAGCCACCGGGGCGCCGCGCTGCGGGCGTTGGCCCCGGTCTTCGGGCTGGACTGATCCGCCCCGCGTCCCCATCTGCGCCCGGCGGACGAGGCGCGGCGGGGGGCGGCGGGATGGAGAACTGGCAGATCGGAGGCTTCGGCCTCTACGTCCACTGGCCGTTCTGCGAGGCCAAGTGCCCCTATTGCGACTTCAACAGCCACGTCTCCCGGACCGTCGACCATGCCGCATGGCGCGCCGCCCTCGTAGTGGAGATCGAGCGCTGGGCGGAGCGCCTGCCCGGCCGCACCCTCGGCTCCGTGTTCTTCGGCGGCGGGACGCCCTCGCTGATGGAGCCCGCCACCGTGGAGGCGGTGCTCGACGCCGCGCGCCGCGTCTGGGGCACGTCGAACGCCTTGGAGGTGACGCTGGAGGCGAACCCCACCTCCGTCGAGCGGGACCGCTTCCGCGCCTTCGCCGCCGCCGGCGTGAACCGGGTGTCCCTCGGGGTGCAGGCGCTCGACGACGCGGCGCTGCGCGCCTTGGGGCGGACCCACGACGCGGCGGGGGCCCTGCGCGCGCTCGACACGGCGCGCGCCACGTTCGAGCGGGTCAGCTTCGACCTGATCTACGCCCGCCAGCACCAGGACGAGGTCGCGTGGGCGGACGAGCTGGCCCGCGCCCTCGCCTTGGGGCCCGACCACCTGTCCCTGTATCAGCTGACCATCGAGCCGGGGACGATGTTCCACACCCGCGCGGCCGCGGGGCGCCTGCCGGGGCTGCCCGACGAGGACCGCGGCGCGACCCTCTACGAGATGACGCAGGAGATCTGCGGGGCGGCGGGGCTTCCGGCCTACGAGGTGTCGAACCACGCGGTGCCGGGCCGGGAGTCGCGGCACAATCTGACCTACTGGCGGGCGGGGGACTGGGTCGGGATCGGCCCCGGCGCGGTCGGGCGGTTCACAAAGGCCGGACAGCGGCACGAGATGCGCAACGTCGCCGCGCCCGCGGCATGGCTCGCGGCGGCGACGACGGGCGAGGGTCACGCGGAGGTGAGCGCGGAGACCCGGACCGAATGGGCCGAGGAAGCCCTCATGATGGGCCTTCGTATCTCGGAAGGCGTTGATATAGAACGATTAAATCGGATCGGATGGGCGCCGGACGCCGATCGCGTCCGCGACGTGACGGATCTCGGCCTCTGCGTGGTGACGGACGGACGCCTGCGGACCACCCCGCGGGGCCGCCCGCTCCTCAACGAGGCGGTGCGCCGCCTGCTATGACTGGACCGGGCGTCCGGGCGCGAGCAGTTGGCACAGGTCGTCCAGCGCATCGAGATCCTTGTACGTGATCGTCACGCGCCCTTCCCCGCCGGGCTTGGCGTCGATCGACACCCGCATCCGAAGCGCCGCGCCGAGGTCGCGCTCCAGCGCGGCCGTATCTGCGTCCTTCTCGGGGGCCGGACGGCGCGCCGAGACGCGCTTCCCCTCGGCGTCGGACTTCACGAGCCGCTCGGTCTCGCGGACGGACAGGCCGCCGGAGATGATCCGCTTCGCGAGGTCGCCGGCGTTGTCGGCCCCGACGAGCGCGCGCGCATGCCCGGCGGTCAGGGCGCCGCTGCGGAGATGGGCCTGCACGTCGTCCGGCAGGGTGGTGAGGCGGAGCGCGTTGGCGATGTGGCTTCGGCTGCGTCCCACGAGGTCGCCCAGCCGCTCCTGCGTGTGGCCGTAGCGATCGAGCAGCGTCCTGTACCCGACCGCCTCCTCGAGCGGGTTCAGGTCGCTCCGCTGAATGTTCTCGACAATCGCGACCTCCAGCACGGCGGCGTCGTCCATCTCGCGCACCAGCACGGGGATCTCGTGCAGCCCGGCCATCTGCGCCGCGCGCCACCGGCGCTCGCCCGCGATGATCTGCAGATAGGCCCCGTCCGCCGGATCGGTCCGGACGATGATCGGCTGCAGCACGCCGCGGGTCCGGATCGACGCCGCGAGGTCGGACAGGTCGCCGTCGTCGAAGTGGCGGCGCGGCTGGTCCGGGTTGGGTCGCACGGTAGCGATCGGCACGTCCCGGTCCGGCGCCCGCGGCGGGGCGTCCCCCTGCGGCAGGTCCGCCATCAGCGCGGACAGGCCCCGCCCGAGGCCGCGACGTTCCGTCTTGTCAGCCATCGACTTCCTCCTTCGTGTCCCGCGCGAGACGGCGCAGCAGCTCGCCCGCCAGCGCACGATAGGCGATCGCCCCCTTGCTGTCCGGATCGTAGTCCAGGACCGACTTCGCGTGGCTCGGCGCCTCGCTTAGCCGCACGTTCCGGGGGATCCGCGTCTCGAACACGAGCTCGCCGAGGTTCGACCGCGCATCCTCCTCGACCTGCTGGCACAGGCGGTTCCGGCCGTCGAACATCGTGAGCACGATGCCCTCGAGCCGTAGGCCGGGATTGGCCGTCTGCCGCACCTCCCGCACTGTCAGCAGGAGCTGCGAGAGCCCCTCCAGCGCGAAGAACTCGGACTGGAGCGGCACGAGGACCGAGTCGGCCGCCACGAGCGCGTTCACCGTGAGCAGGCTCAGCGACGGCGGGCAGTCGATCAGGACCACGTCCGCATCCGGGGCCGACCGCAGGAGCGCCGCCCGGAGATGCTGCGTCCGGCGCCCGGACGACATCATCTGCACGTCCGCCGAGCTGAGATCCGTCGTCGCGGGCACGAGCGTGAGGTTCGGCGTCCCGAGCGGAAGCGCCGCGTCCCCGATCGCCGCCCCCTCGAGGAGCACGTCGTAGCTCGTGACGCGACGATCCTCGCGCTCGATCCCCACCCCCGTCGAGGCGTTCCCCTGCGGGTCGAGGTCGATCACGCAGACCCGCCGCCCCCGCGCCGCGAGGGCAGCGCCGAGGTTGATCGCGGTGGTGGTCTTCCCGACGCCCCCCTTCTGGTTGGCGATCGCGATGACCCTAGGACGAGAGAGGTTCGACATCGGTGAGCACGAGGATTGCGGCGTCCGGCTGCGTCGGACTGGGGTGGGTCTGGAGCGAGAATCGCCACGACGGAAGGGCAGCGTCGCGTTCCGCGCGCCATGTGACGCCCTTCGGGAACACCATGACGGTCCGAGGACCGCAATGGAGATGCGCGAGCGACAGGAGCTTCGGAAGCGGCGCGAGGGCGCGGGCGGACAGCACGTCCGGCACGGGGACCTCGGCCTGCTCGATCCGATCCGAATGCACGACGACGTTCAGATCTAGCTCACGCGCGACCGTACGAAGGAACATCGCCTTCCGGACATCGCTCTCGACGAGGTGTACGGAGGTTCCTTCCGACCGGCGATGGATCGCCGCGACGATGCCAGGGAAACCCCCACCGCTCCCGAGATCGACCCAGCAGTCGGCAGATACCGGCGCGACATCGACAACCGCACGGCTGTCTCGAAGATGGCGCTCTTCGAGGCGCGGAAGATCGGTACGGGAAACCAAATTGATGCGAGGAGACCATCGACGGACGAGGTCGAGATACGCGGCCTCCAGTTCCGTTGTTTCACGTGAAACGTTCATGCGGATGCCCGCGTCTCGGCCTTCTTCATCTCCATCAGAACCGCCACGAGGGCCGCCGGCGTCATCCCGTCGATCGCCCGGGCCTCCGCGACCGTACGCGGGCGCCGCTCGCTCAGCTTCTGCCGCAACTCGCCCGATAGACTTCCGACCATCCTGAAGTCGAAATTGGGCGGAATCTCCTGCATCTCGTCGCGCCGAAGCGTCTCCGCGTCGTTCCTTTGGCGGGTCTCATACCGCTCATAGAGCGACGTGATGCGAAGCTGGGCGACCACGTCGGCGTCCATCTCCGCCGTCTCGGGCCACGCCCGCCGAACGGCGATGATCCCGTCCCCCCCCTGCCCCAAGAGATCCCAAGCGGTCCGGCGTCGGCCATCCTCCCGCACGTCCGCCCCACGCGCGTTCAACTGCGCGGGCGTCGCCGACAAGGATTCAAGATCGCTCCGACCTCGCGCAAGCGCATCCATCTTCGCTTCGAACGCCGCACGACGCGCGGAACCGACGAGGCCATGCTCAATCCCCAACGGAGTAAGCCGCTGGTCCGCATTGTCCGCCCGGATCGTGAGGCGATACTCCGCACGCGACGTGAACATGCGATACGGCTCGAGCACCCCACGCGATACGAGATCGTCGATCATCACGCCGATGTAGCTCTCGGTCCGCGAGAACCGCACCGGGCCCTCCCCCCGGACATGCCGGAGCGCGTTCATCCCGGCCACGAGACCCTGCGCCGCCGCCTCCTCGTACCCGGTCGTCCCGTTGATCTGTCCGGCCAAGAAGACGAAGGGATGGCCGCGCAGCGCGAGGCTAGCATCCAACGCCCGCGGATCGACGTAGTCGTACTCCACCGCATATCCCGGCTGCAGGATCCGGGCATTCTCCAGCCCAGCGATGGATCGGACGTAATCCTCCTGCACCTCCTCCGGAAGCGACGTCGATATGCCGTTCGGATAGACCGTATCGAGATCGAGCCCCTCGGGCTCGAGGAAGATCTGATGCGACGTCTTCTCCGCGAACCGGACGACCTTGTCCTCGATCGACGGACAGTAGCGCGGCCCTACGCCGTCGATATGGCCCCCATACATGGCGGATCGGGAGAGGTTCGCGCGGATGATCTCGTGCGTCCGCTCGTTCGTATGGGTGATCGCGCAAGACACCTGCCGCGCGACCGGACGATCGGACAGGAACGAGAACAGGACCGGGTCCGCATCTCCGACCTGCTGGTCCAGGCCGTCCATCCGGATCGACCGGCGGTCGAGACGCGGCGGCGTTCCGGTCTTCAGACGTCCGACGGCGGGCACGACCTCGCGGAGCCACGATGACAGTCGGGTCGCCGCTCGATCCCCCATGCGTCCCGCCGGGACGGACCGGTCCCCGATATGGATCGTGCCGCCGAGGAAGGTTCCCGTCGCGAGCACGACGGCCCCGGCCTGCAGCTCGGCGCCATCCGCGAGGTGGACGATCACGCCGCGATCCAGCGGTTCGACCGAGACGACCTCGCCCTCCACGACGTCGACCTTCGGCTCGTCCTCGACCCGTCGCCGCACGGCCGCCGCGAAGAGCGTGCGGTCGGCCTGCGCCCGGGGCCCTTGCACCGCCGGGCCGCGGCGCCGGTTGAGCAGCCTGAACTGGATACCGGCCTCGTCCGCCGCCAGACCCATCACGCCACCAAGCGCATCGATCTCCCGAACGAGATGACCCTTCCCGAGCCCGCCGATCGCCGGGTTGCACGACATCTGGCCCAAGTCGGCCCCGCGCAGCGTCATGAGCGCGACGGTGCCCCCCATCCGTGCGACGGCCATCGCGGCCTCTACGCCGGCATGACCCCCGCCGATCACCACGACATCATGTTTCACGTGAAACACCTACTTCCCGAGGCAGAACGAAGAGAAGATCTCGCCTAGCACCTCCTCGACGTCGACGCGACCCAGAATGCGCTCCAGCGCCGTCGTCGCTCGGCGGATATCCTCCGCCACGAGCTCCGCTTCGTCCGCGCCCGCTTGGTCTATCGCCGCCTCGATCGCGGACGCCGCCTCCTCCAGCATGATCCGATCCCGCTCTCGCGACACGAACGAATCCCCGACGCCCCCGTCCTCGACGTGCTTTCCGATCCACTCGACGATCCGATCGACTCCGACGCCCGTCACCGCCGATACGTCCCCCCCGCCGAGGTCCGCCTTCCCCCGCAGCACGAGGTCGCGGTCGGCGCGGAACAGGTCCGGGTCGGGCGCCTCGTCGGCGAGGCGGAGGAACAGCCGGAGGTCGGCGTCCCGCGCCCGAGCCTTCGCGCGATCTATTCCGAGCCCCTCGACCTCGTCCGCCGTCGTCCGCAGGCCAGCGGTGTCCAGCAGCGTCACGAGGATGCCGTCGAGTTCGATCCGCGCCTCGATCACGTCCCGCGTGGTCCCGGCCCGATCCGACACGATGGCCACGTCGCGGGACGTCAACCTATTGATAAGGCTTGATTTTCCGGCGTTCGGTGGCCCGATGACGGCGACGACGACACCTTCCCGGACCGCGCGCGCGCGCGCGGCGCCCGCGATCTGCGCGCCGATCCCGTCCCGGACCCCGACGAGGAGGTCACGCACCTCCGGCAGCACGTCCTGCGGCACGTCCTCGTCGGCGAAATCGATTGTCGCCTCCAAAAGCGCCCGCGCCCGCACGAGCGCGGCGCGCCAACCCGACAGCATCTCCGACCACGCGCCGTCGGCCACCCGCAGGGCGGTCCGCCGCTGCTCCTCGGTCTCCGCGTCGATCAGGTCCGCGAGCCCCTGCACCTGGGTCAGGTCGAGCACCCCGTTCTCGAGCGCCCGCCGCGTGAACTCGCCGGCCACCGCCATCCGCGACAGGCCCAGCTCGCCCAAGGACCGCAGCACCGCCTCGACCACCGCGGGCCCGCCATGCACGTGGAACTCGACCACCGGCTCGCCGGTGAAGCTCGCCCCCTCCGCGAAGGGCAGCACGAGCCCCCGATCGAGCGCCGTCCCCGCCCCGTCCCGGATCGTCCGCAGCCCCGCCTCCCGCGGCGCGGGCAGCGGCGCGGCCATCCGGTCCGCGATGGCCCATGCCGACGGCCCCGACACCCGGATCACCGCGACCCCGGCCCGCCCCCGGCCGGTGGCGAGGGCGTGGATCGTCTCCATCGGCCCGCGCCGTCAGCTGTTCATCGACTGGAAGAAGTCCGAGTTCGTCTTGGTCTGCTTCAGCTTCCCGATCAGGAACTCGATCGCGTCCGTCGTCCCCATCGGGTTCAGGATGCGGCGCAGCACGAACGTCTTCTGCAGGTAGGCCGGATCGACCAGCAGGTCCTCCTTCCGGGTGCCGGACTTGAGGATGTCCATCGCCGGGAAGATGCGCTTGTCGGCCACCTTGCGGTCGAGCACGACCTCCGAGTTGCCGGTGCCCTTGAACTCCTCGAAGATCACCTCGTCCATCCGGCTGCCCGTGTCGATCAGCGCGGTCGCGATGATCGTGAGCGAGCCGCCCTCCTCGATGTTCCGCGCCGCGCCGAAGAACCGCTTCGGCCGCTGCAGCGCGTTGGCGTCCACGCCGCCCGTCAGCACCTTGCCCGAGGACGGCACCGTCGTGTTGAACGCCCGCCCGAGGCGCGTGATCGAGTCGAGCAGGATCACCACGTCCCGCTTGTGCTCCACGAGGCGCTTGGCCTTCTCGATCACCATCTCCGAAACCGCCACGTGCCGCGTCGCCGGCTCGTCGAAGGTCGAGGAGATCACCTCGCCCTTCACCGACCGCTGCATGTCCGTCACCTCCTCGGGCCGCTCGTCGATCAGCAGCACCATGAGGTAGCACTCGGGATGGTTCGTCTCGATCGACTTGGCGATGTTCTGCAGCAGCACCGTCTTGCCGGTCCGCGGCGGCGCCACGATCAGCGAGCGTTGCCCCTTCCCGATCGGCGCCACGAGGTCGATGATCCGCGCCGAGCGGTCCTTGATCGTCGGATCCTCGATCTCCATCGTCAGGCGCTCGTCCGGGTAGAGCGGCGTCAGGTTGTCGAACGACACCTTGTGCCGCGCCTTCTCCGGCTCCTCGAAGTTGATCGACGTCACCTTCGTCAGGCAGAAGTAGCGCTCGTTGTCGTCCGGCGCCTGGATCACGCCGTCCACCGTGTCCCCGGTCCGCATCGAATGCGCCCGGATCACCTCGGGGCTCACGTAGATGTCGTCGGGGCCGGGCAGGTAGTTCGCCTCCGGGTTCCGCAGGAAGCCGAACCCGTCCTGCAGCACCTCCAGCACGCCCTCGCCCGAGATCTCCCAGCCCTCGTCCGCCCGCTCGCGCAGGATCGAGAACATCAGCTCGCCCTTCCGCATCGTCGAGGCGTTGTCGATCTCGAGGTCCTCGGCCATCTGCACGAGGTCCTTGGCGGGCGTCGCCTTCAGGTCGCGGAGGTGCAGGGTCTCGGTGTGGTCGTCGCGCATATGCGTGCTCCAAGGCGCACCCCGCCCCGGGGCGCGCGCATCGTCATGTCATCGGGGAACGGCATCCGGGTCAGGACGACCCGCCGTTTCCTCGCATCTAGGCAGCGCGCGGGCACCCGTCAATCCGGCCGTCCTTCCATAAATATAAGAGAAAGAAGAAGGATGATGATGATTTAGGGGCTGGGGAGAACGGGGAGGAATCGGGTTTCCAACAGGACGGGCCGGACCCGCCCGCGCGGCGCGGGGGAGAACGTCCGGGGAACGGGGGCGAATCGGAACATCCGGACGTCTTTTCAAGGGCTTGCGCCGGATGCCCCCTGTGCGGAACTCGTTGGAATCGGTGGAGGTCCGCCCGCCGCGCACCCCCCCTCCCGCGCTTCCCCCCACCCCCGCGCCGGGGGGACGACTCACCCTCGAACCCGCGCGGAACTCCGCCGCTTTCCCCAAGGGGTCGCGCGGCCTAAGAACCCCACACGCTCTCCCGCCCCGGACCCACAGGCTTTTCCCCATGCTCGTCCTCGCCTCCGGCTCCGCCACCCGCCGCCAGATGCTCGAGGCCGCCCGAATCCCCCACGAGGTCCGCCCCGCCCGCATCGACGAGGCGATGGTCCGCGACAGCCTCGTGGCCGAGGGCGCGCCGCCGCGCGACGTGGCCGACAAGCTGGCGGAGATGAAGGCGCTCTCGGTCCGCGCCCCCCTCGTCCTCGGCTCCGACCAAGTGCTCGCCCACGAGGGCGGCCTCCTCTCCAAGCCCGACAGCCCCGAGCAAGCGCTCGACCACCTCCGCCGCCTGCGCGGCTCCACCCACGAACTGCATTCCGCCGCCGTCATCGTCGAGGAGGGGCGCCCGACGTGGCGCCACGTCTCCCGCGCGCGGCTGACCATGTGGGACGTGCCCGACGACTGGCTGACCGCTTACGTGGACCGCAACTGGGACGACATCCGCCACTCCGTCGGCGGCTACCTGATCGAGGCCGAGGGCGTCCGCCTCTTCGACCGCATCGACGGCGACCACTTCACCATCCTCGGGATGCCGCTGATCCCGCTGCTCCGCCACCTCCACATCCGGGGCTACGCATGATCCTCGCGGGCGTCCTCGGCGATCCCATCGCCCAGTCCAAGTCGCCGCGCCTCCACGGCCATTGGCTCGCGCGGCACGGCATCGACGGGGCCTACGTCCCCCTCCACGTCCGCCCCGACGACCTCGCCGACACGCTGCGCCTCCTGCCCCGCCTCGGCTTCGCGGGCGTCAACGTCACCATCCCGCACAAGGCGGCGGCGCTCGCGGCGGCCACCTCCGCCACGGACCGCGCCCGCCGCATCGGCGCGGCCAACACGCTCACCTTCACCGACGACGGGATCGAAGCCGACAACACCGACGCGCCCGGCTTCCTCGCCAATCTCGACGCGGCGGGCGACTGGCCCACCGACCGCCCCGCCGTCGTGCTCGGCGCGGGCGGCGCGGCCCGCGCCGTCCTCGTCGCCCTGCAGGAGCGCGGCCTCCCCGCCATCCGCCTCGCCAACCGGACCGAGGCGACCGCCGCCGCGCTGGCGGACGAGCTCGGCCGCGGCATCGCCACGACCCCCCTCGCCGCCCCCGACCTCGCCGACGCGGGCCTCGTCGTGAATACCACGTCGCTGGGGATGCAGGGCCAGCCGCCGCTCGACCTCGACCTCGCTCCCCTGCCCTCCGACGCGCTCGTCACCGACATCGTCTACGCGCCCCTCGAGACGCCGCTCCTCGCGTCGGCCAAGGCCCGCGGCCTGCGCACCGTGGACGGCCTCGGGATGCTCCTGCACCAAGCGGCTCCCGGCTTCCGGCGCTGGTTCGGCGTCGAGCCGATGGTGGACGGCGCGCTCCGCGCGGCGGTCCTCGCGTGATCCTCGGCCTCACCGGCTCCATCGGCATGGGCAAGACCACGACGGCCGCGATGTTCCGCGACCGGGGCGTCCCCGTCTGGGACGCCGACGCCACCGTCCACCGCCTCTACGCCCCGGACGGCCCCGCCCCCGCCCTGCTCGAAGCGGCCTTCCCCGGCACCACCGTGGACGGCGCGGTCGATCGAGATGCGCTCCGGAAGATCATCGCCGCCGACCCCTCCGCGCTCGACCGCATCGACGCCATCGTCCACCCGCTCGTCGCCGCCGACCGCGCCGCCTTCCTCGCCGCGACGGACGCGCCCCTCGTCGTCCTCGACGTGCCCCTCCTCTTCGAGACCGGCCTCGACGCCGCGGTGGACCGCGTGGCCGTCGTCTCGACCGATGCCGCGACCCAGCGCCAGCGCGTCCTCGCGCGCGGCACGATGACCGAGGCCGATCTCGCGGCCATCCTGTCCCGCCAGATGCCCGATGCGGACAAGCGGGCACGGGCGCACTACATCATCGACACGTCGACGCGCGCCACCGCACAGGATATGGTGGAGCGCATCATCGCGGAGTGGGCATGAGAGAGATCGTCCTCGACACCGAGACCACGGGCTTCGAGCCCGGCGAAGGCGACCGCATCGTCGAGATCGGCGCGGTCGAGCTAATGAACCACGTCGCCACCGGGCGCACCTACCACCAGTACATCAACCCCGAGCGGTCGATGCCGGCGGATGCCTTCGCGGTGCACGGGCTGGGCGACGAGTTCCTCGCCGACAAGCCGGTGTTCAAGGAGGTCGGGCAGGCGTTCCTCGACTTCATCGCGGACGACAAGCTCGTCATCCACAACGCCGCCTTCGACATGAAATTCCTGTCCGCCGAGCTGGAGTGGATGGGCCTCGCCCCCCTCCCCATGGAGCGCGCCGTCGACACGCTCGCCATCGCGCGACGCAAGTTCCCCGGCTCGCCCGCCTCGCTCGACGCGCTCTGCCGCCGGTTCGGCATCGACAACTCCAACCGCACGCTCCACGGCGCGCTGCTCGACTCCGAGATCCTCGCCGAGGTCTACCTCGAGCTGATCGGCGGCCGTCAGCCCGGCATGATGCTTGAGGCCGCCTCGCGCGCGTCCGGCCCCTCCGCCTCCGACTGGCGCCCGTCGCCGCGCCCGAGGCCCCTGCCCTCCCGCGTGACGCCCGCCGAGGCCGAGCGCCACGCCGCCTTCGTCGCGGGGCTGGGCGAGGACGCGGTCTGGTCCACCGTTACATCGTAACGCGGGGACGGTCCGTACATCCTCCGTACGGACCGTGAAGATGGCCTGCGGGGGCCCGTACGTTCCGTACGGAACCGGGCCCCGAAGCCTCAGTTCGCGGCCTGCGCGCCCTCGGCCTGCTGCGCCGCGGCACGGCGCTGGAGGTCCTGCCGGTAGAGCTGAACGAAGTCGATCGTCTCCAGGTTCAGCGGCGGGAAGCCCCCGTCCCGCGTCACGTCGCCCACGATCCGGCGCACGTAGGGGAACAGCATACGCGGGCACTCGATCAGCAGGAACGGGTGCATCTGCGCCTGCGGCACGTTGCCGATCTGGAACAGGCCCGCGTAGTCCAGCTCCAGCGCGAAGATCGTGTCCTCGCTGGATTTCGCCTTCACGTTCAGCTTGATGGCGACCTCGAAGCGGTCCTCCGCGTCGCCCTTCTTCGCGTCCAAGCCCACCTGAACCGCGATCTCCGGCTGGCCCGCGCTGGCCATCTTGCCCTTCTGCGCGGCCACGTTCTCGAAGCTCAGGTCGCGGATGAACTGCCCCACCACCTTCAGCGACGGCGCCGCCTGCGCCTCGCCGTTGGGTTGCGCCGCGCCGTTCGCCTGCTCGTTCTCAGCCATTCTTCATGTCCCCTCGAAATAGGTCGGCGGACCACTTACCGCGCGGCCCGCGATCCCGCAACGCGGCCCGCCTCAGTGCAGCCGATCCCCGCCCCGGCTCCAGCCGGAGGGCGGCGCGTCGGGATCGCGCGGGCGCGCGGGCTCCTCGACCCATTCGCCCTCGACCACCTCCTCGCGGGCCGGGCGCATCGGACCCGGCTGCGGCCCCATCCGCAGCTTCTCGACCTTGATGCGCTGGCCGATCGCCTTCATCAACGCGTCCCGGACGCCGGGGACCAGCAGCGCGAAGCCCACCGCGTCGGTGAAGAAGCCGGGCGTCAGCAGCAGCAGCCCCGAGGCGAGGATCATCGCGCCGTGCGCCAAGGGCCGCGTCGGGTCGGACAGCCGCTCGAACGAGCCGCGCAGCCGCGCCAGCTCGGCCGCGCCTTGTCGCCGCACCAGCACGGTGCCGAGCAGCGCCGTCAGGATCACGATCCCCAAGGTCGGCCAGAGCCCGAGCCAGCCGCCGACCTGTATGAACAGGCCGATCTCCACCAAGGGGACGATCAGGAACAGCGCGAAGAGCCACATGGCACGAACCTCCTCTGGCGGGCCGGAGCCGGGTTTGCTTGACCCCACCGGCCTCTTACATATGTGCGGGACTCCGGGGAGGAACCCCGGAGGGAGAACGACGTCACATGGATTCCGCGATGCTTCAGCTTCTGGTCCTCGCCGGGATCGCCCTCTTCCTCATCATCCGGCTCAAGAACGTGCTCGGCACGCGCACCGGCTTCGAGAAGCCGCCCGTGACCGGCCCCGCGCCCGCACGCGACGTGCGTCGCGACTTCGAGGTGATCGAGGGCGGGCCGGACACGGACATCACCGACCACGTCCCCGACGGGTCGGAGGCGGCTAAGGCGCTGGCGGCGATGAAGCTGGCCGAGCCGGGCTTCAACGTGACCGAGTTCGTGTCGGGCGCGCGCGGCGCCTACGAGATGATCCTGATGGCCTTCGAGAACGGCGACCTCGCCGAGGTGCAGCCCTTCCTGTCCGAGGAGGTCTACGAGGCGTTCCTTGGGGTCGTCGCCGAGCGCGAGGACAAGGGCCTGCGCGTCGAGGCCAACTTCATCGGGGTGCGCGAGACGCAGCTCACCGACGCGGAGTTCGACCGCGCCACCGACGAGGGTCAGATCACCATCAAGTTCGTCGGCGAGATGACGAGCGTGGTGCGCGACGCCGAGGGCGAGATCGTCGAGGGTAATCCCAACGAGATCAAGAAGTCCCGCGACGTCTGGACCTTCGCGCGGACGATGGGGGCGGACGATCCCAACTGGAAGCTCGTCGCCACCGGCGGCTGAGCGATGCTCTGGGCGGAGGACGACGCGGAGGCCCTGCGCCCCGCGCTCGGGAACCTGCCCGTCGGGCATCCCCTGCGCGACGTCCCCGCGGGGGGCGTCGCCGCGGCCTTGGCGGCGCTGACGCCCGGACGGGCGCGTGACGTCCACTTCACCGGCTACTTCGAGCCCGAGATCGACGGCGCCCTGTCGCGGTCCGACGCCTTCCCGGTCCCCGTCCATGCAGAGCCGCCGGGCGGCGCCGGCGCGCCCCGCGCGGAGATCGAAGGGCGCGACCTGCTGCGTGGCCACGAGGTCGCGTGGCTGCGCGACGAGGTGGACCGCTTCTTCCTGCAGGTTCAGGGATCAGGCCGCATCCGGCTGGTCGAGGGGGGCGTGCTGCGGCTGACCCACGCGGCGAAGAACGGGCACGCCTACGTCTCGATCGGCAAGCTGCTGATCGCGCGCGGCGCGATGGACGCGGCGACGATCACCGCCGAGGGCCTGAAGGACTGGCTGCGCGCGGACCGCGCGCGGGGCGTGGCGCTGATGCGGGAGAACCCGTCCTACGTCATGTTCCGCGTCCTGCGCGCCCGCGCCGAGGAGGGGCCGCCGGGGGCGCTGGGCCTGCCGGTGACCGAAGGACGCACGATCGCCGTCGATCCCGAAGAGATCCCGCTGGGCACGCCCTGCTGGATCGAGGTGGACGCGCCGACCCCCATCCGGCGGCTGGTGGTGGCGCAGGACGTCGGCTCGGCGATCAAGGGCGCGCGGGCGGACCTGTTCTACGGGACGGGCGCGGCGGCGGGGGTCGCGGCGGGGGCGCTGAACCACGGGGGACGGCTGGTCCCTCTGCTGCCATGAGCCGCCGCCGCGGGCTGACGCAGGCGGACCGCGACCTGTGGGCGGCCTACGCCAAGACCGCGAAGCCCTTGGGCGACCGTCCGCGCAACCGCGAGATGGGCGCGGCGCCGTCGCCGCCCACCTCGACCGCCATCCCGCGTCCGCCGCCTATCCCCGCGCCGCAGCCCAAGCTGCGCATCGGGTCGCGGGCGCCCAAGCGCCCCCCCGCCAACGACTTCGCCGCGCCGGTCGAGCAGGAGGTGTCGCGCCAGCCGCTCCGGATGGACGCCAAGCGCCACCGCAAGATGACGGCCGGCAAGCTGGCGCCGGAGGCAAAGCTGGACCTGCACGGCATGACCTTGGCGCAGGCGCAGCCGCGGCTGACCCGCTTCGTTATGGACGGGCACGCCAAGGGGCTGCGCCTGCTGCTCGTGGTGACCGGCAAGGGGAAGCGCCGCGACGAGGACGGGCCGATCCCCACGCGGCACGGGGTGCTGCGCCACCAGGTGCCGACGTGGCTCGGGATGGCCCCGCTCGCCCCGCTGGTCCTCCAGGTGCGGACCGCGCACCGGACGCAGGGCGGGCAGGGGGCCTACTACGTCTACCTCAGGCGCTGACGGGGAAGGCGATGCGGACGCGCAGGCCGTCCGCGCCGGTCTCCGTTTCGAGGGTGCCGCGCAACTGCGCCGTGGTCGCCTCCAGCAGGGTCGCGCCGAAGCCGCCCGCCGTCCGCTCCGCCGCCGGGCCGCCCGTCTCGCGCCAGTCGATGGCGAGGGTGCCGTCGGCGACCTCCCACGTGACCGCGACCCGCCCCCCCTCGACCGAGAGCGCCCCGTGCTTGGCGGCGTTGGTGGCGAGCTCGTGCACCGTGAGGCCCAAGGGCGTGATCGCCGAGACGGGGAGGTCGACCGCCGGGCCGCGCAGGGCGATCCGTCCGGTGCCGTCGCGGTGGGGCGCGAGGACGTTCGCGAGCAGCGTCTCGAGCGCCACGCCCTCCTCCGCCGCATGGCGCCCGATCGAGGAGCCGTGGGCGCGGGCCAGCGCCTCGATCCGGGGGCGCACCGCGGCGACCAGCGCGTCCGAGTCGCCGTGCCGCCGCCGGGCGAGCGAGAGGATCGAGACGATCACGGCGAAGAGGTTCTTCACGCGGTGGTCCAGCTCGCGGATCAGCAGCTCGCGCTGGGCCTCGGCCCGCTTGAGGTCGGTGACGTCGCGGTTGACCCCGACCATGCGCGACGGCGTGCCGTCGGGCGCGAACTCCATCTGCGCGCGCACGTGCAGCCAGCGCAGCACCCGCTCCCCGTCGCGGCTCATCACGCGGTACGTCACCTCGCGGAGGCCGTCGCCCTGCGGATCCATCGCCCGCGCCATGTCGGCGTCGAACGCGGCCACGTCGTCCGGGTGGACGCGGGCCCGGACCATGCCCCTCGTCACCGGCGTGCCGGGGGGCACGTCCCACAGGGCGTAGGCGGTCTCGTCCCACGTCGCGCGGTCGTCCTCCACCTTCCACTCGTAGGTGCCCATGTCGCCGGCCTTCAGCGCCCCCTCGAGGCGGCTGCGCGTGGCCTCGAGCTCGGCCTCCAAGCGGCGGGCGCGCCGCAGCGCCTGCCGGAGCCACCCGACGAGGCCGACGCCCGCCCCGGCGATGACGACGAACAGCCCGACGTTGCCCACCACCTCGTCCGCGTCCGCCGACCAGCCGGGGGTCGCGCCGATCAGCAGCCACCAGCCCGTCGGCACCGCGAGGGCGATGGTCGCCACCGCGGGCCAGCGCCCGGCGAGGAAGGCCACCGCGAAGGTGGCGAGCGCGAAGGTCGAGAAGGGCGCGGCGGTGCCCACCACCGGCAGGAGCGCGACGCGGACGAGGGCGGCGAGGCCGACTGCCACGGGGGGCAGGGCCCAGCGAAGCGCCGGATGCCCCGGTTCGGTCGTTCGGTCGTCGCGCGTCATCCGGGACGAGGGTTAGCGGTCCCCGCGCGCGTTGGCGAGCGCCGCATCGCGCGTATGGCGATCCATCACAGCACGTAGCGGCTGAGGTCCTCGGAGGCGGCGAGGTCGCCCACCTGGCCCTCGACGAAGGCGGCATCGACCGTCACCGACTCGCCGCCCCGGTCGGGCGCGGCGAAGGACAGTTCCTCGAACACCCGCTCCAGCACCGTGTAGAGGCGGCGCGCGCCGATGTTCTCGACCGAGCCGTTCACCTGCGCG
Organism: Jannaschia sp. Os4; assembly: GCF_016820245.1. Lineage (GTDB taxonomy): Bacteria > Pseudomonadota > Alphaproteobacteria > Rhodobacterales > Rhodobacteraceae > Jannaschia. The sequence continues at coordinate 56,811 of NZ_JAFCAR010000002.1, read as the reverse complement.
GCGATCCGGGCGAGGGCGGCGATGCCGTCCTCGGTAAACTCGACCGTGACCTCCTCGGTGCCCATCAGCGCGGCGTATTGCCGGGTGAGCGCGTTGTCCGTCTCGGTCAGGATGCGCACGAAGTCGGCCTCGGTCAGCGCGCGCAGCTCGACGCGGATGGGCAGGCGGCCCTGCAGCTCGGGCAGGAGGTCCGAGGGCTTGGCGACGTGGAAGGCGCCCGAGGCGATGAAGAGGATGTGGTCGGTCTTGACCGGCCCGATCTTGGTCGAGACGGTCGTCCCCTCGATCAGGGGGAGCAGGTCGCGCTGCACCCCCTCGCGGGAGACGTCGCCGGAGCGGTTCTCGGTGCCCTTGGCGACCTTGTCGATCTCGTCGAGGAACACGATCCCGTCCTCCTCGACGGCGCGGATCGCCTCGCGCTTGACGGCCTCGTCGTCGAGCGTCTTGTCCGCCTCCTCGTCGATCAGCACCTCGTAGGACTGGGCCACGGTCATGCGCTTCTTGACGGTGCGCTGGAACGCCTTGCCGAAGAGCGAGCCGAGGTCGGCCATCTGCGCCATGCCCGGCTGGCCCGGGATCTCCATGCCGCCGAGCGGGTTCGACGTGTCGGCCACCTCCAAGGTGATCTCCTTGTCGTCCAGCTCGCCCGACCGGAGCTTCTTGCGGAACGCCTCGCGCGTGCCCTCGCGCGCGTCCTCGCCCGCCAGCGCGGCGATCACCCGGTCCTCGGCGGCCCCGTGCACCGTCGCGCGCACCTCCTCGCGCATCCGGTCGCGGACCATGACCTGCGCCGCCTCGGCCAGGTCGCGGATGATCTGCTCGACGTCACGGCCCACGTAGCCCACCTCGGTGAACTTGGTCGCCTCGACCTTGAGGAAGGGGGCCTGCGCCAGCTTGGCCAGCCGGCGGCTGATCTCCGTCTTGCCGACCCCGGTGGGGCCGATCATCAGGATGTTCTTCGGGTAGACCTCGTCGCGCAGGTCCTCGGGCAGTTGCCGCCGCCGCCAGCGGTTGCGCAGCGCGACCGCCACGGCGCGTTTGGCGTCCTTCTGGCCGACGATGAAGCGGTCGAGTTCCGAGACGATCTCGCGCGGGGTCAGGGTGGTCATGGGCATCTCCGAGGGCGGGCCTTGGCGCCCACCTATGCGCCGCTCACGGAAACGCAACGCCGATCACGGGGGCGGGAGGGGGGCTATCGCGGGCGGGCGGGGGCGGGGCAGGGTGCCTCCATCGCCCCCAGAGGCTCCACCGTCCCCGAAAGGACCACGCCCATGAACCGCCGCTCCTTCCTCGCCGCCGCCACCGGCGCCGTCGCCGCCACTGCCGCTTCCGCGCTGCCCGCCCTCGCCGGGGGCCACGGGCGCCTCGGCACGTTCCGAGGCCTGTCGAACCACGTCACCACCGGCACCGCCGAGATCGCGGACGGCCGGGTGAACCTCCTCGGCGACTTCACCTTCGACGGGGCGCCGGACCCCAAGGTCGCGCTGGGCTCGAACGGGCGGTACGACGCGCGGACCCTGATGGGGCGGCTGGCCTCCGACCGGGGCGCGAGCAGCTACGCGATCCCCAACGGCGTCAACGCCGACGCCTACAACGAGGTCTGGATCTGGTGCGAGCGGTTCAACGTGCCGCTGGGCGTCGCGCGCTTGGGCGGCTGACCGCCCCGAGCTCGCGCGGCTCGACGTTCTGGAGCATGTACCACTGGTCCAGATGCGCGCGCACGTGCGCCCCGAGGACGCCGTCGAGGCGCGCCTGCGCCTCGGCGATCCCCTCCGCCCCGGAGCCGATCCCGAAGGGGTCGTGATAGCGGAACACGTGCCGGTCCGGGCCGGTCCGCGTGATCGTCGCCGGGATCACGAGCCCGTCCAGCCGCTGCATCATCCGCAGCGCGAAGGAGAGGTTCGACCGCCCCTCGGGCCGCCGTCCGAGGAGGGGGAACTTGATCCGCCCCTCGCTGACCTCGTCGACCATGAGCGCGAGCCCCGCGCCCGGCTCGGACAGGATGGCCGCCAGCCGCCGCGCGAGGCGGGGCGAGGCGGGCAGCACCTTGATCCCGAGCCTGCGCCGCTCGGCGGCGACGATGCGGTTGTCGTGGCGGTTGGGCTGCGGCTGCCACGTGCCGACGCCGTGGTCCTCGAAGTCGCGCGAGGCGCGGAAGGCGAGGATCTCCCACATGCCGGTGTGGACCGAGGCCACGACCAGCGGGCGCCCGGTCGCCCGGACGGCGCGCAGGTGCCCCGCGCCCTCGGTCGTCGTGTGGGGCGGGGCGGCGAGGGTGGCGAGCTTCGGGTAGCCGCACATCGCCCGCACGGTGTTCGCGAACCAGCGGTCGATCATCGCGGCGCGGCCGGCGGCGTCGAGGTCGGGGCGGAGGCGGGCGAGGGTGCCGTCCATGCGCGCCGCCATCAGCGTGTCCCGCGCGTGCCAGCGGGCGAGGGGGGCCACCACGCGTCCCGCCGCCGCGGCGCCCCACGGGGCGGGCGCCGCGCGGAACGCCGCGAGCATCGCGCGCTGGGCCGCGCCCTGCGCCCGGTGCGTGACGTGCCACAGCCGCGCCGCCGCGCCCGCCGCGTCGCGGCGGACCAGGTCGCGCAGCGGCGGGGGCGGCGGCTCCTCCGCCTCGCACCAGTCCCACGGGACGTCGCGGGTCAGCACGGGCGCGGCCGCGGGATCATCGTGAGGGGCGAGGTGGGGCGCAGCGTCAGGCGGCAGTCGGTCGCCACCTCCGTGCCGGGCGCGAGGCGGATCTCGTAGCTGCGCAGCAGGGTGGCGAGGCAGAGCACCGCCTCGACCGTCGCGAAGGTCTGGCCGGGGCAGGTGCGGGGGCCGGAGGCGAAGGGCATGTAGACGTGCTTGTCCGGGCGCGGGCGGCCCGGGGCGAAGCGCTCGGGGACGAAGTGGTGGGGCAGGGACCACAGGTCCTCGTTGCGCTGCGACAGCCACGGCACCGCGAGGAACAGGTCGCCCGCCCGGACGGCGTGGTCCCCCACGGTGCCGTCCCCGGTCGCCGTCCGCCCGAGGATCGGCACCGGCGGGTAGAGGCGCAGCGTCTCCAGCACGATGGCGCGGGTGACGGGGAGGTTCGGCACGTCGGCGTATTCCGGGTCGCGCCCGCCCAAGACGGCGTCGAGCTCGGCGGAGAGGGCGGCCCGGACGCGGGGCGAGCGGTCCACGAGGTAGAGCGCCCATGCCAGCGTGTTCGCCGTCGTCTCGTGCCCCGCCATGAACAGCACGATCGCCTCGTTGCGGATGGCGCGGCGGGCGAGGGGCTTCCCGTGCCGGTCGGCGGCGTCGAACAGCTTGGCGGCGAGCGCGTCCGTCTCGGCCTCCGACCCGCCGCGCCGCGCCTCGATGTCGGCGAGCAGGCCGTCGATCACCGCCTGCACCCGCCGGGCGGCGGCGCGGGCGGCGCGGGTCTGGCGGCGGGGCCACCAGCCCGGCAGGCCCAGCATGGAGGGGAGGTCCACTTGGTCCACGTGACGCTGGAAGTCCGCGAAGCCGGCGATGATCTCGCGCGTCCTCGACCGGCCCAAGGCGGTGCCGAACACCGTGCGGGCGATGATCTCGGCGGACATCTCGCCCATCTCGAACAGCATGTCGTGCGGCGCGCCGGGGGTCAGGCCGTCGCGGAAGGCGCGGGCCACCTCCGCCATGACCGGCGCGAAGGTGGGGACGTGGGCGGCGTGCACGATGGGGGCCACGGCGGCGCGGCGCTCGGCCCAGGTGGCCCCGTCGGAGACGAACAGGCCGTCGCCGAGCAGCGGCTCCAGCGCATGGCGCATCTGGGGCGACTTGCGCTCGAACAGGGCGTGCTTGTCGTGGAGCGCCTCCTTGAGGGTGCGCGGCTCGTTCGCGGTGACGATGCGGCGGCGCAGCGCGCGGAGGAGGGACCCGCCCTCGAAGGACCGGAAGGAGCGGGCGTCGAACACGTGGAGCAGCCCGCGCCGCAACTGGCGCAGCAGGCCGGCGGTCGAGGGGTGCGCGTCGTCGCGCAGCGGGCGCGGCGGGACGAAGCTGTCGGCGTAGGCGGCCTCGAGGTCGGGAGGCAGGCGCATCGTCAGCCCCCGATCGTCTCCACGGTGAGGTTGCCGTTGGTGTAGACGCAGATCTCGGCGGCGATCTCCATCGCGCGGCGCGCTACGTGCTCGGCGTCCCCGTCGCCGTCCATCAGGCCGCGCGCGGCGGCCAGCGCGTAGTTGCCGCCCGATCCGATCGCGGTGACGTCGTGCTGCGGCTCGAGCACGTCGCCGTTGCCGGTGACCACGAAGAGGTCGGTGCCGTCCGTGACGATGAGCATGGCCTCGAGGTTGCGGAGCATCTTGTCCGTCCGCCAGTCCTTGGCCAAGGCCACGCAGGCGCGGGCGAGCTGGCCAGGCGCGGCGTCGAGCTTGGCCTCGAGCTTCTCGAGCAGGGTGAAGGCGTCCGCCGTCGACCCCGCGAAGCCCGCGACCACCTCGTGCCCGCCCGGCGAGAGGCGACGCACCTTGCGCGCGTTGCCCTTCATCACGGTGGCCTGCCCTTGGGTGACTTGGCCGTCGCCCGCGACGCAGACCCGTCCGCCCCGGCGGACGGCGACGATGGTGGTTCCGTGCCAATCGGTGGTCATGCGGCGCGCTCCGTCCTGGGGTCGCGCCCCATATGGGCGCGGGCGTCCCGGGAAGGAAGCCCGCGCGCCCGCGCGCTCACGCGGCGCCGTCGACCTCGCGGAAGAAGCGCAGCATCTCCGACGTGGCGTCCGGCCCCTCCGGATCGGCATGGCTGCCCGCGGCGCTGCCGCCGGACCACGCGTGGCCGAGGCCCGCCACCTCCCAGAGCTCGACCGCATGCCCCCCCGCGCCCGCGCCGCGCCGGACCGTGGCCGTGCGGCGCCCCGCCTCGACCGTGCGGCCGGGGGCCGCGCCGGTCAGGCCGGCGACCAAGCCCCCGTTCGCGGGGGCCACCGTCCGGTCCGCCGTGCCGTGGAACACGATGGCCGGCACCGACAGGGGCATGCGTCCCGGCGCGCCGGACCGCATCGCCGCGAAGGCCGATCCCACGTCCCGCGCCGCGCCCGCCGCGAGGCCCGAATGCACCCCCACGGAGGCGAAGACGTCGCCGTGGCGCGCGCCGAGGATCGCGGCCATCGCGCCGCCGGCGGACAGGCCGGCGACGTGGATCCCCGACCGCCCCGGCGCGACCTCCGCCCCGACCGCCGCGGCGATGGAGGCGATGGCCCCCGCCTCGCCGCCGCCTTGGTGCGCGGCCTCGAACCACGTCCAGCAGCCGTTGGGGTTGGCCGCGCGGGTCTGCTCGGGCCAGATCACGTGCGCCCCGATCCGCTCGGCCGCGAGGTTCATGCGTGTGCCTTCCGCAAAGTCCTCGGGCGTCTGCGTGCAGCCGTGCAGCATGACCACGAGCGGCGCCCCCGCGCGGGGCTCCGCCGGACGGTAGAGGCGGTAGGGCAGCGCGCCGGCCCGTCGCTCCCAGCGCGCCTTGCCTATGGGCTTGGCCCGCACATGAGGTGCCGCGCGCGGGCGCGCCTCCGCCGTGGCCGCACCGGGCGGAGCCGTCAGCGCCTTGGGCTTGGGCGTCACGTCGCGCATCGGCGGAGCCGCGCCGTCCGCGCGCCCGGAGCCGAGCCCGCGCCGGATCGCGTCGGTCGCCTCCTGCAATCGCCCGCTGCGGACGAGTTCGAGCACGTCCTTCATGTCATGTTTCATTGCCTCGGCTCCCTGCCAATGGCCGTGTCGGCCTTATGTCAGGGTTACGCTGCACCGCAGAAAAATATTGTGCAAGCGCAGCATACGCATGGCGGGCATGACGTGCCGGTCAGTCCGCGAACCGCCACCCCGGCTTGCGCGGCACCTTCAGGGCGAGCAGGGGCTTCATCCACCATGCCGCGAAGCGCCGTCCGTCGATCGCCTCCCACACGCCCTCGGAGCGGTGGCCGTTGATCGTCGTCCGCACCACGGCCCGCTGGTAGAAGGGCGCGGAGATCATGGAGCGGACGATCTCGGGCGTGGTGCCCGCGTCGCCCCGCGTCTCGCGCCGCAGAGCCCAGCCGGAGCGCTTCATCTTGGCGATGGGCGGGATCTCGTGGTCCTCCAGCGGGCGCACCGAGCCGTCGTCCCCGAAGAACAGCGCCACGCGCGTCTCGGACAGGTCCTCCAGCTCGCATTCGTAGAAGATCACGCGGCCCCCCGGCACGGGGAAGCGGCCCCAATGCCAGTAGCGGAAGTCGCGCTCGATGGCCGAGGTGCCGAAGTTCGAGTCGAGGTAGCCGTGCCCCTCCCACGACCAGCCGGGGCGGTCGATGTCGACCACGATGTCCGAGGCGGGGGCGATGGGACGCCAGACGTGGGAACCGTCGGCCTTGAGCGGCACCTCCACGTCGGTGATGCCGCGCGGGCGCACTTGGATCGTCCCGCGCAGGCGGGTGCCGTGCGGTGTGGCCGCCTCGTCGAGGTCGATGTGCAGCACCCCGTCCTCCCAGCGCAGGCCCGAGGGGCCGACGCGGATGGTCGTCTCCTCCTGCCGCAGCGCGGCGCGGCCGCGGTCCATCATGGACCAGCGCCCGCCGGGGCCGGACATCAGGATGTTGACGCAGACGTGGTCGTCGGGGTCCTTGCGGCCGGTCCAGCCGTACCATGGGCTGAAGACCGAGCCGATGAAGGTGATCACCGAGACGGCGCGTTGACCGTCCGCCGAGACCCCGTCGACGTACCACCACCCGTAGCCGTCGGGCGGGACCGCGACGTCGAAGCGAGGGCCCGAACGGTCGCCTCGGCCGCGAGCCGTCCGGAGGTGACCGCCATCGGGATGCCCGCGCCGGGATGCGCCCCGCCCCCCGCCAGCGTCAGGCCGGGCAGGTCCGTCTGCGCGCGCGGCCTGCGGAACGCCGCCATCATGCCATGCGGGCTCAGCCCGTATAGGGATCCGTCCGAGCCCGGGAACATCCGGTGGAACGTCTCGGGGGTGGTCAGCGCGTCCAACGGTGGCCGCTCCGTCCAGCGCAGGCCCATCCGCTCCAACGTGTCGAACGTCGTCTCTCGGCATCTCTCCATCTCCTCCCGGTCCGGCTCCAGCCCCGGTCGCGGCGGGGCGTTCATGATGATCTCGAAGCGCTCCTCGCCCGCGGTGGCGCCGTGGCCGCGGTCCTGCGCGCAGACGTAGAGGGTGGGGTCGCGCGGCATCCGGCCCTCGGCGATGTCGTCGAACTCCGCGTCCGCGTCCCGCCCGAAGTAGACGTTGTGATGGCCCAGCCGGTCGCCCTCGGCCACGCGGCCCGCGAAGGACCAGACGAAGGCCGACAGGCTGCGCTTGTCGACGGCGCGGGCGGGGACGGTGTCGCGCACGGCCTCGCCCAGCATCCCCTCGGCCAAGGCGCGGGGGTCGCCGTTGAACACGACGGCGTCGGCGTCGATGCGCGCCTCGCCGATCTGAACGCCGGCGACGCGCCCCCCTTCGACGATGATGCGCCGCGCCTCGACGCCGTACTGGAACGTGGCGCCCGCCGCCTCGGCGACGCCCTCCATCGCGCGGGCGAGCGCGTGCATGCCCCCCTCCACGGCCCAGACGCCGCGGCTCTCGGCATGCCAGATCAGGGACAGCAGGGCGGGGGAGGCGTTGGGGAAGCCGCCCACATAGGTCGAGTAGCGGCCGAAGAGCTGGCGCAGCCGCCTGTCGTTGAAGCGGGACTTCAGATCCTGCGCCACGGTGCGCCCGGGTGCGAGCGCGGGGACGAGCCAAGGCTGCTTGGCCACCACGCCCGCCATCTGCCGCGCCGTGGGGGCGGCGGACTGCATCATCGGTTTCTCGAAGGCGGTGAACAGGCGCTCGGCGTCGCGGTGGAACTTGGCGAACTGCTTCGCGGCGCGGGGGCCGGCGAAGGCCGCGATCGCGTCGCGGGAGCGGTCGTAGTCGCTGTAGAGGTCGAGGGTCGAGCCGTCCTGCCAGTGGTGCGTGGCGAGGACGTCGAGTTGGTGCAGGGAGACATGCGCGTCGAGGGCGGTGCCGCAGTCGGCGAACAGTTCCTCGAACACGGGGCGCATGGTCAGGACGGTCGGGCCTGCGTCCACGGGGCCGGCGAGGCTGTCGACGACGCGCATCTTGCCGCCCGGCGCGGCGTGCCGCTCCAGCACGGTGACGTCCGCGCCCCGATGGGCGAGCCGCATCGCGGCGGCGAGCCCGCCGACGCCGGCGCCGATGACCACAACCTTGTCGGGCATTCAGACCTCCACCTCGGGAGAGTTGACAGAAACCCCCCGGTTGTCCAGTTTTTGTTACACCGCCTGTCAAAGGGGCGGGACAGTTCGGAGCACTGCCATGTCCCTGCGTCCCCGCATCGACACCGCCGTCGAACGCGCCTTGGTCCGTGCCGGGTCCGGTGCGCCCCCGCGGCTCGACGCCGCGCTGCGCCACGCGGTGCTGCCGGGCGGCGCGCGCATCCGTCCGACGATCTGCCTTTCGGTGGCGACGGCTTGCGGCGATCCCGACCCCGTGGCCGCGGACGCGGCGGCGGCGGCGGTGGAGCTGATCCACTGCGCCTCGCTCGTCCACGACGACCTCCCCGCCTTCGACGACGCGGACATGCGGCGGGGCAAGCCCTCGGTCCACCGCGCCTTCTCGGAAGCGCTGGCCGTGCTTGCTGGGGACACGCTGATCGTGCAGGGCTTCGCGGAACTGGCCCACACATCGCCCGCCCTGATCGTGGAGATGGCCACCCGCACCGGCAGCCCGCATGGCATCTGTGCGGGGCAGGCGTGGGAGAGCGAGGACCAGATCGACCTCTCGACCTATCACCGCGCCAAGACCGGCGCGCTGTTCGTCGCGGCCACGCGCATGGGCGCCATCGCCGCGCGGCAGGACCCGGAGCCTTGGACCGAGCTCGGCGCGCGGATCGGCGAGGCGTTCCAAGTCGCGGACGACCTGCTGGATGCCCTGTCGCCCGAGGCGGAGACCGGCAAGCCGCAGGGGCAGGACGCCGCGCTGGGCCGCCCGTCCGCCGTCACCGAGCTGGGCGTGCCGGGCGCGATCCGGCGGCTGGAGGACATCCTGTCGGGGGCCATCGCGTCCATCCCCGCCTGCCCGGGCGAGGCGATGTTGGCCGCGATGGTCCGCGCCACCGCCGAGAAGCTGACGCCCGCGCATTCGACCGTCACGGCGGCGGAGTGACCTTGGCCGACCCGATGCCCGCGCTGCGGCGCACGGGCTGGGTCGCGCGGCTGGTCGCATCGCGGTCCTTCCAGCGCTGGGCGGCAGCGACGCCCATCGTGCGCCGGTTCGCCCGCGCCGACGGCGAGGCGCTGATGGACGTGGTGGCGGGCTTCGTCCACAGCCAGATCCTCCACGCGATGATCGAGACGCGGCTGCTGCACCGGCTGATGGAGGGGGAGGCGGACACCGGGTCGCTCGCGGTCGCGGCGGGGCTGCCGCGCGATCGGGCCGAGGTGCTGCTGCGCGGGGCGGCCGCCTTGAAGCTGGTGCGCGAGATGCGGGGCGGCTGGCGGATCGCGCGCCGGGGGGCGGCGCTGCTCGGCGTGCCGGGGCTGGAGGCGATGGTGCTGCACCACCGCGCGCTCTATGCCGACCTCGCCGATCCGGTCGCGCTGCTGCGCGGCGACGGGGAGACGGAACTGTCGCGCTTCTGGCCCTACGTGTTCGGGGCTGCGCGGGCCGAGGATCCCGAGACGGCGCGGCGCTACAGCGACCTGATGGCGGACAGCCAAGTGATCGTGGCGGAGGAGACGCTCGCGCGCGTCGATCTGTCGGACGCCGAGGAGGTGCTGGACGTCGGCGGCGGGACGGGCGCGTTCCTAGCCGCCGTGGGGGCGGCCCATGCAGGCCCGCGCCTCCACCTGTTCGACCTCCCCGCCGTGGTGCCGGGCGCGGCCGCCCGGTTCGCGGCGGGCGGCTTGGAGGACAGGGTCTCGATCACGCCCGGATCGTTCCGCGACGCGCCTCTGCCGGTGGGGGCGGACGTCGTGACCTTGGTCCGCGTGCTCTACGACCACGGTGATTCCACCGTGGCCGCGCTGCTGCGCGCGGCCTACGAAGCCTTGCCACCGGGCGGGCGGGTGGTCGTGTCCGAGCCGATGGGCGGGGCACGGGCGACGGACGCCTACTTCGCGCTCTACACGCTCGCCATGCGGACGGGGCGGACCCGCAACCCTCGGACGATCATGGGACTCTTGGCCGAGGCCGGGTTCGACGGCATCCGGGACCGGGGGACGACGCGGCCGTTCGTCACCCGTGTCGTCGAGGCCCGGCGCCCGTCAACCTGACGGTGAGTGTCCAATATAGTTGACAGTCAGATGCGTCACGATAGGGTGACACCTGGTCGCAGGGCTCGTTTGGCCCCGTGATCTTGGGAGGAGGTCCGCTTGGACACCACGGCGATCACCATGAGCGGACCCGGCGCGGTCGACGCGGCGCGACTGCGTCTGCGCGATCCCGGCCCGTCCGACGTGGTCGTCCGCATCCGCCATTCCGGCATCTCGACGGGGACCGAGCGCCTGCTCTGGTCCGGCGAGATGCCGCCGTTCCCCGGCATGGGGTATCCTCTGGTCCCCGGCTACGAGGCCGTGGGCGAGGTGGTCGAGGGTGCTGGGAAGGGCTCGACGGTCTTCGTGCCCGGCGCCGATTGCTACGAGGACGCGCGCGGCCTGTTCGGGGCCGCCGCCGCGACGGTGGTGACCGGCGCCGATCGCGTCGTGACGGTGGATGCCGCGCACGGGGCGCAAGGCGCTCTGCTGGCGCTAGCCGCGACCGCCCGGCACACCATCGCGGGGCTGGACGTCGCCCTGCCGGACCTGATCGTGGGGCACGGCATCTTCGGGCGTCTCCTCGCCCGGCTCACGGTCGCCGCAGGCGGCGCGCCCGTGGTGTGGGAGACCGACCCCGCGCGGCGGGCCGGCACCGCCGGCTACGACGTGATCGATCCCGAGACGGACGAGCGGCGCGACTACCACGCGATCTACGACGCCTCCGGGAACACCGCGGTGCTGCCCGATCTCATCGAGCGCCTGCGCAAGGGCGGCGAGGTGGTGCTGGCCGGGTTCTATCCCGGCGAGGTGCGCTTCCCCTATCCGCCCGCCTTCATGCGCGAGGCCCGGCTGCGGATCAGCGCGGAGTGGACGCGCGACGACCTCGTCGCGGTCCGCGACCTGGTCGAGGCGGGGATCGTCTCGCTCGACGGCCTGATCACCCACACCCGGCCCGCGTCGGACGGGGGCGCGGCCTACGAGGCGGCGTTCACCGACCCGGCCTGCCTGAAGATGATCTTGGACTGGGAGACGATCCAATGAAGGACATCCCCGATCTGAAGGACTATTCCGACCGGCTGCGCGACGAGGCCGACCAGGATCTCGCCGACGTGCTTCCGTCGGAGGCCACGAAGAAGACGCAGATCATCGCGATCTACGGCAAGGGCGGCATCGGCAAGTCGTTCACGCTGGCCAACCTCAGCCACATGATGGCCGAGCAGGGCAAGCGCGTGCTGCTGATCGGCTGCGACCCGAAGTCGGACACGACCTCGCTGCTCTTCGGCGGCAAGGCCTGCCCCACGATCATCGAGACCTCGACCCGCAAGAAGCTCGCGGGCGAGGAGGTCGCCATCGGCGACGTCTGCTTCAAGCGCGGCGGCGTCTTCGCGATGGAGCTCGGCGGGCCGGAGGTCGGGCGCGGCTGCGGCGGGCGCGGCATCATCCACGGCTTCGAGCTGCTGGAGAAGCTGGGCTTCCACGACTGGGACTTCGACTACGTCCTGCTGGACTTCCTCGGCGACGTGGTCTGCGGCGGCTTCGGCCTGCCGATCGCGCGGGACATGGCGCAGAAGGTCATCCTCGTCGCCTCCAACGACCTCCAGTCGCTCTACGTGGCCAACAACGTCTGCTCGGCGGTGGAGTACTTCCGCAAGCTGGGCGGCAACGTCGGCGTCGCGGGCCTCGTGGTGAACAAGGACGACAACTCCGGCGAGGCGCAGGCCTTCGCAGAGGTGGCGGGCATCCCGGTGCTGGCCTCGATCCCGCAGGACGACGACCTGCGCAAGAAGTCGGCCAACTACCAGATCGTCGGCACCGCCGCCTCGCAGTGGGGCGACCTGTTCGCCGCTCTGGGCGAGGAGGTCGCGGCCGCGCCGCCGGTGCGCCCGACCCCGGTGGACCAGGACGGCCTGCTGGCGCTGTTCGACGGGTCCGAGACGGGCGCGGGCGTGACGCTGGAGCCCGCGACCGACGCGGACATGCGCGGCGTGCACTACGAGCCGAAGCCCTCGCTGGAGGTCGTGTACGACGATGCCTGACGACCTCGCGCATACGCCCCCGGTCGGGGGATGCTCGTCGTCCGAGACGATGGAGCAGGCCGCGCGCGAGGCGGGGGCCGGGGGCATCCTCGACCGCTACAAGGCGGACTACCCCGTCGGGCCGCACGACAAGCCGCAGAGCATGTGCCCGGCCTTCGGGTCGCTGCGCACCGGGCTGCGGATGCGGCGCGTGGGCACGATCCTCTCGGGCTCGGCCTGCTGCGTCTACGGGCTGACCTTCGTGTCGCACTTCTACGGCGCGCGCCGCTCGGTCGGCTACGTGCCGTTCAGCAGCGAGACGCTCGTGACGGGCAAGCTGTTCGAGGACATCCGCGACTCGGTTCACGAGATGGCGGACCCCGACAAGTACGACGCCATCATCGTCACCAACCTCTGCGTCCCCACCGCGAGCGGCGTCCCGCTGCGGCTGCTGCCGGACCAGATCAACGGGGTGCGGATCGTCGGCATCGACGTGCCGGGCTTCGGCATCCCCACCCACGCGGAGGCGAAGGACGTCCTCGCCGCCGCCATGTTGTCCCACGCGCGCAAGGAGGTGGAGGCCGGTCCGGTCGCCCGCCCCGACGCCGTGGACGCTCGTCCCAGCATCGCGTTGCTGGGCGAGATGTTTCCCGCCGATCCCATCGGGGTCGGTGGGATGCTCACGCCGCTCGGTCTGGCGGCAGGTCCGGTCGTTCCCTGCCGCGAGTGGCGTGAGCTCTATTCTGCCTTGGACTGCGACGCCGTCGCCGCGATCCACCCGTTCTACACGGGCGCGATCCGCGAGTTCAGGGCCGCAGGCCGCAGCGTGATCCCCTCCGCCCCCGTGGGGGTCGACGGGACGCATGCGTGGCTGGCCGCCGTGGGGGACGCGTTCGGCGAGTCCGCCGCCAAGGTCGCCGAGGCGCAGGGCATCACCGCCGCGATCCGTGCCGGGCTGGAGGCCGCGCCGATCGAGGGCACGGTCACCGTGTCGGGCTACGAGGGGTCGGAGCTGCTGGTCGCGCGCCTGCTGATCGAGAGCGGGGCGCGGGTGCCCTATGTCGGCACGGCCTGCCCGAAGACCGAATGGTCGGCGCCGGACGTCGACTGGCTCGCCGCGCATGGCTGCGAGGTGAAGTTCCGGGCGTCCTTGGAAGACGACCTGGCGGTGGTGGAGGGCGAGCGTCCCGACCTCGCCATCGGCACGACGCCGGTGGTGCAGCGCGCCAAGGAGATGGGCATCCCGTCCCTCTACTTCACGAACCTGATCTCGGCTCGGCCCCTGATGGGTCCGGCGGGGGCGGGGTCGCTGGCGCCGGTGGTGAACGCCGCGATGGCAAACCGCGAGCGGATGGCCTCGATGAAGGCGTTCTTCGAGGGGGTGGGCCACGGCGACACGGCGGGCGTGTGGGAGGGCGATCCCAACCTGCGCCCCGAGTTCCGCGCCGCGAACGCGAAGAAGATGGAGAAGCGGGCGAAGACCAAGGCCGCGGAGGCCATGATCTGATGCTGATCCAGGATCATGATCGGGCCGGGGGCTACTGGGGCGCCGTCTATGCGTTCTGCGCGCTCAAGGGGCTGCAGGTGGTCATCGACGGGCCGGTGGGCTGCGAGAACCTGCCCGTGACCTCCGTGCTGCACTACACCGACGGGCTGCCGCCGCACGAGTTGCCGATCGTCACGACCGGCTTGGGCGAGGAGGAGTTGGGCCGCGACGGGACCGAGGGCGCGATGAAGCGCGCGTGGGGGACGCTGGACCCCGCGCTGCCGGCGGTCGTCGTGACCGGCTCTATCGCCGAGATGATCGGCGGGGGCGTGACGCCCGAGGGGACCAACATCCAACGGTTCCTGCCCCGCACCATCGACGAGGACCAGTGGCAGGCCGCCGACCGCGCCATGACGTGGGCGTTCACCGAGTTCGGGATGACCAAGGGCCGGATGCCCAAGGAGGTCGCGCGGCCCGAGGGCGCTGCGCCCCGCGTGAACATCCTCGGGCCGATGTACGGCACCTTCAACATGCCCTCGGACCTCGCCGAGATCCGCCGCCTCGTCGAAGGCATCGGGGCCGAGGTGAACATGGTCTATCCCATGGGCGCCCATCTGGCCGAGATGCGGAACCTCGTGAACGCGGACGCCAACGTGGTGATGTATCGCGAGTTCGGGCGCGGCCTGTGCGAGGTGCTGGGCAAGCCCTACCTGCAGGCGCCGGTGGGCGTGAAGTCGACGACGCTGTTCCTGCGGGAGCTGGGGTCGATGCTGGGGCTGGACCCCGAGCCGTTCATCGCCCGCGAAAAGCATTCGACGCTCAAGCCCGTCTGGGACCTGTGGCGGTCGGTGACGCAGGACTTCTTCGCGACGGCGTCGTTCGGCGTGGTGGCGACCGAGACCTATGCCCGCGGAATCCGCAAGTTCCTCGAGGTCGACCTCGGGCTGCCCTGCGCCTTCGCCGTGTCGCGCAGCGCGGGCACCAAGACCGACAACGACCGCGTCCGCGAGATGGTCGCGGCGCACCGGCCCACGGTGCTGCTGGGGTCGATCAACGAGAAGATGTACCTCGCCGAGCTGGCAGGCGGGCACGGCCCCGCGCCGACCTTCATCCCGGCGAGCTTCCCCGGCGCGGCCATCCGGCGCGCCACGGGGACGCCCTTCATGGGCTACGCGGGCGCGACCTACCTATTGCAGGAGGTGTGCAACGGCCTGTTCGACGCGCTGTTCCACGTGATCCCGCTGGCGTCCAAGCTGGACGCCGGCCCCGCCACGCCCGCGCGCGCGCCCCTCGCTTGGGACGCCGAAGCCTCCGCCCTCTTGGAGCGGATCGTGGCGACCCATCCCGTCCTCACCCGGATCAGCGCAGCGAAGAACCTGCGCGACGCCGCCGAGCGTGCCGCCGAGGCGGCGGGCTTTGACCGTGTGGACGCCGACACCGTCGCCGCCTTGGGCGACGATCCCCGCCACCAAGAGGAGGACGCCTGATGGCCGATTTCACCTCGAACGCCCCGCGGATGCGGCGCGACGTGAGCCACCGCTCGCTGGAGTACCGGGCCTACTTCGTCCCGATCTTCGCGCTGGCCCTGCCCGGCGCCCTGCTGCGCGCGACCGTGGCGACGATCACCAGCGACCCCTCGCCCCGGCCCGGCATCCTCGACGATGCCCGGCGCCGCGCGCGGGACGTGACCACGATGATCTGCTCGATCTGAGCGGATGATCGAGGTCCCGGGCCAGGCCCGGGACGAGACATAGCGGCCCCTCTCCCGCGAGACCGGCGGGGGAGGGGGGCCGGGCTTCGCCGACGGAGGGCCGGATTCAGACCCGGCCCGAGGGAGGTGGAATGCCGGCGCGGGATGAGCCCGCGTCGGGGCCCGGCCGCAGGGTGTGCGGCGTCAGTTGGAGGAGACTTCCAATGACTGACAGAACCGACCTGTCCTTCACGGGTCTGACAGACGAGCAGGCGCAGGAACTGCACGCGGTCTACATCAGCGGGGCCATGCTTTTCACGGCCGTCGCCGTGGTCGCGCACATCCTGACCTACTTCGTCTTCCCTTGGTTCAACTTCGGGGTGTGACATGAGCAGATTCTACAAGATCTGGTTGGTCTTCGACCCCCGGCGGGTGTTCGTGGCGCAGGGCGTGTTCCTGTTCCTCCTCGCCGTGATGATCCACCTCGTGCTGCTGTCCTACGACGGCTTCAACTGGTTCGAACTGAGCCAGCTCGAGCGCCTCACGGCCCTCGACGTCGAGTGAACCACCGGGCGGGCCGCCCCGGTGGCCCGCCCCATCCCAGACACACGCCGACCGGAACCGGAGTCCCCGTGATCCGTCGCGCCAACCGCGGAGGAGAGCAGCCATGGCCTTGCTGAGCTTCGAGAGAAAATACCGCGTCCGAGGCGGGACGCTGGTGGGGGGGGACCTGTTCGATTTCTGGGTCGGGCCCTTCTACGTCGGTTTCTTCGGCGTAACGACGATGTTCTTCGCCGCCCTCGGCACGATCCTGATCCTGATCGGCGCCTCGTGGCAGGGCACCTTCAACCCGTGGCTGATCCACATCCAAGCGCCCGACATCGCCTATGGCCTTGGACTCGCGCCGCTCAAGGACGGGGGGCTGTGGCAGGTCATCACGATCTGCGCCGTGGGCGCCTTCGTCTCGTGGGCGCTGCGCGAGGTGGAGATCTGCCGCAAGCTGGGCATGGGCTACCACGTCCCCTTCGCCTTCGGCGTCGCGATCTTCGCCTTCGTGACGCTGAACGTGTTCCGCCCCGTGCTGCTCGGCGCGTGGGGCCACGCCTTCCCCTATGGCATCTTCAGCCATCTCGATTGGGTGTCGAACACGGGCTACGCCTACCTCCACTTCCACTACAACCCGGCGCACATGCTGGCCGTGACGCTGTTCTTCACGACCACGCTCGCGCTCGCGCTGCACGGGGCGCTGATCCTGTCGGCGGCCAACCCCGAGAAGGGGGAGCTGGCCAAGCTGCCGGATCACGAGGACACGTTCTTCCGCGACTTCATCGGCTACTCGGTCGGCACGCTGGGCATCCACCGCGTCGGCTTCCTGCTGGCGATCAACGCGGGCTTCTGGAGCGCGGTCTGCATCATCATCAGCGGCCCGCTCTGGACCCAAGGCTGGCCCGAGTGGTGGGCGTGGTGGCTGGAGCTTCCGATCTGGCCGACGCCCGACAACCCGGCCGCCCGACTGGAGGGGATGTGATCCATGAGCATGTGGCCTGAATACCAGAACATCTTCACCCAGTTCCAAGTCCAGGGTCCGCCCGAGATGGGCATCGACTCGGGCGAGCCGATGGCGCACGAGCGCCTGCCGCGCGCGGGATTCTCGACGCTGATCGGCTGGGTCGGCAACGCGCAGCTCGGCCCGATCCACCTCGGCATCTACGGGGTCGTCAGCCTCGTGACCGGGACGCTGTGGCTGAACATCATCGGCTTCAACATGCTGTCCCAGGTGGGATGGTCGATCCCGGAGTTCCTGCGGCAGCTCTTCTGGCTGGCGCTGGAGCCGCCCTCGCCCGAATACGGGCTGACGATGCCACCGCTGCACGACGGGGGCTGGTACATGATCGCCAGCTTCCTGCTGCTCGTGTCGGTCATGTCGTGGTGGCTGCGGTCCTACTCGCTGGCGCGCCAGCACCGCATGGGCAAGCACGTCGCCTACGCCTTCCTCGCCGCGATCTGGCTGTTCCTCGTGCTGGGCCTGTTCCGGCCCATCCTGATGGGGTCCTGGTCCGAGATGGTGCCCTACGGGATCTTCCCGCACCTCGACTGGACCACGGCGTTCTCGATCCGCTACGGCAACCTCTACTACAACCCGTTCCACTGCCTGAGCATCGTGTTCCTCTACGGCTCGGTGCTGCTCTTCGCGATGCACGGCGCGACGATCCTCGCCTGCACCCGCTACGGCGCGGACCGGGAGCTGGAGCAGATCTACGATCGCGGCACGGCCACGGAGCGCGCCTCGCTGTTCTGGCGCTGGACCATGGGGTTCAACGCCACGATGGAGGGCATCCACCGCTGGGCGTGGTGGTTCGCGGTCTTGACCCCGATCACCGGCGGCATCGGCATCCTCCTGACGGGAACCGTCGTCGACAACTGGTTCATCTGGGCCCAGGAGCACCACTTCGCGCCGACCTACCTCGAGCCCTACGGCTACGAGTTCTACGGCGAGGGGTATCCCCAAGCCCAACTGGAGGGCCTCTGATGTTTCCCCGCTGGTTCAACGACTGGAATAGCCGCAACCCCACCAACATCTACGTGCCCGCCATCGCGGTAGGCACGCTGGGGGGCGCCGTCGTCGCCGCCGCGCTGCTGGTGCAATGGGGGCAGCCCTTCGCCACGACCTCGATCCAGACCGGCCCGCCGGGCATCGGGATGGTGGTGACCGACTTCGAGTCCAGCGTCGCCGCCGCCGACCCGACGATCGCCGACTACTACACCGAGGCGCCCTATCCCCCCGAGGTGGGCGAGCCGCTGGCCGGCGAGGTCTACAAGAACGTCCAGGTGCTCGGGAACCTCACCGAGGGCAACTTCCTGCGCCTGATGAACGCGATGACCCAGTGGGTCAGCCCGGACGAGGGCTGCGCCTACTGCCACGCGCAGGCGGACGAGGGGATCTACGCGCCCGACAACATCTACACCAAGGTGGTGTCGCGCCGGATGATTCAGATGACCCAGGTCATCAACGAGGAATGGTCCGGCCACGTGAACTACAACGCCGAGGTCGGGGTGAACTGCTACACCTGCCACCGCGGCGAGCACGTGCCGTCGGACATCTGGTTCCGGGTCGATCCGACCGTGCGCTCCTTCGAGGGGTGGTCGGGCGTCCAGAACCGGGCGACCGTCCAGTCGCAATACACCTCGCTGCCGTCGGACGCGCTCTACCAGTACCTCTACAACGACGCGCAGATCGCGGTGCACGATCTGGAATCCCGCGTGGAGGTCTGGCCTGCCGACGAGGACAGCCAGGACTGGCAGCACACCGAGCGGACGTTCAGCCTGATGAACTATTTCGCCAACTCGCTCGGGGTGAACTGCGTGTTCTGCCACAACAGCAGGGCGTTCTACGATCCCGAGCAGTTCACGCCGCAATGGTCGAACGCGTCGCTGGCGATCCTGATGGTGCAGGATCTCAACAACGTCTACCTCGAGCCGCTGGGCGACGTGTATCCGCCGCACCGCCTCGGGCCGGTCTATGCCGACGCGCCCAAGGCCGCCTGCAAGACCTGCCACAAGGGCTACAACAAGCCGATGCAGGGTCTGAACGTCATCGCGGACTGGCCCGAGCTCGCGACGACGGGCGAGCCGGACTACTCGCTGGTCGAGCAGGCCTCCAACTAGACGCTCTCGTCCGCGCGGTTCCAACCGCCGCGCGGACGGTCCCCGGACCGCTCGTCCCCATCGACGGTCCGGACTGGCGCGCGGGTCCCCACCCGCGCGCCTCTTTCGTCCAAAGGGGTCGTGGTCGCCGCATGGCGGGCGCTCCGCCCGACCGGGACGCCGGTCCGGCCCCCGCGCGCGTTCCGCGGGGACGGAGGGCTAGGCGATGGTGCCGAAGAGGCGCTCGGCGTGGTCGGCGAGGTAGATGCGGAGCCACGGCGTGAAACGCTCGGGGTGGGCCGCGACCTCGGCCTCAAGATCGGGCAGGGCGATCCAGCGCGTCTCGCAGACCTCGTCCGGGTTGAGGTCCATGCGGAGCGCCGCGGCGTCGACCTCGGCGGTGAACAGCTCCACCACCTCGTGCTCGACCAGTCCGCCGCCGACCTCCGCGCGGTACTCGATCGTATCGCGCGGGGTCAGGTCCAAGCCTTCGATGCCCAGTTCCTCGCGCAGGCGGCGGGCGGCGCAGGCGGCGCCGGTCTCGTCCATGCGCGGATGGGTGCAGCAGGTGTTCGCCCAGAGGCCGGGCGTGTGGTACTTCGACAGCGCGCGGCGCTGGAGCAGCGTGCGTGGCCCGTCGATTACAAAGACGCTGATCGCCTTGTGGCGTAGGCCGCGGCGGTGGACCTCCAGCTTCTCGACAGGGACGAGCGTCCCTTCGACCCACGCGGGCAGCATCTCGGACATGGCTCTCCCTCAGACCCGGTCGGGCGCGACGATCCCCGCGAGGTGCGCGAGGTTCTTGGCTCCGATCTTGATATGGGCCCAAGGCCGCGCCTTGACCAACGCCTTGTTCATGTAGGCCTCGAAGGTGAGCTTCTGGACGTCCGCGTCGTGGCACAGCGAGACGAACCGCTCCCGCCGCTCGTCGGAGCGGTAGTAGGCGTTCTGCATCGCGCCGAGGACGCGGAACACTTGGCTGTGCTCCTTCATGAAGAGCTTGCGCGCGAGCTTGAGCGCCTTCGGCCCCTTCTCCAGCGCGGCGGCGGCCGCGAGCCCCGCGACGCGCCCGCCCATCATGGCGTAGTAGATCCCCTCGCCCGAGGACGGCGCGACGACACCGGCGGCGTCGCCCGCCAGCACGATGTCGCGCCCGTTGTCCCACCGATCGAGGGGGCGCAGCGGGATCGGCGCGCCCTCCTTGCGGATCGTCTGGCACCCGGCGAGGCCGGACGCCTCGCGCAGCTGCGCGGTGGCCGCCTTCAGGTCCACGCCGTCCTTGCCGGTGCCCATGCCGACGCTCGCCTGCGCGCCGTGGGGGAAGACCCAGCCGTAGAAGTCGGGGCTGATCGCGCCGTCGTAGACCACGTCGCAGCGGGTGGGGTCGTACTCGCCCACCTTGCCGGGCGCGGCGATGATCTCGTGATAGGCGATCACGTAGGGGATCTCGCGCCCGCCGGGCACCTCCTGCCTTGCCACGTTGGACCGCGCGCCGTCTGCGCCGATCACCATGCGGCAGGGAAGGCGCACCTCCTCGCCCGAGGCCTTGTCCCGGTAGACTACCCATGTGCCGTCCCCCCGCTCGACCCGCAGGAAGGTACCGGTATGACGCATCGCCCCCGCCTCGGCCGCCCGAACGCGGAGGAACTCGTCGAAATGCTCGCGGTCCACCATGCCGACGAAGCCGTCCTCGATCGGGATGTCCACGCGCCGCCCCGTGGGCGAGACCATGCGCGCGGTGTTGATCTTGGCGACGATCTGCTCGTCGGGGATGTCGAAGTCCCGGATCAGGCGGGGCGGGATCGCGCCGCCGCAGGGCTTGATGCGCCCGGCCTTGTCGATGAACGCGACGGCGTGCCCCGCGCGGGCGAGGTCATGGGCTGCGGTGGCGCCACAGGGGCCGCCTCCGACGACGACGACATCCAGCATGGTCATTCTCCCGGAACGGCGTGGGGGGTGGGCGCGCGCAGCACGCGCAGCGCGACGAGGGCGGCGAGGGCGAAGAGCGCGGCCTCCAGCCCGAAGAGAAGGGCGTAGGCCGTGCCGTCGGGCAGGGCCGCGCGGGCGAGGTCGAGGGTGCCGGTCGCGATCAGGCCGGCAAGGCCCGCCGCGACGGCCTGCGCCGCGCCGAACACGCCCATGCGCGTCCCCGCCGCGCCCGCGCGGGCGGAGGCGAGGCGCATCATCGAGCCGATGGCGCCGACGACGAAGAGGCCGTTGCCGATGCCGAGCGCCACGGTCGAGGGCATGAGGGGCAGGGCCGCGCCCAACGCGATCAGCGCGGCGGCGGAGACGAGGCAGCCCACGACGGCCCAGAGGCGGAGGGTGCCGACGCCGAAGGTGGCGAGGACGCCCGCGCCGATCATCCCGAGCAGGGCCGCACCGTCCTTGGCGCCCGACATCTTGGTGGAGTCCGATGGCGACAGGCCGTGCACGTGGCCGGCGAAGGGCTCGTAGATCAATTCGGACAGGTAGAAGGCGAGGATCGAGAGGAAGACGAAGCCCGTGAACCGGCGCGCGGCCGGATCAGCCCACGTCGCGGCGAGGGCGGCACGCAGGCGCGGGGCCTCGGGCCGGGGCGCGGGGTCGGCCCGCTCCATCCCGGCGACGGCGAGGAGGGCCAGCAGCCATGCGGCGCAGACCACGGCGGCGACGACCCACAGCAGGCGGGACGGGTCGTAGGGCTCCAGCAGGACGCCCGTGCCGATGGAGGCGGCGATGGCCCCGGCGATGAGGGTGAGCCACGCGAGCGTCGCGGCGGCGGGACGGCGCGCGTCCGGGACGGCGGTGGCGAGCAGCGCGAGGAACGACGTCCCCGCCGCGCCGACGCCGAGGCCGATGGCGAGGTAGGCAACGGTCCAGACGGCGAGCGCGGCGGCCATCGACCCGTCGGCCAGCGCGATGCCCCATGCGGCGAGCCAGACGCCGAGCGCGAGCACGCCCAGCCCGACCAGGATCACCGGCGTCCGCGCGACCATCGCGTCGGAGCGGTGCCCCCAGACGGGACGCGACAGCTGCACCGCGTAGTGGAGCGCGACCAGCAGGCCGGGCAGGATCGCGGGCAGGGCCAATTCCACCGTCATCAGCCGGTTGAACAGGTTCACGGGAAGCGCCGTCATCCCGCCGATCGCCGCGTTGACCAGGCAGAGGCGGAGGATCGCGCCCCAGCTCATGCCAGCCCCCGCAGCGCGAGGGCCGCGACCATCATCCCCGCGACCGACAGCAGCACGCCCGTGCCGTTGTACCACGGCGCGAACCGCTTCGGGTCGGAAAGCATGCGGGCCATCGCCGCGCCTTGGGCGAGGACAAGCAGCGCGACGATCCCCGCGTGGACGGGCGCGCCCCACGTCCAGAGCAGCGCGACCACCACGACCTGCGGCCATGCCATCATCAGGCACGCGACCTTCGCCGCCCGTTCCGGCCCGAGGGTCACGGGCAGGGAGGCGACGCCGGTCCGGCGGTCGCCCTCCAGCGCCTTGAAGTCGTTAAGCGTCATGATCCCGTGCGCCCCGATCCCGTACAGCAGGGCGACGGCGGCCACGTCCCAGCCCGGCGCGCCCGCCAGCACGGCGGCGCCGGTCAGCCACGGCAGCGTCTCGTAGGACAGGCCCACGAGGCCCGGCCCCCACCACCCGCTCCGCTTGAGGCGGACGGGCTCCGCCGAGTAGGCCCATGCGGCCAGCACGGCGACGGCCGTGGCCGCGAAGCCCCACGGGCCCAGCAGCGCGCCGACGGCGAGCCCGAGCGCCGACATGGCGAGCGCCACCCACAAGCCCCAGCGGCCCGGCACGCGACCCGAGGGGATCGGGCGGTCGGGTTCGTTGATCGCGTCGACCTCGCGGTCGCACCAGTCGTTCGCCGCTTGCGACATGCCACAAACGACGGGCCCCGCGAGGACGAGGCCGAGCGCCACCAGCCACGGTGCCTCCGCGAGCGAGCCGCCGGACGAGACCGCGCCGCACAGGAACGCCCACATCGGCGGGAACCACGTGATCGGCTTGATGAGCGTGAGGAGAGCCGCCGGATCGGGCAGGCGGCGGGTCGGGTGTAAATCCGTGCTGACACTCATGGGTGTCAGACTAGTGCGACGGTCCGTCCCGCGGCAAGGCGATTCAACCGGCGCGTCAGCCGTCGCGCGACAGGATGCCGTACTTCCGGAGCTTCACGTACAGGGATTGACGGCTCAGCCCGAGCATCTCTGCCGCGGCGACCCGGTTGTCGCTCGTCAGTTCGAGTGCCGTCTCGATGCAGGCCTTCTCGATCACGTCGGTGGTCGCGGCCACGATCTCCTTGAGGGAGGAGGAGCCGACCTGGTCCATCACCTCGCGCATCGCGCGCTCGCCCACCGTCGCGCCGACGATCTCGGCGGCGGGGGCCTCCGCCTGCGCGACCGCCCCGCGGGCCGTGTCGCGCAGGATCATGCCGTGCCCGTCGACGCCGGGCGCGTCGAGGCGGGCCGCGCTGATCTCGACGGGAACCTGCGTGCCGTATCCCCCCGTCACGCGCGTGAGGTACCCGCGCTGGGGTCCGCTCGCGTCGTCGAGCAGGATGCGCATGTCCACGGCGCCCCGCGCGAGGAACTCGCCCAAGGTCCGCCCCGCCACGTCGCCGACGGTGCCCGCGTCGCACATCGACAGGAACGCCTCGTTCGCGCTCTCGATCCGGCCTGCCCGGTCGGTCAGCACGATCGCGTCGCCGGCCCGGTCGAACAGCGCGCCGAGGAGGCCCGCGCGGGGGTCGTCCCCCGAGGGGACGGCGCCCGGCCCGGCGAGGGCCACGAGCAGCAGGCGCTCGCCACCGGCGCGGAAGAGACGGGCCCGAAGCGAGAGCGCGCGCCCGGTGCGCCGGGTCTCGACGGCGACGTCACGCGTCTCGGCGTTGGCGGCGGCGGTCCCGCAGAGCGCGTCGAGGAACTCCGCCTTGCGCCGCCCCTCGAACTCCTGCGCGAAGGCCGAGCCGGACAGCGCGTCCGGCGCGGAGCCGAGGAGCGCGGCGGCCGCGGGGTTGGCATCGAGGACGCGGCCCGACGACACCTCCACCAGCACGAGCGGGTCGGAGGCCGCCTCCATCACCACGCGGTAGCGGGTCTGGAAATCGCGCTGGGCCTCGTAGTCGCGCTCGAGCGCCATCTGCGCCCGGACGAGCCGCTGCTGCAGTTCCGCGACCGGGCGGAGGTCGCGGCCGAGGAGGAGGACGCGCCCCTCCACCCCCGTCGGATGGGCGGTGTAGCGGATCGGGAAGGTCCACGCGGCGTTGTCCCGGTGGTTCACCTCCACGGGGGCGTGGACGGTCTCGCCGCCGGCGGCCGCGCGGATGCGGTCGTCCAGCTTGTCGATGCTGTCCTCGGCCACGAACTCCCGGAGGTTGCGCCCTTCCCAGTGGTCGACCTTGCCCACGGCCCCGTTCAACGGGTTCGTCGTCGCGGAGATGATCGTCCCGCCCTCGCCGACCACGAGCGCGATGTCCGCGGCGGTCGTCAGGATGTCGCCGAAATACTGCGGCGCGATACGTGGCCCGGCCCGTTCGTTCCAGAAGTCGCTCTCGCGCGTGCTCACGTCGTCGCCCCCATGTCGCATGCCGGTCCAAGCCGGCCGGGCAGCGTCACCTTGAACGAGTCTAGCGCATCCTGCAGATCGTTCGAAAGGCAGTCCGCGCCACTTTCCCGTGCGGCGTCGCGGTGCCGTGACAGCGCGCAGCCCCCGAGGGCGACGGGGCGGTGCGGCCCGCCCATCCGGCGCAGGGCGCGGACGATGTCGATCGCACGCGCGAACCCGCGATCCGTGGATGCCCCCAGCACGATTCCGTCCGCGCCCGTGTCGGCGAAGGCGCGCGCGACGCCGCCGGCGGTCGCGTCGCTGAGCAGGCGCGCGTGCAGCCCCATGCGCCGCAGCCGGTAGGCCAGCAGCGCGAGCGGAAGGACGTGATCCTCGCCGCGCGGGCTCGCCACCACGACGCAGGCGCCGTCCGGGGCGGGGCGCGCGACGTCCCCGAGCAGGCGGAGCGCCTCGTGGATGCGGGCGCAGGCGATCGTGACGTCCACGAAGCTGGAGCCGCCGTCGCACCAGTCCGCCCCGAGGCCCGCGGCGACGCGCGGAAGCGCGGTCAGCAGCAGGCGGTCGCACTGGGCGGCGTCGCCGCGCGCGACGTCGTAGATCGTGGCCCGGTGGGAGCCGTCCTCCGCGAGCCACACGGCCCGGAAGGCGCGGGCCTCCTGAACGGAGAGCGGGCCGTCGGCCCCGATCCACCGCAGGCAGAGGCGAAGCGCCGCCCCCAGCCCGGTCGGGCCGTCGGGGCGGACGGGTAGGTCGAGCACGTTGTCGCCACGCACGTCCATCTTGCCCCTCCGCGGGATGGGTCCGCCGTGCGTATCACGGCAGGGACCTCGTGTCAGCCGTCCATCTCCCCCGCCTGTCACGCGATGTGGACAGGAGGGACGAAGGCGCCATCGAACAGCACTACGCGGAACGGACGCGCTTGGATCACCGGGTGTAACTCTAGATTGACACGTGTGGCGTAAGTCGGGAGATTGCACGGACGGGAGGAGCCCCTTTGTCCACGACCGGAGACCGCGTTCCGATCTACACGCCGGAGCAGCGCGCGCGCCGAGACGCGACGCGCTGGACCGTGGTGCAGGGAGTCCTCGCTCCCGTGCAGTTCGCGGTGTTCGGCGTCTCCCTCGCGCTGGTGCTGCGGTTCCTCTGGACCGGCGACGGCTACGCGCTCGCCACCGGCTCGGTGATCCTCAAGACGGCGATCCTCTACGCGATCATGGTGACCGGCGCGATCTGGGAGAAGGTCGTGTTCGGGCGCTACCTCCTGGCCCCCGCCTTCTTCTGGGAGGACGTGGTCTCGTTCGGGGTCATCGCGTTGCACACGCTGTATCTCCTGGCGCTCGGCCTCGGCTGGTCGGCGGAGGCGCAGATGACCGTCGCGCTCGCCGCCTACGCCGCCTACGTGGTCAACGCGGCGCAGTTCCTCCGCAAGCTGCGCCTCGCACGCATGGTTCCGGCATGAGCGGCTGCACCGACATGCCCGTCCTGCGGGAGCGCGGCCAGCACGAGGTGTTCTGCGGGCTGACCGGCATCGTCTGGCTGCACCGCAAGATGCCCGACGCCTTCTTCCTCGTGGTGGGCTCGCGGACCTGCGCGCACCTGCTGCAGTCCGCCGCGGGCGTGATGATCTTCGCCGAGCCGCGATTCGCCACCGCCATCCTCGAGGAAGGCGACCTCGCTGGGATGAAGGACGCGCAGGACGAACTCGATGCCGTGGTCGAGCGCCTGCTCGCCCGCCGCCCCGACATCCGCCGCCTGTTCCTCGTCGGGTCCTGTCCGTCGGAAGTGATCAAGCTGGATCTGGCGAAGGCGGCGCAGCGGCTGTCGTCGCACCACGCCCCGCATGTCGAGGTGCTGTCCTACTCCGGCTCCGGCATCGAGACGACCTTCACCCAAGGCGAGGACGCCTGCCTCGCCGCGATGGTGCCGGGCCTGCCCGCGACGGAGGCGGCGAACCTCGTCCTCGTCGGCGCCTTGCCCGACGTGGTGGAGGATCAGGCGCTGTCGCTCCTCGCCGCGATGGGGATCGAGGCGCAGGTCCTGCCCGCCCGCCGCACCGGCGCGCCGCTCGCGGTGGGGCCGAACACCCGCTACGCGCTGCTCCAGCCTTTCCTCGGCGACACCGCGTCCGAGTTGGACAAGCGCGGCGCGGCCCGGATCGAGGCCCCGTTCCCCTTCGGCGAGGAGGGCACGACCGCATGGCTGCGTGCGGTGGCCGAGGCGCACGGTGTCGACGATGCGACCTTCGAGGCGGTGACCACCGCCCCCCGGGTCCGCGCCCGCAAGGCCGTCGCCGCCGCGCGCGACACGCTCGCGGGCAAGCGCCTGACCGCGCTGCCGGACAGCCAGCTCGAGATCCCCCTCGCCCGCTTCCTCGCCCGCGAGTGCGGCATGGTCCCCGTGGAGATCGGCACCCCCTACCTGCACCGCGCGATCATGGCGCCGGACCTCGCGCTGCTGCCCGAGTGCCGCTTGTCCGAGGGGCAGGACGTCGAGCGGCAGTTGGACCGGGTGCGCGACGACCGCCCCGACCTGACGATCTGCGGGCTGGGCCTCGCCAACCCGCTGGAGCGCGAGGGGCTGACGACCAAGTGGGCGATCGAGCTCGTCTTCACGCCCGTCCATTTCTACGAGCAGGCGGGCGACCTCGCCGCGCTCTTCGCGCGCCCGCTGTGGCGGAAGGAGAAGCTCGACTTCGCCGACCGGATGGAGGCGGCGGAATGAAGCTCTCCATGTGGACATACGAGGGCCCGCCCCATGTCGGCGCGATGCGCGTGGCCACGGGGATGAAGGGCGTGCACTACGTCCTGCACGCGCCGCAGGGCGACACCTACGCGGACCTGCTATTCACGATGATCGAGCGGCGGGACCGCCGCCCGCCCGTGACCTACACGACGTTCCAAGCCCGCGACCTCGGCGCGGACACGGCGACGCTTTTCAAGGATGCCTGCCTCGCGGCCTACGAGCGGTTCAAGCCGGAGGCGCTGATCGTCGGCGCGTCCTGCACCGCCGAGCTGATCCAGGACGATCCCGGCGGGCTGGCCGAGGCGCTGGGCCTGCCGGTGCCGGTCGTGGCGCTGGAGCTGCCCTCCTACACCCGCAAGGAATGCTTCGGCACGGACGAGACCTTCTACCAGCTGGTCCGGACCTTGGCGAAACCGTGCGAGCGGACGCCCGAGGTCTCGTGCAACGTGCTCGGCCCCACGGGCCTCGGCTTCCGCCACCGCGACGACGTGACGGAGATCGTGGGCCTCTTGGAGGGGATGGGCATCGCGGTGAACGTGGTCGCGCCGATGGGCGCGCGACCGTCGGACCTCGCCCGCCTCGGCGCGGCCCACTTCAACGTCGTCCTCTACCCCGAGCATGCGGAGGCCGCCGCCCGCTGGCTGGAGCGGGAGCACGGGCAGCCGTGGACCAAGACGATCCCCATCGGCGCGGGCGCCGTGCGCGACTTCGCGCGTGAGGTCGGGATGCTGGCCGGGGTGGAGCCGCGCATCGACGAGTCCCGCCTGCGGGAGCCGTGGTGGTCGCGCTCGGTCGACAGCACCTACCTGACGGGCAAGCGCGTCTTCCTCTTCGGGGACGCGACCCACGTGAAGGCGATGGCCCGCGTGGCGCGCGACGAGATGGGGTTCGAGGTGGTGGGGCTGGGCTGCTACAACCGCGAGTTCGCGCGCGACGTCCGGGCCTTGGCCAAGGAGTACGGCGTCGAGGCGCTGATCACCGACGACCATCTGGAGGTGGAGGAGCGGATCGCAGCGCTGGCCCCCGAGATGATCCTCGGCACGCAGATGGAGCGCCATGTCGGCAAGCGGCTGGGCATCCCCTGCGCCGTCATCAGCGCCCCCGTCCACGTGCAGGACTTCCCCGCCCGCTACTCGCCGGTGATGGGCGTGGAGGGGGCGAACGTGCTCTTCGACACGCTGGTCCATCCGCTGGTCATGGGGCTGGAGGAGCATCTGCTGGCCATGTTTCGCGAGGATCCCGAGTTCCACGACGCTGCGGGTCCATCGCATCACGGGGGCTCCGCCCCTCGCCCGGCGGAGCCGGACGTCCCCCGGAATATTTCCGGGACATCGAAGGGGGCGGACGTGGTCGTCTGGCTCGCCGATGCCGAGCGCGAGCTGCGGAAGATCCCGTTCTTCGTGCGCGGCAAAGCCAAGCGGAACACGGAGGCGTTCGCCGCCGAGAAGGGCCTCGCGGAGGTGTCGGTGGACACGCTCTACGAGGCGAAGGCCCACTATGCGCGGTGACGCCGTGGCATACCGCGTCGCCATCGTGACGCTGGACGCGCTGTCGGCGGGACCGGCGGCGCGGGCCGTGGCGCGCATGGGGCTGGAAGGGCTGGAGGTCTCCGTCCACGCGGCCGCCGAATGGGACCACGACGCGGGCGCGCTGGACCGCGCCATCGCGGCGGTGGACAGCGCGGACATCGTGATCTGCGGGCTGATCTTCCTCGACGACCACGTGCAGGCGATCCGCCCCGCCTTGGAGCGCGCGCGGGTGCGCGCCGACGCGGTGGTGGCGATGGTCAGCGACCCGTCCATCGTCAAGCTGACCCGGATGGGCGACCTCGACATGGCCGCGCCGCCTTCGGCCGCCGTCGAGCTGCTGAAGAAGCTTCGCGGCGGCGGGGGCGGCGGCAAGCGGGCCTCGGGCGAGAAGCAGATGGCGATGCTGCGCCGCCTGCCCAAGCTGCTGAAGTTCGTGCCGGGCAAGGCGCAGGACCTGCGGGCGTGGTTCCTGTCGATGCAGTACTGGCTCGGCGGATCGGACGAGAATGTCGAGGGGCTGCTCTGGATGCTCCTGTCCCGCTACGGCGGGCATGCGGGCCACGTGCCCGCGCCGGTCGAGCATCCCGAGGTCGGCCTCTACCATCCCGACACGGGAATCGTGACCGACCTCGCCGCGCTGCCGTCGCCGGATGCGCCGGTGGCGACGGTGGGGCTCCTCCTGCTGCGCTCATACGTGCTGGCGCGGGACGCCGCGCATTACGACGCGGTGATCCGGGCCTTCGAGGCGCGCGGCGTGCGCGTCATCGCCGCCTTCGCCGGGGGCCTCGACGCGCGCCCGGCCATCGCGGCGTACCACCAAGGCGTCGACGCGCTCGTGGGGCTGTCGGGGTTCTCCCTCGTCGGCGGCCCGGCCTACAACGACTCCGAGGCGGCGGTGGAGGTTCTCGCGGACCTCGACGTCCCCTACCTCGCCGCGCATCCGCTGGAGTTCCAGACGCTGGGCCAGTGGGGCGGGTCGGAGCGGGGGCTGGGGCCGGTCGAGACGACCATGCTGATCGCCTTGCCCGAGATCGACGGCGCGACGGGGCCGACCGTCTTCGCCGGGCGCCACGGCCCGAGCGGGTGCGACGGGTGCCCCCGGCGATGCGACGGCGGGACGTCGCGGGCGATGGCGCCCTGCCCCGAGCGGATCGAGCGGCTGGTGGCGCGGGCGACGAAGCGCGCGACGCTGCGCCGCGAGGGGGCGAAGCGGATCGGCATCGTGCTGTTCAACTTCCCCCCCAACGCCGGCGCCGCCGGCACCGCCGCCTATCTCGGCGTGTGGGAGTCGCTGTGGAACGTGCTGGCACGGCTGAAGGCCGAGGGTCATGCGGTGGACCTGCCCGCCGACGTCGATGCGCTGCGCCGTGCGCTCCTGGAAGGCAACGCCGCCGCCCATGGCGCGGAGGCCAACGTCCACGCCCGCATCCCCGCCGACCGGCTGGTCGCGGAGGACCGGTTCCTCGCCCAGACCGAGGCGACATGGGGCCCCGCCCCGGGGCGGCAGCAGTCGGACGGGGCGGCGGTCACGATCCTCGGGCGTGCCTTCGGCGACGTGTTCGTGGGCCTGCAGCCCGCGATGGGGATCGAGGGCGATCCGATGCGCCTGATGTTCGAGGGCTCCTTCGCGCCGACCCATGCGTTCGGCGCGTTCTACCGCTGGATGCGCGACGAGTTCGGCGCCGACGTCCTGCTCCACTTCGGGATGCACGGCGCCTTGGAGTTCATGCCGGGCCGCCAGAGCGGCATGGGCTGGACCGACTGGCCCGACCGCCTGATCGGGGACGTGCCGAACGTCTATCTCTACGCCTCCAACAACCCCTCCGAGGCCTCGCTCGCCAAGCGCCGGTCGGGCGCGGTGACGGTGACCCACGTGACGCCGCCCTTGGCGCAGGCGGGTCTCTACAAGGGGCTGGCCGAGCTGCGCGACAGCGTCCGCCGCTGGCGCGAGGCGGACCCGCTGGCCAACCGCACCGACCTGCGCCGCCTGATCGCGGACCAAGCCGAGGCGGTGGACCTCGACGGGTCCGACCCCGATAGGCTGTGGCTGACGCTGCTGGAGACCGAGGACGCGCTGATCCCCGACGGCCTCCATGTCCTCGGGAAGCCACTGTCGAACGACGACCTCGCCCGATACCTCGACCCGCTCGACCCCGCCGACCGGGAACGCGCCGCTGCGGCGCTCCGGTCGGATGCCGAGATGGACGGGCTGATGGCGGCGCTGAACGGGCGGTTCGTGGCGCCCGTCCCCGGCGGCGACCTGACGCGGGGCGCCTCCGTCCTCCCGGCGGGGCGCAACATCCACGCCTTCGACCCGTTCCGGATGCCGACCCAGTGGGCCATGCGCGACGGCGCTGCGCAGGCGGACCTCCTGCTGGCGGAAGCGGACGCGCCGCGCTCGGTGGCGATGGTGCTGTGGGGCAGCGACTCCATCAAGTCGGACGGAGTGCCCATCGCGCAGGCGCTGCACCTCATGGGCGCGCGGCCCCGGTTCGACCACTATGGGCGGCTGGCGGGGGCGGAGCTCGTCCCGCTGGACGAACTGGGCCGTCCCCGGATCGACGTGGTGATGACCCTCTCGGGCATCTTCCGCGACCTCCTGCCGCTGCAGGTCAAGCTGCTCGCCGAGGCCGCGTGGCTCGCCGCCTCCGCCGACGAGCCGGACCACATGAACGCCGTCGCCGCCCACGCCCGCGCCTACGCCGCCAAGATGGGCTGCGACCTCGAGACGGCCGCCTTGCGCGTCTTCTCCAACGCCGAGGGGGCCTACGGGGCCAACGTCAACCAACTGGTCGATGCGGGCGCATGGGAGGACGAGGGCGAGCTGGCCGACGTGTTCGAGGCGCGCAAGGGCTTCGCCTACGGGCGGAACGGGCGGGCGACCAAGGCGGCCGACCTGCTGCAGGCGGCGCTGGGCGACGTGGACGTGGCCTATCAGAACCTCGAGTCGGTGGAGCTCGGGGTCACCACGATCGACCACTACTTCGACACGCTGGGCGGAATCTCACGCGCGGTGAAGCGGGCGAAGGGCGAGGAGGCCCCCGTCCTCATCGGCGACGCCACGATGGGCACCGCCAAGGTCCGGCCCCTCGCCGATCAGGTGACGCTGGAGACGCGCACCCGAGCCCTCAACCCCCGCTGGTTCGAAGGGCAGCTCCGCCACGGCTCGGAAGGGGTCCGCGCCATCGAGGCGCAGGTGACCAACACGCTGGGCTGGTCCGCCACGACCGGCGCGGTCGAGCCGTGGGTCTACCAGCGCATCTCCGAGACCTTCGTGCTGGACGAGGCGATGCGCCGCCGTCTGGCCGACCTGAACCCCAAGGCGTCCGCCCGCATGGCGGGCCGCCTCCTCGAAGCGTCGGAGCGCCGGTTCTGGGCACCCGATCCCGATACATTGGCCGCGTTGCAGGACGCCGCCGACGAGCTGGAAGACCGCCTCGAGGGCGTCTTCGCGGCAGAATAGGAGCGACGATGCCGAAGGATCTTCCGAACCTGCGAGGGCTGGACGGCGAGGGCTCCGTCCAGGTCCATCAGGACGAGAGCGCCCGGATCGAGGGGGCCAAGGTCTTCTCGGTCTACGGCAAGGGCGGGATCGGCAAGTCGACCACCTCGTCGAACCTGTCGGCGGCCTTCGCCAAGATGGGCAAGCGGGTGCTCCAGATCGGCTGCGACCCCAAGCACGATAGCACCTTCACGCTGACGGGCCGCCTGCAATCCACGGTGATCGACACCCTCAAGGAGGTCGATTTCCACGCCGAGGAGCTGCGCCCCGAGGACTTCGTCGCCGAAGGCTACGGCGGCGTGAAGTGCGTCGAGGCGGGCGGCCCGCCCGCGGGCACGGGCTGCGGCGGCTACGTGGTCGGCCAGACGGTCAAGCTGCTCAAGCAGCACCACATGCTGGAGGACACGGACGTCGTGATCTTCGACGTGCTGGGCGACGTGGTGTGCGGGGGCTTCGCCGCGCCGCTGCAGCACGCGGACCGGGCGCTGATCGTGACGGCGAACGACTTCGACTCGATCTACGCGATGAACCGGATCATCGCGGCCGTGCAGGCCAAGTCGAAGAACTACAAGGTGCGGCTGGCGGGCTGCGTGGCGAACCGGTCCAAGGACACGGACGAGGTGGACCGCTACTGCCGGACCGTGGGCTTCGACCGCATCGCGCACATGCCCGACGTGGACGCGATCCGGCGCTCGCGGCTCAAGAAGAGGACCCTGTTCGAGATGCCCGACGAGGAGGACATCGTCCGCTGTCGGGCCGAGTACATCCGCCTCGCCGAGACGCTGTGGAACGGGACGGAGCCGCTGGCCCCCGCCCCGCTGCCCGATCGAGAGATCTTCGAGTTGCTGGGCTTCGACTGATGGCCGCGCTCCACCCCCCCTCGGCCCCCGCGCGGGCCCAAGGCGCGGCGCCCGCCGCGCCCTATGTCGCCGTGCGCGATCGGGTGGAGGACTACTTCGACCGCTCCGCGACCGAGACGTGGGCGCGGCTGACCTCCGACGCGCCTGTGTCCCGCATCCGCGAGACGGTGCGCCGGGGCCGCGACCGGATGCGCGACCTGATCCTGTCGCGCTTGCCCGACGACCTGTCGGGCGCGCGGGTGCTGGACGCCGGGTGCGGCGTGGGCGGGATGAGCGCGCTGCTGGCGGCGCGCGGGGCCGAGGTGGTGGGGGTGGACGTGTCGCCCAACCTCTTGGCCATCGCCGCGCGGCGGCTGCCCAAGGGGCTGGCGCCGAAGGTGACGTTCCGGGCGGGGGACATGTTCGACCCGGCGCTGGGCTGGTTCGACCACGTCGTCGCGCAGGACAGCATGATCTACTACGGGCGCGACGACCTCGTGGACGGTCTCGTGCGGCTGGACACGCCGCAGATCGTGTTCACCGTCGCGCCGCGCACCCCGCTGCTGATGGCGATGTGGCGGATGGGCAAGCTCTTCCCCCGCGCCGACCGCTCGCCCGCGATGGTACCGCAGTCGGTCAAGCACCTCGCGGCGGAGGTGGCGGGCCTGTCCGACCTCGGGCGGGTGACGAGCGGGTTCTACATCTCCCAAGCGCTGGAGGTCCGCCGGTGATCTCGCGCTTCGTCCCCTTCTCCGACGCCGCGTCCGAGGGGCTGCCGCTGGGCCAGCTCCTGCGCCTGTCGCTGTTCCAGGTGTCGGTCGGCATGGCCGCCGTGATGCTGCTGGGGACGCTCAACCGCGTGATGATCGTGGAGCTGGACCTCGCCGCCACGCTGGTCGCCGCGATGATCGCGCTGCCGGTGCTGGTCGCGCCGATGCGGGCGGTCCTCGGGTTTCGCTCCGACACCTACCGCTCCGCCATCGGGTGGAAGCGGCTGCCCTACCTCTGGTTCGGCGCGCTGTGGCAGTTCGGCGGGCTGGCGATCATGCCCTTCGCGCTGCTGATCCTCGGCGGCTACGACCAGTTGCGGGTGCTGCCCTACGCGGGCGAGATCGCGGCGGGCATCGCGTTCGTGATGACGGGGCTGGGCATGCACATGACCCAGACGGCCGGTCTAGCGCTCGCGGCGGACCGCGCCGACGACGCGACGCGGCCGCGGGTCGTCGCCCTGCTGTGGGTCGCGTTCCTCGCGGGGATGCTGGTGTCGAGCCTACTGATCGGCTGGCTCCTGCGCGACTTCGACCCCGTCCTCCTGATCCGCGTCGTGCAGGGCACCGCCGTCGCCACGCTGCTGCTCAACCTCGTCGCGCTCTGGAAGCAGGAGGCACCCAAGCCACAGTCCAAGGAGGAGCGCGCGGCGCCTCGTCCGCAGTTCCGCGACGCATGGTCCGACCTCGCCCGCGGGGGCACCGCCGGGCGGCTCATCCTCGCGGTCTTCCTCGGCACCATGGCCTTCGCCATGCAGGACGTCCTGCTGGAGCCGTATGGCGGCGCGATCCTCGGCCTGTCGGTCTCCTCCACCACCTACCTGACCGCGACATGGGCGGCGGGGGCGCTGGCCGCCTTCGCGCTCGCCGCGCGCAAGCTGTCCGAGGGTCTCCATCCCACGCGCCTCGCCGTGCGCGGCGTGCTGACCGGGATCGCGGGCTTCGCGGCGATCATCCTCTCCGCCCCCGTCGAATCCGCCCCCCTCTTCTTCGCCGGCGCCCTGCTGATCGGCTTCGGCGGTGGCCTCTTCGCGGTCGCCACGCTCACGACGGCGATGACGCTGCCCACAGACGGCTTGGCGGGGCGCGGCCTCGCGCTGGGCGTCTGGGGCGCGGCCCAAGCGACGGCGCAGGGCACGGCCACCGCGCTCGGCGGCGCCGCCCGCGACGGCGTCCAAGCCCTCGCCGACGCGGGCGTGCTGGGCACGGCCCTGCAACTGCCCACCACCGGCTACTCGGTCGTCTACCACGCCGAGATCGGCCTGCTCTTCCTCACGTTGCTGGCGCTCGCCCCCTTGGTGCGCGCGCCGGCCCCGCAACGACCGTCCACCCGGCTTGAACTGGCCGATTTCCCCACCTGAGAAAGGAGAAGGACGATGCAACAAGTCGAGCCGTTCTTCGGCAACTTCGACCTCGCGTCCCTCGCGCTGTGGCTGTTCTACGCGTTCTTCGCGCTGCTGGTGTTCTACCTGCAGACCGAGAACATGCGCGAGGGCTACCCCCTCGAGAACGACGACGGGACGCTCGCGCCCAACCAAGGGCCGTTCCCGCTGCCGGGGCAGAAGACCTTCCTGCTGCCCCACGGGCGCGGGTCGGTAACCGTGCCGGACATGAACCCGGTCAGCCGCGACATCGCCATGCGCAAGTCGGCCGTCCCCAACGGCTTCCCGTTCGAGCCGACGGGCGACCCGATGCTCGACGGGGTCGGCGCCGCCTCGTGGGCGCCGCGCCGCGACGTGCCGGAACTCGACGGCCACGGGCATCCCAAGATCGTGCCGATGTCGGCCATGCCCGACTTCCGCGTCTCCGCCGGGCGGGATCCGCGCGGCCTGCCCGTGACGGGCGGCGACGGCGAGATCGGCGGCGTGGTCAGCGACATCTGGATCGACGCCCCGGAGCAGCACGTCCGCTACCTCGAGGTCGAGGTGGAGGGGACCGGCAAGCGCCTCGTCCCGATCCAGTTGGCCCGCGTGCTGTCGAACCAGGTCGAGGTGAAGGCGCTCACCGCCGAGTACTGGTCCGGCATCCCCGCCCACAAGTCGCCGAGCCAAGTGACCCTCCTCGAGGAGGACAAGATCACGGGCTTCGTCGGCGGCGGGAAGCTCTACGCCAAGGGCCGCCAAGAGCCGCGGCTGGGCTGAGGCCCCGCCGTCCATCGCAACCCCACGGGAGGACCGGCCCATGGACCACGACGACTTCGACCAAGAGCCCATCCGCGGCCTGCCGCGGATGCTCCCCGACGGGGAGCGCATCCTGTGGCAGGGTGCGCCCTCGGCGCGCGCCTTGGCACGGGACGCCCTCAGGTGGCGGTGGGTCGCGGGCTACTTCGCGGTCCTTTTCCTGTGGTCGTTCGTCGCCGGGATGGCGACGGACTCGGCGGCGGCGGCCCTCGGGCGGGCGTCGTTCTACGCGGCGGCCGGCGCGGTGGCCTGCGCCCTCCTGTTCGCGGTCGCGTGGGCGCAGGCGCGCGCGACCGTCTACACGATCACCACCCGCCGCGTCGTGATGCGGATCGGCGCGGCGCTGACCATGACGCTGCAGTTCCCCTATCGCTGGATCGGCGCCGCCGACCTGCAGTTGGCGGGGGACGGCACGGGGACGATCGCCCTGCGGACCTTGGGCGATACGCGCTTCTCCTACCTGATGACGTGGCCCCACGCCCGCCCGTGGCGCTTCCGCAAGACGCAGCCCGCGCTGCGCTGCATCCCCGACGCGGCGGCGGTCGCGCGGCTGATGGCCGAGGCGGCGGCGGGCGAGACCGCGCTCACCGTGACCGAGGCGCCCGCGCGCGCGCCGGTCGCGGCCCAACCCATGCCGGCGGAGTAGGATCATGGACGCGACAGACCCGCAGCACCGACGCCTCGTCCGCCGCGACAAGGAGATGGTCCCCACCCTGCTGGTGCAGGCGATGGGGGTCATGTGCCTCTGCGCGCTGCTGATCGTGGCCTACGCGCGCCT
Organism: Jannaschia sp. Os4; assembly: GCF_016820245.1. GTDB lineage: Bacteria > Pseudomonadota > Alphaproteobacteria > Rhodobacterales > Rhodobacteraceae > Jannaschia. The sequence continues at coordinate 19,839 of NZ_JAFCAR010000002.1, read as the reverse complement.
CACGGACCGGCCGTTGGAGGCGATGCCCGCCTTGGGCGACGAGGTGCCGGTCGCCGCCGAGCGCCTCGTGATCCTGACCGCCGACCCGCAGACCGGGGCCGCGCGCGTCCTCGGGGCGGACGGCACGCTGATCGCCGACCTTGATCCAGAGCAAGGCGGCTTCGTCGCGGGGGTGCATCGTGCCCTCGCCTTCGAGCGGAACCGGCAGGGCGTCGACCCGTCCGCGCCGGTCCGCCTCGTGCGCTACGAGACCGGCCAGCTCAGCCTGCGCGACCCCGAGACGGGGTGGCGGGCGGAGCTGATCGGCTTCGGCGCGACCAACGCGGCGGCCTTCGCGGCCCTGCTCGACTAAGGAAAGGGAACGACCATGCCCCTGCTCACCCGCGCCCGCGACCGCGTGCCCTGCACCGTGGAGGTCTCGCACCGCTTCGAGTCGCTCCACGCCCATGTCCGCTTCGACGACGGCTCCGTCGTCCATCCCGGCGACGAGGTGGAGGTGCTCGGCCCCGAGATCATGGCCCCCTTCGGCGAGGTCGTCCGCGAGGAGCGCGTCGCAGTCATCACCCGCGCGAGCCGCTTGGAGCGGTGGTGGACCCGCATGACCGGCGACGCCGAGTTCATGGAGCTGTGCGAGTTCTCCTTCTCGGGCGACGCGCTCGGGGAGGCGGCGCGATGAACGTCCACCTCAAGCATTCCGCCGATGCCAGCACCGTCGAGGAGGCGCTCGCCGCCGACAACCAGCAGGTCGCCGACAGCGAGGCGGCCACCGCGCTGGCCATGCAGAACACCCTGCTGACGCCCCGCTTCTACACGACCGACTTCGACGAGATGGACGCCATCGACGTCTCGCCGGTCCGCGAGGAGTGGGACGCGCTGATCGCCCGGATGAAGGCCGACCCGAACCGGGGCCACTTCAAGAAGAACGAGGACTGGGACGACGTCGACTGGGACGGGATGGAGCCCAAGCTCCGGGCAGAGTTCATCGACTTCCTGATCTCGTCCTGCACCGCCGAGTTCTCGGGCTGCGTCCTCTACAAGGAGATGAAGCGGCGCGGGTCGAACAGCGACATCACCGGGCTGTTCCAGCTGATGGCGCGGGACGAGGCGCGGCACGCGGGCTTCATCAACGACGCGCTGCGCGAGGCGGGGATCGCGGTGAACCTCGGCTTCCTGACGCAGAAGAAGAAGTACACCTACTTCCGACCCAAGTTCATCTACTACGCGACCTACCTGTCCGAGAAGATCGGCTACGCCCGCTACATCACGATCTTCCGCCACCTCGAGGCGCATCCCGAGAAGCGCTTCCACCCGATCTTCAAGTGGTTCCGGGAGTGGTGCAACGACGAGTTCGCCCACGGCGAGGCCTTCGCCCTGCTGATGAAGACCGACCCCAAGCTGACCTCGGGCGTCAACGTCGCGTGGATCAAGTTCTTCCTGACCGCCGTCTACGGCACGATGTGGGTGCGCGACCACCAGCGCCCCGCCTTCCACGCCGCCTTGGGCGTCGACGAGGAGTGGTACGGCCAGGAGGTGTTCCGGAAGACGAACGAGCTGACGCGCCAGATCTTCCCGATCACGCTCGACATCGACCACCCGGCTTGGGTGCCGACCCTGCGTCGGCTGCAGAAGGCGAACGCCGACCTCGCGGCGGCCACGAACCCGGTCGCCCGCACCGCGGCCAAGGCGCGGGCGGCGGCGGCCTTCGCCCGGCTCTTCGCCATCCCGGCGAAGAAGAACGCCGTGCCCGCCTCGCCCCGGCTGGAGCCCTGCTACTGATGGCGCTGGCGTCCCCATGGATCGCGGGGCTCGTCGCCCTGCTCGCGTGGTGGGCCTCCACCGGCGCGATCCTCGTGGCCGTGCGCCGCGCGGACGCGACCGGGCGGCACGGCCTCGTCACGTGGGGGACGCTGCCGCTCCTGGCGGCGGGCCTGTGGGGCATCCACGCCACCGCCGCGCAGGCCGACGTCGCGGCGGCCTACGGCGCGACCCTCTCGGCACTCGCGGTCTGGGGCTGGATCGAACTGGCCTTCCTGACGGGCACCATCACCGGCCCCGCCCCGCACCCCGCCCGCGCCGGCGTCCCCGAATGGGAGCGGTTCGTCCGTGCGTGGGGCACGGTCGCCTATCACGAGATCGCGCTGACCGTGGGCCTCGGGGCGGTCTGGGCGCTGACGGCGGACGCGGCGAACCCGTTCGGGTTCTGGACCTTCGCGGTCCTCTGGGCGGCGCGGATCAGCGCCAAGCTCAACCTCTACCTCGGCGTGGCGAAGGTGAACGTGGAGTTCATCCCCCGCCCGCTGACGCACCTGCCCAGCCATTTCCGCGAGGCGCGGATGAACTGGCTCTTCCCGACCTCCGTGACCGCGCTGAGTTTCGCCGCCGCCTGCTGGGCCGAGCGCGTGGCAGGCGCGGGGACGGCGTTCGAGGCCGTGGGCTTCGCGCTGCTGACCGCGCTCACGGGCCTCGCGCTCCTGGAGCACTGGTTCATGGTCGTCCGCCTGCCGGACGAGAAGCTGTGGCGGTGGATGCTGCCCGCAAACGACACGAAGACGACACCGACGGGGGAGGACGCCCATGCCGTTCGATAGGCTGTTCCAGACGCAACTCGACGCGCTCAAGGAGGAGGGGAACTACCGGTACTTCGCGGACCTGACGCGCAAGTGCGGCGAGCATCCCCGCGCGCTCAACACCTGCCCCGAGGGGCAGGAGCGCGAGGTCACCGTCTGGTGCTCCAACGACTACCTCGGGATGGGCCACCATCCGGACGTCGTGAACGCGATGGCCGCGACCGCGATGCAGTGCGGCACCGGCGCGGGGGGCACGCGCAACATCTCGGGTACGCAGCACCAGCACCTCGAGTTGGAGGCCGAACTGGCCGACCTGCACGGCAAGGAGGCGGCGCTCGTCTTCTCGTCGGGCTACGTCAGCAACTGGGCCACGCTGTCCACGCTGGGCGCGCGCCTGCCCAACGCGGTGATCCTGTCGGACGCGCTCAACCACGCCTCCATGATCGAGGGCATCCGCCACGCCCGCTGCGACAAGAAGATCTGGGCGCACAACGACCCCGCCGACCTTGACCGCAAGCTGTCGGAATGCCCCGCCAACGCGACCAAGATCGTGGCCTTCGAGAGCGTCTACTCCATGGACGGCGACATCGCCCCCATTGACGAGATCTGCGACGTCGCCGACCGGCACGGCGCGCTGACCTATCTCGACGAGGTCCACGCGGTCGGCATGTACGGCCCCCGCGGCGGCGGCGTGGCCGAGGAGATGGGCGTGATGGACCGCCTGACCGTGATCGAGGGCACGTTGGGCAAGGCCTACGGCTGCATGGGCGGCTACATCGCCGCCTCAACCGCGCTGTGCGACTTCATCCGCAGCTTCGCCTCGGGCTTCATCTTCACGACGGCGCTCCCCCCCGCCATCGCGGCGGCGGCGACGACCTCGATCCGCCACCTAAAGCACAGCCCCGCCGAGCGCGCGATGCAGCGCCGCCAAGTGGCGCGCCTGCGCGCCGGGCTGGACCGCGCGGGCATCCCCCACGTCCCCAACCCCAGCCACATCGTCCCCGTGCTCATCAAGGATCCGGTCAAGACGCGGATGCTATCGGACTACCTGATGGAGCAGTGGGGCATCTACGTGCAGCCCATCAACTACCCGACCGTGCCCAAGGGGACCGAGCGGCTGCGCTTCACGCCGGGGCCGAACCACACGGACGCGGACATCGACCACCTCGTCGACGCGCTGACCGTCCTGTGGAAGCAGTGCGCCATCGCCCGGGCCACCGCCTGACGCCGCTATCTGATACGCGTGGCGTCCCGCCGCATGGCGCCCCATGTCATCGTGCGTTGACCGTGGACGCCCGCGCGCGCTGGGCTACCTGCGCACGCGACGCCTGGCCACCGAAGGCCAGGACCAAGGATACGAAAGGGAGACGAACATGATCCGCACCACCGCCGCCGCGCTGGCCCTGCTGGCCGGCCCCGCCTTCGCCGACGCCCACCTGCCCGCCTCGGGCGACGCCGAGGCCGGCGAGGCCGCGTTCCGCCAGTGCCAGTCCTGCCACGTCGTCGAGAGCCCCGACGGCGAGGTCCTCGCCGGACGCGCGGCCAAGACCGGCCCGAACCTCTACGGCGTGGCCGGCGACGTCTACGGCCAGGTCGAGGGCTTCCGCTACTCGGAAATCATGTCGACCGCCGGCGAACAGGGCCACATGTACACCGAGGAGAACTTCGTCGCCTATGTGCAGGACCCGACGGGCCACCTGCAGGAGATCACGGGCGAGAGCGGGCGGGGCAAGATGTCCTACAAGGTCCGCAAGGAAGAGGACGCGGTGAACCTCTACGCCTTCCTCGCGCAGTTCGACGAGGAAGAGGCGACCAACTGATCGACGCGGCATCCGCGTGATCGCGCGACGCCCGTCCCCGACGAGGGGGCGGGCGTCTTCACGTCCGGCACGTCGCTTCATGGACAGCCGGGGGAGGGGGGGCTAGCAGGTCCGGGTGCTCGCGATCTTCCTCAAGACCCTGCCCTTCTTCGCGCTGATCGCGCTGGGGTACTTCGCGGGGCGGACCAAGTTCTTCACCGCCGAGGCGACCGCCTACCTGACGAAGTTCGTCTTCTACTTCGCCCTGTCGGCGATGCTGTTCAACTTCGCCGCCAACCTGACGCTGGCCGACATCCTCGACGGTCGCTTCATCGCCGCCTACCTCTGGGGCACGCTGTTCATCTACCTCGTGTTCACGGCGGTCGCCCTGCTGCGCGGCATCTCCGTGGCCGAGGGCGCGGTCGAGGCGCAGTGCGCCGTCATCGGCAACGTGGGCTTCCTCGGGATCCCGATGTTCGTCCTCCTGCTCGGGCCGGAGAGCGCGGGGCCTATGCTGATGGTCCTCGCGGTCGACCTGATCGTGTTCTCGTCGCTGATCGTGATCCTCATCACCGGATCGCGGGGCGAGGTGGGATGGGCCACCGCGAGGACCGTCGGCCTCGGGTTGGCGAAGAACCCGATGATCGTCTCGATTGCCGCCGGGATCGCATGGTCGGCGACGGGCCGCGACCTGTGGGCGCCCCTGAACGAGTTCCTCGCCATCCTCGGCGCGGCCGCCACGCCGGGCGCGCTCTTCGCGATCGGGGCCTCGCTGGCGGGCAAGTCGACCGAGCGCGTCGTCGTCGCCGGGTGGCTCTCCTTCGGCAAGCTGGTCCTGCACCCGGCCGCGGTCGCGGTCTCCGCCTTCTACATCTTCCCCGTCGCCGACCCCTACCAAGCCACGGTGATGATCGCCGCGAGCGCCTTGCCGGTCGCGGGCAACGTCTACATGCTGGCCGCGCATTACGGGGTGGCCGCGCAGCGCGTGTCGGCGTCGATCCTCGTCTCGACCGCGATCTCCATCGTCACGGTGTCGGTGGTGATCGGCCTACTGACGGGGGGATAGATGGAGACGCTCTCGGACAACGCCTGCTTCGGGGGGCGCCAGCTGGTGCTCCGCCATGCGTCGAAGGCCACCGGCACCGACATGACCTTCGGCCTGTTCCTCCCGTCCGAGCCTCAGGGCGCGCCGGTCCTGTGGTACCTGTCGGGCCTGACCTGCACCCACGAGAACGCGATGACCAAGGCGGGTCTGCAGGGCTGGGCCGCCGAGGCGGGGGTCGCGTTGGTGTTCCCCGACACCTCCCCCCGCGGCGAGGGCGTGCCCGACGACGACGCCTACGACATGGGGCAGGGGGCGGGGTTCTACGTCGACGCGACCGAGGAACCTTGGACCGGGCACTTCAGGATGCAGTCCTACGTGCTGGACGACCTGCCCGAGGCGGTGTTCGGGGCGTATCCGCTGGACCGCGAGGCCCAAGGCATCACCGGCCACTCAATGGGCGGGCACGGCGCGCTGACGCTGGCGATGAAGGCGCCGGGGCGCTTCCGCTCGGTCTCCGCCTTCGCGCCGATCTGCGCGCCCGCGTCCTCGGATTGGGGGACGCCGCAGCTCGCCGCCTACACAGGCGACCCGGCGGCCCACGACGCGACGCGGCTGCTCGGGGGCGGCGCGACCCTGCCGCCCTGCCTGATCGACACGGGCGCGGCGGACCAGTTCGGCGACCTGCTTCGGACGGAGGACTTCGCGGCGGCCGCCATCGCGGCCCGCGCGGACGTCCAAGTCAACCTGCGCCCCGGCTACGACCACAGCTACTTCTTCGTCTCGACCTTCGCGGGCGACCACGTGGCCTTCCACGCGGAGCACCTGTGGTAACGGTCCGGACCGTCGTGCTCGACATCGGCAACGTCCTGATCGAGTGGCGGCCCGAGCGGTTCTTCGACCACCGCGTCGGCGAGGCCCGCCGCCGCGACCTCTTCGACGCCGTCGACCTGCACGCCATGAACGACCGGGTGGATGCGGGCGAGGCGTTCCACGACGTGCTGGAGGAGACGCGCGCCGCCCATCCCGCCTTCGACCGCGAGATCGCGCTCTGGCGCGACAACTGGACCGCGTTGGCGGGGCCGGAGATCCCCCGGTCCGTCCGCCTGATGCGCGCGCTGCAGGCCAAGGGGATGCCCGTCGTCTCGCTGACCAACTTCGGCATCCAGACCTATGAGATGGCCCGCCCCGTCTGGCCCTTCCTGTCCGACTTCGACCGCGACCACATCTCGGGGCATCTGGGTGTGATCAAGCCCGACCCCGCCATCTACGAGGCGGTCGAGCGCTCCACCGGCCTCTCCGGCGGCGCGCTGCTCTTCGCGGACGACCGGGCCGACAACATCGCGGCGGCGGCGGAGAGGGGCTGGCGCACGCACCTGTTCGACGGCCCGGAGGGCTGGGCCGACCGCCTCGTGGCCGAGGGGCTGCTGACCGAGGAGGAGGCCGCATGATCCAACTGGGCTGGGAGGTGGAGCCGAAGCTCGACTGGCTCTCGCTCTGCGACGCGTTCCTCGCCGGGCACCGCCGCCCGAGGGCCGAGATCGGCGACACCTTCCTCTACCGCGACCCCGACACGATGCTGTCGCGCGCGGCGTGGATCGACGGGCTGGGCCTCTTGGTGAAGACCGCCACCATCTTCCCCGGCAACGCGCCCGACCCGGCGATCGGCGGGGCGGCGACCCTGTTCTCCGACGCGGACGGCAGCCCGCAGGCCCTGATCGACTTCCGCCTGCTGACCAAGTGGAAGACGGCGGGCGACTCGCTGCTCGGCGCGCGCCTCCTCGCGCGGCCCGACTCGCGACGCCTGCTCATCGTCGGCGCGGGCACCGTCGCCCGCTCCCTGACCGAGGCCTACCGCGCCGCGTTCCCCGGCATCGCCGTCTCGATCTGGTCGCGCTCCCGCTCCGCGGCCCGGCTCGCGGCGGAGACGGGATGTGAGGTCGCCGACGACCTCGCGGCCGCCGTCGCAGCCGCGGACATCGTGTCCTGCGCCACGATGTCCACCGACCCCGTCCTGCGCGGCGAATGGCTGTCGCCGGGCACCCACGTGGACCTGATCGGCGCCTACCGGCCGGACATGCGCGAGGCGGACGACGCGACGCTGCGGCGGGCGACGCTCTTCGTCGACAGCCGCGAGACGACCTTGGACCACATCGGAGAGTTGAGGATTCCGCTCGCCGAGGGGGTGATCCGACGCGAGGACGTGGTGGCCGATCTCTACGACGGCGACGCGGTGCGGCGGACCTCGGAGCAGGAGGTCACCCTGTGGAAGAACGGCGGTGGCGCGCATCTGGACCTGATGTGCGCCGATTGGATGCTGGGCGTCAGCCGAGGGTCTTGAACGTCATCGTGGTGAGCGTGCGCTCGATGTCCGCCACGTCGCCCACCATCTCGGCGACGAAGCGTCCGATGTCGCGCTCCTCGGGGACGTAGGCCTTGAGCAGGAGGTCCCAGTCCCCCGACGTGGAGTAGAGCTCCGAGTGCAGCTCCTTGAGGACGAGCGCGTCGGCGACGGCATAGGTCGTGCCGGGGCGGCAGCGGATCTGGACGAAGATGCAGTGCATGGGACGGGTCCTCGGGGCGGTCTCGCCGGCACCCTAGGATGCCCGGGTCACGCGTGCACCCCCGCGCGGACGCGGGCGCGCCTCAGCGGTCGATCATCTCGGCGTCGACGTAGCAGTAGGACCACGACTCGCCCGGCTCGAAGGAGGCGATGACCGGATGGTCCTCGGCGCGGGCGTGGGCGCGGGCGTGGCGGTTGGGCGAGGAGTCGCAACAGCCCACCGCGCCGCAGGTCCGGCACTGGCGCAGATGGACCCATGTCGATCCCTGCGCGACGCAGGCGGGACAGACCGCGTCGGCCTTAGCCCCCTCCTGCGGCAGTTCGAGGGCGATCTGGTCGACATGGGCACAGGACATTGGCGTCTCCGGCTGGTGGGCGGGGGTCCACCTTAACGGGCGGGGCGGGCTTGGCAAAACCGCGGGTCAGGCGAGCCGGCCGAGCAGGGCGCGCTCCGTGCGCCGCAGGCCGCTGGGCGCGTCGGGCACCGCCACGTCGCGCCATTCCTCGGCCAAGCCGATCACGTCGGGATGGACGTAGGAGGTGCGCGCGATGCTTGGGGTGTTGTGCAGCGCGTCGGCCGCCGCCTCGGACATCCGGCGGACGGTGACGCCCGCCCCCTCGGCCAGAGCGGCGTCGAGGGCCGCGACCGAGCCGTTCCACGTGCGGAAGGTCTTCGCCGTGGCCCCCTCCACGCCCGTCGCCTCGCGCAGCCAGTCGTTGAGGCGCTGCGCCTCGATCCGGCGGACCTCGCCCCCGTCGAGCCATTCGAAGAGCGGGGCGCCGGGCAGGTCCTGCAGCCGGTGCAGCGCGCGGGCGAGGGTGGCGTCGGTCAGGTGCTTCCTGACACGCTTGCCGCCCTTGGCGCGCCATCCCAGCTCGATCCGGTCGCCGTCGAGCGCGAGGTTGCGGGTGCGGAGCGTGGTGGCCCCCTCCGTCCCGTTCTCGCGCAGGTTGCTCTCCGAGCCGACGCGCGCGGAGGTTCGGTCGATGAGGCGGGTGATCGCGGCCAAGGCGAAGGCCTCGGTGCCGGGTTCGTCCCCGAGGCCCTTGGCGACGCGGGCGCGGAGGCGGGGCAGGGCCTCGCCGAACTCCGCGAGGCCGTCGAACTTCTTGGCGGCGCGCCATTCGGCCCAGAGGTCGTGGTAGCGGTACTGCTTGCGCTTGCGGTCGTCGTAGCCCGTGGCCTGCAGGTGGCCGCGGCGGCGCGGGCTGATCCAGACGTCGGCATAGGCGGGGGGGACCGCCAAGCCGTTCAGGCGCTTGCGCTCCTCGGCGTCGTCGATGGTGGTGCCGTCGGGCGCGGCGTAGGACCAGCCGCGACCGGCCCGGCGGCGGGAGATGCCGGGGCGGGAGTCGGGGTAGTAGACGAGGTCGGGGGCGCCAGCCATGCGGCGGGAACGGGCTGTCGGGCCGGGGGGTTCCGCCGGGCCGGGCGGAGGCAAAGGTTAACGGCATCTCGCCGGATACGGGAAAGGGGTGCGGGATCAGGGCGTTGACCCGATTCGCACCCACCATACGGTGGGGGGCGCCCCCGTGCACCCCCCGTGCATCCCCCGTACACCCCCCGTACATACGCGCGTACATACGCCCCCCGCGTTAACCACCGTTTCGGCGGATCACGCAATAATGCGCGTCCGGCGCGTCAAGGGGCGACGATGCGGTGCCCGGCCGCGCGCAGCGCGCGGGCGAGCGCCGCGATGTGGGCCGGTCCCACCTCGCAGCAGCCGCCGACGATCGTGGCGCCCCGGTCCACCCATGCGAGCGCGCGGGCGGCATAGGCCTCGGGGCCGAGGTCGTCGCGCACGGCCATGCCCGCGACGGTGGTGCCCAGTTCCAGTTCGGCGGCGTCCTCGAACCCGTTGGCGTAGGCGCCGAAGGGCAGGCCGGTGGCGGCGAGCGCGGGCAGGCCGGCGTCGATGGCGCCGGGGCGGGAGCAGTTGAGCAGGATCGCCTCGGCGCCCGCGTCCACGACGGCGGCCACGCCCTCGGCCAGCGGCTCGCCGGAGCGGAGGCGGGTGCCGTCGGTGTCCCGCACCGAGAGCGCGATCCACGCGCGGGCGTCCGCGTCGCGGATGGCGCGGGTCGCGGCGCGGGCCTCGCGGACGGAGGACATCGTCTCGGCCAGCAGGATGTCGCAGCGGGGCGCCTGATGGGCGACGATGCGGGCGTAGGTGCGCGCCATCTCGTCGTCGTCGGGCGCGCCCTCGGGGTGGTAGGAGCCGCCCAGCGGGGGGAGGCAGCCGGCCAGCGCGGTGCCGGGGCGGCGGGCGCCCTCGGCGATGTCGAGGGCGGCGCGCTGGAGGGTCTCGAACAGGGCCTCGGCCTCGGGCGCGGGCATCAGGCGGGCGAGGCGCTCGGGCGTGACGGCGTAGCTGTTGACGGTGGTGACGGTGGCGCCCGCGTCGAGGAAGTCGTCGTGGACGGCGCGGACGAGGTCGGGCTCGCGCTCGAGAATCTCGGAGGACCAGCGGGGGGTGGGCGGGTGCTGGGAGCGGGCGATGAGCTCCTGCCCCATGCCCCCGTCGAGCAGGACGATGTCGGTCATGGGCGGGGTCCTCCGATGGTCGGAGGGGGCATCTAGCAGGGTGGGAGCCAAGCGCCACCCGAGCGCATCGCAGGGCCGTGGCGCGGCGATGCGACCTGTCCGCGAGGCGGTTTATCCCTCACCCCCGTACGACGCCCAAGCGGCGCGCCGAGGCCAGACCAATCGCCGGGCCGGGGGACGGCCCGGCGATGCGCGGGCCGCTGCGCGGCCGTATCGCGCGGGCGCGCCGCCCGAGGGTGCGTCCGGCGAGACCAAGACGATGGTGCTCCGATGAGGCGTCATGCGGGGGTGAGGGATTGATTTCGTTGAGAAGGAGGCGGGTCGGAGGGCGGTGGGCATGGTGGTGCCCACCCTACGGAGGCCGGGGCGCCCGAGCGCGCCCGGCGACGTCACGCAACCGTCGCGCGCGCGGCCTTGCGGGGGGTCGCGCGGCGTGAAACCTTGGGGGATGACGCCGTTCACCCACCGCACCCTCCCCACATGGCCCGAGGCCGCCGCCGACCTAATCGCCGTGGCCGCCGGGCGCGCCCGCGCCGACCTCGTGATCCGCGACGTCCGGCTGGCCAATGTCCACACCCGCGAGACGCTCGACTGGGAGATCGCCATCCGGCGGGGGCGCTTCGCCTATGTCGGGCCGGACGCCTCGCACTGCGTGGGCGAGGCGACCGAGGTGATCGAGGGCGAGGGGATGGTCGCCGCGCCCGGCCTGATCGACGCGCACATGCACGTCGAGTCGGGGATGCTGACGCCCGCGCGCTTCGCCGAGGCCGTGGTGCCGCGCGGCACGACCGCGATGATGGCCGACCCGCACGAGATCGCGAACGTCTTGGGCCTGCCGGGCGTGCGGATGATGCTGGACGAGGCGATGGGGCTGCCCTGCTCGATGTTCATGCAGATGCCGTCCTGCGCGCCCTCGGCGCCGGGGCTGGAGACCACGGGCGTGGAGCTGGGCCCCGACGAGGTGGCCGAGGCGATGGGCTGGGACGGGATCGTGGGGCTGGGGGAGATGATGAACTTCCCCGGCGTGGTCCATGGCTCGCAGCAGATGCTGGCCGAGATGGCGGCGACGGCGGCGGCGGGGCGGACGATCGGGGGGCACTATGCCTCGCCCGACCTCGGGCCGGCCTTCCACGCCTACGCGGCGGGGGGGCCTGCGGACGACCACGAGGGCACGAGCGAGGCCGACGCGGTGGCGCGGATGCGGCAGGGGATGCGGGCCATGCTGCGGCTGGGCAGCGCGTGGCACGACGTGGCGGCGCAGATCACCGCCGTGACGAAGCGGGGCTTGGACCCGCGCGGCGTGATCCTGTGCACCGACGACTGCTACGCGGCGACGCTGGTGCGGGACGGGCACATGGACCGGGTGCTGCGCCACGCGATCGCCTGCGGCTGCGACCCGCTGGTCGCCTTGCAGATGTGCACGGTCAACGCGGCGACGCATTTCGGGCTGGAGCGGGAGTTGGGGTCCATCGCGCCGGGGCGGCGGGCGGACGTGGTGCTGACCGAGACGCTGGAGGGGTTCGAGGCGAAGGTCGTGGTCGCGCTGGGCGCGGTCGTCGCGCGGGACGGGGATCTGGCCGCCGGGATGGACCATGCCGACTGGGCGGCGGCGAAGGGGACGGTGAGGCTGGGCCGCGCGCTCACCGCGGGGGACTTCGCGTTGGCCGCGCCCGCGGGGGCCGAGACGGTCGAGGCGCGGGTGATTGGGGTGGTGGAGAACCAAGCACCGACGCGCGCGCTGACGCGGACGCTGCCGGTGCGGGACGGGGTGGTCGACGGAGAAGGGCCGACCTGCATGATCGCCTTGGTCGAGCGGCACCGCGCGACGGGGGGCGTGGTGAACGCCTTCGTGGAGGGGTTCGGATATGCGGGCGACATGGCGCTGGCCTCGACGGTGGCGCATGACAGCCACCACATGATCGTCGTGGGCACCTCGCGGGCGGACATGGCGGCGGCGGCGAACCGGCTGGCCGACGTGGGCGGCGGGGCCTGCCTGTTCTCGGACGGGGTGGAGCGGGCGATGGTGGAGCTGCCGGTGGCGGGGCTGATGTCCGACGACCCGGCGCCCGCCGTGGCGGCGAAGGCCGAGGGCTTGGCGGCGGCGATGCGGGACGCGGGCTGCACGATGAACGAGGCGTTCATGCAGCATTCCTTGCTGGCGCTGGTGGTGATCCCGGAGTTGCGGATCGGCGACCTGGGCTTGGTGGACGTGACGAAGTTCGAACTGACGGAGGTGCTGGCATGAACGCGCCGCCCAAGATCCCGACGCCCGCGAAGTCCGCGAAGAAGTCCTCGATCCGCTCGCCGGAGGCGGTGGAGCGGCGCGCGTTCATGGACGCGGCGGACGCGGTGGCGGAGCTGCAGCGCCTCTACGCGGAGGCGACGGGCTTCCTGCGGTCGCGCTTCTCCAAGGCGGTGGCCGAGGGGGAGCCGGACCACCGGGTGCGCGCGTTCTACCCCGAGATCCGGTTCACGACGACGTCCTACGGGCGGGCGGATTCGCGCCTGTCCTTCGGGCACGTGGCCGAGCCGGGGCACTACGCGGCGACGATCACGCAGCCCGACCTGTTCGAGGGCTACCTGACGCAGCAGATCGAACTCTTGGTCCGCTCGCACGGCGTCCCCGTCACCGTGGGCTGGTCCAGGACCCCGATCCCGATCCACTTCGCGGTGCTGGGCGGATCGGACGAGGACGGGGCGCTGACCGTGCCGCAGGACGGGGTGCTGCCCTTCCTGATGCGCGACGTGTTCGACGTGCCGGACCTCGAGACGACGAACGACGACATCGTCAACGGGGTGGGGTTCACCTACGAGGACGGGGCGCGGCCCTTGGCGCCGTTCACGGCGCAGCGGGTCGACTACTCGCTGGCCCGGCTGGCCCATTACACGGCGACGGACCCGGCCTGCTTCCAGAACCACGTGCTGTTCACGAACTACCAGTTCTACATGGACGAGTTCGTGGCCTACGCCCGCGAGGCGCTGCGCGACCCGGCCTCGGGCTACACGGCGCTGGTGGGGCCGATGGGGCAGACGGTGACGCCGGACGACCCGGACGCGCCGATGGCCGACCCGCCCAAGATGCCGCAGATGCCGACCTACCACCTCGAGCGGGAGGGCAACGCGGGCATCACGCTGGTGAACATCGGGGTGGGGCCGTCCAACGCCAAGACGGCGACGGACCACATCGCGGTGCTGCGCCCGCACGTATGGCTGATGGTGGGGCACTGCGCGGGGCTGCGCAACAGCCAGTCGCTCGGCGACTTCGTGCTGGCCCACGCCTACCTGCGCGAGGACCACGTGCTGGACGACGACCTGCCGGTCTGGGTGCCGGTGCCCGCGCTGGCCGAGGTGCAGGTCGCGTTGGAGGAGGCGGTCGCCGACGTCACGCAGCTGGAGGGCTACGAGCTCAAGCGGATCATGCGGACGGGCACGGTGGCGACCATCGACAACCGCAACTGGGAGCTGCGCGAGCAGGCGGGGCCGGTGCAGCGCCTGTCACAGTCCCGCGCGGTGGCCTTGGACATGGAGAGCGCGACGATCGCGGCCAACGGGTTCCGCTTCCGCGTGCCCTACGGCACGCTGCTGTGCGTCAGCGACAAGCCGCTCCACGGGGAGCTGAAGCTGCCGGGCATGGCCTCGGAGTTCTACCGCACGCAGGTGTCGCGCCACCTCCTAATCGGCATCCGGGCGATGGAGACCCTGCGCGAGATGCCGCTGGAGCGGCTCCATTCGCGCAAGCTCAGGTCGTTCGAGGAAACCGCATTCCTATGAAAATATGGGAAACCTGTTGTAGGCGGGCGCATTCCCTGTCTAGGGTCGCGTCAAATTCGCAACCTGCCTGCCAAAGGGGTGACACATGGCGACGAAAGCGATGACCAAGACGCAACTGGTCTCGGCTCTGGCCGAGAAGATGGACTCCGACAAGAAGTCCGCCTCCGCCGCGCTCGACGCGCTGGCCGAGATCATCAGCGACGAGGTCAAGGACGGCGGCGCCGTGACCCTGCCGGGCATCGGCAAGATGGCCTGCCGCGAGCGCCCCGAGCGCATGGTCCGCAACCCCGCCACGGGCGAGCAGTTCAAGAAGGACGCCGACAAGGTGGTGAAGTTCACCATCGCCAAGGCGCTCAAGGACTCCGTCAACGAGTGATCCGCGGGCCTTCGGGCCATGGCACGTGATCGAGGGGCCGTCCCGGCAGGGGCGGCCCCTCCGTCGTTCAGGGCGCCGACCGGCCCCGCCACCGCAGGGCGGCCCATGCCGTCCAGAGGACCGCGTAGAGGCCCAGCACGGCGTAGATGGCGGGCATGGGATCCCGCAGCGTGCTGACGGACCCGGCCCACGCGGCGATCGCGACGTAGGGCACCGTACCGAGGGCGAAGAGCGGGACGTAGCGCCACGGCGGCATCCGCGTGGCCCCGGCCATGCAGGCGGTCACCTCGGGCAGGATCGGCATGGCGCGCGACAGCACGATCATCGCGGGCCCCGTCCGGGCGAAGGCGTCACGCAACTCCACGCGCTGCGCCGGGTCGCCGACGACGCGGCGCAGCACCCCCTCGCCCCAGCGCCGCGACAGCCCGTAGCCAGCCGCCGCGGCCGCCGAGGTCCCCGCGAGGGCGGCGGCGGTCCCGGCGGGCGCCCCGAGGAAGTGACCGGCGAGGATCGTGATCGTGAGCGTGGGCACCGCGACGAACAGGTCCGCGAAGAGCAGCGCGACCACGATCGCGGCGATCCACGCGGGCGACACGGCGGATGCGGCCGCCAGCCAGCCGCGCACCGCCTCCTCGGTCAGGACGCCGGTCAGGCGGGCGATCACGAAGGTGGCCGCGAAGCCCCCTCCGAGGAGCAGCATCACGCGCAGGAGCGGCCTCATGCGTCCGCCCTCATGATGCGCCGCGCCGCCGAGGGCGCGATCCGGGCGAGCGCGCGCAGGATGCGGACGCGGCCGATGTCGTGGGCCGCGATCCCGCGCTCGATCCCGTCCACGATGGCCGCCGCCGCCGCGTCCGGGTCCATCTTGGCGCGCCCGCGCCCGGCGCTCATGGACGTGTCCACGAGCGGGAGGAACGCCTGCATGACCTGGACGCTGCTGCCGCGCGACTGGTTCTCGAGCGCCTGCAGGTAGAGGTTCATCCCGCCCTTGGTGGCGCAGTAGACGGCCGACCCGGTTTTGGGCACGAGGCCGAGGCCCGAGTTCACCCCGTGGACGAA
Organism: Jannaschia sp. Os4; assembly: GCF_016820245.1. Taxonomy (GTDB): domain Bacteria; phylum Pseudomonadota; class Alphaproteobacteria; order Rhodobacterales; family Rhodobacteraceae; genus Jannaschia. Next base: position 4,117 of record NZ_JAFCAR010000002.1, on the reverse strand, counting down.
GCCGCCGCGCCGCCGCATCCCCGGCAGGAGGTGCCCCGCGAGCACGCAGAGCGCCGTCAGGTTCACCTCGATCTCGGGGCGGATCGTCGCCGGGTCGGCGTCGGCGACGTGCGCGGTGCGCTGCACGGCCGCGCAGTGGATCAGACCGTCCACGTCGTCCCGCCGGGCGAGCGCGGCCCCCGCCGCGTCGACCTCCGCCGGGCGGGACAGGTCGGCGACGAGGATCTCCACGCCCGGGTGGTCCGCGCGGAGGGCGTCGGCGGACGGCCCGGGCCGGGCCACCACGACGACCTCCGCGCGCGGGGCGAGGCGGTCCACGATCCTCCGCCCGATGCCGGAGGTGCCCCCGGTGATCGCGATCCGCCGTCCTTCGAGTTCCATCGCCCGCCCCTTCTGCTGCGCGTCCGGTGGAAACCTGATAGGCCCAGAGGGACGGGATCGGATTGATCGAGGTTCATGGGATGGGGATCGAGCGCCTCGCGGGAGGACTGGGCCGCGACCGCGCCGTCGCGGCGGGGGCGCACCTGTTCCGGCAAGGCGACCCGTCCGGGGAGGTGCACCTGATCCGGGAAGGGCATCTGAAGGCCTACTACCTCGACCCGGAGGGCCGCGAGCGGGTGAAGTCCCTGCTGGCGCCGGGCGACCTGATCGGGTCGATGGCCGCGCTGACGGAGGGCGTGGGCTGCACGTTCTCGCTGGTGGCGGTGTCCGAGGCGCGGGTGCGCTCGATCCCCTTCGCGGACCTGACGGCGGCGGCCGAGCGGGACCACGCGGCGGCCTTGGCGATGATCGGGTTCCTCGCCGGCTACGCCCGGCGCAAGGAGCGTCGGGAGTTCGAGCTGCTGTGCCTGTCCGCCGAGGCGCGCCAGGCCCGCGCGCTGGAGCAGGCGGCGGCGTTCGAGGGCGCCTTCCCGCAGTCCGACATCGCGGCGTGGATCGGGATCACGCCGCAGGCCTTCAGCCGGATCAAGAAGCGCCGCGCGGCGGGGTGATTGCGGTGCGGGGACGGGCATGGCACCCGCCGGGCATGGATCCGCGCGCGCTCCTCCTCGGCCTGCTCTTCGCGCTGGCGTGGTCGTCGGCCTTCACCTCGGCGCGGATCATCGTGGCCGAGGCGCCGCCGCTGCTGTCGCTGTCGTTGCGCTTCGCGCTGTCGGGGGCGCTGGGCTTGGCTCTCGGGCGGCTGGCGGGCGAGCGGCTGACGCTGGACCGGCGGGCGTGGGCCGCCATCGTGGTGTTCGGGCTGTGCCAGAACGCGCTCTACCTCGGGCTGAACTTCGTGGCGATGCAGCGGATCGAGGCGTCGCTGGCGGCGATCGTGGCCTCGACGCTGCCGCTCTTGGTGGCGCTGGTGAACTGGGTGGCGTTCTCGGAGCGGACCCGCCCCTTGGGCGTCGCGGGGCTGGCGGCGGGGACGGCGGGCGTGCTGCTGATCATGGGGACGCGCCTGTCGGGCGGGGCGGACGTGGCGGCGGTGGCGATGTGCGTGGCGGGGGTCGTCGCGCTCACGGTCGCGACGCTGACGGTCAAGGGCGCGACCGGCGGCGGCGGCATCCTGTCGGTAGTGGGGCTGCAGATGCTGGTGGGGTCGCTGGCGCTTCTGCCGCTCGGGCTGGCCTTGGAGACGTGGGAGGTGACGTGGACCCCGACGCTCACGGCGGCCTTCGCCTACACGACGGTGGTGCCGGGGCTCTTGGCGACGTGGATCTGGTTCCTGCTGGTGCGCCGGATCGGCGCGACGCCGGCGGCGACGTTCCACTTCCTCAACCCGTTCTTCGGGGTGGTGATCGCGTGGGCGCTCTTGGGCGAGCGGCTGGGCCCGCTCGACGCGGTGGGGGTGGTGGTGATCGCGGGCGGCATCCTTGCCGTGCAGGTCAGCCGGATGCGGGCGGCGCGGGCGACCTGACCTAGCGGCAGAGCAGGCCCGGCCCGTCCTCGACGATCGAGGCGATGCGGAGCTTCTGGACGGGCGTCAGGCTCTCGTCGCGGACCCGGTCGAAGGCGGCCCACGCCCCCTCGCCCGCCGCGTTGGCCTGCGCCTTCGATCCCAGCCGCGCGCGCACGTGGTCGGCCACCTGCCGACAGGCGGAGTGGAGGCGGCGGGTGGTGGCGCGGGGCAGGTTGGCGATCCACGCGTCGGTGTCGATCATCTCGGCGCAGCCCTCGGGCCGCGCGAGCGACAGGCCCAGCGCCGCCTCCTTGGACGCGCCGTCGGCCCAGTCGCCGGGCAGGCCGAGCTGCAGGTAGGCCAGCGCCCGGTTGTGGGAGGCGAAGGGGCCGTCGGGGTTCGGGATCGTCCAGAGGTGGACCATCGCCAGCCGGTCGCGCCGGGTGCCGTCGGCGGCGGTGAACTCGGGCGTCAGGAAGCGGTCGGCGGCCCAGCGCAGGAGGGGGCGGTCGGTGGTGACGGCGGCGGCGAACTTGGCGACGTCGTGGACGTGCCAGACGTCGGCGCCTCCACGGAACCCCTCGGGCAGCAGGTCGCCGTCGCCGATGCGGTAGTTATAGGCCACGCCCACCAGCGTCTGGCGTCCGCCGATCTCGGCGTAGAGCAGGTTGGAGAGGCGGGCGGGATCGAGCGGCTCGCCCGCGACGTAGTCGGGATTGGCGCCGTTGTAGTAGTGCTGCCCCATCAGCGCGGCGGGGCCGCCGAACTTGCGCCAGCCGTCGCGCCGCGCGTCGCGCAGGTCGGCGTAGGCGGCGGCGGTGGCGCGGCCCTCGGCGATCTGCTCGGGCGCGGCGTGGAGCGGCGGCGCGAGGAGGAGGGCGGCGAGGAGCGTGCGGAGGAGCATGGGGCCGGGTCCGGTGGTGGCGGTCGCCGGGAGGGTCGGCAACCGCGCATCCGAAGCCAAGGGGGCCAGGCCGTCGCGCGCCCCGTGCGCCGTCAGCCGCCGATCGGGCCGCGCATGCCGCCGGTCTGGCCGCGGTCCAGAAGCAGGTGGTCGAGGAGGACGCAGGTCATCATCGCCTCGCCCACCGGGACCGCGCGGATGCCGACGCAGGGGTCGTGACGGCCCTTGGTGACGAGCGTCGTCTCCTCGCCCGCCTTGGTGATGGTGCGCCGCTCCGACAGGATCGAGGAGGTGGGCTTCACGGCGAAGCGGACGACGACGTCCTGCCCCGTGGAGATGCCGCCGAGGACGCCGCCCGCGTGGTTGGAGGTGTATTCGGGCCCATCCGCGCCCATGACGATCTCGTCGGCGTTGTCGCGGCCCGTGAGGCGGGCGGCGGCCATGCCCTCGCCGATCTCGACGCCCTTGACGGCATTGATCGACATCATGGCCGCTGCGAGGTCGGTGTCGAGCTTGGCGTAGACCGGCGCGCCGAGGCCCGCGGGGACGCCGCGCGCGACCACCTCGATCTCGGCGCCGACGGAGTTGTGGTCGTCCTTGCGGAGCCAATCCAAGTGCGCCGCGAACTCCTCCGCCGCCACCGGGTCGGGCGTCCAGAAGTCGTTGCGCGCGATCTCGTCCCAGTCGAACCGCGACCGGTCGATGGCCAGCTCGCCCATCCGGGTCATGTAGCCCGTAACCTCCAGCCCCGGCACGAGGTCGCGCAGCACGGCGCGCGCGATGCCGCCCGCCGCGACCCGCGCCGCCGTCTCGCGGGCGCTGGAGCGGCCCCCGCCGCGATGGTCGCGGATGCCGTATTTCTGCCAGTAGGCGATGTCGGCGTGACCGGGCCGGAACTTCTCGGCGATGTCGCCATAGTCCTTGGACCGCTGGTCGGTGTTCTCGATCATCAGCTGGATCGGCGTGCCGGTCGTGCGCCCCTCGAACACCCCCGACAGGATGCGGACGGCGTCCGGCTCCTTGCGCTGGGTGGTGTGCTTGGACTGGCCGGGCTTGCGGCGGTCGAGCCAGACCTGGAGGTCCGCCTCCGACACGGCCACGCCCGGCGGCACCCCGTCCACGGTCGCGCCCAAGGCGGGCCCGTGGCTCTCGCCCCAAGTGGTGACGGTGAAGAGGCGGCCGAACGTGTTGAACATGCGGCCCGCGTAATCCCGGCGCCCCCCGCCCTCAACCCGCCCCCCTCATCTTGGCCCAAATACCTCGGGGGTGTGGGGGCAGCGCCCCCCCCGGGGCGCCCCGGGGCGGCGGGGGGCCGCGGCCCGAGC
>NZ_JAFCAR010000001.1 GCF_016820245.1 Jannaschia sp. Os4 | reverse complement strand
CGCGGCGCCCCCCCCCCCCCCCCCCCCCGCGCCCGGCGCCCCCGCCCCCCGCCGCTCCCCTACCTCAGTCCTACCTCGGGGTGCCCGGACACGGGCTGAGATGCAGCGATGCGAACCCGTCGAACCTGAACCGGCTCATACCGGCGGAGGGAAGGTCGCAAGCCTCCACCCGCCCGTGCCATTGGAGGATCGCCATGAAGGCCGCCATCGCCACGGGACTGTCCCTGCTCGCCACCGCATCCGCGGGCGAGGAGCTGACCGTCTACGCCCCCGACTACTTCGCCTCCGAGTGGGGGCCCGGCCCCGCCATCGAGCAGGCGTTCGAGGCCGCCACCGGCCACGACCTGACCTACGTGACCGGCGACCTGCTGCCGCGCCTGCTGCTGGAGGGGGCGCGGACCGAGGCGGACGTGGTGATCGGGCTGGACACGGACATCGCGGAGCGGGCGCGGGCCACGGGGCTGTTCGCGCCGCACGGGGTGGACACCTCGGCGCTGACGCTGCCGGTGGAGTGGACGGACGAGACGTTCCTGCCGTTCAACTGGTCCCATCTCGCCTTCGTCTACGACACGGACCGGCTGGCCGAGCCGCCCGCCTCCTTCGCGGACCTGATCGCGAACGACGGGCCGAGCCTCGTGGTACAGGACCCGCGCACCTCCGTGTCGGGCCTCGCCACGGCGTTGTGGATCCACGAGGTGTTCGGGGCCGAGGCGGAGGACGTCTGGCGCGGGTTGCGGGACGACATCGTGACCGTGACGTCGGGCTGGTCCGAGGCCTACGGCATGTTCACCGAGGGCGAGGCGGACATGGTGCTGTCCTTCACGACCTCGCCCGCCTACCACCTGATCGCCGAGGACGACGACACGGTGAAGGCCGCGATCTTCCCCGAGGGGCACTACGTGCTGGTCGAGACGGCGGGGCTGGTGGCGGACACCGACTCGCCCGAGGCGGCGCGGGCCTTCATGGACTTCGTGCTGACGCCCGCGTTCCAAGAGGTCATCCCAACGGGCAACTGGTCCTTCCCCGCCGCCCAGGCGGGCGACCTGCCCGAGGGGTTCGAGACGCTCGACATGCCCGACCGGGTGATCCACCTGACCTCGCCCGAGGCGGAGGCGGCGCGGGACGCGGCGGTGGCGGCCTTCGAGGCGGGGTTGCGGTGAGCCCCCGTTGACGGGCGTCGGCGCCCGCTGGGGGCTGGGGGTCGCGGCGGGGGTCGTCGCGGCGCTCGTGCTGCCGGTGGGCGCGGTGGTCTGGCGGGCCGAGGGACTGGGCGCGCTGGCGCCCGGCGACCGTGGGGCGCTGTGGTTCACGCTGTGGCAGGCCGCCGTCTCGGCCACGCTGTCGCTGCTGCTCGCGGTGCCGGTGGCGCGGGCCTTGGCGCGGCGGGCCTTTCCGGGGCGGGGGACCGTCGTCCTGCTGCTGGGCGCGCCGTTCATCCTGCCGGTGATCGTGGCCGTCCTCGGGCTGGTCGCGGTGTTCGGGCGCTCCGGCTGGCTGGCCGCGCTGGGGGTGGAGTGGCCGCTCTACGGCTGGGGCGGCGTGATCCTCGCGCATGTGTTCTTCAACCTGCCGCTGGCCACGCGGCTGCTGCTGCAGGCGTGGCTGTCGGTGCCGCCGGAGCGGCTGCGCCTCGCCGCGTCGCTGGGCTTCGGGCCGGGCGACGTGATGCGCGTGATCGAGCGGCCCCTGCTGCGCGCGGTGGGGCCGGGCATCTGGCTTGCGGTGTTCCTGATCTGCACGACCTCCTTCGCGGTCGCGCTGACGCTGGGGGGCGGGCCGCGCTCGACTACCGTGGAGCTGGCGATCTATCAGGCGTTCCGCTTCGACTTCGACCTCGGGCGCGCCGCCTCCTTGGCGCTGCTGCAACTGGCGCTGGGCGTGGGCGCCGCGCTGCTCGCCCTGCGGCTGGCGGTGCCGTCTGGCTTCGGCGCGGGGCTGGGCGGCGTGGCGGAGCGGTGGGACCACCGGACGCCGCTGCTGCGCGCGCAGGACGCGGTGGCGGTGGCGGCGGCCTGCCTGTTCCTGCTCGCGCCGATGGGGGCGGTCCTGTGGCGGGGGGTGCCCGCGCTGCCGGATCTGCCGGCCTCGGTCTGGGCGGCGGCGGGGCGGTCGCTGGCCGTGGCGCTGCTCTGCGCGGTGCTGACGGCGGGGGCGGCGCTGGCGCTGGCCCTCGCGGCCCTGCGGACGGGCTGGATCGAGGCGGTGGGGACGGCCGTCATCACCGCCTCGCCGCTCGTGCTGGGGGCGGGGCTGTTCCTGCTGCTGCGCCCGTGGGCGAACCCGGTCGCGCTGGCGCTGCCGGTGACGCTGCTGGTCAACGTGCTGCTGTCGCTGCCCTTCGCGCTGCGCGCGCTGATGCCCGCGGTGCGCGACCTCGACCGGGACTTCGGGCGGCTGGCGGCCTCGCTGGGGATGACGGGGCTCGCGTGGCTGCGGCTGGTCGGGCTGCCGCGGCTGCGGCGTCCGTTGGGCTACGCGGCGGGGCTGGCGGGGGCGCTGGCGGCGGGGGACCTCGGGGTGATAGCGCTGTTCGCGTCGCCGGGGCAGGCGACGCTGCCCTTGGCGATGTATCAGCTGATGGGGAGCTACCGGATGGAGGAGGCGATGGCCGCCGCGCTGCTGCTGGTGGCGCTGTCGCTGGGCCTCTTCGCCGCGTTCGAGCGGGGGTCGCGTGCGGCTTGACCTGACCCTCCGCCGGGGCGGCTTCGCGCTGGCCGCCGACCTGACCGTGCCGCCGGGGATCACGGCGGTGATGGGGGCGTCGGGGTCGGGGAAGTCGACGCTGCTGGGCGGGATCGCGGGGTTCGTGCCCGTCGCGGGGCGCGTCGAGATCGGCGGGGCGGAGGTGTCGGGCCGCGCGCCGGGGGACCGCCCGCTGTCGATCCTGTTCCAGGAGGAGAACCTGTTCCCGCATCTCGACGCGGCGACGAACGTGGCGCTGGGGCTGCGCGCGGACGCGCGGCTGGACGCGGCGGGGCGGGCGGCGCGGGACGCGGCGCTGGCGCGGGTCGGGCTGGAGGGCCTCGGCGAGCGCCTGCCGCGCGACCTGTCCGGCGGCCAGCGCTCGCGCGTGGCGCTGGCGCGCGCGCTGCTGCGGGACCGCCCGTGGCTCCTGCTGGACGAGCCGTTCGCCGCGCTGGGGCCGGCGCTGCGGGCGGAGATGCTGGACCTCGTGGCCGAGACGGCGGCGGAGCGGGGGATGGGGGTGCTGATGGTGACGCACGACCCCGCCGACGCGGAACGGATCGCGGATCACCTGCTGCTCGTGGCCGATGGCATAACCCACGCGCCGGTAGACGCGCGGGCGGCCTTGGCCGACCCGCCACCCGCCCTGCGCGCCTATCTGGGAGCCTGATGCACCCTCATCTTGGCAAAAGTACCTCGGGGGTCCGGGGGCAGAGCCCCCGGCGGGCCGGCCCGCAGGGCCGAACGAAGAAGGGCGCCCCGCGGGGCGCCCTCATCGTGTGGGGGGGCGGGGGTCACTCCGCCGGGTCGACATGCGTCCCGTAGCGGGCATGCGCCTTCACCGGGGCCCAGATGGCCTTGTTGGTGAAGTAGAGCAGCACCGCGAGCAGCCCGAGCATGATGACCGCGATCAGGCCCGTCTGCTTGCGGGCGGCGAGCTTGGGCTCGGCGGTCCACATCAGGAAGGCCGAGACGTCCTTGGCGATCGACTCCGCGTCCGTGGGCGCGCCGTCGTCGAAGACCACGTCGTCGCCGTAGATGACCGGCGCCATGGAGATCCAGCCGCCGGGGAAGGCGGTGTTCTCGTAGAGCACGGTGCCCGCCTGCTCCATCTCCTCGCCGGTGTAGCCCATGAGGAGGGACGCGATGTACTCCGGCCCGCCCATGCCCCTGAAGAGCTGGTTGGTCCCGAGGCCGTAGGGGCCGTGGAAGCCCGCGCGGGCCTTCGCCATGAGCGACAGGTCCGGCGCGCCGACGGAGTTGTTCGCCGGGAAGTTGTCCGTCGCCGTCGCGGTGCGGAAGTCGCCCTCGCCGAAGTTCAGCGAGCCGTCGAAGACCTCGTACTGCTCGGCATAGGCCTTCATCTGCGCGTCCGTGAAGCCCGGCCCCGCGGGGGAGGCGAGCGTGCGGAAGGCCACGTACTTAAGGCCGTGGCAGGCCGAGCAGATCTCCGTGTAGACCTTGAGGCCGCGCTGGAGCTGGTTCTGGTCGTAGGTGCCGAACGGGCCCTCGAACGGGAAGGCGTAGTCGGTGACCTCGTAGTCGCCCCCGGCGGCCAGCGCCGCCGAGGTCGAGACGGCCAGCGCCGCCAGGGTGGTGATGATCTTCTTCATTGGTCTCACTCCGCCGGCGTCGCGCCGCGCTCGCCGGGCAGGCGCATGCCGTCCCCGGTACCGCCGCCCTTGCCGTAGTCCTCGGCGAAGGCCTGCTCGATGGTCGCCGGGCGCGCCAGCGGCTTCTCGATCACGCCGAGCAGCGGCAGGATCACGAGGAAGTAGGCGAACCAGTACACGGCCCCGATCAGCGCGATGTAGGGGTAGATCCCCTCGGCGGGCATGGCGCCCGACCACATCAGCACGAAGAAGTCGACGACGAGCAGCCAGAACCACCACTTGAACATCGGGCGGTAGCGGCCCGAGCGGACCGACGAGGTGTCGAGCCACGGGGCCAGCGCCATCACCACGATAGCCGCGAACATCGCGATCACGCCGAAGAACTTCGCGTCGACGAGGCCGCCGGTCAGGAAGTCCACCGCGATCACCAGCCAGACGTCGCCGTCGAAGGCGCGCAGGATCGCGTAGAACGGCAGGAAGTACCATTCGGGCACGATGTGCGCAGGCGTCGCCAGCGGGTTGGCCTCGATGTAATTGTCCGGGTGGCCGAGGTAGTTCGGCATGAAGCCGACGACCGCGAAGAACACCAAGAGGATCACGGCCAGCGCGAACAGGTCCTTGATCACGAAGTAGGGCCAGAACGGCAGCGTGTCGCGCTGCGCCTCCTCCTTGGAGGTGCGCCGCACCTCGACCCCGGTGGGGTTGTTGTTGCCGGTCGAGTGGAAGGCCCAGATCTTCACGATGGTCAGGCCCGCGATCAGGAACGGCATCAGGTAGTGGAGCGAGAAGAACCGCCCCAGCGTGTCGTTCGCCACGGCGGGTCCGCCCTGCAGCGTCGTCAGGATCGCGTCGCCGACGAACGGGATGGCGCCGAACAGGCCGGTGATCACGGTCGCGCCCCAGAAGGACATCTGGCCCCACGGCAGCACGTAGCCGGTGAACGCCGTCGCCATCATCAGCAGGTAGATCAGGATCCCGATGATCCACGTGATCTCGCGCGGGGCCTTGTACGACCCGTAGTAGAGGTTGCGGAAGATGTGGAAGTACACCGCGATGAAGAACAGCGAGGCGCCGTTCGCGTGGATGTAGCGGATCATGTGCCCGCCGTTCACGTCGCGCATGATGTGCTCGACGGAGGCGAACGCGTAGTCGACGTGCGGCACGTAGTGCATCACCAGCACGATGCCGGTGACGATCTGCAGCGCCAGGGTGAAGGTCAGGATGATGCCCCAGATCCACATCCAGTTGAGGTTCTTGGGGGTGGGGATCATCAGCGTGTCGTAGAGCAGCGAGATCACGGGGATCCGCTTCTCGACCCACTTCTCGGCCTTGGAGCCGGGAACGTAGTGGTCGTGGGGAATGCCAGCCATGCGTCGGCCTCCTCAGCCTAGGGTGATCGTGGTCTCGCCCGTGAAAGCGGCCACGGGAACGGGAAGGTTGGTCGGGGCGGGGCCGCGGCGGATGCGGCCCGCGGTGTCGTAGTGCGAGCCGTGGCAGGGGCAGAACCATCCGCCGAAGTCGCCCGCGCCGTCGCCCAGCGGCACGCAGCCGAGGTGGGTGCAGACGCCCATCATCACGAGCCAGCGGCCCTCCTCGTCGAGGGCGCGGTTCTCGTCCGTGCCCGCCGCCGCGCCGTCGAGGTTGTCGTTGGCCGCGAGCGGGTCGGGCAGCTCGGACAGCTCGACCCCGCGCGCCGCCTCGATCTCCTCGGCGGTGCGGTGGCGGATGAACACCGGCTTGCCGAGCCATTGCACGGTCAGCTGAGAGCCTTCGGCGACGTCGGCGACGTCGACGTCGATCGAGGCCAGCGCGACCACGTCGGCCGAGGGGTTCAACTGGTTGATGAGGGGCCACACCGCCGCGCCCGTCACCACGAGGCCGGTTCCGGCGGTCGCGTAGTACAGGAAGTCGCGGCGGGTGCCCTGCTGCTCTTCGGTATGTGCCACGTGGGCGTCTCCCGTCGTCGAAAGGATGCCGATGCGCCCGGGACGGAGTCGGGGCGCGGTCGCGGGCCTATAGCTTGAACGTAGGGCGAAGTTCCAGCGGACAAACGCGCGCAGCGACGGCACGTCGCCGCGGAGGGAGGGGGCGGACCCCTAGAGGTCGGCCCACATGTCGCGGTGCGGGATGCCGCCGTCGTCGTAGGGGCCGCCCTCCGCGACGAAGCCGAAGGCCTCGTACCAGCCGACGACCTCCTCCTGCGCCGAGAGGTAGCCCCGCGCGAGGCCCGCCGCGCGCGCCTCGGCCAGCGCCGCCTCCATCAGCCGCCGCGCATGGCCCCGCCCCCGCGCCTCCGCCAAGGTCGCCACCCGCCCGATCTTCAGCGTGGAATCGTCGATCACCTTGGTGCGCAGCGTGGCCACGGGCGCCCCGTCCTCGCGCAGCACCCAATGCGTACATCCCGGATCGGTGCCGTCCATCTCGGCCTCGACGGGGATGCCCTGCTCCTCGACGAACACGGTCCAGCGCAGGCGTCGCGCCTCGGTGGGGTCGTCGCTGCGGGTGATCTCGACGGTCATGCGCGGCGCGCCCGCTCGTCGGAGAGCGACTCGTGCGCCACGAGGGTTAGCAGCGCGAAGAGGGCGAGCAGCACTGGCACCGTGAGCCACGGCTCCGACAGGTCCGGCGGCAGCGCGATGGTCGCGGCCAGCAGGACCGGCGCGGCGATCTGGGCCGTGGGACGCGTGAGCCGCGCGGCCCGTCCGTCGCCGAGGAGGGTCGACAGAACGAAGGCCGCCGCGCCGAGGGTGCCGTACTTGGCGGGCGTCAGCCCCGAGGCGTCCCCCGCCAGCGCGGCGGCGTTCTCCATCAGGTCGAGCGTGAGGCCCACCGTCGTGAGCACGCCGACGATCCCCGCCGCGACCCAGCCGCGCGGGCCCCGCGCCAACCCGGCGGCGAGCAGGACGAAGCCGCTCGCGTAGCCGATCGGCAGCAGCACGTCGCAGGCCGCCGCGAGCCGGATCGCCGGCCCCGGCTCCGACACGCCGATCCCCGCGATGGCCCCCGCCGCCGCGCGCCCGCCGGGCACGACCGCCATCACCCCGATCAGCGCGGCGAGCCCCGCGCAGGCCAGCGCGAAGCCCGTCCGCGCCCCTGCCAGCAGGCTCATGCCGGTGCCGTCTCGGCGAGGCACTGGCGTTCGCGCATATCCGCCTCCCACGCGGAAAGCTGCGGGCGTCCGTCGCGCCAGCCCCGCGCGTCGTGGCGCAGGTCGAGGTAGCCCAGCGCGCAGGCCATCCCGAGCGCGCCCATGTTCAGCGGCCCCCGCAGCAGCGGCATCCCCCGCGCCTCCAGCACGTCGAGCGAGCGCGCGACCTTGGCCCACTGCTTGTCGAGCCACTCGTCCCAGACGAGGCCCTTCTCGCCGCGGAACCGCTGCTCGTAGGTCATGCCGACGGCCGCCTCCATGATCGCGTCGGCGTTGGCCTCCAGCGTCAGCACGTCCCAGATGCGCCCCTCCGGGTAGAGGCCGCCGCCTGCGTGGGCGTCGAGGAAGCGCGTGATGACCCGGCTGTCGTAGACGGCGGGGCCGTCCTCGCGGACGAGGACGGGGATCTTCCCCGTCGGGTTGGCCGCGTTCAGCGCCGCCTCCCCGCCCATGGGCGAGGCGGAGACGTCGCGGATCTCCACGTCCGCGATGCGATGCTCGAGGATCACGGCCCGGCATTTCCGGGCGAAGGGCGAGGCGGGGGACGAGTAGAGCTGCATGGGGGTCTCCTTCGGCGCGCACCCTAGGGGGGAGGGGCGGCGGAGGGCAACGCGGCGCGGACCGCCTCGGCCACCTCGCGCAGGCGCGCCTCCAGCGGCGTGGTCCGCCGCCAGACCATCCCCACCGTCCGCCCCGGCGGCGCGCCGGGCAGGGGAGCGAGGTCCAGCCCGTCCCATCGGCCCTCCACCTCGCGCGCCATCGCGGGGATCAGCGTGACGCCCAGCCCCGCCCCCACCATCTGCACCAGCGTCCCGAGCGACGCGCCGTCGAGCCCGCCGGGCGCGGCGCGCATTCCGCAGATGGCGAGGGCCTGGTCGCGGAAGCAGTGCCCTTCCTCCAAGAGCAGCAGCCGGTCCGACAGCGCACCGGGATCGGGCACCGGATCGTCCGCCTCGGCAGCGGGGCGGACCAGCAGGAACGGCTCCTCCGCCAAGGGCACGGCCACAAGCCCCGGCGCGTCCACCGGCAGCGCGAGGATCGCAGCGTCGAGCCGCCCGTCCGCCACCTCCTCCAGCAGCGTGGCGGTCCGCGTCTCGCGCACCACCAGCGCGAGGTCGGGGTGGGAGAGGCGCAGGCCGGCGACGAGCGCGGGCAGCAGGTAGGGCGCGATGGTCGGGATCACCCCGAGCGCCAGCCGCCCGGCCAAGCGGTCCGCGCTCGCCCGGCCGAGGTCCGACAGCTCCTCCACGCCGCGCAGCAGGGGGCCGACCCGCGCGGCGACCGCCTCCCCCAAGGTGGTGGGCCGCACCGCGCGGGGGCCGCGCTCGAACAGGGGGCCGCCCAGCGTCTCCTCCAGTTCCTTGATCCGCATGGAGAGCGCGGGCTGCGACACCGCGCAGACCGCCGCCGCGCGCCCGAAGTGCCGCTGGGCCATCAGCGCCTCGAAGTAGCGCAGTTGCCGGAGGGTGATCTCGCTCATAGCGGCAGGTTATCGCGACAATCAGGAGACGCAACTTCCGCTTATTGCCCTGCTGCCGTAGAGGCGGGGGCAGAAACCAGGGAGAGATCACATGATGGACGGCAGCGACGCCCCCGCCGGCGGCAAGTGCCCGGTCGCGCACACGATCGGCCATGTCGGCCAGCCCGGTCGCCAGAACAAGGACTGGTGGCCCGAGGCGCTGAACACCAACATCCTCAGCCAGCACGGCCGCTCGCCCGACCCCATGGGCGACGACTTCGACTACCGCGAGGCGTTCAAGACGCTGGACCTCGACGCGGTGAAGGCCGACCTGCACGCGCTGATGACCGACAGCCAGCCGTGGTGGCCGGCCGACTGGGGCCACTACGGGCCCTTCTTCATCCGCATGGCGTGGCACGCGGCGGGCACCTACCGCACGGCGGACGGGCGCGGGGGCTCGTCCTCGGGGGCGCAGCGCTTCGCGCCGCTCAACTCGTGGCCGGACAACGCCAACCTCGACAAGGCGCGGCGCCTGCTCTGGCCGATCAAGCAGAAGTACGGGGCCAAGCTGTCGTGGGCCGACCTGCTGGTGCTGACGGGGAACGTCGCGCTGGACAGCATGGGCTTCAAGTCGTTCGGCTTCGGCGGCGGCCGCGAGGACATCTACCAGCCCGAGTCCGACATCTACTGGGGCACCGAGGCGGAGTGGCTGGCCGACAGCAATGCGCCCGGCTCGCGCTACTCGGGCGACCGCGAACTGGCGAACCCGCTGGCCGCCGTGCAGATGGGCCTGATCTACGTGAACCCGGAGGGCCCGGACGGGCGCCCGGACCCGCAGGCCTCGGCGCACGACATCCGCGAGACGTTCGGGCGCATGGCCATGAACGACGAGGAGACCGTCGCGCTGGCCGCGGGCGGCCACACCTTCGGCAAGTGCCACGGTGCCGGTGACGCCGGACTCGTCGGGACCGAGCCGGAGGGCGCGGACATCGTCGAGCAGGGCCTCGGCTGGAAGTCCAAGCACGGGCTGGGCCACGGCGCGCACACGATCACCTCCGGGATCGAGGGCGCGTGGACCGTGAACCCGACCAAGTGGGACAACGGCTACTTCGACAACCTGCTGGGCTACGAGTGGGAGCTGCGGAAGTCGCCCGCCGGCGCGTGGCAGTGGCACCCGACCGACCCCGCCGCGCAGGAGCTGGTGCCGCCCGCGCACCCGGACGGCAAGGCCAGCCCGCCGATGATGACCACCGCCGACATGGCGATGAAGGTCGATCCGCAGTACCGCGCCATCTCCGAGCGGTTCCACAAGGACCCCGAGGCGTTCCACGACGCCTTCGCCCGCGCGTGGTTCAAGCTGACCCACCGCGACATGGGGCCGAAGGTCCGCTACCTCGGCAAGGACGTGCCCGACGAGGACCTGATCTGGCAGGATCCGGTCCCGGCGGTCGATCACCCGCTGGTGGGCGACGCGGACGTCGCCGCGCTCAAGGCGGAGCTGACCGAGAAGCTGTCGGTGCAGGACCTCGTCAAGACGGCGTGGGCCTCGGCCTCGACGTTCCGCAACTCGGACAAGCGGGGCGGGGCCAACGGCGCGCGCGTCCGCCTGTCGCCGCAGCGCGACTGGGAGGTGAACGAGCCCGCCGAGCTGGCCCGCGTGCTGGGCGTGCTGGAGGGCATCAAGTCCGACTTCGACGCGCGTGGCGGCGCCAAGATCAGCCTCGCGGACCTCATCGTCCTCGGCGGTGCGGCGGGCGTCGAAGCGGCGGCCAAGGCGGGCGGCCACGACGTGACCGTGCCCTTCGTGCCGGGCCGGACGGACGCGACGGAGGAGATGACCGACGCCGCCTCCTTCGAGCCGCTGGAGCCGCTGGCCGACGGGTTCCGCAACTATCTGTCGACCGAGTTCACCGTGCCGACCGAGCGCCTGCTGGTGGACCGCGCGCACCTGCTGGACCTGACGGCCCCGCAGATGGCGGTGCTGGTGGCGGGCCTGCGGGTCATGGGCGCCAACGCCCACGGCTCGGAGCACGGCGTGTTCACCGACCGCAAGGGCGCGCTCTCGGCCGACTTCTTCCGCAACCTGCTCGACATGCGGACCGCGTGGAAGGAGACGGACGAGAAGGGCGTGTTCGAGGGCAACGACCGCGACACCGGCGAGCGGATGTGGACCGCGACCCGCGTGGACCTCGCCTTCGGCTCCAACTCGGAGTTGCGCGCGCTGGCCGAGGTCTATGCGGCGGACGATGCGGCGGAGAAGTTCGTGCGCGACTTCGTGGCCGCGTGGGACAAGGTGATGATGGCGGACCGGTTCGAGCTCCGGACCTAGACCGGATCCGTCGAGAGGGGGGCCGCACCGGGTTCCGGTGCGGCCCCCTTCGCGTTCAGGGGCGCGCGTTCGCGGTGAAGGGCGCCTCGCCGCCGACCTCGTAGGCGTCGATGGCCGCTTGGCCCCGCGCCGAGACGAGCCACGCCTCCAGCCGCGCCGCCACCTCCGCCGCGACGTGGGGGTGCCGCTCGGGGTTCACAGGTAGGAAACTGTACTGGTTGTGCAGCAGCGGGTCGCCCTCCGACAGGACGGCCATCCCGTCCCTGTTCCCGAAGGCCAGCCACGACCCCCGGTCCGTCAGCACGTAGGCCCCCATCGCGCGCGCCGTGTTGAGTGCGGCCCCCATGCCGGACCCGGTGGCGCGGTACCACGCGCCCTCGGGCGCGAGGCCCGCCGCCGCCCA
Source organism: Jannaschia sp. Os4 (assembly GCF_016820245.1). GTDB lineage: Bacteria > Pseudomonadota > Alphaproteobacteria > Rhodobacterales > Rhodobacteraceae > Jannaschia. Next base: position 785,376 of record NZ_JAFCAR010000001.1, on the reverse strand, counting down.
GAGCCGCATCTCCGCCTTGTGCGTCCCGCTGTCGTCGCCCCGGCTGACGAACGGGGCGCGGGCCGTCGCGATCGCCCGGAGCGCGCCGGAGGCGGTCGGGGCGTCCGCGGCCCCCGCGGGATCGTCCGCGGGGCCCACGATCAGGAAGTCGTTCGACATGACCGGCGTGCGACGCGTCGCGTGCCCCTCCGCCACGAAGGCCCGTTCCGCGTCCGGCGCATGGACCAGCGCCGCGTCCACGTCGCCCGCGCGGGCGAGGCGGAGGGCTTGGCCGGTTCCCACCACGAGGAGCTGCAGGTCCAGCCCCGTGTCCGCGCGGATCAGGGGGCGGAGGTGGTCGGCGAGGCCGGAGTTGTCGAACGAGGTCGTCACCGCGAGGCGGAGCGTCTCGGCCCGCGCGGGCGGCGCGAGGAGGAGCAGGAGCAGGAGCAGGAGGCGGATCATTCGACGATATCCCCTCGCAGGAAGGCGCGGGCCTCGGGCGTGGCGGGGCCCGCGAAGAACGCCGCCGCCGGGCCGGCCTCGTGGACGCGGCCGCGCAGGAGGAACACGACCCGGTCGGCGAGGCGGCGCGCCTGGCCCATGTCGTGGGTGGCGAGGACGAGGGTGGTGCCGCCCTCGACCGTCTCGCGGAGGTGGGCCTCCACCTCGCGGGTCGCGGCCCCGTCGAGGGCGGCGCAGGGCTCGTCGGCGAAGAGGATCTCGGGCTCGAGGATCAGCGCGCGGGCCAAGGCGAGCCGCTGCATCTCGCCGCCGGAGAGCGACGGGGCGGGCTGGTCGAGCAGGTGCGCGAGGCCGAAGCGGGCGGCTTGGGCCGTGGCCCTGCGGCGGGCCTCGGCGCGGGGGGCGCCGCGCAGGCGGAGGGGGTAGGCGAGATTCGCTTGCACGGAGCGCCGCAGCGCGGTGGCGCGCTGGGCGACGTGGGCTTGGGCGAGGCGGGCCTGCGGTTCGGGGACGGCCCATTCGAGGGTGCCGGCGGCGCGCTCGAGGCCGTGCATCATGCGCAGGAGCGAGGTCTTGCCCGCTCCGTTGGGTCCGATGACGGCGGTGGCGCCGCCCGCCGCCAGCGTGAGGTCGACGGGGCCGACGCGGAGGGCGCCCCTGCGGTGGAGGGTGGCGCCTCGGAGGCGGAGGGGGAGGACGCTCACCATCGGCCGGCGCGCTCCGTGCGCAGGATCCAATGGGTGGTGCCGGAGACGACCAGGGAGAGGGCGACGAGGATCAGGCCCAGCCCGAGGGCGAGGGCGAAGTCGCCGCGGCCGGTCTCCAACGCGATGGCGGTGGTCAGGACGCGGGTGGCGCCGTCGATGTTGCCGCCGACGATCATGATGGCGCCGACCTCTCCGATGGCGCGGCCGAAGCCCGCGAGGCCGGCGGTCAGCAGGGCGCGGCGGCCGTCCCAGAGGAGGGTGGCGACCCGCTGGGACCGCGTCGCGTTCAAGGAGATCAGCAGGTCGTGGTAGTCGGCCCAGAGGTCGCGCATGGCTTGGTGCGCGATGGAGGCGACGAGGGGCGTGACGATGACGACCTGCGCGACGATCATCGCCGTCGGGGTGAAGAGGAGGCCGAGCACGCCGAGGGGGCCGTCGCGCGACAGCAGGAGGTAGACGGCGAGGCCGACCACGACGGGGGGCAGCCCGATCAGGGCGTTGAGCGCGGCGATCACGGCGCGGCGGAAGCGGAACCGGCGCACCGCGAGCCACGCGCCGAGGGGGAGGCCGAGCGCGCAGCCGATCGCCACGGCCGTCAGCGTGACCCGGAGGGAGCGGAGCGTGATCTCCACGAGGTCGGGGTCGAGCGTCGCCACGAGGCGGCCCGCCTCGGCCAGGCCGGCGAGGAAATCACCCACGGATCAAGGTCTTGCTGCGGTGCGGCATGGATCGGGAGCGGGGTCCGGTCGGGGTCGGGGCGATCCGCACCCTCGCCGATCCGGGCCGGGCCGCAAGGGCGAAATCCGACCGCGCCGCCCGCCGCCCCGACATTCCCGGCGATCCCGCCCCGTCCCCGGCGCGGCGTTAGGGAACCGTTAACTGCTCGGGACGAGCGTCCCCGGTCGATCAAGTCCCGACCCGACCCGGAGGCCCCCACATGTCGATCCACGCCCAGCAGTCCGCGCGTCTCGCCCTGCCCTACATCCAAGAGGCGCAGGCGCAGAAGCACGTCACCCACAACGAGGCGATCCGGCGCTTGGACGAGCTGGTGCAGATCGGGGTCGAGGGCGTCGCGGACGCGCCGCCCGCCGATCCCGCCGACACGGAGCGCTGGATCGTGGGCGACGCGCCGAGCGGCGGCTTCGAGGGGCATGCGGGCGAGCTGGCGCTGCGCGAGGGCGTCGGCGCGGGCGGCTGGTGGCGGTTCGAGGCGCCCGCCCCGGGCTGGGTGGCGTGGGACGCCTCGGCCGGGACGCTGCGGGTCTGGGACGGGGCGGCGTGGACCGCCGCCGGCGGCGCGGGCGACCGCGTCGAGCGGATCGGCGTGGGCGCCGACGCGGACGACGTGAACCGGCTGGCCGTCGCCTCGGAGGCGGTGCTGCTGACCCATGCGGGGGCGGGGACGCAGCTGAAGCTGAACAAGGCGGCGGAGGGGGACACGGCCTCGCTGCTGTTCCAGACCGGATGGTCGGGCCGGGCCGAGATGGGCACCGCCGGGACGGACGGGTTCGCGGTGAAGGTCAGCGCGGACGGCGCGGCGTGGCGCGAGGCGCTGGTCGCGGACCCGGCGACGGGCGCGGTGCGCTTCCCCAACGGCGTGGCCGGCGCGGCCCCCGCGGCGTTCGGGGCCGACGCGCCGCTGACGACGACGGCCTACGCCTTGGCGCGGGGCACGGACATGGTGACCAACGGGACCGGCCTGCTGGGCAACGCCTACAACTTCCCGGGCCTGACCTTCGACGCGACCGAGGCGCCGGGCCTTCCGGGGGCGTTCGTGCATCGCGGCCACTTCCCCGGCACGCTGGAGTCGGAGGAGGCGATCGCGCTGGACCCGTCGCGGGCCTACGCCCTGTCGGCGGCGCTCCATCAGGACCGCGTCGACGGCGACTGGAGCGCCCATGCCGACGGCGCGTCGCACCGGCACTACGTCGGGCTGGTGTGCTACGACATCGACGGGTTGCGGATCACCGCGCCGAACCACGCGCGCTACCGCCACGGCGGGCAGGACAGCCTCACGGTGCTCGCGTCGCCGATGACGCCGGGCGACACGGAGATCCGGGTCGCGGACGCGTCGGGGTGGAACGAGTCCAACGCCTCCGCCGCCCGGCGCGGGGTGATCGTGTTCGGCTACCGCTCGGCGGGCGGCGCCCTGCAGCGGGACTACAGCCGCCACGTGGCGACGGACCTGTTCGACCTCGGGGGCGTGGACAAGGCGACGGGGACGATCTCGCTGCGCGGGCCCGTCCCCGCCGCGCTGGGCAACCCGGACCACCCGGCGGGGACGTGGCCGGCGGGCACGCCGGTGGCGAACTCCTCGTCGGGCCGCTCCTACAAGTACACGGCGGTCTCGGGCGTGCCGCTGCCGGAGGTGGGGCGCTGGTTCCGCGCGGCGGGGGTGATCGGCGGGACCGACCGCTCGGGCGGGAACGAGAACCACAACTTCCCGCCGGGCACCGCCTCGGTCCGCCTGCTGATCATGCCGAACTACAGCAACGCCGAGGGCGGCGCGGACGGCTACCCCGACACGGGGGCGGACCACGCGGTCCGCTTCGCGGGCCTGTCCCTGACGCCGGTGCAGGGCGCGGCGCTGCGGGCGGCGGCGGACGGGAGCGTCGACGTCAAGGTGCCGGTGAGCGACTTCGACGCGGGCACGGTGGCGCTGGGCGTGCCGTCCGCGACGCTGGAGCCGCTCTGAGGGGTCACAGGCCGATGGCGCGGTAAGCGTCGGCCACCCGCCCGATGGCGAGGCGGTAGGCCGCCGTCCGCAGGGCGCAGCCCTCGCGGGCGGCCTCGTCGGAGACGGCGGCGAAGGTGCGGCGCATGATGTCCTCGAGGCCGGAGCGGACGAAGTCGATCTCCGACGGGCCCTCGAGGATGGCGTCCGCCCCGATGGCAGGCCCGCCGAGGGCCGCCGCGAGCCGGTTGGCGAGCGCGCCGTGGGCCTTCTGCTGCTGGCGGCGCTCCATCAGGCCGAAGGGCAGGTGGCGGATGTTCTTGACCCACTCGAAGTAGCTGACGATCACGCCGCCCGCGTTGGCGTAGAGGTCGGGGATCACGGGGATGCCGCGCTCGTCGAGGATGAGCGCGGCCTCGGCGGTGGCGGGGCCGTTGGCGGCCTCGACCACGAGGCGGGCGCGCAGGTTGCGGGCCACGTCGGCGTCGATCACGCCCTCGACCGCCGCCGGGATCAGGATGTCGCAGTCCATGGTGAGGTCGGCGGCGCCCGGACGGCTCCGGCCGCCGGGGAAGCCGAGGACCGAGCCGGTGGCGGCGCGGTGGGCGACGAGGGCGTCGACGTCGAGCCCGTCGTCGTTCGCGATCGTTCCGTCGTGCTCGATCACCGCGACGACGCGGCAGCCGTCCTCCTCGGACAGGAAGCGCGCGGCGTGGGAGCCGACGTTGCCGAGGCCCTGCACCACGACGGCCTTCCCCGCGAGCTTGGGGTCGTCGAAGGCGGTGCGGCGGTCGCGGTCGCTGTCGAAGAAGGCGTGGATGGCGAACTGGACGCCGCGTCCCGTCGCCTCCTCGCGGCCCTCGATGCCGCCGCCCGCCACGGGCTTGCCGGTGACGCAGGCGCGCGCGTCGATGTCGCCGGTGTTGTGGTGCTGATACTCGTCGGCGATCCACATCATCGTCTGGGCGTTGGTGCCGACGTCCGGGGCGGGCACGTTGGTGGCCGGGTCGAGGAAGCGGTGGCGCATCAGCTCTTGGGCGAAGCGGCGGGTGATCTTCTCGAGCTGGTCCTCGGTCCACGCCTTGGGGTCGATCCGCAGCGCGCCCTTGGAGCCGCCGTAGGGCACCCCGACGAGCGCGCATTTCCACGTCATCAGGGCGGCGAGCGCCTCCACCTCGTCCTGGTCGGCGTAGGGCGCGTAGCGGATGCCGCCCTTGGCGGGCATCTCGTGGGTGGAGTGGACGGAGCGCCAGCCCGTGAAGGTGTGCATCTCGCCGTCGATGCGGACGCCGAAGCGGGTCACGTAGGTGGCGTTGGCGACGCGGATCTTCTCGGCGAGGCCGTCGGACAGCCCGAGGCCCGCGACGGCGCGGTCGAAGAGGGTGTCGGTGTCGGACAGGAAGGACATGGGCGCGGGCTCCGGTTGCGTGGGACCGGCGTGGCACGGCTGCGGGCGCGGTCCAACCGGCGCGTGCGGGGCGGGGCGGGTCGTTTCAGGGAAGTGATCGCGCGGGATGCCTCGCATTCGACGTTTCACCTTCCGTTCATCGTGCGGGCGCTAGGCCGGGGCGAATCCCGGACCGGAGCCCGCCGATGCAGACCTTCGCCCTCAACGCCCGCGCCGCGATGCGCGCCGCCACCCGCGCGGGGGGCGCCCTGCGCGCCGTGTTCGACGAGGGGCACTACCGCCGCGTGGCGGGGATCGGGCCGCGGATCGACGCGCTGTCGCACTACCGCGCCGAGGGGGACCGCGCGGGGCTGTCGCCCGTCGCGCTGTTCGACCCGGCGCACTACCTCGCGCGGGTGCCCGAGGCGGCGGAGCGGGAGGGCACGCTGCTGGAGGACTACCTCGCGCGGGCGGGGACGGACCCGGTCGATCCGCACCCGATGCTCGACGCGCGGTGGTACGGCGGCACACGGGACCTCGGCGGGCGGCCCGCGCTGGTGGACTACCTGACCGAGGGGTGGCGCGCGGGGGCCGCGCCGCATCCGCTGTTCTGGCCGGCGTGGTACGCGCCGCGCGCGATGGGGGCGCTCGCGGGGACGATGGACCCGGCGACGCACTTCCTGTGCGGGGGCTGGCGGGAGGCGGGGCCGAACCCGCTCTTCGACCGGCCCGCCGGGGCCGGGGGGCGCGACCCGTTCGGGCGCTGGCTCGCCCGCGGGGCCGAGGCGGGGGAGGCGCCGCACCCGCTGCTGGACCCGGCATGGCTCGCCCCGCAGGTGGGCGCGGACGGGGTCGCGGGGGTGCTGGCCTTCCTCGCCTCCGACGGGGCCTCGCCGCACCCGCTGTTCGACCCGGCGCACTACGCGGCGCGGCGCGGCGACCTCCCCCCGCCGCCCGAGGCGCCCGTGCCCGTGGGGCGCGCGGCGACCGCGCTGATCGCCTACCTCGAGGCCGGGGCGGCGGGCGCGGCGGACCCGCATCCGCTCTTCGACCGGGCGCACTACCGCGCCCATGCCCCGGACGTGGCGGCGGCGGGGATGGACCCGCTGCTCCACCACGTGGGCTGGGGCGCGGCGGAGCGGCGGGCCGTGCACCCGCTGGTCGACATGGCCCACCTCGCGGCGCAGACCGACGCGCCCGACCCCTTGGCCGCGCTGGCCGCCGGCGGGGCGGAGGGGCGGCTCTCGCCGCGCCCGCCCGCCGCGCCCGACCGGCGCCCCGTCCCGCTGCCCGCGATCCGCGCGGTCACGGACCTGCCCCTCGAGCGGGACGCGCCCGCGCGGCCCGCCACGGTGGGCGCCTTCGTCCACGTCTTCCACCCCGACCTGCTGGAGGAACTGCTCGGCCACCTCGCCCACGTCCCGCCCCCGTGCCGGCTGTTCGTGTCGACGGACACCGCCGCCAAGGCCGCGCTGATCGAGGCGCGGCTGCGCCGGGGCGTCCCCCACCCGTGGGAGGTGCGCGTGCTGCCGAACCGGGGCCGCGACCTCGGCCCCATGCTGGTGGGCTACGCCGACCGCCTGCGCGAGGTGGAGGTCGTGCTCCACGTCCACACCAAGCGCTCGCTGCACCATCCGGGCGGGCTGGACCTGTGGCGGCGGCACCTGCTGCGCGGCGTCCTCGCCTCGCCCGGCTACGTCGCGGGGGTGCTGGACCTCCTCGCGCGGCCCGGCGTGGGGGCGGTGGTGCCCGACCACCACCCCTCGACCCGTCCGCTGCTGCAATGGGGCGGCAACCGGGCCGCCGCCGCCGCGCTGCTGGGGATGATGGGCGAGTCGCTGGTCGGCACGGACGGGGCGGAGGCGCTCGACTTCCCCGCGGGCTCGATGTTCTGGGCGCGGTCGGCGGCGCTGGCCCCCCTGCTGGACCTCGCGCTGCCGCTCGAGGGGTTCGAGCCCGAGGCCGGGCAGACGGACGGCACCCTCGCCCATGCGATCGAGCGCATCCTGCTGCGGGTGGTCGAGGCGGCGGGCTTCGCGTGGCACGCGGCGCGGCCCGTCGCGGAAAGCGCGGCGGGGGCCTGCGCGGACGACGGAGGCCCCGCGCCGGGCAACCGGTTCTGGCCCGCCGCGCGGGACCGCGGCGTCGCGGCGGACCACGTTCCCGAACTGGCCGGGTTCCTCGCCCGGCCCTCGTCGGAGGCGCGGCCCCGCGTCACCCTCCTGATCCCCACGGTGGACCGGGCGCAGGGCTGGGCCGGGATCGCCACCGCGCTCGACCTGTTCGGCGCGCTGCGCGCGGCGCTCGGGCCGGAGGTCGATGCCCGCTGGCTGGCCACGGACGCGGCCCCCGGCCCGGGCTACGACCCGCCCGAGGGGGCGTCGCTGGCCGGGCCGTGGGCGCCGGACGGGCCGGGCGACACGGTGGAGGCGGCGCACGACCGGGGCGCGCGCCCCGTGCTGGTGCGCCGCGACGAGGCATTCGTGGCGACCGCGTGGTGGACGGCGCACCACGCCGCCGCCTTGGGCCGGGCGCGGGCCGACCTGCATGGCGGCGCGGTGCGCCCCCATCCCTACCTGATCCAGGACTGGGAGCCGGGGTTCGACGCGGCGGGCACCCGCTCGGAGCTGGCGCGGGCGACCTACCACGCCCCCGGCGTCCTGCCGGTGTTCAACGCCCCGCCCTTGGCCGAGGCGTTCCGCGCGCGCGGCCTCTGGCCCTGCGGCGCGGGCCACGTCCTCGCCCCGCCGATCCCGGCGGAGGTGGCCGGGGCCATCGTCCCCGGCACCCCGAAGGAGCGGATCGTCCTGCTCTACGCGCGCGCGCACGCCGCGCGGAACTGCCTGCCGTTCCTCGACATGCTGGTCGCGCACCTGCGGCGGACGGATCCGGGCGGGTGGCGCGGCTGGCGCTTCGTCGCCGCCGGGGAGGACCTGCCCGAGGGCGCGCTGCGCTGCGGCGGGGGGATCGAGACGGCCGGGCGGCTCCCGCTCGGGGCCTACGGGGCGCTCGCGTCCCGCGCCGCGCTCGGGGTCTCGCTGATGATCGCGCCGCATCCCTCCTACCCGCCCTTGGAGATGGCGCAGGCGGGCGTGCGGGTGCTGACCTCCGCCGTGGAGGGGCGCCACCCCGAGCGGCTGCACCCGAACCTCGTGGGCCTGCCGGTCCTCGACCTCGAGGCCGCCGCCGCCGCGATGACGCGGATGCGCGCCGCGTGGGAGGCCGACCCGGCGGGCGGCTGGGCCGGGCGGGCGCGGGCGGACTGGTTCTTCGACGGGAGGGGCAACCTCGGGGAGGTGGCCGCCGCCTTGGCGGCGGACCTGCGCCCCCATCTGGGGCTGCCGGCATGAGCGCGGCGCGGGGGCCGGTCGTGTTCATGCACATGGCCAAGACCGCGGGGTCGTCCGTGAACGCGTGGATGGTCGCCGCGCTCGGCGCCGACGCCTGCGCCTTCCACGTCGAGCGGTTCCCCCCCGCCCGGCGGATGGAGCTGGCGCGGACCAAGGCCTTCGTGTCGGGGCACGTCTACGCGCGCGAGGCCTTGGCCCTCGCGGCCGCGCGCCCCGGCGGCTACGCCTTCACCGCGATGCGGACCCCGCTGGAGCAGGTCGCGTCGCACCTGCGCTGGCTCGACGGCTACGCCACGGCGGCGCGGGCGGCGGAGCGCGCCGCCTTGGGCGCGCCGCTGCGGGGGCTTGTGGACCGGATCGGCGCGACGGACCTGCGCGACCCCGAGGCCTTGGACGAGCTGATGGCGCACCTGCCGCCGTGGGGGCTGCGGATGCTCGACAACATGCAGGCGCGCTACCTGTCGGCGGAGGACGGGGCGGTGCCGCTCACCCTGCGCCACGCGCGGGCGGCGGCGGAGCGGGCCGCGGGCTTCGACCGGGTGCTGCGCGCGGAGGCGCTGGGCGCGGGGCTGGGCGCGGTGGCGCGCGACCTCGGCCTGCCCCCGCCGCCCGCGGCCCCGCGCGAGAACGCGGCGGCGGCGGGGCGGGCGGTCGACCTGTCGGAGCCGCTGGTCCGGCTCGCGCTGTCCCGGCGCATCCTGATCGACCGCGTGGCGCACGCGGCGATCGTGGGGCGCGGCGGCGCGGCCTGACGCGGGCGCGCCACGCCGGGGCGCGCGGCGCGGGGGCGCGGCTTGCGCGGCGGGGGGCGGGCGTCCTAGCTGCCGCGCGACCCTTCCGGAGCCGCGCCATGCCCACCCTCCTCCTGCTCAACGGCCCCAACCTGAACCTGCTCGGGCAGCGGGAGCCGCATCTCTACGGGGCGGACACCTTGGAGGACGTGGCGCGCCTCTGCCGCGAGGCCGCGCCGGGCTGGGAGGTGCGCGAGGTGCAGTCCAACCACGAGGGCGCGCTGATCGACGCGGTGCACGCCGCGCGCGGGGCCTGCGCGGGGATCGTGGTCAACCCCGGGGCCTACTCGCACACGTCCATCGCGCTGCTCGACGCGCTGAACGCCTTCGAGGGGCCGGTGATGGAGGTGCACGTCACCAACATCCACCGGCGCGAGACCTTCCGGCACCGCTCCTACGTCTCGCTGCGGGCGGACGGGGTGATCGCGGGGCTGGGGGTCGAGGGCTACGCCGCCGCCACGCGGCGGATCGTGCAGCTGGCGGGCTGATGCGCGGCGGCGCCCCCTTGCCGCACCGTCCCGGCCCCGGCACACCGGCCCCATGCGCTTTGACGCCCTCCAATACTGCGCGTGGTCGCGCGAGGTCTTCGAGCAGATGCGCGCGGGGCGGCTCGACGCCGTGCACGCGACGATCGCCTACCACGAGGGCGTGCGCGACACGCTGGCCAACCTCGCGGACTGGCATCGGCGGTTCGAGGACCACGCCGACCTGATCGTGCACGCGCGGGGGCCGGAGGACGTGCGCCGCGCCCGCGCGACGGGACGGACGGCGGTGGTGCTGGGATTCCAGAACCCGTCGCCCCTCGAGGCCGATCTCGGGATGATCCGCGTCTGGGCCGACCTGGGCGTGCGCTTCGTGCAGCCGACCTACAACGTGCAGTCCCTCCTCGGCGCCGGGTGGCAGGAGCCGGTGGACGGCGGGCTGACGCGGATGGGCCGGGAGGCGGTGGCCGGGATGCAGCGGCACGGGATCGTGGTGGACCTCTCCCATGCGGGCGAACGGACCGCGCTGGAGGCCATCGACGCCGCCGAGCGCCCCGTCGCGGTCACCCATGCCAACCCGAGGGCGTGGCGCGACACCGGGCGCAACGTGTCCGACGCGGTGATCGAGCGGCTGGCGCGGACCGGCGGGATGCTGGGCTTCTCGCTCTACCCCCACCATCTCCGGGACGGGCCGGAGACCACGCGCGCCGCGTTCTGCGGGATGGTGGCGGCGCAGGTCCGCCGCTTCGGGGACATGTTCGGCATCGGCTCGGACCTGTGCCAAGGTCAGCCCGACGCGGTGGTGCGCTGGATGCGCGAGGGGCGGTGGACCCGCGAGCGCGGCGAAGCGACCTTCCCGCCGCAGCCCGCGTGGTTCCGCGACAACCGCGACTGGGACGGGATCGAGGCGGGCCTGCTGGAGGCGGGCCTGACGGCGGAGCAGGTGGAGGGCGTGATGGGCGCCAATTGGATGCGGTTCTGGGAGCGGCTGGCGTGATGCGCGCGCCCGGCACGGTCATGCGGCTCGACCGCATGGGCGCGTCGCACCAGACGCGGCTGTCCTTCATGCGGCAGCTGACCCGGCGGATGCAGGCCGAGGGCTGGACGACCGAGCGCACCGCTTGGGCCGTGGACGGCGCGGGCGTGGGCCACGCGGTCTACGTCGTCCGCACCCCGCGGCGCGCCTACTCCCTCGTGGCCTTCGCCCACGACCTGCCGCCCGCGTCCCGCTCGGACCGCGTCATCGCCGAGGCGTGGGACGCGACCTTCGCGCTGGTGGACGGGGTGGCGACGGCACGGGACGTGGCGCGCCTGTCCGGCGACGTGCCCAAGCAGGAGGCGGGGCGCGTGACCGCGCGGGAGCTGTGCCTGAGCCGCGCCAACCGCTCCGCCCGCCTCTGGGACCACGTGGTCGGGCGGCTGGCGGCGGGGGCGCAGCCCGACGCGGACCGGCTGGCGGAGGTGGGCTACCTCATGCGCACGACCGCCGTGTACGGGTCGGGGAAGTTCGGCGCCGCCGACCGCGCCGCTTACGACGACCGCCCCGAGATGGCCGCGCCGTTCCAAGCGGAGATGCTGACCGTCTGGCTGATCCGGACCTTCGTGCGGGACCTCGTGGAGCACATGGCGCGGGCGCGGTCGCCGGGGGCGGTGCCGCTGGACCCGGACCTCGCGCGGGGGCTCGGGATCGGCAACTCCACCGGCCTCGGGATGGCGCCCTTCCTGATGAACCACCCGCGCCTGATCCACCGCTGGATCGCCGCCCGCGAGACGGCGCTCGCGCGGGTCCGCGCGGTGGAGCGGGCGACGCCGGAGGCGCGGGACGTCTTCGCCGCGCGCCTCGCCTCGGCGCGCCGCAACGCGGAGGGCTGGCGCGTGGCGGACCCGGTGCTGGCCGCGGCCGTCGCCGGCCTGCGCGCCGACCTCGCCGCCGCCGCCGGGTGGGGCACGGACGGGCCGTTCCCGTGGGCGGCCCTGCTCGAGCGGGCCGGGGCGCTGGGGCTGGAGGCGCAGGAGGCCTTGGCCGCCCTCGTGCTGGAACCCTATGGCGACCTCGTCGACGACCTCGGCCCCGGCATGGCCGACGTGGCGGCGCCCGCGCGGCTGGACGGGACGATGACCGTGGCCGCCATGCGCGCCGCCGTCGAGGCGGTGCACGGGGCCGCGCTGCGGGCCGACTGGTCCGACCCGGCGGAGACCGCGCGCCTGTGGTACGTCTCCGCCGAGAAGGCCGAGCCGCGCCTCGCCGAGCGGGCCGACGAGCCGCTGGAGGCGTGGGAGCAGCCGCTCGGGCCCCAGCGCGACGCGGCCGCGCTGCGCGCCGCGCTCGACGGGTTCGCGGACTGCGCCCCGGTGGCCGAGGTGGCGCTGGCCCGCCCCGACCTGCGCGCCGCGCTCCTCCGCGCGCAGGTGGCCGCCGCGCACGCCTATGCCGAGATCCGGGACAACACGCTCGCCGGCGGGATGCGGCCCATCGACCTGCTGCGCGCCAAGCTCTCGTTCTTCGGCGCGACCCGGTTCGACCCGCGCTCGGACCGCTGGCTGCGCATCTGCCTCTACGCGGGGGCGCCCTACCCGGACGAGATCGCGGCGGGGGACGCGGACGCGTGGGTCTATCCGTGACCGACCGGTCCTTGGGCGAGCTGCAGGCGTTGGTGCGGGCGGCCGTCCGGGGCGCGGGGCGCGACTGGGGCACCGCGGCGGAGGCGGCGCGGGGCGCGCGGTGGCTCGCCGCGCGGGGGGTGGACCCGACGCCGTCGCTGGCGGCGCTGCTGTCCGGACCGCCCGCCGGGCGCCCGACCGACCCGCGCGCGCCCGCATGGGACGGCCCGCTCGACCCGCTGCGCGCGGGGCTGGCGCTCGCCGACTTCGCGCCCCTCCGGGCGCCGCGCCTGTCGCTTCGGGGGCTGCGGCATCCGCTGCTCCTGCTCCCCTTCGTGGCCGACGCGGCCGCGGCGACGGGCCTGACCTTGACGCTGACTTGGGCCGGCGCGACCGCCGCGACCGACGGCGATGCCCTGTCCCTCGCGGGGGACGACGCGGACGAGGCGGACGCCGCGCTCGCGCCCGGGGGATGCGGCCCGGCCCGGCCCGCGGCCGCCCGCGCCCGGCCCGCCGCGTGGGACGCGCTCGCCGCGCTCGCGGCCCTGACCCACGCCCCCGCCACCGCGGCCTCGCGCCGGGGCGCCGGCGCCGACGACGACCCACTGGAGTGATCCCATGCCGACGATGACCCTCGCCGAGATCGAGACCCTCGCCCGCGACGCCCTGATCCGGGCGGGCGCGGACCCCGCGCAGGCGGACCCCTTGGCGCGGTCCGTCGCCGCCACGGAGGCCATCGGCGTCGCGAGCCACGGCCTCGCCTACCTGCCGACCTACGTGCAGCACCTCGGCTGCGGCAAGGTGATCGGCACCGCCACCCCGGTGGTGACGCGGCCCAAGCCCGGCGCGGTGGCGGTGGACGCGGGGCGGGGCTTCGCCCACGCCGCCATCGACGCGGGGTTCGCGCAGCTGATCCCGCTGGCCCGCGCGCAGGGCATCGCGCTGCTGACGGTGCGGGAGAGCTACAACTGCGGGGTCCTCGGCCTGCATGTCGAGCGCCTCGCCCGCGCGGGCCTGCTTGCGCTCGGTTTCACCAACGCCCCCGCCTCCATCGCGCCGTCGGGCGGCGCGGCGCCGGCTGTCGGCACCAACCCCATCGCCATGGCCGCGCCGGGGGCGGACGGGCCCGCGCTGGTGCTCGACCAGTCGGCGAGCGCGATCGCCAAGTCCGAGGTCATGACCCGCGCCCGCGAGGGCCGCCCGATCCCGGAGGGCTGGGCGCTGGACGCCGACGGGCGCCCGACCACGGACGCGGCGGCCGGGCTCAAGGGCAGCATGGCGCCGTCGGGGGGCTACAAGGGCGTGGGGCTGGCCCTGATCGTGGAGACATTCGCCGCCGCGCTGTCGGGCGCGCTGCTCGGCACCGACGCGGCGCCGTTCAGCGGCACGGCGGGCGGGCCGCCGCGCACCGGGCAGGCCTTCGTCGCCATCGACCCGGCGGCGGCCTCGGGCGACGTCTTCGCGGCGCGGATGGCGGCGCTGACCGACGGCATCCGCGCCCAGCCCGGCGCGCGCCTGCCCGGCGACGGGCGCGCGGCGGCGCGTGCACGGGCCGAGGCCGAGGGGGTGGACGTGCCGCAGGCGACGCTGGACCGGATCGAGGCGGCGCTGGCGGGCTAGGGTGCGAGTCCGCGTATCCTTCGGGGTCGCGGCGGAGGCGGGTGCACGCCGCCCGCGCGCATGCTAGGCGGCCGTCGCCCCGAACCGGCCGTCCGCCCGCGGCCGGGACGCGGGGCGCGCCGTCCACGCCAACCCGGAGACACCGATGCTGACCGTTCGGGACGTCCAGGCCCCTGTCCTCCAAGCCCTCGTGGACGCGGCGGAGGCGGCCGGGGCGCGGGCCTTCCTCGCCGACACGGTCCTGTCGCCGCGCCCGACCCTCTGGATCTGCGGCACGCCCGCGCAGCGCCGGACGATCCTCGCCGACCTCAACGCCCGCGACGTTCGCCTGTTCGGGCTGAAGGGGCACCACCGCCGTCATCTCGACCCCCGCGGCGCGTCCGCCGCGAGCGCGGTGGCCTACCGGAAGCACGTCCACGACGGGGTCGTGATCCACGGGGCGGGATCGGGGGTGGAGGTCGAGTTCTGCGCGCACGATCCCACGACGGGGCTGTGGCGCGCGGCCCGCGCGGGGGTCGAGAGCGTCGCGCATGACGGCTACCTCCGCGGCCTGGAGGAAACGGCGTTCCTCGGGCGCCGCCTGCCGGAGCTGGGTAACGCGCGCGCGCTGCGGGCGGAGGCCGCCGTCCCGCGGAGGATCGACGTCGTCTACACGTGGGTGGACGGCTCCGACCCGGCGTGGCGCGCCCGCAAGGCCGAGGCGGAAGGCGGCACCACGACGGCCCTGTCCGGCGACGCGACCCTCTCCACCCGGTTCGAGTCGCAGGACGAGCTGATCCTCTCGCTGCGCTCGACCGTCCGCTACCTCGTCGGGCTCGGCTCGATCTTCGTCGTCACGGACCGCCAGGTTCCGGCGCTGCCCGACGACCTGCGCGCGCGGGTCCGCATCGTGGACCACGCCGAGATCTTCCCCGATCCGGCGGACCTGCCGACCTTCAACTCACATGCGATCGAGGCGCATCTCCACCGGGTTCCGGGCCTCGGGGAGCACTACCTCTACCTCAACGACGACTTCCTGTTCGGCTGCGCGATGGGGCCGTCGGACTTCTTCGACGAGATGGGGCGCACGAAGCAGTTCCGGTCGACGGCGGCCTCGCTGCCGCACGAGGCCGCCTCCGCGGAGGGGATCGCGTCGAGCCTCGCGGGCCTGAACAACCGTCGGCTGCTGCGCGACAGGTTCGGCCGCTTCGCGTTCCGCAAGTTCAAGCACGCCGCCTACGGCATCGCCCGGTCCGTCATGGAGCGGATGGAGCGGGACCTGCCGGAGGCGTGGGCGGCGACGCAGGGCAACCGGTTCCGCTCGCCGGGGGACCATTCGATCGCCGGCGCCCTCTACCTGCACTACGCCGAGATCGTCGGCGCCGCCGTCCCCGGCGACCTGCGCTACGGCTACTACGACACCGCCCACGCCCCGCTGCGGGAGGCGACGGCGGCCCTGCTGCGCGACGACTGGGAGCGGCCGCAGATGTTCTGCGTCAACGACTCCGAGCCGACCCACGGCTCCGACATGGTCAAGCGCGAGCTGCTCGCCCTCGTGCGGCGGGTGCTTCCGGCGGAGGACGGGTCGGTGGAGCCCCTGCCCCGACCGCAGTCGCACGTGCGGCGGCGCTACGTGGTCGCGGGGCGCAAGAAGCTCGATCTGTGACGGCGCGGAGCGGAGCGACGCTCCCCCGCGCGTCCGGCGGATGCGACGGGGGAGGGTGGTGAGCCGACCGGGACTCGAACCCGGGACCTACTGATTAAAAGTCAGTTGCTCTAACCAACTGAGCTATCGGCCCGGCGACGCGCCTATATGCGGCGTCCGGACCCGTCAACCGCCGATGGACCGGACGCGGCGGCGGGGCGCTCCCCGCGCCCCTCTGGCGCGACCGCGCCGCGCGCATTATGGGGTCCGCCTCATGTCCACGCCCTTCTCCAAGATGCACGGCCTCGGCAACGACTTCGTCGTGATCGACGGGCGCGCCGGCCATGCGGTCGACGCCGCGCTCGCCCGCGCGATGGGCGACCGGCACCGCGGCGTGGGCTTCGACCAGCTCGCGTGGATCTCGGACGACGGCGAGGCGGACGTCGCGTTGACCTTCTACAACTCCGACGGGTCCACCGCCGGGGCCTGCGGCAACGCCACCCGCTGCGTGGCCGCCTCCGAGATGGCGCGGCGGGGCGTGGACGCGATGACCCTCCGGACGGAGCGGGGGCTGCTGCGCGCCGAGGCCCGCGGGGACGCGGTGGCGGTGAACATGGGCGACCCGATCCTCGACTGGCGGGCCATCCCCTTGGCGCGGGACGTCTGCACCCTCCACCTGCCGATCGAAGGCGACCCGGCGGCGACGGGGATGGGCAACCCGCACTGCACCTTCTTCGTGGAGGACGCCGAGGCGGTGGACCTGCCCGCGCGGGGCGCGGAGATGGAGGTGCATCCCCTCTTCCCCGCGCGCACCAACGTGCAGTTCGCGAGCGTGACCGGCCCCGACCGCCTTCGGATGCGGGTGTGGGAGCGGGGCGTGGGCGTGACGCTGGCCTCGGGCTCGTCCACCTGCGCAACGGCGGTGGCCGCCGCGCGGCGGGGCCTGACGGGGCGGGCCGTGCGGGTCGATCTGGACGGCGGGCGGCTCGACATCGACTGGCGCGAGGACGGGGTGTGGATGACCGGCCCCACGGCGCACGTGTTCGACGGGGTGTGGCATGGGTGAGATGCCGATCCTGTCGAACCACGGCTGCCGCCTGAACGCCTACGAGGCCCACGCGATGGAGGCGATGGCCCGCGAGGCGGGCGTGGACGCGGTGATCGTGAACACCTGCGCCGTCACCTCCGAGGCGGTGGCCAAGGCGCGCCGCGACATCCGGCGGCTGCGGCGGGACCATCCGGGGCGGCGCATCGTCGTGACGGGCTGCGCCGCGCAGACGGACCCCGACGCCTTCGCCGCGATGGACGAGGTGGACGTGGTGCTGGGCAACGCCGACAAGATGCGCCCCGCGACGTGGTCAGCCTTGGGCACCGGGGACAGCGAGCCGGTGGTGGTCGACGACATCATGTCCGTGACCGAGACGGCGAGCCATCTGATCGACGGGTTCGGCACGCGCTCCCGCGCCTACGTGCAGGTGCAGAACGGCTGCGACCACCGCTGCACCTTCTGCATCATCCCGTTCGGGCGGGGGAACAGCCGTTCGGTTCCGGCGGGCGTCGTGGTGGAGCAGGTCGCGCGGCTGGTGGACCGGGGGTTCCAAGAGGTCGTCCTGACGGGGGTGGACCTGACCTCGTGGGGGGCGGACCTGCCGGGGGCGCCGCGGCTGGGCGATCTCTGCGCGCGGATCCTGAAGCTGACGGAGGTGGCGCGGCTGCGGATCTCCTCGATCGACTCGATCGAGGTGGACGACGCGCTGATGCGGCTGATCGCGGAGGAGGGGCGGCTGATGCCGCACCTGCACCTGTCGCTGCAGCACGGGCACGACCTGATCCTCAAGCGGATGAAGCGGCGGCATTCGCGGGCCGACGCGGTGCGGTTCTGCGCCGAGGCGCGGCGGCTGCGGCCCGACATGACGTTCGGGGCGGACCTGATCGCGGGCTTCCCGACGGAGACGGAGGACCACCACGCGGCGAACCTGTCGCTGGTGGAGGCGTGCGGCCTGACGTGGCTGCACGTGTTCCCCTACTCGCCCCGGCCCGGCACGCCGGCGGCGCGGATGCCCGCCGTGGACGGGCGCGCGATCAAGGCGCGGGCGGCGGAGTTGCGGGCAGCGGGGGCAGCGGCGGAGGCCGCGCATCTGGCGGGGCAGGTCGGGCGGACGCACCGGGTCCTGATGGAGTCGCCCCGGATGGGCCGGACGGAGCAGTTCGCGCCGGTGCGGTTCGGATCGGATCGGGCGGAGGGCGCGGTCGTCCCCGCGGCCATCGACGCGGTCGCGGACGGCGCGCTCCGCGCGGCCTGACCCCTCACTTCAGGCGCAGCCAGCTCCCCTCGGGGCGTCCGCGCGGCAGGGTCATCATCCCCGCCGCCACGATCAGCGCGATGCCGATCCAGCCCCAGAGCCCCGGCAGGTGCGCGAAGATCAGCGCGTCGAGGATCACGGCGAAGACCAGCCCCGCGTAGTCGAACGGGGCCAGCGTCGAGACGGGGGCGCGGGCCGACGCCTCGGTGGCGAGGATGTGCGTCGCCGCCCCGATCACCCCGGCGGCGGCCATCCATGCCCAGATCGCCCCGCTCATCGGCGCCCAGCCGGTCCAGAGCGACAGGAGGCCCCCCACCGCGCCCGCGATCACCGCGAAGGACAGCGCGATGGAGATCGTCGTCTCGGTCGCGGTCATCGACCGGATGAGCGAGCGCAGGACCGCCATCAGCGCCGCCCCCGCGATGCCCGCGAGCATGCCCGACGCCTCGGTCCAGCCCCAGCCCTCGCGCGCGACGGAGGTGTAGAGCATCGCCACCATCCCCGCGCAGCCCACCGACACGGCGAGCGCCGCGCGCAGCGACAGCCGCTCGCCCAAGAGGACCACCGCCACGGGCACCGAGAGCACCGGCGCGAGGTAGGCCAAGGCCTGCGCGTGGGCCACGGGCAGCACCCCCAGCGCATAGAAGTTCAGGACCATCACCGTCCCGCCCAGCACGCCCCGCAGCAGGTGGCGCGACGCCTGCCGGGGCAGCCAGTCCGCCACCGGGGCGACCAGCGCGGCGTAGAGCAGGAGCACCGGGATCGAGAGCACCGAGCGCAGGACGACGACCTGCCCCGTGGTCGCCCCCGCCTGCGCGGCGCCGTGCACGCAGATGCCGATCCCCGCCGCCGTCGCCGCGCCCGCCACGCGGAGCGCGATCCCCGAGCGCAGGCGGTCGGGGCGGGTCCGCTCGGACTGGGCGGTCAACGTGGCCATGCGTCCCCTTGCGCCCGCGCGCCGCTGCGGCACAACCCTTCCGGACCGGAGACCCGCCTATGCATCCCAACCCCGCCTTCCGCGCCGAGACGCGCGACCGTGCGCTCGCGCTGGTCCGCGACCGAGGCTTCGGCACGCTCGCCGTGAACGCCGAGGGCGGGCCGCTGCTGTCGCACGTGCCCCTCCTGCTGGCGGAGGACGGGGCGAGCGCGGACCTCCACCTCGTCCGCTCCAACCCCATCGCGCGGCTGGGCGAGACGGCGGCCGTCGTCGCGGTGATGGGGCCGGACGCCTATATCTCGCCCGACTGGTACGAGGTGCCCGACCAGGTGCCGACATGGAACTACGCCGCCGTCCACCTGCGCGGCACGCTGCGCCCGCTGCCCGAGGACGCGATGCACGACATGCTGGACCGCCAGTCGGCAGCCTACGAGGTCCGCCTTCTGCCGAAGCGGCCTTGGACCACGGCCAAGATGGACCCGGACGTCCTAGCGCGGATGATGCGGCAGATCCTGCCCTTCCGCCTCGAGGTCGATGCCGTCGACGCGACCTTCAAGACGAGCCAGAACAAGCCCGAGACGGCCCGGCTCAAGGCCGCCTACGGCGTCGAGACCGGGCCGATCGGGCACGAGACGATGGCCATGGCCAAGCTCATGCGCGACGGCTGATCAGCCGCAGGACAGGCCCGTGATCGTGCCGGACGCGTCCACCTCGATGTTCAGGCGGGTGGGGTCGAGGTCCATGGTCACCGCCGTGTCCGGACCGACCACGCGGTCGTTGAGCCCGGCGGGCAGCGTGACCGCGGCCAAGGGCGAGCCGACCAGGCCGGCGTAGGCGACCGCCCCGCAGGGATCGTCCGCCTTCGGCGCGCAGGCGGCGACCGCGGCGAGCGGCATGGCGAGGAGGAGGGGCGTCGGCAGGCGCATCCCCGCATCCTGCCGCCTCGACCCGCCGCGCCGCAACCCTACCCTTCCCCGGGTCCGAGCCGACCCTGGGAGACCTGCATGCCCGAGTACGACGTCGCCGCCCTCGCCGCCCTGTCCGAGACCACCCCCACCCACGCCAAGGCGGGCGACACCGACCTCGTCCTCGTGCGCGAGGGCGACACCGTCCACGCGCTCGACCACGCCTGCCCCCATCTCGGGCTGCCGCTCTCGAAGGGCGTGGTCCGCGACGGCACGCTGATCTGCGCCTTCCACCACGCCTGCTTCCGCCTCGACGGCACCCAGACCCAGCCGCCGGGCACGGGGGGCCTCCGCTCCTATCCCGTCGCCATCCGCGCGGGCCGCGTCATCGTCGACGCGCCGCTGCCGGAGACGGACCCGCGGCCCGTCACCCCCACCGGCGCCCGCCGCGTGGTGATCGGCGGCGCGGGCGCCTGCGCCGACGAGGCGGTCCACGCGCTGCGCGGGATGGGGTTCGACGGCACGATCGAGATGGTCGCCCCCGACGGCCCGCCCTACGACCGGACCATGCTCTCGAAGGCGGTGCTGACCGGGGCCAAGGCGGCGGACGCGCTCGTCCTCACCGACGAGGACGCCCTCGCCCGGCAGGCCATCGTCCTGATCGACGGGCGGATCGCGTCGGTCGAGGCGGGCCGCGTCGTCCTCGAGGACGGAACCCGGCGCGCCTTCGACCACCTTCTGCTCGCGCCCGGAGGGCGCCCCAATGCGCTGGGCGTGCCCGGCGAGGACCACGCGGGCGTCCACGTGCTGCGCAACGCCGACCAAGCCGAGGCCTTGGCCGAGGCCGCCGGGCGGGGCGGGCGCGCGGTCGTCGTCGGCGGCGGCTTCATCGGGCTCGAGGCGGCGGCCTCGCTCGCCAAGCGGGGGATGGCGGTCACGCTGCTCACCCGCGAGGCGGTCCCGCTCGCCAAGCTGCTCGGGGACGAGGTCGCGGGCGCCATCCTCGCCGAGATCGAGGCGGCGGGCGTCGAGGTCCATGTCGGCGAGGCCGCGTCCTTCGAGGGCTCCAACACGCTGGCCGCCGTCGTCACGAAGGCGGGCGACCGCCTGCCCGCCGACATCGCCCTCGTGGCCATCGGCGTGACCCCCGCCACGAAGGGGATCGACGGCCTGCCCGCGCAGGACGACGGCGGGGTCCGCGTCGGCCCGGACCTGTCCGTGCCCGGCCGCGACGGGGTCCATGTGGGCGGCGACTGCGCCGAGGCCCCCACCCCCTTCGGCACAGCCCGGATCGAGCACTGGCGCGTCGCCCGCCAGCATGGGCGCCGCTTCGCCCGCGCGGTGATGGGCGTGGCCGAGGCGGAGGTGGACATCCCCTTCTTCTGGACCGCGCTGGGTCGGCAGTACCGCTACGTCGGCCATGCGGGGGACTGGGACGAGGTGCGGATCGACGGCGACCCGTCGGGGCCGTTCGTGGCCCGCTACGTCGAGGGCGGGCGCGTGACGGCGGCCTTCGGCGCGGGGCGCGACGCGGACCTCGCGGCGCTGCATCTGGAGATGAAGGCGGCGGGCGGGCCCCTCCCGGCCTGACGCGGCCGCGATTGCATCGCGCGCGCCCCCGCTCCACGGTGCGCGCGAGGCAGGGGAGGACGCCATGAGAACGAGAGCCGCGGTAGCTGTTGAGGCGGGCAAGCCGCTGGAGGTCATGGAGGTCGAGCTCGACGGCCCCAAGGCGGGCGAGGTGCTGGTCGAGATCAAGGCGACGGGCATCTGCCACACCGACGAGTTCACCCTGTCGGGCGCGGACCCGGAGGGGATGTTCCCCGCCATCCTCGGCCACGAGGGCGCGGGCGTGGTGCTGGAGGTGGGCGCGGGCGTCACGTCGCTGAAGCCGGGCGACCACGTGATCCCGCTCTACACGCCGGAATGCCGCGAGTGCGAGTACTGCCTGAACCCCAAGACGAACCTCTGCCAGAAGATCAGGTCCACCCAAGGGGCGGGGGTGATGCCGGACGGCACGTCGCGGTTCCGCATGACGGACGGGACGCCGATCCTGCACTACATGGGCTGCTCGACCTTCTCGAACCACACGGTCCTGCCCGAGATCGCGCTGGCCAAGGTCCGCGCCGACGCGCCGTTCGACAAGATCTGCTACATCGGCTGCGGCGTGACGACGGGCATCGGCGCCGTCATCAACACCGCCAAGGTCGAGATCGGGTCCACGGCCATCGTGTTCGGGCTGGGGGGCATCGGGCTCAACGTCATCCAAGGGCTGCGGCTGGCGGGGGCGGACCGGATCGTGGGCGTCGACCTGAACGACGACAAGAAGGCCATGGCCGAGCGGTTCGGCATGACCGACTTCGTGAACCCCTCGGCGGTGGACGGCCCGCTGGCGCCGCATCTCGTGGAGCTGACCGGGGGCGGCGGCGACTACACGTTCGACGCCACCGGCAACGTGGACGTCATGCGCGCGGCGCTGGAGTCGGCGCACAAGGGCTGGGGCGAGTCGATCATCATCGGGGTCGCGCCTGCGGGGGCGGAGATCGCCACGCGGCCCTTCCAGCTCGTGACGGGCCGCGTCTGGCGCGGCACCGCCTTCGGGGGCGCGCGGGGCCGGACGGACGTGCCGAAGATCGTGGACTGGTACATGGACGGCAAGATCGAGATCGACCCGATGATCACCCACACCCTGAAGCTCGACGACATCAACGAGGGGTTCGACCTGATGCACCGGGGCGAGAGCATCCGCTCGGTCGTGGTCTATTGAAGGCCCTCCTCCTCGCGTTCCTCGCCGCGACCCCGGCCGCCGCGCAGGAGGTCCTGACCGCCGTTCCGACCAACGGGACCCCGCTGGCGTTCGGACCATCGGACCTGCGGTCCGTGCAGCCGACGTTCGACCACGACGGGCAGCCCGCCGTCGCCTTCGTCCTGTCGGACGAGACCGTGCGGCGGTTCGGCGAGATGACCGCGCGGAACGTCCGGGAGATCATCGAACTGCGCCTCTGCGGCGAGGTGCTGACCGCCCCGCGCGTGATGGAGCCGATCCTCGGCGGCGCGCTCCAGATCACGGGCTCCTTCACCGTCGCGGAGGCCACGGACCTCGCGCTGCGCATCCGCGACGGGATCGGCTGCGCCGACGACCCGATGGGATAGCCTCCCGCCTCGCTCCCGCGCGGGTTCGCCCTAAGTCGTTGACGGTGAATGGCGAACGGAGGCGGGGATGCGCGAGGTGGCGCTGGTCGGGAACGGGCCGCTGGGATCGTCCGGCGCGGCGGAGATCGACGCGGCGAGCCGGGTGGTCCGCTTCAACGTGGCGCGCGGATTCGGCGCCGAGGCGGGGTCGCGGCTCGACGACCTCTTCCTCGTGAACTGCGGCGGGCAGATGCACGAGTGGCTGCTCGACCCCGCGTTCTGGACCTCGCCCCCCCTTCTGGCCGCGCGGCGCGTCACGCTCCCCATCGCGGCGGACCGCCCGGAATGGGGCCTGTGGCGCTGGCCGCGGGTGGCGCCCCACGTGCGCGACGGCGTCAACTTCGAGCGCGACGTGCGCCGCCGCCTCGACGGGCGTCGGGTGCGCACCGTTCCCGACCGCCTGCGGCGCGGGGCGATCCGCGCGCTGCGGCGGACGGGGCCGCCCCCCGAGGGGCCGGTCTGGCCCTCGACGGGCTTCCTCGCGCTGTTCCTCTACGACGCGATGCTGCCGCCGGAGACGCGGATCACGCTGCACGGCTTCGGGTTCGAGGGCGCGGCCTGCCATCCTTGGGCGCGCGAGCGGGCGTGGGTGGAGCGGCGCGCCGCGACGGGGCGGGTCCGCCTCGCCGGGGATCACTCCGCGGCGACGGCCTCCGCCGCGATGCCGAACCGCGCCGCCACGTCGGGCGCGTAGCGGACGAGGTCCAGCCGCAGGCGCTCCAACGCGGCGTCCTTGCGCTTGGCCTCCAGCATCACGTCGAACTCCAGCCCGGCGGCATCGCGCATGAAGCGGATGAACTCGAACGGCTGGACGTAGTCGGCGTGGCCCGTCCAGATCGGCGGTGCCTGCGTCGCCACCGGCTTGCCGGTCTTGGGATCCTTGCGGGTGATGGTCCGCATCTCCGTGCGGGGCGAGGAGAAGTGCATCTTGGGCCGCACCCCCTCGGCCCATGTCCCGAGGCAGGCGGCGAAGGTGGGGATCAGCTCCTCCTGCGGCTCGTGCAGGCACCACCAGTGCTGATGGTCGAAGATCAGCGGCACGCCGGTGCGCGCGCTGATCCACAGCGTGTCCGTGGCCGAGAAGCGCAGGTCGTCGTTCTCGAGCACCAGACGTCGGCGCACGTGCTCCGGCAGCCGCTCGTAGGCGGCGCACCAGCGGTCCCGGGCGGCGGGCTTGTCGTCGTAGACCCCGCCCACATGGGTCACGAGCACCGATTCCGGCCCCAGTCCCATGAGGTCCAGCATCCGCGCCTGGGAGGCGAGGTCGTTGACGCTCTTCTCCACGATCGTCTCGTCCGGCGCGTTGAGCAGCACGAACTGCGACGGGTGGAAGGACAGGCGCACGTCGAGCCGTCCCGCCTTGTCCCCGATCTCCCGGAGGCGGTCCGCGCTCTGCTCCACCATGCCGTGGAACTGCGGCATGTCGGGGTGGGTCGCGTAGGGCGCGAGGTCCGAGGACATGCGGTACATGCGGATGCCCCGCGCCGCGCAGTGGTCGAGGATCGCGTCCATGTAGTCGAGCGACACGGATAGGTGCGGGTCGTTCTGCCAGCGCCGGGTGTCGTTGCTCTTGAGGTCCGGGCGGGCCGTGACCTTGACGGGGAAGCCGAGGCGGAGGGGGTCGGTTCGGGGCATGCCGGACCAACCACCCGCGCCGCGCCGCGTTCCGCGCCGTGCGGTCGCAGGAACGCCGACGCGGCGGGGCGGTTGGCCCCGCGCATGGAGATCACCCACCCCGCCTTCGCCGCCGAGGCCGCCGCCCGTTTCGCCGCCTTCCGCGAGGCGGGCGCGATCGACCTGATCCTGTCCGACGTGGACGCCGACGGCCTGTCCTCGGCCGCGCTGCTGGCCGGGGCGCTGGACGTGCCGGTCCGGCTAGTGGGGCGGGGCATGAACGCGTGGACCGATCCGGTCGCGGCGGAGGTGGAGGGCCGCGGCCTCGTGGTGGCGGATCTCGGGATGCGGGGGCGCGCGCTGGGCGACCGGCTCTGCGTGATCGACCACCACGTCCCCACCGGCACCCCCGAGGGGGCGACGGTGATCCACGGCATCGACCTCGACCCCGTGCCGTCGACCTCGCTGCTCGCGTGGTACGCGCTGGGCGCGCCGGAGGAGCGGGGCTGGCTGGCCGCGCTGGGCTGCATCGGCGACTACGGCGACAAGGCGGGCCATCTGGAGGTGGCCCCGGCCAAGAAGCGCTGGGGGGCGGGCAAGCTGCGCGAGCTGACCTCGCTGGTGAACGCCCCGCGCCGCTCGGCGGCGGGCGACGCGGCACCCGCCCTCGAGCTCCTGCGGGCCGCCGCCGACCCGGCCCATGCGCTGTCCGGCGCGCTGCCCGGCCTCGCGGCCTGCGAGGCGGCCCGCGAGGAGGTGAAGGCCGCCACCGCCGAGGCCCGGCGCGCCCCGCCCCGGTTCGGCGCGCGCTACGGCGCGGACGTGGCCATCGTGCGGATCGACAGCCCCTGTCAGGTGCATCCGCTGACGGCGCAGTCGTGGGTCGGGCGCCTGCGCGGGGCGATCGTGTTCTGCGCCAACTTCGGCTACCTCCCGGGCAAGGTCTCGTTCTCGGGCCGCGCGCCGCGCTCCAAGGACATCGTCGCGCTGCTGGCGGAGCACCGGCCCGAGGGCGCCGATCCCGCCCATTACGGCAACGGGCACCGCCAAGCGGCGGGCGGCACGCTGGACCACGCGGCGTGGAACGCGCTAATGGACGATCTGGGCTTCGGACCCGAGATGCGCGCCTAGGGGGTGGAACGATCCCCGCCCCCGCCGGTAGGGAGGGGGCCAGCCCCGGAGGACCCATGCCAGACCGCACCCGCCAGCTCCTCGCCGTCCTCGTGGACGCGGACAACATCCCGGCCAAGTACGCCGAGGCCATCATGGACGAGATCGCGGGGCTGGGGGAGCCGGGCCTGCGGCGGGTCTACGGCGACTGGTCGTCGGACCGGCTGAAGCCGTGGGCGAACAAGGTGATGCAGCTGGGCCTCGTGGCGCATCAGGAGACGGCCAACACCAAGGGCAAGAACGCCTCCGACATCGGGCTGGTGATCGACGCGATGGACATCCTGCACACGGGCCGCTTCGACGCCTTCGTGCTGGTTTCGTCGGACAGCGACTTCACCCGGCTGGCCTCCCGCATCCGCGAGGAGGGGCTGGACGTCATCGGCATCGGGGAGGGCAAGGCGCCCGAGGCGCTGCGCAACGTCTGCAACCGCTTCATCATGATCGAGAACCTGATCGACGAGCCCGCGCCCAAGGGTCAGCCCGCTGCCAAGAAGGCCAAGCCCATCGACGCCATGCCGCTGATCGCGCGGGCGATGGACCGGATGGACCAGGACGGCGACTGGTTCGCGCTGGGCGCGCTGGGGTCCACGATCACGGCGGAGGTGCCGGACTTCGACACGCGGACCTACGGCAAGCGCAAGCTGTCGGACCTCGTGCGCGACATCGCCCGGCTGGAGACGAAGATGGACGGCACGCAGATGATGGTGCGGCGCCGGGACTGACCGCCGGACCGGGGCACCGCGGCCATGACGCGGGAGGTCAGCCCTCGACGGGGCGCTGCACCTCCCACCGCCGCTCGGCCTCGGGGACCGAGGGGCCGTCGTAGCCCGCCCACGTGACGTCGCCCGCGGGGGCCAGGCCCGCGCCCGCGATGTAGGAATCGAGCGCCGCCACCGCCGCCTCCACCCGCTCGGGCGTGGCCCGGCCCACGAAGCGCAGCGTGGCGCGGGTCTCGGGCGCGGTCTCGACGAGGCGGACGCGCGGATCCTCGGGGGCGGGCAGCGTGTCCATCGTCCATTCCGACGGCATCATGAAGCGCACGGTCCACTCGCCGTCGCCGCCGGGCGCGGTGGTCACCGGGGACGTCATCGCGATCTTTGCCCCGCCGCCGCCCGCCATCCCGCCCGCGTCCGCGGGCGTCACCGCCACCGGGGCGGTCATGGCGATCTTCTGCCCCGGGGCGTTCGCCCCGAAGATGTAGGAGGCGAGCGGGCGGAACCCGGCGGAGGAGGCGGCGCGGCGGCTGTCGGCGGCGACCGTGACCTCGGCCACGATCATCGGCGCGTAGCGGCGGACCTCGATCCGCCCGTCGAAGCCGGGCGCCGGGGCGGCGGCGATCACCGCGTGGGCGGGGGTCTCGATGTCGTCGGCCATGGCGGCTCCGGTCGTGAGGGCGAGGGCTGCGAGGAGGGCGCGCATGTCGGGTCTCCGGGGACGGGGACCACGACCTAGCGCGCCGGACCGCGCCGTCAGTCGTGGCGGGCCGCGCCCTCCAGCACGAAGCGGATCATCTCGCGCAGCCGGGCGCGGGGCGCGGCGCTGATGCGGGACTCGAGGCCGAGCCAGACGATCCCGTGCACGGCGGAGAAGAGCGCGCGGGTGCGGATGCGGACCTCCTCGGGGCCGAGGCCGGGGAAGATCTCGGCCAAGGGCGCGTCGATCAGCGACAGCACCCGGTCGAGCGCCGCGAGATACCAGTCGGGGGCGGCGCTCTCGGTCATCTGCACGTCGAAGAGCGCGCGCCACAGCCGTGGCTCCGAGGCGGCGAAGTCGAGATAGGCCTCCGACATCGACACCAGCCGCTCGACCGGCGCGTCGCCGGCGGTGCCCGCGACGACATGGGCGCCGAGGCGGCGGAACGTCTCGCCGTTCACGGCCAGCACCAGTTGGGGGAGGTCCCCGAACACCGTGTAGATCGCGCCGACCGAGCAGCCCGCGTCCTCGGCCAAGGCGCGCGCGCGCAACGCCGCGGCGCCCTCGGCGCGGATCGTGGCGGTCGCCGCCTCGATCAGCCGTCCGCGCAGCGCCTCGCGCCGGGCCTCGGTCGCCTTCGCCATGGGATCCTCCGATGAACGCCGTTCGCCTAGCCGGTGGCGCCTTGCGCGTCGACCCTCGGGCGGCCAAACCTGCGCGCCATGCGCCACGGGCTTCCCCACGCGGCGCCGGGACAGGTGGTGGGCCTGCTCGGCGGGTCGTTCGACCCGGCCCATGGCGGCCACGTCCACATCACCCGCGAGGCGCTGCGCCGGTTCGGGCTGGACCGGGTGTGGTGGCTGGTCTCGCCCGGCAACCCGCTCAAGGCGCGCGGCCCCGCGCCGATGGAGCAGCGGCTGGAACGGGCGCGGGCGCTGATGGCGCATCCGCGCGTCGAGGTGACGGGCATTGAGGCGCGGCTGGGGACGCGGTTCACGGCGGAGACCTTGGCCGCCCTGCAGGCGCTCTATCCGCGCGTCCTGTTCGTGTGGCTGATGGGGGCGGACAACCTCGTGCAGCTGCACCGCTGGGAGGACTGGCACGACATCATGGCGCGGGTGCCCGTGGGGGTGCTGGCGCGCCCGGGGACGCGGATCGCGGCGCGGCTGTCGGTGGCGGCGCGGACCTACGCGCGGTTCCGGCTGCGCGGCCCGGCGGTGCGGCGGCTGGGCCGGGCCGAGGCGCCCGCATGGGCCTTCGCGAACGTGCCGCTGGACCCGTCGTCCTCGACGGCGATCCGGGACGGGGGCGGGTGGGGGTCCGATTGACGGGGCGGAGCTGCATCCTGCGAACTGATCGCCCGCGCGGTTAACAGCCGCGAAGCGGCCCGGGCATCGCCGGGCCGTCCCCCGGCCCGGCGATCCTTCGCCGCATCCGAGACGGTCGGGGGTCGTGCGGGGGCGAGGGATAGACCGCGTCGCGGACAGGTCGCATCGCCGCGCCACGGCCCTGCGATGCGCTTTCGGCGGACCCTACCGCCACTTGATCGAGCAGCCCATCGACGGCGTCTGGTGCGGCACCGTCCCGCCGCCCGCGATGGTCCGCATCCCCTCGACCAGTTCCGCCCGCCGCGCGGACGCATCCCCGCGCATCCCCACGTCGTCCACCCGCCCGCGATACTGAAGCGTCAGCCCCGGCCCGTAGCCGAAGAGGTCGGGCGTGCAGACCGCCCCGAAGGCGCGCGCTGCCTCCTGCCGCTCATCCACGAGATAGGGGACGGGCAGGGCGTGGGCCTCGGCGAAGGCGGCCATGCGGTCGGGGGCGTCGTCGGGGTAGGCGGTCCAGTCGTTCGGCATGATCAGCGCGCCGCCGACGCCCTCGTCCTTCAGCGCGACGAGGTCGGCGGCCAGCCGGTCGATCACCGCGATCACGTAGGGGCAGTGGTTGCAGATGAAGGCCACCACGAGGCCGTTCGGCCCGCGCAGACCGTCACGGGTGTGCACGGTGCCGCCGGGGTCGGGCAGGGCGAAGTCGGGGCAGGGGGCGCTCATCGTCTCGGTGGGGGTCTCGACGAGGGCCATGCGCGTCACTCCTGCGGCTGGTGCTCCAGCGGGTCGGGGGCGGGGTTGGCCCCGCAGACGAGCACGGCCACGCGCTCCCCCTCGTCGGGAACGTAGGCCCCGGAGGTGAGCGCGGCGAGGGCGGCGGCGCCCGACGGCTCGACCAGTTGGCGCGCCTCGCGCCAGAGCAGGTCGCGGGCGTGGGCGATGGCGGCGTCGGGGACGGTGACGGACGCGGCGAGGCGGTCGCGGGCGAGGTCGAAGGCCAGTCCGCCGACCCGTTTGGCCCCGAGCGCGTTGGCGGCGATGCCGGAGACGGGGACGTCGACGGGCGCGCCCGCCTCCAGCGCGGCGTGGAGGCAGCGCGACCGCTCCGGCTCGACCGCGACGACGCGGCGGCGGTCGCCCAGCCATGCCAGCGCGCCCGCGATCAGGCCGCCGCCGCCCACCGCGACGAGCACCGTGTCCGCCTCCAGCCCCTGCGCCTCCCATTCGGCGAAGCACGTCCCCTGCCCGGCGATGGTGGGGGCGGCGTCGTAGGCGTGGACCTGCATCGCGCCCGTCTCGGCCTCATGCGCCTGCGCCGCCTCAAGCGCGTCCTGATAGAGGCCGGGCACCACGTGGCAGGTGGCGCCCGTCCGCTCGATCAACGCGATCTTGGCCGGCCCCGCGACCTCCGGCACGAAGATGTGGGCGGGGTGGCCCAGCGTGGCAGCAGCGAACGCCACCGCCGCGCCGTGGTTGCCGCCCGAGGCGGCGACGACCCCACCCTCGGGCACCTCCGCCGACAGCAGCGTGTTGAACGCGCCGCGCGCCTTGAAGGAGCCGGTGTGCTGGAGGTGCTCCAGCTTGGCGGCCACCGCGAACCCGCCGAGCGTCAGGTCGCAGACGGGCGTGACCCGCGCGTGCCCGGCGATCCGCGTCCGCGCGGTGGCGATCTCCTGCGTCCAGCCCATGTGGTCCTCCCGTGCCGGGGCCGTTAGACCGGCCCGACCCCCGCCACGCAAGGAGCCGCCCCGCATGTCCGCATCCTCTCGCGAGACCCGCAACCACCCGATGCGCGACGCCCGCGAGGACATCGAGACGGCGCACGAGTTGCCGGACACGCCGCAGACCCGCTCGCCGGCCTACCGCCTCGCCTTCGCGGACGACGACTTCCTGTGCCGCGACGAGCTGCGGCCCGTGCGGCTGCAACTGGAGTTGCTGAAGCCCACGCTGCTGATGGACGAGGCGGCGGTCGAATCGACGGTGGTGATGTTCGGCGGCGCGCGCATCCCGCGCCCCGCCGACCGCGACGAGGCCCGGACCGAGACGCTGCGCGCGCTCGCCGACCAGTACGAGGAGGCGCGCCGCTTCGCCCGCGTGGTGACCGAGCGGTCGATGGCGCGCTCGGAGGGGCGCGAGGACGTGATCGTCACCGGCGGCGGCCCCGGCATCATGGAGGCGGGCAACCGCGGCGCGGCGGACGCGGGCGGGCGCTCCATCGGCCTGAACATCGTGCTGCCGCACGAGCAGGCGCCCAACGAGTTCGTCACGCCGGACCTGTCGTTCAACTTCCACTACTTCGCGATCCGCAAGATGCACTTCCTGATGCGGGCCTCCGCCGTCTGCGTCTTCCCCGGCGGGTTCGGCACCTTGGACGAGCTGTTCGAGGCGCTGACCCTGATCCAGACGGGGCGGATGGAGCGGGTGCCGTTCCTGCTGTTCGGCACCGAGTTCTGGCACCGGATCGTGAACTGGGACGCGCTGCGCGAGGCGGGGACCATCGGGGAGGACGACCTCGAGCTGTTCCGCTTCGTGGACACGGCGGACGAGGCGCTCGGCTTCATGGACGACTGGCCCCTGCCGCGCACCCGGCGCGCGCACATCCCGGGCCGGGTGGAGGCCTAGTCCCCCAGCCGGTACTCCACGATCTCGCTGCGCTGGATGGACCGCAGGTTGTCGTCCGACACCATCGTCGCCCGCAGCCCGTGCCCCCCGCGCCAGACCGCCAGCCCTTCGAGGTTGTCGTGCCGGGCCAAGGCCGTCTCGAGGTCGGTCCGGAGGTCCGTCCCGTCCGGCCGGACCGAGCGGAGGCGGGTGCGGAACCCGAGCAGCAGGAAGTCCCGCTCCAGCAGCCAGAGCCGCCCGTCGGGCCCGAAATCCGCCCCCGTGACGCGGTAGCGCCCGTCGGCGGGGACGGCGAAGGCGACCTCCCACGCCCCGCGCTCCCACCGGTGGACGTCGAAGCGTCCCGCGGCGGGCGACTCCGACACCACGTGGATGCGCCCCAGCGGATCGACGGCGAGCGCCTCGATGCCCGCGTTGACGGAGGCCGACAGGTCCGGCGGCGGCCCGAGATCCGCAGCCACGCCGCCGTCCAGCGCCTCGCGCCACTCGACCCTGTGGTTCCCCTCGAACCCGATGGCCCAGCCGCCCCCGAAGCGGTCGAGCGCCTCCGAATCGCCGCCCGGCTCGAGCGTCCCGCGACGGTCGACGGGCGCGCCGGCGAGGTCGCCCGCCGCGTCGCGCAGGAGCCGCCCCTCGGCCCACGCCCCCCGGTCGGAGACCACGGCGAACGCGCCGCCGTCCTCGGCGACCCACAGCGCCGACCAGCCGCCCGCCCCCTCCCACGGGACGAAGGGCAGGACGGTCGGGCCGGCCGAGGCCGCGAGGGGCAGCAGGCTCAGCGCGAGGGCGCGGAGAGCACGTCGGCGCACTGGTGGGGCAGGTCGGCCATCGTCAGGTCGCGGCGCGGCGCGGGGGCGGGCGCGTCCGGGTCGGGCGGCGGCGGGTTGAGGATGTTGCGCTGCCACTGCCGCGCCTCGGCGCAGCCGTCGCCGGGCGGGATGGGGGACTGGTTCTCGCAATGCGCGGCCCCGCGCGGGCAAGCGATGCGGACGTGCATGTGGTAGTGGTGCCCCCACCACGGGCGCACCTTGCGCAGCCAGTCGCGGTTGCCGGTGGCGTTCTCGCACATCCAGACCTTGGCGCCGGGGAAGATGAAGATGCGCGCCGTGCGCCGGTCGGACGCGGCCCGGCGCACCAGCTCCATCTGGTCCGCCGTCCAGCGGTCGTTGACGTAGGCCCCCTCGGAGCGGCGCATGGAGATGGCGGAGAGGTCCTCGCGCGCGCGCCGGGACAGGTCGATGCGGTCCGACGGATAGAGCCAGATGTCCGCGTCGAGGCCCATCTGGTGGCTGCGGTGGCCGGTCAGCATCGGCCCGCCGCGCGGCTGGCTGATGTCGCCCACGTAGATGCCCGCCCAGCCGCGCCCGCGCATGTGGCGGCCCAGATCCTCGACGAGGTCGATCATCTGCGGGTGGCCCCAGTTGCGGTTGCGCGACAGGCGCATCGCCTGCCACGCCTCGCCCGTCTCGGGCAGCGCCTCGAGGCCGTGGGCGCAGCCCTTGGCGTAGGATCCGAACGGCTCGGCCGGGGCGGCCGAAGGGCGCCGGGCCGCGCCGAACAGGCGCTTGGCGATCTTGCCCGCGAGGTCGGCGGGGATCGCGTCGCGGGTCGAGACGGCGGTGGACACCGCCGTGGACGCGCCGTTGCAGGCCGAAAGGGCCAGCGCGGCGCACAGGATCAGCGGGCGGATCATCGGCGGTCTCCCTCGGGGTCCACCCAGCGTAGCAGCACCAGCCCCGCGACGAACAGGAGGGCCACGGGCAGGTAGCCCAATCTCGCCGAATCCGTGACCGTGGTGCCCACGTAGATCAGGGCGGGCGCGAGGAAGGCGGTCGCCTTGCCCGCCAGCGCATAGAGGCCGAACGCCTCGCCGCCGCCGTCCGGGTCGGCGTGGCGCACCATCATCGTGCGGCTCGCGGCCTGCACGACGCCGCCCGCCCCGCCGATCAGCGCGCCCATCACGTAGAGCGTGACGTCGGGCAGGCTGGACCCCTCCGGGATGGGGATGCCCACGACCATCTCGCGGGAGGTGAAGCAGATCACCAAGAGCACCGCCGTCAGGATGCAGACCGCGCCGACGATGACGGGCTTGGGCCCGAACCGCCCGTCCAGCCGCCCGCCGACATAGGACGCGATCGCCGCCGTGACCGCGCCGACGATCCCGAACACGCCGATCTGCGTCGTCTCCCAGCCCAGCACGAGCGTCGCGTAGACGCCCCCGAACGAGTAGAGCGCGACCAGCGCGTCGCGGTAGAGCATCGAGCCCGCGAGGAAGGCCGTCAGCGACGGGCGCCCCGGCAGCTGGCGCAGCAGGTCCATCACGTCGCCCACCGCGCCGCGCAGCGACATCGGCTTGGCCGCGACCCGCGGCTCGCGGACCCACGCGAAGAACGGCACCATGAAGACCACGTACCACAGCGCCGAGAACGGCCCGACCGCGCGCGTCC
Organism: Jannaschia sp. Os4; assembly: GCF_016820245.1. GTDB lineage: Bacteria > Pseudomonadota > Alphaproteobacteria > Rhodobacterales > Rhodobacteraceae > Jannaschia. The sequence continues at coordinate 751,765 of NZ_JAFCAR010000001.1, read as the reverse complement.
CCTCCCGCTCCGCCCCGTCGAGGCCGAGCGCGGGGCTGCCGCCGAGGAAGGTGCGCCCGTCGGCGTTGTCCGCGAAGAGCGCCAGCATGACCGCGAGGCTGAGCACCCCGCCCGCGTAGCCCATCGCGTAGCCCGTCCCCGAGATGCGCCCGATCTTGTCGCGCGGCGCGAGGCCCGGCAGCATGGCGTTGGTGAAGAGCGTGGTCATCTCCGCCCCGATCATGGCGAGCGCGAAGGCGCCGAGCGCCAGCATCGTCTGCGAGGCGTCGGGCACCATCAGCCAGATGCCCGCCGTGCCCACCACGTAGGCGACCGAGAAGCCCACGATCCACGTCATCTTGCTCGCAGCGCGGTCGGCCAGCGCGCCCATCACCGGGGCCGAGATCGCGATGGCCACGCCGATCACCGTCTGCGCCCCGGACCACAGCCGCTGCGCCCCCGCCTTGGCCGAGCCGGGGTCCAAGCCGTCGGCGATCAGCGAGTCGGCGACCACGGCGGCGAAGTAGGGGCCGAAGATGAAGGTCAGCAGCAGGGTGTAGAAGGGCTGCGAGGCCCAGTCGAACATCATCCAGCCGCGCACGCGGCGGCGGAGCGTCCCGCCGTCGGCAACGGCGTCGGTCGTCACGGCCATGAGTCGTCCCCCTCGCCCGCGACGATGACCCCGAGCGGGGGGCGGTTCAACGCCCGATCCGGCTCAGGCCCCGGATTGGCCCGGTCGCGGGTCCGCCGCGTGAACCGGCGGCCACGGTCGCGTGGATTCGGCCTCGACCCACGCCGCGACCCATTTGGGCAAGGCGGGCGACGGTTCGTCCCGCCCCAGCGCGGCCATCACCTCCGCCGTGGGCACCGCGCCGCGGCCCTTGGCGGTGACGGCCGTGCGCAGCAGCGCCTGCGCGTGGCAGGCGTCGCCGACCCACATCTCCTGCACGAGGTAGAAGAACCGTCCCGGCTCGTCCCAGCCGACCAGCCGCGTCCGCATCTCGATGCGCGCCATCGGCAGGATGCGCTTGCGGTATCGCGTGGACGAGCCCGCCACGGCCAGCCCCCAGCCCTCCCGCTTGAGCATCGCGGACAGGCCGAACCGCTCGCCCGCGTCGAAGCGCCCGAGGTCGAACAGCGTCAGGATGCGCCCGTTGTTCATCTCGCCGAACATGTCGCAGTCCCACGGCCAGCAGCGCAGCCGGATCGTCGCGGCGTCGGTCAGGCCCATCGGCGGGGCCCGGCGGGCGCGGGCCATCACGGCGGCGAGTCGGAGGAAGGGGTACATGGCCCCGCCCTATGCTGCAGCGCAGCGAAGGTCGATGGTGCCGTTGCGACCTCGATCCGCAGTTCCTAGATCGGGCGCGACCAAGGAAGGGATGCCATGACGTCGCTGTTCGAAATCCTGATGATGCTGCTCGGCGTGGCAAAGTTCATCATCATCGCGCACATCATCATGTCGTGGCTGATCTCCTTCGGGGTGCTCAACACGGGCCAGCCCTTGGTCGCGCAGCTCTGGGACGGGCTGAACCGCCTGCTCGAGCCGATCTACGGCCCGATCCGCCGCGCCCTGCCGCAGACGGGCGGCCTCGACCTCGCGCCGCTGATCGTCATCCTCGGCATCTTCGTGGTCGAGACCGTCCTGCGGAACAACGCGCCGGCCTTCTACTGAGCCGTCACGCGACGGCGTTCCAGATCAGGCCCGCGACCATCGCGCCGCCGAGGCCGAGCCCGACGTAGAGCGCGAAGACCCGCGGGCGCACGAGGCTCCAGACCGCCGCCATGGCGGGGATGGAGGACACGGCGCCCGCGGTCAGGAAGGCCAAGGCCGCGCCGGCCGTCATCCCCTGCTCCATCAGCCCCGCGACCAGCGCGGGCGCCGCGTAGCCGTTGAGGTAGGCGGGCATCCCGACCAGCGCGGCGGTCACGACGGGCAGCACGCCCGCGCCGCCCACCACGGCGCCCACCGCCTCGGCGGGGACGTAGCGGACGAGGACCGCCTCCAGGAGGTAGGCCAGCGTCATCCACTTGAGCAGGAAGAGCGCGCTCTCCGCCGCCTGCGCGCCGAAGGTCGCGCGCCGGTCGGCCTCGGTCCAGAACCGCCACACGGGCCGGCCCGAGAGCGGCGACGGCCCGCACCCGCAGCGCGCCCCGGGGGCGGTCGGGCGCAGCACCGCGCCCAGCGCGCCGGCCCGCATCGCCAGCGCCGTGACCGTGCCGCCCGCGATGCCGATCCCGATCGCCCCCGCCGCCTTGGCCAAGGCCATGGGCCAGCCGAGCGCGCCCGCCGTGATCATCAGGGTCGGCGGGTCCATCAGCGGCGAGGCGAGCCAGAACGCCATGATCGCCGAGACGGGCGCCCCGGCGGCGAGGAGCCCCGCGACGAAGGGGATCACCTCGCAGGAGCAGAAGGGCGCGAGGCCGCCGATCAGCGCCGCGGCGACGATCATGCGGGCCTCGTTGCCCTCGAAGGCGCGGGCGATGGTCGCCTCGGCGCCGGCGGCACGCATCGCGGCGATCAGCAGGACGGCGAAGACGATGAAGGGGACCGTCCCCGCGAGCGCGGCGGCGGCGAAGCGGATCACCTCGCCCGTGGCGGCCGGGTCCAAGGCGACCACGAGCGCCACCACGGCGGCGGACAGGGTCCACGCGGTGCGCAGGCGCGGCAGGGCGGGAAGGGATTGCGTGAGGTCAGCCATGGTCGCGTCCTCCGACGTCGGCGCAGCATTCGCGCGTGATGAACCCGGCCAGCGCCTCCAGCCGGTCGAGATGCGCGCTGACATGGACGACCCGCCCGTCCCGCACCCGCCGGATCAGCCCGGCGGCGTCGAGGAACTTGAGATGATGGGAGAGGGTCGACGGCGCGATGCCCGTCGCCGCGCCGATGGCGGAGACGGCGAGGCCCGGCTCCCCCGCGCGGACGAGGATCCGGAGCACCTCCAGCCGCGCCTCGGATCCCATCGCGGCGAAGGCTTGGGCCGCGAGGGCGGGATCGAGGCGCGGGTCGGCGGGATCGAGCGGCGCGGTCATGATACCATCCTTCTAAATAACTAGAATCGTGGAATAGAGCGCTTTGGAGCTCTGGACAACCCCGTCCGTGCGGCCCACCCCTCGCGCCATGACCGACGCGCTCTCCACCCACGAGGCCCTGCCCGACCCGCGCAACGCCGACATCCTGATCTGGGTGGACGGCGCGCTCGTGCCCCGGGCGGAGGCCAAGGTCTCCGTCTACGACAGCGGCTTCCTCCTCGGCGACGGCATCTGGGAGGGGCTGCGCCTCTACGACGGCAGGTGGGCCTTCCTCGACGCCCACATGGCGCGGCTGGAGGAGGCGGCCCGTGCCGTGGACATCGCGCTCGCGCCCCGCGCCGAGATCGTCGCCGCGCTGGAGGCCACGCGCGCCGCCAACGGGATGGAGACCGACGCCCATGCCCGCCTGATGGTCACGCGCGGACGCAAGCGCCTGCCGTTCCAGCATCCCGGCCTGACCGAGACGGCGCCCAACCTCGTGATCATCATGGAGCATTCGGTGCCTGCGGCCCCGCGCCCCGTGCGGCTGGCCACGGTGCCGCACCTGCGCGGCCTGCCGATGACGCAGGATCCCAAGCTGAACACCCATTCCAAGATGAACTGCGTCCTCGCGTGCATCGCCGCCGAGAAGGCAGGCGCGGACGAGGCGCTGATGCTGGACGTGCACGGGTTCGTCTCGACCACCAACGCCTGCAACTTCTTCGTGGTGAAGCGCGGCGAGCTTTGGACCTCGACGGGCGACTACTGCTTCAACGGCATCACGCGGCAGGCGGTGATCGACGTGGCGCGTGGCGACGGGATCGTGGTGCGCGAGCGCAACTTCAGCCTCGTGGACTGCTACTCGGCCGACGAGGCGTTCCTGACCGGCACCTTCGGCGCCCAGACGCCGGTGGGGTCCATCGACGGGCGCGCCCTGCCCCATGCGCCGGGGCCCATGACCGAGCGGCTGCGCGCGCTCTACAGGGCGAGGGTCGCCGAGGGATGAGGATCGCCGCGTGGTCCGGCCCGCGCAACCTGTCGACCGCGATGATGTACAGCTTCGCGGCGCGGGCCGACTGCGCCGTGCTCGACGAGCCGTTCTACGCCGCCTTCCTGTCCCGCTCCGGGCTCGCCCATCCGATGCGGGAGGCGGTGCTGGCGTCGCAGCCGACCGACCCGGCGGAGGTCGCACGGGGCCTCGCGGCGGAGGGGCCGCGCCACGTCTACCAGAAGCACATGGCCCACCACATGGAGGGGATGCCGCTGGGCTGGGCGGAGGGCTGCGTCCACGTCCACCTGATCCGGCATCCGGCGCGGGTGATCGCCTCCTACGCCGACCGCCACGACGAGCTGGACGAGGCGGCGATCGGCTTCGGGGCGCAGGCGGCGCTCTACGACCGGCTCGGGGGGATCGTGGTGGACACCTCCGCGCTGCGCGACGGCCCGGAGGGGATGCTGCGGGCCCTGTGCGCCGAGATCGGCCTCCCGTGGGATCCGTCGATGCTCGCGTGGGCGCCGGGGCCGAAGCCCTTCGACGGGGCGTGGGCGCCGCACTGGTACGCCTCCGTCCATCGCTCGACCGGGTTCGCGGGGCCCGAGGGGCCGCTGCCCGGCGTCGCGCGCGACGACCTGCTCCGCGCCGCGCTCCCCGCCTACGAGGCGCTGCGGGCGCGGGCGCTCCGGCCGGCCCACACGGCCTCGTAGACCCGCTCGATCCCCGCGACCTCGGCGGCGACCCCGTGGTCCGCCACCGCCCGCGCCCGCGCCGTCGCGCCCATCGCGGCCAAGGCCGCGGGGTCCGACAGCATCGCGTCGAGCGCACCGGCGGCCGCGTCGCGCGCCACGATGCGCCCCGCCGTCCCGTCATGGGCGATCTCGCGGTAATGCCCCGCCGCCGTGGCGAGGAACGGCACGCCGGAGGCCATCGCCTCCAAGGGGGCCACGCCGAACCCCTCGTAGCGCGGCAGCGCGACGAGCAGGTCCAGCCCGCGGACGAGGTCGGGCATCCGCTCGGACGGCACCTCGCCGAGGAACAGGATGCGCCCTCCGAGGCCCGCCGCGCGCACCGTCTCCCGCAGCTTCTCGGCGAAGGCGGCGTCGCCGGGGGCGACCCCTCCGATCACGAGCGCGGTGACGTCCGGGTGGCGGGGCAGCACCTCGACGCAGGCCTCCACGAAGCGGTCCGTCCCCTTCTGGCCGCGGATGCCGCCGACGCAGGCGATCCCCCGCGCCCCGCCGTGCCCCGTCTGCCCCCATGCCGCGGCGCGATCGGCGGCCGGGCGCCAGCGCTCCGTGTCGATGCCGTGCGGGACGACGGTGGCGGGCCGGGGCAGAAGGTCGGCGGCCTCGGGCGTGGTGGCGATCAGCGCGTCCATCCGGCGCAGCATCCAGCGGTCCAGCGGCGAGCCGGGCCGCGGCGCGGCGACGGTGTGGACCAGCCGGATCGGCAGGCCGAGCAGGTCGCGGGCGACGAGCCCCGCGCGCATCTCCGCCGCGCGGCGGGTGTGCCAGATCGCGGCCCGGCGCCCCTCCGGCGGCGAGCGGGTCAGGGTCCGCGCCTCGGTCAGCGTCACGGGATCGGGGCAGCCCGGGAGCGGGTGCCCGGCGAGGACCATGGCGTGCCGCGCGGCCTGCAGGCGCACGACGGCGGCGCTCGTCGCGGACACGCCGGTGTAGCGGCGGTCGAGGTTTGTGACGACGAGCTCTGTCATGCCGTCCCGCTATGCCGGGCGGTCGAGGGCCGGACAAGCGGAGGGTGGCAAAGGTAGCCCGACGTCAAGGGGTTGCGGCCCGCGGAGCACGGTCCTGTCGCCGCCGCGCGCGCGGTGTAGGCTGCGGCGCGACGCGGGAGGGCGGGCCGATGTGGGCGCAGGACAGCTTCTGGACGCTCGGCGGGCCCGAGCGCGCGGGCCTCGTCGCCGTCGCGCTGCTGACGGCGGCGGTGGCGGCGGGCCTCCTGTGGCCCGTCCTGCGGCGTCCGTGGCCGCTGCGGGTCGCGGCGGCGCTGGCGGTGACGTGGCTCTACCTATGGCTCTCGCCGCAGGGGTTCTACGCATACTACCGCGCGATCTTCGACGGGCTGCCCGCGCAATGGGTCGCCGGGCCGCCGCCCGGCCCGCTGCGCCTCGTCCGCGCGCTGACCTTCACCGAGGAGGCGTCGCTGTCGCGTCTGGCGCAGGGCCTTCTGGGCTGGGCGCTGCTGGCCCTCGCTCTCCGGGGGCGGCGGTGATCCCGTAGGGCGCGGCCAGCCGCCAGACGTGGTCGGGGATCATGTGGCGCATCCGGTGGGGCGCCGCGCGCCGCAGGTGCAGCACCGCCTCCGCCGCCTTCATCTCCAGCCGGGCGCGCGCGAACTCGACGCCCTTCGGCCCGACCTTGGGCTGCAGCCACGCCACGATCGGGCGCAGCCATCCCGGCATCCGCCGCAGGGGCAGACCCCCGGCGGCGCGCCGGGTGTTCTCGACGAAGCCCTGCACCGCGCGGGTCCGGTCGCCCTTGGACGCGGGCGGCTCCAGCACGATCTCGTCGCCCAGCGCCCTCAGCATCGCGGCCCCGTCCGCGTTGCGCGCGATCACCCACTGGTCCCCGTCGCCCGCCATGTAGCCCACGGTCACGTCCGCGAGGCGGTTGGAATAGTCCGTGCACGTCCGGCAGGTCAGCGGCCAGAAGTCGTCGGGCAGGTCCGAGAGCGGCAGCTTGAGGAAGGGGATGAGGCGGCGCGCCCCGTCGCGGAACCGCATCTCGACGCGGTAGTCGGCGCGGAACTCGAGATAGGTGACGTCGTCCGGGCGGTCCGTCAGCCGCGCGAGGAAGGCGTGGAAGTTCTCGGTCGTGGTGTTGTCCGAGCAGGGCGTGCCGATCACCAGCAGGCGGTCGAGGCCGAGCTCCGCCTCGATCGCGCGCAGCGCGTGGACCTGGCAGGGGATGCCGATGACCGCGATGCGGCGGTGGCCTTGGGCCACGGCGGGTTCGAGCAGGGCCAGCAGCGGCGCGTAGCCCATCCGCATCCCGCGCACCTGCGCCATCTCCGCCGGATCGGTGACGATGGCGGGCACGGGGCGGAACGGATCGTCGGGATGGGGCGCGAGGGTGAGCACCGCCGTGACCTCGCCCGTCTCGAGCATCCGCGCGGCCAGCGACGTGGTGATGCCCGTCCATTGCGCGCCCGGCTTCGGCGCCCGCATCCGCGCCCGGTGCATCGACAGGCGCGGGCCGAACCACGGGTCGTCCTCGGGCGCGTCGCCGTGGACCGCCGCCTGCCGCCTCTCGAAGTCCGGCACCGTGAACTGGCAGGCCGTGCCGCAGCGCGGCGCGATCGCCATCCGGCTCAGCCCACAATCGGTGCACATCGCGCCGCGCGGCGCCGCGTCGGGGAGCGACGGGGTCTGGAGGCCGCCCGAGAGATCCGGAGTGTCACGCATCCCGGACACTAGGCGTGGCCCGCGCACGGCGTCCACCCGGCTTGCGGGGGGCCTGCGGGCGTGACACGGGCGCGGCCATGCCCGGTCTCGCCGCCCTCGTCCTCGCCTACGTCCTCAGCCAGTTCTTCCGGGCCTTCCTCGCGGTGCTCGCTCCCGACCTTGAAGCCGACCTCGGCGTGACGGCGGCGGAACTGTCGCGGGCGTCGGGCATCTGGTTCCTCGTCTTCGCCGCCATGCAGGTGCCGGTCGGCGCGGCGCTCGACCGGATCGGGCCGAAGCGCACCTCCGCCGTGCTGCTCGCCCTCGGCGGCGCGGGGGGCGCGGCGCTCTTCGCGGTGGCGGACGCGCGCTGGCAGATCGACCTCGCCATGGGGCTGATCGGCGCGGGCTGCGCGCCGGTGCTGATGGCGAGCTACTACATCTTCGCGCGGACCTACCCGCCCGCCGTGTTCGCCACGCTGGCCGGCGCGCTGATCGGGGTGGGAAGCCTCGGCAACCTTGGGGCCTCGGTCCCGCTCGAGGCCGCCGTGGGCGCCTTCGGCTGGCGCGGCACGATGTGGGCCCTCGCGGGCGTGACGCTGGCGGTGGCGGCGGCCTGCCTGCTCGTGCGCGACCCCCCTCCGGTCGAGGGCGGGGCGACCGGCTCGGTGCTGGACCTGCTGCGGATCCCCGCGATGTGGGCCATCCTGCCGATGATGCTGGTCAACTACGCGCCCTCGGCGGGGCTGCGGGGCCTGTGGGCGGGGCCCTATGCGATCGACATCCTCGGCATCGCGGCGGGGACCGCGACGCTGGCCATGGGGCTGGCGATGATCGCGGGCAACTTCGGCTACGGGCCGCTGGACCGGCTGCTCGGCACCCGGAAGTGGGTGGTCTGGGGCGGCAACGCGCTGGGGGCGGTCGCCTGCGCGACGCTGTGGTGGATGCCCGCGCCGGGGGCGTGGACGGGGGTGGCGCTGCTCTGCGCGGTGGGGGCGCTGGGCGCGTCCTTCCCGGTGATGGTCGCGCACGGGCGGGCCTTCTTCCCGCCGCACCTCGTGGGACGGGGGGTCACGCTGATGAACCTGTTCGGGATCGGCGGCGTCGGCCTGATGCAGTTCGCCACCGGCCCGCTCTTCGACGCGGCGGGCGGCGGGGTCGACGGCTACCGCGCGCTGTTCGGCGCCTTCGCGGTCGCATTGGCGGCGGGCGTGATGGTCTACGCCTTCGCGCCGGACCGGACCGACTGATGGGCGCGCCCGCGCGGGACGCCGGGCGCGGTGGGGCCTCGGATCGCCGGGCCACGTCCGGCACGGCGATCCTCTCCCGTCGCGCGGCGCCCTACCGGATCACGCCGCCTTCTGCCGCACCCGCGGCCGCTTGGCGCGGCTGGGCTTCTTCGGCGGCTGCCCCTTGGGCGCGTCGGCCTTGGGCTTCGCCCCCTTCGGCGCGCCGCCCTTCTGCGGCCCGCGCGACCGCCCGCCGGGCTTGCCCTGCTTCGAGCCGGCCCGCCCGTTGGGCGTGGTCTTGGGGATCGGCCCGCGCGGCGCCTCGCCACCCATGACCGGCACCTGCGTGCCCATCACCTTCTGGATGTCGCGGAGCAACCCCGCCTCCTCGTGCGCCACGAGCGAGATCGCCCGCCCGTCGCGCCCGGCGCGCGCCGTGCGCCCGATGCGGTGGACGTAGTTCTCCGGCACGTTGGGCAGGTCGAAGTTGTAGACGAAGGCCACCTCCGGCACGTCGATCCCACGCGCCGCCACGTCCGTGGCGACCAGCACCGTGACGGTCCCCTCGCGGAAGCCCTTGAGCGCGCGGTCGCGCTGCCCTTGGCTCTTGTTGCCGTGGATGGAGGCCGCGTCGAACCCGGCCTTGACCAGCCCCTTCATCAGCCGCTCGGCCCCGTGCTTGGTGCGCGCGAAGACCAGCGAGCGGGCGCCGAGGTTCTCGGCCAAGAGCTCCTTCAGGCGGTCGGCCTTGTCGGCCTGCGGCACCCACCACATCTCCTGCTCGACCTTGTCGGCGGCGATTCCCGGCGGGTTCACCTGCACCCGCGCCGGGTTCGTGAGGTAGGTCGCGGCGAGCGACTCCATCTCCTTGGGCATGGTGGCCGAGAACAGCATCGTCTGGCGCGGGGTGCCCAGCTTGGGCGCGATGCGGCGCAGGGCGTGGATGAACCCCATGTCGAGCATCTGGTCCGCCTCGTCGAGGACGAGGAACCGCGTCTGGCCGAGGTCCACCGCGCCCCGGTCCATCAGGTCGATCAAGCGGCCCGGCGTGGCCACCAGCAGGTCGAGGCCGCGGCTCAACATGTTGGCCTGCCGGTTGAGCGACTGGCCGCCCACGACGACGCCCACGCGGATCGGGGTGCCCGCCACGTAGGGCTTCATCGTGTCGGCGATCTGGTTGGCCAGCTCCCGCGTGGGCGCCAGCACGAGGGCGCGCACCGACTTGGGCTGCGGCCGCTTGTTCGCCTCCAAGAGCGCCTGCACCAGCGGCAGGCCGAAGGCGGCGGTCTTGCCGGTGCCCGTCTGGGCGAGGCCCAGCACGTCGCGGCCTTGGGTCGCCAGCGGGATGGCTTGGGTCTGGATGGGGGTGGGCTTGGTGTAGCCCGCGGCCTTCACGGCGTCGACGAGGCGCCCGTCGAGGCCGAGGGTCGAGAAATCAGTCATGTGGTCCTTTCGGCGCCCCCGCGGGACGCCCGGCGCCCGCGGGCGCGTGAGGGGAGGCGGAGGCGCGACCATCGCGCGTCCTGCCGTCGAACCCTGCGTGAGGTGATCCGGATCTGTCCGACGACGGCGGCGGGATCGGCCCGCCCATCGCTCACGCGGCGGCGCGGCGTCGGTGGGGGACATGTGGGCGAGCGCGACGTGCGCGTCAAGCGCGGCGGTCGTCGTCGAGGTCGTTGATGTCCCGGTCCCAGCGCCTAACCGACCCGGCACCGCCCGGCACGAGCCACTTCACCAGCAGCCACGCGACCACCGAAAGCCCCGCCCATGCCAGAACCGTGAAGGCCGGCTGCGCCGTCAGCCGCGCGGCCAGCCCGCCGTCCAGCCACAGCACGGCCGCCACCGCCGCCGCCCCGAGCGAGAAGCCCAGCAGGATCTTGCCCGGCAGGACCAGCTCCAGCAGCGCGAGGAGGGCGGCCAGCACCCCCCACGCCCACCAGAGTTCCCACAGCAGGATCATCGCCCGCCGCCCAGCTTGCCCATCGCGGTGGCGAAGGCGTCGAGCGCCGCCGCCGGCACGAGGAGCGTCCGGTCGCCCGCGCCTTGGCCCATCCCCTCCAGCGCCTCGACCTGCCGCAGCGCGACTTGGAAGCGCGCCGCCTCCAGCCCGTCCTCGGCGATGGCCTCCGCGATCGCGCGGGTCGAGAAGGCGTCCGCCTCGGCCAGCACACGCTTGGCCTCCGCCTCCTGCTTGGCGGCGTAGAGCGCGCCGTCCGCCTCCAGTTCGACCGCGCGCTTGCGGCCCTCCGCCTCGGTCACGGCGGCGCGGCGGGCGCGCTCGGCGTTCAGTTGCTGCAGCATCGCGGCGCGGGTCGCCTCGTCGAGGTTGACGTCGAGGATCTCGGCGCGGGTCACGTCCACGCCCCAGTCGTCGACCATGCGCGAGACCTGCTCGCGCACCTGCAGGATCAACTGGGCGCGGTTCGACTGCACCTCGTCGAGTTCCAGCTTGCCGATCTCCGACCGCACGATCCCCGCCACCGTGGTGGCGATCGCCGCGTCCACGTCGCGGATGCGATAGACGGTCTTCTCGGGCTCGGTGACGCGGTAGAACACGCTGGTCTCGACCTGCACCAGCACGTTGTCGGCGGTGATCGCGTCCTGCGCGGCGTTGGGCAACTGCCGCTCGAGGATGCTGACCCGGTGCGCGACGCGGTCGAGGAACGGCACGATCAGGTTGATGCCCGGCCCGAGGACCCCGCGCAGGCGACCGAACCGCTCGACGACGAACTTCTCGGACTGCGGCACGATCCGGACCGCCATGAACAGCCCGACGATCACGGCCAGCGCCACCGCCAGCGGCAGCGCGTTCGCCCCGAGGACATCCCCGCCCAGCAGCCCGTCCACGTCCATCCGTACCTCCCGTTCCCTTCGGTCCGGGGATGTCACGCGCCCCGGCGCAGTTCCAGTCGTGATGGCCACATCGCGGGACGTCGCTGGACGCGGCGCAACACAGGGGCTAGGGGCGCCCCCGCTCCACCCCAGAGGACACCATCATGGGCTACAAGGTCGTCGTGTGCGGCGCCACGGGCAACGTGGGCCGCGAGATGCTGAACATCCTCGCCGAACGGGATTTCCCCGTCGACGAGATCGCGGTGCTGGCCTCGCGCCGCTCGCTCGGCACGGAGGTCAGCTTCGGGGACCGGACGCTGAAGTGCAAAGACCTCGCGCAGTTCGACTTCGCGGGCTGGGACATCGCCTTCTTCGCCATCGGCTCGGACGGGTCGAAGGAGTATGCGCCCAAGGCCGCCAAGGCCGGCTGCGTCGTCATCGATAACTCGTCGCTCTACCGCTACGACCGGGACGTGCCCCTCGTCGTGCCCGAGGTGAATCCCGAGGCCGTCGACGGCTACGCCAAGCGCAACATCATCGCGAACCCCAACTGCTCGACCGCGCAGATGGTCGTGGCGCTCAAGCCGCTGCACGACCGCGCGCGGATCAAGCGCGTCGTCGTCTCGACCTACCAGTCGGTCTCCGGCTCGGGGAAGGGCGGCATGGACGAGCTGTGGGACCAGACCAAGGCCGTCTACAACCCGACGTCGTCGGTCGAGCCCGACGTCTACACCAAGCAGATCGCCTTCAACGTCATCCCGCATATCGACGTGTTCCTCGACAGCGGCGAGACCAAGGAGGAGTGGAAGATGGTCGCCGAGACCAAGAAGATCGTGGACCCCGCGATCAAGGTTACGGCCACCTGCGTCCGCGTCCCAGTCTTCGTCGGCCACTCCGAGGCGATCAACATCGAGTTCGAGGACTTCCTCGACGAGGACGAGGCCCGCGACATCCTGCGCGAGGCGCCGGGGATCATGGTCGTCGACAAGCGCGAGGACGGCGGCTACGTCACGCCGGTCGAATGCGTGGGCGACTTCGCCACCTTCGTCTCCCGCGTGCGCCAGGACCCGACGATCGAGAACGGGCTGAACCTGTGGTGCGTGTCCGACAACCTGCGCAAGGGCGCGGCGCTCAACGCCGTGCAGATCGCCGAGACGCTGGCCGAGCGGGTGCTCTCCAAGCGCTGACGGTATTGCATGACGCATGGCCCCCGGTTCACGTGGGGCCATGCGCATCCTCCTTCCCCTCGCCCTCCTCGCCACCCCCGCGACCGCCGAGGACTTCGTCCTGCGCGCGCCCGTCGTGGCGGCCACGCTCCACGCCGACGCGGCGCTGCTGACCCGCGCGGCGGAGGTGGACCTGCCCCCCGGCGACCACCGCCTGATCCTCGTGGCGCCGGCCTTCGCGCGGCCCCACGACGTGACGCTGCCCGAGGGCATGACGGCGGGGGCGCCCTCGGTCGGTCCGGCGGAGGCGCTCGACCTCAAGGCGCTCGACACGCCCGAGGAGGCGGAGGCCCGTGCCGCCGTGGAGGCGGCCGAGGCCGGGGTCGAGGCCATCGAGGCCCGGATCGCCGACGCCCGCGCCGCCGTGATGGCGGCGCGGACCCGGCTCGACTGGCTCGCCACGCTGACCGGCGGGGGCGAGGGCGGGCTGGCCGCGCCCGCCGATCCCGCCGCCCTGTCCGAGACGCTCGACCTGCTGGGCACGCAGGCGCAGGCCGCCGCCGAGGCGCGCCGGGCGGCCGAGGCGCGGATCGAGGCACTGCAGGAGGAGCGCGGGGCGGCGGTCGAGGCGCTGGAGGAGGCCCGCGCCGCGCTCGCCCGCTTGGCCCCGCCCGACGCGTGGGGGAACGCGGCCACCCTGACCATCCCGGTCCAGGTCGCGTCGCCCGTCGCGGGCGAGGTGCGGCTGACCGACCTCGGATACGGCGCCTCGTGGTCCCCCGCCTACGACCTGCGGCTGGACACGGGGACGGGTGCGCTGACGCTCGACCGCCGGGTGACGGTGCGCCAGTCCGGGCCGGAGACGTGGCGCGGGGTCGGGATGCGCTTCGCCACCACACGTGTCGCGGCGGGCACCACGCCCGCCACGCCGGGCACGGACGTCGTGCGGATCGGGGCGCCGGAGCTGGTGGTGGAGGAATCCTTCGCCGCCGACGCGCTGGCGGCCCCGCGGGCGAACGCGCGGGTCCGGGTCGCGGCCGCCCCCGTCGCCGCGCCGGTGTTCGACGGCCTGTCCGTCACCTATGCCGCGCCCGCGCCCGTCACCGTGGCGCCGGGGGTCGAGGCGTCGGTCGCCCTCGCGCCCCTCGCCCCCGAGGTGACGCTCTCGAACCGCGCCGTCCCGCGCCGGGACGCGACCGCCTTCCTGATGGCCGATGCGGTGAACGCGTCGCCCGAGCCGGTGCTCCCCGGCCCCGCGCTCCTGTTCCGCGACGGCAGCTACCTCGGCGAGACGCGCCTCGCCGCGTGGGCGCCCGGCGCCACCGCGGAGATCGGGTTCGGGCCCCTCGACCACCTCGTGCTGGAGTGGCGCCGGGTCACGCGGGGGGAGGGGGACGCAGGCGTGTTCGTCCGCTCCGATACCCTGCGCGAGGTATTGGAGCTCTCGGTCGAGAACCTGTCCGGCGCGGCGGAGGCGGTCACGGTGCTGCACGCCCTGCCGGTGTCCGAGCAGGACGACCTCGAGGTCGAGGTCGCGGCCACGCCCGCCCCGGACGTCACCGACTGGGACGGGCGGCGCGGGGTCGCGGCATGGGACATGGAGGTCGCGCCGGGCGCGGCGCGGACGATCCGGCTGGAGATCGAGATGGACTGGCCCGAGGGCGAGCGGCTGGTCTGGCGGCCGTAGGGCGGGCGAGCGCCCCTGCATCCGCGGCGGACGTCGCGTGCGGCGGGCAAGCTCTCCCCGCCGGACGCGCCCTAGAACCGCTCCGCCCGCAGCACCTGCGCGTCGGTCACGCAGACCACGCCGATCTGCGGCTCGACCACCGCGAAGGCCGCGTCCAGCAGCTCGTCCACCCGCTCGGGCCGGACGATGCAGACCACGGCGACCATGCCCGACCCGCGCCCGATCTGCCCCTCGCGCGACCAGACGCCGGTGCGGCCCGAGCCGCCGAGGACGGGCAGCACGGTGTAGCCGGTCACCCCCGCCTCCTCCAGCGCGCCGCGCAGGCGGCGCTCCATGATGGCCTCGATGATGATCTCGACGCGCTTAGCGGGGTGGGTCTCCATGGGATCAGGCTCCGAGTTGCGCCGCCGCGAGGTAGAGCGGGATGCCGAGGGTCAGGTTGAACGGGAAGGTCACGCCCAGCGAGAGGGTGAGGTAGATCGACGGGTTCGCCTGCGGCAGCGCCACGCGCATGGCGGCGGGCACCGCGATGTAGGAGGCCGAGGCCGACAGCGTCATCAGCAGCATCACGCCGCCGGGCGACAGCCCGAGCACCTGCCCGCAGGCCCAGCCCGCGGCGCCGCCGATCAGCGGCATCCCGAGGCCGAAGCCGAGCAGGCCCGGCCTGAGCACCGCACGCGCCTCGCGCAGGCCCCGGCCGGCCACGAGCCCCATGTCCAGCAGGAACAGGCAGAGGACGCCTTGGAACGGCACGGTGATGAAGCCGTCGATCTTGGCCAGCCCCTCCGCCCCCGTGGCCCAGCCGATGAGGAAGCTGCCCACCAGCAGCACGATCGAGCCGTTGAGCACCACCTCGCGCCAGAGGTCGGCATCCATCTTCCCGGACCCCGACGCCCCGCGCGAGACGAGCCAGAGCGCCGACAGGATCGCGGGCGCCTCCATCGCGGCGGCGACCGCGACCATCCAGCCCTCCGGCGACAGCCCGGCGGACTGCGCCACGGAGGTCGCGGCGACGAAGGTCACGATGGAGATCGAGCCGTAATGGGCGGCCACCGCCGCCGCGTCGATCCGGTCGAGCGACGAGACCACCCGCAGCAGGGCGAAGGCAATCAGCGGCAGCACCGCCGACAGGACCACGCCCACCAGGAGGGTCGCCACCAGCCGCCCGTCGAGGCCCGAGGCGGCGACCGCCGCGCCCCCTTTGAAGCCGATGGCGAAGAGCAGGTAGATCGACAGGCCCTTGGCCACGGCCTCGGGGATCGAAAGGTCCGAGCGGGCCAGCGCCGCCGCCACGCCCAAGGCGAAGGACAGGATCACGGGCGAGAGGAGGTTGGCGAGCGCGAGGTCGAGCAGTCCCATGGGTTCCCCTCCCCCTCCGGTGCGCCGTCGTCAACCTAGACGGGCACGAAGCGGTCCGTCTCCGGGTCGTAGCTCTCGAGCGCGCCCGACGAGATGTCCGTCCATGCCCCGTGCAGCGACAGGTCCCCCGCCTCCACCGCGGCGGCCACGAAGGGGAAGGTGGCGAGGTTGTGCAGCGAGATCACGACGCTCCGCCGCTCCATCGCGGCGAGGCGCTCCTCCTCGTCGGCGATGTCGCGCACCTCCTCGTAGCCGGGGCGGAGCATGTCCATCCACCGGCCCACGAAGGAGGTGTCCTGGTCAAGGTCGGGCGCGGTGCCCGCGCACATGTCGTGGCACCCCCTCACCCCGCCGCAGCGCGAGTGGCCGATCACGACGATCTGCGGCACGTGCAGCGCGGTCACCGCGTACTCCACCGCCGCCGACGTGCCGTGGACGCCGCCGTCGGGCTCGTAGGGCGGGACGAGGTTTGCGACGTTGCGGTGCACGAAGAACTCGCCCTGCTCGGCGCCGAAGATCGAGGTCACGTTCACCCGGCTGTCGCAGCACGAGATGATCATCGCGCGCGGGCGCTGCCCCTCGTCGGCGAGGCGGCGATACCAGCCCGCGTTCTCCTCCCACGTCGTGGCGCGCCAGCCGTGGTGGCGCTGCACGAGGGTCTGCGGCAGCGGGCGGGCGGCGAGCTTCGTCTGCTCGGTCATCGGGGGTCTCCGGTCGTCTCCGGCCCCGGATAACGGGCAGCCGGCGACAATTCGAGACGAAAGCGCGGGGGATGCCGTTTGGCGCGGAGGGCGTCGCCGTGCCATCACGGCCCCGTCGTGGGGGCGCGACACGAGATCCGACCATGACGACCGCCGCACGACGCGCCCCGACCACGCGACCCCGCTGCGAGGTGATCGCCCTCGACGCCCATCGACCCGCCCCGCCGCTCCGCTTCGACCGCGCGGCGGTGACGGCGATCTGCGACGACGCCGGCCGGGGCGCCGCCTCGCTGCTCGGGGACATGCTGTCGCTGGTGGCCGACCGGGCGGAGCTGCTCCGCGCGGCGTGGGAGGCGGAAGGTCCGGACCGCCGCGCGCCCCGCCCCGCCGCAGGGACCGCGGTGGCCGACCTCCGGCTCGCGGCGCGGACGCTCGGCCTCGTGGACCTCCACGCCGCCTGCGGGGCCGTCGCCTCCTGCGAGGGGAGGGGCGATCGCGTCGCGCGCGCCGCCTGCCGGGCGCGGCTCCTGCGCCACGCGGACGTGCGCGCGGGGCGGGGATGGCACGCCGTGGATCGCCCCGCGCCGGCCTAGACGGCGGGTTGCGGGCGGCGCGGCGGGGACTATCCTGCCCCGCCGATCCCCCGTCCCGGACCCGCCATGCGCTTCGCCCCCTCCGACGCCTCCGCCATCCCGCTGACCTTGGTGCCGTCCGACGGCGTGGACGCCGCGCTGGACGCGCTCGCGCCCGAGGCGGCCGCATGGGCGCGGGCGAGCCGCTTCAAGGGCCGCGCGGGCGAGGTCTTGCGGCTGCCCGGCGACGGTGGCGGAGTCGGGCGCGTCCTCGTGGGGTGGGGGACGGAGCGGGACCACGCGCGCGAGCGGTTCCTTCTCGCGCGGGCCGCGACCGCCCTGGGCGAGGGGACCTACCGCCTCGATACCCCGCTCGACGGCGCGGCGGCGGACGAGGCGGCGCTGGCGTGGCTCCTCGCGGGCTACCGGTTCGGGCGCTACAAGGACGGCTCGGCGACGCAGGCCTGGCTGGTGGCCCCCGAAGGGGTCGACGCACCGCGACTGGAGGCCGTGGCGGCGGGCGAGACCCTGACGCGCGACCTCGTGAACACCCCCGCCGCCGACATGGGTCCGGAGGAGCTGGAGTGCGCGATGCGCGACCTCGCCGAGGCGTTCGGCGGCACGATGGAGGCGGTCACCGGCGACGCGCTGCTCGACGCGAACCTTCCCATGATCCACGCGGTCGGCCGCGCGTCGGCCCGCGCGCCGCGCCTCCTCGACGCGCGCTGGGGCGACGGCGGGCCGCGCGTGACGCTGGTGGGCAAGGGGGTGGTGTTCGACACCGGGGGCCTGAACCTCAAGCCCGGCGGGTCGATGGGCCTGATGAAGAAGGACATGGGCGGGGCCGCGACCGTGCTGGGGCTGGCGCACATGATCCTCGCCACGGGCATGGACGTCCGGCTGCGCGTCCTGATCCCGGCGGTGGAGAACGCGGTCGCGGGCAACGCCTTCCGCCCCGGCGACGTGCTGACCTCCCGCGCCGGCAAGACGGTCGAGATCAACAACACCGATGCCGAGGGGCGCCTCGTCCTCGCCGACGCGCTGACCGTGGCGGGCGAGGAGGAGACGGACCTGATCGTCTGCATGGCCACGCTGACGGGGGCCGCCCGCGTGGCCGTCGGGCCTGACCTCGCCCCGTTCTACAC
Organism: Jannaschia sp. Os4; assembly: GCF_016820245.1. Classification (GTDB taxonomy): domain Bacteria; phylum Pseudomonadota; class Alphaproteobacteria; order Rhodobacterales; family Rhodobacteraceae; genus Jannaschia. The sequence continues at coordinate 733,686 of NZ_JAFCAR010000001.1, read as the reverse complement.
CGACGACGACGCGCTGGCCGCCGCGCTGGCCGCCTCGGCCGCGAAGGTGCGCGATCCGGTCTGGCGGATGCCGCTGCACCGCCCCTACGACCGCATGATCGAGCCTGCCATCGCCGATCTCGACAACGCGCCCTCGGGCGGCATGGCGGGGTCGGTGACGGCCGCGCTCTTCCTCGACCGCTTCGCCGCCGACCGCGCGGCGGGCGCCTTCGTCCACTTCGACATCTACGGCTGGAACCCCGCCGCCGCCCCGGCCCGGCCCAAGGGCGGCGTCGGCATGGGCGCGCGCGCCGTGTTCGACGCGCTACCGGGGATCGCCGGATGACCGCGCTGGATCCCCGCCTGACCCCCGCCACCCCGCGCGCGGCGGCGATCGAGCTGGAGGGCCTCGTCGAGGCCGCGCGCTACGTGCGCGGCACGTGGCGCGCCGTGCAGCAGCCGCTGGTCAACCTCTGCGACGCGCCGCGCGGGCCGCGGGCGTCGCAGCTGCTCTACGGCGAGCGGGTGCGCGTGATCGACGAGCGCGACGGCTACGCCTTCGCGCAGGCCGAGCGGGACGGCTACTGCGGCTGGATCCTGTCCGGGGCCTTGGGCCGCGACGAGGTCTCGACGCACTGGGTCGCCGCCCCCGCCACCCATCTCTACCCCAAGCCGGAGGTGAAGGCCCCGCCGGAGGTCGCCCTCTACTTCGGCAGCCGCGTGCGCGTCGTGGGCGAGGCGGGGGCCTTCCTGCGCGTGGCGACCGGCCACTACGTCCCGCACGCGCACCTGCAGCCCGCCCGCGCGCGGTTCGGCGACCCCGTGGGCGTCGCGGACATGTTCCTCGGCACGCCCTACCTCTGGGGCGGGTCGTCGCGCTGGGGGATCGACTGCTCGGGGCTGGTGCAGGCCGCGCTGATGGCCTGCGGCATCCGCTGCCCGCGCGACAGCGACCAGCAGCAGGCGGTCGGGACGGCGGTGGAGGACGAGCCGCGCCGGGGCGACCTGATCTTCTGGCGGGGCCATGTCGGGATGATCGCGGGCGACGGGCAGGTGCTGCATGCCAACGCGCACCACATGGCCGTGGCCTACGAGCCGCTGGAGGAGGCGGTCACCCGCATCATGGCCGCCGGATCGAACGGGGGCGGCGCGGGGCAGGGCTCGGGCGAGGTGGTCGCGCTCAGGCGCCCGGCCTAGGCGATCCACGCCCAGCGGGCGAGGCCGTAGACGTAGAGCGCGGCGAACACGACGTTGATCCACTTGAGCTGCCGCTCGCCGTGCAGCCAGCCGCAGAGCATCCAGATCACGCAGAACGGCAGGCCGAGCACCATCGGCCACGGGTGCCAGTCCTGCACGATGGCCACCGTGCTGGCGATGCCCAGCCACAGCGCCAGCGTCTTGAGCCTGTGCTCGTGGAGCCGGAGCCATCGCTCCAGCGCGCCCATGTGCCACGACGAGGTCATCGCGGAACGCCCCCTTCGGTCTGTCGATGTCGGATGCCGTTCCGTGCGTCACCACGGCCGTCGGCCAAGGTCGCCCTACCCGAAGAGGCGCCCCGGCTCAACGCCGGTCAGGTCACCGCGCGGATCAGCTTGCGCTCCAGCACCCGCAGGACGGACCGCAGGTCGTGGCCCCGCTTGAGGATGCGCCCGTCCATGCCGATCACCGCGTATTGCCCCTGCTTGTCGCGCAGGCGGGGGCGCTTCTCGATCCGGTAGAGCGGCTGCTCGGCGGTGCGGCGGAACACCGAGAACACCGCCACGTCCTTCAGCGCGCTGATCCCGTAGTCGCGCCATTCGCCCGCGGCGACCATGCGCCCGTAGAGGCCGAGGATCGGCGCGAGTTCGGTGCGGTGGAAATGGACGGGCTCGGGGCGCAGGGGGGCGTTCATGCCTCCACATTTGCGTGGCCTTCGCCTTGGATCAAGCGGCGGGGATGGGGCGAAGCCGCGCGGCGTGCCCAGATCGTGCCCCGAAAGCACCCCGCGCCGACCCGACGCGCTCCCGAACCGCGCCACGGGCGGGGGGCACACCTTTCCCCATCGAAAGGGACCGGCGGCGGCACAGATTGCCCCCACATCGCCGCCGCCGGGACCCTCTCGACACCGGAACGAACACCGACCCGTCAGAGGTCAGGAACGAGCGACCCCCCGACCCGGAGCATACCGGGCGGGGGGTCTTCGCGTTCAGGGGCCGCTCCTCGCGCGGATCGCGTCGCCCGCGCGCCCGTGCCGGTCCTCGGACCGCGCCACGATCCGCCCCTCCGCCGGAGGAGGGGCCGGGGCCGGACCGGCGGCGGCCACGAGGTCGCGGATGTCGCGCACCGGCAGGCCCGCGCGCCGCAGCCGCGCGGCGAGCGCCGCATGGCGCGGGGGCAGCGCGATGCCGCCCTCCGTCACGACCGCGTCGACATGCGCGCCCGCCGTCGTGCGGTGGGCGACCCGCTCGACCAGCTTGGGCGCGCCGCCCGCGCGGAGCGCCGTCGCGACCACCGTGAAGGCGGCCCCCTCGGCCACGTCGGCATGCCCGCCCGACCCGCCGATGATCCGCCCGTCCGCCGTGGTGGTGACGTTGACGTCGAAGTCGGCGTCCACCTCCGCCGCCCCGAGGATCGCCACGTCCAGGTCGTGCGCCGCGCAGGCCCGCGTCGGATCGGCGTAGGCCGCCGCCGAGAGCGCCTCGTGGGCGGGATCGTCGCGGTAGGAGGCGACCGCCGCCGCGTCGAACGCCTGCACGTCGCGGAGGCGGGCCAACAGCCCCTCGCGGTGCAGGCCGACCGCCGCCGCGGTGATGCCCCCGCTGGCCCACGCGCCGCGGACCCCGCGCGCCGCCATCGCCCGGCCCAGCCCCGCCGTCACAGCCAGCGCCACGGCGCCGGCGCCCGACTGCACCCGCATCCCGTCGCGGACGAACCCGCCCGCCGCGAGCATCTCGACCACCAGCGCCGCGACGCGCGCGCCCTCGGGCGAGGGTCGCGCGGCGGTGGTGCCGGACGCGATGCCGCGGGGGTCTCCGGGGGTGCCGTCGATCACCGCGTCGACATGCGCCGCCGGGATGCAGGTCCGCGTGAGGGGGCCGCGCTCCGCCGCGAGGGCGACGACGTGCCGGGCATGGGCCGCCTCGGTCATCGCGTAGCCCAGCGGGCCGCAAGCCCACGGCCCGTCCGCCCCGCCCAAGGCCCCGTCCGGTCCGGCGCGGGGCACGCCCACCAGCGCGAGGTCGATGCGGAGGTCGCCGGCCCCGATCGCCCGCGCCCGCCCGCCATGGGTCTGGAGGGTTACCGGCCCGTCGAACCCGCCCGACGCCACGAGGTCGGCCAGCGGGCCGCGCATGTAGGACGTGGTGATCCGCCCGACCGTCCCGTCCCGCAGGCGGGGGATCAGGGCGGCGTGGCAGGGGAAGAGCGACGAGGCCGCGAGGTGCAGCCCCGCGAGCCCGAGCGCGGCGCAGGCGTCGAGCGCTTGCGTCATGGCGCGGTCCCCGTCGCGCCAGTGGTGGTGGAGCGAGAGCGTGCCCCCGGAGCGGAGGCCGGCGGCGGCGATCGCCTCGGTCAGGGCATCCGCCACCCCCGCGTCAGGCGCGGACCAGCTTCTCGTAGGACTGGCTCATGTCCTTCGCCAGCGCGCCGACCTCGAAGCTGTAGTCGCCGATCTTCCCGACCGGCGTCACCTCCGCTGCCGTGCCGGTCAGCCAGCACTGCTCGAAGCCCTCCAGCTCCTCGGGCATGATGTGGCGCTCGTGGACCTTGATCTGGCGGTCCTCCAGCATCCCGATCACGGTCTGCCGCGTGATGCCGTTGAGGAAGCAGTCGGGCGTGGGCGTGTGCACCTCGCCGTCCTTGACGAAGAACACGTTGGCGCCCGTCGCCTCGGCCACGTAGCCGCGATAGTCGAACATCAGCGCGTCCGAGCAGCCCTTCGCCTCGGCGGCATGCTTGGACATCGTGCAGATCATGTAGAGGCCCGCCGCCTTGGCGTGGGACGGCGCGGTCTCGGGCGAGGGGCGCTTCCACTTCGCGATGTCGAGCTTGGCGCCGCGCATCTTGGCGTCGCCGTAGTAGTCGCCCCATGCCCACGTCGCGATGGCCAGCCGGACGGGGTTGCGCGCGCTCGAGACGCCCATGTCCTCGCCCGCGCCGCGGAAGGCCAGCGCCCGCACGTAGGCGTCCGACAGGCCGTTGGCCTTCATCGTCTCGTACTTGGCGGCCTCGATCTCGTCGACGGTCCACGGGATCTCGAAGTCCAGCTCGCGGGCCGAGAAGTGGAGCCGCTCCGAATGCCTGCGGCTCTCGAAGATGGTGCCCCCGTAGGCCCGCTCGCCCTCGAACACGGCGGAGGCGTAGTGCATGGCGTGCGTAAGCAAGTGGACGTTGGCCTCGGACCATTCGACCAACTTGCCGTCCATCCAGATCTTGCCATCCATCTCGGCGTAGTTCCCGGCCATGCCCACCTCCGTTCGTTGCGTGGATCGGTCCGGTTCGGACACGATGTTGCGTAGAAATCGGCCGTCGCTACCTATTCGGTGTTGGTATGTCAACAATGCTGACGTATCCCCGACCGGAGGGGGATTCCACGATGGATGACGGGCGCGGGGCGGATCTGCTGTTCCTGACGGATGTGCAGCTCAGGCGGGGGATCGAGGCGATGTTCTTCGCCTACCGGGGGTTCACCGCCGATCCGGACCGGATCCTCGAGGAGCGGGGATACGGCAGGGCGCATCACCGGGCGCTGCACTTCATCGGGCGGCAGCCGGGGCTGAACGTGGCGGCGCTGCTGGCGATCCTCGGGGTGACGAAGCAGTCGCTGAACCGGGTGCTGCGGACGCTGCAGGAGGACGGGCTGGTCGAGAGCCGGGTGGGCCGGGCGGACCGGCGGCAGCGGCTGCTGACGCTGACCGAGGACGGGGCCGCGCTGGAGCGGCGGCTGTCGGACGCGCAGCGCGCGCGGATGCGGCAGGCCTTCCGCGAGGCGGGGCCGGAGGCGGTGGCCGGCTTCCGCGCGGTGCTGGAGCGGATGATGGACCCGGAGATGCGTCGCCTCTACGCTCGCGGCGTGGGCGAGGAGACGGAGACCCGATGAGCGACATGCAAGCCCACGTGCTGCTGGTCGACGACGACGAGCGCATCCGCGACCTGCTGCGGAAGTTCCTGCAGCGCAACGGCTACCTCGTGACGGCGGCGCGGGACGCCGCGCACGCCCGCAAGATCCTGACGGGGCTGGACTTCGACATCGTCGTCCTCGACGTGATGATGCCGGGCGAGGACGGGATCACCTTCTGCCAGACCCTGCGCGAGACGTCCTCGGTGCCCGTCCTGCTGCTGACCGCGAAGTCCGAGACCTCGGACCGCATCGCGGGGCTGGAGGCGGGCGCGGACGACTACCTGCCCAAGCCGTTCGAGCCGAAGGAGCTGCTCTTGCGGCTCAAGGCGATCCTGCGGCGCGCGCCGTCCTCGCCCGAGGCGCAGCCCACCGCGCTGCAGCTGGGGCCGCTGCGCTACGACCTCGAGCGGGGCGAGCTGTGGGCCGGGTCGGAGGCGGTGCGGCTGACGGCGACGGAACAGGCCCTGATGCGGGTGCTGTCGACCTCGCCGCACGAGCCGGTCAGCCGCGGCGACCTGATCGAGCGGCTGGGGCGCGGGCAGGAGGACACGGGCGAGCGGGCGATCGACGTGCAGATCACGCGGCTGCGGCGCAAGCTGGAGCGCGACCCGAAGCAGCCCCGCTACCTCCAGACGGTGCGGGGCGAGGGCTACATGCTGGCGCCGGATTGAGGCGCGGTCTTCACGGAATTCACGTGCCGGACGAGCCGTTCTTCACGGTTCGTACGATGATCTCCGCCGAGATTCGGCCTGTCCCGGCGCGGACGGCGCCTTGGGATGCTGCACTGCGGCGCGAACGATGGGGACGGATCGGACCCATTCGGCCCGCGATGCCTTCCGAGAGGTTAACCGCCGGAGTCCCGTCCTTCGGATTGGGTCAGCGGCGCAGACCCTTTCCAGTGGAGCGTCTCGGGGCTTGACCGGCGGGCCGTTCGGCATCCGGGGCGCCGCGGAACGGCGCCCCGCCGCCCTTCGGTCGGTCCCGCGAGATATCTCGGCCAAGACGAGGCGGCGGGGCGCGGGAAGATAGTGCGTCGGCGGAGCGGGCGCGCTAGCCACCGGCCATGACCACCGCGCTGATCTCCCACCCCGCCGCCGCCGACCACCTGATGCCGCCGGGCCACCCCGAGCAGGTCGCCCGCCACGCCGCCGTGATGCGCGCCTTGGACGGCATGGACCTGATGCGGGTGGAGGCCGTGGAGGCCGGGGACGCGGCGCTGCTGCGCTGCCATCCGCAGCGCTACCTCGACCGGCTGACGGCGGCGTCGCCCGAAGACGGCTTCGCGCAGCTGGACGCGGACACGTGGCTGTCGCCCGGGACGCTGCGCGCGGCGCGGCTGGCGGTGGGGGGCGCGGTGCAGGGGGTGGACCTCGTGATGGCGGGCGAGGCGGACAACGCCTTCGTCGCCATGCGCCCGCCGGGGCACCATGCGGAGCGGGAGACGCCGATGGGGTTCTGCCTGTTCGGCACGGTGGCCATCGCCGCCAAGCACGCGCTGGAGCATCACGGGCTGGAGCGGGTCGCGGTGGTCGACTTCGACGTCCACCACGGGAACGGGACGCAGGACCTGCTGTGGGACGAGGCGCGCGCGCTCTTCGTCAGCACGCACCAGTCGCCGCTCTGGCCCGGCACGGGCGCGTCGTCGGAGCGCGGCGCGCACGACACCATCGTCAACCGGGTGCTGCCGCCGGGGTCCGACGGTGCCGCGTTGCGCGCGGCGATGGAGGGGGTGCTGCCACGGCTGCGGGACTTCGCGCCCGAACTGGTGCTGATCTCGGCGGGGTTCGACGCCCATGCGGACGACCCGCTGGCCCAACTGGAGTGGGACGAGGGGGACTTCGTCTGGATCACCCGCGAACTGATGAAGCTGGCGCGGGAGAGCGCGGGCGGACGGGTGGTCTCGTGCCTCGAAGGGGGCTATGACCTCGACGCCTTGGGGGCCTCGGCGGCCGCCCATGTCGCCACGCTGATGGAGGGTGCATGACCGACGCGATCCAAGAGATGACCTTCGAGGACGCGATCGCGGAATTGGAGGCGGTCGTGGCAAGGCTGGAGGGCGGCGAGGTGCCGCTGGACGAGTCCATCCAACTGTATAAGCGGGGAGCTGTTCTTCGAGCCCGTTGCAACGAGCTGCTAAGTGCGGCCGAAGAGCAAGTGGACGTCATCACGCGGGACGCCAAGGGGCGTGCCACCGGTTCCGAGCCCGCCGGAGACCTGTAGATGCGCGACGCGCTGGAGGCGGCGCGGGTCGAGGTGCAGGCGGCGTTGGACGACCTGCTCGGGCCGCGGGACGGCGAGGTCGCCGCCGCCATGCGCTACGCGGTGGCGGGCGGCAAGCGGGTGCGAGGGTTCCTCGCGCTGGAGGCGGCGTCGCTGTTCGGCGTGCCGCGGTCGCGTGCGGTGCGGGCGGCCTGCGCCATCGAATGCGTCCACGCCTATTCCTTGGTCCATGACGACCTGCCCGCGATGGACGACGACGATCTGCGGCGGGGGCAGCCGACGGTCCACGTGAGATGGGACGAGGCGACCGCCGTGCTGGCCGGGGACGCGCTGCAGACGGTGGCCTTCGAGACGCTGGCCGACCCGGCGACCCATCCGGACGGGGCGGTGCGGGCCGACCTGTGCCTGTGGCTGGCGCGCGACGCGGGCGGGCGCGGCATGGTGCGGGGGCAGGAGCTGGACATCGCCGCCGAGACCGGGGGGCTGGCCGACGAGGCGGGGATCGTGGAGATCCAGCGGCTGAAGACCGGGCGCCTGCTGGAGTGGCCGTGCCGGGCGGGCGCGCTGCTCGGGGGGGCGGACCCCGCGCCGCTGGTCGCCTATGCCGAGGCCGTGGGTCTGGCGTTCCAGATCAAGGACGACCTCTTGGACGTGGAGGGGGACGCCGCCCTCGTGGGCAAGGCGGTGGCCAAGGACGCCGCGGCGGGCAAGGCGACCTTCGTCGATCTGCTGGGCGCCGAGGGGGCGCGGGCGCGCGCCGTCAGCTTGGTGGAACAGGCTAAGTTGTCGCTTTTGCCTTACGGGGACGCTGCGGCTAACCTCGCGGCGATGGCGGACTACATCGTCCACCGGGACCGCTAGGGGGCAGACATGCGACCGCAGACGCCGACGTTGGACCGGGTGGCCGGGCCGGCCGACCTGAAGGGGATGGACGGGGCCGCGCTGCGCCGGGTGGCGGACGAGCTGCGCGCCGAGACGATCTGGGCGGTGAGCCAGGTCGGGGGCCACTTGGGTGCGGGGCTGGGCGTGGTCGAGCTGACCGTCGCGCTGCACGCGGTGTTCGACACGCCGCGCGACAAGCTGGTCTGGGACGTGTCGCACCAGTGCTATCCGCACAAGATCCTGACGGGGCGGCGGGACCGGATGGGGACCCTGCGCCAGAAGGACGGGCTGTCGGGCTTCACCAAGCGGACGGAGTCGCCCTACGACCCGTTCGGGGCGGCGCATTCGTCGACGTCGATCTCGGCGGCGCTGGGCTTCGCGATGGCGCGGGAGCTGGGGCAGGACACGGGCGACGCGATCGCGGTGATCGGGGACGGCGCGCTGACCGGGGGAATGGCGTTCGAGGCGCTCAACCACGCGGGGCACCTGAAGAAGCGGCTGATCGTGATCCTGAACGACAACGAGATGAGCATCGCGCCGCCGGTGGGGGCGATGTCGTCCTACCTGTCGCGGCTCTATGCGGGGGCGCCGTTCCAGGACCTGAAGGCGGCCGCCAAGGAGGCGGTGTCGCACCTGCCGCTGCCGCTGCAGGAGGGGGCGAAGCGGGCGAAGGAGATGCTCAAGGGCGTGACCGTGGGGGGCACGCTGTTCGAGGAGCTGGGCTTCTCCTACGTGGGGCCGATCGACGGGCACGACATGGACCAGCTGCTCGCGGTGCTGCGCACGGTGAAGGTGCGGGCGGACGGACCGATCCTGATCCACGCGATCACCAAGAAGGGGAAGGGCTTCCGGCCCGCCGAGGGCTCCGCCGACCGGGGCCACGCGCGGGGCAAGTTCGACCCGGTGTCGGGCGCGGTGGTCAAGGCGCCGAACGCGGCGGCCCAGCCGAATGCGCCGTCCTACACCAAGGTGTTCGCCGAGGCGCTGATCTCCGAGGCCGAGCGCGACGACCGGATCGTCGCGGTGACGGCGGCGATGCCGGACGGGACGGGGCTGGACCTGTTCGGGGCGCGGTTCCCGAACCGGACGTTCGACGTGGGCATCGCCGAGCAGCACGGCGTGACGTTCTGCGCGGGCATGGCGGCGGGCGGGATGAAGCCGTTTGCGGCGATCTACTCGACCTTCCTGCAGCGCGGCTACGACCAGATCGTGCACGACGTGGCGTTGCAGAACCTGCCCGTCCGCTTCGCCATCGACCGGGCGGGGCTGGTGGGGCAGGACGGGGCGACCCATGCGGGCTCCTACGACATCGCCTACCTGTCGAACCTGCCGAACTTCGTGGTGATGGCCGCCGCCGACGAGGCGGAGCTGGTCCACATGGTCGCCACGGCGGTGGCGCGCGACGACGGGCCGACGGCGTTCCGCTACCCGCGCGGCGCGGGCGTGGGCGTCGAGATGCCCGAGCGCGGGGTGCCGCTGGAGATCGGGCGCGGCCGGATGGTCCACGAGGGGGAGCGCGTGGCGATCCTGTCCTTCGGGGCCCGGCTGGCCGAGGTGGAGCGCGCGCGCGAGGCGCTGATGGCGCGGGGCGTGTCGCCCACGGTGGCGGACGCGCGCTTCGCCAAGCCCTTGGACCGCGACCTGATCCTGCGGCTGGCGGCGGAGCACGAGGCGCTGATCACCGTGGAGGAGGGCGCCGTGGGCGGCTTCGGCAGCCACGTGGCGCAGCTCTTGGCCACCGAGGGCGTGTTCGACGACGGGCTGAAGTTCCGCTCGATGGTGCTGCCCGACTGGTTCATCGACCAAGGCGCGCCCGTCGAGATGTACGAGGCGGCGGGGCTTCAGGCGGCGGACATCGAGCGGCTGGCGCTGGAGGTGCTGGGCGTCGAGGTGCTGGAGGCGCGGCGGGAGGCGTGAGGGTGATGGGGTGAAACCCCATCCCACGGGGTTGCGGCGGCGCCCCGCGCGTGGCCCCATCGGATCATGCCGGTTCCCGACTATCAGACGATGATGCGCCCCGTCCTGCAGGCCTTCGCGGACGGAGCGACCTCCGTGCCGGAGGCGCTGCCTGCCGTGGCGCGGACGCTCGGCCTGTCCGAAGCTGACATGGCCGAGACCGTTCCGAGCGGACGGAAGACCCTGCTCTATGATCGTGCCCACTGGGCACGCACCCACATGGGCAAGGCTGGCCTGCTCGAAAGTCCGAGACGCGGCGTCCACCACATCACCGCGCGCGGGCGCGAGATGCTGGCCTTGGGCGAACGGATCGACCTCACCGCTCTGAGACGGTTCGAGGAGTTCGAGGCGTGGCTCTCCGAGAGCCGCGCCCGCTCCGCCACGCCTGCCTCCGCGCCCGACGCGGGACGGTCCCCGGACCCGGTCGAGGACGCCCCGCCCGAGGAGGTGATGGAGGACGCGATGCGATCGCTGCGCGCGGTGCTGCGCGAGGAGGTCGCGGCGGCGGTCCTGTCGCTCACGCCGCTGCGGTTCGAGGGGCTGATCGTCGATCTGCTCTTGGCGATGGGCTACGGCGGGGGCGACCCGCGGATGGGGGAGCGTCTGGGCCGCTCGGGCGACGGCGGCATCGACGGCGTGGTCAACGAGGACCCGCTGGGCCTCGACGCGGTCTACGTGCAGGCCAAGCGCTACGCGCCGGAGAACAAGGTCGGACGCCCCGCCCTGCAGGCCTTCGTCGGCTCGCTGACCGGCGAGGGCGCGTCCAAGGGCGTGTTCGTCACCACCTCCGGCTTCTCGCGGGAGGCGGTGGACTACGTGGACCGGGTGCAGCACCGGATCGTCCTGATCGACGGGGCCCGCTTGGCGGACCTCATGATCCTGCACGGGGTCGGCGTCCGGGAGCGGCGCGTCCACGTGGTGAAGGGCGTGGACGAGGACTACTTCGCGGACGGCTGAAGGCCCCGGAGACGCGAAACCCCGCGAGGGCCGTGAGGCTGTCGCGGGGCTCTGACGTGATGGGCGCGGATCGCGCGCCCGACGGGCGAGAGATGCGGCCCGGCGGGGCGTGCGTCAAGGCGGACCTTGACCCCTTGGCCCGACGTCATAAGAACAAAAACAGAACATTATGCCGATTCCGCCGCCCCTCCGAACCGCCCTCTCCGAGGAGCGGCTGTCGACCTATCGCCGCGCGGCGGGGTGGGACGAGGCGCGCGCGCTGCGGCTCTACCTGTGGAACGCGGAGATGGGGGCCGCCTTCCTGCCGCTGCTCGGCGCGGCGGAGGTGGCGCTGCGCAACGCGGTGGAGCGGCGGCTGGCGGGGGCGTTCGGCGCGGACTGGTGGGAGGCGGAGCCGTTCCTCGACCTGCTCGGGGCGCCGGGGGCCGGGACGTTGCGACGGGCCGTGCGGCGGGTGCGGACGGACGGGGCGGTGGCACGGGGGCGGCTGGTCGCGGACCTGTCCTTCGGGTTCTGGGCGACCATGCTGGCGGAGAAGTACGACGGCCTGTGGTCCGATCCCCGTGCGAGCTTTCCGGGGCTGCCGGACGGGGTCGGACGGGCGGGGCTGGATGCGGCGGCGCAGGACGTGCGGGCGCTGCGGAACCGGGTGTCGCATCACGAGCCGCTGGTCCGGCGCGACCTGTCGCGGGACTACGGGCGGGCGATGGACCTGCTGCGCTGGACGGCGCCGGAGGTGGCGGCGTGGCTGCGACCGGAGCTGCGGGTGATGCGGCTGCTGCGGGAGAAGCCGTAGGGCGGAGCGCCTGCGCGATACGACCGCGCAGCGGTCCGCGCATCGCCGGGCCGCCCCCCGGCCCGGCGATCGGTCTGTCGTGGGCGAGACGTGGGGGCGTCGTGCGGGGGTGAGGGATAAACCGCGGCGCTGTGGGGTCGGGTCGCCGCGCCACGGCCCTGCGATGCGCTCCGGCGGGCTAGCCGGGCGTCCCGACCACGAATCGCAGCCGCCGCCGGAGCGCGGCCATGTCCGCCGGGTCGTCCTGCGCGTGGATCGCGGCATGGCAGGTGGGGCAGAGGATGGCGACGTCCTCGGTCCCGGGCCGCGCGGTGGGGGTCAGGAGGTGGACCTCCGTGACCGGGTCCGCCGTTCCGGCGTAGGCCAGCCGCCCGTCGAGGCCGCAGGCGGCGCAGGCGTGGCCGTGCGCCGTGAAGGCCATGCGGCGGACGTGGGGGGCGGACTCGACCCGCTCGGCCAAGGCGGCGCGGGGGTCGGCCACGAGTTCGGGCGGCAGGAGGCCCCCGCGCGCGATCAGGTCGGCGTAGGCGGCGAGCAGGGCATGGAGGTCGGCATGGAGCGCGGCGTCGGAGAGGTCGGGGAGCGCGTAGGTGCGCCCGAAGCAGTGCGACGCCTCGTAGCCACGCGGGAGCGTCGACGTGCCGCCGAGGTCGATGGGGCCCGCGTCGAACCGCGCCGCGTGGTCGGGGAGGCGGTCGCGCACGTCCGCCGCGCGGCGGCGCAGGACGGCGCGGCCGCGCGCCTCGCCGAAGGCGCGGGTGACGGCCTCGGAGCCGATGGCCAGCGACAGGGTGGCGGTGGCGCGTTCGGGCGAGAGCAGCAGCACCACGTAGAAGCCGCGCTGGGCCGAGGTGGTGATCAGCTCGTCGAACCACGCGAGCCACGGCACCTGCGCCCATGCGCGGCCCCGCCCGGCGGAGGCGCGGACGCGGTGGTGGGAGGCGGCGGCCTCGGCCCCGGCGGCGCGCCACTCCTCGCGGATCAGGGCGGCGAGCGGGCTGTCGGAGAGGGGGCGCCCGGCCTCGTGCGGGTGGCGGAGCAGGATCTCGGCGGTGGTGTCGGCGAGGGACGGCATCGCCCGAAGGTGGGTCAGCGGCCGTCCCGGTCCAGCCGCGCCTCGATGGCCTTGAGGCGGTCGAGCACCTCGTCGCGGTAGGCGTCGGTCGCCTCGGCCTCCTCCGCGCCGTGGGCGTCCTGCATGGAGTTCACGATCAGGCCCACCAGCAGGTTCACCACCGCGAAGGTGGTGGCGAGGATGAAGGGCACGAAGAAGGCCCACGCCCACGGGTGGATCTCCATGATCGGGCGCACGATCCCCATCGACCACGATTCCAGCGTCATGATCTGGAACAGCGAGTAGGCCGAGCGGCCGATGTCGCCGAACCACTCGGGGTGGGTGGCGGCGAAGAACTTCGTCGCCATGACGGAGGCCATGTAGAAGATCAGCGCCATCAGGAGGAACACACTCGCCATGCCGGGCAGCGCGGAGAAGAACCCCTCGACCACGCGGCGCAGGCGGGGGAAGGCGCTGACCAGCCGCAGGACGCGCAGGATGCGCAGCGCGCGCAGCACCGACAGGCCGCCGTTGCCGGGGATGTAGGCGACCGCGACGACGATCAGGTCGAACCAGTTCCAGCCCGAGCGGAAGAAGCGGGGGCCGTGGGCCGCGATCTTGAGCGCCAGCTCGGCGGTGAAGATCGACAGGCAGACGAGGTCTATCAGGAGGATGAGGCCGCCGGCCGCGCGCATGGCGGCGGGGACGGTCTCGAGGCCGAGGGTGATCGCGTTGACCACGATCACCGCGACGATGAAGCGGTTGAAGGCGTCCGAGGACACGAAGGCGCGGAGGGTGTTCATCGGGTGAAGGCGGCCACGAGTTCGACATGGGGCGACCAGCGGAACTGGTCCACGACGGCGATTGGTCCCATCCGGTAGCCCGCGTCAACCAGCGCGCCCGCGTCGCGGGCGAAGGTCGCGGGGTTGCACGAGACGTGGGCGATGGTGGGCACGCCGGAGGCGGCGAGGCGGGCGATCTGGGCCTGCGCGCCCGCGCGGGGCGGGTCGATGACGACGGCGTCGTAGGGGGTGAGTTCGGCCTCGGTCAGGGGGTCGCGGAAGAGGTCGCGGGCGGTGGCGGTCACGGGCTTGAGCGTGGGCGCGGTGGCGGCCCCGTCGCGCAGCGCGGCGACGAGGGCGCGGTCGCCGTCGTAGGCGTCGACGTGGGCCGCCGAGGCCAGGGGCAGCGCGAAGGTGCCGCAGCCCGCGAAGAGGTCGGCGATGCGGGACGCGCCGCCGACGGCGCGGCGGACGGCGGCGAGGAGGGCGGCCTCGCCGTGGTCGGTGGCTTGGAGGAAGGCGCCGGGCGGCGGGGTGACGGTGGCCGCGCCCATGCGGCGGGACGGCGCGCGGGCGAGGAGGAGCGGCTCGCCGTTCCACGTGACGCGGGCGAGGTCGAGCGCCGCGACTTCGCCGAGCAGGTCGGGGGTGGCGGGCTTGGCGTCGGTGACGACGAGGTCGAGCCCCGGGTCGCTCCACGTGACGTGCAGGCCCACGGTGCCGCCCCGCGTCGCGGCGAGGCGGGCGACGGCCTCCAGCACGGGCAGGCGTTCGACGATCTGCGGCAGGAGCAGGGTGCAGCCGGGGATGGCGACCACCTCCTCGGACCGGCGGACGTGGAAGCCGACCACGGCGCCCTTCTTGGTGCGCCGCCCGGTCAGCGCGGCGCGGCGGCGCGAGGCGGGGGGCGAGGTGGCGGTGCCCGCGACCTCGGCGTCGAGGCCGCGCTGGGCGAGGGCCGCGCGGACGCGCTCGGCCTTCCACGCGGCGACGAAGGGGTCGGACGCGTGCTGGAGCGCGCAGCCGCCGCAGCGCTTGAAGTGGGGACAAGGCGGGGCCACGCGGTCGGGCGAGGGGGTGATGATGCGCGGCGCGTCGAGGCGCTCCTCGACCGCCTCGCCCTCCACGACCTCGCCCGGCAGGGTCCGCGCGACGAAGGTGCCGTCCCCGGCCACGCCGTCGCCGCCCGCGCCCAGCCTCTCGATCCTCAGCATCCCGCCCTCTTCGATGTTCCCGAAATACTCCGGGGGTCCGGGGGCGGAGCCCCCGCCGGGTCGGGCCGGAGGCCCGAGACGCTATTCCGCCGCCACGGCGTCCTCGTCCAGCCCGAGGAAGCCGCCCGACTGCCGCTCCCAGTAGCGGGCGTAGAGGCCGCCCTGCGCGAGCAGGTCGCGGTGGGTGCCCTCCTCGACGATGCGCCCTTCGTCCATCACAACGATCCGGTCCATCCGCGCGATGGTCGACAGGCGGTGGGCGATGGCGAGCACGGTCTTGCCGTCCATCACACGCTCCAGCGCGGTCTGGATCGCCGCCTCGACCTCGCTGTCGAGCGCCGACGTCGCCTCGTCCAGCACCAGCACGGGCGCGTCCTTGAGGATGGCGCGGGCGAGCGCGATGCGCTGGCGCTGGCCGCCCGAGAGCTTGACGCCGCGCTCGCCCAGATGCGCGTCGTAGCCGGTGCGGCCCTTGCCGTCGCGCAAGGAGAGGATGAAGTCGTGCGCCTCGGCGCGCTTCGCCGCCTCGACCATCTCGGCCTCGGAGGCGTCGGGGCGCCCGTAGAGGATGTTCTCGCGCGCGGAGCGGTTGAACATCGCCGTCTCCTGCGTGACGAGCGCGATCTGGCGGCGAAGGGAGTCCTGCGTCACCGCGCGGACGTCGTGGCCGTCCAGCGTCACGCGGCCCCCCTCGACGTCGTAGAGGCGCAGCAGCGCGGAGACGACGGTGGACTTGCCCGCGCCCGAGGCGCCCACGAGGCCCACCTTCTCGCCCGGCGCGATGGTCAGGGCGAGGTCGCGGATCCCGCCGCCGTCGGCGCGCCCGTAGGTGAAGGTCACGTCCTCGAAGGCGATGCGCCCCTCGACCGGCGGCAGGTCCGCCGCGTCCGGCGCGTCGGTCAGGTCGTGGAGGCGGGCGAGCGTGTTCATGCCGTCCTCCACCTCGCCGATGTTGGAGTAGAGGGCCATGAGCGTGAAGCTGACCCAGCCGGTCATCTGGCTGAGGCGGAAGGCGACCGCGCCCGCGGCGGCGATGTCGCCGGGGGTCGCTTGTCCGGCGGACCACATCCAGACGGTGCCGCCGATCATGATGATCGGCAGCAGGCCCGCGACGAACATCAGCACGAAGCGGAACAGCGACGACAGCCGCCCGAAGGACAGCGAGCGGTCGCGCAGGCCCGACATGGAGTCGAGCGCGGCGCGGTCCTCGTGCGCGGCGTGGCCGAAGAGCTTGACGGTCTTGATGTTGGTGACCGTGTCCACGACCTGCCCGGTGACCATCGCGCGGGCGCTCGCGCGGGCCTTGGAGCGTTCGCGGATGCGCGGCATGAACCAGCGGAACATCGCGGCGTAGAGCCCGATCCAGACGGTCATGGCGGCGGCGATGCGCCAGTCGATGGCGAGCATCAGGATGGCCGAGCCGATCAGCGAGGCGGAGGCGAAGGCGACGACGTTGATCGTCTCCATCGTGACCTCGGTCATGGCGCGGGCGGTCTGCATCTGCTTGGCTGCGATCCGGCCCGCGAAGTCGTCGTCGAAGAAGCCGACCGACTGGCCCATCGTGTGGCGGTGCAGGCGCGACTGGACCAGCGGGTAGACGTTGGGCGCCACGCCGATGCCCGACAGCGCGGCGGAGGCGCCGAAGATGCCGGGGCGCAGCAGCAGGTAGAAGCCGAGGAAGGCCGCGAGCAGGCCGAGGTTGCGTCCGAGGTAGCCCGAGGACGGGTCCGCCGCGCTGTCGATGACGGCGCCCAGCAGGAAGGCGGTGACGATCTCGGTGGTGCCGGCGAGGGCCGAGGCGACGAAGGCCACGACCAGCAGCGGCGTGGCGCCCGACAGGCCCCAGCGGAAGAAGGCGAGCAGGTCGCGCGGCGGGGGGCCGGAGGCCTCCGCGAAGGGCGGGACCGCCGCCGCGATGCGGTCGGCGAGGGGGCGGAGGATGGGGGGCATGGGGGTCATCTAGGCGGGCCGGGCCGAAGGCCCAACGGGTGAGGCGGAAAACGGCGCGGGCGAGGATGCTTCGAGCGAAGCGCCCGTGCGATACGGCCGCGCCAGCGGCCCGCGCATCGCCGGGCCGCCCGACGGCACGGCGATCCCTTTCCGTTGGCGCGACGCCAAAGCGTCGTGCGGGGGTGAGGGATAAATCGCTCTGTGGTGGGGTCGGGTCGCCATGCCACGGCCCAGCGATGCGCTCCCGGCGAACGTCGTCCCGGACCGGGTCTGGGATACGCCCTACTCCGCCGCCGCCGTCCCGATGAACCCGCCCGACTGGCGCGCCCAGAACGACGCGTAGAGGCCGCCCGCCGCGAGGAGCGCGTCGTGCGTCCCTTCCTCGGCCACGCGCCCGTCGTCGATCACCACGATGCGGTCGAGCGCCGCGATGGTCGAGAGGCGGTGGGCGATGGCGATGACGGTCTTGCCCTCCATCATGCCGTAGAGCGTGTCCTGGATCGCGGCCTCCACCTCGCTGTCCAGGGCGGAGGTCGCCTCGTCGAGCACGAGGATCGGCGCGTCCTTGAGGATGACGCGGGCCAAGGCGATGCGCTGGCGCTGGCCGCCGGAGAGCTTGACGCCCCGCTCGCCGACCTGCGCGGCGTAGCCCGTGCGGCCCTCGCCGTCCTGGAGGTCGAGGATGAACTCGTGGGCCTGCGCCTGCCGGGCCGCGCGCTCCACCTCCGCGTCGGTGGCCGAGGCGCGGCCGTAGCGGATGTTGTCCATGACGGAGCGGTGCAGCAGGGACGAGTCCTGCTGCACCATGCCGATGGCGTGGCGGAGCGACGTCTGCGTCACCTGCGTGATGTCCTGCCCGTCGATGCGGATCGTGCCGCCTTCGGGGTCGTAGAAGCGCAGGAGCAGCTTCACGAGGGTGGACTTGCCCGCCCCTGAGCGGCCGACGACGCCGACCTTCTCGCCCGGCGCGATGCGGAGGGTGACGCCGTCGAGGCCGCCCTGCGTGCCGCCATAGTGGTGGGAGACGTCCTCGAAGGCGATGCGGCCGTCGGTGAGGGCGAGAGGCTTCGCGGCGGGCGCGTCGCGCAGGGATATGGGCTGGGCGATGGTCTCCATCCCCTCGGCGACGACGCCGAGCGAGCGGAAGAAGGTCGAGAGCGCCCACATGATCCAGCCGGTCATCGCGTTGAGGCGCAGGACGAGCGCGGCCGCCGCCGCCACCGCGCCGACGCTGGCCGTGCCGCCCGCCCAGAGCAGGATGGCCCAGCCGACCACGGCCACGATGAGGAAGCCGTTGAGCGCCACGAGGCAGATGTCCATCACGGTGAAGATCCGCATCTCGCGCCCGAAGGTGGTGCGGGTCTTCTCGATGGCCTCCTTGGCGTAGCGCAGTTCCTCCCCCTCGTGGGCGAAGAGCTTGACGGAGTGGACGTTGGTGTAGGCGTCGACCACGCGGCCCGTTGTCATGCTCCGCGCGTCCGACGACGCCTTCGACGCCGGGCCGACGCGGCGCATCGTCCAGCGCACGAGGAGGCCGTAGAGCACGAGCCACGCGGCCAGCGGGATGGCCAGCCGCGGGTCGGCGCCCCAGAGCAGGATCGCGGCGCCCACGAGGTAGGCCAGCGCGAAGGTGATCGCGTCGAACACTTGGAAGATCGCGTCGCCGGCCGCCGTCGGCGTCTGCATGATGCGGTTGGCGATGCGGCCCGCGAAGTCGTCCTCGAACCAGCCGACGGACTGGCGCAGCACGTGGGAATGGGCGCGCCAGCGGAACATGGCGCCCATCTGCGGCAGCACCGCGTTGTTCAGGAGCAGGACGTCGATGGCCTGCGTCGCGGGGCGCAGCAGCAGGATGAAGAGGGCGGCGAGCGTGAGCTCCAGCCCGTGCTCGGCCAGCACGGTCGCCGGATCGGCGGTGCCGAGCAGGTCCACGACCCGGCCCATGTACCAGATCAGCCCGATCTCGACGAAGGCCACGACGACGGAGACGGCCGCCGTGACGCCGAAGAGGCGGTGGAAGGGGCGCGTCCACGTCCGCAGGAACGGCCAAAGCTTGGCCGGGGGCGTGTCGTCTGTCTGGTCGACATAGGGGTCGACCAAGCTCTCGAAGAACCGGAACATCCGGGGCCCTCGTGCGGATAAGGATTTCCCCGGAGGGGTCAGGCCCCCACCCTCAGGCGAGGAAGATCGCGGCGGCGGAGAGCGCCAGCGCGAAGGCCATAACAAGCGTGAACGCGCGCCACGCCGCCGGGGTTCCCAGCAGGTAGCGCAGGAGTTGCCCCGCCACCGTCCAGAAGGTGCAGACGAAGAGGTTGATGCCGCCGAAGGCCGACGCGACGCGCGCCGCCTCCCACGCGGGGGCGAGGTCGGAGCCGTAGCCGGAGGTGGCGGCCAGCGCCACGGCCCAGACCTTGGGGTTCACCCATTGGAAGAGGACGGCCTCGACGAGCGTGAAGGGGCGGTCGCGCCCCTCGGCGGCGCGGCCCCGCGAGCGGGCGAGGGTCCACGCCATCCAGAGGATCCACGCGGCGGAGATCGTCTTGAGGGCCCACTCCAGCGCGGGGACGGCGAGGAGGAGCGCGCCGATGCCCAGCGACGTGGCGGCCGAGGTGATGGCGACGCCCAGCGCGATGCCCGCGATGTGGGGGATCGTGCGGCGCAGGCCGAAGCGCGCGCCGGAGGTGGTGACGAGGATCACGTTCGGGCCGGGGGTGAAGAGGCCGGCGAAGACGAAGAGGTAGAGGGGGTCGATCACGGGCGCCATACGCCCCCGCCTTGCGCGGGGGCCTCCGGCGCGGTCGGCGCGCCGCTCTGCGGTGATGCGATGGACTGGGGAGCGAGGCCCCCGCGCGTGGGCAGGGGCGCCCTAGCCACGGGTGGCCTCCAGAAGCGTCGGTCGATCCATCCGGCCTTCCGCCGCGAGCCATGCGGCCTTGGCGCGGGCGAGCGCCGCGCCGACCTCGGGGCCCTGCAGGTCGGGCAGGTCGCGAGCGCGCAGGGGGAAGGTCGCGTCGGCCCCCGCGCGGGCGGCGTCGAGGCCCGCGACCGGCATCCCGAGGGAGGCGGCGCGGACGAGGAGGGCGCCGCGCGCCGTCTCGAACCCGTGGGCGTGGCCCAAGGCGAAGGGGGCCGCGTCGTCGCGGATCGCGGCGAGGCGCTTGGCCTCGGCGCGGGACAGGCGCAGGCCGGCGGGGTCGCCGCCCAGCACGGCGAGGCGGCGCAGCCAGTCGGGCGCGAGGCCCTCCTCCAGATGCACGAGCACGGCGAGCGCGGCCCATTCCGCGCCGGGCAGGACGCGCCAGAGTACGCCGGAATGGCCCATGCTGGCGACGGCGGGCGCGGGGTCGGGGGCGGCGAGGAGGCGGCGCATCTCGTGGCCCACGCGCTCGCGCGACAGGCGGTCGATCCCGTCGGCGAGTTCCGCGCAGGCGGCGAGGCCGTCCGCGTCGAGATCGGCCCCGTACCACGCGTTGAAGCGGAAGAAGCGCAGGATGCGGAGGTAGTCCTCGCGGATGCGGTTCTCGGGCGTGCCGATGAAACGGACGTGTCGGGCCTCCAAGTCGGGAAGGCCGCCCACGGGGTCGGTCACGGCGCCGCGCCGGTCGGCGTAGAGGGCGTTCATCGTGAAGTCGCGGCGGCGCGCGTCCTCGGACAGGTCGTCGGCGAAGGCCACCACGGCGCGGCGCCCGTCGGTCTCGACGTCGCGGCGGTAGGTGGTGACCTCGTAGGGCGCGCCGTCCACCACGAGCGTCACGGTGCCGTGGTCGATGCCGGTGGGTACGGCGCGCAGGCCCGCCGTCTCGGCCAAGGCGATGACCCGCTCGGGGCGGGCGTCGGTGGTCAGGTCGATGTCGTGGACGGGCACGCCCAGCAGCGCATCGCGGACGCAGCCGCCGACCGCGTGGGCCGCGTGGCCCCCGTCCTCCAGCAGCGCCATGACCCGTTGGGTCGGCTCGGCCTCAAGCCAGTGCCACACGGTCCGCCAGCCCCCTAAGTATCCGCGCCGTCGCGCCCCAGACGTAGTAGGGGCCCCACGGCACGGCATAGTAGCTGCGGGACGCCCCGCGCCAGCGGCGGGATTCCACGGAGAACATGGCGGGGTCGAGGAGGTGCGCGGCGGGCACGGTGAACACCTCGGCCACCTCGCCCGGCTCGGGGGCGGGATCGAACGGCTCGATCAGGGCGGCGACGGGGGTGACGGTGAAGCCGGTGACCGTCTCGTGGCAGGACAGGCGGCCGAGGAGGGTGGCGCCGGGCAGACCGGTCTCCTCGCGGGCCTCGCGCAGGGCAGCCTGCTCGACGGTCTCGCCGGGCTCCAGCTTGCCGCCCGGGAAGGCGATCTGGCCGGGGTGGTGCTTGAGATGCGACGCGCGCTTGGTCAGCAGGATGCGCGGGCCGTCCGGGGCGTCGAGGACGGGGACGAGGACCGCGGCGTCGCGCAAGGTCCGGCGTCCGGGGAGGACGACGTCGGGGTTGAGGTCGAAATCGGAGGAGGGGGCGCCGGGCGTGGTGACGGCGGCGGCGATGGCGGCGGCGGTCAGCATTGGCGGATGCCCCGCCCCCGTGCCGGGGCATGGCGACCTTTCGGCGATCGGCCCGCACGGGCGGAGGGGGACGCCCCCGCGCGGGGCGGGGGCGTCCGGTGGGGGGCGGCGCTCAAGAGCCCATCCGCTCCGCCGCCTCGAAGCCCAGCTCCTTGGGGTCCAGCACGTAATGCGCCCCGCAGAACTGGCAGTCGGCGGTGACGGTCCCCTCGTCCGTGGTCATCTTCTCGATGTCCTTGTCCGAGTAGATCGACAGGGACTGGCGCACCTTGTCCTCGCCGCAGGAGCAGCCGAAGCGCACCGGCTGCGGGTCGAACACGCGCGCGCCCTCCTCGTGGAAGAGGCGGGTCAGCAGGTCCGTGGGCGAGACGGTGGGGCCGATCAGCTCCATCTCCTCGGTGGTGTCGAGCAGCAGGTTGGCGCGGCGCCAGTTCTCGCCCTCGTCCTCGTCGAGCAGGTCGGCGGCGGCGAGCAGGCCGTCCTCGCCCGTGGCCTCGCCCTTGGCGTGGGGGGACGCCTTGGGCATGTGCTGCAGCATCACGCCGCCCGCGCGCCAGCCCTCGTCGCCGCCGGGGAGGGTCGAGCGTCCGTAGGCCAGCGCGAAGCGGGTCGGGATCTGCTCGGACTGGGCGAAGTAGGTCTCGGCGCAGGCCGAGAGCGACCCGCCCGCGAGCGGCGTGATCCCTTGGTAGGGCTGCATGTCCGTGCCCTGGTCGATCAGGATCGCGAAGTAGCCCTTGCCCACGAGGTCGAAGAGGTTGGGCGTGCCGTGCAGCCGGGCCTCGTCGAACGAGGCGTAGGCGCGGATGCGCGCGGGCTCCCCCTCCTCGGTGGGGCCGTAGTAGTCGGTGGCGATCAGGCGCACGGGGCCGTCGCCCCGCACTTGGAGGCTGAGCTTCCAGCGCAGCTTGATCGTCTGGCCGACGAGCGCGGTCAGAAGCGCCATCTCGGCGACGAGCGCCTCGACCTGCGGCGGGTAGTCGTGCTGCTCCAGCACTTGGTCCAGCACGCCGTCGAGGCGCGCGACACGGCCCCGGATGTCGGAGGCGTCGAGCTGGAACGGCAGGACGGTGTCGTCCCAGAGTTTGGGCATGATGTCGGTCATGTCGGGGATCCTTGCGTTCGGGCGCAGGCCCATGCTTGGCGGGCGATATAGGGGCATAGGCCCCGCGACCCAAGGAGGATGCCATGACGCCCGTGCTCGGCGGGTCTGCGCGGCGCGGGACGGTCTACGTCCGCCGCCCCGGGGCCTACGCGGTGATCGTGCATCCGCGGGGCGTCCTCGCGACGCTGCAGCGCGACCGCCGGGGGCTGGACGAGATGCAGCTTCCGGGCGGCGGGATCGACCCGGGCGAGGGCCCGGTCGCGGCGCTGCACCGCGAGGCGTTCGAGGAGACCGGGTGGTCGCTGCGCGTGCTGCGCCGGATCGGGGCCTACCGGCGGTTCGTCTGGATGCCGGAGTACCGCATCCACGCCGAGAAGGTCTGCCACGTCTATCTCGCCCGCGCGGGGTTGCGGCGCGGCCCGCCCTCCGAGCCCGGCCACCGGGCCGCGATCGTGCCGCCGCGCGCGGCGCTGGACGGGCTCGCCTCGGCCGGGGACCGCGCGATGCTGCGCCGCGCGTTGCGGATCCTATAGCCGCGAGAGGATCAGCCCCCCGGCCACCATCGCCAGCGCGACGACCCGCGTGGGCGAGACCGGCGTGACCGGCGCGCCGAACGCGCCCATCGCGTCGAGGACCAAGGCGGCGGAGAGCTGGCCGAGCAGGAGCGCGGCGAAGGCCGTCAGGATGCCCACGGCGGGCACCGACCAGAGCATCGCCCAGACCACCACGGCGCCGAAGAGCCCTCCGATCCACAGGACCGGCGGGGCGGCGGGCAGGCGGGCGAGGGCGGCGGCGTCGCCGCGCAGGGCCGTGAGCGCGAGGAGCGCCGCGAAGCCCACCCCGAAGGAGATGCAGGCGGCCGCCACGCCCGAGCCCACCGCGCGCCCGAGGGCCGCGTTGAGCGGGGCCTGCACGGCGAAGCCGATCCCGGCGGCGAAGACCACGGCGACGGTCAGGAGGAGGGCGGGCAGGGGCATGGGCGGCTCCGGTCGGGGACGGGACCGGTATGCACCGCCGGCCCCCGCCGCGCATCCCCCGCGTCAGGGGGCGTGCTGCGCCTGCGTGCGGACCCACGCCCACGAGGTGCGGCAGCTGTCCTCGAGGGTGCGGCGCGTCTCGAACCCGAGGAGGGCGCGGGCGCGGGCGGCGTCGGCCACGTACATCGCCACGTCGCCCGCGCGGCGCGGCTCGACCACGTGGGGCAGCGAGAGGCCGGTGGCCCGCCCGTAGGCGGCGAGCAGCTCCAGCACCGTCGTGCCGCGCCCTGTGCCGAGGTTGACCGTGTGGCCCTCGCCCGTCTCCAGCAGGCGGCGCAGCGACAGGACGTGGCCTTCCGCGAGGTCCATGACGTCGATGTAGTCGCGCTCGCCCGTGCCGTCGCGGGTCGGGTAGTCGTCGCCGAACACGCGTAGGTGGGGCGCGCGACCGGCGGCGACCCGCTCGATATGGGGCATGACGTTGGCCACCACGCCCTGCGGATCCTCGCCGATGAGGCCCGAAGGGTGGGCGCCGATCGGGTTGAAGTAGCGCAGGACGCCCACCGCCCATGCGGGGTCGGCGGCGGAGAGCTGGTCGAGGATCGTCTCGCCCGCGAGCTTGGTGAAGCCGTAGGGGTTGGCATGGGTGCGGGGCGCGGTCTCGGGGATCGGCTGGTCGGGCGTGTCGCCGTAGACCGTGGCCGAGGACGAGAACACGAGGCGGCGCGTGCCGTGGTCGTCCATCGCGCGCAGGAGGTGGATCAGCCCCGCGAGGTTCGTCTCCGCGTAGGAGAGCGGGTCGGCCACGCTGTCGGCCACGGCCTTGCGGGCGGCGAAATGGACGGCGCCCGCGACGCCGGTGGCGAGGATGCGGTCCAGCGCGCCGCGGTCTAGGACGGAGCCCTCGTGGAACTCGGGCCGCCGTCCGGCGATCCGGGCGAGGCGGTCCAGCGTGTCGGCGCGCGCGTTCGAGAGGTCGTCGAGGATGACCGGCTCGAACCCGGCCTCCATTAGGGCGACGCAGGTGTGGGAGCCGATGTAGCCGAGGCCGCCGGTCAGCAGGATGCGGGGGGCGTCGGGCATGGGGGGCGCGGGTCTCCGGGAGGGGGGTCGGCGGGGGAGGTAGCAGGTCGGCGGGGCCGGAAACAGGGCCCCGGGCCGGTCGTCAGCCGTCCGCCGCCCGCTCCACGGGGGCGCGGCCCACGAACACCGCCTCGAAGCCCGCGTCGCGCAGCATGTCGGGCGCGTAGACGTTGCGCAGGTCGGCCATGCGGGGCGTGGCCATCGCCTCGGCCATGCGGGGCAGGTCGAGGGCGCGGAACTCGTTCCACGCGGTGAGGATGGCCACGAGGTCGGCCCCCGCGGCGGCCTCGTAGGGGTCGTCGTGCCACGTGACGCCCGGCAGGAGGTCCTCGCCCTCGCGGCGGCCTTGGGGATCGACGACCCGCACGGTGGCGCCGCCGCCCACGAGCGCGGGCACCACCGTCAGCGAGGGCGAGTCCCGCATGTCGTCGGTGCCCGGCTTGAAGGTCGCCCCCAGCACCGCGACCGTCTTTCCGTTGAACCGTCCGCCCACGAGGTCGCGCAGCTTGTCGACCATCCGGGCCTTCGTCGCCTCGTTGGCGCGGATCACCGCCTCGGTGATGGTCTGGGGGACCGCCGCCTCCTGCCCGATGCGGGCCAGCGCGCGGGTGTCCTTGGGGAAGCACGAGCCGCCGTAGCCGGGGCCCGCGTGGAGGAACTTGTTGCCGATGCGCCCGTCGAGGCCGATGCCGCGCGCCACTTCCTTCACGTCCGCGCCGACGCGCTCGCAGAGATGGGCGATCTCGTTGATGAAGGTGATCTTCGTGGCGAGGAAGGCGTTGGCCGCGTACTTGATCAGCTCGGCGGACTCGAGGTCGGTCGTCACGACCGGGAACTCGCGCAGGTAGAGGGGGCGGTAGACGGCGGCCATGACCTGCGCGGCGCGCTCGGACTCGACGCCCACGATCACCCGGTCGGGCTTCATGAAGTCGTCGATCGCCGCGCCCTCGCGCAGGAACTCGGGGTTGGAGGCCACGTCGAACTCGGCCTCGGGCGCGGCGCGGCGCACCGCCTCGGCCACGGCGCGGTTGGTGCCGACGGGGACGGTGCTCTTGGTGACGACGACCGCGTAGCCGGTCAGCGCGCGGCCCACCTGCTCGGCGGCGGCCATCACGTAGGAGAGGTCGGCATGCCCGTCGCCCCGCCGCGAGGGGGTGCCCACGGCGATGAAGACGGCCTCGGCCCCGTCGACGGCGGCGGCGAGGTCGGTGGTGAAGGACAGGCGCCCGGCGGCCACGTTGCGGGCCATGAGGCTGTCGAGCCCCGGCTCGTAGATCGGCACCTCGCCCGCGTTCAGGCGGGCGACCTTCTCCTCGGAGAGGTCGACGCAGGTGACGTCGTGGCCGAAGTCCGAGAAGCAGACCCCCGAGACGAGGCCCACGTAGCCGGTTCCGATCATGGTGATGCGCATGGGGCCCTCCGTCCGGCGGTCGCGGGCGGTGTGGCGCGGGGGCGGGGAGGGCGCAAGCGGGCGGGGCGCGAGATTGCCCCAGCGGGGCGGGGCGGCTACAGCCGCGTCCGACCCCATCCGCCGCGCGAGAGGCCGCCCCGATGACCGATCAGACGAACGCCCAGCTGGAAGCCGCCATCGAGGCCGCATGGGACGCCCGCGACACGATCACCCCCGAGACCCGCGGCGAGCAGCGCGACGCCATCGAGGCGACGCTGGACGCGCTGGACGGCGGCGCCCTGCGGGTGGCGGAGCCGCGCGAGGGCGGCGACTGGCACGTGAACCAGTGGGCCAAGAAGGCTGTGCTGCTGGGCTTCCGCGTCAAGGACATGGAGATGCAGCCCGGCTCGCCGCAGGGCGGGTCGTGGTGGGACAAGGTCGACAGCAAGTGGCACGACTGGGACGCGGCGCGTTGGAAGGAAGCCGGGTTCCGCGCGGTGCCCAACTGCGTCGTGCGCCGCTCGGCCTACGTGGCGCCGGGCGCGGTGCTGATGCCGTCCTTCGTCAACATCGGCGCCTATGTCGACAGCGGCACGATGGTGGACACGTGGGCCACGGTCGGGTCGTGCGCGCAGATCGGCAAGAACGTGCACCTGTCGGGCGGCGTGGGCATCGGCGGCGTGCTGGAGCCGATGCAGGCGGGGCCGACGATCATCGAGGACGACTGCTTCATCGGCGCCCGCTCGGAGGTGGTCGAGGGCTGCATCGTCCGCAAGGGCAGCGTCCTGGGCATGGGCGTGTTCATCGGCCAGTCCACGAAGATCGTGGACCGCGAGACCGGCGAGGTCATGTACGGCGAGGTGCCGGCGGGATCGGTCGTCGTGGCGGGCTCGATGCCGTCGAAGAACGGCGTGAACCTCTACTGCGCGGTGATCGTGAAGCGCGTGGACGAGCGGACGCGGTCCAAGACCTCCATCAACGAGCTGCTGCGCGACTGACGCTCAGGCGCGGGCGGCGGCGCGCCACGCGGCGGGCGTCGTCCCGGTCGCGCGGCGGAACCGCGCGGTCAGGTGGGACTGGCTGCCGAAGCCGCAGGCGGCGGCGACCTGCACGACCGGGAGGTCCGTGTCCGACAGCAGGCGCCGCGCGCGCGCGATGCGGCGCGCCATCACCCATGCGTGGGGCGCGTGCCCCGTGGCCGCGCGGAACCGGCGGCTGAACCGCGAGGGGGACAGGCAGGCGGCCTCGGCCATGGCGGCGACGTCCACGCCCTCCTCGAGCGTGTCCTCCACGAGGGCGCGGACCCGCGCGAGCCGGGCGCCGTCGAGCGCCGGCTCGGCGTCGTGGCGCGCGGGCCCGGCGCGGGCGACGAGGCCCGTGAGCGCCGTCACCAGCCCGTCGGCCACGAGCCGGCCGGCCGGGTCGGACAGGTCCCCGGCCTCGGCCTCCTGCCAGAGGGTGCGCAGCGTGCGGACCACCTGCGGCGCGGCCCATTCGCGGCCCCAGCGGGGCGCGAGGGCGGACGGCCCGCCGAGCGCGGCGATGCGGTCCGGGGGCAGCGCGAGGAGCATCACCGCGTGGCTGCCCTCGGTCTCCCAGTGCGCGGTGGCGTCGGGCGGGGCGAGGTAGACGCTGCCGGGGCGGCCCGAGAGCGTGCGGCGCCCGTCGCCGAAGTCGACCTCCGTGGCGGGGCCCTTGGGCGGGCGCGCCTCCGTCACGACGCGCAGCACGGCGTCGGGGACGGGCGGGTCGTCGGTCGCGTGGTCGCGTTGGTGGCTGAGGATCAGCGGCAGCGCGTCCGATCCGACCCGGTGCGCCCTCTGGTCAAACCGCGCGTAGAGCGCCCCGTAGAGGCGGTCGTAGCGATGTGGGGGCGGGGCGTCGGAAGGGGGCATGACGGCACCGGGGCGGCGGGACCGTCCCACTGTGCCACGGACTCGCGCGTGGGGCGAGTCCTCAGCGCCGGGCGAGCGCGAAGGCATAGCCCCCCGTCCCGTATCGATCGGCGTAGCCGAGCACCGGCGTGGTCAGGTGCGTGGCCGAGAAGGCGATCCCGTCGGTCGCGAGCCGGTCGAGCAGGCGCATCCGCGTCTCGACGGCTTGGGCCGGGTCGTGGTCGAGCGCGTAGGTGATCCGCGGGTGCGCCATCTGCATCGGGCCGCAGATGAAGGCGTCCGCGATGAGCATCGCCTCCGCGCCGCCGTCGGACAGGTGGACGATGCCGTGGCCGGGCGTGTGGCCGGGGGCCGGCAGGACGTGGACGCCCCCGCCGAGGTCGGCCATGCCGCCGTGCGGGGCCAGCCGGTCCCCCAGCGCCGCGACGAGCCGCCGCGCGAGGCGGGCGCTCCGCAGCACGGGGCCGGTGGCGGCGGCGAGGGTGGCGTCGTCCGTCCAGTGGGCCAGCTCGGCGGCGGCGACGTGGACGGTGGCGTTCGGATACCGCGGCGCGCCGGTCGCCGTCAGCAGCCCGCCCGCGTGGTCGGCATGGAGGTGGGTCAGGATCACGTCCGTGACCGAGCCCGCGCCGATGCCCGCCGCGCGCAGATGACCGGGCGCGCGTCCCGTCTCGGGGAAGGCGTCGCGCAGGGAGTCGCCCGCGCCCGCGTCGATCAGGAGCGTGCCCTGCGGGCGGTCGATCGCCCAGCCGAACGCGCCGACGCGGACCGGGTCGGCACCGGGCGCCGCATGCTCGTCGAGGTTGGGGAAGGCCGCGCGGGGCAGGTCGAGCCAGCCGTCCGAGACCGTGCGCGCCGTCAGCGCGCCGACGTCGAACGCGCGGCTCCCGTGGGCGGCGCGGGCGGCGCGCGGGGCGAGCACCGGCGCGCTCGCCGCGGCGGCGAGGAGGGTGCAGACCCGCCGTCGGGTCGGGCGGTCGGACGTCGGCGCGGCGGCAGGGATCCCGGGGCGCCGGGTGCGGGAGAGGGGCATCGTCTCGACCTCCTGTGACGAGCGGATCTGCCCCACCGGTCTGGCCCGCGCCGGGGCCGCGCGTCTGTCACGATCCGCGCGGGCCTTGTTCCGATCCTGCCGTTCGTCGCTCGAGGGCTTGGACCAAGGGGTCGCGGGCGAGGCGCTCGTCCTCGATCCGGTCCATGAGCTCGAGGGCCTTCGACTCCCGCCCCCACGACTTGAGCAGCGCCCTCCGCCATGCGCGCCGCGCGCTGGCGGGCGACCACTGCAGCTTGGCGTCCGCCAGCCAACGCCGGAGCGCGGGCGGGCAGCGGTCGTAGTCGGCCATCGCGTTCCGCGTGGCGGGCGAGAGGCCGAGGCGGGTGCGGCTGTTGCCCTGCATGGGGGGAATCTCGGGTCGGGACGGGCGGCTGTCAAACCGGGCGGCGGCGGGTCCGCGCCGACGCGCCCGGACCGGCCGCGGCGCGCGGAACCGGGCAGGGGGCCGCGCGTTCCGAAGGGGAATAATCTCCTGTGGAGCGAGACACGATGGGATTCGCGGGCATCGGCTTCTTCGGAAGCCTCATCCTCGGGGCGCTGGCCGGATGGATCGCCGAGAAGGTGATGAACTCCGACATGGGCCTCTTGGCGAACATCGGCCTCGGCATCGTGGGCGCGTTCGTGGCAAACTTCCTGCTCGGCTTCTTCCTCGACGCGCCGCTCGGGGCCGGCAGCTGGATCATGCAGCTGGTCGTCGGGACGGCGGGCGCCTGCGCGCTGATCTGGACCACCCGGAAGCTGCGCGGCCGGGCCTGACGATGACGGTTTCCGCATCGCTCGAATTTTTCGCGTCTAGCGCGGAACCGGACTGGGGAGATCGCGTTTAGGTGGTGTGACGGGGCACCTGCCCCGAACGGAACATAGACATGCGGACACGGGCGTCCCCTCTCCTGCCCGCCGCATGTTGCGAGCTGGCGACCCACCCACCCTCAGCCGCTCGCGACGACCCCTGGCCAGTCCCTCGGCCAGGGGTCCTTTGTTTTCGAGGCCCCGCCCTCGTCGGGGCGGCCGGGGTCGCTTGACAGGCGGGCCCCGCCGCCCCACCCCCGCCCCCATGTCCGACAAGCCCAAGCGCCCGCACCCCGTGTTCACCCTGCTCGTGGAGGTCGGGCGCAAGCCGGACGACGGGCTGCCGGACGACGCCACCGGCGGCGCCCTGATGTGCTACGCCGCGGGCGTGGACGAGGCCGAGGCCGTGCGCGAGGCGGTGGCCGTGCTCAAGACCGCCGGGATGGCCGTGCTGGAGGTGTCGGGCTACGGCTCCTTGGAGGACCGCGAGGCCGAGGGGCACGACATCTCGGAGGAGGAGCGGTCGCTGATGGCGCGGGCGGCCTCCGAGAACGCGGTGATCGTCGCACAGACGACCGTGTTCCGGGAGGACGGGTGATGGACGCCGTCGAGCTGACCCGCGCGCTGATCCGCTGCCCTTCGGTGACGCCCGAGGAGGGCGGGGCGCTGGTCCTTCTGGAGGGCGTGCTGTCGGAGGCCGGGTTCGCCTGCACGCGGGTGGACCGGAACGGCACGCCCAACCTCTTCGCCCGCTGGGGTGCGAAGGGCGCGGCGCGGACGATCGGGTTCAACGGGCACACGGACGTGGTGCCGGTGGGCGACCGGGACGCGTGGACGCACGACCCGTTCGGGGCGGAGATGGCGGACGGGTGGCTCTACGGGCGGGGCGCGACGGACATGAAGTCCGGGGTCGCCGCCTTCGTGGCCGCCGCCTGCCGCCATGTCCACGAGACGCCGCCCGAGGGCGCGGTGATCCTCGCCATCACCGGGGACGAGGAGGGGGACGCGACGGACGGGACGGTCGCGCTGCTCGACTGGATGGAGGCCGAGGGCGAGCGCATGGACGTCTGCCTCGTGGGCGAGCCGACGAGCCCGGACGCGATGGGCGACGCGATCAAGATCGGGCGGCGCGGGTCGCTGACGGTCTGGTTCACCGTCGAGGGGGTGCAGGGCCATTCGGCCTATCCGCACCGCGCGAACAACCCGGTGCACGCCATCGTCGACCTGCTGGCGCGGCTGACGGCCTCGCCGCTGGACGAGGGCTCGGACCATTTCGACCCGTCCACGCTGCAGGTGGTGACCGTGGACGTGGGCAACCCCGCGACGAACGTGATCCCCGCCCAAGCGCGCGCGACGGTGAACGTGCGGTTCAACGACCTGCACACGTCCGAGAGCGTCCTCGCGGGCATGCGCGCCGCCGCAGACGCGGTGGAGGCGGCGACCGGGGCGGCGGTCCGGATGGACACGAAGGTGTCGGGGGAGTCGTTCCTCACCCCGCCGGGCGACCTGTCGGACCTCGTGGTGGGGGCGGTGAAGGCGGAGACGAACCGCGAGCCGGAACTGTCCACCTCCGGGGGCACGTCGGACGCGCGGTTCGTCAAGGACCACTGCGCGGTGGTGGAGGTGGGCCTCGTCGGCCACCGGATGCACGCCGTGGACGAGCGGGTGCGGCCCGAGTGGATCGAGCAGTTGGAGCGGATCTACGGGCGGGTGCTGGCCGGGTATTTCGCGGGGTGACGGGGCGCGTGGGCTTTCGCCCACCCTGCGCCTCGGACCCGTAGGGTGGGCGAAAGCCCACGCGCCGCTCAGTCCCGCAGGAGACCCTGCAGGTAGCGGCCGTAGTCGGTCTTGCCGAACATCCCGGCCCGTGCGCGCAGCGCGTCGTCGTCGATCCAGCCCCGGTCGTGGGCCACCTCGTCCGGCGAGCCCGCCAGCATCCCCTGCCGCTGCTCCAAGGTCCGGACGAAGTTGCCCGCGTCGAGCAGCGAGGCGTGCGTGCCGGTGTCGAGCCATGCGTAGCCCCGGCCCATCCGCTCGACCTTGAGCGCGCCGTCGGCGAGGTAGCTCTCCAACAGGGTCGTGATCTCCAGCTCGCCGCGCGCCGAGGGGATCACGTCGCGCGCGCGCGCGGGGGCCGTGCCGTCGAGGAAGTAGAGCCCGGTGACGGCGTAGTTCGAGGGCGGCTCGGGGGGCTTCTCGATGATCCGCTCGACGGAGCCGTCCGCGTCGAAGGCGACCACGCCGTAGCGCTCGGGGTCGGCCACGCGGTAGCCGAAGACGGTGCCGCCGTCGTCCGTGGCGCGGGCCATGAGCTCGGGCAGGCCGTGGCCGAAGAAGATGTTGTCGCCCAGCACCATCGCGGACGGGGCGCTGGCGAGGAAGTCCTCGGCCAGCAGGTAGGCCTGCGCCAGCCCCTCGGGCCTCTCCTGCACGACGTAGGTCAGGTCGATCCCCCACTGCGCGCCGTCGCCCAGCGTGCGCTGGAACTGCGCTTGGTCGTGGGGGGTGGTGATGACGCAGATCTCGCGGATGCCGGCCAGCATGAGCACGGTCAGCGGGTAGTAGATCATCGGCTTGTCGTAGATCGGCAGGAGCTGCTTCGAGACGCCGATCGTGATCGGGTAGAGCCGCGTGCCGGAGCCGCCGGCGAGGATGATGCCCTTGCGCTGTGTCATGAGGTCGCTCCCAAGTCGGAGAGGATGGCGTCGAGGCCCGCGCGCCAGTCGGGCCGGGCGAGGCCGAAGGCCCGCTCGAACGACGCGCAGTCGAGGCGGGAGTTAAGCGGCCGCGCCGCCGGGGTCGGGTAGTCCGACGACGGGATGCCCTCGACCGCACAGTCGATGGCCGCGCGCGCGAAGATGGCGCGGGCGAGCCCGGCCCACGAGACGTCGGGCGCGCCCGCGTAGTGGTATGTGCCGGACGTGGCCTCGGTTGCGCCCGTCGCGGCCATGCAGGCGGCGGCGAGGTCGCGGGCCGGGGTCGGTCCGCCCACCTGGTCGTCCACGATCCGCAACGCGTCGCGCTCGGCGCCCAGCCGGAGCATGGTCTTCACGAAGTTCGCGCCGTGCGCGCTGACGACCCACGAGGTGCGGATGATCGCGTGGACGCCCCCCGCCGCGCGCACCGCCTCCTCGCCGGCGAGCTTGGTGCGCCCGTAGGCGCCGAGCGGGTTCGTGGGGGCGTCCGGCGCGCGGGGCGCATCGCCCGAGCCGTCGAACACGTAGTCGGTGGAGACGTGGACGAAGGGGATGCCGAGATCGGCGCAGGCGGCGGCCATCGCGCCGGGCGCGTCCGCATTGACGAGGTGGGCGGTCGCCTCGTCCGCCTCGGCGCGGTCCACGGCGGTGTAGGCGGCGGCGTTGACGACGGCGGCGGGGCGGGCGGCGCGGACGAGCGCGGCGCAGGCCGCAGGGTCCGTCAGGTCGGCCTCGGCCCGCCCGGCGGTGCGGACCCCGAGCGGGGCCAGCTCGCGCGCCAGCTGTCCGGTCTCGCCGATCACGAGGATCATGCGCCCGGACCCTCGACCGTCCCCAGCCGCACGCCCACGCCCTGCCGCTGCTGCAGCGGGCGCCACCAGTCCTCGTTGTCGAGATACCAGCGCACCGTCCGCTCCAGCCCCTCCTCGACGGTGACGGAGGGGCGCCATCCCAGCTCCTCGCGGATGCGGGTCGGGTCGATGGCGTAGCGCGCGTCGTGGCCGGGGCGGTCGGGGACGAACTCGATCAGGTCCGTATGGGGCGTGCCGCGCGGGCGCAGCCGGTCGAGGATTTCACATAACGTACGGACCAACTCGAGGTTCGTCCGCTCGTTCTCGCCGCCGATGTTGTAGCTGCGCCCGATCTCGCCGCGCTGCAGCACGGCGAGCAGCGCGTCGGCATGGTCCTCGACGTAGAGCCAGTCGCGCACGTTCGAGCCGTCGCCGTAGATCGGCAGCGGGGCGCCGGAGAGCGCCTTGAGGATGACCACGGGAATCAGCTTCTCGGGGAAGTGGAACGGCCCGTAGTTGTTGGAGCAGTTCGAGAGCACCACCGGCAGGCCGTAGGTCTCCAGCCACGCGCGGGCGAGGTGGTCGGACGCGGCCTTGGAGGCGGAGTAGGGGGAGCGGGGGTCGTAGGGCGTGTCCTCGGTGAACTGGCCCGTCGGCCCGAGCGAGCCGAACACCTCGTCCGTGGAGACGTGGTGGAAGCGGAACGCCTCGGGACGGCCCGCGCGCTCCCAATGGGTCCGCGCGGCCTCCAGCATGTTGAACGTGCCCATCACGTTCGTCTCGATGAAGGCGGCGGGGCCGTCGATGGAGCGGTCCACGTGGCTCTCGGCGGCGAGGTGCATCACCGCGTCGGGGGCGTGCGCGGCGAAGGCCGCGTCCAGCGCGGTGCGGTCGCGGATGTCGGCCTCGACGAAGGCGTAGTCCGGCGAGTCCGTCACCTCGGCCACGTTGCGGGCGTCGGCGGCGTAGGTCATCGCGTCGAGGTTCACGACCGCATGGCCCGCGCGGATCGCGTGGCGCACCACCGCCGAGCCGATGAAGCCGCAGCCGCCCGTGACGAGAATCTTGAGGCGCCCCTTCGGGCCGACGATCTTCATGGCGCGTACTCGAACGGGCTGTCGAAGTCGGAGAGGGCGGGCGCGGCGGCATCCTTGTCGGAGAGCACCGGCGCGCCCTCCACCTGCCAGTCGATGCCGCAGGAATCCCACCGCACGGCGCCGTCCGCCTCGGGGGCGTAGAAGTCGGTGCACTTGTAGCAGATCTCGGTGTCCGGCGCGCGGGTGGCGAAGCCGTGGGCGAAGCCCGCCGGGATCCACAGCATCGCGCCGTTCTCGAAGGACAGCTCGTGCCCCGTCCAGCGTCCGTAGGTCGGCGAGCCGCGGCGTATGTCGACGGCCACGTCGAACAGGCGCCCGCGCCCGCAGCGGACCAGCTTTCCCTGCGCGTGCGGCGGGGCTTGGAAGTGCAGGCCCCGCACCGTGCCGACCTGCGCCGACATGGAGTGGTTGTCCTGCACGAAACCCGCCTCGATCCCGAGGGCGGCCATCGTGCGCGCGTTCCACGTCTCGGCGAAGAACCCCCGCGCGTCGCCGAAGCGGCGCGGGGTCAACAGCTTCACCTCCGCCAGCGCGGTGTCCTCGATCTGCATCCGGGCCTCCTCCGCCCCTCTTGGCGGGGGCGCCGGGCACGGGGTGTCCCCGCCGGATGCGGCAGGATCAAGGCGCGTGGCCCACGAGCCCGACTATTTCGTAGGTGCGTTGAAGGATCGGCACGGTGATCTCGCGCGCCCGCTCGGCCCCGCGCGCGAGGATGCGGTCGATCTCGGCCGGGTCGTCCATCAGGCGCGCCATCTCGGTGCTGATCGGGGCGAGCTTCGCCACGGCGAGGTCGGCCAGCTCGACCTTGAAGTGGCCCAGCATCCCGCCCTCGCGCGAGGCGAGCACCGCCTCCGGCGTGGTCCCCTCCAAGGCGGCGAAGATGTTGACGAGGTTGCGCACGTCGGGCCGCGCCGACAGCCCGTCGAGCGAGCCGGGCAATGGTTCGGGGTCCGTCTTGGCCTTGCGGAACTTCTTGGCGATCGTGTCCGCGTCGTCGGTCAGGTTGATGCGCGAGGCGTCCACCGGGTCGGACTTGGACATCTTCTTGGTCCCGTCCTTCAGCGACATGACGCGGGTGGCCGCGCCCTCGACGACCGTCTCGGTCAGGGGGAAGAAGTCGACGCCGTAGTCGTGGTTGAACTTGGCCGCGATGTCGCGGGTCAGCTCCAGATGCTGCATCTGGTCCTCGCCCACGGGCACGTGGGTCGCATGATACACGAGGATGTCCGCCGCCATCAGCGCCGGGTAGGCGTAGAGGCCCAGCGATGCCCGCTCGGCGTCCTTGCCCGCCTTGTCCTTCCACTGCGTCATCCGGTCCATCCAGCCCATCCGGGCCACGCAGTTGAAGATCCAGCCCAGCTGCGCGTGCTCTGGCACTTGGGACTGGTTGATGAGGATCGATTTCTCCGGATCGATGCCCGCCGCGATGAACCCGGCGCAGAGCTCGCGCGTATTGTGGGCCAAGGTCGCGGGTTCGATCAGCTTGGCGGTGATCGCGTGGAGGTCGACCATGCAGTAGACGGTCTCGAAGTCGCCGCGGTCCTGCATGTCGACGAACTTGACCATCGCCCCGAGGTAGTTGCCCAGCGTCAGCCCGCCGGACGGCTGGATGCCGGAGAACACCCGGGGCGTGAACGCGGGGGCGGACGTCGGGTCGGACATGGCGGTCTCGCACTGGTCAGGAAGCGGAAGCGGGCCTAGTGCGGGGCGACCCGATCGTCAACGCGAGGGACCATGGCCGTCGATCCGCGCAACCAGTCGCCCTTCAACGCGATCCCGCCCGTGGTGCTGGGCCTCGCCGCGCTGATCGCGGGGGTCGAGATGACCTTCCAGCTGGCGCAGGCCGGGCTGCTCTCCGGCGGGCGCGAGGCCCGGATCGCGGCGATCCGCGACTGGTCGGTGCTGGACGTGGTGTGGGACTGGATGCGGGCCAACGGCGCGTGGCTGTCGCCCGAGGCGCTGCGCTGGGTGGCCTATCCGTTCGTGCACGGGGGCTTCGGCCACGCGGCGATGGTGGTCGTGTTCGTCCTCGCGCTGGGCAACGTGATCGGCGACGTGGTGCGGGGCTGGCGGCTGTTGGTGCTGTTCTTCGTGCCGGCGCTCGCCGGGGGGCTCGCCTACGTGGTCCTGCTCGATCCCCCGGCCCCGCTCTTCGGTGGCTACGCGGGCGCCTACGGGCTGATCGGGGCGTTCACGTGGCTGGTCCGGCGGGGGATGACCCGGCTCGCCATCGACCCCGACCGGGCGTTCCTCCTGCTGGGGTTCCTGCTGGCGATCCAGCCGGTCTTCGGGCTGGTCTCCGGCTCCTTCGCATGGGTCGGCGACTGGGTGGCCGAGGCGGTGGGCGCCGCCGTCGGCTACGCGCTGTGCGGCACCCTCGTGCCCGGCGGGGGTCGGGCGGTGGTGACGCGTATGCGCCGCCGCTAGGCGCGCCGCACCGCGCCCCGCAGCTCGGCCCACCGCACCGCGCCGAGCATCAGGGCGAGCCCCCCGTAGGTCGCCATCCCGATCCCCACCAGCAGCCCGAGCGCCAGCCACCGCGTCGCGCCCGCCCAGAGCGGCCCCATCGCGGCCATCAGGCCCCAGCACACGACGCCCATGACCGCCGCGGCGAGGGCCATCCTCCGTGTCCGGCTGCGCGCCCGGTCGTCGAGGCGGGCGGCCTCGCCCAGCCCCCGCGCGCCGCGCGCCAGCAGGACCACCATCGCCCACGCCGCCAGCGTCGTTCCCAGCGCGGCGGCGGCCCACCCGATCACGGGGGCCAGCCCGATGGCCGCGACCGCGTTCACCACGAGGGCCACCAGCGCGTAGCGCAGCGGCGTGCGGGTGTCCTCGCGGGCGAAGTAGAGCGGCTGGAGCACCTTCTGCAGCACGAAGGCGGGCAGGCCGAGCGCGTAGATTATCAGCGCCACCGCCGTGGCCGCGCTGTCGTCGGCGTCGAACAGGCCGCGCTCGAACAGCACGGTGACGATGGGCAGCGGCACCACCGCCAGCGCCACGGCGGCGGGCAGGGTGAGGAGCATCGCGAACTCCCACGCGCGCGAGTAGGCGTCCCGCCCGCCCGCCTCGTCGCCCGCGCGGACGCGGCGGGAGAGGTCCGGCAGCAGCACGATCCCGATGGCGATGCCCACGAGGCCGAGGGGCAGTTGGTAGAGGCGGTCGGCGTAGCTGAGCCACGCGACGGCGCCCTCGAAGAAGGAGGCGACCTGGCGGCCCACGAGCAGGTTCACCTGCACCACGCCGCCCGCCAAGGCTGCGGGGGCGGCGATGACGAGGAGGCGCTTGAGGTCCGGCGTGAGCCGGGGGCGGCGGGTGGGCCAGAGGCGGTGGCCGGCGCGGCGCGCGGCGAGCCAGACGACCGCCAGCTGGGCCGCGCCGCCCACGGGGACGGAGAGCGACAGGATCCACCCCGTGGCGACATCGGTGGCCATCGCGCCGAGGGCGGCGTCGAGGGCGCCGGGGACGAGGGCCGCGACGAGCATCGCGGCGACGAAGGTGAGGTTGAGGAGCGCGGGGGCGGCGGCGGCGGCGAGGAAGCGACCCGCCGAGTTGAGCACGCCGGAGACCAGCGCGGCCAAGGAGATCAGCAGGATGTAGGGGAACGCGACCCGTCCGTAGGCCACGGCGAGGTCGAAGCGGGCGTCGTCGGCGAAGCCGGACGCCATCGCGAGGACGAGGAGGGGCATGGCGAGGATGCCCAGCACGGAGAAGAGGGTGAGGGCGAGGACCATGCCCGCCACGGCGTCGCGGGCGAAGGCGTCGGCCTCCTGTCCCTCGGCCTCCAGCTTCTTGGCGTAGAGGGGAACGAAGGCCATGTTGAACGCGCCCTCCGCGAAGAAGCGGCGGAACATGTTGGGCAGCGAGAAGGCGACGAAGAACGCCTCCGCGGCGGCGCCGGTGCCGAGGAAGCGGGCGAGCAGGATGTCGCGGGCGAAGCCGAGGACGCGGCTGAGCAGGGTCCAGCCGCCGACGGTCAGGAAGCCTCGGATGAGACGGGGGGCCATGGGTCGCTCCGAACGGGATGGGACCGTCTAGCGGCGGGCCGGGCGCGGGGGAAAGGGCCAAAGGTCGACGGGGCCGGGGCGTGGCGGGAATGTCCGTGCGGGGCCAGGGGCTTGGCCCGATCCGGGGGGTGCGTGCGGTGAGGGCACCCCCCGTGCACCCCCCGTGCAGACGGGAGGGTGCCGGGGTGGGGCGTTAACATGCGTTTCGGGGGATTACGGGAGGGGGGAGCGGGGGTGGGGTCAAGGGGTGTTTGCGGCCCGAAGCGGACATTCGCGCGGCACGGCGTCGCTGCGCAGCAGCATGACGCAAGCGGACCTTGCCGGACCCGCCCTGAGTTGGTAGTCCAATGTACCACCGAAGGAGCATGCCATGGGTGTTCAGAAGCAGTCGGTCAGCTTTACCGACGCCGCGTACAGCTATGCGAAGGAGCTCGTTGAGGCCGGAGAGTACCCGAATGTCAGCGCTGCGGTGTCTGGGGAGCTGGCGAAGGCCAAGG
Source organism: Jannaschia sp. Os4 (assembly GCF_016820245.1). Classification (GTDB taxonomy): domain Bacteria; phylum Pseudomonadota; class Alphaproteobacteria; order Rhodobacterales; family Rhodobacteraceae; genus Jannaschia. The sequence goes on along the minus strand of NZ_JAFCAR010000001.1, from coordinate 694,876 downwards.
CTAATCGAGATCGCGAACGGTCGCTGCTCGAGGCCGAACTGGAGCGCCGGCGGTCGCTGCCGCTCGACCAATGGGAGCCGGTTGGAGAGGTCGGCGGCTTTACGGCCGGCGCCCGAGCACACCTGGATGCGATGACGAAGCAACGCTGATGCGGATCGTCCGGCACCCGTTCGTCGAGCGGGACCTGATCGGGATCGTCGATCACATCGTCAACACAACCGAGGGCGACTATGCGGCGGCCTACCGCCGTTTGAACGAGGTCGACGCACTCTTGGTCTCGGTCCTTGCGAGCCCGACCTCGGGCGTTCGCCTTCTCGGAGAGCTCGACAGCTGGCTGGTCCGCCATGGGGGGACGGGCCAGCGCCTGACGGTCGTCTTCAAGCCCGACCTCGACAACGAATGCATCTACCTCGCGATGGTCGCCTTTGGCGGGCGCGACTGGATGAAGGCTGCAGTTGGGCGGCGAGGATTCGGCGACTGATCCGCTGGCATGCTAGCCTTCCCTCATCGGCACGATGCCGAGTCGGGGTGGGGCGGAGGACCCCAGAAGGACTCCGCCATGGTCACCGCCAACCTCCCCATTATCCGCGCCTGCCGCCCTGCCTGGAACAAGGGGCGCATCGTCGGACAGAAGCGTCCGCTGAAGCCCAAGCACGTCTGAGCCATCCGGGTCCGGCTCGAGCTCGCCGAGAACCACCGCGACCTCACGCTCTTCAACATGGCCATCGACAGCAAGCTGCGCGGCTGCGACCTCGTCCGCATGCGGGTGGCCGACGTCATGGCCTCGGGGCAGATCAAGGAGCGTGCGTCCATTCTACAGAGCAAGGCGCAGAAGGCCGTCCGATTCGAGATCACCGAGGGCACGCGGGCGGCTGTGGCTCGGTGGATGGAGGAGCCGCTGATGTTCGGGTCCGAGTACCTCTGGCCCGGGCGCTTCCACGAGCGGCTCCACATCTCGACGCGGCAGTACGCCCGCATCGTCCGGGAGTGGGTAAAGTCCATCGGTCTGGAGCCGACAGCCTACGGCACGCATTCGATGCGGCGAACGAAGGTGACGCAGATCTACAAGAAGACCGGCAACCTGCGGGCCGTGCAGCTGCTCCTCGGGCACACGAAGATGGACAGCACGGTGCGGTACCTCGGGGTGGAGCTGGAGGACGCGCTGGCTATTGCGGAGGCGATCGAAATCTGAAGGCTCCTACGATCCGACGGGGCTCTGTCGCGCAAATTGTCTGATGGACAGACTTCGCCTCTCCGCTTCTGATGTCAGTCGACGGGCTGCATGACGGGGATGCCGAGAGCGGTGAAGCGGTTGAGGATTGCGATACGGATTTGGAGTTCGGCGGTCTGACGGTCGAAGTCTCGGGCAGCGAGTTTCTGACCGAGTAGCTTCATGCAATTCACCTTCGTCTCGACCCGGCTTCGGCGGTGGTATCCGGACCATTTGCGCCAGATTGCCCTGCCGAAGCGCTTGATGGCGCGCAGGGCCTCGTTCCTCACTGCCGCACCGGCGCTGTCCTTCTTCCACGGCTTTGCGTTGCGGCGCGGTGGAATGATCGCTTCCGCTCCACGGCTTGCGATGGCGTCGCGGCAGGCGCGTCCGTCATAGGCGCCATCGGCGGTCACGGATGCAATCCGCTCGTCCGAGGGGATCTGCGGCAGCAGGCCAGCCAGCATGGGCGCATCGCCCACGCCGCTCCCGGTGATCTCGACCGCACGAACCTCCATGGTCGCCTCGTCGATGCCGAAATGGACCTTGCGCCACTCGCGCCGCCGTGCGCCGCCATGCTTGCGCGCATGCCACTCGCCCTCGCCGCGGACCTTGATGCTGGTGCTGTCCGCGAGAAGATGCAGCGGCCCGACCGAGCTCCGATAGGGCCGCTGCACCGCCAGCGTCTTCTGCCGGCGGCACAGCGTCGAGAAATATGGCACCGACCAATCCAGGCCCGCCAGCATGAGCAAGCTCGCAACGAAGCCTGTGCTTTGCCTCAGCGGCAGGCCAAATAAGACCTTGATCGTGAGGCACGCCTGGATCGCCGCGTCCGAAAACGTCTGCTGGCGACCGCGCTTGCCCGAAGGCACCGCGTGCCAACTCTTGCCAGGGTCGAACCACACCGTCAGCGACCCGCGCCTACGCGCGGAGCGTTATAGCTGGACTAGTTCAGGGTGCGGTAGCGGGCGGGGGCAGGCTTGGACATCCTGTCCAGCTATGTCGCTGGACTCCCGATGTGAATCTCAGGCAAACTTTGCGCAACAAGGCCAACTGAGACTCATTTGCACAATTGCGCATCGCTGACCCGTAATATAAAGTGGTTCCGAGGTTCTGTGTGGGCCGCGTCTCGATGAAGGGGCTGATATGTCCGCTGATCCGAAGGTGTATGCTATACCCGTTCAGGAGAACGGGCGCATGATTCTTCCTGCCGCTCTCCGTCGACGACTTGGGATCGCCAAGGGCGATCGTATCGTGATTGAAGAAACGGACGACGGCCTCGCTCTGACGACCGCGCGCGAGCGCCGCCGTCGGTCGCAGCGGATTGCGGCGAAATATTCTCGAGGTTCAACCGACGTTGTTGATCGGTTCCTGTCTGATAAGCATTTGGGCGCGAACAGCGAGGAGGAGGAGATGGAGAGGACGTTGCGTAAATGAATGCTGCGGTCCTCGACACCTCCGCACTGATCGCATTCGTCTTCGAGGAGCCTGGAACGGACGAAGTTGAAACCTGGCTCGATAAGGGAGCAGCTGCATCGAGCGTGGTACTGCAGGAGCTGCTGACGCGTCTGCTCCGGGAAGGATTTGATCGCGGCGACGCCGATGAGGCTGTCGAAAACCTTGGTTTGTCTTTGTTCGACCATACGCCCGAACTCGCGGCGGCGGCAGCGAACCTCTACCCAGTAACGCGACGGTTCGGCCTGAGCCACGGCGACCGAAGCTGTCTAGCTCTTGCGGCAGCCCTCGGCGTACCAGCCGTCACGGCGGACCGCGAATGGGCCTCTGTCGGTATTGAACTAGGTGCCAGCGTGGAACTAATTCGATGATCGCTTTCCAACGCCGACCGTCCCTGAGCTCCCGTAGGGTGCATCACCGCGTCCGCCTGTCATCCGTCGAAGTGGCGACGACAGTATGACGCCCCAATCGCTGACCCAAACCGTCTCGACCTCGGCCTTCGCAACGCGCGCCCGGACCGTCGACCACCTGGGCCGGGAACAAATCGCCGACTGCCCGACCGCGATCTCCGAACTTTGGAAAAACTCTTGGGACGCGTACTCCCGTAATGTCGGTCTTCGCCTCTACGCCGAAGAGCCGCCCGTGGCCGTTCTGACGGACGACGGGCACGGCATGCGCGCTTCCGATCTGGTCGAACGGTGGCTCGTCATCGGAACCGAAAGCAAGCTGTCTGATGCGGCACCGCCTTCGGAGGATATGCGCAACGGGCTTGAACCGCGACCACGGCAGGGACAGAAGGGGATCGGCCGGCTCTCGAGCGCCAAGCTTGGTTCGATCCTGCTGCTCGTCACGAAGCACCGCGACGACAGCTTCGTTGCGGCTCTCATCGATTGGAGGATGTTCGAGAATCCGTTCATCAACCTGTCGGACGTTGCAGTCGCCACGGGCCGGTTCGAGAACTGCAGCGCAGTCTTCGACGGTCTGGACGATCTGGTTAACGCTCTCGTAGGCGGCATCGCAGCCGAACCGGACAAGTGGCGCGCGTCCGAGCCCCGTCTGCTTCCGGGTTGGGAGCGTTACGACGCTGCGTGGCACGCGCAGGACCCGAGCCGCTCGGGGCTGCCCCCGTCGAAGAGGATCCTGCAGAGCATGAAGCGGCTTCCGTTCCGCGAAGAGCATCTCGCCGATTGGCAGGGTCCCGGCACGGTCATGCTCGTCTACGATCTCGACGATACGCTGAAGGCGCTGCCCGCGACGGGCGACACGAACCTGGTCAAGGCGGAGATCGCGGAACGGTTCGAACAGACGCTTTCCAACTTCGTCGATCCCTACGCGGTCGGACGCAAGCGCCCGGACTTCGCCTACCGGGCGGAGGTGGTGTTCCCGGACGACGGGGCTGGCCCGCGCACAAGTGTTGTGGTGGGGGCGGAACGTGCGATCGACCGCACTCAGGTCCATGACATGGAGCATCAGATCGACGGCCGCGTCGGCGCCGATGGCGTGTTCCGCGGCCGATTGAAGGCGTTCGGGACGTGGTTAGACCAGCCGGTCGAGTTCGAGTTGCCGAAAGGGCTGACCATGCCCGATCGCGCGAACACTCGGGTCGGTGCGTTCGATCTCTACATCGCCTCGATGGAGTTCACACCGGACAACTCGACGCATTCGCGCGCCGAGCACCAACGCTACTCAGCGCTCGCCGAGGACTACTCCGGACTCATGATCTACCGCGATGGGCTGCGCGTGCTACCGTATGGCCGAGAGGACAACGATTTCTTCTCCATCGAGTACAAGCGGAGCAAGAACGCCGGGCGCTACTTCTGGAACCATCGGCAGATGTTCGGGCGCATCGCGGTGTCGCGACGGGACAACCCGAACCTCAAGGACAAGGCGGGTCGCGAAGGGTTCATCGACAACACGGCAGCGAAGACCTTCCGCGCTGTCGTCGGAAACATCCTCGATCTGTCGGCCCGCCGGTATTTCGGTTCCGCTTCCGACATCCGGAAGCCGCGTCTGAAGGAGATCCAGGAACAGAACCGGGCGGGACGTGCGGAGGAGGAGGCCAAGAAGCTCCGAGCACGCGAGCGCAAGCAGTTCGAGAAGGAACTCGTGACCGCGGAGCAGACGCTTCCCGAACTGCTGGACCGCATTGAAACCGCAACGCGCGGTATTGTCATCGAGCGGGACGCGGACGTCGCGAGCGGCGCAGCCCGCAGCTCGGAATGGTGGAGCGAACTCGCAGAGGCGAGCGTTCGTCCTCAGCCGAGCGGGACCGCAAAGTTCAAGCCACGTTACCAGGCAGCCATGGCCGTCAACGAGGCCGTTTCGGAGGCGATCGCCGACTACGAGACGCGATTTCGCGACGAGCTCGGCCGCTTCGCCGCCACGGAACCCGAGCGCATCGTCGCGGATCGCATCGCCGCGGCTCGCAGCGCGGTCGAACGGCAAATCGAGGACTTCAAGGAGACGATTGCGGGCCTTCAGCGCGAGCAGTTCGACATGGTCCGCAAGCTAGCGGAACAGCGCATCGCCGACTTCCGCCGCGAAGCGCGTGCCGTGGGCGATGAGTTGGGAACGCGCCGCACAGAGCTGACCGAGATCATTGACTCACTCGCCGGACTGCAGACGGAATGGACCGCTGAGAACAGGAACATCTTCGGAATCTACGTCTCCGCACTCGAGACCGTGCGCGAACGGATCGATCTGGAGACCTTGGCGAGCATTCAGGTGCAGGACTTGCGCGAGAAGGCCGCCGAACTCGACCGTCTGACAGCGCTAGCCCAACTCGGCATCGCCGTGGAGATAGCCGCGCACGACCTCGTGGACTTCGACGCCATGGCAACGTCCGGCCTCGACGCTCTTCCGCCGGAGGTTCGCGATGGGGAAGCCGCCCGTAACATACGTTTGGGCCTCGAGGGTCTGACCGATCAGCTGCGCTTTCTATCGCCATTGCGGCTGTCGGGCGACAAGACCCCGCGAACGCTGACAGGCGCCGAGATAGCGGAGTTCTCGGAACGCTTCTTCGCTCCGACCTTCGCCCGGGCGCGGATTGGTTTCGAGGCAACCGAGGCCTTTCGGTCCATGCGGCTCTATGAGCGCCCTGCGCGCGTGTTCCCGGTCTTCCTGAACCTGATCAACAACAGCGTCTACTGGGTCGGTACGGTGCCGCCCATGGCACGCCGCATCTTACTGGATGCGGTCGATGGAGAGGTTGTCATCGCAGACAGCGGTCCCGGTGTCGCGACCGAGGACGTCGAGCAAATCTTCAATCTGTTCTTTACCCGGAAGCAGCGATCAGGTCGCGGCGTCGGCCTCTATCTCGCGAAAGCCAATCTGGCTGCGGGTGGGCACGCTCTTCGCTACCGTGAACCGGACGAGAAGGCACCGCTGGCGGGGGCGGCGTTCTACATTCGGTTCCGGGATGCTGAGTTCGGGGACAGCGAGGAATGACCGCGACCTACGAGGAACTGATCTCCGAGGCGTTCATCGATCCCATTCGTTCGGTCCTGATCGTCGACGACGACTACCCGACGCTTCGCGAAGTTCTCCTGCCGGAAGAAGAGCAGGAGAAAAGACACGGTCATAAGTCCTGGCGTTCGGAGACGGGCAAGGCCGACGTTCAGGCTGTCATCGACGAATTTCGTCAGCCGGACGCGCCTTCATACATTCTGGACGTCCACGACGCGACGTCTCCCGGTACAGATGAAGACGAGGAACACGTCGGTACTCTCCAGCAGACGGATTTACTCGTTCTCGACTACCAACTCGATAGGACGAGGGTAGGCGATGGCACAATGGCCGTGCGGATCGCCCGCGAAGCCTTGTCGAACAAGCATTTCAATCTCATCCTCGTCCACACGCAGGAGGACCTCGACGAGGTCTTCTACGAGTTCGTCCTCGGCTTCCTGCAGCCGAGCTTCTCGATCGAGCCTGCACCCGACGATGCGACGATCAATTTGTTGACGGATTTCGAGGACGAACTCGCCTCGACCGTAACGACGGCCCTCTATGCCGCTGCTCGTCGACAACTGCTGCAGGCGCCCGACAAGTTTGATCGCGTTGTAAGGACCGGCGCGGGTCCGTGGGGGGAACTCGCCAAGCTTCTCGACGACAAGGGTGTCGAACGGAACGCCTGGCCGGACGCGGCCCGCCACGTCCTGGCACTCTTCGAGATGTCGAACCCGTCACGCTTTGCGGACCGGGGGCTCGACGTCCTCGATTGGGAAGCAGAAGGAACCAAGTTTGTCCGCGCCGCCCGCGGATTCCTCGCCTTCAAGTCCAAAAGGAATAGTGGTTCGCTACTCGACGCTGTGCGTTCCGCCCTTGCGACATGGGAACCCCTTCCGTCCCGTCTGATGCTGACGAAGCTGCGCGCGGAAATGAACGAGCGGGGGATCGAGGTGCAGGACGACGCACTCGGCAGGCGCGACGTAGGAGCCGTGTGGTATCTACGCCTCCTCGAACAGGAAGAACGCACTCTCGACTCGCTTGTCGATTCCACCGCCCGCAAACATGCTGAGCAGCTGCTTGACCAACTGATGCCGGCGGTTGCCTTGTTCGCCAAGAGGATCAGGAACGTCGACGTCGGTCGGCCCCCCGGCGACGTTATCAAGGATCGCTTCGGACTCGATATCGAGAACAAGACTGCGCTGAACGACGCTAAGATCGGCCATAACGCCTTTGTCGGCAGCAAGCCGAACCGAAGTGCCCACCTCGAGATCGGCCACGTTCTTCATGTCGACGACGAGTACTGGGTTTGCCTTACGCCTGCCTGCGACATGGTTCCAAAACGTCAACGCGGCGACTCACGGGACCGGGCGAGCGGGCTGAAACGGTTCACGGCGGTCAAGCTGTTGCCGCGTACGCACGACAAGAATCTTCGCGATGCTCAGCGCGGCGGACTGGTGTTCGCCAACATCGAAGCGCGGAACGGAACTTCGACGAGGTTGTCTTTCGCGGTTGCGAAACGGGCGGGTGAGTCGCCAACATCGATGATGATGTATGTCACGGACGACGGCTATCTACCCACGCAAAGCCCGGTCGTTTGCGAGCTCGGCTTCCTGTCGTCCACTAAAGATAGGGCCGATCCCCTTGACAGTCTCGAGCTCGTTCGTGTCGAAGCTCACGTCTGTGGTATGTTGCGATACGAGTACGCCTTGGAGATTCAGTCCCATTTGACGGCATCGCAGTCTAGGATCGGTCTTGATTTCGAGAAGAGCGACGGGGATGGGGACTGATGCTCCGCGCCTACGAAGATACGCACGAGCGAAGGACATCGAGTTCCTACGACAATGCTCTCGGGCGAAGCGAGAGGCGCTGCGCAGAGACCCCGGAGGCTCCGCTTATCGCCGCCGATTTATTCGCGGGGGCGGGAGGGTTTTCGCTAGGCGCGATCAAAGCCGACTTCGAGATCAGAGCGGCGGTCGAGCACTACGGACACGCGGTCGCGACCTACAGGCGAATGATCCGCAACCGAACTGACCGCTCGATCGAGATCTTCGATGAAGACATCCTCGATCTGAACCCCCACGACGTCATGGACGAGGCCGGTTTGGTCGAAGGCCAGTGCGATCTGCTCCTCGGAGGTCCGCCCTGCCAAGGATTCTCCTCGCACCGCCTCGGCAAGGCCGGGGTCGACGATCCGCGCAATGCGCTCCTGATGCGCTATTTCGCCTTCGTGAAGGCCGTTCAGCCACGGATGTTCCTCCTCGAGAACGTCCCTGGCATGCTCCATAAGAAGCATGCGGAGTACCTTCGGCGATTTTTGGATACTGCGCGGGAACACGGGTACACGCTTCTCGGGCCGACTATTCTGAACGCGCGTGACTACGGCGTGCCACAGAACCGTAAAAGAGTGTTCATCGTCGGCTACGATGCTTCGCGCGTTGCCTTCGATGCGGCTTGGCCACCTCCTCGGAGCCACGGCGATCCCGAAAAGTTGGACCTTTACGGCGTAGCCGAGCCTTGGCGCACCGCATCGGACGCTTTCGCCGACGATCCTTTGCCAGACGACGAGAACAATACGCACATGAACCACAGCGCCGAGCTGACGGCCGTCTTCGAAAGTACGCCGATCAACGGCGGCTCCCGAGAACAATCGAACCGTGTTCTCGCCTGTCACGAGACCCACAGCGGCCACAAGGACGTCTACGGACGCATCGACCCGAGTAAGCCTTCCCCGACGATGACGACAGCGTGCATCAACCCGTCAAAGGGACGCTTCGTCCACCCGACGGAACCTCACGGCATCACGGCACGGCAGGCCGCTCGACTGCAGACGTTCCCGGACGACTTCGTGTTCGAAGGAGGCCTGATGGCGGCCGGGATGCAGATTGGAAACGCCGTACCCGTGCTCTTGGCCGAGATCCTGTGCCGCCATCTCGCAGATGTGCTCCGTCAATCCCGCCCCGCGCAATCCGAAGCCTGCTAACCGCACGATGCCAAACAAGGTCGTCCTCGATACCAAGCAGGGATCGGCCTACGATGATGCAACCGCCGAGCGCTACCACTTCCCTTCGCGGTACCTTCAACCTCTTCGGGCCGCGGAGGGCGGCTGGGCGGTGTTTAGGCGCCCGCGGGATGGCGGTGGGGGCATTACCTACTTTGGGGCCGGTCGGATCGCGCGAATCAGAGCTGATCCCGACCGGCCAAGCTATTACTATGCGGAGATCGCAGACTATCTGCCGTTCTCTGATCCCGTGCCGTGGCGCTCCAAAGGACGCTACGGCGAAGATGCTCTGCGACGCATCGCCGAGGATGATGTTTCCCGGATCGGCATCTACCTTCGCGGGCGCTCCGTCCGTCCGCTCGAGGACGATGACTTCGTCGCCCTGGTCGATGCCGGATTGAAGACCCTTGACCGACCCGACGAAGCGTTCCGATGGCAGTTCGAGGTCGATCGCAACGACGACGAACCCCATGGTGCGGAACGACGGGAGCGACGCCTCGTCGACCGCGCGGTGCGCGACGCGCTGTTTAGGAAGGCCGTCTGCGAGGCGTATGACGATCGGTGCGCAGTAACGCGCCTACGCATCATCAACGGGGGCGGACGGTCGGAAGTCCAAGCCGCTCATATCAAGCCGGTCCGGGACGGGGGCCGGGACATCGTCCAGAACGGGCTGGCGCTGTCCGCCACGGCGCATTGGCTCTTCGATCGCCACCTTATCTCGATCGACCCTCAGTACCGCCTCCTTGTCGCCCACAATCGGGTGCCGGAAGAGTTTCGCCGCCTGCTTTCCAGCGCGGTCGAGCGCATTCATCTGCCTACCGACGAGCGTCTGCATCCGAGCGAACGGTTCATGGCCGAGCATCGGAACCGGTTCGCTGGAGCGACTTGACCCTTGGCGGACAGAATCTCGCCCGAACAGCGCTCCCGGCTTATGGGCCGCATCAAGGGCAAAGACACCAAGCCGGAGCTGCTCGTGCGCCGAACGGCGCACGCGCTCGGCTACCGGTTTCGTCTCCATCGCAAGGACCTACCAGGCCGACCCGACCTTGTATTCCCTCGTCTGCGAAAGATCATATTCGTGCACGGCTGCTTCTGGCACAGTCATGACTGCCCCCGCGGTACAATCCCAAAGACCAATATTGACTTCTGGAAGGCTAAACTCGCACGCAACGTCGAGCGCGATCGGCAGGCTGTGTCGTTGCTGGAGACCGCGGGCTGGGCCGTGCTCGTCGTTTGGCAGTGTGAAACCAAAGACCAAAGGGCTCTTGCCGAGCGGTTGATGGCGTTTCTTGGCAGGGCAAGTCCAAAACGTGCCGCTTCCTCTTCGCCATCTCGTTCGTCTCCTTCTCGAAGACCAGAATGATTTCAAATCGTAGCTTCTCTCAGTGTCCGATTTCCAGGAGGCGCCCACCTCAGCGACGGAGACAGCGTCGGGTCGCTAGAGAGGCGATGATGTAGGATCGGTGAGGGTACAGTCGAAGTACCCAGCACCGTCCGTTGACCCCACGGACGTCAGCGCCGAGCGGTCGAGAAAACGGTTCCCGTTCTCGCAGCTCGTCTCGGGCAGGAGCAGGCAACCGTGGCAGGCCGCGCCGTTCAGGGGTTCGGACGCACTGCTGACGCCGCTGCGGCACAACGGATCGGAGGCGCACCAGACGCTGTCCTCCACAGCACCGCGGATCGTCGCGGCGATTCTGTCCCGACGGCCCTGACGTTCGAGGCCGCCGAGGGTGCCGTCCGCGTCGCTCGTGGCGGTATAGACGAGAAGACCCGCCATGAAGGGATCGTCGCCGACGTAGAGCCTCTCCCGCAGCGAGGCGGCGTCGTAGCCGCAGTCGAACGAGAGGCGTCGGATGACCGCGTGGGCCAGCGAGTGAACGAGGAGATACGGCGGGGAGACGGGTGAGTACTCGACGTCGTCGCCGTAGTCGCGTTCGTGCTGGCGTCGCTTCTCCCGATCGATTTCGGCGGCACGACGGGAGACGTCCTTCCGTTCGCTCCATGACCGCACCGCCGACTCGCGCAGGCGGATGAAAATGCCTTCCCCTCTCACCTCGACCGCGGGCAGCCAGGGCAGGGCCGTCGGGGAGAGATCCGAGAACTCGCCCGGTCCGGGCTGATCGTACGAGGCGGACTGGTAGATGCGGGTAAAAGATACGAGGGCCCGAACCTCACGAAGCCTCTCCACCCGCACGACCTTGTCGATCAGGTCGGAGAGCTCGTCCGGAGCGTCCTGCGCGCGCGTCTGAAAGTCGTTTGACATCTCAGTTCCCGACAGCCGCTCGTACTCCTCGAAACGAAGGGCCTCCGCGGTCAGCTCGTCCGTCTGCTGCAGCCGTAGGCGGACGCGATCGGCATATTCGTCGGCCGTAAGACCATGTTTAGCGGCGTTCGAGGAGGCCAGCCCCGCGATCAGGGCATTCCGCATGTCGGGGTTGGCGATGAGAACGTCCCACGTCGCGCTGAGATCGCTTTGGATGTTGTCGGTCCAGGGGGGAATAGAGAGGGTCGAGAAGGTGACCGGGAAGTAGAGGTTGGAGGCGCCGCGTTGGAGCGCGCGGGGAGGTGTGTCGCAGTCCTCGTGTTCGTTGTCGATCCAGCCTCGGCGGCCCGAACAGGCTCTCCCTTCGAGAGCGGTCTTAGAGAATGCTCCCGCCATGTTGGTGATCGCACCACAGTCCTTCGCTTTGCAGACAAGCCGCAGCGACTCCAGGCCGGTTCCATCGCCACCTTCGAGGTACAGTCTGCAGCGGCGCGCATCCTCCGCCGATCCGGGCGCACACTTCGGCTCCGTCCGCGATCGACGCCGAAGCCACCAGCGCCACGGGAATTCGTCCAGGTGACCGTTCTCGCATGCGGTCACGAAGCGCGACGGAACGACGAAGACGCGCCGATCGTCAGTGCTGCAATCCTCGCACCATCGCGCCGGGTCGGTCATCTCATGGCCCCAGCGATCCGCACGGTCTAACCGACGGCATTCGGGGCAAAGCAGCCAGTTCGGAAAGCGGATCGCCGGTAGGGGACGATCGGGCGGAGTACCGTCGTCCGTCTCGGAAACGGGAGGAAGGAGAAAGAACGACTTCCCGAGCAGCTTCTGCAAGCGAACTTCGTGTACGATCTGTGGGTCGTCGTTCCCACCACTCGGCTGCGGCCACCTGTGAAGGCCGACGGCCAAAGCGGATACGGGACCGCCGCCCTTCGCACCGGCCCTGAAATCGATGATGGCGCCCGGACCGTAGCCGAGAACTTGGCTCCGACGGACCTCACCCAGTTCCTTCATTCGGCATACCCTCCCATAGCTTGAAGTGCGTCGTGGCCTCGACATTCCTCATACTGTTCGGCGTCGGGATTCCGGGTGCGGCGTCCTGGCCGAGTGCCCGTCGACGTGCGGCGACCTCAGCGGAGATTAGGAAGCTCCTGTCCGGTTTTTGGTCGTTCCAGTAGGATCCGGCTCCGGTTCCTTCACTGCGCCAGCGTCGGACGAACTCCGCCAGCTCCTCGCGTGCCTGATCCGCCTCGTTCGGATCGATCCGCCGAATGCGTTCGACGATGCGTTCAATCTCCGCTTCGATCGCGACGAATTGGGCTTCCGTCGCCGCCGGTCGATCCACGCCGACGACATGGCGGGCGAGTGCGACGAGCGGCGCATGCAGGCCCTTGTCCCTCGCCCGTGGCGCGAACGGCGTCGTGGTTGCGGGCTCGACGGCTCTGTAGAGTGCGCCGTGCCACGTCGGAAACGTCTCGAAGTAGGCGCGGTCGCGGATCTTGTTCGCGTTATAGACTGTGACCACTAGACCCGGCCGTCGGCGTCCGACGCGGCTCGTGGCCTGGATGTATTCGGACACGTACTTGGGCTGGCCATTCATCAACATGAGGCCCAGGCGGGGAATGTCGACACCTACCGAAAGCATATTGCTGGCCAGCAGAACATCGATGCCTTCCGGATCCGCGGAGGGTCGCTCGAGACGTTCCATGATGGACGGAATCTCAGATGATGCCTTGCGGCTCGTCAGTTCCTCCGGCGTCTTGACCTCCCGAAGCTCCTCGCCGTCACGTTGGAGCGCCCCGATCGTGGCTCCAACGTCGTCCTCCATCAGAACGAGCGCGCCCCCAAGAACCTTGAGGGAGTTGAAGTAGGCGACGAGCGTATCGTAGGCGTCAAGGTCCTCGCGCCCACGTACGTCCCCGCTCTTCACGCCCTGAAGCAGCGAGGCTGCGGCGAACTGCAGCGCGAACTTTTCGGACCGTCCCGCCGTAGTGATTCCGACATAGAGGCGTCCGTCGTCGTTCCTGGTCTGCGCGAAACAGGAGTTGGCCGCGTCGATCGCCGGCGGCGGGAACTGGAACGAGCGGCGATCGAAGACCTGTCTGACCTGCTCCGAACTCTGGCGGATCGTGGCGGTCGATCCGACGATCTTGGCTCGACCCGCCGACGTCGAACACAGCGCGTCAATCGCTGTCTCGTACAGCCCGACCAACGAGCCGAGCGGCCCGGCGATCAGATGCAGCTCGTCCTGGATGACGAGATCCGGCGGCTCGGACGTCGCGTGCGCGCCGAACAGTCGGCCGGTCTTCTCGTTGCGGACGATCTGCGCGAACTTGTCGACGGTGCCGATCAGCACCGACGGCGGGTCCTGGTAGATGTCGGAGTCGACCGTGGATGCCGGGATCAGGCCCTGCGGCCGCTCCGCACGGCAGGTTTCGTCCTCGCATTCGCATACGACGCGCGTGCCGCGTTCGAGCGCCTTCCAAACGACCGAACCGCCGCACACCGGGCAGCGAATGATCTGGCGCGGCGTGGACGACGGTTCACCCCCGCGGTTCAACGCTTCCTGCGCCTGCTTGAACGTGTTGGGCGTGGAGCCTTGGCCGACCCATAGACCGATGGAGAATGGTGCCGCTGCCTGTAGCTCCGCCCTCCTGACGTACTCGCAGGCGGTGACTAGCGCGGCGGCGCGCTGAAACTGCTGCACGGTAAGTGTGCGCAGCGTGTAGCGCATCAGTACGCCGACCCCTTCGCCCCTCGTCGATGAGACCAGCCGACGATGGAAGAGCGAGAAGGCCGTCAGCAAGAGATACGCCTCGGTCTTTCCGCCGCCGGTCGGAAACCATATCAGATCGAATACGTCTCGGTCCGGATGTGCGCGGTTCGCCGTCGACGCGAGCGAGAGCAGCGCGAATGCCATCTGAAACGGTCGCCACTCGAAATTGAACGCGGACGGATCGTCGTGAGTCGCCGCGTCCCGGAACCCTTTCTGCCAGGCGGCTTGAATGTACATCGATCGGTTGGCGAGCCGGAACGCTCTCAATGCGACAGGATCGTCGCGCAGCAGTTCGGTTCCCTCGTGGATGCGTCCCAAAGCCGCGTCGCAGCGCGCCAGGTTGACCTCCGCCTGGTCCGTTAGATCGTCGGGCAGGTGACCCAGCTCTGCACGCCGGGCTCCAATCCAAGCGGCGTAGCCGTCGGCGATGGCGTCCAGCGCCTCCAGCAGATCGGCTTCGGTCGCGTGCGATAACTCCAGCGCGTGCAGACGACCGAGGGAGGTCGCTTCGATATGTTCGCGTAGAGTCGGGTCGCCTTGGTCGTTCATTCCGTTGACGACGGCCCGGGGCAGCCAGGTCGTTCCGATCTCGCGAGGTGCCTGGTGCGGCGTCCAGCGCACCGAGCACGTATGTCCGACTGCGTATTCGCGAGCGTCGCGGTAGATCAGGTCGGATGTCTTGGCGTCGTCGTCGCGACCGACGTAACGCGGCGGCCGCGGGGCGAAGCGAGTTCCGTCTCGGCAGCGCGCCACTGCGGTGAACTGGAAGAACGATGCCCTCTCCCGCCCGACCAGATCGCTTACCGCCAGTTCGACGGGTCGATCGTCCGTCGCGCTGGCAGCGTCGGGTTCGTAGTGTTCGTTGACGAACTGTAGGGTCACCATAGTGCCCTCGCGGACCGAACGCGACACGGTATGCAGCGATAGGCCTTCAGCGACCGTCGATCGGTCAGCCCCGTCGCTGACCCGTATGTCGAGATCCCGTACCGCGATCAACCGACGTCGCCATGTCCGCACCCGGCCGTTCTCGTCGGTTTCCTCGGGCTCGTAGCGACCGTACTCGACATCGATTGAGAGGCGCGGTTCTCGGTCTTCGGAGACGATGAGGAACGAAAAGCCGCACGTCGACGGCTTGAAGGTTCGAATGAGTTCGATGCGCTCGTCCTGTTCGGGCTCGTCTTCCCCGTTCCCGTTCTCTCCAAAGATCGCCTCGTCCTCCCCCGGAGAGAACGTGGTCTCCTGCGGGAAGAGAATTCCCGTGAGGTACTTCGAGGTCGGCCGCTCCTCGATCAACTCGTTCGCGGCGTTGGGTCCGAGAAGGTCGATCTCGAGGCGCTCAAGAAGGATCTCACGAGTGTTCGTCATCAATACCTCCGG
Organism: Jannaschia sp. Os4; assembly: GCF_016820245.1. Taxonomy (GTDB): domain Bacteria; phylum Pseudomonadota; class Alphaproteobacteria; order Rhodobacterales; family Rhodobacteraceae; genus Jannaschia. The sequence goes on along the minus strand of NZ_JAFCAR010000001.1, from coordinate 679,347 downwards.
AAGGTACAGGGCGACAGGCCGTAGATCTGCGGCGTAAGCCAGAACCCGTTGCCGCCGGTCCGCTGGAGATCGGCCTCGCCCGAAGCGACGACGCTCGCGATCCCGATGACGGACAAATAAGGGATGAACGTAGGACGCCTGCCCTTCACAGCCGCCCCTACGCGTCCCAGATCGCGGCTAAAGGCCTGCGTGAAGGAGCCAAGACGGTTACCGTCCTCGGTCTCAAGAACGTAGCTCTTGGTCTCGGGATCGAAGCGACCGTGAGCTGGCGTCGGGAAGCGCGGGCAAAGGGCGACGACGTCGATCCTCTCGGACGAGAAGCGGTCAAGGTCGCCGATGCGTCCGACTTCGACCTGCACCCGCCCTTTCGTCCTCTTGAAAGTTCGTCCTTCCTCCGTCTGCGACGCGAACGGCATCGAGAGAACGCCTTGGACCGTCAGTGAACGCTTCGCACGCGTGGCCCCGACGAAAAGGACTCGCCCTTCCTCACTGAACCGATCGGCATCGTCGTTCTCGTCGCGGCCCCAACCCTTGTCGATGTTCAGGACGACGTCATCCGACTCCCGCCCCTTTGAGGCGTGAACCGTTCCGAGCGTCGGTCCGCGCATTCCGTATTCGAAGGAGACGAAGCGATCGAGGGCGCTGTATGCGAGCTTCTCGCGCAGAAGCGATAGCGACACCTCCTTCGACTTCGAGCGCCTGGCCGTGCGATGCAGCGCGGCCCACCGTTCATCCTCATCACCTGTGTCTCCGTCAGCATCCATTGCGAGCGGGTACAGTTCCGCTGCGCGCTCGTGGAGATCGCGGAACTCGATCTCGTCGACGAGATCGGCTCGGACGCTCCGCAGACAAAGGGCGATCCAGGGGCGCAACTGTTGGGGGAGGCCCGACATACGCAACCTAAAAGGGATTCCGGCACCACTGAGAAACCCCGCGGCCTGTGCCGCCTGAATGCGCCGGCGGAAGAGGAGTAGCTCCCGTGAGCTCTCGGAATAGCGTCGAGCCTCGAACTGTCCGGAGAGCACGGACGTGGCGGCCTCCCGGACCGTTTCCGTCTTCCCTCTGAAAGTCTCGGTATTGATCGGTGGATCAGTCAGGATACTAGTGCGGAACGATCCGAACAGCGCCTTCAATGCCGGGTTGTCGGTACGGTAGATCTGCTTGAGCTCATGGGTCTCGTACCCGGTCGAACCCTCCGGCAGAAGGTCCAGCAGACGTCGCTGCGGGCCGTCGTCGGCGTCGTAGTCATAGATTGCCTGCGCAGGGTCGTGAAAAATGGTGACGCCGCAATCGGCAGGCAGGAGAGAAATTACGCGCGCAACGAGCGATGCGCGGATACCGACGACGTCCTGCGCCTCGTCGATGATCAGATGTTCGAGCGTGGAAAGTACATCGCGCACTTCGGTCACGTTGGCCTCTATGCTCGCGAGAGCCTGTTCGACCGCCGCTTCATACCCTCCGAAGACGTCGGCGCTCTTCTTTCCCTCGAAGCCGGAACGAAGTCGCCAGGCCTGCGAGTCGATCGTTGCGATCTTGAGCCCGGATGTCGGCATGACCGCATGTCTCAGGATCCGATCGCGCAGTTCCCTGACGGCGGTCCGTGTAAAGCTCATCAGCCAGATGGCAGATGGTCTAACCGCGTCTTCGTCGACAAGTTTGCCGATGCGTGCGCATGCGACTTCGGTCTTGCCCATCCCCGGACCGGCGTTGACCAACAGTCTGGCGCCCCGTGCGGCTTCGATTACGGCTCGCTGGGCGGGATCGAAGTCAATCGACGAGGTCGCCGCAACCGCGCCGCTTTCCGGGTGCTGGACCGTCCTCAACGGCTCTTCGGCCATCCCTGTACTCAAGCGACCCCTCCCGGACACGATATGCACAAACCCCGTCGAAGAGTGATAGAACGAATGAGGGGACGCAACCGGTAGCTATGTTCGGGCAACGTAAGAACTAAGAATATTTAGGGAAAGAGAACTGGAAACAGAGCACGACAAAACCGGACTCTACGGGATGCCCTTGCGGCGCTCTGATCAACTACATGCCCTGCCCGACGACGCAATAGTGGGTGTGGAAGGCGATGGCGCGAGCCTGCGTGTCGGTGCCCTACACCGCTACGAACCGCATCGTTGAGCGTATGGCCGCCGCCGCAATGGCCTCCACTTTGGCTTGGTCATTCTCCTGCCTCTTCATGAGCGGCTTCACGTAAGCTGCCGAAGCCAGTCGGAACTCCTGACTGTGCGCTTGAGTAGCCCGCCCCAAGTGGTGCGACGTCGCGCACGCCTCCATTGCCACCACACAGGCCAGCAGCGCCGCCGGGCGCGTCCTTGACAGCGCTGGGTTGGGCAGCGCTGCCCCATCTGGCCCAACGGCGCAGACCTGGAAGCTCCCTTTCAATAAGCCGATCGCCTACATGCCGATCTTCGTCTTCATCGGCGCGCACTCCACGTGGTTCCGTAGAACCGTCCTGATATACTTAACGACGGTCGGCCCCAGGGTCGGGGCATGCATCGCATCAGTTCACCCCCTTACAGGGCCGGTATGCAGATCAGGGCTGTCAATTTGCACCCGCAGCGAACGACCGCTTCCCGCCCGCTTCTCAAGCCCCCGCCCGCTCCGCCGCCCGGTCCACCGCGTCCCTGAGCCGCCGCTCCAGCGCCTCCTGCTTGCCCTTCGACCAGATCTTCAGCCCGAACAGGTCCTTGACGTAGAACACGTCGACCACCTGCGCCCCATACGTCGCCACGACCGCTTGGTTGATCGTCACGTTGGCCGCCGCAAACGCTGAGGTGAGGTCGTAGAGCAGGCCGGGGCGGTCGCGGGTGTCGACCTCGACCACGGTGAAGATCTCGGAGGCGTCGTTGTCGAAGGACACGGAGGTGGGCACGCGGACGTCGCGGTAGCGGGTCTTGATCTCGCGCCCCTCCAAGGCGTCGCGGGCCACGACCTCGCCGCGGAGCGTCTTCTCGATCATGCCGCGCAGGCGGGGCAGGCGGGCCGGGTCGAAGGGGTGGCCCTCGCGGTCCTGGAGCCAGAAGGCCATCGTGGCGAAGCCGTCCTTGGAGGTGTGCGAGCGGGCGTCGACGATGTTGGCGCCCACGAGGCTGAGCGCGCCGGCGAGGCGGGCGAAGATGCCGGGGTGGTCGTGCAGCGCGAAGAGGGCGCGGGTGGCGTCGCGGTCCTCGTCGGGCTCCAGCTCGACGCGGACCTCGCCCTCGGGGAGGTCCTTGAGCAGGTGGGCGAAGCGGGCCTGCGCCGCCGTGGGGATGCCCTGCCAGTAGGGGCCGTAGTGGCGGGCGAGCTCGGCCCGGAGGTCGGCCTCGGGCCAGTCGGGGAGGGATTCGCGGAAGAGCTGGCGCGCGCGCTCCTCGCGGGTCTCGCGGTTGACGTCCTCGAGGCCGTTCTCGAGGGCGGCGGCCGTGGCGCGGTGCAGCGCGCGCAGCATCTGGGCCTTCCAGTTGTTCCAGACGCCGGGGCCCACGCCGCGGATGTCGCAGACGGTGAGGACGGTGAGGAGGTCGAGCCGCTCGCGGGTCTTCACCGCCTTGGCGAAGTCGCGGATCGTGCGGGGGTCGGCGATGTCGCGCTTCTGGCTCATGTCGGACATCAGCAGGTGGTGGCGGACGAGCCATTCGACGGTCTCGGCCTCGCGCTTCTTGAGGCCGAGGCGGGGGGCCACCTCGCGGCTGATGCGGGCGCCGAGGATCGAGTGGTCCTCGGCCCGGCCCTTGCCGATGTCGTGGAGCAGGCAGGCGACGTAGAGGACGCGGCGGTTCACGCCCGCCTGCAGGATGCCGGAGCAGAGCGGCAGGCTCTCGGTCAGCTCGCCGCGCTCGATCTGGGCGAGGGTGGAGACGACTTGGATCGTGTGCTCGTCGACCGTGTAGCGGTGGTAGAGGTTGAACTGCATCATCGCGACGATGGGCGCGAACTCGGGGATGAAGGCGGAGAGGATCTCCAGCTCGTTCATGCGGCGCAGCGCGCGCTCGGGGTTGCCGTGCCGCAGCAGCGTGCCGAGGAAGATGCGCGCCGCCTCGGGGTCGGCGCGCATGGCAGGGTCGATGCGGTGGCGGTTGGCCGTCAGCAGGCGCATCGCGTCGGGGTGCAGGAGCAGGCCGGTGCGCAGCGCCTCTTCGAAGATGCGCAGCAGGTTGAGCGGGTCGGCGAGGAAGGTGGCCTCGTCGGAGACGGTGAGGCGGCCCTGCTTCTCGGCGTAGGGCGGCTTGACCTTGCGGCGGCGCAGCAGCCCGAGGAGGCCGGGGGCGCGCTTCACCTCGTCGGCCTCCAGCGCCACCAGCAGGATGCGGGTCAGCTCGCCCACCTTGGTGGCGTGGCGGAAGTAGGCCTGCATGAAGTGCTCGACCGCGCGGCGCCCGCCCCGGTCCTGGTAGCCGAGGCGGGCGGCCACCTCGACCTGCATGTCGAAGGTGAGGTGGTCGGCTGCGCGCCCGGCGATCAGGTGGAGGTGGCAGCGCACGCACCACAGGAAGCGCTCGGCGGCCTCGAACTGGGTGAACTCGGTGCGGGTGAACACGCCCAGCGACATCAGGTCCGCCTTGGTCCGCACGCCGTAGCGGTACTTGGCCATCCAGTAGAGCGCCTGCAGGTCGCGCAGCCCGCCCTTGGCCTCCTTGACGTTGGGCTCCAGCACGTAGCGGGCGCCGCCCTGCTTGGCGTGCCGGTCGGCGCGCTCGGCGAGCTTGGCCTCGATGAACTCGGGCGCGGTCCGGGCGAAGAGGTCGCGGCGGAGCGTCTCGTCCAGCTCGGCGGCCAAGGCGGCGTCGCCGCAGACGAAGCGCTGCTCCACGAGGGAGGTGCGGATCGTCATGTCCTCGCGGGCGAGGCCGACGCAGTCGCGGACCGTGCGTGTGGCGTGGCCGACCTTCAGCTTGAGGTCCCACAGCACGTAGAGCACCGACTCGACCATGCTCTCGGCCCACGGCGTGACCTTGCCGGGCACGAGGAACAGCAGGTCGACGTCCGAGTGCGGCGCCATCTCGCCGCGCCCGTAGCCGCCGACGCCCAGCACCGCGAGGCGCTCGCCCGTCGTGGGCACGGGGTTGGGGTGCAGGGCGCGGGCCACGTCGAGGGCCGCCCGGACGAGCCCGTCGGTCAGCCACGCGTAGGCGTGGGTCACGCGCCGGGCGGCGGTCGGATGGGCCGCGAACCCGTCGCGGATCGCGTCCCGTCCCCGGTCGCGCGCCTCCGCCAGCACCGCCGTCGCGGCGCGGCGGCGGGCGGCGGGGTCGGGCGCGGAGGCCAGCGCCGCCTCCAGCCGGACGGCGAGGGCGGCGGCGTCGAGGATCGCCTCGGGCGGCGCGATGAGCGAGACGGGCGGGGCGGGGGGCGCGGCCTCCGCCGCCCGGTCAGGAGCCGAAGCCACCGAAGCTGCTGGGCGCGGGCGACACGATGCGCGACGTGCCGCTCGTGACCTGCGCGACGGCGAGGCCCCGGTCGTTGGTCCCGTCCGGCCGGAGGCGGAAGATGCCGTTGGTGCCCGCGAAGCCCGTGCCGCGCGTCAGCGAGCGCCGCCCCACGGTCTCGCCGCGGCGGGCGATGGCCCCGATGGCGGCCATGCCGTCGTAGGCGAGCCCCGCGAGGGGGTGCGGCTCGCCTCCGTAGGACGCGGCGTAGCGCGAGCGGAACGCGGCCAGCGGCGCGGGGTCGGGCAGGGCGAACCAGCCGCCCTGCAGGCCGGGCAGCTGCAGCGTCTGGGCGGGCACGTCCCAGCGGGCGAGCCCGAGGAACTTGACCGCGTCGCCGCCGATGCCCGCCTCGGGCAGGAGCTGGGCGAGGATCGGCAGCGCGCCCGCGCTGTCCGCCGTCAGGAACACCGCGTTGGTGGCGGTGCTCTCGACCTGCGCCTTGACGGTCGGGACGGCGGCGACCACGCCCTCTTGGCTGAAGCCGTAGGGGACGGAGCCGGTGATCTGCGCGCCGGTGCCGCCGGCGACCGAGACGATGGCGTTCTGCGCGATCTGGCCCGACGGGGTGTTCGGATGCGTGACGAGCACGCGGTTGCGCCCTTGGGCGGCCGCGAAGGACAGCAGGCGCCGGGCGGTGTTCTGGAAGGTCGAGCCGAGCACCCAGACGTTGCCGCCCGCCACGGAGGTGTTGTTCGAGAAGGACAGGACGGGCACGCCCGAGCCGGCCGCCGCGACGCCTGCGGCGGCGGCGTTGTCCGCGTAGAGCGGGCCGAGGATCACCTGCGCGCCGCCCGCGACGGCCTGCTGCGCGGCGGACTGGGCGCCCGCCGGGGTGCCTTGGGTCGGCAGCACGGTCAGCTCGATCCGGGCGCCCTCGATGTCCGCGAGCGCGAGCCGCGCGGCGTTCTCCAGCGAGCGGGCCAGCGTGGCGTCGCTGCCGCGGGCCGAGCCGTAGGGCACGAGCAGCGCGACCCGCGTCGGCCCCTCGGAGGCGACGCCCGCGCCGCCCCCCCCGCCGCCGATGCCGCCGACTTGGCACCCCGCGAGGACGCCCGCCGCCACGAGGCCGAGGGCCGCGCGGCGGGTCGTCCGCAGGGCCGGGGCGGCGGGACGCAGGCGCGCCGAGAGGCGACGGAGGAGGGAGTGGGGCATGGCGCGGCTCCGGCAGGAGGCCGGGGTCGGCTTGCGCCCGCCCGGCGTTGTGGTTCACGGAACGGTTAGTGCGGCGGACCCCGCATTGTAAACGTGCCGGAGGCGACATGAGCGATGCGCGCCACACCCCGCCGCCCGGCGGCGCGACCGTCGAGCCGGGGCTCCATCTGGTCTCCGTCCCCATCGGCGCCGCGCGGGACGTGACCCTGCGCGCGCTGGACCTCCTCGCCGGGGCGGACGTGCTCGCGGCGGAGGACACGCGCTCGCTGCGGCGCCTCCTCGAGATCCACGGGATCGCCTTGGGGGACCGCCCGCTCGTAGCCTATCACGAGCATTCGCCGCCCGCCGCGCGCGCCCGCCTCGCCGCCGCGCTCGCCGGGGGGCGCAGCGTCGCCTACGCGTCCGAGGCGGGGACGCCGCTCGTGGCCGATCCCGGCTTTCGGCTCGGGGCCGAGGCGCGGGCGGCGGGCGCGGTCGTGCGCGCCGCGCCGGGGGCGAGCGCGGTGCTGGCGGCGCTGGTGGTGGCGGGGCTGCCGACGGACCGGTTCCTGTTCGCGGGCTTCCTGCCGCCCAAGCGCGCCGCCCGGCGCGCGGCCTTGGCGGAGCTGGGCGGGGTGCGCGCGACGCTGGTCCTGTACGAGTCGCCCAAGCGCGTGGGCGCGATGCTGGCCGACGCGGCGGAGGTGCTGGGCCCGCGCGAGGCGGCGGTGTGCCGGGAGCTGACGAAGCGGTTCGAGGAGGTGGCGCGGGGGACGCTGGCCGAGCTGTCGGCGCGCTACGGCGCGGAGGCGGCGCGGGGCGAGATCGTGGTGGTGATCGACCGCGGCGCGGCGGCGGAGCCCGGCGAGGGGGAGGTGGAGGCCGCGCTCGCGGAGGCGATGGATCGAATGAGCGTCAAATCCGCGGTGAAAGAGGTTTCCGAACGGACCGGGATGGCGCGTAAGCAGGTCTACGAGATGGCGCTGCGGATGAAGGACCGGACCGATGACGATGACGATCGAGAGGCGTAGGGCGCGGGGCAGCCGGTCGTGGCATGCCGGGCGCTCCGCCGAGGCGCAGGTCGCGCGGCATCTGGAGCGGCGCGGCTGGGCGCCCTTGGCCGCGCGGTGGCGCGGCGCGGGCGGCGAGATCGACCTGGTCCTGCGGGACGGCGGGACGACCGTCTTCGTCGAGGTGAAGGCCGGTCCCGACCATGCCTCCGCCGCGGCGCGGGTCTCGCCCCGGCAGGTGGCGCGGCTGATGGATGCGGCGGGGGAGTTCATGGGCACCCTGCCGGACGGGCTGCTCTCCGACGTGCGGTTCGACGTGGCGCTGGTCGACGGGCAGGGCCGGATCGAGGTGATCGAGAACGCGCTGGCGGGGTGACGTCCGCGCGGCGCCACCGGTCCGGCTTGTCGGTCGCGCGGCGCCGGGCCATCTGTGGTCCAGTTCTCCCGACCGCCGCAGGCCCCCGATGACCGCACCGCTCCAGATCGCCTTCCAGATGGACCCGATGGGGGGCGTGGACATCGACGCCGACAGCACGTTCCGCCTCGCCCTCGAGGCGCAGGAGCGGGGGCATTCTCTGTTCCACTACACGCCGGGCATGCTGGCCTACGTCGAGGGCCGGATCGTCGCGCGGGGGCAGGCGATGGAGGTGCGGCGGGCGCGCGGCGACCACGTGACCTTCGGCGCGGTGGAGGAGCGGGACCTGTCGGGGATGGACGTGGTCTGGCTGCGGCAGGATCCGCCCTTCGACATGGGCTACATCACCACGACGCACCTGCTGGACCGCATCCACCCCGGCACGCTGGTGGTGAACGATCCGACATGGGTGCGGAACTGGCCCGAGAAGCTGATGGTGCTGGACTTCCCGGACCTGACCCCGCCGACGGCCATCGCGCGCGACCTCGACGTGCTGCGCGACTTCAAGGCGCGGCACGGGGACGTCATCCTCAAGCCGCTCTACGGCAACGGCGGCGCGGGGGTGTTCCGGCTGCGGGAGGACGACCGCAACCTCGCCTCGCTCCACGAGACCTTCGGGGCCATCAACCGCGAGCCGCTGATCGTGCAGAAGTTCCTGCCCGCCGTGTCGAAGGGCGACAAGCGGATCATCCTCGTGGACGGCGCGCCCATCGGCGCGATCAACCGGGTGCCCGCGGCGGGCGAGGTGCGCTCGAACATGCATGTGGGCGGGCGGCCCGAGAAGGTCGGGCTGACCGCGCGCGACCGCGAGATCTGCGAGCGGATCGGCGGCGTGCTGCGCGAGAGGGGGCAGGTGTTCGTGGGGATCGACGTGATCGGGGACTACCTCACGGAGATCAACGTGACCTCGCCCACGGGCCTGCAGGAGCTGGAGCGGTTCGACGGGACCAACGGCGCGGGGCTGATCTGGGACGCGATCGAGCGGCGGCGGGCGGGCCGTGGTTGAACCCGCGCGGGCGCGGCGGTATCGCCGCCGGTGTTCCGCGAGAGGTTGGCCCATGTCCATCGACACCGAGACCGCGCGCCGCGTCGCGCATCTGGCCCGCATCCGGGTGGAGGAGGACCGCCTCCCCGCGCTGGCCGGCGAGTTCAACGCGATCCTCGGCTTCATCGAGCAGTTGCAGGAGGTGGACGTGGACGGCGTGGAGCCGATGACCTCGGTCACGCCCCAGCGGCTGAAGCGGCGCGAGGACGTGGTGACGGACGGCAACCAGCCCGAGGCGGTTCTCGCCAACGCGCCGGACGCGCGGGAAGGGTTCTTCGCGGTGCCGAAGGTGGTGGAATGAGCGACCTGACCGACCTGACGCTGGCCGAGGCGCGCGACGCGCTGCGCTCGGGCGAGACGAGCGCGACCGCGCTGACGGAGGCGTATCTGGAAGCCGTGGAGGGCGCGGACGCGCTGAACGCGGTGGTGCACAAGACGCCGGAGGTGGCGCGCAGGCAGGCCGAGGCGGCGGACGCGCGGATCGCGCGGGGCGACGCGCCGGAGCTGTGCGGCATCCCCATCGGGGTGAAGGACCTGTTCTGCACCGAGGGTGTGGCGTCGCAGGCCGGCTCGCGCATCCTGCAGGGCTTCGCGCCGCGCTACGAATCCACCGTGACCGACAAGCTGTTCACGGCAGGGGCGGTCATGGTCGGCAAGCTGAACATGGACGAGTTCGCGATGGGCTCGTCCAACGAGACCTCCACCTACGGCCCCGTCACGAACCCGTGGCGGGCGGGGAACTCGGACGCGGCGCTGACCCCCGGCGGCTCGTCGGGCGGGTCGGCGGCCGCCGTGGCCGCGCGGCTCTGCGTGGCCGCCTTGGGCACCGACACGGGCGGCTCGATCCGCCAGCCCGCCGCCTTCACCGGGACGGTGGGCGTGAAGCCCACCTACGGGCGGGTCAGCCGCTGGGGCATCGTGGCCTTCGCCTCGTCCCTCGACCAAGCCGGGCCGATGACGCGCACCGTGCGCGACGGCGCGATCCTGCTGGGCGCGATGGCCGGGCACGACCCGAAGGATTCGACCTCGGCCGACCTGCCGGTCCCGGACTTCGAATCGGCGCTCACCGGCGACGTCCGCGGCAAGGTCATCGGCATCCCCAAGGAGTACCGGATGGAGGGGATGCCCTCCGAGATCGAGCAATTGTGGCAGGACGGTGTCACGATGCTCCGGGACGCGGGCGCCGAGATCCGCGACATCTCGCTGCCCCACACGAAGTACGCGCTGCCCGCCTACTACGTCGTCGCGCCCGCCGAGGCGTCGTCCAACCTCGCCCGCTACGACGGGGTCCGGTTCGGCCACCGCGCGGCGCTCGATCAAGGCGACGGCATCGTCGACATGTACGAGAAGACCCGCGCCGAGGGCTTCGGCGACGAGGTGCAGCGGCGCGTCATGATCGGCACCTACGTGCTCTCGGCGGGCTTCTACGACGCCTATTACAATAGGGCGCGCAAGGTCCGCACGCTCATCAAGCGGGACTTCGAGCAGGTGTTCGACGCGGGCGTCGACGCCATCCTGACGCCCGCCACGCCGTCCGCCGCCTTCGAGTTGGGGCAGGCGCAGGACGACCCGATCCAGATGTACCTCAACGACGTGTTCACCGTGACGGTTAACATGGCGGGGCTGCCCGGCGCGGCGGTCCCCGCGGGGCTGGACCGGCGGGGCCTGCCGCTGGGCCTGCAGATCATCGGGCGCCCGTGGGACGAGGCGGGTATGATGAACGTGGCACAGGCGATCGAGGATCGCGCCGGGTTCGTCGCGCGGCCCGAGAAGTGGTGGTAGGCTGACCGGAAAAAGAACCGGAGCAGTCCATCCATGCGAGCGATCCTGGCGGCCTTGGCCGGCAGCGCGGCGTTGGCCGCCTGCAACTCGATCCCCGACAGCGGCGCCCCCGCCGCGACCCCCTTGGACGGGCGCGCCTCGCCCGCCGTGGCGGTCGTGCGCCCGCCCGCGACCCCGCCCGCCGTCGCGGCGGAACGGCCTATGCGCTTGGCGGCCCGTACCCCGGTGCCGCCCCGCCTCGAGCCGGAGCGGCCCGTCCCCGCGGCCCCGCCGGCGCAGGTGGCCCGCGCCCGCAGCCAGCCCGCCGTCTCGGCCCCGCCCCGCGCGGTCGCGTCGCCCGCGCCCGCCCCGGACGGCGCGGCGCGGACCCGCACCGCCTTGGCCCGCACCGCCGCGCCGAAGCCCGCCGCCTCGGCCACGGTCTCGGCCTCGGCCTCGGCCGCCGCGCCGGTCGTCCCCGTCGCGCAGCGGGCGCCCGCCCCGGCCGCGCCGCGTGCCACGCTCGACCGGGACAACGCCGGCATCAGCGACGAGCAGGACTTCGAGGCGGTGTCCGCGCGCCGCGGCATCGAGGCCGACGCCGCCCGCCTCGCGGCGGCGCGCCAGCAGTATCAGCTCGTCACGCCGACAGAACTGGAGCGCGGCGAGGGGCGGGGGCCGAACATCGTGGCCTACGCCTTGGAGCGGGCCCGGCCCGTGGGCGCGGGCGGCTACCGGCGCAATCCGTTCAACTCCCCGCGCAAGCACGAGGAGCGATGCGGCGGCTACCGCACGGCGGACGTCGCGCAGGAGGAGTTCCTCGCCGCAGGCGGGCCGCAGCGGGACCGGCTGAACCTCGACCCGGACGGGGACGGGAACGCCTGCGGGTGGAACCCCGCGACCTACCGGGCCTTGGTGGACCAGTGACCCGCCCGGTGCGTCCGTCGCCCAACCACGGGCCGCGCCCCGAGGGCGCGCCGGTGGACCTCGTGGTGATCCACTACACCGCCATGACGGGCGGGTGGGGGCCGTCGCTGAAGCGGCTGACGGACAAGGAGTCCGGCGTCTCGGCGCATTGGCTCATCGGCGAGGGGGGCGAGTGCTTCCAGATGGTCGACGAGTCGCGACGCGCGTGGCACGCGGGCGTCGGCACGTGGGGGGGCGACGGGGACGTCAACTCGCGCTCGGTGGGGATCGAGCTGTCCAACGACGGGGCCTCGCCCTTCGCCGCCGCGCAGATGGACGCGCTCGAGGAGTTGCTGCGCGGGATCATGGACCGGCACGGTATCGCGCCCGAGGGGGTGATCGGCCACTCCTGCAGCGCGCCGGGGCGCAAGATCGATCCCGGCCCGCGGTTCGACTGGCGGCGGCTCGCGCGGTCGGGGCTGGCGGTGTGGTCGGACCTCGACCCGTCCGCGCCCAGCGCCGCGCCGGACGAGACGACCTTCCGCGACGACGCGCGGATCGCGGGGTTCGACGCGCACCAGCCGATCGACATCCTGCTGGAGTCGGTGCGCCTGCGGCATCGCCCGTGGCTGACGGGGCCGCTGTCGCCGGCCGACATGGCGGCGATCGCCGACGTCGCGACGCGCTGGCCCGCCGCGGGGCACATGCGGGCGTGGCGCTCGCCCTTGCTTGACCGGCGGGGGCGCCGGGCCTAGGCCGCGCGGCGGCGGGGGGCCGGGCGGCCGCGGGGAAACCCGAGGAAAGTCCGGACTCCACGACGAGACGGTGCCGGGTAACGCCCGGGCGGAGAGATCCGACGGACAGCGCCACAGAGAACAGACCGCCCCGCACGCGGGGTAAGGGTGAAACGGTGGGGTAAGGGCCCACCGGGGGGGCGGCGACGTCCCCCGCATGGCAAGCCCCACCGGGAGCAATGCCGAATAGGGGTCCCGCGCCGAGAGGCGGGCGCGCGTCGCGCCGGGGATCCGGGTTGGCAGCTTCAGGCGGCGGAGCGATCCGCCGTCGAGATGAATGGTCGCCGCCTTCCGGCCCTCGGGCCGGGGGGGACAGAATCCGGCTTACAGGCCCCCCGCCGCTCGGGCCGCCCCCTCGCGCATCGCCGGGTTTGTTAAGATTCGGTGAACGAATCGTTCGGATGCGAGTTATCGTGATAGCCGAGACTGCGGGAGATGGGCCGCCCTTGGAGATCCAGACCGACACCGACCGCCACATGCGCGCCGACCGGCGCGTCCCGTCGCGCGGCCTGGTCGAGGCCGCGCGCGGCGCCGACTCCCCGGTGGGCCTCGTGGCGACGGACGGGCGGCTCGGGTATCTCGGTCCCCGCCTCCTGACGGCCTTGGGGTTCGGGCGCCGCGACGACCTCGAGGGGCTGCACCTCACCCATCTGTGGCGCCACGACATCCGCGACCGCGCGCGCGGCGCGCTGGCGCGGGCGTCCGGCGGGCGCGTGGCGCATGTCGAGATGGACCTCGCGTGGCTGGACCCGGAGGGCGGCGACTGCGCCATCACCCTCGAGCCGATCCCCGACGAGCCCGCGTGGCTGCTGCTGCGCCTCGACTGCGCCTGAGGGCGCGCCTCCGCCGCCCCGCTTGACACTTACAGGCCCCCGCGTAGAAGGCGGACTTCGGATTTCCGGGGCCGCCATCCGCCCCGCACGGGAGCAGAGACATGGCGAAGCCGACCACCATCAAGATCCGCCTCAACTCGTCCGCCGGGACGGGCCACTTCTACGTCACGAAGAAGAACGCGCGGACGATGACCGAGAAGATGACCATCCGGAAGTACGACCCCGTCGCGCGCAAGCACGTCGAGTACAAGGAAGGCAAGATCAAGTGAGGCCCCGCCTCGCGCGCTGATCGGAGGGGCCCCGCGGGGCCCCTTTCTCGTCGGGGGCAGGGCGCGGAGGCCCCTGGCCATGACGGCCCCGCCGGCTCGCAGGCCCCCGCGCCGCCGTTTCGCGCTGGGTGGCGCGGCCCCTCGGCCTATCTCCGGACCCATGCCGCCCACCGTCGCCCTTCGCCCCGCGACCCCCGCCGACCTGCCCGCCGTCGACGGGCTGCTGGCGCGGAGCTATCCGCAGCTCCTGAAGGGCGACTACCCGCCCTCCGTCCTCGTCGCGGTCCTGCCCGCGATCAGCCGGGCCAAGCCCGCCCTCCTCGCCTCCGGCACCTACTGGCTGGCCGAGGCCGACGGCGCCGTCCTCGCCTGCGGGGGCTGGACCGCCGCCGCGCCGACGGACGGGGGCCGCGCCGCCGGCATCGGCCATGTCCGCCACGTCGCCACCGATCCCGCCCACACCCGCCGCGGCTTCGCCCGCGCCGTGATGGCCCGCGCGATGATGCAGGCGGCGGGGGCGGGGGTCCGCACGATGGAATGCCTCTCGACCCGCACCGCCGTGCCGTTCTACGCCGCGATCGGCTTCCGCTGGCAGGAGGAACTGGACGTGGCCATCGGCGGGGCGATCCCCTTCCCCGCCATCCGCATGACTGCGCGCCTGCGAACCGATCCCGTGCGGGGATCGGCCTAACGCGCGGCCCGGCCGCGGCCCACATCCGGAGCGACCCAGAGACAGGAGGCCCCCATGGCCGACAAGCGCATGACCGGCCTGCACCACGTGACCGCGATCAGCGGCCCGCCGCAGGCCAACGTCGACTTCTTCACCAAGCTGATGGACCAGCGCCTCGTGAAGAAGACGGTGAACTTCGACGACCCCGGCACCTACCACCTCTACTACGGCAACCAGACCGCCGACCCCGGCACGATCCTGACCTTCTTCCCCTTCGAGGGCGTGCCCCGCGGGCGCCCCGGCCCGGGGATGGCGTCGGCCTACTCCTACGCGGTGGGCGACGCGGTGTTCGGCGACGTGCTGGCCGAGATGCGCGCGCGCGGCGCGGGCGTGAGCGGGCCGGAGGAGCGGTTCGGCCAGCAGGTCGCCTCCGTCTCCGACCCCGACGGCGCGACGGTGGAGCTCGTGGCCACGCCCGGCGCCCACGGCCCGGCCGAGGGCGGCTTCCACGGCGTGACGCTGTGGCAAGACGACCTCGCCCCGACGCAGGCCCTGCTGGTCGACCGGATGGGCTACGAGGAGGTCGGCTCCGAGTCCGGCGACGGGTGGGAGCGGCTTCGCCTCAAGGCCCCCGGCGATGCGCGCGGTACCGTGGTGGACCTCTTCCGCCGCGACGGCGCGCCCCGTGGGCAGCAGGGAACCGGCACGATCCACCACGTGGCCTTCCGCGCCGAGGACGACGCCGACCAGCTCGACTGGCGCGAGCGGATGCTGGAGGCCGGGATGCAGGTCACGCCCGTGATCGACCGGCAGTACTTCAACGCGATCTACTTCCGCGAGCCGGGCGGCGTCCTGTTCGAGATCGCCACCGACCCGCCGGGCTTCACCCGCGACGAGCCGCTGGAGTCCTTGGGCCAGTCCCTCAAGCTGCCCGAGCAGTACGAGGGCATCCGCGACCGGATCGAGGCGGCGCTCCCGCCGATCACCGCATGAGCGCCCTCTACCGGGCCGGGGACGGGGCCGCCCCGCGCGGCCTCGTCCTGATCCACGGGCGGGGCGACAGCGCGCGCGGCATCGCGGGCCTCGCCGCGCCTTTGGGCGTCGTCGACCGCCGCATCGCGCTGCCGGAGGCGGAGGGCAACTCGTGGTGGCCCACCTCCTTCCTCGCGCCTGCGGCGCAGATGGCGCCGTGGGTCGCGCGCGGCCTCGACGCGGTGGACGCGGCCGTCGACGCGCTCGGCCTGCCGCGCGGCGACGTGGCGGTGGCGGGCTTCAGCCAAGGCGCCTGCCTCGCGTTGGAGTGGGCGGCGCGGCGGGGCGCCGGGGTCGGCGGCGTGATCGCCTTCTCCGGCGGGCTCGTCGGCACGTCCGACGCGCCGGGCGAAATCTACGGCCACGGCGAGAAGGCCTTCGACTACGCGACCGACCTTTCCGGCGTCCCCGTCCTCGTCACCTGCCACGAACGCGACCCGCACATTCCCCTCGCCCGCACCGAGCGGTCGGTGGAGGTCCTGCGCGCCCTCGGCGCGGAGGCCCGGCTGATCGCCCATCCCGGCGCGGGGCATCAGCCGATGGCGGACGGGATCGCGGTGGCGCGGGAGATGCTGGGTTGACGCCCCGGCTCGGCGCCCGGCGCGAAACGACCGCGCAGCGGTCCGCGCATCGCCGGGCCGCCCCCCGGCCCGGCGATCCCGTGCCGACGGCGCTCGGCTGGAGCGTCGTGCGGGGGCGAGGGATAAAGCGCCCTGCGGAGGGGTCGCATCGCCGCGCCGCGGCCCGCCGACGCGCTCCGCCTCACCCCATCGCCAGCCACGCCATGTAGCCGCCATAGGCCGCCAGCAGCGCCACCCCTTCGCCCCGCCGCACCCGCCAGCCCGTCACCGCGACCACCACCAGCGCCACGGTCGCCGCCAGCATGACCCACACGTCGCGCGACGCGATCTCTGGCGGCACGGGGATCGGCACGACCACCGCCGTCGCCCCGAGGATGCCGAGCAGGTTGAACACGTTCGACCCCACCACGTTGCCGAACGCCATCGCCCCCTGCCGCTTCACCGCCGCCACGAGCGAGGTGACCAGTTCCGGCAGCGACGTGCCCACGGCCACAACCGTCAGGCCGATCACCGCCTCGGACACGCCCCACGCCTGCGCCAGCCCCGTCGCCCCGCCCACAAGCAGGCGCGCGCCCAGCACCGTCGCCGCGATCCCCGCCACCGTCAGCACGACGGCCCGGAGCAGCGGCCCGGGCACGTCCCCCGCCGCTTGCGGCGCGTCCCGCTCCCCCCGCCACGCGGTCCACAGGTAGAGCGCCAGCCCCGCCAGCAGCATCAGCCCCAGCCCCCGCGACAGGCCCCCCGACAGCACGACCGCCGCGCCCGCCAGCGTGGCCAGCGCCAGCATCGTGCCGTCGCGGCGGAAGGCCGCGCGGTCCACCGCGAAGGGCATCGCCACCGCCGCGATGCCGAGGATCAGCAGCGCGTTGGCGACGTTGGAGCCGACCACGTTGCCGACCGCCACGCCCGGCGCGCCCGCGAAGGCGGCCTGCAGCGAGGTGACGAGTTCCGGCGTGGAGGTGCCGAAGCCCACCACCGTGAGGCCGATCAGCAGCGGCGAGACGCCCCAGCGGGCGGCCAGCGACGCGGCCCCGCGCACCAGCGCGTCGCCCCCCGCCACGAGCAGCAGGAGGCCGGAGCCGAGGGAGAGGAGGAGCATGGGACGGACCCGGATCGGCGGCTGCACCGGCCGCCGACATCGCGGGGCGCGCCGACCGCCCCGCCAGAGGGGCCCGGCGCCTGCGCGGCAGATGGGGGGGCCGGGGCGGCGCGCAAGGCCTCCCGCCAAAAGAAAAGGGCCGCCCCAGAGGGCGGCCCGATCCGTCGTCATGCCGTGGCGGTCACTCGCGGTTGCCGAGGAACTGCAGCAGGAACATGAACAGGTTGATGAAGTCGAGGTAGAGCGACAGCGCGCCCATGATCGCGGCCTTGCCCAGCCACTCGCTGTCGCCATGGGCGGCGTGGGCCACGTACTCGGTCTTGATCCGCTGCGTGTCGTAGGCGGTCAGGCCCGCGAAGATCAGCACGCCGATCACGGAGATCGCGAACTGCATCGCCGAGGACGCCACGAAGATGTTGATGATCGACGCGAGGATCAGGCCGATCAGGCCCATCAGGAGGAACGTGCCCATGCCGGACAGGTCCTTCTTGGTGGTGTAGCCCCACAGCGAAAGGCCCGCGAAGGCGCCGGCCGTCACGAGGAAGGTCGTCGCGATCGAGGTGCCGGTGAAGACGATGAAGATCGACGAGATCGACACGCCCATCACGGCGGCGAAGAGGTAGAACACGCCCTGCGCGGCGGCGGCCGACAGCTTGTTGATGCCGAAGGACAGCACCAGCACGAAGGCCAGCGGCGCGAACATCAGCACCCAGCGCAGCGGCGAGGCGTAGAGCGCGATGCCGAGCTGCGTCATCTGGCCGTCGACCATCGCGAGGCCCGAGATGGCCCACGCGGCGGCGAAGGTGATCAGGAGGCCCACGGACATCGTGCCGTAGACCTTGTTCATGTGCGCGCGCAGGCCCTCGTCGATCTCTGCGGCGCGGGCACCGGACACCTCGGTCCGGAACGCGTCGTACTGAGCCATTGATTCCTCCAGATGGCGTTCGGTGGCCCCGTCCGTACAGGGCCTACGTGTCGGAATATCGGCATCCGGGGCATCCTAT
The DNA here is from genome assembly GCF_016820245.1 of Jannaschia sp. Os4. Lineage (GTDB taxonomy): Bacteria > Pseudomonadota > Alphaproteobacteria > Rhodobacterales > Rhodobacteraceae > Jannaschia. The sequence goes on along the minus strand of NZ_JAFCAR010000001.1, from coordinate 661,377 downwards.
TCAAGCATCCCGTCGCAGGTGCGACATGCTTTCCCGGCCCATCACGAGCCGGAATGCGCCGCATTCGATCATTCCGTTTGGGCGAGGCGCGGGCTGCGGTCTAGGCTGCGTCCGACAGGAGAGCCGCCATGCCCCGCAACCTCGACCTCGCCGCCCTGCGCGCCTTCGTGACCATCGCCTCCGCCGGGGGCGTCACCCGCGCCGCCGGGCTGCTCAACCTCACGCAGTCCGCCGTCTCGATGCAGCTCAAGCGGCTGGAGGAGGCGCTGGGCCAGCGCCTGATGGAGCGCGACGGGCGCGGCGTCCGCCTCACCGCGCAGGGCGAGGCCGCGCTGTCGCTCGCCCGCCGCATGACCGCGCTCAACGACGAGTTGGTCGAGCGGATGCGCCAGCGCGAGCCCGAGGGCGAGATCCGCCTCGGGGTCCCGCACGACATCGTGCCCGGCGCCATACCGCGCGTCATGCGCGCCTTCGCCGACGCCTACCCGCGCGTCCGCCTGACCCTGATCTCCTCGGTGACGATCACCCTGCACGAGATGTTCGCGCGCGGCGCCTGCGACGTGATGCTGGGCACCGAGGGCGCGGCTGGGCCGGGCGGCGAGGAGATCGCGCGCCGCCCCCTCGTCTGGGTGGCGGCCGAGGGGGCCACCGCGCCCCTGCGCCGCCCGCTGCCCCTCGCCTTCGAGGAGGCCTGCCTGTTCCGCGCCGCGGCCCAGGACGCGCTCGAGCGGGCCGGCATCCCGTGGGAGATCGCGGTCAGCGCGGACAACTCCCGCGCCATCGACGCCAGCGTCTCCGCCGACCTCGCCGTCCACGCGGTGCTCGGCGGGTTCGACACCCCGGAGCTCAGGCCCGTGCCGCACGGCGTCCTGCCCGATCTCGGGGACGTGGCGATCACGCTCTATTCCGCGCCGGGCGGGGACGCCGCGCGCGACCACCTGGAGGGGCTGCTCCGGCGCGCCTACGCGACGGCCGCGCTCACGGTGGCGGCGGAGTGATGCGGCGGTAGATCTCGGTGAGGATGGCCGCGCCCACGAGGATCGTCGCCGCGTAGCCGAGCGCCGCGAGCACGGCGAGCGGGGCCTCGGCGGCGAAGGTGAAGGGCAGGTCGGCGCGGAGGGCGTAGGCCGTCGGGCCGAACAGCGGCACCGCCTGCGCCGCCGCCGCGACGAGCGCGAGCACGGCGATGGGCCGGGCGAGGGGGCGGGTCGCCGCCCAGCTCTCCCCCATCCGCATCGGACGGTCCGCGACGGCGATGTGCGGCAGGCCCATGCCGCAGCGGTAGAGCAGCCACAGGAACGGGACGCCGAGGAGCGCGAAGGCGATCTCGACCCCGCCCAGCCCGTACAGGGCGTCGAGCCCGGTCGCGAACAGGTCGATCACCCCGTAGGGCATCGCCGCGCCGGTCTCCGCGACGTTGGCGGCGATGCCCAGCCCCGCGAGGACGAGCGCGGCGGGCGGCGCGAGCACCAGCCCGATGGCGAGGCCGATCACGAGGTAGGCGAGCCCGTAGGCGACCCAGCGGCGGACGGACGGGTCGGGCGCGCCCGGACGCAGCACGGCCCGGTGCCAGCCGACCACGGCGACGGCGAGGACGAGGGTCTCGACCGCCAGCCGCGCCAGCCCCCATCCGCCGGTGCCGTAGGCGTCCGGGTCCGCGTGGAAGCTCCACAGGTCGACGAGGTCCAGCGCCACGGTCGGCACGGCGATGGCCGCGAACAGGCCCGCCACCACGAGCGGGCGCGCGACCAAGGCGCGCAGGGCGCCCCCGAAGATCGCCGCGCCCCCGGCCCACGCGCTCACGGCGCGACCACGACCTTGCCCGTGGCCCGGCGCGTCCGGAGCAGGTCCAGCGCCTCCTCGACCCGGTCCAGCGGCAGCACGTGGGACACGTGGGGCGAGAGGCCGCCCTCGGACCACAGGCGCATCAGGCGCGCGACGCTCTCGGTCACCACCTCGGGCGCGAAGCGGAGGTAGCCGCCCCAGTAGACGCCGATCGCCTCGGCGTTCTTCACGAGCAGGTGGTTCGCCTTCCACACGGGCACGTCCCCGCTCGCGAAGCCGATGCAGAGCATCCGCCCCTCGGGCCGCAGCGCGCGCATCGCCGCGCGGGCGAGGTCGCCGCCCACGGCGTCGTAGATCACGTCCGCCCCGCCCGCCGCCCTCAGCCGGTCCGTCAGGTCCGGCGCCTCCGCGTCGATCACGTGCGCGGCCCCGGCCCCGCGCGCCACCTCGAGCTTGGCCGCGCCGCGCGCGACGGCGACGACCTCGGCCCCCATCCGGGCCCCCAGCTCCACCGCCGTCAGCCCGACGCCCCCCGCCGCGCCGAGCACGACCAGGCGCTCGCCGGCCGCGAGGCGGCCCCGCCGCCGCAGCGCCACGTCGGAGGTCGAGTAGGCCACGAGGAACCCCGCCGCGACCGCGTCCGGCATGTCGTCCGGGACGGGGACGCAGGACTCCGCGGGGACGACCGCGCGCTCGCCCAATCCGCCGCGCCCGCAGAACGCCGCGACCCGCGTGCCGACCGCCGGGCCCGCGACGCCCTCTCCCACGGCCTCGACGGTCCCGCACATCTCCATGCCGGGCACGAAGGGCAGGGGCGGGGTGTCCTGGTAGGTCCCGCCGATCATCAGCAGGTCGGCGAAGTTGAGGCCGCAGGCCCGCACGCGGAGCAGGACCTCCCCCGGTCCGGGCGCGGGCGGCGCGATCTCGGCCAGGTCGGCCCGTCCGGGGGCGGTGGCGACGAATGCTCTCATGCCCGTCCTGTGCACCGCCCGTGCGGGAACGGCCAGCCCGGCACCCTTCCCGCACCACCGGCGCGCAAGTGGCGGGGGCCTCGTGCACGTCGAGCGAACCCGCTTGTGCATCGCCGGGGTCTCGCTTTTCGGGGCCGCTTGAACAATTGTGACGCAAAGCGCGTTGTCGCAGCGACACACATAATCGATGGGAGCCGCGAAGCCTGCCGCGGACCCGTCCGAGGAGCCCGAGATGAAACACCCCGTGGACGTGCATGTCGGAAAGCGGATCCGACATCGGCGCTGGATGGTGGGCATGACCCAGCAGCAGCTCGCCGAGAAGGTGGGCATCAAGTTCCAGCAGATCCAGAAGTACGAGACCGGCATGAACCGCGTCTCCGCCTCCCGCCTCTGGGAGATCGCGGAGACCCTCGAGGTTCCGGTCGGCCATTTCTTCGAAGGGCTCGAGGGCGAGGCGGCCGTCCAGCAGGAGAGCCACGACTTCCTCTCCGACCGCGAGGCGATGGAGCTGATCCGCAGCTACTACGCCATCCCCGAGACGCAGCGGCGGCGCCTGTTCGACCTCGCCCGCGTCCTGAGCGAGTCGAACGCCGCCTGACGGCGGCGCACCCTACGACCGGAGGAGGGGCCGCCTCGCGCGGCCCCTTTTCGTGGCGCGGGCCGCGTTGACCCGGTCCGCGGACCCGTGCCAGGCCACGCGCATGTCGCCCCGCACCGATCCCGCCGCCCTCGCCACCGCCGTGGCCGCCGCCCATGCGATGGCCGATGCCGCGCGGGTGGCGATCCTCCCGCACTTCCGCACCCCGATGGACGTCGAGAGCAAGGGCGCCGCCTTCGATCCCGTGACCGTCGCCGACCGCGCGGGCGAGGCGGCGATGCGCGCCGTGCTCGCGGCGCGGCGGCCCGAGGACGGAGTGCTCGGCGAGGAGGAGGGCGCCACGGAGGGGACGTCGGGCCTGACATGGGTGCTCGACCCGATCGACGGGACGCGCGGCTTCATCTCCGGCACGCCGACATGGGGCGTGCTGATCGCGCTGCGCGACGCCGAGGGGCCGGTGCTGGGGATCGTCGACCAGCCGTTCACGGGGGAGCGGTTCCTCGGGACGCGCGACGGGGCGGTCTGGACGCGTGGGCAGGAGCGGCGCGAGATCCGCACGCGACGCACCGAGGCGCTGGCGGAGGCGACGATCCTGACCACGTTCCCGGAGGTCGGCGCGCAGGCCGAGGCCGCCGCCTTCCACCGCCTCGCCGAGCGCTGCCGCCTGACCCGCTACGGGATGGACTGCTACGGCTACGCGCTGCTCGCGGCGGGCTGCGTGGACCTCGTGGTCGAGGCGGGGCTGAACGCCTACGACATCGCCGCGCCGGTGGCCTTGGTGCAGGGCGCGGGCGGCACGGTCACGGCGTGGGACGGCGGGCCGGCCCACGACGGCGGAACGGCGGTGGCGGCGGCCACGCCCGCGCTGCACGCCGCCGCGCTGGAGGTGCTGCGTGGCTGACCTGATCCTGCGCGGCGGGCTGGTCGAGGCGATGGACGGCGCGGCGCCGTCCGAGCGCGACCTCTGCCTGTCGGGCGGCGTGGTGGTCGACGCGGTTCCGGACGGGGCGGAGGTGCTGGACGTGTCCGGCTGCCTCGTCACGCCGGGCCTGATCAACACGCATCACCACCTCTACCAGACGCTCACGCGGGGCATCGCGCAGGACGCGCCCCTCTTCGGCTGGCTCCAGACGCTCTATCCGATCTGGCAGCGGTTCACCCCCGACCACGTCGCCTGCGCCACGCGGCTGGGTCTGGCGGAGCTCGCCCTGTCGGGCTGCACGACGACCTCCGACCATCTCTACCTGTTCCCGAACGGCGTCCGGCTGGAGGACACGATCCACGCGGCCGCCGAGGTGGGCCTGCGCTTCCACCCCACCCGCGGCGCCATGTCCATCGGCGAGAGCGACGGCGGCCTGCCCCCCGACGCGCTGGTGGAGGACGAGCGCGCGATCCTCGACGACTGCATCCGCGTGATCGACGCCTTCCACGACCCCGCGCCCGGCTCCATGTGCCGCGTGGGCGTCGCGCCCTGCTCGCCCTTCTCCGTGTCCACCGGCCTGATGCGGGACGCCGCCCTCCTTGCGCGGGACAAGGGCGTGCGCCTCCACACCCACCTCGCCGAGAACGACGAGGACGTCGCCTTCTCCTTGGAGCGGTTCGGCCAGCGCCCCGGCGACTACGCGCGCGACCTCGGCTGGACGGGCGAGGACGTGTGGCACGCCCATTGCGTCAAGCTCGACGACGCCGAGACCCGCCTCTTCGCCGCCACCGGCACGGGCGTCGCCCACTGCCCCTGCTCCAACGGTCGCCTCGGCTCGGGCATCGCCCCGGTGCGGGCGATGGTGGACGCGGGCGTGCCGGTGGGGCTGGGGGTGGACGGCTCGGCGTCGAACGACCGCGCGTCGTTGGTCGAGGAGGCGCGGCAGGCGCTCCTGATGCAGCGCGCGGTCGGCGGGGCCGAGGCCTTCGCCCACCGCGAGGCGATGGCGCTCGCCACCACCGGCGGCGCGCGGGTGCTGGGGCGCGACGACGTGGGCACCTTGGCGCCGGGGATGCGCGCGGACGTGGCGGTCTGGGACATGGCCGGGCTGGACGCCGCCGGGTCGTGGGACGCGGGCGCCCTGCTGCTCGCCGGGCCGCGCCGGGTCCGCGACCTCCTCGTCGAGGGGCGGCGCGTGGTCGAGGCGGGGCGCGTCGTCACGATCGACGTCCCGGCCGAGGTGGCGCGGGCGAGGCGGCTGGTCGAGGCCCTCGCCTAGTCCGTACGGATCGTGAAGACCGGCCCCGGCGCGGCGTACGTTCCGTACGGTTCACAGCCCCAAGGGCAGGTCCCACCGCACCACGCGCCGCAGCCCGCAGCGATCCTCGCCGCGCAGCAGCGCCCATTCGAGCCGCACCAAGGTGCCGATGCAGTGCGCCGTCGCCTCCGGCAGGTCGCCGCCTTCGTCCAGCGCAGGCTCGTCCACCTCGATCAGCACCGTCTTGCGCCAGCCCCACGGCCGGGGGGCGAGGATCACCACCATCTCGGCCCGCCCGTCGCAATGCCGACCGCAGTCGATCTCGGGGAAGTGCCGCAGGTTGGCCCAGCGCCGCAGGGTCACGCCGGTCACGCGCGGATCCTCCGTCGGCGGCGGGCCGTCCAGTTCCAGCCAGTAGGCCGGCCCCTGCGACCCGTCCCCCACCACGACGGCGCCACCCCGCGCAGGCAGGAAGGACAGGCCCGCGAGGACCGCGAGGGCGAGGGCGGAGAGGGTGGCGAGGCGCACCGCCCTCACCTAGCCCGGCGCGTCCTACCCATCCACGCGGATGCGCGCGTTCGTCGGGTCGTGCGGGCTGTCCTCCGTCACCTCCGCGTCCCACAGCTCCCGGTGCATCCGCACCTTCAGCTTGGTCCCCGGCTCGGCCATCGACGGCGGCACGTAGCCCATGCCGATGCTCTTGCCGAACGCGACCGAGTACCCGCCCGAGGTCAGCCGCCCGATCTTCTCGCCCCCATTGTGGGGATAGAGCGCCTCGCGACCCCACGGATCGCTGTCCTCCGGCCCGTCGATCAGCATGGTGACGCAGCGCGAGCGGATGCCCGTCTCCTCCATCGCGGCCTTCCCGTGGAAGTCCTTGGACAGGTCCACGAAGCGGTCCAGCCCCGCCTCCAGCGGCGTGGCGTCCCGGCCCAGTTCGGTCCCGAAGGCGCGATACGACTTCTCCTGCCGCAGCCAGTTCTGCGCCCGCGCGCCCACCAGCTTCAGGCCGTGCGGCTCCCCCGCCTCCATCAGCTTGTCGAACAGGTAGTTCTGCATCTCGATCGGGTGGTGCAGCTCCCAGCCCAGCTCGCCCGTGTAGGCCACGCGCACCGCGCGGACGGGGCACATCAGCAGCTCGACGTCGCGCGCCGACAGCCACGGGAACAGCTTGTTACCCAACGCCGCCGCCCCCTCGCGGTGGCGGATCAGCGGCGCCAGCACGTCGCGGGACCGGGGCCCGGCCAGCGCGAACACCCCCCACTGCGTCGTCACGTCGTGGCAGTCGATGCGCCCGAACTCCGGCTCCTTGTCGGCGATGGCCTTGCGCAGGAAGTCCCCGTCATAGGCCGTCCACGCCCCCGCCGAGATGAGGTAGAACCGGTCCTCGGCCAGCCGGACGATGGTGTACTCCGTCCGCGTCGTGCCCGCCCCGGTCAGCGCATAGGTCAGGTTGATGCGCCCCACCTTGGGCAGCCGGTTGGTCGTGAACCAGTCGAGGAAGGCCGCCGCCCCCGCGCCCGACACCTCGTGCTTGGTGAAGGCCGTCGCGTCGATCAGCCCCGCCGCCTCGCGCACGGCGGTCGCCTCCTCGTGCACGTCCGGCCACCAGACTCCGCGCCGGAAGGACCGTCCCGCGTGGTCGTAGTCGGCGGGCGCGTCGATGGGCCCGTAGTAGTTCGGCCGCTCCCAGCCGTTGACCTGCCCGAACTGCGCGCCCCGCGCCTTCTGGCGGTCGTAGGCGGGCGAGGTCCGCAGGGGCCGCGCCGCGCCCCGCTCCTCGTCGGGGTGGTGCAGGATGAAGACGTGCTCGTAGCACTCCTCGTTCTTGCGGGACGCATACTCCGTCGTGACCCAGTCGCCGTAGCGGCGCGGGTCGAGCGAGGCCATGTCGATCTCCGCCTCCCCCTCGACCATCATCTGCGCGAGGTAGTGGCCCGTCCCCCCGGCCGCCGTGATCCCGAAGGAGAAGCCCTCGGCCAGCCACATGTTGCGCAACCCCGGCGCCGGCCCGACCAGCGGGTTGCCGTCGGGGGTGTAGACGATAGGGCCGTTGAAGTCGTCCTTCAGCCCCACCTCCTCCGTGGTCGGGATGCGGTGGATGAAGGACATGTACTCCTCCTCGATCCGCTCGAGGTCGAGCGGGAAGAGGTCGGCGCGGAAGCTGTCGGGCACCTCGTAGGGGAAGCGCGCGGGCGCGTCCTGCTCGTAGGGGCCGAGGATCCAGCCGCCCCGCTCCTCTCGGACGTACCACTTGGCGTCCGCGTCGCGCAGCACGGGGTGCTCGGGGTTGCCCGACTTGCGCCACTCCACCAGCGCGGGGTCCGGCTCCGTGACGATGTACTGGTGCTCGACCGGGATGGCGGGCAGCTTGATCCCCAGCATCCGCGCCGTGCGCTGGACGTGGTTGCCGGTGGCGGTCACGACGTGCTCCGCCTCGATCACCGCCGTCTCCTCGGTCGGCACGAGGTTGCCGCCCCGGTCCGTCATCTTGGTGACCGAGACCTTCCAATGGTCCCCGGCCCAGTCGTAGCCGTCCACCTGCCACTTCCGCTCGATCACGGCGCCGTGCTGGCGGGCGCCCTTGGCCATCGCCATCGTGACGTCCGCCGGGTTGATGTAGCCGTCCGTGGGGTGGAGGATCGCGCCCTGCAGATCCTCGGTCCGCACCAAGGGGTAGCGGTCCTTGATCTGCGCCGGCGTCAGGAACTCGTAGGGAACCCCCACCGTCTCGGCGGTCGAGGCGTAGAGCATGTACTCGTCCATGCGCGCCTGCGTCTGCGCCATCCGCAGGTTTCCCACGACCGAGAAGCCGGGGTTCAGCCCCGTCTCCGCCTCCAGCCCCTTGTAGAACTTCACGCTGTGATCGTGGATGTGGCTGGTCGCGAAGGACATGTTGAACAGCGGCAGCAGGCCCGCGGCGTGCCATGTCGAGCCGGAGGTCAGCTCGTCGCGCTCCAAGAGCATCGTCTCCCACCCGGCCTTCGCCAGATGATACGCGATCCCCGTCCCGACGGCCCCGCCGCCCACCACCAAGGCCTTCACGCGCGTCTTCATGGGGGTCCCTCCCGCAACTTTCGCAGGACAGGTCGCACACGGACCGCAGGAACGGTCAATCGCGCGCGACCGCCCAAGGCGGAATGCGACGCACCCCCTTCGATGTTCCCGAAATACTCCGGGGTCCGGGGCAGGGCCCCGGCGGGTCGGCCCGCAGGGCCGAGGCGATCACACCACCCCGATCTCCGCCAAGGCCATCTGCAGCTTCGGCGGCAGCGGCATCTCGTGCAGGCGCTCCGCGTCGATGTCCTTCGGCGCGTCCTCCGCCGTCAGGTAGCGCCAGCCTTGGAACGCCTTCTTCGGCGTCGGCACCACCGGGGTCAGCCCCGGCCTCAGCACGATGCCGCAGCGGCGGATGCCGTCCTTGCGGACCACCTCGTCCAGCCGCAGCACCTCCTGCCGGCACAGGATCACGCCCTTGATGACCCAGTAGATCGACCCGCCCGCGACGATCTCGGCCTCGCGCTTGGGCCACATCCGGGTGACGTGGCGCGGGTTGCCGTCGGGGCCCTTGGCCCGCGCGTTGCGCTGCCACTTGGCCAGCCCGTCGATGCTGCGCGTGCCCACGCTGAGCTTGATGAGATTGACGGCCATGGTGACACCCCCCGCGAATGCCCCCATATCTGGCATTCGGCCCCGCGCCCGCAACCACCCCTAGGGAATTCCGCCGATGACCGCGTTCGAGGCCCCCATCTCCGAGGCGATCTGGGACATGAAGTACCGTCTCCGGGACGCCGACGGCGCGCCCGTGGACGCGACCCTGTCGGACACGTGGGACCGAATTGCGGGCGCGCTGGCGCAGGCCGAGGCCGATCCCGACCGCTGGCGCCCCGTCTTCGCCGACGCCCTGCGCGGCTTCCGCTTCCTCCCGGCGGGCCGCATCGTCGCGGGGGCGGGGACGGCGCGGGACGTGACGCTGTTCAACTGCTTCGTCATGGGCACGATCCCCGACGACATGGGCGGCATCTTCGAGGGGCTGAAGGAGGCGGCGCTCACGCTGCAGCGCGGCGGAGGCATCGGCTACGACTTCTCCACGATCAGGCCCAAGGGCGCGCGGGTGCGCGGCCTTGGCTCCGACGCCTCCGGCCCGCTGTCGTTCATGGACGTGTGGGACAGCATGTGCCGCACGATCATGTCGGCGGGCTCCCGGCGCGGCGCGATGATGGCGACGCTGCGCTGCGACCACCCGGACGTGATGGCCTTCGTCGAGGCCAAGTCCGACCCCGCGCGCCTGCGGAACTTCAACCTCTCGGTCCTCGTCACCGACGCCTTCATGGAGGCGCGCGAGGCGGGCGCCGACTGGCCGCTCGTGTTCGGCGGCGAGACCTATGCCACGGTCCCCGCCCGAGACCTGTGGGACGCGATCATGCGCGCCACCTACGCGCAGGCCGAGCCGGGCGTGATCTTCATCGATCGCATCAACGCGCTCAACAACCTGAGCTACGCCGAGACGATCCACGCCACGAACCCCTGCGGCGAGCAGCCCCTGCCCCCCTACGGCGCGTGCCTGCTGGGCTCGATCAACCTCGCGACGCTCGTCGCGGACCCGTTCGGGGCGGACGCCGCGCTGGACGAGGCGGAGCTCGACGCGCTGGTGGCGACCGCCGTGCGGATGATGGACGACGTGGTCGACGTCTCGCGCTTCCCCCTGCCGCAGCAGGCCGAGGAGGCGCGGGCCAAGCGCCGCATCGGCCTCGGCGTCACGGGCCTCGCGGACGCCCTCGCCATGACCGGCCTGCGCTACGGCGCGCCCGAGGCGGTGGATCGCACGGCCCACTGGCTGCGCCGGATCGCCAACGCCGCCTACCGCGCCTCGGCCCGGCTGGCGGAGGAGAAGGGCGCCTTCCCCCTCTACGACCGCGACGCGATCCTCGCCGCGCCGATGGTGGCCAAGCTCGACGACGACGTGCGCGACCTGATCGCCGCGCACGGCCTGCGCAACGCGCTCCTGACCTCCATCGCACCGACGGGGACGATCTCGCTCTTGGCGGGCAACGTGTCGTCGGGGATCGAGCCGATTTTCGCCACCGCCTACACCCGCAAGGTGCTCCAGCCCGACGGCACCCGCACCGAGGAGGTGGTCGAGGACCGCGCCGTCGCCGTCTGGCGAAGCCTCCACGGCGACGCGCCGCTGCCCGACCACGTCGTGACCGCGCAGGACCTGACCCCGTCCGAGCACGTCGCCATGCAGGCCGCCGCGCAGGCGTGGGTGGACAGCAGCATCTCCAAGACGATCAACGTCCCCGAGGACATCCCCTTCGCCGACTTCAAGGACGTCTACCTCGAGGCGTGGCGCACCGGCTGCAAGGGCTGCACCACCTACCGCCCCAACGCGATCACGGGCTCGGTCCTCTCGACCGGGGCGGAGGCGCGCGACCACTCCACCCCCGCCGACCGCCCGCCCACGCTGGAGGGCCGGACCTACAAGCTGAAATGGCCCGACAGCCCGCACGCGCTCTACGTCACCGTCAACGACGCGACCGACGCGGGCGGGCGCCGCCCCTTCGAGGTCTTCGTGAACTCCAAGAACATGGAGCACTTCGCGTGGACCGTGGGCCTGACCCGCATGATCTCGGCGGTGTTCCGGCGCGGCGGCGACGTCTCCTTCGTGGTCGAGGAGCTCAAGGCCGTGTTCGACCCCCGCGGCGGCGCGTGGATGGAGGGGCGCTACGTGCCCTCCATCCTCGCGGCCATCGGCGGGGTGCTGGAGCGGCACATGGTCGAGACGGGCTACCTGTCGGGCGAAGGGCTGGGCCTGAAGGCCGACCCCCTCGCGCCCGCCCCCGAGGCCACCGCCACGGCGCGCCCCGCCACCTGCCCGTCCTGCGGGGCGGCGGAGCTGCACATGGAGGAAGGCTGCGCCACCTGCGGCAGTTGCGGCTGGTCCGCCTGCGGGTAGCGGCGGAGCGGGACGTGTGGACGTGGGTGCGGCCAGGAAGCCGCCACGTCGGTGAAACGGCCGCTCCCGCGCATGCGGTCGGCTGCCATCGCTCGCAGATGTCGGGCGGTCGGCTCCGTCCATCGAGACCGCGACCGGCGGGCATCGTCCGCCCATGCAAGCGTTCGATCGGGTCTTCGCGAAGGGCTGGTGGCCGTGCCGGCGCGGGGGGGCGAAGGCCCCGCAGCGGTCTCGATGACCGACGAAGCGCCGGCCTACCTTTCCGGGCGTCGCGCACCATGCTGTGCCCGAGGGTGGAAACCGGGCTCGGCGGTATCCGCGAGATCCTGTCCGCGGATGCCCTTCGGGGGACGGCGGGGCGGTGGCTCGCTTCCCGATGCGACCCAAGCCCCCGCGCCGCTGATCATCGCCCGGACGTAGCGCCATGACCGCCCTCCGCCTCCTCGCGGCCATCCACCTCGAGCCAGATCGCCCCGAGGGCGATGGCGCTACGACATCCGACCGGGGGCGCCGCGTGACGGCCCGCGACGATCTCATGGACGATCTCGCGCTTCTCCGGACATGGACGCGGCCCCACGAGCCCACGAGGCTGCGGCGCCGCCTTCGCGGGGAGGGGAGCCGCCCTGCGCGGGAGAGGCGGGACCGGGCCTCCGATGAGCTCACGGACGCATCGGACGCCGCACCGTCGGACGGCTGAACCGGCTCCGGGACGACGGAGGCCGGCATCCACCGGCCTTCACTTGGGCCCTAGGTCCAGGACGCGGAGGCCGTTTGGGCTCGACCGGCGTCGCAGGGGCGGGCGAGGCGCGCGACATCCTTCGGGGTGGCCCCTGCCGCCGGCTCCGCCCTCAGGGGGTCACGGCCCTTCGCCGTCCGGATCGACGTCGCCGCGCCAGTCGGGATCGTCGAGCCAGGCCCGAAGCGGAACCGCGCGGTCCGCGCTGCCGGTCTCGACGACCCGCCGCGCGCGCACGAGGCGGCGCACCTCCTCCTCCGCATCTGGCTCGTCCGACCCGACGGCGGCACGGGCGGCGAGATGGATGCGGATCAGATAGAGGGCGGGCGCATCCTCGGGCAGCGGGTCGCCGACGGCCGTGGGCGGAATGGAGTAGCCCGAGGGGCCGTCGTTGTAGCTGTCGACGGTGATCGTGGCGACCGTGCCCGGTTGCCCGCAGACGCGGAACCGGGCGAGCGTGTGCGCCGATCCCATCTTCTCCGCGATGGTCTGCGGGTCGTAGTCGGGGCGGTGGAAGACCCGCTCCCATCCTGCGTCGCGCATCGCGTCGTGGAGGCGATCCGCCATCACGCGCGCGTCGGCGAAGGCCAAGGGCTCCATCGGAAGGACGGCGTCGACCGAGCTGATCCAGAGCGCCTCGTATGCGACGGCCACGATCCGACCCGGCGGCAGGACGACGGGCGGGCAGGCCCCGTCGTCGTAGCGCAGCGCATAGCCGTCCGGCCCGTCCGTCGCCGAGGCCAAGGCCTGGAAATAGAGCGTATCGACGTCCCGCAGGCCTTCCACGCCCACCGAGCCGAGATCCAGCACCTCCGCGTGCCGCTCCATGAACGTCGGCAGGGATCCGAGCAGCCGCAGGTCCAGCGTGGCGGGAGGGGCGAGCGTCATGGGCGGGTCTCCGTCGTGCAGGACCAAGGCCCCGAGGGCGAGGCCCGCGATTCCGACGGCCGCGAGGATCGGGCGGCGATCTCTGACCATGACGAAAACCTCCTCATCGTGCGATCCCCTCGATCTCGTACATGCGCTCGATAAGATCGCCGTAATAGTCGACGCGATCGAACGGGTTCGCGATGTCGCGGTCCCCCAAGCGCACGAGGTCGTCGCGCGTGCAGGTCTTGGCGACTGGGATCGACGTCTGGTCCCCCGGCATGATGGCCTCGCCCCGCGCCATGTCGCGGAAGGCCTCCGCGTGCCGGTCGTAGACGGGTTGGACGACCCGGACCTGCTCGTATCTCGCGATGCGGTCGGCGGCTTGCCGGAGTTCGCCCCGCTCCATCTCCTCCAAGGCCGTCTCGATCTCTCCGGGGACCTCGATGGCCCCTTCCGCCATGCATTCCTTCAGCTTCTCGAGCCCGCAGTTCGCGACGAAGCGGTTCGCGGGGTAGATGCTCTCGAAGATTGTCGTGTTCGCGTCCTTCAGCGCCTCCAGGTTCTGGCCGGGATTGATGCCGAACACCCGCCCGACCTGCGCCATCCCGCTCGTGACCTCCTTCATCGCGCAGCCGCCCTGGACCGACACGTAGGACGCCAGCCGCACCCAGTCGTTCTGCGGCATGTCCCGGGCGAGCCGCTCGTAGGCATCCGTGATCGCCACGTTGCGCGCGATCGGGTCCTCGATCCGCTTGATGCGGTTCACCTCGTCCTGAACCTGCGCGGCGGCCTCCTCGCAGGTGTCGGGACAGGATCCGACGGAGGCGGCGGAGGAGCTGGTCGTGGGGAGGTCCTGGGGCATCAGGCGGGCTCGGCGGCGGGGGCCAGGAGGCGACGGCGCAGCGTCGCACAGCGGCGTTCCTGCGACCAGCCCTTGCGCCCGAGCAGAGCGGCCACGTCCGGGCGATCGAGGATCTCGGCGCCGTGTCGCCACATGACCTCGACGAGGTCGCACAGATGCTGGTCGGCGCGGAACGCCGTCCGCTCGACGGCCGTGCGACGTAGGTGGCGGACCCGCGCCGCCGTCGCGTCGTCATCGACCGCGCCGTGGTCCGCCACGACGGTGCGCAGGATCGCTGCGTCGAGGGGGGCGAAGCGCGGCTCCTCAAGAAGGTCCACCTGTGCGGCGTCGAGCGCCAACGGTCCCTCCGGCGCGGCGAGCCCGTCCTGCGACGCGACGATCGAGAAGACACCGTCCGGCGCGACGGCCAAGGCCGCGGCGGCCGGGCCGAGGAGGCGGGCGACCTGCGCCGGACGCAGGAGCGGGACGAGCGCCGCGACGACCCGCGCGTCGGCATGGCGGAAGGCCACCTCCTCCTCGCCCGTGGGGTTGGGATGGCGGGGCCGCGGGCGGCGGGCCAGCCGGATCAGGTTGAGCCCCCGGAGGTGGCGCCGGATCGTGGCCGTGTCCGTCCCCCCCGGGAAGGCCCAGATCACCGGCCCCGCATCGGCGTGCCGCTCCAACAGGCCCGACCACGCCTGCCGCGCGGTCCGCGCGTCCACCGCGACGGGGCGGGGCGGGGCGAAGAGCGGCGAGTCCTCGTCGCGCTCGGCCGCCCGCGCCGCCGCCTCGGCCAGCGCGGCGGCCATGCGCTCGGGATCGTCGTCGGTCGGCACGCCCGCCATCGGGTCCGCCGTGGCGCGATCCGGCAGGACCATCCATGGCCCCGCGTCCCGCTGCGCACGCGGCATCGTGTCGCTCATCAGGGGACGCCCGTGGATGCCGAGGGCGTCAAGCGCCTCGCCGACGTCCTCCAGCAGCGCGCCGTCGAGCGTGGCCACGAGGCGGTGCCCGCCGCCGAGCGCGGCCTCGACCGCCGACGCGGCGTCGCGGAGAAGGGCGGGCGGCGGCGTCACGTCTTGGAGAAGGGAGTCCCCGCCGCCGCCTGCGCGCGCTGGCACGAGGGCTTGCGGGCCGCCTCGGGCGTGTCCGCGACTGAGCCGCCGCCGCCCGACTTGTCGCCGATGTGAACGTCCCCGCTCGCCGTCGCGGCCATCCCGCCGCAGTCGATCCCGTCGCCCTTCCGCCCGGCGGGCTTGCCGTTGACGAACACCGTCGCCGAGCCCCCCGACAGCGCCCGTCCATGCGGCCCCGCATGACCCGCGACGCAGGGATGCGGCGCGAACGCATCCCCCTGCCGCATCAGCGCGCGCCCGTTGACGTAGACGTCCGGGCTTCCCCCGGTCGCCGGGGTGGGCGGGAAGTGGCAGCCATGGCCGGAGCCGATGTCGCCTTTGCGGTGGGCGGGGGGCATTCTCAGTCCCCCCCCCGCATCGCAAGGAACCCCAGCCCCATCATGACGATGCCGGAGGCAGCCACGATCCAGAACTGCGACACAAGACCGCCAAGCAACAGCATAAATCCAACTCCCGTCAGCAACTGGCCGCCGAAGTCGATAACCGACCGCAGAATGTAGCGCAGAAAACCCATCAAGGCCGTCCGCCCGCCCGACCGAAATCGAGCAGCGCCTGGATGAACTCGCGGTAGAGCTCGAAGTCGGGGCCGAGCGCATCCATGAACTCCGCATTCTCGGTCAAGGACTGTGCCGCACGGAAGAGGGTGACATACGTTTCAGTGTCTATCTCGGCCTCCGCGTCACCGGTAATCCAAGCGATGAAAATCTCGATGATCCCGAAGTCGCTTGGATGCTTGTGAGATGCATGAACGGCTGAGCCCCACATGAGCATGATCGTGTTCGTCCAGCCTACGCCCTTGGTTTCAAGGTTTCCGCCACCGCGCCGTCTGATCCTACTCTGCATCCAACGCGTGAAGAACTGGCCGGAGGCATAGCGCCCGACGATCCGGGCGCGTCGCTCCTCGTCGGGGATCGCCCGGTCCAACGCTCTGTCGAACGCCTCGCGGTCCTCGGGTAGCATGTGTTCCCGCGCAGCGTTTTGCGCAGTCTCGTTGGTGAGGAGCCGCCAGAGTAGCCCGCGGAAGATGAGGTAGTAGATCACCCGTGCCCCGGCTCCAAGAACGTCGAGGATCCGGTCGCGGTGGCGAAAGCAGTTTTGTTGGACACGAGAGCCGTAGAAGCCCGCATGCCCGAGTATCCAATGCACACAGAGCGTATAGTCGAATGGCCAGGAATATGCGCCCTCGGCGGCCCCCGAGATCATCGCTTGGATACGTTCCCATGCCGAGGGTGGGTTCTTGTTCGCAGCTTGGATCAGAAAGTCGGGATCCGTGTCAGGAATCTCGACTTCGAGAGCCTCGTTCTCTCCGCCCCCGCCCCCGCTCACGACTTCGCCGTCGAATGTTATGCCGTCCTGCGCCATCGCGTCCTCAATTAAGATCGATGCGGCCCGCGAGGACCGCGAACGTCCTCGCGGCTCTTGCTTTGAAGGCGTTAGTGAACAGAGCGATGCGCTCGCCGAACGAAAGATTGAGGGTCCGCCCGCTTATCTGCACGCGGCCGTCAGAATGGAGTGCCAGTCGCGCCCTCCCGCAAACCAGTTCAATCTTCTGAGCCGCTTGAACGATTCTCTTTCCACCCGCACTGTCGACATGGTTTCCGCCGACTGCGACGTCGAGATGGGTGCCGATGTCGAGACCCATGTCGCGACCGATCTGCTGGTCCCACCTCTGTCCGACCGAATACATGACGTGCCGGTCGATAGTATGGCCCGCAGTGCCCTGCACCCTTATCGAAAGGTTGCCTTCTCCCCGCTGGGAGCGACCGCGCTCGCCAAACTCGACCCCCACGGAGCCCATGCCTTGCCAGTAGTCGAGGGACGCGCCACCGTTCACGTTCCCGACATAGGTCGGCCCGACGCTTAGTGTCATATTCCCACCGACGACGTCGTCACTGTTGTTGTCGACCTCGGATGCCCGGTTATGGCCGACGGACTGGACAAAATTGTTGTCGATCCGTTCCGTATGGTTGTGCCGGATCTTCTCGTTACGATCCTTCTGCGCGTGGACGAAGATTTCCTCGCGACCACTCTCGTCCTCGAAGCGCAATTCGTTGAAGCCATGGGCGCGGTGAGTGTCCGTTCTGAACGTCGACCGCGTCTTGTGCTTCGGCAGCTCATAAGGCGGCGTGTTCGCTCCGTTGTAGACGCAGCCCGTCACGATGGGGTGGTCCGGGTCGCCGCGCAGGTGCTCGACGATGACCTCCATGCCGATCCGCGGGATCACCATGCCGCCCCAGCCCTTGGAGGCCCAGTTCTGGCTCACGCGCATGCGCATCGTGTGCGCGCCCGCGTCGTCCCAGTAGAAGCGGGCGAGGATGCGCCCGTGCTCGTCGCAGTCGATCTCGCCCTCGCCCACCACCACGGCGGTCTCGGGCCCCGCCACCTTCGGTGCGGGCGTGCGGCGCTCGGGGCGCAGCGGCGCGTCGTCGGGGATGAGCACGTAGGCCCCGTCATAGGCCCGCTCGTCCCCGCCCGCGTCGCCGGTGCCGTAGGCCTGCGCCCGGAAGCGGTGGACGGCGGACAGGCACACGAAGCCCCGCCCCGTCACGCCCGGCACCTCGTCGCCCGTCACCGTCACCCGGGTGCCCGCGCCCAAGCCCGCCACGTCGCCCTCGGCCCGGTGGCGCGGCGCGGCGCCCCGCTCCTCCTCCACCCGCCGCGCCACGACGCCCCGGCCCTGGGCCTGCTCGAGGTAGTCGCCCGGCCAGTCATAGCTCTCCACGTCGCCCCGGGGATGGACCCCATCGCCCAGGCGGTGGACCTCCTGCACGGCGCGGGGCGTCTTGAAGTTGTATTCGGTCAGCCGCACCGCGCCCGTCGTGATGCGGCGGCCCCCGTGCCACGTGCGGAAATGCTCGCCCTCCGCCATGTGGTGGCCGTCCACGGGACGGTAGGGCCGCGCGCCGCCGGGCAGGGCGGGCAGGGCGTCGACGTAGTCCACCAAGGTCATCGTGTGGCTTCCCGCGGCGTGGGCCCACCCCCACGAGATGCCGTGGCGCTCCAACTGGCGGCGCACGAAGTCCGCGTCGCTCTCGCCATACTGAACCGTGTATTCGAGGACGGGGTAGTCGTCGGACACGGCGACCTCGAGATGCGGGTCGCCGAGGTCGGCGTAGTCCGACAGCACCTCCTCCACGATCTGGATCACGGTCTTGGAATGGAAGATGCGCATGTTGCGGCGCAGCGCCGCCACGTGCAACCACGGGCGCAGCACGAGGTCGTAGCGCCACCCGTTCTCGTCCGCCCCCCGCGCCTCCGCCTCGCAGACGATCCCGTCGAAGGGCCGCACGCCCGCGCCGGTCTCGATCTCGACCGTCGCATGGGTGCCCAGAAGCGGCTCCAGATCGAGCCCCCCCTCCACGCAGAGCGCCTCGACCCGCCACGCGAAGTCGCCCGACAGCTCCTCCGACCCGTCCATCCGCAGCAGGACGAGAACGTCCTCCCCCAGCACGGTCGAAAGCCGGCCCCGCCGCCCCGCCTGGCTGAAGATCGCGTTCATGGGCCCCTCCGCACCGTCGGGCCATCACCTCGAACCCAAGCCTCCCCATCGGGGCGTGACCCGAGGGAAACGTCAAGGGAGGGGAGCGGAAACGATCCGAGGGTGCGAGGGCAGGGACACGGAGAAAGGAGATGTCGAACTCGGACCCACGGGTGGGGCATTCGGGCCAGGCCGCCTATTCCTTCTTAAAGGCGAGGGCCAAGGCGTTCCGGTCGTCGGCCGTCACTCCCCCCTCGGACGTCACGATCTACCCCGCGAGCCTTTCCCGGGGTGCGGACCTCACCTCCGCGCGGCGGTCTCCCGGATGGCGGCTGGTCCCGCGCGCGGCGGTCCACCTAGTTGGCGCCGGGGCGCAGGCATTCGGACAGGCGAGCCAGCATCGCTTCCGCTGCGGCTCGCTTCCAGGCGCGGTCGGGCAGCCCGGGGAACAGATCCCGACGGCCGCTTCCAGGCGGCCTCGCTACGGCGTAGGTGCAGCATTCGCTATCGGTAAGGTCGATCTGGAAGGGGATGGCGAGGCTTGCGGTGAGGATGCGTGCCCCGGCCCGGGCAAGTACGTCGTCCAAGGCAGTGGATTCTCTAGATACTCGAAGATCGCCCGCGCAGGTGCGACGTTCCACGGGCAGGCGCCGCGTACCAAGGCGGCGAGCGCGTTCGGCGTTCGCCTGCGGAGCAAGGGACGCGGCCTCGACGAGCTCTGCTGCGCTTTCACGGTGCCGATCCTAGAGTTCGACCAGCGTCTCGTACGCCTCCTGCAGGGTCGTCTGCATATCCAGTTGCGGAAGTAGGCCGGAAGGGGTCGGCAAGGCCGCCGCCTCCGCGCGGATCTGGGTCGCCGGTGCAAGCCGCTCGATGATCGCAAGCTCCCCGATGTCCTCGTGTCCCTCGAGTGACTGCCTTTGTGGCCGAAGGGTGAATGCACCGTACCCCGACTTCCCTTCGCCGCGGTGGTCTCGTCCGCCTCGCCTCCGGTCGCCATCCCGTCCACATGCACCCCAAGTCGCAGGATCAAGGGATGGCGACGATCTCCGCCCTAGAGATGTGACGCCGCCCCGGTTGCTTCCTTGTGTCGAGCATATGCCTCCGCGCGCTCCTCTCCCGATATCGGTCCATTGGCGGATCGACTGCGTGGCCGCCGCCCGCCGGAGCCAAGCCGGCGCTGCGCCCCGCGCCTGGGGCACGGGTCTCCGTGCCCTTACAATCGCGCCCATTCCGTCTTGCGGAGCGAGGCCCACAGGGAATTCTGTGCCTCGGACCTAATGGGCGTCGGAGGCTAGATTCAGGGCGCGACCGGAAGGCCGTGGAGCGCCGAACGAAGGGCCCTGATGGCCGGTCATCGAGAGGGTGAAAGTGTTCCGGAACCCGCGCCTTCAGGAGGACAGCGGAGGACTGTCGCCGAACCGGGGGCACGCGGAGCCGCTAGGGGGCGCCTGAGAGGGTCTGCATGCGCGGTGGAAACGTTTGATACCGGGACGACCGCTGCAACGACGTGGCAGTGCAGCCCCATCTTGGACATCGCCTCGCGCACGCTCCCGGTCCTCATCGCGAGAGCCGTCGGTTCCTTCGGCAGCCGTCGCGCAGAGGGAGGGTGGCGACCCCGGCAGGACTCGAACCTGCAACCTATCCCTTAGGAGGGGATTGCTCTATCCAGTTGAGCCACGGGGCCGTCCGGGCGGTCCTAGCGGGTGAGGGCGCACCCCGGCAAGCGATGAGGCGGACCACGTGACGCGACGGTCGAGGGGGGCGGGGCACCTGACGCTGCGCGACGTGTCCGAGGCTGCGGGCGTCTCGGAGATGACCGTGAGCCGCGTGCTGCGCGGGCGGGGCGAGGTCTCGGAGCGGACCCGCGCGCGGGTGCTCGAGGCGGCGCGGCGGCTGGGCTACGTGCCCAACCGGATCGCGGGATCGCTGGCGTCGAGCCGGGTGAACCTCGTGGCGGTCGTGGTGCCGTCGCTGTCGAACCTCGTGTTCCCCGAACTGCTGGCCGGCGTCTCGGAAGTGCTTGACGGCACACCGCTCCAGCCCGTCGTCGGCACCACCGGCTACGACCAGGCGCGCGAGGAGGAGGTGCTGTTCGACATGCTCTCGTGGCGGCCCTCGGGGGTGATCGTGGCGGGGCTGGAGCATTCGGATGCGGCCCGCGCGATGCTGGCGGGGGCGGGGGTGCCGGTGGTGGAGGTGGCGGACGTGGACGGGGATCCGGTGGATGCCTGCGTTGGCATCAGCCATTGGCGGGCGGGCTACCGGATCGGGACGGAGATCGCGCGGCGGGGCTACCGGGCGGTGGGGCTGCTCGGGTCCAAGCACGAGGGCGACCACCGGGCGCGCAAGCGGACCGAGGGGGTCGAGCGCGCCTTGGCCGAGGCGGGCGTGCCGGTGGCCGCGCGGGCGGAGTACAAAGGCTCCTCGGGCATGGCCGTGGGCCGGCGCATGACGGCCGAGGCGATGGGCGAGGCGAAGCTCGATTTCCTGTGGTACAACAACGACCTGACGGCGGCGGGCGGGCTGCTGTGGTGCCTCGAGCACGGGTACGACGTGGGCGGCGACCTGGGCCTCGCGGGGTTCAACAACTTCGACCTGCTGGGGGGGCTGCCGAAGCGGTTGGCGACGGTGGATTCGGCCCGGCGGGAGACGGGGCGGCAGGCGGCGCGGATCGTGATCGGGGAGACCGGGTTCGCCGAGGGCGACGACCGCCGGATCGAGCTGGTCTCGACCTTCCTGCCGGGGGAGACGATGCGCCCGGCGGGGTAGCGCAGGGCGTGCACCCCCCGTGCATACGGCGTGCATACACCGTACATACATCGTTCATACCGATCCGCGCACGCTCGGGGCGGCGGCTGTGCGCGGATGCGGGTGGACAGGGCGGGCGCTCCGGGGCCGCGCGGCGGGCCGCCTACGCCGCCTCGACCACGCGCAGCGCCGCGCCCGCGCCGGGGATGCCGCCGCGCACCGTGACCTCCTTGGGGGTGTCGAGGCCCTGCACCTCGCCCCGGTCGCGGCGGGCGCGGCGCCACGCCTGCCAGTCGAGGCCCGCCAGCGGTGCGAAGGTCGCGCGGCCCCGGCGGGTCGGGCGGCGGATCGTGGCGCCGGTGTTGATCGGGGCGATCTCGGCGCGGTCCCAGACGAGGGTCAGGAGCGCGGCGGTGTCGTAGCCCTGCCATTCGCTCTCGTAGCCGAGGCGGCGGCGGGCGCGGAGGTTGCCCTCACCCAAGCGGCGCTCGGGCCAGAGGAACACGCGGTCGTTGAGCATCGCGAGCCAATCCTCCGGGGTCAGGCCGTCGTCGAGGACGGGGGCGAGCTTGGCGAAGCTAAGCGGGGAGTTGTCGGTGATCGCGACGGGGGTGCCGTCGGGGAGGGTGGCGTGGAGGGCGGTCGGTCGGGGGGTGCGCGGGAGGGCGATGTCGGCGCGCTCGGCGATCTGCGCGGCGGTGAGGAGGCCGTGGCGGCGGATGCCCTCGTGGGCGCCGCGCATGGCGAGGCGCCAGAGCGTGGGGTGGCGGGCGGCGAAGGCGGTGGGGGTCATGGGGGGCGAGTGAGGGTGCAGCGAGGCGGGTTTGATCGTTGGGGAAAGTGTCGTGGGTCTGCTCAGCGGACGGAGCGGGCATTTCGAGCGATACGGCGTCAGAGTATGCTACTTTCTCAAGGAGACGTTTTGGGCCTGTCCGATGACCGTTCACGATCCACGTTCTACCGGCCGTCTCGCCCGAAGGCTTTTTTCGGCGGCGCATATGTCTGACACGAAGTGGCGAAAACTCTTCGAAGCCGTTTCGGAGGCGGCGAACGTGTACCCGATGACGGTGAAATTCATTGATGTGCCCGAGGTAAAGAAGCTCAGATTCCCACCCAGTCTGCATTGCTCATGGCCATATATCGATACGATTGAGTTCGGCCCGACAGAGTTGCGGGCGATCGAGTGGTTGGAGTTCAATGCTGATTTGACCGAGTTGTTTGAAGGTGGCGAACGCTTCCCATCGCAGGTCATGAACGGCGTGACACGAGTGATAGGGTATTCGAATCCAAGCGCTTCGTGAGCGAAATAGTTTCACTAGCTTGGTGGCCGCATTTTTCGCTTCGGCTCCAAGCCGACCTCCACCATCACGCTCCGCTCTCTGAACGCCCTCCAGAACCTACCGAGACGTAAGCAGGGCCAGCGGCGGACCGGGGCTGGCACTGGCCCTGCGGGCGCTGCGCGCCCGCGCACCGGGCCGGGTGCCGAGCGGGGGCGCCGGGGGAGGGCGAGGCCCCGGCTCGGGGGAACGGGCGTGGGGATGGGTGGACGGCTCGGGCCGCCGCCGCTACCCGCCCCCCATGACCCTGCTCCGCTCTTGGGTGCCCGGCGCGAACGACGCGGGCACCGACTTCCCCCTCAACAACCTCCCCCTCGGCGTCGTGGTGCCCCCCGGCGGGCCGCCGCGCTGCGCGGCGGCGATCGGGGACCACGTCCTGGACGTGGCCGCCGCCGAGGCGGCGGGGCTGATCGAGTTGGGCGGGCCGCTCTTGGACCGGGCCGACTGGCGGCCCGTGATGGAGGCGGGGGCGGAGGTGCGGCGGAGCTTGCGGGCGCAGGTGACCGCGCTGTTGGAGGAGGGGGCCGACCGGGCAGCGGAGCGGTTCCTGTTGCCGCGCGCGGGGCTGACCTACCAGCTGCCCTTCGCGGTCGCGGAGTTCACCGACTTCTACGCGGGGCGCCATCACGCGACGAACGTCGGCACCATGTTCAGGGGGCCGGAGAACGCGCTGCCGCCGAACTGGGACCACATGCCGATCGGCTACAACGGGCGGGCGTCGTCGGTGGTGGTGTCGGGGCACGGGGTGCACCGCCCGTGGGGGCAACTGGCAGGCGGGGACGGACCGCGGCTGGCACAATCGGAGCGGTTCGACTTCGAGCTGGAGCTGGGCTGCGTGCTGGGCGCGCCCTCGGCGGCGGGGATGCCGCGCGCGCCGATCTCGGTGGCCGAGGCGGCGGACTGCGTGTTCGGCTACGTGCTGTTGAACGACTGGTCGGCGCGGGACGTGCAGCGGTGGGAATACGTGCCGCTGGGGCCGTTCCAGTCGAAGGCGACGGCGACGACGATCTCGCCGTGGATCGTGACGGCGGAGGCGATGGCGCCGTTCCTCGGCCCTCCGCCGGAGCGGGCGGTCGCGCCGCTGCCCTACCTCGCGGATGCGGGGGACGCGTTCCCCGACCTGTCGCTGGAGGTCGCGCTGGGCGCGCGGGAGGTGGAGACGGTGATCGCCCGCACCTCGTCGCGGCACCTGTGGTGGTCCTTCCCGCAGATGATCGCGCACCATTCCTCCTCGGGCTGCCCGATGCGGGCCGGGGACCTCTTGGGGTCGGGGACGATCTCGGGGCCGGACGACGGCGAGCAGGGGTCGATGCTGGAGCTGTCGTGGGGGGCGACGCGCGAGGTGCTGCTGGAGGATGGCGGGCGGCGGCGGTTCCTGAAGGACGGGGACCGGGTGGTGCTGCGCGGGCACGCGCGGGGCGACGGGTATCGCGTGGGGTTCGGGGACTGCGCGGGGACGGTGCTGCCGGCGGGGGAGCGGCCGGGGGGGTAGTGGTCGGGTCCACCTATCCCTCGGCGACGCGCCCGCGCGATGCGACCGCGCAGCGGTCCGCGCATCGCCGGGCCGTCCGGCGGCACGGCGATCCTTCACCGTGGGCACGCCGGTCGAGCGTCTTGCAGGGGTGAGGGATAAAGCGCGTGGCGGTGAGGTCGGATCGCCGTACCACGGCCCGGCGATGCGCTCCCGTCAGCACTCCGGCAGGTTCACCGCGAGCCCACCCTGCGAGGTCTCCTTGTACTTCTCAGACATGTCGCGGCCCGTCTGGCGCATGGCCTCGATGCAGTTGTCGAGCGGCATGAAGTGCGAGCCGTCGCCACGCAGGGCCAGCGAGGCGGCGGAGACGGCCTTGATGGCGCCCAGCCCGTTGCGCTCGATGCAGGGGACCTGGACCAGCCCGGCGGCGGGGTCGCAGGTCATGCCGAGGTGGTGCTCCAGCGCGATCTCGGCGGCGTTCTCGACTTGGGCGGGCGTTCCGCCGAGTGCGGCGCAGAGGCCGGCGGCGGCCATGGCGGAGGCGGAGCCGACCTCGCCTTGGCAACCGACCTCGGCCCCGGAGATCGACGCGTTGTGCTTGACCAGCCCGCCGATGGCGGCCGCCGTGAGCAGGAGGTCGCGGATGCCCTCGGGCGTGGCGCCGACGCAGTGGTCACGGTAGTAGCGGATCACGGCCGGAACCACCCCCGCCGCGCCGTTGGTGGGCGAGGTGACGACCCGGCCCCCGGCGGCGTTCTCCTCGTTCACGGCCATCGCGTAGACCGAGAGCCAGTCGTTCACGACGTGCGGCTGGGCGAGGTTGAGGCCGGCCTCGGCGCGGAGCGCTTCGTGGATGCGCTTGGCGCGGCGGCGCACGTCCAGGCCGCCGAGCAGGATGCCGTCGCGGGCGAGGCCGCGGTCGATGCAGTCGTCCATCGCGGCCCAGAGCGCGTCGAGCCGGGCGTCGAGGCCGGGGGCGACCGCCTCCTCGTTGGCACGCTTCATGGCCGCGATCGACAGGCCGGTGCGGGCGGCCATGCCGAGCATCTCGGCGGCGGTGGCGAAGGGGAAGGGGACGGGCGGGCCGTCCGGCGCGGGGGTACCCAGCTCGCGCTCCGTCGCGACGAAGCCGCCGCCGGTGGAGTAGTAGGTCTCCTCGGCCACGAGCGCGCCGCTCGCGTCGTGGGCGCGCAGCACCATGCCGTTGGCGTGGCCGGGCAGGGGCGGGCCCCAGTCGAAGGCGACGTCCGCCTCGGGGTCGAAGCGCAGCGGCGGCAGGCCCTCGACCTCGACGGTGCGGAAGTCGCGCAGGGCGGCGAGGCGGGCGTCGGCGTCGTCGGGGTCCACCGTCGCGGGGTCGAGCCCCATGAGGCCCCACGCGACGGCGCGGTCGGTGGCGTGGCCCTTGCCGGTCCACGCGAGGCTGCCGTGGAGCGAGGCCGACAGCGCGGCGGGCGCGCCGGCGCCGGGCTCGCGCTCGCCGTGGCGGAGGTGGTCGAGGAAGCGCGCGGCGGCGACCATCGGCCCCATCGTGTGCGACGACGAGGGGCCGATGCCCGGCTTGAACACGTCGAACACGGACAGGAACATCGCGGACCCCTTCAGGCGTGCTTGCGGCCCTTCCGGCCCTTCCAGCGGTCGTGGAACCAGTGCCACTGCGTCGTGTGCTGCCCGATCCAGCTGCCGAGGCGCGCGTTGTATTCCGACAGGGCGCCCTCCGGGTCCGACGGATCGAGGG
This sequence comes from Jannaschia sp. Os4, assembly GCF_016820245.1. Classification (GTDB taxonomy): domain Bacteria; phylum Pseudomonadota; class Alphaproteobacteria; order Rhodobacterales; family Rhodobacteraceae; genus Jannaschia. The sequence continues at coordinate 635,526 of NZ_JAFCAR010000001.1, read as the reverse complement.
GGTCGTCGAACACCGCACGGCAGCGCCCGTCGGTCACCGGCCCCCACGCGGTCACCAGCTCCGCGCCGTGCCGCGCCGCGATGGTCGCCGCCCCCGTGGAGGTCAGCGCGGGCTTGCCGAGGAAGTCCAGCGGGACGCCGCGCCGCACCGCTTGGTCCACGAGGATCAGGATGAACCCGCCGTCGCGCAGGTGCCGCGTCAGCGCCCGGTGCCCGGGGCGACCCTTGGGGATCACGGGCGCGCCGTTCCACTCGGCCCGCTCGACCCAGTAGCCGTCGTACCACGGGTTGTTGTTCGGCCTGTAGATGCCGCCCGCCGGCATCCCCGCGACGCGCAGCACGTGGCGGATCGTCTCGAACTGGCCGAAGTGCCCGGTCAGGATCACCGCGCCCCGTCCGGCGGCGCGGGCCCGGACGAGCGCGTCCCAGCCCGGCCCCTCGGGGCGGACGTCGGCCACCTCGCGGGCGAACTCCTGCGGGAACCACAGGCTGCAGAGGGTGGAGGCGACCGAGCGCGAGACCTCGCCGATCATGCGCGTGCGCGTGGCCGCGTCGAGGTGGGGGTAGATGTAGGCGAGGTTGTCGTCGACCCGCCGCCCGAGCCCGCCCGCGCGGACGACTCCCTCGAACACCCGCCCGACGATGCGGCGCTTGACCGGGAGCGGCGCGAGGCGCGACGCCCCGAGGACCGTGCGGAGCCCGGCGTACTGGGCGAGGTAGGCGGCCTGCTTCATGGCGCAGCAGGTGGCACCGCGCGGGCGGGCGATCAAGTCGGCGCCGCCGGATGGGCGGACGGGCGGATCGGCGGGACGGTGCCGATGGACGGCCCGCGCCGCCCCCCGGCGTGGATCGCGCCCCGCGGCGCGGCTAGCGCGGCGGCACGTCAACCATCCACGGACGCCCCGATGCGCGTTATCCTCGCCCTGCCGCTCCTCGCCCTCGCCGCCTGCGCCCCGACGGCCCCGACCGCCGACCTCGCCCTGCAGGAGCCCGCCGCCACCGCCGCACCCGAGCCCGCGCTCTATCCCGGCGAGACGCCCGCCATGCGCGAGCGGATCAACAGATGGGCCGACCACTACGACGTGCCGCGCTCGCTGGTGCACCGGGTCGTGCAACGCGAGAGCGACTACCGCGCGGGCGCGCGCAACGGCCCCTACTGGGGGCTGATGCAGATCCTCCCCGCCACGGCACGCTCGATGAACTTCTCGGGCGCGCCGTCCCGGCTGCTCGATCCGGACGTCGCGCTGAAGTACTCGATCCGCTACCTGCGCGGCGCGTGGATGATCGCGGACGGCGACGAGCGGGCGGCGGTGATGCACTACGCGCGCGGCTACTGGCACGCGGCCAAGCGGCGCGGGATGCTGACGCGGTCGGGGATCGACGGGAAGCTCTGGGACCGCGTGGACGCGGGCGCGCCGCTGCCGCCGCTCGACGCGCGGGGCAACGCGCTGCCCGTCCCGCCGCCCTGCGACGAGCGCACCGGGATCGCCTTGGCGCTGGGCGGGCCGCGCTGCGAGGCGTGACCGCCTGACGCGCCCCCGCGCGCCGGGCATGGCATCCGGCGCGCGGGACTGGCACGGAGGGCCGCGATGACCGACGCCGCCGCCCCCTCCGCCGAGGACCGCCGCGCGCCGCGCCTCCTGTGGGCGCTGGCGGCGCTCGTGGCCGGGGCCTGCCTGCTGCCCTACGCGGGCGTGATCCTCGCCGCCGCGGCGGGCGACCTCGGGACGCTTCGCGGCCTCGCGGGGACGGTGCTGCCGGGCTACGCCGGCGCGACGCTGGCGCTCGTCGCCCTGGTGGGGGCGGGGACCTTCGCGATCGGCGCGACGACGGCGTGGCTGGTGACGGCGACCGACTTCCCCGGGCGCCGCTTGCTGGAGCCCGCGCTGGTGATCCCGCTGGCCTTCCCCGGCTACGTGCTGGCCTACGCCTACACCCACCTGCTCGACCATCCGGGCGCGGTGCAGGCGCTGCTGCGCGACCTGACGGGATGGGGGCCGCGCGACTATTGGTTTCCAGAGATCCGCTCGCTCGGCGGGGCCGCGCTGATGCTGACGCTGACGCTGTTCCCCTACGTCTACCTCCTCGCGCGGGCCGCCTTCCTGCTGCAGGGGCGCGGCCCCTACGACGTGGCGCGCTCGCTCGGGCGGGGGCCGGTGCGCGCGTTCCTGCAGGCGGCCCTGCCCATGGCGCGCCCGGCGGTCGCGGCGGGGGTGCTGCTGGTGGCGATGGAGGTGATCGCGGATTTCGGGACCGTCGCCTTCTTCGGGGTGCAGACCTTCGCGACCGGCATCTACACGGCGTGGTTCACGCTGTTCGACCGGGCGGCGGCGGCGCAGCTGGCGCTGGGCCTCCTCGCCTTCGCGCTGGTGCTGGCGGTGCTGGAGCGGACCTCCCGCGGGGCCGCGCGCTACGCCGGGCGCGGGCGCCCCGAGGCGGGGCGGATGCGCCTGTCGGGCCTGTCCGCCGCGGCGGCGACCGCCGCCTGCGCGGCGCCCGTGCTGCTCGGCGCGGCGGTGCCCGCGCTCGTGCTCGCGACGATGGCGGCGGGCTCCGAGCAGGATCTGCTGTCGCGCCGCTACGTGGCGTTCGCGACCAACACGGTGAAGCTGGCGGCGGTGGCCGCGCTCGTGACGGTGGGGGCCGCCGTGCTGCTGGGGACGCTGCGTCGGGTCGCCCCCTCGCGGGCCTCCAACGCGGCGCTGACGGTGGCGCGGCTGGGCTACGCGGTGCCCGGCGGGGTGATCGCGGTGGGCCTGCTGGTGCCGTTCGCGGCCTTCGACAACGCGGTGGACGCGGTGATGGAGGCGCGGTTCGGGATCGACACGGGGCTTCTGGTGACGGGGTCGATCTGGCTGCTGGTGGGCGCCTACATGGTCCGCTTCCTCGCCGCCGCGATCGGCGCCTACGAGGGGGGGCTGGCGACGGTGACGGCCAACGTGGACGCCGCCGCGCGGGTGCTGGGGCAGGGGGTGTGGGGGACGGTGCGCCGGGTCCACCTGCCGGTGCTGCGTCCCGCCTTGGTGACGGCCGGGCTGATCGTGTTCGTGGACGTGGTGAAGGAGCTGCCCGCGACGCTGATCCTGCGGCCCTTCGACTTCGACACCTTGGCGGTGCAGGCCTACCGGCTGGCCGCCGACGAGCGGCTGGAGGGGGCGGCGGTGCCGTCCTTGGTGATCGCCGCCGTGGGGCTGGTGCCGGTGCTCCTGCTGATGCGGCGGATGCGGACCTCCGGCTAGGAGGCGGAAGGGCGCCCGGAGGCGCCCCCCTTCCCGCGGCGGCGGGGTCACTCCCAGCCGACCTCGGCGAAGATCGCGTTCGCGGTCGCCACGTTCTTGGCCACCGCCGACAGGTCGATCGAGTCCTCCGGCGCCTCGCCCAAGGCGGCCACGCTCTCGGAGAGGGGGACGCCCGCCACGACCGGATACTCGTCGTTGCCGTCCGCGAAGTACTTCTGCGCCGCGTCAGAGGCGAGGTACTCGAGGAAAGCCACCGCGTTGTCGCGGTTGGGCGCGTTGGCCGCGACGCCGCCGCCCGAGAGGTTGACGTGCGCGCCCTCGCCCTCGGTCATGGAGGGGAAGACCCACGCGATGCCCTCGAGGTCGGACGCGCCGAGCCCGTCCACCTCGGTCCGCAGGGCGCGGGCGAAGTAGTAGGTGTTCGACACCGCGATCGCGCACTCGCCCGAGACGAGGCCGCGCAGCTGGTCGGTGTCGCCGCCCTGCGGGTCGCGGGCGAAGTTGTTGACCACGCCCTGCGCCCAGTCGGTCGCGGCGTCCTCGCCGTGATGCTCGATCACCGCGGAGAGGAGCGTCTGGGAGTAGACGTTGGACGAGGAGCGGTGGCAGACCATGCCCGCGTAGCGCGGGTCGGCGAGGTCGAGATAGGTTTGCGGCGGCTCGGAGACCTGCTCGGGGTCGTAGAAGAAGATGCGCGCGCGCTTGGAGAATCCGAACCACATGTTGCCGGCGTCGCGCAGGTTGCCGGGGACGCGCTCGGCGAGGAGGTCGGACTCGACCGGCTGCAGCACGCCCGCGTCGCGCGCCCGCTCGAGGCGGGTGGTGTCGACCGTGAGCAGCACGTCGGCGGGGGAGTTCGCGCCCTCGGCCTGCATCCGGGCGATCAGCTCGTCGGCCTTCCCCTCGATGCGGTTGATGGTGATGCCGGTCGCGGCCTCGAAGTCGGAGTAGAGGCGCTCGTCGGTGTCGTAGTGGCGGGACGAGTAGAGGTTGAGCTCCCCGTCGGCGAAGGCGGGCAGGGCCACGGTAACGGCGAGGAGGGCGAGCAGGCTGCGGGTCATCGGAGGGCTCCGGGTTGGAATGTCCGAGTCGATTACTCTGACTTTCTCCGGCGTGGCGCAAGCAAAACCTGACTCGGATGGTCGGACATATTCCTCGGATGTCGGATGCCGCGTCCGCGCGAACCCGGTTTTCACGTGACGTCCGCGGCACTTGCGAACTGAACCGGAACGTTTACCTAATTCCGCAGACCCGCGCTGCGGTGGAGGACCCATGAACGACGCCAGCCCGATCGCCGCGGAGGCGACCCCGATCAAGAAGGGGCGCAAGTTCGACCAAGTGCTCGAGGGCGCGCGCCAGGTGTTCATGGCGGACGGCTACGAGGGGTCGAGCGTCGACGCGATCGCCAAGGCGGCGGGCGTGTCGAAGGCCACGCTCTACAGCTACTTCCCCGACAAGAAGCTGCTCTTCATGGAGGTCGCCAAGACCGAGTGCCAGAGCCAGATCGACGCCTCGATCAGCGGGCTGGACGAGGGCTACGAGCCGCCCGCCGGGAAGCTGCGGCGCGTGGGCCAGCAGATCATGGGCCTCATCCTGTCGGAGTTCGGCCAGTCCATGTTCCGCATGTGCGTGGCCGAATCGGACCGCTTCCCGGAGCTGGGGCGCGAGTTCTTCGAGACGGGGCCGGCGATGGGCCATGCCCGGCTGGTCGCCTACATCGAGCGCGCGGTCGAGGAGGGGGACCTCCGGGCCGGGGACGCGGACCTCGCGGCGCACCAGTTCATCGAGCTGTGCCACGCCAAGCTGTTCACCGAGATGGTCTTCGGCATCCGCAAGGTCGCGGAGCAGGCCGAGATGGACCGCGTGATCGACGGCGCGGTCGAGACGTTCATGGCGCGCTACGGGGCCGGGACCGCGGCCTAGCCGCTGCCGATCAGCACGCCCGCGCCCAGCACCAGCGCGCCGCCCAGCACCACCTGTGCCGCCGAGCGCCAGAACGGCACCCGCATCCAGCGGTTCTGGATCCACGCGATCGCCCAGAGCTCGACGACCACCACGACGATCGCGAGGGTCGTCGCCACCGCGAAGTCCGGGATCAGGTAGGGCAGCGCGTGGCCGAGGCCCCCGACGGTCGTCATCACCCCCGACGCGATGCCCCGCTTGACCGGCGAGCCGCGGCCCGTGACGACGCCGTCGTCGGACGCCGCCTCGGTGAAGCCCATGGAGATGCCCGCGCCGACGCTGGCGGCGATGCCCACGAGGAAGGTGATCCAAGTGTCCTGCGTGGCGAAGGCGGTGGCGAAGATCGGGGCGAGCGTGCTGACCGAGCCGTCCATCAGCCCCGCGACGCCGGGCTGGACCCACGTCATCACGAAGCCCCGGTCCTCGACACCCACACGGCGGGCGCGCTCGGCGTCCACCTCGTCGAAGAGGGCGGCGACGTCGGCGTCGGACAGGCGGGAAAGGTCGGCGGGGATCATCCCGCTAGTTTAGAACAATTCTAAGGAATGTCGAGCGGAGTCAGGCGCCGGGTCGCAGGCTCGTCGTCACGTAGTTCACCGAGAGGTCCCGGTCCGACAGGCGCCACGACCACGTCAGCGGGTTGAACACGAAGCCCGTGCGGTCGACGGGGTCCATGCCCGCCTGCCGCAGCAGGTCGAACAGCTCGTCGGGGGTGATGAACTTCGACCACTCGTGCGTGCCCTTGGGCAGCCAGCGCATCACGTACTCCGCGCCGACGATGGCCATCGCGAAGGACTTGGCGTTGCGGTTGATGGTCGAGCAGCACATCAGCCCGCCCGGCCGCAGCAGCGCGTGACACGCCGCGAGGTAGGCGAGCGGGTCGGCCACATGCTCCACCACCTCCATGTTGAGCACCGCGTCGAAGGCGGGCTCGCCCGCGTCGACGAGGGCCTCGGCGGTGGTGTGGCGGTAGTCGATCTCCAGCCCCGACTGCTGGGCGTGGGCCTGCGCCACGGGGATGTTGCGCTCGGCGGCGTCGACGCCGACGACCGTCGCGCCCAGCCGCGCCATGGGCTCGGACAGGAGGCCCCCGCCGCAGCCGATGTCGAGGACGCGCAGCCCCTCGAAGGGCTTCTCGGCGGAGAGGTCGCGGGCGAACTCGCCGGCGATCTGGCGGGTGATGTAGTCGAGGCGGCAGGGGTTGAGCATGTGCAGCGGGCGGAACTTCCCGTCCGGATCCCACCATTCGGCGGCCATCGCTTGGAACTTCTCGATCTCCCGGTCGTCGATGGTGGTCGTCATTGCTCTTCCTTTCGACCGCGATCCCGCACCGCATGGTGACTGCCCGCGCGTCCCCTATATAGGCCTCGGATGGACCGGAACCTGTCGCATACCACCGCACCTCGGCTGCACCCGCCGATCGACCCGTTCGACCAGCGCATGCTGGAGGTGGGCGACGGGCACCGCGTCTACGTGGAGCAATGCGGCAACCCCGGCGGGGTTCCTGTCGTGGTGCTGCACGGCGGACCGGGCGGGGGGTGCTCGCCGATGATGCGGCGCTTCTTCGACCCCGCGCGCTACCGCATCGTCCTTTTCGACCAGCGCGGCTGCGGGCGCTCGCGGCCCCACGCGGTCGTGCGGGACAACACGACGTGGCATCTCGTCCGGGACATGGAGCGCATCCGGCTCGACCTCGGGGTGGAGCGCTGGCACGTCTTCGGCGGCTCGTGGGGCGCGACGCTGGCCTTGGTCTACGGCATCACCCACCCGGAGCGGTGCCTGCACCTGACGCTGCGCGGCGTGTTCCTGATGGAGAAGCGCGAGCTGGACTGGTTCTACGGCGGCGGGGCGGGGCAGTTCTGGCCCGAGCCGTGGCGGCGCTTCGTGACCATGGTGCCGCAGGACGAGCGCGACGACCTGATCGCGGCGTATCACCGGCGCCTCTTCGACACGCCCCCGCACGAGCAGACGCGCTTCGCCCGCGCGTGGGCGTCGTGGGAGAACGCGCTCGCCTCCATCGCCTCCTCGGGGCAGGGCGGCGAGGCGCAGGCCGAGTACGCCCGCGCCTTCGCGCGGCTGGAGAACCACTACTTCGTCAACCGCGGCTTCCTCGAGCACGACGGCTGGATCCGCGCCAACCTCGACCGGCTGGCCGACGTGCCGGGCGACATCGTGCAGGGGCGCTACGACATGATCTGCCCGCCGGTCTCGGCGCACCTGCTGGCGGACGGCTGGCCGCGGGCGGAGCTGCACATGGTGCCGGGCGCGGGCCACGCCCTGTCCGAGCCGGGGATCGCGGAGCGGCTGGTGCGGATCACGGACCGGCTGGCGGCGCGGACGGGGTAGGGCCGCGCCCTCGCGCCTAGGTTCCGCCCCGTTCCCATGGCATCCCTCCGCCCCGAGGGAGATTCCATGCGCCTGCTCATCGTCCACCAGAACATGCCCGGCCAATACCGCGAGATGCTGGACTGGCTGATCGCGCAGGGCGGGCACGAGATCGTGTTCCTGACGCAGCGCCGGAACTACCCCGACCAGAAGGGCGTGCGGAAGATCGTCTACCCCGCCCACCACCGCGCGCCCAAGGACGGCTACGGCCTGTCGAAGGTCTGGGAGGAGGCGGCGGGCGTGGGCTACGGGGCCGCGCTCGCGGCGGGCAAGCTGAAGCGGGACGGGTTCACCCCGGACGTCATCCTCGGGCACACCGGCTGGGGGGAGCTGCTGTTCATGAAGCACGTCTGGCCGGACGTGCCGATCCTCGGCTTCTTCGAGTACTTCTACATGTCCCACGGCGGGCCGGTGAACTTCGACCGCGAGGAGGCCCCGGACCCGACGATCCCGTACCTGCTGCAGGCGCGGAACACGGTGCCCTACGTGAACATCCAGGTGGTGGACCGCGGCACCTGCCCGACCCGGTGGCAGCGCGACACCTTCCCCGAGAGCTTCCACGACAAGCTCTACGTCGCCCACGACGGCATCCGCACGGACCGGCTGCGGGCCGATCCCGACGCGTCGATCTCGCTGGGCCGGGCGGGGCGGATCACCCGCGCGGACGAGGTCTTCACCTACATGGCCCGCAACATGGAGCGGACGCGCGGCTTCCACGTGTTCATGCGCGCCCTGCCCGAGATCCTCGCGGCGCGCCCGGACGCGCGGGTGGTCTGCATCGGCGGGTCGGGCGCGTCCTACGGCAAGGCGTCCAAGGAGAAGGGCGGCTTCCGCGCGGAGATGGAGAAGGAGGTGGGCGACCGGGTCGACTGGGACCGGGTGCACTTCGTCGGGCAGGTGCCCTACGCCGACTACCAGCGCATCGTGCAGGTCTCGCGCTGCCACGTCTACCTGACGATGCCCTTCGTGCTGTCGTGGTCGCTGCTCGAAACGATGGCGATGGAGGCGACGGTGGTGGCCTCGGACGTGGCCCCGGTGCGGGAGGCGGTGACCCACGGGGAGACGGGGCTGCTGGTCGATTTCCACGACCACATGGCGCTGGCCCGGCAGGTGGTGGAGGTGCTGGAGCGGCCCGCCGCCTTCGCCCATCTCGGGCCGGCCGCCCGCGCCCACGTGGTCGAGCACTACGACTTCGAGACGGTCTGCCTGCCGCGGCACCTGGAGGAGATCAACGCGCTGGTCCCGCCGGAGCGGCGCATCCCGCTGCCGGGGCAAGCCTCGCGGGCGATGCGGCGGGCGGCGGCGGCGAAGGCACGGTAGCCCCATCCGTCATCCTCGGGCTCGACCCGAGGATCTCGTGGAGTGAGGTCCCCGGGTCTTCGCCCGGGGATGACGGCGCTTCGCTCAGCGAGGCAGCGGGTTGCTCGCCGCCTTGTACGCGCTCCAGTCCTCGATGTCGGGATAGTGCCGCTTCCGCCAGTCGCGGACGCGCTTGTTCATGATGCGGAACCACACCGGCGGGATCATCGCGGCGAAGGTCATCACCGGGTAGCCGTAGGGCAGCTGCGGCGCCTCGTCGTCCTCGTAGGTCTGCAGCAGGGGGAAGGGCCGGTCGGGCTTGTAGTGGTGGTCCGAGTGGCGCTGCAGGTTGATGAGCAGCCAGTTCGACGCCCGGTAGTCCGAGTTCCACGAATGGTGCGGCTTCACGGGCTCGTACCTGCCGTCGCCGAGGTGGCGGCGGGTCAGGCCGTAATGCTCCACGTAGTTGACCAGCTCCAACTGCCAGATCGCGACGCCCGCCTGCGTCAGGAACAGCACCACGCCCAGCCAGCCGCCCACCGCGAAGGCCGCGACGTAGAACGCCGCCTGCAGCGCGAGGTAGCGCCAGAGCGGGTTGGAGCGGTGCCACCACGGCAGGTCCTTGCGCGCGAGCATCGCCGCCTCGGCCCGCAGCGCCGAGACGAGCGATCCCCACAGCACGCGCGGGTAGAAGCGGTGGAACCCCTCGTTGTAGCGCGAGGTCGCGGGGTCGCGGGGCGTGGCCACGTAGCGGTGGTGCACGAGCAGGTGCTCGGACCGGAAGTGGGAGTAGAGCACCGAGGCCAGCAGCACGTCCGACAGCCACCGCTCGAGGCGCGAGCGCTGGTGCATCAGCTCGTGGGCGTAGTTGATGCCGATGGTCCCCGACAGCACCCCCATCCCGAAGAACAGGCCGAACAGCGACCAGCCCGTCAGGTGGTCGGCCCGCGTCGCGTAGAAGATCAGCGCTAGCAGCGTGGCGACCTGCACCGGCGGCCAGATCAGGGTAATCGCGCGATACCACGTCAGCTTGGAGCGGTCCGACATCGGGTCGGCGTTGGCCTCCTCCTGCCCGGCGAGCAGGTCCAGCGTCGAGTAGAGGCCCCACGTGCAGGCAGGCACCAGGAGCACCCACGGCCCGCCGAGCACGGCGGCGATCCACACGACGGGGATCAGCGACAGCGAGATCCAGAACGGCAGGGCCCGCGCGGGCGCGGCGAGGCGGTCGTCGGGCAGGGCGGTGATGGCCATGGTCGGTCCTCCGGTCGCGCGGCACCTTACGCGGGCCGCGTCCCCGCTCAAGCGGGACGCTTCGTCGCTACGCGCCAAACCTTGCCGAAGAGTGACGGCAAGGTGTCGGGGTCGGGCACGGCCCAGTGGCCGCGCTCGGGGTTCCGGTCGGTCTCGGCGGCCATGACCGCGAGATGCAGTTCGAAATGGGTGAAGCCGTGGCGCACCTCGCCCATCTCGCGCCAATCCGCCGCGACGGGCGGGGCCGGGGTGGGGTCGTCGCCCCACTCCGAGGTCGGGAAGCCCGTCATGCCGCCCAGCATCCCCTTGGGCGGTCGCGTCTCGACCAGCCAGCGGCCCAGCGGGTCCACCGCGACGTAGGCGAGGCCGCGCTTGGTCGGCTTGGCCTTCTTCGGGGCCTTGCGGGGCAGGTCGGCAGCGATCCCCTGCGCGCGTCCCTCGCAGGCATCATGCAGGGGGCAGAGCAGGCAGGAGGGCGACTTCGGCGTGCAGAGCGTCGCCCCGAGGTCCATCACCGCCTGCGCCCAGTCGCCGGGCCGCTCGGCGGGGGTCAAGGCGTCCATCGCCGCGCGCACCTCCGGCTTGGCGGCGGGCAGCGGCGTCTCGATGGCGCGCAGGCGGGTCATCACCCGCTCGACGTTGCCGTCGACCACGACGGCGCGCTCCTGAAACGCGATCGCCGCGATGGCCGCCGCCGTGTAGGGACCGACCCCCGGCAGCTCCAGCAACTCCAGCTCCGTCTCCGGGAAGCCCCCACGTGCCGCCACCGCGCGGGCGCAGGCCAGCAGGTTGCGGGCGCGGGCGTAGTAGCCCAGCCCCGCCCACATCCCCATCACCTCGGCGTCGTCGGCCCCCGCGAGGGCCTCCACGGTGGGGAAGCGGGCGGTGAACCGCTCGTGATAGGCGCGCACGGCGGCCACGGTCGTCTGCTGCAGCATCACCTCGGAGAGCCAGACGCGGTAGGGGTCGGGCCGCACGCCGCGCGCCACGTCCGCCGGGGCCACGCGCCACGGCATCTCGCGGGCGTGGGCGTCGTACCACGCCAGCAGCGCGTCACGAATGCGTGACGTGTCCGTCCCCATGGCCGCGATCCCCCGTGCCCCCGTCCGGCCGCTGATGTAGGGATCGCGGCGATGAAGGGGAACGGCACATCCAGACGCGGCGGGCGGGGCTTCCGCCGGGCAGCGGACCTCGTGGCGGGCGACGTGCGCCGCGCCGCCGAGGAGCGCGGCTTCGCCGAATCGCGCCTGCTGACCGCGTGGCCCGAGATCGCGGGCGCGCAGGCCGCCGCCATCAGCCGCCCCGTGAAGGTGTCGTGGCCCAAGAACGGGATGGGCGCGGTGCTGACCCTGCTCACCACCGGCCCGCAGGCGCCCATGCTGGAGATGATGGTCCCCGCCCTGCGCGAGCGGGTGAACGCGGCCTACGGCTATGCCGCCGTGGGGCGCATCACGATCACCCAGACGGCCCCCGTGGGCTTCGCCGAGGGGCAGGCGTCCTTCGCGCCCAAGCCCGCCGCGAAGCCCGAGCCGCGCCCCGAGGACAGGCGCTCCGCCGCCGACCTCGCGGCGGGCGTATCCGATGACAGGCTGCGGTCCTCGCTTGAACGGCTGGGCGCCGCGATCATATCGAACCGACGATCCTGAGGGAGAACCCAATGCCCACCAGACGCGACGCGCTCCTGCTGATCCCCGCCGGCCTCGCCGCCGCCGGGAGCTATGCGTGGCTCAACCGGGGCGGCGACGCCCTGCCGACGCTCGACGTGGTCGGCGCGGCCAACGCGCAGGCGGCGGACGTGGCCGAGATGACGCTCGGCGACCCGGACGCGCCGGTGAAGGTGATCGAGTACGCCTCGTTCACCTGCCCGCACTGCGCCGACTTCCACCGCGACACGTTCAAGGACTTCCGCGAGCAGTTCATCGACACCGGCCGCGTGCACTTCACCTACCGCGAGGTGTATTTCGACCGCTACGGCCTGTGGGCGTCGATGATCGCGCGCTGCGCGGGGCCGGACCGGTTCTTCGGCGTGGCGGACCTGCTCTACCAGCAGCAGTCGCGATGGGCGCGCGAGGCGGACGCGGCGGACGTCGCGGCCTCGATCAAGCGGATCGGCGCGCAGGCCGGGCTGGACGCCGAGACGGCGGACGCCTGCCTCACGGACGCCGCGCAGGCCGAGGCGCTCGTCGCGTGGTACCAAGCCAACGCGCAGAGCGACGGCATCCGCTCGACCCCCTCCTTCCTCATCAACGGGGACATGCACGCGGGCAACATGGGGATCGCCCAGCTCGGGCGCCTCGTGGAGGAGGCGGGCGCCTAGGGCGCCGCGCCGAACAGCCGGTCCAGCGCCGCCTCCACGGGGGCGGCGTCCTCCACCTCGAGCCGCACGGGCAGCACGAGCACCCGGCCCCGCAGGGCGGCGGGCAGGCGCACCGCGTCCTTCTCCGTCGTCACCGGCTGCGCCGAGAGCCGCGCGGCCCGCTCGCCCAGCCGCTTGAGGAGGGCGGGGGTGAGCGGCTGGTGGTCGGCCAGCGCGGCGGTGCCGCGCACCTCGGCCCCGAGGCCCCGCAGCGTGTCGAAGAACTTCTCCGGGCGCCCGATCCCCGCGAAGGCGAAGACCGGCAGCCCCCGCCAGTCCATCCCCGTCCGCAGCGGCGCCAGCCGCCCCCGCACGCGCGGCACGGCGCCGGGGACCACGAGCCGCGCCTGCGCCGCCTCCGGCCCGATGCTCAGCACGAGGTCGGCGCGGGCGAGCCCAGCCTCCACCGGCTCGCGCAGCGGCCCCGCCGGGATGACGCGCCCGTTGCCGAACCCCGCCTCCGCGTCCACCACGACGATCGACAGGTCCTTGGCCGGCGTGGGGTTCTGGAACCCGTCGTCCAGCACCACCGCCCGCGCGCCCGCCGCCACGGCGGCCTCCGCGCCCGCGCGCCGGTCCTTGGCCACCCATGTCGGCGCGAAGGCCGCGAGGAGGAGCGGCTCGTCCCCGACCTCCGCCGCCCCGTGGCGGGCCGGCTCGACCCGCACCGGCCCGTCGAGCGACCCGCCATGCCCCCGGCTCACCACGTGGGCGGCCACGCCCCGCGCCGCCAGCAGGCCCAGCAGCCACGCCACCGTCGGCGTCTTGCCCGTCCCGCCCGCCGAAAGGTTGCCCACGCAGATCACGGGGACGCCGACCCGCGCCCCGCCGCGCGCCACGCGCCGGGCGGTCGCGCGGGCGTAGAGCGCCCCCAGCGGGGCGAGGAGCGCCGACCACGCCCCCGGCGGCCGGGACCAGAAGCCCGGCGCGCGCATCAGTCCACCCCGTCCAGCATCGCGAAGAGCAGGTCGATCGCCTTGTCCGTCACCTCCGCCCCCGCCGAGCAGACCTCCCACGCGGCATGGGCCATCTCCGCCGCGCGGTCGGGCTCCAGCAGGCGGGCGAGGGCAGGGCCGAGGGCGCGGGCGTCGTCCACCCGCTCCGCCGCGCGCGCCTCGGTCAGCCGCTCGTAGATCTCCGCGAAGTTGTGGACGTGCGGCCCGTGCAGGATGGCCGAGCCGAGGGCGGCGGGCTCGTAGGGGTTGTGCCCGCCCACGGGCACGAGCGAGCCGCCCACGAACGACACCGGGCAGAGCCGGTACCACAGGCCCATCTCGCCCATCGTGTCGGCGACGTAGACCTGCGTCTCGGGCTGGATCGCCTCGCCCGCGGAGCGCTGGGCGACCTTCCACCCGGTCTGGCGCAGGGCGCGCACGATCTCGGGGGCGCGGTCGGGGTGGCGCGGGGCCAGCACGAGGAGGAGCGCGTGCCACGACTGCAGCGCCCGGCGGTGGGCGAAGGCGCAGGCCGCCTCCTCGTCGTCGTGGGTCGAGGCGGCCAGCCAGCAGGGCCGCCCGTCCAGCGCGTCGTGCAGGCGCCGCAGCTCCCGGTCGCTGGCGGGCAGGGCGGCCGACCCCTCCTTGAGCGTGCCGGTCACCTCCAGCCGCGCCTCCGGCAGCCCGAGGAGCCGCAGCCGCCGCGCGGTGTCCTCCTCCTGCGCTTGGACGTGGGCGATCCGCGACAGCAGCGACGCCGCCGCCCGCGGCGCCCAGCGCCAGCGGCGGAAGGCCCGCTCCGTCATCCGGGCGTTGATCAGCGCCAGCGGCACGCCCCGCGCCTCCGCCTCCACGATGAGGGCGGGCCAGATCTCGCCCTCGGCCAAGACGGCGAGGTCGGGGCGCCAGTGATCGAGGAAGCGCGCCATCCACGGGCGCACGTCGAGCGGCACGAACTGGTGGACGCAGCGCGGCGGCATCCGGTCCGCCAGCACGGCGGCCGAGGTCACCGTCCCCGTCGTCAGCAGGAAGTGCAGGTCCGGGTCGTCCTCGCCCATGCGGCGGATCATCTCCAGCACGGACACGCTCTCGCCGACGCTGGCCGCGTGCAGCCAGACGAGCCGCCCCTCGGGGCGGGGCAGCGACGGCGTCCCCCGCCGCTCGGGCAGGCGGTGGGGGTCCTCCTTGCCCCCCGCGAGGCGCTTCTCGAGCGTGCGGGCGCCCCAGCGGGCGCCGCGCTTCGAGAAGGCGAGATAGGCGGCGAGGAGCGGGGAGAACCCCGGCTTGGACGTCTTGGTCAGCCCAGTTCCTCCGTCGGGGAGGCCTCGGTCTCCTCGTCCCGCAAGCGGTGGATATGCGCGATGAAGTAGCGCGCGTGGGCGTCGTCCACCGTGCGCTGCGCGGCGTTCTTCCATGCGTCGTAGGCGCTGGCGTAGTCGGGGAACATGCCGACGATGTCGATCTTCCCGGGATCGGCGAACTGGGTCGACGAGGGGTTCACGAGCTCGCCGCCGAAGACGAGGTGCAGGCGCTGGACCATGGGGGCCTCCGTGTTGTGCGTTCGTCCGACCGTTAGCCGAGCGGTCCGTCGGACGGTAGGGCGGGGTTCACCCCGCGAACACCGCGTCGCCCGCAGCATATCCGCGCCAGCGTCCCGTCCGGTCCGGCCCGAGCAACACCGCCGACCCGTCCGGGGCGCACCACCGTGGCACCCCCTGCCAAAGGCTTCGATCCCGGGTCCCGCCGGACCGCACCCGCCCGAGCGCTTCGTCATCCAGCGCGCAGCCTTCCGGCGGTTCCCACCGGCGCGACAAAGCGAACGCGATCCAGACCTCGTTCGTATCGATGTCCCGCACGAGCCGGATGCGCTCGGCACCATGAGGCACCCAGCCCGGCACCCAAGAGCGCGCCGCCTCGTCCATCGCCGCGACCGATGGATGCTCGGTCGTCTTCCGATCCAGCGATGGCGGCAGGATCGAGGCCACGCCCATGCCCACCGCGCCGACGACGACGAGCGGAAGGGCCAAGCGCCTCACGACCGGCGATCACGGACGCTCACGCCAACCGCTCCATCAGCCCGCCATGCACCGCCGGCGTCCCCGCGACGACGCCGTCGAGCAGCGCCTCCACCCCGTTGAACCGCAGCGGCCCGCCCCGCCGGTCCGTCACCGCCGCCCCCGCCTCCGCGCAGAGCAGCGCGCCCGCCGCGATGTCCCACTCCCACGCGCGGCGTAGGGTGATCATCGCGTCGAACCGCCCCTCCGCCACCAGCGCCAGCCGGTAGGCCAGCGACGAGCGGAACGTCCGCTCCACGGGCGGCACCTCGCGCCACCGCTCGGGTCGGAAGTTGGCCTTCGCCCCCAAGACCGTGGCCCCCTCCAGCGCGCCGCGCCCCGAGGGCGCCATCGCCGCCCCGTCCTTGGTCGCGCCCCGCCCGGCGGCGGCGGCGTAGGTCGTCCCGCGCACCGGCATGAGCACCACGGCGGCCACCGGCACCCCATGCTCGACGACCGCCAGCGAATGGCCCCAGTCCTTCGCCCCGTCGATGAACGCCCGCGTCCCGTCGATCGGATCGACCACGAACACCCGGTCGCGCGTCAGGCGCTCCGGCCCGTCCACGCTCTCCTCCGACAGCCAGCCGTAGCCCGGCCGCGCCTCGGTCAGCATCGCGCGCAGGGTCGCGTCGACCTCGAGGTCGGCCTCGGTGACCGGCCCCTGCCCGTCGCCCTTGTCGCGGGGGCGCACCCGCCCGAACCAGCGCATCGCGATCTCGCCCGCGACCTCGGCGGCGCGGACCAGCAGCGCGAGGTCGTCAGGCTCCGGCAATCGTCAGCCCTTCGACCAGCAGCGAGGGCACCGCGCGGCCCACGTGCAGCCGCGCGTCGTCCGCCGGCACCACCGTCCGCAGCATGTCCCGCAGGTTCCCCGCCACCGTGCACTCGTTGACGGGCCGCACGATCTCGCCGTTCTCGACCCAGAAGCCCGACGCCCCGCGCGAGTAGTCGCCCGTCGTCGCGTTCACGCTCGACCCGATCATCCCCGTGATCAGCAGGCCCGTCCCCATCTCGGCCAGCAGGTCGTCCCGCGACCGGGTCCCTTGGGTCATCCGCACGTTGCCCGCCGATGGGGACGGCGGGGCCGACGTCCCGCGCGAGGCGTTGCCCGTGCTCTCCAGCCCCAGCTTGCGCGCCGTGGCGAGGTCCAGCACCCACGACCGCAGCACCCCGTCCTCCACCAAGGCCCGCCGCATGGCGGGCAGCCCCTCGGCGTCGAACGGCTTGGAGCCGGACAGCCGCGGGATGGTCGGGTCGTCGTGCAGGTCGATGCCCTCCGGCAGCACCCGCTCGCCCATCGCGCCCCGCAGGAAGGTCGCGCCCCGCGCCACGCTCGTCCCGTTGATCGCGCCCAGCAGGTGCCCGATCAGCGCGCCCGCCACCCGCTCGTCGTAGACCACCGGATAGGCGCCGGTCGGCGGCTTGGACGCCCCGAACCGCGCGACCGCCCGGTCGCCCGCCATGCGCCCCACCGTCTCGGGGTCGTCGAGGTCCGCGCGGTGCACCCGGCTGTCGCCGTAGTAGTCCCGCTCCATCCCCAGCCCCTCGCCCGCAATCGCCACGCAGGACAGCGACGTCCCCGTCCGCCGGTAGCCGCCCGCGAACCCGTTGGTCGCCGCGATCCAGACCCGCCGGTCGCCGCGACCCGCGCCCGCCCCGCTCACCTGCGTCACGCCGTCCACGGCCAGCGCCGCCGCCTCGGCCCGCACGGCCCAGTCCTGCAAGTCTGCAGGCGACAGCGCCTCCGCCCCGTCCACGAGGTCCAGCGCGGCCGCGTCCACGCCCGCGGCCAGCTGGTCCGGGTCGGCCAGCCCCGCGCCCGGATCCTCCGGCGCCTCGCGCGCCATCGCCACGGCCCGCTCGGCCATCGTGCCCAAGGTCGCGTCCGACACGTCCGAGGCCGACACGCAAGCCTGCCGCCGCCCGATCAGCACGCGCAGGCCGATCTCCACCCCCTCGGAGCGGTCCGCCTGCTCCAGCACGCCGTTCCGCACGTCCACCGACACCGAGGTGCCGTCCACCGCGATGGCGTCCGCCGCCTCGGCCCCGGCCCGGGTCGCGGTCATGAGCAGCCGCCCCGCGAGCGCGTTCAGATCGTCCATGTCCACATCCTCCGGGGCCAGACCCGCGACCTAGGCCCCCCGCGCGGCCCATCCAACCCGCACGCGCCGTCGATGGTACGGAAATGCGCCGGGGGCCGCGCCCCGGCGCCCCCCGCCGGTCACTGCAGCGGCAGCCCGTTCGCGACGATGCCGCCGCCCTCGGTGAATTCGATCTCCGACACCAGCGCCCCGTCCTCCGCGGGCCGGGCCACGACTCCGGACATGCCCCGGATGAACGTCGCCTGATCCGCCGGGACGAGGCCCATCGTCACGAGGCTGTCGAGCAGGTCGAACCCGCCCGTCAGGCGCAGGTTGATCGTGCCCACGGGCTGCGGCTGCGGGAAGAGCACCGGGAAGGTCAGCGCGCCCGTGCCCGTCAGCGATGCGCCCGCCGCCGTGACCTCCAGCGCGCGGATGTCGAGCGACTGCGGTTCCAAGGGCGGCACCGGCGCGTTGGCCGCCTCCTCCGAGAAGAGGTCCCCCGTCACGCGCATGTCCCCGCCGAGGTCGAGACGCACCGTCGCCGCGTCGCGCGGCAACTGGCCCGAAGGGTCGAACATGCTCCAGATCGCGTCCGACAGCTCCAGCCCCGCGACCGTCATCCGCAGCCCGTAGCCCTGCGCCTCCGGCGTGGCCCGCGTCGGCAGGGTCAGCGCGAAGGCCATCTCGTCGAGCGAGCCTTGGAACGGCACCGGGATCGGCGCGGGCGTGACCGTCAGGTCCATCCCGTCCAGCGTGCCGGAATAGGCGATGCCGTCCGCCCCGAACGCGACGTCGGTCCGGCTCGCGCCCACGGACCCGGAGGAGGTGAAGGCCGCTCCCTCCACCTCGGAGACGATCTTGAAGGTCGCCGGCCCGAGGCCGTAGCCCACCTCCATGTCGAGCGCGTTCATCACCGCGAACGCGTCCTCGGCGGTCCCCTCCGGCAGCGTCCCGCGCCCGTCGAGATCGAGGCCCCCGCCCTGGTAGGCGACCGAGAACGAGCCCTCGGGGTCGCGCACGTCCACGACCAGCCCGGCGGCGGCGCTCTCGGAGGCGACCGCGTTCGGGTCGCCCGCCGCGCCGAAGGTCGTGACGGACGAGATGTCGGTCATCGTCACCGTCTGGATCAGCGCGGGCAGCCCCGCGACCTCGTCGGGGGCGGAGTTGGTGACCTGCGTGAACCGCTCGCCGGTCGAGGCGTAGGTCCGCGTCGTGCCGTCGTCGGTCACGACCGTCTCCATGCCGACCTGCTCAAGCGTGCCGCTGTCCTCGCGCGTCTCGCCGAACTGCGTCGAGGAGGCGGTGAAGGCGGTCCGCTCGGGCATCGTCACGACGACGGTCTGCGCGTCGCGCGCGGTGAGCGTGACCTCCTCGTAGGTGAAGTCGAAGGCCACGGCCTCGCCCTCCACCTCGGTGGCGTAGGCGAGCGTCATGCCGTCCAGCACCAGCGCGTCGCCGCGGTCCTCGACGGCCCCGGCCTCCAGCGTGGCCCCGTAGGACCGTGCCGTGGCCTGCCAGTCCGCCCACAGCTCCGCCGGGGTGAGGTCGGCCCAAGCGGGGGAGGCGAGGCCCGCGACGCAGAGCGCGGTCAGGGAGACGGAACGGGTCATCGGGCAATCCTCCGGCAGGTCCCCCGCGCGACGGCGCGGGCGGTCGCGCGCATCATTCGCGCCGGGGCGGCGATGTGCAAGGTGGGGGCGCCCGCGCCCGCGCCCGTCAGTTCAGGCCCCGCCGCGCGAGCTCCTGCGGGATCGAGAACAGCGTGTTGCCCAGCCCCACGCCCGTCTGCATGTCGCCGAGGATCACGGTCGTCTGGCTTCCGGCGTCGTCCGTGATGACCCATTGGCGCAGGGTGGTCGGGTTGGGCGTGAAGACCAGCTGGATCGTGCCCGCCTGCGGCGTGTCGGGGTCGCGCAGGGTGATGGAGGTGGACGTGCCGTCCCCCCCGTGCCGCACCACCATGCCCGAGCGCCCGAGGTTCACGTTCTCCGCGAGGATCAGCGACAGCGGCGTGCGCGACAGCGGATACTGCTCCGGCGCGGTGTTGGAGACGGGGTCGAACACCGCGACCTGCCCGCCCCCCGCGATCACGAGGCCGCGGTTGGGCGCGTCGTAGTCGAACCGCACCCGGTTCGGGCGCCGGATCGACAGGTCGCCGGTCGAGATCGAGCCGTCCCCGTTGATCTGCGTGAACTCGGCCTGCGCCGAGCGCAGCCCGTTGAGGTAGCGGCTGATCTCCGAGATGGAGACCTCCTGCGCCCACGCGGGCAGGGCAGTGACGGCGAGCAGGGCGGCGGCGAACAGGTGGCGCATGGGGGTCTCCGTGCGGATGGTGTCCCGGCCAAGGTGGGGCGGTCCCCCCCCGATGGCCAGTGCTATGCGATGGCGTCGCGCGGAGATGCGGTGGCGCGCCGGTCGCCGGACGGGATGCGGCCGCCGCCCGCCGAGACTATGCCCCCGCGCATGGACCTCCGCCCCGCCACCCGCTCGGACGCCGCCGCCCTCGCCGCGCTCTCGGTCGAGGTCTGGATCGGCACCTACCTGCGCCACGGCGTGGGCCCCGCCTTCGCCGAGCACGTGCTGCGGACCTACGCCCCCGCGACGCTCGCCCGCTGGATCGCCGACCCGGCGCAGACGCTCCGCGTCGCCGCCGCGCGCGACGGCGCCGTGGGCTACGTCCGCCTCCTTTCCGCCGCGGCGCCGCCGGTGCCCGGGCTCGGCCCGTGGGAGGTCGCCACGCTCTACGTCCAGCCGCGCCACCACGGGCGCGGCCTCGGGCGCCGCCTCCTCGGCGCCGCCTGCGCCACGGCCCGCGCGGCGGGGGCGGACCACGTCTGGCTGACGACCAACTCCGGGAACGCGCCCGCCCTCGGCTTCTACGCCACGCAGGGCTTCGAGGCCGTCGGCACGACCGACTACGTCATCGACGGCACCGGCTACGAGAACACGGTCCTCCGCCTCGGCCTCTGACCGAGCGGCGCAGGGAGACGGCCCCGCCCGGGCGGCGGCCACGACCCTGCCCGCCCCTTTCTTGGCCAAAATATCCCGGGGGAGGCGCCGTCAGGCGACGGGGGCGGAGCCCCCTTCGATTCACCGGCTCCCCCGCACCATTCGATGGCACGGGGCACCGGACGGCGCGCCGCACCCGCGCCTGCACGGGGGCGCCCCCCCGCGGACGCTACCCCGTGCGGCCTCGATCGCGCGGCGCGCGGCGTCGCGTCACTGCACCTCGGGGACGAGGATCTCGCGCTTGCCGACCTGGTTCGACGCGCCCACGACCCCGTTGTCCTCCATCTGCTCCACGAGGCGCGCGGCCTTGTTATAGCCGATGCCTAGCTTGCGCTGGATGTAGGAGGTCGAGCATTTCCGGTCCCGCGCCACGATCTGCACCGCCTGATCGTAGAGGCTGTCCTCCGCCCCCGTGTTGCCGCCGAGGCCCAGCACCGCGTCGATGTCCGACGCCGCCTCCTCGTCCGGCCCGTCCAGCACGCTGGACGCGTATTCCGGCGGCCCGAAGCTCTTGAGGTGGTTGACGATCTCCTCGACCTCCTCGTCCGAGCAGAAGGGGCCGTGGACGCGGGTGATCTTCGATCCGCCCGCCATGTAGAGCATGTCGCCCATGCCCAAGAGCTGCTCGGCGCCCATCTCGCCCAGGATGGTGCGGCTGTCGATCTTCGACGTCACGTGGAAGCTGATCCGCGTCGGGAAGTTGGCCTTCACCGTGCCGGTGATGACGTCGACCGAGGGGCGCTGGGTCGCCATCACGAGGTGGATGCCCGACGCCCGCGCCATCTGCGCCAGCCGCTGGATGCAGGCCTCGATCTCCTTGCCCGCGACCATCATCAGGTCCGCCATCTCGTCGACCACGACCACGATGTAGGGCAGCCGCTCGGGCACCTCCTCCGTCGTCTCGAACACCGGATCGCCCGTCTCCTCGTCGAACCCCGTCTGCACCGTGCGCGAGAACACCTCGCCCTTGGCCAAGGTCTCCTCGACGCGCGCGTTGTAGCCGTCGATGTTGCGCACGCCCATGCGCGACATCCGGCGATAGCGCTCCTCCATCTCGCCCACGACCCACTTGAGGGCGACGACCGCCTTCTTGGGGTCGGTGACGACCGGCGACAGCAGGTGGGGGATGCCGTCGTAGACCGACAGTTCCAGCATCTTCGGGTCGATCATAATCAGGCGGCACTGCTCGGGCGTGAGGCGGTAGAGCAGCGACAGGATCATCGTGTTGATCGCCACCGACTTGCCCGAGCCCGTGGTGCCCGCGATCAGCAGGTGGGGCATCTTGGCGAGGTTTGCGATGACCGGGGTGCCGCCGATGTCCTTGCCCAAGGCGAGGGGCAGGCTCATCTTCGGGTCGTCGTAGTCCTCCGTGACGAGCAGCTCGCGCAGCGCCACCATCTCGCGCTTCTCGTTGGGCAGCTCGATCCCGATGACCGACCGGCCCGGCACCGTGGAGACGCGGGCCGACAGCGCCGACATGGAGCGCGCGATGTCGTCGGCGAGGCCGATGACCCGCGACGCCTTCACCCCGGCGGCGGGCTCCAGCTCGTACATCGTGACGACGGGGCCGGGGCGGACCTGCACGATCTCGCCCTTCACGCCGTAGTCGCGCAGCACCTCCTCCAGCGCGCGGGCGTTCGCCTCAAGCTCGGCGTCCGACAGCACGTGGCGGACGATGCCGGAGGGATCGGAGAGGAGGTCGAGCGACGGCAGCTCGTACTCGTCCGTCGTGGCCGCCGCGGGCGCGGGCTTGGCCGTCGCGGGCTTGGCCGCCACGCGGGGGGCGGGCGCCGCCGGCACGGGCGTGTCGGCCTCGTCCGTCTCCTCGACCAGCGGCTCGTCGACGGGCGCGGGCGCGCGGAACATGGTCGCCGCGCCGTCCTCGATCGCCGGGGCGGGCGGCACGATCAGCGGGGCCGGGCCGCCGCGCCCGGCGGTGGCGGCGGTGAGAGACGGCTCGACGCGGGGCGCCTCGGGCTCCGCCTTGGCGACGCGGGCGCGGATGGCGTGCTCGATGCGGCCCCGGACGCGGTCCTCGGGGGCGGCCTCGGGGTCGGGGACGTAGCCCTGCGGCGCGGCGGTCGGCGCCGCCTCGCCCTTGCGGAGCCACGAGAGCGGGCCGCGCGCGGGCGCGTCCTCGATCGCGGGGGCGGCCTCCGCCAAGGCGCGGGCGGCGAGGAGCGCGCCGCGCCCGGCGCCCTTGGCGGCGCCCGATCCCAGCGCGCCGATGCCCGCGAGCGCGAGGCCCAGGCCGGCCAGCGCCATCAGCCCGATCCGGCGCGCGTCCTCGCGGTCCAGCCCCAGCGCGAGGAAGCCGGTCCAGCCGGCGAGGCCGAGCAGCACGAAGGTCAGCAGCTTGAGCGTCAGGGCGGCGGGCGTCGGCATCGCGGTCAGCACCGCGCCAACGACCGTCTCGCCGAAGAGCCCGCCCAGCCCGAAGTCGTGCGGCCAGCCGTCGCCCGGCACGAGGCAGGACGCGAAGGCCGAGATGGCGAGCGCCCATGCGGGCACCAGCAGCCCCCGCGCCACCGCGCGGTCGGACCCGCGATGGGTCACGAAGCGGACGCCCCACGCGGCGGTCCCGATCACGAGCCCCCACGCGCCGACGCCCACGATGGTCAGCAGCGGACCGGAGATCGACGCGCCCAAGGTGCCGAGCCAGTTCCGCGGCGGCATGTCGGTGGAGGCGAACCACGACGGGTCCGCCGGATGGTGCGTGCCGACCATCAGGGCCACGAGCAGCGCGGCGAACAGCAGCAGGACGCCCACCCCCTCGCGCCCCCGGCGGGCGATGTTCACCTGCGTCGCCTCGTCGAGCAGGGGATTCCGGCTGCGGACCTGATACGCCATCTTCGTCACCTGTAGAGCGTGTCGCGCAGCCGGGAGAGGCCGCGGATCGTGTCGTCGAGCGGGGCCACGAGGGCCGCGCGGATATACCGGTCGCCGGGGTTCCCGGCCTCCGTGTCGCGGGCGAGGTAGGCGCCGGGTAGCACCTTGACCCCCGCCTCGCGCCACAGCGTCGTCGTCGCCGCCTCGCCGTCCAACCCCTCGGGCGTGGGCAGCCAGAGGAAGAAGCCCGCCTCGGGGATCTCCGCGCCGGGCACGCCGGCGAGGATGTCGGCGGCGGCCTCGAACTTGGCGGCGTAGAGGGCGCGGTTCGCCTCGACATGCGCCTCGTCGGCCCACGCGGCGGCGGCGGCCATCTGGAGGGGCAAGGGCTGCGGCGCGCCCGCGTAGGCACGGAGCTGGCGCATCCGCACCATGTTCTGCGCCCCCGTCAGCGCGAAGCCGGAGCGCAGGCCCGCGAGGTTGGAGCGCTTGGAGAGCGAGTGGAACGCGACGGCGCGGTTCGGGTCGTGGCCGCCCCGCTGGACCGCCTCCCACACGCCCGGCGGGGGCGGGCCGCGATACACCTCGCAGTAGCACTCGTCGGCCACGACGACGAAGTCGTGGCGCTCGGCCAGTGTCAGCAGCCGCTCCCAGTAGTCGAGAGAGGCCACCGCGCCCTGCGGGTTGGCGGGCGAGCAGAGGTAGAACAGCGCCGTGCGGTCGAGGAGCGCGAGGTCCAGCGCGTCGAGGTCGGGCAGGTGGCCCGTGGCCTTCGTCGCGTTGAGGTAGACGGGCTCCGCCTCCACCGAGAGGGCGGCGACGGCGTAGACCTGGTAGAACGGGTTGGGCACGAGGATCGCGGGCCGCTGGCCATCCTTGCGCTCCGGCGCGAGCGCCATGGCGACGTTGTAGAGCCCCTCGCGCGTGCCGTTCAGCGTCAGGATCTGCGTCTCGGGGTCCGGGCGGGTGCCGTAGCGCCGCCCGACCCAGTCGGCGATGGCGCCGCGCAGCTCGGGCGCGCCCTCGTTGGGCGGGTAGCCGCGGAAGCCTGCGGCTTCGGCTGCCACCACCTCGCCCACGAAGGCGGGCGGGTCGTGGCGGGGGTCGCCGATGGTCATCTCGATGGGGTCGGACGCACCGGGAGGCACGTCCGCCAGCAGCGTCCGCAGGCGCGGGAACGCGTAGTCGGGCAGCGCGGAGAACCGCTCTGGTGCCTTCATCCTGTCCGCCTCTTCGGTCGCGCAAGCTCTTGGACCGGCCCGCGTCCCCGACAGGATGCCCCGGCGGGGGCCTCCGCGTCCAGCGGGAGGGGGGCGGCCCGCCGGGAGGTGTGACTCCGGCGGGAATTGAGGCGGAAATGGGGCGGCGTCGCGGCGCCCTCAGGCCAGCGCCGCCTCCGCCGCCGCGCCGAGGCGCAGCAGCCGCTCCTCCGTCCGTGACGGGGTCAACATCATCAGCCCGCAGCACGGCACGCCCGTGGGCAGGGTCAGGCCGCAGAGGTCCAGCACGTTGCCCACGCGGGTGTGGGAGAGGGTCAGCAGGTTCTCCTCGACGTAGGTGGCGTCGTCCTCGGCCAGCTTCCGCCGGCTCGGTGGCAGGTTGGGCGCGGTGGGCAGCAGCACGGCGTCGAACCCGGCGGTGGCGGCGAGGTAGCGGGCGCGCAGGTCGCGCAGCGTCCGCCACGCGGCGAGCACGTCGGCGGCCAGCGTGTCGCGCCCGCCGCGGAACCGCTCGAGGATGCGGTCGTACATCAGGTGCGGCGCGGCCTCGATGGTGTCGCGCCAGATGGCGTAGGCCTCGGGGGCGAAGAGGAGCGGCGAGAGGGCGACGGCCTCGCCCACGACGTCGAGCGTCCGGCGCTCGACCGTGGCGCCCGCCGCCTCCAGCCGCTCGACCCCGTGCCGGAACGCCGCGCGCGGCGCCTCGCGGGCGCCGTCGGCGTGGTCCTCGAGGACGAGCAGGCGGGTGCCTTCCAGCGTGGCCCCCCGCAGGTCCACCGCGTCGCCGCCGCAGAGCGCGTAGCAGAGCGTGGCGTCCTCCACCGTGCGGGCGAGCGGGCCGACCACGTCGATGGACTCCACCAAGGGAACCGTCCCCGCCGTCGAGAGCCGCCCGAAGGACGGCTTGAACCCCACGAGGTCGTTCCACGCGGCGGGCACGCGGATGGAGCCGCCCGTGTCGCTGCCCATCGCAAGGGGCGCGAGCCCGTGCGCGACGGAGGCGGCGGCGCCGGAGGAGGAGCCGCCGGGCACGGCGTCCGCGTCGTGACGACCGGGCGGCGTGGCGGTCATGGGGTTGAGGCCGAGGCCGGAGAAGGCCAGCTCGCTCATGTGCGTCTTGCCCAAGCAGACCGCGCCGCCCTGCGACGCACGGGCCAGCACGGCGGCGTCGTCCTTCGGGGTGCGGCCGGCGAGCAGCTTGGTCCCGGCTTCGGTCGCCACCTCCGCGCTGTCGAACAGGTCCTTCCACGAGATCGGCACCCCGTCGAGCGGGCCGCGCCGCACGCCGTCCCGCGCCCGCTTGGCGGCCGCCGCGGCCTCGGCCCGCGCCCGGTCCTCGGTGAGGCGGGCGTAGATCGCATCCGCCACCTCGTGCGCCGCGATGGCCGCGAGGAACGTATCGAGCAGCGCCTCGGGGTCCACCTCGCCCGCCGCGATGCCGCGTCCCAGATCGCCCGCCGTCGCCCACCGCATATCCATCGCCGTCCCTCCGCTCGCGGCCGTGACGCTAGGCCGCGCCGCGATGGACAACCACCCCCGCCCCCCACATATCGCCCCCATGGACGCGATCATTATCGGCGGCGGTCTGAACGGCCCGCTCACGGCCTTGGCCCTCGACGCCGCGGGGCTGCGCTCCGTGGTGCTGGACGCGGGCGCGGCGCCCGACCTCGACCGGCCGTTCGACGGGCGGGCCTACTCGCTGGCGCTGGGCTCGATGCGGATGCTCGGCGCGTTGGGCCTGACCGACGGCCTCGTCTCCCAGCCCATACTCGGCATCCGCGCGAGCGACGGGCGGCCCGGCGAGGGGGCGGCGCCGCTCTTCCTCGACCTCGACCACGCGGAGGTGGGCGAGGGGCCGCTGGGCCACATGGTCGAGGACCGCCACCTGCGCGCCGCGCTCCACCGGGCCTGCGCGGCGGAGGGGATCGAGATGCGGTTCGGCGCGCGGGTCGTGGACCAAGCGCCGGGCCGGGTGACGCTGGAGGGGGGCGAGGCGCTGGAGGCCGCGCTCGTCGTCGGCTGCGACGGGCGGGCGTCGGGGACGGCGCAGCGCGCGGGGCTCAGGCGCCTGCGCAAGGATTACGGCCAGACCTCGCTCGTCTGCGCGGTCGAGCACGCGCGCGACCACGAGGGGATCGCGCACCAGTTCTTCATGCCCGCCGGCCCGCTCGCCATCCTGCCGCTGACGGGGCGGCGCTCGTCCTTGGTCTGGACCGAGGACCGCGACGTCGCGGAGGAGCTGAACGCGCTGCCCGACGACCAGTATCTCGACCTGCTCCGCCCGCGCTTCGGGTCGTTCCTCGGAGCGCTGTCGCTGGTGGGGAAGCGGGGGACCTATCCGCTGACCCTCGACCTCGCCACGGAGCTGGTGGCCGAGCGCATCGCGCTGGTCGGCGACGCGGGGCACGGCATCCACCCGATCGCGGGGCAGGGGCTGAACCTCGGCGTCAAGGACGCCGCCGCCTTGGCGCAGGTCGTGGCCGACGCGCGGCGGCGGGGCGAGGATTTCGGCTCGCTTCCCGTGCTGCGGCGCTACCAGCGCTGGCGGCGGTTCGACGCGACGGCGATGGCGCTGGCGACGGACGGGGTGAACCGGCTGTTCTCGAACGACGACCCGGTCCTGCGGGGGCTGCGCGACCTCGGGATGGGGGTCGTGTCGCGGACGGGGCCGCTGCGGCGCGGGTTCATGCGGATCGCGGCGGGAGTCGCGGGCGACGTGCCGAACCTGCTGCGCGGCGAGCGGCCGTAGGCGCCTCAGTCGAGCTTGCGCGCCTCGTCCACCAGCATGATCGGGATGCCGCCGCGGATC
The DNA here is from genome assembly GCF_016820245.1 of Jannaschia sp. Os4. Classification (GTDB taxonomy): domain Bacteria; phylum Pseudomonadota; class Alphaproteobacteria; order Rhodobacterales; family Rhodobacteraceae; genus Jannaschia. Next base: position 608,095 of record NZ_JAFCAR010000001.1, on the reverse strand, counting down.
GGGTAGGCCAGATGGGCGGCCCGGCTGACCAGCTCGTGGCGCTTCGCGTCGTAGGTCAGCGGCGCGCGGGTCTGGGGGCAGACCAGCGCCTCCAGCATCCGGCGGTCGTGGCCGTGGGCGGGGGCGTCGTCCGCGCCGTCGGTCGCCTCGGGTCCGTCGCTCACTGCACCACCTCCTCGCCGTCGCCGCCGCCGCGCAGGGCGAACTCCATCAGCGTCTGCAGCGTCTCGCGCCGGGTCCGCAGGTCCGGCGCCTCCAAGAGCGCCTGCTTCTCCTCCGGCTCGAAGGGGCAGAGCATGGACAGGCTGTCGATCAGCATCTCCTCCTCCGCCTCCTTCAGGCTGTCCCAGTCGGTCGAGAGGGCCTGCGCCTCGAAGTAGCGCTCCAGCAGGTCGAGGAACGCGCCGCGGTCGAAGGCGGCGTCCGTCTCGACCCGCCCGAGGTCGCGCCCGAACCCCTCCCACGAGACCTCGGCCTTCACGTAGGGCGCGAAGCCCTGCAACTCCTCCTGGATGCGGTAGCGCGAGATGCCCGAGAGGGTGATCATGTAGCGCCCGTCCTCCGTCTCGGAGAACTGGGTCAGGCGGCCGGCGCAGCCGATCGCCTGCAGCGTCTTGCCGGTCTTGGACGCCTTGTCGCGCGGCTGGACCATCCCGATCAGGCGGTGCGGCGTCTTGAGCGTGTCCTCGACCATCTGCAGGTAGCGCGGCTCGAAGATGTGCAGCGGCAGGCGCGACCGGGGCAGCAGCAGCGCGCCGGGCAGCGGGAAGACGGGGATTGTGGGCGGAAGGTCCGCGGCGCTGAACATGACGTGGCACCTAGCGGGGGGATCGGGCGTTGCAATGGAGCGCGGCGCGATGGCGCGCCGCCACGAGGAACCGCAGGGAGACCCCCATGAAGACCGCACAGGACTATCTCAACGAGGCGAACGCCGTGGTGCCCAAGATCGAGTTCGACGACGCCGTGGCCAAGCACCGGGCCGGCGATGCGATCTTCATCGACGTGCGCGACTCGGGCGACATCGCCAAGACCGGCACCATCGCGGGCGCCAAGCGCATCCCGCGGGGGATGATGGAGTTCGTGGCCGACCCGAACACGCCGTTCCACGACGCCGACCTGACCCACGACGCGGACGTCGTGCTGATCTGCGGCAAGGGCGGGCAGGCGGCGCTGACCGGCAAGACGATGCACGACATGGGGTTCACCAAGCTCGCCAACGCGGGCGGCTTCCCCGACTGGAAGGAGAAGGGCGGGCCGGTCGAGGACTGAGCGCGCCCAGGTCCGCCCTCCGGGCGGACCTGGGCGCGGACCCCCGAGGTATTTCCGGCAAGATGAGGGGGCGCCGCGCGAGGGGCGCCCCGTTCAGTTCAGGATCATCGAGCCGAGGCGGCGGCGGCCCTTCAGCACCACGGAATCGTTCGGCTTGAGGCTGTCGAAGATCGTGAACAACTGCTTGCGCGCGGCGTCGTCGTTCCATTCCCGGTCGCGGCGGAACAGCTCCAGCAGCTCGTCCACCGCGCCCTCGGTGTCGCCCGACGCCTGCAGCGCCTGCGCGAGGTCGAGGCGCGCTTGGTGGTCGTCCGCGTTCGCCTCCACGGCCGCGCGGAGATCCGCCACGGGGCCGGCCGACTGGGCCTGACGGGCGAGTGCCAGTTGCGCGCGCGCGGCCTCCACCTCCGCGGAGGCGGCGATGGCCTCGGGGGCGGCGTCCAGCAGCTCCTCGGCGCGGTCGTGCTCCTCCAGCGCAAGGTGCGCCCGCACGAGGCCCCCGTAGGCGGCCGCGTTCTCCGGCTCCTCGCCCAGCACGGCGGCGAAGGTCTGGGCGGCGTCGGCCACGGCGCCCGCCTCCAGCATCTCCTCGGCGGCGGCGACCGCCTCGGCCAGCCCGTCGGCGGACCCGGCGGACACGAGCTTCGACACGAACTCCTCGATCTGGCTCTGAGGCAAGGCGCCTTGGAACATGTCCGCGATCTGGCCCTGCACGAAGCCCACCACGGTCGGGATCGACTGCATCGGCAGGCCCTGCTGCGCGAGCATCTGGACGAGGCGCTGGTTCCGGTCGACGTCGACCTTGGCCATCCTCACCTTGCCGCCCTGCTTGCGGACCGCGTCCTCCAGCATCGGCCCCAGCGTCTTGCATGGGCCGCACCACTCCGCCCAGAAGTCGACGATGACGGGCTGGGTCATCGAGGCCTCGACGACCTCGGCCATGAAGTCGGCCTCGCCCACGTCCTTGATCAGGTCGTCGGCGGGGGCGGGGGTCGGGCTGTCACCGAAACCGAGCATGGGGGCGTCCTTCCGTGGGGTCGGGCGGGGATGTAGGCAGGGCCGCGCCCCCCGGCAAGCGCGTCAGGGGTCGAGGTCGAAGGTCGCGAAGACCGGCGCGTGGTCGGACGGCTTGTCCCAGCCCCGCGCGGCGCGCAGCACGCGGGACGAATGCGCCGCGCCCGCGATGTCGCCGCTGGCCCAGACGTGGTCCAGCCGCCGTCCCTTGTCGGCGGCGTCCCAGTCCTTCGCGCGGTAGGACCACCACGAGTAGAGCTGCCCGTCCGGGATGTCGGCGCGCGTGACGTCGGCCCAGCCGCCGGCCTCCTGCGTCTCGCCCAAGGCGGCGACCTCGACCGGCGTGTGCGAGACGACCTTGAGCAGCTGCTTGTGGCTCCACACGTCGTCCTCGCGCGGCGCGATGTTGAGGTCGCCCACGAGGATCGCGCGTTCCGGCCGGTCCGCGCGGAAGGCGTCGCGCATGGCCGCGAGGTAGTCGAGCTTCTGGCCGAACTTCTCGTTGACCTCGCGGTCGGGCACGTCGCCGCCGGCGGGCACGTAGTAGTTGTGGACCGTCACGCCCCCCGGCAGGCGCGCCGCGACGTGGCGGGCGTGGCCGAGGTCGGCGTGGTCGTGGGCCGAGACCTCCTCCAGCGGGTGCTTCGACAGGATGGCCACGCCGTTGTAGCCCTTCTGCCCCCGCGCGACCCGGTGCCCGTAGCCGAGCGCCTCGAAGGCCGCGGTCGGCATCAGCTCGACGGGCGACTTGCACTCCTGCAGGCACAGCACGTCGGGCGCCTCCTCCCGCAGCAGGCGCTCCACGAGCCCTTCCCGCAGGCGGACGGAGTTGATGTTCCACGTGGCGAGGGTGAACGGCATGGGACGGGTGTGGCCGGTGGCCCGCCGAGTCGCAAGGTCAGGGGCGGACGCGGGCGGCCCAGAGGGCGAGGCCAAGCCACAGCGCGGTGCCGAGGGTGGCATAGGCGAGGAGGATCGCGCGCAGGTCGTCCACCGGCAGGTCCGCCGCGCCGGTCGTGCTGCCCGCCGCGACGAGCAGGGTTCCGGCGAGAAGGACGCGGCCCGCGAGGGACTGGATCGAGAGGTAGGTGGCCCGGCTCGACGGGCCGAGCAGCGGCTGGATCCGGGCGAGGAGGAACGGGCGGGAGAAGGCGTCGGGCACCATGCGCAGCAGCAGGAGCGGGATGGCCCACGGGCCGATCGTCCATGCCATCGCCGCCGCCAGCGCGACTTGGATGCCGAAGCCCAGGAGAAGCGTTGGCGCGAGGCCGATCCGGTCGCGGAGGGGCTGGGCGATCCACGAGGCGGCCACGGAGGTCAGCATCATCGCGGTCGTGACCGCGCCCGATACCAAGGGCGCCTCGGACCCCCAGCCGGTGCCCTCCAGCGAGGCGAGGACGAAGGGCTGGCCGAATACGAAGGGGACGTGGCTGAAGGCGTACATCAGCAGCGCGAGCGCGAAGGTCCAGCGCAGGACGGGGTGGTTCAGGGCCGTCCCGATCTCGCGCAGGCGGGCCTTCTCCGAGACCTGCCGGGCGGGCGCGTCGTGGAAGCCGAGCGCCACGACCAGCGCGGCCAGCATCGCGAGCGACCCCGCGAGGAAGGGCAGCCGCCCGTCCGCCAGCGCCATCGCCCCGCCCGTCACCGCGGAGAGGGCGTAGCCCGTGAACCCCGCCCGCCACATCCGCAGCTCGTGGCGCTCGACCTCCTCCTCGCGGCCCTCGGCGGCGAGCGCCTCGTAGAGCGCGCTGCTGTCCGTGCCGGAGACCAGCGCGCCGCTGGCCCCGAGCAGGATCTGCCCGAGGGCGAAGAGGGGGAAGGCGTCGGCCAGCACGATCACCAGCGACCCCGCCGCGCCGGTGGCCGCGGCCGCGAGCAGCGTGGGGCGGCGGCCCAGCCGGTCGGACATCCAACCCGAGGGCACCTCGAGGATCGTCGTGGCGAGGTCGGCCACGACGTAGAGGAGCACCGCCTCCGCCGCCGAGAGCACGTCCTGGAAGTAGAGGAACCACGTCGCCTGCGCGAAGAGCAGCGAGGAGAGCAGCTTGAAGGTCGGCAGGCGCGCGACGGTGCGGGCGGCGGGCGTGGGCATGGGGAGAGCCCTAGCGGGCGCGGCGCCCGCCGTCACCGAACCTTCACTTGCTCCGACCCTGCGAAGATGATTGCAGGGTCCGCGATGGACCTGCCCGCCGCCACCGCCGCCCTCTCGGCCCTCGCCCACCCGGACCGCCTGAGGGCGTTCCGCCTGATCGCGGCGGGCGACCCGCTGCCCTCGGGGCGTGTGGCGGAGCGGCTCGACATGCCGCCGACCCGCGCGTCGTTCCACCTGACCACGCTGGAGCGCGCCGGCCTGCTCTCGGCCGCGCGCCACGGGCGGGAGGTGCGCTACGCCGTCGTCCCCGCCGCCATGCGCGCGCTGATGGCCTTCCTCGCCGAGGATTGCTGCGGCGGGCGCCCCGACCTCTGCCTCCCCAAGGACGCCCGATGAAACGCATCCTCGTGCTCTGCACCGGCAACTCCGCCCGCTCCGTCCTCGCCGAGGGCATCCTCAACGGCGCCCACGGCGACCGGTTCAAGGCACACTCGGCGGGGTCGAACCCCACCGGCCGCGTGAACCCGATGGCGCTGGAGGTGCTGGCCGCCCACGGCCTGCCCGCGACGGGCTACGCCTCCCAGTCGTGGGACGCCTTCGCCGGGCCGGACGCCCTCCCGCTCGACCTCGTCATCACGGTCTGCGACTCGGCGGCGGGCGAGACGTGCCCCTTCTTCCCCGGTCCCGCAATGCGCGCACATTGGGGCATCCCCGACCCGGCGGGCGCGGGCGACACGCCCGAGGAGGAGCGCGCGGCGTTCGAGCGGGCCTACGGCCTGCTCCGCGCCCGGATCGACGCTTTCGCCGCCCTGCCCGACGATCTCGACGCCGACGCCCTCGCCGCGGAGCTCCGCCGCATCGGCGCGATGAACGGGGCCTCCGAGGGCGCGCGATGACCTTCGACCTGCCCCGCCGCCTCGCCGCCGAGGCGCTCGGCACGCTCCTCCTCGTCTGCACGGTCGTGGGCTCCGGCATCATGGCGGAGACGCTGACCGAGGACGTCGCCCTCGCGCTCCTTGGCAACACGATCCCGACGGGCGCGATCCTCGTCGTGCTCATCACCGTCCTCGGCCCGGTGTCCGGCGCCCACTTCAACCCCGCCGTCTCGCTCGCGATGGCCGCGCGCCGCGCGCTGACGTGGCGCGAGTTGGCGCCCTACGTCGCCGCCCAGGTCGCGGGCGGGATCCTCGGCACGCTGCTCGCCCACGCGATGTTCGACCTCGACCTGCTGCAAGCCTCCACCAAGGCCCGCACCGGACCCGCGCAATGGCTGGCCGAGGCGGTCGCCACCTTCGGCCTGCTGATGGCGATCCTCGGCGGCCTGCGCTTCCGCGAGGCGGCGATCCCGTGGCTCGTCGGGCTCTACATCACGGCGGCCTACTGGTTCACCGCGTCCACCTCCTTCGCCAACCCGGCGGTCGCGGTGGCCCGCGCCCTCACCGACACGTTCAGCGGCATCCGGCCCGTCGACGTGGCCCCCTTCGTGATCGTGCAGTGCCTCGCCGCCCTCGGTGCCGTCGCCGCGTTCCGCTGGCTCCTCCGCCCCCTCCCCGAGACGCCCGTGGCGGAGGCGCTCGACCGCTGACGCCGCAGCGTTCCCCTTTCCCCCGGCCCCCCGTCTGGCAGGATGGGGGGATGGACGGATCGCCCCACCCCACCGAGCACCTCGACGTCGCCATCATCGGCGCGGGCCTCTCCGGCATCTGCGCCGCGTGGCACGTCCAGAACGGCCTCCCCGACCGCTCCTACGCGCTGCTGGAGATGCGCGAGGCGACGGGCGGCACGTGGGACCTGTTCCGCTATCCCGGCGTGCGGTCCGACAGCGACATGCCCACCTTGGGCTACGCCTTCCGCCCGTGGACCTCGGACAAGGCCATCGCCGACGCGTCCGACATCCTCGCCTACATCCGGGACACCGCGTCCGAGGCCGGGATCGACCGGCACGTCCGCACCGGCCACAAGGTCGTCGCGGCGGCGTGGGACACGCCTTCGGCCCGCTGGACCCTGACCGTCGAGACGGCGGAGGGGACCAAGGCGATCACCGCGAGCTTCGTGATCGGCTGCACCGGCTACTACGACTACGACGCGGGCCACCGCCCCGACTGGCCGGGGTTCGACGCCTTCGCGGGCGAGACCGTGCACCCGCAGCATTGGCCCGAGGATCTCGACGTCGCGGGCAAGGCCGTCTGCGTCATCGGCTCCGGTGCGACCGCCGTGACCTTGGTGCCGGAACTGGCGCGGCGGGGCGCCAGGGTGACGATGCTCCAGCGCACGCCGACGTGGATCGTCGCCATGCCCGCCGAGGACGGCCTGTCGAACTGGATGCGCCGGACCTTGGGCGAGCGGGTCGGCCACGGCTTCGCACGCTGGAAGAACGTGCTGATCGGGATGGGCTTCTTCCAGATGGGCCAGCGGGCGCCGGGCCTCACCGGGCGCCTGCTCAACGCGGGCGCGCGCCGCGCGCTGCCCGAAGGGTTCGACGTCGAGACCCACCTGACGGCGCCCTACAAGCCGTGGGACCAGCGCCTCTGCCTGATCCCCGACGGCGACCTCTTCGAAGCGCTGTCGCGCGGGGACGCCGAGATCGTCACGGGCCGCATCGACCGGTTCGAGGCGGACGGCGTCGTGCTGGAGGACGGGGCCAAGCTGACGCCGGACGTGGTGGTCACGGCGACGGGGCTGCGGATCAAGATCGCCGGGGGCATGCGGCTCACGGTCGACGGCGCGCCCTACGACATCTCGGGCGCCTTCGCCTATCGCGGCGCGATGTTCACCGGCCTGCCGAACCTCGCCATGATGCTGGGCTACACGAACGCGTCGTGGACGCTGAAATGCGAGCTGATCGCCCGCTACGCCGTCCGCCTGATGCGCCACATGGACCGCGCGGGCCACGACTGGGCCATGCCCGAACGCCCGCCCGAGGGGGCCGAGGCGCGGCCCGTCTTCGAGTTGTCGGCCGGCTACCTCGAGCGCGCCCGCGACCGGATGCCCAAGCAGTCCGACCGCGCCCCGTGGCGCCTGGTGCAGAACTACCTCTTGGACCTGCGCCTGATGCGCTGGGGGGACGTGACCCAAGCCATGCGGTTCGGGCGGGCGGTGGACGCGGAGGCGGAGGTCGTGGCAACCGAAGGACCATGACCGCCTACGTCCTGCCCGCCCCGCAGCAGCCGTCCCTCGCCGTCCACGGCTCGGACGCCCGCTTCCCCGTCCGCCGCATCTTCTGCGTGGGCCGCAACTACGGCGACCACGTCCGCGAGATGGGCTCGCCCGAGGGGGAGCCGCCGGTGTTCTTCACCAAGCCCGCCGACGCGGTGGTCGAGACGGGCGCGACGATCCCCTACCCGCCGGACACCGACGACCTGCACCACGAGGCGGAACTGGTGGTCGTGTTGGGACGGGGCGGCACGGACATCGCGCCGGAGGCGGTGATGGACCACCTCTGGGGCGCGGCCTGCGGCATCGACCTCACCCGTCGGGACCGGCAGGCGGAGGCCAAGAAGGGCGGCAAGCCGTGGGACATGGCCAAGGGGTTCGACCTCTCCGCCCCCATCGGGCCGGTCGCGCCGATGCCCGTCGAGGTGGCGAAGGGCCGCCTCCGCCTAACCGTGAACGGCGAGACCCGGCAGGACGCCGACCTGTCCGAGATGATCTGGCCCGTGACGAGCCACGTGGCGCATCTGTCCCGCACGGTCGCGTTGAAGGCGGGCGACGTCATCATGACGGGCACGCCGGCCGGCGTGGCGGCGCTGGTCCCCGGCGACGTGGCGCGGGTGGAGATCGACGGGCTGCCGCCCTTGGAGGTGACGATCGGGCCAAGGGCGTAGGGTGGGCGAGAGCCCACGCGGCGCGAAACGTGGGCTCTCGCCCACCCTACGGATCGTCGGTCACCCCCGGCTCGCCCCCTCGCCCAAGCCTTCCGCCAAGATCGCGCGCACCGTCAGCAGCCGCGCGAACCCGTCCGCGATCCCCGCGACGAGCCCGTCCGCGCGCCACCCCTCCGGCAGCCCGCCCAGCACCACGACCGACTTGCGCCTGAGCAGGTCCCCATGCGGGTGGTCTGGGTCGTAGGGCTTCGGCACCCGCTTCAGCGGCTCCGGCCCGAAGTCGCCCCAGCGCGCGCCCGCCGCCTCGACCGCGTCCGTCAGGTCGTCGCCCCGCCGGTCCACGAGGTCGCGCCACCGCAGCAGCCCCTCCTTCGAAAGCCCCGGCGCGCCGAGCCCCAGCACCACGTCCTCCGGCTCGATGGCGAAGTAGAAGGCCGGCCCCTCTTCCGGCGCGGACCAGAGCAGCGCGAGCGAGGTCTTGTAGGGCGACTTGTCCTTGGAGAAGCGCACGTCGCGGTGGATGCGGAACACCTTGCCCGCATGGGCCGCGCCGGTCAGCCGCGACACGTCCTCGGCCACGAGGTCCGCCAGCAGCTTGGCGGGGGCCTCGATGTCGGCCTTCCACCGCGCCTTCCGGGGCTCGAACCACGCCTTGGAGTTGTTGCGCGCGAGATCGCCGTAGAACGCCTGCGCGCGGTCGAGCATCTCGGTGAAGCCGTCGGACATGGCGCTCTCCCTCGCGAGTCGCCCCCCTCTATCACGGGGCGTGGGCGTCCTGCGCGAGGAAGGCGGCGAGGTCGGTCTCCGGCGTCGGCTCGAACGTCGCGCCCGTGGGCTCCAACGCCACGATCCGGTCCAGCCGGAACGTGCGGAACCCGTCGCGCAGCGCGCACCAGCCCGACACCATCCGCCCCTCCGCCATGGACCAGACGATCAGCGGGTTCACCTCCCGCTCCGTCTCCGCTCCCCCGCCGTCGCGGTAGCGCAGGCGCAGCACCGCGCGGTGCCGGATCGCGTGGCGGATCGCGTCGGCATGGGGCGCCGCGTCCGAGCGCACCGCGCGGAACGGCGCGTCGCGCAGGGTCGACCCCTCCGGCAGGCCCGCCTCGATCTTCGCCCGCACCTCGCGCGCGGCCTCGGCCAGCACCGCGTCCTCCGTCCCCTCCACGAAGGCCAAGCCCACGGCCAGCGCGTCCAGCTGGTCATGGGTCAGCGTCACCGGCGGCAGGTCGAAGCCCGGCCGCAGGAGGTAGCCCACGCCCGCCGCCCCCTCGATGGGCAGGCCCGATCCCTGCAGGTGGGCCACGTCGCGGTAGACGGTCCGCTCGCTCACCTCCAGCGCGGCGGCGAGGTCGGCGGCGCGGCGCACGCCCCGCCCCCGCATCTCGTCGATCAGGCGATACAGCCGTTCGGCGCGTCGCATGGCGGCCCCTCCTCAGGCGAGCATCGCGGTCGCCTCGATCTCGATCAACAGCTCCGGACGCGCCAGCCGCGCCACCCCGAGGAGCGTGATGGCGGGCTTGGTCCCCCCGAGCCGCGCGCCGAGCAGGTCCCACGCCCCGAACGCCGCGTCCACGTCCGTCGCGTAGACGCCCAGCCGGACCACGTCGCCCCAGCCCGCCCCCGCCCCGGCGAGGACAGCGTCGAGGTTGTCGAGCACGAGCGCCATCTGCGCGCGCATGTCGTCCGGGTGCTGCGGCGCGCCCTCGCCGTCCACGGCGGTCTGCCCCGCGACGTGGACGGTGCCGCCCGCCGCCACGGCCTGCGAATAGCCCAAGGGCGCGGCCCAGCCCCATGGATCGATCTCGGTGCGTTGCATGTCGGGTCCTCCGGTTGCGTGGACCCGCCCTAGCCGCCCCCTCCTGACAGCATGTCGTCAGGAGGGTCGGAAAAAAGAAAACCCGGGCGCGAGGCCCGGGCAGTCCAACAGGGAGGTGCATCCGTGTGCCCGGGGATGCGACCGGGTCATGGTGAGCTTAGACCATGGAACCCATTAACCCTAGGTAAACGGTCGGTGCCGCGCCGCAGCGTCGCCGCCCTGTGGCGGGCGGGCCACGTCGGATGACGCAAACGGGTCACGCCATCAGGCGGTAGCCCCCCGACTCCGTCACCAGCAGGCGGGCGGTCGAGGGATCGGGCTCGATCTTCTGGCGCAGGCGGTAGATGTGGGTCTCCAGCGTGTGCGTGGTGACGCCCGCGTTGTAGCCCCAGACCTCGTGCAGCAGGACGTCGCGGCCCACCGTGGTGTCGCCCGCGCGGTAGAGGAACTTGAGGATGCCCGTCTCCTTCTCGGTCAGGCGGATCTTCCGCTCGTCCTCGGTGATGAGCATCTTCATCGCGGGCTTGAACGTGTAGGGCCCGACGCTGAACACCGCGTCCTCGGACTGCTCGTGCTGGCGCAGCTGGGCACGGACGCGGGCCAGCAGGACGGGGAACTTGAACGGCTTGGTCACGTAGTCGTTCGCACCCGCGTCCAGCCCGAGGATCGTGTCCGCGTCCGAATCGTGCCCCGTCAGCATCACGATGGGCGACTTCACCCCCGACTTGCGCATCAGGCGGCACAGCTCGCGCCCGTCCGTGTCGGGCAGGCCCACGTCGAGAATGATGAGGTCGTAGGGCTGCTCCTTCGAGCGGGCCATGCCGGTCGCGCCGGAGTCGGCCTCGAACACGTCGAACTCCTCGGTCATCACCAGCTGCTCGGCCAGCGCGTCGCGCAGGTCGTCGTCGTCGTCCACGAGCAGGATCTTCTTGAGGTTGGCCATCGGAACTCTCCACGTCGGATCTGGCGCCACCATACCCGCCGCGCCGCGCCCGTGAAGCGGGGCGGGGCCGGCCTCACGCGCGGATCACGCGGGCGTGGGTGCATCCCTGCGCGCCGTAACATAAGGGGGGCGGGCGGGGGCCGGCCCCGCCGGAATGTTACGGATGCTCACGCCCACCCCCTCCGACCTCGCCGCCCGCGCCCGCGCCGACCTGCGCGTGGGCCTGCCCGTGGCGGTGGGCGGCGTGCTGATGGCGAGCGTCGAGACGGTGTCGGCGGACCGCCTCGCCGCGTTGGCCGCGCTCGGGCCGCTCGTGCTGGCGCTGACGGACCGCCGCGCATCGACGCTGCGAGCGCGGGCCTATGACGGCGACCTCGCGCGGGTGGCGGTGCCGGAGGCGGACCTCGCGTGGCTGCGCGCGGTGGCGGACCCGAAGGACGACCTCGCCGCGCCGATGAAGGGGCCGCTGCGGACCCTGCGCGACGGCGACGCGGGGGCGTGGCGCGTGGGGCTGCGGCTCGCCAAGGGCGCCGAGCTGCTGCCCGCGATGGTGGGCGTCGAGGCGCTCGCCCCCGCCGGGATCACCCGCCTGCCCGCCGACCTCTCGATCGGTTTCGACCCCGCCCCGCACGAGGTGGCCGCCGCCCGCGTGCCGCTCTCGGTCAGCCGCGCGGGCCGCGTCCACGTCTTCCGCGAGGGCGACGGCGGGACCGAGCACTACGCGGTCGAGATCGGCACGCCCGACCGCGCCGCGCCCGTGCTCGTGCGCCTCCACTCCGCCTGCTTCACCGGCGACGTGCTGGGCTCGCTCAAGTGCGACTGCGGCCCGCAGCTCCACGCCGCGCTGGACGCGATGGCGGCGGACTCAGGCGTCTTGCTCTACCTCAACCAGGAGGGCCGGGGCATCGGGCTGGCCAACAAGATGCGGGCCTACGCGCTGCAGGACCAAGGCTTCGACACGGTCGAGGCGAACCACCGACTGGGCTTCGAGGACGACGAGCGCGACTTCCGCCTCGGGGCGGGGCTGCTGCGGCGGCTGGGGATCGGGACGGTGCGGCTGCTGACGAACAACCCGCGCAAGATCGAGACGATGGAGCGGCAGGGCATCGCGGTGGCCGAGCGCGTGCCGCTGCATGTCGGGCGGGGACCGGAGAACGCGGCCTATCTCGACGTGAAGCGGTCGAAGTCGGGGCATCTGGGATGACGCCCGCCGACATCGTCGTCACGCCCACGGGCGCGCGGTTCATGGGGCGGGTGCTGCCCTGCACGGTCGGGCGGGGCGGGATCGTCGCCGACAAGCGCGAAGGGGATGGCGGCACGCCGGTGGGGGTGCATCGCATCGTCGGCATGCTCTACCGCCCCGACCGCATGGCGGCGCCCGCCGGCTGGGCGGTGCCGATCCGGCCCGGCGACCTGTGGTGCGACGATCCGGGGCATCCCGACTACAACCTGATGGTCCGCGCACCGCTGGGCGCCTCGGCGGAGGCGCTGCGCCGGGCGGACCCGCTCTACGACCTCGTGCTGCTGACGGACTGGAACTGGCCCGACGCGGTGCCGGGACGGGGCTCGGCCATCTTCCTGCACCGCTGGCGGCGGCTGGGCTATCCGACCGAGGGCTGCGTGGCCTTCGCGCCCGAGGTGCTGCGGTGGGTCGCGGCGCGGGTCACGCCGGAGACGCGGGTGGTCGTGAGACCCGCCTGAGCGAAACGCCCGCGCGATACGGCCGCGCAGCGGCCCGCGCATCGCCGGGCCGTCCCCCGGCACGGCGATTGGTCGAAGGTTCCGCGCCGCATAGGCGTCTTGCGGGGGTGAGGGATAAATCGCTCCGCCCCCGGGTCGGATCGCCGCGCCACGGCCCTGCGATGCGCTACCGCCCCACCCATGCCGCCGCCGCCCGCCCGGCCCGGCGGCCCGTCGCCAAGCAGCCCGCGATCAGCCAGCCGCCCGTCGGCGCCTCCCAGTCCAGCATCTCGCCGGCCGCGAAGACCCCCGGCCGGTCCCGCAGCATCGATCCCTCGTCCAGCGCGTCCAGCCGCAGCCCTCCGGCCGTCGAGATCGCCTCGTCCAGCGGGCGCGGCCCGCGCAGCGGGACCGGCAGCCGCTTGATCAAGGGCGCGAGGTCGTCGGGCAGCGGACGCCCCCATTCCTGCAGCAGCGCGACCTTGGCCGGCTCCAGCCGCAGCGCCTTGCGCAGGTGGTTCGACAGCGAGGCCTTGCCCCGGCGGGCGAGGCGGTCGCGCACCTCCGCCTCGGCCCAACCGGGCTTGAGGTCCAGCGCCAGCGGCGCGCCGTCGCGGAGCGCGGGCGTCAGCGGGTAGAGCCCGCCGCCCTCCAGCCCCTTCGCCGACAGCACCACCTCGCCGCGGTGCACGGTCCCGCCCACGACGAGGCCCAGATCCTTGAGCGGCGTGCCGAAGTGCTTGGCCATGTGCGGCGACCAGTCCACCGCGAAGCCGACGTTGGAGGGCGCGAAGGGCGCCGCATGCTCCGCCAGCCCCGGCACCCCGGCCCACGCGCCGTCCGACCCCAGCCGCCGCCACGACGCGCCCCCCATCGCCAGCACCGTCGCGCCGGGCGCCACGGCGCGCGGACCCTCCGGAGTCTCGAAGCGCAGCGCGGCGCCCTCCCACCCCGTCCACCGCCAGCGGCGGCGCAGGGCGACGCCCCGCCCCTCCAGCCGTCCGAGCCACGCCCGGAGCGTGGGCGACGCCTTCATGGCCTTCGGGAACACCCGCCCCGTGGAGCCCACGAACCAGTCCTGCCCCAGCCCGTCGAGCCACGCGGTCACGTCCTGCGGGCCGAAATCCATGGCCACGTCCGTGCCGTAGCCGTCCGGAAGGGGCGCGACGTTGGCGACGTTCAGCCCCGACTTGCCCGCCATGAGGAACTTGCGGGCCGGGGAGGGCATCGCGTCGAACGCCACGACCGGCGCGCCCGCCTCGGACGCCGCGTCGGCGGCCATGAGGCCGGCGGGGCCCGCGCCGATCACGCAGACGGTTGAAGAGAGGTCCTCGGGCGCCATCCTCGACGCAATGGACGGGCGCGGCACGGAATTCAACGAGACCGACGGCGAGACCGGATGGCCGCTCTGCGGGCTGTGCGAGCGGCCCATCCCGCCGAACGCCAAGCAGTCGCTGCATCACCTCATCCCCAAGCTGCGCGGGGGGAAGGGGGGGCCGACGGTGCTGATGCACCAGATCTGCCACAACGAGATACACGCCTCGGCCAGCGAGGCGGAGCTGGCGCGGCTGTGGTCCACGCCGGAGGATCTGAGGCGGCATCCGCGGCTGGAGCGGTTCGTGCTGTGGGTGCGAAAGCGGCCCGCCGACTTCCACTCCAAGACCCCCGGCGCGCGGCGGGGCGGGCGGCGGAAGGGCTAGTCCTTCACGTTCCGTACGGACCCCGGAGGCCGGGCTTCACGGAACGTACGCCGGATTCACGGCGCCGGCGCCGCGCCCGCGTCAGCCCGCGTCGAGGTATTTCGCGGTGAACGGGGCCGCCTCGCCCCAGACCGCGTCCACCCGCGCGTCGCGCCCGCAGCGGGTGCGGTAGCGGGCGTAGGCCATCTCCTTGGTGATGGCGATGCCGACGGACGTGATCCCGAGGCGGTCCTGCGACCTGTAGTAGTCCTGGTGGTAGTCGCCGACCGGGTAGAACGCGCCCGCGTCGACCACGACCGGGGTGACGATCTCCTGCCCCAGCTCCGCCTCGGCGCGGGCGACCTCCTCGCGGGCGATGGCGGCCTGCTCGTCGTCCTGGGCGAAGATCGCGGTCGTGTACTCCAGCCCCCGGTCGCAGAACTGGCCACCCGCGTCCAACGGGTCGATGGAGCGCAGGAACAGCGAGACGAGGGTCCGGTAGTCGACCGCCTCGGGGTCGTAGGGGATCGAGACGGCCTCGATGTGGTCGCCGCTGGCGCGGTAGGTCGGGTCGGGCGTGGTGCCGCCGGTGAAGCCCGAGACCACGTCGCCCACGCCCTCCACGCTCTCGAAGTCGGCCTCGACGCACCAGAAGCACCCTCCCGCGAAGACGGCCGTCCCCGTGTCCGCGAGCGCGGGGAGGGGCAGGGCGAGCAGGGCGGCGGCGAGCAGGGTGCGGGGCATGGACGGTCTCCTTCGGGGCGGAACGTGGCGGCGGCGCGGTCGTTCCGCCAGCCCCCGCCGTCCCACGCCCGGTCACGGGCGCGTCAGTCGCGCAGGGCGAGCCCCGCCACGAGGTCGACGATCCGGGCGTGGATCGCCGCGCGGTCGGCGCCCGGCGGGTCGTCGCAGATCGGGAGGTCCGTCTCCGCCGCGACGATCGCCGCGCCGCCGGGCCTGCACCGGGGCAGGGCGGACCAGTGGCGGGCGGGGGCGACGCGCGCCGTGGCGGCGCCGGGGAGCAGGGCGCGCAGGCCGCTGCGGTCGAAGTCGGTCGCCAGCAGGCGGTCCGGGCCGTCGCCGAGCGCGATCAGCAGCGTCTCGGCCCGGAGGCCGCCGCGGTCGGGCAGGCCCCAGACCAGGCCCGGGTCGATGGCGGCCACGCGGGTCACGCGCGGGTCGGCATGGTCCCCGTCCCAGCGCGACGCGTCGAGGGCGTGGAGGTCGATCCCCCATCCGGCGATGTCCGCGCAGTGGGTCGAGCCGCCGCCCACCGCGTCGCAATGGGCGGCGTAGCCCGCGAGGTCGCCGCGCAGCCCGCCCAGCGAGAGCGCGGTCCAGCCGCCCAGCGAGAAGCCCGCCGCCGTGACCGGCCCGCCGGTCCGGTCGGCGAACCGGGGATCGGCGCCGAGCGCGTTGAGCGCCGCCGACAGGTCGCGGGCGCGGGTGCCGTGGTCGAGGCTGCGCGCGGGGTCGAGGTCGCGCGTGGTGCTGCCGGGATGGTCGAGGGCGACGACCACCGCGCCCCGCGCCGCGAGGCCGTGCGCGAGCCAGCCGAGGCCGCGCAGGTTGCCGCCGAGGCCGTGGGACAGCAGGACGACGGGGGCGTCCGGCCCCGCGGGGGCGGCGTCGCGGTGCACGGCGTGGCCGTGGAACACGGCGTTGCCGCCCCACGCCTCGGCGGGCGCGGCGGCGGCGGGGGCGGCGGGATACCAGACCACCGCCTCGATGGTCCGGTCGTGATGGGGCGCGGGGACCGCGAGGTCCGCGAGGCCCACGGGGCCGGCGGGGCCGGCGGCGGCGGGGACGGGCGCCGCGAGGGCGCAGGCGAGGAGGAAGGATCGGATCATGGGGTCGCTCCGGCGGATGTGATGGGGTCCGGGTGGCACGGGGGCGGCGCGCGGCGCGTCCTCGATCCGGTTCGAGGTCGTCCCCGATCCGGATCGGGGGCAGGGTGCGGGGCATGACCGGCCTGCCGACCCTGCCCGTCCCCGCCTTCGCCGCCGCCGTGCTCGCCGCGCTGGCCGTCGCCGCCGCGCGCCGGGCGGAGGGGGCGTCGCCGTGGCTCGTGGGGCTGATCGCGCTCTGCGCGGGGCAGGCGCTGCTGGTGGCGCTCGTGCAGCATTGGGGCGTGGCGGCGCTGCGGCCCCTCCAGCCGGTCGGCGCGGCGGCGATCCCGCCGGTGGCGTGGCTGGCCTTCGCGGCGACGACGGGGGCGGCGGCGGTCGCGCCCGCGCGCCATGCGGCGGGTCCGGTCGCGGCGGCGCTGCTGGTCCCCACGGTGCCGGCGGGGCTGGACGTGGCGGTGCCGCTCCTGTTCCTCGGCTACGGGGGCGCGCTGCTCGCGCGGCTGCGCGGCGCGGACCCGGTGCCGCGCCTGCCGCTGGGCGGCGGCGCGCGGCCCGCGCGGCTTTGGGGGCTGATCGCGCTGGCGCTGATCGGGTCGGGGCTGAGCGACGTGGCGATCTCGGGGGCGGTCGCCCTCGGCCGGCCCGAGGCGCGCCCTTGGATCGTGACGCTGGGCTCGACGGCGACCTTGGCGCTCGTGGGCTGGCTCGCCGTCGCGCCCGAGCTGCGGCCCGACGCGCGCGTGCCCGCCGCCGCCGCGCCCGCCGGGTCCGAGGCGGATGCCGCCCTCGTGCTGCGGCTGGAGCGGTTCCTCGGCGAGACGGGGCTGCACCTCGACCCGGACCTGTCGCTCGCGCGGCTCGCGCGGCGGCTGGGCGTGCCGGAGAAGCGGCTGTCGGCGGCGGTGAACCGGGCCACCGGGGACAACGTCTCGCGCTTCGTGAACGCGCGGCGGGTCGCGGCGGCCTGCGCGCGGCTGGAGGCGGGGGCGTCCGTGACGGAGGCGTGGCTCGCCTCGGGCTTCTCGGCGCGCAGCAACTTCAACCGGGAGTTCCGACGCGTGACCGGGGTGGCGCCGCGCGACTGGCGGGCGGCGGTCTAGAGCCCCTCGCGGATGGTGGCGGACCGCTCCGCCGAGCCGGGATGGGTCGAGGACCAGCCGCCGCCGTCGCCGAACCGCGCGGCCATGTCGTCGAAGAAGCGCGCCAGCCCCTCGGGGTCGCGGCCCATCGCGCGGATCGTGGCGACCGCGCCCGCGTCGGCCTCGCGCTCGGCGGCGCGGGTGCCCGCGAGCGCGAGCAGCACGTTCCCCTCGAGGAGCGCCTCCTCGAGGAGGGGGCCGGTCTCGCCCGCCATCACGGCGACCATCACCGAGAGGCCGACCGCGCGGTAGAGGCCGTGGAGGCCGTGCCGCTCGCGGACGTGGGCGACCTCGTGGGCGAGCACCCCCGCGAGGGCGTCCGCGTCGTCGTCGAGCATCCGCACCAGCTCGTCGGTGACGATCACGGTGCCGCCGGGCAGGGCCATCGCGTTGGGCAGGCCGTCCATGCCGCGGAACAGCAGCCGGTCCTCCGTGCCGCGGCGCGGCGGCGGGCCGTGGGCGAGCACCTCGGCGTAGAGGGCGGCGACCTCCGCGCGGCGGTCGGCGGGGATCGCGGTCTGCTCGAAGAGGACGCGGTCGAGCAGGGGCATGGTGCCGCCGTCCATCGCGACGGCGACGGTCTGGGGGGTCATCCAGACGGCGGCGGCCACGAGCAGGTCGAGCCCCCAGCGGACGACCACGTAGGCCCCCGCGAGGCAGGCCAGCACGACGGAGAGCATCGTCAGCGGGTCCGCCCGCTCCAGCGCCGGGAGCCATCCGCCCGGCGCGGGCAGGGCCGCGTCGAGGGCGGCGTCGTCGCGGGTGAGGAAGGTGGCGCCGTCGGGCAGGCGGACGCGCCGCTCGGTGTCGCCCAAGGCGCGCTCGGCGCGGGCCTCGCGGCGGGTGGTCTCGAGGAGGGGCACCCCCTCGGCGTCGATCAGGGCGACGCGGTCGCCCGCCACCACGAGGGTGGCGGGCGTCTCGTGGGCGCTGTGGGGCGGGAAGGCCCGCCCCTGCACCCGGTGCTCGGGCTCAGATGCCGACGCCACCGAGGTCGATCCCCTCGATGTCGGAATAGGCGTCGCCGATGGCGCCCGCGTCCGCCTCGATGCGGCCCGCGATCAGGTCGAGGTCGCCCTCCGGGTGCACGAAGCTGTTCTCGGCGAGGTAGCGGGTGATCCGCACCTGCGCCCACGGCAGCATCAGGCCCAGCGACGCGGCCACGGCCAGCGCGTTGGTCACCGCGATCACGAGCAGGCGCACCGGGCGCACGGTCGAGGAGAAGCGGTGGCCGCCCTCCAGCTCGGTGCCCGCGTACATCAGGTTGCGGACCATCGCCTGATAGAGCAGCGCGGCCGGGAAGAACCCGAGGAAGAGCGCGGCGTAGAGGGCGAGGACCGGGGCGAGCGCCGTGGCCGGGTCCGGCTCGACGCCCGCGTCCAGCGTCGCGAACATCGCGGCGACGGAGCCGCCGACGGTGAGCGCCAGCACCACGCCCGCGCCGATCACCCACAGCAGCGCGAGGCCGAAGGCCGCGTAGTAGCCGCCCGCGCCCTGCCCGAAGTCGAAGCTCCGGTTCCCGAGCGAGTGGCCGCGGACGAAGAAGCCGTGGACGCGGCGGGTGAGCAGCGGCGCGGTCGTGTAGAGCGTCAGCGCCACCCCGATGGGGGCGAGGATGTAGGTCACGAGCGCGTCGCCGTAGGTGCCCCTGAAGTCGAAGCGGACGTTCGACCACGAGGTGTTGCGCGCGTTGAACGCGAGGCTGCGGACGGCGAGCCACGGGAACAGGAAGACCAGCGCGAGGATGGCGACCAAGCCGACCAGCGGGATCATCGACAGGATGCTGAAGGCCACGAGGCCGACCACGACGATGATCCGCCCGATGAGGATCTGCATCCCCGTCGCGTGGTAGTCGAAGGCGCGGCCCTCGATGGAGGTGTTGCGCTTGAAGTACTGCTCGCGCCGGACCTTGGCCCATGCGGAGTAGATGCCGAAGGTCACGATCGTCAGCAGCAGGTTGACGATCCAGATCTTGAACCATTCGCCGGCGCGGCCGGTGAACGCGACGGCCTCCGTGCGCTCGGGCATGGGCCGTTCGGAAATGCGTGTCATGGTATCCCCCTCGTGACGCGGTCCCTCCGCGCGGGAGTGGACCGGGCGGTGACGCTGGGGAAAGGCGGGGTCGCCCGGCGGGCGGGCGCCCCGTGGCGCGGGGGCAACGATTGCGGCGGGGATGCGCCGTCAGGACGCCCTGCGGTTGCGGTTCGCCACCAGCTTCAACCGCAGGGCGTTGAGCTGGATGAAGCCCTGCGCGTCCTGCTGGTCGTAGGCGCCGGCGTCGTCCTCGAAGGTGACGTGGGCCTCGGAGTAGAGGCTGAGGTCCGAGCGGCGCGCGATCGTGCGGACGGAGCCCTTGTAGAGGCGGACCGTCACCTCGCCGGAGACGTGCTCTTGGCTGCGGTCGATCAGGGCCTGCAGCATCTCGCGCTCGGGCGAGAACCAGAAGCCGTTGTAGATCAGCTCCGCGTAGCGCGGCATGATCGAGTCCTTGAGGTGGGCGGAGCCCGAATCGAGGGTGATCTGCTCGATGCCCCGGTGCGCCTCCAGCAGCACGGTGCCGCCGGGCGTCTCGTAGATGCCGCGGGACTTCATGCCGACGAAGCGGTTCTCCACGAGGTCGAGGCGGCCGACGCCGTGCGCGCCGCCCAGCTCGTTGAGCTTGGTCAGGATGGCGGCGGGGGACATCGCCTCGCCGTCGATGCTCACCGCGTCGCCGCGCTCGAAGCCGATCACCACGTCCTGGGGCGCGTCGGGGGCTTGGGTGGGATCGACGGTGCGCTGGTAGACGTAGTCGGGCGCGGGCTCGGCCGGGTCCTCCAGCACCTTCCCCTCCGACGAGGTGTGCAGGAGGTTGGCGTCCACGCTGAAGGGCGCCTCGCCGCGCTTGTCCTTGGCGATGGGGATCTGGTGCTTCTCGGCGAAGTCGAGGAGCTTGGTGCGGGACGACAGGTCCCACATGCGCCACGGGGCGATGACCTTGATCTCGGGGTTGAGCGCGTAGGCGGCCAGCTCGAAGCGCACTTGGTCGTTGCCCTTGCCGGTGGCGCCGTGGCTGACGGCGTCGGCCCCCTCCTCGGCCGCGATCTCGACGAGGCGCTTGGAGATCAGCGGCCGCGCGATGGAGGTGCCCAGCAGGTAGAGCCCCTCGTAGAGCGCGTTGGCGCGGAACATCGGGAAGACGAAGTCGCGCACGAACTCCTCGCGGAGGTCCTCGATGTGGATGCTCGTCGCGCCCATCATCTCGGCCTTCTTGCGGGCGGGCTCCAACTCCTCGCCTTGCCCGAGGTCGGCGGTGAAGGTGACGACCTCGCAGCCCATCTCGGACTGGAGCCACTTGAGGATGATCGAGGTGTCGAGGCCGCCCGAATAGGCGAGGACGACTTTCTTCGGTGCGGACATGGACGGGCCTCCGGGTGCGGCGCGGCAGGGACGGGGGCGGGGTAGGGGATCGGCCGGGAGGGGGCAAGGGACGGGCGGACACGGCCCGCCCGTGCATAGGTCAGTCGTAGGCGACGACCTCGATCTCCACGCCGTCCGGGCCGTCGAAGTAGAAGCGGCGCCCCGGCTCGTAGTCGGCGTGGTTCTGGGGCTTGAACCCCTCGGCGGAGACGCGCGCCTCGGCGGCGTCGAGGTCGTCGACCACGACGCCGAGGTGGTTGAGCCCGCCCGCCGTCACGTAGCTCGACGGGCCGTCGGCGGCTCCCTCCGCCGGGCGGTAGAGGGCGAGGTAGCCACCCGTGCCGGGCTCGCCCACGTGGACGGACCGGCCCGCCCCGCCTAGCACGATGCCTGCCCAGCGGACCTCCCATCCGAAGAGCCGCCCGAGTAGGGCGGCGAAGCCGTCCGGGTCGCGGACGGTGAGGTTGACGTGTTCGAGCCGGGCCATGACGGGCCTCCTTCGCGGTTGACCCCACCCCTGTCGGACCTCGACCAAGGTCGAGGTCAAGGAGAATCTGCGATGCCGTCGAAGGAACTGACGATCGGCGAGGTGGCGGCGCGGGCGGGCCTCTCGGTGAGCCAAGTGCGCTTCTACGAGGCGCGGGGCCTGATCGCGCCGCCGCGGGACCGCGGCGGGCGGCGGCGCTTCGCGCGGGGGCAGCTGCGGCGGCTGGCGTTCATCCGGGCGGCGCAGCGGCTGGGGCTGTCCTTGGCGCGCATCCGCGCGGCGCTGGCGGTGGCCCCGCCGGACCGGGCGCCGAGCCGGGCGGAGTGGGCGGCGCTGGCCGACGGGCTGCGCGGCGAGCTGACGGAGCGGATCGAGGCGCTGACGCGGCTGCGCGACAACCTCGACGGCTGCATCGGCTGCGGGTGCCTGTCGATGGAGGCCTGCCCGCTGGCCAACGCGGACGACCGGCTGGCGGGGGGCGGCGCGGGGGCCCGGCGCGTCGACGCGCCGGACCCCTGAGGCTCAGTTCGCGGGGACGCGCTCCACCTCGGGGGCGGCCTCCAGCATCTCCTGCGTGAGGTTCACGCCGAGGAAGTACTCCTCCGGGTCGTCGTCCTCGCGCACGCCGCGCAGGGCCGACCAGTTGAGCGCGACCTCCTTCTCCCCGAGGCCGAGGAAGCCGCCCACGTCGACGATGACCGCCTCGAGCGAGCCGTCGACGCCGATGATCATGTCCCCGATCTCGCCGATGTCGTCCCACTCGGCGACGGTGCCCGCGGGCAGCGGCACGGTCGGGTCGAGCTCGACCTCGACGGCGTGGACGCGCGTGCCGAGGAGGGTCGTGGCGCGGTAGCTCTGGCCGTACTCGACCGAGGGCTCGGCGAAGGGCGAGGCGGCGTGGCCGTCCGCGGAGGCGGCGCCGGGCAGGGCGAGCGCGAGGGCGGCGGCGGCCGTGAGGATCGTGCGGGTCATGGGACGGTCTCCTTGCAGGTGTCGGATCAAGGGAACGCGGGCCGGAAGGGGACGTTCCCGCTTGCCCGGCGCGCGCGGGCGGGCCACCGTCGTCGCCGACGCACGGAAGGGACGACCGACATGCTGGGATGGAAGCTGTTCGCCAAGGCGGTGACGCTGATCACCGACAACCTCGGGCTGGCGCTGCGGGTGTCGCTCGTGCCCTACGGGATCGCGCTGGCGGCGGCGCTGCTGCTCGGCGGGGCGGGCCTCGCCTCCGTGGCGGCGCTCGACCCGACGGACGCGGCGGCCATGGAGGCGGCGCTCGGCGGGGCGGCGCTCCTCGGCCTGTTCGCGATCGTCGCGATCTTCGTGGTGGCCTCGCTCTGGGTCGCGGTGGCGTGGCACCGCGCCACCCTCCTCGAGGAGCCGACGGGCTGGGTGCCGCCGTTCCACGGCGGCCCGATGCTGGGCTATCTCGGGCGCTCGCTCCTGCTCGGCCTCGTGCTGATGGTCGCCTACCTCGCGATCGGGCTGGTCGCCGGGCTGCTGGGCGCGCTGGTCCCGCCCTTGGCCATCCTCGTGCTGCTCGCGGGCATCGTCGCGCTGGTCGTGGTGTTCTACCGGCTCGCGGTGATCCTGCCCGCGGGGGCCGTCGGGCGGCCGGTCGCCTTCGGCGAGGCGTGGTCCGCCACCTCCGGCGCGTCGGGGGCGATCCTGCTGGTGGCCGTTCTCACGGTCGCGCTGTCGCTGCTGCTGCAGCTGCCGACCCTGCTCGTGGGCGGCGGGCTCGGGGCGGTGGGCGATCCGGCGGCGGCGGCGGTCGCCACGGGCGGGGTGATCTCGCTGGTCTACGGCGTCGTGGTCCAGTGGATCATGCTGATGGTCGGCATCTCCGTCCTGACGGTGCTCTACGGCCACTTCGTCGAGGACCGCCCCCTGTGACGCCCGCATGACCGGCGGCTTCGCCGACCGCGCGCGGGCGGCCGAGGCGGCGCTGCGCGACCTGTTCGCGCCGACCCCGCTGCAGCGCAACGACTGGCTGTCGGACCGCCACGGCGCCGACGTCTGGCTGAAGCGCGAGGATCTGACGCCGGTGCGCTCCTACAAGCTGCGCGGCGCGTTCAACGCGATGCGGGGGCTGGCGGGCGACCGGCCCGTGGGCGCCGCCAGCGCGGGCAACCACGCGCAGGGCGTGGCGTGGATGTGCCGTCGGCTGGACCGGCCCGGCACGATCTTCATGCCGGTCACGACGCCGGGGCAGAAGGTCGACAAGACCCGCGCCTTCGGGGGCGGGCGGGTGACGATCCGCCTGGTCGGCGACACGTTCGACGACTGCCTCGCCGCCGCGCAGGACTGGTGCGCCGAGGCCGGCGCGGCCTTCCTTTCGCCCTTCGACGACGACGCGGTGATCGAGGGGCAGGCGACCGTGGCGGTCGAGCTGCTCGAGCAGATGCCGGACCTCGGCGCGGCGGACCTGATGGTGCTGCCGGTGGGCGGGGGCGGCCTCTCCGCCGGGATGCGCGCGCTGCTGCGGGCGGAGGGGCGGCTGCCGGAGATGCGGCTGGTGGAGCCCGCGGGCGGCGCCTCGCTCGCGGCGGCGCTGGCGGCGGGCGGGCCGGTGACGCTGGACCGGCTCGACACCTTCGTGGACGGCGCGGCGGTGGCGCGGGTCGGCGCGCGGCCCTTCGCGGCGCTCGCGGACGTGGACCCGGCCCATGTCGCGGCGGTCCCGGAGGACCGGGTCTGCATCACCCTGCAGGAGCTGCTGAACGTCGAGGGCATCGTGCTGGAGCCGGCGGGCGCGCTGTCGGTCGACGCGCTCCGCGACCTCGACGTCGCCGGGCGGCGCGTCGTCTGCGTGACCACGGGGGGCAACTTCGACTTCGAGCGGCTCCCGGACGTGAAGGAGCGCGCGATGCGCTTCGCGGGCCTCAAGAAGTACCTCGTGGTGCGGATGCCGCAGCGGCCCGGCGCGCTGCGCGACTTCCTCGACCTGCTCGGCCCGTCGGACGACATCGCGCGGTTCGAGTACCTCAAGAAGTCCACGCGCAACTTCGGCTCCGTGCTCCTCGGGATCGAGACCGACGATCCCGCCAACTTCCCCGCGCTGACGGGGCGGATGGACGCCAAGGGGTTCGGCTGGCGCGACATCACCCACGTGGCGGACCTCGCGGAGCTGGTGATCTGAGGGGCCCGTTCACGGGCCGTTAAGACCCGTGCGCGATGAGGGCGGCATGACGATGATGCCGCAGGCCTTCGATTCCGCGTCCGCGCCGGACCTGCCGCCGACGGGCCCTTGGACGGTGGTCGTGGCGGACGTGAACGCGGCGCGCGCGCGCGGCCTCGCCCGCACGATGGAGCGGATGGGCCTCGAGGCGGTGGTCGCCGACAGCCCCGAGCGCGTGGCCGCCGCGCTGGCCGATCGCCGCGCGCGGATCGTGATCGGCACGACCGAACTGGGCGACGGGGCGGTGTTCGACCTCGTGGCCGCCGCACGGGCGCGGTCCTACACCTTCCTGATGCTGGTCCATTTCTGGGCCGACGGCGCGGCGCGGGCGGCGGGGCTGGACGCGGGCGCGGACGACTACCTCGTCCTCCCCGTCAGCCCCGACGAGCTGCGCGCGCGGATCGACGTCGGCCAGCGCCTGATCGAGACGCAGGACCGCCTCGCGCTGCGCGTCTACGAGGAGCGCGCGATGCTGGAGGACCTGCGGGCGCGCAACGCCGCCGTGGCGCGCGACCTCGCCGAGGCGAGGGATTTGCAGCGCGCGATGCTGCCCCCGCTCGCCGCCCGCGTGGGCGACGCGGACCTGCGGCTGTCGCTCCTGACGGCCGGGCAGATCGGCGGCGACTTCATGGGCTACGCGCCCCGCGACGGGGGCGGGCTGGCGCTGTGGTCGCTGGACGTGTCGGGGCACGGGATCGCCTCGGCGCTGATGACCGGGCGGCTGGCCGGGCTCATGGGGCGCTACGACGTCTGGACCGGACGCGTCGACGAGGGCGACGTGCCGCCGCTGGTCTCCGACCCGCCCGACGTGGTGATGGGGCGGCTCAACGCGCACATGATCCGCCTCGGCGGCGGCGACGTCTACTTCACCGCGCTGCTCGCGTTCTTCGACTGCAGCACCGGGTGGCTGCGCTACTGCCAAGCGGGCCACCCCCACCCCATCGTGCTGCCCGGCGCGGGCGGTCCGCCCCGCCGGATCGGCCCGGGCGGGCCGCCCGTGGGCCTGTTGCCGGACGCTGCGTGGTCCACGGTGGAGGAGCGGCTGGCGCCGGGGGACCGGCTGCTGATCTACTCGGACGGGCTGACGGACTGCGCCGACACGTGGGGCGAGATGCTGGGCGAGGAGGGGCTGGACCGGATGCTCGCGGACCTGCCGCCGGGCGACGACCTCGACGCGCAGGTCGCCGCGCTGGAGGAGGGGCTGCGCGCCCATGCCGACATCAACGGGTTCGACGACGACATCAGCTTCATGCTGATGCGGTGCGAGGGCGAGAGCGGGGGCGGGGGCGCGCGGGAGGGATGACCGCCACGTCGTCCGCGCGGGCGGCGGCGCCCGCCCCGTCAGGCCGGGCGCCGCAGCGCCAGCGTCGCCAGCCCCGAGGCCAGCAGCAGCGCGAGGCCCGCCGCCCCCACCGCGTCGGGCCACGTGCCGAAGACCAGCCAGCCGAGCGCCGTCGCCGCCACCAGCTGCGTGTAGACGAAGGGCGCGAGCTCGGTGGCCGCCGCCCGCCGGTAGGCGAAGATCAGGAGGATGTTCCCCGTGGCCGAGGCCAGCCCCGAGACCAGCAGCAGCCCCCCGACCTCCGCCGTGGCGGGCGGCCACGCCCCCCATGCCAGCGGGGCCAGCAGGATCGTCCCCATCGCCGTCTGGGTCAGCATCAGCTGCATCGGCGCGCCCGCGTTTCGCAGCCAGCGCGAGGCGGTCAGGAACGACCCGTAGAACACCCCCGCCGCCACCGCCCAGAGCAGGCCCGGCGCCATCTCGCCCCCGGGGCGCACCACCATGAGCGTGCCGACGAACCCCAGCCCGAGCAGGGCGGCGCGCGCGGGCTGCGCCCGTTCGCCGAGGAGCAGCACGCTGAGCGCGTAGGAGACGAGGGGCCCGACGAAGAACGCCCCGAAGACCGAGGCGATGGGCTCGGTCCGCAGCGCCGTGAGGATGCAGCCGATCCCGGCGGCGATCAGCGCCGCGCGCAGCCACACCCGCCCGTCCCGCCACAGCCGCCAGTCCACCGGCGCGCGCAGCAGCAGCGCCACCATCGCGGCGCCCACCGCGAAGCGCGCGAAGGCGACGAAGCCGGGCGCGACCCCGTGCGCCCCGGTCAGCAGCTTGCCCGCCGTGTCCCCCACGGGGATCAGCGACATGCCGAGGACCATCAGGCCCACGGCGCGGAGGCGGGCCATGTCCATGCCCGCGCGCTACCATGCGATCACGCGTGCGACATCCCCCGCTCCGGCGCGCGCGGAAGCGGTCCGGGCGGGTTCACAACCGGGGCGAAGGGTGCGAAGCCAAGCGGCGAGTGCGGGGAGGATTGACGATGAAGCGACGTGCGTTCCTCGGGGGCGGCGCGGTGGCCTTGGCGGGCCTGCCGGCCTGCGCGAACCCGCCGCCGACCTCGACCCGCCCCGACGCGCGGCCCGAGGACTGGATCGCGCGGACCACGCCCGGCGCCGACCGGATCGTCGCGGAGGCCAACCTCGGGTCGCGGGCGCAGGTGGGCTTCGCCCTCGTCGACGCGCGCACGGGCGCGCCGGTCGAGACGGGCAGCCCCCTGCGCGCGCTGCCGCCCGCCTCGGTGCTCAAGGCGGTGACCGCGCTCTACGCGCTCGAGGCGATGGGCGCGGGGCACCGCTTCCAGACCCGCCTGATCGCCACCGGGCCGATCCGGAACGGGCGGCTGGAGGGGGATCTCGTGCTGGTGGGCGGCGGCGACCCGTCGCTGGACACGGACGGGCTGCACGCGCTGGCCGCCGACGCCCGCGCCGCCGGCCTGTCGGAGGTGGGCGGGCGGCTCCTCGTGCATCCCGGCCCGCTCCGGACCATCGAGCGGATCGACCGCGCCCAGCCGGAGCACGTGGGCTACAACCCCGCCGTCTCGGGGCTGAACCTCAACTTCAACCGGGTGCACTTCTCGTGGGCGCGGGGCGGGTCGGGCTACACCACCGCGATGGACGCGCGGACGGACCGCTTCCGCCCCGGCGTCTCGACCTCGCGGATGCGGATCGCGGACCGGTCGCTGCCGGTCTACACCTATGCCGACGCGGACGGGATCGACGCGTGGACCGTGGCCCGCCGCCAGCTGGGCGGCTCGGGGTCGCGCTGGCTGCCGGTGCGCAACCCGCTGCTCTACGCGGGCGACGTGATGCGCACGATGCTGCGGGCCAACGGCGTCGCCGCCCCCGCCGCGGCGCGGGCCTCGGGCGGGGTGCCGCAGGGCACGGTGATCGCGGTGCAGCAGGGGGCGTCGCTGGACCGGGTAGCGTCGGCGATGCTGAAGTTCTCGAACAACCTCACGGCGGAGGTGCTGGGCCTCTCCGCCTCCGCCGCGCGCGGCGCGCCGACCCGGTCGCTGGGGGCCTCGGCGGGGGCGATGTCGACGTGGCTGGGCGCGACGACGGGCGCGCGGCGACCGGACTTCGACGACCACTCGGGGCTGAACGGCACGTCGCGGATCAACGCGGCCGACATGGCGCGCGCGCTCGTCGCGCCCGGCGCGATGGGCCGCATCCGGCCGCTGATGAAGGAGCTGCGCCTCTACGAGGACAAGTCGCTGCCGATCCAGGCCAAGACCGGCACGCTCAACTTCGTCTCGGGCCTCGCGGGCTACTTCGACGCGGGCGGGCGCCCGATGGCCTTCGCGATCTTCGCCGCCGACACGGCGCGGCGCGCCGGCCTGTCGGTGGGCGAGCGGGAGCGGCCGGAGGGCGGCCAGTCGTGGGGCCGCCGCGCGCGCAACATGCAGTTCAAGCTGATCGAGCGGTGGGCGCGGGTCCACGCGTGACGCGCGCCGCGCCCCGGCCCGCGATCGTCCTCGTCGAGCCGCTGATCCCCGGCAACACGGGCACCATCGCGCGCACCTGCGCCGCCTTGGAGGTCGACCTCTGCCTCGTGCACCCGCTGGGCTTCTCGCTCGACGAGAAGGCGGTGCGGCGGGCGGGGCTGGACTACTGGCCGCACGTGCCGCTGCACGAGTACGCGGACTGGGACGACTTCGCGTCCCGGCGCGGCGCGCGCGAGGCGGCGCTGTTCCCCTTCGAGGAGTTCGGGCCGCGCACCTGCTACGAGGTGGACTGGCCGCCGGACGCGCACCTCCTGTTCGGGTCGGAGACGGTGGGCCTGCCGGGCGCGGTGCTCGACGGGCGGCGGGACCGGGCGGTGCGGCTGCCGATGCGCTCGCCGCACGTCCGCTCGCTCAACCTGTCCAACGCGGTCGCGGCGGCGGCCTACGTGGCGTTTCGCGGCTTGCTCTGACCCCGTGCGCCGCTAGGGTCGCGCGCCATGGACGATCAGACCAAGTTCCTCGACGAGGTGGCGGCGCTGCGCCGCGAGATGGCGCGGATGAACCGGCACCGGTTCATCCAGGTCCACAACTCCATGCCGCGCCTCATCATGTTCCAGCTGGCGCGCGGCATCGCCTTCGGCCTCGGCGGCGTGCTGGGCGCGACGGTGGTGCTGTCGGTCGTGGTCTGGTCGCTGAGCCAGATCAACTTCATCCCGATCATCGGCGACTGGGCCACCGAGGTCATCGAGATCATCCAGCCCGAGCTGCAGGAGGCCGTGGAGGAGGGCGTCGAGGACGCGGTGCAGGGGCAGTGACGGCGCCGCTGCCCGAGGAGGACGTCCAGTCCTACCCCCGCCCCCCCGCCTTGGAGCGCGTCCCGCAGGAGGTGGCCGCGTGGCTCGGCGGCGTGGAGATCGTGCGGACCCGCGCCGCGTGGCGCGTCCTGGAGACCCATCACGCGCCGACCTACTACCTCCCCCCCGCCGAGATCGACGCCGACCTGCGGCCCGCCGGGGGCGGCTCGGTCTGCGAGTGGAAGGGGCGGGCGGCCTATTGGGACGTGGGCGCCGGCGGCGTCGTCGCGGGGCGGGCGGCGTGGTCCTACCCCAAGCCCACCGCCCGCTTCGCGCCCATCGCGGGGTTCGTCGCGATCTACGCCCGCGCCCTCGACCGGGCGACGGTCGGCGGGCTGGAGGTGTCGCCCCAGCCGGGCGGGTTCTACGGCGGCTGGGTGACGCCGAACCTCGTCGGCACGGTCAAGGGCGCGCCGGGCACGGAGGGGTGGTGAGCTAGAACTCCCCCGCGATCCCGAGGCGCCACCGCGCCTCGCCCGCCTCGTCCAGCCGGACGCTGCCGCGCAGCAGGACCGGGCCGACCCGGCGCTGGTAGGTCGGGCCGACGGTCCAGTAGGCCGCGTCCGCGGTGCGCTCGCCGTCGACGCTGATCTCCACGGTGTCGCGCGGGGTGGGCTTCCAGCCGAGCTTGGCCCCGCCCGAGAGGCGCAGGGGCAGGCGCTCGGCCCGCTCGGCGCGCAGGGTGACGGACCCCCAGCCGTCCTCGCCGCGCCACCGGAACCCCCGCCCCGCCGTGAGGCCGAGCGTGGCGCGGGGGACCACCGCCTCGCCGGCCTCGGACGCGGCGAGGTCCGAGCCGATTCCCCCCTCGACCGCGAGGCGCCACGTCCACGCGTCGGGGCCGAGCGGGTAGCGCACGAAGCTGCGCCAGCGGGCGAGGCCGGGGGTGCCGTCGGCCAAGGCGAGGGCGTGGCCGCCCGCGTCGAGGCCGAAGGTCAGGCGGTGGGGGCCGCCCCATTCGGCGTAGAGCGTGGACCATTCGGTGCCGGTCTCGTGCTGCAGCAGCCAGTAGACGGCCCCCTCCGCGCGCGGCCACGGCCCGGCGTGGAGCGGCGTGGCGAGCAGCAGGAAGGCGAGAATCGCGCGCATCCGGGCGAGGGTGGGGGAGGGGGGTTAACGGAACGTTACCACCGGTCGCCGTGGAGCGCCCCTCGTGCACCCTCCGCGCGCGCCCTGTACATGCGGTCGCATGACGGACGACCTGAACCTCGCCACCCGCACCGGCCTGCCGCCCGCGCTCCGCACCCTGCTGGTGGCGCATCCCCGCGACGGATGGGCGGCGCATCCGGAGTTCGGTCCGCTGACCCGGTTCTGGCTGGAGCGGCATCTCGGGTTCCGCCGCCTGCTGGACGCGCTGACCGCGGACGCGCGGGCGCGGGCGGACGGGGCGCTGGACCCGCGCGACCACGCCGTCCGGCTGCAGCGGCTGGGGGGCGCGTTCCTCCATGGGCTGGAGGAGCATCACGGGGTGGAGGACCACCACTACTTCCCCCGGCTGGCCGCCTTGGCCCCGTCACTGGAGCGGGGATTCGCGCTGCTGGACGCGGACCACCACCGGCTGCACGAGGAGCTGGAGGGGCTGGCGGGGGCGGCGAACGCGGTGCTGCGCGGCGGCGCGGCGGGGTCGCTGGCGGAGCGGCTGGAGGGGATGGGGCGGTTCCTCGACCGGCACCTGACCGACGAGGAGGAGGTGGTGGTGCCGGTGCTCTTGGAGGTGGGGGAGGGGGCGGTCGGGTAGCCGCGTCGCCGGGGGGACGGCGCCGGATGGGGTTCCGCCCCATCGTTCCTCGGATCGGGGCGGTGCGCCCGATGGGGTGGAACCCCATCCTACGGAAGCCGCGCGCCGGCGGCGGCGCGCGGCGGCGTCACTTCGGTCCGGCGACGAGCCACGCGATGAAGCCTATGACAGGCAGGAGGAGGATGACGATGCACCAGATCGCCTTGGTCCCGGTCGTGGCCCCCGAGGTCAGCACCCGGTAGATCGCGTAGACGCCGAGGACGAAGACGATGGCGCCGAGGATGCCGTAGTTCATGGGGCTCTCCGTGGGGGTCATGCGGAGAACGGGGGGCGGGGGGGATGGTTCCGTTGGGGGGGCCCAACGTGGTCCGTCGGTGCGGAGCGGATGGAGGTGTCGGGTTTATGGACTTCTGCGGGCGTTCGTCTGCCCTATGGATGCATTCGAAAAACGTCATGCGATAGAGTCGCTTAGCACCCGCCGCGACGAGTGACAGCTAGAGCTTTGATTCTGTTGACTGATTCGCAACATATGATACAACAAGACGTGGGCCGCCGGGTAGCTCGGGTCGCTGTGAATGATCAGGGGCGTCCTTCGGACGGTTGGTGCCTAGGATGCCAGCCTAGCGTGACGAAGGATTAGACGAGTCCGGGGCCCACCACTGGGTCGGGTAGCCGTAGTACCGGAAGATTTGTTCTTGCTCTGGTAGTAACCTCGCCCCCTTCAGAGACGGCATAAGCTTTACTCCATACCCGGACGGGGAGTTGGCAGGTCGATCTCTAAACCTTGCCATTCTCGGCTGAAGCTTTGCGGCAAATCTTGGATCGCATGATCCAGTATTGTATTTATCAACAGCTTTAAAGAAAGCGCTAGCTACGACATCTGCAAGCTGAAGTCCTGCCCTATCGTAATGCGGGTAAACTTTTGCAAGCTCGTAGTCTATCGCATCCCAATTAATACGGCCGAATCGGAGGAACGTATTTTCGCCTTGGTAGCTAATCCACCGCCAGTAGGCCTTCATCTGCGAGTAGGAAAGACCGCCCCTGTTGCTGAATTCAATCTTGACTTTCTGCGGCTCACCAAAATCGACCTCGGATCGCCAAGCAACGAAATCGGTTACTCTCTCTAGGAGGAGCCTTGTCATCCAGTTGTAGAACCAGCACTGCGAAGGGACCTGCTCCGCAAGCGGGTTCTGGTAGCCTCGCATGTTTTTCTTGTTGGAGCAGACCACAAAGTACCTAGCGTTCAGGCCTGCGAGCTGATCGCAGACGAACAGGCGCTTGTTTTCGTTCAAGTCCTTAAAGTGAAGCGTGGCGCGGTTATACCTCCACAGACCATCTCGTATGTCTGATACCCAATCCTTTACTTCATTCTCTCGCGAGGCGCGCACGACGACCGCTGAGACAACTAGCCATTCGCTGCTTCCATGGCTGTCGATGGGGCGCACGCGCCTTAGCCCATCGTCACCAGCTTCATCGATATAAGCAACATAAGAGTAAGGTTTGCTCGTAGTCATTCGGCGATCATCTGGGGATCACACCAGAAGTAAAGAGATGACTACCTTCCGCCCCCCTTCTTCCTTCTCTTCACGTTCCCTCCCCGCATCCCCGGCCGCCCCGCCGTGCTCCGCCCCTCCGCCTTCCGCGCGTCCTCCACGGCCTGCGCCACCGCCGACTGGCGCGCCATCGGGTCGTCGCTCACTAGCAAATCCACCTGCTCCAGCCGCTTGACCTCGTCGCGCAGGCGCGCGGCCTCCTCGAACTCGAGGTTCTCGGCCGCCTTGCGCATCTGCTCGCGCAGCCCGTCGAGATGGGCCTGCAGGTTCGCCCCGGCCATCGGCTTGTCGACCTTGGCCGTCACCCGGTTCATGTCGACGTCGCCCTTGTAGAGGCCCGCCAGCACGTCCTCGACGTTCTTCTTGACCGTCGCGGGGGTGATGCCGTGCTCCTCGTTGTAGGCCATCTGCTTCTGGCGGCGGCGCTCGGTCTCGCGCATGGCGCGCTCCATCGAGCCGGTGATGCGGTCGGCGTACATGATGACGCGGCCCTCGGCGTTGCGCGCGGCGCGGCCGATGGTCTGGACGAGGGACGTCTCGGAGCGGAGGAACCCCTCCTTGTCCGCGTCGAGGATAGCGACGAGGCCGCATTCGGGGATGTCGAGCCCCTCGCGCAGCAGGTTGATCCCGATCAGCACGTCGAAGGCGCCGAGGCGGAGGTCGCGCAGGATCTCGATCCGCTCGATCGTGTCGATGTCGGAGTGCATGTAGCGGACCTTGATCCCCTGCTCGTGCAGGTACTCGGTCAGGTCCTCGGCCATGCGCTTGGTCAGCGTGGTGACCAGCGTCCGCATCCCCTGCCGGGTGACCTTGCGGATCTCGTCGAGGAGGTCGTCGACCTGCATGTCGACGGGCCGGATCTCCACCTCGGGGTCGAGGAGGCCCGTGGGGCGGATGACCTGCTCGGTGAACACGCCGCCGGACTGCTCCAGCTCCCACGCGGCGGGGGTGGCGGAGACGAAGACCGACTGGGGGCGCATCGCGTCCCATTCCTCGAACTTGAGGGGTCGGTTGTCCATGCAGGACGGCAGGCGGAACCCGTGCTCGGCCAGCGTCATCTTGCGGCGGAAGTCGCCGCGATACATGCCGCCGATCTGGGGCACGGAGACGTGGGACTCGTCGGCGAAGATGATGGCGTCGTCGGGGATGTACTCGAAGAGGGTGGGGGGCGGCTCGCCCGGCGCGCGACCGGTGAGGTAGCGGGAGTAGTTCTCGATCCCGTTGCAGACGCCGGTGGCCTCCAGCATCTCGAGGTCGAACTGCGTGCGCTGCTCGAGGCGCTGGGCCTCCAAGAGCTTGCCCTCGCCCACCAGCTGCTCGAGGCGGACGGCCAGCTCGGCCTTGATGCCCTTGATGGCCTGCGCCATCGTCGGGCGGGGCGTGACGTAGTGGCTGTTGGCGTAGATGCGGATCTTGTCCATGTCGCGGGACTTGGCGCCGGTCAGCGGGTCGAACTCGACGATGCCCTCCAGCTCCTCGCCGAAGAACGACAGGCGCCACGCCCGGTCCTCGAGGTGGGCGGGCCAGACCTCCACGCTGTCGCCGCGCACCCGGAACGACCCGCGCGCGAAGGCGGCGTCGTTGCGGCGGTACTGCTGCGCCACGAGGTCGGCCATGACCTTGCGCTGGTCGTACTCGGAGCCGACGAGCAGGTCCTGGGTCATGGCGCCGTAGGTCTCGACCGAGCCGATGCCGTAGATGCAGGAGACGGAGGCCACGATGATGACGTCGTCGCGCTCCAGCAGCGCACGGGTGGCCGAGTGGCGCATCCGGTCGATCTGCTCGTTGATCTGGGATTCCTTCTCGATGAAGGTGTCCGAGCGCGGCACGTAGGCCTCGGGCTGGTAGTAGTCGTAGTAGGAGACGAAGTACTCGACCGCGTTGTCGGGGAAGAAGCCCTTGAACTCGCCGTAGAGCTGGGCGGCCAGCGTCTTGTTGGGGGCGAGGATGACGGCGGGGCGCTGCGTCTCCTCGATGATCTTGGCCATGGTGAAGGTCTTGCCGGTGCCCGTGGCGCCCAGCAGCACCTGGTCGCGCTCGCCGTCCATCACGCCCTTGGACAGCTCCACGATGGCCGTGGGCTGGTCGCCCGCGGGCTCGAAGTCGGTCTTCATCACGAGCTTCTTGCCGCCCTCCAGCTTGGGGCGCTGGGCGGCGGGGCGGTGCATCATCGGCAGGTGGCCGGTCGCGTCCTCGGACGGCCCGCCCGGCACCGCGCCCCGGGTCGGCAGGGTCAGGATCTCGCCCTTGGGCTGGTCGTCGTTGTTGTGGGCCATGGTCCGTCCCCTCTCGCGCAGGCGTGACAGATAGGGCATCGAGGGCCCGCTTTGCAGGGGGGCGCGACCCATGGACGGCTTGGACATCCGGCCCGCCGCCGCGACGGAGGCGCAGGTCGCCGCGCTGATCGCGGCGCACGGGGCGCACAGCGCGGCGCACTCGCCCGACACGGACGACCACACGCTCGACGCCGACGCGCTGGGCGCGCCGGGGCTGCGGGTCTGGGCGGGCGAGGCGGCCGGCCGGGTGGTGGTGATCGGCGCGCTCAAGGACCTCGGCGACGGCACGTTCGAGGTGAAGTCCGTGCACACGTCCGCCGCGGCGCGGGGCCGCGGCCTCGCCGCCCGGATGATGGCGCATCTCGCCGCCGTCGCCCGCGCGGACGGGGCCGCAGCGCTGGTCCTCGAGACCGGATCGGACCGGCTCACCGGATACGGCGCGGCGCGGCGGCTCTACGAGCGGCTGGGCTACGTCGCCTGCGGGGCGATCCCGGGCTACGCGGACGGCCCGGCCAGCGCGTTCTACCGGCTGGACCTCGCGCGCGGGGCCGCGGCACCGCAGCGCTTGAAGCCGGACGCGGCGCGGCGATAAGACGGGCGCGACCGGACCGGAGGCAGAACCCATGCGCGCCCGTATCTACAAGCCCGCCAAGACGGCCATGTCCTCGGGCACGGCCAAGACCCGCGAGTGGGTGCTGGAGTTCGTGGCCGAGACGCCGAAGGAGGTCGATCCGCTGACCGGCTGGACCGGGTCCACGGACACGCAGCCGCAGGTCAAGCTGGCCTTCGAGTCCCGCAAGGAGGCCGAGGGCTACGCCCGCGACCACGGGATCGACTACGTGGTGATGCGCCCGCAGGGGCGGCGCCCCAACATCCGGGCGGGCGGCTACGGCGAGAACTTCGCCACGAACCGCCGGGGCGCTTGGACGCATTGAGGCATCCGCTCCGGGCCGCCCTGCTGGCGGTCGGGACGATGGCGGCCCCCGCGGCCGCCGAGGAGGGAGTCCTGCTGCGCCATTGCGGCGAGGGCGCGGAGGCCGAGACCCACCTGATCGCGCGCGGCGCCGACGGGGCGCTGACGCCCCTGCCGGAGGGGTCCGGCAGCGCCGAGGAGATCGGGGGCGTCCTCACGCTCGTGTCCGAGGGGCGGGTGGTGCAGTTGCTGCCCGACGGGACGCGGCGCGTGTTCGACGCCGACGGGGTGCGGGAGGACCGGTGCGTCGACCTCGACGCGGTGGCCGCGGCCCTGCCGCGCGGATCGGCCGCGCCCGCCCCGGACGGCGCGGAGGCGGCCCGCCTGCGGGAGGAGCTGGAGACCGCGCGGGAGACCGTCGCCGACCTCTCGCGCGAGCTGTCCGACCTTTCCGCGCGCTGGGAGGCCTCGCGGGCGCGGATGCTGGAGCAGCGCAACGACGCCCTGCGCGCGCGCAGGGCCGAGCGCAGGGCCCGAGAGGAGCTCGGCGCCGCGCAGGCGGAGCTGGAGCGCCTGCGCGCGGACCTGGCGGCGGCCCGTGCCGCGCCCGCCGCGCCGGACGATCCCCCGATCCGGGGGGGCGTGGCGCCCGACATGGACGCCTGCCAGACGGCGCTGGCCCAGATCGACTCCCGGCTGCTGATCCCGCGCGACATGATCCGGCTGAACGCGGCGGTCGTGATCGGCCGGGACTCCTGCCGGGCAACCTTCCGCGCCGACGCGACGGGCGCGTCCCGCCCGTCCGCCTCCGCGCCGTGGCCGGCCTCCAAGCGTCCGCTCGCCGCCTGCCAGTCCGCGCTGGAGACCGAGGTGAGCCCCGACTTCCTCCTGCCGCCCCAACTGGTCGAGGCCGCGTGGGGCCGCATCGCCGACGACGCGGGCGGCTGCCTCCACCTGTGGCGGCGCACGCGGGCGGAGTACTGGAACGACCGGCGGGCGGAGGAGTGGGACCGCGTGCATCCGCGCGAGGACTGCAACCCGTACCGGGAGGAGTGCTTCCTCGACGAGTAGGCCCGGCGCGCCGGGTCGGCCGCGCCCCGCCGACCCCCTCGACGCGGCCCGCGGCCGACCCCAAGTATGGCGACCATGCTCCGCCGCCTCCGCCTCCCCATGCTGATCTTCCTGCTCGTCTTCGCCACGCCCCTCCTCGCCGCCACGGCGTGGTGGGCCGTCGTGGACCGCCCGAACACGTGGCGCGCCGCCGACTGGGGGCCGTCCGGCCTGCTGCCCGCCGCCGCGACCGTGCCCGAGGCCACCGTCCACGTCCTCGCCGCCCGCACCGGCGGCTGGAAGGGCGCGGTCTCCGTCCACTCGTGGCTCGTGTGGAAGCGCGCGGGCGACGCCCGCTGGACCCGCCACGACGTCGTCGGCTGGGGCCGGGCGCTGCGCCGCGACGCCTATCCGCCGGACGGACGCTGGTACTCGAACGACCCGTGGATCGTGGGCACCGTCTCGGGCGCGGCCGCCGAGGCCGCGATCCCCAAGCTGGAGGCCGCCGTCGCCGCCTATCCCCACGGCGGCACCGGCGACTACCGCCTCCTGCCCGGACCGAACTCCAACACCTTCGTCGCCACGATGCTGCGCGAGGTGCCCGAACTCGGCGTGGCCCTCCCGCCCATCGCGGTCGGGAAGGACTGGCTCGGCGACGGGCTGCGCTGGACCCGCGACGCGGGCGGGGACGTGCACCTCTCGGCATGGGGCGTGGTCGGCCTGTCGGCGGGGCCGCGCACCGGCCTGGAGGTGCAGTTCCTCGGCCAGACCGTGGGCGTCGACCTCCGCCGCCCGGCCGTGAAGCTGCCCGGCGTGGGGCGCGTGGGCGTCCCCTCGGGTTGACGCTCCGGGGCGGCGCGGCGACCGTCCGCACCATGTCCGACCCCGCCCCGTTCGATCCCGCCCCATTCGATACCGCCAAGTCCGGCACCCGCGACCCGCGCGTCTCGATCCGCCTCGTCACCTGCGCCGAAGGCATGGAGCGCGGCGCCCGCCTCCTGCTGCTGCGCGCGGGCCCGATGGAGGCCGAGATCGCCGTCGATCGAGCCCTCGACGTCCTCGCCCTGCGCCACGCGGGCCGCGAGATCGGCTGGCACTCCCCGACCGGCCTCGTCGCGCCCGCGCTGCTCCACCCCGAGGAGGAGGGCATGGGCGGCTGGCTCCGGGGCTTCACCGGCCTCTTGGCGACCTGCGGGCTGGACCACGCGATGGGCCCGGCGGAGGGGGACGCGCGCCCCTACGGCGACCCCCGGCGGACCACCCGCGCGCTGCCGCTGCACGGGCGGGTGGCGACCCTGCCCGCGACGCTGACCGGCCACGGCATCGACTGGGCGGACGGGCCGACGCTCTGGGCCGAGGGCAACGTGCGGCAGGCGGCCGTGTTCGGCGAGCATCTCGAGCTGCGCCGCCGGATCGAGCTGCGCGGGACGCGCCTGTCGATCACGGACACCGTCGAGAACCTCGGCTTCGCCCCCACGCCGCACCAGATGCTCTACCACGTCAACCTCGGCTGGCCCCTGCTGGACGAGGGCGCGCGCATCGACGTCGAGGGCGAGGGCATCGCGTGGACCGCCCATGACGGCGACCCCGACTGGCGCGCCGTCCCCGCCCCCGCCCCCGACCGCCCCGAATGGGTCTGGCAGCACCGCGCGCCCGGCCCCTCGGCCACCGTGACGAACGAGGCGCTGGGCCTGTCGGTCCGCCTGACCCACGACCTGCCCCACCTGCTGCAATGGGGCTGCTACCGCTCGGGCCTCTACGCGCTGGGGCTGGAGCCCGGCACCCACCCCGCCCCGCCCCTGCGGGCCGAGGGGGACGCCGACCTGCTCGGCCACGGCGACACGCGGACGCACCATGTCGCCGTCGAGGTATTGGACGCCGCGGACGCGCTTGTGCCGCCCGGCGGCGCCCGCTAGCCCCGACCCGACGACGCCCCACGGGGGCCGGACAGGTGGACGCGGGCAGGCCGACCCAAGCCGGGGGCCGCGCCCGGCATCGTCGGACGGCATCGGGGGCAGGGGGACACTCCGATGCGCATTCCATCGCACGCGGGACATCTGGGCGAGCTGGCCGGCCACGACCACTGGGTCGCGGGCATCGGCATCGGCGTGACCGTCGCGGCGGGCCTCGCCGCGTGGTGGGGCGGGCGCAAGAAGGACAAGGAGCCGGAGGCCGAGGCGCCCGCCGACGCCGACCCCGGGGAGCAGCCCGCATGAAAACCGGTGTCATGATCTGCGGCCACGGCTCGCGCAGCCAAGACGCCGTGCGCGAGTTCGCCGTGCTGGCCGAGAAGTTGCCCGCCCTGCTGCCCGAGGACTGGGTCGTCGACTACGGCTACCTCGAGTTCGCCAACCCGGTGATCCGCGACGGGCTGGACCGCCTGCGCGCGGCGGGCTGCGAGCGCATCCTCGCCGTGCCCGGCATGCTCTTCGCGGCGATGCATTCCAAGAACGACATCCCCACGGTGCTCAACACCTACGCGCGCCAGCACGGGATCGACGTCTCCTACGGGCGCGAGCTGGGCGTCGATCCCAAGATGATCCGGGCAGCGGGCGCGCGCATCCGCGAGGCGCTGGACGCAGCCCCCGGCGACGTCCCCCTCCACGAGACCTGCCTCGTCGTCATCGGGCGCGGCGCGTCGGACCCGGACGCCAACGGCAACGTCGCCAAGGTCGCGCGGATGCTGCACGAGGGGCTGGGCACCGGCTGGCTGGAGGTGGGCTATTCCGGCGTCACCTTCCCGCTGGTCGAGCCCTGCCTCGAGCACGCCGCCCGCCTCGGCTACCGCCGCATCGTCGTGTTCCCCTACTTCCTGTTCTCGGGGATCCTGATCGACCGCATCTACGGCTTCACCGACCGCGTGGCCGCCGCCAACCCCGGCATCGAGTTCGTCAAGGCGGGCTACCTGGGCGACCACCCGCTCGTGCTGGAGACCTTCGCCGAGCGCGTGATGGAGCAGGACGCCCCCGTTCCGCCCCCCAACTGCGCCGATTGCGGCTACCGCGAGCAGGTGCTGGCGCTGGCCGACGGGCAGCACGTCCATGTCCCGCCCGAGGCCCGTGACCACCCCGCCTTCGGCGCCGTCCCGCCCGCCGTCTGCGTCACCTGCAAGTACCGCGCCGCCGTCTTGGGCTTCGAGGACGAGGTCGGCGCCGTGCAGGAAAGCCACCACCACCACGTCGAGGGGCAGGGCGCGTCCGCCCCCGGCTCCAACGTGGCCGACTGCGCGCTCTGCGACACGTTCTGCACCGGCCTCTGCCGCCTCGAGATGCAAAAGCACGCGGGTCACCACCACCATCATCATGGCCACGACCACGATCATGGCCACCACCATCACCACGCCGAATACCCCCATGCCGACCACCCGCACGGCCCGGAATCCGCTCGCCGGACCGCCAAGGCATGACCCTCCCTTTCTTGGCGGAAATATCCCGGGGGTCCGGGGGCGGCGCCCCCGGCGCGCGCCGCTAGAATGCGCCCCTACGAGCGCGACCCCCAGTCGATCTACGCCGCCTCCTTCGCCACCGTCCGCAGGGAGGCCGCGCTGGACCGCTTCCCCCCGGACGTGGCCGAGATGGCCGTCCGAGTGATCCACGCCTGCGGCATGGTCGAGGTGGCCGACCGCCTCGCCTACAGCGCCGACGTGGCCGAGGCGGGCGCGGCGGCGCTCCGCTCCGGCGCCCCCGTCCTCTGCGACTGCGAGATGGTGGCCAGCGGCGTCACCCGCCGCCTGCTGCCCGCGGGCAACGTGGTCGTCTGCACCCTCAACGACCCTTCCGTCCCCGACCGGGCCAAGGAGGTCGGCACCACCCGCTCCGCCGCCGCCGTCGACCTGTGGGAGACCGGGGGCGCCGTGATCGCCATCGGCAACGCGCCCACCGCCCTCTTCCGCCTGCTAGAGCGGCTGGACGAGGGCGCGCCGAAGCCCGCCGCCATCCTCGGCTTCCCCGTGGGCTTCGTCGGCGCCGCCGAATCCAAGGCCGAGCTGGCCCGCGACCCCCGCGGCGCCCCCTACCTCGCCCTGCGCGGACGGCGCGGCGGCAGCGCGATGGCCAGCGCGGCGGTGAACGCGCTGTCGATCCTCGCCAGCGGAGGCGAGCAGTGAGCGATCCGTGGCTCCACGTCGTCGGCATCGGCGAGGACGGGCTCGACGGCCTCGCCCCCGCCGCGCGCGCCATCGTCGAGAGCGCGGAGGTCATCGTCGGCGGCGACCGCCACCACCACCTCTCCGACGCCGTCACCGCCGAGCGGGTCGCGTGGCCCTCCCCCTTCGACGCCATGATCGAGACGATCCGCGGCTTCCGGGGCCGCCGCGTCGCCGTCCTCGCCACGGGCGATCCGCTCTGGTTCTCCGTCGGCGCCCGCATCGGCCGCGCCATCCCGCCGGGCGAGATCACCTACCACCCGCAACTGTCGGCCTTCCAGCTTGCCGCCGCGCGCATGGGGTGGAGCATGGCGGACGTCGAGACGCTCACGGTCCACGGGCGCCCCGTCGAGCAGATGATCGCCTTCATCCAGCCCGACGCACGCCTGCTGATCCTGACCACCGGCGCCGACACCCCCGCCCGGATCGCCCGCTTCCTCGCGACGCGCGGCTACGGCCGCTCCCCCATGACGGTCCTCGCCGCGATGGGCGGTGCCGACGAGCGCCGCTTCGACGGCACGGCGGAGGCGTGGGACCACGACGTCCCCCCCTTCAACACGCTGGCCGTCGAGTGCGTCGCCGCCCCCGACGCCGCGCTCCAGCCGCGCGTGCCGGGGCTGGCCGACGACCTCTTCCGCCACGACGGCACCATGACCAAGCGCGAGGTCCGCGCCGCCACCCTCGCCAAGCTCATGCCCATGCGCGGCGCGCTGCTGTGGGACGTCGGCTCCGGCTCCGGCTCGGTGGGCATCGAGTGGATGCGCGCCGCCCGCTACGCCCGCTGCATCGGGATCGAGCCGCGCGCCGACCGCCGCGCCATGGCCGCCGAGAACGCCTTGGCCCTCGGCGCCCCTCAGCTGCAACTCATCGAGGGCGAGGCCCCCGCCGCGCTCTCCGGCCTGCCCGCCCCCGACGCGGTGTTCCTCGGCGGCGGCCTGTCGGAGGCCGCGTTCGACGCCTGCTGGGCCGCGCTTAAGCCGCTGGGCCGCCTCGTGGCCAACGCCGTGACCTTGGAGAGCGAGGCGAGGCTGTCGGACCTCCACGCCCGCCACGGCGGCGACCTCGTGCGGCTGGAGGTCGGGCGCGCCGAGGCGGTGGGCCGCTTCCGCGGCTGGCGCCCCTCTATGCCGGTGACGCAGTGGAGCCTCGTGAAGCGATGACCGGCACCCTCCACGGCGTCGGCCTCGGCCCCGGCGCGCCCGACCTGCTGACGCTGCGCGCCGCGCGCCTGATCGAGCGCGCGCAGGTCATCGCCTACCCGTCCCTCGCGGGCGGCGACAGCCTCGCGCGCGCCATCGCCGCCGACCTCATCCAGGCCACGGCCGAGGAGGTCCGCATCGAAATCCCCATGACCCGCGCCCGTGCCCCCGCGCAGGCGGCCTACGACGACGGCGCCGCCCGCATCGCCGCCCACCTCGCCGCAGGCCGCGACGTGGTCGCGCTCTGCGAGGGCGACCCCCTCTTCTACGGATCGTTCATGTACCTCATGGCCCGCCTGCGCGACCGCTTCCGCGTCGTCGTCACCCCCGGCGTCACCTCCTTCACCGCCTGCGCCGCCGCCGCCGCCCTGCCGCTGGCCGCCCGCGACGAGACGATGACGATCCTCCCCGGCACGCTGCCCGACGACGCCCTGCGCGACCGGCTGCGCGATGCGGACACGGTGGCGATCATGAAGGTGGGCCGCCACCTGCCGCGCCTGCGCGCACTGCTCGCCGCCGAGGGGCTGGACGCGACCTACGTGGAGCGCGCGACGACGGGGGTGGAGCGGGTGCTGCCGCTCGCGGACGCCCCCGACGACGCCCCGTACTTCTCGATGATCCTCGTGACGAAGGGGGCCGATCCATGGACGTAGTGGTGATGGCGATCAATGCCTCCGGGCTCCCCACCGCCCGCAAGGTGGCGGATGCCCTCGGTGCGCCGCTCCACGGCCGCGAGGGCCGCGTCGACGCGGACGTCACCTTCCCCGACGCCCTCGCCCACGCCCGCGACCTCTTCGCCGCCGGGACCGCCATCGTCGGCGTCTGCGCCAGCGGCATCCTCATCCGCGGCGTCGCTCCCCTCCTGTCCGACAAGCGCGCCGAGCCGCCGGTCCTCTCCGTCTCCGACGACGGCGCGGTCGTCGTCCCCCTCCTCGGCGGCCATCGCGGCGCGAACCGGCTGGCCCGGCGCATCGCCGAGGCCACCGGCGGCACGGCGGCGGTCACCACCGCCGGGGACGTGGCCCTCGGCGTCGCGCTGGACGAGCCGCCCGCCGGCTGGACGCTGACCAACCCGCAGCACGCCAAGCCCGCGATGGCCGCACTCCTGTCCGGCGGCGGCGCGGCGGTGGACGGCGTCCCGTGGCTCGACCTGCCGCCGGGCGACGCCGTCCGCATCACCGGCACCACGAGACCGACCGAGGGCGCGGACGACCACCTCGTCTTCCACCCCCGCCGCTTCGTCCTCGGCGTCGGTGCCTCGCGCGGCTGCCCCGAGGCGGAGCTGGCCGGCCTGGTCGACGAAGCACTGGCCGACCTCGACCTCGCGCCCGGAGCCCTCGCCGCCATCGCCACCGCCGACCTCAAGGCCGACGAGCCCGCCATCGTCGCGCTTGCCAAGCGCATGGACCTCCCCCTTCGCCTCTTCGACGCCGCCGCGCTGGAGGCCGAGACGCCCCGCACCGCCACCCCCTCCGACGTGGTGTTCGCCGAACTCGGCACCCACGGCGTGGCCGAGAACGCGGCCCTCGCCCTCGCCGGACCCGACGCCACCCTCGCCCGGCCCAAGCACAAGTCCGCCATGGCCACCGTCGCCGTGGCCGAGGCGCCCGAACCGATCGTCCACCTGAATGGCCGCCGCCGGGGCCGCGTCTCCCTCGTGGGGATCGGGCCGGGGCAGGCCGCGTGGCGCACGCCCGAGGCCAGCCGCCTGATCGCCGACGCGGACGAACTCGTCGGCTACTCCCTCTACATCGACCTCCTCGGCCCCCTCGCGGCGGGCAAGCCGCGCGCCGACTTCCCCTTGGGCGGCGAGGAGGCGCGCTGCCGCCACGCCCTCGACCGCGCCGCCGAAGGCCGCGACGTCGCGCTGATCTGCTCCGGCGACGCGGGCATCTACGCGATGGGCGCGCTCGTCCTCGAACTGATGGACCGCGAGGACGCGCCCCGCGCATGGGGCGGCGTGTCGGTCGTCCATGCGCCGGGCATCTCCGCGCTGCAGGCCGCCGCCGCCCGCTCCGGCGCGCCGCTGGGCCACGACTTCTGCGCCATCTCGCTCTCGGACCTGCTGACGCCCCGCGACGACATCCTGCGCCGCCTCCGCGCCGCCGCCG
Source organism: Jannaschia sp. Os4 (assembly GCF_016820245.1). Classification (GTDB taxonomy): domain Bacteria; phylum Pseudomonadota; class Alphaproteobacteria; order Rhodobacterales; family Rhodobacteraceae; genus Jannaschia. The sequence goes on along the minus strand of NZ_JAFCAR010000001.1, from coordinate 564,099 downwards.
ACGGCGACTTCGTCGTGGCCCTCTACAACCCGGTCTCCAAGAAGCGCCGGGATCTGATGGCGCAGGCTCGCGACATCCTCCTCACGGGCCGTCCCGGCGACACGCCCGTCCTGCTCGCCTCGTCGCTGGGCCGCCCCGAGGAACGCTTGCGCATCCGCAAGCTTGCCGAGGTGGAGGTCGACGAGATCGACATGCTCACCGTGGTCCTGATCGGCTCGTCCAACACCCGCATCCTCGACACCGCCGAGGGGCCGCGCCTCTACACCCCGCGCGGCTACGCCCGGAAGATGGCCGGGGGCGACCTCGCATGACTCCCTCATCTTGGCCCAAATACCTCGGGGGAGCGCCGCAGGCGCGGGGGCAGCGCCCCCTCCGACAGGAGACGCCATGACCGTCCACTTCATCGGCGCCGGCCCCGGCGACCCCGAGCTCCTAACCCTCAAGGCGCAGCGCCTGATCCGCGCCTGCCCCACCTGCCTCTACGCGGGCTCCCTCGTCCCGGCGGCCGTGGTCGCCGAGGCCCCCGAGGGCGCGCGCGTCCTCGACACCGCGCCCATGACGCTGGAGCAGACCCATGCCGAGATCGTCGCCGCCCACGCGCGCGGCGAGGACGTGGCCCGCGTCCATTCCGGCGACCCCAGTCTCTACGGCGCCATCGCCGAGCAGATCCGCCTGCTCAACCGGGACGCGATCCCCTACGACATCTGCCCGGGCGTCCCCGCCTACGCGGCGGCGGCGGCGGCCTTGGGTCGGGAGTTGACCGTGCCCCAAGTGGCACAGTCCATCGTGCTGACCCGGATGAGCATGAAGTCGACCTCCATGCCCCCCGGCGAGACGCTCGAGAACTTCGCCCGCACCGGCGCCACGCTGGCGATCCACCTCGGCATCCGCGCCCTGCGCGAGATCGAGCGCACGCTCACGCCCCACTACGGCCCGGACTGCCCCGTGGTCGTCGCGACCCGCGTGGGCTGGCCCGACGAGCACTTCATCCGCGCGACCCTCTCGACGGTCCACGCCGAGGTGCGCGCCGCCAAGATCACCCGCACCGCGCTGATCCTCGTCGGCCCCGCGCTGGGCGGCGCGCAGGCCGCCGGCGACTTCCCCGACAGCGCGCTCTACGACCCGAATCGGCCCCACGTCCTGCGCCCGCGCACGACACAACCCTGACGTGTGGAACCGTTCATTGACTCGTTACGTTCGTCCCCCAGTCTAACCCGCGCGGGCCGTCGGCCGAGAATCGCCCGCGCCGGATCGAAAGGGGGCACGGGGCCATGTCCGATCTCTACTTCCTCCCCAAGGAGGTCCGCGAGGGCCTCGAGCGCGCGCGGGCCCAGCGGACCAAGCGCAAGGGCCGCCTGCGGGTGCAGGTCGGCGAGACGTGGCTGCCCATCGTCGCGCTCGACGCCACCGGGTTCGAGGTCGCCTTGGCCGACGCGCCCCGGCTGCGCGGCCTCGTCGAGATCCACGACGGCGCCCGCCTCGTGCGGACCTGCCTGATCGTCGCGATGGAGCCGACCGCCGCCGGCGGGATGCGCTACGAGTTCAAGCGCGCCACCGCCGTGCGCCGCACCCCCGCGCTCGACTACGTGGCCGACCGGCCCGCGCCCGCGGGCCACCTCGCCGCCGAGTGAGCGCCGCGCCAGCTTGACGCCTCCCCCGCCCTCCCCCAATCGGGAGGGCGAAGAGGAGGGCCCGTCATGCGCACCGTCTACGTCAACGGAGAGTTCGTCCCCGAGGCCGAGGCCAAGGTCTCCGTGTTCGACCGCGGCTTCCTGTTCGCCGACGGCGTCTACGAGGTCACCAGCGTCCTCGGCGGCAAGCTCATCGACTTCGAGGGCCACGCCGTCCGGCTGGAGCGCTCGCTCCGAGAGCTGGGCATGGCCATGCCCATGTCCCGCGACGACCTGCTGGCGATCCACCGCCGGCTGGTGGCCGAGAACGGCATCGAGGACGGCCTCGTCTACCTCCAGGTCACGCGCGGCGCCGCCGACCGCGACTTCGCCTATCCCGACCCGTCCACGCCGCTGACGGTCGTCCTCTTCACCCAAGCCAAGCCCGGCCTCGCCGACGCCCCCAAGGCCCGCACCGGCATGTCCGTCGTCTCGATCCCCGACCGCCGCTGGGGCCGTCGCGACATCAAGACGGTGCAGCTGCTCTACCCGTCGATGGGCAAGATGGAGGCCAAGGCCCGCGGCGCCGACGACGCGTGGATGGTCGAGGACGGCCACGTCACCGAGGGCACCTCCAACAACGCCTACATCGTCAAGGGCGACACCTTGGTCACGCGGCACCTCGGCGAGGAGATCCTGCACGGCATCACCCGCGCCGCCGTCCTCAAGGTCGCCGCCGAGCAGGGGCTGACGGTCGAGGAGCGGCCCTTCACCCTAGAGGAGGCGCTGGCCGCCGACGAGGCCTTCGTCACCTCCGCGTCGACCTTCGTCATGCCGGTGGTCGAGATCGACGGCGCCTCCATCGGAGGCGGGCAGGTCGGCCCCGTCGCCCGCCGCCTGCGCGAGGCCTATCTGGAGGAGAGCCGGAAGGCCGCCGTCTAGCCCCGCGTCTCGTAGCCGTCCCAGCCGAGGATCACCTTCACCTCCTGCCGGAGGTTGATCCACCGCGACCCGAAGCCCGGCGCGCGCGGCGCGACGTTGAGGTGGATCGCGGCCAGCTGCCGGGTGATGAGGCTCCGGGCGTCCACCTCGCGGAAGCCCAGCACGTCGAGCGTGCGCTGCACCCCCGCCGCCAGCTGGCTCGTCTGCGCGGGCTTGGCCGTCTGCGCGGCGGCGGGCGCGGCGGCGGCGGCCAGCGCCGCGGCGATCAGGAGCGCGCGCATCCTCAGTTCCGCCGGGTCACGCCGACGCCGACGCTGGCGTTGCCGGTGATGAGGGACTGGAGCCGCCCCGGACGGGCCAGCGCCGCGCCGATCAGCGCGCGCGTGTCCCCGCCCGACCGGCCCGCGTGCAGCAGGTAGTTGATCTGCGCCACCTGGCTGGTGGTCAGCCGCCGCACGTCCACGTCCCCGTAGCCGTACTGGTAGAGCTGCTGCGCGATGTTCGCCCGCGCGCCCGTCAGCGGCGCGGCCCGCTGCTGCGAGGGCGGCGGCACGAACACGCCCTGCGCGCTGGCGGGCAGCGGCGGCGCGAGCGAGACGGTGGCGGCGGCGAGGGCGGTGGCGAGGGCCTTGGCGCGGGTCATGGCGGCGGTCTCCTGTGCGGCTGTCTCCCTCCATATGGGGAGGCGGGGCGCGACATGCGATGACAACTCCGTGCGTGGGCGCAGGGTTGCCGGTCAGGCGGCGAGGAACCCCGTCACGCGTTCCAGCACGGCCTCCGGCCCCTCCAGCTGCGGCAGGTGGCCTAGCCCCGGCAGCGCCTCGAACCGCGCCCCCGGCATCGCCTCGTGCAGCGCGCGGCCCCGGTCCAGCGGGATCCACGGATCGTCCGCGCCCCACGCGATCAGCACGGGGCAGCGCACCGCGCCGAACATCGGCTCCACCTCCGCCGTGAACCGCTCGTCGGCCTGCGCGAACTGCCGGTAGAAGCTCGCCCGCCCCGCCTCCGACAGCCACGGCGCCACCAGCGCGTCGAGGTCGTCGGCCCCCAGCCCGTGCGCCAGCGCGCCCTCCACGTAGGCGCGCACCACCGCCGCATGGATGTGCGGCGGCAGCCCCGTGAAGGCGTCCACGTGCCGCCCCACATGGTCGAAGAAGGCCGACCCCCACGGGCGCATCGCCACCACGTTCATCAGCACGAGGCGGTCGAAGGCCCGCCCGTGCAGCAGGTGCGCCCGCAGCGCGACCGCGCCCCCGAAGTCGTGCGCCCACACCCGCGGCCGGTCGAGGCCCCACCGCTCCAGCAGCAGCGCGAAGGTCTCCCCCTGCACGTCCAGCCCCGAGGGCCGGTCGGCGCGCATCTCCGACCGCCCGAAATCCGGCATGTCGTACCAATGCACCGTGAACCGCTCGGCCAGCGCCGGGATGATCCGGTGCCACGCACGGGACGACCACGGCCACCCATGCGCGAGGACGAGGGGCGGGCCCGCCCCCGCCATGCCCCACGCGACCCGACCGGCGGGCGTGTCCGCCTCCCGGTCGAGGGTCCACGCCAAGCCGCCGGTCACTCCCCGCGATCCACCGCCAGCCCCGAGGGCACCGTCTCCGGCACGCCCGACCGACCCCGCAGCGCCCCTTCGTCGCGCAGCGTCTCGAGGAACGCCATCAGCGCCGTCACCTCGTCCTCCGTCACCGCCCGCTCCGGCCCCTTCACCGCCGCCGCGATGGCCGCCCGCGCCTCCGGGGCCGTCTCCCGCCAGTCCTCGGCGGCGGCCAGCAGGGGCAGCTTCACCGTCCCCGGCTCGAACGCCTCCAACGCGGCGCGCGGCGCGGCGTGCGCCTCCACGAAGGCCCGCAGGTCGTCGTAGGCGCCCGCATGCCCCCAAGGTCCCGTCTCCGTCACGTTGCGCAGGGACGGCGTGCGGAACGCGTAGGCGTCCGCCGGATCGCCCGTCACCCGCTCGCGCCCCGTGTCGCGGGCATGGTCCTCGAAGGCCATCGCCTTGCCCGGCCCGATCTGCGGCTGGCCCATCGCGTGGAAGCCGTGATCGGTCTGGAACGGCCCCGCATGGCAGTCGGCGCAGCCGAGGCTCCCGTAGAACAGCTCCGCGCCACGCAGCGCGACGGGGTGCAGCTCCGCCTCGCCCCGCGACCACGCGTCGAAGGGGGACGTGTCGGACCGCCACTCGTGCTCCACGAACTGCGCGATGGCGTCCGAGATATCGGTGAAGTCCAGCGCGTCGTCGCCGGGGAACGCGGCCTCCCACATGGCGCGGTACTCGGGCACCGCCTCGACCCGGCGGGCGAGGATGTCCCACGCGCCGCCCGGCCCCGTGATCCGCCCCGAGCGGACCATGCGGGCCACGTCGTTCTCGTTGGCCTGCCCCGCCATCTCGTCCGCCGACAGCACCGGGAACATCGTCTGCGCCGACAGCAGCGTGTCGAACCCTTGGGTCATCTCCTCGCCCATCGGGGTGCGCAGGCCGTCCGCCGTCTCCTCGATCCGCCCGTCGTGGAACATCACGGTGAACTCGCGCGCGCCGAGGTTCCACAGCCCCGGCGCGTTGCGCGGGATGCGGTCCTCCGGGACGTTCGCCGGGTCCGCCGCGCGCTCCGGCCCCAGCCCCACGCCGCCCTCGCCGAGGCCCAGCGCCAGACCGTCGCCCGTGCCGAAGGCCGGATGGTGGCACGTCCCGCAGGAGATGTTGCGGTTGCCCGACAGGATCGGATCCCAGAACAGCAGCCGTCCCCATGCCACCACGGCCGGATCGGTGGGCAGGTATGCGTCGTCCGTCACCGGCGCCGGGAACTCCATGGCGGAGGCGGGCAGGGCGAGGAGCCAGAGGAGGGCGAATCGCAGCATGCCCCGTTTCTGACCCCGAGCATCCCCGCCCGGAAGCCCCCCCGGCGCCCTGCGGCGGACCGCCGCCCCTTCTTTCTGCACCGCAGCATTGCCATATGGCCAACGCTGCAAAGCCCTGATAGGGGCGCGCGATCCCCGACCGACCCGTCGCCTTCCTTCTCCCGGAGTTCCCCATGGACCTGCGAAACGTCGCCATCATCGCCCACGTCGACCACGGCAAGACGACGCTCGTGGACGAGTTGCTCAAGCAGTCGGGCACCTACCGCGAGAACGAGGCCACGACCGAGCGGGCCATGGATTCCAACGACTTGGAGCGCGAGCGCGGGATCACGATCCTCGCCAAGGCCACCTCGGTCGAGTGGGACGGCACCCGCATCAACATCGTCGACACCCCCGGCCACGCCGACTTCGGCGGCGAGGTGGAGCGCATCCTCTCCATGGTCGACGGCGTGGTCCTGTTGGTCGACGCCGCCGAGGGCCCGATGCCCCAGACGAAGTTCGTGACCAGCAAGGCCCTCGCGCTGGGCCTCCGCCCGATCGTCGTCCTCAACAAGGTCGACAAGCCCGACGCCGAGCCGGACCGCGCGCTGGACGAGTGCTTCGACCTCTTCGCCTCGCTGGGCGCCAACGACGAGCAGCTCGACTTCCCCCATCTCTACGCCTCCGGCCGCTCCGGCTGGGCCGACACGGAGCTGGACGGGCCGCGCAAGGACCTGACGGCGCTGTTCGAGCTGATCGTCTCCCACGTCCCTGCTCCGCGCCAGATCGAGGCCCGCGGCGAGCCGTTCCGCATGCTGGCCACCACCCTGGGCGCCGACCCGTTCATCGGGCGCACCCTGACGGGCCGCATCGAGTCGGGCACCGTGAAGGCGGGCCAGACCATCAAGGCGCTGTCGCGCACGGGCGAGGTGATCGAGCAGTTCCGCGTGAAGGACGTCCTCGCCTTCCGCGGCCTGTCGCAGCAGTCGATCCCCTTGGGCGAGGCGGGCGACATCGTGACCCTCGCGGGCATGACGAAGGCCACCGTCGCCGACACGATGGCCGACCCCGCCATCGACGTGCCGCTGCCCGCGCAGCCCATCGACCCGCCGACCATCACCGTCACCTTCGGCATCAACGACAGCCCGCTGGCGGGCCGCGACGGCAAGAAGGTGCAGTCCCGGGTCATCCGCGACCGCCTGATGAAGGAGGCCGAGCAGAACGTCGCCATCCGCGTCACCGACACGCCGGGCGGCGAGGCGTTCGAGGTCGCGGGCCGGGGCGAGCTGCAGATGGGCGTGCTCATCGAGAACATGCGCCGCGAGGGGTTCGAGCTCTCGATCTCGCGCCCGCAGGTGCTCTTCCGCGAGGAGGGCGGCCAGCGGCTGGAACCGGTCGAGGAAGTGACTATCGACGTCGACGACGAGTATTCCGGCGTGGTCATCGAGAAGATCACCGGCGCCCGGAAGGGCGAACTGGTCGAGATGAAGGCGGCGGGCGCGGGCAAGACCCGCATCATCGCGCACGTCCCGTCGCGGGGCCTGATCGGCTATCACGGCGAGTTCCTGACCGACACGCGCGGCACCGGCGTGATGAACCGCGTGTTCCACGACTGGGCGCCCTACAAGGGCCAGATCCCCGGTCGCCGCGCGGGCGTCCTGATCTCGATGGAGGACGGCGAGGCGGTGGCCTACGCGCTGTGGAACCTCGAGGACCGGGGCCGCTTCTTCGTGTCGCCCCAGGACAAGGTCTACACGGGCATGATCCTCGGCGAGCACAACCGCGACAACGACCTCGAGGTGAACCCGCTCAAGGGCAAGAAGCTGACCAACGTCCGCGCGAGCGGCAACGACGAGGCGGTGCGCCTGACGCCGCCGGTCAAGCTGAGCCTCGAGCAGGCCATCGCCTACATCGACGACGACGAGCTGGTCGAGGTCACGCCGAACTCGGTGCGCCTGCGCAAGCGCCACCTCGACCCGCACGAGCGCAAGCGCGCGGCGCGGGCGGCGAGCTAGAGCAGCCGCCCCTGCCGCTCCTCGACCTCGGCGACACGGGCAGCGCCCGGCACCTGCGCCGCGCCCTCGGGGCAGAGGTCGAGGAGCGGGCAGTCGGCGCAGTCCGGCTCGCGCCAGTGGCAGACCCGCTGCCCGTGGCGCATGAACACCTGATGGTGGTCGTAGACGGTCTGGGCGTCCCACTCGGCGGGCAGCCAGCCTTCGAGGACCGCGTGGGAGGGGCCGACGGCCACGCGCGGCCCGATCAGCCCGAGGCGCTGGGCCACGCGGTGGTGGTGGCTGTCCACCGGCAGCGCGGGGGCGCGGAGGGTCGAGAAGGACATCACGGCGGCGGAGGTCTTGGGTCCGCAGCCGGGGAGGTCCTCCAGCCAGTCGCGGGCGTCGCGGACGGGCATGTCCGCGAGGAAGCCCAGGTCCAGCCGCCCCGCCTTCGCCTCCACCGCGCGCAGCAGGCGCTGCAGGCCGGGGGCCTTCTGCTCGGGCCACGTGGCGGGGGCGATCAGGCGCTCCACCTCGGCCACGTCCGCGTCGCGCACCGCCTCCCATGTCGGCAAGGCGGCGCGCAGCGCGTCGTAGGCGCGGCGGGCGTCGCGGTTCCTGGTCCGGTGGTTGAGGTAGGAGGAGACGAGTTCCTCCAGCGGCCCCAGCCGGTTGAAGTACTCGATCGGGCACCCGTAGACGGGGCAGAGGCGGCGGTGCACCTCCATGGCTTTCTCGGCGGGCGTCATGGGGAGGGGAATCCGCCGCGAGTCCGGCGGGTTCCGATCCCCCCCTTCGGCGGAGGCCCGCCCGCGGGGTTCACGCGGGCGTGAGCGTCGGTCCCGCCGCGCCGCCGGACGCACTACCTGTCCGGCGAACCCCAGAGGGAGACCCGCCATGATCCGTCCCGACCGCCGCAGCCTGCTCGCCGCCGCCGGCGCGGCCCTGATCGTCCCGGCCCGCGCGCGGGCGCAGGATCTCGCGCCCACGCCGACCATGCGCGGCGGCGCCAACAACTACCGCCCCGGCGCGCCCCTCGTGGCGCGGATCGGCGGGGGCGGGTTCACCACCTTCGGCACCGTGCGCCGCGCGGGCGACGGCGCGCCGCTGGCGAACCACCGCATCCAGGTCTGGGCGCACACCACCGAGGGGCACGAGCGCGACGCGCGCTCCCACGGGGCGACGCTGACGGATGCGGAGGGCCGCTTCTCCATCGAGATGCCCCAGATCGTGCCCGCCTTCGGCCAGCCGCACGGCCACCTCGCCTACGACGCCGAGCAGGACGCGGGCTACGGCGGCGGCGCCTACGGGACCGTGTTCCTGCGCCCCGTCATGGCCTCCGCGTCGGAGACGTCGCTGGAGGTCGACTTCGTCCTGACCCCCGCGTGAGGGCGGCGGCGGTCTGGGTGGCGCTCGCGGTCGCCACGCTGGCCCCGCTCGCGGTCGCCGCGACCTCGCCGCTGCTGCAATGGCGCGACGCGGCCTACGTCGCGGCGGGCCTCGCGGGGGTCGCCGCGCTGGCCCTGCTGCTGGTGCAGGCGGTGGCCGCGCTCGGCTGGCTGCCCGGCGCGACCGGCGCGGCGGGCCGCCGCCTCCATGCGTGGACCGGCATGGCGCTGCTCGCGCTGGTCGCCCTCCATGTCGGCGGCCTGTGGGTCACCAGCCCGCCCGACGTGATCGACGCGCTGCTGCTGCGCTCCCCCACCCCGTTCTCCGTCTGGGGCGTCCTCGCGCTCGCGGCCGTCCTCGTGGCCGCGCTCGTCGCCGCCGGGCGCCGTCGCCTGCCCCCGCGCGCGTGGCGCGCCGCGCACCGCCTGCTCGTGACGGTCGCGGCGGGCGGCACGGTCGCGCACGCGCTCCTGATCCAAGGGACGATGGGGGTGGCGACCAAGTGGATGCTCTGCGCGCTGGTGGCCGTCGCGGCCCTCGCCGTCGCGGCGGGCATCGGGCGGCGCGCGCCCGCCTTCCGCGCGGCGTGGCGGGCCCAGAAGGACTCGAACCCTCAACCTGCCGATTAGAAGTCGGCTGCTCTATCCAGTTGAGCTATGGGCCCGCGTGCCCGCCGAAATGCCCCGGCGGACGGGCCGCGTCTAGTAGGGTGCCTCCACGGGGCCCGCCGCCACGTAGATGCCCTGCATCTCGCTGTAGTGCTCGACGGCGAGCTTGGAGTTCTCCCGACCCACGCCCGACATCTTGGACCCGCCGAACGGCGCCTCCACGGGGGCGAGGTTGTAGGTGTTGATGTAGCAGGTCCCCGCCTCGAACCCCGCCGCCACGCGGTGCGCGCGCGCGAGGTCGCGGGTGAACACCCCCGCCGCCAGCCCGAGGTCGGTGGCGTTGGCGCGCGCCATGACCTCCTCCTCCGTGTCGAAGTCGAGCACGGAGAGCACGGGTCCGAAGATCTCCTCGCGCGCGATGGTCATGCCGTCGGTCACGTCCGCGAAGATGGTGGGCTCCACGAACACGCCGGGCCGGTCGAGCCGGGTGCCGCCGTGGACCAGCCGCGCGCCCTCGGCCATGCCCTTGGCGACGTAGCCCAGCACGATCTCCGCCTGCCGCTCGGACACCATGGGGCCGAAGTTCGTGGCCTCGTCCATCGGGTCGCCGATCACGGCCCCCTTCACCCGCTCCACGAGGCGGGCGAGGAACCGCTCCTTGATGCCGCGCTGCACGAACACGCGCGTCCCGTTCGAGCAGACCTGCCCCGAGGAGTAGAAGTTGCCGAGGATCGCGCCGCCCACGGCGTCCTCGAGGTCGGCGTCGTCGAAGATCACGAGGGGCGACTTGCCGCCCAGCTCCATCGTGACGTGCTTCATGCCGTCCGCCGCCGCCGCATAGACCTTCCGCCCCGTCGGCGCCGAGCCGGTGAGCGAGACCTTGGCCACGCGCGGGTCCGTCACAAGCGCGCCGCCCACCTCGCCCATGCCCTGCACCACGTTGAAGAGGCCGGGGGGCGCGCCCGCCTCGACCAGGATCTCCGCCACTTTGAGCGCGGAGAGCGGCGTCGTCTCGGACGGCTTGAACACCATCGCGTTGCCCACGCAGAGCGCGGGCGCGGCCTTCCAGCAGGCGATCTGGGTGGGGTAGTTCCACGCCCCGATGCCGACGCAGACGCCCAAGGGGCGGCGGCGGGTATAGACGAAGTCGCCCCCCGCCAGCGGGATGTGCTCGCCCGTCAGCGTCGCGGCCAGCCCCCCGAAATACTCCAAGGCGTCCGCGCCGGAGGTGGCGTCGGCGACCAGCGTCTCCTGCAGCGGCTTGCCGGTGTCGTGGGTCTCGAGGATCGACAGGTCGCGGTTGCGATCGCGCATGATCTCGGCGGCGCGGCGCAGGACGCGGCCCCGCTCGGTGCCGGTCAGGGCGGCCCACCCGGCCTGCGCCCGCTTGGCCGCCCCGAGCGCGGCGTCGATCACGGCGGGGGTGGCGGCGTGCAGACGCGCGATGACCTCGCCCGTGGCGGGATAGGTCACGTCGAAGGGCGCGCCGCCCTCGTCCTCCAAGCGGGCACCGTCGACGAAGTGGCTCGCGGGCGGCTGGAACCTCATGCGTCGGCCTTCGCCAGCATCCGCCCGAGGGGCCGCCCGCCGATCAGGTGGAGGTGGTAGTGCGGCACCTCCTGCACCCCGTGGGCGCCGGCGTTGGTGATGGCGCGGAAGCCCTCGGTGGTGTCCGAGGCGATCCCCCGCTCCCGGCAGACGCGCGCGGCGACGCGGTGGAAGTCGGCGATCTCGGCGTCCGACGCCTCCGCGGCGAAGTGGTCGAAGGAGACGTACCGGCCCTTGGGGATGACGAGCACGTGGACGGGGGCCTGCGGCTGGATGTCCTCGAAGGCGAGGGTGTGGTCCGTCTCGGCCACCGTCCTGTTGGGGATCTCACCGCGCAGGATGCGGGCGAAGATGTTGGCGTCGTCGTAGGTCCAAGCCATGGCGGGTCCTTCAGTCGTCGAAGAGATGGGGGGCGCGGGCGATCTCGCGCGCTTGGTCGGGGGCGCAGTCGAACGCCTCGGCGATGGCCGCGGCGCGGGCGTCCTCGTCCATGGAGGGGGCGAGGCGCGCGACCCCCGGCAGGTCCGCCTCGCGGATGCGCTCGGCCTCCTGCGCGAAGTCCTGCCGCAGCGTGGGCATCAGCGTTTCGACCGTGGCCTCGGGGGTGGCGTCGCCGATCAGGCCCACGCGGGCGGCGTGGCCGCGCAGGTAGGCGTCGTCGGCCTCCACGTCGATCAGCAGCGTGCGGGTGACGTTCCGGTCGGCGTGCAGGTCCGACAGGATGTCGAAGCGCGCGGGGTCGAGGCAGAAGGCCAGCCGGTCCCCGCCCGCCTGCGCCAGCAGCAGGCGCAGGGTCGCGCGGCGGTGGCGGTTGCGCTTCTCGAGGCCCCGCTCGGCGCCGCCGAGGTCGGGCATTGCGGCCTCCTCCTCGTCGAAGAGGTAGTCGAGCACCGGCCAGTCGAGCACCTCGCGCGCGCGGGCGGCGAGGCGCTTTGCGACGTGCCACTTCTTGCAGACCAGCACCGTCACCTCGCGCTCGCGGCCCAAGGACGCCTCGCGCTCCCAGAAGCGCTGCGCGAAGCGGCGCCCCTCGCGGCCCCGGCTGGTGAGGAAGGCGAACATGCGCCGCCCGTCGCCCGCGACGGGGAAGTCGCGCCGGTCCGACGCCCAGAGCGCGCCCAGCCGCTCCTGCAGCTCGCGCGCCTCGGGGCTGATCTTGCGGGCGAACAGGAAGTCCTGCGCCACCAAGAGGTCGTAGTGGTCGTTGTGGAAGGTCGCGGGCATCCCGTAGTCGGTGAAGATCAGGAAGGTGAGCGTCCGGCTCTCGATCTCGGTGCGCGGCACGAGGTGGCGCACGAGGGTCTGGAAGTAGGTCTCGTCCGGGATCCACGTGGTGCGGAAGAACCGCTCGACCTCGGGGCGCTCGCGGCGGAACGCCATGACCTTCTCTATGGTCGAGCGGCGCAGGCACCACCATTGCGAGCCGATCATCGGCTCGATGTCCTCCGGCGGCGACCGCTGCAGCCCGAGGCGGCGCTGGAGGTCCATCGAGGCGTAGAACAGGCGCTTGTGCGTCCGCTCGTTGAACCAGTGGCGGTAGGTCAGCCGCTCGTCCTTGATGCCGGTCTTGATCCAGTCCGAGGCGAAGAAGTCGAACGACTCGATCCAGTCGGCGTCCCGCGCGTCCAGCATGGCCTTCGCGTGGGCGGCGGACTTGATCGCCCGGCAGTCGCCCGAGACCATGTAGAAGTGGGTCGCGCGGGGGAACGCCTCCAGCGCGGCCTCCACGGCGTTGAGCGTGCCCTGCACGAGGCTCCAGCCGCCCCACCCGCCCTTCACCCGCTTGGTGGCGAAGGCGACGTTGGGATTGTGGGCCAGCTTCTCGCGGATCGTGCGGTAGGCGGCGTCGGGCGCGCGGGCGTCGAAGTGGATCGCGATGCCGTCGCCGCGCGACGTCAGGTCCTCCGCCTGGCGCACGATGGCGTCGGGGTCCTTGTGGCACAGCAGGATGAACGCGATCTTGGCCATCGCGGGGACGATTGCCCCAACGGCGTCGCAATGTCACCGCAGGGGCGGGGCAGAGCGGCCCCCGACGCGAAGAAGGAGCGGCCGATGGGCTTTCCGGGCACATGGATGACCGAATCGGAGAGCGTGGTGTACCGCGTGGTGCCGAAATGCGCCTGCTCGTCGATCGGGCAGATCCTCTACTACTCGGACCACGGGCGGTTCTTCGACGGCGACATCCACGACGCGACCGAGGGCCTGCACAAGTGGTCCCGCGAGGAGAGCCGCGCGCCGATCACCGCCGCCGTGTCCGGCCACACGGCCTATGCCTTCACCTGCGTGCGCAACCCCTACACCCGCATCCTGTCGTCCTTCTTCGACAAGATCGCGGGCATCCAGCGCAACGGGCGCCGCTACCGCGGCAACCTCGTGCCCAAGCTCGCCCAGCAGTACGGGGTGGAGGTGGGCTCCCCCGAGGACGGGTTCGACTTCGACCAGATCGCCTCGTTCCGGCGGTTCCTGCTGTTCGCGCGGGACACGATCCGCTTCCGCAAGCCGATGGACCCCGACATCCACTGGTCCGCCATGGCGGGGCACGTGGGCACCTTCGTCGCAAACGGCGGCCGCTTTGACGAGATCGTGTGGACCGAGCGGTTCGACGAGGGGATGCAGCGCGTCGTGGACGCCATCGAGACGCCCGTCCCGATCGTCCTGTCCGAGGTGCCGCGCTTCAACGAATCCGAGGGGCACGGGCCGAAGCGGGCGCATCCGGTCGAGGACTACTTCGACGACCTGTCGCGGCACCTCGTCTGGGAGATCTACCACCGCGACTTCAAGCTGTTCGGCTACGACTTCGACGATCCGTCCAACAAGATGCCCGTGCGGGACATCGACCTCGACGAGGTGCACAAGGTGCTGGGCGGGTAGGGCGGGGTTCACCCCGCCGTTGCTTCGACCAGCGCGCCGACGCGAGCGCATCGCAGGGCCGTGGCGCGGCGATCCGACACCGCCGCGACGCGCTTTATCCCTCACCCCCGTACGACGCCCCCGCATCACGGGACCTTGACCGATCGCCGTGCCGGGGGACGGCCCGGCGATGCGCGGCTCGCTTGCGCTCGCGTTTCGCGCGGGCGCGCCGATCAGACCGACGTCACGCCCACGGACCCTCGGCCGTGCGCCGCCCGGCAGCCGGGGCGGCCGACGCCGTCCCCGTCAGCTCGCGCAGCGCCGCGATGCGCCGCTCCACCGGCGGGTGGGTCGAGAACAGGCCGTCGACGGCGTGGGCGTGCAGCGGGTTGACGATGAACATGTGCGCCGTCGCGGGGCTGCGCTCGGCGGAGTGGTTGTCGATGGCCCGCGCCCCGCCCGCGATCTTGGCCAAGGCCGAGGCCAGCCAGTCGGGCCGCCCGCAGATCTCGGCGCCCACCCGGTCGGCCTCGTACTCCCGCGTCCGGCTGATCGCGGTCTGGACCAAGACGGCGGAGAGCGGCGCGAGGACCATCATGGCCAGCACGCCGACGATCCCCATCGGCGCGTCGCGGCGCCCCCCGAACATCAGGCCGAAGTTGGCGAGGAACGAGATCGCCCCCGCGAAGGTCGCGGTGACGGTCATGATCAGCGTGTCGCGGTTCTTGATGTGGGCCAGCTCGTGCGCGACGACCGCCGCCACCTCCTCGGCCGAGAGCCGCTCCAGGAGCCCCCGCGTCACCGCCACGGCGGCATTCTCCGGATCGCGCCCCGTGGCGAAGGCGTTGGGCTGGGGCGTGTCCATCAGGTAGAGCGCGGGCATCGGGAGGCCCGCGCGGTCCGCCATCCTCCGCGTCGCCTCGTGGAGGCCGCCGACCTGTCCCGGCGCGATCGGGCGGGCGGAGTGCATCCGCAGCACCGCCTTGTCGGAGTTCCACCACGTCCAGACGTTCATCGCCGCCGCCACGGCGAGGGCGATCCACGCCCCCTGCATCCCCGCCATCAGCCAGCCCGCGCCCATGAAGAGCGCGGTCATCGCCGCCATCAAGAGCGCGGTTCGGAGCATCGGCATCGGGCACGCCTCCCGTCTCGGATCGACGGTCCAACGCGCGAAGGGCGGTGTCGTTTCAGAGCGTCCCCGGCAGCACGAGGTCGGGCGGGCGGTGCCCATCGACCCATGTCCGCACGTTGAGCAGCACCCGCTCCCCCATCTCCAGCCGCGCCTCCCGCGTGGCCGAGGCCATGTGCGGCGTCAGGACCACGTTGGGCAGCGCGCGCAGGCGCGGGTTCGGGCCGTGCCCCCGCTCCAGCACGTCCAGCCCCGCCCCCGCGAGGTCGCCGGACCGCAGCATCCGGGTCAGCGCGTTCTCGTCGATCACCTCGCCGCGGGACGTGTTCACGACCACCGCCTCGGGGCGCATCAGGGCGAGGCGGCGGGCGTTGACGAGGTGGAAGGTGGCCGGCGTGTGCGGGCAGTTCACCGACAGCACGTCCACGGTCGCCATCATGCGATCGAGGCTCTCCTGGAAGGTCGCGCGGAGCGGCGCCTCCAGCCCGGGGTGGAGGCGGCGGCGGTTGTGGTAATGGACCTCCATCCCGAAGGCCCGCGCCCGGCGCGCCACCGCCTGCCCGATCCGGCCCATCCCGAGGACGCCCAGCTTCAGGCCCCGCAGCCGCCGGCCCAGCATCGCCTCGGGCGCCCAGCCGGCCCATTCGCCCGCGCGCATCGCCGCCGCCCCCTCGGCCACGCGGCGCAGCGTGGCCAGCATCAGCGCCAGCGTCATGTCGGCGGTGTCCTCCGTCGCCGCGCCCGGCGTGTTGGACACGAGCACGCCGCGCGCGTGCGCCGCGCCGACGTCGATGTGGTCCACCCCCGCGCCGTAGTTGGCGATCAGGCGCAGGCCGTCGCCCGCATGGCCGAGCGCCTCCGCGTCCAGCCGGTCGTCCAGCGTCGGCACCAGCACCTCGGCGTCCCGCAGGGCGGCGGCCAGCGCGTCCGGGTCCATCGGCGCGTCCGAGGGCGCGAGCGCCACGTCGAACAGCTCCTCCATCCGCGCCTCGACCGGGGCGGGCAGGCGTCGCGTGACGACAACACGGGGGCGCGGCTTGGCCATCGTCCTCCCTCGACGCTTGGGGCCTCCGCGCGACCATGGCAGGGTCGGCCTGCGGCGCAAGGGGCGCCGTGGACGAGTTTGAGGACCGGGGCGCCAGATCCCGGCCGAGCAGTATTCGGAGCGTTCCCATGCGCAAGCTGATCTTCGCCGCCGTCATGGCGGTCGTGCCGCTTTCGCCGTTGCAGGCGCAGATGCGCGGCCCCGTCACCGACCTCCCCATTCCGCGCTTCGTCTCGATGAAGGCCGCCGAGGGCTACGCCCGGCGCGGGCCGTCGCGGGAGCACCGGATCGACTGGGTCTACAAGCGCCGCCACATGCCGGTGCGGATCGTCGACGAGTACGGCCACTGGCGCCGCGTCCAGGACGCCGAGGGGCAGGGGGGCTGGATGCACTACTCGCTGCTGTCGGGCACCCGCACGGTCCTCGTGCGCGGCGAGCGGGTGCAGATGCGGCGCAAGGCGGACCCGGAGGCCAAGGCGGCGGCGGTGCTGGAGCACGGCGTCATCGCGTGGCTCGACCGCTGCGAGGGCGGCTGGTGCCGGATCGAGGCGGGCGCGCGCGGCGGCTGGGTGCCCGTGGGCGACCTCTGGGGCATCGCGCCGGAGGAGGCGGGCTAGGGGCGCCCCGCCAACCCGTCATCCTCGGGCCCGACCCGAGGATCTCTCCCCCTCTCGGTCCCCGGATCGGGTCCGGGGATGACGGTCCTCATTCCTCGTGGCTCTCCGCGAAGGCCGCCTTCTGGGCGTCCGTCGCCTCGGTCTGGTGCCTCGCCTTCCACTCGGACATCGGCATCCCGTAGTACCACTCGCGCGCCTCGTCCTTGGACATCTCGACGCCGCGCTCGGACGCCGCCTCTTGGGCCCAGCGCGACAGGCAGTTCCGGCAGAACCCCGCGAGGTTCATCAGGTCGATGTTCTGGGCGTCGGGCCGCTCTTCCATCAGGTGCGCGCGCAGGCGCCGGAACGCCGCCGCCTCCACCTCCAGCCGGGTCTGCGGGTCCATCTCGGTCATTGCGCGGCCTCCTCCATCGCGAGCATGTCGTCGAGCGCCGCCTCCAGCAGCGGCGCGAGGCGGTCGGCCCATTCGGCCTGGCCCCCCGGGGTCGAGATGAGGTCGTTGCGGACCTCGATCAACACGTGGGGGCGCCCGACCGAAAGCGCGTGCCGGTCCATCGCGTCGCCCGGCAGCGCCCCGCTGTAGGGCTCGTTGACGCCCACGCAGAGGTCCGGCTCGCCCCGCAGCCGCGCGATCAGCCGGTCCGACAGGCGGGTGTCGGACGCGAAGAGCACGCCCACCTGCCACGGGCGCGGGGGGCGGCCCCGCAGCTGCGGCGTGAAGGAATGGATGCCGCAGAGCGCCGCCCCCGGCCGATCGGCCAGCAGGCCCGCCAGCGCGGCGTGGTAGGGCCGGTGGAACGCGTCGAGCCGCCGCGCCTTCTCGCCCGCGTCCGCGTGGCGGTTCGCCGGGATCACCGTCCCGTCGTAGAGCCGCATCAGCAGCGTGGGGTCGTCCTCGCCCCGGTTGGGGTCGATCACGAGGCGGGAGAAGTCGCTCTCCACCGCCGCCGCGCCCAGCCGCGCGGCCAGCCCCCGCGTGACGCCGGCCGCGCCCACGTCCCACGCGATGTGGCGCGCCATGTCCTCCGGCGGCAGGCCGAGGTCGCCGCCGTTGACCGAGGGGGGCACGCGGTTGGACGCGTGGTCGCAGGTGAGCACCCAGCGCGGCGAGGCGCCGGGCGTGACGTGGAACGAAGGGCCATCCATGCCGCTTTCCGTAATCGTCACATCCCGACGGCGCCAGCCGCCCCGTCCCTTGCGCTGCACGGGGGGTCCTTTATTGGCCCTGTCAGCGCTATCGCCACATGGCAGGAGCCCCATGAGACGCCACCGCAACGTCAAGATCGTCGCCACGCTCGGACCCGCCTCCGAGGATTACGACACCGTCCGCGCCCTGTTCGAGGCAGGGGCCGACGTGTTCCGCCTGAACATGTCCCATGGCGGCCACGACGAGATTCGCGCCCGCCACAACATCATCCGCGACATCGAGCGCGACACAGGGCGCCCGATCTGCATCCTCGCGGACCTGCAGGGGCCCAAGCTGCGCTGCGGCACGTTCGAGGGCGACGAGGCCGAGCTCGAGGAGGGCCAGCCCTTCCGATTCGACCTGACCGACGAGCCGGGCAACGCGACCCGCGTGCAACTGCCCCACCCCGAGATCTTCGAGGCGCTGGAGCGCGGCGCGACGATCCTCGTGGACGACGGCAAGCTGCGCCTGAAGGTCGAGGCCTGCGGGCCGGACTTCGCGGACTGCTCGGTCGTCACCGGCGGCACGATCAAGAACCGCAAGGGCGTGAACGTCCCCGACGTGGTGCTGCCCCTCGCGGCGCTGTCGGAGAAGGACCGCAAGGACCTCGAGTTCGTGTGCGACCTCGGCGTCGACTGGCTGGCGCTGTCCTTCGTGCAGCGCGCGGCGGACGTCGAGGAGGCGCGTGGCCTCGCCAAGGGCCGGGCCGCCATCCTGTCCAAGATCGAGAAGCCCGCCGCCGTCGACGCCTTCGACGAGATCCTCGCCGCCTCGGACGGGATCATGGTCGCGCGCGGCGACCTCGGTGTGGAGCTGCCGGTGCAGGCCGTGCCGCCGATCCAGAAGAAGCTGACCCGCGCCTGCCGCATGGTCGGCAAGCCCTGCATCGTGGCCACCCAGATGCTCGAATCGATGGTCGAGTCCCCGATGCCCACCCGCGCCGAGGTCTCGGACGTCGCCACCGCCATCTACGAGGGGACCGACGCGATCATGCTGTCGGCCGAGTCGGCGGCGGGCCAGTACCCGCTGGAGGCCGTCTCGACGATGAACGCCGTGGCCGAGCAGGTCGAGGCGAACGACCCCTACCGCGAGATCATCGAGGCGCAGCGCGACGCGCAGAAGTCGTCGACCACCGACGCCATCGTCTCGGCCGCCCGCGAGATCGCCGAGACCACGGACGTCAAGGCGATCTGCGTGTTCTCGCATTCCGGCTCGACCGCGTTGAAGGTTGCGCGCGAGCGCCCGCGCGTGCCGATCATCGCGCTGACGCCCTTCGACGCGACCGCGCGGCGCGCCGTGCTGTCGTGGGGCACCCACGCGGTCGTCACGCAGCCGGTCGAGCGGTTCAAGTTCGCCGTCGTCTCGGCCGTGCGCGCCGCCAAGCACGCGGGCTTCGCCGAGGCGGAGGACCAGGTGGTCGTCACGGCGGGCATCCCGTTCAACGTCGCGGGATCGACCAACATCCTGCGCGTCGCGCCCTGCGACGAGCGCCTGATCTTCGGAGCCGAGGTCGACTGAGGTGGAGGAGGGCCCCGCGTCCGTCCTCCAGACCATCGCCGACGGGTTCGCCGTGGCGTGGGCGTGGCTGGTCGGAGCGTGGGGCCGCGTCGCGGCGTGGTGGGGGACGGTGCCCCCGGTGCCGGACCTCGACCTCCCCCCCGTCTTCGACTGGCCGGTCGTGGTGGTCATCGCCACGACGCTGCTCGCGATCTCGCTCACCGCGGTGGTCTCGGCGTGGGTCGAGCGCCGGACGAGCTGGTTCGGCTGGCTCGTCCTCCTGATCGCGGCGGGGCTGTTCTTCTGGGTCTGGGAGGCCGACCGGAGCGTGACCTGGACGGTCGTTCCCGAAGGGTTCGTCGAGATCGTGGCGCGCATCCTGCGCTGACGCCGCCTCCGCCGGACGTCCCGCGCGGGCCGTCCCGGCGCCCCCGCGCGGGTCTTGCACCGTCGGGGCCGACCGCGTAGGGGGCGGCTTCGCGCGCGGCGGGCGATTGGGATGCCTCGACCGCGCGGGCCCCTTCGGGGGCGCAGGAGAAGGAGCCCGAAATGCCCAAGATGAAGACCAAGTCGAGCGCCAAGAAGCGCTTCAAGGTGACCGCCACCGGCAAGGTGCTGGCGGGTCAGGCCGGCAAGCGCCACGGCATGATCAAGCGCAGCAACAAGTTCATCCGCGACGCGCGCGGCATGACCACCCTGTCCGAGCCGGACGCCAAGATCGTCAAGGGCTTCATGCCCTACGACCGCTGAGAGGAGCCTGAGACATGTCCCGAGTCACCTCCGGCAAGGTCACCCACGCCCGTCACAAGAAGGTCCTGAAGGCCGCGAAGGGCTACTACGGCCGCCGCTCGCGCACCTTCCGCACCGCCACGCAGGCGGTCGACAAGGCCAACCAATACGCCACGCGCGACCGCAAGAACCGCAAGCGGCAGTTCCGCGCCCTGTGGATCCAGCGGATCAACGCCGCCGTGCGCGCCATCGACGAGACGCTGACCTACTCGCGCTTCATCGACGGCCTGAACAAGGCGGGCATCGAGCTGGACCGCAAGGTCCTCGCCGACCTCGCCGTGCACGAGCCCGAGGCCTTCGCCTCGATCGTCGAGCAGGCCCGCGCCGCGCGCGTCTGAGCCGCCGCCGACCTCGTCCTCCGACGGCCGCCCCCCGGGGCGGCCGTTTCGCGTTCAGGGCGCGGGTCCGTCCGTTCCGAGGCGCGCCGCGAGGTCGCCGACCAGCATCCGGAGGACCGCCGCCCCGTCGGGCCGCGCCCGGCGCGCGAGCAGGAACCGGGCGGACCGCCGGTCCCCCGAGACCTCCGCGCGCGCGAGGGCGAGCAGCCAGTCCTCGTCGAAGGACCGCCCCGGGGAGCCGGGCCGCAGGAGCACCGGGCGCCGGAACAGCAGCGCCGGCAGCAGGCGCGCGAGCATGGCCGCCATGTCCTCCGCCTCGGCCATGCGCATGGCGCCCTCGGCGGGGAGGCCTGGAGGCGGCGCGATCCGGCACTCCAAGGCCGCGAGGCGCAGCCACGCGATCAGCGGGGGCTGCCGATCGCGCGCGATCTCGGGGACGGGCAGGGCAGGCATGGCGTCCTCCGGGAAGGTTACCCGACCACCATAGTCGGGTATTCCCGGTTGGGAAGGGCGATGCTGCGGCGCGGCATCAGTCGTAGACGCGCGCGTCCTCGATCACCACCCCGTCGCGGGGCAGGTCGTCGCGCCGCTCCGCCTCGCCCTTGAGCTTCAGCACCTCGCCCGCTCGCACCTCGACGGTCGCGGGATCGGCGTCCCCGACGTAGCGGATCGCCATCGCGTCCCGCTCCCCGTCGCGGGTGACGACCACGCGCACCCGCTCGACCCCGTCGAGCGCGGCGACCAGTTCGGCCACCTGCTCGGGGCGGACGAACATGCCCTTCACCTTCGCCGTCTGGTCGGCCCGGCCCATCCAGCCCTTGATCCGCATGTTGGTGCGCCCGCAGGGCGACTGCCCCGGCAGCACGGCCGACAGGTCGCCCGTGGCGAAGCGGATCAGCGGGTAGTCGGGGTTGAGCGACGTGACGACGACCTCGCCCACCTCGCCCTCGGGGACGGCGTCGCCGGTGCCGGGGGTGACGATCTCGACGATGACCCCCTCGTCGACGATCATGCCCTCCTGCGACTGGCTCTCGTAGGCGACGAGGCCGAGGTCGGCGGTCGCGTAGCACTGCAGGCACGCGATTCCCCGGTCGGCATACTCCTGACGCAGCGAGGGGAAGAGCGCCCCGCCCGACACGGCGGCGCGGCGGAAGCCCAGCTCCACCCCCATCTCGTCGGCCCGGTCGAGGATGACCTTCAGGTAGTCCGGCGTCCCCGCATAGGCCGTCGCGCCCACGTCGCGGGCCGCGCGCACCTGCAGGTCCGTCTGACCCGTGCCTGCCGGGATCACGACCGCATGGACCGCGCGTGCCCCGTTCTCGAAGATGTGGCCCGCGGGCGTAAGATGGTAGCCGAAGCAGTTCTGCACCACGTCCATCGACCCGATCCCCGCCGCATGGAGGAAGCGGCCGAGCCGCCACCAGTCCTCAGTCACGCCGCCGGGCTCGTAGATCGGGCCGGGGGACTGGAACACCTGCGCGACGTTGCCGACCGTCAGGCCGCCGAAGGGCGGATCCTCGGCCTGTCGCTCCATCAGGTCCGACTTCCGCAGGACGGGGCGGGAGGACAGGTCGTCCAGACCGATGCCCGCCACCGCGCGCAGGGCCTCGTCCTGCCGGGCGCGGCGCGCCTCAGGCGACTGCGTCTCCAGGTCGTCGTAGTGGCTCATGCATCCCCCACAGGCTCGCGGCACCCGCAAGGGATGGACCGTGCCAGACGGGCACGTCCAGCCCTTCCAGCGCGGCGATCTCGTCGGCGTCGTCGCCCGACACGCCCTCGGCGGGCTCGCGCAGCGCCACGCCCCGGATGCGCCCGGGATGGCGGCGCGCGGCGGCGAGGTAGACGGCGCTGTCCTTCTGGCCCGTGTCGCCCAGCAGGTAGCAGGGCAGGTCCGGGTTCGCCGCGAGGATCGTGTCGATGGCGGTCGCCTTGTGCCCCAGATGGGACTGGCCCACCCCGTCCTCCGTCACGCCGAGGTCGCGCAGGAACATCGGCCCGCGTGGCAGGCCCGCCCGCTCGAACAGCAGCGTCTCGAGGAACTGGTGCAGGTTCCACGGCGAGGAGGAGACGTAGAAGACCGGGTTGCGCCCGCCCTCGGCCAGCGCGTCCATCAGCGCGGGGGCGTCCTCGTGCCATTCCCGCGTGAGCGCCGAGCCGGTGAAGGTGGTCCAGAGGTTCTTGGCGAGGCTGTGGGCGCCGGTGCGGATCATCGTGTCGTCCACGTCCGAGATCACGATGTGCTCTGCCGACGCGGGCGGCACCCGGACGGGGCAGAGGGCCGAGGCACCTCCGGTGGGGCCGCCCACCGTCGCCTCGACGTCGATCCACCCGCTCTCGCCGTCGGCGCGCGGGACGGTGAGGGTGACGTAGCCCTCGGCGTCCGAGGTCGCGGTCATGCCGCGCGCGGAGACGGGGACGCCCGACACCTCGTCGGTCACGAAGAGGGAGGCCATCTGCCTGAGGTTGGTCCACTTGGACTGGCGGGGGTTGGGCTCGGCCCGGCGCAGGTGGGACAGGACGCGCGCGCGCAGCACGAGGCCCTCGGGGGTCGCGTAGCCGATGTAGGGGTCGAGCACGGGCGCGTCGTCGGGGCGGTCGCCGATCCGCTCCAGCCCTCGCTCCACCATCCGTCCGGTCCTCAGCGCGAGCGCGCCCAATCCGGTCCTGATCATCGTCGCACCTCCTGCCCGGGGAACGGGGCCCGGCGAGGCGCGGTTCCCTCCTAGGGCAGCGCCACCCGCACCGGCGCCCCCGGCAGGCGGCGCAGGTCGCCGCGCACCTCCATCTCGAGGCGCACCGTGGTCGCGTGCCAGCCCAGCGACCCCATCGCCGCGCGCTCCTCGTCGGTCAGGTGGGCGGCGGCGGCGTCCTTGACCTCCGCCTGCCGCATCGGCCCGTCGGCCAGCGCCGCGCGGATGGCACGGGCGAAGGCGTCGTACTTCCACGCGGGGATGTTCGACGTGCCGCCCTCGGGGTTGGCAGGCGTTCGGCAGGGGATGCGTTCGGTCATCGGGGAACCTCGGGGGGCGCGGCCAGTGGATAGGTCGCCAGAGGGTCGTAGATCGGCCCGTCGGGAGTCAACGTGGACGACCAGAGCACCGCCTGCGCGGCGGGGGCGGGCGCCATCCCGGGGGCGCCGAGGCCCGCCAGCGCGGCGGGCAGCCGACCGGACGGGGGGCGTGCGGCCGGGAAGCGGACCAGCGTGACGTGCGGGCGGAAGCGCTCGCGCGGCAGGTCGATCCCGGCGGAGCGGCAGCAGCCGCGCACGAGGTCGCGCAGCGCCGCCAGCCCCGCGTCGGGCGCAAGGTCCAGCGCCACGAGGTTGGGCCGCTTGCCCAAGGGGACGTAGGCGGCGGGCGTCAGCGTCGCGCTGGGCAGGGCGCGGCCCTCCAGCGCGTCGTGCAGCGCCTCCAGCCGGTGCTCGGGCTGGTCGTCGAGGAAGGCCAGCGTGACGTGCAGGTCGTCCGCGTCCACGGGCCGCCCGCCGGGCAGGCGCGCCTGCGCCCGCATCAGCGGCGTGACCCAAGGCTCGGGGACGGGGAGGCCGACGAAGGCGCGCATGGGCCGGAGGTGGCGCGGCGTCCAGGGGAAGGCAAGCGGCGCATCCGTGCTACATGGCCCCCCAGACCAGACCGAAGGCCGCCATGACCCTGCTGATCCTCTTCGTCGTCCTCGCCATCGGGGTCTCGTTCCTGTGCTCCATCCTCGAGGCGGTGCTGCTGTCGATCACCCCCTCCTACGTCGAGGCCGCCGAGGCGGAGCGCCCCGACCTCGCCGCCAAGCTGCGCAGGCTCCGCGCCGACATCGAGCGCCCCCTCGCCGCGATCCTGTCGCTCAACACCATCGCCCACACGGTCGGCGCGACCGGCGCGGGGGCGCAGGCGGCGGTGGTGTTCGACGACGCGGGCGTGGGCATCTTCTCGGCGGTGCTGACGCTGGGCATCCTCGTGCTGTCGGAGATCGTGCCCAAGACGCTGGGCGCGACCTACTGGCGGGGGCTCGCGCCCTTCGCGGTGCGGGTGCTGCCGATCCTGATCTGGGCGCAGCTTCCGCTGGTGTGGATGTCGCAATGGTTGACCAAGCTGCTGACGCGGGGCCATTCGGGCGAGGAGGTCTCGCGCGAGGAGATCACGGCGCTGACCACGGCGGGCCAGCGCCTCGGCGTGATCGAGGAGGACGAGACGCGGATCGTGTCCAACCTCTTCCGCCTGCCCGAGACCGCGGCGCGCGAGGTGATGACGCCCCGCACGGTGGTCGAGCATCTGTCGGCGGACGCGACCGTGGCCGACGTGGTTGCCGAGCGCGAGGCCTTCCCCTACTCCCGGCTCCCCGTCACCGGCGACTCGCTGGACGAGGTGCGCGGCTTCGTCCTGACGCGGGAGCTGCTGCTGGCCGCCCTGCGCGGCGAGGGGGAGCGCACCGTGGGCGAGTTCGCGCGCGACCTGCCGCGCGTGCCGGAGGGGATGGACCTCGACGCGCTGTTCGACCTCTTCCTCGAAGGGGACACCCACGTCGCGCTGGTCGAGGACGACTACGGCGGCACGGCGGGGCTGGTGACGATGGAGGACGTGATGGAGACGCTGATCGGCGCCGAGATCATGGACGAGCACGACACCGACGCGGACCTGCGGGAGGTGGCGCGCCAGCGGCGGGCGACCTAGCGCCGCGCGGCGTCGGCGGACTCGTCCGGCCCATTCGGTGTCCCTGAAATTTCCCCAGGGGGCGACGCCCCCGGCGGATCGGACGCCGCGGGCGTGCGGTCCCTACGACAGCCAGCGCTTGCGCCGCCGGTAGGAGCGCACGTCGCGGAACGACTTCCGCCCCTCCTCGGACATGCCGAGGTAGAACTCCTTCACGTCGGGGTTCTCGCGCAGTTCCGCCGCCGGCCCCTCCATGACGATGCGCCCCGATTCGAGGATGTAGCCGTGATGCGCGAAGCGGAGCGCGACGTTGGTGTTCTGCTCGGCCAAGAGGAAGGTCACGCCCTGCTCCTCGTTCAGCCGCTTCACGATGCCGAAGATCTGCTCGACCAGCTGGGGCGCGAGGCCCATCGACGGCTCGTCCAGGAGGATCGTCTCGGGGCGGGACATCAGCGCGCGCCCGATGGCGCACATCTGCTGCTCCCCGCCCGAGGTGTAGCCCGCCTGCGAGGCCCGCCGCTCCTTGAGGCGGGGGAAGTACTCGTAGACCATCTCGAGGTCGTCCTTCGTCGCGCGGCCCCCGTCGCGGCGGGTGTAGGCGCCGGTCAGCAGGTTCTCCTCGACGGTGAGGTGCTCGAAGCAGTGGCGCCCCTCCATCACTTGGATCACGCCCTTCTCCACGAGGTCGGCGGGCGTCAGGTCCTGGATGCGCTGGCCGCGGTAGAGGATCGAGCCCTTCGTCACCTCGCCCCGCTCGGAGCGCAGGAGGTTCGAGATCGACTTGAGCGTGGTCGACTTGCCCGCGCCGTTGCCGCCCAGGAGCGCGGTGATCCCGCCCTTGGGCACCGAGAGCGACACGCCCTTCAGCACGAGGATGACGTGGTTGTAGATCACCTCGATGTTGTTGACCTCCAGCAGGGCCTCGCCCTGCGTGGCGGTCGCGTCGGCGTCCGGCTTGGCGTCCAGCATGGTCCCCTCCCTCAGAGTTCCGCCGCGAGCCTACGCAGGTCCGCCGCCGACAGGAAGCCGTTCGGCAGCCCCCGCCCGATCCCGCGCCCGTGGTCGAACAGCACGCGGGTCACGCAGGGGTCGAAGGTGCCGGTCGGCGTCCCCTCGCCGGGCGCGAGGCAGGGCGACAGGTCGACGTCCTGCGCCGCCAGCCCGCGCAGCGTCCAGCCGGGCCGCCCCTCGGCGAAGCGCACCGCGTCGAGGATCGAGTCGCGCAGCACCTCGTCGGCCAAGGTCTCCACGGCCCGCCCGATGTAGGAGAGCAGCCGGTCCTCCACCGGGGCCTGCGGCGGGACGAGCGCGCCGTTCACGACGAGGAAGGCCTCCACGCGCACCTCGCGCCCCGTTTCGCGGGCGATGCGGGCGCGGGCGGTGTCGATGGCTTGGAAGAACACCTGCTCCCGCAGGCCCCCGTCCGCGTAGAGGGCGCCGTCGATGGCGACGGGCGGCAGGACGCCGGGGATGGCCGCCGAGGCCTGCATCGCGGCCGCGAGGCAGGGCGCGCCGTCCGCCGTGCCCGCGCCGAGGTCGAACACCTCGCCCGCCGTCGTGTCGAGGTTGGTCGCGGCCACGAGCAGCCGGTCGCCCTGCGCGTGGCGCGCCGCGATCGCGGAGACGAGCGCGGGCGAGAGCGCGCGGGCGAGGAAGGCGCGCAGCGGGGACGCGTCGCGCAGCGAGGGCGCGCGCAGGAGCGCGGGAAGGAACCGCCCGCGCGACACGCGGTCGGCGTCCAGCCCGCGGTAGAAGTCGAGCGCGCCGTCGAACTCCGGTCCGGCGAAGGCGATGGGCGCGAGGATGGCGCCCGCGCTGACGCCGGTCACCACGTCGAAGGTCGGGCGTCCGCCCGGCGCCTCGGACCAGCCGCGCAGCACGCCCGCGCCGAACGCGCCGTACTGGCCGCCCGCCGAGAGGGTCACGATGCGCAGCGTGATGGGCGGGGCGGCGGGCGCGCGGCGCACCTGCGGCGTGGGGATCGCACGGGCGGCGGGCGCCTCGGCCTCGATGGCGGCGATCATGCTGTTGGTCGTCGCCTCCAGCACGTCCCCGCCCTCGGACTGGCTGGAGAGCACGGGCGCGGGCGCGTCGACTGGGAGGCTGGGGCAGGAGAGGCCCTCGGGCCGGTCGAGCGCGCAGGCCGAGAGCGCGAGGAGCAGGAGCGGCACGATGCGGCGCATGGCCGGGCCTCCGGGTCCGTGGGACGGGCCGCCCTCCGGGGAGGGCGGCCCGAAGGGCGTCAGGAGCAGCCCGGCTCGATGCCGTTCTCGGCGGCGTAGGCGGCCGAGTCCTCCTCGATCAGCGGGGCGATCACCTCGGCGTCGGGGCTGATCCAGTCGGTGATGACGGTCCACTCGCCTGCGGACGCGTCCCACTGCTGGATCTTGGCTTGGCCCGACCCGCCGTGGTTCTCGCACGAGACGGAGAAGGTCGGCCCGAAGTTGGGCATCCCGAGGCTCTCCATCAGCGCGTCGTCGACCGACAGCGCCTCCATCCCGTCGCGCATCATCGCGGGGGTGATGTCGGCCTCGCCGTGGATCTCCTGCGCCTTCTTCACCGCCTCGGCGGCGAGCATGGCCGCGTACATGCCGCGGTTGTAGAGGACGGTGCCCGCCTGGTCGCCCGCGCCCGCCGCGAGGCCGGGTCCGTAGACGTGCTCCTCGAGGTCGGCGTAGACCGGGAAGTCGTCGCCCACGTTGTGCATGGCCAGCGACTTGTAGCCGTCCGCCGCCTCGCCCACCGGGCGCACGTCGTTCTCGGAGCCGGCCCACCAGTTGCCGATGAACTTGTCCATCGGGAAGCGGATGTTGGCGGCCTCCTGGATGGCGACCTGGTTCATCACGCCCCAGCCCCACATCACCACGTAGTCCGGGCGCTCGCGCCGGATCTGCAGCCACTGGGACTTCTGCTCCTGGCCCGGATGGTCGATCGGCAGCAGCGTCAGCTCGAAGCCGTGCTTCGCCGACAGGTCCTCGAGGGTGCGGATCGGCTCCTTGCCGTAGGCGGAGTTGTGGTAGACCAGCGCGATCTTCTTGCCCGAAAGGTCGCCGCCCTCCTGGTCCATGATGTGGTTCACGATCACGGAGGCCGAGTCCCAGTAGGTGCCGGGGTAGTTGAACACGTTGTTGAACACCGCGCCGTTGGCGGCGGAGGTCCGGCCGTAGCCCATCGTGTGGAGCGGGATGCCGTCGGCGGCGGTCTTGGGGATCAGCTGATAGGTGATGCCGGTCGAGAGCGGCTGGTAGACGAGGGAGCCCTCACCCTTGGTCGACTCGTAGCACTCGACGCCCTTCTCGGTGTTGTAGCCCGTCTCGCACTCCAGCACGCGGGTCTCGACCCCGCCGATGCCGCCGTCGCGCTCGTTGAGGAGCGTGAAGTAGTCCGCGTAGCCGTCCGCGAAGGGGATGCCGCCGGCGGCGTAGGGGCCGGTGCGGTACGACAGCGACGGGAACACGAGGTCCGCGGCGGCGGGGGCGGCGGCGCAGATGGCCGCGACGGCGAGGGTGCCGAGTTTCATGGTTGTCTCTCCCTGTGGGGGGCACCTCCCCGTGCCCCGGATGGCGGCGAGGTTAGCGAGTCGGGAGAGGATGGGAAGGGGGTCGCGACCCAGCGCGTCGGCGGGCCGTGGCGCGGCGATGGTACGGCGAGGCGGGGCGCTTTATCCCTCACCCCCGCACGACGCCCCGGCGGTGCGCCGTCGGCCCAGTATCGCCGGGCCGGGGGGCGGCCCGGCGATGCGCGGACCGCTGCGCGGTCGTATCGCGCCGGGCGCACCGTTCGTCCGGCGCGCCTTGTCCTAGTCGAGGCCGCACCGCCTAGCAGCTTCCAGCAGGTCGTCACGCCACCGGCAGACCGACGGCTCAAGCCCCTCCAGAAGGATGACCATATCCACGAGAGTGGCCGGATCCGCCGCGTCCGCCGCCAGAACCTTCGCTTGGTCCCCGGGCGGAAGGCAGAACCCGTAGACGGTGCAGGCTTCGTAGAGGAAGCGCTCCCGGGGAGAGGCTGGGGGTCGCGTCATCGACCCTCTAGTGCGGGAACGGCCAGAGGCGCAGCTTCTCCTTGGTCAGGCGCCAGAGCTGGGCCAGCCCGTGCGGCTCGACGATCAGGAACATGACGATCAGCGCGCCCACGATCACGAGGTTCAGGTGCGCCACGATGTCGGTGGGCCAGCCCAGCAGGTCGACGCCCACCAGCTTGAGCACCACCGGCAGCAGCACGAGGAAGGCCGCGCCGAGGAAGGAGCCGAGGATGCTGCCCAAGCCCCCGATGATCACCATGAAGAGCACGAGGAAGGACTTCTGGATGCCGAACACCTCGCCCACCTCGACCGCGCCGAGGTAGATGGTGAAGAACAGCCCGCCCGACACGCCGACGAAGAAGCCCGACACCGCGAAGGCCGTCAGCTTGGAGCGCAGCGGGTTCACCCCGATGATCTCGGCGGCGATGTCCATGTCGCGGATGGCCATCCACTGCCGCCCCAGCGCGCCGCGCGTCAGGTTGCGCGCGACCCACGCCAGCACCACCACGAAACCGAGGCAGAACAGGTACTGCGTCGACGCCGCCACCGAGGGCCCGGTGACGGGGATGCCGAACAGCTCGCGCACCGGCGCGTTGATCTGGCCCGAGGCGGAGTAGTTGTAGAACCACCCCACCCGGTTGAAGAGCCAGACGAGGAAGAACTGCGCGGCGAGCGTGGCCACCGCGAGGTAGAAGCCCTTGATCCGCAGGGACGGCAGGCCGAACAGCACGCAGACGGCGGCCGTGACCAGCCCCGACAGCAGCGTGACGGAGATCATGTCCATCCACGGGAAGGCCGTCATCAGCTTGTAGGAGGCGTAGGCACCGACGGCCATGAACCCGCCCGTCCCGAGGCTGACCTGCCCGCAATAGCCCGTCAGGATGTTCAGCCCGAGCGCCGCGATGGCGTAGATCAGGAACGGCACGAGGAAGGCGTTGGCCCAGTAGTCCGTCACGAGGAACGGCAGCGCCACCGCCGCGACGAGCAGCAGCGCCCAGTAGGCGCGCCGGTCGAAGGCCAGCGGGAAGGTCTGGTCGTCCTTGGCGTAGGACGTCTTGAAGTCGCCGGCTTCACGGTAGAGCAAGGTCAGTCCTCCCAGACCGGGGCGTGCCCCGGGAAGTCGTTCGTCTGCGGGTTCACGAGGCAGAAGCGGTGGCCCGTCGGGGCCTCCATGACGATCCAGCCGTGGTCGCAGCGGTCCACGACGGTGGCGCCCAGCCGCTCCAGCCGGGCGCGCTCGGCCTCTTGGTCGTCGGTCTCGACGTCGAGATGGACGCGGGGCGCGTGGTCCACGGCCTGCAGCAGCAGCCTCGGATAGCCCTCGGCGTCGGCGAAGGTCGCGTACTTGCCCCGCGCGTCGATCCGGCCCTCCAGCCCGAGCGCGGCGGACCAGAAGGCCAGCGGCGCGGACAGGTCGTCCGTCTCGCAGTCGATGACGACCACGCCGAGGCGGGAGCGGTGCGTCACGGCAACGGCCTCCGTCGGCGCGTCCCCGACGGCGGGCCGACGGTCACCCGCTCGGGGTTGACGCGCTGGCCCGAACGAGGCCGCGCGAACCCGTCACCTCGTCGAGGCGGACGTTCCGCAGCGGCGGCTCGGGCCTCCGTCGTGCCGGGACAGGAGATGTCGGGGCGCGGGACCGGACGAGCAGCGCGTCGATCGCGAAGGAGAGCCACGAGAGGAACGCGGACCCGAACGCCGCCGCAAGGTAGAACCCGACCACCACGAGCGTCGCCTCGGGGCCGAGCCAGTCGCGAACGAGCATGAGCCGGTCCCCGTTGGTCAGGTCGTGGAGAAGGAGGAGGATGATCGCCCCGGCGTCGAGGGCGAACACCGTGCCGAATATCTTCCCCATGTCGGACCTCCCGGCGGGCGGGCGCCCGATGCTCGGGCGTCCTACGCACGGCGCTGGGCGCCCTGCCGACGGGGTTATGGCGATTACGGGGCACGGCTACACCCTCTCGATGATCCGCTCGCCGAACAGCCCCTGCGGGCGGAATACCAGCACGATCAGCGCCAGCACGTAGGCGAACCAGTTCTCGGTGGCGCCGCCGAGATAGGGGGCGCCGATCAGGAACTCGAAAAGCTTCTCGCCCACGCCGATGATCAGCCCGCCGACGATGGCGCCGGGGATCGAGGTGAAGCCGCCCAGCATGAGCACCGGCAGGGCCTTGAGCGCGATGAGCGACAGCGAGAACTGCACCCCCGACTTGGTGCCCCACATGATCCCCGCGACCAGCGCCACGAAGCCCGCGATGGACCAGACCAGCACCCAGATGAAGTTGAGCGAGATGCCCACCGACAACGCCGCCTGGTGGTCGTCGGCCACGGCGCGGAGCGCGCGGCCCTGCTTGGTGTATTGCGAGAACAGCACCAGCCCGAGGACGAGCAGCGCCGCGATCACGGTGGCCACGATGTCGAGGTTGTCGATGAAGAAGCCGTAGCCCGTCGCCTCGAAGGTGACGCCGTCGATCCAGTCGTTGATCCCCTGCGGGAGCCCGACGTCCAGCGTCTTGATCTCCGACCCCCACATCAGGTCCGCCACCCCCTCGAGGAAGAAGGCCAGCCCGATCGTCGCCATGAACAGGATGATCGGCTCTTGGTTCACGAGCTTGGAGAACACCCACCTGTTCACGGCCCACGCGAACGCGGCCATCACCAGCACCGTCAGCAGGATCGCCAAGAGGGCGGGCACCTCCCAGCCGAAGTGGTGGATGGACGTGCCGAAGGTCGCGTTGATGAGGTGGGCGAAGGGCACCTGCCCGTTCTGGATGCCCACCAAGGTCATCGCCGCGAAGAGGGCCATGACCCCTTGGGCGTAGTTGAAGATGCCGGACGCCTTGAAGATCAGCACGAAGCCGAGCGCCACGAGGCTATACATCACCCCGGCCATCAGGCCGTTGAGCATCACCTCGGCCGCGAAGAGCAGTTGATCGGGCATCGGACGCCCCTCCCAAGACGTGACGCGGACGCCCCCGGCATCCTCCCGGGGGCATCATGGCACGTGGGGGGCGATCCGCAAGCGGGGCGGGCCGTCATGCGGCCCGCCACGACGGCGCGTCAGTAGGGGAGCGGCTTCTCCGGCGAGCCCGGCTCGCGCTCCAAGGCGGGCATCGGGTCGCGGAAGGCCGCCGTGCCGCCGTCGATGCCGGGGTTCGGGCCCGTCGCGGCGGGGCAGGTGCAGGCCGCGAGCAGTTCGTTGGCCTTCTCGCTGCGCTTGCCTGCCGGGATGCCCTCCAAGGCGGACTTGGCGGCGCGCAGGCCCCAGTCGATGTCGCCGTCGACCCACGGGGGCGTGGCGGTGCCCTCCTCGGTGGCGGTCGCGCCGCGGGCGTTGCGGGACTGGTGCGCGACCCGCTTGAACGCGTCGAACACCGCCTGCTTCTCGTTGATCCGCAGCTCGTCGATGTCGTCGGGGCGGAAGCCCTTCAGGCGCTGGATCGTGAAGTCGGGCAGGCCTTCGTCGGCCCCGAGGATGTCGGCGAGGGTCTTCTTGAGCCACGTCTCGTGGTCGGACATGCGAGGTCTCCGTGTTGGTTCGGAGAGTGCAACGGGGCGGGGACTCGCGATGTTCCGCGCCTAGCCGGCGGATTTCGGGACGGGCCGCGTCTCAGGCCCCGTCCAGAGTGGCGGTCGTGAGCGTCAGATAGGTCGCCCCTCGGGACGGGTCGCCCACGGGGCCGACAATCTTGCGGAACAGGGTCACGGCGGGAACGGGCCTCCGCCCGGATGCATCGACCGGGCGCGACACGGCGCGGAACGGATCGAGCGAGGGCATGCCGCCGATCTCCTCCGTTCCGCTGCTGGGGACGGCGACCCATCCCGCGACGACGACCGAGCCGAGAGGGGCGCCGGCGCCGAGGCCCGCGAGTCGCGTGCGCCGCTCAGTCGTGCGCCACGCCGAGATAGGCATCGATCACCGCTTGGTTGGCGCGCACCTCGTCGGGCGTTCCGTCGCCGATCTTCTTGCCGTAGTCCATCACGACCACCCGGTCGGACAGGTCCATCACCACGCCCATGTCGTGCTCGATCAATGCGATCGTCGTGCCCAGCTCGTCGTTCACCGACAGGATGAAGCGGGACATGTCCTCCTTCTCCTCGACGTTCATGCCGGCCATCGGCTCGTCGAGCAGGAGGAGCGACGGCTCGGCTGCCAGGGCGCGGGCCAGCTCGACCCGCTTCTTGAGGCCGTAGGGCAGGCGGCCCACGGGGGTCTTCCGGATCGACTGGATCTCGAGGAAGTCGATGATTCGCTCTGCGGCGGCGCGGTTCTCCGCCTCCTCGCGGGCGGCCCCGCCCCACCAGAGCGCTTGGGTCAGCAGGCCCGACCGCATGTGCCCCAGCCGCCCGGTCATGACGTTGTCGAGGACGGTCATCCCCTCGAACAGCGCGATGTTCTGGAAGGTGCGCGCGATGCCCTGGCGCGCGACTTGGTAGGGCTTCATCGGCGGGCGGGGCTTGCCGCGGAACCAGACCTCGCCCTCCTGCGGCACGTAGAAGCCCGAGATGACGTTCAGCATCGACGACTTGCCCGCGCCGTTCGGCCCGATGATCGCGCGGATCTCGCCCTCGCGGATGTCGAAGGAGATGTCCTTGATCGCCTCGACGCCCCCGAAGCGCAGCGTGATGTTGCGCAGGTCGAGGACGGTGCCCCCGATGGTGCGCCCGTCGGCTGTGGTCGTGGTGTCGGCGTCGAGCATGCGGCCCCCCTCCCAAGGTGCGGATGCGTTGGGCGACCTTAGCGGGTGGGGCGGCGGGGGGAAGGGGTCAGGCGAGGAGGCGGCGCCAGTCGCTGCGCCCGTGGAGGACGCGGACGATCAGGATACCGCCCGCGTCCTCGGTATATGCGACGACGTGCGACCCGCTCGGATGAACCCTCACGTTCCCCGGCAGGTCCGGTCGCGTCCGCGCGATCCGAGGATTGCCCGCGAGGGTGTCGAACGTGCCAGCAAGGTCCCACTGATATCGTTCCGCGCGATCCTCGCCCCAGCGTTCGACGCCGAAATCAAGGATGTCCGCCAAATCCGCCACCGCCTCGTTCGACAGCCGCTAGTCGTCAGGCACGCCGTCTCGCGCGTTCGGCCCGCCGCTCGGCGAGGAAGGTCTCCATGTCGAAGTCTTCAGCCACCCCGCTGTCGAGACCCTTCTGAATCTCGGACCGAAGTTCGTCCAGCGCCCGCCGCCGCTCGGCGTCCTGCCGGATCAGGTCGCGGACGTAGTCGCTGGTCCCGGCGTAGTGGCCGCTGGCGGCCTGCTCCTCGACGAAGGCCTTGAGGCTGTCGGGGAGGGAGATGTTCATGGTCGCCATCGGGGGTCTCCTTCGGTGGAGAAGGTGGTTGGGATGGCAAGGTTTGTCAAACAGGAGGAGGCGCCCCCGCCCTGCGCGGGGGGCTCGGGCCGGGTCGCGCGCGTCGCGTCGCAGCAGTGCGCCCGGAGGAGGGAGAGGCCCCCGCGCAAGGCGGGGGCGTGGGGGCCGCGGCGCCGATCTTGAACGGTACGGACGAAGGGTGGGTGAAACCAGCCAAGGTGCGCCAATGGAACTCAATTTGGTGGATTGCACCCATCCTACGCTTGCTACAGCGGCTAATCCCTGGGCCGGGTGAACAGAACCAGTAGTCCGAGAATGATGTCACCAATTACCCAGAGAATAAGCAAGACGCCTGAACCGATGGTACCGCCGACTGCGGCACCAGCACGTTCCGCTTCCGAGGAGAGATCGCCGGACATCTCGGACAGATCGCTCCAGTAGGAAATTATCCAGACAGCCATCAGCACATTGAAGAGGATAAATGCCCATTTGAAGAGCGAGCCGAAGAAGCCGCGCCGTGGCTTCCGAAGGCGTGCACCGCATGAGGGACACTTGGTCGCCTTCGTACTTACGTCGTGCCCACACTCGGCGCAGGTAGTCATCGCCATATAGCTTGGTCCTTCCTTTTCACTCCGCCG
Organism: Jannaschia sp. Os4; assembly: GCF_016820245.1. Classification (GTDB taxonomy): domain Bacteria; phylum Pseudomonadota; class Alphaproteobacteria; order Rhodobacterales; family Rhodobacteraceae; genus Jannaschia. Next base: position 529,106 of record NZ_JAFCAR010000001.1, on the reverse strand, counting down.
CCACCTCCACCTTCGGGCTCTTCGCCGCCACCGGCACCACCTTCGCGTCCCGCAGCTCCAGCGTCGCCCGGATGACGCCCTTGCGCCCGTCCTCGTAGGTCACCTCCGTCTCCGTGCTCACCCGCTCGGACCCGTCGTAGAGCGCCTCGATCAGGTCAGCGTACTTCGCCTCGATCGTCCGGCGCTTCACCTTCTGGGTGCGCGTCATCTCCTCGTCGTCGGCGTCGAGCTGCTTGTGGAGCACGAGGAAGCGGTGGACTTGGCAGCCGGACAGCATCTCGTCCTCGGCCACGCTCCGGTTCACCGCCTCGACATGGGCCTGGAGCGTGTCGAGCACCTGCGGGTGGCCGGCCAGTTCCTGATACGACGAGTAGGCGATGTTGTTGCGCTCGGCCCAGTTGCCCACGGCCGTGAGGTCGATGTTGAGGAAGGCGACGCAGCGGTCCTTCCCCGCGCCGAAGACGACGGCCTCGTAGATCTCGGGATAGAACTTGAGCTTGTTCTCCACGTACTTGGGCGCGAACAACGCGCCGCTCGCCAATTTCCCGACGTCCTTCGCCCGATCGATGATCCGCAGGTGGCCCGTGTCCGGCTCGATGAAGCCCGCGTCGCCGGTGGCGACCCAGCCCTCCGGGTCCTTGGTCGACGCCGTGCTCTCGGGGTTCTGGTAGTACTCCACGAAGGAGCCCGGCGAGCGGTAGAACACCTCCCCGCTGTCGTCGATCCGCAGCTCCACCCCCGGCGTCGGCGTGCCCACGGTGTCGGAGCGGACCTCGTCGTCCTTCTGCTGGGTGATGAAGACCGACGCCTCGGTCTGGCCGTAGAGCTGCTTCAGGTTGATGCCGAGCGCCCGGTAGAAGTCGAACAGCTCCGGCCCGATCGCCTCGCCGGCGGTGTAGCCCACGCGGACGCGGGACAGGCCGAGGGTGTTCTTGAGCGGGCCGAGCACCGTCGCCTCGGCGATGCGGTAGCGGAGGCGGTCGGAGGCGGAGACCGGCTTGCCGTCGAGCAGGAGGGGGCCGACCCGCTTGGCCAAGGCCATGGCCCGGTCGAACATCCGCTTCTTGAGCGGGGAGGCGTCCTCCATGCGAATCATCACGTTGGTGAGCTGCGTCTCGAACACGCGCGGCGGCGCGAAGTAGTAGGTCGGGCCGATCTCGCGCAGGTCGTGCATAACCGTGTCCGCGCTCTCGGGGCAGTTCACGGTGAACCCCGTCACCATCGCCTGCCCGATCGAGAAGATGAAGTCGCCCACCCACGCCATCGGCAGGTAGGCCAGCACCTCGTCGGATTGGCGCAGGCCGTCGAACTCGGACGACGCCTTGGAGGTGGCGACGATGTTGCGGTGGGACAGGACCACGCCCTTGGGCTTGCCCGTCGTGCCCGAGGTGTAGAGCATCACGCAGGTCGTGTCGGGGCCCTGCTGGCCAAGGCGGCGCTCCATCTCGGCCCCGTCCGCGCCCTCGCCCGACGCGCGCAGGTCGGCCAGCGAGACGAGGTTCGTCCGGTCGTAGGAGCGCAGGCCCCGCTCGTCGAGCACGTAGGTCCGGTGCAGCGCGGAGATGCGGTCGGCCACCTCGAGCACCTTGTCCACCTGCTCCTGGTCGCCGGCCACGACGAAGCGGGCGCCGCAATGCTCGAGGGCGTAGGCGATCTCCTCGCCCACGGCGTCCTGGTAGAGCGGCACGGGGATGCCGCCCGCGCACTGGGCGGCGACCATCGCCATGTAGAGCTGCGGGCGGTTGCGCCCGAGGACGGCGACGTGGTCGCCCACGGCCAGCCCGTCGCGGATCAGGCCGCGCGCCATGGCGTGGACCTCGGCGCGGGTGTCGGCCCACGTCCACTCCTGCCAGATGCCGAACTCCTTCTCGCGGTAGGCCGCCGCCGTGCCGAACTCGGCCGCGTTGCGGTCGAGGAAGTCGGGGATCGTGTGCAGGTCTGTCATGGCGTCCTCCCGGCCCTCACCATGCCGGGCGGGGCGGGCGCGTCAATGGCCGCGCGCGGCCCCGGCGATTGACGCGCCCGCCTCCCCCATGCCTTGCAGGGGGCACCCGCGCGCCGGGGCCATGAGGGAGGACGAGCATGGGCTATTTCGAGGGCATCGCGCCGATCCGCTTCGACCCGGACGGGGACGGGATCACGACCTTCCGCCATTACGATGCGGACGAGGTGCTGGGCGGGCGGACCATGGCCGAGCACCTGCGCTTCGCGGTGGCGTGGTGGCACGGCTTCGCATGGCCCGGCGGCGACCCGTTCGGCGGCCAGACCTTCGAGCGCCCGTGGTTCGGCGACACCATGGACCACGCGCGGGCCAAGGCGGACGCGGCCTTCGACCTCTTCGCCATCCTCGGCCAGCCCTACTTCTGCTGGCACGACGCCGACATCCGCCCCGAGGGCGACGACTTCGCGCAGTCCCGCGCCAACCTCGAAGCCATGATAGACCACATCGGCGGCAGGATGGAGGAGACCGGGACCAAGTGCCTCTGGGGCACGGCCAACCTCTTCTCGCACCGGCGCTTCATGGCGGGGGCGGCCACCAACCCCGACCCGGACGTGTTCGCCTACGCCGCCGCGACGGTGAAGGCCTGCATCGACGGCACGCACCGCCTGGGCGGCGAGAACTACGTCCTTTGGGGCGGGCGCGAGGGCTACGAGACGCTGCTCAACACCGACCTCAAGCGCGAGCGCGAGCAGGCGGGCCGGTTCCTGTCGATGGTGGTCGACTACGCCCGGAAGGTGGGCTTCGACGGCACCATCCTGATCGAGCCCAAGCCGCAGGAGCCGACCAAGCACCAGTACGACTACGACGTCGCCACGGTCTACGGCTTCCTCAAGGACTTCGGGCTGGAGGCGGAGGTGAAGGTCAACGTCGAGCAGGGCCACGCCATCCTCGCGGGCCACAGCTTCGAGCACGAGCTGGCGCTGGCCTCCGCCCTCGGCATCTTCGGCTCCATCGACATGAACCGGAACGACTACCAGTCGGGCTGGGACACGGACCAGTTCCCCAACTCCGTCCCCGAGGTGGCGCTCGCCTACTACGAGGTGCTCCGCGCGGGCGGCTTCACCACCGGCGGCACCAACTTCGACGCCAAGCTGCGGCGCCAGTCGCTCGATCCCATCGACCTCGTGGCGGCCCATGTGGGCGCGATGGACGTCTGCGCCCGCGGCCTGCGGGCCGCCCACGCGATGCTGGAGGACGGCGTCCTGGAGGATCTGCGGGCTGAGCGCTACGCGGGCTGGGACGAGGACGCCGCCGCCGCGATGCTGTCCGGCACGCTGGAGCAGGCCGCCGCCCGCGTCGAGGCCGAGGGGATCGAGCCGCGGCCCCGCTCGGGGCGGCAGGAGCGGCTGGAGGCCATCGTCAACCGCTACGTCTGAGGGAAAACCCTTGCGGAACCGGGGGATGCGGGCGGCGTTGCGCCCCCGCACCCCAGAACAGGAGATTCCGACATGGCCCAAGACGCCCTCCACCAGATCAACTCCGGCATCCGCGACGTGCTGTCGGGCTTCGAGACGCTCCTCCAGAAGGGCGCCCCCGAGATCATGCCCGTGGCCACCAAGCTCAAGGCCATGCACGAGCGCCACGCCGCCGAGGTCGCGGCCAAGCTCGCCGCCTTGGGCGAGGACACCGACGACGGCTCGGTCCGCGGCACGGTCAACAAGATCGCCACCACGCTGCGCGACTGGGCGGGCGGCCTCGACCGCGACGCGCTGTCCTTCGTGCGCCAAGGCGAGGAGATGCTGCTCGGCGTCTACGACGCCGCGCTCGACGCGTGGGACGGCGATGCCGACGCCAAGACCACGGCGGAGCGGCAGCGCGCCGAGCTGAAGACGGAGATCGCGGCGCTCCCCGCCACGTGATCCCCCGCGCGGCGGCCCCGCGCCGCCGCGCCCCGTTGCCCCCGTCCCGCGCCCCCGTTACGCCGCCCCCAACGGAGGACGCAGATCATGGCCAGCTATCAGTACGTCTACCACATGGACGGCGTGTCCAAGCAGTATCCCGGCGGCAAGAAGGTGTTCGAGAACATCCGCCTGTCCTTCCTACCGGGCGTGAAGATCGGCGTCGTCGGCGTCAACGGCACCGGCAAGTCCTCCCTCATGCGGATCATGGCGGGCCAGGACCCCGACTTCACCGGCGAGGCGTGGGCGGCCGAGGGCGCCACCGTCGGCTACCTGCCGCAGGAGCCCGACCTCGACGAGCAGGTGAACGTCCGCGCCAACGTGATGATGGGCGTCGCCGCCAAGCAGGCCAAGCTCGACCGCTTCAACGAACTGGCCATGAACTACTCCGACGAGACCGCCGAGGAGATGGCCCGGCTCCAGGACGAGATCGACAGCGAGGGGCTGTGGGACCTCGACTCCCGCGTCGACATCGCGATGGAGGCGCTGCGCTGCCCGCCCGACGACGCCATGCCCGACAACCTCTCGGGCGGCGAGCGGCGCCGCGTCGCGCTCTGCAAGCTGCTGCTCGAGGCGCCCGACATGCTGCTGCTGGACGAGCCGACCAACCACCTCGACGCCGAGACGATCGCGTGGCTCCAGCGCCACCTGATCGACTACAAGGGCACCATCCTGATCGTCACCCACGACCGCTACTTCCTCGACGACATCACCGGCTGGATCCTCGAGTTGGACCGCGGCCGCGGCATCCCCTACGAGGGCAACTACTCCGCGTGGCTCGAGCAGAAGGCCGAGCGCCTCGCCCGCGAGGCCAAGGAGGACAAGTCCCGCCAGAAGACGCTCGCGCGCGAGCTGGAGTGGATCCGCTCCGGCGCCAAGGCCCGGCAGGCCAAGGGCAAGGCCCGCCTCAACGCCTACGAGAAGATGGCCGCCCAGTCCGAGACCGAGAAGGTGGGCCGCGCCCAGATCGTCATCCCCAACGGCCCCCGCCTCGGCAACAAGGTGATCGAGGTCGAGGGCCTGCAGAAGGCCTATGGCGACAAGCTCCTGATCGAGGACCTGTCCTTCTCGCTGCCGCCCGGCGGCATCGTCGGCGTGATCGGCCCCAACGGCGCGGGCAAGTCCACGCTCTTCCGCATGCTCACCGGGCAGGAGCAGCCCGACGGGGGCACCGTCGAGTACGGCGACACCGTGAAGCTCTCCTACGTCGACCAGTCCCGCGACGCGCTCGACCCCAAGAAGACCGTCTGGGAGGAGATCTCGGGCGGCGCCGAACTCATCAAGCTGGGCGACGCCGAGGTGAACTCCCGCGCCTATTGCGGCTCCTTCAACTTCAAGGGCGGCGACCAGCAGAAGTCCGTGGGCCTCCTCTCGGGCGGCGAGCGCAACCGCGTCCACATGGCCAAGCTCCTCAAGGAGGGCGGCAACGTCCTCCTCCTCGACGAGCCCACCAACGACCTCGACGTCGAGACGCTGCGCGCGCTAGAGGACGCCATCTCCGACTTCGCCGGCTGCGTCGTGGTCATCTCCCACGACCGCTTCTTCCTCGACCGCCTCTGCACCCACATCCTCGCCTTCGAGGGCGAGGCGCATGTCGAGTGGTTCGAGGGCAACTTCGAGGCCTACGAGGAGGACAAGAAGCGCAGGCTGGGGGCGGACGCGCTGGAGCCGACTCGGGTGAAGTATAAGAAGTTTACGAGGTAGGGTTTACTGTCCACAGAGCAGGTCTATTCCCATCAGAACTGACGATTCCCTTCCTATGCATTCTCGTAAGGTGCGATCGAAACGTCGGTTCCTTGATGGCGAGCGAGGTTGATCTCAGACGTTTATAGATCTCGGACGACCTAAGTGGTCGTCCGGCTGTCGTGAGAACTGCGAGGATCTGGTCTTCCGAGATTGCCCGATCCAGAGAGGACCGCCGCCGTGTTCGGATGCTGACTGTTGGGTAGAGTTGAGCCCGCGACCGCAGCCGCATCAAGGCGGCCCGCTCCGCAGACAACTCTCTGAGACGCTCTTCTACGCGCTTAAGCTCTTCTTCGATCTCTTTCAGAAGCACGGTCCAGCCTTGCTGCAAGGTAATTTTGTGCAGCAAGAGGGTACCACACTATTTCCTCTGCTTCTATAGAAACAAGGGCCCTGAGGACTTGACAAGTCAACCAATCTGGCTCTACACCCCCTGTCGTGAGACAGGGGGTGTAGAATTCTTGCTGCAGCAGATGCTTGCTTGCGATACTGCAACGGCCCATCTCTCGAGCAACATTGCAAACCCCAGCATGGTGTGGCTCACGTAGCCTTCACTGGCTGGGGTTTATTATGTCAAGAGCGGTTGTCTTCGTCGACGGTTCGTTCTTCCTAAAGCGATTTACAAGTCTCTCCGGCGGTCAGCCAACCGATGCGGCGGTGGTTGCTCGACAGCTTGAGTTGTACTGCCATGCCCACATGTATGAGCGCCCGCCTCATCACCCCCTTGGGCGCGGGCAGCGTTTCCACGATCTACTCCGTGTCTATTTCTACGACTGTCCGCCTTTCACCGAAAACCGAACATACCCCATTTCTGGGAAAACCAAGCACTTCGGCAAAGAGACACAGACAGTCTTCCGAGTTGATTGGCATAGTGCGCTTAGAACTACTCCGTCCTTCGCCCTTCGCTTAGGACAGCTGGACAAGAACGGTGACTGGCAGCTTAGGCCGCAGGCGTTGAAAGCCCTTCGAAAGAAGGAGAGGCAGTGGGAGGACCTCACAGACGACGACTTCGTCTTCTATGCAAAGCAACGTCTAGTAGACGTGAAGCTGGGTTCGGACATCACTGACATCGCTAGGCAGGGACATGTATCGAAGATGGTCCTCATCGCAGGAGACTATGATTTCGTCCCTGCCGCAAAACTAGCTCGACGTCACGGTGTGGAGATCATCCTTGATCCGATGTGGAATCCTGTCTTTCCTGAGTTACACGAACATATCGATGACATCAGATCGATGTGTCCCAATCCGCGACAAGCAGGTTAAGCAAGCGTAGGATGGGGTTCCACCCCATCTTCCCCACCACCCACGCCCCGCCATAATGGGGTGAAACCCCATCCTACGACCACCCCGCATCGACCCGTCCCACACGGATGTCGCGGTGGATGGACGACCACAGCCAATCGGCGGGGCGCGCGACGAACCCGTGCTTCACCGGGTTGACCCAGCAGTACCGGACGCACCGCGCCACGTCGGCCTCGTCGCGGCACCAATGCTCCCAGAACCGCCGCTGCCACAGTCCCGCGTCGCCCTTGCGCCGTTTGGACGGGGTGGTGGGACGGAATGGGATCGCGCGGGGGTTCGGTATATCCATGATGGGGTGAAACCCCATCCTACGGGTTCCGCCACGCGCACCTGTAGGATGGGGTTCCACCCCATCTTCGTCGCCACCCATCCCCTCCACCCGCGCCCGCACCCCCCGCGTGAACCGCGCCTTGATCGCCCCCCACCGCGTCGAGAAATCCACATCCCCCTCCGGCAGCCGCCACACCGCGTGCAGATGGTCCGGCAGCACCACGACCGCCTCCGTCACGAACGGCCGCTCCCGCGCCGTCGCCGCCCACGCGGCCCGCAATAGGTCGATGTGATCCACGAGCGTGGACGCCCCCCGCCGCTCCAGCGCGAGGGTGAAGAAGTACGTCCCGCCCGGAACCCGCAGCCGCCGATACGCCGTCATCCAGCGACCGTCGCACCGAAAGGTTAACGTAGGATGGGGTTCCACCCCATCACGCCCCCAAGAACTTTCCACCGATGGTTAACGACAGATGAACGCCCCGCGTATGAACGTGCGTATGTACGGTGTATGCACGGGGGGTGCACGGGGGGCGCCCCCCCACCGAACGCACCCCGAACCACAAGATGTAGTCCCCCTTGACCCGCGCCGCGCTCGGCGCCCTCGCCCCCGGCCCCGGCCCGTGCCACACCCGCCCCATGGCCCCGCACCCCCACTCCATCGCCCATGCCACGACCGAGGCGCAGGCCATGATGGACGCGATCCGCCACGGCCCCGCCAACCCCGTCCGCTCCCGCATCCCCGACGACCCGACCGAGCGCGCGCGCCACCTGCTCGCCTTCGCCCGCTTCTCCGACGCCGACCTCGCCGCCACCGTTCCCGCCGCCGGAACCCACGGGACTCCCGTGCGGAATCCCGACATGGGCGCGCTCACCGCCCTGCTCGATCGGCAGACCAAGACGCTCGCGGCGGGCATCGACCTCATCATGGCCGACCTGCGCGAATCTGCGGCGACCGAGGCCGTCTCCGCCCATCACGGCCACGCCCTGATCCTCGCCATCCGCGACCCCCGCCCGCCCCGCACGGATGAGCCGGGCCACGACTGGATCGCCGACGCCACCGCCGCCCGCGGCGCGATCCGCGCCTCGGAAATCGCAGTCGTCCTCGCGTCTTACCTCCGCGTGCTGGGCTGGGACGCCACCGCCCACACCCCCACGACGCACGACGTCGACCTCCCCGGACTGGCCCGCCGCGGGGGCCTGCCGACCGATGGCGTCACGCTGGCCGCCGTCACCACGACGCTCCCCTTGGCCGAGGCCCGGATGGAGACGGCGTCCAAGGACCCCTACGCCCGCCGCCCCTACCACCTCGGCCCCCACCCCTTCGAATCGCTCCGCCGCGTCGACGCGCCCACCACCTACATCGACGAGCCCAACGTCCCCCGCGTGCCCAAGCGCGCCGACCTCTTCGCCCGCGCCCAGTTCGGCGACCTCGGCCCCAAGGTGCAGCGCAAGGCCACCGCCGGGCACTACGTCCGCAAGGCCGCCCCCTCCGCCGCCCAGCGCCGCCTCTTGGGCGCGCTGGTGCTGCTGCAGGACGGCGCCCCCGAGGGGCCGCCCCAGCCGCTCGACCCGCAGGCGGCGGCGGAGAACGTCAAGGCGGCCAGCTACTTCCTCGGCCTCGACGCGGTGGGGATCAGCCGCTGCCCCGACTGGGCGTGGTACTCCCACGACGCGGCGGGCGACCCGATCGACCCGCCCCATCCCCACGCCATCAGCATGATCGTCGACCAAGGCTGGGAGACGATGGAGGGCGCCTCGGGCGACGACTGGATCAGCGTGGCGCAGTCGATGCGCGCCTACCTGCGCTTCTCGCTCCTGGGCAGCGTCCTCGCCCGCCACATCCGCCGCCTCGGCTACTCCGCCAAGGCCCACACCGTCCTCGACGGCGAGGTGCTGCAGCCGCCCCTCCTCCTGCTCGCCGGGCTGGGCGAGGTCAGCCGCATCGGCGAGGTCATCCTCAACCCCTTCCTCGGCCCCCGGCTCAAGTCCGGCGTGGTCACCACCGACCTGCCGCTGGCCCACGACCGGCCCATCGACTTCGGCCTCCAGACCTTCTGCGATGGCTGCAACAAGTGCGCCCGCGAATGCCCGTCCGGCGCCATCACGGCGGGGCCGAAGACGATGTTCAACGGCTACGAGATCTGGAAGTCCGACAGCCAGAAATGCGCCACCTACCGCATCACGACCGAGGGCGGCGCGATGTGCGGGCGGTGCATGAAGACCTGCCCGTGGAACCTGCAGGGCATCTTCGCCGAGAAGCCGTTCCGCTGGGCGGCGATGAAGATGCCGCGGCTCGCGCCCGCCCTCCAGCGCCTCGACGACGCGCTGGGACGGGGCGGCATCGACCCGTCCAAGAAGTGGTGGTGGGACCTCGAGCTGCAGCCCGACGGCGGCTACGCCCCCACCGACAAGCCGGTCAACGCGCGCGGCATCTCCCCGGGGCTGGAGGTCCGCGCCGAGGACCAGACGATGGCCGTCTATCCCGCGCCCCTCACGCCGCCCCCGGCCCCCTATCCCTACCCGATGGACCGCGAGGCGGGCATCGCCGCCCACCGCGCCATGCCCTCGGTGGCGGAGTACAAGCGCCGCCGCGACGCGGGCGACGAGACCGTGCTCGACCGGGTGCCCCCCGCCTCCGCGTCGCCCGTCCTGCGCCTGGAGGTGGCGGAGGCCGAGCGGCGCGGCGACGTGATGCTGCTGACCCTGCGCGACCCCACCGGGGCCGACCTCCCCGCATGGGATCCCGGCGCCCATGTCGACCTTATGGTCGCGCCCGAATACCTGCGCCCCTACTCGCTGACCGGCGACCCCGAGGACGGCGCCGCCTACCGCATCGCCGTGCTGCGCGAGGACGCCGGCCGCGGCGGCTCCACCCTGCTCCACCGCATCTTCGCCGTGGGCCGCCGCGTGTTCGCGGCGCCCCCCGCCAACCACTTCCCCCTCGATCCCCAGCCTCACACGCTGCTGCTCGGCGGCGGGATCGGGGTGACGCCGATGATCCCGATGGCGTGGGCCCTGCACCGCGCCGGGCTCCCCTTCGCGCTGCACTACGCCGTTCCAACCCGCGCCCGCGCCGCGCTGTGGCCCGAGATCGCGGCCGCCCCGTGGGCCGCCTCCGCCACCCTCCATGTCAGCGACGAGGGCACCCGCGCCGACCTCGCCGCCCTCACCCACGCCAAGACGCAGACCTATGCCTGCGGCCCCGACGCCCTGATGCGCGCGGCGCAGGCGGCGGGGGCCGCGCGCGGCATCCCCGTGTCCGTCGAACTCTTCGCGCCACCCGAGGAGGAGGCGCGCCCGTCCCGCCCCTTCACCCTGATCGCGGGCGGGCGCCGGATCGAGGTGGGCGCCGACGAGACCGCCGCCGAGGCGATGATCGCGGCGGGCCTGTCCGTCGACGTCAAGTGCGCCGACGGCCTCTGCGGCGTCTGCCGCCGCCGGGTGGTCGCAGGCGACGTGGACCACCGCGACCACGTGCTGTCCGAAGCGGAGCGGGCGGACTGGATGATCACCTGCCGCTCCCGCGCGGCGGAGGAGGGCGGGACGGTCGAGATCGACTAGAGCAGCCGGGACCAATGGCCGTCCCCCTTGGCCCCCACCGACCGACGCGCCATTCTCGCGCCGATGCCGCACGCTGTCCTGATCCAGAACCCGACGTCGATCTACAACGACGCGCATGGTGCGCACTATCATTTCCCCAAGCAGTATCTCGGCACCCTCTCCGACTGCATCGGCGACTGGGTGGTGTTCTACGAAGGGCGGCGCGGCGCGTTCGGCTACACCCACGTCGCCAAGATCGCCGCCATCCGCCCCGACCCGGTCCGGCCTGACCACTTCTACGCGGACCTCGTCCCAGGAGAGACGCTCGACTTCGAGACCCTCGTTCCCCGCGCCCGCCCCGATGGCACGCTCTACGAGAGCACGCTCGCCCCCCGCGCCGGGAACAACATGCTGGCCGTCCGTCGCCTCCCCCCAGCGGACTTCGCGGCCATCGTGGACGCCGGGCTTGCGGAGGTCCCCGACGCGGACGCCCACCCCCGCACAGGCCCGCTCCGTGCGTTCGGCGACCGTCAGTCACCCTTCCCGGGCGCCGATCGCCGCACCGCCCTCTCCTCTCGTTCCGCACGCGACGCGGCCTTCGGGCGCATGGTCCGCCGAGCCTACGGCAGGCGCTGTGCCATATCGGGGCTGGGCCTGCGGAACGGGGGTGGGCGGGCCGAGGTGCAGGCCGCGCATATCGTCCCCGTGGCCGAGGGCGGCGCGGACGTGGTCCGCAACGGGATCGCCCTGTCCGGCACACTGCACTGGATGTTCGACCGCGGCCTGATCGGCGTGGAGCCCGCGACCCACCGAATTCTCGTGAGCCATAACAAGGTCGACGCAGACACCGCGCGCCGCCTCTTCGTGCCCGACATGGTCCTGCGCGCGCCTGACCGACTGCGGGACCGTCCCTCCGATACTGCGCTCGCTTGGCACAGGGAGCATGTCTTTGGCCGTTGACCCCGCCCGCCACCTCGCCGACCTCCACGACCTCCGCACGATCGGTGCCCTCACCCGCGACGGGCGCATGGGCGTCCGGCGCCGCGCTTTCGAGGCCGCGGACGTCGAGGCGCGGCTGTGGCTGGCGGACCGCATGGCCGACGCGGGCCTCGCGCCCACCATCGACGGCGCGGGCAACGTCTGGGGCCTCGGCGGCCCCGTGCTGATCGGCTCGCACACCGACACCCAGCCCGAGGGCGGCTGGCTCGACGGCGCGTGGGGCGTGGCCTGCGGGCTGGAATGCGCGCGGGCGGGGCTGCCCGTCTCCGTGGTCAGCTTCCAGGACGAGGAGGGCCGCTTCGGCGCGACCACCGGGTCGGAGATCTGGTCCGGCGCGCTGAGCCTGGCGGAGGCTGATGCCCTAACGGACCTCGACGGCACCCCGTTCGCCGAGGCCCGCCGCGCGCTCCCCGCCACCGGCGAGGCCCCCGCGGCCGACCGCTTCACCCACTACCTCGAGCCGCATATCGAGCAGGGGCCCGTCCTCGACGCGGCCCGCGAGGCGGTGGGCGTCGTCACCGCCATCGTCGGCCTGCGCCAAGTCACCGTCACGTTGACGGGCGACCAGAACCACGCGGGCACCACGCCCATGCGCCTGCGCCGCGACGCGCTCTCCGGGCTGGTGCGGGCCAAGGCCGCCATCGACGCGGCCCTCGCGCCGCTCGTCACGCCGGACAGCGTCTGGACGGTGGGCCACGTCGCGCTGCATCCCAACGCCGCCTCGGCCGTGCCGGGGCGGGCGCGCTTCACGGTGCAGTGGCGGGACGCCGCGGCGGCGCGGCTCGACGCGATGGAGGCGGCGGTGCGCGCCGCCTTGGACGAGGCGAGGGGCGACCTCGCCCTCGAGGTCTCCGGCACGGCCGCCCTGCCGCCCACCACGATGGACGCGGGGCTGGTCGGCGCCCTCTCCGCCGCGGCCGCCCGCCATGCCCCGGACCGCTGGCGCAGGATGCCCTCCGGCGCGCTGCACGACGCCACCAACGTCGCCCGCGTCCTGCCCGTCGGCATGCTCTTCGCGCCCTCCATCGGGGGCATCTCCCACGACTTCGCGGAGGACACCGCCGCGGCGGACCTGCGCCTCGGGCTGGAGGTGCTGGCCGACGCGGTGGCGCGGCTCGCCTAGTCCTTCGGCGGGACCTCCCCGAACCGCGCGCGGACCTCGCGCAGGACGGGCAGGGCGGCGCGGACCTTGTCGGCCCCGATCCCGCGCACCGCCCCGGTCAGCACGGGGCGCAGGGCGGCCAGCGCGGAGTCCCGCGCGGCGCGGCCCGACGAGGAGATCGCCACGCGCTTGCGCCGCGCGTCGTCCCAGTCGGGCCGGATGTGGACGTGGCCCGCCCATTCCAGCTTGGCGAGCGTGTTGGTCATCGCCCCCCGCGTCAGGTGGAACGCACGGGCGAGGTCGGCGGGCGTGCGCTCCTCCTTCGACTGCGCGAGGTAGTCGAGCACCGCGAAATGGCTCAGCTCCATGCCCTTCGGCAGCACCCGCGCCACGCGGGCGCGGACGAGGTGCTCGGCCACCAGCATCTCGGAGAACAGCGCCGAGGCGAGGGCGTCCTCCTCGCTCACGGCCCCGCCCACCGGCGGTCGTGGGCGAGCGACGGCACCCGGCGGCGCGCGGCGTCAACCGCGTCCATGTAGAGGTCGACGAAGGCGACGCCCACCCCGGTGCCCGCGTCCAGCACGACCTCGCCCCACGGCGCGACGGCGAGCGAATGGCCGTGCGAGCGTCGCGGCCGGCCCCGCGTCGCGGGGTGGGCGCCGGTCTGCGCGGGCGCGAGGATCCAGCATCCCGTCTCGATGGCGCGCGCGCGCAGCAGCACCTCCCAGTGCGCCGCGCCGGTGACCGGGGAGAAGGCGGCGGGCACGGTCAGGATTCGCGCGCCCGCCTGCGCAAGCGCCCGGTGGAGCGCGGGGAAGCGGAGGTCGTAGCAGATCGTCAGGCCGGTCCGGCCCCACGGCGCGTCGACCGCCACGGCCCGGTCGCCGGGGCGGTAGCCCGACGATTCGCGGTAGGTCTCCGTGGCGTCGATCTCCACGTCGAACATGTGGATCTTGTCGTAGGTCGCCGCGACCGTCCCGTCCGCGCCGATCAGCACGGAGCGGTTCGCGAAGCGCCCGTCGGCGTCCTCCGTCGTCACCGCGAGGGAACCCAGGAGCACCCACATCCCGTGCCGCGAAGCGGCCGCGCGGGCGGCGAGGAGGCAGGGGTCGGCATCGAGCGGCCCGAGCACCGCGCGCTGCCGAGTCCGGGAGCCGGAGACGCAGTTCGTCACCTCCGGCGTCAGCGCCCAGCCCGCGCCGCCCTCCGCCGCCTCGTCCAGCATCGCGGCGAGGGCGGCGGCGTTCTCCGCCGGGTCGTCCGAGGACGACATCTGGCAGAGCGCCGCCCTCATGCGGCGATCAGCGCGTCCAGCTTGCCCGACCGCTCCAAGGCGTAGAGGTCGTCGCAGCCGCCGACATGGGTGTCGCCGATCCAGATCTGCGGCGTGGTGCGCGCGCCGTCGGCCTTCTGGATCATCTCCGCGCGGAGCGACGGGTCGCGCCCGACGTCATGCTCGTCGATCGTCACGCCCTTCTGGCGGAGGAGGCGGATCGCTGCGGTGCAGAACCCGCAGAGGGGCTGGGTGTAGATCGTCGCGGTCTTCATCGGGGGACTCCTCCATCGCCTCCGATATAACGATCCCCGCGTCCCGTTCGACCCTCGCGAGCACATGGACCGTCACGCGCGCGGCCCCCGCCCCCGCCAGCGCCTCCGTGCAGGCGGCCAGCGTGGCGCCCGTCGTCATCACGTCGTCCACCAGCGCCACGGCCTGCCCGGCGACCTGCGCAGGGTCGGCGGCGATGGCGCGGTCGAGGAGCGCCATGCGCTCGGCGCGGGGGCGGCGGTCGAGGGTGGGGGTGCGCCGGACCCGGCGGAGGGCCTGCGGGGCGAAGGCCGCGTCCGCGTGGCGCGCGAGCTCGCGGGCGAGCAGGGCGGCTTGGTTGTAGCGGCGCCGCCAGAGGCGCCACGGGTGCAGGGGGACGGGCACGACGAGGGTGTCGGCGTCCACCGCCCCCCGCGCGGCGCGGTGCATCCAGAGGCCCGCGCCGACGGCGAGGTCGGGGCGGTCGCCGTGCTTGAGGCGCAGCACGAGGGCGCGGGCCGGTCCCGCATAGGCCAGCGCGGCGCGCCCCGCCGCCCACGGGCGCGGCTCGGCCAGGCAGCCGTCGCAGCGGATCGGCCCGCCATCCGGCTCGTCGCCGGGGCCGGGCAGGGGCAGGCCGCAGCCGTCGCAGCGCGCGGCGCGCAGGAACGGCATGTCGCGCCAGCAGGCGGGGCAGAGCCCTTCCTCCTCGACGCGCGCCTCGCAGGTCATGCAGGTGCGCGGCCAGACCGCGTCCGCCACGGCCCGCAGCGCTTTCACTCCGGCGCCCGTCACCCTAGATCGTCCCCCGATGGCCAACACCCTCTCCGACCGACGCGCCCTGCAGGCGCACCGCGCCCGCGCCGCCCGCATCGGCGACGACGGCGCGTTCTTCCTGCACGACGAAGCGCGCGACGAGATCGAGGAGAGGCTGAGAGACGTTAACAGGACGTTTACGGCCCCCGCGGTCGTCACGCCGCACCCCGCGCGTTGGGCGGACGTGGTGCCGGGCGCCACTGTGGTGCCCGACGACGAGACGCTCGCGCTGGAGCCGGGCGCCCACGACCTCGTGATCCACGCGATGGGCCTGCACTGGGCGGACGACCCGGTGGGCCAGCTGATTCAGTGCCGCCGCGCCCTGCGGCCCGACGGGCTGCTGCTGGTGGCGACCTTCGGCGGCGAGACGCTGCACGAGCTGCGCGCCGCGCTGGGGCAGGCCGAGGCCGAGACGATGGGCGGCCTCAGCCCCCGCGTGGCCCCGATGGGCGAGATCCGCGACCTCGGCGCGCTGCTGCAGCGCGCGGGGCTCGCGCTCCCGGTGGCGGACGCGACCACGCGCACCGTGCGCTACCGCGACCTCGCCCACCTCGCGCGGGACCTGCGCGCGATGGGCGAGACCAACGCGCTGGCCGCGCGCCACCGCCGCACGCCCCCGCGTCATCTGTTCAAGCGCGCGGGGCGTATTTACGAGGAGGCCTTCCCCGAGGGGGACGGCATCGCCGCGACATACCAACTCGTGTTCCTCACGGGCTGGGTGCCGCATGAAAGCCAGCAGCGGCCGCTGCGCCCGGGGTCGGCGCAGGCGCGGCTGGCCGACGCGCTCGGGGTGCCCGAGCTGGGAGGGGACCGATGAAGACGATGACCGGAATGGCCGGCGGCACCGTGCCCGCCCATGCCGAGGCGGACCACCCCAAGGTGCGGATGGGCCGGGTGGGCCTGCTGCTCGCCAACCTCGGGACGCCGGACGACACCGACTACTGGTCGATGCGCCGCTACTTGGGCGAGTTCCTGTCGGACCGCCGGGTGATCGACTACTCGCCATGGCTCTGGCAGCCGCTCCTGCAGGGGATCATCCTGTCCAAGCGCCCCTTCTCGTCGGGCGCGGCCTACCGCTCGATCTGGAACGAGGAGAAGGGCGAGAGCCCCTTGGCCACGATCACCAAGGCCCAGACCGCCAAGATGGCCGAGCGGATGCAGGCCATGTTCGGCGACGACGTCGTGGTCGACTACTGCATGCGCTACGGCAACCCGTCGACCGCGTCGAAGGTCGAGCAGATGAAGGCCGCCGGCTGCGACCGCATCGTGTTCTTCCCGCTCTACCCGCACTACGCGGGCGCGACCTCGGCCACGGCCTGCGACCAGTTCTTCCGCGCCCTGATGAAGATGAAGTGGCAGCCGACCTGCCGTACCGTGCCCGCCTACTACGAGGACGCGCGCTACATCGAGGCGCTGGCCCGGTCCGTCGAGCGGGCCTACGCCGCGCTCGACCACCGCCCGGACGTGCTGGTCTGCTCCTACCACGGGGTGCCGAAGCGCTACCTGCTGGAGGGCGACCCCTACCACTGCCAGTGCCAGAAGACGACGCGCCTGCTGCGCGAGCGGCTGGGCTGGGACGCCACGGAGATCGTCACGACCTTCCAGTCGAAGTTCGGCCCCGAGGAGTGGCTGAAGCCCTATACCGTCGAGGAGGTCGCGCGGCTGGCCGAGGAGGACGGCAAGAAGAGCATCGCCGTCATCGCGCCCGCCTTCTCCGCCGACTGCATCGAGACGCTCGAGGAGATCAACGAGGAGATCCACGAGGCGTTCGAGGAGGCGGGCGGCGAGCGCTTCACCTACATCCCCTGCCTCAACGACGACGACGCGCACATGGACGCGCTGGCCGCGATCGCGGCGGAGAACCTCGCGGGGTGGGTCGCCCCCCGCCGGGCGGTGGCGCAGGCGGCGGAGTAGTCCGGTCCGCGCGGACCGGACCCGCCGGGGGCGCCGCCCCCGGACCCCCGGGATATTTCGGCCAAGAAAGGGGGGTCAGCCGAGGATCGGCGGCTCGGCGTTGAGCGCGGCGATGGATGTGCCGGCCAGCGCCTTGTAGCGCTCCGCGTGGACCGCGCGCTCCCGCAGGGGCACCAGCTCGTCCATCCGGTCGAAGTCGCCGCCTGTCCGGTCCTCCACCATCTGCATGATCGCGTCCGGACCCCGCCCCCGGTTGGCCCGCTGGATCGCCGTCGTGCGAGGGCGGCGGATGGCCTCGTAGGCCTCCAGCGCCTCGGGGGTGGGACCGTGGTCGCGGATGCAGCGGCCGAGGACGCGCGCGTCGAGGATCGCCTGCGCCGAGCCGTTGGAGCCCACCGGGTAGGTCGGGTGGGCGGCGTCGCCGAGCAGGGTGGCGCGACCGCGGGTCCAGCGGGCGAGCGGCGCCCGGTCGACCATCGGGTACTCCAGCACCTCCGCCGCGCCCCGGATCAGCGCGGGCACGTCGAGCCAGTCGAACCGCCAGTCCTCGAAGTGCGGGGCGACGTCCTCGGGGTCCACGGCGCGGGTCCAGTCGGCCTCGCGGGTGCCGCCCATCGGGCCGAGGGTGCGCTCGGCGATCCAGTTGATCGTGGCGGCGCCGCCCGCGCCGGGGGGCGTGATGGGGTAGGCGACGATGCGGATGTCGTCGTTGCCCGCCATGACCATGGAGGCCCCGGTGCGGAAGGGCGGGGCCTGCGTGGTGCCGCGCCACAGGACGCGCCCGGACCAGACGGGCGCGCCCTCGCCGGGGGCCATCCGCGCGCGGATCGCGGAGTGGAGGCCGTCGGCGCCGATCACGAGGTCGCCCGTCGCGGTGCGGTCGCCGAGGTGGAGCGTGCCGTCGGGGTCGAAGCCGGTGGCGGGCGCGCCGGTGGCGAGGACGTCCCGGCCCGCGCGGTCGATCAGGGCGTCGTGCAGGATCATCTGCAGCCGCCCGCGGTGGATGGAGTATTGCGGGTGGGCGTAGCCCGCCCACGTGCCGCGCGGCTCGGTCCAGATCTCGCGGCCGGTGCGGGTGTGGAAGCCGTAGTCGCGGGTGCGGACGCTCGCCGCCTCCAGCGCGTCCCGCAGGCCCATCGCCCAGAGTTCGCGGACCGCGTCGGGCTGCACGTTGATGCCCACGCCGAGCGGGCGCAGCGCGCGGACGCGCTCGTGGATGCGGAAGGGGACGCCGATCTCGTGCAGCGTCAGGCCGAGGGCGAGGCCCCCGATGCCGGCCCCGGCGATCAGGACCGTCACGGGCGTGCGGTCAGACGGGGCGGCCCGTGAAGACGCGGTCGCCGACGCGCACCTGCATGAGCCCCGCGTCGAGGGCGCGGACGAACACCCCTTGGATCAGGATCCGGGTCCCGATGGTGATGGTCCTGAGCATGGCGCTGCCTCCCTTTGCGGCGACGATACGGGGATTGAGGCAGAAAAGAGGCGGTTTGGGAAGGGGCGGCGGGAGGATCGCGGGTCAGAGCCAGTCGCGCAGGATCGGGATCAGCGGGATGTCGGCGGGCGGCATGGGGTAGTCGCGCAGGCGCTTGGGGTCGGCCCATTCGAGCGTCTGGCCCTCGCGGGCCTGCGGGATCCCGTCCCACTTGCGGCAGGCGAAGAGGGGCATGAGGAGGTGGAAGCCGTCATAGGCGTGGGAGGCGAAGGTGAGGGGGGCGAGGCAGCTCTCCCACGTGCCGATGCCCAGCTCCTCCTCCAGTTCGCGGATCAGGGCGGCCTCGGGGGTCTCGCCGGGCTCGACCTTGCCGCCGGGAAACTCCCACAGGCCGGCCATGGACTTCCCGGGGGGACGCTGCGCCAGCAGCACGCGCCCGTCCCGATCGACCAGCGCGACGGCGGAGACGAGCACGACCTTCACGGAACGTACGCTCTGGGAGGGGCGGTCTTCACGGAACGTACGCCCATTTCACGACCGGTAGTCGGCGTTGATCTCGACGTAGCGGTAGGTGAGGTCGCAGCCGTAGGCGGTGGCCGCGCCGTCGCCGAGGCCGAGGTCGACGGCGATCACGACGTGCTCGCCCCGGACATGCGCGGTGGCGGCCGCCTCGTCGTAGCCCTCCGCCCGGACGCCGTCGCGCGCCACCTCCAGGTCGCCGAAGCGGATCGAGAGGCGGTCGCGGTCGGCGCGGGCGCCGGACTTGCCCACGGCCATCACGACGCGGCCCCAGTTGGCGTCCTCGCCGGCGACGGCGGTCTTGACGAGGGGGCTGTCGACGATGGCCTTGGCCACCCGCCGCGCGTCCGCCGCGTCGTGGGCGCCGGTCACGCGGGCCTCGATCAGCTTGGTCGCGCCCTCGCCGTCGCGGACGATCTGCAGCGCGAGGTCGTGGAGCACGGCGTGGAGCGCCTCGGCCAGCGGGCCGTCGGGCGCCTCCACCGGCGCGTTCCCGGCCTTGCCTGTCGCCGCGACGATCAGCGTGTCGGAGGTGGAGGTGTCGGTGTCGACGGAGACGGCGTTGAAGGTCGCGTCCACGGAGGCGGAGACCATCGCCTGCAGCGCCTCGCGCGTGACGGCGGCGTCCGTGAACACGTAGGCCAGCATCGTCGCCATGTCGGGGGCGATCATGCCCGAGCCCTTGGCGATGCCCGCGACGGTGACGGTCGCGCCGTCCATGTCGACGGTGCGGACCGCGCCCTTGGGGTAGGTGTCGGTCGTCATGATCGCGCGGGCGGCGTCCGCCATGCCGCCGGGCGAGAGGGCTGCGGCGCAGTCGTCGAGCACCGCGACGATGCGCTCGTGGGCCATCGGCTCGCCGATCACGCCGGTCGAGGAGGTCAGGACGTGGCCGCCGGGCACGCCGGTGGCCTTGGACGCGGCCTGCACCACCGCCTGCACGGAGCGGGCGCCGTTGCGGCCCGTGAAGGCGTTGGCGTTGCCGGAGTTGACGACGATCGCCCAGCCGTCCGGGCCGCCATGCCCCAGCTTGGCGCGGCAGTCCTCGACCGCGCCGGACGCGGTGGCCGAGCGGGTGAGGGTGCCCGCGACCACCGTTCCGGGGTCGCAGACGCAGAGCATCACGTCGGTGCGGCCCGCGTACTTCACGCCCGCCCGCGCGGTGGCGAAGCGGACGCCCGCGACGGCGGGCAGGTCCGGCAGGTCGACGGCCAAGGGCGACACGAGCGGCCCCTTGGGCGCGGCGAGCCGCGCCTCCAGCTCGGCGACGCGGGCGCGCAGGTCGTCGATCTCGCTCATTCGAGGAGGTCCGTCCGGCGGATGACGGCGGGGTCGACCTCGACCTCGAAGGTCTCGACCTCGGCGGCCTCGGTCGCGGCGGCGATGGCGTCGGCGACGAGGGCCTGCTGCACCTCCTGCGCGATCTCGGGGTAGAGCTGCTCCAGGGGGGGCGGCGTCGTCTCGCGCGTGTCGTCCAGCTTGACGACGTGCCAGCCGAACTGCGTCTGGACCGGCGCGCTGACGCCCCCGACCTCCAGCGCCTCGACCGCCTCCTGGAAGGGCGGGACCATCATGCCCGCCTGGAACCAGCCGAGGTCGCCGCCGTTCGGGCCGGACGGACCGGTCGAGCGCTCCTGCGCCAGCTCCGCGAAGTCGGCCCCGTCCTCCAGCAGCGCGACCAGCTCGGCGGCCTCCTCCTCGGTCTCCACGAGGATGTGGGAGGCGTTGTACTCGGTCGCGGGCTCGAACCCCTCGATCCGCGCCTCGTAGGCGGCCTGCACCGCGGCGTCGTCCAGCTCGCCCCCGGCGGCGGCGTCGATGGCCTGCCCGGCGAGGTAGGCGCGGCGCTCGTTCTCGATGCCGAGCGCGTCGATCCGGCGCCCCTCGGCGAGCTGCGCGTCCGCGAGCGCCTGCTGCTGGATCAGCTGCTGGACGACCCCGTCGTAGAGCTGCTCGTCGGGGATCTGCTGGAACTGCTCGGGCAGGCGGCTGCGCATCGCGATGACGTGGCCCAGCGTGATGTCGGTGCCGTTCACCGTGGCGAGGACGGTGTCGGCGTCGACGTCCTGGGCCATGGACGGGGCGGCGCTCGCGAGGAGGAGGGCGGCGGTCGTCAGGAGGCGGGTCATGGAGTCCTTTCCGGCACGCATCGGCGCCATGTGGAGGCGGCCCTCCGGGGGGTTCGTTGACACCCTCGGGGGCCGGTCATAGGTCGGGCCGGACGCAAGGATTTCATGCGCCCGCCCGGATGTCCGTGCCCCTGATATGGGGCACCCCGCGACCCGGCAAGGGCCGCCGCCGGAGAGACAGATGCTGGGACTGGGTGCCGTCGCGAAGAAGGTCTTCGGGACGCCGAACGACCGCAAGGTGAAGGCGGAGCGCAAGACCGTCGAGCGGATCAACGCGCTGGAGGCGGAGTATCAGGCCCTCTCCGACGAGGGGCTGATCGCCAAGACGGAGGAGTTCCGCCGCCGCTTGGGCGCGGGCGAGAGCCTCGACGACCTGCTGCCGGAGGCGTTCGCCAACTGCCGCGAGGGCGCGCGCCGGGCGCTGGGCCTGCGGGCCTTCGACGTGCAGCTGCTGGGTGGCATCTTCCTGCACCAAGGCAACATCGCGGAGATGAAGACCGGCGAGGGCAAGACCCTCGTGGCGACGTTCCCGGCCTACCTCAACGCGCTGACCGGCAAGGGCGTGCACGTGGTGACCGTGAACGACTACCTCGTGCGGCGCGACGCGGAGTGGATGGGCAAGGTGTTCGCCCAGCTCGGCATGACCTGCGGCGTGGTGGTGCCCCACCAGCCCGACGACGAGAAGCGCGCGGGCTACGCGGCGGACGTCACCTACGCCACCAACAACGAGCTGGGCTTCGACTACCTGCGCGACAACATGCGCTCGAGCCGCCGCGACATGGCGCAGCGGGGGCACCACTTCGCCATCGTGGACGAGGTGGACTCGATCCTGATCGACGAGGCGCGCACGCCGCTCATCATCTCCGGCCCCGCCGAGGACCGCTCGGACCTCTACGTGACCGTGGACCGCATCATCCCCGAGGTGCAGGACGAGCACTTCACCTTGGACGAGAAGACCCGCCAGGCGACCTTCACGGACGCGGGCAACGAGTGGCTGGAGGAGCGCTTGGTGGCGGCGGGCATCCTGCCGGAGGACCAGTCGCTCTACGACCCCGAGTCGACCACCATCGTGCACCACGTCAACCAGGGGCTGCGGGCGCACAAGCTGTTCCTGAAGGACCAGCACTACATCGTGCGCGACGGCGAGGTGGTGCTGATCGACGAGTTCACGGGGCGGATGATGTCGGGGCGGCGCCTGTCGGACGGCTTGCACCAGGCGATCGAGGCCAAGGAGGGCGTGGAGATCCAGCCCGAGAACGTCACCCACGCGAGCGTGACGTTCCAGAACTACTTCCGCCTCTACGAGAAGCTGGGCGGGATGACCGGGACGGCGGCCACGGAGGCCGAGGAGTTCGCGTCGATCTACGGCCTCGGCGTCGTGGAGGTGCCGACCAACCGGCCCGTCGCGCGCGAGGACAACGACGACGCGGTCTACCGCACCGCCCGCGAGAAGTACGAGGCCATCGTCGCGGAGATCAAGGAGGCCCACGAGCGGGGGCAGCCGACCTTGGTGGGCACGACGTCGATCGAGAAGTCCGAGATGCTGTCGGGCCTGCTGACGGAGGCGGGCATCCCGCACAACGTGCTCAACGCGCGCCAGCACGAGCAGGAGGCGCAGATCGTCGCCGACGCGGGCAAGCTGGGCGCGGTGACGATCGCGACGAACATGGCGGGGCGGGGCACCGACATCAAGCTGGGCGGCAACGTCGAGTTCAAGGTGATGGAGGCCATCGCCGCCGACCCCGACGGCGACCCCGACGCGATCCGGGCGCGCATCGAGGCGGAGCACGCGGACGCCGAGCGCGCGGTCAAGGAGGCGGGCGGGCTGTTCGTGCTGGCCACCGAGCGCCACGAGAGCCGCCGCATCGACAACCAGCTGCGCGGGCGCTCGGGGCGCCAGGGCGATCCGGGCAAGTCGTCCTTCTTCCTGTCGCTGGAGGACGACCTGATGCGGATCTTCGGGTCCGAGCGTCTGGAGAAGGTGCTCAAGACGCTGGGCATGAAGGAGGGCGAGGCGATCATCCACCCGTGGGTGAACAAGTCGCTGGAGAAGGCGCAGGCCAAGGTCGAGGGGCGCAACTTCGACATCCGCAAGCAGCTGCTGAAGTTCGACGACGTGATGAACGACCAGCGCAAGACGGTGTTCGAGCAGCGGCTCGAGATCATGGAGGCGGACGACATCGCCGAAATCGCGCAGGACATGCGCCATCAGGTGGTAGACGACCTCGTGGACGCGCACATGCCGCCGCGGACCTACTCGGACCAGTGGGACGCCGAGGGGCTCTACGCGCAGGCCATCGAGGCGCTGGGCGTGGACGCGCCGGTGATCGCGTGGGCCGACGAGGACGGCGTCGATCAGGACACCGTGAAGGCCCGGCTCTACGAGGCGTCCGACGCGGTCATGGCCGAGAAGGAGGAGGCGTTCGGGGCGGACCAGATGCGCTCGATCGAGAAGCAGATCCTGCTCCAGACGATCGACAAGAAGTGGCGCGAGCACCTGCTGACGCTGGAGCACCTGCGCTCGGTCGTGGGCTTCCGGGGCTACGCGCAGCGCGACCCGCTCAACGAGTACAAGACAGAGTCCTTCCAGCTGTTCGAGGGGATGCTCGACGGCCTGCGGGCGGACGTGACCAAGCAGCTCGCGCAGATCCGCCCCCTGACGGAGGAGGAGCGCAAGGAGATGCTGGAGCGGCTCGTCGCGCAGCAGCGCGCGGCGCAGGCGGCGCAGGCCAAGGCCCAGCCGCAGCCCGTCACCGAGCCCGCCGCGGCGGGGCAGGGGGCGGAGGGCTTCGTCGAGGACGATCCCTCGACATGGGGCGATCCGGGGCGCAACGAGCCGTGCCCCTGCGGGTCCGGCAAGAAGTTCAAGCACTGCCACGGCTCCTACTGAGGCCGTCCCCGACCGGGGGGCGGATGGGCGGTCCGTCCCCCGATCGTTCGGTTTCCCGAGGGTAAACCGCTCGAATCGATCACGCCGCTTCAAAGAATGGCCATATTTCGAGGCGAGTGCCCGTTCCGTGACGAGGGAATGGGACCGATGCACAAGACCCTGGAACTGCGCCGCGCCGCGACCCGGCGGCGCGTGACCCGCATCAGCCTCGGGCTGCTGGCCGTGGCCGGGGGCGCCTTGGCCTTGTCCGCCTACTCCGACACCGCGCCGACCGTGGCCCCCTCCGACGCGGCGTGGGCGATCCCCGCCGTGGACCGGACCGTCGAGGCGTCCGACGCGCCCCCGCCCGTGGACGGCTTCGCCGAGTCCGTCGTCACCGACGGGCGGGCCGCCGGCGTTCTGCGCGAGGCGGGCGTCGAGCCCGCGGAGACGCGGCCCACCTCCGCGCCCGCCCGGTCCGGCGGCATCGTCCCGATGCCCGCCGCGGCGATCGACCCCGCCATCGCGGCCTCCGAGGCGGCGGAGCTGCGCGCCCCGCGCGAGGAGGCGGGCGGCGCGCGCCTCGTGCTGCGGGGCATCGTGCCCACGGCCGCGGACGGCTGCGCGCCGGAGGTGGAGCACGGCATCCTCGGGGCCGCGACCCTGTCGATCTCCGTGTCGGCGCCGTGCGATCCCGGCGCGCGCCTGACCCTCGCGCAGGACGGGGTGGAGGTCGCGCTGCGCCTCGACGGGGACGGGCGCGCCGCCGTCGACTGGCCCGCGCTGGCGCCCGAGTCCCGCGTGACCGCCACGGTGATCGGCCACCCGCCGGTGGAGGTCGCTGCCGCGCTGTCCGATCACCACGCCTACCGCCGCGTGGTCCTCGCGTGGGAGCGGGACCTTGCGCCCGAGCTGCACGCCTATGAGGGCGGCGCCGGTCCCGGGTCGGACGGGCATGTCGGCCTGCACATGCCGCGCACGGTGGCGCACGCGCTGTCGGGGACGGGCGGCTACATGGTCGCGCTGGGCGACCCGGCGCTGCCCGAGGCGCGCATGGCGCAGGTCTACACGCTGCCCGCGCGGGGCGCGGCGGCGCTGGGGCTGGAGGTGCCGATCACGGCCGGCAATTGCGGCGAGGTGCTCGCGGGACTGCTGCTGTCCCCGGGCGCGGACGGCGCGATGCGGCGCGACGCGATGGAGATCCCGCTGCCCGACTGCGGGGCCATCGGCGACATGCTGGTCATCGACGACGTCGTCCGCCTGCGGGCGGAGGGGTAGGCGGGGCGCGCCCGCAGGCGCGCGCCCGGACCGATCAGATCAGCTCGCGCACGTCCGTCAGGTGGCCGGTCACGGCCGCCGCCGCCGCCATCGCGGGGCTGACGAGGTGGGTGCGCCCGCCGCGCCCCTGCCGTCCCTCGAAGTTGCGGTTGGACGTGGAGGCGCAGCGCTCGCCCGGCTGGAGCTGGTCGGGGTTCATCGCGAGGCACATGGAGCAGCCCGCGAGGCGCCATTCGAAGCCCGCCTCCTTGAACACATCCGCGAGGCCCTCCTCCTCGGCCTGCGCGCGCACGAGGCCCGAGCCGGGCACGACCATCGCGCGCATCCCGTCCTTGATCCTCTTGCCCTTGAGCACGGCGGCGGCGGCGCGCAGGTCCTCGATCCGCCCGTTGGTGCACGAGCCGATGAACACCGTGTCGATGGCGATCTCCTTGAGCGGGGTGCCCGGCGTCAGGCCCATGTAGTCGAGCGAGCGCTTGGCCGCGTCGACCTTGCCGCCTTGGAAGTCCGACGGCGCGGGGACAGTGGCCGAGATCGGCAGCACGTCCTCGGGCGAGGTGCCCCACGTGACGACGGGCTCGATCTCCTCGCCCTTGAGGGTGACGACCTTGTCCCAGTGGGCGTCGTCGTCGGACTTGAGCGTGGACCACCACGCGACGGCGGCGTCCCACTGCTCGCCCTTCGGCGCGTGGGGGCGGCCCTTCACGTAGTCGAAGGTCGTCTGGTCGGGGGCGATGATCCCCGCCCGCGCGCCGCCCTCGATGGCCATGTTGCAGACGGTCATGCGGCCCTCCATCGAGAGCGACTCGATGGCCTCGCCGCAATACTCGATGACGTAGCCGGTGCCGCCCGCCGTGCCGGTGGCGCCGATGATGGCCAGCGTGACGTCCTTGGCGGTGACGCCGGGCTGGAGCTGGCCCGTCACCTCCACCTTCATGTTCTTGGACTTCTTCTGGATCAGCGTCTGGGTGGCGAGCACGTGCTCCACCTCGGAGGTGCCGATGCCGTGGGCCAGCGCGCCGAAGGCGCCGTGGGTGGCCGTGTGGCTGTCGCCGCAGACGACCGTCATGCCGGGCAGGGTCCAGCCCTGCTCGGGGCCGACGATGTGGACGATGCCTTGGCGGACGTCGGTGACGGGGTAGTAGTGGATGCCGAACTCGCGGGCGTTCTTGTCGAGGGCCGCGACCTGGATCGCGCTGTCCTCGGTCATGTTCGCCGGATCCTCGCGCCCCGCCGTGGTGGGCACGTTGTGGTCGGGCACCGCGATGGTCTTGTCGGGGGCGCGGACCGTGCGGCCCGCCATGCGCAGGCCCTCGAAGGCCTGCGGGGAGGTCACCTCGTGGACGAGGTGGCGGTCGATGTAGAGCAGGCAGGTGCCGTCCTCGGCCTCGTGGGCCACGTGGGCATCCCAGATCTTGTCGTAGAGCGTCGTGCCGGCCATCGGTCGGACTCCTTGGAGAACGCGGTCGTTTTGTCGGTGAAGGCGGGAAGGGCGCCCTCAGGCGCGGGCGACCACCCCGTAGGCGCGCCCGAAGAACCGCCAAGGCAGGAAATCGTGGTCGCAGAGGTTGTGGACCCGTCGCATCGCGTCATGTCCTAGCGGCTGGCACGACCCGCCACAAGAAACGGCCGCGCGGTCGGCGGAAGGGGGAGCATGCGCGCCACGATCGTCGTCATCCTCGCCGCGCTGGCGCTCGCGGTCTTGGGCGGGCTGCCGTGGCGCGGGGGGACCGGTTCCGTGGCGGAGGCGCGATTCGAGGGGCCGCTCAAGACGCTGTTCCTCGCGGGGCACGGGCCGGTGACGGTGCCGCTCGGGACCGTGCAGCGGGGCGTGGATGCGGATGGACGGCTGCGGCTGGTGCACGTCGCCGCCGCCCACGGGCCGCTGCTCGTGCGGCCCGGGGCGGCGGCGGGCGCGCGCGTGCGGGCGGGGGCGGACGACGCCGCGACCGCGCGGGCCGCGGCGGCGCTCGCCGCCTCGCTGGACCGGGCGCCGCGCGCCGACGAGCCGGGCCTCGCCCCGGACGCCGACCTGTCGGCGGCCCTTTCCGGCCCGGCCGGGCCGGGGGCGGCGGTCGGGCCGGACCTCCGGGCCGTCGCGGCCGCGATGCGCGCGGCCGCCGCGCCCGCGCGGCTGATGGGGCGGGACGGCGCGTGGATCGGCGTGGGGACCGAGGGGGCGGACCTCCTCGCGCCGGTCGACGGGGCCTGCGTCCTCGTCCGGGCGGCGGACGACCCCCTGCCCGCGCGGTGGTCCGCCCGAGGGCCCGGCGGGCCGGAGGCGGGCCCCGTGGCGTGGGTCGCGTCCGGCCCCCGCCGCGCCTTCGGGCGGACGGCGGAGGGGCACCTGATGCTCGACCTGCGGCGGGCGGGCCGCCTCGACCTGCTCTGCGCGACGACGTCCCGCGATCCGCTGGCCCTCGCCCTGCACGCGCGGCACCTGCGGGGGGCGGCCCTGCCCGACACGTCCAGCCTGCCCGACGCGGTGCTCGCGCGCCTGCGGGCCTTCCGGAGCGTCGAGCCGCTGGGCGACGCGCTCTTCTCCGTGCTGCGCGACGACAGGCCGGGCCTCTTCGTGCTGCGCCCGGACGGGACGTTCGTGTCCGGGGAGGGGTGGCTGTCCGCCGGGTGGCTGCCCGCCGCGGGCGCGATCGTCGTGGAGCGCCGGGCCGGGCCGGGGCGCACCTCGCCGAACGACCGCGGGCTGCTGCACCCCGACGGCACGCTGCTGGTCGGGCCGGACTACTACGACCTCGGCGACGTCCCCGGACGCCCGGGCGTCGTCCGGATGTGGCGGGGCGGGGAGACCGCCCTCTACTCGGTGCCGGAGCGCCGCCTCCTGCCGCCGGACGGGTGAGGCGCCGCGCGCCGTTGCCGGCCTGCCTCCGGGGGCGCATACTCGCGCGATGGACCCGACCATGCCCGACCCGCCCGGGATGGGTGCGCCCGAAGCGCCCCCCGCCCCGCCGCCGCCCGACCTGATGGTCGAGCTGTGGGCGCTCTGGGCGCGGCTGGAGGCGTTCGTCGGCGACCTCGCGCGGCCCGGCTGGAAGCTGTGGCAGGTGCTGATCGTGCTGGGCCTGATCGCCTTGGCGTGGCTCGTGGGGCGCGTCGTCGCCGGGCGCATGACCGAATGGATGCGCGGCCTCACGCACCGCCCCAAGTGGCAGCTGCGCTGGCTGGTGACGATCCGCAACCGCCTGCCGCTGATCGCCTTCGCGGTGATGGCGTGGGCGGTCTACCTCACGATGCAGGAGGTGACGTGGCCCTCGCGCTCCTACTTCGTCGGGCTGGCGGCGACGATCGGCACGGCGTGGGTCGCGGTCTCCTTCGCCACCAAGCTGGTCCGCAACCCGATCCTCCAGAAGGTGGTGCGCTGGGGCCTGTGGGCGTGGGTGACGCTGTTCTACCTCGGGCTGTGGGACTCGACCGAGCGCACGCTGGAGGGCCTCGCGCTGGAGGTGGGCGACCTGCGCCTCTCGGCGCTGACGGTGCTCAAGGCGCTGGTGATCGTCGGCGTCCTCTTCGCCGCCGCCCGGTTCCTGACGACGACGACGAGCGCGCGGATCACCAAGTCCGAGAACCTCAGCCCGTCGATGCAGGTGCTGACGGTCAAGATGATCCAGATCGTCCTCTACGCGGGGGCGTTCTTCATCGGGCTGAAGGCGGTGGGCGTGGACCTGACGGGCCTCGCGGTGCTGTCGGGCGCGATCGGCGTGGGCTTGGGCTTCGGCCTGCAGAAGGTGATCTCGAACCTCGTCTCGGGCGTGATCATCCTGCTCGACAAGTCGATCAAGCCGGGCGACGTGATCTCGCTGGGCGAGACGTTCGGCTGGGTCACGGCGCTGACCTCGCGCTACGTCTCGCTGACGACGCGGGACGGCAAGGAGTACCTGATCCCGAACGAGGACCTCATCACCGGGCAGGTGGTGAACTGGTCGCACTCGAACGACTACGTCCGCTTGGACATCTTCTTCGGCACGGCCTACGGCGACGACCCCCACCTCGTGCGGCGCATCGCCGTCGAGGCGGCGGGCTCGGTGGGCCGCGTCATCGATATCCGCCCGCCCGTCTGCCACATCGTGGGCTTCGGCGATTCCAGCGTGGACTACATCCTGCGCTTCTGGATCGCGGACCCGACGCAGGGCCTCACCAACATCCGCGGCAACGTCTACCTCGCGCTCTGGGACGCGTTCCACGAGCACGGCATCTCCATCCCGTTCCCGCAGCGGGAGGTGAAGGTGCTCGACGGCTCGCGGCTCGTGACGCGCCGGGACGAGATGGCGCAGGCGGCCGAGTAGCGCGCGCCCGCGATCCGCCGGGCCGTCGCATTCCCGCAACGGCACCCTTGCGCGGATGGAGGGTGACTCCCTAGCGGTCGGGGATGGACCTCCTCGACCGCCCCGCCGCCGACCAGATCGCCGCGCTCCGCGACGGCGCGGTCGCCGCGCCGGACCTGATGGCGGCGACGCTCGACCGGATCGAGGCGTCCCGGATCAACGCGGTGGTCTCGCTGCGCGACCGCGACGCGCTGATGGCGGAGGCGGCGGTCCCGCGCCCGGGGCCGCTGGCCGGGCTGCCGATGGCGGTCAAGGACCTCGCGGACACGGCGGGCC
Organism: Jannaschia sp. Os4; assembly: GCF_016820245.1. Taxonomy (GTDB): domain Bacteria; phylum Pseudomonadota; class Alphaproteobacteria; order Rhodobacterales; family Rhodobacteraceae; genus Jannaschia. The sequence continues at coordinate 499,152 of NZ_JAFCAR010000001.1, read as the reverse complement.
TTCGGACCACCTACGGCCATCCCCGGTTCGCCGACCACGTGCCGGAGGCGGACGCCCCGCTCGTCGCGCGCCTGCGGGCGGCGGGGGCCATCGTGATCGGCAAGACCAACACGCCGGAATACGGGCTGGGCAGCCACACCACGAACCCAGTGCACGGCCCGACGCTGAACCCGTGGGACCGCGGGCGCAGCGCCGGTGGCTCCTCCGGCGGGGCGGGGGCCGCGCTGGCCGCGCGGCTGGTGGCGCTGGCCGACGGCAGCGACATGATGGGGTCGCTGCGCAACCCGGCGGTCTGGAACGGGGTCTACGGCCTGCGCCCGTCACATGGCCTCGTGCCGGGGACGCCCGGCCCCGACGCCTTCCTCCACCCGCTCTCGACGGACGGGCCGATGGCGCGGACGCCGGAGGATCTCCGCCTGCTGCTGGACGTCCTCGCCGCCGACGCGCCCGCCTCGCCTTGGGCGGCCCGCCCCCGTGCGCCCGCGCCGGAGCGCTGGACCCTCGCGTGGACGCCGGACTGGGACGGCTGGGCCGTCGAGCCGGAGGTGGTCGCGCTCTGCGAGGCGGGGCTCTCGGCCCTCGCGGCGCAGGGCCACAACGTCGTGCGCTTCGCGCCCCCCCTTCCGGCCGAGGAGGCGTGGTCCGCGTGGATCACCCTGCGGTCGTGGGCCATCGCGGAGAAGCTGCGCCCGCTGTGGACGGACGACTTCGCCGCCGCCTCGAAGCCCGCCCTCGTGTGGGAGGTGGAGCGCGGCCTCCGCCTGACGGCGGCGGAGGTGCATGCCGCCTCCGTCACGCGGACCGCGCTGTTCCGCGCGCTGCACGCGATGGAGGCCGACGCCCTCGTCACCCCCGCCGCCGCGCTGATGCCCTTCCCCGTCGGATGGGACTGGCCGCGCGCAGTCGCGGGCCGGGAGATGGACACCTACCACCGCTGGATGGAGCCGGTGATCCCCGCCTCGCTCGCGGGGCTGCCGTCGCTCGCCCTGCCGACCGGCTCGGTGGAGGGCCGTCCGAACGGGCTGCAGGTGACGGCCCGCCGTGGCTGGGACCATGCGCTGATCGACCTCGCCGCGCGGTTCGAGGCCGAGATGCGCTGGTCCGCGCGCGTCCCCCCCTCGGCGTGATCCTGCCGTGGACGCGGGCCCCGGCCCGGCGCGCCGATTGATCGCGCCGCACACCGGCACCATATCCCCGCGAGGCGTTGCCGGGTCGCGGACCGGGCGCTAGCCTGACCCAAGAGGCCCCGCATCCCGCGCGGCCCGACACGGAGGACCGGACCCCTGTCCACGGAGACCCACTCGGTGGCCGCAACCACCAAGGGCGCGCGCGGCGCGTCCCAGACCGGCGACGAGACGCTCGATCTCGTGCTGAACTCCCTCGACGCCGACAAGGCCGAGGACGTCGTCACCATCGACCTGCGCGGCAAGTCGAGCGTGGCGGACCACATGGTCGTCGCCTCGGGCCGCTCGTCGCGGCAGGTCGCGTCCATCGCCGAGAAGCTGGCCGACCGGCTCAAGACTACGCTGGGCCGCACGGCCCGGATGGAGGGCAAGGACCAAGGCGACTGGGTGCTGGTCGACGCGGGCGACGTGATCGTCCACGTGTTCCGCCCCGAAGTGCGCGAGTTCTACGCGCTCGAGGCGATGTGGCAGGACGGCCCCGCGCCGACCCCGCGCGCCAACTGAGCCCGCCCGCGTGACGGCGGCCCGCGCGGCGTGAAGATCGACCTCCACGCCGTCGGGCGGTTGCGCAAGGGGCCGGAGAAGGTCCTCGTCGACGACTACCTCGACCGCTTCGCCAAGGCGGGGCGGGGCCTCGGCCTGCCGCCGGTGCGCGTCCACGAGGCAGGCGACGACGCGGCGATGGCACGCGCGCTGCCCGCGGGCGCGGTGCTTGTCGCCCTCGACGAGCGCGGCGCGACGCTCTCCTCCCCCGACCTCGCCCGCCGCCTCGCCGGATGGCGCGACGACGCGCGCGACGTGGCCTTCGCCATCGGCGGCGCGGACGGGCACGGGGCGGTGCGGGATCGGGCCGACCTGCTGCTGTCGTTCGGGCCGATGGTGTGGCCGCACATGCTGGCGCGGGTGATGCTGTGCGAGCAGCTCTACCGCGCGGCGTCCATTCTCGCGGGGTCGCCCTACCACCGGGACTGAGGCCTCCCGGCGATGCGCGCCCGTCACGCCCCGCGCGGGCGGCGACGCCCGCCCTACACACGCGCCCGCCCGCGGGTTACCCCGCCCCCCGGAGGTGCCCCATGACCCACAGACCGACCGTGCTCTGCATCCTCGACGGCTGGGGCATCAGCGACCGCCCCGAGCAGTCGGCCCCCGACGTGGCGGACACGCCCACCTTCGACCGGCTGATGGCGGAGTGCCCGCATTCGACGCTGGTGACCTACGGCCCCGACGTCGGCCTGCCCGAGGGGCAGATGGGCAACTCGGAGGTCGGCCACATGAACATCGGCGCGGGCCGGGTCGTGCGGATGGACCTCGGCCTGATCGACCACGAGGTCGAGAGCGGGGGGATGGCGTCGAACGAGACCCTCTCCGACTGGATCGGGCGGGTGAAGGCCTCGGGCGGCACGGCGCATCTGATGGGCGTCGTCTCGGACGGCGGCGTGCACGGCCACATCCACCATCTGATCGCCGCCGCCCGCATCGTCGCGGCGGAGGTACCCGTGGTGATCCACGCCATCACCGACGGGCGCGACGTCGCGCCCCGCTCGGCCGAGGGGTTCGTCGAGACGCTGGTGGCGGAAATGCCGGAGAACGCCCGCATAGGCACCGTCGCGGGGCGCTACTTCACCATGGACCGGGACACCCGCTGGGACCGGGTGCGGCGCGGCTTCGACGCCATGGTCTCCGGCACCGGGGAGGCGGCCGTGGACGCCGCGGACGCCGTCGCGCAGGCCCGCGCCCGCGACGAGGACGACGAGTTCCTGCAGCCCACCGTGATCGACGGCTACGGCGGGATGGCCGACGGCGACGGGCTGTTCTGCCTCAACTTCCGCGCCGACCGCGCGCGCGAGATCCTGTCGGCCTTGGCCGACCCGGACTTCGACGGGTTCGACGCGGGCGCGCGGCCCCGGCTGCACATGCTGGGCATGGTCGACTACTCCGCCCGGCACGAGACGTTCATGGCCACGCTCTACCCCAAGAAGGCGGTGGCCAACACGCTGGGCCACTGGGTGGCGGAGCAAGGCCGGACGCAGTTCCACCTCGCGGAGACGGAGAAGTATCCGCACGTCACCTTCTTCCTGAACGGCGGCCGCGAGGATCCCGAGGCGGGCGAGGACCGGCTGATGCCCCGGTCGCCGGACGTCGCCACCTACGACCTGCAGCCCGAGATGTCGGCGGCGGAGGTGACCGAGGCCCTCGTGGACGCCATCGCCAAGCCCTACGACCTGATCGTCGTCAACTTCGCCAATCCCGACATGGTCGGCCACACCGGCGACCTCGCCGCCGCCGCAAAGGCGTGCGAGGCGGTGGACGCCGGCCTGAAGGCCGCGCTCGACGCGCTCGACGGCACGGGCGGCGCGATGCTGGTGATCGCCGACCACGGCAACTGCGAGACCATGGTCGATCCCGAGACCGGCAAGCCGCACACCGCGCACACGCTGAACCCCGTGCCCGCGATCCTCTGGGGCGGGCCGGAGGGGGCGGAGATGGCCGACGGGCGCCTCGCCGACGTGGCGCCCACGATCCTCGCGCTGATGGGGATCGAGCCGCCCGAGGAGATGACCGGCCGATGCCTCTTCGCCTGATCGCCGTCCTCCTCGCGCTGGCGCTCCCGGCATCCGGTCCGGCGCGGGCGCAGGACGCCGCCGAGACCGCGCGGGAGGCGGCGCGCGACCTGCAGGACGCCGCCGTCGCCCTCCAGCGGGCCGAGGGGGCGTCCGACCGCATCGCCGCCCTGACCGACGCGGTGCGCGCCCACGAGCGCGGCCTGTCCGCGCTGCGCGACGGGCTGCGCCGACTGGCGATCCGCGAGCGCGCCCTGACCGCCGACCTGTCGGCGCGGCGCGAGGACGTGGCGCGCCTGCTGGGCGTGCTGGGGACCATGCGGAAGGATCCCGCGCCGCTCCTGCTGCTGCATCCCTCCGGGCCGCTCGGCACCGCGCGGTCGGCCATGGCGATCCGCGAGGTGACGCCCGCGCTGCAGGCCCGCGCCGAGGCGCTGCGCGGCGACCTCGCCCGCTTGGCGGAGCTGCGCGCGCTGCAGGAGGGGGCCGCGGACACGATGACCGAGGGCCTCTCCTCCTTGGAGGCCGCCCGCACCGCCCTGTCCGAGGCGGTGAAGACCCGCGCTGCGCCGCCCGCCGCGCTGTCCGCCGACCCCGCGGCCCTCGCCGCGCTGCTGGGGCGCGCCGACACGCTCGCCGCCTTCGCGGACGGCCTCGTGGACCTTGGCGGCCCGCTGCCCGACCTCGCCTCCGCCGCCGCGCCCCCGTGGCCGCTGCCCGTCGAGGGCGTCCGCCTGCGCGGGTATCGCGAGGCCGACGCGGCGGGGGTGCGCCGCGACGGGTGGGTGGTGGCGACGCCCCCCGCCGCGCTGCTCGTGGCCCCCGCCCCCGCGACCGTGCGCCACGCCGGCCCGCTCTTGGATTACGGCAACGTGATCATCCTCGAGACCGCGCCCGGCTCCCTGCTGGTTTTCGCTGGCCTGTCAGAGGTCTATGCGGCGACGGGCGCCATCCTGCCGACCGGGGCGCCGCTGGCGATCATGGGCGGAGGGTCGCCCACCGCGACGGATTTCCTGCGCGACGCACGGGAGGGCGGTGGCGGATCGGCGAGCGAGACGCTTTATATCGAGGTCAGGCAAGGCGGACGCCCGGTGGACCCGGCGGACTGGTTCGCCATCTGAAGGGATAACCCGGACAACCGGGAGAGGGGGACGACCCATGAGAAAATTCGCGATGGCCGCAGCCTGCGGCATCCTGGCGGGCACGCTGGTGACGACGCAGGTCGGCCCGCTGCTCGCGCAGGAATCCGACCGCGCCAACGTCTACGAGCAACTGGACCTCTTCGGCCTCGTGTTCGAGCGCATCCGCAACCAGTACGTCGAGGACGTCGACGAGGGCGAGCTGATCGAGGCGGCCATCAACGGCATGCTCACCTCGCTCGACCCGCACTCGTCCTACCTGCCGCCGAAGGACTTCGACGAGATGCAGGTCGACACCCGCGGCGAGTTCGGGGGCCTCGGCATCGAGGTCACGCAGGAGGAGGGCTACGTGAAGGTCATCGCGCCGATGGACGGCACGCCGGCCTTCGAGGCGGGCGTCGAGGCGGGCGACTTCATCACCGCCGTCGACGGCGAGAGCCTCTTGGGCCTGACCTTGGAGGAGGCGGTCGACCTGATGCGCGGCCCCGTGGGCAGCGACATCGTGGTCACGCTGGTCCGCGAGGGGCTGGAGGAGCCGCTCGACGTCACCATCACCCGCGACACCATCAAGCTCACGGCCGCGCGCGTGCGTCAGGAGGGCGACAGCGTCGTGGTCCGGGTCTCGACCTTCAACGAGCAGACCATGCCCAACGTCCGCGAGGGGCTGCGCGACGTCCTCGAGGAGGCGGGCGGCCTCGACTCGGTGAACGGCGTCGTGCTGGACCTGCGCAACAACCCCGGCGGCCTGCTGAACGCGGGCGTCGACCTCGCCGACGCGTTCCTCGAGCAGGGCGAGATCGTCTCGACCCGCGGGCGCGGCTCCGACGACGGCGACCGCTCCAACGCCACGGCGGGCGACCTCGTCGAGGGCAAGCCCATGGTCGTGCTGATCAACGGCGGCTCGGCCTCGGCCTCGGAGATCGTCGCGGGCGCGCTGCAGGACCACCGCCGCGCGGTGGTCGTGGGCACCAAGTCCTTCGGCAAGGGCTCCGTCCAGACGATCATGCCGGTGCAGGGCGACGGCGCGATCCGCCTGACGACCTCGCGCTACTACACGCCCTCGGGCCGCTCGATCCAAGCGCTCGGCATCTCGCCGGACATCGTGGTGGAGCAGCCCCCCCGGAACCCCGCCGAGGAGACCGAGGAGGAGGAGGACGCGCGTCCCGGCCGCACCGAGGGCTCGCTGCGCAACTCGCTCGACAACGACAGCCTGACCGAGGAGCAGCAGGAGCAGGTCCGCGAGGAGCAGGCGGCCGCCGAGGAGGCGGCGGAGCTGCGCGACGAGGACTACCAGCTGGCCTATGCGATCGACATCCTGAAGGGCCTCGCGGCGATCGAGCTCGCCGGGCAGTGACCGCCCCCGAGATCTGACGGCGGCCCGGGCCTGCCCGGGCCGTTCGTCGTTCAGGGGGCCACCGGGAGGCGCTCCCCGATCCCGACCCCCTCGGTCGTGATCCGCGTCCCGTAGGCGAGGACCTCCACGCCCGCCGCCGCCGCCCGGTCGAACGCGGCCGCGTATCGCGGATCGAGATCCCGCGCGAGCCGCAGCCGCGCGCAGTCGGGCCGCTGCACGAGGTAGAGGGTGACGGCGCGGTGGCCCGCGCGCGCCACCTCGGCCATCTCGTCGAGATGCTTGGCGCCGCGGGCGGTGGGGCTGTCGGGGAACTCGGCCCAGTCGCCCTCGCGGCGGAAATGGACGTTCTTCACCTCCACGTGGGTCGTCCCGTCGAGCAGGAAGTCGATGCGGGAGTTGGCGCCGTATCGCACCTCGGGCCGGACCTCGCGGCAGGGCAGGGCGTCGAGCCCCGCGCGCAGCGCCTCGCCCACGACGCGGTTCGGCACGGAGGTGTCCACGCCCGCGAGCCGTCCGTCGGGCAGCTCCGTCAGGCGCCAGCCGAACTTCAGCTTCTTCTTGGGGTCGTCGTTCGGCTCCAGCCAGACGCGCATCCCCGGCTCGGCCAGCCCGGTCATCGCGCCGGGGTTGGGGCAGTGGGCCGCCACCTCCCGCCCGTCGTCGAGGCGGACGTCCGACAGGAACCGCTTGTAGCGGCGCAGCAGCGTGGCGGGCACGAGGGGCGTGGCGAAGCGCATGGGCGGGCCATATACGGCTGAGACACCGGAGGCACCCATGCAGAACCCCACCGCCGCCATGCTCGTCATCGGGGACGAGATCCTGTCCGGGCGGACCCGCGACACCAACACCAACCACCTCGCCACTCGGCTGACGGAGGTGGGGATCGACCTGAAGGAGGCGCGCGTCGTCTCGGACGACCTCGACGCCATCGGCGCGGCCGTGCGCGCGCTCTCGGAGCGGTGGGACCACGTGTTCACCTCCGGCGGCATCGGCCCGACCCATGACGACATCACCGCCGACGCCATCGGCGCGGCCTTCGGGGCGGCCGTGGACGTGCGCGCGGACGCGCGCGCCCTGCTGGAGGCCCACTACGCCCGCACCGGGTCGGAGCTGAACGAGGCGCGCCTGCGCATGGCCCGCATCCCCAAGGGCGCGACGCTGATCGACAACCCGGTCTCGACCGCGCCGGGCTTCAAGATCGGGAACGTGCACGTCATGGCAGGCGTGCCGAAGGTGTTCCACGCCATGGTCGAGAGCGTGATCCCCACGCTGACCGGCGGCACGCCCCTCGTCTCGGCAAGCGTGCGCGTCGACATGGGCGAGGGCGACCTCGCGCCCACGCTGTCGGCGATGGTGGACCGCTATCCCGACCTCTCGTTCGGCTCCTACCCGTTCCAGCGGAAGGAAGGGGGCTTCGGCTCGAACCTCGTGGTGCGCGGGCCCGACGCCGCCCGCGTGGGCGAGGCGGAGGCCGCGCTGCGCGACGCTTTCGGCGACGCCGCCGCGTGATGGACTGGCAGGCCCTGATCGACGCCGCGTGGCCGCCGGAGCGCGTCGAGCGCGCGGGGCCGTGGACCCTGCGCGTGGCGCCCGGCGCGGGCGGGCGGGTCAACGCGATCACCGGGCCGGAGGAGGCGGACGTCGCGGAGGCCGAGGCGGCGGCCCGCGCCTTGGGCCAGACGCCCCGCTTCGTGATCTGGCGCGACGGCTCGCTCGACGCGGCGCTCGCCGACAAGGGCTACGTCACCGCCGACGCCGTCTGGCTCTGGCGGGCCGACGCCGCGACCCTCGCGGGCGATCCGCTGCCCCACGCCACCGCGTTCGCCCACTGGCCGCCGCTGCAGGTGGCCCGCGACGTCTGGGCCGAGGGCGGCATCGGCGACGCCCGCCAAGCCGTGATGGCCCGCGCCGCCGAGGGCCCGGGGGGCGCCGCGATCCTCGCGCGGCGCGACGACCGCGTGGCGGGGGCGGGCTTCGTGGGCCTCGCGGGGGACGCCGCGATGGTCTCCGCCATCCACGTCCTGCCGGCGCATCGCCGCAAGGGCGCCGCCGCCCTGATCCTGCGCGCGGCGGCCGCGTGGGCGCGGGACCGGGGCGCGTCCACCCTCGCCCTCGTGGTGACGCGCGGGAACGCGCCCGCGAATTCCCTCTATGCTTCCATAGGGATGGAGCGGGTGGCAGGGTATCACTACCGCATCCCGGGATCCGCCGAATGACCCAGCCCACCGCCCTCGACCTGCCGCCGATGGACCCGCTCCCCGAGGAGACGCGGCGCTACTTCGACCTCTGCGTCGAGAAGCTGGGCTTCGTGCCCAACGTCCTGCGCGCCTACGCCTTCGACCGGACCAAGCTCGACGCGTTCACGGCGCTCTACAACGACCTGATGCTGGGCGACTCGGGGCTGTCGAAGCTGGAGCGCGAGATGGTCGCCGTGGCCGTCTCCGCGCGGAACCGCTGCTTCTACTGCCTCGTCGCCCACGGGGCGGCCGTCCGCGCCCTCTCCGGCGACCCCGCCTTGGGCGAGGCCATCGCATTCAACCACCGCGTCGCCGACGTCACGGACCGCCAGCGCGCCATGCTCGACTTCGCCGTCCTGATGACCGAGCGCTCGGCCGAGGTGGAGGAGGCCGACCGCCAAGCCCTGCGCGATCACGGCCTCACGGACCGCGACATCTGGGACCTCGTCGCCGTCGCCGGCTTCTTCAACATGACCAACCGCGTCGCCTCGGCCACCGCGATGCGCCCGAACCCCGAGTATCACGGGCAGGCGCGATGACCGGACGCGCGGGGGCGCTCGTCCTCCTGCTGCTCGCCCCGCCCGCCGCCGCCGACCTCGCGCCGCCCGGCGGCGAGGCGGTGGTGCGCGACGCGCGCCCCCTGTCCTCCCACGAGGTCGCCACCGCGCCCTTCCGCCCCGATCCCGTGACCGTCACCGCCGAGGGCGCCGTGACCCGCACGACGTGGCAGGTTCCCGGCGCGACCACGTCGCTCGCCCTGCTCGCGCCGCTGCGCGAGGCGCTGGAGGCGGACGGATACGAGATCGTCTTCCAATGCGAGACCGACCGCTGCGGCGGGTTCGACTTCCGGTTCGGCATCGACGTGACGCCGGCGCCGGGGATGTTCGTGAACATCGCCGACTTCCGCTACCTCGCGGCCCGCAAGGGGGAGGAATGGGTGACGCTGCTCGCCTCCGTCGCGGGCCGCATGGGCCATGTCCAGACGACCCGCGTGGGCGACCCGGGCGCGCCGGCGCCGGTCGTCTCGACGCGCGACGTGGCGCTCGGCGGGGTGGGGCGCAGCCTGCAGGCGACGGGGCGCGCGGTGCTGGCGGACGTGACCTTCGGGACGGGCTCGACGGAGCTTCCGGGCGACTACGCCTCGCTCGCGGAGCTGGCGGACTACATGGCCGCCGATCCGGCGGTGACCGTGGCCCTCGTCGGCCATACCGATGCCGAGGGCGGGCCGGAGGGCAACCTCGCCATCTCCAAGCGCCGGGCCGAGGCCGCGCGCCGCCTGCTGATCGAGCGGCACGGCGTCGCGGCGGACCGGGTCGAGGCCTACGGCGTGGGCTACTTCGCGCCGCTCGCCCGCAACGACAGCGCCGAGGCCCGCGCGGCGAACCGGCGGGTCGAGGCGGTGGTCACGTCGGTCGAGTGACGGGGGTGGGGTGACGGGCCGCGCGGCCCGCCGGATCACCAGCTGTCGGCCTCGCGGTCGCGGAACCGCTCGACGAGGAAGTCGATGAAGGCGCGGACCTTCGGCTGGGTGTAGCGGCCCGGCGGATAGACCGCGTAGATGCCCTGCGTCTCGGCGGGGAGGTTCTCGATCGCGGGGACGAGGTTCCCGGCCCGCATGTCCGGCCCGTAGAGGAAGGCGGGCAGGTAGGCGATGCCTAGGCCGTTGACGGCCGCGTTGAGCAGCGACTGCCCGTCGTTCACCGTCAGCCAGCCGGCCGAGCGGACCTGCCGCTTCTCGCCGGTGGGCGAGGTGACGCGCCAGACGCCGCCCGAGGCTTGGTTCGAGTAGTGCAGCAGCTTGTGCTCGTTGAGATCCTCGATCCGCGCGGGGCGCCCGTACTCGTCGAGGTAGGAGGGCGCGGCGATCATGCGCTTCTCCGTCTCGGCCAGCTTGCGGGCGCGCAGGGACGAGTCCTCGAGGTCGCCGATCCGCACGGCGAGGTCGAACCCTTCCGAGATCAGTTCGGCATAGCGGTTGTCGAGCACCATGTTGACGGTGATGTCGGGATACTCGTGCAGGAACTCCCCGAGGATCGGGGACAGGTGCTGCGATCCGAAGTCGCTCGCCACGCTGATGCGCAGGACTCCCGAGGGCGCGGACTGCATCGCGGTGACCAGCGCGTCGGCCTCTCCGGCGTCGTTGAGCACCCGGCGCGCGCGGTCGTAGTAGGCCAGCCCGATCTCCGTGGGCGAGACGCGCCGCGTCGTGCGGTTCAGGAGGCGCGCCCCGAGCCGCGTCTCCAGCGAGGAGACGTGCTTGGACACGGCGGACTTGGAGATGCCCAGCTTGCGGGCGGCGTCGGTGAAGCCGCCTTGGTCCACGACCGTGGCGAAGGCTTCCATCTCTGAGAGGCGATCCATGGCGGCAGACCCAGGATTGTTTCGGTTGGGTCATTGTTTCCACGCCGAATGCGGCACCGTCGCGCCGGGAGCCGGGCCGCTGCGGGGTCAGTTCTGGGGCAGGACGCGGCGGGAATGGGGCGGATGGGTAGGATTCGAACGATCGGTCCGGGCCACGCCCCACGCGGGGCCGCCGCGCCGGGCGCGCACCCCGGAGGGCGGGGCGCTACAGCCCCGCCGCCAGCCGCGCGCCTTGGTCGATGGCCCGCTTGGCGTCCAGCTCCGCCGCGACCGCCGCGCCGCCGATCACGTGCGCCGTCACGCCCTTCGCCTCCAGCGCGTCCGCCAGCCCGCGCTCGCTCTCCTGCCCGGCGCAGAGCACGACCGTGTCGACGGGAATGACACGCGGGTCCTCGCGGCCCTCGCCGGTCGAGACGTGCAGCCCCTCCCCGTCGATCCGCTCGTAGTTCACGCCGGGCACCATCTTCACGTCCTTCATCTGCAGCGAGGCGCGGTGGATCCACCCCGTCGTCTTGCCCAAGCCGCGGCCCGGCTTGGTCGGCTTGCGCTGCAGCAGCGTGATCTCGCGCGCGGAGCGCTCCGGCTGCGGCCCCGCAGGGTCCAGCCCGCCGCGATGCGCCTCTGGGTCGGCCACGCCCCACTCCTCCAGCCAGCGGGGCAGCTCCTCGGTGGGGGTCGGCCCGCCCGGATGGGTCAGGAAGTCCGCGGTGTCGAACCCGATCCCCCCCGCGCCGATGACGGCCACGCGGTCGCCCACCGGCGCGCCGTGCTTGAGCACGTCCACGTAGGTCACGACGTTGGGGCCGTCCTGGCCGGGGATGCCTGGGTCGCGCGGCGTCACGCCCGTGGCGATCACGACCTCGTCGAACCCCTCCAGCGCGTCCACCGTCGCCTCGGTCCCGAGTCGCAGGTCGATCCCCGGCGCGTCCAGCATCGCCGCGATCCAGTCGACGAAGCCCACGAACTCCTCCTTGCCGGGGATGACCTTCGCCATGTTGAGCTGTCCGCCCACGGCCGTGTCCTTCTCGAACACCGTGACCGAATGCCCCCGCTTGGCCGCGACCATCGCCACGGTCGCGCCCGCCGCGCCCGCGCCGACGACGGCGATCTTCTTGGGCGCATCCGTCGGCTCGTAGCGCAGCTCCGTCTCGTGGCAGGCGCGCGGGTTCACGAGGCAGGAGGAGATCTTGCCTTGGAACGTGTGGTCCAGACACGCTTGGTTGCACGCGATGCAGGGCGCGATCGTCTCGGCCTTTCCGGCCGCCGCCTTCGCCACGAAGTCCGGGTCCGCGAGGAAGGGGCGCGCCATCGACACCATGTCGGCGCAGCCCTCGGCCAGCACGCTCTCGGCCACGTCGGGCATGTTGATGCGGTTGGACGTGATGATCGGGATGCCGACCTCGCCCATCAGCTTCTTGGTCACCCACGCGAAGGCCCGGCGCGGGACGCTCGTGGCGATGGTCGGGATGCGCGCCTCGTGCCAGCCGATCCCGGTGTTGAGGATCGACGCGCCCGCCGCCTCGATCTTCTTGGCCAAGGCCACGACCTCGTCCCACGTCTGCCCGTTGGGGATCAGGTCGATCAGCGAGATGCGGTAGATGACGATGAAGTCCTCGCCCACCGCCTCGCGCACGCGCCGCACCACCTCGACCGGCAGGCGCTGGCGGTTCTCAAGCGACCCGCCCCAGCGGTCCTCGCGCTTGTTGGTGTGGGTGACGAGGAACTGGTTGAGGAAGTAGCCCTCCGACCCCATCACCTCGACCCCGTCGTAGCCCGCCTCGCGGGCGCGGGCCGCCGACGTGGCGATGTCGGCGATCTGCTTCTCGATGCCCGCCTCGTCCAGCTCCTTCGGCGGGAAGGGCGAGATCGGCGACTTGATGGGGGAGGGGGCCACGCAGTCGGGCGAGTAGGCGTAGCGCCCGGCATGGAGGATCTGCATCGCGATGCGGCCCCCGGCCTCGTGCACCCGGTCGGTGACGATGCGGTGGTTGGCGATGTCCTCCGGCGAGAACAGCCCCGCCGCCCCCGCGAACACGCCGCCCTCGCGGTTGGGCGCCATGCCCCCCGTCACCATCAGCGCCACGCCGCCGCGCGCCCGCTCGGCGTAGAACTCGGCGACCCGGTTCCAGTCCTTCGTCTCCTCGAGGTTCGTGTGCATCGACCCCATCAGCACCCGGTTGGGCAGCGTGACGTGGCCGAGGTCGAGCGGCGCGAGCATGTGGGGATACTGGGACGTCTGGGTCATGGGGCGGGGTCCTCCGACGCCCGGTGTGCCCGCCCGGCGCGCGCCTGTCACGCGGGACGCGGCGGCAAGGTTGACGTGCGCGTCAACCTGCTGCCGATCCCGGGAGCGGACGGCGGCGCGGCGCGCCACCGTCCCGCGGATGCCTGCTGCGACGGGCTAGTCGCCCGACGCGCGCACGTGCCGCCGGAACGCGCCCTTCAGCATCTCCACCTCCGCGCGCAGCAGATCCACCTCCGCCCGCAGGTCGCCCTCCGGTCCGGCATCCAGCCCCGCGACGATCCCCAGCGCGTCGAGCACCGCGTCGCCCTCGCGGACCACCACCGTCTGGCACCCCTCCGACAGGCGCAGGCCCGACAGGTCCACCTCCACCTGCCAGTCGCCGTCGGCCAAGGCGGCGACGGTCACCGGAAGGTCCGCCGCCCCGCACGAGGCCGCCAGCGCGGGCGTCCCGTTCCCGCCCGTCAGCAGCCCCCGATACAGCCCGCCGCGCAGCGACACCCGGTTCAGCACACGTCCCATCGCGTCCTCCTCACATCTCGGCGCGGGGCCGGCGCGTCAGCGTCAGGTCCCGCAGCACGACCCGCCGCATCGCGGGCCGGTCGAGGATCACGTCGATCCAAGCCCCCGTCAGCTTGCGCGGGTTCACCTCGCCCTCGCCGAGGTCGAGGTCGGCCACGAGCGGCCCGCCCGCCCGCTCGGCGCGCAGCGCCGCCGTCACCTGGTCCGTGTTCGGCCCCTGCCGCAGGCTGAGCCGCGCCACCGCCTCGGGCGCGGCCTCGTCCCCCGTCTCGACGGAGAGGCGGAGGATGTGCGTCGTCCGCAGCCCGCCGCGCCCCGCCTCCGGCAGGTCGAGCGAGAGCGACAGGTAGCGCCCCTCGAAATGCATCACGTCCAGCGCCACGCCCCACGGGGCCGCCGCGTCGGCCGCGGCGGCGGGCACCTGCCGCCACGCGATCTCGGCCAAGGGGCAGTCGTGGAACAGCTTCACCCCCTCGCAGAGCGCGGCCCCGCCCTGCACGGAGGCCGCCCCAGTGGGGCGGACGGCGCGCCGCCAGAGGTCGGGGCGCCAGCCCCAGTCGGCCTGCGCGGGCATCTCCATCGCCTCCGCGTCGATCCGGGGCCCGGCGAGCCGCGAGTCCGCCAGCGCCGAGAAGGCGTCGATCTCGGCCCGCAGGTGGCGGGCCTCCTCGCGCAGCCGGGCGACCTGGCCGCGCGACACCCGGCCCTCGCCGCGCGCGGCGGCGCGCCATGCGGCGATCGCCCGGCGCGAGCGCAGCGAGTCGAGGAGGGAGGGGGAGTCGGTCATCTCGTCGAGACCTATCCGCCGCGCGGACGTCCGCGAAGGCCCGCATGCGGCGAGTTTGGGGCGGCGGGCGCGGCGGCGGCCCTCCGCCGAGACGCCCGCCGCCGCGCGGCGTCAGAGATCCATGTAGACGTGCTTCTCGCCCGCGCCGCCCGGATGGGTCGGCGCCCCGTCCTTGGCCGCGCCCACCAGCTTGGCGTACTTCCACAGCGCGCCCGAGGCATAGATCGTCTCGCGCGGGCCGGACCACTTGGCGCGCCGCTCCAGCAGTTCGTCCGCCGACAGGTCCACCGACAGCTCGCCCGACACCGCGTCGATGGTGATGACGTCGCCGTCGCGCAACAGCCCGATCGGCCCGCCATGCGCGGCCTCTGGCCCGACATGGCCCACGCAGAAGCCGCGCGTCGCCCCCGAGAAGCGCCCGTCGGTGATCAGCGCGACCTTCTTGCCCATGCCCTGACCCGACAGCGCGGCGGTGGTGGCGAGCATCTCGCGCATCCCCGGCCCGCCCGCCGGCCCCTCGTTGCGGATCACCAGCACTTCGCCCTCCTCGTAGGCGCGCGCCTTCACGGCGGCGAAGGCGTCCTCCTCGCTCTCGAACACCCGCGCGGGACCCACGAACCGCTGATGCTGCGACGCGATCCCCGCGACCTTCACGATGGCCCCGTCGGGGGCGAGGTTGCCCTTGAGCCCCACCACGCCACCCGTGGGCGTGATCGGCGTGGACACCGGGTGGATGACCTTGCCGTCCGCCTCGCCGCGCACCTCGTCCAGCGTCTCGCCGATGGTCTTGCCGGTGGCGGTCATGCAGTCCTCGTGGATCAGGCCCGCCTTGCGCAGCTCCTTCATCACGACGGGCACGCCGCCCGCCTCGTAGAGGTCCTTGGCCACGAACTGCCCGCCGGGCTTGAGGTCCACGAAGTAGGGCGTGTCGCGGAAGATGTCGCAGACGTCCTCCAGCGAGAACGCGATCCCCGCCTCGTGCGCGATGGCGGGCAGGTGCAGCCCCGCGTTGGTCGACCCACCCGTGCAGGCCACGACGCGGGCGGCGTTCTCCAGCGACTTCCGCGTCACCACGTCCCGCGCCCGGATGTTCTTCTCCAAGAGCGTCATCACCGCCACGCCCGACGCGATGGAGTACTGGTCACGCGACTCGTAGGGCGCGGGCGCGCCGGACGAGTTGGGCAGCGCCAGCCCGATCGCCTCGGACACGCAGGCCATCGTGTTCGCCGTGAACTGTCCGCCGCAGGCCCCCGCCGAGGGGCAGGCCACCCGCTCGAGGATGTCGAGCGCCTCGTCGCTGAGGTTGCCCGCCTGGTGGTTGCCCACCGCCTCGAACATGTCCTGCACCGTCAGGTCGCGGCCCTTGTAGCTATCGGGCACGTTGGCCCCCGACGACACCTTCCCCGGCAGGATCGAGCCGCCGTAGATGAAGACCGACGGCGTGTTCAGCCGGACCATCGCCATCATCATCCCCGGCAGCGACTTGTCGCAGCCCGCCAGCCCCACCAGCGCGTCGTAGCAGTGCCCCCGCATCGTCAGCTCGACCGTGTCCGCGATCGCCTCGCGCGAGGCGAGCGACGAGCGCATCCCCTCGTGCCCCATCGCGATCCCGTCCGTGACGGTGATCGTCGTGAACTCGCGGGGCGTGCCGCCCCCCTGCTTGACGCCGAGCTTCACCGCCTGCGCCTGCCGGTTGAGCGCGATGTTGCACGGCGCCGCCTCGTTCCAGCAGGTGGCGACGCCGACCCACGGCTGGTGGATCTCCTCGTCGCCGAGCCCCATCGCGTAGAAGTAGGAGCGGTGCGGGGCGCGCGCCGGCCCCTCGGTCACGTGGCGGCTGGGCAGGTTGGTCTTGTCGGTCGGCTTCTTCAGCATGGCGTCCATCCCTCTCGTTGCCGCCGGGATACGCCGCGCGCCCCGCGCCCCGCAAGCCGCGCGCCTCGCGGCGGGCGCGCCGGTCGGGTAGGACGGGACTATGTCCGTCTGGCGCCCCCACCCCACGATCCGCGTGAAGGCCCTCGGCCTCGCGTGGTCGGCGGGCCGCCTCCTCGCCGCGGAGGTCCGCGACGACGCGGGCCGTCTCAAGGGCGTGCGTCCCTTGGGCGGCGCGGTCGAGTTCGGCGAGCGCTGGCGCGACGCGCTCGTCCGCGAGTTCGCCGAGGAACTGGGCCTCGCCGTCGACGTGATGGGGCCGCCCCTCGTGCTGGAGAGCCTCTTCGTCCACGAGGGCGCGCCCGGCCACGAGATCGTCTTCGCCGCCGACATCCGCCTGCCGCCGGGCACGATCCAAGGCCGCGCCGTCGTCCCCTTCGCCGAGGACGATGGCACCCTCTGCACCGCGCGCTGGTTCGACCCCGCCGACCTCGACCGCCCGGACGGGCCGGCGCTCTTTCCCGATGGCCTCGGCGCGCGGCTGGCGGCGCGACGCTGAGCGGGCCCCATTGCCGCATCGCGGGGCAGGGCGCATACCACCGTCCATGTGGACGCCCGCCTTCGACCGCTTCGTGGCCCCCGCCCGCCGCCGCCCCCAGATCTGGCGGCTGGTCCTCGGCTGCGTGGTCGCGGGGGTGACCTATGTCGGCCTGTTCTTCGGCGTCATCGTCGCGGCGGCGCTGTCGCTCGGAATCTGGCCCCTCGACGTGGCGCTCCTCGAGTTGCTGACCGCCGAGACGCCGCGCTCGGTGCTCATCGTGCTGGCCACCTTCGCGGGGATGATGATCGGCCCGATGCTCGCCGCGCGCCTGCTCCACGCCCGCTCGGGCCGGTCGCTCTTCGGCCCCGGCACGGGGCGCGCCTTCGTCCCGGCGCTGCTGATCACGCTCGGGCTCTTCGGGGCGATCCTCCTGATCCTGCCGCAGCCCTTCGCCCTCGTGCCGAACCTCCCGCCCGGCGCGTGGGCGGTGGCGCTCGTCCCCGCGCTCGCGGGCCTCGCGCTCCAGACCGGGGCCGAGGAGGTGCTGTTCCGGGGCTACCTGCAGCAGCAGCTCGCCGCCCGGTTCCGCCACCCGCTCGTCTGGATGGGCCTGCCCTCGGTCCTCTTCGGCCTCGGCCACTTCGACCCCACCTCCCAAGGCGCGAACGCATGGCTCATCGTCGCGGCGACCACGCTCTTCGGCCTGGTGGCCGCCGACCTCACCCGCGCGACCGGCTCCATCGGCGCGGCGTGGGGCTTCCACATGGCCAACAACATGACGGCGATGCTCGTGCTCGCGGTGGACGGTCCGCTGTCCGGCCTCGCGCTCTACGTGACCCCGTTCGACGCCGCCGACACCGAGACGCTGCGCCCGCTGATCGCGCAGGACATGATCGTCACCGTGATCGCTTGGGCGCTCCTGCGGCTATGGTTCGCGAAACGGGGACGATCCTCCGGAACCACGCCGCGGGACGGCCCCACTTAGGCCACGCTTCGCCGTCACTCCGGAGTGCATGGAAAAGCGACTCCCCCTCCTGCGTGCCCTGCGGTGCACGGCCTACCGCCACGACGAGCGGGGGGCGGTCACCGTCGATTGGGTGATCCTGTCCACCGCCGTCCTCGCCTTGGGTCTGGCCACCGTAGACGTGCTGAAGCCGCCGCTCGCCACCGTGGCCGAGGCCGTCGAGGGGGAGGTGCAGGGCACCGACACGACCGACGGGACCGGCGCCTACCGTCCCTTCGACCTGGAGAACTGGGAGGAGCACCTCACCGACACCCGCTCGGATTGGGGCCTGACCTACACGGAGCTCACGGTCGCCATCGACGACGACGATGATGACGATGACGACGACGATGACGGGTCCCAAGGCATGGGCCACTCCCACGGGAAGGCGTTCGGCGTGGGGCACACGCACGGCAAGGGCAAGGGCGTCGGCCATACCCATGGCGGCGACGACGATGACGACGACGATGACGACGATCCCGAGACGATGACCGTCCGGGTCGGCAGCGGCCCGTCCGAGGAGGAGATGCACGACCAGATGCGCTCGCTGCTCACGGACGACCAGCACCGCGTCGAGGTCGGCAGCGAGGACGACTACGCCGCGCTCCAGATCGTGCTGGAGGAGAACGGCTACCGCCTGCCGGACGACTGGCCGGACTACCGGACCTTCTGAACCCGGGGGCGGGGCGCGCCCCGCCCCGTTGCGCCGCGCCCCCCCCGCGTCTATCTGCGCCCCGTAGCCCGGCCCGCCCCGGGCCGGAGGTGCGCATGAACTGGATCGAGAACTTCGTCCGCCCGCGGATCAACTCGCTCTTCTCCCGGCGCGAGGTGCCCGACAACCTGTGGACCAAGTGCCCCGAATGCGGGACCATGCTGTTCCACCGGGAGCTGACCGAGAACCTGCAGGTCTGCACCAATTGCGACCACCACATGGCGATCACCCCCCGCGCGCGCTTCGAGGCGCTGTTCGACGGCGGGGCCTTCGCCCGCGTCGACGTGCCCAAGCCGGTGGCCGACCCGCTCCAGTTCCGCGACCAGAAGCCCTATCCCGCCCGCCTCAAGGCCGCGCAGAAGCAGACCGGCGAGGAGGAGGCGATGCTCGTCGCCGAGGGCGAGGTGCTGCGCACGCCGATCGTCGCCGCCGCGCAGGACTTCTCGTTCATGGCGGGCTCGATGGGCGCCTATGTCGGCAACGCCATGATCGCCGCCGCCGAGCGCGCGGTCGCGGGCGGCAAGCCCCTCGTGGTGTTCTCCGCCGCCGGCGGCGCCCGGATGCAGGAGGGCATCCTGTCGCTCATGCAGATGCCCCGCACCACCGTCGCCGTCGACATGGTGCAGGAGGCGGGGCTGCCCTACGTCGTCGTGCTTACCCACCCGACCACCGGGGGCGTGACGGCCTCCTACGCGATGCTGGGCGACGTCCAGATCGCCGAGCCCAACGCGCTCATCT
Organism: Jannaschia sp. Os4; assembly: GCF_016820245.1. Classification (GTDB taxonomy): domain Bacteria; phylum Pseudomonadota; class Alphaproteobacteria; order Rhodobacterales; family Rhodobacteraceae; genus Jannaschia. The sequence goes on along the minus strand of NZ_JAFCAR010000001.1, from coordinate 479,899 downwards.
GCTTCGCCGGCCCCCGCGTGATCGAGCAGACCATCCGCGAGACCCTCCCCGAGGGCTTCCAGCGCGCCGAGTACCTGCTCGACCACGGGATGCTGGACCGGGTCACGCACCGTCGCGATCTGCGCCCCGAGCTGGCCTCGATCCTGCGGATGCTCACGGGGATGGACCGCCCCGTCCACGGCGACCTGCCCAGCCCCGAGCCGCAGGCGGACACGAAGGCCCCCGCCCCCGAGCCGCGCCCCGCCCCCGTCGGCGAGGCCGAGGCGAAGGACCTCGAAGGCACCACCGCCGAGGCCGCCCCGGAGCCGACGCTCAAGTCCTGAGCGCCCCGCCCCCTCATCTTGGCACAAATACCTCGGGGTCCGGGGCAGCGCCCCGGTCCGACGCCAGCCCCACGCCCGGACCCCCGACCATGACCACCTCCGACGCCATCCTCGAGCGCCTGATGACCCTGCACCCCAAGGTCATCGACCTCACGCTCGACCGGATGCACCGCCTCCTCGCCGCCTTGGGCCACCCCGAGCGCGCGCTGCCCCCCGTCGTCCACGTCGCCGGCACCAACGGCAAGGGCTCCACCCTCGCCATGATCCGCGCGGGGCTCGAAGGGGCGGGCCACCGCGTCCACGCCTACACCTCCCCCCATCTCGCCCGCTTCCACGAGCGCATCCGGCTGGCGGGCGACCTCATCTCCGAGGACGCGCTGACCGCCGCCCTCGACGAATGCGAGGCCGCCAACGGCGGCGAACCCATCACCTATTTCGAGATCACCACCTGCGCCGCCCTCCTCGCCATGTCGCGCACCCCTGCCGACTACGCGCTGCTGGAGGTGGGCTTGGGCGGCCGCCTCGACGCGACCAACGTCACCGACAAGGCGCTGACCGTCGTCACCCCCGTCGCCATGGACCACGAGGCCTTCCTCGGGGACACGCTGTCCAAGATCGCCGCCGAGAAGGCCGGCATCCTCGCCCGCCGCGTCCCCGCCATCGTCGGCCCCCAGCAGGACGACGCGCTGGAGGTCATCGAGGCGCAGGCCGTCCGCCTCGGCGCCCCCCTCCAAGTCCACGGCCAGCACTGGCACGTCCGCGAGGAGTACGGGCGCCTCGCCTTCGAGGACGAGCGCGGCCTCCTCGACCTCCCCCTTCCGTCGCTAGTCGGCGCGCACCAAGTCCAGAACGCGGGCACGGCCCTCGCCGCCCTGCGGACCTTGGGCACCGGCGACCCGGAGGCGGCGATGCGCGCCGACTGGCCCGCCCGCCTCCAGCGCCTCACCCGCGGCCCCCTGACCGACCTCGCGCCCCACGCCGAACTCCGCCTCGACGGCGGCCACAACCCGGCGGCGGGCGCGGCCTTGGCCGAAGCGCTCACGCGCCTGCCCGACCGCCCCCTCCACCTGATCTGCGGCATGCTCCGCACCAAGGACGCGGCGGGCTACATGGCGCCCCTCGCGAGGATCGCCGCCAGCCTCACCGCTATCCCCATCCCCGGCGAGCCCGCCACCCTCTCCGCGCAGGAGACGGCGGAGGCCGCCCGCCGCGCGGGGCTCCAGCACGTCGCCGAGGCCCCCACCGTCGAGGCCGCCGTCGCCACCCTCGCAGCCGAGGCCCCCGCCGCCCGCATCCTCATCTGCGGCTCGCTCTACCTCGCGGGCCGGGTGCTGCGGGAGAACGGGTAGGGGCGGGGCGGCAGGGACCCGAGGCGCGTCCTCCACGGCAACAGTCCGGGACGGGCGGAGCCGTCGGGCGGCGGACGCCGTTGAGCGCGCCGGCGGAAGGCGCCTACCGTCGGGCCATGCGGAATCGCGCCGGGGGAGGCATCCGCGCCGCCGCCCCGCACCGTTCGAACGGGAGCCAGACGGGACATGAGCAGCATCGTCCGGGACGTCGCCGGCCCCATACCGCCGCCCCGCCCACCGTCGCCGATGGGGCCGTGGATGCAGGTCGAACGCTTGGACGACCCCGTCGCCCTCGCCCTCGCCCCGTGGCAGACCTTGGACGATCCCGACGTCCCCCTACCCTCCGCCCTGCGCGCCGCCCTCTTCGACGTGCCCGAGGACCTTGCGGCCCCCGACGACGCGCCTCCCCCGAGGCTCTACGCGCTGCTCGACGCGGCGCGGGTCGTCGGGATCGTGGAGAGGCTGGAGGCGTCGGGCCTGCCCCATCGCTGCCTCTTCACCGGGAGCGCGCTCGAGGCGTTCGCCGACACGGCCCCCTGGCTCGTCGAACTGACGCCGGACAGCCCCCTCCTGCGAGGCCTGTTCACCACGACGGAGCGGGCGGACGGGCTGGCGGAGCAGGAGGCGGGCATCCTGATCCGAAGCCGCGCCACGCTGGAGGACCTGCACCGCCACCTCAGGCGCTTCACGCGCCTGCGCGATCCGGAGGGCAACTGGTTCCTCTTCCGCTACTGGTCGCCACCGATCTCGACGGGCCTCCTCGCCATGGGGAACGTGGAGCATGTCGACGCGTTCGTCGCCCCCCTCTTCCCGAGCGGCCCCGCGGCGCTCTCCCTGATCTGCCCGTCCCGGACCGGCGTCACCATCCTCTCGCGGCGGGTCGGCACCGAGGGGCCGAACGCCGTCCCCCGCCTCACGCAGCCCGTCGTCGCCCATCTCCGTCAGCTCCGGCGCGAGGCGGCCTTCGAGGAGGTGATCGAAATCTCGCTGCGCCACGCCACGCTCGCGCCGGGCTGGACCGACCGCGAGATGGCCGCCCACCTCCGCACCCACCGCGACAGCTGGTTCGGCATGGGCTTCTGGCAGAAGGACCACCTCGCGAAGCTGTGCTGCTGGGAGGCGATGCTGGGCCCGGACTTCGTCGAGCGCTACGACCACGGAGAGATCGCCCGCCCGCTGCGGACGTCGGGCGAGGCATGGATCGCCGTCGAGCGGATCACGCGCCATTTGGACGGGACGCCCCAACCCGGTATCGTGGCGCGGTCGGAGGATCTGTGATGGGATGGACGAATGGTCTTGGGTGGATGCTCGCGGTGTCGGTCATCCTCCTCGGGGGGTGCGAGAAGGTGATGACGCAACTCTCTACATCTCTAAGCAGCACGTGGGGCGATCCCATGATCCTTTGGGTCAGGGCGGGTGACGACCAACTCGCGCAGAACCGGGTGGCGGGCCGGAACATCGGCGGGGACTTGGTGGTCGGCCCCGACGGGCTCCTCCACTACGAGGCCGCGTGGCTGTCGTTCGATGGGGGGGCGTGGGAAGCCCGCTTCTCGATCGATCCCGCCCGGCTGTCGACGTATGAGGGGCGCGGCGAGCACGGCGAGATCGAGGTTGCCTTCGGGCCCGGCGCGGACGTCACGGTCACGACGGCACATCCCGAGTTGCTGAAGGAGCGCGGAGTGGCCCCGCCGAGCGGCGACTACGCCGACCTGGTACCGATCACGCTGCTGGAAACCTGCGGAACCCCGCTGCCCGAGGACGATCCGCGCATGGCGGTCCTGCGCTCGGGGCTGGACCTAGACTACGCCGTCACGCCTGCCCTCGAACGACGTGATCGGTTCCTCGCGGAGAACCCGATGCCTGAACCGCGCTGCGCGGACTAGGACAGGACATGGGCCGCAGACCACATAGACGCTACAAGGACCGGAACCGGACCACCCCCGCCGGGCAGGCGAACGCGGCCGCCGCGGCCGCCGCCGCCGAAGCAGGGGGAGAGGCGGCCGATGCCGTGGCCATGACCTGCGGCCTGATCCGTGTGGGCGTCTTCTTCGACGGCACCAGCAATTTCCGAGACAAGGCGAGCGATCCGGCGTTCGGGGCCTATCACACGAACCCCGACCTGCTGGGCGAGATCTACCCCGAAGATAGCGGCGAGGTCGTGCGGCGCACGATCGGCGGCCAGCCCCGAGACACGAGCTATATCGAGCTCTACATGCGCGGGATTGGGGTCCGTGCGGATGGCTCCAAGGAGAGCTTGGGTGGCGGGTTCGGCATCGGCAGTGAGGGCGTCGATGGTCGCTCCGACCAAGCCATCGAACGGTCGCGCACCCGCGTCCGAAGCGTCACCGGCGCGGTGAAGCCCTGCGACATCTGGTTCGACGTCTTCGGCTTCTCGCGCGGGGCCGCCGCCGCCCGCGACTTCGCCAACGCGGTGAAGGACGGCGACTCCGACTCCCACGGGCACACCTACAAGCAGACCGCGCGCGGCAGGCGCGTGGACCGGCGCGGCCCCAAGCCGGAGGTCCAGTTCCTCGGCCTCTTCGACACCGTGTCGTCCACCATGAGCCTGACGCCGGGCGAGACCGACGGCACGTGGTGGGTCCAGCTCGGAACGCCGGGGCGCGCCAAGTCCGTCTACCACATCACCGCCGACGACGAGATGCGGGAGAACTTCCCCCTCACCCTCGCCGCGAGCGGTCGACGGACCCGCATGGTCGGGGCGCATTCGGACATCGGCGGGGGCTACCACCCGCCCCGGACGTCCGGAACGCTGACGGTGGACGACAGCCGCCAAGGGTTCGTGGACCGGTTCTCGCGCCTGTGGAACGTCGTCGAGAACGGCCCGCCGAACGCCCGTGGCGACAGTCTGCGAAGCGAGGAACTGCGGGAGGACCGTCCGACCTCGAGCATGATGCGGCGTCTCTGGCAGGAGTACAAGGAACGGCATCCCTTGGGGTGGAACAGCCGGAAGACCTTCTACGAGATCGGCTGGCGCGCCGAGCATGGCCTGCAATTCGTCGCCCTGAGGCTGATGCACCATCGCGCCGTCGCGCAGGGCGTGCCCTTCCCGGCGGACCTGCCTGCGCGGATCGGGACGGTCTCGACCGCCATCGACGCCACGCTGACCGCCTACTGGGAGGCCCTCCGCGATCGCCGCGACGTCCCCGACGCGACCGAGGCCCTGCTCCGGCAGGCATATTGTCATCTCTCGGCCCACAACGAGGTCGTCTCGGGCGGCTTCCAGCCCTTCCTGCCCGTTCACGACGGCGTCCGGAAGTTCGACACGCTCTGACCCGAGGACGGTTCGCGCGGCGCTCCAAGTAAACCCGCGAGGGGGGCTCGGACCGTGCCGTCGGCGGACCCTTAACCGAACATGAACGCCCCCCGTATGAACGCGCGTATGTACGGTGTATGCACGGTGTATGTACGGGGGGTGTACGGCGGGCGCCCCCACCGTTCGCACCTAAGATTCCTCAGGTTGACGCGGCTTCCGCGCCCCATCCCTCGGACGCCATCTCCCGCAGGCGGCTGACGGTGCGCTCGAACTCGAACGCGCCGTCGCCCTTGCGATACAGGTCCTCGGGCGCGCCGGCGGCCGAGACGATCAGACGGACCTTCGCCTCGTAGAGCGCGTCCACCAGCGTCACGAATCGCCGCGCCGCGTTCGCGTGGGCCTCCGACATCAGCGGAACTTGCGTGAGCAGCAGGCACCGTACGCTGCCCGCCAAGGCGAGGTAGTCCCCCGCCCCCAACGGCCGGTTGCACAGCCGGTCGAAGGACGCGCGCGCCACGCCGCCGTGGTAGTCCGGCAGCTCCAGATCCCGCCCCTTCACGCGGAGCGTCAGCCCCTCGGGCGGCCCGTCCACCAGCTTGGCCCAGATGCGCGGAAGGTCCATGGATTCGATGGCTTCGCCCACGTCCGCCGGGGTGAACCACACCCGCTCGCCGGCCAGCCGGTCGCTGCGATAATCGCGTTCCGCGTCGAGGTGGTGCACGATCATCCGCGCCTCGATCATCTCGATGAACGGCACGAAGAGCGCCCGGTTCAGCCCGTCCTTGTAGAGGTCGCGGGGCGGGCGGTTCGAGGTCGTCACCACCCGCACCCCGCCGGCGAACAGCTTCTCGAACAGCCGCCCCACCAGCATCGCGTCGGTGATGTCGGTGATCTGCATCTCGTCGAAGCAGAGCACGCGCACGTCGTCGATGATGCTCTCGGAAACGGGCGTCACCGGATCCCGCTCCCCCCGGGCCCGCGCCTCGCGCATCCCCTCGTGCACCTCCTGCATGAAGGCGTGGAAGTGGACCCGGCGCGACGGCACGGGCGACGCCTCGTGGAACAGGTCCATCAGCATGGATTTCCCCCGCCCGACGCCGCCCCACAGGTATGCGCCCATCGGGCCCTCGGGGGGCTTCTTCTTGCCGAACCATCCCCGCGGCTCCGGCGCGGCGAGGGCGGCGCGGACCTGCTCCAGCACGGCGAGGGCGGCCTCCTGGGCCGGGTCGCGGGTCAGGGTGCCATCGGCCACGCGGGCGTCGTAGAGGTCGCGGAACGTCGTCATCGGCCCGCAGGTAGCGCGTCCCGCCGCCCGTCCGCCACGGGTATTTCCGCCAAGGCGGAGCCCCGTCCTCAGCCGCCGGGACGGCCCGCCACGCCATAGGGACGGGCGAGGTCGGGCCAGTCCCCGAGGCGCGCGGCGGCGGCGCAGGCCGCTTCCCAGAAGGCCGTCAGCCGGGCGGCGGGGTCGTCCGCGCGCCGCACCTCCTCGTAGGGCAGGAGCCACTCGCCCAGCTCGCTCGACCACGTCCCCGGCACGTCGGCCTCGGCGAAGCCGTCGGGGGTCGGGTAGGCGTAGGCGTAGAACGCCGCCTCCTGCCCGTCGCCGCCGGGCCAGAACCCGGCGGAGGCGACCTCGTGGCTGTAGGCCTCGCGGGTCACGACGTCGGGCAGGTTCGGGATGCCGCCGGGATGAGGGGGCGCCTCGCGGCCCGAGAAGCGCGTGACGGCGAGGTCGAGGGCACCCCAGAACAGGTGCACGGGGGAGGACTTGCCGACGAAGCCCGTCCGGAACCGCTCGGCCACGGGGACGATCCGCAGGAGCGCGCCGTGCCACGCCCGGATGGCCTCCGCGTCCCAGTCGCGGGGGCGGTCGTCGGCGGCGAAGGGGGTGGCGTCGGGCAGCTCCGACGGGCGGGGATGGATCATCGGGTCGGCCCCCACGGCGCGCAGCATACCCGTCACGCGGTCATGCGCCTCGGCCACCGACATCGGACGCAGGTCGAACTCCGCCAAGGCCCCGCCGTCTGCGGCGGCGCCGACCTGCATGGCGCGGAGGTCGACGTCGATCACCACGCAGCCGCCCGCCCGCTGATGCACCGATCCCGTCGTCAGCCCGCGCGGCGTCGGATAGAGCGTCGCGTGCCACGAGTGGTTCAGCCACGGCGCGTGGGCGAGGCGGTGCTTGCCGATCATCTGCAGCGTGCGGTGCAGAAGGTCGCGCGTGTCGCGCCAGTCGGCTTCGGGGGGGAGCGCGGGCCAGTCGGTCATGCGCCCACCCTAGGTCGATCAAGCCCCGTTGTCCCGCGCATCGGAAATCTTGGTTTGACGGGGAGGGGGGAGGGGCGCAGACCCGGGGGCCGGAGGACCGCCCATGACCACGCCCGCCCGGACCGACGCGCGCCTGTTCACCCCCGTGCTGATCGCCGGGTCCATCGTGCTGATGGTCGGCTTCGCCATCCGCGCGTCCTACGGGGTGTTCCAGATCCCCGTCGCGACCGAGTTCGGGTGGCCCCGCGCCGAGTTCTCCCTCGCCATCGCGATCCAGAACCTCGCATGGGGGATCGGCCAGCCGCTCTTCGGCGCGATCGGGGAGCGGTTCGGGGACCGCAAGGCGATCGTCCTCGGGGTGCTCTGCTACGCGGTGGGCCTGATCCTGACCGCCGGGGCGACGACGCCCATCGCGCATCAGGGCCTGTCGGTGCTGGTGGGCTTCGGCGTGGCGGGGATGGGCTTCGGCGTGATCCTCGCGATGGTGGGGCGGGCGGCCTCGGACGAGAACCGGTCGATGACGTTGGGCGTCGCCACCGCCGCCGGATCGCTGGGGCAGGTGTTCGGGGCGCCTGCCGCCGAATGGCTGATGATCGTGGGCTTCACATGGCAGGAGGTCTTCCTGATCTTCGCGGGGGTCGTCGGCCTGACCCTCTTCGCGCTGCCAATGATGCGCTCGCCCGAGGCGGCCTCGAAAGCGGAGCTTCAGGAGAGCATGGGCGCGATCCTCGGCAAGGCGTTCCGCGATCCCTCCTACGGGCTGATCTTCGTGGGCTTCTTCTCCTGCGGCTACCAACTGGCCTTCGTCACCGCGCACTTCCCCGCGCTCGTGACCGAGATGTGCGGGCCGATCGACCCGAACGGGGTGCTCTGGAGCATGGGCATCACCTCGACCTCCACGCTGGGGGCGGTGGCGATCTCGCTCATCGGCCTCGCCAACATCGCGGGCACGCTCTACGCCGGGTATCTCGGCAAGCGATACTCCAAGAAGTACCTGCTCGCGGGCATCTACGTCGGCCGCACGCTGGCCGCCGCCGCCTTCATCCTGTTCCCGATCACGCCGCTGACGGTGATCCTGTTCTCGGTGGCGATGGGGTCGCTGTGGCTGGCGACCGTGCCGCTGACCTCCGGGCTCGTCGCGCATATCTACGGGCTGCGCTACATGGGCACGCTCTACGGGATCATCTTCTTCTCGCACCAGCTGGGGTCGTTCCTCGGCGTCTGGCTGGGCGGGACGATGTACGACGCGACCGGCAGCTACGAGGCGGTCTGGTGGATCGGCGTGGGCGTGGGCCTGCTCTCGGCCATCGTGCACCTGCCGATCAAGGAGGTGCCCCTCGGCCAGAGGGTGCCGCGCGGGGCGGGCGCGGCGACCTGAGCATTCGGGGACCATCGAAGGGGGTGACGTAGGGGCATCCGTGCGTCACGCTGGGGCGGCACAACAGGAGGCTGCCCCATGCTCCGCGTTCTTCTCGCCACCACGCTGCTCGCCACCCCGGCCTTGGCCCAAGAGGCGGCGGACGCCGTCGCGCCCGAAGGGGCCACCGCCGGGCTGACGCCCGAGGCGGCCGCCCCCGTTACCTCGCAGGACTGGATGGTCGCCGCGGCGAACCCGCTGGCCGCCGAGGCGGGGGCGCGCGTGCTGCGCGAAGGCGGGTCGGCGGCGGACGCGATGGTCGCGGTGCAGGCGGTTCTGGGGCTGGTGGAGCCGCAGTCGAGCGGGCTCGGGGGCGGGGCGTTCCTCGTCTACTACGACGCCGCGACCGGCACGCTGACCACGCTGGACGGGCGCGAGACCGCGCCGATGGCCGCCACGCCCAAGCTGTTCCTGACCGAGGACGGGGAGCGGATGGGCTTCTGGGACGCGGTGGTCGGAGGGCTGTCGGTCGGCACGCCGGGCACGCCCATGCTGATGGAGGAGGCGCATCGCCGCTGGGGCACGGCCTCGTGGAGCGGGCTGTTCGACGACGCCATCGGGCTGGCCGAGGACGGGTTCCCGACCTCGCTCCGCCTCGCCATGGCGGTCACGGGCGATGCCGAGCGCCTGAGCGTGCATCCCGAGACGGCGGCCTACTTCCTGCCGGGCGGCACGCCGTTGCAGAAGGGCGAGACGCTGCGCAACCCGGCCTATGCCGACACGCTGCGGGCGATGGCCGAGCAGGGGGCGGACGCGCTCTACGAGGGCGAGATCGCCGAGGGGATCGTCGCCGCCGTGCGCGGGGCGGCGCAGCCGGGTTTGCTGTCGCTGGAGGACCTCGCCGCCTACAAGGTGGTCGAGCGGGAGGCCGTGTGCGCGCCCTATCACGGGGCGGAGGTCTGCGGGATGGGGCCGCCCTCGTCCGGCGCGCTGACGGTGGGGCAGATCCTCGCCATGCTGGACCGCTACGACCTCGCCGCGCTGGGGCCGGACTCGCCGGAGGCGTGGCGGCTCATCGGGGACGCGTCCCGCTTGGCCTTCGCGGACCGGGGCCTCTACATGGCCGACAGCGACTTCGTCCCGATGCCGGACCTCTTGGACGAGGCGTATCTAGCGGGGCGGGCGGTGCTGCTGTCCGGGGACATGGCGCTGGAGAGCGTCGAGCCCGGCACCCCCCCGTGGGACCATGCCGCGCTCGACCTCGCGCCGGGCCTCGACCTGTCCCTGCCCTCGACCTCCCACATCTCCATCGTGGACGCTGACGGCAACGCGCTGTCGATGACGACGACCATCGAGAACGGGTTCGGCAGCCGGGTCTGGGCGCCGGGCGGGTTCCTGCTGAACAACGAGTTGACGGACTTCTCCTTCGCCACCCATGACGACGGGCGGCCCGTCGCCAACCGGGTCGAGCCGGGCAAGCGCCCGCGCTCCTCGATGGCGCCGACCATCGTGATGCGGGACGGCGCGCCGGTGCTGGTGATCGGCTCGCCGGGCGGGTCGCGGATCATCGGCTACGTGGCCCAGGCCATCGTGGCGCACATGGACTGGGGGATGGATCCGCAGGCCGCAGTGTCGATGCCCCATCTCGTGAACCGCTTCGGGACCTACGACCTCGAGGAGGGGACGGCGGCCGCCGCGCTGGCACCGGACCTGGAGGCGCTGGGCTACGAGGTGAACGTGCGGGGGCTGAACTCGGGCCTCCACGCGATCGCCGTCACGCCGGACGGGCTGATCGGCGGGGCCGATCCGCGCCGGGAGGGCGTCGCCATCGGCGAGTGAGGCACGAGCGGACCGCAGCGGACGGCCCCCGGCACCCCGCCGGGGGCCGCCTTCGTTTCAGTATCGCGCGCCCCGTTCCCGCCGGCGTGAGCGAGGTGCGGCAGGGGGCGGTGGGTGTGCACCCACGCACCCATCTCCACCCCGTCTCACGCCCCCGTGCAATGCGGAGCGACCGGACGCGGCGTAGATCGGGGTCATCGCCACCGGGGCACGGACCACCGCCCCACCGGCACTTCACCCACCCTGGGACGCACGGACCCGGGCCGCACAAGGACCACACCCATGACCCGCACCATCCTCGCCGCCGCCGCTGCTGCTCTCCTCGCCGGGGCCACGCTCGGCACCGCCGCCTCCGCCGACCCGGCGCTGGCCATCGCGATCCACAACGACTCCGCCGAGCAGGGCGACCGCATCCAGCCCCGGACCACCTTCCGCCGCTCCGCCATCGGCGGGAGCCCGACCTTCGAGCTGGCCCGCTCCATCCAGAACGGCTCGGCCGACAGCCAGGACGGCCGCATCCTCGGCTCCGGCGTGCAGGTCTCGGGCAACGGCCACTCCGCGCGCGCGCAGGCCATCTTCGCGGAACTGGCCGAGGCCGCGCGCGACCAGGAATGACACGGACACGGTCGCCGGGCCTGTCCCTCTCCCCCCGATCCGGCGATCCCGGGAGGCCCCGCGCACCGCGCGGGGCCTTTCCCGTTCAGCGGAAGGCGATCGTCCGCGCCGCCGGGTCCAGCCGGTCCCGCACGGCGGCGGGCGGCGGACGGTCGAGCGCGCCCCGCAGGAGCGCGTCGGCCCCGGCGAGATCGCCCTTCGCCGCCATCTGCGCCGCCTTCGCCCACGAGAACGCCATCGCCCCGAGGCGCGCCTGCGGGAGGTGGGCGCGCACGAAGCGGTGCCGCGCCCGGTGCAGGAAGTAGGTCGACATCGGGCTGGCCCTCCGACCCGGACGCCCCGACCCGATGGAGGTGCCCGCGCGGTGATGCACCACCGCGCCGGGGCAAGGGAGGATCGGCAGGTCCCCGAGGCGCCGCGCCCACGCCACCTCCTCGTAGTAGAGGAACGTCTCGTCGGGCATCGGCCCCGCCCGCTCGTAGAGCGCGCGCGAGGCGACGAGATGGGCGCCGGACACGAAGTCCATCCGCGCCGGCATGGCCGCCTCGGCGGCGGGACGGCCCCGGTTGATCCCGTCGGTCCGGCCCGTGCGCCGGTCGAGCCGCCCTCCATCGGACTGCACCACGCCGGGCGGGTCGTCGTAGAGGACCCGTCCCCCGATCATGCCCCACGGCGCGTCCCCGCCGCAGGCCGCGAGGACGGCGGCGGTGTCGGGACGGGCCGTGCAGTCCGGGTTCAGCAGCCACACGCGGTCGAGGCCGTCATCTGCGAACAGGCGGGCGAGCCCCCGGTTCACCCCGCCCGCGAAGCCCGCGTTCACGGGGGCGGCGTCGATCTCCACGGAGTGCGGGGCTGCGACGTGGACGCCCCGCGCGACCGCCAGCGTGTCGTCGGGCGAGGCGTTGTCGACGACGACCACCCGCAGGGCGGTGCCCTCGGACGCCATCAGCGACGCGAGGCAGGGGCCGATGACGTCGGCGCTGCGATGGGTGACGACGACGACGCCGAGGCGCGGCGCGGTCACGTCCTCCTCCGGTGGACGGGGGCGAAGCGGCTGTGGCGCGCCTCCGCGCGGGGCGACCCCGCGGCGTCCGCGCGCGCGGGTCTCGGGGCGGGTACGGGGTCTGGCGCGGGCGTGGGGACATGGCGGGGCGGCTCGACCGCGCGCGTCGCTCCGGGCAGGCGCGGCGGCCCCGCAGGCCCGGCCGGGGGGGCGCCGCGACCGTCCTCGAGCAGCGCGTCCGGCGCGGTGCCGAACCACGCGCCTGCCCCGAGCAGCAGGAAGGCGAAGGCGTGGATGCTGTTCCACGCGTGGACCGTCGCGAACGAGAAGATCAGGCCCAGCATGACGAACACGTAGCCGAGCCGCTGCATCCGCACCTCGCCCCCGGCGGGCAGGGGGCGCCCCGCCGCGCGCGCGATCAGCAGGATCCACGCGGCGGCCATCGTCAGGAAGCCGAACACCCCGTGCCGCATCGCGAGGAGCAGCCAGTAGTTGTCCACCGAGTCGGTGTGCATCCAGCCCGGCCGTTCCCAGTCGTTGAACCCGATCCCGACCCAAGGGCTGTTCCAGACGTTCTGCAGCCCGTGCTCGAAGATCAGGGCGCGCCAGTAGGCCGTGTGGGGCGAGAAGGTCGCATAGGTCATGAAGACCTGGATCGGGGAGCGGTTCGAGGCGAGGTCCACCGCGACGTAGGCGATCACGGCGAGCCCCACGAGCACGCGCCAGCGCGCCGGGACCGCGCGGGTCAGGGTGGCCCAGCCGATCAGCGCGATCTGGAACGCGATGGCCAGCAGCCCTCCGGAGCTCAGCGACAGGAGCGCCGTCGCCGCGCAGAGCGCGCCGATGGCGAGGCGCCGGATGCGGCGCATCCGCGCGCGCATCGCCACCATCGCGAGCGGGAAGCTGGTGGCGCAGAAGACGCCGAAGTGGATCGGGTGCGGGAAGGTCAGCTGCACGCGGTTCAGGCCGATGCGCTGGCCCGCGTCGACGGTCTCGTTCGTCGACGTGCCCGGAACGGCGCGCAGGATCTCGAGCAGGAGCGGACGGCCCGTCATCGTCTCGACGACCGCGAAGGGCAGCGCCAGCAGGACCAAGGCCACGACCCAGCGGGCGAGGCGGGCGAACTCGTCGGGCGTGCGCACCCATGCGCGTCCGAGCAGGTAGCTGCCGTAGATCTCGATCCCGAGCGAGCCGGCCTGCGTCACCGCGAGCTCGGGCGACGTGAACATCAGCGTGACGCCCATCACCGCGACATGCGCCAGCAGCAGCCAGTCCGTCGCGATCAGCCGACCGTAGCGCCCCGTCACGAGCTGCACGAAGAGGGGCAGCGTCACCGCCAGCAGGAGGATCCGGACCCCGGTGAGCGAGAGCCCTCCGAGGGAGACGGTGAGCGGAAGGAGCACGGCGGCGAAGTACGCCGCCGTCACCCACGTGAGGACGCGCCCGCCCGAGGCCGTCGCCGTGGCGGGGCGGGGGAACGCGCCGGCCCGGAGGCGCGGCATCGCGCCCTCGGGTCCCGCCGTCCCGATCATGGCCGCCCCCGCCGCCATCCGTCAGTTCGCCCCGATCGCCGAGAGCTGGATCAGGGACACCTCGCCGTCCATCTCCTTGCGGTCGCCGAACGGGTTGCCGACGTGCAGGCTCCAGTGCTCGGGTGGGCGGGTCCGTCCGCGCGTCGACGCGCGGGCGCGGGCGCCGCCGTCGACCTCGGCCCAGACCTCCCCGGAGCGGGCGTCGTAGCCGACCCGGACGTCGTGCCAGCCCCCGTCGAGCAGGTTCGCGTCCTTCACCTTCAGCGTGACCGGGCGCGCGTCGATCGTCCCGAGGCTGACCGTCAGGTGCCCTTGGTCGGTCACGCCCATCTCCATGCTCATGTGGATCCGCATGAACTGACCCCACGCCGAGCGGTCCGGTACCGCGCGCAGGCGGATGTCGAAAATGAAGGCCTCCGCGTCGAAGAAGCTGCGGACGAACTCGCGCGGGACGTCGAACCCGTCGCGCCCGTCGCCGATGCGGCCCAGATGCCGCCCGAGCGTCTCGACGTGGTCGGGGTCGCCGACGGCGTCGTAGGTCAGCATCTCGCCCGTGGCGGCGTCGAAGCGCATCCGGCGCGGCAGGTCGAAGCGGGTCGTGCCGGCCTGCAACGGCGCCTGCTCCCAGCCGTAGCGGGGGGCCACGAAGGACGTCCCGCCGATGATGGGCGTTTGATCGGTCAGGTCGGGGACGTGCTCGTTGAGGTCGAGCCGCTCCGACCACGCGAGCGCGGCGCCCGCCTCGGCCTCGGCCAGGGCGCGATCGACGTCGAGGGCGCGCGCCTCGCCGGACGCGCCGCGCGCGACGTTGCCGGCGCGCTCGACCCGGGTGGCGGCGGAGGCCACGACGATCTCCGCGCGCTCGGCCTCCGGCCCGCCGATCAGCGCGTTCGCCCGCATCACCACCCCGTCGGCCGCGCCGACGACGATGGCCTGCCGGGCGGGATGCTCCAGCCGGTTCCCCTCGAACGAGACGTCGCGCAGCGCGCCGGTGGCGACGATGCGCGCGGGCCGGGCCTCGGACCCGCCCAAGGTGTTGCCCGCCACGGTCGCGTCGGTCAGCCCCGGCGCGCCGTCGGCGCCGGCCTGCCCGACGAGCTGGATCGAGGGGCGATCCTCCGCGTCGTGGCCGCCCGCGTCGAGGCGGTTGTCCTCGACGGTGACCCATGCGCCGTCCCGGACGGTCACCACCGCGCCGGTGGCCCCGCCGATGTGGTTCGCGCGCAGCACCGCGCCGTCGGTGCCGTCGAAGGCGACGGCCGTGGCGAAGCCCTCGATGTCCGAGTCCTCCAGCGTCACCGCCACCGAGCGGCGCACGTCGACGCCGACCGTGCCCTCGCCCGGCGCGCCCGCGATGGACAGGTCCACGAGCGAGACGTGGCCCGAGGCGGCGACCACCACCGCGCCGCGCCCGCCCGCGGGCCGCAGCGCGACGCCTTCGACCCGGACGTGCTGGCTGTCGCGGAGGGAGAGGCCGTCCAGCACGGCGGGCCGGTCGGGGTCGGCGGAGGTCACGAGGATCGGGGCCTCGCCGGTCCCCCGCAGCCCCGAGAGCGCGAGCGGCGGATGCGTGCCCGGCTTGAGGGCGAGGACGTCGCCCGCCTCCAGGTCGGCGCCCGGGGCGGCGCCGGGCCGGGCCTGCGCGGCGCCCGCGTCGTACATCGTGTCCTGCGGCGCGCCGATGGTCAGCGGGCCGCCGCCCTCGCGTCCGCCGACGTAGCCGGCCACGCCGGCGATCACCGCCACGAGGGGCAGGTAGAGGAGGGTGTGCGACTTCATGCGGGCATCCCCACGGGTTGCGGCGCGCGGCGCCGGGTGAACGGAAGGCGGAGGCCGGGGACGCGCAGCGTCGCGACCGCCGCGAGCGCGAGGAGCGCCGCGGGGCCGGTGGCGCCGAGGGCGGCGGCCCCGATGGAGAGGGAGGCGGCGAGGCCGGGCAGGAGCAGCGGTCGAAGCACGAGCGGCACCTCCCGGCGCAGGAGGCCGACCAGCAGGACGGCCACCGCCGCCTCGCCTATCAGCCCGCAGACGAGCAGCGCCTCGAGGGGCGCGCCGCCGTGCAGCAGCGCCATGCCCAGCCCGGCGGCGGCGGCGCGGGGCAGGCCCGCGACCATCAGGAGGCCGGTGCGGCCTTGGCTCGTGGCGATCGTGCTCGGCGCGGTGCGCCACAGCATCACCGCCGTCGCCGCCGCGAGCAGGGGCATCAGGTCCCGCGCGGGCGCGAATTCCGGGCCGAGGAGCGCGGTCACCAGCGGCCCGAGGACCGGCGGCAGCAGAGCGGCGTAGAGCGCGGCGACCGGCAGCATCAGGGCCATGCCGCCCGTCGCGCGGGCGTCGAAGGCGGCGGCGCCCTCGGAGGTCGCGCGATCGGGAGCCGAGAGCAGCGGCAGCGCGAGGGTCGAGGCCGCGCGGAACAGGACCAGCGCGGGCGTCAGCGTGAGCGTGAGGGCCATCGCGAAGGCCCCGGTCGTGGCCATGTCGAACCATGTCGTCACCGCGAAGCGGTCCGCCTGCATCGTCGCCAGCGCCATCAGCGAGCCGCCGAGCAGGGGCGCGCCGAATGCGAGGACGCCGCGCAGCCTGTCGAGATCGAACGAGACGCGCCACCGGCGCTCGGCCACGGCGTGCGAGGCCAGCGTGCCGGTGGCCGCGTGCACCAGCATCACGCCCAGCATCGCGCGCCAGTCGCCCAGCCACCACGCGAGCGGCCATGCGGCGGCCAGCGAGACGACGGGCTGGAGGGCGAGGTGCGCGGCCTGCGGCCCGAAGCGCATCGCGCGGGCCTGCCGGTGGAGGTCGAGATGCGCGACCCCGTGGACGAGCGCGACGAGCGACAGGGCGGCGAATCCCCATGCCACCTCGGGGATGCCGAAGAGGCGCGACACCGGTCCCGCCGTCGCGAGCATGGCCACCGCCACGAGGAGGCCGCGCAGCAGTTGCGCGCCGTGCAGCGCCGCCTGCGTCTCCGGGCGGTCGCCGTCGCGGGACTGGACCATCTGCCGGTCCAGCCCCAGCGAGGTCAGCGTCTCGGCCACGGTGATGACCAGGACGAGCGCGGCCGCCGTGCCGTAGTCCTCGATCGGCAGCAGCGCCGCGACCGCGAGGTTGCGCGCGAGCATCAGCGCGGAGGCGGCGACGTTGCTCGCGGTGAGCAGGGCGCCGCCT
The DNA here is from genome assembly GCF_016820245.1 of Jannaschia sp. Os4. Lineage (GTDB taxonomy): Bacteria > Pseudomonadota > Alphaproteobacteria > Rhodobacterales > Rhodobacteraceae > Jannaschia. The sequence goes on along the minus strand of NZ_JAFCAR010000001.1, from coordinate 463,171 downwards.
CGCAGCAGGCGTCCGCGCAGGCCGGTGTCCGCCGCCGCGCTCACGCCGCCGCCTCGCGCCAGCGCGCGGCGAGGGCGACCGGATCGCCGCCGAGGGCGAGGGACGCCATGCGGCGGGCGCGGTGCCAGCGGATCGCGGTGCAGCCCGCCAGCGCCGCCGCGCGGGCGCGGGGGCCGTCGAGGCGGTCGGTCGTCGCGATCTCGGGAAGGGCGGCGAGGGGGGAGAGGGGCAGGGCGGCGGCCTTCGCCACCCAGCGCAGGCGCGCGCCGGGCGTCACCACCCGGGCCCGGTCGTGGGCGACGTGGCGGTCCCACTTGCGGCGCAGTTCTCCGAGCGAGGGGCGCGCGGGGTGCGTGACGGCCATCGCGGGGTCGAAGCGGGTCTCGATCCCCATCGCCCGCGCGCGGTGGCCCCAGTCGCGGTCCTCCGCCACGCCCAGCCCCGCGAAGGGGCCGATGCGGCGCGCGGTCCGGGCGCGCACGGCCATGTTGCCCGCCCCGGTGAAGCCTTGGCGCGCCACGTAGCGGTCCATGCGGAAGGCGAACACGGCCTCGTAGGCCTCGACCGGCGTGGGGCGGCGCGGATCGGCGGGCTCGACGCGGACGTCGCCGCCGAGGATGCCGTCGAACCCGTCCGCGAACGCCGCGCGCAGGGCGCCCGCCCAGCCGGGGCGGGGCAGGCAGTCTGCGTCGAGGAAGGCCAGCAGGTCCGCGCCGGTCGCCGCGATGCCTGCGTTGCGCGCGGGGCCGGGGCCCGGGGTCGGCTCGGAGATCAGGCGGGCACGGGGATGCGCCGCGACCACGTCCACGGGAAGCGCGGCGGAGCCGTTGTCGACCACGATCACCTCGTCCGGGCCGTCGCTCCGCGCGAACAGCGCCGCCAGCCCGCGCGCGAGGTCGGCGGGCTGGTCGAGATGGGGGATGACGACGGCGAGGCGCATGGGGTCAGGCCGCCGAGGGCTCGTAGCCGTAGCCGTACCCGTAGCCGTAGTCCTGGCCCGGATGGCTGCACTTGTTGAGGATGACGCCCATCACGTTGGTGCGGTCCGCGAGATCCTTCTCGCACAGGTCGATCTCGCGCGCGGTCGTCGCCTCGGCGGCGGCGATCAGCAGCACCGCGTCGACATGCGGCGCGAAGGCGATGGTGTCGTCCGCTACCAGCATCGGCGGCATGTCGAAGATCATCACGTCGGGCGCGTAGGTCTCCTCGATCCGCCGGAGCGCGGAGACGGCGGAGGTGGAGTGCATCAGCTCGGCCGGGTTGCGGACCGGGCCCGCGTTGGTCGCGATCAGGAGGTTGTCGCCGTAGCGGACCGCGTGCTCCTCGAACGCCGCGCGCTCCTTGAGCACGCGGGAGATGCTCTGCCGCCGCTTCATGCCGAGGAGGCGCGCCATCGACGGGCGGCGGAAGTCCATCTCGCACAGGATCGCCCGCGTCTCCGTCTGACGCGAGAACGAGAAGGCGAGGTTGGCGCTGACCGTGGACTTGCCGCAGGACGGCGTGGGCGACGTGATCGCCAGCCGGGTCCAGCCCCGGTCGCGCATCTGCTTGAGCAGCTTGGTCCGCATCACGTCGAAGGGCGCGCCCTCGTGGCGGCTGTGCTGCGTGAGCACGCGGTGGTGCTCCAAGAGCTCGGGGTCGGGCCGGAAGTCGGGCAGGGCCGCCCATGCGGCGTCGCGCGTCACCGCCGACGAGGCGGGCCGGGGGGCGGCCTCGGCCTTCGGCGCGGCGGGCGGCGCGGGGCGCGCGATGCCCGCCTTCCGCAGCAGGGAGACGGGCGCTTGGGGCGCGGGCGCCTCGGGGGCGGCGGCGCGGCGGGCGGCGCGGGCCTCGGCGATGGCCTTGTTGACGTGGTCCATTGGCATGTCCTCTCAGTCGGTCCGCAGGCCGATCAGCGCAGGCAGGGATTCGAGCTTCCGAAGGGCGAGCGCCACGAGCAGGTCGAGCGGGATGACGAGCATGTGCACCGCCGCCAGCGCGACCGGGACCGACAGGACCGCCGCGCCGATCCCCATCCGCAGCTGGCGCCGCTGCGACTCGAGCTCGGCCTCGGTGTAGATGTAGGGGAGCACCCCGAACGGCGTGATCCCAAGCGCCGTCACGAGGTCGTCCGGACGGCGCAGGCCGCGCTGCATGAAGATCAGGCCCCCGACGAGGATCAGCCCGAGCGACACGCCCGCGAACAGGCCGCCGCCCGCGATCAGGACGCGGTTCGGCTTGAACGGGGCGCCGGGGATGACGGCCTGCTCGATGACGCTGATGCGCTGGCCCTTGGAGAGCGTCTCGATGGCGTCGCCGGTCTCGGCCAGCGACTTGGCCTCGACCGCCTGCGTGTACTGGGACCGCAGCAGGTCGTAGTCCCGCTCGAGCGTGGCGAGGGTCAGAGCGTTGCCCGGCGTCGCCGCGAGGGCGACCCGGGCCGCCTCGACCTCCTGCGTGAGCCGGGCGGTCTGGGCGGCGATCTCGTCGAGCTCGGCGTCGTAGTCCGCCATCGTCCGCGCGAACGCGCCGCCGCGCCCGGAGGCGAGCCGCTCGGAGTTGACGCGCCGCGACAGCGACTCGATCCGGTCCTCGAACTCGGCCCGCTGCGGGTCGCCGGACGGCAGGGCGTCGCGCTGGCGGCGCAGCCCGGAGAGGATGCGCTCCTCGCGGGTCTGGGCCGGGCGGCTCGCGGTGTCGTCGATGGTCCGCAGGCTGTCGTGCAGGCGCTGCTGGCGCTCGCGCTGGCGGCGGACGGCCTCGGCGCGGTCCTCGAGGAGGGCGAGGTTCGCCTCCGCCTCGTCCAGCCGGGCGCGCAGGAACGTCGCGCCCTCGGGCAGGGCGTCGCGGTTCTCCTCGCGGAACGTGAGGATGCGCGCGTTCATCCGCGACAGGTCCTGGTCGAGCCGCGCGACTTCCTGCTCGAAGAACTCCAGCGTCTGCCGGGCCACGGTGGTCCGCATCCGCACGTCCTCGGCCAGCACGAGCGTGACGAGCTCGTTGGCGACGGCGGCGGCGCGGGCGGGGAGGGGGTCGTCGAACGCGACGGTCAGCAGGGTGGCGCGGACGCCGTCGCGCCCGCTGCCGTCGATGTCGTAGGTGATGCGGTCGCGCATGTCCCGCACGATGGCGTCGGCGGCGAGCGTGTCGGTTGCGGTGCCGTAGACGCGCATCCGCGTGGCGAGGTCGAGCATCGCCTCGCGCGAGCGGATGCGCTGGTCGATGATCTCCAAGGTCTCGACGGCGGCCGTCTCGACCGTCGACGCGGCCAGCTCGTCGGGGATCTTCTCGGACTCGACCACGAGCACGGCGGCCGCGCGGTAGGTCGCCGGCAGCTTGACGGCGAGGCCGACCCCGGCGGCGGTGAACACCGCGACGCAGAGCAGGAACCAGTGCAGCCGGTCCTTGAACATGCCGATGTAGAAGCTCGTATCCATCAGGTCACACAGCGCGGGGGCGGAGGGGAACGGGCACGGGCTCCGAGGCCACCGCGGCGGCGGGCGTCGGGCGCGCGGCGAAGAACAGGCCGTCGTCCAGCACCTCGCGGACGGTCGCGGCGGTCACGCGGGGCGTCTCGCCCGCGGGGGCCTCGGCGGCCATCCCGTAGACCAAGGCCAGCTCGCAGAGCTGGTTCACGAGGCGGGGGATGCCGCCGGTCGCCTCGGCCACCATGACGCAGGCCGCCTCGTCGAAGATCGGCGTGGTGGCGCCCGCGACCTCGAGGCGGTGCGCGACGTAGCCGGCGGTCGTCGCGGCGTCCATCGCCTTGAGGTGGGCGGCCGCCGCGATGCGTTGCGCCAGCTGCTCCATGCCCGGCCCGCGCACGGCATCGCGCAGCTCGGGCTGCCCGATCAGGACGATCTGCAGCAGCTCGTCGCGGCGCGCGTTGATGTTGGTGAGCATCCGCAGCTCCTCGAGGGCGCGGCGCCCGAGGTTCTGCGCCTCGTCCACGATCAGGACGCAGCGCTGGCCGGCCGCGTAGCGCTCGATCAGGAAGGCTTGGAGCGCGCGCATCGCGCAGACATGGCCGAGGGTCGTGTCGACCTCCTCGCCGAACGCCGTGAGCACCCAGAGCAGCAGGTCCTCGTGCGCGTCCCACGCGCTCGACATCAGGCCGACGCACAGGTCGTCGCCCGCCTCGTCGAGGAACCGGTGCATGAGGGTCGTCTTGCCCGCGCCGATCTCGCCGGTCACGAGCGTGATGGGCGCGCAGGTCAGGACCCCGTACTCGAGGACCGCGTGCGCCCGGGCATGGTCGGGCGACCAGTAGAGGTAGGCCGGGTCCGGCACGAGCGAGAAGGGACGGTCGGACAGGCCGTAATGCGCGGCGTAGACGTCGAGGCTGGCCATGTCGGTCCTTTCTGCGGTGCGGCACCCGGTCCGGGGGCGGTTGAGATCGTTTCCCAGATGGCGGCGGTTTCGGGCGGCTTTGTGACCGTTCGGGTGAATTTGAGAGGCGGCGCCGTTGACGCCGGGTCCGCCTCGTCGCCCGCCGCGCAGGGGCGGCGTGGCGCGATCGGCGCATGTTTCGATGGGTCTCGCCCAAAATTCGCCCCAAGCGCCGTCCATCACGTCGGGCGGGAGGGATCGGTCGACTCGCGTCGCCCGGACCGTCCCCCGGACCGAAACGATGTGCCGCCCGCCGTTCCAGCACGCGGGCCGGAGGACCCGCCGCATGATCCCCGCCGCCGCGCCCCATCCGCTCTCCGACGCGCGCGCCGCGCGCCGCGCGGCCTATCGCGCGACCGTCAAGCGCGTCGTGGACGTTGCCCTCGTCCTGCTCGCCGCCCCCGTGGTCCTGCCCGTGGTCGGGCTGCTCGCGGGGCTGACGATGCTCGACGGCGGCCCCGCCTTCTACGCGCAGCGGCGGATCGGGCGGAACGGCGCGCCCTTCCTGATGTGGAAGCTGCGCTCGATGGTCGTGGGCGCGGACGCCGCCTTGGAGGCGCATCTCGCCGCCGACCCCGCCGCGCGCCGCGAATGGGACCGCCACCAGAAGCTGGAGCGCGACCCGCGCGTCACGTGGATGGGCCGGATCACTCGGCGCACCTCGCTCGACGAGCTGCCCCAGCTTTGGAACGTGCTCGCGGGCGACATGTCCCTCGTCGGGCCGCGCCCCATGATGGAGGGGCAGCGCGCCCTCTATCCGGGCCACGAGTACTACCGCCTGCGCCCCGGCCTGACCGGCGCGTGGCAGGTGTCCGCGCGCCACGAGTCCGACTTCGCCGACCGCGCGGGCTACGATCGCGACTACGACCGGGCGCTCTCGGTCGGGGGCGACGCGCGCATCATCGCCAAGACCGTAGGCGTGGTCCTCCGCGCCTCCGGCCGCTGACGGAGGCCCTCCCCATGCGCCGCACCCCCATGAAGGTCGCCCTGCTGGTCTGCGCGGCCGCGCTCCTCGCCGCCTGCAAGTCCCCCGAGGAGAAGGCCGACGTGTTCTTCGTCTCCGGCGTCGAGTTCCTCGCCGCGGGCGACCTGCCCCGCGCCGAGATCGAGCTGAAGAACGCCCTGCGCTGGAACGAGAGCCACCGCGACGCGCGCCGCGCGATGGCCGACCTGCACGTCGCGGCGGGCGACCTCTCGCAGGCCTACGCGGTGATGACCGACTACATCGAGCGCTGGCCCACCGCCGCGGACATCCGCCACCGCCTCGGGGTGCTCGCGCTCCGCGCCGGGGACTGGGGCGAGTTGGAGCGCCATGCGGAGGCCATGCTGAAGTCGTCGCCCCAAGCCCCCGAGGCCGAGGCGATGGAGATCGTCCTGCGCTACCGGCAGGCGCGCCGCAGCGGCGACCGCGAGGCCCGCGCCGCCGCCGCCGCCGAGGCGCGGCGGGCCTCGGAGGTCGATCCCGAGGACGGCCTGATGCTGCGCGTCGTCCTCGACGACATCGTCACCGGGCCGAACCCGTCGTCCGCCCTGCCGATCCTCGACGCCGCGCTCGCGCGCGATCCGCAGGACCGCAAGCTGCAGATGATGCGGATCGGCCTCCTGACCCGGCAGGGCGACGCGCGCGGCGCGGGCGCCCGGCTTATGCAGATGGCGGACCTCTTCCCGGACGACGAGAACGTGCGCGGCCTCGTGGTCGCGTGGCTGCTGCAGCAGGGCGACGTCGACGGGGCCGAGACCTACCTCCGCAGCCTCGCCGCCGCGCGCCCCGGGGATCCCAAGGGCCATCTCGACGTGGTCCGCCTCCTGCGCGGGACGCAGGGCGCGGCGGCCGCCAAGGCCGAGCTGGCGGCGCTCGTCGCCGCCGCCCCGGAGGCGGACCGTCCGATCTACGAGGCGCACGACGCGCTGATCGACTTCGAGGACGGGGACCGCGACGCGGGCCTCGCCAAGGTCCGGGCGGTCGCCGCCTCGATGCCGGACGGGGACCGCCGCGCGCGGGTGCGCGTCCTGCTCGCCGGGATGCTGGAGGAGACCGGCGACCTCGGTGCGGCGAAGGCCGAGATCGACGCCGTGCTCGCCAGCCATCCCGCGCAGGTCGAGGCGCTCAAGATGCGGGGGCGCTGGCTGATGCAGGAGGATCGCGCCTCCGAGGCGATCCTCGTGCTCCGCACCGCGAGCGAGCACGACCCCCGCGATCCGGGCATCTTCGTGCTCCTCGCCGGCGCGCACTTCCTGTCGGGCAACCCCGACCTCGCCGGGGAGCGGCTGGCCGACGCCGTGGACGCGAGCGGCTACGCCCCCGCCGAGTCGCTGCGCTACGTCCGCTACCTGCGCCGGACCAACCGGCCCGACGTGGCCGCCCACGTCCTGCTCTCGGCGCGGGCGCGCAGCCCCGGCTCGCTGGAGGTGGCGACCGCGACCGCCGACCTGTTCCTGCGCCGCGGCGACTGGGCCGCCGCGGCCGGCGTGGCGCGAGACCTGAGCGCGATGGGCACGGCCGAGTCCGCGGAGGCCGCGCTCGCGATCCAGACCAGCATCCTCGCCGCGCAGGACCGCCACGCCGAGGGGGTGGCGCTTCTGAACGACCTCGCGCTGCGGCACGGGGACGACGAGCTGCGCCCGACGCTGGCGATGGCCACCGCGCTGGTGCGGGTCGGGCGGCTCGACCGGGCGCGGCAATACGTGGACACGGCCCTCCTCGAGACGCCGCACGACCGCGACCTGCGCCTCGTCTCGGGCAGCCTGCACGCGCAGGCGGGCGAGCTGGCCGCCGCCGAGGCCGACTATCGCGGCCTCGTCGACACGGACCCCTCCGACGAGAACGCCGTGCGCCTCCTGACGGCGCTCCTGCGCGCGGTCGGGCGCGAGGAGGAGGCGGCCGAGATCCTCGCGCGGGGCCTCGCCGCCGCGCCCGGATCGCGGATGCTGCGGATGGACGAGGCCAGCCGCCTCGAGGCGATCGGGCAGATCGACGACGCCATCGCGCTCACGCAGGCACTGCACGAGGAGGACCGGAGCGATTCGGTGGCGACGAACAACCTCGCCTCGCTCCTCGCGACGTGGCGCACGGACGCGGCCTCGCTCGACCGGGCCGCCGCGCTCGCCGCCCGCCTCGCCGGGCTGGACGCGCCCGCGCTGCGCCACACGCGCGGCTGGGTGGCCTACCGCCAAGGCGCCCTCGACGCGGCGCTGCCCGACCTGCGCGCCGCCGCCGAGGCGCTGCCCGGAGACCCGATCGTGCAGTTCCACCTCGGGATGGCCTACGCGTCGTGGGGGCGGACGGAGGAGGCGGGCCGCCGCTTCGCCGCCGCGGAGGCCCGCGCGACCGAGGCCGAGACCGTCCTGATGGAGCGCGTGCTGCAGGAGGCGCAGGACCGCTGGGCCGCCGAGGCCGATGCGGGCGTGGCCCGACCGTGAGCGACGCGGCGTGGATGCCCCGCGCCCGCGGCGGCGCGGCATGGGCGGCCCCCGCCGCCTTGGCCGCCGCCTTCGCGCTGGCCTTCTGGCCGGGCCTCGTCGCGCTGGGCGGGGCATGGGCCACGCCGGAATACTCCCACGGCCCGCTGATCCCGCTGATCTCGCTCTGGCTCTTCCTGCGCGAGCTGCGCGATCGCCCCGCCCCCGCCGACCCCGCGCCCGACCGGCGGGCGGGGATCGCGCTCCTGCTGGGCGCGCTCGCCCTCGCCGCGCTCGGCCAAGCCGCGCGGATCCCCGACGTGGTCGCCTACGCGACGATCCCGTGGGCCATGGGCCTCGTGCTGATGGCGATGGGCTGGCGCCGAGGGCGGCGGCACTGGGCCTCGGTCCTGCACCTCGCCTTCATGATCCCGCTGCCGCAGGTGCTCTACTGGCAGGCCAGCGTGGGCCTGCAGACCGTGAGCGCCGAGATGGGCGTCTGGATGCTGCGGCTCGTCGGCGTGCCCGTCTGGCTGGAGGGGCACGTCATCGACCTCGGGGTCTGGAAGCTGGAGGTGGCCGAGGCCTGCTCCGGCCTGCGCTACCTCTTCCCGATCCTGTCCTTCTCCTATCTCATGGGCATCGTCTATCGCGGGCCGATGGCGCACCGGCTGCTTCTGGTCGCCGCCGCCGCGCCCTTGGCCGTGGTCCTGAACGCGGCGCGGATCGCGATGATCGGCGTCTTGGTCGACCGCCACGGCATCGAGCGGGCGCAGGGCGCGATGCACTGGATCGAGGGCTGGGTCGTGTTCGGCGCCTGCGTCGGCCTCCTGTGGGGCATGGCCGCGCTCCTGCACCGCACCGTCCCGGCCCGTCGCCGCGCGCCCGAGATGCTCGACCTCGACTGCACGGGCCTCGCCGCCCGCCTCGCCGAAGCGCCCGTGGCGGCCGCCACGCGCGGGGCGCTGGCGGCCGCCGCGCTGACGGCCCTCGTGGCGGTCGCGCTCGCCGCGATGCCGCCGCTAGCCCGGCCGGCGCCGGAGCGGCTCGACTTCGCCGCCTTCCCCTTGCGCCTCGATGGCTGGACCGGGCGCCGCGGCAGCCTCGCGCCCGAGATCGAGCGGGCCTTGGGTGCGACCGACTACCTCGAGGCGACCTACGCCGCCCCCGGAGAGGCCGCGCCCGTCGCGCTCTTCACGGCGTGGTACGCGAGCCAGGTCGACGGGGCGGGGCTGCACTCGCCCGAGGTGTGCCTTCCCGCCGGCGGCTGGGAGATCGCGGGCTTCGAGGAGGTGGACATCGGCTTCCCCGCCAACCGCGCGGTGATCCGCCGGGACGGCGCGGAGCAGCTCGTGCTCTACTGGTTCGAGCAGCGCGGGCGGCGGATGACCGACGATCGGCTGGCGAAGCTCACGGTGCTGCGCGACGCGGTGCTGCGGGGGCGGTCCGACGGGGCGCTGGTGCGGCTGACCACGCCGATCGCGCCGGGCGAGAGCGTGGCCGACGCGCAGACGCGGCTGCGGCGCGTCCTCGCCCCGGCGCTCGCGCGCATGCCGGCGTTCGTCCCCGGCTAGGCCGGCTCGGGCGCGACGCCAGCGCCCGAGCGCTCCCGCCGGGACGGAGGAAGGGTCAGGCCCCCTGCGGAACCTCCGGCACGGGCTTCCCAGCCTTCTCCGCCACGCGGGCATGGGCGGCGAGGAGGTGGGGCACCGAATGCTCCCACGAGAGCCGATCGAGGACGCGGGCGCGGCCCCGCTCGCCCATTGCGCGGGCCGCCTCCGGATGGTCCATCAGCCAAGCGATCTCGCGGGCCAAGGCGGCCGGGTCGTTGTCCTCGGCGTAGCGGGCGGCGTCGCCCGCGCTGGCGCGGCCCTCGGTCAGGTCGAACTGCACGAGGGGCTTGGCCAAGGTCATGAACTCCATCACCTTGTTCATGGTGGAGATGTCGTTCATCGCGTTCTTCGGGTCGCAGGAGACGCCGATGTCCACGGCGTTCAGGGCCGCCAGCATGTCGTCCCCGTAGAGCGCGCCGGTGAAGGTGAACCGGTCCTGCAGGCCGCGCGCGGCGACGTCGGCCTTGACCGCGTCGAGATGCGGGCCGAAGCCCACGATCAGCGCATGGACGTCGCGGCCCTCCGCCACGAGGTGCCCCACCGCCTCGGCCATCAGGTCCAGCCCCTCCTGCTGCCCGATCACGCCGACCCAGCCGAGCATCGTTTCGGCCTTCCGGTAGGACGGGTCGCCCGGCCCCGGCCTGAACACGTCGATCTTGGGCGCCGAGCGGACGACGAACACGTCCTCGTCGCGCATCCCGCCGCGGTCCTTGGCCAGCGCGCGGAACGATTCGTTGGTGGCGATGGAGACGTGCGCGAAGGCGAAGTTGATCCGCTCCAGCACGCACATCAGCTTCCACATCCATCCGGTGCTGCCGAACTTTGCCTCGTAGAGCTCCGGGCAGACGTCGTGGTGGTCGAACACGTAGCGCACCCCCCACGGCCGCCAGCGCAGCGCGAGCAGCCAGACGAGGTCGGGCGGGTTGCAGCCGTGGATCACGTCGAAGCCGCGGTTGCGGTGGACGTGCTTGGCGAGCCGGAACCAGTGGTAGATCGCCGCGCCGTACTCGCGGGCATAGGCGAGCGCGCCGGAATGCGCCTCGGGCGGCATCGGGTGGCGGTGGATGTGGATGCCGTCGATGACCTCGTAGGGAAGATCCCAGCCCCGCCCCATCGGGCAGATGACGGACACCTCGTAGCCCGCCCGCTTGAGCGTCGTCGCCTCCAGCCAGACGCGGCGGTCGAGGGGGACGGGCAGGTTCTCCACGACGAAGAGGACGCTGCGGGGCGTGTCGGGGGTCATGCGCTGCTCCTGCGGCCTCTTGGATGGGCCGGTCGGCGGGCACCTTACGCGCGCGCGCGGCCTCCGGGGGCGCGGGCGCGGCGGGTGCGGGGCGGGTGCGGCCTCCGCGCCACGCTTGCGGGCAGGATCATGGCGGGCCACGCTCGGCTCGGGAGGACGGGAATGGATCGGAGAGAGAAGGGGCACGCGGTGCGCCGGGAGGTCTTGGGCGACGCGCATGTCGACCGCGCGCGGGCCGCCGCCACGCCGGAGGACGCGGCCTTCGCGGACCTGATCGAAACCGGCGCGTGGGGAACCGTCTGGGCCTCCGACGCGATCCCGCGGCGGGAGCGGTCCATGCTCACCCTCGCCCTGCTCGCCGCGACGGGGAACTTCGAGGAGATCCCGATGCACGTCCGCGCCTGCGCGCGCACCGGGGCCACGCGTTCCGACGTGGTGGAGGCGTTCCAGCACGTCGCGATCTACGCGGGCGTGCCCCGTGCCAACCACGCCCTCAAGCTCGCCAAGCGCGTCTGGGCGGAGGAGGACGGCGGATGACCCTCTCCCCCCGCGACCGCACCGTCCATCCGCCCGCGCTGGCGCCCGCCTATCGCTCCACGGCGCTCCGCGCGCCGCGCCATGCGCCGCTCTCGATGCCCTCCGGCCCGGCGGAGGAGACGGGGCCGGTCTTCGGCCACGACCTAATCGGCGGGACGGACGCCGACCTCGTCCACAACTTCTCCGGCGCGCCCGCCTTGGGCGAGCGCATCATCGTGCATGGCCACCTGCGCGACGAGGCCGGGCGCCCCGTCCCCGACGCGCTGGTCGAGGTCTGGCAGGCCAACGCGGGCGGGCGCTACCGCCACGCCAAGGACGGCTACCTCGCGCCGCTCGACCCGAACTTCGGCGGCTGCGGGCGTTGCATGACCGATGCGGAAGGGCGCTACGCCTTCCGCACCATCCGCCCGGGCGCCTACCCGTGGCCCAACGGCGGCAACGACTGGCGACCGGCGCACATCCACTTCAGCCTGTTCGGCCATGCCTTCGGCCAGCGCCTCGTCACCCAGATGTACTTCGAGGGCGACCCCCACGTCGCCCTCTGCCCCATCGTGCAGTCCGTGCCGGACGCGGCCGCCATCGACCGCCTCGTCGCGCGGCTCGACATGGAGGGCACCGTGCCCTTCGACGCGCGGGCCTACCGCTTCGACCTCGTGCTGCGCGGACGCGCCGCGACGCCGTTCGAGGGGCGGGCATGACCGAGACGTCCTCCCAGACCGCGGGTCCCTACCTCCACATCGGCCTGCTTCCGAACGCGTCCGGCCTGCCGATGTACGGTGGCGCGGACGTCGGGTCGGTGATCGCCGGACCGGAGGTGGAGGGCGAGCGGATCGCCGTCCGGGGCCGCGTCCTCGACGGGGAAGGCCAGCCGGCGGCGGACGCGATGGTGGAGGCGTGGCAGGCCGACCCGCAGGGCCGCTTCCCCCCGGACGCCGCGCGGGGGTTCCACGGGTTCGGGCGCTCGGGCTGCGATGCGGACGGGGTGTGGACCTTCCAGACCGTGCGGCCGGGCCCGGTCGGCGGGGCGTCGTTCCTCACCCTCATGATCTTCGCACGGGGGATCGGGCTGGGCCTGCACACGCGGATGTACTGGCCCGGCTCGTCGGACGCCGTGCTCGCCGCCGCCGGCGACCGGGCCGGGACGTTGGTCGCCGAGGCGCGGGACGGCGGGCTCTGGTTCGACATCCGCCTGCAGGGCGAGGGCGAGACGGTGTTCCTCGACGTCTGAGCCGGGACGGTCAGCCGCCGGTCGCCGCGCGCAGCCGCTCCAGCAGGGCGGGCGAGGGATACCCGTCGGGCACCAGCCCCGCGCTCGCCTGCCACCTCCGCGTGGCCTCCAAGGTGAGCGGTCCGACGCGCCCGTCGAGCTTCTGCGGGTCGAACCCCGCGTCGCGCAGGCGGGCCTGCAGCTCCACCCGCTCGTCGAAGGTGAGCGCGCGGTCGTCGGGCCAGCCGCCCCGGAACGGCCCCGCGCCGCGGATGCGGTCGGCGAGATGGCCCACGGCGATCACGTAGGCGTCCGCCGTGTTGTAGCGCTCCAGCACGCGGAAGTTGGGATAGGTCGCCAGCGCCGCGTGGCCCGCGCCGCCGGGGACGCGGATCGACACGCCCTCGCCGGGGGGCAGGGGGCCGTCCACGCCGCGCACGCCCAAGGCCTCCCATTCGGCGGCGGTCTTGGTCGTCGGCTCGCCGGTCAGGAGGTAGTCGAACCCGTCCGGCAGCGTCACCTCCACGCCCCATAGCTGGCCGGGGGTCCAGCCGTGGTGGGCGAGGTAGGCGCCGGTGGACATCAGCGCGTCGTCGGGGTCGTCGGACCAGATGTCCGCGTCGCCGTCGCCGTCGCCGTCGACCGCGTGGTCGAGATAGGCGCGGGGCATGAACTGCGTGTGGCCCATCGCGCCGGCCCACGAACCCCGGAGCGCGGGTCCGCCGTCGTCGAGGATGCGCAGCGCGGCGAGGAGCTGGTCCTCGAAGAAGTCGCGCCGTCGGACGTCGTGGGCGAGGGTGGCCAGCGAGCGGATCGTGTTGTCCGAACCCCGGACCGCGCCGTAGGCGCTTTCCAGCCCCCAGATCGCGGTGACGATGGCCGCGTCCACGCCCGTCTCCCGCTCGACCCGGGCCAGCATGTCGGCATGGCGGGCGAAGGCGCGGCGCCCGTTGGCGAGGCGGGCGTCGGAGACGGCGGTGGTCAGGTAGGCCCAGAGGGTCTTGGTGAACTCGTTCTGGCTGCGGTCGCGGCGGATCACCTCCGGGTCGGGGGTCACGCCGTCGAGCGCGCGGTCGAAGGTGGCGGGCGAGATGCCCTCGGCCAGCGCGCGGGCGCGGAACCCGGCGCGCCACGTGGCGAAGTCCTCGCGCTCGACCGCCGCGGGCCGCTCGGGCGGCACGAAGGAGGCGACCGGCGCCTCGGCCCATGCGGGCCCGGCCGCGAGAAGGAGGAGCACGGCCCATCTCATCGGCAGTAGGCCTGCCCCGACCGCCGCTGGGCCATGTCGAAGTGGAAGTGGTCGCGATGCGCGGCGTTGGCGTTCGGCCCGAGCACCGTCTTGAACGTCCCGCAGGCGGCGCGGTGCACGTTGCGCAGGATCTGGCCGTAGGGGCCGTTCCAACCGTCGATCAGGCGCACGCGCGTCCCGTCGGCCAAGGTGAAGGAGGAGATGTCGATCGCCCGGCCCTTGCCGTGCTCCGACAGCTTGCCCGACCCCGCGATGCGGCGGCACGAGTAGGCCGAGGCCATCTGCATGCCCACCAGCCGGGACCGCTGGCCGAAGGCCGGGATCGCCGCGCCGCGGACCCATGCGTCGAAGGCGCGCGCGGTGTCGCAGTCCATGCGCGCGGGCTGGGACAGCGCCACGCCCGCGACCGAGCGCACCCGCACCGCGCTGGGGATGCCGCAGGCGCCGTTGCCGGGCACCGCGCCGATCGCCTCGCCCACCAGCGTGGGCATGCCGCACAGGCCGCCGCCCGGCACCGACTGCGGCGCCTCGCGCTCGCGGCGGCGGAACGCGTTGCGCATCGCCTCCAAGGGCTTGAACTTCGGCAGGACCGAGCGGCGCACGGTGCCCGCCGCCTCCACCTTGGGCAGGGGGTCGCGCATCTCGGCCAGCATGGCGCGGGTGATCGCGGGCCGCGACGTCGGGCGATAGGTGCCGTCGGGCGTCGTGAAGCGATAGGGCCGCACCGTCGGCCGCATGTCGTCCTCGCCCGGCCGCAGCGCCGCGGCCTCCGCGCGGGCGGCGGCCTCGCGGGCGTAGGGGGTGTCGGGTCGCGGCACGGGCGCCACGGCGGCCTGCGCGCCGGTCGCGCACAGGAGGAGCAGGGTGATCAGTCTCGTCATCGTGTCCCCTTCGCGCCGCCGCGCCCGAAATCCGGCGCGGCGGTGTCCTGTCCCGCCTCGATGATGCCGCGCCGGATGGCGCGGGTGCGGGTGAAGTAGTCGTGGAGCATCTGGCCGTCACCGGTGCGGATGGCGCGCTGCAGAGCGAAGAGCTCCTCGGTGAAACGGCCGAGGATCTCGAGCGTGGCGTCCTTGTTCGTCAGGAACACGTCGCGCCACATGGTCGGGTCGGAGGCCGCGATGCGGGTGAAGTCGCGGAAGCCCGCCGCCGAGTACTTTACCACCTCGGAGTCAGTCACGCGGCGCAGGTCGTCGGCCACGCCGACCATCGTGTAGGCGATGAGGTGCGGGGCGTGGCTGGTGACGGCGCAGACGAGGTCGTGGTGGTCCGGATCCATCGCGTCGACGTTCGCGCCGAGGCCGTTCCAGAGCGCCGTCAGGCGCTCGACTGCGCTCGGGTCGCCGCCTTCGATGGGGGTGATCAGGCACCAGCGATTGTCGAAGAGTTCGGCGAAGCCTGACTCGGGGCCGGAATGCTCGGTTCCCGCCATCGGATGCGCGGGCACGAAATGCACGCCGTCCGGCAGGTGCGGGGCGACCGCCTCGATCACCCGCCGCTTGACGGAGCCGACGTCGGTGACGGTCGCGCCAGGCTTCAGATGGGGTGCGATCTCGCGGGCCACGGCCTCCATCGCGCCGATGGGCGTGGCGATGACGACAAGGTCGGCGCCCTCCACCGCCTCGGCGGCCGTGTCGAACACGTGGTCGACGAGCCCGATCTCGCGCGCCGTCTCCCGCGTCGCGCGCGACCGCGAGGTGCCCACGACCTCGCCCGCCAACCCAGTGCGGCGCATGGCTAGCGACATGGAGCCTGCGATCAGGCCGAGGCCGATCAAGGCGACGCGCTCGTAGATCACGCGGCGGCCTCCTGCGCGGCGCGGAACGACGCGATGCCGTCGAGGACGCGGCGGACGCCCTCCTCGTCGCCCACGGTGATGCGCAGGCCTTCGGGGAAGCCGTAGGCGCGGGGGTGGCGGACGATGACGCCCAAGGACCTGAGGTGGGCGTCGCAGGCGGCGGCCTCGGCCTCGGAGGCGAAGCGGGCGAGCACGAAGTTGGCCTCAGACTGGTCGACCTCAAGACCCAGCCCGACGAGGCCCCGCGTCAGTTCGGAGCGGAGGCGGGCGTTGGTCTCGACCGTCTCGCGCAGGCGGTCGCGGTCGCGGACGGCGGCCTCGGCGGCGGCCAGCGCCACGGTGGAGAGGTTGAACGGCCCCCGGATGCGGTTGAGCACGTCGATCACCGCGCGCGGCCCGTAGGCCCAGCCGACCCGCATCCCGCCCAGCCCGTAGGCCTTGGAGAAGGTGCGGGTGACCACGACGTCGTCGCGGGCCTCGGCCAGCTTGAGGGCGGCGTCCTCGGCATACTCGGCATAGGCCCCGTCGAGCACGAGGAGGCCCGGCAGGCCGTTGGCCAAGCGGTTGATGTCCTGCGCGGAGATCGTGGTGCCCGTGGGGTTGGCGGGGTTCGCCACGAAGGTGAGCGCGGTGGCGTCCGTGGCGCGGTCGAGCAGCGCGGCCACGTCCACGCGGCGCATGGCCTCGGGGGCCTGCACGGGGGTCGCGCCCGCCGCGCGGGCCACGATGGGATACATCAGGAACCCGTGCTCGGTGTGCAGCACCTCGTCGCCGGGGCCGGCGAAGGCTTGGGCGAGGAGGTGGAGGATCTCGTCGGAGCCGACGCCGCAGACGATCCGGTCCGGGTCGAGGTCGTACGTCTCGGCGATGGCCTCCCGCAGGGACCGGTGGTCCGTGGACGGGTAGAGATGCATGTCGGCCGCCGCACGGCGCGCCGCCTCGACGGCGGAAGGGGGCGGGCCGAGGGGGTTCTCGTTGGACGAGAGCTTCACCACGTCCGCGACGCCCGGGACCGAGGAGTCGCCGCCTTGGTAGAGGTCGATCTCCATGATGCCGGGTTGGGGCGTGGGCATCGGCATGGGCGGGGCTCCGGTTGGACGAGCGGGGTCTAGCGGGGGGCGGTGGGGGCCTCAAGCCGGGGGTGGCGGTGGACCGCCGGGCGCCGCGGGCCGGCGGTCCCCGTCCTCGTCGCGCGGAGGAGGGCGGCGATCCCGCCTGTTGCACTATCGTGCATCAACGCTAGCGTGCCCCGCATGGACGGACAGGACGCCCCCGAGACCCTTCTGGCCCGCGTCGGCGAGCGCGTGCGGCGCGCGCGGACCATGCGGGGCCTGCCGCGCCGCGTGCTGTCGGACCGCTCCGGCGTCTCGCCCCGCTACCTCGCGCAGCTGGAGGCCGGGGAGGGCAACGTGTCCATCGCGCTCCTCGACCGGGTGGCGGCGGCCTTGGACCATCCCATCGAATGGTTCGTCACCCCCGCCGACCCCGCCGCCGAGGACGACCTCGCGCGCATGGCGGCGCTGTGGCGGGACGCGGCGCCCGACGCGCGGGCGCGGGCGCTCGACCTTCTCTCGGCGGACCGCGCCGGGCGGCGCGCGGGGCGGGTGGCGCTGGTCGGGCTCCGGGGCGCGGGCAAGTCGACGCTGGGGGCCGCTTTGGCCGAGCGGCTGGACGTGCCGTTCGTGGAGTTGAACGCCGTGATCGCGGCGGACGCGGGCATGGCTGCGGGGGAGATCATCGCGCTCTACGGGCAGGAGGGCTATCGCCGCTTGGAGGCGGCGGCCTTGGAGGAGGTGGCGGGCGCGCATGCGCGCGTCGTGCTCGCCGTCGGCGGGGGCATCGTGGCGGAGGCGGACACCTACGCGACCCTGCTGGGCCGCTTCCACACCGTGTGGCTGCGCGCCGCGCCCGAGGAGCACATGGCCCGCGTGCGCGCGCAGGGGGACGAGCGGCCCATGGCGGGGAACCCGGCGGCGATGGAGCAGCTGCGCTCGATCCTCACCTCGCGCGAGGCGCTCTACGCGCGGGCGGGGCGCGTGCTCGACACCTCGGGCAAGGCGGTCGGGGATTCGCTGGCGGAACTGGAGGCGGTGGCCGGGGACCTGCTCGGGTGATCGTCCGAGGCGGCGCGGGCGCGCCCTTCGCCGCGCGGCTAGCCGAGGCGGGCGGGGCCGTCGTGCTGGTCGAGCCGGACCCCCACGACGCGGTCCGGCTGCGCGACGGGTTCGCGCGGGCAGGGCTGGGCGTGGAGGTCGCCGCGACGGCGCCGTCGGGCCGGTCGGTCGGGTTCGACGGCACGGGGGAGGTCGACGCGCGGGTGCCGTGGCGGGGCGGGCCGTCCCTGCACCTCGCGGGCGCGGTCCTCGAGACGACGGCGGACGTGCCGGAGGCGACCGCCTTGGCCCGGCGCCTCGGCGTCGCGCATGTCGTCACCCGCGCGGGGCCGGTGTCGTGGCGGCTGACCCGCGCGCTCCGGGGCGAGGTGGACCGGCTGCTGCTCGACGGCGCGATGGTGGCCGAGGTGGACGAGGCCTTGGAGGCCGCGGGGATGGCGGAGGGGCCGCTCGTGGCCGAGGACCGGGCCGGGGTCGCCTTGCCCGCGGGCGCGGACTGGCCCGTCACGGCGCGGCTGGTGGTGGAGGGCAAGCTGGGCCGGGCGCTGGGCGCGGGATGGTACCGGTATCCTGGCGGGGGCGGCGCGGTGGAGGATCCGATCGTGGACGACCTGATCCTCGAGGAGGCGCGGTTCGCCGGCGTGGCGCGCCGCGAGGTGGAGGCCGACGAGATCGTCGCGCGGGCGCGCGCGGCCCTGCATGCGGAGGTCGCGGAGGTCGTGGCCGAGGGCATCGCATCCGAGGCGGATGCGCGCCGGGTGCAGGCCCTCGCGCTGGGGCTGCCGCCGGGCTAGCGTCGCGGCCATGTTCACCGAATCCGAACTCGCCGACGCCGCGCGGCTCGTCCACGCCCACGTCCCGCCCTCGCCCCAGCTGCGCTGGCCGCTCCTCTCCGAGGCCGTCGGCGCGGACGTCATTGTCAAGCACGAGAACCACCTGCCGACCGGGGCCTTCAAGGTGCGGGGCGGGGTGACCTTCGTGGACTGGCTCCGGCGGGCGCACCCCGAGGTGCCGGGGCTCATCACCGCGACGCGGGGCAACCACGGGCAGAGCCAAGCGCGGGCGGCCAAGGCGGCGGGGCTGCGGCCCGTGGTCTACGTGCCCGAAGGCAACTCGCCGGAGAAGAACGACGCGATGCGCGCGTGGGGCGCGGAGCTGCACGTGCATGGCGCGGATTTCGACGTCGCGCGCGAGGAGGCGATGCGGGTGGGCGCCGCCGAGGGCCTGTTCCCCGTCCCGCCGTTCCACGAGGAACTGGTGCGGGGCGTGGCGACCTACGCCTACGAGTTGCTGTCGGCCCATCCGGAGATCGAGGCGCTCTACGTGCCCATCGGATGCGGATCGGGCATCTGCGGCTGCATCTCGGCGCGGGACGCGCTGGGGCACCGGGCCGAGATCGTGGGCGTGGTGTCGGAGAACGCGGCGGGCGCGAAGCTGTCGGTCGAACGGGGCGATCTGGTCGAGACGAACTCGGCCGCGACCTTCGCCGACGGGATGGCCGTGCGGATGCCGGTGCGGGAAGCGTTCGACATCTACCGCGCGGGAGCCGCGCGCATCCTGTCGGTATCGGACGCCGAGGTAGCGGAGGCCATCCGCCTGTTCTGGACCGGCACGCACAACGCCGCCGAGGGGGCGGGGGCCGCGCCCTTGGCCGGGCTGATGCAGGAGCGGGACCGGATGGCGGGCCGCACGGTCGCGGTGATCCTGTGCGGCGGCAACATCGATGCGGGCAAGTTCGCCACGGTGCTGGGCGGGGGCGTCCCCGCGCCCTGACCGGGGCGGTCGTCATGTCGATGCGGATGGTGGGGCCCCCGGCGCGGAGCCGTCCGCAGGACGGCTCATGGAACCAAGGAGTCCCTAGGATCCAGCCGACCGAATGCAGTGGGGGATGGTGGAGCCTAGGGGAGTCGAACCCCTGACCTCTTGCATGCCATGCAAGCGCTCTACCAACTGAGCTAAGGCCCCGATGCGGCGTCCCTTACGGCCCCCGAACGGGGGCCGCAAGGGGGCAGGTCAATCGTCGTCGTCGGTGTCCGCGACGTCGCCGCCGATCTCGTTCAGCGACACGGTCGTGTCGTCGTCCTCGTCGTCGTCGAGCACGTCGTCGTCGGCCACGTCCGCCGCTTCGTCCTCCTCCTCGACGTCGTCGTCGTCCAGCAGCAGGTCGTCGTCGTCCGCCTTGGACGCCTTCTTGGAGGCGGCATCGTCCTTGTCGGCCACCAGCACGCGCGTCTTGGTGCCGGTGTCCACCGGCACGACCTCGCCCGTGTAGGGCGACACGACCGGGTCCTTGCCGAGGTCGTAGAATCGCTTGCCGGTCTCGGGGCAGACGCGCTTGACGCCCCATTCTTCCTTGGCCATGTCGGTCTCCTTCTCGGCCCGGCGCGCGCCGTGCGGACAGGCCGGATGCAGGGATTTGGGGGCGATGCCACAGGGGAACGACCCTTACAAGACGGGGGACGGCAAGACGATGCCCGTGCCGGGCACCGATCTGGTGGTGACGCCCCGCGTCTCGGCGCGCGCGCGGCGCATGACGCTGCGCGTCGGGCGGACCGACGGTCGGGTGTCGCTGGTGGTGCCCAAGGGCATGCCGCTGCGCGAGGCCGAGGGGTTCGTCGCCGCCCATGCCGACTGGATCGCGCGCCAGGTCGAGGCCGCGCCCGCGCCGCGCCGGGTGGAGGTGGGCGGCACGCTGCCGCTGATGGGGCGCGAGGTGCCGGTGGTCGAGGGGGCGGGCCGCGCCGCCCGCTGGACCGGCGCGGCGGTCGCCGTCCCGCCCGATCGTCCCGGCCCGCGCGTGGCGGCGCTCTGCCGGACCCTCGCGCGGACGCACCTGCTGGAGGCGGTGGACCGGCACGCCACGGCGCTGGGACGGCCCTTCGGCAAGGTCACGCTCCGGGACACGCGGTCCCGCTGGGGCTCCTGCACGTCGCGGGGCGACCTGATGTTCTCGTGGCGCCTGATCCTCGCGCCACCGGAGGTGCTCGACTATGTCGCCGCGCACGAGGTGGCCCACCTCGCCCACATGGACCACTCGGCGCGGTTCTGGGACTGCGTCGGACGGCTCATGCCCGGCTACGCGCCCCGGCGCGCGTGGCTGCGGCGTGAGGGCGCGGCGCTGCAGGCCATCGACTTCGGGTGAGCGCGCGGGGCAGGGTGCGCCCATGCTCCTCGACCCGCTCCCCGAGGGCGGCGGCGCCGCCCACGACCGCCTCTACCGCCGCCTGCGCACGCGCATCATGCATGGCGAGGTGGAGCCGGGCGCCCAGCTGACCCTGCGCGGCATCGCGCGCGAGACGGGCCTGTCGATGACCCCCGTGCGCGAGGCGCTGCGCCGCTTGGCGGCCGAGGGGGCGCTGTCGCTCTCGGCCTCGGGTCGGGTGACGGCGCCGCGCCTGACGACCGAGCGGATCGAGGAACTGGCGTCGATCCGCGCTTTGCTGGAGCCGGAACTCGCCGCGCGCGCGCTGCCCCGCGCCCACGACGCGCTGATCGCCCGGCTGGAGGCGATCAACGTGGCCATCGCCGAGCAGATCGCGAAGCACGACGCGTCGGGCTACATCCGCACCAACCTCGAGTTCCACCGCACCCTCTACCTGCGCGCGCAGGCGCCCGCGATGCTGGCCTTGGCCGAGACGGTGTGGCTGCAGCTGGGGCCGACGATGGCCGCGCTCTACGGGCGGCTGGGGCGCACCGACCTGCCGCGCGGGCACCGCCTGATCGTCGCCGCGCTGCGGGCGGGGGACGAGCCGGGGCTGCGGGTCGCGGTGCGCGCGGACGTGACGGGGGGGCTCAGGCTGCTGGCGGGGTAGCCGGGGGCCAGCCCCCGGACCCCCGGGATATTTCGGCCAAGAAAGGGGGGATCACCCCCTCAGCTCGCCGCCCGTCGCCTTGGCCACCTTCTCCACGATCTTCGCGCCGACCGCCTCGATCTCCTTGTCGGTGAAGGTCGCGTCCTTGGGCTGGAGGCGCACCGTGATGGCGAGGCTCTTGCGGCCCTCGCCGAGGGAACCTCCGACGAATTCGTCGAACACGCGCACCTCGTCGATCAGGGTCTTGTCCGCGCCCTGCGCGGCCATCACCACCTTCTGCGCCTCGACGTCCGCATCCAGCACGAAGGCGAAGTCACGCTCCACCGCCTGCAGGTCCGAGAGCGTCAGGGCAGGGCGGGCCGTGCCCTGCACCTTGGGCTGAGGCAAGGCGGCGGGCTCAAGCACCATCGCCACCGCCGGACCCTTCACCCCGAGCGCCTTGAGGATGCGGGGATGCACCTCGCCGAAGGTGGCGAGCGTCTTCTTCGGCCCGAGGCAGAGCCGCCCCGACCGGCCCGGGTGCCACGCGTCCCCGGCATCGCGGAACACCTGCACCTTGGGCGCGCCGAGCGCCTCCAGCACGGCCTCGGCATCCGCCTTGGCGTCGAACACGTCGACGGGGCGCCGCTCGCCGCGCACGTCCTTGGACGTCGTGTGGCCGGTCCGCAGGACGGCGACCTCGAACCGCTGCTCGCCGGGCTTCGGCCCGTCGAAGACGTGCCCCGCCTCGAACAGGCCGAGATCGGCGAAGCCGCGGGACTGGTTGCGCGCCGCCGCCTGCAGCAGGCCGGGCAGGAGCGAGGGGCGCATGTGGCTCATCTCGCTGCTGATCGGGTTCTCCAGCCGGGCCGCGTCGGTCGCGCCGAACAGCAGCGCCGCGTCCCGGTCGATGAAGCTGTAGGTCACGCACTCGTCCAGCCCCCGCGCCGCCGCCGCGCGGCGGGCCATGCGCTCGCGCACCTGCGCGGGCGTCAGCACGGGGCGGAGCACCTGCGCGGGCCGCGACATCGGCGCGCCCTCCAGCCCCGTGAGCGAGGCGACCCGCGCCACCTCCTCCACGAGGTCCGCCGTGCCCTGCACGTCGGGGCGCCAGCCGGGGACGTGGGCGCGGTCGCCCTCCATCCCGAAGCCGAGCGCCGTCAGGATCTCGCGCTGCCGCGCCTCGGGCACGTCCATGCCCACGAGGGTCCGCATCCGGTCGGGTGCGAAGGCGTAGCTGCGCGCCACGTCGGGCACCTCGCCCGCCACCACCATCTCCGAGACCTCGCCGCCCGCATGGTCCACGATCATCGCGACCGCCCGGTCCAGCCCCTCGGGCGTGAAGGTCGGGTCCACGCCCCGCTCGAAGCGGTAGCGGGCGTCGGAGTTGATCCGCAGCTTCCGCCCCGTCGTGGCGATCTGCACGGGGTCCCAATACGCGCTCTCGACCAGCACGTTGGTGGTCGCCTCGGTCACGCCGGAATGCGCCCCGCCCATGATGCCCGCGATGCTCTCGGGGCCGGCATCGTCCGAGATGACCATGGCCCCCTCGGGCAGCGCGTAGTCCTTCTCGTCCAGCGCCGTGATCTCCTCGCCGCCCGCCGCGCGGTGGACCCGCAGGTTCCCCCGCACCACGTCCGCGTCGAACACGTGGAGCGGGCGGTTCAGGTCGAAGGTCGCCCAGTTGGTCACGTCCACGAGGAACGAGATGGGCCGCAGGCCGATGGCGCGCAGCCGGTCCTGCAGCCAGTCGGGCGAGGGGCCGTTCCGCACGCCGCGGATCATCCGCAGGCAGAAGACGGGGCAGCCGTCGCGCGTGTCGTCGTCGATGCTCACCGTCACGTGGCTTTGATACGACCCCTCGACCGCCACCTCCGGCAGCGGCTTCATCGTGCCGAGGCCCCGCGCCGCGAGGTCGCGGGCGATGCCGCGCACGCCCAAGGCGTCGGGCCGGTTCGGGGTGATCGCGATCTCGATCACCGGATCGACCTTGGCAGGGTCGTTCTCGGCCAGCCAGTCGACGAAGCGCTGGCCCACCGCGCCCGAGGGCAGCTCGATGATGCCGTCATGCTCGTCCGACAGCTCCATCTCGCGTTCGGACGCCATCATGCCGTGGCTCTCGATCCCGCGGATCTTGCCCACTTGGATCGTCGTGTCGATGCCCGGCACGTAGGTGCCCGGCTCGGCCACCACGACGGTGATCCCGGCGCGGGCGTTGGGCGCGCCGCAGATGATCTGCTTCACCCCGTCCGCAGTCTCGACCTTGCACACCCGTAGGCGGTCGGCGTCGGGGTGCTTCTCGGCCTCCAGCACGCGGCCGATGCGGAAGTCCGACAGGCGGGCGGCGCGGTCCTCGACGCCCTCCACCTCGAGCCCGAGGTCGGTCAGCGCGGCGGCCACCTCGTCCACGGTGGCCGTGGTCTCGAGATGCTCGCGCAGCCATGACATCGTGAACTTCATCGCACCCTCCGGGACAGGCCGCGGCGGGCCTAGCCCATCGCCCCGGCGGGTGCAAAGGGCGTCAGGCCTCCGGGTCGGGGGCGGCTCCGTCCGCCGCGCCCGGGTCCACGACCGCGATGCCCCGCGCGCGCGCCGTCGCCGCGCCCGTCCGCGCCGCGAGGGCGGCGACCTCCGCGCCCATCGCCGCGAACACTCGGCCCGCCGCGCCCGACAGCTCCGCTCCCTCGACCTGCGCGGCGAGGCCGACCATCCGCAGCGCGCGCCCGATGCCCTCCGCCTCCTCCAGCAGCCGGTCCATCAGCGCCGCCCGGTCCGAGAGGGCCGCGACATGGGCGCGGTCGCGGGCGACGTCGGCCGCTTGGAGCGCCATCACGACCGCGTAGAGGTCGAAGAGCGTCCGCTCCCGCGTGGTGCGGGCCAAGCCGTCGGCGCGCGCGCGGTCCAAGGCCGCGAAGTCCTGCGCGTCCAGCAGGGCGAGCTCGTCGGCGAAGGCGAGGATGCGCGCGCGCTCCTCCTCGGCCGCGGCGAGGGCCTCGGCCAAGGCGGCGTCGTGCAGGACGGATCGCACGTGCTCCACGTAGGACCGGACGTAGCGCCGCAGCTCCGCCATCAGGGGCGGGCGCATCTCCTCGCGGTCGGCCCACGCGAACTGCAGCGCGAGCTGGCCGAGGCAGAGCAGGTGCCCCCGGGAGCGCCCGATCACCGCGAGCGGGTCGGAGGAGTAGAGGTCGACCTGGCGCGCCCGGGCGCGCGGGGTCGAGGGGGCCGAGAGGACGGGTGCGGGCGGGGCCATGCCCCCCTCTAGCGCGGGGGCGTTACCGAATCCTGAACCGGACCGGCCCCGTCACCCCGCGTGGCGGGTGGGCGCGGCCAAGGGCGAGAAGCCGTAGTGCCGCAGCCACCGCAGGTCCGCGTCGAAGAAGGCCCGCAGGTCCGGGATGCCGTATTTCAGCATCGCGATCCGGTCGATCCCCATGCCGAAGGCGAAGCCCTGCCACTCGTCCGGGTCCACCCCGCCCGCCTGCAGCACCTTGGGATGCACCATCCCGGACCCAAGGATCTCCAGCCAGTCGTCGCCTTGGCCCAGCTTCAGCGTCCCGCCCTCCCACGAGCAGCGGATGTCCACCTCCGCCGACGGCTCGGTGAAGGGGAAGTGCGAGGCGCGGAAGCGCAGGTCGATGCTCTCGACCTCGAAGAAGGCGCGGCAGAACTCCTCGAGGCACCACTTGAGGTTCGCCATCGTGATGTCGCGGTCCAGCGCCAGCCCCTCGACCTGATGGAACATCGGGGTGTGGGTCTGGTCGTAGTCGGCGCGGTACACCCGCCCCGGGCAGATCACGCGCAGCGGCGCGCCCTGCGCCTCCATCGACCGGATCTGCACCGGCGAGGTGTGCGTGCGCAGCACGAAGGGGTTGCCGTTCTCGTCCGCGCCCGCGTCCCGGCCCATGTAGAACGTGTCCATCTCGGCCCGCGCGGGGTGGTGGCCGGGAATGTTGAGCGCGTCGAACACGTACCAGTCGGTCTCGATCTGCGGCCCCTCGGCCACCCCGAACCCCATGTCCGCGAAGATCGCCGTGACCTCCTCGGTCACTTGGCTGACCGGGTGGATCGTGCCCGCGTGCCGCGCCCGCGTCGGCAGGGTGACGTCCAGCCACTCGTCGGCCAGCCGCGCCTCGAGGGCGGCGTCCTCCAAGGACGCTTTGCGCGCGGACAGTGCGGCGTTGATCTCGTCCTTGAGCGCGTTGAGCCGGGGGCCGGCCTGCTGGCGCTCCTCCGGGGTCATCCTGCCCAGCTCGCGCATCTTCAGCGCGACCTCGCCCTTCTTGCCCACGGCGGCGACGCGCACGTCCTCGAGGGCCGCCTCGTCGCCCGCGTCGAGGATCGCGGTCAGCCACTTGTCGCGCAGGTCGTCCATCGGTGCCTCCAAGGTCGCGGCGGACTAGCCCGCGCGGCCGGGGGCTTCAACTACTCCGCCGGGGCGGCCCGCTCCGCCAGCCGCCGGTTGCGCCGCCGCGCCACGAAGTTCAGCGCCTCGACCAAGGCGGCGAAGGCCATCGCCGAGTAGATGTAGCCCTTGGGCACGTGCCGCCCGAACCCGTCCGCGATCAGCACCATCCCGATCATCAGGAGGAACGCGAGCGCCAGCATCACCACCGACGGGTTGGCCTGCACGAAGCGCATCACCGGGCCGGAGGCGGCGAACATCACCCCCACCGCGATCACCACGGCGGCCACCATGATCGGCAGCTCGTCGGTCATGCCCACCGCCGTCAGGATGCTGTCCACGCTGAACACGAGGTCCAAGAGCACGATCTGCACGATGGCCACCGCGAAGGTGGAGGACGCGCCCCGGTCCTTGCCCGTCGCCGTCTCGTGGCCGGGGCTCAGCTTCTCGCGGATCTCGCTCGTCGCCTTCCACGTCAGGAACAGCCCGCCCGCGATCAGGATGATGTCGCGCCATGAGAAGGCGGTCTCGAAGCTGGGCTCGCCATGCGGCCCCGGCGCCCCCGTGATCCCGAGGTCGATCACCGGCGCCGTCAGCCCCACGATCCACGCGATCCCCGCCAGCATGACCAGCCGCAGCACCAGCGCCAACGCGATCCCGATCTTGCGCGCCCGGTCGCGCTGATGCTCCGGCACCTTGCCCGCGACGATCGAGATGAAGATCAGGTTGTCGATCCCCAAGACGATCTCGAGCGTGACGAGCGCGGCGAACGCGGCCCACGCCTCGGGGGAGTAGAGCAGGTCGAGCATGGCGGCGGTCCTTTCCGTGGGGACCGAACGTCGCAGGGGGGCGGGCGTTCCGCCCTAGCGCATCGCCCCCGCCATCACCCCCGCGATCCGCGCCGACCCCTGCGCCGAGGGGTGCACCGCGTCCGCCGCGTAGTCCGCCCGCACCGCGGGCCGGATCACGTCGCCGCTGTCGGCGAACACGATGCCCGCGTCCCGCGCCGCGAGCCGGGCGAGCCGCCGGTCCAACTCGGTCAGGACGGGGGTGCAGCCCGTGAAGGACGTCACCCGCCCCGCCAGCCCGGGGTAGTAGCCCATCAGCGCGACCCGGCTGCCGGTGGCGCGCATCTCGGCCACCAAGGACGGGATCGCCCCCGTCAGCGCGGGCGAGATCAACCGGTCCAGCACCGCACGCTCGGCGGCGGTCCCGCAGGCGCCCTGCAGGTCGTTCGCGCCCCCGTCCATCAGCACCCAGTCCCAGCGCCCCGCGTTCGCGCGCCACTGCTCGGAGACCGAGGGCACGAAGGCCGTGATGCCGCTCCCGCGCGAGGCCACGCGCGCGCCCGACCGGCTCGCGTCGCGCACCGGGAGGCCCAGCGCGGCGCCCACGCCCTCGGGCACGCCCGCCGCGCCGTTCCACGCCAGCACGCTGTCGCCCACCGCGAGCAGCCCGCCGCCCGCAGACCCCCCGCCCGTCGACGCGCAGGCCGTGAGCAGGAGCGCCACGGCCACCCCCCTCATCTTGGCGGAAATACCTCGGGGGGTACGGGGGGCAGAGCCCCCCGCACTACGCATGGATCGCCCCATCCCCGCAGGCCAGCGCCGCCTCGCGCATCGCCTCGGAATAGGTGGGATGCGCATGGCACGTCCGCGCGAGGTCCTCGGCCGCCGCCCCGAACTCCATCGCCACGCAGACCTCGTGGATCAGGTCGCCCGCCATCGGCCCGATGACGTGGCAGCCGAGGATGCGGTCCGTCTCGGCGTCCGCGATCATCTTGACGAAGCCGTCCGCCGCGAAGTTCGCCTTGGCCCGCCCGTTCCCCATGAAGGAGAACTGCCCGACCTTGATCTTGTGGCCCTTCTCCTTGGCCAGCTCCTCGGTCAGCCCGACGGACGCCACCTCCGGATGGGTGTAGATCACGCCGGGGATCACGTCGTAGTTCACGTGCGGCTTCTGTCCGGCCAGCATCTCGGCCACGGCCATCCCTTCGTCCTCGGCCTTGTGGGCCAGCATCGGCCCCTCGATCACGTCGCCGATCGCATGGACGCCCGACACGCTGGTCGCGTAACGATCGTCCACCTCGATCTGGCCGCGCTGCGACGTCTTCAGGTCGAGCCCCAAGCCTTCGGTGTAGGGCCGCCGCCCCGTCGCCACGAGCACCACGTCCGCGTCGAGCGACTTCTCCGCCCCGTCCTTGCGCATCGCGTAGTGGACGGTCGCGCCGTCGCCCGCGCGCTCGACCTTGGACACGGCCGCGCCGGTGACGAACTTGATCCCCTGCTTCTTGAGGATCTTCTGGAACTGCTTGGCGACCTCGGCGTCCTGCCCCGGCACGATGCCGTCGAGATACTCGACCACCGTCACGTCCGTGCCGAGCCGGGTGTAGACCGAGCCCAGTTCCAGCCCGATGACGCCGCCGCCGATGACGACCATCGATCCGGGGATGCGCCCCAGCTCCAGCGCGCCGGTCGAGGTGACGACCACCTCCTCGTCGACCTCCACCTCGGCGCCGGGCACCGGCGCGGACTCGCTGCCGGACGCGATCACGATGGCCTTGGCCTCGTGCACCTCGTCGCCGACCTTCACCTTCCCCGCCTCGGGGATCGACGCCCAGCCCTTGATCCAGTCCACCTTGTTCTTCTTGAACAGGAACTCGATGCCCTTGGTGTTCTGGCCGATCACGTCGTCCTTGTAGGCCAGCATCTTGGCCCAATCGACCTTCGGCGCCTCCGCCATCAGCCCCATCTTGGCGAAGTTGTGCTCCGCCTCGTGCAGCTGGTGGGAGGCATGGAGAAGCGCCTTGGACGGGATGCAGCCCACGTTCAGGCAGGTTCCCCCCAAGGTCTCGCGCCCCTCCACGCAGGCCGTCTTCAGCCCGAGTTGCGCCGCGCGGATCGCGCAGACGTAGCCGCCGGGGCCGGAGCCGATGACGATGAGGTCGTATTGGGCCATGGGGTCGTTCCTCGTTGCCGGTCGCCGGGGGCGCTGCCCCCGGACCCCCGGGATATTTCGACCAAGAAAGGGGTCAGATCAGGGTTGAGATAGCCATTGCCACGGTCGCCGTGAACCCGACCATCCACGCGATGGAGCGGCCGGGCCGCGCGCCGAACGCGTAGAGCGGGACGTAGACGACGCGCGCGGCGAGGTAGGTCCACGCGCAGGCGGCGGTGAAGGCGGTGGACTGGCCCGAGAGCGTGACGACCAGCACGGCGGCGGTGAAGGGCACCATCCACTCGGTGTGGTTGTTCAGCGCGCGGTAGAGGCGGGCGGTTCGCTCCGACAGCAGGTCCTCGAGGTTCCCGCCCAGCCGCGCGCGGTCGCGCGCCGACATGGTCTTGCCGGGGCCGACCTCGCGGTTGGCGGGGATCGCCATGAGCGCGAACTGCGCCGCGTGCAGAAGGACGGCGAGGGCGAGGACTGTCAGTTCGGGTGTCATGCGCGCTCCGCCTAGTGCGAGGCACCCGCAGGGTGGGCGAGAGCCCACGCATGCGCGTCCGTCGCCGCCATCCGACCGCGTGGTCTCTCGCCCACCCTACGAGCCATCGCCGCCCCGCCGCGAGCGGATCACCATGTAGGTCGTGAAGAGCGAGATCGCCGCGTAGCCCGCCGCCAGCCACCACAGCATCGGGTCCGGCCCCCGCCACGCCTGCAGCAGGATGACGAGGATCACCGCGATGCCGACGCGGAGGATCCAGAAGGCGATGGCGCGGCGGGTGGGGGTCATGTTTTGCCATGTTCTACAGTCGGCTCGCCGGAGGCCGGAGATGGGAGAACTATTGCGACATCTAAATCCGCGCCGAGTTTTCTGGATATGTAGTTGGTCAGGAAGAAGCAAAGACCGATGCTAGTCAAAGCAATTAGCGATGCGAGCAGTCGATTCCCGAAGGGATCATAAATAATGATCTGTGGAATAGAGAAGACGATGATCGTTAGTCCGCCGCCTATAATTGCGATCGCACTCTCGCTCTGCCGAAACCGCTCCTCAAGCAAAACAGCGCCAACTTCTGATATGCGCCGAGCGCGGATGCTCCATTTTGCCCGTTCCGGAGATCTGAGGAGATATGCTGTCCCGACCGTGATAAGCAACTCTCCGATGACATACGCAATAAATACCAAGAAGAACCCTATTGCACCTTGAACAATTGGCTCAAGGCTCTCCATCCATTCCAACAAAGATCCGAGCGGATCTAACGAATACAGTTCATCAACTCTCTCTATGGCTAGGAGCGTCCTATCGCGGAATGCACTCAAACGCTCAGAATCAAATCCCTGTTCTAGGGTCACAATCTCCTGCTCGAGGGAAGATATTTCCATTCCCAACTCTTGAAGCTCACCAACCATAGGGGCAAAGTGCCCAATAAGGATTGAGCTAAAAAGATAGAGTGCTCCAAAGCCGACAGCCGAGAACGCGCGAGGCCACCTTGTTGGCAGATGTTGCATCATCTTTCACAAATCCATCAACAACCGCCGCGGGTCCTCCAGCGCCTCCTTCACCCGCACGAGGAACGTCACCGCGCCCTTCCCGTCCACGATCCGGTGGTCGTAGCTCAGCGCGAGGTACATCATCGGCCGCACCACGATCTCGCCGCCGACCACCACGGGGCGCTCCTGGATCTTGTGCATTCCGAGGATGCCCGACTGCGGCGGGTTCAGGATGGGCGAGGACATCAGCGAGCCGTAGACCCCGCCGTTCGAGATCGTGAACGTCCCGCCCTGCATGTCCTGCATGGTCAGCTTGCCGTCGCGCGCCGCCACGCCCTTCTCGGCGATGGCCTTCTCGATGGCCGCGAACGACATCGCGTCGGCGTCCCGGATCACCGGCACCACGAGGCCCGTCGGCGTGCCCACCGCGATGCCCATGTGGACGAAGCGCTTGTAGACCACGTCCGTGCCGTCGATCTCGGCGTTGACCTCCGGCACCTCCTGCAGCGCGTGGCAGCAGGCCTTGGTGAAGAAGGACATGAAGCCCAGCTTCACGCCGTGCTTCTTCTCGAAGAGGTCCTTGTATTCCTTCCGGAGCGCCATGACCGCCGACATGTCCACCTCGTTATAGGTGGTCAGCATCGCGGCCGTGTTCTGCGCGTCCTTCAGGCGGCGCGCGATGGTCTGGCGCAGGCGCGTCATCCGCACCCGCTCCTCGCGAGGGGCGTCGTC
The DNA here is from genome assembly GCF_016820245.1 of Jannaschia sp. Os4. Taxonomy (GTDB): domain Bacteria; phylum Pseudomonadota; class Alphaproteobacteria; order Rhodobacterales; family Rhodobacteraceae; genus Jannaschia. The sequence continues at coordinate 432,287 of NZ_JAFCAR010000001.1, read as the reverse complement.
GGCGGAGACCGGCGCGCGCGGCGCGGCGGCGGCCTTCGGCGCGGGCGCGGACATCCCGGCCACGTCCTCTTTCATGATCCGCCCGTCGCGGCCCGAGCCCGCGACGGAGGCCGGGTCGATCCCCTTCTCCGCCATGATCTTCTTGGCCGAGGGCGCGTCCTCGCCGCGCTTGGCCCCGGCGGCGGCCACGTTGGCCTTGGCCTCCTCGGCCTCGGCCTTCCCCGCGCCCGGCGCGGGCTCCGGGTTCATCGCGGGGGGCTTCGCCGCCCCCGAGGCCGCGCCCGAGGACATGCGCGCCAGCACGCCGCCCGCCTCGACCGTGTCGCCCTCGGCCACCAGCAGCTCGGTCAGCGTCCCGGCGGCGGGGGCGGGCACCTCGACGGAGACCTTGTCCGTCTCCAGCTCGCACAGCATCTCGTCGGCGGCCACCTCGTCGCCCACCGCCTTGAACCACGTGGAGACGGTCGCCTCCGTCACCGACTCGCCCAAGGCGGGGACCATGACGTCGACGCTCTCGCCGCCGCCGTCCGAGGGCGCGTCCCCCGACGATCCGGGCTCGGCCACCGCCGCCGGCGCCGCCGCGTAGGAGGCGGACGCCCCCGCCCCCTCCGAGATGGTCGCCAGCAGCGCGTCGACGCCCACCGTCTTGCCCTCGGCGGCGACGATCTCGCCCAAGGTGCCGGTGGCGGGGCTGGGCACTTCCACCGTCACCTTGTCGGTCTCCAGCTCGCAGAGCATCTCGTCCGTCGCCACGGCGTCGCCGGGCTTCTTGAACCACGTGGCCACCGTGGCCTCGGTCACGGACTCGCCCAGCGTGGGCACCTTCACGTCGATCGCCATGTCTCAGTCCTTCTCGCTCAACGCCTCGGCGACGAGCGCCTGTTGCTGGGCCTTGTGTTGGGAGGCCAAGCCCGTCGCGGGCGAGGCCGAGGCGGCGCGCCCCACGTAGCGCGGCCGGGTGTGGGAGGCGCCGATCCGCGTCAGCACCCATTCGAGGTTCGGCTCCACGAAGGTCCAGCCGCCTTGGTTCTTGGGCTCCTCCTGGCACCAGACCACCTCGGCCTGGGGGAAGCGCCCGAGCTCGTCGACCATCGACTTGGCCGGGAACGGATAGAACTGCTCCAGCCGCAGGAGGTAGACGTCGTCGCGCCCGTCCGCGTCCCGCTGCTCCAGGAGGTCGTAGTAGACCTTGCCCGAGCAGATCACGACGCGCCGGATCTTGGCGTCGGGCTTGAGCTTCAGGTCGCTGTTGCCCTGCTGCGCGTCGTCCCACAGCACCCGGTGGAAGGTGGACCCGCGCTCGAACTCCTCGCGCTTGGACACGGCCAGCTTGTGGCGCAGCAGCGACTTGGGCGTCATCAGCACCAGCGGCTTGCGGAAGTCGCGGTGCAGCTGCCGCCGCAGGATGTGGAAGTAGTTGGCCGGCGTCGTGCAGTTGGCCACGATCCAGTTGTCCTGCCCGCACATCTGCAGGAACCGCTCCAGCCGCGCCGACGAGTGCTCCGGCCCTTGGCCCTCGTAGCCGTGCGGCAGCAGGCAGACGAGGCCGGACATCCGCAGCCACTTGGATTCGCCCGACGAGATGAACTGGTCGAACATGATCTGCGCGCCGTTGGCGAAGTCGCCGAACTGCGCCTCCCACATCGTCAGCGCGTTGGGCTCGGCCAAGGAGTAGCCGTACTCGAAGCCCAGCACCGCGTATTCCGACAGCGCCGAGTCGATCACCTCGTAATGGGCCTGCCCGTCGCGGACGTGGTTGAGCGGGTAGTAGCGCTCCTCCGTCTCCTGGTTCACGAGGCCGGAATGGCGCTGCGAGAACGTCCCGCGCGTCGAGTCCTGCCCCGCGAGGCGCACCTTGTAGCCCTCCGTCAGCAGCGAGCCGAAGGCCAGCGCCTCGGCGGTGGCCCAGTCGAACCCCTCGCCCGTCTCGAACATCTTGGCCTTGGCCTCGAGCAGGCGCCCGATCGTCTTGTGCACGGGCATCCCGTCGGGGGCCGAGGTCAGGGCGCGCCCCACCTCGTCGACCGTCTCCGGCGCGATGCCGGTCTCGCCGCGCACGTAGTCGTCTTGGTCGCGGCGGTCCAAGTGCGACCACCGCCCGTCCAGCCAGTCGGCCTTGTTGGGCTTGTAGTCGCGGCCCGCCTCGAACTCGGCGGCGAGCTTCTCCTGGAAGCCCGCCTTCATGTCCTCGATCTCGCCCTCGGGGATCAGCCCGTCCTTGACCAGCCGCTGGGTGTAGAGCGTCAGCGTGGTGGGGTGCCCCTTGATGCGCTTGTACATCACGGGGTTGGTGAACATGGGCTCGTCGCCCTCGTTGTGGCCGAACCGCCGGTAGCAGAAGATGTCGAGCACGACGTCCTTGCCGAACTTCTGGCGGAACTCGGTCGCCACGCGCGCGGCGTGGACCACCGCCTCGGGGTCGTCGCCGTTCACGTGGAAGATCGGCGCCTCGACCACCAGCGCGTTGTCCGTGGGGTAGGGGCTGGAGCGCGAGAAATGCGGCGCCGTCGTGAAGCCGATCTGGTTGTTGACCACGATGTGGATCGTCCCGCCCGTCCGGTGGCCGCGCACGCCCGACAGCGCGAAGCACTCCGCCACGACGCCCTGACCCGCGAAGGCCGCGTCCCCATGCAGCAGCACGCCCGTCACCTTGGTGCGCGCGGTGTCGTTCTTCTGGTCCTGCTTGGCCCGCACCTTGCCCAGCACCACCGGGTTCACCGCCTCGAGATGCGAGGGGTTCGCCGTCAGCGACAGGTGCACGGTGTTGCCGTCGAACTCGCGGTCCGACGACGCGCCGAGGTGGTACTTCACGTCGCCCGAGCCATCCACGTCCTCGGGCTTGAACGACCCGCCTTGGAACTCGTTGAAGATCGCGCGGTAGGGCTTGCCCATCACGTTGGCGAGGACCGACAGGCGCCCCCGGTGGGGCATCCCGATCACGATCTCCTCCAGCCCGAGCTGCCCGCCCCGCTTGATGATCTGCTCCATCGCGGGGATCAGCGCCTCGCCCCCGTCGAGGCCGAACCGCTTGGTGCCCATGTACTTGACGTGGAGGTACTTCTCGAACCCCTCCGCCTCGACCAGCTTGTTGAGGATCGCGCGCCGCCCGTTCTCGGTGAAGTCGATCTCCTTGCCCAAGCCCTCGATCCGCTCCTTGAGCCACGCGGACTGCTCGGGGTCGGAGATGTGCATGTACTGCAGTGCGAACGTCCCGCAGTAGGTCCGCCGCAGGATCGCGACGATCTGGCTGAGCGTCGCGACCTCCAGCCCCAGCACGTTGTCGATGAAGATCGGGCGCTCCATGTCCGCGTCCGAGAACCCGTAGCTCCTCGGGTCGAGCTCCGGGTGCGGCACCTCGGCCCGCATCCCCAGCGGGTCGAGGTCGGCGGCCAGGTGCCCCCGGATGCGGTACGCGCGGATCAGCATCAGCGCCCGGATGCTGTCGAGCACCGCGCGCTTCACCTGATCGTCCGTGACCTCGGCGCCCGTGGCGGCGGCCTTCGCCCGGATCTTCTCACCCGCCGCCTTGGCCTCCTTGGCCTGGGTCGCGGGCGCGGCGGGCCACTCCCCCGTCAGCGCGGCGGTCAGGTCGTCGCCCGGCACCGGGGGCCAGTCGCCCCGCGCCCACGACGGGCCCTCGGCCTCGGCCCGCGCGTCGGCGGCGTCGTCGCCCATCGCCCGGAAGAACTCGGCCCACGTCGCGTCCACCGCCGAGGGGTCGGCGGCGTAGCGGGCGTACATCTGCTCCAGCCAGTCCGCGTTGTGCCCCTGCAGGAAGGACGTGTTGCGGAAGGCGTCGTTGGGGGATTGCTCGGTCATGGCTGGACCTTCACGGATTGGGGGAACGGGGCGGGACGAGGGGTCATGGGGCGGTCTTGATCGTGACCATCTGGAGGTAGACGGGGAAGGCGAGCGCGCGGGCCGCCTGCGCCTCGGGCGGCAGCCGCGTCGCGTCGATCAGCGTCGCGGTCTGGCTGCGCCCGTCCGTCCCCGCCGAGGACGGGCGGGTGGCGACGTGCGCCGGGTGGTCCTGCCCCACGAGGCCGAGATCGACCGCGGCCGACCCCATCAGGTCCTCCCACGTCCCGCCCGCGGCGGGGGACATGTAGGTGCAGGCGGTCAGCGCGTCCCGGTCGCCATAGGGCTGCTCGGTCACGTAGAGGACCGCGCCCTGCGGGTGACGGAAGCCGGCGTGGCCGGGGGCGGCGAAGGCGCGCGCGGTCTGCTCGGCCATCGCCGCGACCCGCGCCGCCAGCTCCGCCTCGTCGGCGACGCCGGCGCCGGGCCGCAGGACGAGGTAGTCCCGCGCCACGAGGTCCGCCGCGTCGCGGAACGCCGCCGCGGGGCCGGACGCCGACGTCCATCCCCCCGCGGCGAGCGCCGCGGCCCGCGCGCCGGGCGTCAGCGCGTCGTCGTCGCACAGCGCCGCCGCGCCCTCCAGCGCGGTGCCGTCGGCGGACGCCGCCGCCGCCCACGTGGCGAGCGCCGCCGCCGCGGCCCCGGCGGCGGCGCGGCGGCGGCGCCTCGCCCGGATGGACGCGGGCGTCATCGCGCCTCGTCCTCGGTCAGGATCGTCCGCGTCTCGATCAGCGTGGCCACCGCCACGGGGCGCTCCGTCAGCAGCGAGAGGGTGTCGGGGTCGAGGGGCTGCACGATCACCTCCGCGTCCCCGATCCGGGACGCCTCCACGGGACCGAAGCCCTCGGGATACGCCCGCGCGGCCAGCCCATCCAGCGCGATGCGGCACACCTGCTCCACGCGACCGGGCAGGGTGGTCGTCCGCGAGATGGTCAGCGCCGCGCCCTCGCGGATCGCGACGCGCGCCCGGCTGGTCTCGGTGTCCACCTTGCGCGCCAGCCCCGCCACGGCGCGGCGCTGCAGGTCGTGCAGCTCGGCCAAGCTCGCGCCTCCGGTGTCGGCGGCCACGTAGGTCGCCACGAGGCCCCAGCCCAGCCGCTCGGCCGCGTCGGCGGGCACGGGCATCCCCGGCGTCAGCACCGTCCAGCCGCCGTCGGCCAGCGCCGCCACCGCCGCGTCGAACGACCCGCCCAAGAGGCAGGGCGGCGGCGCGGTCTGCGCGTGGGCGGACGTGGCGGCGAGGGCCACCGCGAAGAAGGCCGCGATCCGTCGTTCCATCTTGCCGTCCTCCATTCGCCCGCGACCGCCGGACCCGCCCGGTCAGCCCGCGATCGCCTCCTTGACCGCCTCGCCCAGCGTCGCGGGGCTGTCCGCCACCACGATGCCGGCCGCGCGCATCGCCTCGATCTTCGATTCCGCGTCGCCCTTGCCGCCCGCCACGATGGCGCCCGCATGGCCCATGCGGCGGCCCGGAGGCGCCGTGCGGCCCGCGATGAAGCCCGCGACCGGCTTCCACCGTCCCGCCTTCCGCTCGTCGGCGAGGAACTGCGCCGCCTCCTCCTCCGCCGTGCCGCCGATCTCGCCGATCATGACGATCGACTGCGTCTCGTCGTCGGCGAGGAACATCTCCAGCACGTCGATGTGCTCGGTCCCCTTGATCGGGTCGCCCCCGATGCCGACCGCCGTCGACTGGCCCAGCCCCATGTCGGTGGTCTGCTTGACCGCCTCGTAGGTCAGCGTGCCCGAGCGCGACACCACGCCCACGGACCCGCGCTTGTGGATGTGGCCCGGCATGATCCCGATCTTGCAGGCGTCCGGCGTGATCACGCCGGGGCAGTTCGGCCCGACCAGCCGCGTCTTGGACCCGTCCAAGGCGCGCTTCACCTTCATCATATCCAGCACCGGGATGCCTTCCGTGATGCACACCACCAGCGGGATCTCCGCGTCGATCGCCTCGAGGATCGAGTCGGCGGCGAAGGGGGGCGGCACGTAGATCACCGAGGCGTCCGCGCCGGTCCGCTCGACCGCCTCGTGGCAGCTGTCGAACACCGGCAGGTCGAGATGGGTCTGCCCGCCCTTGCCGGGGGTCACGCCGCCCACCATCCGGGTGCCGTAGGCGATGGCCTGCTCCGAGTGGAACGTGCCTTGGCTTCCGGTGAAGCCTTGGCAGATCACCTTGGTGTCAGTGTCGATGAGGATGGCCATTCGGGTCTCCGGGTCGTTTGTGCGTATGGGCGCGGGGCGGCGGTCAGCGCCCGCGCGAATGGATGACGAGGACGACGGGGTGGACCACCTGCGCCGTCTCGCCCGTGTCGGGGTTGGTGAAGCCGGTCGTGGCGAGGGGCACCGTCACCGACAGGTCGTCGAAGAAGAGGCCCACGCCGTCGGCGGCGTTGGTGCCCGCGCCCACGGGCGTCGCGGTCAGCCGGTCGCCCTCGACCAGCCGCGCCTGCAGCATCTCGCCCGCGACGCGGTTGGCCCCGGTCAGGCCCACCGCGGGCGAGCCGACCGAGCAGCCGTTGCCCTGATAGGTCACGTCCCGCCCGTCGGCGGCCGTCACCGACTGCCGGGGCGAGGGGCCTATCCGCAGGAAGGTCAGCGTCGCCGGGTTGACGTAGAGCACCGCGCCCGCCTCCGCCGGCTCGCGCAGAGGGAAGGACAGGGCCCGCGCCGCCCGTTCCTGCGCGGCGCGGGTCCGGTTGTTCAGGCACACCGCCTCGGCGGCGAAGCGCATCCGCTGGAACGCCGCCGCCTCCGTCGCCGCGTCCGCGCCGATCGGGTTGGTCGGCACGCACCCGGCGGCCAGCAGGGCGAGGGGCAGGAGGAACCGGATCATCGCAACACCTCTTCGCTCGCCTCGGGCGTCAGCCGCTCGACCGACAGGAACGTCTCGACCCCGTCCGGCCCGGGCCGCGTGCCTGTGTGGACGACGGCCACCCGCGACGGGTTCAGCGCCCGCGCGCCCAGCAGCGTCGTGCCCGGCAGCGCCGGGTGGGACGCGGGCACCGGCGCGTCCGCGCGGATGCCCTCCGCCTCCAGCGCCGCCGCGGCCGTCTCCGCCGCCGCCGCGCCGCGGTCCCCGTCGAACGCGACCTCGCAGCGCCGGTCCGTGCCCGGCGTGACGTCCGCGCCCGGCGAGGGCGCCACGTCCGAGAAGGGGGCGAGGTCGTAGAAGTCCACGCGCGCGCCCGTCGCGGCGATCTCCGCCTCCGCCCGCGCGGCGGTCAGGTAGGGCGAGAAGCAATGGTCCGCGAACGCGCCCAGCATGGCGTCGCGCGCCGGGTCCGCCCCGGCCGGCATCGCCGCCGCCACCACCGCGGCGCCGACCGCCATCCGGCGGCCGCGACGGGGCGCGGACCGGTCCCCCGGACCGCCCGCCCCGCGACGGCGCCGCGGCCCGTCGCTCACCCCTTCACCGCCTTCACGATCTTCTCCGCCCCGTCCGACAGGCTGTCGGCGGCGATCACGTTGAGCCCGGAGCCGTTGATGATCTCCTTGCCCTTCTCGACGTTCGTGCCCTCCAGCCGGACCACCAGCGGCACGGCCAGCCCGACCTCCTTCACGGCGGCGACCACGCCCTCCGCGATCACGTCGCAGCGCATGATGCCCCCGAAGATGTTCACGAGGATGCCCTTCACGTTCGGGTCCGACGTGATGATCTTGAAGGCCTCCGTGACCTTCTCCTTCGTCGCGCCGCCGCCCACGTCGAGGAAGTTCGCGGGCTCCGCGCCGTAGAGCTTGATGATGTCCATCGTCGCCATGGCGAGGCCCGCGCCGTTCACCATGCACCCGATCTCGCCGTCCAGCGCGATGTAGTTGAGGTCGTACTTGGAGGCCGCCAGCTCCTTGGGGTCCTCCTCCGTCTCGTCGCGCAGCGCCTCGATGTCCTTGTGGCGGTAGAGCGCGTTGCCGTCGAAAGAGACCTTCGCGTCCAGCACCTTCAGGTCGCCCGCGTCCGTCACGATCAGCGGGTTGATCTCCAGCATCTCCATGTCCTTGGACGTGAACGCCTCGTAGAGCAGCCCCATCAGCCGCACGCACTGCTTGACCTGCTGGCCCTCCAGCCCCAGCGCGAAGGCGATGCGCCGCCCGTGCCAGCCTTGGTAGCCCGTGGCCGGGTCCACGTCGAAGGAGAGGATCTTCTCGGGCGTCGAGGCCGCGACCTCCTCGATGTCCATGCCGCCCTCGGTGGAGCAGACGAAGCCCACCCGGCTCGTCTCCCGGTTCACCAGCAGGGCCAAGTACAGCTCCCGCGCGATGCCCGACCCGTCCTCGATGTAGACGCGGTTGACCTGCTTGCCCGCCGGGCCGGTCTGGTGCGTCACCAGCGTGTTGCCCAGCATCCGCTTGGCCTCGTCGGCGGCCTCCTCGACGGACTTGGCCAGCCGCACGCCGCCCTTCTCGCCCGCCTCGGCCTCCTTGAAGTGGCCCTTGCCGCGCCCGCCCGCGTGGATCTGCGCCTTCACCACCCAGAGCGGGCCGTCGAGCTGGCCGGCGGCGGTCTTCGCGTCGGCCGCCTTCGTCACCGCCACGCCGTCCGAGACGGGGGCCCCGAAGTCGCGCAGCAGCGCCTTCGCCTGATACTCGTGGATGTTCATGGGAGGGCCTCGTGGGTGGTCGATGCGTCCCCCGACCCCTACCCATCCCGATTCCCGGGGCCAACGGCATTCGTGCCCTTGCGGCGGAGAGGCGCGGATGCCCGGGCGAACGTGATCACACCTCCGACGGGTGTGATCACATTCGGCCGCGCGAGGCCCCGAACTGATTCGCCGCCTAGCGGTCGGGCGGGAAATGCCGCGCGAGATAGGCGTCGTCGTAGCGCGCGAGGCCCTCGGTGCAGGCATCCGGGGCGCGCTGCTCCGCCAGCGTCGCGACGGGCCGGTCCCGCTCGCCCGTGGACAGGTCCTGCCGATCGACGCCCACCGCCTCGACGATCACGGCCCCCGTCAGCAGGTTTGCCGAGCAGGTCAGCGCGGCCGCGTGGATCCGGTCGAGCAGGCTCCAGTCCCAGCCGATCACGCGCAGGGCCCCGTCCCGCAGGTCGATCACGACCGAGACGGTGGCATGGGTGCGCCCGCAGGCGAAGCAGCCCCAGCTGACGCGGAGGTTGCCGTTCCCCATCCGCTCCAGCGAGGGGGAATCCGACAGGTTGATCGGGGTGGCGAAGGCCGCGAGCAGCCCGTCGCCCCGCACCGTCACCACGTCGTGCGCGTCGTCCAGCGCGTAGACCGCCGCCGTCTCCGGGCGCCCGTCGCCGTCGAGGTCGACCTCGACGGACGCGCGCGGCCGGGGCAGGGCGTCGCGGTCGATCACCGGCTGCGCCCATGCCCCGGACGTCGCGCAGAGGACCGCCGCGGCGACCGCGGCGACCCTGATCGGCCCGTTGCGGTCAGCCGAGATTGCCGTCGATCCCGCGGCAGGCCTCGACGAGGCCCTTCACCGCGTCGACCGACTTGTCGAACATCGCCTGCTCGTCGCGGTCCAGCTCGATGTCGATGACCCGCTCGATCCCGTTCGCGCCGATCACCGTGGGCACGCCCACGTACATCCCCTTCAGCCCGTAGGCCCCGTCGACCCACGCTGCCGCCGGCAGGACGCGGCGCTGGTCGTTCAGGTAGGCCTGCGCCATCTCGATGGCCGAGGACGCGGGCGCGTAGAAGGCCGAGCCGGTCTTGAGCAGGCCGACGATCTCGGCGCCGCCGTCGCGCGTCCGCTGCACGATCGCGTCCAGCGACTCCTGCGAGGTCCAGCCCATCTTCACGAGGTCCGGCAGCGGGATGCCCCCCACCGTCGAGTAGCGCACCAGCGGCACCATCGTGTCGCCGTGCCCGCCGAGCACGAAGGCGGTGACGTCGCGCATCGACACGTCGAACTCGAGGCTGAGGAAGTGCCGGAAGCGCGCCGAGTCCAGCACGCCCGCCATGCCCACGACCTTGCTCGTCGGGAGGCCCGAATACTGCTGCAGCGCCCAGACCATCGCGTCGAGCGGGTTGGTGATGCAGATCACGAAGGCGTCGGGCGCGTTGTCGCGGATGCCCTCGCCCACGGCCTTCATCACCTTGAGGTTGATGCCCAACAGGTCGTCGCGCGACATGCCGGGCTTGCGCGGCACGCCGGCGGTCACGATGCACACGTCCGCCCCCGCGATGTCGGCGTAGTCCGACGAGCCCTTGAGCGACGCGTCGAAGCCCTCGACCGGCCCGGACTCCGCGATGTCGAGCGCCTTGCCCTGCGGCACGCCGTCCTGGATGTCGAAGAGGACGACGTCCCCCATCTCCTTCATCGCGGCGAGATGGGCGAGCGTGCCGCCGATCTGTCCCGCGCCGATCAGCGCGATCTTGGGTCGGGCCATGGGGGCCTCCTGTCCGGTCCGTTGGTCGGGGCCGGGCGTAGCGAAGGGGGGTGGGGCGCGCAAGCGGGCGCCCCCGTGCGGCATCCCTCGCCGCGCCTCCGCCGCCGGGCCGACGGGCCCCGCGGCGCCCGGGGCGGGCGCCGCCGATCCCCATGCGGGCAGGGCGGCGAGCCAGATCAGCAGGAGGATGCGGGCGAGGGGCATGGGGGCTCCGGGCGATGCATGGCGGACCATGCCTTGGGCGGAACGTTCGGGGAACGGGAATCTCCCGCGCATTCGGGTCGAATGCGTCAGGCCTCCGAGTCCGCGAGATGCGCGAGGTCGTCCATCCGCTCCTCCCAGTGCCGCCCCGACGCGATCAGGCAGGTGCGCCCGTCCGGCATCGTCAGGGCCACGGTCCACGTCCCGGTCTCGTCCGAGGCGAAGATCTCCATGATCCCGGCCCGCGCCAGCCCGAGGGCGCGGCGCGTCTCCCCGAATCGCTCCGCGAGCCGCGCCACGACCGCCGCGCGCGGCCCGCAGGCGTCCGGGGCCGCCGGGGCGGGCAGGGCGGTCAGCGTGGCCACGGCGGCGACGAGGGCCGCGAAGGTGGCGTTCAGGACGCGGATGCGTGTCATGGCGATCTCCTCCGCCCACGCCGCCCGAGACGGCCCGCGGGCGTCTCGGTGATGGGACCGCCCGGTCCGGGGCGGCGACGGGAGCAGAGGACGCCAGAGCGGTTAACGGACCGTTGACGCTTGCGGCGGAACTGCGGCCTCCGGTCATGCCGCGCCGCAGAAATGGTTGAGGAAGGGTTGATTTGCCGCGCTGCGGCGCGCGCGGGGGTCCGTTTGTGTCGCCGGAGGCGGTTCCGCCTTGCCGATCCTGTCGCGCTCGCCTAGCCCGTCCCCATGGTCGACCGTCCCCTCCGCTCCGTCCTCTACGTCCCCGCCGACAAGCCGCGCGCTTTGGAGAAGGTCCGCACCCTCCCCGTCGACGCGGTCATCCTCGACCTCGAGGACGCCGTCGCGCCCGACGCGAAGAGCACGGCCCGCGACGCGATTTCGTCCGCGCTGTCAGGGAATTGGGGCGACCGCCTCGTCCTCCTCCGCGTCAACGCCGCCGACACGCCGTGGCATGCCGACGACATGGCCGCCGCGCGGGCCGCCGGCTGCGGCACGCCCGACCGCCCCGTCCTCCTGCCCAAGGTGGACGCCGCCGAGGACGTCCCCGGCGACGGCGCGTTCTGGGCGATGATCGAGACCCCCGCGGGCGTCGACGACGTCGCCGCCATCGCCGCCTCCTGCGGCGGATTGGTGATGGGGACCAACGACTTGGCGAAGGAGCTCGGCACCGGCGACGACCCGTCCCGCCTGCCGCTGCTGCACGCCCTGCAGGCCTCCGTGCTCGGCGCGCGGATGGCGGGCGTCCCCATCGTAGACGGCGTCTACAACGCCTTCCGCGACGAGGACGGCCTCCGCGCCGAGGCGGTGCAGGGCCGGGCATGGGGGTTCGACGGCAAGTCCCTGATCCACCCGGCGCAGGTCGCCGTCGCCAACGCGGTCTTCGGCCCGTCGGAGGCCGAGGTCGATCTCGCCACGCGCCAGATCGAGGCGTTCGAGGCGGCGCAGGCCGAGGGGAAGGGCGTCGCCGTGCTCGCAGGGCGCATCGTCGAGAACCTGCACGTTGACACCGCCCGCGCGATCTTGGCCAAGTCGGCCGCGATCGCCGCGCGGGAGGGATGAATGGGCTGGACGCTACTGATCGGCGGGGTCGTCCTGTGGACCGCCGCGCATCTCTTCAAGCGGCTGGCCCCCGAGGCCCGCGCCAAGCTGGGCGAGCCGGGCAAAGGGCTCACCGCGCTGCTGCTCGTGGCCTCGGTCGTCATGATGGTGTTCGGCTACCGCTGGGCCGAGGGCGCGGTGTTCTGGGGCCGCGAGGGCTGGAACACCGGCCTCAACAACCTGCTGATGCTGCTGGCCTTCTACTCCTACGCCGCCTCGGGCGCGAAGGGGGCGAAGGTCTGGTGGGGCACCAAGACCCGCCACCCGCAACTGATCGGGTTCAGCCTCTGGGCCGTCGCGCACCTGCTGGTGAACGGGGACACGCCGTCCTTCGTGCTGTTCGGCGGGCTGCTGGCATGGGCGCTGGCCGAGATGGCGATCATCAACCGGCAGGAGGGCCCCTTCGTCCCGCCGCCCCGCGCGCCGGTGAAGAAGGAGGTCGTCGCCGTGGTCGCGACGCTCGTGGTCTATGTCGTGGTCGCGGGGATCCACGCATGGGCCGGTTACAACCCCTTCGGATGACGCCATGATCTACCGACTGCTCACGGGCGAGGACACGTCCGCCTTCTGTCATAAGGTCTCCGAGGCGCTGTCGAAGGGCTGGGCGCTCCACGGCTCGCCCGCCTATGCGTGGGACCACGCGGCGGGCGTCATGCGCTGCGCCCAGGCCGTGACCAAGGAGGTCGACGCCCCCTACGCGCCGGACATGAAGCTGGGCCAGCAGTGAGCCGCTTCTTCGAGGACTACCGCGTCGGCGAGGCGCTGGTCCACGCGACGCCCCGGACGCTCACCGAAGGGGAGCGGGCGCTCTACCACGCCTTCTACCCGGCGCGGATGGCACTGACCTCGTCGGACGCCTTCGCCCGCGATTGCGGCTGGGAGGACGGGGCGCCGCTGGACGAGATGATCGTGTTCCACACGGTGTTCGGGCGCTCCGTGCCGGACGTGTCGCTCAACGCGGTGGCGAACCTCGGCTATGCGGAATGCCGGTTCCTGCGGCCCGTCTGGCCGGGCGAGACGCTGCGGGCGGTGTCCGAGGTCATCGGCCTGAAGGAGAACTCGAACGGGCGCACGGGCATCGTCTGGGTCCGGACGACGGGCCTGAACCAGATGGACGAGCCGGTGCTGTCCTTCGTGCGCTGGGTGATGGTCCGCAAGCGGGACGCCGACGCCCCCGCGCCCGAGACGGTGGTGCCCGAACTGGCCGACGCGGTGTCGGCGCAGGACCTCGTGATCCCCGAAGGGCTGGACCTGCGCGGCTACGACCCCCGGCTGGCGGGGTCGTTCAAGCGGGCGCGGGACCATGCGGCGGGCGAGGTGATCGAGCATCCCGACGGCGTCACCGTCGAGGAGGCCGAGCACATGATGGCCACCCGCCTATGGCAGAACACGGCCAAGGTGCATTTCGACGCGACGGTGCGGGAGGACGGGCGGCGGCTGGTCTACGGCGGGCACGTCATCAGCCTCGCCCGCACGCTCAGCTTCGACGGGCTGGAGAACGCCTGCCTCGTGGCGGGGATCAACGCGGGCAGCCACGCGAACCCCTGCTTCGCGGGCACGACGGTGCGGGCGTGGTCCGAGGTACTAGAGATGACGGAGCTGCGCGAGGACGTGGCCGCGGTGCGGCTGCGGCTCGTGGCGACGGACGGATCGACGGCGGCGGGGGAGTTGCGCGGCGAGGACGGGCGGTACTTGCCGGGGGTGCTGCTCGATCTGGATTACTGGGCACTGATGCCGGCGTAGGGTGGGCGACAGCCCACGTGGCGTGCGGCGTGGGCTGTCGCCCACCCTACGAGCGGCGCGCCCGCGCGGAACGCGAGCGCCAACGAGCCGCGCATCGCCGGGCCGTCCCCACGGCACGGCGATCCGTCTCCGTTCGCGCGCTGTTCGATCGTCGTGCGGGGGTGATGGATAAAGTGCCTTGCAATGAGGTCGCATCGCCGCGCCACGGCCCTGCGACGCGCTCCCGTCACGGGATTCGCTAGACCTCCTGCACCTCCGCCACGCCCTTGAGGCTCCGCAACGCGCCCTTGACCGCAGGGCCCACGGGGTAGGGGTCGGGCAGCTCGAGCTCCACCTCGCCGGGCAGGTCGTCGTCCATCAGGCACAGGCGCAGCGGGCCGCGCACGCGGGCGGGCTCGGCGCGGAGCCGATCGAGGAGGCCCGACAGCGCGGGCAGCGTCTCCCGGTCCGACAGGAACACGCGCAGGCCCGCGGGCGCCGCCCGGTCGATCACATCGTCCATGGGCGTCACCCCGCGGGCGAGCAGCTTGAGCTGCCCCGCCTCGGAGGTCGCCTCGATCTGGAGCACGACCTTGGCGCCCGGCTCCAGGGCGTCGCGGTGCTTCTCGAGCACGTCGGCGAAGACCATGCACTCCCACGCGCCGGTGGGGTCGAGGCACTTCACGAAGGCGAAGCGGTTGCCGCGCGCCGACTTGCGCTCCTGCCGGTACTCGACGACGCCCGCCATCTTCACCACCGCGCCGCCCTTGGACTCCATCGCCTGCTGCACGTCCGCGAGCGTCTGGATCCCGGAACGCTTCAGCGCGGGCATGTCGTCGTCGAGCGGGTGGCCCGAGAGGTAGAAGCCGATGGCCGCGAACTCCTCGGCCAGCCGCTCGGCGGGCAGCCAGTCGTCGCGCTCGGGCAGGCGCGGCTCGGGCAGGTCCTCGCCCGCCTCGCCGAACAGGCTCACCTGCGACGACCCCCGCTGCTCGTGGATGGCCGCCGAGTAGCCGACCAAGGGGTCGATGGACGCCAGCACCCGCGCGCGGTTGCGGTCGAGCTCGTCGAAGGCGCCCGCCTTGGCCAGCACCTCGAGGGGCCGCTTGCCGATGCGCTTGAGGTCAACCCGACGGGCGAAGTCGAACAGGGTGGCGAACGGCTTGTCGCCGCGCCCCTCCTCCACCAGCTTCATCGCCTCCGCGCCCACGTTCTTGAGCGCGCCGAGCCCGTAGACCAGCTTGCCCGCGTCCACCGTGAAGCACGCCTCCGAACGGTTCACGCAGGGCGGCACGATCTCGATCCCGAGGCCCCCGCGCTCGGCGGGCTTGCGCACCTCCTCGGCGTAGACGGCCAGCTTGTCGGTCAGGTGGATGTCGGAGTTCATGATCCCGGCCATGAACTCGACGGGATGGTTCGCCTTGAGCCACGCGGTCTGGTAGCTGACCACCCCGTAGGCGGCGGCGTGGGACTTGTTGAAGCCGTAGTTCGCGAACTTGTCGAGGAGGTTCCACACCTCCATCGCCTTCTGCTTGTCGACCCCGTTCTTGGCCGCGCCCTCCAGGAAGAGGGGCCGCTGCGCGTCCATCTCCGCTTGGATCTTCTTGCCCATCGCGCGGCGCAGCATGTCGGCGCCGCCCAAGGTGTACCCGGCCATCTTCCGGGCGATCTCCATCACCTGCTCCTGATAGACGATGATGCCTTGGGTCTCGTCGAGGATGTCGTCGATCAGCGGGTGGAGCGTGTCGCGCTTGGACAGCCCGTTCTTCACCTCGCAATACTTCGGGATGTTCTCCATCGGACCGGGCCGGTAGAGCGCGACCAGCGCCACGATGTCCTCGATGCAGGTGGGTTTCATGCGCCGCAGCGCGTCCATCATGCCCGTCGATTCCACTTGGAACACCGCGACGGTGTTGGCGCTGGAGTAGAGCGCGTAGGACGCCTCGTCGTCCAAGGGGATCGCGTTGATGTCGTTCACCGTCTCGGGCGTCGGCTCGTAGAGGGTGCGCCCGTCGGCCGCGACGTGCAGGTCGCGGCCCTGCGCGCGGATCATGTCGACCGCGTTCTGCACCTGCGTCAGCGTCTTGAGGCCGAGGAAGTCGAACTTCACCAGCCCCGCCTTCTCGACCCACTTCATGTTGAACTGGGTCGCGGGCATGTCCGACCGCGGGTCCTTGTAGAGCGGCACGAGCTTGTCCAAGGGCCGGTCCCCAATCACCACGCCGGCCGCGTGGGTCGAGGCGTTCCGCAGGAGCCCTTCCAGCTTCTCGGCGTAGTCCATCAGCCGCTTCACGGGGTTGGTCCGCCCCTCGCGTCGGTCCTGCTCGGACTCGGCGCAGGCCTCGCGCAGGCGCGGCTCGTCTGCCAGCGCCTTGGTGATCGAGACGGGCTTCACCCCCTCCACGGGGATCATCTTGGAGAGCTGGTCGCACTGGAAGTACGGCATCTGCAGCACGCGGCCCACGTCGCGCACGGCGGCCTTGGACAGCAGCGCGCCGAAGGTGATGATCTGCCCCACCCGGTCGGCGCCGTACTTCTCCTGCACGTAGCGGATCACCTCCTCGCGGCGGTCCATGCAGAAGTCGATGTCGAAGTCCGGCATCGAGATCCGCTCGGGGTTCAGGAACCGCTCGAACAGGAGGCCGTAGCGGAGCGGGTCGAGGTCCGTGATCGTCAGCGCATAGGCCACGAGGCTGCCCGCGCCCGACCCGCGCCCCGGGCCGACGGGAATGTCGTGGTCCTTGGCCCACTTGATGAAGTCGGCCACGATCAGGAAGTAGCCGGGGAAGCCCATCCGCTCGATCACGCCCAACTCGTAGTCGAGGCGCTCCTCGTACTCCGCCACGGGCGCGGCGTGGGGAATGACCTTGAGGCGAGCGGCCAGCCCCTCGTGCGATTGGCGGCGCAGCTCGGCCACCTCGTCGTCGGCGAACCTCGGGAGGATCGGGTCGCGCGGATAGGCGGCGAAGGCGCAGCGGCGCGCGACCTCCAGCGTGTTGGCCGTGGCCTCCGGCAGGTCCGCGAAGAGCGCGGCCATCTCGGCGGGCGACTTGAGGTACTGCTCCGGCGACACGCGGCGCCGCTCCGCCTGCTGGTCGACGTATGACCCCTCGGCCACGCAGAGGAAGGCGTCGTGCGCCTCGTGCATCCCCTTCTCGGCGAACATCACGTCGTTGGTGGCGACGAGCGGCAGGTCGCGGGCATAGGCCTGCTCGACGTGGAAGCGCTCGGTCGGCTCGGGCGCGCCGCGGCGCTGCAGCTCGACGTAGAGGCGGTCGCCGAAGAACTCCTGCAACTGGTCGAAGATGCGGAGCGCCTTGGCCTCCTGTCCCGCCGCGACCAGCCGCCCGAGCACCCCGTCGGGGCCGCCGGTCAGGCAGATCAGCCCCTCGGCGTGGCGCCCCAGCTCGTCCAGCGTCACCTGCGGCTCCATCTCGGGGCGCGCCATGTAGAGGCAGGTGTTGAGCGCCATCAGGTTCTCGTAGCCCCGCTCGTCCTGCGCCAAGAGGACGACGGCGGCGGGGGAGCGCGGCTTCTCGCCCGGCTGGGCGGGGTCGTGCATGACGCTGACCTGGCAGCCCATGATCGGCTGGACGCCCGCCTTGGCGAGGCCCTGCGCGGCCTCGAGGGCGGAGAACATGTTGTTCGTCTCGGTGACCGCCACGGCGGGCATGCGCTGCTTGGCCACGAGGCCCGGCAGCGCCTTGAGGCGCACCGCGCCCTCCAGCAGCGAGTACTCGGTGTGCAGGCGGAGGTGGACGAACTGGGCCATGCCTCTCAGATAGTCCGCCCGCACCGCATGTTGAATGTCGATGTCGGGTTATCCCCAAGATGTGGCCCCGCGACGCCGCGCCCCTTGCAAACCCCGGCCCCGCTTGGCTTTACTCTGCCGCGACCGCCGCCCCCTCTACGCCGCATCGAGGGGGGCCTCCGGCGCCATCCGGTAT
This sequence comes from Jannaschia sp. Os4, assembly GCF_016820245.1. Taxonomy (GTDB): domain Bacteria; phylum Pseudomonadota; class Alphaproteobacteria; order Rhodobacterales; family Rhodobacteraceae; genus Jannaschia. Next base: position 414,645 of record NZ_JAFCAR010000001.1, on the reverse strand, counting down.
CGCGGCCCGGACTCCCATGCAGATCACGTTCCGCCTCAACGGCGAGACCGTCACCGAGACCGTGGACGACCCCACGACGACCGCGCTCGACTGGCTGCGCGCGCGGGGCCTGACCGGGACCAAGGAGGGCTGCAACGAGGGCGATTGCGGGGCCTGCTCGGTGATCGTTACCGACGACTGCTCCGCCCGGGCGCTCAACGCCTGCATCCTCTTCCTACCCCAACTCCACGGCAAGGCGGTGCGCACGGTCGAGGGGATCGCCGCGCCCGACGGCACGCTCCACCCCGTGCAGCGCGCCATGATCGACCGCCACGGCAGCCAGTGCGGCTTCTGCACGCCGGGCTTCGTCACCACGATGGCCGCCGCCCACCTCAACGGCGCGACCGACCATGCCGACCAGGTCGCGGGCAACCTGTGCCGCTGCACCGGCTACGCCCCGATCCTCGCGGCCTGCGCGGACGTGGCGGACGCCCCCGTCCCCGACCACATGCGCGACGCCCCCCTCTCGGAGACGCCCCCCTTTCTTGGCCGAAATATCCCGGGGGAGGCGGCGCAGCCGACGGGGGCGGAGCCCCCCGCGATGCCCGGCAGCGAGGACGACCTCGCCGCATGGGCGCAGGCCAACCCGGACGGCACGATCGTCGCGGGCGCCACCGAGGTCGGCCTCTGGGTGACCAAGCAGTTCCGCGACCTCGGACCCCTCTGCTTCGCCGCCGGGGCGGAGGACATGCGCGGGGTGGCCGTCACCGACGACGCCATCCGGATCGGCGCGCTGACGGACATGGAGACGCTGCGCCACGCGATGGCCCCCCACCACCCGGCCTTCGCCGAACTCCTGCGCCGCTTCGCCTCCGTCCAGATCCGCAACGCCGCGACCATCGGCGGCAACGTGGCCGAGGGGTCGCCCATCGGGGACTCGATGCCGGCCCTGATCGCGCTGGGCGCGACGGTGCACCTGCGCCTCGGCGATCGGCGGCGTGAGATGCCGCTGGAGGACCTCTACCTCGACTACCGCGTGCAGGCGCGCGAGCCGGGCGAGATCGTGACGCGGATCGACATCCCTCGTCAGCGCGACACGCTCCGCTGCCACAAGCTCTCCAAGCGGTTCGATCAGGACATCAGCGCGGTCTGCCTCGCCGCCACCCTCCCCGTGGCGGACGGCGTGCTGGCGTCCCCCCGCGTCGCCTTCGGCGGCATGGCGGCGATCCCGAAGCGCGCCGCGGCGGTGGAGGCCGCGCTCGACGGTCGGCCCCTCGACCGGACCACGCTCGAAGCCGCCGTCGCCAAGCTGGCTGACGACTTCACGCCGCTCTCCGACATGCGCGCCTCCGCCGACTACCGGCTCGACGCCGCGAGGGGGATGCTGCTGCGCCTCGCCTCGGACGAGCCTTCGGTGCTGGAGGTCGCGCCATGACCGTGGCCAAGCCGCTCCCCCACGAGTCCGCCGAACTGCACGTGACAGGGCAGGCGCGCTACGCCGACGACGTGCCCGCGCCCGCGGGCACCCTGCACCTCGCCTTCGGGCTGGCGGAGGTCGCGGCGGGCACCCTCGACGCGCTCGACGTCGAGGCGGTGCGTGCGGCCCCCGGCGTCGTCGCGGTGCTCACCGCCGCCGACCTCGACTCCATGCCCGACTGCTCGCCGTCCAACCACGACGAGCCGCTGCTCTGCACGGGGACGATCCACTACGCCGGCCAGCCGCTCTACCTCGTGGTCGCCGACAGCCACCTTGCCGCCCGCCGCGCCGCCCGCCTGCACCGCGCGGAGGTGACGGAGACGGCGCCGATCCTTACCGTCGAGGACGCCCTCGCCGCCGAGGCGTGGTTCGACGGCGGCCCCCGCATCTGGTCGGACGGCGACGTGGAGGCCGCTCTGCGGGACGCGCCGCACGTCACCACGGGCGAGATCGAGATCGGCGGGCAGGAGCATTTCTACCTCGAAGGACAGGCCGCGCTGGCCCTGCCGGGGGAGGACGACATGCACGTCGTCACCTCGACGCAGCACCCGACCGAGATCCAGCACAAGGTCGCCGACGCGCTGGGCGTGCCGATGCATGCCGTCCGCGCCGAGGTGCGCCGGATGGGCGGCGGCTTCGGCGGCAAGGAGAGCCAAGGCAACGCGCTGGCCATCGCCTGCGCCGTGGCGGCGCGGCGGACGGGCCGCCCCTGCCGCATGCGCTACGACCGCGACGACGACATGGTGGTGACCGGCAAGCGCCACGCCTTCCGCGTGGCCTACGAGGCGGGCCATGACGGCGAGGGCCGCCTGACGGGCGTGCGGTTCCGGCACTGGGCGCTCTGCGGCTGGAGCCAGGACCTGTCGCTCCCCGTGGCCGACCGCGCCATGCTACACGCGGACAACGCCTACGACGTCCCCGCGATGGAGATCGCCTCGTGGCGCCTGCGGACGAACGTGCAGTCCGCCACCGCCTTCCGCGGCTTCGGCGGGCCGCAAGGGATGCTGGGGATCGAGCGGGTCATGGACCATGTCGCCCACGCCGTAGGGCGCGATCCGTTGGAGGTAAGACGCCTCAACTACTACGCCGAAGCGCCGGCGGAGGAGGCCGGGGGGCCAGCCCCCCGGACCCCCCGGAGTATTTCGGGAACATCGACGACCCATTACGGGCAGCCCGTGGACGACTTCTGCCTCGGCGCGATGACCGACCGGCTGGCGGACCGGTGCGACTACGCCGCCCGCCGCGCCGCCGTGGCCGCGTGGAACGCCGCCCACGACGTGCTGAGGAAGGGCATCGCCCTGACCCCGGTGAAGTTCGGCATCTCCTTCACCCTCACCCACCTCAACCAAGCGGGGGCGCTGGTCCACGTCTATGCCGACGGCTCGATCCACCTGAACCACGGCGGGACGGAGATGGGGCAGGGGCTCCACTCCAAGGTGGCGCAGGTGGCGGCCTCCCGGTTCGGCTGCGACCCGGGGCGCGTGCGGATCACCGCGACCGACACGTTCAAGGTGCCCAACACCTCGGCCACCGCCGCCTCGTCGGGCGCGGACCTCAACGGCATGGCGGTGGCGCGGGCCTGCGACACGATCCGCGACCGCATGGCCGAGGTGCTGGCCGCCGACCACCAGGCCGACGCGGCCTCGGTCGAGTGGGCGGGCGACCGGGTGCGGGTCGGCGGCGCGGAGTACGGGTTCGAGGAGGTCGCCGCCAAGGCCTACGCCGCGCGCGTCTCGCTCTCCTCGACAGGGTTCTACGCCACGCCCGAGATCAGCTGGGACCGCGAGGCCGGGCGGGGGCGCCCGTTCTACTACTTCGCCTACGGGGCATCCTGCTCCGAGGTCGTCGTCGACACGCTGACCGGCGAGAACCGCGTGTTGCGGACCGACATCCTCCACGACGCGGGCAGTTCGCTGAACCCCGCGCTGGACGTGGGCCAAATCGAGGGTGGCTTCGTGCAGGGCATGGGCTGGCTGACCATGGAGGAGCTGGTCTGGGACGACGCCGGGCGCCTGCGGACCCACGCGCCCAGCACCTACAAGATCCCCTGCGCCTCCGACGTGCCGGACCTGCGCGTCCACCTCTGGGACGCGCCCAATCGGGCCGGGACGATCTACCGGTCGAAGGCCGTGGGCGAGCCGCCCTTCATGCACGGGATCAGCGCCTTCATGGCCCTGTCCGACGCGCTGCGTGGCGACCGCTATCCCATGCTCGACGCCCCTGCCACGCCGGAGCGCCTGCTGCGCGCCGCGCGGCGATGATCACCGTCACCGTCGCCTCCACGCGCGGGTCCGTCCCCCGCGAGGGTGGCGCGTCGATGACCGTGACGGAGGAGGGCCAGACCGGCACCATCGGGGGCGGGCGCCTCGAATGGGAGGCGGCGGCGCATGCCCGCGCGATGATGGCCCGCGGGGAGACGCGCGACCGGCGCACCTACCCCCTCGGCCCGGCGCTGGGGCAGTGCTGCGGGGGCGCGGTTACGCTGGCCTTCGAGGCGGGCCGCCCCGAGCCCACGCGCGCCGGGCCGCCGCTCTGGGTCTGGGGCGCGGGCCATGTGGGCCGGGCGGTGGTCGCGACGATGTCCCCCCTCGCGGATCGCCCGATCACGTGGATCGACTTCGACCCCGACCGCTTCCCCGACCCGGCGCCCGACGGCGTGGACACGCTCGCGGCCGCCGAACCGGCCCGACTGATGCCCCGCGCCCCGTCCGACGCGGACCACCTGATCCTCACACACTCCCACGACCTCGACCTCGCGCTCTGCCACGCAGCTCTCTCCCACGGCTTCCGCTCCTGCGGCCTGATCGGCTCGGCGACGAAGTGGGCGCGCTTCGAGAAGCGGCTGAGGGCGCTCGGCCACGCCGACCTGGGCCGCATCGCCTGCCCGATAGGCGACCCGACCTTGGGGAAGCACCCGCAGGCGATTGCCGTGGGCGTCGCGGCCGCGCTACTGAGGCCCGGCACGAAGGGGGACTCGTGACGGACATCCTGACGATCGACGGGCTGACGAAGCGCTATCCCGGCGTGACGGCCAACGATTCCGTCTCGCTCCGCATCCGCCGCGGCGCGATCCACGCGCTGCTCGGCGAGAACGGCGCGGGAAAGTCCACGCTGGTCAAGGCGATCTTCGGCCTCGTGAAGCCGGATGCCGGGACCATGACCTTCGACGGCGCCCCCCACGCCCCCGCCGACCCGCAGGCCGCGCGCCGCGCGGGCGTGGCGATGGTGTTCCAGCACTTCTCCCTGTTCGACGCGCTCTCGGTGGCAGAGAACGTCAGCCTCGGGATGGAGGACCCGCCCGCGCTGCGCGACCTCGCCGGCCGCATCCGGCAGGTGTCGGAAGCCTACGGCCTGCCGCTCGATCCGGCCCGCCGCGTCGGCGACCTTTCGGCGGGCGAGCGCCAGCGCGTCGAGATCGTGCGCTGCCTGCTCCAGGAGCCCAAGCTCCTCATCATGGACGAGCCGACGAGCGTGCTGACCCCGCAGGAGGTGGACCGGCTCTTCTCGACGCTCCGCAAGCTCTCGGCGGAAGGGACGTCGATCCTCTACATCTCCCACAAGCTCGAGGAGATCCGGCAGCTCTGCGAGGCGGCCACGATCCTGCGGGGCGGCAAGGTCGTGGCCGAGGCCGATCCGCGCGCGACCTCCGCCGCGCGTCTCGCCGAGACGATGGTGGGGCAGGCGCTCCGGCCGCCCAAGGCCGCCGCCCACGCCACCGGCGACGTCCTCCTGCGCGTCGAGGGCCTGTCGCTGCCCCCGGCGTCCAAGTTCGGCACGCCGCTGCGCGACGTCGCGCTGGAGCTTCGCGCGGGCGAGGTGCTGGGGATCGGCGGCGTCGCGGGCAACGGGCAGGACGAACTGCTGGGCGCGCTGTCGGGCGAGCGGCGGAGCGCGCCGGGCACGATCACCCTCGAGGGCGCGGACGTCTCCCGCCTCGGCCCGACCGAGCGCCGCCGCGCGGGCCTGCTCGCCGCGCCCGAGGAGCGGCTGGGCCACGCCGCCGCCCCCGCCATGTCGCTCACGGAGAACGCCGCGTTGACGGGGACCGTGCGCGAGGACCTCGCCGCGCGGGGCTTCGTCCGCTGGGGCGCCGCCCGTGCCTTCGCCGAGCGCGTCATCTCCGCCTTCGACGTCCGCACCCCCGGCCCGGGGGCGGCGGCCCGCTCCCTTTCCGGCGGCAACCTGCAGAAGTTCGTCATCGGGCGCGAGGTGCTGCAGCGCCCCCGCGTCCTCGTGGTGGACCAGCCCACGTGGGGCGTCGACGCCGCCGCCGCCGCGGCGATCCGGCAAGCCCTGCTCGACCTCGCCGCCGGGGGGGCGGGGGTGATCGTCGTCTCCCAGGACCTCGACGAGGTCATGGAGATCGCCGACCGCTTCGCCGCGCTGAACGAGGGCCGCCTGTCGGCGCCGGTGCCGGCCGCCGACCTCACGCTGGAGCGGATCGGCCTGATGCTCGGCGGGGCGCACGGGATGCAGGCTGCATGATCCGCCTCGAACGCCGCCCCCAGCCGTCGCGCGCGTGGTCCTATGCCGCGCCCGTGGTGGCCGTCGCGCTGACCATGGTGGCGGGGGGGCTGATGTTCGCGGCCCTCGGGATCGATCCCTTGGCGGCGCTGAAGGCGATCTTCTGGGATCCCCTGCTCGGCGAGTTCGCCTTCTACTACCGCGGCCAGATCCTCGTGAAGGCCGGGCCGCTGATCTTGATCGCCGTGGGCCTCGCCTTGGGGTTCCGGGCGGGCGTGTGGAACATCGGGGCCGAGGGCCAGTACATCATGGGCGCCATCCTCGGCGCGGCGGCGGGGCTCGCCTTCTACCCCTCCGGCTCGTGGCTGATCTTCCCCCTCATGGTCGTCGCGGGCGCCTTGGGCGGCCTGCTCTGGGCGATGATCCCCGCGCTGTTGAAGGTCCGCTTCGGCACCAACGAGATCCTCGTCTCGCTGATGCTGGTCTACGTGGCGGAGAACGTCCTCGCCTCGGCCTCCGTCTCGTGGCTGCGCAACCCGGAGGCGGTGGGCTTCCCCGGCTCGCGCAACCTCGGGCGATGGGAGGCGAGCGCGAACCCCGAACTGATCGCGGGGACCGGCGCGCATTGGGGCGTGCTGACCGCGCTGCTGGCCGTGGTCGCCGCCCACGTCCTGCTCCACCGCCACCTGCTCGGGTTCCACCTGCGGCTCGCGGGGGAGGCGCCCCGCGCGGCGCGCTTCGCGGGCGTGAACCCCGGACGCCTCGTGGCGGTGTGCTTCTGCATCTCGGGCGCGCTGGCGGGCTTGGCCGGGCTGTTCGAGGTCACGGGGCCGGCGGGGCAGGTCAACATCGACTTCGCGTCGGGCTACGGGTTCACCGCCATCATCGTGGCCTTCCTCGGGCGGCTGTCGCCCATCGGCATCCTGCTCGCAGGGCTGCTGATGGGGCTGACCTACGTGGGCGGGGACGCGGCGGCGACGAACCTCGGCCTGCCCATCGCGGCCATCTCGGCGTTCCAAGGGATGCTCCTGTTCTTCCTGCTCGCGGTGGACGTGCTGGCGAACTTCCGGGTGACGCGGACATCTCCACCTGCGGCGAAGGCGGCGCTGCCAAAGACGGTTGGAGACCATTCCTTCGGAGGCGCCGAATGACCCACGCCCGCATGGCCCTGCCGATAGGCGCCCTGATGGGGGGCGCGATGCCCCTCATGTGGCACGCGATGGGGGCGGGCGCCGGCCTCGGCTTCGCCCTCGCCCACGTGGCGGTCGTGGCGGCCGCGCTGTCCCTCGCCCTCGTCTGGCCCGCCGCGCGGGCCTTCGCCACGCGCCACCGTCCGTCCCCGGCGTTACTAGGACAAATGGCGCTTGGCGGGGCGGCGGGCTTCGCCCTCGCCTGTGCCCATTGCGTCCTCGCGGGGCACCTCGCGTGACGGGCTCGCGCGATCCCTCCCTCCTCGTGGCGGCCGCCATCGGCCTGCCGCTCCTCGTGCTCGCGGCGGGGCTGGGCGGCTTCGTGGGCACCGCCGCGCTCTACTTCGAGTCCGCCCGCATCCTCTACGTTCCGCACTGGGGCATTCTGCCCTTCGTCCTCCTGCCGCTCGGCCTCCTCGTCGCCGCGTGGCGGTCGGGATGCCCCCTCTGGCTGCGCGCCGCCCTCCTCGGCTGGACGGGCGGGGCCGTCGCCGCGGCCATCGCCTCCGGAGGGACCGTCAGTGTCTGACCACGCGCGCCCAGAGGCCAAGGAATGATCGGCTCCATCGACCCGGCTTTGCTCGTCGCGGCCCTCATGGTTGCCTCGACGCCCATCCTGCTCGCCGCCTTGGGCGAACTCGTCGTCGAGCGCGCGGGCGTCCTCAACCTCGGGGTCGAGGGGATGATGATCATGGGGGCCGTCACCGGCTTCATGGCCGCCGTCGCGTCGGACAACTCGTGGGTCGGCTTCCTCGCCGCGATGGGCGCGGGCGCGGCGATGGCCACGCTGTTCGGCATCCTGACCCAGCACCTGCTGTCGAACCAAGTGGCGACGGGCCTCGCCCTCACGCTCTTCGGGCTCGGCCTCTCGGCGCTGCTCGGGCAGGGCTGGGTGGGGATCAAGGCGCCGGGGCTCGCGCGGCTGGACCTCGGCCCGCTCTCGGACCTTCCGGTGCTGGGGCCCATGCTCTTCCGCCACGACCCGCTGGTCTACGTCTCGCTCGCCCTCGTGGCGGCGACGTGGTGGGTCCTGAACCGCAGCCGCGCGGGCCTCGTGCTGCGCGCCGTGGGCGAATCGGCCGAGGCGGCGCACGCGCTCGGCTACGACGTCCGCGGGGTCCGCATGGCCGCTATCGCCTTCGGCGGCGCGATGGCGGGGCTGGGCGGGGCCTACCTGTCGCTCGTCCGGGTGCCCGCGTGGACCGAGGGCATGACGGCCGGCGCGGGATGGATCGCGCTGGCCATCGTGGTCTTCGCCTCGTGGCGCCCGGGCCGCGCTCTGATCGGCGCCTATCTCTTCGGCGGCATCGCCGTGCTGCAGCTGAACCTGCAGGCGGCGGGCGCCCGCATCCCGGTCGAGCTGCTGAGCGCGTCGCCCTACCTTGCCACCATCCTCGTCCTCGTGGTCATCTCCGCGCGCGCCAAGGCCGGCGGCGTCCGGGGCGACGCCCCCGCCGACCTCGGCAAGCCCTTCCACGCGGCGAGATAGCCGTCACTGCCACTGCCAAAGCGGCCCGCCCTCGCGGCCGCCACTTAGGGGAGACCTCCATGATCCGCAGAACCCTGCTCGCCACCGTCGCCGCGCTGGCCGCCACCGCCACCGGCGCCTTCGCCGACGGGCACGAGCCGCTGAAGGTCGGCTTCGTCTACGTCGGCCCGATCGGCGACGGCGGCTGGACCTACCAGCACGACCAAGGCCGCCTCGCGGTGGAGGAGGAGTTCGGCGACCGCGTCGAGACGATCTACCAGGAGAACGTCCCCGAAGGGGCCGACGCCGAGCGGGTCATCACCCAGATGGCGCTCCAAGGCGCGGACCTGATCTTCACGACGTCCTTCGGCTACATGGACCCGACCAACGCGGTCGCCGCCAAGTTCCCGGACGTGAAGTTCGAGCACGCCACCGGCTTCAAGCGCGAGCATCCTAACGTCTCGACCTACGACGCGCGCTTCTACGAGGGCCGGGCCGTGATCGGCCACATCGCCGGCCACATGACCGAGACCAACAAGATCGGCTACATCGCGTCCTTCCCGATCCCCGAGGTCATCCAAGGCATCAACTCGGCCTACCTCCATGCGTCCAAGGTGAACCCCGACGTCGAGATGGTCGTGACGTGGGTCTACACGTGGTTCGACCCCGCGAAGGAGGCCGACGCGGCCCGCGCGATGATCGACCAAGGCGTCGACGTCATCATGCAGCACACCGACTCGACCGCGCCGCAGGCCGCCGCCGCCGAGGCCAACGCCAACGGGGGCCGCGTGTTCACCTTCGGGCAGGCCTCCGACATGTCCGAGTTCGCCCCCAACCCCCGCATCGCGTCGATCATCGACGACTGGGCGCCATACTACATCGAGCGCGTGGGCGCGGTGCTGAACGGCACGTGGGAGCAGCAGGCCCACTGGGGCGGGATGCCCGAAGGCGAGGTCGTGATCGGCGAGATCACCTCCGAGGTCCCCGCCGAGGTGAAGGCCGAGGCCGAGCAGATGATCGCCGACATCACGTCGGGCGCGTACCACCCGTTCACCGGCCCCATCAACAAGGCCGACGGGACGCCGTGGCTGGCCGAGGGCGAGGTCGCCGAGGACGGCGCGCTCGCGGGGCTCGACTTCTACGTCGAGGGCATCGACGCCGAGATCCCGAACTGAGCCGGTCGAGACGACCTGCGGAAGGGCGCCCCTGCGGGCGCCCTTTCTCGTTCCGGGCCTAGCGCCGGTCGCGTGGCCGGGAGGAGAGGGCCGCCGCCACCGGCCGTCCGAGCGCCGCGCTCTCGAGCGCCTCGCCGCGGGCAAGCACGTCCAAGGTCGCAGCCAGCCGCTCGACGCGCCACAGGCCGATGCCGAACGCGGCCCCGCCCGCGAGAAGGCCCGCCGCCCCGCCGAGGCCCAGCCCCAGCAGCGCGACCATGGTCCCCGCGAGCGCGACGGACCATGCCTGCGCCTCCGCGCGCATCGCGGTCGCCCGGACGTGGGGACGCGGCGCGCCGCGTCGGCGCGCGGCCTCGACCAGCGCGTCGAACACGTTCTCCTCCAGCCACAGCAGCCGCAACGTCGCCAGCACGAGCCCGAGCGCGACGAGGGGACCGGGAAGGGCCGGGACGGCCAGCGCGGAGATCGCGAGAAGGGCGGCCCCCGTGGCGAGGTGGGCGGGATCGTCCGAGCGCGGCGGGCGGGACATGACGGGACCTCCGGAAGGAACGGGACGTCGGCACAACCCCAGCGGGTGCGGGCAAGGTTCCATGACATCCATGCGACGGCCGGTCCCCGCTTCCCAGCGCGCGCCCCGGCGTCCATGCTCGACCCATGACGCAGCTCACGACCCTCGACGGGACGCCCGTCTCCGGCCTCTGCTTCGGGGCGATGCAGTTCGGCGGCACCGCCGACGAGGCGGCCTCCCGCGCCCTCTACGACGCCTGCCGCGCGGCGGGGATCAACTGGTTCGACACCGCCCACGCCTACACCGGCGGGACGTCCGAGCGGCTCCTCGGCGGCTTCGCCTCGCCGGAGCGCGAGGCGGTGCTGATCGCGACGAAGGCCAGCTACGACGGCGGGGCGGGCCGGGCCAACATCCTGCGGAGCCTCGACGACTCCCGCGCGCGGCTCGGGACGGACGTGATCGACCTCCTCTACCTCCACCGCTGGGACGACGCGACGCCGCTGGAGGAATCGTTCGAGACCTTGGCCGAGCTCCGGCGGGCGGGCGCGATCCGCGCCATCGGGGTCAGCAACTACGCCGCATGGCAGGTGATGAAGGCCCAAGCCGTCGCCGCGGCCTTCGACACCCGGATCGACGCGATCCAGCCGATGTACAACCTCGTCAAGCGCCAAGCCGAGGTCTAGATCCTGCCCATGGCCGCCGACCAAGGGATCGCCGTCGCGCCCTACTCCCCGCTGGGCGGCGGCCTGCTGACGGGCAAGTACGCGGGCGGGACGGGCGGGGGGAGGATCGTGGACAACGAGATGTACGCGAAGCGCTATGCGCCCGGCTGGATGCACGCCGCGGCCGCCGACCTCGCGGCGCTCGCGCGCGAGGCGGGCCACGACCCGGCCACGCTGGCCGTCGCATGGGTCGCGGCGCACCCCTCCGTGACCGCGCCGATCGTCAGCGCGCGCTCCGTCGGGCAGCTGCGTCCTTCCCTCGCGGCGGCGGACCTCGTCCTCGACGGGGCGCTGAAGGCCCGGCTCGACGCGCTCGCCCCCGCCCCGCCCCCGGCCACCGACAGGCTGGAGGAGGCCTGAGCGCACCGTTTCCCGCCGCCGAACGTCCTGTCCCGCCGGAAGCGCTTGCCGAACGGCCCGTGCGGGGGGACGGTCGCGTCACCATGATCCACGCGGACTTCATCGTGATCGGGGGCGGCATCGCCGGCACCTCCGCCGGGGCCGCCCTCGCGTCGCTCGGACGGGTGCTGCTGTGGGAGGCGGAGGCCGACCTCCGCCACCATGCTTCCGGGCGCTCCGCCGCGCTGTTCGAGGAGAGCTACGGCCTTCCCCCGACCGTCGCCCTGAACCGCGCCAGCCGCGCCGCCCACGCGGCGGCGGAGCACCTGTCGGCGCGCGGCCTCCTGCTCGTCGGGATGGCGGGCGAGGAGGACGCGCTCGCGCGCGACGTCGGGGAGATGCGCCTCGCCCCCCTCTGCGCCGCCGAGGCCAGGGACCGCGTCCCGATCCTGTCGGACGCGGTGATCGGGGCGGGCTGGCACGACGACGCGTGGGACCTCGACACGGACGCCATGGTGACGGGCGCGGCCCGCGCCATACGCGACGCGGGCGGGGCGGTGGAGACCGGACGGCGGGTGGACCGGATCGCGCGCACGGCCGCCGGGTGGCGGGTCCACGCGGGCGACCGCGTCGCCGCGGCGCCGGTGCTCGTGGACGCCGCCGGGCCGTGGGCCGACGCGGTGGCGGGGATGGCCGGCGTGGCGCCCATGGGCCTGACGCCGCTGCGCCGGTCGATGGCGCGGATCGCGGCGCCGGCGGGCCATGACGTGCGCGGGTGGCCCATGGTCCTCGGGGCCGGGGAGTCGTGGTACATGAAGCCCGACGCGGGCGCGCTGATCGTCTCGCCTGCCGAGGAGGAGCCGGCGGAGGCCCATGACGCATGGGCCGACGACATGGTCATCGCCGAGGCGCTGCACCGCTGGGAAGGGGCCGTCACCGTGCCCGCGACCCGGCCGCTCGCGACGTGGGCGGGGCTGCGGACCTTCGCGCCGGACCGGGCGCTGGTCCTCGGGCCGGACCCGGACGAGCCGTCCTTCGTCTGGTGCGCGGGGCAGGGCGGCTACGGCTTCCAGACGGCCCCCGCCGCCGCCCGCCTCCTCGCGGACCGGGTGGCGGGGCGGGCGCCGGAGCTGGACCCCGCCACCGTCGCGGCCCTTTCCCCGGAGCGGCTCCGGTGACCCGCAGGCTGGACCTCCCCGACGGGGCCGAGGCGCGGGACGGGCTGCTGCACGCGCCATCGGCGGAACGGAACGCGGAGCCGATCCTCGCGGTGCTGGACCCGCGGCTGCCGACCGCCGGACGGGTGCTGGAACTGGCGTCGGGCACGGGCCAGCACGTCGCGACGCTGGCCGCGCGGCACCCCGGCCTGACCTTCGAGCCGACCGAGCCGGACCCGCTGCGCCGGATGACGATCGACCGCCGCTGCGCCGCGCTCCCCAACGTCGCGGCGGCCCGCGACCTCGACGTGTCGGTCGCGGGCTGGGGCGCGCGGGGACCTTGGGACGCGGTGGTCGTGGTGAACCTGCTGCACCTGATCTCGGACGCGGAGATGGCGGTGCTCCTCGACGAGGCGGCGCGGGGCCTCGCGAGGGGCGGCCTCTTCGCCGTCTACGGGCCGTTCCGGCGCGCGGACGCGCCGATGACGGAAGGCGACGCGGCCTTCGACGCGAGCCTGCGGTCACAGGATCCGGCCATCGGCTACAAGGAGGCGGAGGTGGTCGAGAGCGTGCTCGCTGCGCTCGGCCTGCGGCCCGAGCGGGTCGAGATGCCGGCGAACAACCTGATGGTGCTGGCGCGGCGGTAGCCGGACACGCGACCGCCGCGCGGGCGCGTCGCTCAGGAGGAAGCCGACCCGGCCGTCCCCCGCAGCCACGCCAGCATCTCGGCCGCCGCCGCGCCCGGCGCGCTCCGGCCGGCGGCGACCGCCTCGGACATCGCCGCCATCTGCGCCCTCGCGTCCCCCTCCCGGAGCACGGCGAGCAGCCCCGCCCGCACCTCCTCCTCGAACCAGTGCGCGGCCTGCGCCGCCCGCGCCGTGGCCCAGTGCCCCTCGGCCCGGCGCCAGTCCGAAAGCTCCGTCATCGCCGCCCACGCCGCGTCGAGCCCCGTCCCCTCCACCGCGCTGACCGGCAGCACCTTGGGGAAGCCCGGCGCGTCCTGCGGGCGGCGGCGCAGGAGCCGCAGCGCGGAGGCGTAGTCCGAGACGGTGCGCGTCGCGGTCTTGGCCAGTTCGCCGTCGGCCTTGTTCACGAGGATCAGGTCGGCGGTCTCCATGATGCCGCGCTTGACGCCCTGCAGCTCGTCCCCGCCCGCGGGCGCGATGAGCAGCACGAAGAGGTCCGACATGCGCGCCGCCGCCGTCTCGCTCTGGCCGACGCCGACCGTCTCGATCAGCACGACGTCGAAGCCCGCCGCCTCGCACAGGCTGGCGGCCTCGCGGGTCCGCCGCGCCACGCCGCCCAGATGCGCGGCCGAGGGGGAGGGGCGGACGTAGGCGTCAGGGTCGCGCGACAGCCGGTCCATGCGGGTCTTGTCGCCGAGGATCGACCCGCCGGTGCGGGCGCTGGACGGATCGACGGCGAGGACCGCCACCTTGAGGCCGAGCCCCGTGAGCATCCCCCCGAACGCCTCGACGAAGGTGGACTTGCCCACGCCCGGCGTCCCCGACAGCGCGATGCGCGCCGCCTCCCGCCCCTCGGACTGCGCGGCCTGCAGCAGGTCCACGGCCCGCGCCCGGTGGTCGGGGCGGGTCGATTCGACCAGCGTGATCGCCCGCGAGAGCGCCCGGCGGTCGCCGGAAAGGAGGGGCGCGAGGAGGTCGTCCATGCGCGCGGTGATGGCATGAGGGGGCGGTCCGCGCTAGCTGACGCTCATGCGCCTGTTGCTCGCCCTCCTTCTGCTCGCCCCGCCCGCCGCCGCCCAGTCGGCGTGGGAGATGCGCGTGGCGGGCGTGCCGGTGGGCGAGGCGACGCTGACGCTGTCGGGATCGGTCCTCGAGGGAACGGCGCGGTCCACGGGCATCGCGCGGGCGGCCGGGGGCTACGACTGGGCCGCGCGGCGCAGCGGCACGCGCTACGAGGAGGCGGAGCGCGTGCGGGGCGAGGACCGGCGCACGCGGCTGCGCCTCGGGTCCGGCGTGGAGGTCTTGGAGGTGCCGGAGGGGGAGGTCGCGCTGGACGCGGCCCTGCTGCGCGGCGCGGTGGACCCCGTGACCGCGATGGTCCGCCTCCTGCGCGACCGGCCTGCCGGGGCCGCGCCCTGCGCGCTCGACGTCCGGTTCACGGACGGGGTGAGGCTCGGGCGGATGACCTTGGCGCCCGGACCCGATCCGCTGACCTGCGCCGGGGCTTGGGCCCGCTTGGCCGGGCCGCCCCCGGCGGACGGGCGCGAGCGTCGCCGCTCGGCGGCCTTCGCGGTGGTGCTGGTCCCGCTGGGCGACGGCTTCCGCGTCGTGGAGGTCAACGCCGAGGCGCCCATCGGACGGTTCCGCCTGATCCGGCGATGAGGCTGCCCGTCGACGACGTGCTGCCGGACCTCCTGCGCGCCCTGCGCGCCGACGGGGCCGCCGTGCTCCAAGCGCCGCCCGGCGCGGGCAAGACGACCCGGGTGCCGCCCGCGCTCTTGGAGGACGTGAGGGGCAGGATCGTGATGCTGGAGCCGCGCCGCCTCGCGGCGCGGGCCGCGGCCACGCGCATCGCGGAGGAGATGGGCGAGGCGCCGGGCGGGGCGGTGGGCTATCGGATGCGGGGGACGTCCGTCCCCGGGGACCGGATCGAGGTCGTGACCGAGGGGATCCTGACCCGGATGCTGCAGTCCGACCCCGACCTGCCGGGCGTCGGCGCGGTGATCTTCGACGAGTTCCACGAGCGCTCGCTCAACGCGGACCTGGGGCTCGCGCTGTGCTTGGAGGCGCGGTCGGTGCTGCGCCCCGACCTCTGGCTGCTGGCGATGTCGGCGACGCTGGACGCGGGGCCGGTGGCGGAGCTGATGGGCGCGCGGGTCGTGACGTCGGAGGGCCGGGCCTTCCCGGTGGAGCGGCGGTGGCGGGCCAAGCCCGCCGGCGGGCGGCTGGAGCAGGACGTGGCCGGGCTGGTGCGCGACGCCCTGGAGGCCGTGGACGGCGGGGTGCTGGCCTTCCTTCCGGGCGAGGGGGAGATCCGGCGGTGCATGGCGCTGCTGGACGACCTGCCCCCCGGCGTGGAGGTGCGGCCCCTCTACGGGGCGCTGCCCTTCGAGCGGCAGAGGGCGGCGATCCGACCGGCGGACGGGGGAACGCGAAAGGTCGTTCTGGCGACGTCCATCGCCGAGACCTCCCTCACCATCGAGGACGTGCGCGCGGTCGTGGACGGCGGTCGGGCGCGGCGGATGCGGTTCGACCCCTCCTCGGGCATGGCGCGGCTGGTGACCGAGCGGGTCACGCGGGCGGAGGCCGCGCAGCGTGCGGGGCGCGCGGGGCGGGTGGCCGAGGGCGTGGCCTTCGCCAACTGGACCCGCGGGGAGGAGGGGGCGCTGGCCGCCCACGCGCCGCCGGAGATCGAGGTGGGCGACCTCGCGGGGCTGGCGCTGGAACTGGCGGCGTGGGGGTCGGACGACCTGCCGTTCCTGACCCCGCCCCCGGAGGGTGCGCTGGCCGAGGCGCGGGCGCTGCTCCACGACCTCGGGGCGCTGGAGGACGGGGCGATCACCGAGCACGGACGGGCCCTCGCCCGCCTGCCGCTCCATCCCCGCCTCGCCCACATGGTCGCGCGCGGGGGCAGGGGCGCGGCCCGCCTCGCGGCGCTGCTCGCGGCGCGGCCGGCCCCGGGGCCGGTGGACCTGACGGACGCGTTGCGCGCGCTCCGGCCGGAGGTGGCCGCCGAGGCCAAGCGGCTGCGGCGCCACGAGGGCGGCCCGGACCTGTCCCCCGCGCAGCAACTCTCCCTCGCCTATCCCGACCGCATCGGCCTGCGCCGGCACGGCGACGCGCCGCGCTGGCTGCTCTCCGGCGGCAAGGGTGCATGGATGGACGCGGGGGAGCCGCTGGCGCAGGTCCGCCTGATCGTGGCCGCGGACCTCGACGGGGACCGGCGGGAGGCGCGGGTGCGCCGGGCGCTCGCGCTGTCGGAGGCGGAGCTGCGCGAGGTGCATGGCGCGCGGATCGCGTGGGTGGACCTGTGCGCATGGTCGCCGCGGGACCGCCGGGTGCAGGCCCGCCGGCAGGAGCGGCTGGGGGCCATCGTGCTGGACGACCGTGTCTGGCGGGGCGCGCCGCCCGAGGCGCGGGCGCGGGCGGCGCTGGACGGCGTGCGCGACCTCGGGCTCGAGTGCCTCGACTGGACCGCGGCGGCGCGGCTGGCGCGGGCGCGGCTCGCCGCCGCGGGCCTGCGGGACGTGACGGATGCCGGGCTGCTGTCCGCCGCGGAGGATTGGCTGCTGCCCGTCCTCGGCGGGGTGCGTTCGGCGGACGACCTCGCGCGGCTGGACCCGGCGCGGGCGCTGCTCGACTGGCTGGACTGGGGAGAGCGGCAGGACCTCGACCGCCGCGCGCCGCCGCACTACGAGACCCCGCTCGGGCGACGGGTGCCGATCGACTACGGGGGAGAGACGCCGACGGTGTCCCTGCGCCTGCAGGAGCTCTTCGGAGAGACGCGGCATCCGGCGGTCGGAGGCACCCCCCTCCGCATGGAGCTGCTGTCGCCGGGGCAGAAGCCCGTGGCGGTGACGACCGACCTGCCGGGCTTCTGGCGCGGCGGCTACGCGGACGTGCGCAAGGACATGCGCGGGCGCTACCCCCGCCATCCGTGGCCGGAGGATCCCACCGAGGCGGACCCGACGCTCCGCGCCAAGCGCCGCGGCTCCTAGGCCAACAGGTCCTTGAGGATCCGGCTGCCTGCGTCCTCCAGCCCCTCGATCACGTCGAAGTGGTGGCGGCCCGTGTGCAGCCGCAGCGTCGCGCCCCACACCTCCGACAGGCGGTCTGCCTGCCAGAGGAACGCGGGACGCTCGGCCGCGCCCACGTGCACCGAGATACGGACGCCCGAAAGCGGGCGCCCGAGGACCGGGGATTCGGAATGGGCGTCCTCCGCGTCGATGCGCCAGTCCGAGTTGAGCGTGAGGCGGGCCAGAGGCCGAAGGTCGGAGAGGGGCGAGATCGGCACGGATGCGCGGAGGCGGGCGGCGCATCGCGGCGCCGCATCGGGCATGGAGAGGCGCGCGACGAGGTGGCCCCCGGCGGAGTGCCCCGCGAGGCGGACCGGCCCCGGGACCCGCGCGGCGGCCGCATCGACGGCGCGGGCGACGTCCCGCGTGATCGACGCGATCCGCGCCTCGGGGGCGAGCACGTATCCCGGGATGGCGACCGCGTGCCCCGCCTCGAGCGCGCCCCGCGCGAGGTGAGACCAGTCGCTGCGGTCGAACGCCCGCCAGTATCCCCCGTGCACGAACACAACGAGGCCCCGCGGCGGGCCGTCGGGCCGGAACAGGTCGAGCGCGGCCCGCGGATGGTCGCCGTAGGCGATGGTCTCGGGCGGTCGGGCCTCGCGGAACGCGGCCGCGGCCTCGGCCCAGCGGTCCGGGTAGGCGGCGGCGCCGGGGATGTGGGGCGCGTTGGCGTACCCGTCGTCCAGCGACGCGCGCTCGAGGTTTCGCCAGCCGTCCATCCTGCGCCCCTCCGGATGCGAAAAGGGCGCGGATGGCCCGCGCCCTCGTCGGATTGGAGAAGACCGTCGCGTCGGGATCAACCCCTCGGCGACGGACCCGTGGCCCCGCGCCCGCGATGCGGACGAAAGGCCGCGGTTCAGTGCATCTTCTGACGCACGACCTCGATCGAGTCGTCGATCAGCTTGTTCGCCTGCTGCGCGCCCATCTGCGCAGCCACGACCTGCGCCGCGACGGAGGTCGCCACTTGGATCGCGCGGTCGCGCACCTCGCGGACGGCGGCGTCCTGGGCCGAGCCGATCTGGTCCTCGGCGGCGGACAGGCGGCGCTCCACCTGGCGGTCGAGGTCGGCGCGGGCCTGCTGCGAGGCGGCCTCGGCCTCGCGGCGGGCGTTAGCGACGATCTCGTCGGCTTGGTCCTGCGCGGCGCGGGTCTTGCGCTCGTAGTCGGCGAGCACCTTCTGCGCGTCCTCGCGGATGGTGCGCGCCTCGTCGAGGTCGCGGCGGATGCCCGCGGCCCGGTCGTCGAGCATGGCCGACAGCTTCGGCGGGACCTTCAGGTAGAAGATGATGCCCACGAAGAGGAGGAAACCGATTGTGACGACGAAGTCGGTGTTCTTCAGCGAGAAGAACGGCCCCGACGCAGCCAGCGCCGGCGTGGCCAGCAGCAGGAGGGGGAGGGCGAGTCGGATCATTGCTCAGGCTCCCTTCACGCGGGCGTCGACGGCGGCGTCGATGGCGGCTTGGTCCGGCGTGCCACCGAGGGCCGCCACGAGGTCGCCCGCCACGTCCTTGGCCACTTGGGCCACGGAGGTCTCGGCGCCCGCGCGGATCTCCGCGATGGCGGCCTCGGACTCGGCGGTCTTGGCGGCGATGCGCTCGTCGGCCTGCGCGAGCGCGGCATCGAGGTCGCGTTGGATGTCGGCGCGCATGTCCGCGTTGATGCGGTTCGCCTCGGCCCGCGCGTCGGCCAGCGCCTTGTCGTAGGCGGCCTCGGCCTCGGTGGCTTGGCGCTTGAGGTCTTCGGCGGCGGCGAGGTCGTTTGAGATGGTGCCCGACCGCTCGGCCAGCACCGCGGTCATGCGCGGCAGGGCGTAGCGGGTCAGGATGAAGAAGATCGCGGCGAGGGCCACCAGCAGCCAGAAGATCTGGTTGGCGAACCACGCGTCGCAGAGCTGCGGCATGCCGATGGCGTTGCCGAGCGCGTTGACGCAGGCGCTGGCGGTCCCGTCCGTGACGACGACGGCGTCGGCCATGTCAGGCTCCGTGGATCAGAGGGGGGATGCTACGGCGGGGGCTTCGGGCCCCCGCCGCGCGCAAGGATAGCCGATCGCTCAGACGGCGAACATCAGCAGCAGCGACACGAGGAAGGCGAAGATGCCCAGCGCCTCGGCGAACGCGATGCCGATGAAGAGGGTCGCCGTCTGGGCGCCGGCGGCCGACGGGTTGCGCAGCGCGCCCGCCAGGAAGTTGCCGGCCACGTTGCCCACGCCGATGGCGGCGGCGCCCGAGCCGATGGCGGCCAGACCGGCGCCGATGAACTTGCCGGTGTCGGCCAGGATTACGATGTCGCCTTCCATGGGGATGCTCCTTGCGTTGGAAGTCAGTCGTGAGGGGGTCCGATCCGGCCCGTCAGTGGTGCGGGTGCAGCGCGTCCTTGAGGTACACGCAGGTCAGGATCGTGAAGACGTAGGCTTGGATCGCGCTCACCAGCACCTCCAGCCCGAAGATGGCGACGATGCCGAGGATGGCGATTGGCGCGACGGCGGTGATGGCCGCGAAGCCCGCGAACACCTTGAGCACCGCGTGGCCCGCCATGACGTTGCCCGCCAGTCGGATGGAGTGGCTCACGGGGCGCACGAAGTAGGAGATGATCTCGATCACGGCGAGGATCGGGCGCAGCGCCAGCGGCGCGCTGTCGACCCAGAACAGCTTGAGGAAGCCCGCGCCGTTCTTGACGAAGCCGAGGATCGTCACCGCGATGAACACCCCGAAGCCCAGCACCGCCGTCACCGCGATGTGCGAGGTGGGCGAGAACGACATCGGGATCAGCGCGAGGAAGTTCGCGAAGAAGATGAACAGGAACAGCGTGAAGATGTAGGGGAAGTACTTGAGCGCGTCGCGCCCGGTCACGTCCTCGACCATCTTGTGCACGAAGCCGTAGGCCAGCTCGGCCATCGACTGCCCCTTGGACGGCACGATCGCGCGGCCCCGGGTCATCAGCAGCATCAGGATCGCGACGCAGGCGACGGCCAGCGCCATCCACGCGGTCGCGTTGGTGATCGTGTACCACGCCACGGGGTCGCCCGCCTCGCCGAACAGCGGCTTCACGATGAACTGGTCCATCGGGTGGAACGACAGGCCACCCTCGTAGTCGGCCTCGGGCGTGACGCCCACGGCGTCCACGGCGGGCTCGGCGTCGGGCACGGGGGCGGCGGTGACCATGTCGGTCTGGTCGCCCTCGACCACGATGACCTCTTCGTTCTCCATCAGGCGTCCCCGTCCTTGGTCGCGTCTCTCTCGGGCGCGTCCATGCGCGCCTGCACCTCCTGCGCGGAGGCGATCATCGTCTTCACCCCGGCCGCGAAGCCGAGCAGCGTGAACACGACCAGGAACCACGGCAGGGTTCCGAAGAGCGCGTCCAGCCCGTATCCCATCCCGAAGCCGATCAAGAGGCCGGCGACCAGTTCGACCACCATCCGCCATGCAAGCTGGGCGCGGTGATGGTGGCTCTCCTGATGGGGGGCGGGGGCGTCCTTGGCGCGCATCTCGGCGATCCTGCGCTCCAGCGCGGCCAGCCGATCCTCGTCCTCGGGCATCCTCGGGTCCCCCACGGGTCGGGCAGGCGTCTAGGCGGCGGCGGGAGGGGTGTCAAACGGACCGAATTTCCCAACCGGAGCAGTGGTTTGACGAGCGCCGCAAGCGCCTCCGGCGAATCCGCTCGTTCAACCCCGGCGTTGAACGTCAGTCGCGCGTGCGGACCACCCGACCGCCGAATCCGGGGCCGATGCCGCCCGCCAAGGCCAGCCGCCGCGCCCCGAGCCCCTCGGGCAGCACGTAGCCCGCCCGCGCGGAGAACCGCCCGTCGTAGGGCCCCGCGTAGACCGCGCGCCGCCCGGCCAGCGGCGCGAGCGAGAGGTCCGGCGCGAAGCGATGGCCCAGCCCCGACAGCCGGAAGCCGGGCGCCGCCGCGATCCGATCGAGGTAGCCCTCGACCGCGAGCGCCCCGATCCCCGCCGCGAATGCCGCACGCCCGACATCGGCGCGCTCGACCCGCAGCCCGCCGTCCTCGCCGCGCCCGAGCGCGGTGACGTAGCTGCCCGGATCGACCCGTGCGTCGATCGGAGCCCCGCCGATGCGCCCGTCCCCCGCCGTGCCGGCCACGAGGTCGAGCGGATGCGGCGCGGGCTCCACCCGGCTCGCCACGAGGGTGCCGCCCTCCCACACGCCGCTCACGGCGGCGCGTTCGCCCTCGACCGGGCGGCCGAGCGCGCCCCGCTCCGCGCGCACCGGGGAACCGTTCACCGTGAACCGCCCGCCGCGCAGCTCCCGCACCGTCCCGACGAGCTGCCAGTCGATCGAGACGTCGCGCGTGGCGTAGGTCCCGTCCGCCGCGCGGACGGCCCGCGCCGAGAGCGACATCCCCTGCGCGAGGGCCGAGGGGGCGACGTCGCCGTAGGCCGTGCGCACGCGCAGCCCCTGCGCGAAGCCCAGCCGCAGGCCGTTGACGCGGATCGAGCCGAGCGCCGTCAGCGTCCCGACGATCCCTGTCCCCCCGATCCCGCCCTCGAACGGATCCTCCCGGTCCTGACCGCGCGCGGGCGCGGCGATGGACGCGCCGAGCAGCGCCAGCAGGGAGCGGCGGTCAATCGTCACGGCGGTCCTCCTTGTCTTCCCGCAGCAGGTAGACGCCGAAGCGATAGCGCTCCGTCGCGGCCGCGTCCCCCGCCGCCTCGCGCTGGAGGTCGGTGGACATGGCGTTGAGGTCCTCCAGCGCGGACTGCGCGAGGTCGCGGGCCCGCGCCTCGACGGCGTCCACCGCCCCGGGGGTCAGCCGGTTGAAGAACACGGCGCGCTCGAGGAACCGCGGCTCCCCCGACAGGACGTTCTCCGTGGCCGCCGCGAGGTGGTCGCCGACGTTGGCGGCGAAGAACACCATCCGGTCGTCGGCGGCCCCCGGCCCGGCCAGCGCCGTCTCGGTGAGGTGGAGCAGGCCGTCGCGCTCCTCCACCAGCCCCTGCCGCATCAACTCGTCGAGCACGGTGCGCGGACGCACGTCCCGGCTCACCTCCCCCGCCAGCGTCTCGAAGTCGGCGCCGCCCGCGTCCGCGCGGGGCAGGGGCATGGGGCGCCCGTCCGCGTCGCGCAGGTCCGCCCGGCCGCGCCAGCGGCCCAGCACCGTAGCCGAGGTCGCCGCCTTCTGCCGCGCCGTCTCCCACGCCTCGTCGGTGGCCGACAGGATCGCGCGCACGTCGCGGCGGTGCACCCCCGTCAGGATCGTCACGCGGCTGTCGGTCGGGGGCGCGTCGTCGATGCGGAAGTCGCGATGGGCGACCTCGACGTAGACGGACTTGAGCAGCCGGTAGAGCGCGGGCGCGGTCACCCCGCGCGCGATCAGGAGGCGCACGAGGGGGCGCAGCATGCCCCGCAGCATGCGCATCGTGGTGGTCGCGTCCGAGTCGCTCATCCCTCCCCAGATAACGACCGTGTGAAAAATCTCCACACCATCGTTGACACGATGCCGGCATGCCGCAGATTGCGACGTGGGTAAAATGCACACAAGACTGGTCCGGCACCCACCGGACCCGACAGGAGAGACCGATGACCCTATCGCTGACCCGCCGCGCGGCCCTCGCCGCCGTGGCCGCCGCCGCCTCCGTCACGCTGGCCGCGCCGCTCCCCGCCAAGGCGCAGGCCACGGGCGACATCGTGGACACCGCCGTCGCGGCGGGCTCCTTTTCCACGCTGGTCGCCGCCGTGCAGGCCGCCGGCCTCGTCGAGACGCTCAAGGGCCCCGGCCCGCTGACCGTCTTCGCTCCGACGGACGAGGCCTTCGCCGCGCTGCCCGCCGGCACGGTCGAGTCGCTGCTGCTGCCGGAGAACCGCGACCGGCTGGTGTCGATCCTCACCTATCACGTCGCGCCGGACAGCTACCCCGCCGAGGCGCTGCTCGGCCAGCGCGGGCGCATCCCCACGGCGCAGGGCGGGCGCCTGCGGATCGACGGCACGGACGGGGTCTCCGTCGACGGGGCGACCGTCACCGCGCCGGACGTGTTCGCCACCAACGGCGTCATCCACGTCATCGACGCGGTTCTGATGCCCGATCACTGATCGCCGCGCCGCCCGCGGGCGCCCGTTCCACCGGGCGCCCGCATCTGGCATGGACGGTCCATGCCCGCGCCCTCCCTCGACACGGTCTTCGCCGCCCTCGCCGACCCGACGCGGCGTGCGATCCTGTCGATGCTGCTCGAGGACGACATGGCGGTGACCGACGTGGCCGCCCCCTTCGACGTGAGCCTCGCGGCCATCTCCAAGCATCTCGGCACCCTCGTGCGCGCCGGGCTCGTCGTGCAGGAGCGGCGGGGCCGCGTCGTGTGGTGCAAGCTCGACCCCGACGGCCTGCGCGAGGCCGGGGCGTTCCTGCAGGGGTTCGGACGGTTCGAGGGGCCGGACTGGGACCGGATCGAGGCGCTGCTCGAGTCCTACGGGATCAGCGAGCGGTAGAGCGCGGCGACGCGCTCCCCCTTGGCCGGCCACAGGCCCTCCGCCTCGACCTTCGCCCTGGCGCGCGCGCCCATCTCCGCCGCCGCGACCGGGTCGTCCGCGATGCGGCGGATGCCGGCCGCGATGCCTGCGACGAACGCCTCCGGGTCGCTCGGCGGCACCATCACGGCGCAGCTTCGATCGAGGATCGCGCCCGGCCCGCCGTAGTCGGCGGCCACGATCGGCAGGCCCCAGCGCATCGCCTCGTAGACGACGTTGCCCGCCGGCTCCCGGAACGACGGGAACACGAACGCGTCCGCCGTCGCGTAGAGCGCCTCGACCTCCCCGCGCGGGATCAGCCCGAGGAACCGCACCCGGTCCCCCAGCCCCGCCGCCTCGGCCTCGGCCCGGCAGGGCGCGATCTCCGGCCCGTCGCCCGCGGAGGTCAGGTGCAGGCGCGGGTCGTTCAGCCGCGCCATCGCCCGGATCACGTCGCGCAGCCCCTTGGTCCGCACGCCGCGGCCGACGTGGAGGAGGCGGACCTTGCCGTCCCCCACGGGGCGGCGCGGCCCGGCCACGCCGTCGATCCCGAGCTCGAGCACCGTCTCGTAGCGGCGCGGCGGCAGCCCCGCCGCCACCAGCCGCTCCCGCACGTAGGGGGCGACGCCCAGCACCAGCGCCGCCTCGGCGTAGGATCCGCGCAGCCACGGGTCGCGGCGCAGGCGCAGGCCGTCGAGGCCCCGCGCCGCCTCCTTCAGGGTCGGGCGCCCCATCTCACCGCGCAGCCCCGGCGGGGTCGGCAGCGCCCCCCCCAGCGGGCCGATCACGAAGGGCAGCGGCCCGCCCCGGAACGGGCTGGGGTAGCGCATCGCCTGCGGCATGACCTGGTGGCCGAGGTCGTAGTCGCCCGCGTGCTCCCGCACGTGCCGCCGCACCCGGCGCGCCAGCAGCGGCCATTCCGGCTTGGCGAGGCGGCGCAGCGCCCCCATCCGCCAGACCGCGCCGGGCAGCCGCGCCCCGATCACGCGCACGCCCGGCAACTGCTCCGCCATCGGGGTGTGGCCCGGCTGCTCGAACGCCATCAGCGTGAGGTCCACGCGGTCCGCCAGCATCTCCGCCCAGCGGAAGGCAACGAAGGCCTCGCCCGTCGCCTCCCGCGAGGCGAAGGGCGAGACCATCAGCACGCGGGGCCGGCTCACCGTCCCGCCTCCTCCTGCGCGAGCCGGGCGCGGGCGACGGCCTCGTGCGCGGCGGCCTCGCGCTGGTCGCGCAGGCGACCGCGCACGTAGTCGAGATGCCCCTCCATCGCCCCCCGCGCGCCCTCGGCGTCGCGCGACTGGATCGCGGCGTTGATCGCGCGGTGCTGGTCGAGCAGCGCGCCGCCGGTCGTCCGCTGGCGGAACATCACCGCCCGGTTGCGCGCCACCGCCTCGCGCAGGAGCCCGAGGGTCGCGCGCATCACGTGCAGCATGACCGCGTTGTGGGACGCCTCGGCGATCGCCATGTGGAAGTCCGCGTCGAGCCGGGCCTCCGCCTCCGCGTCGCCCTTGGCCGCCGCCGCCTCCATCTTCCCGAACACCGCGTCGATCAAGGCGAGGTCCGTCTCCGACCCCGCGCGGGCGGCGCGGGCGGCGGCGAGCCCCTCGAGGTCGCGGCGGAAGGCCACGTGATCGTCGAGCGCCGTCTCGTGGGAGGCGAAGAGCGCGATGAGGGCGGGGGCGAAGCCTTGGCCGAGCGCGGCGTCGACGTAGACGCCCGACCCCGCCCGGCTCTCCAGCAGGCCGCGCGACGAGAGGTCCGCGATCGCCTCGCGCAGGGAGGGCCGCGACACGCCCAGCCGCTCGGCGAGGTCCCGTTCGGGCGGCAGCCGGTCGCCGGGGCGCAGCACGCCGCGCAGGATCAGCCCCTCGATCTGCCGGATCACGGCGGCGGCGAGCTTCTCGGATTCGATCGGCCGGAAGGGGGCGAGGGTCTGCGAGGACGAGGGTCGGGGGGACATGGGCGCGGCTCCGTTGGTCAACTCATATGACCACGTGCGCGTCATGTCACCGTGTCCTCCGGACGCAAGGAGGCCCCCCCGGACGCGCCCGGGGAGGCCCCGCCGACCCGGCGGTGGTTATCGATGTGGTGCGCCGGGCCGGACCGCGATCACCCGGCGGGGGTGATCACGATCTCGACGCGGCGGTTCTGCTGGCGGCCCTGCGGCGTCTGGTTCGTCGCGATGGGCTGGCTCTCGCCGCGGCCGGTGGCGATCACCTGGCTGGAGCCCGTGCCCGCCGAGCGCAGGATGTTGGCGACCGCGCGCGCGCGGCTCTCCGACAGGTCTTGGTTGAAGGCGGCGTCGCCGGTGCTGTCGGTGTGGCCGATCACCTGCACCGTCTGGTTCGGGTAGTTCCGCAGCACGCCCGCGAGGTCGAACAGGTCGTCCTGCAGGTCGCCGCGCACCGCCGAGGAGTTCACGTCGAACAGGATGTCCTGCGGCAGGTTCACGATCAGCTGGCTGCCCGTGTTGGTGATGCCGATGCGCCCGTCGCCCAGCTCGCGGCGCAGCTCGGCCTCCTGCCGGTCGAGGATGTTCCCGACCCCCGCCCCGATGGCCGCGCCGATCAGCGCGCCCGCCGCGACGTTGCCCGCGTCGCGCTCGCCGACGCGGCTACCGATTGCGCCGCCCGCGATGGCACCCGCGATGGCCCCGCCCTGCGTGTTGTTCTGAATCCCGCCCGTGGGGGCGCAGGCCGACAAGGCGAGCGCGCCGGCGGCGGCGAGAGTGAAATGCGTCTTCATGTCGATCCTCGACTTGTCCCGTGATGGAGCGGAGGGAACGCATGGATCGCGCGCCGGGTCCGCCCCTCCGGTCCGAACCGTGCAGGTCGGGCGGAGAGTTGCCGGCAGATGGGGGCAGGCGCCCGCGTTATGCAATATCGGCAGTGGGTTTGCCGATATGCGCCGGTCCCGCCTCGGTCCGGGCCGCCTCCCACGCGAGGATCGCGCGCTTGACCGGCAGGCCCCAGTGATAGCCGCCGAGGCCGCCCGACGCGCGCAGCGCCCGGTGGCACGGGATCAGGTAGGAGACCGGGTTCCGCCCCACCGCCGTGCCGACGGCGCGCACCGCCTTGGGGTGGCCGATGGCGCGCGCGATCTCGCCGTAGGTCGTCACGTGGCCCGAGGGCACGCGCATCAGCGCCTCCCACACCTTGATCTGGAACGGCGCCCCGATCAGGTGGAGCCGCGCCTCCCCGCGCGCGCCCCACGCGTCGCGCGCCATCTCCGCCACCGCGTCCTCGTCCGCCACGTAGTCCGCGGCGGGCCACCGCGCCCGCAGGTCCGCCATCGCCACCTCCGGCCCCATGTCCGCCGCCAAGGCGATCCCGCAGATTCCCCTGTCCGTCGCCATCACCAGCGCCGGCCCGAAGGGCCCGTCCACCCAGCCGTGCCGGATCGTCAGCCCCGCGCCCTTCCGGGCGTAGTCGCCCGGCGACATCGCCTCCCACCGCAGGAACAGGTCGTGCAGCCGCGACGTCCCCGACAGCCCGACCGAAAGCGACGTCTCCAAGGTGGTGAACCGCTCCGACAGCAGCGCCTTGGCGTGGCCGAGCGCGAGATACTGCTGCAGCCGCTTGGGCGAGATGCCCGCCCACGCCGTGAACACGCGCTGCAGGTGCGAGGGCGACAGCCCGACCGCCGCCGACAGGTCCTCCAGCGTCTGGTTCGGCGGCCCCGCGTCCACCGCCTCGATGGCCCGGCGCATCACGCCGTAGTGGTAGCGGTCCGCATGGGGGTCGGGGGGGAGGGCGCGCATCTGGGTCATGGGGGCCAAGATACGGGGCCGGCCCCCGTCCCGCGACCCGAACCTTGCGGGACCGCCCCCCGCATGGCACCGGGCGCCGCATGGCCAAGCAACTGCCCTACGCCACCATGCAGGAGGTCTTCCGCCGCTTCCACGCCGCGGAGGCCGAGCCGAAGGGCGAGCTGGAGCACGTCAACGCCTACACCCTCGTCGTCGCCGTGGCGCTGTCCGCGCAGGCCACCGACGCGGGCGTCAACAAGGCCACGCGGGGCCTCTTCGCCGTGGCCGACACGCCCGAGAAGATGCTCGCCTTGGGCGAGGAGGGCGTGACCGAGCACATCAAGACGATCGGTCTGTTCCGCAACAAGGCCAAGAACGTCATCAAGCTGTCCCACCGCCTCGTCGACGAGTTCGGCGGCGAGGTCCCGACCTCCCGCGCCGCGCTGGAATCCCTCCCGGGCGTCGGGCGCAAGACCGCCAACGTCGTCCTCAACATGTGGTTCGGCCACCCCGCGCAGGCCGTCGATACCCACATCTTCCGCGTCGGCAACCGCACCGGCATCGCGCCCGGAAAGGACGTCGTCGCCGTCGAGCGCGCCATCGAGGACCACGTCCCCGTCGAATGGCAGCGCCACGCCCACCACTGGCTCATCCTGCACGGGCGCTACACCTGCGTCGCGCGCAAACCCAAGTGCCCTGCCTGCCTGATCCGCGACCTCTGCCCCTACGAGGAGAAGACGGAATGATCGCTGCGGACTGGTCTGCCCGGACCACCGAGGCGGCCACGGCGATGGCGCAGATCCGATCCGGCGACGGGGACACGTACCGCGCGATCCGGGCGATGGAGGCGCTCGGGCCGGAGGCATCGGACGAGGTGATCGAATACCTCACGGGCGTCCTGTTCGAGGCAGGCGGCTCCCCGACGGACTTCCGAGAGGTGCAAGCCATGCTCGCGCGCGGCGCGTCTGCTGCCGAAATCGCCCGCCATATGAACACCCCGCTCTAGGGACACCTCCCTCATCTTGCTCCAATTACCTCGGGGGTCCGGGGGCGGAGCCCCCGGCGGATCGGCCCGCAGGGCCGACACGAAGGACACGAACATGAGCACCCAAGTCATCGGCATCGGCAACGCGATGGTCGACGTCATCGCCCCCGCCACCGACCTCTTCCTCGACCAGATGGGCATCGAGAAGGGCATCATGCAGCTGATCGAGCGCGACCGTGCCGAACTGCTCTACGCCGCGATGACCGAGCGGACCGAGGCGCCCGGCGGCTCGGTCGGCAACACCATCGCGGGGATCGGCGCGCTGGGCCTGCCGACCGCCTTCATCGGCAAGGTCCGCGACGACGCGCTGGGCCGCTTCTACGCCGACGCGATGGAGGCGCAGGGCACCGCCTTCCCGCTGCCGCCGCAGCCGGTGGAGCGCCCCACCTCCCGCTCGATGATCTTCGTCTCGCCCGACGGGGAGCGGTCCATGAACACCTATCTCGGCGCGGGCGCCGACCTCGGGTCGCGGGACGTGGACGGGCTGGGGGACTCGATCTTCGCGCAGGGGGGCCTGCTCTTCCTCGAGGGCTACCTCTTCGACAAGCCCGAGGGGAAGACCGCCTTCGCCGAGGCGGCTGCCAAGATGAAGGCGGCGGGCGGACGGACGGCGATCACCATCTCCGACCCGTTCTGCGCCGAGCGCCACCGCGCCGACTTCCAGCGCCTCATCGCCGGGGACGTGGACATCGCCATCGGCAACGCCGCCGAGTGGACGACCCTCTACGAGACCGACGACCTCGACGCGGCGATCGACCGCGCCGCGTCCGCCTGCGACCTCGTCGCCTGCACCCGCTCGGGCGAGGACGTCTGGATCCGGCAGGGGGCCGAGCGCTTCACCGCCCCCGTCACCCCCGCCCGCGTGGTCGACGCGACCGGCGCGGGCGACCAGTTCGCCGCCGGGTTCCTCTACGGCCTCGCCACCGGCCGCGACCCCGGCACGGCGGCCCGCATGGGCGTGGTCTGCGCGGCCGAGGTGATCGGCCACATCGGCCCCCGCCCGCAGGTCGACGTCATGGACCTGTTCCGCGAGGCGGGGCTCGCCTGACCCGTAGGGTGGGCGACAGCCCACGTCTTGGGACGCGTGGGCTGTCGCCCACCCTACGCCGCCCTTCCCCTCGCCCCCGCCCCGCGCCACACTCCCCCCGACCACCACCGGAGGCCGCCCATGAACATCCTCGTCACCGGCGCCGCCGGCATGATCGGACGCAAGCTCGTCGACGCGCTCGTGGCCCAAGGCCATCTCGGCGGCACCGAGATCACCGCCCTCACCCTCGTGGACCAAGTCGCCCCCGTGCTGCCCGACGGCGTGCCGGGCGCCGCGCTGGCCGTCGACATCGCCGACCCGGCCGCCGCCCCCGCCCTGATCGAGCAGCGGCCCGACGTGATCGTCCACCTCGCCGCCGTGGTCTCGGGCGTGGCGGAGGCGGACTTCGACCTCGGCTACGACGTGAACCTCGACGGCACGACGCAACTGCTGCGCGCCATCGCGGACCAGGACGGCTACCGCCCCCGCTACGTCCAGACCTCCTCCATCGCCGTGTTCGGCACCCCGCTCCCGGACCTCATCCCCGACGAGCAGCCGCTCGAGCCGCTCACCTCCTACGGCACGCAGAAGGCGATGGGCGAGCTGATGGTCAACGACCTCAGCCGGAAGGGCGTCCTCGACGGCATCTCGCTGCGCCTGCCCACCATCTGCGTCCGCCCCGGCAAGCCCAACGGCGCCGCCTCCAGCTTCTTCTCCGGCATCGTCCGCGAGCCGCTCAACCGCGAGGAGGCCGTCCTGCCCGTCCCCGAGGACGTGCGCCACTGGCACGCCTCGCCCCGGGCGGCGGTGAACTTCCTCCTCCACGCCGCGACCATGGACCTCGAGCCGATGGGGCCCCGCCGCGCCCTGTCGCTGCCCGGCGTCTCCTGCACCGTGGGCGAGCAGATCGCCGCCTTGGAGCGGGCCGCGCCCGGCGCCTCCAAGCTGATCCGCCACGAGCCGGACGAGACGGTGATGAAGATCGTCGAGACGTGGCCGCGCGGGTTCGACCCCAAGCGGGCGCGGTTCTTGGGCTTCGAGGCCGAGCCCGACTTCGACGCCATCGTCCGGGTCTACGTCGAGGAGGAACTGGACGGCGAGGTCCCGTCCTTCGGGTAGACCGTCCTGACGCGGTCCATGCGGCGCGCCTTGCGCGATACGCCCGCGCAGCGGGCCGCGCATCGCCGGGCCGCCCCCCGGCCCGGCGATCCTGCGACGATGGCGCTCCGCTTGGGCTGCGTGCGGGGGTGAGGGATAAACTGCTTCGCCCGGAGGGCGCATCGCCGCGCCGCGGCCCGCCGATGCGCTCGCGTCACGCCTCACCCCAGCCGCGCCTCCAGCCGCTCGAACCCCCGGAACCGCACCCGCGCGCCCCGCCGCGTCCCCGTCACCGCGTAGCTGGGAAACCGCGCGAGGAACCGCTCCACCGCCAACCGCCCCTCCATCCGCGCCAGCGTCAGCCCCACGCACACATGCGGCCCGCCCGCGAAGGCTAGATGCCTCGGCGCCCCCCGGTCCAGCCGGACGGCGTCGGCGTCGTCCCATACCGCCCCGTCCCGGTTCGCCGCCCCGATGCACAGGTGCAGGTCCGTCCCCGCCGCCACCTCGACCCCGTGCCAGACGCAATCCCGCACCGCCTGCCGGTTCCCGAACTGGTTGGGGGACTCCATCCGCAGCACCTCCTCCACCGCCGCCTCGACCGCCCGCCCGTCGCCCGCGCAGGCCGCCCGCGCCGCCGGATGCCGGTCCAGCAGCCACAGCGCGTTGCCGATCAGGTTCGTCGTCGTCTCGTGCCCCGCGTTCAGGATGAAGATGCAGTTGTGTAGAAGCTCCGCCTCCGACAGCTCGCCCCCCGCGATCAGCCGCGTCAGCACGTCCACCTCCGGATCGCCCGGCGCCGCGCGCCGCAACGCCACGAGATCGCGCAGATAGGCGAGGAACTCCGTCACCGCCGCGTTGCCCGCCGCCGCCTGCGCGGGCGTGAGCATCGGCTCCAGCGCGCCCAATATCGCCAGCGACCACCCCCGCAGCGGCCCCCGCTCGTCGCGCGGCACGTCCAGCAGGTCGCCGATCACCTCCACCGGGATCGCCGCCGCGAACCCCTCGATCAGGTCCGCCTCCTCGTCCAGCCGGTCCAAGAGCCCGTCCACCAGCGCCTCCAGCCGGGGCCGCAGCCGCCCCAGCGCGCGCGGCGTCAGCGCGCCGGTCAGCACCCGGCGCACCCGCGTGTGCAGCGGCGGGTCGTTGAACACGAGCGAGGTGGTGTGGTGCGCGTAGAGCGGCGCGTCGCCGTACTTGGGCGCGAACACCTCGCGCTTGTCCGAACGATACCCCGCCACGTCGCGGTAGATCGCCGACAGGTCCGCGTGGCGGGCCAGCAGCACGGACCCGTCCGGCTGGCGCACCGCCCCCGCCTCCCGGGCGGCGGCGTAGTGCGGCCACGGGTCGTCGTGGAAGCCGGGGGGCAGGGCGGTGAGGATCATGGCGCGAACGCTGCGCGCGCGGCCCTAGAGCGTCAAGCGCGGGTCCTCGCCCATCTCCAGTCCCGGGAACACGGTCCCCTCCAGCACCGACCGGTCCACGCCGAAGAGGTCGCGCAGCGCCCACGCCGCGTAGGCGCGGACGTCCCGCGTGGGCCGCAGGTCGCGGCGGTCCAGAAGGTCCGCCTCCGCCAGCCCCGGCCAGTCCGTCCAGATCCGCCCGCCCCGCAGCGCGCCGCCCGCCAGCATCATCGCGCCCCCGGTGCCGTGGTCGGTGCCGCGGTTGCCATTCTCGGACGCGGTCCGCCCGAACTCCGTCACCGCGAGCACCATCGTCCGCGCCCAGAGCGGCCCGAGGTCGTCGCGCAGCCGCAGAAGCCCGGCGGAGAGCTGGCCCATCGGGCGGCGCAGGGCCGAGCCCTGCCCCCGATGGGTGTCCCAGCCGCCGAGCGACAGCGCCGCGATCCGCGCGTCGCCCCGCAGCTGGCCCGCCGCGAAGGCGAACAGGCGGTCCGCCCCGCCGCCCTGCTCCGGGCCGCCATCGGCGGAGAGGCGCAGCGCGTCCTCCACCACCGGGCGGAGGAGGGGGTCGTCGTGATGGACGTGGCGCAGCAGGTCCGCCGTCGCCCCGTCCAAGGCGATGCGCGACTCGGGCGCCCACGCGCCCGCCGGGGCGGGGCCGCGCAGGATCAGCATGTCGTCGCGCCCGACGGCGATGGCGTCCCGCCCCGTCGCGCCGGGCATCGCGCCGAGGAGCCGGTTGAGCCAGCCCGCCCGCCCCACGCTCGGCGGCACGCCCACGGTCCCCGCCTCCAGCACGTCCTGCCCGTCGAAATGGCTCCGCCCGTCGCGGTAGGGCGTGGCCACCGCATGCGCGAAGGCCAGCTCGCCCGCGCGCCACAGCGGCAGCAGGTCGGCGCCGAAGTCGTGCAGCGCGAACCGCCCGTCGAGGTCGTGCGCGCCGCCCTCCGGCCCAACCGACAGGGTCGGGCGCAGGGCGCGCAGGCCGGGATCGGCATAGGGCTGGAGCACGTCCAACCCGTCCATCGCGCCGCGCAGCACGACCACCACCAGCCGCCGGTCGCCCGGAAGCGAGGCGAAGGCCATCGGCGTGGCCGCCGGGAACGCGGCGGCGGAGCAGCCCAGCGCGGCGAGGAAGCTGCGGCGGTCCATCGGCGTCTCTCCTTATCTGCGCTGGAACTCGGGCGAGGTGAGGACGAGGGCGACGCCCTCCTCCCGCGACTCGGCCGCCCCGGCGGCGAAGCGGGTGCGGTCCGCGAGCAGCGGGCCGAGGGCGGCCTCGGCGAAGGCGCGCGGATCGGGCACCTCGCCGGTCCACCCGGGGGCCCGGAGCGCCCAGTCCAGCCGCGCGGCGAAGTTCTGCGGCGTGGCCCACGCCACCGCCTCGTCGGGCCAGCCCTGCGGCCCGGGCGGGCGCGGCAGGTCCTGCCCCATCTGCAGCATCGGGCGGGTCACCACGCGCCGCTTGGTCTGGGCGTCCGCGCGCAGCAGCGCGTCGTCGCGGCCCAGCGCGCGCAGCCCGGCGGCGATCATCTCCAGCGGGCGGCGCATCTTGGCGCGCTCGGGCGCCCACGCGGCGGGGTGGTCCAGCATCGCGGCGTAGACCGCCATGAGATCCCCGTCGGTCGCCCGCCACGCCGCCTCCATCGCGGCGACCGCGCCCGCGGGCGGGACGTCGGCGAGGAAGTGGCCCGCGAGCTTGCGGCAGATGTGGGACGCCGTGGCCGGGTGGATCGAGAGGTCCGAGAGCACCGCCCGCACCTCGTCGATCCCGGGGTCGCGGTCGCCGTAGCTGCGGCCCAGCACCGTCTCAGCCCCCGGCTCGGCCCGCTCGGGCTCGAAGTCGAGGCGCCCGCGCCGGTCGACCCGCAGCCCCGTGAGCAGTTCCGCCAGCTGCCGCACGTCCGCCTGCGCGTAGGGGCCGCCCGCGCCGAGCGTGTGAAGCTCCAGCACCTCGCGCGCGAGGTTCTCGTTCAGCCCGCGCCCGTTCCGGCCGCGCCGGGAGTTCGGCCCGACCGAGACGACCTGGTCAAGGTAGATCAGCATCGCCGGGTGGGTCACGGCGGCGATCAGCAGGTCCGCGAACCGGCCCGCGACGCGGGGACGGAGCGCGTCCTCGTGGTAGCCGCCCATCGCCATGCGCGACGCCCCGCGCGACGAGGCGACGGTGAAGTGGTCGGCCCAGAACCAGACGAGCCGCTCGCGCAGGCCGTCCGCCGTGGTCGCGCCGCGCAGCACCATCCGCACGAGGTCGTCCTGCCACGTGACGTTCAGCCGGCGGGTCTGGGCCCGGAACGCCTCGAACGCGCCCGCCACGCCGTCGCGCTGCTGCCGCCGCAGCGCGTCGCGCTCCAAGGCGGCCGCCGCGCGGACGTCCCAGCCCGGATGGGGCAGGGCGCGGGCCACCGCGTCCGGCCCCGCCAGCGCGGCCAGCAGGTCGTCCGCGTCCGAGGGCGGCGGGATCACCGGCGAGAGGCCGGTGCCGAAGCGGGTGGCGGCGAGGGCGGCGCGGGGCGTCATGGGCGGTCCGGGACGGCTCAGGTCAGGGCATCTCGTGACGACAGGTAGGGGTCCGCGCGCCCCGCCGCCATCCCGGACCGCGCGCGCCGCTCCGATGCGCGGGGATCGCCCCCCGGTCGCCCCGATTCCGCCACCGCCGGGCGCCGCGACCCGCGCCGGGGCGCCCGTCCGGGCGGCGATCGTCCACGGCTGGGGCGCGACGGCGCCGAACCGGCTGCATTGCCGGCCGGGGCGTGAACGATCCCGCCCTAATTCCGCCCTTCGATCAAGGCACATCGGTGGCATCAATCGGGTGGGAGGAGATCGGAACCATGTCGCGCCACAGCAACCGGACCCAAATCCGTCGCAAGCCCCGCCGGACCAACCCGTCGGTCCTCCACGTCCTCGCCACCGAGGCCCCCGGCCTCCTCGCCTTCTCCGGCGGCGCCCTCGCCCTCCTGACGGTCGGCGCGCTGATCGTGGGCTCGGTGACCTGACGACGGCTCCGCGCCGCCGCGCCTCGGCGGGCCGCGCCTCGAAGCAGGTGGGGACCGCCTCACCGGCCCCGCGGCGATCCAGCGCCGCTCCCTCGTCCTAGAGATCGTCGCCCGAAGGCTCGCGTCTCGTCGAACGCATGGTGCTCGGGCCGGGTCGGACCGACCACCGTCTCGCCTGCGCCCCCAGCCCCGGCGCGTCGGGATCGCGCGCGCAGCCGGGGTCGTGGACAGGGCGGACATCTACGCCTCCGACGCGCTCCACCCGGAGAACCGCAACGTCCGCCCCGAGATCCGGACGCGACGCAAGCTGCGCCGCTACAACGGCGGGGGCGCGTTCACGGGGCGCGGTGCCGACCGCAGGACGCGCTAGCCCTTCTCCACCACCCGCAGCCCCAGCTCCATCATCTGCCCCGGCAGCGGCGCGCTCGGCGCGTCCATCATCAGGTCCTCGGCCCGCTGGTTCATCGGGAAGAGGATCACCTCGCGGATCGCCTCCTCGCTGGCGAGCAGCATCACGATCCGGTCCACGCCCGCCGCGCACCCGCCGTGGGGCGGGGCGCCGTACTGGAACGCCTTGACCATGCCGCCGAACCGCTTGCGCACCTCGGCCTCGTCGTAGCCCGCCAGTTCGAACGCCTTGAACATGATCTCGGGGCGGTGGTTCCGGATCGCGCCGGACACCAGCTCGTAGCCGTTGCAGGCGAGGTCGTACTGATACCCCTTCACCGCCAGCGGGTCGCTCGCCAGCGCGTCCATGCCGCCCTGCGGCATCGAGAACGGGTTGTGCGAGAAGTCGATCTTCCCGTCCTCGCCCTCCTCGTACATCGGGAAGTCCACGATCCACGCGAAGGCGAAGCGGTCCGCGTCGACCAGCCCCAGCTCCTCGCCGATCACCGTGCGCGCGCGCCCCGCGACCGCCTCGAAGTCGGACGCCTTCCCCCCGAGGAAGAACGCCGCGTCGCCCGACGCCAGCCCCAGCTGCTGGCGGATCGCCTCCGTCCGCTCCGGCCCGATATTCTTGGCCAGCGGCCCCGCCGCCTCCAGCCCGTCCGCGCCGTCGCGCCAGAAGATGTAGCCCATCCCCGGCAGCCCCTGTTCCTGCGCGTACTTGTTCATCCGGTCGCAGAACTTGCGCGAGCCCCCGGTCGGCGCCGGGATCGCCCGGATCTCCGTCCCGTCCTTCTCCAAGAGCGACGCGAAGATCGCGAAGCCCGAGCCGCGGAAGTGCTCCGAGACGTCCTGCATCTCGATCGGGTTGCGCAGGTCCGGCTTGTCGGTGCCGTACTTCAGCGCCGCCTCCGCATAGGGGATCAGCGGCCACTCCGCCGACGGGTCCACCTTCTTCTCGGTGAAGGCCGAGAAGACCCCCTCGATCACCGGCCCGATCGTGTCGAACACGTCCTGCTGCTCGACGAAGGACATCTCCATGTCGAGCTGGTAGAAGTCGGTGGGCGAGCGGTCGGCCCGCGGGTCCTCGTCGCGGAAGCAGGGCGCGATCTGGAAGTACTTGTCGAAGCCCGACACCATCAGCAGCTGCTTGAACTGCTGCGGGGCCTGCGGCAGCGCGTAGAACCTACCGGGATGCAGGCGCGACGGGATCACGAAGTCGCGCGCCCCCTCGGGGCTCGAGGCCGTGATGATCGGCGTCTGGAACTCGCGGAAGCCGCGGCCCCACATCCGCTCGCGCATGTCGCGCACCACGTCCGAGCGCAGCGCCATGTTGCGCTGCATCTTCTCGCGCCGCAGGTCGAGGAAGCGATACTTCAGCCGCGTCTCCTCGGGATACTCCTGGTCGCCGAACACCTGCAGCGGCAGGTCGCCGTTCACAGGCCCCAGCACCTCCAGGTCGCGGATGAACACCTCCACCGCGCCGGTCGCCAGCTTCTCGTTCACGAACTCGGCGTCGCGCGCCTTCACCGAGCCCTCGATCATGATGCACGCCTCCGCGCGCAGCTTCTCGACGGCGGCGAAGACGGGGCTGTCCGGGTCGGCGAGGCACTGCGTCGTCCCAAAGGCGTCGCGCAGGTCCACGAACAGGATGCCCCCGTGGTCGCGCACCCGATGGACCCACCCGGCGAGCTTCACGGTCTCGCCCACGTCGCCCTCGCGCAGGTCGGCGCAGGTATGGGTGCGGTAGGCGGACATGGGCGCGGACATGGGGCACGGCTCCTGAGATCGGGGTCGCAGGCGTTCACCCCGTCGCCGCCGCGAAGTCAAGGAATCCCTCCGCGGATTCCCGGCCCCGCCCGTGGGGGCGGTCCGGCCCGCGCGCGGCTACTCCGCCGCCAGCCGCGCGCCGCCGCCCCGCCCGACGACCCCGTCCAGCACCGCCGCGCCGCGCAGCATGACCGTGGCCGCGTCCACCGCCGCGCCCCGCACCGCGCGGGCCGCGCGCGGCCCGGCCGTCACGCACAGCGCCACGCCCCGCGACCCGGCCCGCAGCGCGTCCAAGCCCTCGGCCATCGCGTCCCACGGCCCGAGATGCGCCGCCACCGCCCGCTCCGCGCCCCGCGCCGCGACGCCGAGCCACAGGCCCCGCGCCCGCGCCTCGTCCAGCAGGCGGCCCATGCCGGGCCGCAGCGCCAGCCCGTCGCGCCGCAGCACGTGCGCCAGTTGCCGCTCCGTCGCGCGCTCCAAGCGTTCGATGTCCACCGCCACGCCCGCCGCGCGGCCCTGCGCGGCCAGCCGTCCGGCTCCGCCCATGGAGCGCATCGCGTCCCAGAGCGGCCGGTCCCAGAACCAGTCCAGCCCCGCCTCGGCGAAGGCGCGGTTGTAGCCCCGCCGCCGCGCTTCCGAGCAATCGGCCAGCGCGTCGACGGACGCGAAGAGGAGCGCGTCCATCCTAGTCCTCCCTCGCGCGCCCCGGCCAAGCCCGCGTCGATTCGGGGTGCAAGCTAGCACCGCCGTGCTCAACTTCTACGTGTATTTCGCGGGGTGGCCGCGGGGAGGTCGCACGGCCCCGCGCGGGCGGTCCCCCCGCCCGCGCGCCCGGTCGGAGGCGCCCCATGGGGGCGGGGCCGCCTGTGGCCCGCGCACGCCCTTGCCCCCACCCCGCCCCCCGCATAGGACGCAGCCGTTTGCCAGAGGGGGCTTTGATGCCGAAGCGCACCGACATCCAGTCGATCATGATCATCGGCGCGGGCCCCATCGTCATCGGACAGGCCTGCGAGTTCGACTACTCCGGCGCGCAGGCGTGCAAGGCGCTCCGCGAGGAGGGCTACCGCGTCATCCTCGTCAACTCGAACCCCGCGACGATCATGACCGATCCGGGGCTGGCCGACGCCACCTACATCGAGCCGATCACCCCCGAGGTCGTCGCCAAGATCATCGCCAAGGAGAAGCCGGACGCGCTGCTGCCGACGATGGGCGGGCAGACCGGCCTCAACACCTCGCTCGCGCTCGACGACATGGGCGTGCTGGCCGAGCACGGGGTCGAGCTGATCGGCGCCAAGCGCGCGGCCATCGAGATGGCCGAGGACCGCAAGCTCTTCCGCGAGGCGATGGACCGGCTGGGCATCGAGAACCCCAAGGCCACCATCGTGGACGCGCCCAAGCGCGCCGACGGCACCCGCGACATCGCCGCGGGTCTCGACGCCTGCATGGAGGCCTTGGAGTTCGTGGGCCTGCCCGCCATCATCCGCCCCGCCTTCACCTTGGGCGGCACCGGCGGCGGCGTCGCAAACAACCGCGCCGAGTACGAGGCCATCTGCCGCTCCGGCCTCGAGGCCTCGCCCGTGGCCCAGATCCTGATCGACGAGTCCCTCCTCGGCTGGAAGGAGTTCGAGATGGAGGTCGTCCGCGACAAGGCCGACAACGCCATCATCGTCTGCGCCATCGAGAACGTGGACCCGATGGGCGTCCACACCGGCGACTCCATCACCGTGGCGCCCGCGCTGACGCTGACGGACAAGGAATACCAGTTGATGCGCACCCACAGCATCAACGTCCTGCGCGAGATCGGGGTCGAGACGGGCGGCTCCAACGTCCAGTGGGCCGTGAACCCCGCCGACGGCCGCATGGTCGTCATCGAGATGAACCCCCGCGTCTCCCGCTCCTCCGCGCTCGCCTCCAAGGCCACCGGCTTCCCCATCGCCAAGATCGCCGCCAAGCTCGCCGTGGGCTACACGCTGGACGAGCTCGACAACGACATCACCGGCGTCACGCCCGCGTCCTTCGAGCCGTCGATCGACTACGTCGTCACCAAGATCCCCCGCTTCGCCTTCGAGAAGTTCCCCG
Organism: Jannaschia sp. Os4; assembly: GCF_016820245.1. Taxonomy (GTDB): domain Bacteria; phylum Pseudomonadota; class Alphaproteobacteria; order Rhodobacterales; family Rhodobacteraceae; genus Jannaschia. Next base: position 375,393 of record NZ_JAFCAR010000001.1, on the reverse strand, counting down.
GCTCCGAACCGCTGCTGACCACCGCCATGAAGTCCGTGGGCGAGGCGATGGCCATCGGCCGTACCATTCACGAGTCGCTGCAGAAGGCGCTGGCGTCGATGGAGACGGGCCTCACCGGCTTCGACGAGATCACGCTGCCCGACGACCCCGCCGCCATCCGCGCCGAGCTGGCCCGCCAGACCCCCGACCGCCTCCGCGTCATCGCCCAGGCTATGCGCATGGGCCTCTCGGACGACGACATCGGTGCCGTCACCAAGTTCGACCCGTGGTTCCTCGCCCGCATCCGCGAGATCGTGGACGCGGAGGCGCAGGTCCGCGCAAACGGCCTGCCGACCGACGAGGCCCCGCTCCGCCGCCTCAAGCAGATGGGCTTCACCGACGCCCGCCTCGCCACGCTCACGGGCCGCACCGAGCAGGCCATCCGCGCCGACCGCCTCCGCGCGGGCGTGGTCGCGCAGTTCAAGCGCATCGACACCTGCGCCGCCGAGTTCGAGGCGCAGACCCCCTACATGTACTCCACCTACGAGACCCCCGTCATGGGCGAGGCCGAGTGCGAGTCCCGCCCCACCGACGCCCGCAAGGTCGTCATCCTCGGCGGCGGCCCCAACCGCATCGGGCAGGGGATCGAGTTCGACTACTGCTGCTGCCACGCCTGCTTCGCGCTCTCGGACCAAGGGTTCGAGACCATCATGGTCAACTGCAACCCCGAGACCGTCTCCACCGACTACGACACCTCCGACCGCCTCTACTTCGAGCCGCTCACCTTCGAGCACGTCATGGAGATCCTCCGCGTCGAGCAGGAGGCCGGCACGCTCCACGGCGTCATCGTCCAGTTCGGCGGCCAGACCCCGCTCAAGCTCGCCAACGCGCTCCACGACGCGGGCATCCCCATCCTCGGCACCACCCCCGACGCCATCGACCTCGCCGAGGACCGGGAACGCTTCCAGCAACTCGTCCAGCGCCTCGGCCTCCGCCAGCCCGTCAACGCCATCGCGGCGTCGGACGAGGAGGCCCGGCTCAAGGCGCAGGAGATCGGCTTCCCCCTCGTCATCCGCCCCTCCTACGTCCTCGGCGGCCGCGCGATGGAGATCGTCCGCGACATGGGCCAGCTGGAGCGCTACATCCGCGACGCCGTCGTGGTCTCCGGCGACAGCCCCGTCCTCCTCGACAGCTACCTCTCGGGCGCCATCGAGGTCGACGTCGACGCCCTCTCCGACGGCACCGACGTCCACGTCGCCGGCATCATGCAGCACATCGAGGAGGCGGGCGTGCATTCGGGCGACTCCGCCTGCTGCCTGCCGCCCCACACGCTCGACGCCGCCACCATCGCCGAGATCGAGCGCCAGACCGTCGAACTGGCCCGCGCGCTCAAGGTCGTGGGCCTCATGAACGTCCAGTTCGCGGTCAAGGACGGCGACGTCTACCTCATCGAGGTCAACCCCCGCGCCTCCCGCACCGTCCCCTTCGTCGCCAAGGCCGTCGACAGCGCCATCGCGTCCATCGCTGCCCGCCTCATGGCCGGCGAGCCGCTCTCGAACTTCCCCCTCCGCGACCCCTACCCCGAGGGCACCGTCGACCACGTGCCCATGGGCGACGCCATGATGCTCGCCTCGCCCAAGACCCCGTGGTTCTCCGTCAAGGAGGCCGTCCTCCCCTTCGCCCGCTTCCCCGGCGTCGACACGCTGCTCGGCCCCGAGATGCGCTCGACGGGCGAGGTCATGGGCTGGGACCGCTCCTTCCCGGTGGCCTTCCTCAAGGCCCAGATGGGCGCGGGCACGCACCTGCCCGAGGGGGGCACCGCCTTCCTCTCCATCAAGGACGCCGACAAGACCGACCAGCTCGTCGAGACGGCGCTGACCCTCCACGACCTCGGCTTCTCCATCCTCGCCACCAGCGGCACGGCCGCCTTCCTCGACGCCAAGGGCATCCCCTCCACCCCCGTCGCCAAGCACCACGAGGGCGGCCGCACCATCGTCGACGTGCTGAAGGACGGCGAGGTCGCCTTGGTCATGAACACCACCGAGGGCGCCCAGGCCGTCGAGGACTCGCGGAGCATCCGCGCCGTCGCGCTGAACGCCCGCATCCCGTACTACACGACGCTGGCCGGGGCGCATGCGGCGGCGCTGGCGATGGCGGCGCGGGGCGAGGGGGGCGTGGAGGTGCGGTCGTTGCAGTAGGGCGGGGCGGCGACGATTCCGGCGAATCCGCCTGATCGTTGCCGCCGCCGGGACATGTCCGCCGCAAAGTGGCCCCCTCCATGATCCGGATAGCCTTCAGCGTAGCCTTCGACAGCGAACGAAGGCGGCCCCCGGCATGGAACCCATCTCCCTCTCCCTGATGTCCCTCGCGACGACCGGCCACGCCGTGCGGCGCCTGTCGGGCGCCATCGAGGAGGCGCGGACCCGCGAGCACGCCGACTGCGCGCCGTCCCGCCTCGACGCACCGCAATCCGACCTGCTCAGGGGGCTCACCGGTCTCGCCTCCGAGCCGGTCGCGATCCGCCGCCTCGCCCCCGCGGGCGCAGACGACCTGACCGCCCGCCTCGCGCGCTACGCCGCGCTGCACGGGCTGCTGCTGACGTTCCAAGTGGCTCTCGACGCGCTCTTCGCCCCCGCCGATCCGGCCGCCCGCAAGGTGCTGGCCGGGCGCCGGGTCGACATCCTGCTGGTCACCCCCGAAGGCGCGCCCGTCGTCGGCCTCGACCTCACGCCCCATGCGGGTCCATGCCACCGCGACCGCATCCGCCAACGCGCCTTCCGCGAGGCGGGCCTGCCGCTGCTGCGCGTGCCGCTGGACGAGGAGTGGGGCAGCCTCCGCACCCGCCTCGACGAACTGGCCCCCGAGGCCGAGGCTCCGGTCGACAACATCTTCGCCGAGGTCGCGTAGGGTAAAGGGGTGGGGTGGCCCCCGCCCGAGGGCGAACTCGGTGCGGGTCTCGACCCGCCCCGGCCACCCCCCGCCCGGGCGCCCGCTCCCACCCTACCGTCGCTCCGCCCGACCCGCCGCCCGCGCCACCACCGCCTCCAGCTCCGCCAGGGGCTCGCTCGGCTGCCGCCGCATCCTCTTCGCTTCCAACGCGTCCCGCGAGACGTCCGGCTTCGGCTCCCCCGTCCACGTCTCGCGGTAGTCCTTCAGCAAGCGTAGGGTGGGTGGAACCCAGCCCCTCACTCCGGCTGCCACCCCTCCCACTGCCCCCGCTCCCGCGCCTCCCGCTCCTCGCGCAGCCGCCGCAGCTCCTCCACCTGCGCCGTCATCGTCCGCATCAGGCCGGCCGCCCGCTCCACCTCCACGACCGTCTCCGCCGCGTCCGGCTTCGGCTCGCCCATCCACGCCTCGCGGGCCGACTCCACCAAGTCCTCGCCCTCCAGCATCCCCGCCAGCCGCGCCTCCATGAACGCGCGCAGCACCGTGTTGATGCGCGGGCCGTAGCCGTCGCCCATCGAGCGGAAGAACCGCATCACGTCGCGGTCCACCCGCATCGTCACCCGCTCCTTGACGGCCGAGCGGTGCTGCCAGACCTCGCGCCACGCCTCCGGCACCCGGCCCCGGCGCGTCACCGCGTGGTGCATGTCCCATTCGAACCGCAGCATCGCCCGCGCCATCGCGTCCGCCGCCCGCCGCTCCGCCTTCGTGCCCCGCGCCGCCATCGCCGCCCCCCCATCCGAGGCCCCCGGTGATCCGCTCGAGCGGTTAACGAAGCATGAAGGGGCGTATGACGCGCGTATGCACGACATATGAACGGGGGGTGCACGGGGGGTGCACACGCGATATGGCGGTCCCATGACCCGCGCCGCGATCACCGGAACGGGGGTGTTCACCCCCCGAGAGAGCATCACCAACGACGAACTGGTCGCCGCGTTCAACGCCTATGCCGACCGCCGCAACGCCGAAGGGGCCGACCCTCCGGTCCCCCACTCCAGCGCCGAGTTCATCACCAAGGCCAGCGGCATCGAGCGCCGCTATGTCCTTGACAAGTCAGGCGTCCTCGACCCCGACCGCATGTATCCCAAGCTGCCCGAGCGCGCGGACGACCAGCCCTCGCTCATGGCCGAGATGGCCGTCGACGCCGCCACGGCGGCGCTGTCGCAGGCCGGGGTGGGCGCCTCCCAGATCGACGCCGTGATCTGCGCCGCCTCCAACCACGAGCGCGCCTACCCCGCGATCGCCATCGAGATCCAACAGCTTATGGGGACGCAGGGCTTCGCCTTCGACATGAACGTCGCCTGCTCGTCGGCCACGTTCGGCATACAAGCGGCGGCCGACATGATCCGCGCCGGCTCCATCCGCAAGGCCTTGATCGTGAACCCGGAAATCTGCTCCGCCCATCTCGAGTGGCGCGACAGGGACTGCCATTTCATCTTCGGCGACGTCTGCACCGCGGTGGTGCTGGAGCGCGAGGAGGACGCCGCGCAGAAGCCCCGCTGGACCATCGACTCGACCCGCTGCGCGACGCAGTTCTCCAACAACATCCGCAACAACGACGGCTTCCTCCGCCGCACCCGCGACGCGATGGAGGACCGCCGCGACATGCAGTTCGTCCAAGAGGGCCGCAAGGTCTTCAAGGAGGTCCTGCCCTTGGTCTCCAACCACATCGCGTCCCACATGGCGGACGCCGGATGGCAGGCGGACGACCTCGACCGCGTCTGGCTCCACCAAGCCAACAAGTCGATGAACGACTTCATCGGCCGCAAGGTGCTCGGCCGCGAGCCAGAGCCCGGCGAGCAGCCCAACATCCTGCAGGACTACGCCAACACCTCCTCGGCGGGCTCCATCATCGCCTTCTCCAAGTACCAGGACGGGCTGGGCGACGGGGCGCGCGGCATCATCTGCTCCTTCGGCGCGGGCTACTCCGTGGGCTCCGTGCTGGTGGAGCGCCGCGCGCCTTGACCGGCGCGCTGCTCGGGATCACGACTCCCCCCTGACATGGCGAAGCTGCACTTCAACTACTCCACGATGAACGCGGGCAAGAGCACGTTGCTCTTGCAGGCGTCCTACAACTACGTCGAGCGCGGCATGGAGACCTACCTCCTGACCGCCGACTTCGACCACCGCTCGGGCGAGGGGCAGATCGCCAGCCGCATCGGCATCTCGGCCCCCGCGGACACCTACGGCCCCGACGACGACCTCCACGCCATGATCGCCGCCCGCCTCGACGACGGCGCGCTCGCCTGCGTCTTCGTCGACGAGGCGCAGTGGCTGTCGCGCGATCAGGTCTGGCAGCTCGCCCGCGCCGTCGACGACCTCGGCGTGCCGGTCATGTGCTACGGCCTCAAGGTCGACTTCCGGGGCGAGCTGTTCCCCGGCTCCGCCGCGCTGCTGGCGCTCTCGGACGAGATCCGGGAGGTCCGCACCATCTGCCATTGCGGGCGCAAGGCGACGATGGTGGTCCGCCTCGACGCCGAGGGCCGCGCGGTCACCGAAGGCCCGCAGGTCGAGGTCGGCGGCAACGACCGCTACGTCAGCCTCTGCCGCCGCCACTTCCGCGAGCGCATCGGCGACCGCGTCCCCCCGGAGATGCCGGTGTAGGGCGGGCGAACGCCCACGCGGCGCGACCGTGGGCTCTCGCCCACCCTACACCCCCCGCGCCATCGCGAACCGCGCGAAGGCCAGCCCCCCGATCTCCACGGTCTCGGGGGCCTCCACGGCCCAGCCCGCCGCCTCGAACGGCCCCCGCGCGGCGAGGCTGGCATGGGTGGTCAGCCGCACGAGCCCCTCCGCCCGCGCGCGCGCCAGCACCGCGTCGTGCAGGCGCCGGAACGCGCCCGTCCCCCGTGCCTCGGGCGCGACGAAGGCGAGGTCGACGTAGCCCCCCGCGTCCACGGACATCATGCCGCGCGGCCCGTCCGGCCCGTCGATCAGCGCGACCGCGTGGCCCGCCAGCCGCGCCGTCCATGCGGGCCCCGACCGGGGCCGCCCCCCGGCCCACGCCGTCCGATGCGCCTCCGAGTAGGGCGACGGCTCGGCGAGGATCGCCCGCGTCATCAGCGCGCCCAAGGCGTCGTGATCCGCCGCCTCCGCCCAACGCACCGTCATCCGCCCCTCCCGGCTTGACCCTTGGCGGGCGGGCCACTAGGACGCCGCGACCGCACCCCCATCCGGGGGCGCATTCCTGTTTCACATACCTCCGAGGGTGATGCCATGTCGCGCGTCTGCGAACTCACCGGCAAGGGTCCGATGGTCGGCAACAACGTCAGCCACGCGAACAACAAGACCCGCCGCCGCTTCCTTCCCAACCTGCAGGACGTGACCCTGCAGTCCGAGGCGCTGGGCCGCGCGTTCAAGCTGCGGATCTCCAACGCCGCGCTGCGCACGGTGGACCACCGCGGCGGGCTGGACGCCTTCCTCGCCAAGGCGAAGGACGCCGAACTGTCGGCCAAGGCGCTGAAGATCAAGCGCGACATCGACAAGTCGTCGGACACGGCGGCCGCGCTGGAAGCCTGAGGCTCCACGCCCGCGAACGGTTCGAAGCGCCCGCCTCCCGGCGGGCGTTTCTCGTTCTAGGCCGTAGGGTGGGCGAAAGCCCACGCGGTGCGACGTCCGGACCGTTCGGGACGCGCGGGCTTTCGCCCACCTTACCCCCGCGCCGCCGCCCTCTGGAACGCGGGCCGGTCGCGCATCATCCGCGCGTGGTCGCGCAGCCGCTCGTCCACCTCGATCTTCAGGCCCCGCGCCCAGCCGGTGCAATGCGCCAGCACGATGTCCGCGACCGTCGGCACCTCGCCCACCGCGTAGGGCCCGTCCATCAGGTCCGCCACGCGGGTCGAGTTGTGCCCCACCAGCCAGCGCGAGGCGTCCTTCACCTCCGGCACCCGCTTGTCCTCGGGCAGCCCGAACCCGTGCAGCGCCATCGCCCAGAGCGGCGCGTCGAGCATCTCCAGCACGGTGAAGGACATCGCGTCCTGCGTCCCGCGCGCCAGCGACCCGGCGGGATGGGTGAACCGCCCCTCGCGGTCGGCGAGGAAGTGCATCTGCGCGAGGCTGTCGAGGATCACCCCCTCGTCCGTCTCGAGGATCGGGATCGTCCCCTTGGGGTTCAGCGCATAGGCCTCGGGCGAGCGGGGGCCGACCTCGCGCCATTCGAACTCCACCTCCAGCTCCTCCAAGAGCCAGAGCGTCCGCATCGCGCGGCTCCGCACCATCCCGTGCAACCTGAGCATCAGCCTCTCCCCGCCATGCTGGCCAGCCGCAACAGCGCGCGCTCGGCCACGGGCATCTGAGGGGCCTTGGACGCCGACCGCAAGGTCAGGTCCGCGTCCATCAGGACCGCCAGCGCCGCCTCGATCCGGCGCGCGCCCCACGCGCGGGCCTGCCGCTGCGCCGCGTCCCGGTGGCGGCCCCACGCGCTGCCCGCGCCGGCCGCCGCCCCGTGCATCATCTGGAAGTGCCGCGTCGCCCCGATCACCAGCGTGACGGGCGTGACCCCCTGCGCCGCCAGCCGCCGGACGAGCGGGCCGATCTCCGCCACGCGCCCCTCCGCGGCGGCGAGGATCGCGGCGTCGGCCTCTGCGTCCACCGTGGCGGGGGCCATCAGGCGCACCGCCTCGGCGTCCGCCGGCCCGTCGGCATACAGCGCGACCTTCTCCAGCACCTGCCGGACCGCGCCCGGCGTCAGCTCGACCGCCAACGCCTCCAGCGCCGCGCGCCCCTCCGCCGTCGCCTCCACGCCCGCGTCGGCCATCGCCGCCGTGAGCTCCTCGCCCGTCATCGGGTCGTCGAAGAGGGCCACGGCGTAGAGCGACGGATGCGCCTCGAACGCCTTGCGGATCTTCGAGCCCTTCTTGAGGTTGCCCGCCGTCACGACCAGCGCGGCATCCCCCTCGGCGCGGTCGGCCACGGCGGCGAGGACCGGCTTGGCCTGCGTCTCCGTGATCCCGTCGACATGGACGACGCGCGGGCCGGGGAAGAACCCGGTCGCGCGCAGCTCGTCCGAGATGATCGAGGGCGTGTCGCGCAGGTCCGAGGGGGTGACGCGCGCGATCCGCATCTCCTCCTCGGCGCCCTCGCCCGCCAGCGCGCGGATCAGCAGGGCGCGCGCGTCCGACACCCGCGCCGCGTCCTCGCCGAAGATCAGCGCGCCGCCGGTGCCCTTCTCGGGCTTGCGCAGGAACCGCGCGACCTGCGCGCCGCGCAGGATCACAGGGCGTCGGCCCCGGCGAGCAGGCGGGCCACCACCCGGTCGGCGAGGATGATCATCAGCCGCCGCGTCGCGTCGCGCGCGGGCTCCGGCGTGGCGAGGCGCTCGCCGCTGACGGAGTAGCCGGTGAAGCTCCGCTCCGTGCCCTGCAGCAGGGGCGTCTCCGAGCCGATGGCCGTCAGCGTCCACGCCACCGTGCCCTCGACGTTGTAGCGGGTGATGCGGTTGGACCCGTCGATGCCGATGGCCACCCGGCGGGTCGAGATGTCGTAGGCGAGCGCGTAGCGGGGCGCCGCGGGCCGGTCGAGCCGCGCCTCGATCCGCCCGATGAACTCGAACCCCGCCTCGTTGTCGGGATCGTCCGCCCGCACCGCCCCGCGCAGCACGTCCGCGCCGCCGGGGCCGTAGGCCGGCTCGAACCCGCACCCCGCCAGCGCGAGCGCCCCGAGGAGGAGGCCGCGCCGGATCATGCGACCACGTTCACGATGCGGCCCGGCACGACGATGACCTTCTTCGGCGCCTTGCCGTCGAGCGCGCGCACCACCGCCGGATCGGCCAGCGCCATCGCCTCGACCTCGTCCTTGGGGGCGTCCTTGGCCACCGCGATCTCGGCGCGGCGCTTGCCGTTGATCTGGATCGGCAGCGTCACCGTGTCGTCCACCAGCAGCGCGGGGTCTGCCTCGGGCCACGGGGCCTGCATGACGTAGCCCGCGCCGCCCATCAGGCGCCACACCTCCTCGGCCAGGTGCGGGGTCATCGGCGCCATGAGCTGCGCGAAGGTCCGCATCGCCGCGCGGCGCGCGTCCCCGCCCGCGTCCGAGCCGTTGATCGCATTGGCGAAGGCGTAGAGGCGCGCCACCGACTTGTTGAACCCGAACCCCTCCAGCCCCTGAGTCACCTCGTGGACGGCGCGCGCCGTCTCCTTCTCCAAGGCGGCGTCGTGGTCGTTCGCCGCCCGGTCCGCGCGCGCGCAGTCCCCCGCGATCCGCCAGACGCGGGACAGGAACTTGTGGACCGCCTCCGCCCCCTCGGGCGTCCACTCGAAGTCGCGCTCCGGGGGCGAGTCGGACAGCACGAACCACCGCGCCGTGTCGGCGCCGTAGCGGGCGACGATGTCCATCGGGTCCACGACGTTCTTCTTGGACTTGGACATCTTGATCGCGGGGATCGTGTCGAAGGTCTCGCCCGTGGCGCGCACGGTCCCCGCCGACAGGTCCACCTCCTCGGGCATGTGATAGACCGGCTGCCCCTTGTCGCCCTTCGTCACGTAGGCCGGGTGCGTCACCATCCCTTGGGTGAACAGCGCGTCGAACGGCTCCTCCGTGCCCTGCGGCAGGTGGCCGGTCCTGACCATCGCGCGGGCGAAGAACCGGCTGTAGAGCAGGTGCAGGATCGCGTGCTCCACCCCGCCGATATACTGGTCCACGTTCATCCAGTAGGCGGCCGCGTCCACGTCCACCGGCTCGTCCGCGCGGGGCGAGGTGAAGCGGGCGAAGTACCACGACGAGTCCACGAAGGTGTCCATCGTGTCCGTCTCGCGCCGCGCCGCGCCGCCGCAGGCGGGGCAGGGCACGTCGCGCCATGTCGGGTGGCGGTCCAAGGGGTTGCCCGGCACGTCGAACGACACGTCGTCGGGCAGCACCACGGGCAGGTTCTCGCGCTTCTCGGGCACGATCCCGCAGGCGTCGCAATGGACCACGGGGATCGGGCAGCCCCAGTAGCGCTGACGGGAGAGGCCCCAGTCGCGCAGGCGGTATTGGGTCTTGCCACGACCGACGCCATTCTCCTCAGCCCAGCCGATCGCCTTCTCGATCGCCTCGTGCGCGGTCATGGGGCGCTTCTCGCCATGCTTGTGGCGCGGCACCACGAACCCGATGTACCAGACCGGCTCATCCTTGGGTGGAACGTCCGCCTCCTGCAGTCTCGGCAGGTTCTCCTCCTCCGCCTTGGCGCGCAGGCGGAGGCCCATCCCGCCGGTCGGCTTCTCCTCGAACGCGCGCCGAACGGGCAGGTCGTACTTGCGCGCGAAGTCGAGGTCGCGCTGGTCGTGCGCGGGGCAGCCGAAGATGGCCCCCGTGCCGTAGTCCATCAGGACGAAGTTCGCGATCCACACGGGGTGGTCGCGCTCGGGGTAGGCCGGATCGGCGACGCGCAGCCCGGTGTCCCAGCCCCGCTTCTCCGCCGTCTCCAGCGCCGCCTCGGTCGTCCCGCCCCGCCGCACCTCGGCGATCCAGTCGGCCAGCTTCGGGTCGTCCGCAGCCATCGCCTTGGCCAAGGGATGCTCCGGCGCGATGGCCACGAAGGACGCGCCGCGCAGCGTGTCGGGGCGGGTGGTGTAGACCTCGATCCCCTCGTGGCCGTGCGCCGGCGCGGTCAGCGCGAAGGTCATCTCCAGCCCGCGCGAGCGCCCGATCCAGTTCTGCTGCATCAGCCGGACCTTGTCGGGCCACGCCTCCAGCCCGTCGAGCGACTCCAGCAGGTCCTCGGCCATGTCGCTGATCGCGAAGGCCCATTGCTGCAGCTCGCGCCGCTCCACCTCCGCGCCCGAGCGCCAGCCCTTGCCGTCGATCACCTGCTCGTTGGCGAGCACGGTCATGTCCACGGGGTCCCAGTTCACCACCGCGGGCTTGCGGTAGACCAGCCCCGCGTCGAGCATGTCGAGGAAGAGCCGCTGCTGCTGGCCGTAGTACTCGGGGTCGCAGGTCGCGAACTCCCGCGTCCAGTCGAGCGAGAAGCCCAAGGGCTTCAGCTGCCCCTTCATCGTGGCGATGTTCTCGTAGGTCCACGTCTTGGGGTGGCCGCCGCTCGCCATCGCCGCGTTCTCGGCGGGCATCCCGAAGGCGTCCCAGCCCATCGGGTGCAGCACCGAGAAGCCGCGGGCGTGCTTGTAGCGCGCGATCACGTCGCCCATCGCGTAGTTGCGGACGTGGCCGATATGGATGCGCCCCGACGGGTAGGGGAACATCTCCAGCACGTAATATTTCGGCTTCTCGGACCGCTCCGCGCGGAACAGGCCCGCCTCGTCCCACGCGGCCTGCCATTTCGCCTCGATGGCGGATGCGTCGTAGCGGTCCATGATGCCCCCCGGTCCGTGCCCGGAGGGGCTTAGCGCCGCGGCGGCGGGGATTCTAGAGACGCGAGTCGCGGATGCGGAGCTGGCGGGCGCGGGTCAGGATCGCGTCCTCGACCTGCCGCCGCGTCTCGGGGCCGACGGCCCCCCCGCGCGAGCGGAGCGCGACGTTCAGCGACCGCGCGTCGAGCGCCGGGTCCTGGATGTAGACGGTGGCCTGATAGGCGCGCCCGCCGCCCGGCGGCGTCCCGTAGCCGAACTGGATGATGCCGGAGAACGGGTCCGCGTTCTGCACGGGCATGAAGGAGAGCACCTCCAGCGACGCCGCCCAGAGGTAGCGGTTCACCTCCAGCGTGATGTTCGGGTCGTCGTTGTTGTTGAACAGGTCGAAGACCGACGACGCGTTCGAGGTCCGTCGCTGCTCGCGCGCGAGGGTAACCGGGGTCTCCTGCTGCGACGCGCGCTCCGGGTCGCCGCCGAACACGCGATCCACGGTCCCGCAGGACGAGAGCGTCAGCACCGCGCCGAGGGCCGCGCCCGTCATTGCCTTGATCATCCTGCGTCCCCCGCGCTGTCCGTATGGCCCATTAGCCCGCCGCACGCCCCGTCTCAAGCGCGGGCGGCCATGGCAGGCCGGTATCACATATGCCGACCGCCCCGGACATTTCGGCGCGCGCGCGGCACGGTGCAGGGGACTGTGGCATGGTTGCACCAAGGGGATGGCATGTCGGGGACCGCCGATGGGCAGTCATTGCGAGCGGGGCGTCGATCACGGAAGTCAGCGTCGTGCCCAGCGCGATTCCCGTGGTGGGGAAGACAAGAAACACGAGGGAAACTCATGAAGAACGTTCTCTTCGCCTCGACTGCCATGATCGTCGGCTTCGCCGGCATCGCCGCGGCCGACGTCACCATCTCGGGCAACGCCGAGATGGGCATCTTCGGCGTCGACTCCGACGTGGAAGCCGACGACCAAGACGTCCAGTTCCACAACGACGTCGACGTCACGTTCACCATGTCCGGCGAGACGGACGGTGGCCTGGCGTTCGGTGCGTCCGTGGACCTCGACGAAGCCGGCAACCTCGGCGACGAGGAAGACAACATCGGCGTCGCCATCTTCCTGTCCGGCGCCTTCGGCACCGTGACGCTGGGCGACACCGACGGCGCGCTCGACTGGGCCCTGACCGAGGTGAACTTCAACTCGGGCTCCATCCGCGACGACGAGACCGAGCACGCCGGCTTCAACGGCAACGGCGGCCTCGACGGCTTCGGCCTGGGCGACAACCAGGTGCTCCGCTACGACTACACCGTCGGCGACTTCGCCTTCGCCGTGTCGGCCGAGCAGCTGCAGGAGAACGACACGCTCTCCGGCGACGTGAACAACCAGATCTCGGGCGAGACGCTCGGCATCGGCTTCCGCTATGCGGTCGACCTCGGTGGTTCGCAGATCAACCTCGGCCTGGGCTACCAGGACCACTCGGGTGAGCTGTCCGACGGCACCGACGTGGACGCGGACGCCATCGGCGTCTCGGCCAACGCCACCTTCGGCGCGATCACCGCGGGCGTGAGCTACCTCGACCTCGAGGTGGACGATGCGGACCTCGGCTACGAGCACTTCGGCGTCGGCATCGGCTACACCGAGGGCGCGATCTCGGCCTCGCTGAACTACGGCGAGTACGACAACGACGACGGCACCGAGGACGAGGGCTTCGGCCTGTCCGCCGGCTACGACCTGGGCGGCGGCGCGTCGATCCAGTTCGGCTACGGTGACGGCGACGAGGACGGCGTCGACGTGGAGACCTTCTCCCTCGGCGTTCGGATGAACTTCTGATCCATCCGGATCGAGTTTCGGGAAGGGCGCGGCTTCGGCCGCGCCCTTTTCGTTTGGGGCGGCCCTCCCTCCCGCCCGGCGCGGCCGCCGGCCCCGTGCAGCGGGGCCACGGGATCGGGCCGCGATGGGGCGCCGCGTCCCGCGATGTGGCGGCGCCGCATCAAGGGCGGACGGCGCGCGGCGCCCACGTTGATCGATTCGCGATTATCGACGATGCAGGTGGCCGACCCCGCGCGATCCCCGCGACGGGCGGCATGAACCCACGAGGATCATCATGAAGAACGTTCTCTTCGCCTCGACCGCCATGATCGTCGGCTTCGCCGGCATCGCCGCGGCCGACGTCACGATCTCCGGCAACGCCGAGATGGGCATCTTCGGCGTCGATTCCGACGATGGCGTCGACACCGACACCCAGTTCCACAACGACGTCGACGTGACGTTCACCATGTCCGGCGAGACGGATGGCGGCCTCGCCTTCGGCACGTCCGTGGACCTCGACGAGGCCGGCAACCTCGGCGACGAGGAGGACAACATCGGCGTCGCCATCTTCCTGTCCGGCGCCTTCGGCACCGTGACGCTGGGCGACACCGACGGCGCGCTCGACTGGGCCCTGACCGAGGTGAACTTCAACTCGGGCTCCATCCGCGACGACGAGACCGAGCATGATGGCTGGAACGGCAACGCCGGCCTCGACGGCTCGGGCGACGACCAGGTGCTGCGCTACGACTACACCGCCGGCGACTTCGGCTTCGCCGTCTCCGCCGAGCAGATCGACGGCACCTCCGGCGACCTCGACGGCGAGACGCTGGGCATCGGCTTCCGCTACTCCGCCGACTTCGGCGGCGTCGGCCTGAACCTCGGCCTCGGCTACCAGGACACCAACGTGGACGGCGCCGACGCCGACGCGTTCGGCGTCTCGGTCAACGGCTCCACCGGCGCCTTCACGGCCGGCCTGTCCTACGTCGAGGTCGACTCCGACGCGCCGGGCAACTCGTCCTTCGACCACATCGGCGTGGGCGTGGGCTACTCCGAGGGCGCGATCTCCGCGTCGGCCAACTACGGCCTCTACGACTACGACAGCGGCCAAGAGGCCGAGGGCTTCGGCCTGTCCGCCGGCTACGACCTCGGCGGCGGCGCCTCGGTCCAGTTCGGCTACGGCAACTCCTCGGACCAGAACGACGTCCGCGGCAACGGCGGCTCGCGCGACACCTACTCGCTCGGCGTCCGCATGAACTTCTGATCCCACCCGGATCGGACGACCGACGGAGCGGGCCTTGCGCCCGCTCCGTCTCGTTTGGCACACCGCCGCCCATGACCCTGCCCGCCATCACCGCCCGCCTCCACGCCGCCTGCGAGAGCGCCGGGCGCGCCCCCGGCGAGGTGACGCTCATCGCCGTCTCCAAGATGCAGCCCCCCGAGCGGGTCGAGGCCGTGCTCGCCGCCGGGCACCGCGCCTTCGGCGAGAACCGCGTGCAGGAGGCGCAGGGCAAGTGGCCCGCATGGAAGGACGCCCACGCGGGCGTCGACCTCCACCTCCTCGGCCCGCTCCAGTCCAACAAGGTCCGCGCGGCGGTCCGGCTCTTCGACGCGATCCACTCCGTCGACGGCCTCAAGCTCGCCGCGCGCATCGCCGACATCGCCCAGCAGGAGGGGCGCGCGCCGAAGGTCTTCGTGCAGGTCAACACCGGAGAGGAGCCGCAGAAGGCGGGCCTCGCCCCCGGCGCGGTCGACGAGGCCGTCCGCGGGATGCGCGCCATGGACCTGCCCGTCGCGGGGCTGATGTGCATCCCGCCCGCCGACGAGGCCCCCGCCCTCCACTTCGCGCTGCTGGCGAAGATGGCCGCGCGCAATGGCCTGACCGGCCTGTCGATGGGCATGTCCGCCGACTTCGAGCAGGCCGTCGCCTTCGGCGCCACCCATGTCCGCGTCGGCAGCGCGATCTTCGGCGCCCGCCCCTGATCCGCCCCACGCACGACCCCCGCCCCCCACGCACGACCCCCGCCGGCGTGGCCGACATGCCGAGCCGCGGGTGGCCCGGCGGCCATTGACGTCACGGAATGTCCCCGGCCCGCTTCCGGCGCCGGACCCCCCCTCGATAAGATCACGAGCCGGTCCGTCGCCCGACGGAGGCGCGACCGGACCGGAGGGGGACCCGTCATGCGCATCCTGTTCGTCTGCGTCGGAAGCACGTGCCGCTCGCCCGCCGCCGCCCATCTCGCCAAGGCGCTTCGCCCCGACTGGACCACGGACCACGCAGGCACCGCCGTCCGCCACGTCGGCGCGCCGGTGGACCCGCGCATGGCGACGCGGCTGAAGGCCCGCGACCTCGACCCCGCGCCCTCGCGCGCCCGGCAGTTCCGCTCCAACGACTTCGACCGCTACGACCTCGTCCTCGCCTTGGAGGCGCGCAACCTGCGCGACCTCGACGGGCTGCGCCCCGGCCTGATGCGCCCGCCGCACGTCCGCCTCCTCAGCGCGGCGGCGGGGTTGGGCGAGCGCGACATCGCGGATCCCTACGACACCGGCGACTACACCACCGCGCTCGCGGCCATCGACGCGGCCGTGGCGGGCCTGTCGGCCCGCTATCCCGTCCCCGAGGCGTGACGCGCGGGTCCGATCCCGGCCCGGCCCGCGCCCCAACCCCGCCGCACCCGCCGGGCAGGAAGGCGCCGACAGACGCGGGAGCCGCCCCATGATCGACCAAGACGAGACCCCGATCCTGACCCTGCCCGGCCCGTGGGGCGTGCCGATCCAGATCGCGCCGTCCTTCGGCCTGCTGGCCCTGCTCCTCGTCGGCTTCGACCCCTCGATGGGGTCCGTGGCCTTCTTCGGGATCGTCGCCGTCTCGATCCTCCTGCACGAACTGGGCCACGCGTGGGGCAACCGGGTGCAGGGCCTCCGGGTCGAGCGGGTCGTCCTGTGGGGCGGCGGCGGGTTCTGCGTGGGCGACCCCCGCGCCACCCCCCGCGAGCGCGAGCTCGTCGTCGCGATGGGCCCGCTCACCAACCTCGCGCTCTGGGCGATCTGCGGGCTCGCGGTCGGCTGGATCGACGGGCGGTACATGGCCGCCGCGATCTATCCGGGCGGCTGGGCCACGACCGCCACGCTCCTCGAGCAGGCGGCGTGGATCAACCTCTTCCTGTTCGGCCTCAACCTCGTCCCGGTGCAGCCGCTCGACGGCGGCAAGCTGCTCCATCTCGGCCTCCTGCGCGTGCTGGACCGCCGCCGCGCGGCGTGGGTCGCGGGGGCCGTGGGCCTCGTGCTGTCGGTCCTCTGGATCCCCGCGATGATCGCGGCCTTCTTCGCCTTCGGCTTCGCCCTGCTCTTCCTGCCCTCCATCGCCCTGCACCGGGCGATGATGCGCGGCGGCGCGGTGGCCTGACCGCCTAGTCCGCCATCGGCGCGGGGCACGCCGCCGTCCGCGCCCCGCCGCAGGCCAGCGCGGCCTCCATCCACCGGGTCCACGCCCGCACCTCGCCCTCGGCCGGCGGGGCGTCCCACACCCGGCTCAGCACGTGGAGGCGGTCGCCCCGGATCGCCCGGCTTAGCGTCACCGCCTCGGGGTCGTCGCAGGTCGTCAGGTGCAGCGCCCCCGTCGCCCCGCCGAAGGGCAGGACCGTGCCCGCCGGGCAGGCCGCCCCCAGCCTCTCCGCGAGCGCCGCCAGATAGGCCGCCGCCCCCTCGTCGCGGTCCAGCGACCGCACGATCAGGCGCCCCGCCCCGTCCCCGTCGCCGGGCAGCAGGACGGCCAGCGACCCGCCCTCCGGGTCGGGCGCCACGGCCGAGACCGTCCAGCCCGGCGGCGGCGCGGCCAGCAGCCGCTCCTGCGCGGCGACCGGCGCCGCCGCGATCAGCAGGAGGGCCGCGAGCCTACGCACACATCCGCTCGGCGGTGTCGACGAACTGCTTGTAGCGGGTCCAGAAGGCCTCGTCGCGCGCGCGGTCCGACTGCCGGACCTCCTGCGCGCGGTGCGGGTCGCGGTAGAAGGGCAGGGAGCGCCGCTGGTCGCCCGCGCTGAGCGTCCGGTCCGCCGCCGCCTGGACGCAGCCGCACAGCGCGCTCGTCGCCGCCCGCCGGTCCTGGCCGAGGCACGCCGAGCGGATCGGCCCCTCCGCGTAGGCGCGCACCGGTCCCCGGTCGCCCCCGCCGCCGCCGCCGCAGCCCGCCACGCCCACGGCCAAGGCCGCTCCGATCAGGAAGGATCTCATCACCGCTCTCCTCTCGCCCGTTCCGGGTCTCGGCGGGTGGGATGCCACGGGTGCGGCGCTGCGTCCATGCGCGCCCGCGCCGCGCGCCCTTTCCCAGCGGGCGCGCGTGCCATATCTGCGACCGGACCCATTCCAGCAGGCCGCCATGACCGACCTCTCCCGCATCCGCAACTTCTCGATCGTGGCCCATATCGACCACGGCAAGAGCACGCTGGCCGACCGCCTCATCCAAGAGACGGAGACCGTGGCCGCCCGCGACATGAAGGAGCAGCTGCTCGACTCCATGGACATCGAGCGCGAGCGCGGCATCACGATCAAGGCCAACACCGTCCGCATCGACTACAAGGCGGAGGACGGGAACACCTACGTCCTCAACCTCATCGACACGCCCGGCCACGTCGACTTCGCCTACGAGGTCTCGCGCTCCATGCGCGCCGTCGAGGGCTCGCTCCTCGTCGTGGACAGCACGCAGGGCGTCGAGGCGCAGACGCTGGCCAACGTCTACCAAGCCATCGACGCCGACCACGAGATCGTCCCCGTCCTCAACAAGATCGACCTCCCCGCCTCCGAGCCCGAGCGCGTGGCCGAGCAGATCGAGGACGTGATCGGCCTCGACGCCTCGAACGCGCTCCTCGTCTCCGCCAAGACGGGGCAGGGCATCCGCGAGACGCTGCAGGCCATCGTCGACCACCTCCCCGCCCCCAAGGGCGACGCCGAGGCGCCGCTCAAGGCCATGCTCGTGGACTCGTGGTACGACGCCTATCTCGGCGTCATCGTCCTGATCCGCGTCATCGACGGGCGCATCCGCAAGGGCGACCGCGTCAAGTTCATGTCGAACGGCACCGTCCACCAGATCGACCGCCTCGGCGTGTTCCGCCCCGCCATGCAGCCCTTGGACGAGCTGGGGCCGGGCGAGATCGGCTTCCTCACCGCCTCCATCAAGCAGGTCCGCGACACCCGCGTGGGCGACACCATCACCCACGAGAAGAAGGGCGCCGACACGCCGCTCCCGGGCTTCAAGCCCTCCCAGCCGGTCGTCTTCTGCGGCCTCTTCCCCGTCGATTCCGCCCAATACGAGGACCTGCGCGACGCAATCGAGAAGCTCGCCCTCAACGACGCCTCCTTCTCCCACGAGGTCGAGTCCTCCGCCGCGCTGGGCTTCGGCTTCCGCTGCGGCTTCCTCGGCCTGCTCCACCTCGAGGTCATCCGCGACCGCCTCGAGCGCGAGTACGACATCGACCTCATCACCACCGCGCCCAGCGTGGTCTACCACGTCCACATGCGCGACGGCACGGTGACGGAGCTGCACAACCCCGCCGACATGCCCGACCTCACGCACGTCGACCACATCGAGGAGCCGCGCATCAAGGCGACCATCCTCGTGCCCGACGACTACCTCGGCGACGTCCTCAAGCTGTGCCAGGACCGGCGCGGCATCCAGATGGACCTCACCTATGCCGGCCCCCGCGCGATGGTGGTCTACGACCTGCCGCTCAACGAGGTGGTGTTCGACTTCTACGACCGGCTCAAGTCGGTGACCAAGGGCTACGCCTCCTTCGACTACCAGCTGATCGGCTACCGCGAGGACGCGCTCGTCAAGATGCAGGTGCTCGTGAACGAGGAGCCGGTCGACGCGCTCTCGATGATGGTCCACCGCGACCGGGCCGAGCAGCGCGGCCGCGCCATGTGCGAGAAGCTCAAGGAGCTGATCCCCCGCCACATGTTCAAGATCCCGATCCAAGCCGCCATCGGCGGCAAGGTCGTCGCCCGCGAGACCCTGTCCGCCATGCGCAAGGACGTCACCGCCAAGTGCTACGGCGGGGACGTGTCGCGGAAGAAGAAGCTTCTTGATAAGCAGAAGGCGGGCAAGAAGAAGATGCGGCAGTTTGGGAGGGTCGAAATCCCCCAAAGCGCCTTCGTCGAGGCGCTCAAGATGGATGGGTGACTATCATCGCAGTTTGCGCTCGAGTTAGACGGGGAACCAATTGGTCTGCTCCGACTGATATGGACGCAGATCTGATGGGGGGTGGTGCTACATTTCAGGGGTGGGATCCTACAAGCAGCGGGTTCTACATCGCTCGTGGCCGAAGCAGTTTATTCACTACTCTGTTCTCGGCCAGAACGCTTCAAACGGCAGAGGTTGAAAAATATTAGGTATGTCAAGTGAGCCGAAGGTCATCGGGCGAGCAGTTGTAAGGACAGCCGAAGGAGACACTGCGGAGACGGGCCAGCTGCCAGCTTCGGTTATGAGAGCGCTGTTCGAAGAAGTCACTGGCGCTGGTCGACATCTTACCACCTCGGTGAGCCGAAGCGTCGTTATTGAGCGAGACGACATCGCGCAGCTATGCTACAAATTGGGGCAATGGGTCGAGAGCCTTAATCCGGAAGCGGCGAGTTTTTCCTTTGAGGTTGAGTTTCTCGACTCTTCTGGCGCGACGGAAGAAATTTCGCTGTCTTCATTGAACGAGTTTCTCCAGCATGATTTCTCGGGGACGTCACTTGTTTCGGAGATTAACATCAGATTTTCCTTCTTAGTTCCTAATTTTCGGACGGGCGAGCACAATAATTACGATATTCGGGTTGTTCTAAACGGCTTCACCTTGCAGCCTGATGGGTCAAATGCGGTTTTTGGGAACCCGACATATCGCGAGCGATATGGCGCTGCTATGCGAATCTACCTAAGCTATATTGATTACATGGTCGCGCGAAATTTGCAGGTTGTTGTCAAGGGTTGGTACGAAGAGCTGGAAGAATACGATATACCTCAACGTCCTGATTGGTTCCCGAAGCTGGCAGAGGATAATATATATTGGGGCCACGGAGTTTATCCTGTTTCGGCAGGATCGGTGTTCTTCCTAGTCGTTTCCTGGGGGATCCTTCTGCTCGTTGCGAACTATCAAGAAGGGATTTCTAGGCTTTTCCCCGAACTAATCTCTTTACAGGGATTTATTTACATACTCATCGCGTACCAAGCAATGTCTCTCGTTATACGAATGGTGCGGACGTATATTGAGAAGAGAATTTATCCGATTGGCTCGTTTCAAATACTTGCCATCAACAACTCCACAGCGCGGATGAAAGATAGGCATCTCGCTCTTCTGAATAGAAAAGGTAGAGTTGCGCGGGCGCTGTTCTACACCGTCTCGACAGGGGCCATCGGTAGTTTGATAGCAACCGCCGTACTGGCTATTGTGTAACTGTCTCGATCGGTTGGTTGATGTAGCGTAGCAAAAATAGGCTAGTTGGAAGCCACCAACTAAGCCGCTGGCTAGCGCAGGTTCTGCCTGCCCTATGCAACCTCGGCGTATGTTCGACGTTGCTCCGCCGTCCCAACCCGGAGCACCCCCATGTCCACCCAAGACGACCTCGCCGCCGCCTTCTGGTCCCACCTCGCCTCCGACCGCATCGTCATGCTCGCCACCGACGGCGCCCCGCCGCGCCCGATGGCGGCGCTGCTCAAGGACGGCGCCGGTCCAGTCCACTTCTTCACCGCCGCCGACACCGACCTCGGCGAGGCGCTGGCCTCGGGCAACGCCCGCACCGCCACCATGACCTTCCAAGCCAAGGGGCAGGACCTCTGGGCCTCCGTCACCGGCACGCTCACCATGCCGAACGACCCGCAGACCATCGACGCGCTCTGGTCCCCCATGACCGCCGCGTGGTTCGAGGGCGGGCGCGACGACCCGTCCCTGCGCCTGCTCCGCCTCGACCTGCACGAGGGCGAGGTGTGGGAGGACGTCTCCGCCCTCGCCGTCGCGCTCAAGGGCCTGACCGGCGGCACCGTCGACGCCTCCGACAAGAAGGGCCACGTCCCCCTGTAGGGTGGGCGAAAGCCCACGCGTCCGCGCCCTCCCGCCTTCCAGGCCGCCCCGCGGGCCCTCGCCCGCGCCCCGCGGCCCCCACGCGAAAGGGGCGGCCCGCCGGGCCGCCCCCTCCTTCCGTCACGCGGGGCTCACCCGTTGATCGCGTCGCCGAGGTTCTCCGCGTCGTCCACGAAGCCTTCGGCCGTCTCGCAGGCGGCGAGGCCGAGCACGAGGCCCAGCACGAGCAGCAGGCGGGCCATCAGAACAGGTTCCCGCCGTTGTTCTCGGCGGTCTCGTCGGCGGTGATCGCGGCGCCGGCGCCGATGGCGGCGGGAACGCAGCCGGCCACGAGCGGCAGGGCGAGCAGGAGGGCGGCGAGCTTGAGGCGGGTCATCGGGGGCTCCTTGGGGCTGGTGTCCCTGCCGCAACCCCCTCTCCCTCCGGTTGTTCCCGCCGCCCGCCGCCTTTGCGGAGTCCCGCCCACGGCCGCTCAGCCGCGCCGCCACGCCCACGGCGACCAGCGCGCCCGCGGCGCGGGCGGGGCGGCGGGCGGCGGCGCCTCTGCCTCCACGCGCGCCACGGGCGCGGCCACCTCCCCGCCGGGGATCGGCTCCAGCCCCGCCCGCGCCAGGAGCCGCCGCTCCGCCGCGCGGTCGAGCTGCACCTGCCGCAGCCGCACCGCCGCCTCGCTGGGGCTGAGGTAGCGGTCCCCGTCGCGGCGCAGCCCGTTCGGCACCCAGCCCGCCGCCGCGTCCGCGTCCTGCTCCTCCACCCGCGCGAAGCGGTCCAGCCACGCCATCCCGACCAGCGCCGCCACCGCCCGCCCGTGCCGGGTCAGCACCACCGCGTCCTCCCCGTCGCGGACATGGGCGCAAAGATCGGCGAGGCGCTCGCGCGCCTCGGAGACGGGCAGGCGCGGGGCGGGGCCGTCGAGCGGGGTCTTGGGCATGTGAAACCTCCGTACGTTTCGTGAAGACGGCCGCCGAGGCTCCGTACGAACGGTGAAGGAATCCTGAACGGAACCGGCGACTCGCCCCCACGTTGCAGGTGCAGCGAACAGGGAGAGACCCATGACGACCGCCTCCGCCCCCATCGAGCCGACCCCATACACCCCCCACGCCCGCCCCCCCGGCCGCTATGCGACCGGGCAGATCGTGGCCCACTGGACGGTCGTGGGACTCGTTGCGTTCCAATACCTTACGGGTTCCGGGATGGAGGCCGCCTACGCCTACGCGCTCGACTTCGGCACTCTGCCGCCCTCGGGGCACATGTGGGTGCACGGCATCATCGGCGCCTCCATCCTCGCCGCGATGGTCTGGCGCCTCGTCCTTCGCCTCCGCCTCGGCGCCCCCAAGCCGCCCGAGACGGAACCCTCTGTAATCAAACTGCTTTCCCGCTCCGTCCACTACGCCTTCTACGCGATCCTGATCGCCATGCCGCTGTTCGGCATGGCCGCGCTCTGGCTCAAGCAGGGCTGGCTCGGCTGGGCCCACGGCGTCGCCGCCTACGTCCTCGCCGGCCTGATCGCGCTCCACCTCGCGGGTGCCCTGTGGCACGCCGTCAAGCGCGACGGCACCATCCACCGCATCGCGCGCGGCCAGACCTATCCCTGACGGATCAGCGGCTTACACCGGCCCGTTCAGCTCGAGGAGGTTCCCCTCCGGATCCTCGAGGTAGACGTGGCGCAGCCCCGGGATCGCGAACTCCCCCGTCACCGAATGGGGGATTCCCGCGGCCCGGAGCCGCCCGATCACCGCGTCCAGGTCGTCCACCCGGATCGCCACGTGCCCGCCCACCGAAGGGTTGAAGGCCAGCCCGTTGCGCGCGGCGAAGTCCGGGTCGCCCTTGATCAGGTGCAGCCCCGAATGCCCGTCCCTCCCGTCGCCGAGGAGCGCCAACTTGTCAGGTTCGCCAGGGAGATAGCCGCGGCTCTCCGGGAAGCGCCAAGCCTGCTCCTCCATCCCCAGCACCGTCGCGTAGAAGGCGGCCGCCCGCCGCACGTCCTTCGCCTCCAAGTTCACATGATGGATCGACCAGCCCATTCGCGCCTCCCTGTTCGACGGGAACCCTAGCGCCTCCCCGGACCTCCCCCTAGGTCCGACGGAGAGGAGATCCGCCATGACCAACCCCTTGCTCGCCGACTGGGACACCCCCTTCGCGCTGCCCCCCTTCGACCGGATCGAGGACGACCACTTCGGCCCGGCCTTGGAGTGGGGCATGGCGGAGGGCCGCGCCAACGTCCAAGCCATCGCGGACTCGGAGGAACCCCCCACCTTCGCCAACACGATCGAGGCGCTGGAGCGGGCGGACGCCACGCTCGACCGAGTGGCGGGCGTGTTCTACAACCTCGCCTCCGCCGACTCGAACCCGGCGCGCGAGGCGCTGCAGCGCGACATGGCGCCGAAGCTGTCGGCCTACTCGTCCGAGATCACCAACAACACCGAGCTCTTCGCCCGCATCCGCGACCTCTGGGAGCGGCGCGACACGCTGGACCTGACCGACGAGCAGGCGCGCGTCCTGATGCTCACCCATCGCGGCTTCGTCCGCGCGGGCGCCGCGCTGGAAGGGGAGGAGGCCGAGCGGCTGACCGCGATCAAGGCCCGCCTTGCCACGCTGGGCACGCGGTTCCAGCAGAACCTGCTGGCGGACGAGCGGGACTGGTTCATGGACCTCACGGACGAGCAGCTCGCCCCCCTCCCGGACTTCGTGCAGCAGGCCGCCCGCGCGGCGGGCGCGGAGCGCGACCGCGCGCATGCGGTGGTCACCCTGAACCGCTCGCTGATCGTCCCATTCCTGCAGTTCCATCCCGACCGCGCCCTGCGCGAGAAGGCCCATACCGCGTGGACCGCGCGCGGCGCCAACGGGGGCGAGACGGACAACCGCGAGATCGCGGCCGAGATCCTCAAGCTCCGCGAGGAGCGGGCGAAGCTGCTCGGCCACGAGACCTTCGCCGACTACAAGCTCGAGACCGAGATGGCCGGCACCCCCGAGGCCGTGCGCGACCTGCTGATGGAGGTCTGGCGCCCCGCCCGCCGCGCGGCCCGCGCCGACGGCGAGGCGCTGGCCGTCATGGCGCGCGAGGACGGCGTGATCGGCCCGCTGGAGCCGTGGGACTGGCGCTACTACTCCGAGCGGCGGCGGCAGGAGATGCACGACCTCGACGAGGGCGAGATCAAGCGATACCTCCGCCTGCCGCAGATGATCGACGCGGCCTTCGCCTGCGCGGGCCGCCTGTTCGGGCTGGAGTTCGCGCCCCTCGACGTCCCCACCTACCACCCGGACGTGAAGGCGTGGGAGGTGACGCGCGACGGGCGGCACGTCGCCGTCTTCCTCGGCGACTACCTCGCGCGGCCGTCCAAGCGGTCGGGGGCGTGGTGCTCGGCCATGCGGTCCCAGTCGGGCCTGACGGACGAGCGGCCCATCGTGGTCAACGTCTGCAACTTCGCCGCCGGAGACCCCGCCCTGCTCTCCTACGACGATGCCCGCACGCTCTTCCACGAGTTCGGCCACGCGCTGCACCAGATGCTGTCGGACGTGACCTACCCGTCGATCAGCGGCACCTCCGTGGCGCGCGACTTCGTGGAGCTGCCGAGCCAACTCTACGAGCACTGGCTGGAGGTGCCCGAGGTGCTGGCCGAGTTCGCCACCGACGCGGACGGCACCCCGATGCCCAAGGACCTGCTCGACAAGGTGCTGGCCGCCTCCACCTACGACATGGGCCACGCGACGGTGGAGTATATCGGCAGCGCGCTGGTGGACCTCGCCTTCCACGACGGCCCCGCCCCCGCCGACCCGATGCAGAAGCAGGCCGAGGTGCTGGAGCAGTTGGGCATGCCCCGCGCCGTGGGGATGCGGCACGCCACGCCGCACTTCGCCCACGTCTTCGCGGGCGACGGCTACTCCTCGGGCTACTACAGCTACATGTGGTCGGAGGTGATGGACGCCGACGCCTTCGCCGCCTTCGAGGAGGCGGGCGATCCGTTCGACCCGGAGACGGCCAAGGCCTTGGAGGCGAACATCCTCTCGGCGGGCGGGTCCGAGGAGGCCGACGTGCTCTACACCCGCTTCCGGGGCCGGATGCCGGGGGTCGAGGCGCTGCTGAAGGGCAGGGGGCTGGACGCGGCCTGAGGGGCCTCGCCGAACTGTGGCGCGACGCGCGCGTCACGCTGCGCTAGAGGCGGCGCCATGCCCATCACACCAGACCAGTCCGACGCCCTGATCGCCGCCGTCCGCGCGGTGGCGGCCGAGGCGATCCTGCCGCGCTTCCGCAACCTCCCCGACGGGGGGATCGACGCCAAGCGCGCCTTCGACGACCTCGTCACCGTGGCCGACCGCGAGGCGGAGGCGGCCCTGACCGCCCGCGTGGCGGACCTGCTGCCCGGCGCGGCCGTGCTGGGGGAAGAGGCGGTGGCGGCGGACAGGTCCGTTCTGGGCTGCATCGATGCCGACCGCTGCGTGGTGATCGACCCGATCGACGGGACGTGGAACTTCGCCCACGGGATCGCGAACTTCGGCGTCATCGTCGCGGTGGTGGAGGCGGGCGCGACGGTCTGGGGCCTGCTCTACGATCCCTCCTTCGACGACTGGATCGTGGCGCATCGCGGCGGGGGTGCGTCCTTCGTCCGGGGCGGCACCGCCCGGCCCCTGCGCCTGCCGCAGGAGGCGCTGCCCCTCGACCGGATGCGCGGCAACCTCAACGGCGACCTCTACCCGCAGGCGGACCGCCCCGCCATCGCTGCCCTCGCCCCGCGCTTCCGCCGGACCTCCTCGCTGGGAGCTAGCCTGCACGAGTATCGGTCGCTCGCCACCGGGGCCACGCAGTTCTGCCTCAACGGAATGCTCAACGTCTGGGACCACGCGGCAGGCGTGCTGATCCTGGAGGAGGCGGGGGGCCGGTCGGCCCTACTCGACGGGACGGACTACGCGCCTGCGATGCGGGAGGGGCGGCTGCTCAACGCGGCGAACCCCGCGACGTGGGACGCACTGGCGAAGGTGGTGAACGAAGCGTTGGCGGGGTGATGGGGTGAAACCCCATCCTACCCCAGGACCGTAGGATGGGGTTTTACCCCATCATTCGACCCTCTCCACCTTCACCGCCGAGAACTTGAACTCCGGGATCTTCCCGTAGGGGTCGATCGCCGGGTTCGTCAGCAGGTTCGCCGCCGCTTCGACATAGGCGAAGGGCAGGAACACCATGTCCGGCGCCACCGCCCGGTCCATCCGCGCCATTACCTCGATCGACCCGCGCCGGGTGGTCAGGCGGACGTGGCCGCCGGGGTCGACACCCAGCCGCCGCAGCGTGGAGGGGTGGAGCGAGCAGTTCGCCTCCGGCTCCACGGCGTCGAGCACGCTCGCCCGGCGGGTCATGGAGCCCGTGTGCCAGTGCTCCAGCTGCCGCCCCGTGGTCAGGATCATCGGGTAGTCCGCGTCCGGCACCTCGTTGGGCGGCACCACGCTCGCGGGCGTGAACCGCGCGCGGCCCTCGGGGCGCGGGAAGGCGTCGCCGAACACGACCGACTGGCCGGGATCCTCGGGGGACAGGGACGGGTAGGTGACGGGCTCGCGCTCCAGCCGCTCCCACGTGATGTTGGCGAGCGACCTCATGTTGACCGCCATCTCCGCGAACACCTCGGACGGGTGCATGTAGCCCCAGTCCAGCCCGCAGCGCTTCGCCAGCTCCACCGTGATCGCCCAATCCTCGCGCGCCTCGCCCGGCGGCGGCACGGCGGGCCGCACCATCTGCACGGTCCGGTTGGTGTTCGAGACGGTGCCCGTCTTCTCGTAGAGCGCCGAGGCGGGCAGGATCACGTCGGCGTAGTTGGCCGTCTCCGTCAGGAAGATGTCCTGCACGACGAGGTGGTCCAGCGCGGCCAACGCCGCCCGCGCGTTGTCCACGTCGGGGTCCGACATGGCCGGGTTCTCGCCGAGGATGTACATCGCGCGGATGTCGCCCGCGTGGACCGCGTCCATGATCTCGGTGACGGTCAGCCCCTTCTCGTCCGAGAAGTCCTCCGACCCCCAGACCCCCGTGAAGGCCGCGCGCACCGCGTCGTCGGTCACGCTCTGGTAGTCCGGCAGGAACATCGGGATCAGGCCCGCATCCGACGCGCCCTGCACGTTGTTCTGCCCGCGCAGCGGGTGCAGCCCCGTGCCCGGACGGCCCACGTGCCCGCACATGAGGGCCAGCGAGATCAGGCAGCGCGAGTTGTCGGTGCCGTGGACGTGCTGCGATACGCCCATGCCCCAGAAGATCATCCCCGCCTGCGCCTTGGCGAAGTCGCGCGCCACGGCGCGCACGGTGGCCGCGTTGATGCCGGTCAGGTCCTCCACCGTCTCGGGCGCGAAGCCCGACAGGTGGGCGCGCTGCGCCTCCCAGTTCTCGGTCATCGCGGCGATGTACTGCCGGTCGTAGAGCCCCTCCTCCACGATCACGTGCATGATCGCGTTGAGCAGCGCCACGTCCGCGCCGGGCCGGAACTGCAGCATGTGGGTGGCGTGCCGCTTGAGCGCCTGCCCCCGCGGGTCCATGACGATCAGCTTCCCGCCCCGCTTGGCGAACTGCTTGAAGTAGGTGGCCGCGACGGGGTGGTTCTCGACCGGGTTGGCGCCGATCACGATGGCGACGTCGGCGTTCTTGATCTCGTTGAACGTGGCCGTCACCGCGCCCGACCCGACGTTCTCGATCAGCGCGGCGACCGAGGAGGCGTGGCAGAGCCGGGTGCAGTGGTCGACGTTGTTGTGGCCGAACCCCTGCCGGATGAACTTCTGGAAGAGGTAGGCCTCCTCGTTCGTGCACTTGGCCGAGCCGAAGCCCGCCACCTCGCGCCCCCGGCCCTTCAGCCCCCCGGCGGCGGCGTCCAGCGCCTCCTCCCACGTCGCCTCGCGGAAATGCGTCGCCAGATCGCCGGGATCGACGTTCAGCCCCTTCGCGGGCGCGTCCTCGCGCCGGATCAGCGGCACGGTCAGGCGGTGGGGGTGGTGGATGTAGTCGAACCCGAACCGCCCCTTCACGCAGAGCCGCCCCTCGTTCGCGGGGCCATTGATGCCATCCACCTTCACCACGCGCGGCCCGTCGCCATCGTCGCGGACCTTCAGCGAGACTTGGCAGCCCACCCCGCAGAACGGGCAGACGCTCTCCTCCTCGCGGTCGTAGGCGGCGCTGTCGCCCACCTCGCCCGCGCCCACCATCGACGCCTCCATCAGCGCGCCGGTCGGGCAGGCCTGCACGCACTCGCCGCAGGCCACGCAGGTCGACTCGCCCATCGGATCGTCGAAGTCGAAGGCCGGGTAGGCGTCGTGCCCCCGCCCGGCCATGCCGATCACGTCGTTGACCTGCACCTCGCGGCAGGCCCGCACGCACAGCCCGCACTGGATGCAGGCGTCGAGGTTCACCCGCATCGCCACGTGGCTGTCGTCGAGGAGCGGGATGCGCTCGACCTCCAGCGTGGGCAGGCGGCTCTCGGTCACGCCCTGCGCCTCGGCCTGCGCCCAGAGGTCGGAGGAGCGGTCGTGCGCCGCCTCCCGCTCCGGCTGGTCGGCGAGCAGCATCTCCACCACCATCGCGCGGGCCTTCACGGCCCGGTCCGTGGCGGTCCGCACCACCATCCCCTCGACGGGCTCGCGCACGCAGGACGCCGCCAGCACCCGCTCGCCCTCCACCTCCACCATGCACGCGCGGCAATTGCCGTCGGGGCGGTAGCCGGGGCTCGGCTTGTGGCAGAGGTGCGGGATCCGCAGGCCGCGCCCGTGCGCCACCTCCCAGATCGTCTCGCCCGCGCGCGCGGAGACCTCCTCGCCGTCCAGCGTGAACGTGATCACGGCGTCATGTGTGTCGCGCATGGAAGGCCCTCCGGTCGCGCCGACCCTATGCCGGACGCGGACCCGCCGGAAGGGAGGCGCGCGACCGCCCGCGGCCCGCGCGCGACCCCGCCCCCCTCATCTTGGCGGAAATACCTCGGGGGAGGCCGAAGGCCGGGGGCGGAGCCCCCTCAGCGGATGAACCGATCCACGTAGTCCGCCCCGAGGCCGCACGCCTCGTAATGCGCGCGGCACATGGCGATCTTGGAGAACACGTCCTCCGTCCCCGTCACCTTCCCCCACGGGTCGCAGTAGATCATGCAACCGTTCACTTGGAACAGCGTCTGCATCTCCTCGACGTCCTCGGGCACCACGAGCGTGTGCGTCTCGCCCGGCGGCTCCATGACGTAGGCACCCGTCGTCGCCTCCCAGTCGTGCTCGAGGTAGGACCACCGCCCCTTGAGCACGAAGCCATGCACGGCGTTGGGGTGCAGGTGGCGCGACAGGATGCCCGAGCGGCGGACGCGCAGGACGTTGACCCAGTAGCCTTGTGAGGCCGACAGGCAGAGCGGGCGGAACCACACGCCCTCGGCCTGGGGCACCCAGACGCGCTCGTCCTCGGGCACGGCGTCGGGGACGACGATCTCCGCCGCCGCCTCCGGCGGGAAGGGCAGCTGATAGGGCAGGCGATCGGTGTCGGCGTCCTTCATGGGGCGGTCCTCCTGCGGAGGAGCTATCACACCCGTGGGGCGGGGTTCACCCCGCCGTCCGTCAGGCCACCGAATACCCTCCGTCCACGGGCAGGATCGCGCCCGTCACGAAGCCCGCCGCCGGGCTGGCGAGGAACAGCGCCGGCCCGCCGAGGTCCGCCGCCTCGCCCCACCGCCCGAGCGCCGTGCGCGACAGGATCGCCGCCTCCTTCTCCGTGCCGCGCAACGGATCGGTCAGCGGCGTGGCGATCCAGCCGGGCGCCAGCGCGTTGACCCGCACGTCCGGCGCCCATGCCAGCGCCAGCGACTTGGTCAGCTGCGCCACGCCCCCCTTCGACGCCGCGTAGCCCGGCGCGACGGGCGAGCCGAAGAAGGACAGCATGGAGGCGGTGAGGACGATGCTCCCCCCGCGTGCCCGCAGCGCCTCCGCGGCGGCGAGGCAGCACCGCATCGTGCCGGTCAGGTTGACCTCCACCGTCCTAGCGAACCCCTCGGGCGTCAATTCCGTGCCGCGCCCGATCACGCCCGCGCAGCACACCAGCACGTCGACCGCGCGCCCCGCGAAGAACGCCGAGACCGCGTCCGCGTCCGTCACGTCGAGCCGGTGCGCAGCCCCGTCCTCCACGCCGGTCGCCACCACACGGTCGCCCGCGTCGCGGAAGGCGTCCGCGATGGCCGCCCCGATCCCCGAGGTGCCGCCCGTCACCACCACGTCCCGTCCCGCCATCCCGATCCTCCCTGCCGCGCGGCGACCGTGCCCCACCCGCGCGGCTGGTGCCAGCGCGCCGGGGGGGCTAGTCCGGGCGGGAAGGGAGATCGCCCATGACCGTCGCCATCCTCGGGGTGTTCGTCGCCGACACCACCTTCCGCGCCCCGCGCCAGCCGGTGATGGGCGAGACGATCCTCGGGACGGGCTTCGCCCTCGGGCCCGGCGGCAAGGGCAGCAACCAAGCGGTCGCCTGCGCCAAGGCGGGCGGGGCGGCCCTGATGGTCACGCGTATCGGGGCGGACACGTTCGGGGACATGGCGCTGGACGCATGGGGCGCGGCGGGCGTCGACGCGGTCCATGTCGAGCGGGGCGGGACGCCGACGGGGGCCGCCTACATCTTCGTGGACGAGGCCACGGGGGACAACGCGATCATCGTCTATCCGGGCGCGGCCGGGACGATGGACGCGGCCTTCGTGGACGAGCGCGCGGACGCCTTCCGCAGGGCGGACGTGGTGATGACGCAGCTGGAGCAGCCGATGGGCGCCGCGATGCGCGCCCTCGCCCTCGGCCGGGAGGGGGGCGCCGCGACGCTGCTCAACCCCGCGCCGGCGGCCCCGCTGCCGGACGGCATGCTCGCCCTCTGCGACTACGTCACCCCCAACGAGACCGAGGCCGAGGCGATCACCGGCCGTCCGGTGGGCTCGGAGGAGGAGGCCCGCGCCGCGGCCGCCCGCCTTCTGGAGATGGGCGTGGCCAAGGCCGCGATCCTGACCTTGGGCGAGCGCGGCGCGCTCTACCACGCGGCGGACGGCACCTCCGAGATGGTGCCCGCCTTCCAGGCCGGGCCCGTGGTCGAGACGACGGGCGCGGGCGACGCCTTCAACGGCGGGTTCGCCGCCGCGCTGTCCGGGGGGATGGCGCCGCTCGACGCGGTCCGCTTCGGCTGCGCGACGGCCTCCCTCTCGGTGACCCGTCCGGGAGCGGCGGTCTCAATGCCGACGCGGGCGGAGATCGACGCCCTCCTGGGGTGATCCGGTTCCCTGTCAGCCGAGCCTGACAGGAAAATGTTGCGACAAATCAACACGCGGCATGCGAGCGCATGCCGAAACGGCGACCGTCCCCCTGACAGGGCTGCGGGTTGCTCTATCTGACCGGGCTGAAGGTGGATCGGTTGAACGACTCGTCGCCTTCCGCGATACTCGCGCCTTGGCCGCACCCGCAGGAGAACCTCCGGGGCCGCCGCCGAGGCGCCATCGTGGACGACGAGCCGAGAGACGAGGCATTCTGGACGCGGCAGCTCGTGGCCGTGGGGGCGCGGCGGGACCGCGCGGCCTACGCGCAGCTGTTCGAGTTCTACGCCCCGAGGATCAAGGCCTTCCTCATTCGGACGGGCCTCGGCCCGTCGGCGGCGGAGGACTGCATGCAGGACGTGATGGTCACGGTCTGGCGCAAGGCGCACATCTACGACCCCACGCGGGCGAGCGTGACGACGTGGCTGTTCACCATCGCGCGCAACCGCAAGATCGACCTCATCCGCCGCGCCCGCCGCCCGGAGCCCGAGCAGTTGCCGTGGGGCCCCGAGCCGGAGCCCGCGCAGGCCGACGTCATCGCCCTGCAGGAGGACGCGCGGCGCCTGCGCCAAGCCGTCGCGCAGTTGCCGCCGAAGCAGCGCG
This sequence comes from Jannaschia sp. Os4, assembly GCF_016820245.1. Classification (GTDB taxonomy): domain Bacteria; phylum Pseudomonadota; class Alphaproteobacteria; order Rhodobacterales; family Rhodobacteraceae; genus Jannaschia. Next base: position 343,460 of record NZ_JAFCAR010000001.1, on the reverse strand, counting down.
ACCTCGTGGAGCGGGCCTTCTACGGCGACCTCTCCCACAGCGAGATCGCCCTCGAGACGGGCCTGCCGCTGGGAACGATCAAGTCGCGCATTCGATTGGCGATCGACCGCCTGCGCCACGCGATGCAGGCCGACCCGGCCGAGGAGCGCGTGCCATGAGCGTGACGCACGAGATCGACGACCGCCTGCTGATGGGCTACGCCGCCGGCCTCCTGCCGGAGGCCTACGATCTGCTCGTCGCGACCGCCGTGTCGCTCGACGACGAGGCGCGCGCGCGGCTGGAGGGGTTCGAGGCCTTGGGCGGCGCGCTTCTGTCGGAGCAGCCCGTCGCGCCGCTCCGCGAGGGCTCGTTCGAGGAGGTGATGGCGCGGATCAACGGCACCGTCCCCGAGGACACCGTGCATCCCGACGTGCGCACGCCTCGCACCGACCCCGTCCTGCCGCAGCCGCTGCGCGACGCCCTCGGCGGCGACCTCGAGGACGTCCGGTGGCAGTCGATCGGCCTCGGCTCCCGCCAGGCGATCGTCCCGACATGGGCCGAGGAGGGGGCAAGCGTCCGCCTCATGCACATCCCCGCCGGGCAGGCGATGCCGGAGCACGGCCACGACGGGGCGGAGTACGTTCTGGTCCTCAAGGGGTCCATCGAGGACCGGGGCATGACCTTCCGCCGCGGCGACCTGTCCCACGCGGACGGGACGGTCGAGCACACGCCGACCGCCGGGCCGGGCGAGGACTGCGTCTGCCTCGCGCTGACGGACGCGCCGCTCCTGCTGAAGGGCCTGCTCCCCCGCATCGCGCAGCGGTTCCTCGACATCTGACATGACGACGGGCGACTGGCTCGTCTTCGCGGGCTTCTGGGCGGTGTTCGTCGCCTCGCCGGGGCCCAACGCCGTCAACTGCGTCCTCGTCGCATGGCGCGCGGGCCTCCCCCGCGCCCTGTGGTGCGTCGCCGCGATCCTGACGCAGGCGACCCTCTTCCTCACCGCGGCCGCCCTCGGCGTGGCCGCCCTGCTCGCCGCGACGCCGGGCGCGGCGGCGGCGCTGACGCTCGCGGGCGCCGCCGTCCTGATCGGGCTCGGCATCCGCGCGTGGCGCCGCGCGGGCGCCCCCGTCGCCGAGCCGCCGTCGGACGGCGCGATCTACCTGCGCGCGCTGGCCATCGCCACGTTCAACGCCAAGTCGCTCGCGGGCTACCTCGCCGCCTTCACCCAGTTCGTCCGGGCCGACCTGCCCCTCGCCCCGCAGATGGTCGCGATCTATCCGACGGCGCTGACCCTGACCGCGCTGGCCTACACCGGATGGTGCGCGCTCGGGGCGGCGCTGGGGCGCGGGGCCTTGGGCGTGGTCGCGAGCCTTTGGCTTCGGCGGGCGCTCGCCGCCTGCTTCATCGCCTACGGGGTCGCGCTGGCGCTACTGTGAGGCCGCCGCCGCCGGGCTGTAGAGCGGCACCGTCGAGATCGACATCTTGGCCGAGCCCTGCGTGAGCTCCTGCGCATGGACGAGGTAGATCAGCGTCTGGTTCGCCTCGTCGAAGATGCGCTTGATCCGCAGGGTCTTGAGGATGATCGACCGGCTCTCGCGGAACACGGTCTCGCCGTCCTCCGAGCGGTCGATGTCGCCGATCGTGATCGGCCCCGTCTGGCGGCAGGCGATGGACGCGTTGGACGGGTCCTCGAACCAGTTGCCTTGGGACAGGCGGTCGATCAGCGAGCGCTCGAAATAGGCGATGTGACAGGTCACGCCCTCGACGTCCGGGTCGTTGATCGCCTCGATGATGATGTCGTTGCCGACCCAATCGACGCCCACCTCGCCCACCTGCTCGGCGGTGGCGGTGAACGGCAGCAACAGGGCGAACAGGGCGGGGACGAGGCGGCGCATGGGGCTCTCCGGTTTCCTCAGGAGAACGGGAGGGGGGGATCGCCGGTTCCGCACCGTTTCCCTTCCGCGCCTCGACGACCTCCCCGCGCGGGCCTAGGTTCCCGCACATGGAGTTCCTCGCCAGCCTGCATCCCCTCGCATGGGTCGCCTTCCTCGCCATCGGCGCGGCGCTCGTCGCGCCGACCCGGGCCTTCCGCGAGTTCAAGCGGCGCCCGTGGAAGGACGGGCGCGGACGGGACGGGCCTGACCGGGAGGCGGGCGGTCCGCCCCAAGGGTCCTGTGGCGCGCCGCACATGGCGTGGCCCGAGGCCGGGGCGGCGGCGGACCCGAGGCGGGACCGCTGATGCAGATGGTCATCTCCCGCAGGGGCATCCGGTTCGAGCGCGTGCCCCCCGGCGTCCAGCTTCGCCGACTGCTGCGGGCCGTGCGCGTCACCGCGCTGGCCTTCGCCGCATGGGTCGTCACGCAGACCTTCATCCTCTTCACAGTCGACGCGATCCTGTGAACCCGTACGGTCCGACCCGCGGCGAGGCGAAGGTCTGGCTGGTGATCGGCCTCTTCATCCTCGCGCTGCTGGTCCTCGCCGCCGTCACGCGCGGCGTGCGGGGCATCATGGCGGTCGAGATCTTCGGCTTCGGCGGCCTCTTCGCCGTGGGCCTCACGATCTGGGCCGTCCGCGCCCTCTGGCGGACGCGGGGCGGATCGGAGTAGGGCGCGCGCCCATGTCCACCGATCCCGGCCCCAACGCCGTCTCCACCCCCTACGACCCGCCCACGGGCCCGATCCCCATCGTGCACGAGGATGCGGACCTGCTGGTCGTGGACAAGCCCGCCGGCCTGCTCTCGGTGCCGGGACGGGGCGCGCACCTCGCCGATTGCCTGCTGACGCGGCTGCAGGCGATGCGGCCCGAGGTGCTGCTCTGCCACCGGCTCGACCGCGACACGTCCGGCATCATGGTCTTCGCGCTGACCAAGGAGGGGCAGCGCCGCATGGGCCGCCTGTTCGAGACCAAGCGCGTGAAGAAGCGCTACGTCGCCTTGGTCCACGGCGCGGTCGCCGAGGCGGAGGGGACGATCGACCTGCCGCTGATCGTGGACTGGCCCAACCGCCCGCTCCAGCGCGTCGACCACGAGATCGGCAAGGCGGCGGTGACGGACTGGACGCGCGGCGCGGTCGAGGGCGACGTCACGCGCATGATCCTGCGTCCCCGCACGGGGCGGTCCCACCAGTTGCGCGTCCACATGCGCGAGTTGGGCCATCCCATCGTGGGCGACCCGTTCTACTCGGAGGGGGCGGAGACGCATCCCCGCATGTACCTCCACGCCGAGGGGCTGAAGTTCGTCCATCCGGTCACGGAGAAGACCATGCGGCTGGAGGTGCCCGCCCCCTACTGAGCGTCCTCGCCCGGCCCCGGCCCGCTGCAATTCGTTCCAAGACGGGCCGCCGCCGCGGGAGACGATCCCGTTTTGCGCGCCCGCCTGTTCCGGCCGCGCCCCGCCGTCGCTACATCCCCCTCACACACCAGAGGAGGCCGTCATGGCGCTGCGCATCAACCAAGTGGTCCCGGACTTCGAGGCCGACACCTCCGAGGGCCGCATCTCGTTCCACGACTGGATCGGCGACTCGTGGGCGATCCTGTTCTCGCACCCGAAGGACTTCACCCCCGTCTGCACCACCGAGTTCGGCGCCGTCGCCCAACTGGCCGACGAGTGGGAGAAGCGGGGCGTGAAGGTGATCGGCATCTCGGTCGACGACGCCGAGAGCCATCGCAAGTGGAAGTCCGACATCGAGGCGTTCGGCGGCGCGAAGGCCGGCTTCCCGATCATCGCGGACGACTCGCTGGAGGTGTCGAAGGCCTACGACATGCTACCCGCCGACGCCTACCTGCCCGACGGGCGCACGCCCAACGACACGGCGACGGTGCGCTCCGTCTACGTGATCGGGCCGGACAAGCAGCTGAAGCTGTCGATGACCTACCCGATGAACGTCGGGCGCAACTTCGCCGAGGTGCTGCGCGCCGTGGACGCGCTGCAGGCCGCCGCCAAGCACGGCGTGGCGATGCCCGCCAACTGGGAGCGCGGGCAGGACGTGGTGATCCCGGCCACGGTGTCGGACGAGGACGCCAAGGCCAAGTTCGGCGCGTTCAAGACCCACTTCCCCTACCTGCGCACGACGGCGGACCCGTCGGCCTGAGCGGCGTGCAGGCCCGCCCCCGACGTCAGTCGAGGGGCGGGCCGACGAAGCGGACGTCGTGCTCGCCCGCGATGCGGACGATCGTGTCCATGTCGGTCGCCGGGTCCGCGCCCGAGGCGGTGACGGCGGCGAACGTCTTGGACGCGGCGCCGGGGGTTAGCATCACCAGCGCGACCGCGTCCTCCACGCCCTCGAACGCGTGCGGCACCCCCAGCGGGATCATCGGGACGTCGCCCGGACCGGCCTCGAACTCGTCGTCGCCAGCGCGGGATCGGACGCGGCCCGATATCACCGTGAACACCCCGTGCTCCCCGTCATGGACGTGGAGGGGCGGCCCGGCGCCTGCGGGGATCTCCTCCTCCAAGATGGCGAACGCGCCATCCTTGGCCTCGGTGGGAACGGGTCAGGCCGAAGGCGAGATTCTCCCCGCCGCGGCCCATCGGAGCGTGAAGGGCGTCCATGGGGGCCTCCCTTGCGCTGCGACGGGCGCTGGGGAGCGAGGGCTGTTGCGTCGATATCCGGATGTGCGAGGCCGGGTGGGACGCGGACGCGCGTCAGCCCTTGGGGCGGAGGCGGATGACCACGTCGATCTTCGCGACCTCCATGCCCGAGGGGATGTCGGGGAGGTTCGAGATGGTCAGCCCCTCGGACCCGGCATCGGCCAAGGCGCCGTCGCCCTCGAAGTAGAAATGCGCATGGTCGTCGGTGCGGGTGTCGAAGATGGAGCCCGCGCCGTCGACGGTGATCTCCTGCACCAGCCCGGCCTCGGTGAAGGCGCGCAGGGTGTTGTAGACCGTCGCCAGCGAGACCTTGTCCCCCGAGCGGCGCGCCGCGTCGTGCAGCCATTCGGCCGTGACGTGCCGGTCCCGCCCGTCGCCCTTGAGCAGCGCGGCCAGGAGCAGCCGCTGCCGCGTCGGGCGCAGGTCCGAATGCGAGAGCCACCGGCGGCCCACTTCGAGCGCGTCTTGGGAAAGGACGTCCATGTCCTTGAGAATAAGTCGCAAGGCCCGCCGGTTCAACGTGAATCGCGTTCGCGCGCCGATCCCCTCGGGTTGCGGGGTCGAAACGTCGGGTGATAGGGCGGGCCGATCGTCACAGGGGGGCCGCATGAGCCAGTATCCGACCTCGTTCGACAAGGACGACCTGATCCGATGCGCCCAAGGGGACCTGTTCGGCCCGGGCAACGCCCAGCTCCCGATGCCGCCGATGCTGATGATGGACCGGATCACCGAGATCTCGGGCGACGGCGGCCCGCATGGCAAGGGCCACGTCGTGGCCGAGTTCGACATCACGCCCGACCTCTGGTTCTTCGACTGCCACTTCCCCGGCAACCCGATCATGCCCGGCTGCCTCGGTCTCGACGGGCTGTGGCAGTTGACGGGGTTCAACCTCGGCTGGCGCGGCTGGCAGGGGCGGGGCTACGCGCTCGGCGTGGGCGAGGTGAAGCTGACCGGGATGGTGCGCCCCGACCGCAAGATGCTGACCTACCACGTGGACTTCACCAAGGCGATCCAGACGCGCCGCCTGACGATGGGCGTGGCCGACGGGCGCGTGGAGGCGGACGGCGAGGAAATCTACGTGGTCAAGGACATGAAGGTCGCGTTGTCCGAAAGCTGACGCGCCCCTTGACCGGGGATCGCCGCGGGCCGAAGTGAACCGAACTGTTCACTTCGTGAGGTTCCATGCCCGACATCGCCATCCGGCCCTTCCGCCCGTCCGACCGATCCGCGCTGCGCGCCCTCGTCACACGCGTGTTCCCCGACCGCGATCCGCTGGAGCGCGTGGCGACCCATCTCTTCGCGACCCGCGGCGAGGGCCTCCTGCCGCTCCTCGGCATCCGCGCGCCGCGCTTCTGGCTCGCGGACGGGCCGGACGGCGTGGCGGGGATGATCGGCCTCTACCGCCGCGCCGCGGACGACGCGCCGTGGGTGGCTTGGTTCGGCGTCGGTCCGGAGGGCCGGGGCAGGGGGCTGGGGCGCCGACTGCTCGAGCATGCCGCCGAGACGGCGCGGCGGGAGGGGCACGACCGCCTGCGGCTCTACACCTCGACCCATCCCTCGGAGGCGGCGGCACAGCGTCTCTACGACCGGACCGGCTTCCGCCTGACGGGGCGGCGCCGCCCGCTGTCTTGGCGCCTCGCGGGGAGCCCATTGGAGATGCTGCTGCGCGAGCGTGCCCTCTGACGGTCCCGGCCCGCCCTTGCCCCCTCGGGCGGCGGCATCCTAGAGGGGGCGCGACCCTTGAAGGAGGATCGCAATGCGTCGCGTCGTCGTCACCGGGCTGGGCATCGTCTCCAGCATCGGCACCACCGCGGAGGAGGTCACCGCCTCGCTCAAGGCGGGCAAGTCGGGCATCTCCTTCGCGCCGTCCTACGCGGAGCACGGGTTCCGGAGCCAGATCCACGGCGCGCCGGACATCGACCCCGCCGAGCACATCGACAAGCGCGACCTGCGGTTCATGGGGCCGGGTGCGGCCTACGCCTACATCTCGATGAACCAAGCCATCGCCGACGCGGGGCTGACGGAGGCCGAGGTCTCGCACGAGCGGACGGGGATCGTCGCGGGGTCGGGCGGGCCGTCGACGTCGAACTTCCTGATCGCGCACACCACCGTGCTGGAGAAGGGCTCGCCCAAGCGGATGGGCCCCTACATGGTGCCGCGCTGCATGTCCTCGACGGTCAGCGCGAACCTTGCCACGGCCTTCGCCATCAAGGGGATGAGCTACTCCATCACCTCGGCCTGCTCGACCTCGCTGCACTGCATCCAGAACGCGGCCGAGCAGATCGCGATGGGCAAGCAGGACATCATGTTCGCCGGCGGCGGCGAGGAGCTGGACTGGACGCTGTCGTGCCTGTTCGACGCGATGGGCGCGATGTCGTCGAAGTACAACGACACCCCGGAGAAGGCGTCGCGCGCATTCGACGCGGACCGCGACGGGTTCGTGATCGCGGGCGGCGGCGGGATGGTCGTGCTGGAGGACTACGAGCACGCCAAGGCGCGCGGCGCGCGCATCTACGCCGAGGTGACCGGCGCGGGCGCCACGTCGGACGGGGTGAACATGGTCGCGCCCTCCGGCGAGGGGGGCGAGCGGGCGATGCGCCTCGCGCTCCAGTCGCTGCCGGAGGACCGGACGGTCAGCTACATCAACGCGCACGGCACCTCGACGCCGGTGGGCGACGTGGGCGAGGTGGAGGCCGTGCGCCGCGTCTTCGGCGAGGGGGCCACGCCGCCGATCTCGTCCACCAAGTCGATGACGGGTCACTCCCAAGGGGCGACCGGGGTGCAGGAGGCCGTCTATTGTCTTCTGATGCTACGCGACGACTTCATCGCACCGTCGATCAACGTCGAGACGCTGGACCCGGCACTCAAGCCCGCCGAGATCGCCACGTCGCTCGTCGAGGACGCGGGCCTCGACACGGTGATGACCAACTCCTTCGGCTTCGGCGGGACCAACGGGTCCATGCTGCTGTCGCGCCTGCGGGACTGAAGCCATGGACATGACCGGAAAGCGCGGCCTCGTGATGGGTGTGGCCAACGACCGCTCCATCGCGTGGGGCATCGCCCGCGCCTTGCACGGGGCGGGGGCGGAGATGGCCTTCACCTACCAAGGCGAGGCGTTCGGCAAGCGTGTGCAGCCGCTGGCCGAGTCCGTCGGCTCGGACGTGCTCCTCGACGTGGACGTCACGGACGATGCCTCGCTCGACGCCGCGTTCGAACGGCTTGCCCGGTGGGGCCGCCTCGACTTCGTGATCCACGCCGTCGCCTTCTCGGACAAGGCCGAGCTGACGGGCCGGTTCGTCGACACGAGCCGCGCCAACTTCAAGCACTCCCTCGACATCTCCTGCTACTCGCTGATCGAGATCGCGCGGCGGGCCAAGCCGCTGATGACCGAGGGCGGGACGATCCTGACGCTGACCTTCCAAGGCTCGCAGCGGGTCACGCCGTTCTACAACGTGATGGGCGTGGCCAAGGCGGCGCTGGAGTCCTCCGTGCGCTACCTCGCCTCCGACCTCGGCCCCGAGGGCATCCGCGTCAACGCGGTCTCACCCGGCCCGATGAAGACGCTCGCGGGCGCGGCCATCGGCGGCGCGCGCAAGACCTACCGCCACACGGAGGCGAACGCGCCGCTGCGCGCCAACGCCACGCTGGAGGCGGTTGGCGGCACGGCGCTCTGGCTCTGCTCGGAGGCGGGGGCGTGCACGACAGGGGAGATCGTGCACGTGGACGGGGGTTTCCACGTGATGGGGATGCCGGTCTCGGAGAACCTCTAGCGCAGCGCCAGCGTCGCCAGCGTGATCGCGTGGAGCGCGGCGATGGCGAGGTTGGCCACCGCGACGGGATGGCCGATGCCGAGGAGCGGCACGGTCAGGAGCTTGTAGGCCACCTGCACGACGAGCAGGCCCGGCGCGAGCGCGGCCCGCCCGGCGGGCCACGCGAGGAGCACCGCCGACAGGAGCAGGATCGCGGCGTAGACGCAGATCAGGATGCGGCGCGCGGCGGTATCGGGGCCGAAGGCCTCGTCCTGCGTCCCGGACCACAGGCCCCAAGCCACGGGCACCAGAACGGCCACGTTCACCACGAGCGAGATCACCACCATCATGGCGGGGGAGATGGGCCGCTGCGCGCGCTGGACCAGCGCCCGGCCTGCGGTTAGCCGTCGCGTCGGAGGACCGCCCATGCCCATCCCCGAGACAATGCGCGCCGTCGAGATCGCCCGCCCCGGCGGGCCGGACGGGTTGCGGCCGACGACGCGCCCCGTGCCCGTCCCCGCCGCCGACGAGATCCTGATCGCCGTGGATCATGCCGGGGTGAACCGTCCGGACGCGCTGCAGCGCGCCGGCCTCTACGACCCGCCGCCGGGGGCGTCGGACCTGCCGGGCCTGGAATGCAGCGGCACGGTCGCCGCCGTGGGCGGGGCGGTGAGCCGCTGGGACGTGGGGGACCGCGTCTGCGCGCTGCTGCCGGGCGGAGGCTACGCGGAATACGCGACGACCCCCGCGGCGCACGCGCTGCCGATCCCCGGCGGCATGGACCTGCGGGCCGCCGCCGGCCTGTGCGAGACCTTCTTCACCGTCTGGTCGAACGTGTTCGACCGGGGCCGCCTGCGGGCGGGGGAGCGGTTCCTCTGCCACGGGGGCACCTCCGGGATCGGGACGACGGCGATCCAGATGGCCCGCGCGGCGGGCGCACGGGTCTGGGCCACGGCCGGCTCGGACGCGAAGTGTGGCGTGGTCGAGGGGCTGGGGGCCACGGCGATCAACTACCGCGACGCCGACTTCGTCGAGGCCCTGCGCGCGGCAGGGGGCGCGGACGTGATCCTCGACATGGTCGGCGGGGACTATGTCGCGCGGAACCTCAAGGCCTTGGCCGAGGACGGGCGGCTCGTGCAGATCGCCTTCCTGCAGGGGCCGAAGGTGGAGATGAACCTGATGCCGCTGATGACCCGGCGGCTGACGGTGACCGGCTCCACGCTGCGACCCCGCTCGGTCGCGGAGAAGGCGCGCATCGCCGCTGAACTGGAGCGCGACTGGTGGCCCCGCCTCGCCGCCGGAACCATCGCGCCCGTGCTGGACGAGGTGTTCCCGCTGGAGGAGGCCGCCGCCGCCCATGCCCACATGGAGGCGGGCGCGCACGTCGGGAAGATCGTGCTGAAGGTGCGCTAGCCTCCGCGACCGCCGCTCAGGCGTTCAGGCTCTCGATGTATCCGCGCAGCTCCGACGCCTCGCGTCGCGCCTCGCGCAGGCCCTCCATCGCGGCGGCCAGCTCCGCCTCGGTCTGGACCAGCTTGCCGGACACCTCCCGCTCGCGGGCCTGCGCCCATGCGACCGCTTGGTCCCGCTCCTCCTCGGCCACGTGCAGCGCCTGCGCCATCTGGTCGATCTCGCCCATGTCGTCGGCGGTCACCCGGCGGAAGCGTCCCACCACCCACGAGGCCACCCAGCCCAGCGTGAACGCCACCAGCAGCACCACCGCCACCGTCACGACGAACTCCGTGCGGTTCATCCCTCGTTCTCCTCGCTCTCGCCTTCCGCGTCGCCGACGTCCCCGTCGGCGGCTCCCGCCCCGGTCTCCGCGCCGGCCTCGACCGGTGCCGCCGCGCCGGCCGGCACGGGGCTGCCCGGTCGTCGCCCGAGGAGGCTGAACTCGATCCGACGGTTGGCCTCGCGCCCGACCTCGGTATCGTTGTCGGCGATGGGACGCGCCTCGCCGTAGCCCACGGCCGTCATCTGCGACGGGGGCACGCCCCGCTCGATCAGCGCCGCGCGCACCGCGTCGGCGCGCGCTTGGCTGAGCTCCTCGTTCATCACCTCGCGCCCTTGGCTGTCGGTGTGGCCCTCCACCTCGACCACCACGAAGTCGCAGACCCGGAACACCGCGCGCAGGGCGTCGAGCGGATCGGTGTTGGAGATGGAGGCCGCGCCGGGATCGAAGGCGACCTTCTCGTCGATCAGCACGGCGTTGAGCCGGTCCTCGCATTCCTCGGGCGTGGGGATGTTGAGGGTCGGGTCCAGTTCCCGGAGGTAGGTCACGTCGACCCGGTAGTCCGCCTCGGCGCCGAGCCGATCGGACAGCAGCGCGGCGATGGACGCCTCGGCCTGCGGGTCGCCGGTCTGCCCTTCCAGCGCGATCACGGCGGGCTGCACCACCAGCCGTCCGGAGGTCAGCCGGTCCAACGCCTCCAGCCCCGCGAGCACCCGCACCGGCCAGCCCTCGGGCAGGTCCGCGTCCTCGCGCAGCGCGACCCAAGTCCGCTCCGCCCCGAACAGCGCGCGCCCGTAGCTCTCGACCGCCGCCCTCTGCCGCGCGTCCCCGATCCGCCCGCGCAGGCGGACGTCGCCATCGGGGCCGCGGGCGGCGACGAACTCCGGGGTGCCGTCGTCGCGCTCGCCGCTGCCGTCGATCTCGACGGTCTCGGGCAGGACGCGGGACAGGGCGAACAGGGGGGGCAGGTCCGCCTCGAGGCCGTCGGCGATGCGGGCGAAGCGGTCGGGGTCGGTGCCCTCGGGCGCGACCAAGGTGACGTCCGTATCCGACAGGGTGACGGTTCCGCCGCCCACCTCGTCCAGCGCCGCGATGGCGCGCGCGGCGGCCTCGCCCCACGTCGCGGTCGGCGCACCGAGCGCGAGGCGGCACGGGGTCGGGCCCTCGAACCCCGCCGCGGCGGCGGCGGCCTGCACGGCGTCCATCGCCGCCTCGTCGTCCACCGCGCAGGCCGAGAGGCGAAGCCGGTCCTCGGCCATGGTGGCGCGCAGGGTGAAGGGCGCGACGACGGGGCGCGGGGCGTCGATCTGGAGCGACAGCGCCACGCCATCGGGGCGGGCCGAGGACAGGCGCGCCTCGAGGCGGCGACGGTCGGAGTCCGATTCGGCCACGGCGGTGATCTCGACCCGGCCGGGCTCGACGCTGATCTTCGCTTGCGGCAGCGCCTCCAGCGCCTCCAGCGCGTAGGACACCGCCGGGCGCCAGCCCTCGGGCACCCGCCCGCCCGCCGTCTCCAGCAGGTCGGTGTACGGCACCTCCAGCGCGTCCAGCGCCGCCATCACGCGCGCGTCGCCCCCCTCGGGCGCCAAGCCGATCAGCGACACGCCCGCCGCGTTGCGCAGCATCTCGAGGGCGAAGCGCGGCGGCGCGACCTCCTGCGCGGGGGTGACCTCCAAGGCGTCCACGATGCGCGCGGGGTCCACGCCCTCGCCGGCCAAGGTCACCGCGCGGAAGCGGGCCGGCTCGTCGGGGGCGGTGCCGGAGATCACGACCTCGAGGCCGTCGGTGTGCACCTCGGCCCAGTCGTAGCCCGCCACGGACATGCGCCGCTCCACGTCGGCCCGCGAGACGCGCTCGACCCACAGCGCCGCCCCGTACGCCGTCGCGGCGCAGGCCACGGCGGCGATGCCGAAGGCGATGCCGGTCGCGCGTGCGTTGGCCGACGCCATGGGTGGTCCTCTCGATTGCCCCTCGGGACGGCTGGTTAGCCCCCACCCGGGGCGGGCACAATCAGACGAGCGCGGCGGCGGCGAAAAACGGCAGGGGGATCAGGCCCGCGTCCCGGTTCGAGCGGAACGCCGCGAGGCAGGCGGCCGGGTCGGCGAGGTCGAGGCCCCGCATCTGCCGCCGAAGGTGCCAGCCGAAGGATGCCGCCCCCGCGAGGCCGAGGACCAAGGACCACCCCGAGAGCGCGGCCCCGGCCGACAGCGCCATGAGGATCGTGGCCCCCAGCGCGAACCCCGCCAGCCAGCGCGGCGCGTCCGTGCCGAAGAGGCGCGCGGTGGAGCGGACGCCGATCGTCGCGTCGTCCTCGATGTCCTGGAAGGCGTAGATCGTGTCGTAGAACAGCGTCCACGCGATCCCGCTCGCATAGAGCAGCAGCGCGGCGAGGGGCACCTGCCCCGCCTGCGCGGCCCACGCCAGCAGCGCGCCCCAGTTGAACGCGAGGCCGAGGAACATCTGCGGCCACCAAGTGAACCGCTTGGCGAAGGGGTAGACCGCCACGAGGGCGAGCGAGCCGATCCCGAGGCCGATCGCCAATGGGTGGAAGGTCAGCAGGACGGCGAAGGCGATCAGCGCTTGGGCGGCCATCCACGCGAGCGCGCCGCGCACCGTCACCTGGCCGGACGGGATCGGGCGGGACCGGGTGCGCGCGACGGCGCCGTCGAACTCCCGGTCGGTGACGTCGTTCCACGTGCACCCCGCCCCGCGCATCAGGAACGCGCCGAGCGCGCAGCCGAGCGCGATCCACAGCGCGCGGGGATGCCAGCCGTGGGACGCGACGGCGAGGGCGACGGCCCACCAGCACGGCAGCAGCAGCAGCCACGTCCCGATGGGGCGGTCTGCGCGCGACAGGCGGAGGTAGGGTCGCGTGGGCGCGGGCGCGAGGGCGTCGACCCAGTTGTCCTTGACGGCGTCGGCCACGGTGCCTTGAACGGCTCTGTTCATGGAGGGGGCCTCGCGCATGGTCAGGCTGCACGTAACAGGCCCGCTCGGCCCCGGACAACGGGTCGAGACGTCGCCCGCGCAGGGGCACTACCTCGCCAACGTGATGCGGCTGGGGCCGGGCGACGCGGTGGAGGTGTTCGACGGGCGCTCCGGCGGCTGGCGGGCGGAGATCGAGACGGCGGGCAAGCGGGGCGCGGCCTTGGTCTGCGCCGCGCCGGTGCGCGCGCAGCGCGACCCGCCGGACGTGTGGCTGTGCTTCGCCCCGGTGAAGAAGGCCCGCACCGACTTCATCGTCGAGAAGGCGGTGGAGTTGGGGGCGTCCCGAATCGTGCCGGTGCTGACCCGCTTCACCAACTCCGAGCGGGTGCGGGTCGACCGGCTGCAGGCGCATGCCGTGGAGGCCGCGGAGCAGTGCGGCGGAACCTTCGTCCCGGCGGTGGCCGAGCCGGTGCGGCTGGACCGCCTGCTGGACGCGTGGGACGACCGCGCGCTGGTGTTCGCGGACGAGACCCTTTCCGCCGATCCCGACTGGGCGGGGTCCGGTCGCGAGGCGGCCGCCCTCCCCCCGGCGCCCGCGGCGATCCTGATCGGGCCGGAGGGCGGCTTCTCCCCCGAGGAGCGGAACCGCCTCCGCGCGATGAAGCAGGCGTGGCCCATCGCGCTGGGCCCCCGCATCCTGCGCGCCGACACGGCGGCGGTGGCGGCGCTGGCCCTGTGGCAGGCGGCGCAGGGGGACTGGGGCTAGGGGATCCTGCCACGGGGGGTGTCCCCCCGGCGCGGCGGCCCGGCGGAGCGCGTCGGCCGAAGCTACTCGGAGGGGTGCATATCGGGGGCGTCCCAGGTTTAGGTCGGACCCGACTCAGACCGGAGCCGCCCGCCATGATCCGACCCGAAGCCTCCGCGATGCTGCTCCGATGGCGCGAGGCGCTGGTCGGGGCGGGGGCGGTGGCCTTAGGTCTTTGGCTGCTGGCGAGGGGGGGCGGGCTGCCGTGGCTCTTCGGTCTCGTGCTGGTCCTGATCGGCGCGGTCCTGCTCCCCTCCGGCTGGCGCAGGGCCCGCCTGCGGACCGAGGCGGAGGCGCCCGGAATCGTCAGCGCGGTCGAGGGGACGATCGCCTACATGGGCCCGATCACCGGCGGCATGGTGAGCTTGGACGAGCTGTCGGAGGTCGCCTTCCGCCGCGCCTCCACCGGCGAGGGGTTCTGGCGCCTCGCCGCCGTGGACGGCGCCCCGCTCACCATCCCCGAAGGCGCGCGGGGCGCGGAGGTCCTCCTCGACGCGCTCGCCCCGCTCCCGGGCTTCGACGGCGGCGCGATGGTCCGGGCGGTGCGGGGACGCACAGGCACCACGGTCGTCTGGCGCAGGTCCCGCCCGCTGGCCCTCCCGCGCGGTTGACAGGCCCGGCGGGCGCGCTCACTCCGAGGTCCGAGCGAACGGAGGCCGCCCATGTCCATCCCCCAGTCCGGCGGCGCGACGATCACCGACCACGCCCAGTTGGCCGAATATCTCGAGTCCGGCTGCAAGCCCCGCGACGAATGGCGCATCGGCACGGAGCACGAGAAGTTCGGCTACTGCGCCGACTCGCTGCGTCCGCTGCCCTACGAGGGCGAGCGGTCGATCCACGCGGTGCTCTCCGCGCTGCGCGACCGCTTCGGCTGGGCGCCGGTGGAGGAGCAGGGCAAGCTCATCGGCCTGACCAAGGACGGTGCCAACGTCTCGCTGGAGCCGGGCGGCCAGCTGGAGCTGTCGGGCGCGCCGGTCGAGACGATCCACCACACCTGCGACGAGGTGAACGACCACCTGCGCGAGGTGAAGGCCGTCTCCGACGAGATCGGGGTCAAGTGGATCGGGCTGGGCGCGGCGCCCGTCTGGACCCACGACGACATGCCGCTGATGCCCAAGGGCCGCTACAAGCTGATGGACGCGTACATGGACACCGTCGGCACGACGGGGAAGATCATGATGCGCCGCACCTGCACGGTGCAGGTCAACCTCGACTTCGCCTCAGAGGCGGACATGGCCAAGAAGCTGCGCGTGGCGATGGCGCTGCAGTCGGTGGCCACCGCACTCTTCGCCAACTCGCCCTTCCTCGACGGCAAGCCCAACGGCCACCGCTCCTACCGCAGCCGGGTCTGGCGCAGCCTCGACGACGCGCGCACCGGTATCCCCGCCTTCGTCTTCGAGGACGGGTTCGGGTTCGAGCGCTGGGTCGACTACGCGCTGGACGTGCCGATGTACTTCGTCCACCGCGACGGCACCTATATCGACGCGCTGGGGATGTCGTTCCGCGACTTCCTGCGCGGCGAGCTGCCCGCGCTGCCGGGCGAGTTGCCGACCACCGCCGACTGGGCTGATCACCTGACGACGCTGTTCCCCGAGGCGCGGATCAAGAAGTACATGGAGATGCGCGGCGCCGACGGCGGCCCGTGGCGCAGGCTCTGCGCGCTGCCCGCCTTCTGGGTCGGGCTGATGTACGACGACGCCGCATTGGAGGCGGCGTGGGACCTCTGCAAGGGCTGGGACCACGAGACGCGGCTCGGCCTGCGGGTGGCGGCGTCCGAGCGGGCCTTGGAGGCGGAGTTCGGCGGCGTGCGGATGATGGACCTCGCCCACGACTGCGTGGCCATCGCGGAGGAAGGGCTGCGCGCGCGTGCCCGGCCCGGCGCGGGCGGGCTGGTGCCGGACGAGACCCACTTCCTCAACGCGCTGAAGGACACGCTGGAGAGCGGGCGCACCTTGGCCGACGAGATGCTGGACGACTACGAGGGCGCGTGGGCGGGCGATCTGAGCCGGATCTACGCGGAGCGGTCGTACTAGAGAACGACGCGAGCGCATCGCCGGGCCGTGGCGCGGCCGTATCGCGCGGGGCGCCTAGCCTTGGGTGGCTTCGATCCCCTCCAGGAACCGCATCACCTTCGCCACCGGCATCTCGCATGGCTTGAGCCGCGGCCCGGACTCCAGCCGGTAGAGGTTGAGCGACACGTAGTCCGACCCGTCCAAGGACCGCGCCACCAGCTTCTCCGACCGCCCCGCCGCGTGGTGCAGGTGGCTGACCAGCCAGTCCTTGCCGCCCGACCGCACCCGGAACGCGCCCAGCGGCAGGTCCGCGAGGATCGCCGCCGCGCGCTCGGCCTCGCTCACTTCGCCCCGATGCGCGGCTCGCGGCCCGCGGCGATCCGGCGGATGTTGGCGTGGTGGCGCGCGAAGATCAGCACCGCGAGGGCGGCGGCGAAGCCCCAAGCGTCGGGCCGCAGCCACAGCGCCCAGAGCGGCGCGCCCGCCGCCGCCACGAGCGCGGCGAGCGAGGAGATGCGGAAGGCGCCCGCCGTGGCGAGCCACGTCAGGCAGGCCGCGATCCCGACGAGGGGCGACAGCGCCAGCAGCGTCCCGAGGAAGGTCGCAACGCCCTTGCCACCCTTGAACCCGAGGTAGACGGGGAAGCAGTGGCCGAGGAACGCGGCCACGCCCGCGACCTGCGCCGCGTCCTCGCCCAAGGTCGCCCGCGCCACCAGCACCGCGAAGGCCCCCTTGCCCGCATCCCCGATCAGCGTCAGCGCGGCGGCGGGCCTGTTCCCGGTCCGCAGCACGTTGGTCGCGCCGATGTTGCCCGAGCCGATCGTCCGCAGGTCGCCCAGCCCGAAGAGCCGCGCCATCACGATGCCGAACGGGACGGAGCCGAGCAGGTAGGCCAGCGCGGCGGTGAGGAGCAGGAGCGACGAAGGCGTGAGGAGGTCGGGCATGGGGGGCGATGTGCCGAACTTGGCCTGCTAGGTCCAGATGAGCGATGCACGCCCCGCGTTCGCTGGCCCTAAACCCCGCCCCAGACCAGCTCGCCGCCGACCCACGTCGCCTTCACCCGCCCCTGCAGGCGCGTGCCGTCGAAGGGCGTGTTCTTCGACTTCGACGCCATCGCCCAGCGGTCCAGCACGAAGGGCGCGCCCACGTCCACCAGCACGAGGTCGGCCACCGCCCCCTCGGCCAGCGAGCCCCCCTCGATCCCCAGCCTGCGGGCCGGAGCCGTCGACATCGCGCGCCAGAGGACGGGCAACTCGATCATCCCCGCATGGAACAGCCGCAGCGCGGCGGGCACGAAGGTCTCCAGCCCCACCGCGCCGGACGCCGCCTGCTCGAAGGGCAGGCGCTTGGACTCCTCGTCCTGCGGCGTGTGCATGGAGCACAGCACGTCGATCGTCCCGTCAGCCAAGGCCTCGGCCACCGCGATGCGGTCGTCCTCGTCGCGCAGCGGGGGCTTGAGCTTGAAGAAGGTGCGGTAGTCCGCGACGTCGAGCGCGTTGAGCGTCACATGGTGGATCGACGTCCCCGCCGTCACGTCCAGACCCGCCGCCTTGGCTGCGCGCAGCGGACCCAGCGCCCCCTCGGTGGTGATCTGGTCGGCGTGCCACTTGGCCCCGGTCATCCCGACGAGGGCGAGGTCGCGCTCCAGCCCCATCCGCTCCGCCACCGGCGAGACGGCGGGGAGGCCGCGCAGGCTCGCGAACTTGCCCGAGGTCGCCGCCGCGCCGTCCGAGAGCGACGGCTCCTGCGGGTGGCCGATCACCAGTGCGCCGAGCGAGCGCGCGTAGGTCAGGCAGCGCGACAGCGCCTTGGCGTCGCGCACCACGTGGTCCCCGTCGGTGAACGCCACCGCGCCCGCGTCGGACAGGAACCCCATCTCGACCATCTCGCGCCCGGCGCGGCCCTTGGTCAGCGTGGCCATCTGGCGGACGCGGACCCCGGCGGTCGCGGCCCGGCCTTGGACGAAGGCGAAGGTCTCGGGCGTGTCGACGGGCGGGGTCGTGTCGGGGCGGCAGACCATCATGGTCACGCCCCCGCGCCGCGCGGCCTCGCCTGCGGTGCGGAAGCTCTCCTTGTGCCGCTCCCCCGGCTCCCCGACCTTGACCCCGAGGTCGACGATCCCCGGCGCGAGGTGGCGCCCGCCGCAGTCGATCACCTCCTTCGCCGGACCCGGCGGGGTGATTCGCCCGTCCTCGATGCGGATCTCGCCCTCGGAGACGGTCCCCGCCTCGGGGTCGATCAGGATCGCGTTGGTCAGCAGAACGGACATGGCGGACTGCTAGCCGCGCCGTCCTCAGAGCGCCAGCACGAGGATCGCGGCGAGGACCAGCGCGGCCAGCACGATCCAGACGATCGTGCGGTTCGACGTCGTGTCGCCGGTGGAGGCGGCCGGGGTGGCGACGCGCGGCACCTCCTCGGGCGCTTGGCGGGGCAGGGGCGCGGCGGCGTGGTCGGCGGCGGCGGTCGGGTAGGAGCCGACCATGTGCAGGTCGTCCGCCAATTCGAGCGTCCCGCCCGTCGGAAGCGCCTTGGGCGTCACGACGACGACCGTGCCGCGCAGCGCGTCGAGCCAGACCGCGTCCGTCTCCAACGCGCCGGGATCGGCGTCGTAAGCGGAGGCGAGATAGGCCCGCAGGCCCATGCTCTCGACGTCCTGCGCCGAGAACGCCTCGACCCCGGCGGGATCGACGGGCGCGCCGAGCGCCTCGGCCAAGCTTCCGCCGGGCGCCTCGCCGCGGAGCCGGGAGAGATGGGTCGTCGTCTCGATCCCCGCCTCGGGCCGGGCGGCGAGCACGTGGATGCGGGTGTCGTGGGGCGGGAGGGTGAGGCTGCGATCGGTCATGGCCGTGCAACGCGGGAGGGGGGCGGCGGGTTCGATCCGCCGCCCAGGAGGTCAGTGGTCGTGGCCTCCGCCGGCCCGCGCCTCGGCCTCGGCGCGGGTCTCGACGGCGAAGACGACCTCGACGGGTCCCGCGTCCCGGAAGGTCAGGGTGGCGGGCACCTCCGCCCCGGCCTCCAGCCCCTCGACGAGCTGCATGAACATGACGTGCAGCCCACCGCGCTGCAGCACGACCGTCTCGCCCGCCGGCACCGGGATGCCGCCCTCCACCTCGGACATGCGCATGACGCCGCCGTCCATCTCCATCCGGTGGAGTTGGGTCGCGCCGGCGATGGCTTCGTCCACGCTGGCGGAGACGAGCACGTCGTCGGCGTCGCCCGCATTCGTGATCTCGAGGTAGCCGCCCGCGACGGGGGCGTTGGGCGGGGTTTCGATCGCGTAGGGATGCGCGATGGAGAGGGCGCCGACGCCGTAGTCGTGCGCGACGGCGGGCGCGGCCGCGAGCAGGGCGGCGAGCAGGATGCGGGTCTTCATGGGATGCGTCTCCGGACAGGTCTGATGAGGGTGGGTCAGAGCGTCGGAGGAGGTGCGCGGGCCCGGATCGTCGAGGGCCGGGCGACGGGGCCGTCCGCCGGGACCGGTTCGGCGGAGACGGTGAAAGCCGCGGCGGACGCCGGCGGCATGGGGCGCGCGGGTCGGTCGGACGGGATCGCGGCGAGGCAGGGGCCATGCCCCTCGATCTCGACCGGCGCGCCGTCGCCGCCGAGATGCACGGTCACGAGCCGGTCGCCTTGGCAGATCACCACGCGCTCCAGCCCCAGCCCCTCGGCGAGGGCCGCGCCCATCGCGGGCAACGTCAGGCCGATCGTCAGCAGGAGGGCGAGGAGCGCGCGCATGGCATGCGGTGTGACGGGCGCCGGGCCGGGCCGCAAGCGCGTCACGACGTCCTAGGCCGGACCAGCAGCCACGACAGCGCCGCCGATCCGGCCGCCAGCGCCGCCCCCGCCATCGCCGCGAGGGCGAAGCCCGCCGTGAGCGACTCGGCCTGCCCCAGCAGCACGAGGCCGAGCAGCGCCGTCGCCACCAGCCCGCCGACCCGGCTGATCGCGTTGTTCACGCCCGAGGCCACGCCCGAGTAGTCGTCCCCGGCGGCGGCCAGCACGGTGGAGGTGAGGGGGGCCACCGCGAGCGACATGCCCACGGCCATCACCAGGAGGCCGGGCAGGATGTGCACCCGGTAGTCGACCCCCTCGGCGGGGGTGAAGGTCCACAGCCCGAACGCAAGCGCCACCAAGGCCGCGCCCGCCGTGAGGAGGATCCGCGCGCCCAGCCGGTCCGCCAGCGTCCCGCCGACGAAGCGCGAGGCCAGACCCATGATGAGCGGGAAGGGCAGGAGCGCGGTCCCGGCGGCGGTGGCCGACCAGCCGAGGTCTTGGATCATCACGTAGGGCAGCAGCAGGAGCAGGCCGCCGAGCGCCGCGTAGAGCAGGAAGGTGTAGAGCGAGAGGCCCGAGAACGTGCCGTCCCGGAACAGCGCGAGCGGGATCATCGCGCCATCGCCCTTCGTCCGCTCGATCCAGAGGAAGGCCGCGAAGAGCGCCGCGCCCGCGACCAAGGCGCCCAGCACCAGCGGCGTCGCGCCTCGCTCCGGAAGGGCGACGAGGCCCCAGATGCCCGCGCCCAAGGCCGCGGAGACCAGCGCCGCGCCGGTCCAGTCGAGAGCCGCGCGCTCGCCCCGGTCGGCGGTCGATTCGCGCACGGAGCGGAGCGCGAACCAGAACGCGGCGACCGCCAGCGGGATCACGGCGACGAAGGCCCACCGCCAGCCCGCCACGTCCACGATCCAGCCGCCCGCCACCGGCGCCAAGGCCGACGCGGCCGCGCCCGCGCCGGCCCACGTCCCGATGGCCTTCCCCCGTGCCTTGCCGTCGAAGGCGTCCGAGATGATGGCCAGCGAGGTGGGCGCGACGAGGGCCGCGCCTACCCCCTCCAAGGCCCGGCCCGCCATCAGGATCGGGAAGGTCGGCGCGACCGCGCAGATCCCGCAGGCGACGGTGAACACCACCAGCCCGGCGAGGAACACGCGCCGTCGCCCGTAATGGTCCCCGAGCGCGCCGCCG
Organism: Jannaschia sp. Os4; assembly: GCF_016820245.1. Lineage (GTDB taxonomy): Bacteria > Pseudomonadota > Alphaproteobacteria > Rhodobacterales > Rhodobacteraceae > Jannaschia. Next base: position 322,705 of record NZ_JAFCAR010000001.1, on the reverse strand, counting down.
ATCAGGACGAGCGCGCCGAGGGGCAGCAGGTAGGCGTTCACGATCCACTGCGCCCCCGTTGGCCCGGCGGCGTAGGTCTCCTGCATCGCGGGCAGCGCCACGTTGACGATGGAGCCCACGATGAACGCGAGCGCCGATCCCAGCGTGGTGGCGATCAGCGTGCCGGTCGTGTCGGGGCAGGTGCCGTCGGACGGGCGTCCGTCGGCGCAGGGCAGGGGGAGGGACTGGGCCATGCCCGCCCCCTATCACGGGGCACGCGTCCCGTCTCACCCCGCCTCACTCGGCGGCCTTCTCCAAGGCGATGGCCTGCGCGCGCGCGCCGCGCTCGGGCGACCACGGATCCTCCACGTCGTCGAACCGCTTGGTCTCGCGCACGCCGGGGAGCGCCGCGACGTCGCGCATGACGCGCTCGGGGAACCAAGCCCGCTTCACCGACGTGAAGCCCAGCTCGCGCAGTACGCCCGAGACCGATTGCCCGCAGGTCGCCTTGCCCGCCGTGCCATGCGCCTGCACCAGTTGCAGGGCCCGCTCGGCGGTGGCCGCGTCGACCGCGATCTCGTGCTTCACCACGTGGTAGGAGGGGCGGGCGTGGTAGTCCTCGTAGAACTCCACCAGCCCGGGCGTCATCCCGAAGAACACGTCGCCGCGCTCCGGCGCGGTCGGGTGGTACCACGATCCCGCCGGATCGAAGAGCACGCGCTGCGACCCCGACACCATGAGCGCGGAATGGCCCCCGCGCCCGGAGAGGTTCGAGATCATCGTGTAGACCGTCAGCGTCGGCGCGCCCGGCGCGCGGTAGGCGGCCGCCTGCGCCTGCGCCAAGGGAGCCTGCACGTCCTCGTTGACGCAGCCCGCGAGAAGGGCGGGCAGCAGGATCAGCGCGGCGAGCCGTGCGAGCCAGCGCCTCAGGTGCGGAAGATCGCGAGCAGGACGAGGATCACGATGATCGCGATCACCGCGTTCTTCGTGAAGCGCATGAAGCCGTCGAAGGTCTTCTCCTGCTCCGTGATGTCCATGGTGCCCGGCTCGTGCGGCTTCTGGTCGGCCATCGGTCGTCTCCTGGTCGTTCGCGGGGCGGGTAGCCCACGGTGCGGGCGCTGTCACGGGGGAGATCGGCGGGGCGAGCGCGTGTCGTGTCGTCGCGGTCATGTCTCGAGATCCTCGGTCTTGTCGTCCTGCAGCGCGGCGGCGAGGCGGAAGCCGATGCGCTGGCCGTCGTCCTCCGGCGGCCTCGGTTCGGCGCGGAGCATCAGGTTGAGCTGGGTGACGTGCTGGATCACCTGCGCGGGGTGGCCGTTGCGGTCCACGCCGCTGAAGGTCACGATATCGGGCGCGTGGAACCCCACGCCCCGCACCCGCAGCAGGCCGCCGGGGCCGCCCGCGAAGGCCATCGCGACCACCTTGTCCTCGGGCAGGCCCTCCTCGAACCGCTTGAGGTAGAGGATCGCGCGCTGCGCCGCCCACTCCGCCGGGGAGCGCGCCTTGCGGATGCCCTCGGGGACCGGCTCGGCGTGGTCGCGCCCGTCCGCGCGCAGGTCGTGCGCGTTCTCGAGGGCCTCGGCGGTGGTGGCGATCTCGTCCATGCGCGCCTTCGTGGCGCAGGGCGGGCGGAGGGCCAAGACGCGGGCCGATCACGTGTCCCGTGAGCCGCGGAGTCGCGCCTCAGGTGGCGCGCCAGAGCCACACCCCGTCGCCCCGGTCCTCGCGGCTCGCGCGCCCGGTGAGCCAGAGGCGGTTCAGGTGCGCCGCCGCCTCGAAGAAGGCGAGGCCGTAGGTCTTCTCGTTGACCGGACGCTTGAACAGCGGCGCGAAGCACTCGCCCCCGGTGCGGGGCGCCTCGGCCAGATGGGCGTGCAGCCGGTCCAGCGCGTGCACGTGGTTCTCCCGGAGCGACCGCATCCGCGCGGGCAGGCCCGTGTAGGGCGTCTTGTGGCCGGGCAGCACGAGGTGGTCCTCGCGCGCCAAGGGGGCCAGCCGCGCGCAGGACGCCATCCAGTCCCCCACCGGGTCGCCGCCCGGCTCGGTCGGGTAGAGCCCGAGGTTGGGCGAGATGCCGGGCAGCAGCTGGTCGCCCCCCAGCACGAGGTCGCCGCCGACCTCGTAGAGCACCGCGTGCTCGGCAGCGTGGCCGTCGCCGGTGTGCACGTCCCACGTCCGCCCGCCCAAGTCGATCCGGTCCCCCGCCTTGATCCGCGTGAACCCGACGGGCAGCGGCGCGACGATGTCGGCGAAGTTGAACGGCCGCTCCTCGGCGCGGGCGGCCAGCACCGCCGCGTCCATCCCGTAGCGGCGGCAGAACTCCAGCGTCTCGGGCGTGGGCCGCGCCTGCTCGTCCAAGGTCAGCATCCGCGCCATCAGCCACGCGGTGCGCGTCGTCAGCAGCTCCGCCCCCCGCTCCATCAGCCAGCCCGCGAGGCCGACGTGGTCCGGGTGGTGATGCGTTACCAGCACCCGCACGATCGGCAGGCCGTCCAGCGGCCCCGCCATCAGCCCCTCGAGGATCGCGCGCGTCCGCTTGGTGTCGAACCCGGTGTCCACCATCGCCCAGCCGTCCCCGTCCCGCAGGAAGAAGACGTTGACGTGGTCCAGCGCCATCGGCAGCGGCAGGCGCGCCCAGAGGACGCCCTCGGCCACCTCGGTCGCCTCGCCCTCGGCGGGCGGCGCGTCCCACGGGAAGCGCAGGCCCCGGCAGCCGGGATCGTCCGAGCGGTCGCCGCCATCCATGGGCGCGTCCCCTTCCTCTTGCCGGAAATATCCCGGGGGCGCGGGGGCTGGCCCCCGCCGGATCGCCCCGCCTCGGCGGGGCGAGACGATCAGGCCGCGATCTCCTCGGCGCTCATCGCGTAGAGATCCTCGGACCCCAGCCGCGCCTTGGCCATCTCGGCCAGCGCCTCGGGCAGCATGCGGGCGGCCGCGAAGCGGGCCAGCGGCGCGCGGGCCGCGTCGGCGCTCGCGGCGCGCAGGTGGTAGGCCGTGCCCAGCACCCGCGCGAAGGCCTGCAGGTAGGGCACCGCGCCCGCGAAGCGGTCCTGGGGCGCCTGCGCGACCATCCATTCGGTCAGCGTCCGCAGCTCCGCAGCGGCGGCGTCCAGCGCCGGGTCCAACCCGAGGATCTCGTCGAGCACGGCGAAGGCCGCCGCGCCGCCATCCATCAGCTTGCGGCCCACGAGGTCCATCGCTTGGATGCCGTTGGTGCCCTCGTAGATCGCGGTGACGCGCACGTCGCGCAGGTATTGCGCCGCGCCCGTCTCCTCCACGAAGCCCATGCCGCCATGCACTTGGATGCCCTCGCCCGCCACGGCGATGCCGGTGTCGGTGCCGTAGGCCTTGGCGATGGGGGTCAGGAAGGCGCCGCGCGCCAGCATGTCGGCGTCGCCGTTCGCCCGGCCCAGGTCGAGCGCGACCGCCGTGTCCATGCAGAGCGCGCGCGCCGCGAAGGTCCGCGCCTTCATGTCGAGCGCCATGCGCCGGACGTCGGCGTGCTCCATGATCGAGCCGCCCTTGCGCTCCGTGCGCCCCTGCACCCGGTCCATCGCATAGGCCATCGCGTGCTGCATCGCGGCCTCGGCCATCGACAGGCCCTGCACGCCCACGCCGAGGCGGGCGTTGTTCATCATGGTGAACATCGCGGCCATTCCCTTGTGCGGCTCGCCCACCAGCCAGCCGGTCGCGCCGTCGTACTGCATCACGGCGGTGGGCGAGGCGTGCAGGCCCAGCTTCTCCTCCAGCGAGACGACCTTCAGCGTGTTCGCCACGCCGATGCCGCCGTCCTCGGTCGGAAGGTACTTGGGCACCATGAAGAGCGAGATCCCCTTGGTCCCCTCGACCCCGTCGGGCAGGCGGGCTAGCACGAGGTGGCAGATGTTCTCGGCCATGTCGTGGTCGCCCCACGAGATGTAGATCTTCTGCCCGGTGATCGCGTAGGTGCCGTCGCCGTTGGGCTCCGCCTTCGACTTAAGCGCGCCCACGTCCGAGCCGGCCTGCGGCTCCGTCAGGTTCATGGTGCCGGTCCACTCGCCCGAGATGAGCTTGGGGATGTAGAGGTCCTGCAGCTCCTTGGAGGCATGCGCCTCCAACGCCTCGATCTGGCCTTGGGTCATCAGCGGGTTGAGCTGCAGCGACAGGCAGGCCGAGCCGATCATCTCATTGACGGCCATCGTCAGCGCGATGGGCAGGCCCATGCCGCCATGCTCCTCCGGCCCGGACATGCCGATCCAGCCGCCCTCGGCGATCGCTTGGAATCCCTCCTTGAACCCGTCCGGCGTGCGCACGACCCCGTTCTCCAGCCGCGAATGCTGCTGGTCGCCCACCCGGTTCAAGGGCGCGAGGACGTCGGTGCACATCCGCCCCGCCTCGGTCAGGATGGCCTCTACGGTCTCGGGCGTGGCCTCGGCGAAGCGGTCGGTGGCGGCGACGCGGTCGAAGCCGACCACGTGGTCGAGCACGAAGCGGATCTCGTTGGCGGGGGCGCGATAGGGCATGGCGGACCTCGGAACTGGGGGCGTTGCGGGCGATGGCCCGCACGGCGTAACTCGCGTGCATGCTAGGGGCGGGGGCGCAGGCGTGACAACTCGGACACCACGTCACGGGCGGGCGCGGCGGCTCGCCGCGGACCCGGACGGCGTCGCAGAGGCGGCGCGCGTGCTGCGGGGCGGCGGCCTCGTCGCGTTGCCCACCGAGACGGTCTACGGCCTCGCCGCCCGCGCGGACGACCCGGACGCCGTGGCCCGCATCTACGCCGCCAAGGGGCGCCCGTCCTTCAACCCGCTGATCGTCCACGTCGCGGACGCTGCCATGGCGGCCGAGGTCGCCGAGGTCGCCGAGGTCGACGCGGTCGCGCGCGGTCTGATGGATCGCTTCTGGCCCGGCCCCCTGACCCTCGTGCTGCCCGCGCGCCGGGGCCTCGCGCAGGCCGTGACCGCCGGCCTGCCCACCGTCGCCGTGCGGTGCCCCGACGGGATCGCCCGCGACGTGATCCGCGCGGTCGGGGTGCCCCTCGCCGCGCCGTCAGCCAACCCGTCCGGCCGGGTCTCGCCCACCACCGCGGCGCACGTGCTCGACGGGCTCGGCGACCGGATCGACGCGGTGCTGGATGGCGGGCCCTGTGCCGTGGGGATCGAATCGACCATCCTTCGGGTCCATCCGCCCACGCTCCTGCGCGAGGGGGGGCTGGCGGCGGAGGAGGTGGAAGCGGCGCTCGGCCACCCCCTCGAGCGCGACACCACGCCCGGTCGCGTCGCGGCCCCCGGCCAGATGGGAAGCCACTACGCCCCGAAGGCCGCCGTCCGCTTGGGTGTGGCGGTCCGGGCGCCGGACGCGGTCTTCGTCGGATACGGCACGGCGCAGGCGGACGTCCTGTTGTCGGAGGCGGGCGATCCGGTGGAGGCGGCGGCGCGGCTGTTCGCGGCGCTGCGCGCGGCGGACGACATCGCGACCGCGCGGGGGCTGTCGCGGATCGACGTCGCGCCGGTCCCGGAGGAAGGGTTGGGACGCGCGGTCAACGATCGGCTGCGCCGGGCCGCCGCGCCGCGCGGCTAGGCGTGGCCCGCCACCCCGGAGAGCTGGGCCGCGCCGATCCCGGCCTGTGCCAGCGCGCCTTCCCACTTGGCGGCGTCCGACCCGCCGAGGACCACGCCGGGGGTGGCGTCGGCGACGAACCAGACGTTGCGCGCCAGCTCGTCCTCGAGCTGCTGCGGCCCCCACCCGGAATACCCCATCGCGATCAGCGGATCGACGGGGCCGCGCCCCTCGGCCACCTCGCTCAGGATGCTGCGCGAGGAGGTCATGTAGAAGTCGTCAGACACCTTGAGCGTCTCCGCCCCCTCATCGTGGTCGGGTCCGTGCAGCACGAAGGCCCGCTCCACCTGGACGGGGCCGCCGGCATGGACCCGGTGGCCGAACGGCGTCCGGTCGGAGCGGCGCCCGAGCTCGAGGAGGAGGCGCCGGAGCGTCATGTCCGGCGCGGGCCGGTTGACCACGAGGCCCATCGCGCCATGCGGGCTGTGCGCGCAGATCATGACGACGGACCTCCGGAAGGCGACGTCCTGCACACCGGGCATGGCGATCAGGAGGCGGCCCGTAAGTCTTTGGTGTCCGTAGGTGAAATCCATGACTGCACCATATGTCAACTTAACCTGACATTCAATCGTCGTTTTTGGATGACGGGCGGGATCGCGCCTGCGGCGGCCTGCGGGGCGGGTCTCGCGACGTGCCGTCATCGTGAGTTCCCCCCCGTGCCCCGAGCCGGTATCGCGGCCGGATGCGTGCCCTCCTCCTGTTCCTCTGCCTCGTCCTGTCGCCGCCCGCGTCCGCGCAGCCCGTCTCCGATCCGTCGGGGCTGATCTCCATCGAGGTGATGCCCGGCTGGCGCGAGAGCCGCGGCACCCACGTCGCGGGCCTCCGGGTGCGGCTGAAGCCGGGGTGGAAGACCTACTGGCGGCGCGCGGGCGAGCTCGGGATCGCGCCGCGCATGGACTGGCGCCGCTCCCGCAACGCCGCCGCGGTGGAGGCCCGCTGGCCGACGCCGTCGGTGTTCCGCTCCCAAGGCGCGATGTCGCTCGGCTACACGGAGGACTTCGTACTCCCCTTGGTGATCCGCGTCGGACGGTCGGCGCGGGACGTCGACCTGCGGGGCCGTCTGGACCTCGGGGTCTGCGCCGAGATCTGCGTACCGGTGCGGCTGGACGTGTCGGGACGCCTACCGAAGGGCGGCGCGCCCGATCCGGAGATCCGCGCCGCGCTGGCCGATCGTCCCCGCCCGTCGCGCGCCCGCGCGACCTGCACGCTGCGCCCCACCGAGGCGGGGATCGCGCTGACCGGGCGCCTCGACCTGCCGCCCCTCGGCGGGCCCGAGACGGTGGTGTTCGAGCTGGACGACCCGTCGCTCTGGGTCACGGACGCCGAGGTGCGCCGCGAGGGCGGGGCGCTCGTGGCGACGTCGGAGGTGATGGGCGGCGACAGGGGGATCGCGGTGGACCGGCGCCGCGTCCGCATCACCGTGATCGGCGGCAGCGGGGCCGTGGAGATCGAGGGCTGCCGCGGTGGCTGACGCGGCGCGAAACCCGAATCGCTTCCGCGACGTTGCCCCCGGCACGACACCGAAGGAGACCCCCATGCCCGAGAGCTTCGTATCCGGCCTAGACGAGCAGACGCAGCAGCAGATGTGCGACCTGCTCAACGCCCGCCTCGCCGACTCGACCGACCTCACCCTCGCGGTGAAGCAGGCGCACTGGAACCTGCGGGGCCGCGGCTACATCGGCGTGCACGAGTTGCTGGACGAGGTGGCCGACCGCCTCCGCGAGCATTCCGACCTCATGGCCGAGCGCATCGCGATCATGGGCGGCCACGCCAAGGGCACGCTGCAGGCGGCCGCGCAGAACTCGACCTTGGAGCCCTATCCGCAGGAGCTCACGGACCTGCAGGCCCACATCGACGAGCTGGTGAAGCGGTTCAAGCACCACGGCAAGCTGATCCGCGAGGGGATCGAGGCCGCCGACGAGGCGGGCGACCCGGACGTCGAGGACCTGCTGACCGAGGTGAGCCGCGAGGTCGACAAGGACGCGTGGTTCATCGGCGCGAACGGCGCGCGCGACTGACGCGCCGCCCGCTCCCGGCGCGAGGCGGGGTTGCCCCCCGCCCCCCCGCCGCCCTACCTGCATCCCGACCTCACGGGAGACGCGACATGCTCAAGGGACTTGGTGGCCTCGGCGGGCTCGGCGACATGGCCGGGATGATGAAGAAGGCCCAGGAGATGCAGGCCCGCATGGCCGAGGTCCAGGAGAGCCTCGGCTCGACGATGGTGACGGGCGAATCCGGCGCGGGCCTCGTGAAGGCGACCGCCACCGCCAAGGGCGAGCTGACCGCCCTCGACATCGACCCCTCGATCTTCGACCCGTCCGAAAAGGAGATGGTCGAGGACCTCATCCTCGCCGCGATCAAGGACGCGCAGGCGAAGGCCTCAGAAACGGCCCAAGCGAAGATGGCCGAGGTGACCGAGGGGCTGGGCCTGCCGGCGGGGATGAAGCTGCCTTTCTGAGGGCGATTCGGCGCCCCCCAGACCTTGGGGTCGGGGACGTCCGGCCCCATATATCAGGGCATGGACACCACCCGTGACATCGAGGCGCTGATCGACCTCATGGCCCGTCTGCCGGGCCTCGGGCCGCGCTCGGCGCGCCGCGCCGTGCTGCACCTGCTGACCAAGCGGGACGCGCAGATGCGGCCCCTCGCGCAGATGATGGGACAGGTCGCGCGCGACGTGCGGACCTGCCTCAACTGCGGCAACCTCTCCACGTCCGACGTCTGCTCGATCTGCGACAGCAACAAGCGCGCGAACGGGCAGATCTGCGTGGTCGAGGACGTGGGCGATCTCTGGGCCATGGAGAAGGCGCAGGTGTTCCAAGGCCGGTACCACGTGCTGGGCGGGACGCTGTCGCCGCTGGACGACGTCGGCCCCGAGGATCTCGGCCTGCCGCGGCTGCGCGACCGGATCGCGGCGGAGGGGGTCACCGAGGTCATCCTTGCGCTCAATGCGACTGTGGACGGGCAGACGACCGCCCATTACCTTGCCGGCGAACTGGCCGATCTAGGGGTTGCGGTCAGCGGACTGGCGCAGGGCGTCCCGATGGGCGGAGAGTTGGACTATCTCGACGACGGGACGCTGAGGGCGGCCCTGTCGTCGCGTCGCCCGCTCTAGGTCGCGCGCGCCGGTCCCGGAGGAAGGGAACGGATCATGGTCGAGGTGGTGGTGGGCATCGTCGTGGCGCTCGCGGCGTTCGGCGTCGGCATGCGCTTCGGGCGTCGCGCGGAGGGGGCCGGCGGCCCGCGCCCCGCCGCCGCCCTCGCCCCGCAGCCCTCGCTGCGCGACGGGCACCGCCCGCTCTCCGAGGCCGACCTGCCCGACGCCGCGACGGTCCGCTCCGCCATGACGGGCGGCGAGTTCGCCTACCACGTGCAGCCGATCTGGAACGTCGAGACCGGGCGGATGATCGGCGTCGAGGCGCTGTCGCGCTGGCTCCGGGCGGACGGCTCGATCGGCCTGCCGGAGACGTTCCTCACGCAGATCACCCGGAGCTACGCCGACGGCGGCACGCCCCCGATGGACCGGGCCGGCGCGACCGCGCGCCCCTTCACCGACGCGGGGCTGTTCTGCGCGTTCAACCTGTCGTCCCAGTTCCTCGACCGCTCGGCCACGGATGCCGCGTGGATGGACGACCTCCTCGGCGCCTTGGCCCCCGACCGGATCGTGTTCGAGATCACCGAGGGCGCGACGATCTCCCACCCCGACCGGACCGCGCGCCTGATCGACGCGCTGCGCGAGCGGGGGGTGCGCTTCGCGCTGGACGACTTCGGCACGGGGCTGTCGAACCTCGAGCGGCTCCAGACCTACCCGGTGGACTTCGTGAAGCTCGACCGCCGCTTCGTGCAGGGGATCGGCGCGGGCCGGGACGTGGGGATCCTCAAGGCGCTCGTGGGGCTCAGCGAGGACCTCTCCTTCGACGTGATCGCCGAGGGCATCGAGGCCGAGGACGAGCGCGACCGCATCCGGGCGGCGGGCATCGTGCTGCAGCAGGGCTACCTCCACGGGCGGCCCGGCCCCGTCGACGACTGGGCCGCGCGGATCGGCGAGCGGCTGGAGGCCTAGCGCGCCGGGTCGAGCAGCGCGTCGCGCATCGCGCAGTCGCGGACCACGTCGCGCCCGCAGTCCCGCGGCTCCAGGTCGCGCGTCAGGCAGACCCGCACCTCTTGGATGCGCCGGTCGCGGCAGGTCACGGTCACCCCGTCCGCCGAGAGCCGCGGGTTGGCCTGCAGGAACGCCTCCTCGACCACGCGGGCGGGCAGGGTGACGGGGCGGTCGAGCGCCTCTAGCGCCTCGGGCCTCTCCACGCGGTCCCACGCGAGGCGCGTCAGGGCGAAGTAGTCCGCCGCCGTCAGCCCCGAGCAGCGCCCGTGCTTCTTCCACTGGTGCCACGCCAGCCCAGACGAGCCCATCACGTCGGCCATCGCGCCCGTCTCGCCGCGCGTCGCCTCGCGGTGGGGGGTGCGGCAGTAGGACGGCCAGCCGACCTCCCCCTGCGGCCAGAGGCCGTGCAGCGTCCACGTCCGGTCGGCCCCGTCGGCGCAGTCGGGCGAGCGGCGCGCGTCCCCCTCCAACGCGCACCACGTCGGCGTCCACGAGAGCGCGAGCACGTAGTAGTCGAACTCTCCCGCCGCCTCGCCCTCGGCGAAGGCGGGCGCGGCCAGCAGCGCGATAAGGCCCAGCACTCGTCTCATGGCTTCCCCTCCGGTCGTCGTGGGCCTATATGCCACCCAAGTTCCCCGACAGCGAGAACCCGCAGGCCCCGCCTGCCGCCGGAGACGGCGCATGAGAGAGATTTGCCCGACGCCCAGGAGGCCCCGCCATGAACAAGCCGCTTCACGCCAAGGCCACCGCCGTCTGGCTGGTCGACAACACCACGCTGACCTTCAAGCAGGTGGGCGACTTCTGCGGCCTGCACGAGCTGGAGGTGCAGGGCATCGCGGACGGCGACGTGGCCGTGGGGGTGCGCGGCTTCGACCCGGTCGCCAACAACCAGCTGACCCGGGAGGAGATCGAGGCGGCCGAGAAGGACCCGCTCCACAAGCTGAAGCTGAAGTTCAACGCCGCCGCCGTGGGCGAGGAGAAGCGCCGCGGCCCACGCTACACGCCCCTGTCCAAGCGGCAGGACCGCCCGGCGGCGATCCTGTGGCTGGTGAAGTTCCACCCCGAGCTGGCCGACGCGCAGATCTCCAAGCTGGTCGGCACCACCAAGCCCACGATCCAGTCGATCCGCGAGCGCACGCACTGGAACATCCAGAACCTCGAGCCGGTCGATCCCGTCGCCTTGGGCCTGTGCAAGCAGTCCGAGCTGGACGCCGCCGTGCAGAAGGCCGCCGCGAAGGCCGCCAAGGAGGGCGGCGCGATGTCGGACGACGAGCGCCGCAAGCTCGTCTCGACCGAGCAGTCCCTCGGCATGGACACCGAGCCGCGCATCCCCGCCGCCATGGCCGGGCTGGAGACGTTCTCCCTGACCGGGGGCGACGACGAGGACGAGAAGGAGCCGTCGCTGGCGGGCCGCGACGCGGACAGCTTCTTCAACCTGCCCGAAGGGGCGGACGAGGACGACGACGACAAGTGAGGCGGGGGCGCGGCGGACCGCTCCGCCGCGCCGTCAGTCCTCCTCGAAGGGGTCGACCTCCTCGGCCTCCTCCAAGGCGTCGAGGGCGGCCTGCGCCTCCTCCGCGGCGCGGGCGCGGACCTCCACGACCTTGGCGCCCGGGAACGCCTGCATCACCGCCTGCGTCAGAGGGTGCTCCATCGCCTCCGCCGCCACCGCGTCCCTCTCCGCCGAGGCCACCTCGGCCACCGTGGGCGCGCCGCCGCCGGACACGACCGACACGCCCCAGCGCGCCCCCGTCCATGTCTGGAGCCTCTGCTGCAGTCGCGAAGGCAGATCCTCCGCCGCGCCGGGGGCCAGCTCGAACTCGATCCGGCCGGGCGCGTAGGCCGCGAGCCGGACGCCCTGCTCGACCGCCGTCAGGAGCGGGATGTCACGGTTCGCACGGATCAGCTCCATCACGCTCGCCCACGTCCCGAACCGGGCCAGCGCCTGTTGCTGCGCCTCGCCCTGCGCCGAGACCACGCCGCCGCCCGCCACCGCGCGCACCCCGCCGCCGGAGGGCGCGGGCGTCGGGGCGGGCGCCGCGGCGGTGGGCGCGGGCGCGTCGCGCAGCTTGCGGATCAGGTCGTCGGGCGAGGGCAGGTCGGCGACGTGGGTCAGCCGGATCACCGCCATCTCGGCGGCCATCATCGGGGTCGGCGCCTGCGCCACCTCCTCCAAGGCCTTGAGCAGCATCTGCCACGCCCGCGCCAGCGACCGCTTGGGCAGTCCTTGCGCGAAGGCCTGCCCCCGCGCCCGCTCCTCCGGCGCCACGGTGGGGTCGTCGGCGGCGTCGGGGGTGACCTGCAACACGCTGACCCAGTGCGTGATTTCGGCGAGGTCGCGCAGCACGGCCAGCGGGTCGGCCCCGTCGGAGTACTGGCGCCCCAGCTCCTCCAGCGCCTCCGCCGCCTGCCCGCGCATGATCGCCTCGAACAGGTCCAGCACCCGCGCCCGGTCCGCCAGCCCCAGCATGTCGCGCACCGCGTCCGCCTCGACCGTCCCGCCCGACATGGCGATGGCTTGGTCGAGGATCGACAGCGCGTCGCGCACGCTGCCCTCGGCGGCCCGCGCGATGAGCGCCGTGGCCGCGTCGTCCACCGTGGCGTCCTCCTTGGCGGCGATGGACGACAGGTGCGCCATCATCACCTCCGGCTCGATCCGGCGCAGGTCGAAGCGCTGGCAGCGCGACAGGACGGTGACCGGCACCTTCCGGATCTCGGTGGTGGCGAAGATGAACTTCACGTGCTCCGGCGGCTCCTCCAGCGTCTTGAGTAGCGCGTTGAAGGCCGAGGTGGACAGCATGTGCACCTCGTCCACGATGTAGACCTTATAGCGCGCGCTGGCCGCCCTGTAGCGGACGCCCTCGATGATCTCGCGCACGTCGTCCACGCCGGTGTTTGAGGCGGCGTCCATCTCCTGCACGTCGACGTGGCGCCCCTCGGCGATGGCGACGCAGGGCTCGCAGACGCCGCAGGGCTCGACCGTGGGGCCGCCGTTCCCGTCCTTCCCGATGCAGTTCAGGCCCTTCGCGACGATGCGCGCCGTGGTCGTCTTGCCGGTGCCGCGGATGCCCGTGAGGATGAAGGCCTGCGCGATGCGGCCCGTCTCGAAGGCGCGGCGCAGGGTGCGGACCATCGCCTCCTGCCCGATCAGGTCGGCGAAGGTCTCCGGCCGATACTTGCGGGCCAATACCTTGTAGTCGTGTGTCATGCGCGTCCCCCGTCTCCCCTCCGATCTAGGGGGTCGGGGCGCGCGGGGCCACCCGGCTCAGAGGGTCCAGAGCACGTAGCCCACGGCGACGGCGGCGAAGCTGAAGACCGAGGCCATGAGGGTGAAGAGGTGGACCGGCTGCGCCTCTGCATGGTGGTCGTCGAGGCGGCGCTGGGCCTTGCCCGCTTGGATGCGGGCCGACCAAAAGATGACGATGGCGATCGCGAGGAAGAGCGTCGCCACCGTCTTGGGGAGCCAGACAGGCTCGGCCTCGCCGAAGATCGCGCGCAAGCCCAGTGCCAGCGCCACGGCGGCCATGCCGGTGCGCATCCAGCCCGCGAAGGTCCGCTCGTTGGCGAGCAGGGTGCGGTCCTCGGCCCAGTCGGTGCGGTCCTTGGCCAGCTCGTTCTTGTCGTCGGTGTTGGCGGTGCCTTGGGGGTCGCGCATGGGGGGCGAACGGACGGCGCGGCGGGTGGTTCCGGACGAAAGGTCCACGCGGGGGCAGGCGCGCGAATTCCACGCGCCCCAGCCGCTTGAGCCGATTTGGTGTGCCGTGCCGGCGAGGGGCTGCCCCATGCGCCCCCGTGCATGCGTCCGTCGGACGGGGGCAGGCGTCCGCCCATCGCTTCCGTGGATCGAGGGGTGCGGAGCGGCGTCGGGGTCGGGGGGCTGCGGGAGACCGCACTCCCGCCCCATTCCCCTGCGACGACGACGGCATGGGACGCCTGGTCCTCCTCCTCCTCTGGACCGCCCTCGCCTCGGCGATGGCGTGGGCCGTATGGGCCGACGCGGCGGCGGAGCCGTGGGAACGGGGGGTGGCCCTCCTCTTCCCGACGTTCGGGGCGCTGGCCCTGTGGATCGAATGGCCCCGCCTGCGCCGGCGGCGCTCGCTGCACCGCGACCGCCGGGACGGCGCGGAGGTCTGGGTGTGGATCGACTTGGACGGCAAGGAGGCGTGGTCGGCGGAGGACCCGACGCCGGAGTGGGACGCGGCGGACGGGGACGGCGATGGGGATGGCGGGGATTAGAGGCCCGAGGGGTGGGTCCGTCCAACGGATGCGCGTCGTCCGGCGGCGAGTTCGGCCCCGTCCGGCCCGATCACCCGGCAGCGGGCGAGGGGCTCGCGCTCGGGCAGGGTGCGGTGGAACATCCTCGCCGCGATCAACTCCTCGGCGAAGGCGCCCTTGACGAAGTGGGACGAGAACAGCGTCGGGTCCATCCACAGGTCCGGCCCGTCGAGCACGGCGGACGAGACCGCGAAGTCGTCATGGCCGAAGATGCCGCTGATCCGACCCTTGGCGAGCGGATGACGGCTGCTTTGGAAGTTCCGCGACCGCTCGGGGTCGAAGCCCTCCTTCTTGGCGCAGAGGTTCAGGAGGAGGTACTCCCCCTCGTAGGCGGTGCGGCGGTTCTTCTTCAGCAGGCGGACGGGGTGGAGCGTGTTCGGCCCCATGTCGTGGCGGGACATGATCTCGGCGAAGGCCCCCGAGACGGCGAAGAGCCCGTTCGCCATGAAGATATGCCTGAGCTTCTTGCGCTCGTTGGAAGACTTGCGGATCCACATCTCGTCCGGGAAGCGGTCGGCGGCAATCTCCTCGCCGGCCTGCGAAGCCCGGATCAGCGCGATGAAGTTCAGCTCCCCGGTTTTCTCGTCCTCCTCGGACTGCGCGCAGGTGAAGCCGTAGATCGAGTTCCCGTCCTGCGGCGTTTTCGTCACCCAGACGCTTGCCGCCCCCACGCCGGTCAACGGAGGCCCCTCATTCCCCCACGCGCCGGATGGCCACCGCGAACCACGGCGCGCGCTCGGGCTGGTCGTTGGGCTTCATCACGCAGAGCAGCTCGTCACCCACCTCCAGCTCCGCCGCCTCGGCGGTGGCGTGCGGGATGAACACCTGCTCGTCCGTGTCCGCCCGGATCGCGAAGGCGGGGGCGTTCTCGTTGGCCTTGGTGACGAAGACGGTGGCTTTCTCGGCCATGCGCGGGCTCCTCCGCTCCGGCGACGGGCAGCCGGCGGTTCGCGGCGTCCTAGCAGATCGACGGGGGGGAGGGGAGGGTGATCGCGGTGCGCCGGAGCCCCTGCGGCGGGCGCGCGCGAGGGGCGCGGGGCGGTCGATCGAGGGTGGGGGCCGCTGGGGCGTCGCTCTCGGGACATTCGCTGCGCGAATGCCCTGCCGCTCCGGTTGCGCCGGTTGGAACGACGAAGCCCGCGCCTGCGCGCGGGCTTCGTTGGTGAGGGGTCAGCAACGACCCAAGCGGGTTCCGTTGTGGCTGCTGCCTTCCGGCCCTGACCAGGTTGGCGGAGCGCCTGCCCGCACCAACCCCTCGGGGCGTCAGATAGGCGAGCGGGCCGGGGCGCGCAAGGATCAGAGGGCGCCGAACAAGCGGAGCATGAGGATGGTGGCGGCCACGGATGCGTCGATCACGGCGGCCGCTGCCGCGAAGGGCGCGAGCAGCCGCGCCCGGTCCGGGTTCGCGCCCTCGAACCGGAGCTTCTGCTGCTCCGCGACGAGCTTGAGCGTCTCCGCGTTGATCTTGCCCGTCTCGGCGATGATCCGGTCGAGTTCGAGCGGGCGGATGCGATGCGCCTCCTCCATCTCCATCGTCCGGTCCGTCATGGCGTCCTCCTGCCCGGAGTCACGAGTATCCAGAGGTAGACGCACCCCTGACCCCCGCCAAGGGACGCGGCCTCAGGCCAGCGCGCCCTGCGCCGTGATGGCGCGCGCGCCCGCCATGTAGGGGGCGAGAACCTCGGGCAAGGTCACGGAGCCGTCCGCCTGCTGGCCGTTCTCCAAGACCGCGATGAGGCAGCGGCCCACAGCGAGGCCGGAGCCGTTGAGCGTGTGGACGAAGCGCGGCTTGCCGCCGTCCGCGGGCTTGAAGCGGGCGTTCATGCGGCGGGCTTGGAAGTCGCCGGTGGTGGAGCAGGAGCTGATCTCGCGGTAGGTGCCCTGTCCCGGCAGCCAGACCTCGATGTCGTGGGTGCGGCGCGCGCCGAAGCCCATGTCGCCGGTGCAGAGCACGACCGTGCGGTAGGGGAGATTCAGGCGCTGCAGGATGCCCTCGGCGCAGGCGGTCATGCGCTCCAGCTCGGCGCGGGAGTGGTCGGGATGGGTGACGGAGACCATCTCGACCTTCTCGAACTGGTGCTGGCGGAGCATGCCCGCCGTGTCGCGGCCCGCGCTGCCCGCCTCGGAGCGGAAGCAGAGCGTGTGGGCGGCCATGCGGCGGGGGAGGTCGGCATCGGCCAAGGTGTCGTTCGCGACCGAGTAGGTGAGCGTGACCTCGGAGGTGGGGATGAGCCACATCCCCTCGCGGGTGCGGTAGCTGTCCTCGGTGAACTTGGGCAGCTGGCCCACGCCGTACATGGCGTCCTCGCGGACGAGCACGGGGCTCGTGTGCTCGGTCAGGCCGTTCTCGGTGGTGTGGACGTCGAGCATCCATTGCGCGAGCGCGCGGTGGAGGCGGGCGACGGCGCCGCGCAGCATCACGAAGCGGCTGCCCGACAGCTTGGCGGCGGTCTCGAAGTCCATGCCCGGGAGGACGCCTTCGATCTCGAAGTGCTCCTTCGGCGTGAAGTCGAGGTCGCGCGGGGTGCCCCAACGGCGGAGTTCGACGTTGTCCGCCTCGTCCGCGCCGTCGGGAACGTCGGCGTCGGGGGTGTTGGGCAGCTCCATCAGGCGGTCGCGCAGGGCGGCCTCCTTGGCGCGGGCCTCCTCCTCCAGGCTCGCGATCTCGTCCTTCTTGGCCGCGACCAGCGCGCGCAGGCGCTCGAATTCGGCCTCGTCGCCCGACGCCTTGGCGGCGCCGACCTGCTTGGAGGCGGCGTTGCGCTCCTGCAGCGCGGCCTCGGCACGGGTGATGGCGTCGCGGCGGGCGGCGTCGAGGGCCACGAGGGCATCCGCCTCGGGCGGCAGGCCTCGGCGGGACAGGGCCGCGTCGAAGGCGGCGGGATCGTCGCGGATCGTGCGGATGTCGTGCATGGGGGGCCTCCGGGTGCGTCGCGCGGGCCGTATGCCGGAGGCGCGCGTGGGGGGGAAGGGCGGAGCGACGCGCGGCGGGCCGCGCCGCCGCCACATCCCCCGGCCAAACCGCCGCGCTACCCTTGCGCCCCGGGCGGGGCGCGGCCATGTGCCCCCAAACCAACAAGGGGACACCGATGCTCTTCGCCACGCCCGCCTACGCCCAAGACGCCGCCGGGGCCGCCGGCGCGTTCGGATCGTTCATCCCGCTGATCCTGATCTTCGCGATCATGTACTTCCTGCTGATCCGCCCGCAGCAGAAGAAGGTGAAGGAGCACCGCGCGATGGTCGAGGCGCTGCGGCGCGGGGACCAGGTGGTCACCGCCGGGGGGCTGATCGGCAAGGTCGTCAAGGTGAAGGACGACAACGAGGTCGAGGTGGAGCTGGCCGAGGGCGTGAAGGTGCGCGTCGTCCGCTCGACCATCGGGCAGGTGCTGTCCAAGACCGAGCCGGCGGCGGACTGACATGCTGCAGATCGAGGGCTGGAAGCGGGTCCTGATCACGCTCGTCTGCCTCGCGGGGATCCTGCTCGCGGTGCCGAACCTGTTCTACGATCGGGTCGAGCGGTTCAACGACGCCGAGGCCGCGATCGAGGCGGGCGTGACGACGCCCGAGGACGCGGCGGACGCGGGGTTGTGGCCCGGCTTCCTGCCCTCGGGTCTGGTCAACCTCGGGCTCGACCTGCGCGGGGGCGCGCATCTCCTGGCGGAGGTGAACCTCGCCGACGTGTATGCCGCCCGCGTGGACGCCTACTGGCCCGAGGTGCGCGACGCGCTGCGCGGGGTGCGCGCCGAGGCGGGGACGATCCGGCGGCAGGAGAGCGCGGGCGACGCGCTGGTGGTCCGCATCAGCCAGCCGGAGGGCATGGCCGCCGCCGTGGAGGCGGTGCGCGGGCTCGCCCAGCCGATCCAGACGCTCTCGGGCGTGGGCTCGACGGACATCGAGGTCTCGGGGGCGGGCGACCTGCTCACCCTCACCCTGTCGGACGCCGAGCGCGCCCGCGTGGACGAGCAGACCATGCAGCAGTCGCTGGAGGTGATCCGGCGCCGCGTGGACGAGGCGGGCACCCGCGAGCCGACGATCCAGCGGCAGGGCGCGGACCGCATCCTCGTGCAGGTGCCGGGCATCGGCTCGGCGCAGGAGCTGAAGGACCTGATCGGCTCGACCGCGCGGCTGACCTTCCACGAGGTGATCGGCTCGACCGGCGACCCGGAGGCGCGGGTGTCGGCGGACCAGCTGCTGGTGCCCGTGGCGGACCCGTCGCGGCAGGGCGAGCTGCGCATCCTCGAGCGCACGCCCGTCGTCACCGGCGACGACCTGACGGACGCGCAGTCGGCCTTCGACCAGAACGGGCGGCCCGCCGTGACCTTCCGGTTCAACCCGGCGGGCGCGCGGCTGTTCGGGGCGTTCACGAGTGCCAACGTGGGCCAGCCCTTCGCCGTGGTCCTCGACGGCGAAGTGGTCACCGACCCCGTCATCAACGAGCCGATCACCGGCGGGTCGGGCCAGATCACGGGCAACTTCACCGTCGAGGAGGCCAACGTCCTCGGGATCACGCTGCGGGCGGGCGCGCTGCCGGCCGAGCTGACCTTCCTCGAGGAGCGGACCATCGGGCCGGAACTGGGGCAGGACAGCATCGACGCGGGGCAGGTGGCCGCGCTGGTCGCCATGGGCGCCGTGGTCGTGTTCATGGTGCTGTCCTACGGCCTGTTCGGGGCATTCGCGACGGTGGCGCTGGGCCTCAACGTGGCGCTGATCTTCGGGCTGCTATCGCTGATCGGCGGCACGCTGACCCTGCCGGGGATCGCGGGGATCGTGCTGACCATCGGCATGGCGGTGGACGCCAACGTGCTGGTCTTCGAGCGCATCCGCGAGGAACTGCGTACCGCGAAGGGCCCGGCGCGGGCCATCGAGCTGGGCTACGAGAAGGCGCTGTCGGCCATCGTGGACGCCAACGTGACGACCTTCATCATCGCGGTGATCCTGTTCGCGCTGGGCTCCGGCCCGGTGCGGGGCTTCGCCATCACGCTGGGGGTCGGCATCCTTACCTCGGCCTTCACGGCGATCTTCGTCACCCGCCTGCTCGTGGTGATGTGGTTCGAGCGCCGCCGCCCCAAGACGATCGAGGTCTGACATGCGCCTGCGCTTGGTCCCCCAAGAGACGAACTTCGACTTCTTCCGCTTCCGGAACGCGACCTTCGGGGCGTCGATCGTCGCGGTGATCGCGTCGCTGGTGCTGTGGCTGACGGTCGGGCTCAACTTCGGGATCGACTTCCTCGGGGGGACGACGATCCGCACCGAGAGCGCGGCGGCCGTGGACGTGGGCGCCTACCGCGCGGCGCTGGAGCCGCTGGCCTTGGGCGACGTGGTGATCTCGGAGGTGTTCGACCCGACCTTCGCGCCCGACCAGAACGTCGCCCAGATCCGGGTGCAGGCGCAGGACGGGGCCGAGGCGGTGACCTCGGACACGGTCGCGTCCATCGAGGCGGCGCTGCAGGGCGTGGACCCGTCGATCACCTTCCCGAGCGTGGAGTCGGTCGGGCCGAAGGTGTCGGGCGAGTTGGTCACCACGGCGCTGGTCGCGCTGGGGGCGGCCATCGCGGCGATGCTGGTCTACATCTGGCTGCGCTTCGAGTGGCAGTTCGCGGTGGGCGCGGTGGCGGCCCTCGTGCACGACGTGATCCTGACGATCGGCATCTTCAGCCTGCTGCAGATCCGCTTCGACCTCGCCACCATCGCGGCGCTGCTGACGGTGCTGGGCTACTCGATCAACGACACGGTGGTGATCTTCGACCGGCTGCGGGAGAACCTGATCAAGTTCAAGAAGACGCCGCTGATCGAGGTGATGAACCGGTCCGTCAACGAGACGCTGGCGCGGACGCTGATGACCTCCGGGACGACGCTGCTGGCGCTGATCGCGCTGCTCGTGCTGGGGGGCGACGTGATCCGGGGCTTCGTCTTCGCCATCTTCTGGGGCGTGATCGTGGGCACCTACTCGTCGGTCTACGTGGCGAAGAACGTGGTTCTGATGCTGGGCGTGGACCGCGACCCCAAGAGCCCCGACGCGGGCACGCAGTTCGCGGACGTGGACGCCTGACGGCGGGCCGCCGGGGGCGCCGCCCCCGGACCCCCGGAGTATTTCCGGACCATCGAAGGGCGCGGGTTGCGCGGTCGGCGCGCGCGGCGCAGGCAGGCGCATGGACTGGCTGCCGCTCCCCGTCCCGGACCTGACCTGGCTCGCCTGCGCCGCGGTGGTGGCGGGGCTGGTGCGCGGCTTCTCGGGGTTCGGGACGGCGCTGGTCTACGTGCCCTTGGCGGCGCAGGTGCTGCCGCCGGTCTGGGTGGTGGTGACGCTGACGGCGATGGACCTGCTCGGACCGCTGCCCTTGGTGCCGCGGGCGCTGCGGGACGGGCGGCTGCGGGACGTGGGCGTCACCTTGGGGGCCGCCGCGGTCACCGTATGGGCCGGGCTGGCGCTGCTCGGGCGGCTGCCGGAGCGTCCGTTCCTCCTCGTGGTGTCGGCGGTGGCGTTAGGATTGGCGGCGCTGCTGGCGTCCGGGTGGCGGTATCGCGGGACGCTCACCGCGCCGATCCTCGCCGGGTCCGGCGGCTTGGGGGGCTTCCTCGGGGGGCTGACGGGGCTGGCGGGGCCGCCGGTGATCCTCGCGCAGGTGGCCTCGATGCAGGCGGCGGCGGTGACGCGGGCGAACGTGCTGCTCTACCTCGTGGGGATCGACGTGCTGATGATGCTGGCGCTGGGCGCGCGCGGGATGCTGACCTTGGAGGCGGTGCTGCTCGGCCTCGCGCTGGTGCTGCCCTACGGGGGCGCGGCGTGGGTCGGGGGGCGGCTGTTCGACCCGGGCCGGGAGCGGCTGTGGCGGGGCGTGGCCTACGGGGTCATCGCGGCGTCGGGGCTCTCGGGGCTGTGGGCCGCGCTCTAGCCTCGCGGGCGAGCAGGGCCCACGCGACCGCCATCAGCGCCGTCGCCACGACGAAGGGGGCGCCCGCGAAGTCGCGCCCGCCGGTGGTGGCCCAGCCGAAGGCCTGCGTCATGATCAGGGGCGAGATGGCGGCGGCGACGGCGGTGATGGAGGCCAGCACGCCTTGCAGCTCGCCCTGCTGGTCGTCGTCGGCGATGCGCGAGGCGATGCCTTGGAGGGCCGGGGCGACGAGGGCGCCGAGCGCGGAGAGCGGCGTGAGGGCGAGCATGAGCCAGCCGTTCCCGGTGGCGGCGACGGCGACCACGGCGGCGAGGATGGCCGCGTTGTAGGGCATCCCGATGGCGAGCGTTCGGCGCTCGCCCAGCCGGGGGATCACGAGGCGGATGAGCCCGCCCTGCACCACGACCATCGACACGCCGTAGACCGCGAGCGAGGCGCCCACCATGAACGCGTCCCACCCGAAGGCGGCTTGGGTGAAGTAGGCCCAGACCGCCGGGTAGACCCAGTTCGCCACCTGGTAGAAGAACCACACCGCCATCAGGAGGCCGAGGCCCGGCAGCGCCCCGATCGCGCGGAACGCCCCGAACGGGTTCACGCGGCGCCATTCGAGCGGGCGGGCGCGGCGCAGCGTCTCGGGCAGCACGAAGAGGCCGAAGGCGAGGTTGAGCGAGGCGAGGATCGCCGCCGCCCAGAACGGCGCGCGGGTGCCGAGATCGGCGAGCAGGCCCCCGATGGCGGGGCCGAGCACGAAGCCGATGCCGAAGGCCGCCGAGACGAGGCCGAAGTTCTGGGCCTTCTCCTCGGGCTTGGAGATGTCGGCCATGAGCGCGGTGGCCGTGGACATGGTCGCGGCGGCGATGCCCGCCACGATGCGGCCCACGAGCAGCAGCCAGAAGGTCGAGGCCAAAGCGAGGATCACGTGGTCGACCGCGATCACGAGGAGCGAGCCGAGCAGCACCGGGCGGCGCCCGAAGCGGTCCGACAGGTTGCCGACGGCGGGCGCGAAGAGGAACTGCATCACCGCGTAGGACGAGGCCAGCACCCCGCCCCAGAGGGCCGCGCCGGACAGGTCGGTGCCCCGCACCTCCTCCAGGAGCGCGGGCATGACCGGGAGGATCAGGCCGATGCCCATCGCCTCGATGGTGATGGTCAGGAGGACGAAGAGGATGCGGAGGTCCATCGCTCCGCCTTGTCATCCCGCGCGCGTGCGGGGAAGAGGCGCGCATGGGAGAGATCGTCCTCGTGCGCCATGGGCAGGCCAATTCCTCCGCCACCTCGGAGGCGGAGTACGACCGGCTGTCCGAACTAGGCCATCGGCAGGCGGAATGGCTGGGCGACTGGCTGCGGGCGAACGAGGGGCCGTTCGACGCGGTCCACCGCGGCTCGCTCCGCCGCCACGCCGAGACGGCGGCGGGGATGGGGGTGGAGGCCGAGGTCGACCCGCGGTGGGACGAGCTGGACTACTTCGACCTCGGCCACGCGCTGGCCGAGGCAAAGGGCGTGCCGTTCCCCGGGCCGGGCGAGTTCGCGGGCCACGTGGTCGAGGTGATGGAGGCGTGGCACGCCGCCGAGATCCGGGGCCGCGAGGACTGGACCTCCTTCGAGGGGCGCGTGGGCACGGCCTTGGCCGAGGCCGCGACCGAGGGGCGGCGGGTGCTGGTGGTGACGTCGGGCGGCGTGATCGGGATGGCGCTGCGCCGGGTGCTGGGCCTCGACCCCGCGCGGATGGCGCACGTGCTGGTTCCGATCCTCAACACCTCCGTGCACCGCTTCGAGGTGCGCGGCGACGCCGCGATGCTGTCGGGCTTCAACACGGTGCCGCATCTGGAGGCGGAGGAGCGGCGGGCGGCGCGCACGACCTACTGACCCGCGGACGGATGCCGCCGGCTCGCGATGTCTTGACCGGCGGACGGATTGCCGGGCCGGGGGCGTGACCTAGCCTGCTCCCCTAGGGAGGACTGCCACATGATCCGCTATGCCTTGCTCGCCGCGACCCTCGCGCTCGCGACCCCCGCCGCCGCCGATGGCCACCGCACCGCCGCCGCCGAGGGGACCGCGGTCTACTTCGTCGGGCTGGAGGACGGCGCGACCGTCCGGAGCCCGGTCACCATCAACTTCGGCCTGCGCGGCATGGGCGTGGCCCCGGCCGGCGCCGAGATCGAGAACACCGGCCACCACCACCTGCTGATCGACCGCCCGGCCTTCGGCGAGGGGGAGGCGGACGAGGCCGACTTCGCCATCCTCAACGACGACAACCACCGGCATTTCGGGGGCGGCCAGACCGAGGTGACGCTGGACCTGCCCCCGGGCGAGCACACGCTGCAGCTGGTGCTGGGCGACGCGGGCCACGTGGCCCATGCCGAGCCGGTGACGAGCGAGCGGATCACGATCACCGTCGCCGAGTAGGCCCCTTGCGCCCGCCTCCGGTTCCGCCATCGTGGCGGGCGGGAGGCGATCCATGCACATCCACGTCCTGCCGCTTGCGCGGCCGACCTTCGACGTCCCCTATGCGGAGGAGGCGCTCGCCGCGATGCGGGCGCGGCTGGACGCGTGGGCCGAGGCCGGGGGGCACCGGGTGACGGGGTCGGACGCGCTCCTGATGGGGGCGGAGGACGGGGCGCTGGATGCGTCGGCGGACGTGCTGCTGATCCTCCAGGTGACCTTCACGGACGCGGGCTTCGCCACCGCCGCCGCCTGCGGGTTCGACGGGCGCGTGGCCGTCTGGGCCGCGCGGGAGCCGCGGGCGGGCGGGCGGCTGCGGCTGAACGCCATGTGCGGGCTGAACCTCCTGTCCCATGCGCTGGGGCTCGCTGGGCGCGACTTCGCGTGGGCCTACGGCGAGGCGGCCGATCTCGACGCGCTGACGACGGGGCCGCTGGCGGACCGGCCCCCGCTCGCGGAGGCCGACGCCGCGCCGCGCCCGGTCCGCGCGCTGCGGATCGGGCGGATCGGGGCGCATCCGGACGGGTTCGACACCTGCCGCTACGATGCCGGCGCCCTGAAGGCGCTGGCCGGGGCGGAGGTGGAGGAGATCCCGCTGCCCGACCTGTTCGACCGGGCGCGCGCCGTGCCCGAGGAGGCCGTCGCTCCCTACGCGGCGAAGGCCGCCGGGCTGGTGGGCGCCGGCGAGTTGGACGCGGGGGAGATGGACCGCTCGACCCGGCTGGCCGCCGCGCTGGACGGTCTGCGCGCGGAGCGGCGGTTCGACGCGATGGCGATCCGGTGCTGGCCGGAGACGTTCACCGAGTATGGCGGCGCCGTCTGCGGGCCGGTCTCGATGCTGGGCGAGGCGCGGGTGCCCTGCGCCTGCGAGGCGGACGTCTACGGCGCGCTGACCCAGTCGATCCTGCAGGACGTGGCCGACGCGCCGGTGTTCCTCGCGGACCTCGTGGACGCGGACGACGACACGGTGGTGGCGTGGCATTGCGGGCAGGCCCCCGCAAGCATGGCGGCGGGGACGCCGGAGGCGACGGTGCACACGAACCGGCGGCAGGCGCTGCTCTATCAGTTCGCCCTCAGGCCCGGGCGCGTGACGCTGTTCCGGGTGAGCCAAGCGAATGGCGCGCCGCATGTCGCGCTGGCGACGGGCGAGGTGGTGGACGCGCCGATGGCGTTCACCGGGACGTCCGGCACGATCCGCCCCGACGGCGGGGGGGCGGCCTTCCTCCGGACGCTGATCGACGCGCGGCTGGAGCACCACATGGCGCTGGCCTACGGCGACCACGCCGCGGCGCTGCGGGGGGTGGCGGCGGGCCTCGGCGTGCCGGTCCTGGAGATGACGGCATGATCCGGTACGGGCTGATCGGCGGCGGGATGATGGGGCAGGAGCACATCCGAAACATCGCGCTGCTCGGCGACGCCGCCGTCACCGCCGTGGCCGACCCGGACGAGGGGATGCGCCAGCTCTCCCTCGCCACCGCGACGTCGGCCAAGGGCTACCTCACCGCCGAGGACCTGATCGCGCGGGGCGAGGTGGACGTGTTCCTCGTGGCCGCGCCCAACGACCTCCACGCCGGGCTGGTCCAGCAGCTCATGGCGACCGAGAAGCCCATCCTCGTGGAGAAGCCGCTGGCGACGACCACGGCGGCCTGCCGCGACCTGCTGAACCAGTCCAAGGGCCGCCGCGCGCCCATCTGGGTGGCGATGGAGTATCGCTACATGCCGCCGATCCAGCGCCTGCTCGGCGCGCTGGAGCAGGGGGCGGCGGGCACGCCGCGGATGTGCGCCATCCGCGAGCACCGCTTCCCGTTCCTGCCGAAGGTCGGCGACTGGAACCGTTTCAACGCGCGGACCGGCGGCACGCTGGTCGAGAAGTGCTGCCACTTCTGGGACCTGATGCGCCTGCTGCTGCGCGCTGATCCGGTGCGGGTCTACGCCTCGGCGGGCGTGGACGTGAACCACGCCGATGAGCGCTACTACGGCCACCGGCCCGACATCGTGGACAACGCCTTCGTGGTCGTGGACTTCGAGAACGGGGCGCGGGGGATGCTGGACCTGTGCATGTTCGCGGAGGGCTCCCACTGGCAGGAGACGGTGACCGTCACCGGCGAGGTGGCCCGGCTGGAGGCGCGCATCCCCGGCCCGCTCCGCTTCGCCCCCGAGGGGGCGCATCCGCAGGCGCAGTTCGTCACCTCCGTCCGCGCCTTCCGCCGCGAGATCGTGGAGGAGGTGCCGGTGCCCGCCGAGCTGCTGCGCGCGGGCGACCACCACGGCTCGACCTTCTACCAGCACCGCCGGTTCCTCGACCTCGTGCGGCGGGGCAAGGGGGTGCCGGAGGTGACGCTGGAGGACGGCTACTGGTCCGTGCTCGTGGGCGAGGCGGCGGAGGAATCGGCGCGCTCGGGGATGCCCGTGGACCTGCGCGGACGGCGGCCTTGATCGGGATCGGCCGCCTTCGGCGACCGATCCGCCGGGGCTCCGCCCCGGACCCCGGAGTATTTCCGGAACATCGAAGGGGGCGCCCGTGATCCTGATCACCGAGTTCATGGACGAGGCGTGGGTGGAGTGGCTGCGCGGGCGGGCGGAGGTGGTGTACGAGCCGGACCTTCCGGATCGTCCCGACGACCTGTCGCGGCTGGCGGCGGGGGCGCGGGCCCTGATCGTGCGGAACCGGACGCAGGTGCGGGGGCCGCTCTTGGAGACCGGGTTCTCCTGCGTCGGGCGGCTTGGCGTGGGCCTCGACAACATCGACATGGACGGCTGCGCCTCGCGCGGTATCGAGGTGTTCCCCGCCGTGGGGGCCAACACGTTGTCGGTCGCGGAGTACGTGGTCACGACGGCGGCCGTGCTGCGCCGGGGCGCGTACCTGATGCGGGGCGCGATGGAGGCGGGCGGCTGGCCGCGCGGCCTCGCCGGGCAGGGGCGCGAGATGGCGGGCGCGGTGCTGGGGCTGATCGGCTATGGCGGCATCGCGCGGGAGGCGGCGCGGCTGGCCCGCGCGTGGGGGATGGAGGTGGTGGCTGCCGATCCCTACGCGCGCGACTTCGAAGGCGCGCGGGAGGCCACGGCGGCCGAGGTGCTGGCGCAGGCGGATGTCGTGTCGCTGCACGTGCCCCTGACCGACGAGACCCGGCATCTGATCGACGCGGACGCGCTGGCCGCGATGAAGCCCGGCGCGGTGCTGGTGAACGCGGCGCGCGGCGGCGTGGTGGACGAGGCCGCCGTCTGCGCCGCGCTGCGCTCGGGGCAACTCGGGGGCGCGGCGCTGGACACGTTCGAGACGGAGCCGCTGGGCCCTGACCACCCCTTCGCGGGCGTGTCGAACCTGATCCTGACGCCGCATATCGGCGGCGTGACGCAGGAGGCGAACGCGCGGGTCTCCGAGATGACCGCGCGGCGCGTGGCGGAGCATCTGGGCCTGTGATCGAGATCGCGTCCTCCGCGCTGACCGCGCGCCTCCTGCCGATGGGGGCCATCCTGCGGGACCTGCGGCTGGCGGGGCACGAGGCGCCGCTGGTCCTCGGCCTCGCCGACGATGCGCACTACCCGGAGCATTCCAACTACATGGGCGCGACCGCCGGGCGGGTGGCGAACCGGATCGGCGGGGCGCGCTTCGTCCTCGATGGGGCGGAGCACCGCACCGACCCCAACTTCCGGGACCGGCATACGCTGCATGGCGGCTCGCGCGGGATGGGCAAGCGGGTGTGGGACGTGGTCGAGACCGTCCCCGACGCCGTGACCTTCGGGATCGACCTCGCGGATGGCGAGATGGGCTTCCCCGGCGCGCTGCGGGCGACCGCGCGCTTCGCGGTGGAGGGGTCCACGCTCCGCATCGACTACGAGGCCACCTGCGACGCGCCGACGGTCTGCAACCTCGCCCATCACAGCTACTGGAACCTCGACGGGACGGAGGACCTGCGCCACCACGTCCTGACCGTTGATGCCGACCGCTACCTGCCGGTGGACGACGACCTGATTCCCACGCGTGTCGCCCCGGTGGCGGGGACGCGGTTCGACTTCCGCGACGGGCGCCGGTTCGGGGGGCGGGACGACGACCTGCCGCTCTTGGACCACAACCTCTGCCTGTCCGACGGGCAGGGGCCGCTGCGCGATGTCGCCATGCTCCACTCCGAACGGTCCGGCATCGCCATGACCATCGCCACCACCGAGCCCGGCCTGCAGGTCTACGACGGCGCCAAGCTCGCGACGCCCGTGCCCGGCCTCGACGGCCGCACCTACCGCGCCCGCGCGGGCGCCGCGCTGGAGCCGCAGGGCTGGCCCGACGCGCCGAACAACCCTGGCTTCCCCTCGGTGGCGCTGCGCCCCGGCGGGACGTATCGTCAGACAACCACCTTCGCCTTCTCGAAAGGATAGCCCATGCTCGACGCCACCCGCTCTTGGATGCGCGAGGCCAACCTGATCGGCGGCGACTGGGTCGGCGCGGATTCGGGCGACACCATCGACGTCACCAACAAGGCCACGGGCGAGGTGATCGGCACGGTGCCCGCCGCCGGCACGGCCGAGACCGAGCGCGCCATCGCCGCCGCCGCCGCCGCCTTCCCCGCATTCCGCGACATGCCCCTGATGGAGCGCTGCGGCCTGCTGTGGAAGCTGCACGACGCTCTGATGGACAACCAGAAGGCCTTGGCCGAGCTGCTGACCGTCGAGATGGGCAAGCCCTTGGCCGAGGCGATGGGCGAGATCGCCATCGGCGCGCAATACGTCCGCTGGTTCGCCGAGGAGGCGCGCCGCGCCAAGGGCGAGATCGTGCCCGCCGGCGTGAACGGGCGCCGCATCCTCGTGACCAAGCATGCGGTGGGCGTGGTCGGCATGATCACCCCGTGGAACTTCCCGTCCTCCATGCTCGCCCGCAAGATCGCGCCCGCGCTGGCCGTGGGCTGCACGGTGGTGGCCAAGCCCGCGACTGCCACGCCCTACAGCGGGATCGCGTGGGGCGCGCTTTGCGAGGAGGTGGGCTATCCGAAGGGCGTGGTGAACGTCGTCACCGGCTCCGCGCGCGAGATCGCGGGCGCGCTGATGGCCGACCCGCGAGTGCGGAAGATCACGTTCACCGGCTCGACCGAGGTGGGTAAGGAGCTCATCCGTCAGTCGGCCGACACGGTGAAGAAGGTGTCGATGGAGCTGGGCGGGAACGCCCCGTTCCTCGTGTTCGACGACGCCGACCTGGACGCGGCGGTCGACGGGGCGATGGTCTCCAAGTTCCGCAACTCGGGCCAGACCTGCGTCTGTGCCAACCGCATCTACGTGCAGGCGGGCATTCACGACGCCTTCGTGGCCAAGCTGAAGGCCGCCGTGGAGGCGCTGAAGGTCGGCGACGGGCGCGAGGACGGCGTGACGCAGGGGCCGATGATCGACGCGGACGCGGTGGAGAAGGTCGAGGCCTTCGTGGCGGACGCCAAGGCCAAGGGGGCCGAGGTCGTGACCGGCGGCGGGCGGCACGCGAAGGGCGGCACCTTCTTCGAGCCGACCGTCGTCACGGGCGCCACGCAGGCGATGGACTTCGCCACCGAGGAGATCTTCGGCCCGCTGGCGCCCGTGTTCCGCTTCGAGACCGAAGCCGAGGCCATCGAGATGGCGAACGCCACCGTCTACGGACTGGCCTGCTACGCCTACACGAAGGACCTCGGGCGGGCGTTCCGGCTGAACGAGGGGCTGGCCTACGGGATGATCGGGATCAACTCGGGGCTGATCACCACCGTGGAGGCGCCGTTCGGGGGGGTGAAGGAGTCGGGCCTCGGCAAGGAGGGCGGGTCGCAGGGGTTGGAGGATTATCTCGAGACCAAGTATGTCTGCGTGGACGGGATCTGACGCCCGATGGGGTAGAACCCCATCCTACGATCCCGTTGGTAGGATGGGGTTCCACCCCATCATATGAGCCTACCCTGCCGCGGCCATGTGCCCTCGTGGCGGAGCAGCGCCTCCTTGGTGGCGAGGCTGCCGCTGAACCCGCCCAGACCGCCATCGGCGGCGACGACGCGGTGGCAAGGGATCAGGAGCGGGATCGGGTTGGCGCCGTTTGCGGCGCCCACCGCGCGGGCCGCGCCGGGGTCGCCGAGGCCGCGGGCCACGTCGCCGTAGGAGCGCGTCTCGCCCTTCGGGATGGCGCGCAGCGCGTCCCAGACCCGGCGCTGGAAGGGGCTGCCCTCCGGCGCCAGCGGCAGGTCGAAGGCGTCGCGCGTCCCGTCGAAGTAGGCGGCGACCTGGGCGCGGGCCTCGGGCAGGGCACCGGGCTCGTCGCCCCAGTCGACGGCGCGGTCGCCGGGGAGCCATGCATGGGTGATCGCGGCGTCGGTGCCGCGCAGCCAGAGCGGGCCGAGCGGGGTGTCGATCCGCGCGGCGGTCACACCGGGTTCGGGGGATCGCGCCCCTCGGCGATGGCGACGGCGTTGTCGAGCGCCATGTGCCCCATCTCCTCGCGCACCTCCAAGGCGGCGGTGCCGAGATGCGGCAGGAGGGTGACGTTCTCCATCGCGATCAGCGCGTCGGGGACGTGCGGCTCCCGCTCATAGACGTCCAGCCCCGCGCCGCCGATGGCGCCCTTCGACAGCGCGTCGATCAGCGCGGCCTCGTCCACCACGTCGCCGCGGGCGATGTTCACGAGGATGGCGTGGGGACGCATCGCGGCGAGCGCCGCCGCGTCCATCAGGTGACGGGTCTCGGGCGAGGCGGCCACGGCCATGACGACCACGTCCGCCGCTGCGCAGACCTCGGCGACGGAGCCCAGCTGGCGCGCCCCCTCCACGGCCTTCTCCGAGCGGTTCCAGTAGACCACGTCCATCCCGAAGCCGCCCGCGCAGCGCCGCGCGATGGCCTGCCCGATGCGGCCCATGCCGACGATGCCCACCGTCTTGCCGCTGACGTGCAGGCCCAGCATCTGCACTGGGTGCCAGCCGCGCCACTCGCCCGCGCGGACCATGCGCTCGCCCTCGCCCGCCCGACGGGCGGTCATCAGCATCAGCGTCATCGCGATGTCGGCGGTGGCGTCCGTGACGGCGCCCGGCGTGTTCGTCACGACCAGCCCGGCCGCCCGCGCCGCATCCACGTCGATGTGGTTGTAGCCCACGCCGAAGTTCGCCAGCCCCTTGGCCCGGATCTTCCCCCCGTAGGCGTCGGCCCCCAGCGGGTCGCCCAAGGTCGGCAGCAGCACGTCGTGGGTGGCGAGCGCGTCGCGCACCTCCTCGGGCGACATGGGCTGCGTCGTGTCGCGCACGGTGACGTCGAAGCGGGCCCGCGCCGCCTCCATGACGCTGTCCGGGAGCGCGCGTGAGATGTGGAGCTTCAATGCATCCTCCCGCCCAAGGGCACGTCGTGGTCCGGCGCGAGCAGCACCACCTCGCCGTCGGCGTCCGGGACGCCCAGCACGAGCACCTCGGACATGAACGGCCCGATCTGGCGGGGCGGGAAGTTCACGACGGCTACCACGTGGCTCCCTATCAGCCCCTCCGGCGTGTAGTGCTTCGTCACCTGCGCCGAGGTCTTCCGCTCGCCGAGCTCGCCGAAGTCGATCCACATCTTGATCGCGGGGCGGCGCGCCTCGGGGAACGGCTCGGCGCGCGTCACCCGGCCCACGCGGATGTCGACCTTCAGGAAGTCGTCGAAGGAAATCATCCGCGCAGCTCTTCGCTTCGCCGCGCCGCAGCATCGACCGTGCGCGTCATCAGCCCCGTCAACTCGGGCATCAGCACCTCCAGCCCGGCCTGCGTCGTGCCGTTCGGCGACGTCACGTTCACCCGCAAGCGCTCCGCGCTCTCCTCCAACCCGTCGAGCAGCGCGCCCGCGCCCGCGACCGTCGCGCGGGCCAGCCGCATGGCGAGGGCGGGGGCGAGGCCGCGCGCCTCGCCCGCCGCGGCCATCGCCTCGACCATGTGGAAGACGTAGGCGGGGCCGGAGCCGGAGAGGCCGGTCACGGCGTCCATCTGGTCCTCGCGGTCCAGCCGCACGACATCGCCCACGGCGGAGAGCAGCCCCTCGGCGAGGTCGAGATCCGCCGCCGTCGCCGCCCCGTTGCCGACGATCGCGGTGATCCCGTGCCCCACGGCGGCGGGGGTGTTGGGCATCGCGCGCACGAGGCGGATGTCGCCCAAGGCCGCCTCGTAGGCCGCGATGGGCGTGCCGGCGGCGACCGTGACGAAGAGCGTGTCCGACAGGCCGCGCAGCGCGGACAGCGCCTCGCCCATCATCTGCGGCTTGACCGCGATCAGCGTGACGGCGGGGGCGGGCGGCAGCGCGCCGTTCAGCGCGACGCCCGTGCCGCGCAGCCATTCCGACGGGGCCGGGTCCAGCACGTGGACGGCCGAGGCGGGCAGCCCGCCGTCGAGCCACCCGGCCAGCATCGCCGAGCCCATCTTGCCGCAGCCGAGCAGGACGAGGCCGCGCTCGGCCACCGCCCCGATGTCAGGCATGGCCGTAGGCCTCGGCGATGGCGATCTGAATCGCGTCCTTCGCGGGCCGGTCGCCCCAGCAGCAAAGCTGGAACGCCGGATAGAACCGCTCGCCCGCCAGCACGGCCTCGGCGACCATCTGGTTGATCTGGCCGACCTCCGCCCCGGCGCCACCCGCCAGCACGAGGCCGTAGCGGTAGACCATCAGCGACTCGTCGGCCCAGAAGGTGAAGCCGCCCGCCCAGCACTGGTCGTTCACGAGGTTCAGCAGCTCCCACAGGCGGGGATGCGACTCGGCGGGCGGGTCCATCTCGAAGCAGCAGATCAGGCGCAGCGTCTCGTCGGCGTCGGACCATGCGAGGGTGACGGCGTAGGAGCGCCAGCGCCCCTCGACCGTCATCGCGATCTGGTCGTCGTCGACGCGCTCGAAGGCCCAGTCGTGCCCTTCGGCCACCGTCTCGACGAGGTCGATCGGATGGAGGTCGCCGGTCTCGGAGAACTGCTCGCGCTCGTGGTACATGGCCCGCCTCGCTGCTTGGGGTGATGCCGGGGACATCGCCCATAGGTCTGGGGGAGGAAGCGACCGCTATGGGGCCGCCGCGTCCGCCCCTACGAGATATGGTGGAGCGGTCGACCGGACCTGTCCAACCCTTTCTCCGGCTTTCCACAGGAAATGAAGACCGCGCCGGGCGCGGATCACGGGCCCGTCGCGGCGACGTGACTGGCCAGCGCGTCCCGCCCGGCGCAGGTCTTGCGCCATGACACGACCGCTCGCCCTCGGCCCCGCCCTGCTCGCCGCGCTCCTCGCGCTCCCCGCCGCCGCCACGCCCGTCGCCTTCGACGGCTCGTGGCGCGAGCAGGGGTTCCTCCGCCTCTCGTCGAACGACTACCGGCAGGGCGGCGGCACGCTGGGCGTCACGTCGGACGGGACGGTCTCCCTCCTCTGGAAGGCCGTGCCCGACGCACTGCGCGGCGCGACGCGGGCCTCTTGGGGATGGGCCGTGTCCGACTCGGTCCCCGCCACGGACCTGCGGCGCAAGGGCGGGGACGACCGCAACCTCGCGCTCTACTTCGCCTTCACCACGCCCGAGGCGGCGGCGCGCGCGGACCCGTCCAACGCGCGGCGCCTCCTGCGCGACCCGGACACGCGCATCCTCGTCTACGTCTGGGGCGGGCAGTCGGGGCGCGGCACCATCCAGGCGTCGCCCTACCTGCAGGGGATGCGGACCGTGGTCCTGCGCCCCGCCGGGACCGGGCAGCACGTGGAGCAGGTGGACCTCGCCGCCGATCACGCGCGCGCCTTCGGGACGGCGCCGGGGGTGCTGGTGGGGCTGGGCGTGTCGGCGGACGCGGACGACACGGACAGCCTGATCCGCGGGTCGATCACCGCGCCCGACTTGCGCTGATCCGCGCGGGGGCTAAAGCCGGGGCATGGACCTCGCCGATTGGACCCCGCCCCTCGGCTGGACGCCCGCCCGCATGGTGGGCGCGCATGTGGCCGTCGCGCCGCTCGCCGCCGACCACGCCGCCGCCCTGCACGACGCCTTCGCCGGAGACGACGGGACGTGGGACTACATGCCCTACGGGCCGTTCGATGCGGCGGGCTACGCGGACTGGGTGGCGGAGAAGGTAGTCTCGGCGGACCCGCTCTTCGTCGCGCTGGTCGACGGGGACGGCCCGGCCGGGGTGGCGTCGTGGCTCCGGATCGACCGGCCCAACGGGGTGGTGGAGATCGGGCACATCGCGCTGTCGCCGCGGCTGCGGCGGACGCGCGCGGCGACGGAGGCCCTGCACCTGATGATCGATGCGCCCTTCGCCGCCGGATTCCGGCGGGTGGAGTGGAAGTGCAACGCGCGGAACGCGGGGTCGCGGCGGGCGGCGGCGCGGCTGGGCTTCGGCTACGAGGGGACCTTCCGGCAGCACATGGTGATCAAGGGCCGCAACCGCGACAGCGCGTGGTTCTCGATCCTCGACGCCGAGTGGCCGCGCCTGCGCGCGGCGCACCGGGCGTGGCTCGACGACGCCAACTTCGACGCGGACGGGCGGCAGCGGCGGTCGCTGTCGGAGATGACGGGCTAAAGGCCCCCGCCCGCCCGCCGCGCCTCGACGGCGCCGCGCAGGTCCTCCGGCCCGTCCTCGGCGGCGGCGCGCAGGGCGGCGGCGAGCAGATCGGTGTCCTCGTCCGCGCGGGCGAGCCCCGCGACGAAGGCGGCGGCGAAGGCCGGGTCGCTGTCGAGCAGCGCGGCCGCGCGGTCCATGTCCTCGGCTAAGGCGAGGCGGTCCGGCTCGACCCGGTCCTGCGTCACCAGCGACAGGCCCAGCGGGCGGCGGTCGTCGGGCAGGTGGCGCAGCACCGTCGCTTGGAACGCGGCGAGGCCCGCGACCGGCTTGGCGAGGAAGCCGTGCGCGCCGGCCTGCGCGGCGACGCCCTTGCTCTCCTCCGGGTCGCCGCCCGAGAGGCCCAGCACGACCAGCGGCGGCGCGGCGGCGAGATCCGCGATGAGGTCCGCCCCCGACCCGTCCGGCAGCCCGAGGTCCACGATGGCCACGTCGGGCGCGTAGGCGGCGAGGTGGCGGCGCGCGGCGGCGACCGTGTCGGCCCGGCGCAGCCGCGCGCCCGAGCGAAGGCAGAGGAGGCGCATCGCCTCGGAGGCGAAGCGGCTGTCCTCGACCAAGAGGATCGTCAGCCCGGCGAGGGGGCGGTCCCGGGTGGGGCGGGCGCGGGCCATCATCGCGGCGGCGAGGTCGTCCATGAGGGTCTCCTTCGCCGCGACTCTATGCCCCCGCGCCCCTAACGGGGCGTTAACGCCCCCACCGTTGCCCCCCGCGCGGGGGCCGCATACTCGGGGCCCAGGAGGACGCGCCCATGATCGGACGACTGAACCACGTGGCCATCGCCGTGCCCGACCTGGAGGCGGCGGCGGCGCAGTACCGCGACGCGCTGGGCGCATCGGTCGGCCCGGCGGTGGACCAGCCCGATCATGGCGTGACGGTGGTGTTCGTGGACCTGCCCAACACGAAGATCGAGTTCCTGCACCCCCTGGGCGCGGACAGCCCCATCGCCGGCTTCCTCGCCAAGAACCCGGCGGGCGGGATGCACCACGTCTGCTACGAGGTGGACGACATCCGCGCCGCCCGCGACCGGCTGGTGGAGACGGGTGCGCGCGTGCTGGGCGACGGGGAGCCGAAGATCGGCGCGCACGGCAAGCCCGTGCTGTTCCTGCATCCGAAGGACTTCACGGGCGTGCTCGTCGAGTTGGAGGAGGTCTGATGGGCGTGTTCTCGGCCTTCGTCCTGTTCGCCATGATCTGGGCGATGGTGATGCTCATCATGCTGCAGGTGAAGGTGACGACGCAGGGCGACCTCGGCTACCGCGACCACGGCACGCAGGCCTCCGCCCCCGAGACGGTGGGGCTGAAGCGGCGGCTGCTGATCGCGACGCTGATCGCGCTGCCGCTCTGGGGGCTGCTCGTGTGGCTGATCCTGTCGGGGCTGATCGGGATCGACAACTTGCCGCGCCTCAACCCGGACGCGCCCGCCGGCTGAGGCGGTGGAACTGGTGGGTGAAGGCGGCCGCGCCGACCACCGGGACGAGCAGGTTTAGGACGGGCACCGAGAGCGGGATCGCCATGAGGATGCCCAACGCCCAGACCTGCGCGCGGTGGCGGCGGCGGTAGGCCTTGGCCTCCGCGCGGGGGAGGTGCCGCGCCGCCGCGAGCTGCGCGTACTCCCGGCCCAGCAGGAAGCCGTTCACCGCCCAGAAGATCAGCAGCGCGAAGGGCGCGAGGACGAGGTAGGCCACCAGCGCCACGAGGTTCACTCCGATCACGAGCGCGAGGAAGCCCGCCGTCTCGGAGATCGCCTCGCCCCATGGCTGCGATCGGGCGGGGCCGACGGCGGGGTAGTGCGCGCGCTCCACCGCCTCGGCGATCCGGTCGAGGAAGAGGCCGGTGAAGGCGCTCGCCACGGGGACCATCAGGAACACGCTGGCGACCAGCATGACGGGGATCACCGCGATGCCCGCCGCCTCGTCGAGCCATGTGACGTCGCCGATCCACGGCAGGCTCACGGTCGGGCCGACGGCCCAGCGGGCGAGCCAGACGAAGGCGGCGGTGAAGGCCGCGAGCAGGCCGAGCGACAGGCCCACGCCCGTCAGGAGGACGCCCCGGAAGCGGGGGTCGCCGATCTGGCCCAAGGCGAGCAGGACGTTCTTCATCGGGCGGGCAGCATCAGGCGTCGATCCACGCGATCTTGGCGGCCGGGTCGGGGCGCGGGCGGTCGGGCGGCGTCGCGGTCTCGGTGCCCAAGACGATCAGCCCCGCGACCCACTCATGCGCGTCGAGCGCGAGCCCGTCCGTCAGCCACGGGCGGTCGAGCGCCATCCAGCCCGACAGCCAGTTGGCGCCCCAGCCCGCGGCGAGGGCGGCGGTGGTCAGATTCTGACAGACGGCGCCCGCGCTGAGCACCTGCTCCTCGGGCGGGATCTTGGGGCTGTCCACGGGGGCGGCGACGACGGCCACCATCACGGGGGCGTCCGCGAACATCGCGCGCGCCTTGGCCGCCTTGTCCGGGTCGAGGCCAAGCGCCTCGGCGCGGGCCGCGGTGAGGTCGGCGAGGCGGTCGAGGGCGGCGCCTTCCAGCACGATCAGGCGCCACGGCTCCAGCTTGCCGTGATCGGGGACGCGCAGGGCGATCTCCAAGAGCGGCTCCAGTGCGGCGCGGTCGGGGCCGGGCGCGCGCAGCGTCTTGGCGGGGCGGGAGCGGCGGGTGCGGAGGAAGTCCAGCACGGCGGGGCGGGCGGCGAGCGGGGGCAGGGCGGTCATGGGGGGGATGTCGGGAGAGGGGGGCGAGGCGTCAAGGCGTGGGATGGGCGGGTCCCGCGTCGTACCGTGGCCATCTCGCGCGCACGCTTCACTCGAAGTCGGGACGCCCCCGCCCTGAGCGGGGGCCTCACTATGCATGCGCGCCTCGCGCCGGAGCCGTTCGCCCGGGGGACGCCGGGGCCCCCGCGCAAGGCGGGGGCGGAGCCGCCTACTCCTTCGCCGCCGCCTTCTTGGGCGCCGCCTTCTTCTTCGCGGCGGGCTTCTTGGCCGCGGGCTTCTTCGCCGCCGCCTTGCGCGCGGGCTTCTTGCCGCCCTTGGCCTCGCGCTCGGCGATCAGCTTGACCGCCTCGTCCATCGTCAGCGCCTTGGCATCGGCGCCCTTGGGGATCGTTGCGTTGACCTTGTCCCACTTCACGTAGGGGCCGAACCGGCCCTCCATGACGTTGACGGGGCCGCCCCGCTCGGGGTGCTCGCCCAGCTCGACCAAGGGCGCGGCGGCCTGCCGCCGTCCCGGCCCGGCGGCCTGCTTCTTGGCGAGTTCCTCCACGGCGCGGTTCATCCCGAGGTCGAACACGTCGTCCGGCCCGATGGGCGCGTAGACCTTGTTCCAGCGCACGGCGGGGCCGTAGCGGTAGAAGTTCGTCTCGACGATCTCGCCGTCCTCGGGGTGCTTGCCGATCTCGCGCGGGAGCGACAGCAGCTTCAGCCCGCGGTCGAGGTCCATCGTGGCCACGTCCCACGTCTTGGGGACGCTGGCGCGCTTGGGCTTCGGGTTCTCCTCCGTCGCCTCGCCCAGCTGCACGTAGGGGCCGAAGCGCCCGTCCTTCAGCCAGACCTCCTCGGACGACTCGGGCTCGACGCCCAGCATCCGGTCGATGCCCGCGCTCTCGCCCTCCATGCCCGGCGGGCCGAAGGGGCGGGTGTAGCGGCACTCGGGATAGCGGTTGCAGCCGATGAAGGCGCCGCCTGCGCGTGCCGTCCGCATCGACAGCCGCCCCTCGCCGCAGTTGGGGCACAGGCGCGGATCGGTGCCGTCGCCCTTGTCGGGGAAGAGGTGGGGCGAGAGGACGTCGTTGATGACCTCCAGCACCTCTCCAATGCGCAGGTCGGCCGTCTCGTCCACGGCGGCCTTGAAGTCCCGCCAGAAGCGATCGAGCACGTCCTTGTAGTCGCGGTCGCCCGCCGAGACCTCGTCCAGCTCCCCCTCCAGCCCCGCCGTGAAGTCGTAGCCCACGTAGCGTCGGAAGTAGTTGGTCAAGAACGCGATCACGAGGCGCCCTTGGTCCTCGGGGATGAGGCGGCCCTTGTCCTTCCGCACGTAGCCGCGGTCGACGATTGTGCTGAGGATGGAGGCGTAGGTCGAGGGGCGCCCGATCCCGAGTTCCTCCATCCGCTTCACCAGCGTGGCCTCAGTGTA
This sequence comes from Jannaschia sp. Os4, assembly GCF_016820245.1. GTDB lineage: Bacteria > Pseudomonadota > Alphaproteobacteria > Rhodobacterales > Rhodobacteraceae > Jannaschia. The sequence goes on along the minus strand of NZ_JAFCAR010000001.1, from coordinate 284,777 downwards.
GCGGGGCGGCGGCTGGGTGAAGTGCTGCTGACCCGCCACGGCGCCGTCGCCATCGCGCAACTGCCTGTTGTCCGAGCTGTCGTCCTTGAACCCGTCCGCGACCTTCTTGGCGGGCTCGCCCTGCTCGATCATCGGCAGGCGCTTGTCGTCCTCGTCGCCCGAGGCGACGTCGTCGCGGCCCTCCTGATAGACCTTCATGAAGCCGTCGAAGACGACGACCTGCCCCGTGGCGCGCAGCTCCACCTCGCGGTCGGCGCTGGCAATGGTCACGGTGGTCCGCTCCAGCTTGGCGGCGGCCATCTGGGAGGCGAGCGTCCGCTTCCAGATCAGGTCGTAGAGCTTGCGCTGGTCGCCCTCGGAGACGCGGATGTCCTCGGCCGACTTGGTCATGTCGGTGGGGCGGATGCACTCGTGCGCCTCTTGGGCGTTCTTCGCCTTGTTCTTGTACATCCGCGGGCTGCCGGGGACGTAGTCCTTCCCGTAGCGGTCCGCGATGGCGTCGCGCGCGGCGTGCACGGCCTCGGGGGCCATGTCGATGCCGTCGGTCCGCATGTAGGTGATGAGCCCCGCCTCGTAGAGCCGCTGCGCCGCGCCCATGCAGGCCCGCGCGCCCATCCCGAACTTTCGGGACGCTTCCTGCTGGAGGGTGGAGGTCATGAAGGGCGGGCTGGGGTTGCGGGTGCCGGGCTTGGCCTCGACCTCGGCCACGTGCAGGTCACGGGAGGCGACGGCGGCCACGGCCACCTGCGCGGTGGCCTCGTCCTTGAAGGTATCGCGCTCGACCTTCCGGTCGCCGAGCTTAGTCAGGCGCGCCTCGAAGGTCTTGCCGCGTGGGGTCGCGAGCATGGCGCGGACGGACCAGTATTCCTGCGGGTCGAACGCCTCAATCTCCATCTCGCGCTCGACCACGAGGCGGAGCGAGACGGACTGGACCCGGCCCGCGCTGCGCGATCCGGGCAGCTTGCGCCAGAGGACGGGGGAGAGGGTGAAGCCCACGAGGTAGTCGAGCGCGCGGCGCGCGAGGTAGGCGTGGACCAGCGGCTCGTCGATCTGGCGGGGGTTGGCGATGGCCTCCTGCACGGCCTTCTTGGTGATTGCGTTGAAGGCCACGCGGCTGACGGGCGTGTCCTTCTTGATCGCGCGGCGCTTGGTCAGCGCCTCCTGCAGGTGCCACGAGATCGCCTCGCCCTCGCGGTCGGGGTCGGTGGCGAGGATCAGGTTCGGGTCCTTGGCGAGCGCGTCGGCGATGGCCTTGACGTGCTTCTTGGAGTCCGCGGGCACCTCCCACGCCATGTCGAACCCGGCCTCGGGATCGACCGAGCCGTCCTTGGCGGGCAGGTCGCGGATGTGTCCGTAGGAGGCGAGGACGGTGTAGTCCGAGCCGAGATATCCGTTGATCGTCTTGGCCTTGGCCGGGGATTCGACGACGACGACGGGCATGGGCGGTCCTCTCGCGAGTGGCGGCAGGGCGAGGTCGCCATGCCGGAGCGAGGGAATGAAGGGCGCCCCGGCGGGATGTCAACCGGGGGCAAACCCGGCGGGCGCCCCGTGTGCACCCCCCGTGCGCCTCCCTCGTGCGGCCTGACGACGGCGGACCGGGGCGCCGCCCCCGACCCAGAGGCATCCCCGGCGGGACGAAGGCGGCCGCGCGCTACAGCCGCACGAGGCCGCCGCCGGGGCGGCGGGCGAGACGGCCCTCGAGCTCGAGGGCGGAGATGAGGGCGGACACCTGCGCCGCCGCCGCGCCGCCGCCGTCGCAGAGCTGGGCGATGACCGCGTCCTCCTCGGCCGGGACCTCGCCCAGCAGGTCGAGGAGGGCGGCGGCGGGGACCGCCTCGAAGGGCGGCGCGGGGGGAGGGGCCGCGGCCGGGGCGGAGGCGTCGTCGGCGGCGGCGCGCATCGCCTGCTCCAGCACGTCGAGCACGTCGTCCGCCCCGCGCACGAGGGTCGCGCCGTCGCGCAGGAGCAGGTTGCAGCCCGAGGCGCGGGCGTCGAGCGGATGGCCGGGGACGGCCGCGACCTCGCGGCCTTGGTCGAGCGCGTCGCCCGCGGTGATCATCGAGCCGGAGCGCGCCGCCGCCTCGACCACCACCACGACGCGGGACAGGCCCGAGACGATGCGGTTGCGGCGGGGGAAGTCGCGCGCGACGGGATGGAGGCCGAAGGGTCGCTCGGACAGGGCCACGCTTTCTGCGGCGATGCGGGTGGCGAGGTCCACGTTCTCGGGCGGGTAGGGGCGGTCGAGGCCGCCCGCGTGCACGGCCGCGGTGCCGCCGGTGCCGGTGCGCGCGGCGGCTTGGAGGGCGGCGGCGTGCGCGCCGGCGTCGACGCCCCGCGCGAGGCCCGAGACGACCGTCACCCCCGCCTCCGCCAGGTCGCGCCCGAGGGCGCGGGCCATGCGGAGCCCGAGGGACGAGGCGTTGCGGGTGCCCACGACGGAGACGCAGGGCGCCGCGAGACGGGCAGGGTCGCCAATGCACCACAGGACGGGCGGCGCGTCGGCCACCTCGGCAAGGCGTGCCGGGTAGTCGGGATCGCCCAGCGTGAGGAGGCGCGCGCCCACCGCGCGGGCGGCGCGGCCCTCGGCGCGGGCGGCCCTCTCCGGATGGACCTCGTAGTCGTCGGCGCCCGCCTGCGCGGCGATCCGGGGCAGGGCGGCCAGCGCGGCGGCGGCGTCCCCGTGCTCGGCCATGAGGCGGCGGTAGGTCGCGGGGCCGACCCGCCGGGAGCGGGCCAGGCGGAGGCGGGCCATGCGCTCCCCCGCGTCGGGGGCCGCCGCGGGAGCGAACGCGGCGGGCGCCTCGGCGAGGTGGAAGGGGGGCGGCTCGGACAGGTCGAACATGACCCGAGGGCTAGCGCCCCGAATCCCAACGGGAGGTTAACGGACGCGCCGGGGCGGTGGCATCACGCCGCCGAGCCGCCCACCGTCAGCCCGCCGATCATCAGCGTGGGCTGGCCCACGCCCACGGGCACCCATTGCCCCGCCTTGCCGCAGTTCCCCATGCCGGGGTCCAGCGCCATGTCGTTGCCGATCCCGCGCACCTGCGTCATCGCGGTCGCGCCGTCGCCGATCAGGGTCGCGCCCTTGACCGGCGCGCCGACGACGCCGTCCTGCACGCGGTAGGCCTCCGTGCAGGAGAACACGAACTTGCCATTGGTGATGTCGACCTGCCCGCCGCCGAAGCCCACGGCGTAGAGGCCGTCCTTCAGGCCCGCGAGGATGTCCTCCGGGTCCGCGTCCCCGCCGAGCATGTAGGTGTTCGTCATCCGCGTCATCGGCGCGTGGGCGTGGCTCTCGCGGCGCCCGTTGCCCGTGGGCTCGACCCCCATCAGGCGGGCGGACTGGCGGTCCTGCATGTAGCCTACGAGGATGCCGTCCTCGATCAGCATCGTGGCCGACGACGGCGTGCCCTCGTCGTCGATCGTCACGCTGCCGCGCCGGTCGGGGATCGTGCCGTCGTCCAGCACGGTGACGCCGGGGGCGGCGACCCGCTGGCCCATGAGGCCCGCGAAGGCCGACTGGCCCTTGCGGTTGAAGTCGCCCTCCAGCCCATGTCCCACCGCCTCGTGCAGCAGGATGCCGGGCCAGCCGGGCCCGAGGACGACGTCCATGACGCCCGCCGGGGCGGGGACGGAGTCGAGGTTGACGGTGGCGACGCGCAGCGCCTCGCGGGCCACGCTCTCCCAGTGGTCGCGCTCCATCAGCCCGTCGAGGCCGACGCGCCCGCCGCCGCCGGCCGAGCCGCTCTCGCGGCGCCCGTCGCGCTCGACGATGACCGAGACGTTGAGGCGGGTCATCGGGCGCGCGTCGCGCAGCTCCGCGCCCTCGGGCCGCAGGATCTCGATCTCCTGCAGGCTTGCGGCCATCGAGGCCGTCACCTGCACCACGCGCGGGTCGAGCGTGCGCAGGAAGTCGTCGATCTCACGCAGCGTCTCGACCTTCAGGCCGAAGGGGCGGCCCGCCACGGGGTCCGCATCGCCGTAGAGGCGGCGGTTGGTGCCCGGCGGCGGGGGCGCCATGGTCCCGCCGCCGTCGCCCACGGCGAGCCGCGCGGTCTCGGCGGCGCGGCGCAGCGCGCTCTCGGACAGTTCGGTCGTGTGGGCGTAGCCCGCCGCCTCGCCGCGCACGGCGCGCAGGCCCATCCCCTCGGAGGCGTCGAAGGAGGCGGTCCTCAGCCGCCCGTCGTCGAACACCAGCACCTCGGAGCGCCGCCGCTCGAGGAACAGCTCCCCGTCCTCGCCCCCGGCGAGCGCGTCACGCACGATGCCGAGCGCCGCCTCGCGGTCGAGATGGGTGTCGAACGGGCGGAAGGGGGCGTCTTGGGTCATGTCGGCGGCCTCGGGGCTGGGTCACCCCGGAGATAGGGCGGCGGCGGCGGGATGTCAGCGGAGCTGCACGTGGATGTGGTCGTCGTGGCGCGCCGCGCGACAGCCTTGGAACCGCAGCTTCGGGTGCGACAGCCCGAGGCGGCGCTGCAGATGCGGCTCGAGCAGGACCTTGCCGGTCCGCGGGTCGTCGAGCAGCCATGCCACCGCGTCGCGCGTGGCAGCCTCGTCGAGCGGGGCCGCCCGCCAGAGCGGCTGCAGCAGGTCGAGATCCCAGCGGAGCGTCGGCCACGCGGCGGGGCAGTCCGTCGGGCCGTCCTCGAAGGCGAAGTATCCCAACGGCGAGCGGAGGCGCGCGCCCTCGTACCACAGGGCGAGGTCCGCCTTCTCGCCGTCGTCGTGGGAGAGATGCGGCAGGAGCGGCATCCCGTCGAGGAACGGGAACCCCGCGTCCAGCAGGACCGGCGGGCGCCCCGGATTGCGGGTGGCCATGTGGCCGGCGAGGTCGCGCATCAAGGCCGCCATCTCCGGGTCGGCGTAGGTGCGCGGCAGGACGCAGTAGAGCGCGGGCGTCGCCAGCCCGTCCCCGGCGCCGCAGCCCAGCCGCTCGCGCGGGGAGGCGAGCGGGGCGAAGGCGACGAGGCCGGCGTAGAGCGCGGCCGCGGTGGCGGCAAAGGCGAGGGGCCGGCGGCACGGGGGCAGGGCGAGGAGCCATGCCAATGCCCCGATCTGGGTCAGGACGGCGAGAGCGAGGAGCGCGGAGGCGTGAAGGAGCGGGCGCATCGGTCGGATCCGCGTCGGCGCGACGCATCCGGCAGGCCGGTCGTGGGATGCGTCGTCGGGCGCGGGCGGCATGGGGCCGACGGTGGCGCGGAACCGGCCGCGGAGCAACGGCGAACCGCGGCACACGATGGTATGCACCGCCGCCACGGCACCCCTCGTCCGGGTGCGACGCCTAGCCGCCGGGCCTTGCGCGCGACCCCCGCGTTGTGGTGATAGGCCCCGAACGCGGCGGGCCGGACGACCCCGTGGGCGGAGCGCCCACCAACTAGGCCCCCCGAGACGGGATGACAGTTATGACGCGATTCTTCGCGGGCCTCGCGGCCCTGACCTCCTCGGCGACGCTCTCCACGGCGGCCCTCGCGCAGTCGGCGGTGATCCCGCAGGACCTGCCGGTGATCGGCGCGCCGCAGCCGGGCGGCATCGGCTTCCAGCCGGCCGCGACCTCGCTGGCGCGCGACATCCACGCGCTGAACGGCGGCCTCTTGGTGGTGATCACGCTGATCACGCTCTTCGTCATGGGCCTGCTGGGCTGGGTCGTGCTGAAGTACCGCCGCTCGGTGAACCAGGATCCCGCGACCTTCACCCACAACTCGCCGCTCGAGGTGACGTGGACGGTGGTGCCGATCCTGATCCTCGTGGGCATCGGCGCGTTCTCCCTGCCGGTCCTGTTCGACCAGCAGCGCATCCCCGAGGGCGACGTGGTCGTGAAGGTCACCGGCTACCAGTGGTACTGGGACTACGAGTATCCCGACGAGGACATCCAGTTCTCCTCCTACATGATCGGCGCGGGCGACCACCGCCCGACCGAGGAGGCGCTCGCCGACCTCGCGGCGCTGGGCTACGACGAGAGCGCGTTCCGGCTCGCCACCGACACCTCCATCGTTGTGCCCGTCGGCAAGACCATCGTCATGCAGGTGACGGCGGGCGACGTGATCCACTCGTGGACGATCCCGGCCTTCGGCGTGAAGCAGGACGGCATCCCCGGCCGCCTCGCGCAGCTGTGGTTCCGCCCCGAGCAGGAGGGTGTCTACTTCGGCCAGTGCTCCGAGCTGTGCGGCATCGCCCACGCCTACATGCCGATCACCGTGAAGGTGGTCTCCGAGGAGGTCTACGCCGCGTGGCTCGACGAGGTCCGCGCCGGCGAGGTCGCCGCGTGGTGACCTGACGGGCCCATGACCGACGCCTCCCTGCATATCGCACCCGCTGGGGCCGCCTCCGACGAGGCGGCCTTCGGCGACTACGTCGCGCTCCTGAAGCCGCGGCTGATGTCGCTTTGCGTGTTCACGGCGGCCGTGGGCCTCGTGGCGGCGCCCGGCAGCGTGCATCCGGTGCTGGGCGCCATAGCGGTACTGTTCATCGCGCTGGGCGCGGGGGCGTCGGGCGCGCTCAACATGTGGGTGGACCACGACATCGACGGGATGATGAAGCGCACCGCCAAGCGTCCGATCCCGGCGGGCCGGGTGACGCGCGACGACGCGCTGGCCGTGGGCCTCGGGCTGTCGGGCCTCTCGGTGGTGATGCTGGGGCTGGCGGCCAACTGGGCCGCCGCCGGGCTGCTGGCCTTCACCATCTTCTTCTATGCCGTGATCTACTCCATGTGGCTTAAGCGCACGACGGAGTGGAACACGGTGATCGGCGGCGCGGCGGGCGCCCTGCCTCCGGTGATCGGCTGGGCGGTCGCCACGGGCGGCGTCTCGTGGGAGGCGGCGCTGCTCTTCGGCCTGCTCTTCGCGTGGCAACCCACGCATTTCTGGGCGCTCGCGCTGTTCGTGAAGACCGACTACCACGCCGCCGGCATCCCGATGCTCACCGTGACCAAGGGGCGGAACGAGACCCGGCGACAGGCGATGGCCTGGGCGGTCGTCACGGTCGCCGTCTCCATGGCCTTCGCGCTGTCCCCTGCCGGCGGGCCGCTGACGCTCGCCGTGGCCACCGTGCTGAACGCCGTCTGGCTGCAGCGCGCGTGGATCGTGTGGCGTTGCGACGACGCGGCCTCGCACGAGGACGGCCATGCCGCCGAGAAGGCGCTGTTCAAGTGGTCGCTGGTCTACGTGCTCGTCCACTTCGCCGTGATCGGCGTCGAGGCGCTGCTCCCGATGGGAGGCTGGTGACATGGCCCCGCCGCGGATCGAGCCGCTCCACGAGGTACACACCCGCCGCAAGGGCCGGAACATGGGTGTGCTCGCCGCGCTGCTGGGCATGATCGTCGTGGTGTTCGCGCTGACGGTGGTGAAGGTCCGCACCGGCGGCTTCTCGGAGGCGTTCGACCACGTGGTGCGCCCGCAGCTGGCCATCGAGGCGGACGAGGGGACGGACGGATGACGCGGTGGTGGCGCAGCCTGACGGACAACCAGCGCGTCGTCGCGGGCGCGGTGGCCGTGGTGGTGGGCATGGGCTCGCTCGGCTGGGCGTCGGTGCCGCTCTACGACCTGTTCTGCCGGGTGACGGGCTACGGCGGCACCACGCAGGTGGCCGACGGCGGCGCGCCCGAGATCCTCGACCGGACGATCAAGGTCCGCTTCGACGCCTCGCGGGAGCGCGGGATGCCGTGGGAGTTCAAGCCCGTCCAGCGCGAGATGGAGGTTCGCATCGGCGAGACCCACCTCGCCTTCTACGAGGCGACGAACCCGACAGACCGGCCCGTCGCGGGCACGGCCTCCTACAACGTCGCGCCCTTCGCGGCGGGGGCGCACTTCGTGAAGATCGACTGCTTCTGCTTCGAGGAGCAGGTGCTCCAGCCCGGCGAGTCGGTCACCATGCCCGTCACCTTCTACGTGGACCCGGAGGTCGTGGACGACCCCGAGACCAAGTGGATGCCCGAGATCACCCTGTCCTACACGTTCCACGTGATGGACATGCCGGACGAATACGCGGCGGCCTACCCGACCCCCGGGCGCGCCGACCCCGAGACCAACTGAGGGACCGACCATGGCGCACGCCAAGAACCACGACTATCACATCATCCCGCCCTCGGTCTGGCCGTTCCTCGGCGCCGTCGCGGCCTTCTTCATGCTCGTCGGCGGCGTCATCTGGATGTCGCCCAACGTCGAGAACAACCATCCGTGGCTGTTCCTCGCGGGCTTCGTCGGCGTCCTCGCGGTGATGGTGGTCTGGTGGGCCGACGTGATCCGCGAATCGAACGCGGGCGACCACACGCCCGTCGTCCGCATCGGCCTGCGCTACGGCTTCATCTTCTTCATCATGTCCGAGGTGATGTTCTTCGCGGCGTGGTTCTGGTCGTTCTTCAAGCACGCCATCTACCCGATGGGCCCCGAGGCCCCGATGGTGGACGGCGTCTGGCCCCCCGCCGGCATCGAGACCTTCGACCCGTGGCACCTGCCGCTGATCAACACGCTGATCCTGCTCTGCTCGGGCGCGGCGGCCACGTGGGCGCACCACGCGCTCGTGCACGAGGACAACCGCTCGGACATGAAGTGGGGCCTGATCCTCGCCATCGTGCTCGGCGTGATCTTCACCGGCTTCCAAGCCTACGAGTACAGCCACGCGGCCTTCGGCTTCGGCGGCAACATCTACGGGGCGAACTTCTTCATGGCGACGGGCTTCCACGGGGCGCACGTCATCATCGGGACGGTCTTCCTCGCGGTATGCCTCTGGCGGCTGCAGCAGGGGCACTTCACCCCCGAGAAGCACATCGGCTTCGAGGCCGCCGCGTGGTACTGGCACTTCGTCGACGTCGTCTGGCTGTTCCTCTTCGCCGCCGTCTACGTCTGGGGCGGCTGAGCGCCCGCCCACGGGACTGCGCGGGCCTCCGCGTCGAGGCTTGGCGGCGCCTGCGGGCGCCGCTTCGCATGAAGGGAGCGCGATGCGCCTGATCTTCCCCCTGATCCTCGGCCTCGCCGGGGCCGCGGTCCTCGTGTCGCTCGGCATCTGGCAACTCGGCCGCGCGGCCGAGAAGGACGCGACCCTCGCCGCCATCGAGGCCCGGCTCACCGAGGCGCCGGTCGATCTGCCCCCCGCGCCGCGCAGCCCGGCGGATCTCTACCTGCCGGTCGCGGTCGAGGGCGTGGTGGACGGCCCCGCCATCGCGGTGTTCGACACGTGGCGCGGCTTCGGCGCGGGGGTGCGCGCGGTGGTGCCGCTGCGCGTCGGCGCGGCGTCCATCCCGCTCGACCTCGGCGTCCGGAGTTGGGCACCCGGCACCGACCCCGCCGCCGCCGCGCAGGACGCGCCGCCGCCGGGCACCGTCCTGCGGGTCGAGGGCAACCTCGACTGGCCCGAGGACGGACGCGCCGCGCTCTCGACCCCCGTGCTCGTCGCCCGCGAGGTGACGCCCGCAACCGCCTTCACGCCCATCCCCGTCTCGGCCGAGGGCATCCCCGACAACCACATGGGCTACGCGATCCAGTGGTTCGGCCTCGCCCTCGTCTGGGTGGGGATGACACTCTACTGGGTGTGGCGTATCAGGCGCCGCACCTCCTGAAGGACCGACATGCGCTACGTCTCCACCCGCGGCGAGGCCCCCGACCTGGGCTTCGAGGACACGATGCTGACCGGGCTCGCCCGCGACGGCGGCCTCTACGTGCCCGCCGATGTGCCGGTGATGGCGCACGACGAGATCGCGGCGCTGGCGGGCAAGCCCTACGAGGAGGTGGCCGTCCGCGTCATGGCCCCCTTCGTGGCCGACGCCTTCTCCGAGGACGAGCTGGCCGAAATGGTGCGCGACGCCTACGCGGGCTTCGGCCACCCCGCCCGCGCGCCCCTGCGCCAGATCGGGCCGGACCACTTCCTGTGCGAGCTGTTCCACGGACCGACCTTGGCCTTCAAGGACTTCGCCATGCAGCTGATCGGCCGCATGTTCGCCAAGTCCCTCGCCCGCCGGGGCGAGCGGGTGACCATCGTCGGCGCCACCTCCGGCGACACGGGATCCGCGGCGATCGAGGCCTTCGCGGGCCAGCCGGGGACGGACGTCTTCATCCTCTACCCGCATGGCCGCGTGTCCGAGGTGCAGCGCCGCCAGATGACGACGCCTGCCGCTGACAACGTCCACGCGCTGGCCGTCACGGGTCATTTCGACGACTGCCAAGCGCGCGTGAAGGACATGTTCAACGACCTCGCCTTCCGCGACCGGGTGCGGCTTGCGGGGGTGAACTCGATCAACTTCGCCCGCGTGCTGGCGCAGGTGGTCTACTACTTCACCGCCGCGACGGCGCTGGGCGCGCCGCACCGCAGCATCTCCTTCGCCGTGCCCACGGGCAACTTCGGCGACGTCTTCGCGGGCCACATCGCCAAACGGATGGGACTGCCCATCGAGACGCTGGTGGTGGCGACGAACCGCAACGACATCCTGCACCGGACGCTGGCGACGGGCGAGCACCGGCTGGGGGAGGTGTTCCCGACCATCTCGCCGTCGATGGACATCCAGGTGTCGTCCAACTTCGAGCGCGCGCTGCACCTCGCCTATGGCGGCGACGGCGCCGCGATCCGGCAGTTGATGGCGGAACAAAAGGCTGGGGGGTTTGCGGTTTCGCAGGGCGCGCTGGAGGCGCTGCGCGAGACCTACGCCTCGGGCCGCGCCTCGGAGGAGGAGACCTCGGCTGCGATCAAGGCCGCGCTCGACACGACGGGCGAGCTGCTCTGCCCCCATACCGCCGTGGGCTGGCACGTGGCGCAGCAGCATCTGGGCGCCGCGCCGATGGTCACGCTGGCCACCGCGCACCCGGCCAAGTTCCCCGACGCCGTCGAGGCCGCCACGGGAATCCGCCCGCCGCTGCCGCCCCGCATGGCCGACCTCTACGACCGGCCCGAGCGGGTCACGCGGGTCGAGAACGACCTCGACGCGCTCGAGACGCTTATAGACGACCGGCTGGGCGTCGCGGCATGATCCACGTCCACCGCCTGCCCAACGGCGTCCGCGTCGTGACCGAGGACATGCCCTCGATGGAGAGCGCTGCCGTGGGCGTCTGGATCGGCGCGGGCGGACGCCACGAGACGCCGGACCAGAACGGCGTCGCCCACTTCCTCGAGCACATGGCCTTCAAGGGCACGACCCGGCGCACCGCGCTGCGGATCGCCGAGGAGATCGAGGACGTCGGCGGCTACATCAACGCCTACACGTCCCGCGAGGTGACGGCCTACTATGCCCGCGTTCTGGGCGACGACGTGCCGCTGGCCGTGGACCTGATCGCGGACATCGTGCTCGACCCCGTCTTCGACCCGCGCGAGATCGAGGTCGAGCGCGGCGTCATCCTGCAGGAGATCGGGCAGGCGCTGGATACCCCCGACGACATCGTCTTCGACTGGCTGCAGGAGGCCGCCTACCCCGAGCAGCCGATGGGCCGCACGATCCTTGGCCCGGCCGAGCGGGTGCGCGCCTTCGGGGCGGACGACCTGCGCCGCTTTGTGGCGCAGAACTACGGGCCGGACCAGATCATCCTCGCCGCCGCCGGCGCCGTCGACCACGAGGCCATCGTGCGGCAGGCCGAGACGCTGTTCGGCCACCTGACGCCCCGCCCGCAGGCCACCCCGGACGCCGCGCGCTTCGCCGGGGGCGAGGTGCGGCGCGTGAAGGGGCTGGAGCAGGCGCATCTCTGCCTCGGCCTGCCGCAGCCCGGCTACCGCGACGACGCGGTCTACGCGGCGCAGGTCTTCGCGGGCGCCTTGGGCGGCGGCATGTCCTCGCGGCTGTTCCAAGAGGCGCGGGAGAAGCGGGGGCTGTGCTACTCGATCTTCGCCTCGGTGGCCGCCTACTCGGACACGGGCCTGCTGACGATCTACGCGGGCACGGGCGGCGACGACGTCGCGGGCCTGTCGGAGCTGGTGATCGACGAGCTGCGCCGCGCCGCCGACGACATGACCGAGGTGGAGGCCGCCCGCGCCCGCGCGCAGATGAAGTCCGGGATGCTGATGGGTCTGGAATCCCCCTCGGCCCGGGCCGAGCGGCTGGCCCGCGTCCTCGCCGTCTGGGACCGGGTGCCCCCCCTGTCGGAGGCGATTGAGCGCATCGACTCGGTGGACGCGGCCACGCTGCGGGCCCATGCCGCCAAGCTGCTCGTCGAGACGCCCGCCCTTGCCCTCTACGGCCCGGTGGACGGCGCGCCCGAGGCGGGAGACCTCGCCCGGCGGCTGGCCGCCTGATGCTCTTCGCACGGCTGCGGAAGCCGAGGATCGAGACGGACCGTCTGCTGCTTCGCCTGCCGGTCCACGGCGACTTCCGCGAGTGGGCGGACCTTCGCCGCGAGTCGGCCGACGCGCTGCAGCCTTGGGAGCCGAGGTGGTCGCCGGACCATCTCAGCCGCAAGGCGTTCACCAACCGCGTCTACTGGGCCAACCGCTCGTGGTCGCAGGGCAGCGCCGTGGCGCTGTTCCTGACCCGCAAGGCGGACGGCGCGCTCTTGGGCGCGCTGACGCTGGACAACATCCGGCGGGGGCCGTCGCAGACCGGGACGATGGGCTACTGGACCGGAGAGCGGCATCAGCGGCAGGGCTACATGCGCGAGGCGCTCGAGGCGGTCGGCCACCACGCCTTCGGCCGCCTCGACCTGTCGCGTCTGGAGGCCGCCTGCCTGCCCGAGAACGCCGCCTCCCGCGCGCTCTTGGAACGGGTGGGGTTCAAGTACGAGGGCGTCGCCCAGAGCTATCTCCAGATCGGGGGACGATGGCGCAACCATGTCCTCTACGCGATGCTGCGCGGCGACCGGCGGGGCCGGACGGAGGCGGGGTGAGCGGCGGGGCGGGCCGCCGAGGGCGGGGCCACGTCCCGATGGCGCCTCGGATCGCGGGGCACGTCGTCGGCCCCTCCGGCAAGATGCGGCGGCCTTCCGGGCGCGGCGAGGGGCGCGCCGGACGGGCCGGGCGATGAGGAAGCCGCCCTCGCCCTGCATCGACGTGTGCCGCTACCGCCGCGCGGGTCCGGCGGGGGCGCATTGCATCGCCTGCTCCATGACGAAGGCGCAGAAGCGGCTGGGCAAGGCGGCCAAGGGCCGTGAGGCGCGCCGCGGCTTCGTCGCGCTGGTGCGCGCGCAGCAGACGGCGATGGGGGGCTTCGAAGGCTGGCGCACGGCCTACGCGCGCAAGCTGGCCAAGCGCGGGATGGGCTGGGACGACCTCTAGGGCGCGGACCGCGCCGCCCCGGCTCGTGCGGCGGCGCGGCGAAGCGCGCCCTGTCTCCGCGCCGCGGACCCGCTATCCTGTCCGCAGGAGGCACCCGCCCATGATCCGACTGCTCCTTGTCCTGCTGCTGCTCGCCGCGCCCGCCGCCGCGCAGGACCGCCGCCCGTCGCACTGCATCGCCATCGCGCAGGCGCCGGGCCTCGAATACGTCCACCGCGTTGCATACGGCGCGCCCCTGCCGGACGCGTTCACGGTCCGCCTCTCCTACGTGGACCACTCGATGTTCATGCTGGAGACCCCGGGCGGCCTGCGCGCCGTGACCGACTTCAACGGCTACGTCGGGCAGGTCGCCCGGCCCGACGTCGTCACCATGAACCGCGGCCACATCACCCATTGGGATCCCACGCCCGACCCGGACATCCCCCACATCCTGCCCGGCTGGAACGTCGAGCGGCCCGGCCAGCCCGCCGACCACCATCTCGACTTGGGCGAGATGCTGGTCCGCTCCGTCTCGACCGACCTGCGCCCGGGGCAGGGGGGCGAGGACAACGGCAACTCGATCTTCGTGTTCGAGGTGGGCGGCCTGTGCATCGGGCATCTGGGCCACCTGCATCACGAGCCCTCGCCCGAGGACTACGCCGCGCTGGGCCGCCTCGACGTCGTGATGGCCCCGGTGGACGGGGGCCTGACGCTGCCGCGCGAGACGCTGATCCGCGTGCTGGGGCGGCTGCGGTCCTCGGTGATCCTGCCGATGCACTGGTTCGGCGAGGGGACGCTGCAGGCCTTCCTGCGCGACATGGAGGGGACCTTCCCGATCGAGCGCCGCGCGGAGTCCCACATCGACGTCTCCTTGCGCACGCTGCCCGACCGGCCCACGGTGATCGTCCTGCCGCCGCGCTTCCTGAGGGATGAATGACCGCCTTCTCCAAGATCGAGCCCGACCTCCGCGCGGCCCTCCCGCCCAAGACCTTCCCAAACCTCCAGCCCCGCTACCTCGAGGAGCCGCGGGGGCGGTGGGCCGGGCGGGGCGGGCTGCTGGTGTCGCCCGCCTCGACCGAGGAGGTGGCGCGCGTCGTGTCCCACTGTGCCGAGCACGGCGTGCCGGTCGTGCCCTATGGCGGGGGCACGGGGCTGGTCGGTGGGCAGGTCTCGGGCGATCTGGAGCCGGTGATCCTGTCGCTGGAGCGCATGTCCGCCATCCGCGAGGTGGACGCGACCGAGAACGCGCTGGTGGCCGAGGCGGGCGTGACGCTGCAGGCCGCGCAGGAGGCGGCGGAGGGGGTGGACCGCCTGTTCCCGCTGACCATCGCGAGCCAAGGCAGCGCCCGGATCGGCGGGGTGATGGCGACCAACGCGGGGGGCGTGAACGTGCTGCGCTACGGGAACGCGCGCGACCTCTGCCTCGGGCTGGAGGCGGTGCTGCCCGACGGGTCGGTCCTGCGGGGGCTGTCGCCCCTGCGGAAGAACAACACCGGCTACGACCTGCGCCACCTGATGATCGGGGCCGAGGGGACGCTGGGCATCATCACGGCGGCCACGCTGCGCCTGCATCCGCGCCCTGCGAAGGCGGGAGCGGCGATGATGGTCGTGCGCGACCCCGCGGCGGCGCTGGACCTGCTCAACCTCGCGCGCGACCGCATCGGCGAGGGCGTCTCGGCCTTCGAGCTGATCGGGCGCTTCGGCCTCGACGCGCTGGCGGAGCACATGCCGGACGTGCGCCTGCCGCTGGGCCGCCCCGACTGGTCGGTGCTGATCGACCTCGGCCTGTCGGCCTCCGGCGACCCCGAGGCCGCGCTCCTCGACCTGTTCGAGGCGGGGACGGAGGCGGGGCTCGTCTCGGACGGGGTGGTCGCGCAGTCCGAGGGGCAGCGCGCGGAGATGTGGGCGGTGCGCGAGTCGATCCCGCTGGCCAACCGCAAGGTCGGCGCGGTCAGCAGCCACGACATCTCCGTGCCCACGGCGGCGATCCCCGCCTTCATCCCCGAGGCGACGGCGGCGGTCGCGGCGGTGGGACGGTTCCGCATCAACTGCTTCGGCCACGTGGGCGACGGCAACCTGCACTTCAACGTGTTCCCCGTCCCGGGCGAGAGCCGGGCCGATCACGAGGACCGGCGCGACGCGATCAAGCGGGCGGTGCACGACGTGGTCCACCGGTTCGGCGGGTCCGTCAGCGCCGAGCACGGGGTGGGGCGGCTCAAGGTGGACGACTTGGAGCGCTACGTCGATCCGGTGAAGCTGGCGGCGATGCGCGCGATAAAGGGCGCGCTGGACCCGAAGGGGATCATGAACCCCGGCGCGGTGCTCAGGGCGCGGTGACGGAATACGCCCCGCCGGAGGGGAACCGGCGGGGCGTGGGGGGACGCGGCGGTCTGCATCGCCGCTGCGCCACGCAGACCCGATTCGGGTGAACGGAGGGTTAACGGCCGACGGTCACGCCCCGTCGAAGGCGCAGAGCGCGTGGACCGAATGGCCCATCCCCTCGACCACGCCCCGCCCGCCCAGCTCGGGCAGCTCCACCACGAAGGCGCAGGCGACGACCTCGGCGCCCAGCCGGTCCATCAGCTCGATCCCCGCCTTGGCCGTCCCGCCCGTCGCCAGAAGGTCGTCCACGATCAGCACGCGCGCGCCGGGCTCCAGCGCGTCGCGGTGCACCTCCAAGGTCGCGGTGCCGTACTCCAGCGCGTAGTCCTGCTCGTAGGTCGCGCCGGGCAGCTTGCCCTTCTTGCGCAGCGGCACGAACCCGGTCCCCAGCTGGTGCGCCACCGCTCCCCCGAGGATGAAGCCCCGCGCCTCCAGCCCCGCCACCGCGTCGATGGTCTGCCCTGCGAAGGGCGCGAGCAGCTGGTCCACGGCGAGGCGCAGGCCCCGCGGGTCGGCGAAGAGGGTGGTGACGTCCCGGAACAGGATCCCCTCGTGGGGGAAGTCGGGGATCGTGCGGATGTAGTCGGCGACGGCGCGGTGGTCCAAGGTCAGCCCTCCGGAGGGTAGTGCAGGCGCAGGGCGGCCGCGTCCTGCCCGCGCAGGAAGGGCACCGAGTTGCCGCTCTCATAGAAGACCGAGCGGTGATAGACAGCCCCCGCCACATCCGTGAGCAGGCCGAGCGCCTGCACCACCTCCTCCAAGAGCACCGGCCCGATCTCCCGGCGGCGGATGTGGCGGGAGATGGCGATGTCGGCCTCGGCGATGAGGTCGGGCGCGTCGCGGCTCCGGCGGACCGCCACGAGCGCGAGCGGCAGGGGGCGCCCGTCCAGCGCCTCGACCCCGGTGCCCGCGATCTCGAGGCCGGGCGGCGTGGGGACGACGTGGATGGCGACGTCGGGGGCGTCGTCGTCGCGTCGCAGCCGGATGCCCGCGCCGACGCCGTTCACCTCCTCCACCACGCGGGACAGGCCCGCCTCGAACAGCGCGCGTTGGTAGTCGCGGAGCATGTCCAGCCCTTCCGCGAACCCCACGGTCAGCGGGTCGCGCGCCGCGTCGGGCCAGCGGACGAAGGGCTTGGTGCAGCCGAGGCCCGGACGGGCGCCGCAGGCCACGAGGCGGTGGAACTCGGCGTCCGTGAGGCGCCGATCGACCTCCACGAACTCCTGCGCGTGGGCCGGGACGGCGAGGAGCGCCGCGAGCAGCCACCTCACAGGACGCGGCCCGCCACGGCGCGCAGCCGGTCCACGAGGGCGGGGTCGCGGGCCTCGGGCTTGGTCATCACGGCATGCTCCAGCGCGCGGTCGCAGCCGTGGGGGCAGGGGCCGTCGTCGGCGAGGCGCGCGGGCATGGCGGCGACGGTGGCGCGGGCACGGGCGGCGTTGCCGCCCAGCGTGGCGACGATGGCCGCGATGTCCACGGTGTCGTGCTCGGGGTGCCACGAGTCGTAGTCCGTCACCATCGCGAGGGCCGCGTAGCACATCTCCGCCTCCCGGCAGAGCGCGGCCTCGGGCATGTTGGTCATCCCGATCACGTCGCAGCCCCACGATCGGTAGAGGCGCGACTCGGCCACCGTCGAGAAGGCCGGCCCCTCCATCGCGAGGTAGGTGCCCGCGTCGTGCACCGTGGCGCCCGCCTCCCGCGCGGCCCCGGCCGCTAGCGCCGACAGGCGCGCGCAGGTGGGGTGCGCCAGCGACACGTGCGCCACGCAACCCGTCCCGAAGAAGGACCGCGCCCGGCCCTTGGTCCGGTCCACGAACTGATCGACCGCCACGAAGTGGCCCGGCGCCATCTCCTCGCGGAACGACCCCACGGCCGAGACGGCCAGCACGTCGGTGCAGCCCGCCATCTTCAGCGCGGCGACGTTGGCGCGGAACGGCACCTCCGAGGGGGAGTGGACGTGGCCGCGCCCGTGGCGGGGGAGGAAGGCCACCTCCACCCCGTCCACGGCCCCTTCGGTCAGCGCGTCGGACGGCATGCCCCACGGCGTGTCGACGGCGCGCGTGCGCGTGTCGGCCAGCCCCTCGACCGCGTAGACCCCCGATCCGCCGATCACGCCAAGCTTCCGCATCCGCCTTCTCCCTGCCCCTCCCGCAGGATGGCCCGGCCCGCCCCCCTGTCAATCGCGGACGGAGGGGCGTAGGGGGCGCCCAACCTCAGACAGTTCCCGAGACACCCGATGGCCTCCACCGACCAGCCATGGGCGGCGCTCGCCGCCCGCTTCCGCCCCGACCTGCGCCTCGCGCCGACCGACCCGCTGACGCCCGCGCGCTTCCGGATCGAGATCCTCGCGGGCCTCACGGTCGCGCTGGCCCTCGTCCCCGAGGCGGTGGCCTTCGCCTTCGTGGCCGGGGTGAACCCGCTGGTGGGCCTCTACGCGGCGTTCCTCGTGGGGCTCATCACGGCGCTGTTCGGCGGGCGGCCCGGCATGATCTCGGGCGCGACGGGCGCGCTGGCGGTCGTGATGGTCTCCCTCGTGGCCCAGCACGGGGTGGAGTACCTCTTCGCCACCGTCGTGTTGATGGGAATCATCCAGATCGCCGTGGGCCTGCTGCAATGGGGCAAGTTCATCCGCCTCGTGCCGCACCCCGTCATGCTGGGCTTCGTGAACGGTCTGGCCATCGTCATCTTCCTCGCCCAGCTCACGCAGTTCCGCACGAGCGACGGGCAATGGCTGCCGCCGCAGGACATCGCGCTGATGCTGGGGCTGGTCGCGCTGACCATGGGCGTCATCTGGGGGCTGCCCAAGCTCACGGCGGCGATCCCCGCGCCGCTGGCGGGCATCGCGGTGACGGCGCTGATCGTGATCGGCCTCGGCCTGCCGACGCCCACCGTGGGCGACATGGCCTCCATCGCGGGCGGCCTGCCGCAGTTCCACCTGCCGCTGGTGCCGCTGAACCTGGAGACGCTGCAGATCATCCTGCCCTACGCGATGATCCTCGCCGCCATCGGCCTGATCGAGTCGCTGCTGACCCTGAACCTCGTGGGCGAGATCACGGGCCAGCGGGGCGGCGCCAGCCAAGAGTGCATTGCGCAGGGCGCGGCCAACACCGTGACCGGCTTCTTCGGCGGCATGGGCGGCTGCGCGATGATCGGGCAGTCGATGATCAACGTGAAGTCGGGCGGGCGCACGCGGGTGTCGGGCATCTCGGCTGCGCTGTTCCTGCTGGCCTTCATCCTCGTGGCGGCCCCCCTGATCGAGCGTATCCCCTTGGCGGCGCTCGTGGGCGTGATGTTCATGGTCGTCATCGGCACCTTCGCGTGGAACTCGCTGACCATCCTGCGCAAGGTGCCCCGCACCGACGCGGTGGTGATCGTGCTGGTGACGGTGGTGACCGTGCTAACCGACCTCGCCATCGCGGTGGTGGTGGGCGTCATCGTCTCGGCGCTGGCCTACGCGTGGGAGAACGCGCGCCGCATCCGCGCCAACACTCACGTGGGCGAGAACGGCGCCAAGTACTACGAGTTGGAGGGGCCGCTCTTCTTCGGCTCGGCCACGGGCTTTCAAGAGATGTTCGACCCCGAGGGCGACCCCGACCTCGTGGTCGTGGACTTCGCCCGCTCGCGGGTGGCGGACCAGTCGGCGCTGCAGGCGATCGACGCGGTGGCGGCCAAGTACGAGGCGGTGGGCAAGCGGATCGAGCTGCGCCACCTGAGCCGCGACTGCCAGCGGCTCCTGCGCCGGGCGGGGCAGCTCGTGGTGCAGCAGGCCGACGACCCGACCTACGGGGTCGCGGCGAACTACGGCGTGCGGACGGGCACGCTCGACGGCGGGCATTAGGACCGCGCCGTCGCCCCATGCGCTCCGGTGGCCGCAGGCACCCTCCGTCACCGGGGGGTGTCGGCCGCACGGCACGACGGACCCTCCGACGCGAAGGGGCCCGCGCCGTCGCCGGCACGAGCCCCTTCGTCCCGGTCGCGGGCGCGCGGCCCGCGTCGGTTCACTGCTGCGAGGCGAGATAGGCGATCAGGTTCGCCCGGTCCTCCACATCGGCCATGCCGCGATAGGCCATCTTGGTGCCCGGCGCATATTCCTTGGGGTTCAGCAGGAAGCCGGAGATGTTCTCGGGCGTCCAGTCGCCCTCCATCTCGGCCAGCGTGCCCGAGTAGCTGTAGCCCTCGACCGCGCCCTTGTCCCGGCCCACGACGCCGTTGAGGTAGGGGCCCGTCCCGTTCGAGCCGTCGAGCTTGTGGCAGGCCGAGCACTGGCGCCACAGGCCCTCGCCCGCCTCGGCGGAGGCGTTCACGTAGACCTCCTCGAAGGGGATCTCGGGCTCGGCCTCGGCCGTCTCGGTCGCGCCGCCCTCCTCCTCGACCTCGATCAGGTAGCCCATGGCCACCTCGTCGCCGTGGCCTTCGTGCCCCACGTGATACAGGCTCTCGGCCGCCCAGACGCCCAGCAGGAAGATCAGCAGCGCGCCGCAGAAGGCGCCGCCGGCCTTGGTGATCGTCATGGTGTCCATTCGGGCCTCTCTCGTGTCGTCGGTCGGGCGCGGGCGGCCCGGTCTACTCGGTCGGGGCGCATGTATGGGGTTTCGCCCCCCTTCGGCAAGGGATACCCCGTGCGACCGAACGCGCGACCGGGGGAGGGGTTTCATGGGCCACATCGCATTCCAAGGCGAACTCGGGGCCTACGGCCACGAGGCCTGCGTCGAGGCGCACCCCGAGATGGAGCCGCTGCCCTGCGCGACCTTCGAGGACGCGCTCGCAGCCGTGCGCGAGGGGCGCGCCGACATGGCCATGATCGCCGTCGAGAACTCGACCTACGGGCGGGTGGCGGACGTGCACCGCCTTCTGCCCGAGTCCGGGCTGCGGATCGTGGGCGAGCATTTCGTGCGGGTCCGCATCGCGCTGATGGCGCGGCCGGGCACGGCGCTCGCGGACGTGCGGCGGGTGCGGGCGCATCTCGTGCTGCTGCCGCAATGCGGGGCGTTCCTGCGCGAGAACGGGATCGAGCCGGTGGCCGCCGCCGACAGCGCGGGGGCCGCGCGCCAGCTGGCGCAGGGCGGGCGCGGCGAGGGCGAGGGGGTGCTGGCCTCCGAGCTGGCGGCCCGCACCTACGGGCTGGAGGTGCTGGCCCGCGACATCGAGGACCACGGCCACAACACCACCCGCTTCGTCACCATGGCCCGCGAGGCGGCCGCGCCCCCGCCGGGCGGCATGGTCAAGACGACCTTCGTGTTCCGGGTGCGGAACATCCCTGCCGCGCTCTACAAGGCGATGGGGGGCTTCGCGACGAACGGCGTGAACATGACCAAGCTCGAGAGCTACATGATCGACGGGGCCTTCACCGCGACGCAGTTCTACGCCGACGTCGAGGGCCACCCCGAGGATCCGCCGCTCAGGCGCGCGCTGGAGGAGCTGGACTACTTCACCGACCATCTCGACGTGCTGGGCGTCTATCCGGCGGACCCGGAGCACTTCGACGGGGGGCACTGACCGCTTCCGCGCCGTCCCCCCGTGACGCCGCCGGGCAACCGGCGTAGCGGTCGCCCAAACGGGAGGACGACCATGCAGGACGCGCGCCAATTCTACATCGACGGAGCTTGGGTTGATCCGGTCGACGGGACGGACATGCCGGTCCACGACCCCTCGACCGAGGAGGCCTTCGCCACCATCACGAACGGCGGTCCCGAGGACGCCGACCGCGCCGTGGCCGCCGCCAAGGCGGCGTTCCCCAAGTGGCGCCTTTCCTCCAAGGCCGAGCGGCTGGACCTGCTGGAGAGCATCCAGTCCGTCTACGCCCGCCGCTCCGACGAGATGGGCGACGTCATCTCGCGCGAGATGGGCGCGCCGGTGGACATGTCCCGGACGCAGCAGTCGGGGACTGGGTCGTTCCACCTCGGGGCGTTCATCGACGCCCTGCGCGACTTCGATTTCGAGCATCCCTACAAGCCCGACGACACCGCCACCCACATCATCCACGAGCCGATCGGCGTCTGCGCGCTGATCACGCCGTGGAACTGGCCGATGAACCAGATCACGCTCAAGGTGATTCCGGCGCTGGCCACGGGCTGCACCTCGATCCTCAAGCCGTCGGAACTGTCGCCGCTCTCGGCCATGCTCTTCTTCGAGATCCTGCACGAGGCGGGGGTGCCCGCGGGCGTGTGCAACCTCGTGAACGGGGACGGCGCGGGCGTGGGCTCGCGGCTGTCGAGCCACGAGGACGTGGACATGGTGTCCTTCACCGGCTCGACGCGGGCCGGGCGCCTGATCACGAAGGCGGCGTCCGAGACGATCAAGCGCGTGACGCTGGAGCTGGGGGGCAAGGGGGCGAACATCGTGTTCGCGGATGCCGACCCCAAGGCCGTCAAGCAGGGGGTGATCCGCTGCTTCAACAACACCGGCCAGTCCTGCAACGCGCCGACCCGGATGCTGGTCGAGCGGTCGCGCTACGACGAGGCCGTCGAGCAGGCCGCCGCCGCCGCCGAGGCGACGCAGGTGAACGCGGCGTCGGAGGCGGGGCGGCATATCGGGCCGCTGGTGAGCGCGGCGCAGTTCGAGAAGGTGCAGGTCCTGATCCAAGCGGGCATCGACGAGGGCGCGCGGCTGGTGGCGGGCGGCGTGGGCCGCCCGGAGGGGGTGAACCGCGGCTGGTTCGTGCGGCCGACGGTCTTCGCCGATTGCACCAACGATATGAGGATCATGCGCGAGGAGATCTTCGGCCCGGTCCTGTCGATGATGCCCTTCGACTCGGAGGAAGAGGCCATCGAGATCGCCAACGACACGCCCTACGGGCTGACCTCCTACGTGCAGACCACCGACCCCGAGAAGGCGCGGCGGGTGGCGCGGCTGCTGCGGACGGGGATGGTGGACATGAACGGCAAGGGACGCTCGGCGGGGTCGCCCTTCGGCGGCATGAAGCAGTCCGGGAACGGGCGCGAGGGCGGCGTTTGGGGGCTGGAGGACTTCCTCGAGGTGCGCGCCATCGGCGGCTGGCCGGCGGCGTGACGCGACCCCGAGCGGGGCGGGGTCAAGGCGGCATGGCGTAGCGTTCGCAGGGGGCGCCCCCCGTGCACCCCCCGTACATACGCCGTGCATACGCCGTGCATACGGGCGGCCGACGCACCGTCCGGCGCTTCCACGGCACGGATGGTGCGGGACGGACGCCGAATCAGGGTGCCCCGCCCCCCGCCGGCGGGCGGCGGCTCCCCCGAGGCATCTCCCGCGAGGCGAAGGCGCGCCGGGGCGGGCCGTGGCTCAGGGGGAGAGGACGGTCTCCGCGACGGCCACGACCTCGCCGTCGCGCGACAGGGTGAGGCGGGCCGAGAGCGCGCCCGACCCGCCCACCGTGACCGTCGAGAGGGAGGCCGCGTCCGTGCCGGGCGGGACGCGGACGGCTTGGCGGCTGCGCGAGGTGGTCCCGCCGCGGGCGCGCGTCACCTCCAGCACGGCGTCGAGGGGGGCGCCGGTGCGGTTGGTGGCGCCCGCGACAATCCGCAGCCCGCCCTCGACCGGCTCGATCAGGAGGTGGGGCAGCGCGTCCTGCGCCGCGGCGGGCGCGGCGAGGAGAAGGGCGAGGAGCGGGACGGTCGCGCGCATGGGGGCCTCCGGGGAAGGAGGCTAGGGCGCGGCACGGGTCGCGGGCAAGGTGGCGCGGTGCACGGCGGCCCGTACGGGCTTCAGTCGAGGCCCGCCGCCTCGGCCACCCAGTCGGTCAGGTGCGGGACGTAGTCCTCCGGCCCGTCGCCCCCGGCCGCGAGGGCGGCGGCGTAGCTGTTCTTGACCGCCGAGCCGACCGGGTTCGGGACGCCCGCCGCATCGGCCATGGCGGCGAGGTAGCGCATGTCCTTGGTCGCGTTCCGGAGCGTGAACTTGTGGCTCTCGCGGTTCCCCTCGAGCGCGTGGCCCATGAAGGTCCGGTAGAAGCCGCAGTCCATCCGGCTGCCGCGGATGACCCCGTCGAACTGCTCGATGGAGATGCCGACGGAGCGGGAGAGCGCCAGCGCCTCGGCGTAGATCGCGCCGTAGCCCATGGCGAGGAAGTTGTTCAGCAGCTTCATGCGGTGGCCGGTGCCGACCTCGCCGAGATGGGCGACGCCCGCCCCGGCCCATGTCGCCAGGATCGGCTCGAGCCGCGCGAAGGTCTCGGGCGTGGCGCCGACCATGGTGGCGAGCTGCCCTTCCTCGGCCTGCGCCGGGGTGCCGCCCAGAGGCGCGTCGGCCATCTCGACGCCGCGGGCGCGCAACTTCTTGGCCAAGGCGACGGTCGAGACCGGGTTGGCCGTGGAGCAGTCGACCACGATGGCGCCGTCGCGCAGGCCGGGGATCAGGCCCTCCACGATGGCCTCCACCTGCGGGGAGGCGGGCGCGCAGATGTGGACGACGTCCGAGGCCGCGGCGAGGGCCTCGAGGCCGTCGGCCTCGGCGCAGCCCATCGCCACGAGGTCGTCCACGGGCGCGCGGTTGCGGTGGGCGATCACCGTCACCTCGTGCCCCGCGCGGCGCATCGAGGCCGCCATGCCGTGGCCCATCAGGCCGACGCCCACGAATCCGATCTTGTCCATCACACCGATCCTCCATCGACGAAGAAGTTGCTGGCGGTGATCGCCCTCGCGTCGTCGGAGGCGAGGAAGAGCACCATGCGGGCCACGTCCGCGGGCTGGACGAGGTCGGGGAGGCACTGGCGGGCGCGGTGCTTCTCGATCGCCTCGGGCGTGACCCAGAGGTCCTTCTGCCGCTGGGTCATGATCCAGCCGGGCACGACGCAGTTCACGCGGATGCGGTGGTCGCCGAGGTCGCGGGCCATCGTCCGGGTCAGGCCGTGCACCGCGGCCTTGGCGGTGGCGTAGGCCGGGAAGCCGCCGCCCGCCTCCCACCACGAGTTCGAGCCGAGGTTCACGATGGATCCGCCGCCGGCCTCGATCATGTCGGGGGCGACGGCTTGGGTGACGAAGAACTGGTGGCGCAGGTTGGTGGCCTGCCGCTCGTCCCAGTACTCGGGGGTGACGTCCCGCCAGTCGTGGCGGTCGTCGCGGGCGGCGGAGTTGACGAGGACGTGGAAGGGGCCGGTGCGCGCGCGCAGGGCGTCGATGGCGGCGCGGGTGGCGGGGATGTCGGTGAGGTCGCAGAGCGCGTGGGCGGCGCCGGTCTCCCGCGAGACGGCCTCGGACGCGGCGGCGTCACGGTCGAGGAAGCCCACCGTGCTGCCTTGGGCGGCGAAGGCGCGAACCATCTCGGCCCCGATGCCCGACGCGCCGCCGGTGATCAGGACGGCGCGGCCGGAGAGGGACGGGTAGCGGGCGAGGGTGTCGGACATGGGGGCCTCCTTCCGGGCGCGTGGTGGCAGAGCGGGCGGGGGGAGGCAAATGGCGACGCGGGTTCCCGGAACGCGAACGGGCCGCCCCGAGGGGCGACCCGTCCGAATTCCGTCTCGCGGCGGTCTCAGCCTTGGCGGGCCTTGAACCGGCGCTGGGTCTTGTTGATCACGTAGACCCGGCCCTTGCGGCGCACGACGCGGCAATCGCGGTGGCGCTGCTTGAGCGAGCGGAGGGAGTTGCGGACCTTCATGGGTCTCTCCTTCGGTCGCGGCGCGGCGATGCGCCTTGGTTGCGTGGCCGTCCCGGGTGGGACGCAGGGCGCTCAGAACCGGACACTTTCCCTTGGAAAGTGCCGGGGCCGGGTCCCCGGTGGAGGGTGCCGACACTTTCCTGCGGAAAGTGCGGCGTGGTGGGCGATACTGGGATCGAACCAGTGACCCCTTCGATGTCAACGAAGTGCTCTACCGCTGAGCTAATCGCCCGCCTTTGCGCGCCCGAGACTGGAACCCCAGCCGCCGGAGGCGCATTGGTGGGCGGGTCCCTAAGCGCTTTGTCGAAGGCCCGCAAGGGGGCTATCGGCCAGCTCCCGCGCCGAGTATTTCATTGACGCCGAGCGGTGGAACCGAGGGACATGACGCGACGCCCGTTCACGCTGACCCGACCCGCCGTGCCGGACACGGCCGTCGTCGTCGCGTCCCCCCATTCCGGCCGAGCCTACGACTGGCACCTGCGCCGCGACAGCGTGCTTGATGACGTGGCGCTGCGCTCCTCCGAGGACGCCTTCGTGGACCTGCTGCTGCAGGACGTGCCGTCGCACGGCGCGCCGCTGCTGGCCGCGGAGGTGCCGCGCGCCTTCGTGGACCTGAACCGCGCCCCGGAGGAGCTGGACCCGGCCTTGGTCCGGGACGTGCCCAAGGGCGGGACCAACCCGCGGGTGTCGTCGGGCCTCGGAGTCATCCCCCGCGTGGTCGCGCAGGGGCGGGCGATCTACTCGGGCAAGATCAGCCGCGAGGAGGCCCGCGCGCGGATCGAGCAGGTCTGGCAGCCCTATCACGACGCCCTGCACCGCCTGATGGACGAGGCCTACGCCCGCGAGGGGCAGGCGATCCTGATCGACGTCCATTCCATGCCCCACGAGGCGATCGCCCACGTCGCCGGGCCGGGCGGGCAGCCGCCGGAGATCGTGCTGGGCGACCGCTTCGGCGCGTCGGCGGCGGGCGAGGTGGTGGACGCGGCCGAGGCGGTGTTCCGCGACCTCGGCTTCCGGGTGGCGCGCAACGCGCCCTTCGCGGGGGCCTACGTGGTGCAGGCCTACGGCGATCCGGCGCGGGGGCGGCATGCCCTGCAGGTCGAGATCGACCGGGCGCTCTACATGGACGAGGCCAAGGTGCGGCGGGGCGCGGCGTTCGATGGGATGCGCCAGCGGATCGGCGAGGCGATGGCGCGCATCTGCGAGATCGGGCGCGCCCATCGCGGTCGGGTCGCGGCGGAGTAGCGTCTCAGCGCAGGGCGCGGCCCTTCACGATGATCCCTTCCCCGAAGCGCGCCCGCAGCGCGTCGGTCGCCCGCTCGGTCTTGGCGCGGGCGGCGGCGCCGGGGTCGAGGAGGTCGTCCGCGCGGTCGGCCCCGGCCTCCGGCCCGATCTCCGACAGGCCGCAGCCCACCAAGCGGAAGGGGCCGGGATCGGGATGGGCGGCCATGAGCGCCACCGCCTCGCGCCAGATGCGGTCGGCGAGCTGCGTGGGCTCGGGCAGCGCGTGGCGGCGGGTGGCGAGCTTGAAGTCGGCGCGCTTAAGCTTGAGCGTGACGGTGCGGCCCGCGAGGCCCTTCGCCTTGGCGCGGTCGGCGACCTGCTCGGCGAGGCGCCACAGGTGCGCCTCCAGCACCGCGCGGTCGGCCACGTCCGCGTGGAGCGTGGTCTCCTTGGAGATCGACTTGACCGCCCGGTCCGGCTTCACGCCCCGGTGGTCGATGCCGCGCGAGAGGTGCCAGAGCCGGTCGCCTTGGCTGCCGAAGCGCTCGATCAGGGCCTTGCGCTCCCACCGCTTGAGGTCGGCCACGGTGCGGATGCCCGCGCGGGCGAGGGACTCGCGCGCGGACGGGCCGATGCCCCAGATGATCCCCACGGGCTTGGGGTCGAGGAACGTCCCGGCCTCGGCCCGCCCGATGATCGAGAAGCCCTGCGGCTTGTCGAGGTCCGAGGCGATCTTGGCGAGGAACTTGTTGGGCGCGAGGCCGACCGAGCCGGTGATCCCCAACTCGCGCTCCATCCGGTCCACGAGCCGGGCGAGCATCACGGCCGGGGGCTGGCCGTGGAGGCGCGCGGTGCCCGACAGGTCGAGGAACGCCTCGTCCAGCGAGAGCGGCTCGATGGCGGGGGTCATCTCCTCCATCATGGCGCGGATCGCCTTGGAGACCTCGACGTAGAGGGACATGCGGCCCTTGAGGACCACGGCGTCGGGGCACAGGCGCAGCGCCTGGAACATCGGCATGGCGGAGCGGACGCCGCGCAGGCGGGCGACGTAGCAGGCCGTCGAGACCACGCCGCGCCGCCCGCCGCCGATGATGACGGGGCGGTCGGCGAGGGACGGGTCGTCGCGCTTCTCGACGCTGGCGTAGAAGGCGTCGCAGTCCATGTGCGCGATGGAGAGGTCCCAGAGTTCCGGATGGGCCGTGACGCGCGGGCTGCGGCACGCGGGGCAGCGGACCGCGGCGGGCGCGTCGAAGGCGTGGAGGCAGGCGCGGCAGAGGGCGGGCATGGGAGGGACGTGATACCCGCTCCGGCGCGCGGGGGGAACGGTCCTGCATTCCCGCAAGGGCGCTTGGCCACGCCGGACGGGCAACCGCCCGCGGCAGCGGGACGTTCCCATGCGAACCCTCCGACACGGAGCCGCCCCATGTCCCCCACGCCCCCCGACCGGACGCGCCCGAGACGACCGGCCCCGCATCGGGGCAGCGGGATGCGAACCGTGGCGGGGATCGTCTGCCTCGCGCTCGGGACCGTGTGGCTGACCGCGCAGGCCACCCCGGTCCTCGGCGGGCTCGACGCCGAGATCGAGGCGGTCTTCGTCCGCGACTGACGGCGGGTCGGGGCCGCGGGCGGGGAACGCGCGCCCTCGTGCCGCGTTCGCCCCGCGACACGCGCGACCCCCGGAGGCCTCCATGACAGATTCCCGTCCGCCCGCCCGCAGCCGCCGCGGCGGCGTGGCCATCTGGATCGGCGTCGGCCTGATCGCGCTGCTCGCCCTCGCCCTCTTCGGCTTCGCCGTCCCCGACCGGGAGGTGCCGGAGGCGGACGAGGCGATCCTCCTCGACGACGGCTGATTCGGGCGGCGGGGCGGAACCGCCGCTTCCGGCGCGGGTTCCCGGTCCACCTGCAAACGGAGCGTCCCGATGACCCATGCCGATACCGGCGCGGCCCCGCCGCGCACGCCGCGCGATCCCGTCGCGGCCTCGCCCACGCCCGACATCGCCGCCTCGCGCAGCGCGGGGGCCGTGGTCTCCCCCGCCGAGCCCGCGCCCGTCGAGGGCCGGATCAATGGGCATGACAGCTATCCGCAGGCCCGCCGCCGCACGCCGCTCCTGCTCGTCGCCTTGGCGGCGGTGATCGGTGCGCTGCTGCTGTTCTGGCTGCTCGGCGCGGCGGGCGACGACGTCGCGCGCGTCGGGGCGACGGCCCCCGCCGCCGTGGTCGCGACCGACTAGCGCGCGGGCAGCGCGTCGAGGATGGCGCGCGCCGCCCCGGCGGGGTTCGGGGCCCCGTGGATCGGACGGCCCACCACGACGTGATCGGCCCCCGCCGCGATCGCCGCCCCGGGGGTCGCGACCCGCTTCTGGTCCCCCACGGCCGCCCCGGCCGGCCGGACGCCGGGGGTCACGATGAGGCGGCCCGCCGCCTGCGGCAGCGCCCGTATCGCCGCCGCCTCCCACGGGGAGGCGATGACTCCGTCCGCGCCCGCCTCGAGCGCCCGCGCGGCGCGCCCCACCACGATGTCGGCCACGTCGCCCGGCGCGATCATCGCGGCGTCGAGGTCGGCGCGGTCCAGCGAGGTGAGGATCGTGACGGCGAGGATCTTGGTGTCGCCCTTGGCCTGCGCGGCGGCGGCCACGACCTGCGGGTCTCCGTGGACCGTGAGGAAGTCGTGCCCGAACCGCGCGAGGCCGCGCACCGCCGCCTCGACGGTGGCCCCGATGTCGAAGAGCTTGAGGTCGACGAAGGTGCGCTTGCCGCGCTCGTCCTTCAGCTCGTTCGCGAGCGCGAGGCCCCCGCCGGTGAGCAGGCCCAGCCCCACCTTGTAGAAGCCGCAGGCGTCACCGATGCGCTCGGCCAGCGCGAGCCCCGTCAGGGCATCGGGCACGTCCAGCGCCACGATCAGGCGGTCGTCGGTCTGGGTCATGGGGGCCTCCGCTCGGGTCGGGCGGGGGTTAGGCCCGCCCGGGCGCGCGGGCAAGGGCCGCGCGGGCGGGGCCGGACGTGCGGACGCCCGCCCCGGAGGGGGCGGGCGTCGCGGTCGCGCCGGACCGGGAGGTCAGGCGGCGGTGGTCTCGTCGTTGGCCGCGAGCATCGCGCCGCCGTCGGCGGCGGCCTCCGCGGCCTCGCCGTCCACGACGACGGCCTCCTCGACCTCCTCGCCCTCTTCCTCGGCAGGATCGGCCGGATCGGCGCCGCCCTCAGCCGGATCCTCGCCCTCGACGGGGGCCTCGCCCTCGCCCTCGGGGGCGCCCGGCTCCTCCGGCTCGGGCCGGTCGTAGGTCGCCTCGGAGCCCTCGGTCACGGACAGGTCATCCACCGAAAGGCCCGCCCCGCCGGTGACGCGGGCCACGATCGCCCCGTCGACGCGGATCACGGCGTCGTCGTCGTCGTCCTCGACGGTCACCTCGGCGCCCGTCGCGACCGCCAGCTCGATCGTGTCCTCCTCGGCGAGGTCTGTGATCGTCGCCGCCTGCGCCGGGTCGGCCCCGAAGAGGCGGAACGTGTCGGCGCCCTCGCCGCCGGTCAGCACGTCGCCGGTGGCCCCCACGAGCGTATCGTCGCCCGCGCCGCCCTCCAGCGTGTCGGAGAACAGCTCCAGCACGTCAGGGTCGTTGCCCCCGCCCGCGCTGTTGGCGCCGTTAAGCAGGTCGTCGCCGTCGTTGCCTTGCAGCGAGTCCGACCCGAAGCCGCCGTTGACGTCGTCGTCGCCGTCGCCCGCCACGACGAGGTCGTCGCCGCCGCCGGCGAAGATCGTGTCGTCGCCCGCGGGCCCGGTCGCGCCCTCCTCGCCCGGCGCGACGCTGTCGTCGCCCCAGATCGTGTCGTCGCCGGTCGCGCCCGTCATCAGGTCGCTGCCGCCGCCGCCGAACATGAGGTCGTCGCCGAAGCCCGCCTGCACGGTGTCGTCGCCCGCGCCGCCGAAGGCCGTGTCGTCGCCCGTGCCGCCGTTGACCACGTCGTCGCCGCCGGAGCCGGCCACGAGGTCGTCGCCCGTGCCGCCGAACAGGCGGTCGTCGCCCGTCCCGCCGACGGCGTTGTCGTCGCCGTCGCCGCCGAGCAGGAGGTCCGCGCCGTCGCCGCCGCGCAGCACGTCGTTGCCGTTGCCGCCGAGCAGCTCGTCGTCGCCGCCCGCGCCGTTGAGCACGTCGCGCGCCTCGTTGCCGAGCAGCCGATCGTCGTCGCGCCCGCCGTCGAGCGTGTCCTGCCCGGCACCGCCGCGCAGGAGGTCCGCGCCGTCGAAGCCGATCAGGACGTCGGCGCCCGCGCCGCCGTTGATCTCGTCGTCGCCCGCCCCGCCGAGCGCGCGGTCGTCGCCCTCGCCGCCCAGCAGCAGGTCGTCGCCCTCGCGTCCGCGCAGGGTGTCGTCGCCGTCCGCGCCGTCGAGGGTGTCCGCCCCGAGCCCGCCGTCGATCAGGTCGCCCTCGGCGCCGCCCGTGAGCACGTCGTCCCCGTCCGTGCCGGCGAGGTCCGGCGTCTCCTCGACCTCGTCGGGCGCGTCGTCGCGGTCGTTGTCGTCGTCATCGTCGCCGCCGCCGCTGAAGAGGCTGACGAGCAGGGCGCCCACACCCAGGAAGAGGAGCCCTTCGAGGGCGAGTGCGGCACCGAAATCCATGAGACGAATCCTTCCATCGCGTCGGAGGACGCTCCCCCGGTCGGGCCGACCTGTGAACGAAACGTTAATCCAGTCAAGGAAACGATGCTTTTCCGCGGAGGCGCGGCGTCAGCCTCCGCCGCCCCCCAACGCGTTGACGACGGACCATTCCTCCGGCCCGACCGGCTGCACGGACAGGCGCGGCTGGCGCAGCAGGGCCATCCCGGCGAGGGCGGGCGTGGCCTTGATCGCGGCCAAGGTCACGGGGGAGGCAAGCGGATGCAGCGCGCGGATGTCCACGCACGTCCACCGCGGGTCGTCGGCGGTCGAATCGGGATGAGCCTCGGCGATCACCTCGACGACGCCCACGATCTCGCGCGCCTTGCCCGAGTGGTAGAAGAAGCCGAGGTCGCCCACCGCCATCTCGCGCATGACGTTGCGGGCCTGGTGGTTGCGGACCCCGTCCCATTCCTCGCCCGCGTCGCCACGGGCGACCTGCTGGTCCCACGACCACGTCTCGGGCTCCGACTTGAAGAGCCAGTGCCGCATCAGCCGATCACCCGGTTCCACGTCTCGATCCGCACGTCGGCGAACAGGCCCGCCCGGGCGTAGGGGTCGGCGGCGGCGAAGGCCTCGACGTGGGCGCGGTCGGCGGTGGCGAACACGATGATCGAGCCGGCCATGTCGCCGGCGGCGTTCACGGTCGGGCCGGCCTGCACCACGTGGGGATCGGCCCTCAGGTGGGCGAGATGCGCCTCGCGGTTGTCGAGCCGGGTCTGAAGCGCGCCGTCGCGGTCGGTGCAGATGAGGACGGTCAGCATGGGGTCACTCCGTGGTCAGGTCGCGGGACAGCAGCGCGTCGACCGCGCCGCCGATGGTCGTGGTGCCGTCGAGCAGGGCGGCGGTGGCGCGGGCCACGGGCATCTCGACCCCGTGGCGCGCGGCGAGGTCGAGCGCGGCGCGCACGGTGTGGACGCCCTCGGTGGTGGCGTCGGGCGGCGGCGCGCCCCGCCCGAGCGCGAGGCCGGCGGCGAAGTTGCGCGACTGCGGGCTGGCGCAGGTCAGCGCGAGGTCGCCCAAGCCCGACAGGCCGGACAGGGTGCGCGGGTCGGCCCCCAGTGCCGCCGCCAGCCGCGCGGTCTCGGCCATGCCGCGGGTCATGAGCGCGGCGCGCGCGCTCTCGCCCAAGCCCGCGCCGATGGCCGCGCCGCAGGCGATCGCGGTGACGTTCTTGAGCGCCCCGCCCAACTCGACGCCGACGACGTCGTCGGTCCGGTAGAGGCGCAGGGCAGGGGTGGAGAGCAGATCCTGCACGTCCGCGGCGTCCCGCATCCCGAGGGTCAGCGCGGTGGGCAGGCCGCGCGCGACGTCGGCGGCGAAGGACGGGCCGGAGAGGATGCCGACGCGGGCGCGGGGCAGGGCCTCGGCGAGGATGGCGGTCGCGCCGCGCAGGGTGCCGGTCTCGAGGCCCTTGCAGGCGGCGACGGCGGTGGCGGGATCGATCCGCAGGCGCGCCAGCGTCGGCGCGAGCGCCTGCATCGGGACGGCGAGGACCGTGCAGCCAGTCGAGGCCGGGTCTGCCGCCTCGTCGAGATCCGCCACGCAGCGGATGCGGTCGGGCAGATCGACGTCCGGCAGGCGGGGCAGGCGGCGGGTGCGCTGGGCCGCGCGCATCGCCGCCGCGTCGCGGCCCCAGAGCGTCACGTCGCGCCCGGCCCCGGCCCACGCGACGGAGAGCGCCGCGCCGAACGCGCCCGCGCCGATCACGGCGATCCGCCCGCTCACGCCTTGGCCCCCCGCTTGCCGCTGCCGAGCATGGGGCGCGCGGCGCCGTCCAGCGGCCAGCGCGGGCGGGCGGGGAAGTCGAGCGGGTCGGGCGCCGCGCCGGCGCGGCGCGCCTCGATCCCCGCCCAGGCGATCATCGCCGCGTTGTCGGTGCAGAGCGGCAGGGGCGGGGCGAGGAAGGCCGCGCCGGCCTGCGCCGCGACGCCCTCGAGCGCCGCGCGAAGGGCGGCGTTGGCGGCCACGCCGCCCGCGACGGCGAGATGGGCGACGGGATGGGCGGAGAGCGCCCGGCGGGTCTTCTCGGCCAGCACCTCGGCCACGGCGGCTTGGAACGAGGCGCAGAGGTCGGCGCGGGCGTGGCGGGGCAGGGCGCCCTCCACCAGCGCCTCGTCGCGGGCGCGGAGCACGGCGGTCTTGAGGCCGGAGAACGAGAGGTCGAGGCCGGGGCGGTCGAGGAGAGGGCGGGGCAGGGGGATGGAGGCGGTGCCCCGCGCCGCCTCGCGCTCGACCGAGGGGCCGCCGGGCTGCAGGAGGCCGAGGAGGCGGGCGACCTTGTCGAACGCCTCGCCCGGCGCGTCGTCGATGGTGCCGCCGAGGCGATGGAAGGACCGCGGGCCGTCGACGCGGAGGAACTGGCAATGCCCGCCCGACACGAGGAGCACCATGTAGGGAAAGGGGATCCCGTCCGTCAGGCGCGGCGTGAGCGCGTGGCCCGCGAGGTGGTTGACGGCCACGACCGGCGTGCCCGTCGCCGCGGCGATCCCCTTGGCGCACATCGTCCCGGCGAGGACGCCGCCGATCAGGCCCGGCCCGGCGGTCGCGGCGATCAGGTCGAGATCGCGCAGCGCGACGCCAGCCTCGGCCAGCGCGGCCTCGACGGCGAGGTCCACCTTCTCCGCATGGGCGCGGGCCGCGATCTCGGGGACGACGCCGCCAAAGGCCGCGTGCAGCTCCGTCTGACCCATCACCACGTTCGACAGGATGCGGCGGTCGCCCGACACCACGGCGGCGGCGGTGTCGTCGCAACTGCTCTCGATGCCCAAGGCCAACATGGGCAGGCGCTAGCACCCGCCCCGCCCCCATGACAACGTGAGGAATGCCGTCCGTCCTGCTGACCCGCCCCCGCGCCCGCTCCGAGGAGACCGCCGCCGCGCTGGCCGCGCGGGGGGTCGGGCCGGTCGTGGTGGCGCCGTTGATCGAGATCGACCTGCGCCCGGTGCCTCCGGTGGCGGGCGGGCTGCTGCTGACGTCGCGGAACGCGGTGGCGGCGTGGGCCGCCTCGGGCAACGGGACGGCGCGGCCCGCTTGGTGCGTCGGCCCCCGCACGGCCGCCGACGCGCGGGCGGCCGGTCTGGACGTCCGGGGGCACGCCCCCGACGCGGCCGCCTTGGCCGAGGCCGTCCCCGTCGACGCGCCCGCGCTCACCCATCTGCGCGGCGAGGTCGCGCGTGGCGGGCTGGTCGAGCGGCTGCGGGCCCGGGGCCTGCGGGCCGGCGCGGCGGTGGTCTACGGCCAAGCGGCGCGGCCCCTGTCGGCGGAGGGGCGGCGCGCCTTCGGCGGGGCGGTGGTCGCGCCGGTCTACTCGCCGCGCGCCGCCCGCCTGCTGGGCAACGAAATCCCCCCCGCCGCGTTGTCCCACGTGACGCTCCTCGCCATCAGCGCCGAGGCCGCCGCCGCGTGTCCCCCCGCCGCGACCGTCCGCATCGCCGCCCGCCCCGACGGGGCCGCCATGCTCGACGGGATCGAGGCGGCGTGGCGCGAACGGGGCGGTTGAGGGAGGGGGAGGGCCGCTATATCGGGGATTGGACGGTTCGCGCGGCGCGGGCCGGGACGGAGGACGGGCGTGGCGCGCAAGACGACTGGAAGCACGGGCGGCACGGGCCGCTCGACCACACGCAAGGCGAGCGCCGCGAAGGCCGGGACGTCCAAGCCCTCGACGGCGGGCGCTCCGCGCGACGACGGGGCCGTGCCCGAGGCGCCCAAGGTCGAGGATGCCGTGGTGGTCGACGAGACGACGCCCGCGGCCGGGGGCGCCGAGGCGGGCGACGCCACGCTGCCCGTCCCGGCCGACCCGACCCCCGACCCGGTCGAGGCGGGGGCCGAGAAGGCGAGGTCCGAGACCGCGATCCCCATCGCCCCCGAATCGCATCCCGCGCTGGAGTCTCCGGATGCCGTCGCGGCGTCGGCGGACGGGGACGCGGCGAAGGACGACGCGCCGTCCCGGGTCGACGGAGCCACCGCCGCCGCCGCGACCGCGATCCCCGCCGTGGCCGCCGTCCCGGCCGCATCCGAACGGACCGACCGCCCCGTGGAGAAGGTCGTGGAGCGGCGCGGGTCGGGCTTCGTGCCGCTGGTCCTCGGGGGCCTCGTCGCCGGCGGGATCGGATGGGCCGCCGCGACCTTCCTCCCCGCCGACGAGGGCACGGAGGGGCCGGGGGACGCGCGCGTCGCGGCCTTGGAGGCCGAGCTGGCCGCCCTGCGCGCCGACCTCGACGCCGTGCCCGCCGCCGAGGCGCCCGACCTGAGCGCGCTGGAGGCGGCGCAGGCCGACCTCGCGGCCCGGCTCGACGCCCTGCCCGCCGAGGGGGAGGACGGGTTCGATCCGGCCCCGCTGGAGGCGCGCATCGCCGCCTTGGAGGCCGCGCCCGCCGCCGCCGCCGAGGGGGGCGCCGAGCCCGAGGCGGTCGCCGCCCTGCGCGCCGATCTCGATGCGCTCTCCGCCCGGCTCGACGCCGTCGGGCCGCCCGAACTGCCCGAGGAGGTCGCCGCCCTTCCCGCCACCGTCGCGGAGCTGGGCGCGCGCGTGGATGCGCTGCCCGCCCTGCCGGACGGCGTCGCGGACCTGCCCGACCGCGTCGCCGCGGTGGAGGAGCGCGTTGCGGGCCTGCGGGAGGAGGCGCTCGCCAACGCCGCCGCCGCCGAGGCGAGCGCGGCGGACGCCCTGCGCGATCGGCTCGCGCTGGCGGTGAGCACGGGCCGGCCCTACGCGGACGCGCTGGCCGAGATGGAGGCCGCGGCCCCCGAGGCGCTCGCGGCCTTCGCGGAGACGGGGGTGCCCTCGGTCGCGATGCTGCAGGAGCAGTGGGACGACGCGGCGCGCGCCGCCCTCCGCGCCGCCCGCGCCGCCGATCCGGGGGGCGGGGGCGTCGGCGGGTTCCTCCGCGCGCAGCTCGGCGCCCGGTCGCTGGAGCCGCGGACGGGCGACGACCCCGAGGCGGTGCTCAGCCGCGCGAACGCCGCCGTCGCGGCGGGCGAGATCGGGGAGGCCCTGACCGAGATCGAGGCCCTGCCCGAGGCCGCCGCCGCCGAACTGGACGGCTGGACCGCGCAAGCGCGCGCGCGGGTCGCCGCGCTCGCCGCCCTCGACGACTTCGCTTCCCCCGCCGCCAACCAAGAGGGGGAGTGACATGCTCTGGACCCTGTTCAAGATCCTCGCCTTCTTCGCGCTCGTGGCGGTGCTCGCCTTGGGCGCGCGCTGGCTGCTCGCGGCCTCCGGGTCGGTGGTCGTCACGCTGGCGGGCACGGAATACGTCCTGTCCCCGCTGATCGCGCTGCTCGCCCTCGTCGCGCTGATGGTCGGCGCGTGGATCGCGCTGAAGCTCCTGAAGCTGCTCTGGGCCGTGTTCCGCTTCCTCGCGGGCGACGAGACCGCGATTAGCCGCCATTTCGCCCGCTCGCGGGAGCGGCGGGGCTACGACGCCTTGAGCGACGCGATGATCGCGCTCGCGGCGGGCGAGCCGCGCGAGGCGATGGCCAAGGCGGACAAGGCCGAGAAGCTGCTGAACCGGCCCGAGGTCACCACGCTGATGGTGGCGCAGGCGCACGAGGCGGCGGGCGACGTCCCGAAGGCGCGCGAGAAGTGGAAGCAGCTCGTCGAGAACGACAGGACGCGGTTCGTGGGCATCCGCGGCCTCCTGCGCGAGGAGCTCGACGCGGGCCGCACCGACACGGCGATGAAGCTGGCGGAGAAGGCGTTCGCGCTGAAGCCCGGCCATGTCGAGACCCAGGACACGCTGATCCGGATGCAGGCGCGTGAGGGCGACTGGGCCGGCGCCCGGCGCGTGCTGACGGCCAAGCTGAAGTCCGGGGTGCTGCCGAAGGACGTCTACAAGCGGCGCGAGGCGGTGCTGACGCTGGCGGACGCGCGCGAGCGGCTGGCGGCGGGCGAGACGGACAAGGCCCGCGCCGAGGCGCTGGAGGCGAACCGCCTGTCGCCCGAGCTCGTGCCGGCGGCGGTGCTCGCGGCGCGGATGCTGATCGAGACCGGGGAGGGGCGGCGCGCGTCGAAGGTGCTGCGCACCGCGTGGGCCAAGACGCACCACCCCGACCTCGCCGCGGCCTACGCGGACATCGAGCCCGGCGAGACGCCGCAGGCCCGGATCAAGCGGTTCGGCGCGCTGCTCAAGCTGGACCCCTCGGCGCCGGAGAGCCGGATGCTCGACACGGAGCTGCACCTCGCCGCCGAGGACTTCCCCGGCGCGCGCCGGGCGCTCGGCAGCACGCACGAGACGCACCCCTCCGCCCGCGCCCTGTCGCTGATGGCGGCGATCGAGAAGGGCGAGGGCGCGCCGGAGAACGTGGTGCGGGCCTGGCTGACCAAGGCGCTGTCGGCGTCGCGCGGCCCGCAGTGGGTGTGCGACAACTGCGGGACGGTGCACGGGCACTGGGTGCCGGTCTGCACCAACTGCGAGGCGTTCGACTCGCTGGGCTGGACCGAGGCGCGCGTGACGCAGGATGCGGTTCCGGCGCTCGCGCCCGAGATGATGCCGTTGCTGACCGCCGCGGAGGAGCCGTCGGCGCCGGTCGTCGCCGAGGCCAAGGCCGAGGCCCTTCCCGGTCCCTCCGTCGCGCCCGCGCCGCGACCGGCGGTGCCGCTGCCCGCGACGCACAGGGCACCGGAGCCGCCGAGGCCGATGGACCCGAAGGTCGTGGGCACGACGGCCGACGTCGACGCCAAGGAGGGGTTCGAGACGCTTCCCGCCGGGGACAGCCCGCCCGCGCCGCAGGACGAGACGCCCACCACGGCGGGCACCTCGCGCAGCTGAGCCCGCAACGTCGGGGGCCGGTCGATTTGGGGCTGGCCCCCGGCGCGGGGCCTCGCTAAACGGCGCGGGCGCGTGGCTTGCCGCTGTAGCTCAGCTGGTAGAGCACGTCATTCGTAATGATGGGGTCGGGGGTTCGAGTCCCTTCAGCGGCACCACGCGCGTTTCCAGACGGACCGGCAAGACGATGGCCCCGCTCCCGCGGGCGGGTCCGGTCGTCGCGGTCGCGGGTCAGGCGGCGTAGGCGCGGATCGCGGCGCGGGGGCCGTCGCGGTCGAGCGTGGCGCAGGCCGACGCGAAGGCCTCCGCGAAGGGCGCCGCGGCGCCGAGGTCGCCGAACACCTCCTCCAGCGCGAGGAAGGCCGCCGGATCGTGCCGTGCCGCGTCGCGCAGCATCCCGGCCTTGGGATCCTCCAGCGGCTCGGCGGTCGCGCAGTGGGCGCGCCACAGGGCCACCTCCAGCGCGAGGCCGTCGACGGGGGCGTCCGCCGCGAGGCGGTCGCGCAGCGTCGGCAGGACGAACTGCGGCTGCCGCCCCGAGCCGTCGAAGCAGAGCCGGGGCACCGTGTCGCCCACGCGGGCGTTGGCGAAGCGGTCGAGGCAGGTGTCGAGATAGGCGTGGGGGTCCACGCCGGGGATCGGGGCCAGCGTCGGGATCGCCTCGCGCGCGATGAGGGCGCGGACCCATGCGCGGATGTCGGCGTCGGCCATCGCGTCGTGGACCATGTGGTGGCCCAGCAGGGCCGCCGGGTAGGCGAGCGCCGCGTGGCCCGCGTTGAGGACGCGCAGCTTCATCAGCTCGTAGGGCACGACGTCGTCCACGAACTCGACGCCCACGGCCTCCAGCGCGGGGCGGCCGGCGGCGAAGTCGTCCTCCAGCACCCACTGGCGGAACGGCTCGCACACGACGGGGGCGGCATCGGCCACGCCGAAGGTCTCGGAGACCATCGCGCGCACCGCGTCGTCGGTCGCGGGCGTGATGCAGTCGACCATGCCGTTGGGCGTCGAGACCCCGTCGAGGAGGTCCGCCTCGCCCCGCATCCGCGCCAGCCCCTCGAGGGCTTGGCGCGCAGCGTGGCCGTTGCCCTGCAGGTTGTCGCAGGACATCACCGTGAACGGCCCGTGCCCGGCGGCCCGGCGGGCGCGCAGGGCGGCGAGGATCATGCCGAAGACGGTCTTGGGCGCGTCGCCGGCGGCGTCGGCCACGATCTCCGGGTGGCCCTCGTCGAAGGCCCCCTCCGCGTCGGTGAAGTAGCCGCCCTCGGTCACGGTGAGCGAGACGATGCGGATCGCCGGGTCGGCCATCGCGGCCACGGTGGCGGCGGGGTCCACGGGCGCGAAGCCGGTCATCGGGGCGATGACGCGCGCATCGAGGGCCGACGGCTCGAGCTCGACCACGGTGGTCATCCAGTCCTGCGCGGCGAGCCGCTCGCGCATGGCGGCGTCGCCGGGCCGGACGCCCGCCCCGACGATGCCCCAGTCGTGGTCGCGGCCCATGTCGAAGAGACGGTCGAGATAGACGCCCATGTGGGCGCGGTGGAAGTTGCCGACGCCGACGTGGACGATGCCGGGGGTCAGCGCGGCGGGGTCGTGGGCGGGACGGGCGACGCCCTCGGGCAGTCGGTCCAGCGTCCCGCGGGACGGGCGGATGGGGGCGTGATCCTTCATGCGAGCCAGTTTCCTCCGTCGACGCCGTAGGTCTGGCCGACGACGTAGTCCGCCGCCGGCGAGGCGAGGAACAGCGCCATCGGCACGAGGTCGTCCGCCGTGCCCATGCGCCCGGCGGGGACGGCGGCCCCGACCTCGCGCTTCTTCTGGCCGACGGGCTTGCCCTCGTGCCGGGCGAAGAGCGCGTCGACGCCGTCCCAATGCTCCCCGTCGACCACGCCCGGCGCGATGGCGTTCACGTTGATGCCGTGCCGGATGAGGTCGAGGCCGGTGGACTGGGTCAGCGAGATGATCGCCGCCTTCGTCGCGCAGTAGACCGCGACGAGCGGCTCGCCCCGGCGGCCGGCTTGGGACGCCATGTTGACGACGTAGCCGCGCGACCCGCGCTCGATCATGGAGCGGGCGGCGGACTGCAGCGTGAAGAGGGCGCCGGTCACGTTGACGGC
Source organism: Jannaschia sp. Os4 (assembly GCF_016820245.1). Taxonomy (GTDB): domain Bacteria; phylum Pseudomonadota; class Alphaproteobacteria; order Rhodobacterales; family Rhodobacteraceae; genus Jannaschia. The sequence goes on along the minus strand of NZ_JAFCAR010000001.1, from coordinate 244,914 downwards.
CACGAGGCGGTCGTAGGTGGCGCGGTCGATCTCGACCGTCGGGGAGGCGTGGAACAGGGCGGCGTTGTTGACGAGCACGTCAGGCCGCGCGGCCGCGACGGCGGCGTCGATGGAGGACTGGTCGGTCACGTCCATCGCCAGCGCGTGGCCCCCGATCTCGGCGGCTTGGCGCTCCGGGGCCTCGAGGTCGCCGAGCCAGACCGTGGCCCCCGCCGCGGCGAAGGCGCGCGCGAAGGCCAGCCCGATGCCGCGGGCGGCGCCGGTGATCAGGACGGACTGCCCGTCCCGGTTCACAGGCGCAGGCCGTCCGCGCCGAACTTGTGCATCCGGGACAGGTCCGGCGTCAGCCGCACGGTGTCGCCGTGGCGCACGGGGACGTCGCCCGCTTGGCGCACGGTGATCGTCTCGGCGAGGCCGGTGCCGTGGACGTGGACGAAGGTGTCCGAGCCCAAGTGCTCGGCCACGCCCACGGTGCCCTGCCACGGTCCGTCCTGCGTGACGGTGAGGTGCTCGGGACGGATGCCGATGGTGGCCGCGCCGTGCTGCTCGGCCTCGGCGCCGGAGATAAGGTTCATCGTCGGAGAGCCGATGAAGCCCGCCACGAACAGGTTGCGCGGGTTGTGGTAGAGGTCGAGGGGCGAACCCACCTGCTCGATCACGCCCGCGCGCAGCACGACGATCTTGTCGGCCATGGTCATGGCCTCGACCTGGTCGTGGGTGACGTAGATCATCGTGGTGGCGAGCTGCTTGTGCAGTTCCCCGATCTCCATCCGCATCCCGACCCGGAGGGCCGCGTCGAGGTTGGACAGCGGCTCGTCGAAGAGGAACGCCTCGGGCTCGCGCACGATGGCGCGGCCGATGGCGACGCGCTGGCGCTGGCCGCCCGACAGCTGGCCGGGGCGCCGGTCGAGGTAGTCCGTCAGGTTGAGCGCGGCGGCGGCCTTCTTGATGCGCGCGTCCTGCTCGGCTTGGTCCACGCCCGCCATCTTCATCGGGAACGCGATGTTCTTGCGGACCGACATGTGCGGGTAGAGCGCGTAGGACTGGAACACCATGGCGAGGCCGCGCTTGGCCGGCGCCACGTCGGTCACGTCGCGCCCGTCGATCTCGATGTGGCCCGAGGACACGTCCTCCAGCCCCGCGATGAGGCGGAGGAGGGTGGACTTGCCGCAGCCCGAGGGGCCGACGAACACGGCGAACTCGCCGTCCTCGATGGTCAGGTCCAAGGGCGGGATGACCTGCGTCTCGCCGAAGGACTTGGTGACTTGGTTCAGCGTGATCTGGCCCATTACTTGACTGCTCCGAAGGTGAGGCCCCGAACGAGCTGCTTCTGGGAGAACCAGCCGAGGACGAGGATCGGCGCGATGGCCATGGTGGAGGCCGCCGAGAGCTTGGCGAAGAACAGGCCCTCGGGGCTGGAGTAGGAGGCAATGAAGGCGGTGAGCGGCGCAGCGTTCACGGCCGTAAGGTTCAGCGTCCAGAACGCCTCGTTCCACGCGAGGATGAAGTTCAGGAGCAGCGTCGAGGCGATGCCCGGCACGGCCATCGGCGTCAGGACGTGGACGATCTCGTCCTTGAGCGTGGCGCCGTCCATGCGCGACGCCTCGAGGATCTCGCCCGGGATCTCGCGGAAGTAGGTGTAGAGCATCCACACGATGATCGGCAGGTTGATCAGCATCAGGATGAAGACGAGCGCCGCGCGGTTGTCGAGCACGCCCAGCTGGATGCAGATCAGGTAGATCGGGTAGAGCACGCCCACCGCCGGAAGCATCTTGGTCGAGAGCATCCAGAGAAGGATGTCCTTGGTCCGCTTGGTCGGCTGGAACGCCATCGCCCACGCGGCGGGCACCGCGATCAGCACGCCGAGGACGGTGGAGCCGCCCGCGATGATCACGGAGTTCCACAGAAAGCGCATGTAGTTCGAGCGCTCCTGCACCACGCCGTAGTTCTCCAAGGTCCAGTCGAAGAACAGGAAGGAGGGCGGGGCGGCGATGGCCTCGGCCTCGGTCTTGAACGAGGTCAGGATCGTCCAGAGGATCGGGAAGAACAGGATCAGCCCGATGATCCATGCGAGGATCGTCCAGCCGAAGCGGGAGCGGTTGGAGGCGGCGCGGGCCATCAGGCGGCTCCTTTGCGGTCGGCGTCACGCATCGAGGTTCTTCCCCACGATCCGCATCAGGAAGATCGCGACGATGTTGGCGAGGATGACGGCGAGGATGCCGCCAGCGGACCCGAGGCCGACGTTCTGGCTCTCCAGCACGCGCTGGAACACGAGGTAGGTCAGCGTCCGGGTTCCGAACGAGCCTTGGGTCGTCACGAAGATCTCGGCGAAGATGCCCAGCAGGAAGATCGTCTGGATCAGGATCACGATGGTGATCGCCCGGCCGAGGTGGGGCAGGATGATGTACCAGAACCGCTTGAGCGCGGGCGCGCCGTCCATCTCGGCGGCCTCCAGCTGCTCGCCGTCGAGCGACTGGATCGCCGTCAGCAGGATCAGCGTCGCGAAGGGCAGCCACTGCCACGAGACGATCAGGATGATCGACAGCAGCGGCGTCTCGACCAACCAGTCGTGCGGCGTCGCCCCGAAGAAGCGCCAGACGTGGGACAGGACCCCGTTCACCGGATCCATCATCATGTTCTTCCACGCTAGCGCCGACACGGTGGGCATGACGAAGAAGGGCGAGATCACGAGGATGCGGACGATGCCCTGCCCGAAGATCGGCTTGTCGAGCAGCAGCGCGATCAGGATGCCGAGCACGACCGTGATCGCGAGGATCGAGCCGACCATGACGAGCGTGGTCGTGACCGAGTCCCAGAAGGCCGAGGACGACACGAACCGCTCGTAGTTGTCGAAGCCGATCCACGGCTCGAACACGTTCCGCAGCGGGCGGTAGTCCGCGAACGAGAAGTAAAGCGTCATGATCAGCGGGACGAGCATCCAGCCGAGCAGGAGCGTGACGGCCGGGGCCATCATGAATCGGGCGGCGGTGCGGGACGCTTTGGTCGCCATGTGGTCGCTCCGTGTTCGGTGGAGGCGGGGATCGCTGGACGCGGAGGCGGTGCGATGGGCACCGCTTGCGGATCAAGCGTTCGGGGGTGGGGCACCCCGCACAGGGGTGCCCCGATCTCTCAGGTGGGGCGGCTCAGTAGCCGGCCGCCTCCATCTCCTCGACGGCGATGGCCTGCGCCTTCTCCAGCGCTTCCTCGACCGACTGCTGGCCGGCGTAGGCGGCCGACAGCTCTTGGCTCACTTGGGACCACATGCCCGCCCACTCCGGGATCGCGGCGAACTGGACGCCCACGTAGGGCACCGGCTCGACGGTCGGGTTGTTCGGGTCAGCCGACAGGATCGAGTCGAGCGTCATCTGCGCGAAGGGCACCGACTGGTAGTCGGGGTTGTCGTAGAGCGACTGGCGCGCGCCCGGGGGCACGTTGGCCCAGCCCTCATTCTCGGCGACCAGCTCGATGTACTCCTTCGAGGTGGCCCACTCGATGAACTCCTTCGCGGCGTCCGCCTTCTGGGTGCCGGCGGGGATGCCGAGCGCCCAGGCCCAGAGCCAGTTGGCGTTCTTGCCGAGGCCGGTGTTCGGCGCGAGCGCGAAGCCGACCGAGTCCGCGACTTGGCTGTCGTCGGGGTTGGTCACGAAGGACGCCGCCACGGTGGCGTCGATCCACATGCCGCACTTGCCCTGCTGGAACAGGTTCAGGTTCTCGTTGAACCCGTTGGTCGCGTAGCCCGGAGGGCCGTAGGCGTCCATCATGTCCTTGAAGAAGTTGACCGTCTCGGCCCACTCGGGGGAGTCGAGCTGCGGGTCCCAGTTCTCGTCGAACACGCGGGCGCCGAACGAGTTGGCCATTGCGGTGATGAACGCACCGCCCTCGCCCCAGCCGGCCTTGCCGCGCAGGCAGATGCCGTACTGCTCGGCGTCGCGGTCGGTCATGGCGGCGGCGGCGTCGCGCACCTGCTCCCAGGTCGGGGAGTCGGGCATCTCGACGCCGGCGGCCTCGATCAGGTCCGTGCGGTACATGATCATGGACGATTCGCCGTAGAACGGCGCGGCGTAGAGCGTGCCGTCATGCGACAGGCCGCCGGCCATGGCGGGCAGGATGTCGTCGACGTCGTACTCGTCCGACAGGTCGTCCAGCGGCACCAGCCAGCCGTTCGCGCCCCAGATCGGGGCCTCGTACATGCCGATGGTCATGATGTCGAACTGGCCACCGTTGGTGGTGATGTCCGTCGTCACGCGCTGGCGGAGGACGTTCTCCTCGAGGGTGACCCACTCGACCTGGTGGCCGGTCTCCTCGGTGAACTGGTCCGTGTAGCCCTGCATCCGGATCATGTCGCCGTTGTTCACGGTCGCGATCGTCAGGGTGGTGGCGTGGCCGTCGGCCAGCGCGGCGCCGGCCGTGCCGACGAGCGCCGTCGCCCCGAGAAGGGCGCGGATGGTCATTGTCATTGGTATCCTCCCAGCGGTGGGCATATGCCCTCCAAGTGGGCAATGGCTCACATATCGAGGCGCCGAGGTCAAGCGGGTGATGCGCGGGCCATGCCGGATCTCGCCTTTGCGCCGACGCCGCGGCCCGAAACGTTTTCAACCCTCTAGGAGGCTCGACGCGGTCGCCTCGTCGGTGATGATCCCGTCCGCGAGCCGTCCCCTCAGGGCGCCCCGCAGGCCGGCCACCTTGTCCTGCCCGACCGCGATCACGGTCGTGGGCCTGTCCGAGTCGGGCTCCAGCGGGGCGGCCGTGATGCGCTCGGGGAGGTCGCCGCCGAGCAAGGCGCCGTCGGCGTCGAACGGATGGCCCGTGATCTCGCCCACCGCGCCCTGCGCCGTGAGGGCCGCCACCTCGGCGGGGCTGGCGAAGCCGTCCGCGACCATGGGGGCCTTCGGCCCGACGCTGGCGAGCCCGACGAACACCGCGTCCGCCCGCGCGCAGAGCGCGAGGGTCGAGGCGACGGGCGCCTGCGCGTGGAGCATCGCCCGCTCCTCGGGGTCGGAGGCGAAGACGGGCAGGGCCATCGGGTAGTGGCGCGCCCCGACCCGCTCGGCCAAGCGCCCCGTCGCGCCGAAGGGCGAGGCCGAGCCGTCGCGCATCATGTCGCCGAGCAGCGAGACGATCCGGTGTTGCGGGCGCTCCATCCGGTCGACCTGCTCGACGGCGGCGACGACGGTCCGGCCCGTGCCGAGGGCGAGGATGCGCGGCTCCTCCTCGGCCAGCACGCGCTCGATCTCCACGGCGGCGGCGGCGGCCACCCCCGACAGGAGGCCCGGCGCGTCGGGATCGGAGGGCACGACCTCCGCCAGCCGCAGGCCCCAGCGGTCGCGCAGCGCGGCGCCGAGCTCCATGCAGCGTGCGATGGGATGGTCGAGCCGGACCTTCACAAGCCCCGCGCCGGCCGCTTGGCTCACGAGGCGCTGCGCCTTCTGGCGGGAGACCCCGAGGTTGCGCGCGATCTCGTCCTGCGTCCGCCCCGCGACGTAGTAGAGCCAGCCCGCGCGGGCGGCGTCGTCGAGGCGGGGGTCGGTCATCCTAGTCCTCCAGCAGGGCGGGGCAGAGGTCGCAGAGGCCCTCCCACGAGGTCAAGGTGCCGACGGAGGGCGCGGGGCCGTCCCAGTCGCGCCCGGCGTGATGGCCCCCGCCGAGATACAGGACCGAGGGGATGCCCGCCGCCGCGGCCGCCATCAGCCCCGGCGCGCTGTCCTCGATCACGAGGCACCGCTCCGGCGGGACGCCGCCCCGCTGGGCCGCGAGGAGGAACAGGTCCGGCGCGGGCTTGCCCCGCGGCACCTCGGACGCGGTGTCCACCCGCCCCTCGAACCGCTCCGCCAGCCCCGCGATGCGCAGCGCGGTGGCGGCCCGCAGCGGGGTGGAGGAGGTCGCGACCCGGGACGGGGCGCGCAGCCGGTCGAGCATCGCCGCCACGCCGGGCGTCGCCCGCAGCCCGTCCTCGAAGGCGGCGAAGAGGCGGGCGCGGTAGCGCGCCTCGAAGTCGGCGGGCAGGAGGTCGCCATGGCTCGCGCGCAGCCCCTCCGCGACCTTGACGAAGGACCGCCCGAGGAAGTCGCGCCGCACCCGGTCCGCGTCGATGCGGATCCCGCAGGCGGCCAGTTCCGCGATCAGCGCGGCCCCGGAGAGCGGCTCGCTGTCCACGAGCACGCCGTCGAGGTCGAAGAGGACGAGGTCGACACGCATGGGGGCGGGCGTCGCGCGGCTATAGGTCGCCCGCGATCTTGAGCGCGAGCTCCGCCCAGACCACCTCGTGCGCGGCGGTGATCCCGACGAAGCCCGGCACGGTGATCGGGGCCGAGAGGTCGAACCGCCCCAGCCGGTCGCGCCCCGTCTCCGATGCGATGGCGTAGATGCCCGACAGGCGCACGCGCCCGTCGGCCCCCGCGTACATGTCCTCGACGAAGACGCTCAGCTCGGCGTCGGGGAACCCCGAGAGCGGCCACGGCGCGGGGGCGACCTTGGCGCTGGTGATGGCGTTCAGGTTGCGCAGCAGCGAGGCGGCCAAGGCGCGGTCGGGCAGGTCGGCCCAGACGTTGTCGGCGTCCGCGATGATCGAGCCGTCGGGCTGCTGCACCGCGATCTCCTGCACGGAGGCGTATTCGGGGACGGAGACGTCCTCGATCATGACCGTGCGGGCCGAGACGCCCACCCGCTCCTGCGACGTCACGGGGGGCGGCACGTATTGCAGCGTGTCGCCGCATCCGGCGAGCGCCACGCAGAGGGCGAGGATACGGCGCATGGGGCTACCTTCCGAAGATGAGGGCGTTGGGGTTGCGTTCGAGCGTGCGGGCCAGCTTCTCGATCTCCTCCGCCGCCGACGCCACGGCGTCGAGCGTGGCGATCAGGTCGGTCGAGAAGCGCGAGCCGTCCGAGTAGGTCGTGAGCAGCGCGCCCGCGTTGTTCGACAGCGCCGACAGGCGGGTCAGAAGGTCAGGCAGGTTCTGGGCCGCGATGTCCACGCTGCGCGCCGCGCCCGAGGCCGAGGCGAGGGTGGAGTTCAGGTTGTCGAGCGTCGGCCCGGTGCGGACGCTCTCGACGAGCAGCCGGATCTCCTCCAGCGTGTCGACCAGCGCGGGCGGCACGTCGTCGGCCTCGTCCGAGGAGATGAAGGCGTCCGCGCTGTCGAGGAACTGCGTCGCCGAGGCGATCAGCCCCTCCAGCTCCAGCGCCTGCGCCTTGGCGGTCAGGCCCTGCAGGTCCTTGGTCAGGACCGTCACCTCGTCGAGGACCCGGCCCGCCTGCTCGGTGAGCAGCGGCACCTCGGCGGCGCCCTCGGCGACGGCGGCGGCGGCGCGCTGGGCATCCTGCAGGGTCGCGGTCAGCGCCTGCGCGGCGCCCTCGGCGTTGAGCTGGGCCGCGATGTCCGCCGTCTCGGCGGCGGTGGCGGCGAGGTCGGCCAGCAGCGCGTCGAGCGCCGGGTCGGAGACCAGCTCGTCCACCCCCTGGAGTGCGCCGCGCGCGGCCGCGGGCAGGGCGGCCGTGTCGGGGTCGGCGAGGATCGCCTCGGCGGCGGCGACCGCGTTCTGCAGCGAGTCGCGCAGCGGCCCGAGGTCTGCGGTCCCCTCGGCCACGTTGGCGGCGGCGGACTGCACGTCCGCGAGCGCGTCCGACAGGCGCGCGGCGAGCCCGGCGGCGGCCACCTCCTCGGCGGTGGCCCGCAGGGCGGTCGCCGAGGCCGCGGCATCGGCGAGGATCGTCCGGAGTTCGGGGGCGGTCGTCACCCCCTCGATCCCCGCGAGCGCGGAGCGCGCGACCGAGGGCAGCGCCTGGGCGTCCTCGGAGGAGAGGATGGCGTCGGCGCTGTCGATGGCCGAGCGGGCGGCGGCCGTCAGGTCGGGCAGGTCCACGGTCCCGGCGGCGACGTTGCCCGCCGCCTCGGTCGCCGCCGCCAGCGTCTCGGACAGGCGCTCGGCCACGCGCTGCGCGGCGATCTCGGCCACGATGCCCTGCAGGTCGTCCGCGATGGTACGCACGTCGAGCAGCACGGCGGCCACGTCCGGCGAGGAGACGATCGCGCGCCCGTCGCGCACGAGGCCCTGCGCCTGCTCGACCGTGTCGCGCACCTCGCCGGGCAGGGCGCGGGTGTCGGGGTCGGCGGCGATGCGGTTGAGGTTGTCGAGGAGGTCCGTGGCGGAGCCCATCAGCTCCTCGATCGGCAGGTCGTTGAGCCGCGCGAGGACCCCCTCCGCCGTGTCCGCGAAGGACGAGTTGTCGCCCGCCACAGTCGGGATCAGGGGTGTGTCCGCGATCCCCACCTCGAGGACGGCGGACGGCACCCCCTCCGGTTCCACGAGGTCCACGGCGAGGTCGCCGCCCAAGAGCGAGGTCGACACGAGCTGCGCGCGCATCCCGCCCGCCACGAGGTCGCCGATGTAGTCGATCGCGTCGAGATCCTCGCCGACGACGTCGAGGCCCATCCGGGCGGGCTGGAGCGCCATGCGCACGAGGAGCTGCACCGCCCGCGTGTCGTCGTCGGGGCGGATGTAGCCGGTCACGTCGGTCACGAGGCCCACCCGCACGCCCCGGTAGCGCACCGGCGCCCCGTCCGTGAGCCCCGTCGCGGCGGCGGGGAACAGCGCCGAGACCGCGACCGAGCGCGCGCTGGGCAGCTCGAAGGCGGAGGCGCGGGCGGTGTCCTCGTCGGCGAAGATGTCGAACACGTGCCCGTCCTCGATCGGGCTGCCGCCGGAGACGAGCGTGTCGAAGTTGAGGCCCCCCTCGAGGATGGACGCCAGCGACTGGACCCGCAGCTCGACCCCCGATCCGCCGAGGGTGGCCGACACGCCCGAGACGTCCCAGAACCGCGTCGCGGTGGAGAGCTGCTGGTCGTAGGGCGCGCGCACGAACGCGTCCATCCGCACCTCGGTGCCGTCGCGCGACAGGCGCGGGTTCGACGTCTCGCCGACCTCGATCCCCTTGAACAGGATGGGCGCCCCGGCCTCGAGCCGGTTGGAGTCGCGCGCGCGCAGGACGATCACCGTGCCCTCCGTGTCGGGCGGCACGGTGGGGGCGCGGTCGTCGCCGAGGAAGGCGGTGCGCGGCTCGCCGGCCTGCGCGTCCCACGTGCCCTCGATGTAGATGCCCGACAGGATGGTCGAGAGGCCCGACACGCCGCGCGCCGAGACCTCGGGCTGGACGATCCAGAACGAGGCGTCCTCGTCGAGGAAGGGCGCGATGTCCTTGTTGACCCGGACGTAGACGTTCACGAGCGAGAGGTCGGCCGTGAATCCCACGTCCTCGACCACGCCCACCACCACCTCGCGGTAGCGCAGCGTCGTCTCGCCCGGCGCGATGCCCGCCACGTTGGGGAAGGCGACGGCGATCAGCGTGCCGCGGTCGCGGAACGACTGCCACGCGATGGCGCCCGCGATCACGACCGCCACGATCGGCACGAGCCAGACCGCGCTGACCACGCGGCGCAGGCGCCCGGGCTGGTCGGGCTCCTCGATGCGGGGCTGGTGGGCGGCGGGCGGTGGTGTGTCGGTCATGATCTCAGGCGTCCCGCTCGATGCGGTCCCAGATGGCGCGGCTGTCGAAGGACATGGCCGACAGCATGGTGAAGATGACCGAGAGCGCGAAGCAGAACGCCGCGATGCCGGGATTGATCGTCGCGAGGAGGTCGAACTGCACGAGGGCGGCCAGAATCGCGACGACGAACACGTCGATCATGGACCACCGCCCGATGAACTCCACAACCTCGTAGAGGTGGAGCAGGCGACCGGGGTTCTGCCTGTGGTCGTTGCGCACGATCAGCGCGAGGTAGGCGATCGCCACGAACTTGCCCACCGGGATCATCACCGAGGCGAAGAACACGATGGCCGCGATCCCCACCGAGCCCAGCTCGACGAGTTCCCAGACGCCGCCGACGATGGTCGCCTCGACCTTGCGGCCCAGCTGCGCGGTCAGCAGCATCGGGTAGATGTTGGCCGGGACGTAGAGCAGCAGCCCCGCCCACCACCACGCCCAGACCCGCTGGAGCGACGTGTCGTCCCGCGACACCAGCCGCGCGCCGCAGCGCGGGCACCGCCCGGTTCCCAAGCGCGAGGGCAGCGTGCAGGTGCGGCATCCCACCAGCCCCGCGTCGAGCGCGGTCGTCGCCTCGGTGACGGCGGGGCCGCTCATGCCGGCCGCTCGGGCGCGTCGGCCCCGCCGCGGATCGGCGTGCCGCTCGCCTGTTCCAGCGCGGTCCAGAGCGTGTGGCGCGTCATCTGCGTGTCCTTGAACGCCGCGATCAGCACGATGGCCCCGAAGGCCCAGAAGGCCGGCCCCATCGTCAGGGTGGCGAGGTCGGCGAGCTTCACCAGCGCGATGGCGACGCCCACCATGAAGATCTCCGCCATCGCCCACGGCTTGAGCGCGATGGCGAGGCGCAGCAGGCGCGCCGCCCCCGGCCACGGGCGCGCGTCGAAGGCGAGCGGGCCCAGCGACCAGATCAGCGCCGCGAAGCGGGTCGCGGGCAGCACGATGATGAACGCGCCGACCGCCAGCGACAGCGGCGCCATGATGCCCGAATCGAAGGTCATCACCGTGTCGAAGACCGAGGCCCGCGCGGTGAACACGCCGTTCTTCAGCTGAAGGAACGGGAAGAACACCACGATCCCCATGAGGATCAGCGAGGCGAGGGCTAGCGCCACGACCCGCGCGATCGCCTCCGGGCGGCCCATCGCCAGCACCGTGCCGCAGCGGATGCAGCGCGCGCGCTGGCCCTTCGCCAACGGCCCTATCTCGTGCAGCGCGTCGCAGGTCGGGCAGCAGACCGGCGCGCCGCCGGGGAGCGCGTCACTCGCCATAGTCGCGCTCGAAGAAGATGCCGACGGAGGTGTCGCCCGCCCCGCCCACCGAGCCGCGCACGGTCAGGCTCTGCGTCACGTCGAGGTTCAGAGACAGGGTGGCTGTGCCGTCCTGCCCGACCTGCACGTCCGTGTAGACGTTGTCCGTGATGTATTTGCCCACCCGCACCGCCGTGTTCCCCTGCGCGTCCGTGGTGATGTCGAGGTCGTCGAGGCCCGCCGCGCCGCGCAGGTTCTCCAATACCCCGCCCGAGCCGCCGCCCGCCAGCGTGGCGACCGACGAGGCGAGCTGGAGCGCTTGGAGCGGCGAGAGTTGGCTGAGGTCGCGCCCGAAGAAGAGCTGCGCGATGATCTCCTCCTGCGGCAGGCCCGCCGCGCTCTCGAACCGGACCTCCAGCGCGTCCGCCGGGCCCTCCACGACGATGGCGGCGTCCACGGACGCGCCCTCGGCGCGGGCCACGAGGCGGATGAACGGGGTGAGCGAGCCTTGGAAGCTGATCGACCCCTCGTCCAGCTGGAACCGCTGCTGGAGCACGTCGAGCCGCCCGCGCACGAGGTCGAACCCGCCCGCCGTGACCGGGTTCGCCGTCGTCCCCGTGATGCGCAGCGATCCGCCGAGCTCCGCGTCGAGGCCGCGGCCCCGGACGAAGATGCGGTCGGCCTGCAGCACGAGGTCCAGCGAATAGACCGGTCCGCCGCCCCCGCCGGATGCGCCCTCGGCCGCTGCGCGCAGGTCCAGCCCCGCGCGGTCGAGCGTGCGGCGCACCTCGGGGCGGACGTTGACGTGGGTGATCGGCGGCAGGTCCCCCAGCGCCGTCAGGCCCGTGGAGGGGACGCTGATCTCCGTGTCGTCCAGCACGACGCGACCCGCGATGCGCGCCCCTCCGGTGAGCGGGCCGGTGATGCTGATCTCGCCCCGCGCCCGCGTGGTGTAGAGGGTCGGGTCCTCCAGCAGCACGTCGAGTTCCGCGACGAGCGCGGCGTCGAACGGCGCGGACAGGTCCACCGGGCCGCGCACCGCGATGCGCCCGCCGGTGGCGACGGACGCGGTGACGTCGATCTGCGCCCGCCCGCCGGTCAGCACGATGCGCGCGTCGATCCCCTCCAGCCCGTTGGACAGGGTCGGCAGGCTCAGCGCGGCGCCGGAGGTGGTGACCGTGCCGGTGATGCCGTCCAGCCCCCCGTCCGCGATCCGCAGGTCGAAGGCCGCCGTGCCCGCGATGCGGTTCGGCTCGAGGAACGGGTTGGCGAGGCCCAGCGGGGCCGTGCCCTGCACCGACAGCCCGAGGCCGCCCGCGCCGCCGACGGTGCCCGAGACGGTCGCCTGTGTGCCGCCCGGCCCGTCGATGTCGGACTGGACCGCGATCGCGTCGCCCTGCTGCCGCGCGGTGCCGCGCGCGCGCAGCGGGCCGGCGAAGTCGGGGATCAGCGGCGAGACGTCCGGCAGCGACAGGTCGTAGGTCACGTCCACCCCGCCGGTCACCGGCCCCTGCACCGAGAGGCGCGAGCCGAACGGCCCCGACGCGTCGGCGTCCAGCACGATCCGCCCGTCCACCTGCCGTGCCGTCCCCGTCGCCGACAGTGGGCCGTTGAGCCCCGGCGCGAAGGCCGCGACGTTGGCCGCGTCCACCGAGAAGTCGACGGCGAGGTCGCCCGTCACCTGCCCCGAGACGGAGGCGCGCAGCCCCTGCGCCCCGTTCGCGTCCGCATCGACGAACCAGTTCCCGCCGCGCTGCGTCGCCGTGGCGTCCAACGCCAGCGGCCCGCGCAGTTGCGGTGCCAGCACGCTCGCGTCCGGCACGCGCGCCGTGAGGTCCAGTTCCGGCGCCTCGCCCGTCGCCACGCCCTGCAGCGCGAAGGACGCGCCGTAGGGGCCGCCGCCGGTGAGGTCGACCTGCACCCCCTCGGGGGCGAGCGTGACCGTCCCCGCCGCGTCCAGCCCGCCGGGCACCCCCGGCGCGAAGGTCGAGAGGGTCGGCACGGAGACGTCCACCGCCAGCGTCAGCGGCTGGTCCGTCAGGACGGTGTCCACCGTGGCCGCCGTCCCCGCCGGGCCGCGCAGGTCGGCGGTCAGCGTCCAGTCCGCGCCCATCCGCGCCAGCACCCCGTCCGCGCTGACCGTGCCCTCGACGCCGGGGACGCCGGGCACGAAGGCCTCCACCTCGGGCACCGTGGCCGCAAAGCTGAGCGCGGCGTCCGGCCCGGTGGCGGGCCCCTCGACGCGCAGCACGATGCCCGACGGCCCGTCCGCGCGCAGGTCCACGACGATCGCGTCCGGGCGCGTGACCGTGCCCTCCAGCGTGACCGGCCCGCGCAGCGCGCCGGGCAGCTCGCCCGGCACGGCCGCCGCGAGGTCGGGCACGCGCGCCGCGACGTCGAGCGACAGGTCGCCCGTGACCGGCCCCGCCACCGACGCGGTGATCCCGGCGGGTGCTGCGAGGTCGGCGTCGACGACGTAGGACCCGCCTTCGGACGTCAGCCGCCCGTCCAGCCGGGCGGCCCCCTCGGCATAGGGCGCGGGCAGGTTCGCCAGCGCCCCCAGCCGGGGCACGACGGCAGAGAAGGTCGCGTCCGCCCCAGGCCCCGTCAGCGGCCCGTCCACCGTCACCTCGATCCCGGCGGGCGCGGTCAGCGTGGCGTCGAGCGCGGGCGCGCCGTCCACCTGCGTGAGCCGCCCGTCCAGCGTCAGCGGCCCGGCCAGCGCGGGCGGCACGGCGGCGAGGTCGGACAGGTCCGGGACGCGCAGCGAGACGTCCGCGTCCGCGCCCGGCCCGGTGAGCTGCCCGTCCACCGACGCGGTGATCCCGGCGGGCGCGTCGAGGTCGGCGTCGAGCACGTAGGCCTGCGACGAGCCCGTCAGCCGCCCCTCGAGCGTGGCGCGCCCTGTCAGCGTCTCTGGCAGCCCCGCCAGCGCGGCGAGGTCGTCCACGGCGGCGCGGAAGGTGGCGTCCACCTCCGCCCCGGTGACGGGTCCCTGCGCCGTCAGGTCGAAGCCCGGCCCGTCGAGGTCGGCGTCGATGACGATGGCCTCGCCGTCGCGCCGCGCCGTGGCGGACAGCGTGGCGGGGCCGGAGAGTTGCGGCGGGACGTTCGCAAGCCGCGCGATGTCGGGCGCCCGCGCCTCGATCTCCACGTCCAGCGACGGGCCGGTCACGGGGCCGGAGACCGTCGCCTCGATCCCCTCGGGCCCCTCCAGCCGCACGTCCACCGCCAGCCCCGCGCCGACCGAGCGGACGCGGCCCTGCACCACCGCCTCGCCCGCGACCGGGCCGGGGATCAGCCCGAGCGCCTCGACCGCAGGCACCCGCGCGGCGAAGCCCACGTCCAGCGGCCCGCCCGCCGCCGTCCCCGTGGCCGTCGCGGCGATGTCCTGCGGCAGCGAGAGCGCCGCATCGACCGTGATCGCCCCGTCGGCGTCCGCGACCGTCGCCCGCGCGACCGCCGGCCCGGCCAGCGCCTCGGGCACCGGGGCCAGGGCCGACAGGTCTTCGACCGCCGCCGTCACGTCGAGCGCGAGCGGCGCCAGCGCGCCCTCGACGCCCGCGTCCAGCCCCGCGGGGCCGTCCACGACCAGATCGACCCGCAGCCCCGCCTCGTCGAACACCCGGCCGCGCAGCGTGGCGGGGCCCTGCAGCCCCTCCGGCACCGGCGCGACGAGGGTGAGGTCCGGCACGTCCAAAGCCACGGCGAGGTCCAAGGGCCGGCCCGCGACCGGACCCTCCACCTCGGCCGCCACGCCCGCGTCGGTGGCGAGGTCGGCGTCGATCACCCACGCGCCCTCCTCGGAGGCGAGCGTGCCCGCCACCTCCGCCGCGCCCGCGAGCCCTTCGGGCAGCGCGCCCTGCAGCAGCGTCACGTCGCCCAGCCGGGGCAGTTCGGCGGTGAAGGCGATCTCCGCGTCCGGCCCGGTCACCGGGCCCGTGGCCGTGACGCGGCTGTTCCACGGCCCCGTCCCGGTCAGGTCCACCGCGAAGGCCTCCCCGTCGCGGAAGGCCCGGCCCGTCACCACCGCGCCGCCCTCGAGCGCATCCACGAGGACCGAGAGGTCCGGCACCTCCGCCGTGATCTCCACGTCCGTCGCGGGGCCGGTGAGCGTCCCCGAGGCCGTCGCGCGGATGCCGTCCGGGGCGGCGATGCCAGCCGTCCCCCGCCACGCCGTCGCGCCGCCCTGCAGGTCGAGCGTCAGGTCGGCCGGGCCGTCGATCTGCGGCACGAGCGGCGAGACGTCGGCCAGCCGCACCGACAGGCGCGCGGACCCGGTGTCGTCGACGGCGTAGTCCGGCGCCTCCTCCGAGAGGATCGTCGCGGATCCCGTGGCCGTCACCTGCGGGTTCGAGAGGTCGAGGTCCTCGAGATAGGTCCCCGTCTCGTCGCGCCGGGCGCGCAGGGCGAGGTCCGTGCGCCCCGAGAGCAGGCCGTCCGCCTGCGCGATGCCCGTGACGAGGTCCGTGGCCGTGCCGTCGAGTGTCAGGTCGAACGACCCCGCCAAGGGCGCGGCCTCGCCGGTGAGCGCGACCTCGACGGCGCCCGCGAGGTCCAGCCTCGCCAAGGCCGCGAACCGGGCGAGCCGGGGCACCTCCGCCTCGATGTCCAAGGTCAGCGGCAGGCCCTCGCCGATCGCTCCCGCGGCGACGTCGCCCGCGACCGACAGGTCGCCCGCCTCCAGCGCGAGGCCGGTCAGGCGCAGCGGCTCGGACGGGCGCCACGCGACGTCCGTCTCCAGAGCTACGCCGGTGCCCGCCGCCTCGCCGAGCGCGGGGTCGACGAAGGCCAGCCCGTCCGCCTCCAGCGCCAGCCGTCCCGCCGCCGCGCCGACCGCGTTGGTCCCCGCCTCGGCGTCCCGGTCGATGGTGCCGCGCCCGACCAGCGCCGCGCGCTCCAACTCGACCGTGTCCGTCGAGAGGTCCGTGAGGGTCGCGTCCAAGGAGATCTCGTCCGAGACGGCGGCGTCGAAGGCGAGCCGCAGGTCCAGCCCGCCCACCGTGACCGTCCCGCCCACGGGCAGCAGCACCGGCCCCCCGTCGGTATCCGCGACCGTCGCGGTCAGGTCGATCACGCGGGGCCATCCGTCCTCGCCGATCTCCACGCGGCCCGCGACGTCCAGCGCCTTGGCGTCGAGGTCCAGCGCCTCCAGCGACAGCGCGCCGTCCGGCGCCTGCCGCCCGCGCGCCACGAGGGCCACGTCCTCGCCGAAGAACTCCCGGTAGCGGGGCGCCAGCAGCGCGGTCACGTCCCCCGCGAGGTCCACCGCGAAGGTCCGGTCGCCGCCGTCCTGCCCGACGGCGACCGTGCCGCCCAGCCGCTCGGCCCCGTCCGTCGCCAGCCGGATGTCTGCGGCGAAGTCCGACAGCGGGCCGGTGCCCTGCACGGAGAGGTCGACCGACGGCTCGCCCGGCAGGCCGAGCAGCGAGGCCGCGATCCCGCCCGGCGCCTCCGACACGTCCACGTCCACCGAGAGCGTGCCGCCCGGCGCGTAGCTCGCCACGACCGCGAACGTCCCCTCCGGCCCGTCGAGCCGCCCGGCCCGCGCGTCCACGTCCAGCGCCCCGTCCGCCAAGGTGGCCGACGCCTCGAGCGTCGCCTCCACCGGCTGCCCGACCAGCGCCTCGCCCAAGCGGATGCGCTCGGCCGCGAGCCGCTCGATCTCGACCGACACCGGCAGTTCGGGGATCGAGAAGCCCCCGGCGCCCGCGGGCGGCGGCTCGAACCCCTCCGGCGGCAGCGGCGTGCGGACCACCTCGATCAGCCCTGCGGTCAGCTCCTCGACCTCCAGCCGCCCGCGCAGCAGCGCGGAGCGGTTCCAGTCGAGGACCACGTCCTCCAGCCTGAGCCACTCGCCCTCGTCGTCCGAGACCGACAGCAGGTCGAGCGTCGCCCGCGACGACAGCGCGCCCTCGAACCCGTCGAGCCGCATCGACAGGCCGGGGGCGGAAAGGTTGTCCTCGATCAGGCCCACGATGAAGCCGCGGTCGCGCTCCTCCTGGGCGAGGGCGGGCGCGGCGCAGAGCAGGAGGGCGGGGAGGAGGCGCTTCATCAGAACGCCTGCCCGATGCCGATGTAGACGCGGACGCCCCCGTCGTCGGGGCCCGAGACCGGCGCGCCCACGTCGAACCGGATCGGCCCGATGCCGGTGTTGTAGCGGACGCCGATCCCCGCGCCGACGTGGTTGACCGGATCGGACCAGTCCGACTCCGCCGACAGCCAGCCCGCGTCCACGAACCCGACGATGCCGATGTTCTCCGTCACGCCCTGCCGGAGTTCGGTGCTCATGCCGAAGAACGACTGTCCGCCCGACCGCTCGCCGCCGCCTTGGTCGATGGCGAGCGACTGGAACCCTTGGCCCCGCACCGTGCCGCCGCCGCCCGAGAAGAACAGGTCCTCCGGCGGCGTGTCCTCGAGGTCCGGGCCGACGACGGTGCCCAGCTGGAACCGCACCGCGAGCACGCTGCGCCGTCCCGGCCCGAAGCCTTGGTAGCCCCGCGCGTCCGCCGTGAACCGCAGGCCGCCGCCGGTGGTCTCGGTGCCGACGAAGGGCCGGATCGTGGTCTCGATGTAGTAGCCGTCCGCCGGGTTGAGCGCCTCGTCCCGGCGGTCGTAGGTCCCGGCCAAGGGCAGCGAGAAGATGTTGAAGGTCCGCGACCCGAAGGCGTCCGTCACCTCCGAGCGGCGGTAGCCGACCCCGTAGCTGAACGTCGTCTCGTCGTTGACGATGCGCCGGGCGAGGGCCTGCAGCTCGATCTGCTCGGACTCGAAGTCCTCCTGATCGATCGAGCGCACCGCGCCCGTGACCACCAGGTCGGTCTCGCGGTTGAACGTGGCCGGGCGGTTGTAGGCGAAGGACAGGCCGAAATCCTCGCCCCCCGTGCTGCCGCCGAGCCCCTTGGCCTCCGCCTCGATCCGCAGCGAATCTGCGTAGCCCGTCAGGTTGCGCCACAGGTGGAAGCCCGACAGCGTCAGCCCCTCGCTGCTCGACACCTCCGCGCCGATCCCGAAGCGGCGGGGCGGGTCCTCCACCACCGTGATGTCGAGCGGGAGGCGGTTGCCGTCGACGAGGCGCTCGCCCTCGACGATGGCGACGGAGGCGAAGGCCCCGGTGCGCTGCAGGCGGCGGGCGGCGAGGCGGACCTCCTCGGGGTCGAAGGTGCTGCCCTCGCGCAGGTCGGTGATGCGACGGATCTGCTCGGTGCGGACGCGCTCGCTCCCGCGGAACGTCTTGGGTCCGTAGACGACGACCGGCCCGGGCTCGATCTCCACGGTCGCGTCCAGCCGCGCTGCGGCGTGGTCTGCCACGATCTCCTGCCCGCCGACCGCCGCCTTGGCGCGCCCCTCCTCGCGCCACCGGGTGACGGCGGCGCGGGCGGCGTCGCGGATGGGGCCGGTCCCGGCGGGCTGGCCGGGGGCGAAGGCCTCGGGGATCTCCGTGTCGTCCGCCAGCGGCCCGATCCGGGCGCGCCCGAACAGGAAGCGCGGGCCGGCCTGCACCGAGACGACCACGCGCCGCACGGGATCGCGCCGCCCCACGACGGGCAGGGCGGCGGCCTCCGTGCCGTCGACGGAGATGGAGACGACGGGCGCGAAGTGCCCCTCCTCGAAGAGCGCGGTCACGAGCCGGGCGTAGTCGGCCTGCGCGGCGGCCACGACGTCGCGGCGGGTGGGCGGATCGGCGGGGTCCGGCTCCTCCAGCACCTCGCGCAGGAGCGACACGGCGCGCAGGCGGTCCGACAGGTCCTCGTCCACGGGCAGGTCGAGGACGAGCTGCTGGGCGGCCGCGGGCCCCCCGATCAGCATCGACCACAGCCCCAGCGCCACAAACGCCCGGATGCTTCGCGTCACGTCGTCGTCCCCCCTCGGGTGGCCGGGTGGCAGACCGGCCGCGCCTTCTGCCGGGCGCATCGCCTTGTTTCCACGCGCCGCTCGCGGGCGCAATTCAACTATGGGTGGTGATGCGGATAAGCCGCGTTCCCGCCGATTCCCCGCGGGTCAGGCCGCGTCGCGGAACCGTCTCGCGTCCGCCCGCAGCGTCCGCACGATCCGCGGCGGCCAGCCGCCCCGCTCGGCGCGCCGCGCGAGGTCCGCCACCAGCCGCTCCGCATGGGCGGCGGCCATCGCGTCGTCCTTCACGTAGGGCGCGGCGGCGGGGAAGGCGCGCGCGTAGAGCGCGGCGAAGTCGAGGTCGGCCCGGATCACCCGGCCCCGCGTCCGGGCCCTGAGCCCCTCGCCGTGCTCCAGCGCCTCCATCAGCCCGGCGGCGAGCCAGTCGAGGCAGGTGATCGCCGTGAAGGGGTCGTTCACGCCGGGGCTCAGCGCGAGCGCGCACATCTCGACGAGCTGGTCCGCGACGAACGTGATCGTCTGCGTCTCCGTCGGCTGCGCGCCCAAGGCTATGGCGCGCTCGACCGTCTCGTCTGGCTCCGCGCCCCAGACGGAGAGCCACGAGCCGCGGGGCGCGACGAAGCTGCCCGGCATCGCCTCCACCCGCAGCACGGCGTCGCGCGCCTCCGCCCAGCCCTCCAAGCCCTCGAAGTCGACGGCCTGCACGTAGCCGCCGCCGTCGGGGCGCAGCGTCGCGTCCGGGTCGCGGTCGGGCGCGTCGCGCGGCTCGGCCTCGTCCTGCTGGCCGTCGATCTCCTCGCGCACCATGCGGATCAGCGTGCCGCCCAAGCCGGCGGCGATGTTCGAGACGTTGATGGTCTCGGGGACGTGGTGGATGAAGTAGATCACCGCCGCGATGGCCGGGAAGATCGAGACGAACGTGGCCGCCACCACGAGGTGCGGCACCCGGTCCTCCGGGCCGCCCATCAACCACAGGTTGACTACGGCGAAGGTGAAGACGCCGATCAGGATGGCGAGCACCGTCTGGTTGCCCCGGTCGCGGAGGAAGTTGCCGATCAGGCGCGGGCCGTACTTCCCCGCCGCGTGCGTCACCGCCACGATGGTCAGCGAGAACATCACCCCCGTCACCCCGATCACCGCCGAGGCGATGGTGGAGATCAGGGTCCGCGCGCCGTCGGCGTCGAGCCCGGTCATCACCTGCGGCAGGTCCGCCTCGGCCTCGACCAGCGCCCCGTCCGCCCAGTTGATCGCCCATGCGAGGACGAGCGCGGCCACCATCGCGCAGGCGGGCAGGAACCAGTAGCTGGCGCGGACCTCCTGGACGGCTTGGCGGATCCACGCGGTCGAGAGCAGGCGTCGTATCGTCATCGGCGGAGAACCACGTGGTCGGGGAGGGGGGAACGCCGCCCGTCCCCGTTCGTTTCACGCCGGCACACCGAGGAGCCGCCCGCATGACCACCCCGACCCCCGACGGGCGGCTCGCCGCTCCGCTGCAGAACCTCGACCCCGCGGCGGCGGCCGCCGCCGAGGAGGCCCTGGAGGAGGAGGCCCGCGACGAAGAGGCGGTGGAGGCGGCGTCGAAGCTCGCGCCGAAGCTCCTCTACGAGGTGATCCGCCGCGACGGCGAGGAGGAGCTGACCCGCCCGACGCGCTCGCTGGTCTGGTCGGGCATCGCGGCCGGGATCATGATCTCCATGTCCGTGCTCGGCGAGGCGATCTTCCGCACCTACCTGCCGGCGGAAGCGTCGTGGTCCTACCTCATCGAGAACCTCGGCTACTCGCTGGGGTTCCTCGTGGTGATCCTCGGGCGGATGCAGCTCTTCACCGAGAACACGATCACCACGGTGCTGCCCGTCGTGCACGAGGGGCGGGGGCGGCTGCTCGGGCCGATGCTCCGGCTGTGGGGGATCGTGCTGGCGGCGAACGTGGTCGGCGCGTTCGCGGTGGCCGCCCTCTACCGCTTCACCCCCGCCATCCCGACGGAGCTCTGGCCCGCGATCACCTCGCTCTCGCTGCATGCCACCGGGTTTGAGCCCGCCACCGCCTTCGCCCGCGCGATCCCCGCCGGGGTGCTCGTCGCGGCGCTCGTGTGGATGCTGCCGCAGCGCGGCAACGCCTTGCCCATCATCCTGATCTTCACGTGGCTCATCGCGGCGGGGGACTTCACCCACGTCGTCGCGGGGTCGGTCGAGTGGGCATGGCTCGTCTGGGGCGGCGAACTCGGGCTGGCCGAGGGGGCGCTCACCTTCTTCCTGCCGGTCCTTGCGGGGAATATCGTCGGCGGGACGGCGATCTTCACGCTGCTGGCCTACGGACAGGTGATGGACGAACTGGACCGCAAGGACCTGTGAAATCCGTGCAAAAGGCGCCTCGAATGCGGGGTGCTTTCCCCGGAACGGCCCCGCCCGGCCCGCGGTTCGTCCCCTGACCGGACACTGAACCGCCCAACGAGGCCCGTATGGAGACGACCCTAATCACGCTCGGCGCACTGATCGCCGCGGACGCATGGGCCCTGTGGTCCATCGCAGGGGCGGACGCCTCGATCGCGCGGCGCGCCGCATGGGCCGCCTTCGTGATCGGCCTGCCCGTGATCGGCTTCCTCGGCTGGAGCCTGTTCGGGCCGCGCCGGGCCCGCTCGGGCCCGTCGTCCCTCACATGATGGGGCGGCGCGGCGGCGCTTGGGTCGTCGTCAGGCCGAGCTCGGCGAGAAGGTCGAGGTCGTTCACGGTCAGCGTCCCGTCCCGCCACGTCGCGATCTGACGCTCGCGCAGCTTGGCCAAGGTCTTGTTCGTGTGCACGAGGCTCAGCCCCAGCGCGTCGGCGAGGTCCTGCTGCTTGAACGGCAGGGTCATGGTGTTTGAGACCGTGAGGTCCAGTTGCGTCGCCCGCAGGTAGACCTTCACCAAGGCCCACGCCACCGCCTGCTCCGCATTGCGCTGGCCCACGGTGGTGAGCGCCTCGCCGAGGAAGTGCTCCTCGGTCGCCGCCAGCCACGTCAGGTCGAAGGACCGGCCCGGGGACGACTTGAAGAAGTCCCACAGCGCGGCGCGGTCGAACACGCAGAGCCGCATCTTGCCCCGCGCCTCGACCGTGTGCCCCATCTCGCCCATCACGGCGGCCTGGAGGCCGAGCAGATCGCCGGGGAAGACGAAGTTGAGGACCTGCCGCCGCCCGTTCTCGAGCATCTTGTACCGGATGCCGAGGCCCGACAGGACGGTGAAGAGCTGGGCCGAATGGGCCCCCTCGGTGAGGACCGGCGTCCCCCCCTCGACCATCATCTCGCCGACCTTGAAGCGTTGCGTCTGACGGATCTCCTCCTCGCTCATTGCGGTGAACAGGCCGCGGCGGCGCAGGGGGCAGGCTTCGCACTTTGTGACCATCAGGACGCAAATCCCCCTTTTCCTATGTCGCAGTTAAATGCGACGTCGTGGGCCTTGTTCCACAGCGGGTCGCGAGGGGGCCGGGGCACACGTATGGGATTTTACATATACGCGACGGACCTGCTGATCCGGATCGACCTCGTGGACCTGATCCGGGAGGTGCATCCCGCCGCCGAGATCGTCGAGGCCGAGACCCCGTCCGACCTCGTGCCGGCCGGACCGGACGCCGGGACGATCGTCGTCGTCCTCCAAGGCGATGAAAGCGTTTTCGAGGCCGTGGCCGAAACTTCCGCGATCGCGTCGTCGGGCGCGTCCGTCCTGGCGATCCCGACGGGCGGCGCGTCGCAGGTCGCGAGCGATCGCGGCTGGACGATCCTGCGGCGTCCGTTCACGGATGCCGACTTCCATGCGTCGATCGACATAGCGAAATCCGGCGCTGCGACAGGCCGTCGCACCGTCGGCAGCTCCTGAATCCGGCCCCGTGGCGGGGCCGGACCGGTACTTTCACTAGGCCGACAGGGTCTCCGTCGAGGCGAAGAACATGGCCTGGGACACCGCCGAGCGGACCTTCTCCTGGGTGTAGGGCTTCGGGATCAGGAAGGCGGGCTCCTTGCGCTCGCCCGACAGCAGCCGCTCGGGGAAGGCGGTGATGAAGATGACGGGGCGCTTGCCCAGATCCTGCATCACCTCGTTGACCGCCTCGATGCCCGACGAGTTGTCGGCGAGCTGGATGTCCGCGAGGATCAGGTCCGGCAGTTCCTCGCCGGCGAGCTTGACCGCCTCGGCATGGGTGCGCGCGATCCCGGTGACGCGGTGGCCCATGTCGGAGACCAGCGCCTCAAGGTCCATCGCGATGATCGACTCGTCCTCGATGATCATCACGCTGCCGGCCACCGCGTCCGCCATCTCGCGCCGGGCGGTCTCGACGAGCTCGTGCGCCTCGACCGGGTCGAGGCCCATGATCTCGGCGACCTCGGCGAAGGTGAAGTCGAGCAGGGTGTGGAGCAGCAGCGCCTCGCGGGTGTTGCCGGTCAGGCCCGCCATGTGCTTCTGGGCCCGCGCGGCGAGGCCCGCCTCGTCGCCCGCGACCGGCGCGCCGGACGAGATCCAGATGCCGTGGAAGGTCCGGAACAGGGCCGCCCGCGTGCTCGTCGCGTCCTCGAGGAGGCTGCGGTCGGAGAGGATCGCCTCCAAGGTCGCGGCCGCGTAGTTGTCGCCCGATGCCTGCGAGCCCGTCAGCGCCCGCGCATACTGCCGCAGGTACGGAAGCGCCCGGCTGATCTCGGCGGTGGTGTCCGTCACGATGTCCCCCATCTTCTGTTGTCGGTTGTGCCGGGAACCAAACATGCACTCTCGGGTTTAGTTCCGCGACCGGGACGTCAGATCCCGCAGGCGCGTGCGGCCGGACGCACGGGGGACATGGGGACCGTATGAGCCAAGACCAACCCAGCAATCGGGTCGACGACCTGATCGACCAGAACCTGCGTCGCGTCTACGACGACGTGCTGCAGGAGGACGTCCCCGACCGCTTCGCGAAGCTGCTGGCGCAACTGGAACGGGGCAGCGCGCCCGAGCCCGCCGACGCGGAGGGCTCGAAATGACCGACGCCTCCGACGCGCCGATCCCCGGCGCACCCGATCCCCGCAAGGAGATCGTCGAGCATCTCCCCGCGATGCGCGCCTTCGCGGTATCGCTGACGCGCAACGCGTCCCTGGCCGACGACATGGTGCAGGACGCCCTCGTGAAGGCGTGGTCGAACCTCGACAAGTTCAAGCCCGGCACGAACATGCGGGCGTGGCTTTTCACCATCCTGCGCAACACCTACTACTCGAACCGCCGCAAGGCGAAGCGCGAGGTGCCCGACACCGACGGCGTCATCACCGCGTCCCTGTCGCGCAAGCCCGACCACGACGGGCGGCTGAACCTGATGGACTTCGAGACCGCGTTCGAGAAGCTCCCCGAGGAGCAGCGCGAGGCGCTGATCCTCGTCGGGGCGTCCGGCTTCGCCTACGAGGAGGCCGCCGAGACCTGCGGCGTCGCGGTCGGCACCATCAAGAGCCGGGTCAACCGCGGCCGCGCCAAGCTGGTCGAGCTGATGGGCATGTCCCAGGAGGACGCCTTCGAACTGACCGACCCGGCCACGATGGCCGTGGTCAGCTCCATGCAGAACGGCAGCCTCTGATCCCGTGGCCGATGCCGCCGACCGGAGGGGCGCGGGGCTGAGGCCCCGCCTCATCCTCATGCTCACGCTCGCGCTGCTGCCCCTCGGGGCCATCGCCTACTGGCAGAGCGCGCGCGTCATCTCGGCCGCCGAGCGGCAGGAGGACCTGCTGCTGCTCGCCCGCACCGAGCGGGCGGCGAACCCGCTCCAGTCGACGATCCAAGGCGCGCTCGGCGCGGCGGGCGCGATCGGGGTCCTGTTCGACCGGCTCCAGGCCGACCCGGATGGCTGCGCCGTCTACCTCGGGCGCATCCTCGAGGAGCGGCCGGACTATTCCTTCGTGGGGCTGCTGCCCCGCGACGGGCGCATGACCTGCTCCACGGCGGGGCGGCCCTTCGACTTCTCGACCTTCGACTCCTTCGGGGAGTCCGTCGAGGATCCGAGGATCAACATCACCAGCAACCCCGACGCGCCGCTCAGCGGGCAGGCGGTGCTGATCGTCACGCGCCCGGTGCGCGAGGGCGCCGACCTCAAGGGCTTCGTGTCGATCTCCGTGCCGGTCGACAGCGTGGCGGCGACCGTCGCCGGAGGGCTGGGCGCGGCGGAGCGGACGATCGAGTTGATTACGCTGAACGCCGCCGGGCGGGTGCTGACCTCGACGGTCCCCGGCGCGGACGTCGAGCTCCACCTGCCCCCGGAGGACGGGCTGGCCGACCTCCTCGCGCAGCCCGGCCGCGTCCGGGTGGTGGCCGACGCCACGGGCGAGCGCAGGGCCTACGCGGTCGCCACGCTCGTCCCCGACGTGGCCTACGCGGTCGGCAGCTGGCCCGTCGCCTCGCAGACCCCGCCGTGGCTGTCCGCGCTGCGCTCGCTCGGGATGCCCTTGGCGATGTGGGCGACGTCGCTCGTGGTGGCGATCCTCGCGGTGGAGATGATGGTCGGACGCCCGATCCGGACCCTGTCGGACCAGATGCGCCGCTTCGCGCGGTCGCGCCGCCTCTCGGACTCGCCCGAGCTGGCCGGCGCGCCCGCCGAACTCGTGCGGATCGAGGACGACTTCCGCGACATGGCGGGGTCGATCCTGCGCGACGAGGCCACCCTCGAGGACAACCTCCGCGAGAAGAACGTGCTGCTGAAGGAGGTCCACCACCGGGTGAAGAACAACCTGCAGCTCATCTCGTCCGTCGTGAACATGGAGGGGCGGCGGGTCGCCGACGCCGCCGCGCGGGCGCCGCTCGGGCGGCTGCAGGACCGGATCATGGGGCTCGCGCTGGTGCACCGCGCGCTCTACCAGTCGGACGACCTCCACCGCATCGACCTCCGCCGCCTCCTGCGCGAGCTGGCCCAGCAGGCGGGGCAGGGCGGCGCCGCGCTCGGGCCCGCGCCGGCCGTGGAGGGCCCGGACGGGATCGCGCTGGACCCGGACCGCGCGGTCCCGCTCTCGCTGCTGGTGTCGGAGGCGCTGACCAACGCCCAGCGCCACGGCGCGGGCGGGGCGCGCATCCACGTCTCGGTCGAGGCGGGCGAGGTCCGGCTCCGGATCGAGAACCCCGTCGCCGCGGAGGGGGCCGGCGGCGCCGATGCCGAGCCGGGGGGCGCACGCCTCGGGTCGCAGCTGATCCGCGCCTTCGCGCAGCAGGTCGGCGGGCGGCTGGAGACCGGCGCCGACGGATCGGGAACCTACGCCGTCGAACTGCGCTTCCCCGAGGAGGCCAGCAAGCCACCGGCCAAGGATTACTGACATGGAACGGCGCGACGGTGCGGGCGAGCAGCCCCCCCCCGAGATCCACGTTACCGCCGCGGAGGCCTACCCCGCGTTCGAGCGCCACGTGCTGGGCGCGCGCGAGAGCGTGCTGTGCGCCTTCCGCATCTTCGACCTCTCCACCCGCCTGCGGACCGCCGAGGGGCAGGCGGTGGGGGGGGACTGGTTCGACCTAATCCTGCACGTGCTGCAGCGCGGCGTGGCGGTGAGGATCGTGCTGTCGGACTTCGACGGGGTCGTCGGCGAGGAGCTGCACGGCATGACGTGGCGGACGCTGCGCCAGGTCAGCGCGCTCCGCGAGCTGGCGCCGGCGGGCAGCCGCCTCGACGCGCATGCCTCGCTCCACCCCGCGACCATCGGCATGCTGCCGCGCCTGCTGCTCTGGCCGCGCGTGGACCGGATGCTGCGGGACAAGGCGGGGCGGCTGCTGAAGATGTCCGAGTCCCGCCGCGCGCGGTTCCGCTCGGAGCACCCGAACACCTCGCGGCTGCTGATGCTGGACGAGGACGCGGCGGGGCCGCGGCGCTGGCCCGTCCCGCCGCTCAGCCCG
Organism: Jannaschia sp. Os4; assembly: GCF_016820245.1. GTDB lineage: Bacteria > Pseudomonadota > Alphaproteobacteria > Rhodobacterales > Rhodobacteraceae > Jannaschia. Next base: position 218,426 of record NZ_JAFCAR010000001.1, on the reverse strand, counting down.
GTGACGCACCACCAGAAGGTCGCGGTGATCGACGACGAGATCGCCTACGTGGGCGGCCTCGACCTCAACGAGCGGCGCTGGGACACGCCCGCCCACGACCGGCCCGGCCCCGAGACGTGGCACGACGTCCACGTCACGCTGCGCGATCCCGCGACGGCGAAGGCCCTGCGCCGCCATGTCGAGGAGTTCGAGGCCGTGATCGCGGACGAGGCCGAGCCGTCGGACGCCGGCGGGCTGATCCTGCGCACGCTGTCGCAGAGGCGCAACTTCGACGGCATCCGCATGTCCCCCCGCCCGGTCCTGTCCGAGATCGCCGAGGCCCTGCACGACGCCATCGCCCGGGCCGAGCGCTTCGTCTACGTCGAGACGCAGTTCCTGCGCGACCGCCGGATCGCCGCCGCCTTGGCCGAGCGCGCCCGGGAGGTGCCGCAGCTGTCGCTGCTGGCGGTCGTGCCCGCCGCGCCGGAGGACGTGGCCTTCGAGGGGAACACCCGCGTGGACGCGCGCCTCGGGGTGTTCCTCCAGACGCGGGCGCTGCGGAAGCTGCAGGGCGCGTTCGGCGCCCGCCTCTACGTGGCGTCGCCCGCGCGGCGGGTGACGGCGCAGGGCTCCGGCCCCTCGATCATCCACGGCGCGCCGCTGATCTACCTGCACTCCAAGGTCACGGTCGTGGACGACGAGATCGCCGTGGTGGGCTCGGCCAACCTGAACGGGCGGAGCCTCTACTGGGACACGGAGGTCGCCGTGCCGATCCGGGGCGCGGCGGCGGGCGAGGTGCGGCGGCGCTGCATGTCGGGCATCCTCGGGCCGGGCGACTGGCCGGAGGAGTATCTCGACCCCAGCACCATGATCCGCGCGTGGCGGCGGCTGGGGGCGCACAACGCGGCGACCCGGCCCGAGGAGCGGCGCGGCTTCGTGCTGCCCCACGCGACGAAGCGGTGGCGCGATTTCGGGCAGGACGTGCCCGGCGTCCCCGAGGAGATGGTCTGAGACCGGACTTCGGGTTGCGCCCCGGCGGAGGGGGGGCGATGGTGCCGCGATGGACGGCCCCTTCGACGAGATGACCGACACGCCGGGGGCCGAGGGCGCCCGCGCGCCCTATCGCGCCTTCGCGGACTGGTTCCGCACCGAGGACCCCGCCCGCCTGCGGGCGAAGGCGCGGGAGGCCGACGACCAGTTCCGGCTGACGGGGATCACCTTCAACGTCTACGGCGAGAAGGACGCGGCGGAGCGGCTGATCCCGTTCGACATCGTGCCGCGCATCCTGTCGGCGCGGGAATGGTCGCGCCTGTCCAAGGGGATCGAGCAGCGGGTCCGCGCGCTCAACGCCTTCCTCCACGACATCCACCACCGGCAGGAGATCGTGCGCGCGGGGCGCGTGCCGGTGGACATGGTCGCCCGCAACGACGCCTTCCTGCCCGAGATGATCGGCGTGACGCCGCCGGGCGGCATCTACACCCACATCGTCGGCACGGACCTCGTGCGGACGGGGCCGGACCAGTTCTACGTGCTGGAGGACAACGCGCGCACGCCCTCGGGCGTCAGCTACATGCTGGAGAACCGCGAGACGATGCTCTCGATGTTCCCCGAGCTGTTCGCCCGCAACCGCGTGCAGCGGGTGTCGAACTATCCGCGGTCGCTGCGCCGCTCGCTGGAGGCCTCGGCGCCGCCCGCCTGCGACGGCGAGCCGGTGGTGGCGGTGCTGACGCCGGGCATCCACAACTCGGCCTACTACGAGCACTCGTTCCTCGCCGACCAGATGGGCGTGGAGCTGGTCGAGGGGTCGGACCTGCGCGTCGTGGACGGGCGCGTGGCGATGCGCACGACGCGCGGCTACACGCCGATCGACGTGCTCTACCGGCGGGTGGACGACGCCTTCCTCGACCCGCTTAACTTCCGCCCCGACTCGATGCTGGGCGTGCCGGGCATCTTCGACGTCTACCGCGCGGGCGGGATCACCATCGCCAATGCGCCCGGCACGGGCGTGGCCGACGACAAGGCGATCTACAGCTACATGCCCGAGATCGTGGAGTTCTACACCGGCGAGCGCCCGCTCCTCGAGAACGTGCCGACGTGGCGCTGCTCGGAGCCGGACGCGCTGGCCCACGTGCTCGACAACCTCGCCGACCTCGTCGTCAAGGAGGTGCACGGCTCGGGCGGCTACGGGATGCTGGTGGGGCCGGCGGCGTCGAAGAAGGAGATCGCCGCCTTCCGCGAGAAGCTGACCGCGCGGCCCGACAACTACATCGCGCAGCCGACGCTCGCGCTATCGACCTGCCCGATCTTCACCAAGAAGGGCCTCTCGCCCCGCCACGTCGACCTGCGCCCCTTCGTGCTGGTCTCGCCCGAGGGGATCGAGATCACGCCCGGCGGCCTGACGCGCGTGGCGCTGAAGAAGGGGTCGCTCGTGGTGAACTCGTCGCAGGGCGGCGGGACCAAGGACACGTGGGTGCTGGAGGAATGAGCGGCCGTCGGCGCAGGATCGCGGACGCGCTCGGGTGGCTCCTCCTCGCGCTCTGGTGCGGGGCGGTCGGCTTCGTGCTCGCGGGCGGGGAAGCCGGTCTCGTCCACCTCTACGCGCTCGGGGTCGCGGGCATGCTTTGCCTGTCCGCATGGCTGCGCGCGCGCCTCGGTCCGGGCGCCTTCAGGGGGAAGGCGGACTACGACCCGGTCTTCCCCGACATGGGGGGGCCGGACTGATGCTGGGCAAGACCGCCGGCGGCATCCTGTGGATGTTCCGCTACCTCGAGCGCTCCGAGAACCTCGCCCGCCTCGTCGAGACCGGCCAGCGCATCGCGCTGACCCGGCCCGACGCGGCGACCAGCGAGTGGACGAGCGTGCTCCAGACCTCGGCGACCCGCGCGGGCTACGACGCGCGCCACGAGGCCGTGGACGCCGAGGCGGTGATCGACTGGCTGCTGCGCGCGCCGGACAACCCGTCCTCCGTCCTGTCCTGCGTCGAGTCGGCGCGGACCAACGCGCGCCTCGTGCGCACGGCGCTGACCCGCGAGGTGTGGGAGGCGGTGAACGACGGCTGGATGTCGGCGCGGGACGCGCTGTCGCGCCGCGTCTCGGTGCGGGACATGCCGCGCGTCCTCGGGACGATCCGCTCCTCCTCGGGCTACGTGCGCGGCGCGCTGCACGGGACGATGCTGCGCGACGACGCCTACGACTTCGCGCGGCTCGGCACCTTCCTCGAGCGCGCCGACGCCACGGCCCGCCTGCTCGACGTGAAGTACTACGTGCTGCTGCCCTCGGCCTCCGGGCCGGGCTCGCGGCTCGACAACGCGCAATGGGAGGTGATCCTGCGGGGCGTGTCGGGCGAGGGCGCCTTCCGGCAGGTCCACGGGCGCAGGGGCGGGGCGGCGGAGATCGCGGCCTTCCTGATGCTCGACGGGCGGATGCCGCGCAGCCTCGCGTTCTGCGCCGACAAGATCGAGAGCAACCTGCGCTACCTCGAGGAGTGCTACTCGGCGCGGGGGCCGTCGCAGATCATGGCCGCGGACCTGCGCAAGCGGCTCGCCAAGACGACCATCGCCGGGGTGTTCGAGACCGGGCTACACGAGTTCCTGCAGGACTTCCTCACGGCCAACGTGGCCCTCGCCGCGCAGATCGAGCGCGACTACAGGTTCGTGGAATGACCCTCCTCCGCATCCGCCACGTCACCCGCTACCGCTACGACGAGCCGGTGCGCTACGGCCTGCAGCAGCTGCGCGTCACGCCCAAGAGCCGGGCGGGGCAGAAGGTGCTCGACTGGGACGTGACGGTCGAGGGCGGGCGGATCGAGACGGCCTTCGACGACAGCCACGCGAACCGGGTGCAGCTCGCCTCCGTCGACGAGGGCGCGACCGAGGTGGCCATCGTCGCCGAGGGGCGGGTCGAGGCGACGGACGGGTCCGGCGTGATCGGGGCGCATGGGGGCTACATGCCGCTGTGGATGTTCCTGCGGCCGACGGACCGGACGCGGGCGGGCAACGGCGTGCGGCGGCTCGCGGGGCAGGCGCGCGAGGCGGGCGGCGACGGCGCGCTCGACCGCCTGCACGCGCTCTCGGCCACGATTCGCGACGCGATCCCCTACGCCACCGGCTCGACCCATGTCGGCATGAGCGCCGAGGAGGCCGTCGATCACGGCACCGGCGTCTGCCAGGACCACGCCCACGTGTTCGTCGCCGCCTGCCGGTTCATGGACGTGCCCGCGCGCTACGTCTCGGGCTACCTGATGATGGACGACCGGGTGGCGCAGGACGCGACCCACGCGTGGGCCGAGGCGCATGTCCACGGGTTGGGCTGGGTCGGGTTCGACGTGTCGAACGGCATCTCGCCCGACGGGCGCTACGTCCGCGTGGCGACGGCGCTGGACTACGCCGCCGCCGCCCCCGTCACGGGGATGCGGCAGGGGGCGGGCGCGGAGCGGCTGGACGTCTCGGTCGAGGTCGAGCAGCAGCGCCAGCAGCAGCAGTCGATGAACGGCATGACCCAGTCGCAGGGCGACGGCGGGCAGTCGCAGGGCTGACGCCTAGCCCACGAAGGACCACGCCCCCGCCGCCTCCCACGGGCCGCCGCGGTAGTGCCAGAGGTCGAGCCCCTCGGCGGTCGCGTCGAAGGGCGCGAACCGGGCGCGGAGCATCTCCAGGGCGACGGCCACGGCCTCCTTGCGGGAGCGGTTCATCACCGTCGCGTGGGGCTTGCGCTTGGCCCGGTCCTGATCCGCGAGGGGGAAGGACCACTTGGTGGCCAGCCGTTCGCGCAGGCGGTGGAAGCCGTCCACCTCCAGCGCGATCGCGCCGCCCTGCGAGAAGGCGAGGATCCCCGCCGCCCGCGCGGGCATCGGCGCCGTGGCGCGCGCCACGGCCGCGCAGCCCGCCATCACCTCGTCCGGCCGGTCGTAGGGCAGGCGCTGGAACAGGGTGACGTGGGCGGGGATCACGTTGCGCGCCGCCGGGAAGAACGCGCGGCGCTCGACCTCGAGCCGGGACATCGCGTCCGCGTCGAGCCGCAGGGTCAGGATCATCGGGTCGGCCATGCGCCCCAACCCGCCCGCGCCCGACGGGTTGCGGCGGCGGGGGAGTCTCGCCAAGGGAGGCACGCAACTCGGGGATCTCCATGACCTACTGCATCGGCCTGCAACTCGACCGCGGCCTCGTCTTCCTGTCCGACACCCGCACCAACGCGGGCGTCGACAACGTGTCGACCTATCGCAAGACCTTCACGTGGGAGGTGCCGGGCGAGCGGGCGATGATCCTGATGACCGCCGGCAACCTCGCCACGACCCAGGCGGTGATCTCGCTCCTGGAGGAGCGCAACCTCGCGCCGAGCGAGCGCGAGCCGTCGCTTCTGTCGGTGCCGTCGATGTTCCAAGCGGCCCGGCTGGTCGGGGAGACCCTGCGGGAGGTGATCCAGTCGACGCGGGCGCCGCTCGAGAAGGAGGCGGGGTTCTCGGCCTCCATGATCCTCGGCGGGCAGGTGAAGGGCTCCCCGCCGCGCCTCTACCTCATCTACCCCGAGGGCAACTTCATCGAGGCCCAGCCCGAGACGCCGTTCTTCCAGATCGGCGAGACCAAGTACGGGCGTCCGATCCTCGTGCGCGCCTACGACCGGGACATGGGGTTCGAGCGCGCGGTGAAGCTCCTGATGGTGTCGTTCGACTCGACGATCCGGGCGAACCTGTCGGTCGGCACGCCGCTCGACCTGCAGGTGCTGGAGGCCGACGCGCTGCGGCTGGGCTACTCGCGGCGGATCGAGGACACGGACCCGGACTGGCGCGCGATCTCGGACGGCTGGGCGGGTGCGCTGCGGGCGGCGTTCGACAGCCTGCCCGACGTGGAGTTCTGAGGGCGGCGAGACGACGCGCGACTTCCCCCCGCCCGCGCCCTATGTCCGCCTCCATGCTCCGCGTCCGCGACCTCACCAAGGCCTTCGACACCGCCGACGGCCCGCTCCCGGTGCTGCGCGGGGTGTCGCTCGACCTCGCGCCCGGCGAGACGCTCGCGCTCACCGGCGAAAGCGGGTCGGGGAAGTCGACGCTGCTCTACCTCGTGGCGGGCCTCGACGCGCCCAGCTCGGGCACGATCGAGATCGGCGGACGGGCGCTCTCGGAGATGGACGACGCCGCGCGCGCGCGGCTGCGCCGGGCCGAGGTCGGGCTCGTGTTCCAGCAGTTCAACCTGATCCCCTCGCTCGACGTGGCCGCCAACCTCGCGTTCCACGCCCGCCTGAAGGGCGGGACGCCCGACGTCGCGCCGATGGCCGAGCGGCTGGGGCTGGCGGAGCACCTCTCGCGCTACCCCGAGCAGCTCTCCGGCGGGCAGCAGCAGCGGGTGGCGGTGGGACGGACGCTGATCGCGCGGCCTAGGCTGATCCTCGCGGACGAGCCGACGGGCAACCTCGACGAGGCGACGGGCGACGCGGTGCTGGACCTGCTGCGCGAGGCGGCGGAGGGCACGGGCGCGGCGCTGATGATGGTGACCCACAGCGAGCGGCTGGCCGGGCGCCTGTCGCGGCGGCTCCACCTGCGGGGCGGGGTGCTGGCGTGAGGGCGGCGCTGGGCGCGCTGCTGTCGCACTGGCGCAGGCACCCGCTGCAGGCGCTGACGCTGATCGTGGGCCTCGCGCTGGCCACCGGCCTGTGGACCGGCGTGCAGGCGATCAACGCGCAGGCGCGAACCTCCTACGATTGGGCGGCGGCGCAGCTGGGTCAGGACTCGCTGGAGCGGATCGTGCATCCCGGGCGCGACCTCGCGCTCGCCGACTTCGCCGCCTTCCGCCGCGCCGGCTGGCCGGTGACGCCCGTGCTGGAGGGGCGGGTGCGGGGCACGCGGGTGATCGGGATCGACCCCTTCACCGCGCCCCCGGGCGAGGGGGTGCCGGACCTGTCGGGGGCGGATGACCTGACCGCGTTCCTGACGGGCGAGCTGGCCTTCGGGGGCGCGGGCGCGGCGCTGCCCATCGCGGTGCGCCGCTTGGACGGCGTGGCGCCCGGGACGGCGGTGGCGGACATCGCCGCGGTGCAGCGCCTGCTCGGCACGGCGCGGATCGACCGTCTGCTCCTGCTGCCGGGGGTGGAGGGCGACCCGGCCTCGGTCGTCCCCGGCACGGCACGCGAGGCACCGCCCGCCGAGGGCGACCTCGACCGGCTGACGGACAGCTTCCACCTCAACCTCACGGCCTTCGGGCTGCTCGCCTTCGCGGTGGGGCTGTTCATCGTCAACGCCGCCATCGGTCTGGCCTTCGAGCAGCGGCGCCCCCTGTTCCGCACGCTGCGCGCCATCGGCCTGTCGGCCCGCGCGCTGACCGCGCTGCTGGCGGGGGAGCTGCTGATCCTGACCCTCGTCGCGGGGCTGATCGGCTGCGCGCTGGGCTACCTCGTGGCCGCCGCCCTGCTGCCCGGCGTGGCCGCGACGCTGGGCGGGCTCTACGGCGCCCCGGTCGACGGGGGCCTGACGCTGGCGCCGGCATGGTGGCTGACGGGGCTCGGGATGGCCGTCGCGGGGGCCGCGCTCGCCGGGGGGCAGTCGCTGTGGCAGCTCGCGCGCCTGCCGGTCCTCGCGCCCGCCATGCCGCGCGCATGGGCGCGGGCGCGGGCGGCGACGCTCCGGCGGCAGGGGGCGGGGGGCGTGGCGCTGCTCGCCGCGGCGGCGCTCCTCGGGGCGTTCGGGCAGGGGCTGGGCGCGGGCTTCGCGCTGCTCGGCGCGCTCCTCCTCGGGGCGGCGCTGCTCCTGCCGCCGCTGCTCGTCGCGGCCCTCGACGGGTTGTCCCGGCTCGTGCGCGGCCCGGTCGCCGAGTGGATGGTCGCCGACGCGCGCCAGCAGGTGCCCGGCCTGTCCCTCGCCCTGATGGCGCTGCTCCTCGCGCTCGCGGCGAACGTGGGCGTCGGCACGATGGTGGGCAGCTTCCGCGAGACCTTCACCGGCTGGCTGGACCAGCGGCTGGCCGCGCAGCTCTACGTCACCGGGGCGGACGAGGCGCAGGCGCGGGAGATCGCGGCCTTCGTGGGCGACCGGGCCGACGTGCTGCCCATCGTCTCGGTGCAGACCGACGTCGCGGGGGCGCCGGGCGAGCTGTTCGGCCAGCCCGACCACCCCATCTTCCGCGACGAGTGGCCGCTGCTCGACGCCGTGGCCGCGCCGTGGGACCGGCTGCACGCCGGCGAGGGCGCGCTGCTCAACGAGCAGACGGCGCGGCGGATGGACCTGTGGGCGGGCGACGCCGTCGACTTGGGCGGGACGGCGTGGGAGGTGCTGGGCGTGTATTCCGACTACGGCAACCCGCGGGGGCAGGCGATCCTCGGGCTCGGGGCGTTCGACGCGGCCTATCCGGAGGCGGACCGGCGGCGGCTGGCGCTCGTGACCGGGGACGCGGCGCTGCGCGACGATCTGGAGGCGCGGTTCGGCCTTCCGCCGGACCGGCTGGTCGACCAAGCGGGCATCAAGCGGTTCTCCCTCGACGTGTTCGAGCAGACCTTCGCGGTGACGCGGGCGCTGAACGTGCTGACGCTCGGGGTGGCGGGCTTCGCGCTGTGGGCCTCGCTGACGACGCTGGGGACGATGCGCCTGCCGCAGGTCGCGCCGGTCTGGGCGCTGGGGCTCACCCGCAGGGCCATCGCGCTGTCCGACCTCGCCCGCGCCACCCTGCTCGCCGCGCTGACGGCGGCGCTGGCCGTGCCGGTGGGGCTGGCGCTGGCGTGGGTGCTGCTGGCGGTGGTGAACGTGGCGGCCTTCGGGTGGCGGCTGCCGATGCTGGTCTATCCGGGGCAATGGCTGGAACTCGCCCTCTGGGCGCTGCTCGCCGCCGCGCTCGCCGCGCTGGTCCCGGCGTGGCGGCTCTGGCGCATGGCGCCCGCGCGGCTGGTCGGCGTGTTCGCGGGGGAGCGGTGATGCGCTGGCTGGTCCTCTGGCTCCTGTTTCCCGCGACCGCCCAAGCCCAAGGCTTCGCGGGCCTCGGCCAAGGCGGCGAGGGCTTCGCGCTGCCCGCGCCCGACCCGACCTTCGCCTTCCCCGAGGACCACGGGCCGCACCCGGACTACCGCATCGAGTGGTGGTACCTGACCGCCGTGCTCGACGGCGCGGACGGGCGCACCTACGGCATCCAGTGGACGCTGTTCCGCTCGGCCCTGACGCCGGAGGGGCCGCAGGTCTGGATGGGCCACAGCGGGATCACGACGCCCGACGCACACTTCACCGGCGAGACGCTCGCGCGCGGCGGGATCGGCCAGGCGGGGGTGACGGCGGCGCCCTTCGCGGCGTGGATCGACGACTTCGCGATGACCTCGACGGCGACCGACGGCGACGCCTACGACGCGCTCGCCGTCGCCGCGCGCGCGGGCGCGGCCTCCTACGCGCTGGACCTCGCCGCGACCGGCCCCCTGGTGTTCCACGGGGATGACGGCTTCTCCGTCAAGTCCGAGAGCGGGCAGGCGTCCTACTACTACTCGCAGCCCTTCTACGAGGTCGCGGGAACCCTCTCGCTCCCCGCCGGGGACGTGGCCGTGACGGGGCAGGGCTGGCTCGACCGGGAGTGGTCCTCGCAGCCCTTGGAGGGCGACCAGGAGGGCTGGGACTGGTTCTCGCTGCATCTCGACGACGGGCACCGCCTGATGGCGTTCCGCCTGCGGGGCGGCTCGCCCTTCCTCTACGCGACGTGGATCGCGCCCGACGGGACGGTCGAGGCGCTCTACGACGGCATCGAGATCGAGCCCTTGGAGACGGCCGGGGTCGAAGGGCGGGACGTGCCCGTCCGCTTCCGCCTCGCGATCCCGGCGAAGGGCGTGGACCTTGAGGTCGCGGCGGTGAACCCGGACTCGTGGCAGGCGACCCTGTTCCCCTACTGGGAGGGGCCGGTCGTCGCGGAAGGCAGCCACCGCGCCCGCGGCTACCTGGAGATGACGGGCTATGAGTGACCCCTTCGCCACCTTGGAGGGCACGCTCGCCCATGTCTGGCAGCGGCTCGGGCGCGGCACGGCGGACGCGCGCGACCCGTTCCGCTTCGTGACCTTGGCGACGGTCGGCGCGCGGGGGCCGCAGGCGCGGACCGTCGGGCTGCGCCGGGCGTCGCGGTCGGAGGCGGCGGTCGAGGTGCACAGCGACCTGCGGACCGAGAAGGTCGAGGCCCTCCGGCACGATCCCCGCGCGGAGATCCTCGCGTGGGATTCGCGGCGGCAGGTGCAGGTGCGGCTGGCCGGAGGGATGACGCTGATCCCCGCCGACCCCGACCGTTGGGCGCGGGTGCCCGAGGGGAGCCGCACGAACTACGGCACCGATCCCGCGCCGGGCACGCCCGTGGAGGCCCCGGAGGCGGTGGGCCGGACGCCGGAGATCGAGCGGTTCGTCGCCCTGCGCATGGCGGTGGCGCGCATCGACGTGGTGTCGCTGAAGCACGAGCCGCACCGGCGCGCGCTGTTCGTCGCGGCGGACGGGTTCGCGGGGGCGTGGACCGCGCCCTGACGCCGTCCCGGCCCGGCGGCCCGCGCCTACGTCATCCGCGCCTTGAGGGCCTCGGCTAGGTCCTCGATGGGCTCGCCGGTCTCGCGCGCGAGGCGCATGAGGCCGAACTGCACGCGCGCGACGTCCTGGTAGTAGCTCGTGAACACCCAATTCGTCGCCGCGCCCGCCACCGCGCCGATCACCGGGACGGCTTGGGCGGCGAGCTTCTGGCCCAACGGGATGGCGAAGCGGGGGGCGACGCGGGCGACCATGCTCTGGACCGTCTTGCCGGTCACCGTCAGGCGCAGGGTGAGGAAGGACAGGTCGGTGTCCTTGGCGTCGTCGAGCGGGCCGGAGGCGGCGAAGACGCGCACGCAGGCGGCGCGGGTGACGGGGTCGTCGGGGTCGAAGCCGTGCTCGTCCGCGATTCCTTGGATGGCGCGGAGGATCACCGTGGTCGTGACCGGCAGCTCCGCCAAGGCCGACGGCAGGCCGCCCGCGCCGCCGGCCGCGCCGGTGCCCAAGGTGACCGCGCGGGTCATCCAGTCGGAGGTGTCCGGGATACGCCCGCCGCGGGAGTAGGAGGCGGCGTCGAAGGCATGCTCGAGCGCGGCCTCGGTGGCCTTGGTGAGGCCCGTGCGGACCGCGTCGGGAAGGAAGCGGAGCAGCCCCTCGGCCTGGGTGCCGAGGGTGTTGAGCAGCTGCATGCCGACGCCGGACGCGCTCCGCATCCGGCGGGCGAGGCGGTCGAGCTCGGCCTCGCGGTCGAGCGCGGCGGGGACGGGCAGGTGCGAGGCGTCGGGCATGTTTCCCTCCGGGATCAGTCGGTTGTGGCGCGGGTCACGGGGCCCGTCACGCCGGTCCAGTCCCCAACGCCCAAGACCCGGCCGGGGTTCGTCGGGGGGGGCATCTCGACGCCGTGCAGGCGGCGGAAGCCGAAGCGGCGGTAGTAGGGCTCGTCGCCGACGAGGATGACGCGGGTGGGGGCGATGGACAGGACGGCGCCGATGAGCTGGGCGCCCAGCCCCTCGCCCTGCCGCGTCGGGTGCACGGCGACGGGGCCGAGGAGCAGGGCGGGGCGCGTCCCGACGGCGCAGGGCCACGTGCGGATCGCGCCCGCGATCGCCCCGCCGTCGCGGGCGACGAGGCACAGGGCGGGGACGGGATCGACGCCGTCCCGGAGGCGGTAGGACGACAGCGCGGTGCGCCCCGGTCCGAAGCAGAGGTCGAGCAGGGCCTCGACCTCCCACCAGTCCTCCGACGTCTCCGGCGCGATCTCCATGCGGCGGGGCTAGCAGGGCGGATTTCGGGGTGCACCCCCCGTGCGCGCCTCGTAGACCGGCGGGCAGACGAACCGGCAGAGGGAGTGCCCGATGTTCTACCGCCCCGAGGACGGCCACGGCCTGCCGCACAACCCGTTCAACGCCATCGTCGCGCCCCGCCCGATCGCGTGGGTGGGGACGCGCGGGCGCTTGGGCGACAACCTCGCGCCCTACTCGTTCTTCAACGCGGTGGCCTACGTGCCGCCCCAGGTGATGTTCGCCTCGACGAGCGCCAAGGACGACCGGGACGGGACCAAGGACAGCGTGGCGCAGATCGAGGAGACGGGGGTGTTCAGCATCTCAACGGTGGCGTTCGGGCAGCGGGACGTGATGAACCTGACCTCCGGCCCGCACCCGGCGGGCACGGACGAGTTCGCCTTGGCGGGCGTGGCGAAGGCCGAGTGCGAGACTATCGACGCCCCGCGCGTGGCCGACGCGCCCGCGACGCTGGAATGCCGTCTGACGCGCGTCGAGCGCCTGCCGGGCGCCGCGAACCGGGTCGTGTTCGGCGAGGTGGTGGGCGTTCACCTGCGCGACGACTGCGTGGTGGACGGGCGGTTCGATCTCACCGCGTTCGACGCGCTCGCCCGCTGCGGCTACCGCGACTACGCGGTGGTCCGCGACGTGTTCGAGCTGAAGCGGCCGGACGACTGAGGGCGGGCGACCACCATGGAGTTGATTGTGGTATTCGCCGGCCTAGTCGGGGTGATCCTGTTCTTCGCTCGGCCGGCGCGGCAGGATCGGCGCCGCGGGCCGCCGCCGCGGTCCCGGCCCCCGGCGCCGACGCGGGCCTCTCCGGCGCAGTCCAGACCTGCCGCGCCGCAGCGTGCGCCCCTGCCGACCGCTCCGTTCAGCGGGCGCTGCCATGTGATCGACGGGGACACGATCGTCGTCCGGGGGGTGCATGTGCGGCTCTTCGGTATCGACGCGCCCGAGATGGACCAGCCCTACGGGCAGAAGGCGAAGTGGGCCCTCGTGCGCCTGACCAAGGGGCTGCAGGTCACGGTCGAGCCGGATGGGGACCCGAGCTACGACAGGCTAGTCGGACGGTGCACCCTTCCCGACGGCACGGACCTGTCGGCGATGATGGTCGTCGAGGGGATGGCCTTGGATTGGGCCAAGTATTCCGGGGGGATCTATCGGGCGCTGGAGCCGGAGGGCGCGCGGAAGCGCATGTGGCGGGTCCGCGCCAAGCACGAAGGTCGCTTTCCGCCTGCTCGCGATCTGGCCGGCGCGACCGCGACGCGGCGCTGACGCGCCGGCCCAACGAACCCGCCTGCCGCTTTCCCCCCGAATCCCGCGCGCTACATGACGAATCCGTCAGGATGGCCTCCCTTGCGGGGGCCCCGTCGCCGTCGTTACGTGGCCGGGACGCGCCATCGGGTCCGCAAGGGAGGGACGCCATGAAGCTCTGGATCACGACCGCCGCCGTCGCGCTGGCGGCGCACGCGGCCTACGGCGAAAGCCACGAGACGGTCATCGAGACCCACGCCTACGTCAACTTCGGCGAGCCCGTGTACGGCCCCGACGCCGAGCGCCTCGCCTACGTGAACCCCGACGCGCCGAAGGGCGGCGAGATCAGCTTCTGGTCGCAGTCCACCTTCGACAGCTTCAACGGCTACACCCGCAAGGGCGTGGAGGAGACGAACGTCCGGTCCGTCATCCCCGAGAGCATCCTCGCCTCGACGGCGGACGACCCCTACGCGGCCTACTGCTACCTCTGCACGACGATGGAGTATCCCGAGGACCGCGCGTGGGTCATCTTCAACCTGCGCGAGGACGTCACGTGGTCGGACGGGGTGCCGCTGACCGCCGAGGACGTGGCCTTCTCCCACGAGATGACCTTGGAGCAGGGCCTGCCCGAGTTCGTGTCCGTGGTGGAGAACTTCGTCTCGGAGGTCGAGGTGCTCGGGCCGCACCGCGTGAAGTTCACCTTCAACGAGGACGCGCCGCTGCGCGACCGCGTCGGCTTCGCCGGCGGCAGCGTCTTCGCCAAGCACGACTTCGTGGCCGAGGACGGCACCGAGCTGCGCCGCCTCGACGAGACGCAGGACACCCCGTTCCTCGGGACCGGCCCCTACGTGCTGGGCGAGGTCGACATGGGCCGGTCGGTCACCTACGTGCGCGACGAGGACTGGTGGGGCGCCGACCACTGGATGAACGTCGGGCGCTGGAACTTCGACTCCGTGCGGGTCGAGGTGTTCGCGGACGCCGCCGCCGCGCTGGAGGGGTTCAAGGGCGGGGTCTACACGTTCCGCAACGAGAACTCCTCGAAGGAATGGGCCACCTCCTACGACTTCCCCGCCGTCGAGCGCGGCTGGGTCGAGAAGGTCGAGCTGCCCAACGGGGCGATCGGCCAGGCGCAGGGCTTCGTGTTCAACCTGCGCGACGAGAAGTGGCGGGACGCGCGGGTGCGCGACGCCGTGGCGATGATGCTGAACTTCGAGTGGGCCAACGAGACGCTGTTCTACGGCATCTACCAGCGGCCCGAGAGCTTCTGGCAGAACACCGACCTCCAGGCGGCGGGCCTGCCCTCGGCCGAGGAGGCGGCGCTCTTGCAGCCCCTGATCGACGAGGGTCTGCTCGACGCGTCCATCCTCGAGGAGGAGGCCCGCGCGCCCTTCGCCAACGACGCGGCGCAGAACGCGCCGGGCCGCCGGATGCTCCGCGCGGCGAGCCGCCTCCTCGACGAGGCAGGCTGGGAGACCGGGGACGACGGGCTGCGGCGCAAGGACGGCCAGACGCTGGAGGCGGTGTTCCTCCAGACCTCGCCCGCCTTCGACCGGATCGTGAACCCCTATGTCGAGAACCTGCGCCGGATCGGCGTCGACGCCCGGCTGGAGCGGGTCGACGTGAGCCAGTACATCGAGCGGCGGCGCGCCGGGGACTGGGACCTCGTGAACCACTCGCCGACGCAGGGCTACGAGCCGACGGTGACGGGTCTCAAGCAGTGGTTCCACTCCGACACGGCCGAGGACTCGTCGCGCAACCTTATGGCGCTGACCGACCCGGCGATCGACCGGCTGGTCGAGACCTTCGCCGACGCGGAGTCGCTGGAGGAGGTCACGGTGCGGGCCAACGCGCTGGACCGGGTGCTGCGCGCCTACGGCTTCTGGATCCCGCAATGGTACAAGGACGTGCACACGGTCGCCTACTGGGACATCTTCGACCATCCGGAGGATCTGCCGCCGCTCGCCTTGGGCGCGCTCGACTTCTGGTGGTACGACGCCGAGGCCCACGAACGCCTGCGCTCCGAAGGCGCGCCGATCTAACCCCCGATGGCCGCCTACATCCTCCGCCGCCTGCTGCTCATGATCCCCACGCTCTTGGGGATCATGGTCATCAACTTCACCCTCGTGCAGTTCGTGCCCGGTGGCCCCGTCGAGCAGATCATCGCGCAGCTGGAGGGCGGCGGCGACGTGTTCGAGGGCATCTCCGGCGGCGGATCGGAGATCGCGGAGGGGGGCGAGGGCTACGCGGGCGCGCGCGGCCTGCCGCAGGACTTCATCGAGGAGCTGGAGCGCCAGTTCGGCTTCGACAAGCCGCCCTTGGAGCGGTTCCTCGACATGATGTGGAACTACCTGCGCTTCGACTTCGGCGAGAGCTACTTCCGCTCCATCTCCGTGGTCGACCTCGTGCTGGAGAAGATGCCCGTCTCGATCACGCTGGGCCTGTGGTCGACGCTGCTGGCCTACCTGATCTCGATCCCGCTGGGCATCCGCAAGGCGGTGCGCGACGGGTCCAGCTTCGACACGTGGACCTCCGGCATCGTCATCGTGGCCTACGCGATCCCCGGCTTCCTCTTCGCCATCCTGCTGCTCGTGATGTTCGCGGGCGGGTCGTTCCTGCAGATCTTCCCGCTGCGCGGGCTGACGAGCGATAATTGGGAGCAGTTGAACGCGGGCCAGAAGGTGCTCGACTACCTGTGGCACATCGCGCTGCCCGTGACCGCCTCGACCATCTCGGCCTTCGCCGGCCTGACGCTGCTGACGAAGAACTCCTTCCTCGACGAGATCCGCAAGCAATACGTGACCACGGCCAAGGCCAAGGGGCTGTCCGAGGCACGCGTCCTCTACGGCCACGTGTTCCGCAACGCGATGCTGATCGTGATCTCGGGCTTCCCGGCGCTCTTCGTCAGCGTGTTCTTCGGCGGCTCGCTCATCATCGAGACGATCTTCTCGCTCGACGGGCTGGGGCGGCTTGGCTTCGAGGCCGCCGTCTCGCGCGACTACCCGGTGATGTTCGGCACGCTCTACGCCTTCGCGCTGATCGGGCTGGTGATGGGGCTGATCACGGACCTGACCTACATCTGGATCGACCCGCGCATCGACTTCGAGAGCCGGGAGACCTGAGATGGCGCTCTCCCCGCTCAACCGCCGCCGTCTAGCGAACTTCAAGGCGAACCGCCGCGCCTTCTGGTCCTTCTGGCTCTTCGCGGTGCTGTTCGGGCTGTCGCTGGTGGCGGAGCTGATCGCCAACGACAAGCCGCTGCTCGTGTCCTACCGCGGCGACCTGCACGTGCCCGTGTTCAACTTCTACCCGGAGACGGCCTTCGGCGGCGACTTCCGCACCGAGGCCGAATACCGCGAGGCGGAGGTCGAGTGCCTGATCGTGTCCGGCGGCCTCGAGGACTGCTTCGACTTCCCCGAGGAGGTGATCGATTCCGTGCAGGCGACCGGCACCTACGACGGCGAGAGCGTCGAGGCGGGCTGGCTGCTCTGGCCCGTCATCCCCTACAGCTACGACACGGTGAACGACATCGACGGGGCCGCGCCCTCCGCTCCGGACTCGCAGCACTGGCTGGGCACGGACGACACCGCGCGCGACGTGCTGGCGCGGGTGATCTACGGCTTCCGGCTGTCGGTGGCCTTCGCGCTGATCGTGACGTTCCTCACGTCGATCATCGGGATCGCGGCGGGCGCGGTGCAGGGCTTCTTCGGCGGGTGGATCGACCTGATCTTCCAGCGGATCATCGAGATCTGGGGCTCCACGCCCAGCCTCTACATCATCATCATCGTGGCCGCGATCCTGCCCATGAACTTCTGGCTGCTGGTCGGGCTGATGACGCTGTTCGGCTGGACGGCCCTCGTCGGCGTCGTCCGGGCCGAGTTCCTACGTGCGCGCAACTTCGAGTACGTGCGCGCCGCCCGCGCCCTGGGGGTCGGCAACGGCACGATCATGGCGCGCCACGTCCTGCCCAACGCGATGGTGGCGACGATCACCATGCTGCCCTTCATCGTGACGGGCACGATCGGGGGGCTGGCCTCGCTCGACTTCCTCGGCTTCGGCCTGCCGTCGTCGGCGCCCTCGCTGGGGGACCTCACGCTCCAGGCGAAGCAGAACCTGCAGGCCCCGTGGCTGGCCTTCACCGCCTTCTTCACCTTCGCGATCATGCTGTCGCTCCTGGTGTTCATCTTCGAGGGGGTCCGCGACGCCTTCGACCCGCGCAAGGTCTTCACCGTGGCGCCGGTGGCGGGGAAGAAGGCCGAGCCGCAGCCCGCGCTGGCGACCCCGGCGCAGGCGAGCAGCACGTCGTCGGAGGGGAACCAGTGAGCGGAAGTGTTGTCCCCTCAGCCCTTGGATGTCTGGCACTTGGTCTCGTGGTGTGGGCCTGCGTCCAAATGGCGGTGTTCCAATCGAACAACCCGGCTGCGCTCCGTTGGGGCGGCAGAGCAAGTGTCGGGAATGAGGATCTGGTCCAGGCGCACAAGCGCAGCATTTATGCTAAATGGGGCGCCGCTCTCATTCTCTTCATCCTTGCTGGCCTAGCCGCTCTCGCCTCGGGAGATGCCGCTTGACCCTCCTCCAAGTCCGCGACCTGCGCGTCACGTTTCGCCAAGGCGACTCGGTCACGAAGGCCGTACGCGGCGTCTCCTTCGACGTCGCCAAGGGCGAGACCGTCGCCCTCGTGGGCGAATCCGGCTCCGGCAAGTCGATCACCGCGCTCTCGACCGTGAACCTGCTGCCCGACAGCGCCGAGGTGGAGGGCTCCATCCTCTACGACGGCGCGCAGATGGTCGGCGCGGACGAGAAGGAGTTGCGCCGGGTGCGGGGCAACGACGTCTCGTTCATCTTCCAAGAGCCGATGACGTCGCTCAACCCGTTGCACACGATCGAGAAGCAGCTGGGCGAGTCGATTCGCGTGCACCAAGGGCTGGAAGGGTCGGCCATCCGGGCGCGCATCCTCGACCTGCTGACCAAGGTGGGCATCCCCGAGCCGGAGACGCGGCTGGCCTCCTACCCGCACCAGTTGTCGGGCGGGCAGCGGCAGCGGGTGATGATTGCCATGGCGCTGGCCAACGGGCCCAACCTGCTGATCGCGGACGAGCCGACCACGGCGCTGGACGTGACGATCCAAGCGCAGGTGCTGGAACTGCTCGCCTCGATCCAGCGCGAGGAGGGGCTGGCGATGCTGTTCATCACCCACGACCTCGGGATCGTGCGCCGCTTCGCCGACCGGGTCTGCGTGATGCGCCACGGCGAGATCGTGGAGGAGGGGCCGACGGTCGAGATCTTCGACGACCCGCAGCACGACTACACCCGGATGCTGCTCGACGCCGAGCCGGACGGGGCGCCCGAGCCGGTGGCGCCGGACGCGCCGGAGATCGCGTCGACGGACGGGCTGAAGATCTGGTTCCCGATCCAGCGCGGCCTGCTCAAGCGGACCGTGGGGCACGTGAAGGCGGTGAACGACGCCACGCTCTCGGTGCGGCGCGGCGAGACCGTGGGGATCGTGGGCGAGTCCGGGTCGGGCAAGACGACGCTCGCGCTGGCCATCATGCGCCTGATCTCGTCCGAGGGGCGGATCGTGTTCATGGGCCGCGACATCGACGGGCTGAAGAGCCGCCAGATGCGCCCGCTCCGCCAAGAGATGCAGATCGTGTTCCAGGACCCGTTCGGGTCGCTCTCGCCGCGGATGACGGTGGGCGAGATCGTGGCCGAGGGGCTGCGCCTGCACGACACGGGCGACGCGCGCCCCCACCGGGAGCAGGTGGCCGACATGCTGCGCGAGGTGGGCCTCGATCCCGAGGCGATGGACCGCTACCCGCACGAGTTCTCGGGCGGGCAGCGCCAGCGCATCGCCATCGCCCGCGCCATGATCCTGAAGCCGGAGCTGGTGGTGCTGGACGAGCCGACCTCCGCGCTCGACCAGACGGTGCAGGTGCAGGTGGTGGAGCTGCTGCGCGACCTGCAGCGCAAGCACGGGCTGGCCTACCTGTTCATCTCCCACGACCTGCGGGTCGTGCGCGCGCTGTCGCACCGGATCATGGTGATGAAACGGGGCGACGTGGTGGAGGCGGGCGAGGCGGCGCAGGTCTTCGACGCGCCGTCGCACCCCTACACCCGCGCGCTGATGGCGGCGGCCTTCGACCTTCAGGCGGACGCCGCGGCGGGCGTCTGACCCTCAGGCGCCGCGCATCACCTCGCAGTCCATGTCGCGCGCCGCGAGGCGCTGGCAGGCGCGCTGCGCCTCCGTCAGCGACAGGCCGAGGAACGAGGGGCGCCAGCCCCCCTGCACCACCTGGAGCCCCCGGATGGTGCCGTCGAGCGTCTCCAACTCGCGCATGGCCGCCGTGAGCAGGAGCTTGTCGGCGTCCGAGCGGGTCCGCCGCTTGCCCAGCACGATGCCGTAGTCGCGGTTGGGCGCGTCCGTGGTGACCACGCGCAGGGGACCGTCCTCGCCGGGGCGCATGGTCGGGCGCTGGGCCACCACGCGCTCGACGATGGTCGCGCCGTCCACGGCGGCCATCGCGCGCGTCTCCGGCTGGGGCGCTGCGGAGGCGGCCCAGACGACCTGCCGCATCGGCCCCGTCTCGGGGGTGGAGGCGCTGGCGATCACGAGGTCGTCCGCCGGCGCGCCGCCCGGCCGCATCCGGGGCCGCATGGAGGCGGCGGGCGCGCGCGGGCCGATGGTCGCCGTGGCGACGACGTCGGCCGCCGCCTCGGGGGCGGCGTCCCGCTCGCCCGACTCGGCGCGCTCGAAGCCCATGTCGAGCAGCTCCATCACCCGCTTGTTGCGCGTCGCCGTGGAGCGACCGCCGAACACCGTGGCGATGATCCGCGTCCCGTCGCGCTCGGCGGAGGCCACGAGGTTGAACCCGGCGGCGCGGGTGTAGCCGGTCTTGATGCCGTCGGCGCCGCGATAGGCGTCGAGCAGGCGCCGGTTGGTGTTGCGCACCTGCGTGACGCCCGCGTCGGTCGAGCGGCGCGAGAAGATGTTGTAGTAGGCCGGGTGGTCGCGGAAGAGGCGCATCCCCAGCGTCGTCATGTCCCGCGCGGTCGAGAGGTGGCCGGACATGGTGAGGCCGTGCGCGTTCTTGAACGTCGTGTGGTTCATCCCCAGCGCGCGGGCGGTGCGGTTCATGCGGCGCGCGAAGGCGTCCTCGGACCCGGCGATCGCCTCGCCGATGGCGGTGGCGGCGTCGTTGGCGGACTTCACCGCGGCCGCGCGGATCAGGTAGCGCAGCTTGATCCGCTGGCCCGCGCGCAGGCCCAGCTTGGAGGGCGGCTCGGCGGCGGCGTTGCGGGAGATGCGCACCTCGGTGTCGAGGCCGATCTCGCCCCGGCGCACGGCGTCGAACGCGATGTAGAGCGTCATCATCTTGGTGAGCGAGGCGGGATGCAGGCGCGTGTCGTGGTTGCGCGCGTGCAGGATCTCGCCCGAGCGCTCGTCGATCACCATCGCCGCGTAGGGCGCGGCCGCGGCCATGCCCGTCATCAGGATCAGCACGGCGCACAGCGCCGCCAGCCGCATGGTCACGGTTCTCATGAAATGCCTGCTCTGCCCGGTGAGCCGGTGGTTCGTGCCCCGGCTCGTGTTCTGTTTCGTCGACAGTAGCTTGCGCCGCGACGTAAAGACAGTGCTCAAACCCATTGCCCCAAAGACTCCCCATTCCGGGCGGGTCCCCGCCGCCCCCCGGCAGATGGGGTATGCGTGGGCAAGAGGGCCTACAACATGGGGGTGGGGGTCGTGGCGAAATTGCGGCACGATCCCGCGGAGGTCCGCCGATACCCTCCCCCCGGACCGACGGAGATTCGCTCATGCTGGACGAGACCGACCACCGAAAGCAGACCGCCAGCGCGTGGTTTCGCGCATTGCGCGACCGGATCGTGGAGCGGTTCGAGGCGCTGGAGGCGGCCCACGAATCAGGGCCGGGGTCGGACCTCCCGGTGGCGCGGTTCGAGGTCCGCGACACCAAGCGCACCGCCGAGGATGGCTCGGACGCGGGCGGCGGCCTGATGTCGGTGATGCGCGAGGGGCGGCTCTTCGAGAAGGTGGGCGTCAACTGGTCCGAGGTGCACGGCACGCTCCAGCCCCGCGCGGTGGCGGCGATGGCGGCGCGCAAGGACATCCCCGGCATGGCCGACGACCCGCGCTTCTGGGCGTCCGGCATCAGCCTCGTCGCGCACATGCGCAACCCGCACGTGCCGGCGGTCCATCTCAACACGCGGATGTTCTGGACGCCCCACGCGTCGTGGTTCGGCGGCGGGACGGACCTGAACCCCGCGCTGGAGTACGACGAGGACACGAGGCGTTTCCACGGCGTGCTGCGCGAGACCTGCGAGGCGCACGAGGCTGGGCGCTACGACCGGCTGAAGGCGTGGGCGGACGAGTACTTCTTCGTGCCGCACCGGGGCCGGGCGCGGGGCGTCGGCGGCATCTTCTACGACGACCTCGACACCGGCGACTGGGACGCGGACTTTGCCTTCACCAAGGCCGTGGGCGAGGCGTTCCTGCCCGCCTTCGTGCCGCTGGTGGAGCGGCGCAAGGACATGGCGTGGTCCGAGGACGACCGCGAGGCGCAGCTCGTCCACCGGGGCCTCTACGCGGAGTACAACCTCGTCTGGGACCGGGGCACCAAGTTCGGTCTGGAGACGGGGCACGACGCGAGCGCCGTGCTGATGAGCCTGCCGCCGCTGGCGCGCTGGCCCTGAGCGGGGAGGGGGCGCTGCCCCCGGCCCTCCGGGCCTCCCCCGAGGTATTTGAACCAAGATGAGGGGCAGGGGATCGCTCCGCCTGCCCCGGAGGACCAACGGCCCTCACCTTGGGCGGCCATCGGCTCCTCAGCCTGTACCGCGCGACCCTGGTGGGACGACGCCGGTAAAGGTGCGGTGAACGGCCCCCTCATCTTGGCGGAAATACCTCGGGGGAGCCGACCGGAGGGAGGCGGGGGCGGAGCCCCCTGAACGTCAGGCGCCCGTGCCGATCGGGCAGGTCACGCCCGTCCCGCCGATCCCGCAATAGCCGTTCGGGTTCTTCGACAGGTACTGCTGGTGGTAGTCCTCGGCGAGGTAGTAGTCCGGCGCGTCCACGATCTCCGTCGTGATCGCCCCGTAGCCCGCCGCGCGCAGGCGGGGCGCCATCTCGGCCCCGGTGCGCTCGGCGGCGGCCTTCTGCTCGGGCGAGTAGGCGTAGATGCCCGACCGGTACTGCGTGCCCACGTCGTTGCCCTGCCGCATGCCCTGGGTCGGGTCGTGGCCTTCCCAGAACACCTTCAGCAGATCCTCGTAGGTCGCCTTCGACGTGTCGTAGATGACGTGGACCACCTCGTTGTGGCCCGTGCGGCCCGAGCAGACTTCCTCGTAGGTGGCGTTGGGGGTGTAGCCGCCCGCGTAGCCCACGGTGGTCATCGTGACGCCCGGCACCTGCCAGAACATCCGCTCCACGCCCCAGAAGCAGCCCATGCCGAACATGGCCTGCGCCTCGCCCTCCTTCGGCTCGGTCCGCAGGGGCGTGCCGAAGACGTGGTGCGTCGTGGCGGTCGGGATCGGCGTGGCGCGGCCGGGCAGGGCGTCGTCGGCGCTCACCATCTCGGCCTTCTTGCGTTGGAAGAGGAACATGGGCGGTCTCCTTTCCGGACGATATGGGGCCGCTACTCCGCCGCCGCCAGTCGGGGGGCGAGCACGGTCTCGTGCCCCTCGACCGGGTGGCGCGGCACCAGCGTCGAGAGCGCGAGCGACGCGCCCGCCATCCCCGCCGCCGCCACGAACACCGCCATCGGCGAGGCGAGCCACAGGTAGCCGAGGCTCGCGGGCAGGAAGACCGCCGCGATGTGGTTGATGGTGAAGGCCACGGCCGCCGTGGGCGCGATGTCGGCGGGGTCGGCGATCTTCTGGAAGTAGGTCTTGATGGCCAGCGCGAGGGAGAAGAACACGTTGTTCGCCATGTAGAGGACGCAGGCCACCGCCACGCCCCAGTCGAACGCGTAGAGGCCCGCGTAGAGCACGAAGATCGTGCCCAGCCCCGCATACTCCACGATCAGCGCCGCGCGCTCGCCCCAGCGGCCCACGGCGCGCCCGATCAGGGGGGCGGAGACCATGTTGATGACGAGCGTCACCATGTAGAGCGCCGTGACCTCGTGCACCTCCAACCCGTAGCGCTCGACCATCATGAAGCCCGCGAAGACGATGAAGATCTGGCGCCGCGCGCCCGACATGAACTGCAGCGCGTAGTAGAGCCAGTAGCGGCGGCGCAGCACGATCTCGCGACGCTGGGGCGTGGCCTCGAACCGGGGGAAGACGGCCCACGCGATCAGCGCCACGACGGCGGTGAACCCGCCCGCGACCCAGTAGACGAGGTCGTAGGACAGGTCGAACGCGCGCCACGTCACCACGATCAGCCCGTAGGCCAGCAGCGTGGCGAAGGAGCCGACCGAGAGCAGGATGCCCAGCTTGCGCGGCGCCTCGGCCTTGGACAGCCACTGGAGCTGCAGGGATTGGTTGACCGTCTCGTAGTAGTGGTAGCCGACCGACGACAGGAACGTGATCCACAGGATGCCCGACAGGCTCGGGAACTGCGCCGTCAGCGCGGTGGTCACGCCCAGCAGGACGAGGGACGACAGCGCCAAGGTCTGCTCGCGCATCACGAAGAGGACCGCGATGACGCCGACCGCGAGGAATCCGGGGATCTCGCGGATCGTGTGGAGCCAGCCGATGTCCGAGCCGTCGAACGCGACCTCCTCGACGACGAAGTTGTTGAGCAGCGCCGACCACGTGGCGAACGCCACCGGCATGGCGAAGGCCATCAGCATCAGCAGCGCCTCGGGCCGGCGCCAGCGGGGCAGGGCGTGCGCGTCGGAGAGGCGGACGGTGGGCATGCGGATGCGCTACTCCCGCGGGGACGGTCTGTCCACGCGCGCTTCACGCGGGGGCGTCATTGAATAACCCTCGGGGCGCGGGCATCCGGACGGCGGATGGCGGGACGGGACTACTCCTTCGAGATCGGCGCGGACGCTGCCGATGCGCTGGCGCGCGCGGCGGTGGCCCGGCGCGGCGGCTGGGTCGTGGGCTTGGGCGCGGCGGCCTGCGCCGGCACAGCGGTGGCCGCCGCCGCGCTGCGCCCCGACTGGCCGTGGGCGCCGGTGGCCGCCTTGGCGCTCGGCGTCCTGCTGCTGGCATGGTTCGAGGCGGCGCGCGCGCGCGCCCGGCGGCGCGGCCCCCTCGTGTCCGGACCCGTGAAGGCCCGCATCGGGCGGCAGGGGGTGGACTGGCGGGCGGGGGCGGCCCGGCTGCAGGCGGGGTGGACCACCTTCGGGGCCCCGCGCTCGACCAAGGGCGACCTGCTGCTCTGGCGCGGGCCGGAGGACGTGCTGCCGATCCCCGCCGCCGCCCTCGCCGATCCGGCCCGCGCCGCCGAGAAGGTCCGCGCGTGGATCGCCCGGCGCGAGGGGGGCGCGTCGCTGGACCTGTCCTTCGACCTGCCCAAGCGCGGGCGGGCCCGCTGGACCCGCGCCGCCGCGCGGCCGGAGGGCCGCCGCGCGATCCTGCCGGACCTCCTCTTCGCGCTCGCGGTCCTGTGGCCCGTGGCGGTCTCGGCCTGGCCGGACTTCCCCGGGTGGGCCGTCCCGCTCCGCCTCGCCGTGATCGGGCTCCCGATGGGGCTGCTGCTGGCGCTGTCAGGCTGGGCGGGGCACCGCGCCCGCGCCTTGGCCCGGATGCGCGCGCCCGGCCTGCCGCATCGGTGGCGGGTCTCGCTGCGCCCCGAGGGGATGCGCGCCGAAGCCCCCGACCTCGTGATCGAGGCGCCGTGGACCAAGGGGATGCGCGCGGTGCCCACCTCGCTCGGCGTGGCGATCCTGCTCGACGGGGCGCGGATGGTGCCGCTGCCCGCCGCGGTGCTGGGCGACCTCTCCCCGCGCGAGGTCGCGCGGGTGGTGAACCGCTGGATCAGGCGCGGGCCGTGAGCCAGCCGATCGTCGCGCGCACCCGTGCGGGGAGGTGGTCGCGCGCGGGGTAGAGGGCCCATGCGGCGGCATCGAAGCCGGTCGGCGTCGCCTCCGCCTCCGAGACGACGGCGAGGCGGCCCGCGGCGAGATCCCCCGCCACGAGCCAGTCCGCCAAGAGCGCAACCCCGAGGCCCGCCCGCGCCGCCGCGCGCAGGGCGAGGGGGGAGGTGAAGGTCGCGCGGGGCGCGAGGGGGACGTCGCGCTCGCCCGCGCCGGTCCGGACGCGCCAGACCGGCGGCGCGCCGGGAAGCGCATGGACGAGCGCCCGCGCGGCGAGGACCTCGGGGTCGGCGCGTCCCGTGCCGGGCGCGGCCACGAGGCGATACCGCACCGGGTGCAGCTTGCGGGACACGAGGTCGCCGGTGGGCGCGGGTGCGAGGCGGACCGCGACGTCGATCCGCTCGCCGACGAGGTCGCGGGGCGCGTCGTCCAGCACGAGGTCCACGGCGAGGTCCGGGTGCCGCTCCAAGAGCGCGGGCAGGGCGGGGGCCAGCACCTCCGTGCCGTAGGCGACCGAGGCGGCGAGGCGCACCCGCCCGGTGACGCGGTCGGTGCCCGCGCGGGCCGCCTCCATCGCCGCCTCGATCCGGGCGGCGGGCTCCGCGACGTCCCGCAGGAACCGCGCGCCCGCCTCCGTCGGGGTCAGGCGGCGGGTCGAGCGGTGGAACAGGCGCGCCCCGATCCGCGCCTCGGCCTGCGCGACCGCGCGGGAGACCGTGGTGGGGTCGATCCCGTGGTGGCGGGCGGTGGCGGCGAGGCTGCCGAGGCGGGCCACGTCGAGCAGGAGATGCAGGGTCCGGGTGTCCATCCGTGCGGATCGTGCACGGGTGCCGGGCGGGGTCCAGCCCTGACGCGGGGCGCGCGGGTGGGGTAGGGGAGGGCGACAGAAGGAGCTTGCCCATGCAGATCGACGGCGCCCCCATCCTCATCACCGGCGCGAGCCGGGGCATCGGCGCGGCGACCGCGCGGCACCTCGCGGCGCGGGGCGCGAAGGTGGGGCTGGTGGCCCGCTCCGCCGCGCCGCTGGAGGCGTTGGCCGAGGAGACGGGCGGCCTCGCGCTGGCCTTGGACGTGGCCGACTGGGACGCCGTGGCGGGCGCCGTGGCGCGGATGGAGGCGGCGTTCGGCCCGGTGGCGGGGCTGGTCAACAACGCGGGGCTGATCGACCCGATCGCGCGGATCGAGGATAGCGACCCGAAGGCGTGGGCCACCGTCGTGAACGTGAACCTGACGGGCGCCTACAACGCCTTGCGAGCGGTGCTGCCGGGCATGGGCGCGCGGGGCACGGGGGTGGTCGTGAACATCTCGTCGGGGGCCGCGACGGGGGCCTTGGAGGGGTGGTCGCACTACTGCGCGACGAAGGCGGGGCTGCTTTCGCTGACCAAGGTGGCGGACAAGGAGATGGCGCCCAAGGGGGTGTCGGTCGTGGGGCTGTCGCCGGGGACGGTGGCCACAGAGATGCAGCGCGAGATCAAGGCGTCGGGGATCAATCCGGTGAGCCGGCTCGACTGGGAGGCGCACATCCCGGCGGAGGAGGTGGCGCAGGCGATCGGTTGGCTGTTCGAGGCGGGCGCTGCGCGGCACGCGGGCACCGACTTCAGCCTCAAGACGCCCGAGGGCCGGGCCGAGGTGGGGCTGCCCCCGAGAGGGTGAGCGCCGCGTGGCCAAGGCGACCCGAGGCGGCGTCCGCAGGGGGGCGCCCCCCGTGCATACGGCAGTGCGGCGCCCCGTTCGCGGCGCCGGGATGACCCTCGGTGCGGGTGGGCCGACGGATCAGGGGGCTCCGCCCCCGTCGCCTGACGGCGCCTCCCCCGGAATATTTCCGCCAAGAAAGGGGGGAGCGGGGGAGGGGCGGCGTCAGCTCGCCAGCACGTTCCGGAAGAGCCACGGGTCGGACTCGTCGATGTCCTCGGGGAAGTGCTGCCAGCGGTCCTTCAGCGGGGTCCAGTCGGTGTAGTGCGCCTCGACCGGTCCGAGGTAGGGCGTCTGGATCTCGAGGCAGCGGGCGTGG
Source organism: Jannaschia sp. Os4 (assembly GCF_016820245.1). GTDB lineage: Bacteria > Pseudomonadota > Alphaproteobacteria > Rhodobacterales > Rhodobacteraceae > Jannaschia. The sequence goes on along the minus strand of NZ_JAFCAR010000001.1, from coordinate 191,450 downwards.
TCCATCTCGTCGGTCTCGACGATGCCCGCGCCGGGGTTCTCCAGCGCCCAGACCATCCCGGCGAGTACGGCGGACGTGACCTGCAGCGCGGTGGCGTTCTGGTCGGGGGCGAGGCGGACCGTCTCCTCGTTCGACAGGCGCGAGCCGTACCAGAGCGCGTTCTTGGCATGGCCGAAGAGCAGGACGCCCAGCTCGTCGATGCCCTCGACGATCTCGTCCTCGGTCAGGATGTGGTGCGCCTCTTGCTGACGGCCCGAGCCGAACATCTCGTGGAGCGACAGCACCGCGTCGTCGGCGGGGTGGTAGGCGTAGTGGCAGGTGGGGCGGAACTCCGGCGCGTCCACGGGGCCGAGCGTGTAGTAGTCCGCGATGGAGATCGCCTCGTTGTGGGTGACGAGGAAGCCGAACTGCGGCCCCGGCGTCGGGCACCACGTGTGGACGCGGGTGATCGCGCCGGGGCGGTCGAGCCAGATGGAGGCGCGGCAGCCCGTGTCGTGGCGGTGGCCGTTCTCGGGGAACCACGTCTCGTGGGTGCCCCAGCCCAGCTCGGCGGGCTGGAAGCCCTCGGCGATGAAGCCCTCGACCGACCACGTGTTGACGAAGGTGCCGCGCGGGCGGGGCGCGAGGCGGGCCTGCGTGTCGCGCTCGGCGATGTGGACGCCCTTGACCCCGAGGTCGCGCATCAGCGTGGCCCAGCCCGCGCGGTCGGCGGGGGCGGCGGCGTCCCGGCCCGTGTCGGCGGCCAGCCGGAGCAGCGCGGCCTTGACGAACCACGAGACCATGCCGGGGTTGGCGCCGCAGCAGGACACGGCGGTCGTGCCGCCGGGGTTGGCCGCCTTCTCGTCGCGGACGGCTTGGCGCAGGGCGTAGTTCGTGCGGGCCGCGTTGTCGGTGGTGTCGAAGTAGAAGCCGGCCCACGGCTCGACCACGGTGTCGATGTAGGGGACGCCGCGCGCGCGGCAGTGGCGCATCAGATCGAGCGAGGAGGTGTCGACCGAGAGGTTTACCACGAAGCCCGCGCCGGGGGTCATCACGGCATCGAGCTCCACGCGGTAGTTATCCGGCGTCAGCGCCACCTGCCGGCAGGCGATGCCGCGCGCCGCAAGGTCGGCGCAGGCGGCAGCGGACGGCTCGATGACGACGAGCTTCGACGCGTCGTGGCCGACGTGGCGCTGCAGCAGGGGCAGGAAGCCGCGCCCGATGGAGCCGAAGCCGATCATCACGACGGCGCCGTCGACGGTGGCGTGGATGGGGTGGTCGGGCATGAGGGGACTCCAAGGGCAGCGGGCGGACGCGACGGCGGGGCCTTAAGGCGCGCGCGGGGGGATCGGAACCCCCGATTCGCGAACCCGTTGGGCCGGGTCGTGCACCCGAACCGGAGCCCATGGACCCGATCGTGCTGATCCTCGGCCTCGTCGTGCTCGCGGCGGTGACGCTGGACTTCCTCGCCGTCACGGTGGGGGCGACCATGCGCGCCACCCTGACCGGCCATGTCGGCCACCTCGTGTTCATGGGGATGCGCGCGGCGGCGCGCTGGGGCGGAGAGGCGCTGTTCACCCGCGTCTCCGGCGTCGTGGTGATGAGCGCGGTGGCCACCGTCTGGATCGTCGGCACGTGGGTCGGATGGTCGCTGATCTACGGATCGTTCGCCGGGTCGCTGGCGATGGGCCCCACGGGGGTCGAGCCCGAGGCGCCGGACTTCGCCGCCCATACCGGCCACCTGCTCTCGACCTTGGGCGGCGCGCGGACGGCCCCGTCGGCCGCGCCGTGGGGGATCGTCGGCGTGCTCGTGGGCGTCAACGGGATGGTCGTGCTGACGGCGTCGGTGTCGTTCCTGCTCTCGGTGCGCCAGACGGTGCAGGCGGGGCGCGCCTTTGCGACCCTGCAGGATCTCGAGGCGCTCGATCCGGCGGAGGACCTGCCGCGCTTGGCAGAGCTGGTCGCGGGCCTGCACGCGGCGCCCTTCGCGCTGTGGTACGCCGCCCCCCGCCTCGATCGGCAGCTGCCCGCCGCGATCCTCGGCTTCGCGCGGGACTCCCACGCGCGGGGCGGGACGGCGTGGCGCCGGGTGGAGGTCGTGCTGCGCGACCTGCCGCACCTGCCGCAACGGGACGGGCCGCTGCTGCCCGTGCTTGCGGCGTGGGCGCAGGCGCACACCATCCAGAGGATGGACGAGGGCGAGGTCCGCGCGGCGGATGCCTGAAATGCGAACGGCCGCCCCCGGGGGGGCGGCCGTCGTCGGGGACCGTGACGGTCCGCCGGATCAGTTCTGCGCGTAGTACTCGATGACGAGGTTCGGCTCCATCTGCACCGCGAAGGGCACGTCGCCGAGGCCCGGGGTGCGGACGAACGACGCCGTCATCTTGTTGTGGTCCACCTCGAGGTAGTCGGGGACGTCGCGCTCGGCGAGTTGCGAGGCCTCCAGCACGAGGGCCAGCTGCTTGGACTTGTCGCGGACCGCGATCACGTCGCCCTCCTTCACGCGGTAGGAGGGGATGTTCACGCGCTGGCCGTTCACCGTGACGTGGCCGTGGTTCACGAACTGGCGCGCGGCGAAGATCGTGGCGACGAACTTGGCGCGGTAGACGACCGCGTCGAGACGGCGCTCCAGCAGGCCGATCAGGTTCTCGCCGGTGTCGCCGCGGACCCGCTGGGCCTCGGCGAAGATGCGCTTGAACTGCTTCTCGGTCAGGTCGCCGTAATGGCCCTTGAGCTTCTGCTTGGCGCGGAGCTGCAGGCCGAAGTCGGACATCTTGCCCTTGCGGCGCTGGCCGTGCTGGCCGGGGCCGTACTCGCGGCGGTTGACCGGGGACTTGGGGCGGCCCCAGACGTTCTCGCCCATGCGGCGGTCGAGCTTGTACTTGGCAGAGGTGCGTTTGGTCACCGTCTGATCTCCTTCGAGCGTGAAGGGCGTTGTCCTCTGCCTCCCCGTTCCCGGATCGGCCGACAGGCATCCCCTCGCGGGGGCCACCAACACCAATGGAGCGCGCCGTATGGGGCGGGTGGGGGAGGACGTCAAGCGGGGGCGCGGGCACGCGGGGCCGGACGTGGAAAGGGGTGGACGACCGCCGCCATCCACCCCATGCCTGCGCGTTCCGAACACCCCTCCCTCGGGAAATCCTGTCCGCGTTCCGCCCCTTCCCGCCGGTTGATCCGGCTGGGTTGCTCCGGTCACTGCCCGACCGTTGCGAGCGTTCTTAGGACGCCCGCGAATCGTCGGTCAACGGCGATTCCCGAATCGATGGAACTTTATCGAGCACCGATTCGTTGCCGTTCTTCGCCTTCTGGTTGAAAGCCCTTCGATCCCCGTGGGATATGGCGATTCCGCCCTCCGGCCACGTGACTCAACCGCCGATCAGCGCGTCCGTGTCGTAGCCGTTGAAGCGCAACACCTCGCGCGCGGCCCGCAGCCGGTCCGGCGGCATCGACGGGCTCCGGTCGAGGATCCACGCCGCCCGCCCGTCGGGGGACGCCACGACCGCCGAGCGGTAGGTCGCGTCGGCCCACAGGACCCAGAGGTCGCCTTCCCACGCGCCGTGGTCCAAGTCGGCGCGCAGGCGGCCGAGGCGCCCGTGCCGGAGCGTCCCGTCGATCCGGCGCACGGTCGCGCCGCCACCGTCCACGCAGGTCGTCCGCAGCGTCGCCACGTCGCCCGCGGGCGGCCCGACGCGCCAGCGGCCAGCGGCGCAGTCGTACTGGAACGCGACCGGCAGGCGCGCCGCCTCGTGCCACGTCCCGGCGAAGGCGCGCATCTCGAAGTCGGCCTTGGAGGCGACCGTCGCGTCCGCGTCGCGCCACGTCGGGGCGCGCGACGGCTCGGGGGGTGCGGCGGGGGCGCAGGCGGCGAGCGCGAGGGCGGCGAGGACGGCCCTCATCGCGGCATCGGGATCTCGACCATCGGGCTGCCAGCGAGGATCGCGCGGGCGCCGGGGGCCATGAGCTTGGACAGGGCCGGGTCGCGCGACCGCAGGCCCCCGGTGAAGGTGCCGTAGGCGGGCAGGATCAGGCGGTTGCCATCGTGCAGGAAGGCGGGGCGGCTGATCGCGCGGCCGCGGACGCGCAGGCTGGCCTTGGGGTGGTAGTGGCCCGACACCTCGTGCCGGCCCGCGTCGGTGGCGATGTGGACGAAGGATAGCGGGCCGCACTCCACCCCGTCGGCGGGGGTGCCGCCATAGGCGACGGGGGCGGGGTCGTGGTTGCCGGTGACCCACGTCCAGTCGACGGACTCGACCAGCCGCATGATCCACGCGCGGTGGTCGGGGTGCAGGCGGACGGCCGCCTCCATATCGTCGAAGCTGTCGCCCAGCGAGATGACGGCGCGGGGCTGCACGGCCTCCATGTCCTGCTCGAGGGTGCGGAGCGTGTCCTCCACCTCGTAGGGGGGCAACAGCATCCCCGACCGGCGGGCGATGCGCTCGGACTTGCCCAAGTGCAGGTCGCTGACCGTCAGCACGCCGGCGGCGGGCCACCAGAGCGCGCCGCTCGGCAGGGCCACCAGCCGTTCCCCCGCGAAGGCGAAGGCCTTCGTTCCGCTCATCCCGTCCCTCATGCGGCGACGGGAATCAGACCGCGATTCCGGCGGCAAGGGGGAGGGCGGGGGGATGCGCGGAAGTCGGCGCCTCATGTGGCGGGGCGGACTCGGCCGGGGCCGGGCGCGGTCACATGAAGCAGGGGGAGCTTCCGGCGCAGGTGCAGCCCGCGAGGGTCAGCGTCGGGAGCGCGAGGAGGAGGAGGAGCTTCATGGCGTCGTCTCCGGTGGGGTGCGAGCGGAGCCTAGCGGGCGACCCGGCCCCGCGCCACGCCCTCATTCGAGGCTGAGCCCCGCGTCGGCCATCAGTCGGGCCGCCTCCTCCTCGATCAGGCGGCTCTCGGCGCGGCCCTTGATGGGCACGCGGCCCCGTTCGAGGAAGAGCGGCGCGGAAAGCGGGGAGACCCGGTCCAGCGCCACGTGGTCGATGCGGTCGCCGATCGTCTCGAGCATCAGCTCGACGCGCCCGAAGTCGATATGGCCGCGCATCGCCTCCTCCTCGGTGATCTTCAGCATGAGGTGTTCGGGGTCGTAGCGGTGCAGCGTGTCGTAGAGGATGTCGCTGCTGAAGGTGGCCTGCTTTCCGCTCGTGCGCTTGCCGGGGAAGTTGCGGTCGATCAGCCCGGAGATGATGGCTGCGGCGCGGAACGTGCGCTTCATCACGGCGTTGCCCGCGAGCCACGTCTCCAGCGCTTCGTGCACGCCCTCGACCCGGAGGTAGGGGCGAATGTCGGCGACGGGCTCCAGCCCCCAGATCAGCGCGGCGTAGTCGGTGGCGACGAAGCCCAAGGGGTCGAGCCCGTCCTCCTCCATCCCCTTGGTGAGCAGGAGCGCCAGCGTCTGGTGCGCGTTCCGGCCCGCGAAGCCGTAGAAGCAGACGTGGTGGCGCCCGTCGCGGGGGAAGGTCTCCACCAGCAGGCGCCCGGGCTGCGGCAGCTTGGAGCGGTGCCGTTGCAGGTCGAGCCATTCGCGGGTGTGGCCGGGCAGGGCGGACCAGTGGGACGGGTCGGACAGGATCTCTTGGATGCGCTCGGCCAGTTGGACCGAGGTGGTCCACTTGTAGCCGATATAGGTGGCGATCTTCGGCTCCTTGTCGGGCTTGGGCGACACCTCGACGGTCATCTCGCGCATGTTCTCGTAGCGCACGACCTGGCCGCCCATGAGGAAGGTATCGCCGGGCGAGAGGGTGGTGGCGAAGCCCTCCTCGATCTCGCCCAAGGGCATCCCGCCGCGGCCCTTGAACCGGACCTTGAGCGTGTCGGTGTCGATGATCGTGCCGAGGTTCATGCGGATCTGGCGCGCGGCGCGCGGGTCGCGCAGGCCCCAGACGCCCGGCTCCCACTCCTTGAGGCGCTGGTAGCGGTCGTAGGCGCGCAGGGCGTAGCCGCCGGTGGCGACGAAGTTCAGGCACTCGTCGAACTGGGCGCGCGTGAGTTGGGAGTAGGGGCCGACGCTGGTGACCTCGGCGTAGAGGTCGTCGGCCCGGAACCGGCCCGCGCAGGCCACCAGCGCAATGTGCTGGCAGAGCACGTCGCGCGGGCCGTCGAGGCGGAGGTCACCGTCGAGTTGGCCCGCGCGCACGGCCTCGAGGGCGGCGGTGCACTCGATCACCTCGAAACGGTTGGCGGGGACGAGCCGGGCCTTGGACGGCGCGTTGTAGCGGTGGTTGGCGCGGCCGATCCGCTGGACGAGCTGCTTCACCTTCTTGGGCGCGCCGACTTGGATCACGAGGTCGACGTCGCCCCAGTCGATGCCGAGGTCCAGCGACGAGGTGGCGACGATGGCCTTGAGCTTGCCCTCCGCCATCGCCTGCTCGACCTTCACGCGCTGCTCGCGGGCCAGCGCGCCGTGGTGGATGCCGATGGGCAGGTCGCCCGCGTTCTCCATCCACAGCGCGTGGAAGAAGAGTTCGGCTTGGGCGCGGGTGTTGTGGAAGATGAGCGTCGTCTCGTGGCGGCGCACCTCGCGCAGGATCGAGGGGATGGCGTAGCGGCCCCCGGCGCCGGCCCAAGGCGGCGTCTCGGCGGTCTTGAGGATCTCGATGTCCGGCGGCGGGCCGGGATCGGCGTGAAGGATGGGGCAGGGGTCGGGGTGGCGGGCGAGGTAGTGGGCGATGACGGCGGGGTCGTCGACGGTGGCTGAGAGGCCGACGCGCTTGAGGTCGGGGGCCATCGCCTGGAGGCGGGAGAGGGCGAGCATGAGCTGGTCGCCGCGCTTGTTCTCGGCGAGCGCGTGGATCTCGTCGACGATGACGCGCTTGAGGCCTTTGAACGTGCGCGCCGCGTCCTCGTAGGAGGTCATCAGCGCGAGGGATTCCGGCGTCGTCAGCAGGATATGGGGCGGATCGGCGCGCTGGCGCTTGCGACGGGCCTGAGACGTGTCGCCGGTGCGGTCCTCGACCCGGACGGGCAGGCCCGCCTCCTCGATGGGGATCGAGAGGTTGCGGCGGATGTCGTTTGCCAGCGCCTTGAGCGGCGAGACGTAGAGGGTGTGCAGCCCCTCGTGGCCATGCTCGGTGATGTCGGCCAACGTGGGCAGGAAGCCCGCCAGCGTCTTGCCGCCCCCCGTGGGCGCGATCAGCAGGAGCGACGGCTCCTCCGCGCGCGCGAGCATCTCGCGCTGATGGGGGTGCAGCGTCCAGTGGCGCCGGGCCAGCCAGTCGGCCAGCGCGGGCGGCAGGAGGTCGTTGGGGAGGGGCGGTCCGTCCATGCCCCCTAGCTAGGGTCGGGGCGGGCAGGGGACAGGCCCCCGCCTGCCGCCCCGTCTCATCCGCGTCAGTGGGCGAAGTCCGTCTCGGCCACGAACAGGTTGGCCCATGCGCGGTCCACGAGGTCGGGCGTCATCTGGTAAGGGATCTGCTCGAAGTCGCAGATCGACTTGATCTGGTCGATCAGGAACGGCGCGTGGAAGTTCGCGTAGACGTTGTCGATCTCCGGGTAGCGCTTGCGCAGCATGTGCACGAGCGACGCCTCGTCGAGCGGGAGCTGCTTCTTCTTGGCGACCATGGCGAAGATCTTCAGGAAGTCCGCCTGCGACGGCCCGTCGATCAGCACCTTGTAGAAGATACGGCGCAGCGCCGCTTGGTCGAAGATCTTGTTGGGGTGGAAGTTGGTCGAGAACACCACGAGCGTGTCGAAGGGCACCTCGAACTTCTCGCCCGACTGCAGCGCGAGGATGTCGTAGCCCATCTCCATCGGGACGATCCAGCGGTTGATGAGCGCCTGGGGGGGCTCCTCCTGGCGTCCGAGGTCGTCGACGATGAACACGCCGCCCGAGGACTTGAGCTGGAGCGAGGCCTGATAGGTCCGCGCCACCTGGTTGTACTTCAGGTCCAGCATGTCGAGCGTCAGTTCGCCGCCGGTCATCACCGTCGGGCGCTGGCAGAGCAGGTAGCGGTCGTCGACCTTCATGCCCGCGCGGCGCAGCCCCTCGCCGTCGCCGGGCCGGGCGACGGGGGTGTGCACGATCGGGTCGAACACGGTGATGATCTGGCCAGAGTACTCGATCGCGTGGGGAACCCACACGTTGTCGCCCATCGCCGCGCGGATGCCCTCGGCGATGGAGGACTTCCCGTTGCCCGGCGGGCCGTACATCAGCACCGACCGCCCCGAGCCCACGGCGGGGCCCAGCTGGTCGATTAGGTCGGGGGGCAGGATCAGGTGCCCCATCGCCGCCAGCAGCTTCTCGCGGGTGAGGTGGATGTCGCGGATCGACTGTGCCTTGACCTGCGCCTTGTAGCGCTCCAGCGGCACCGGCATCGGGCCGAAATACTCGGACTGCGCAAGCGCGTCCGCCGCACGGGCCTTGCCGCCGTCGGTCAGCTGGAAGCCCATCTCGCCCGAGCCGCCCGCGTGGAGCGTGCCCGTCGCCTGCACAAGGTTCGCGTCGCGCAGCTGGTCGATCAGCTGCTGGGTCAGCGGGGGCGACATGCGGATGGCCGCCCCGATCTCGCGCGCCGTCTCGACGGAGGTGCGGAACATCGTCTTGAGCAGCACGTCGCGCATCGCGACGCCCGAAAGGCCCGTCTCGTCGAGGGTCTTGGGCGGGCGGGGGGCGGGGACCGTGGAGGTCGTGGCGGGATCGACGATGGCGTTCATGGCGCGCTCCTCAGGCGAGCCCCAGCGCGGCCGCGCCGAGGTAGCAGACCAGCGTGGCCGCGAGGGTGATGCCCATCGGGAAGTCCTTGGGCTCGTGCCACGACTGCCACTCCGGGGCGAGGCCGCGCACGGCGGGGACCGCGCGGGCCGTCCGGTGCGCGACGAAGGTCACGACGAGCAGGCCCGCGAACAGCAGTCCCACCTCCGCCGCGTCGCCGGGAGCGACGAAGGGCGCCATGGCGGCCGCGAACTTGGCGTCGCCCGCGCCCACGGCGCGGATCGCGTGGAGCACGAATCCCACGGCGAGGACGGCGGCGAACTGCAGCCAGCGCCAGCCGTACTCCGCCAGCGGCATCACGAAGGGCGCGGCGACCGCGAACAGGGCCATGAGCGCCAGCACCGCGACGTTGCGGATCTTCATCTCGCTCAGGTCGGTGTAGGCGACCCACGCGCAGACGGGCAGGGCGAGGAGGCCCAGCACGAGGCCTTGGGCGGCGGTGATCTCCAGCATGGCGGGGTCTCCTTTCGGCTCAGCCGAGCGCGTCGAGCGCGCGCTGCGCTGCGGCGAAGTGGCGGGGATGCGCGGCCATCGCCTCCTCGAGGAGGCTGCGGCCGGTCGACTCGTCGCCGCGCTTCACGGCGGCGAGGCCGGCGGTGTGGAGCAGCTGCGCGCGCTCCTCGCCGGTCATCGGGATCGCCGGGAGGTCGTAGACCCGGCGGCTGGCCCGCGCGAGGACGAGGTTGTTCTTGGCGGTGAACAGCGACGCGTCGTGGGTCAGCGCCTCGGCGAAGAGCCTCTCGGCCCCCGCGGCGTCCCCGCGGCTGAGCTTGGAGTAGCCCCAGTTGTTCAGCAGCGAGGCGGGCGTCGTCGTCAGCTCGGAGGCCACCTCGTAGTAGGTGTCGGCCTTGTTCCACTGCTGGAGGCTGTCTGCGATCATCGCCTCGAGGCGGTAGCGCTCGAAGGTCTCGTGCTGGGGGTCGACCCGGTCGAGCGTGGCCTTGGCGCGCGCCCAGTCGGAGGTGCGGACCAGCGAGTCGGCGAGCGCGACCTCGTCGGCGGGGCCGGCGTCCCCGTGGCGGACGACCTTCTGCCACGCGCCCACGGCCTCGGTGAAGCGCCCGGCGCGCACGAGGCTGACCGCGAGGCCGCGGTTCGACGCGAGGTCGGCGGGATCCTCCTGGACCTCGGCGGCGAAGAAGCTGACCGCCTCGGCGGGTTCCGCCACGGTGAGCATCACCTCGTGGAGGGTGCCCTTCTCGGCGTCGGCGGCCCCGGAGACCGCGCGGGAGACCTGTCCACCGCCTGCACAGGCGGACAAGGCCATCGCCCCCCCGAGGAGGGCGATCATCGTCAGATGGCGCATCTTGCGTCCTCTTTCACTGCTCGGGCCTTCGGTTATTGTCCTTGCGGGTCGCGAGGGGGCCGCATCTTGCGCGCGGCTCATGACGGAGGTCCCAAGACGTAGAGACCGCCGCCCTCGTGCCCGAGGGTGAAGGCTTCGTTATGCCCCGCATCGTAGCCGGGTTCGCCCAATCTGGCGAGACTTTCCGACAATCCGTCCCGCGCGAGCGTGTCCTCCGGGTCGAGGGCGAAGGCGAGGCGCAGCACGCGGCTGGCCTCGGCGGGGCGGTCGAGCGCGAGGAGCACGCGCCCGAACTCCGATTGGACGGCGGCGTCGCCGGGGGCGGACTCGGCCAAGGGGCGCAGCAGGCGCTCCGCTTGGCCCAGCCTCCCGAGGCCGACATTGGCCCGCGCCATGGCACGCACCACCTCCGGCGTGAGGCCGGCATGGCCCGCCGCGCGGGTCGCGTGCTCGAGCGCGGCCTCGGCGCGGCCGATCATCATCAGCTCCTCGCTGCGGTCGAGCGCGGCGCGCGCGCGCGGGCCGGTCGGCTTGGCGGCGAGCGTGCCGACGTGGAGGTCGGCGCGCTGCGCGACGTCCGCGCCGCAGCCCGCCGCGGCCGTCAGCGCCGCGACCGCGGCGATCCGGAGGGGCCCCCACCCCATCTCAGAAGCCCGCCCCGCCGCCCAGCTGGGTGGCGATGCCGTGGATCGACGGGCCGATCAGGATGATCAGCAGCGGCGGCACGCAGAACATCATCGTGCCGACCGTCAGCTTGGTGGGCAGGACGTTGGCCTTCTCCTCGGCGCGCATGACGCGCTTGTCGCGCATCTCGCCCGCGTAGACGCGCAGGGCGTCCGAGATCGAGGTGCCGAAGCTGGCCGACTGGATCAGCACGGTCACGAAGGAGGAGATGTCCTGGATGTCGCAGCGCTCGGCCATGGCCCGGAGCACGTCGGGCTTGTCCTTGCCTGCCTTCATCTCCTGGGCCACCAGCAGGAACTCGCCCGCGAGCGCGGGGAAGGTCGGCTCCATCTCGGTGGCGACGCGCAGGATCGACTGGTCGAGCGACTGGCCCGCCTCGACGCAGACGAGCAGCAGGTCCAGCGCGTCGGGGAAGGCGGCCTGGATCTCCTCCTGCCGCTTGGCGATGCGCTTGCCGAGCCAGTACTTCGGCCCGTAGTAGCCGACGACCCCCGGGCCGAGCGCGTAGAGGACGGTCATGTGCATGGGCTGCTCGCCCGCGAGCACGAGGACGTAGAGCACGCCGAGCGAGAGAAGGCCCATGCCGAGCACCAGCTGCGCGGCGTGGAGCGTGCGGACCGCGTCCTTGTGGGGGTAGCCCGCGCGGATCATCATCATCCGGGACTTGGACATCTCGTCCTTGTCCTCGGGCTCCAGCATCTTGGCGTACTTCGCGAGGATCTGGTTGCCCGCGCCGTAGCGGTTCAGCCGCTCCTCGGCGGCGGAGGCCTGCTCCTGGTCGACGCGGAGGCGCTCCATCGGGTCGATGCGCCGGCGCAGGATCAGCGGGATCGCGATCATCGCCATCAGGATGCCGGCCGCGCCCGCGCCGAAGATCAGCGCGTCGGGGCCGGTGAGAGCGGCGAGGATGGGTTCGAGGTGCTGCATGGGTCCCTCCTCAGACCTTGATGTTGACCATCATGCGCATGAACAGGACGTTCACGATCAGGAACACGACGACGACGGCGGCGAGCGGGATGAACATCGCGCTGTCCTTCACCCCGTCGTAGTAGTCGGGCTTGGCCACGTTGATCCCGACCATCGCGAGGATGGGGAAGACCGACAGGAAGATGCCGGACCACCGCGCCTCGGCGGTGATGGCCTTGACCTTGCGGAACAGCTTGAAGCGGGCGCGGATGACCTTCGACAGCCCCTCGAGGATCTCGGCGAGGTTGCCGCCCGACTTCTGCTGGATTGCCACGGCCACGGCGAGGAAGCGCATGTCCTGCAGGCCGGTGCGCTCGGCCAGGGCGCGCAGGGCCTCGGAGACGTCGCGCCCGTAGGCCGCCTCGTCGGCGATGAAGCCCATCTCGGAGCCCATGGGATCGGCGATCTCCTGGGCGACGATGCCGATGGCGGAGTTGAGCGGGTGGCCGACGCGCAGCGAGCGCACGATCAGCTCGACCGCGTCGGGGAGCTGCTCCTCCAGCATGGAGAGCCGGGTCTTGGCCTGCTTGTTGACCCACATGAACACGGCGCCGACGCCGAAGACCACAGACACGAGCATCCGGATCGGGAGCGAGGAGGCGGTCAGCACGGTCAGGAGCAGGAAGGCCACGACCACGAGCACGCACATCACGATGACCAGCATGGACGGCGCGAAGGCGAGGTTGGCTTTCTGCGCGCGCTCGGCGAGGAGCGAGTAGAGCGGGATCGAGCGGGCCTTGTCGTGCTGGCTCATCTCCTTGCGGAGCACGCTCATGACCTCGTCGCGCGACACCCCCTTCTCGAGCAGGGCGAGGCGGCGGTTCATGCGGCTGTTGAGCTTGATGCTCTTGCCGAACACCATGAGGTAGATCGCGCCGATCAGCAGGTAGATCGACGCGAAGATGGCGATGTAGATCAGCGGCTCGATGCTCAGCTGCATGGGGACCTCAGACGCTGGGTTCGTAGATGGAGGAGGGCAGGTCGTAGCCCCACTGCCGGAAGCGGTCGGCGTAGTGGCTGCGGATCCCGCTCGCGGTGAACTTGCCGATGATCTTGCCGTCCGGCTCCAGCCCGAGGCGCTCGTAGCGGAACACCTCCTGCAGGGTGATGACCTCGCCCTCCATGCCGGTCACCTCCGTGACGGAGACCATGCGGCGCGAGCCGTCCTGCAGGCGCGAGGCCTGCACGATGAGGTTCACGGCCGAGGAGATCTGGGCGCGCACGGCCTTGAGCGGCATCTCGATGCCGGCCATCGCGACCATGTTCTCGAGGCGCGAGATGCCGTCGCGGGCGTTGTTGGCGTGGATCGTCGTCATCGAGCCGTCGTGGCCGGTGTTCATCGCCTGCAGCATGTCGATGACCTCCTCGCCGCGGGTCTCGCCCACGATGATGCGGTCGGGGCGCATCCGCAGCGCGTTGCGCAGGCAGTCGCGCTGGGTGACGGCGCCCTTGCCCTCGACGTTGGGCGGGCGGCTCTCCATCCGGCCCACGTGGTCCTGCTGGAGCTGGAGCTCCGCGGTGTCCTCGATGGTCAGCACCCGCTCGGCATGGCCGATGAAGGACGACAGAGCGTTCAGCGTGGTCGTCTTGCCCGACCCCGTCCCGCCGGACACGATCACGTTGAGGCGGCAGGCCACGGCCGCTTGGAGGTAGGTGGCCATCTCCTCGGTGAAGGCGCCGAACTTGACGAGGTCGTCGACGGCCAGCTTCTCCTTCTTGAACTTCCGGATCGAGACGAGCGAGCCGTCGACCGCGACCGGCGGCACCATCGCGTTGAAGCGCGAGCCGTCCTTGAGGCGGGCGTCCACGTAGGGGTTCGACTCGTCGACGCGGCGGCCGACGGCGGACACGATCTTGTCGATGATCCGCATCAGGTGCCGCTCGTCCTTGAAGCGGATCGGCGACTTCTCGAGCTTGCCCGCGCGCTCGATGTAGATGTTGTGCGGGCCGTTCACGAGGATGTCGTTGACGCTGTCGTCCTTGAGCAGGGGCTCGAGCGGGCCGAGGCCCGTCACCTCGTCGAACAGCTCGGTGTTGAGGATGTCGCGGTCCTCGCGCCCGAGGATCACGCCCATGTCGGCGAGCTCCTCGGAGGTGATCGCGACGATCTCGGACTTGAGGGCGCCCGCCTCGGCCTTCTCCAGAGCGGAGAGGTTGAGGTTGTCGAGGAGGCGGTGGTGCATCTCCACCTTGAGCTCCTCGATCCGCTCGCGGCGGCGCAGGTTCTTGTCGGCGGGGACCGGCGCGGCCTCGACCTTGGCGGCGTCGGGCTTGCGCATCGCGGCCGGGGCGGGTCCGTCAGCCTTGGGCGCGGCCTTGCTCGGCGCCGCCTCGGGGGCGGCGTCGACCGGCGTGGCCTTGGCGATCTGGGGCTTCTTGTAGCGTTGGAACATGGGATCAGCCGAACTTCAGGCCGAAGATGGACTTCTTCTGTCCGGCCTCGGCGGTGACGGTCTCGCCGCGGACCTCGGCGACGATGGCGTCGGCCATCGCGCGCAACTCGCGGCGGAGCGGGTTCTTCGGGGCGGCCTCGCCCAGCATGACGCCTTGGTCGGCGGCGTCCTGCACGGCGGCCTTTCCGTCAGGGAGCATGTGGCCGAACTCGACCGACAGGGTCTCGGCCATGCGGTCGATCCGGCCCTTGGCCTGCAGGTCGCCCTTGCCCGGCGCGCGGTTGAGCATCCAGCCCAGCGAGGCGGGCGAGACCCCCTCGGAGCGGAGCAGCTTGCGCAGCCGCAGCGCGTTCTGCGCGGCGCGCACCTCGAGCTGCAGGACGCCGTGATACACGTCCGCCTCGCCCATGACCGCGTCGGTCCACTGGGTGACGCATTGCGGCATGTCGATGATCGTCACGTCGAAGCAGCTGCGCGCGAGCTTGAGCACGGCGAGCACGTCCTCGGCGGACACCATGTCGTAGGGCACGATCTCGGAGGGCGCCGTGAACACCTGCACGCCGCCCTTGTGGGCCGAGAGCGACTGGCGGAACGCCTGCTCGTCCATGGCGTCGGTGTCGGACAGGATCTCGAGGACCTGGCTCTTGCAGGGGAGGTCCATCAGCGTGGCGACGGAGCCGAACTGCAGGTCGAGGTCCATGATGCAGACCGAGAGCGGCTGCTGCCCCTTGGGGGTCTGGGCGACCTCCCACGCGAGGTTGGTGGCGATGGTGGTCGCGCCCACGCCGCCGGCGAGCCCGTGGAAGGCGACGACCCGGCTCTCGCGCCCGGTGCGACCGCCCGTGGCGGGCAGGCGCGGCGCGTCGGCGCCCTGCTCCTCGGCGGCGCGGGCGGCGGCCACCACCTGCGCCACCTCGGCGCGGTCCGACTGCAGCCGGTCGATGGTCTCGGCGAGCGCGGTCTCGGAGATGGGGTAGGGGGCGAAGTCGTCGGCGCCCACCCGCAGCAGCGCGTGCAGGCCCTGCGGCGACAGCGAGTCGGCGACGAGGATGATCTTGGGGCCGGCGGCCTTGGCGGCCTTCACGATGGCGAGGATGGCGTCGAGGTCGCCCTCGTCCGTGTCGTCGAGGGCGAACACCATGAGCTCCAGCCCGTCGGCGTCGCCCGCCGCGACGAAGACGTCCGCCTCCTCGAAGGTGAGGTCGCCCCACGCCTCGCCGAGGCAGGCCTCCATGCCGTCGATCAGCAGATCGTAGGCTTGGATGTCCCGACTCACCGTGACCGCGCGCAGGGGCGCGGGCTCGGGCTGCAAGGCGGCGGTTGCGGTCATGGCGTAAACCCTCGGCAGTCGGCCACGACCCGGGGTGCGGGGCGACCGGAACAATCGGTGCGCGGGACGCATCCGTCCCGCCGTCCGTTTCCGTGTCGCGGCCAAGTTGGGCGACATTGGGACGCAGAATATGAAAATGTTGGAAACGCGGACACGATGGCTGCCCCGCATTCGACGAAAATGCCCCCCGGAAATCCGGGGGGCATGTCGGGCGGCGTCGCGGCCGCGAGAGGGCGGGGTAGGGCCCTACTGGGCGCTGACCACGTACTGCCGGTAGACGATCCGGGCGTACTTGCCGTCGAGCGTCCGACCGTCGCCGGCCATGAAGCCGCCCACCTGCGTCACCGCGCGGCGGTTGGCGCGGCTCGGCCCGCCGGTGTTGACGACCAGCTCGGTCTCGCCCTCGGACACCACCGCCACGAGGCGGTCCGTCGAGACGCCTTGGGACGCGAGGTAGCGCACCACCGTCCGCGCCCGGCGCAGGCCGAGGTCGCGGTTGTAGCCCTCGGTGCCCACGGCGTCCGTGTGGCCGATGACGGAGAAGCGCACCTCGGGGAACTGGCGGATGAAGTGGGCCTGCCGGCGGAGGATCTCGCGGGCCCGTCCGTCGAGGTGGGAGCGGTTGAACGCGAAGTTCACCGTGTCCTGCACCGCCGCCGAGAAGCGGCCGTTCAGATGGGCCAGCGCCGCGCCTTGGCCCATGTGGACCTGCATGTTCTGCATGGTCGAGGCCCCGAGGTTCGGGTCGAGCAGCGTCTCGCCCGCGGGCCGGTTGAAGGAGGGCGCCGCGCAGGCGGCGGGGGCGGCGGCGAGCACGGCCAGCGCCGCGCGTCGGGTGAATCGATCGGTCATGTTCGCCTCCTCAGTCCAGCACGTAGCCGTAGTTCCCGGAGAAGTCCTGCTGCGCGGCCTCCGAGCGGGTCGAGAGCGTGGCCGCCGCGGGACGACCGCCGGAGACGCGCCCGTAGAGGAACAGCTCGTTCTCGGTGGGCGGGCGGATCCGGTCCGTCGGCAGCGCGAGCGCGTCGACCGACTTGGCGGGCGTGACCAGGTGCGCGGTCACGATGATCACGAGTTCGGTCTGCCGCCGCTGGTACGAGGCCGAGCGGAACAGCGCGCCGAGCACCGGCAGGTCGCCGAGGAACGGCACTTGGTTCGCGCTGTCGTTGAAGTCGTCCTGCAGGATGCCCGCGATGGCGAAGCTCTCGCCGTCGCGCATCTCGACGGTGGTGGTCGCGCGCCGCGCCGAGACGCCCGGCACGAGGCCACCGTTGACGCTGACCGCGTTGTCGAAGTCGATCGACGAGACCTCGGTCTGGAGCTGCAGGTTGATGATGTCCTGGTCGACCACGGTCGGCAGGAAATCGAGCGTAACGCCGAAGGGCTTGAACTCGACGCCCACGTTGCCCTCCTCGTCGATCTGCGGGACCGGGAACTCGCCGCCCGCGAGGAAGCTGGCGGTCTGGCCCGAGAGCGCGGTGAGGTTCGGCTCGGACAGGGTGCGGGCGACGCCGCGCTCCTCGAGGGCCTGGATCAGGACCTCGAGCCCGAGGGAGTTGGTCCCGAAGTTGAGCTGCAGGGCGCCCGCGTTGCCGCCGACCGCGCCGGTGGTGCCGGTGAAGCCGCCGCCGTTGAGGTCCGTGCCGTTCACCGCGAGCTGCGCGCCGATGGACTTGGACACGCTGCGCGACATCTCCGCGAAGCGGACCTTGAGCTGCACCTGCTGGGTGCCGCCGACCACCATGAGGTTGAGGACCGCCCCCGGCGCGTAGCGCTCGGCGATCTCGAGCGCCTGGTCGAGCTTCTGGCCGGAGGACACAACGCCCGACAGCACGAGGCCGTCGTTGGCGGTGCGGACCTCGATGGACTCGGAGGGGAGGATCTCGCGCAGGCGCTCCTTGAACTCGCCGATGTCGGGGGTGACCTGCACCTCGACGTTGGAGATCAGGCGCCCGTCCTGCCCGAGCAGGGTGAGGGTCGTGCGGCCCGGCGCCTTGCCGAGGACGTAGACCGAGCGCTCGCTCAGGGTGGCGATGTCGGCGATCAGCGGGTTGGCGACCGACAGCTCGCCGAACGGCACCTCGCTCTCGAGCACGACCGCGCGGTTGAGCGGGACGCGCAGCGGCGCCTGCGGGCGCCCCTCGGCGATGCGCAGGGTCTGCGCGATGGCGGGGGCGAGGGGCATGGCCGCCAACGCCGCCCCGAGCGCGATGGCGCGCGTGACCTTCCAGATACTCATGGATCCTGCCTCTCGTATCGAACTGCTCCGGCGCGCGATGATCCCGGCGGGCCCGCGCGTCCTTCTTTATTGGCGCCAACCTGACCCGCGCGGGCGCGTCCGACCAAGCCCGGCGTCCGATCGGTCCCGCCGATGCGCGTGTCGCGCCGCCCGGTGTGGGCGGCGCGACACGAATGGGGCTGCATTTGGGCACCCGGGGGGTGCGCGTGGGGTCGGGCGGAAGGCCGCCCGCCGCCCTCACTCGTCGGGGCAGGGGATCTGGATCGCCACGACCTCGGCCCCGCGGCGGGTCCGGATGGAGCAGGTGCGCGCGCGCTGCACGGTGTCCTGCGGGCCGAGGATCTCGTTGATGGTCGCCTCGACCGCGGCGCTCTCGGTCTGGTCGGTGACGCCCACGAGGGCGAGCGAGATGCTTCCGGTGGCCTGCGCCTGCGCCAGCTTGGCCACGACGTCGGCGGGGGCCTCGACGGTGATGGTGCGCGCGAGGATCGGGTTGTTGCGGTCCTCGTCGGTCACCTGGTCGACCGCGATCAGCTGCAGGTTCGCGTGGATCAGGCGGGTCAGGCCGCTGCTCTCGCGCCCGCCGCCGCCGGTCCAGTAGACGTCCACCCGGTCGCCGGGCCGCAGGAGGCCGGACACGCCCGACGACACGTCGACGCGCAGGGCGAAGGCCCGCATGCCCTCGCCGAGGCTGGCCGCGACGCCCGCGTCCTGGCCCGGCTCCGTGACCTTGACGCGCAGGAGGGGCTCGTTGCGCTCCATCGCGCGGAGCACCGTGCGCGTGCCCTCGGACCCGGCAGGGAACACCTCGTCGGGGGTGCGGAAGGCCCCCTCGGGCAGGGCGTTCGCCGGCCACGGCACGAGCTTTAGGTCGGCGCGGCGCACCGGCTGCCCGTAGCGGAGCGACCGCGCCAGCACGACCACGTCGGTGACGGGGATGATCGCGTCCTGCGAGGACTGCAGCGCGGCCTGGTACTGCGCGAAGCGGTTCTGCGCGGTGTGGACCGCGAACCCGGCGAGGCCGAGGCCGGCGAGCAGGATGACGGCGAATATGATGCGCATGACGGACTCCGGGCGGCCACAGACTGGAACGGCCCCGGTCTCGCCGGTGAATCGGGCGAAAGCGTGGACCGCGCCGGACGTTCGGGGGGCAGGCGCGCGGAAACCGCCGGGTCGCGTCCGTGACGCCGCGTTCAATAGATCCCGAGGCCGGTCCCGATCTCCCCGAAGGTGGTGCGGACGAGGTCCGCGCTCAGCAGGTCCGCGAGGCGGACCGAGACGTTCTGCACCCCGACGGATACGACGCCTGTCACGGCGAGGGACAGGCCCACGAGCCCGGCGGTGAGCACGACCCAGTCGACGGTGACGGCGCCGGTCTCGGAGCGGAGGAAGGACGAGAGCATTGGCAGGACTCCTGTGCGATGTAGGGGCTCGCGCGGCACGTGCCGCATCTCGGCCTTCTTCGCGTCAGAGTGTGGCGGAAATCGGAAGGAATCGGGCGGAACGGGGGCACCGGCGCGCGGTCCGCGAACCGGTCCGTGCCCGGGGCCCGGACCGTGTCCGGAAGCGGAGCGGGGGCCGCGCCTGCCAACGCGGCCCCCTCGAGTCCCTCGGCCCTGGGCCGATGGTGGGTGACGCCGTCATCTCCGTCTGGGGGTTCCGTCGGGCCCATGCCTGTGGCCCTCGGGTCGGGAGCTGCTCGTCGTCGTCACTGTCGATGCCCGGCGTTTGCGCCGGTGCGTCTTGTTGTGGGGCGCTGCGGTGGTCTGCCGTCACCGCGTCGTCCCGATAAGGACGGGATGCCGCCCGATTGCGGCGCGATTGGGGCGCATTCGGCTCGAATTGAGGACATTGCGTCCGGGCGCGGGGACCGTTGCTGCGATAGGGACACTGCGGGCCGAAACCCGGCCCTCCGGCCCGCACGCCCGTCGCCCGGACGTCCGCCGCGTGCCACCGTCGGACCCAAGAACCGATGAACAGGTCGAGCAGTCCCATGTCCCATTCCTTCCCGCGCCCCGCGCGTCCGGGCGCGCGCGCCCTCGCGTCCCGCCTCTCCGCCGCGGCCCTCGCCGCGGCCCTCGTCGCGCCCCTCGCCGCGCCGCCCGCCCTCGCCGAGGGGTTCACCTTCAAGCGGGTCGGCGTCACGCGCGGCGGCATCGCCGACCAGATCCAAGGCGTGCGGACCGCGCGCCCGGGCCGTCCCACGCGCCTGCCGCAGATCCAGCCCGCCGCGACGCCGGTCCTGCGCGAGGGGCCGACCGTCTCGCCGGAGGGGCGCCGCCGCGAGGCGGCCAACCACCAAGGCTGGTTCTGGTCCGAGGTCTCGCCGGAGATCGGGCGCCGCCCCGGCCGCTTCGGCCGCGCCGCCGAGCGGGTCGCCGAGGCTCCGGCGGACAGCGGCGTCCGCGCCCCCTCGCTCGAGCGGCTGCGCCGCATCGCGGACGTGCACGGCCAGACGATCCTGCGCCACAGCGTCGGCACGCAGGTGTCGCCCGCCCTCGTCCTCGCGCTCATCTCCGTCGAGAGCGCGGGCCGCATCGACGCGGTGTCCAACAAGGGGGCGACGGGCCTGATGCAGCTGATCCCCGCCACCGCCGCGCGGTTCGGCGTGCGCGACAGCCGGGATCCGGCGCAGAACATCAAGGGCGGCATCGCCTATCTCGACTGGCTCCTGCGGGAGTTCGAGGGCGACGCGGTGCTCGCGCTCGCGGGCTACAACGCGGGCGAGGGCGCGGTGAAACGGGCGGGCGGCGTGCCGAACTATGCCGAGACGCGCGCCTACGTGCCCAAGGTCGCGGCGGCGTGGAACGTGGCGCGCCTGCTCTGCGCGACGCCCCCGACCCTGCCGTCGGACGGCTGCGTCTTCTCCGCCGGGCTGCGCGTCGCCGGGTCCGCCGTCACCGACTGAGCCGCGGCCCCGGAACGGACGACGGGCGCGACCGGTCCCGGTCGCGCCCGTTGCGCATGGGTGGGGGAGGGCGCGGCATCACTCGGCCGCGAGGAGGTCCACCAGCGTGTCGGCACGGCGCCCGATCATCACCTCGCGGCGCATCCCGCGCTCCCACGGGGCGACGGGCAGGGTGACGTGGGCGCGGCGCTCCTCGTCGTGATGGGCGGCGGCGAGGGTGCGGTCGATCCAGTGGGTGCGGGACATTAGCTCGAACTCCGAAACGATTCTGTCGTTGGAGACCTGTTTGTCCGCGCCGTGGGGCGCGGCGCGGACCGGCCAAGGGCGGGATCGGACCGCGTCCGGGGCCATTTCGGGGCAGCTAGCCGGGGCAGCGGATCGCCGCGATGTGGCGCCCGTAGTCGGCCTCCCCCGCATGGGTCGTGCGCCGGTAGGAGAAGAAGCGGTCGGGGGCCGCGTAGGTGCAGTGCCCGGTCCACGCCGCCTCGAGGCCCAAGCCGCGCAGGTGGGCGACGCCGTAGCCGGGCAGGTCGAACTGGAAGCGGTCCCCCGCGCCCGGACGGAAGAAGCGGTCGGCCTCCGGGTCGGCGTCGAGCACCGCGTCGCGCAGGTCGGGGCCGACCTCGTAGGCGTCGGGGCCGATGGAGGGGCCGATCGCGGCGCGGATGCGCGCGCGCGCCGCCCCGAGCGCCTCCATGGCGTCCACCGTCGCCGCCAGCACCCCGCGCTGCGTCCCGCGCCAGCCCGCATGGGCGGCCCCGACGACGCCCGACCCCGCGTCCTCGAACAGCACCGGCTGGCAGTCGGCGGTGAGGACGGTGAGCACCTCGCCCGGGGTCCGGGTCACCATCGCGTCGGCCTGCGGGCGCGGCTCGGGGAGGGGGCCCTCCACCACGACCACGTCGCGCGAATGCACCTGGTGCACCCCGCGCAGGTCGTCCGCCCCCACCCCCATCGCGGCGGCGACGCGGGCGCGGTTGGCGGCGACGGCGTCCCTCTGGTCCGAGGAGCCGAGGCCGCAGTTCAGCCCCGCGAAGATGCCCGAGGACGCGCCGCCGCGCCGCCCGAAGAACCCGTGGGGCGCGGACAGCAGGTCGGAGCGGATGATGTCGAGCGGAACGTCGGTCATGGGAATCCCGGCGGCGGGGCCGTGCCCTCGGGATGGAGGGCGATCGCCTTGAACAGGTCGCCCATCTCCTCGGGGTGGGTCAAGCGGCGGTGGGCGGCGGCGACCGACACGTCGCGCGCGGCGAGAGTCTGGGCCCGCGCGGTGATGCCGAGCCGTTCGAGCCATTCGCCTTGGGTCGTCATCGCGGTCGACGCCGTGCCCGGCGGCGCGGCGCGGGCGATGGCCTCGAAGTCGACATGGGCGGTGAGGTCGGCCTCGCCCGGATGGGCGAGCGGGTCGGCCGGCCGCCCATTGCGGAGGGCCTGCAGCGTGTCGCCCCGCGCGCGCCAGTGCCCGTAGTCGACGAACAGGGCCGCGCCGCCGCGCGCGACGCGCCGGCCCACCGCCTCGATCAACGCGGGGAGGGCGGGGCACCACTCGACCAGCGTGCCGTCCGGGACGTCGTGGTGGGCGAGATGGGGCATCGGCGCGGGCGGTGCGAGGGCGAGGGCGAAGCCGTCGTCCCACGTCACCACCCGCTCGCGCCACGCGTCCCCGTCGCGGACGGCCTGCCGGATGGGCAGCGCGTCGAGCAGCTCGTTGGCGACGAAGAGGAGGGGGCCGTCGGGCAGGGCCTCGACGGTATCGTGATGGGTGGCGGCGGGGATCGCCTCGGTCTGCAGGGCGCGCAGGCGGGGCGAGGCCTCGATCAGGTGGGGCGCGCGGGGGAAGCCGGGGACGCCCTTGGTCGCGCGCAGGAGGTCCGCCATGAGGGTGCCGCGGCCCGGCCCGCCCTCGGCGAGGGCGGCGGGGGGGCGGCCTTGGTCGAGCCATGCCTGCGCGAGGCACAGGCCCGCGAGTTCGCCGAACATCTGGCTGATCTCGGGGGCGGTGACGAAGTCGCCCTTCGCGCCGAACGGCTCGCGCGTGGTGTAGTAGCCCATGCTGGGGTGGAGCAGGCAGGCGGCCATCCACTCGGCCACGGTCATGGGGCCGTCCGCGCGGATGCGGGCGGCGAGGACGTCCGCGAGGCTCATGCCGGGGCGGGCCGTCGGCGGAGCGACCATGCCGCGAGGGCGATGCCCGCGACGACCATCGGGAGCGAGAGGAGCTGCCCCATCGACAGGCCGAGGTCGCCGAGGCGGACGACGTGGCCCAGCGGGTTGTCGGGCGCGATGTACTGCGCGTCGGCCTCGCGGAAGAGCTCGACGGCCATCCGCGCCAGCCCGTAGCCCGCGAGGAAGACGCCGGTGGCGAGGCCGGGGCGCTTGAGGCCGCCGCGCGTCACGAGGAGCAGGAGGATCGCGAGGAGAAGGACGCCCTCCAGCCCCGCCTCGTAGAGCTGCGACGGGTGGCGGGCGCAGAGGCCCCCCTCGACCAGCGGGCCGCCGGGGCAGTCCTGCGCGGCCGCGCCGGGGAAGATCATGCCCCACGGCGCGTCGGTCGGGCGGCCCCAGAGCTCGGCGTTCACGAAGTTGGCGAGGCGGCCCAGCCCGATGCCGATCGGGGTGGCCACGGCGGCGGTGTCGGCCACCGACAGGAGCGGCACGCGCGCGCGCCTCGCCCAGACGACCACCGCCAGCGCCACGCCCAGCATCCCGCCGTGGAAGGACATGCCCCCCTGCCAGACGGCGGGGATCTCGAGCGGGTTCTGGAGGTAGTAGGCGGGCTGGTAGAACAGGACGTAGCCGAGGCGCCCGCCGAGGATCACGCCCAAGGTGATCCACGTCATGACGTCCTCGACCTGTGGCGGCGTCATGGGGGGCTGGCCGTGCGCCCAGAGGGCGGGGCGCTTCTGCAGCGCCACCGCGATGCGCCAGCCGATCAGCAGCGCGGCGATGTAGGCCAGCGCGTACCAGTGCAGCGAGAACGCGAACTCCCCCAGCGACAGGGTGAAGGCGACGGGGTCGATGTCGGGGAAGGGGATGGCGGCGCGCATGGGCGGGGGGTCGCCCGGCGGCGGGGCGGCGTCAAGGTTGGCCCCGCGCTTGGCACCGCCGCGGGGCGGCCCCATATGAAGGGCGACCGACCCGGAGGACGACCATGCAGACCCGCAACCGCTTCATGGACGACATGGCGCAGCTGATGACCAACGCGATGGGCGTAGCCCAAGGCGCGCGGGCCGAGGCGGAGACGGCGTTCAAGTCGATGCTGGACCGCTGGATGGCCGACCGCGACTTCGTCACCCGCGAGGAGTTCGATGCCGTCCGCGCGATGGCCCAGAAGGCCCGCGAGGAGAACGAGGCGCTGAAGGCGCGGCTGGACGAGATGTCCAAGGGCTGATCGGTCGGCGATGACCGTCTGGTTCCACGCGCAGACCGACGCCTACGCGGAGCTGTCCAACTTCGCGCCCTTCGGCGTGGAGATGGACGGCGCGTGGTGGCGCACCGTGGAGCATGCGTTCCAAGCCGCCAAGTTCGACGACCCCGCCCACCGCGAGCGTATCCTCGCGGCGCATCGGCCCAAGGACGCCAAGGCGCTGGGCCTGAGCCGCGCGGTGCCGATCCGGGGCGACTGGGACGAGGTCCGGGTCGAGGTGATGCGCGGTTTGGTGCGCGCCAAGTTCGCAATCCATGACGGGCCGCGCGCGGTCCTGCTGGGGACGGGCGACGAGGAGATCGTGGAGAGCACGCAGGATCTCTTCTGGGGCGGGGGGCCGGACGGGTCGGGGCTGAACTGGCTGGGTCGTCTGCTGATGGAGACGCGGGAGGCCCTGCGATGAGCTTCCTCGGGCGGATGGCGGAGCGGATGCTCCAGCGGCGCGCCGACGAGGGCGGGCTGGAAGGGCTTGCGGGAGAAGGGAAACCTCTGCCCGCGCAGCAGGTGGACCCGTTCGTCGATCCGGTGGACGCGGCGGGCTACAAGATGATGGCCAAGGCCGGGGCGGTGCCCGAGGAGGTCACGCTGACGCGCGAGGTCTCGGAGCTGTGGCGGCAGGTCCGGGTGGCCGAGGGCGAGGAGAAGCGGCGGCTGCAGCTGCGGCTGGCCGAGCTGGACATGCGGCGGAACATGGCCCGCGAGGCGCGGGTGCGGCTGCGATAGCGCGTGGATCGTACGTTTCGTACGGACCATCCGGCCCGGAATTCACATTTTGTACGCCCGCCAGCCGATGTCTCGCCGCACCGCGGCATCCGGCCAGTCCACCGCATCCACCATCTCGTAGGCCGCGTCCCGCGCCGCGCGCAGCGTGTCGCCCCGCGCCGTCATCCCCAGCACCCGGCCCCCTGCCGTCACGAACCCGTCCCCGTCCCGCGCGGTGCCCGCGTGGAACGCCATGCGGCGGCTGTCGGACGGCAGGTCGAGGCGGCCCAGCGGCGTGCCCTTGGCGTAGGCGCCCGGATAGCCCGCGGCGGCCATCACGACGCACATCGCATGGTCGTCGGCCCAGCGGACGCGGGCGTCCGACAGCCGCCCCTCGGCGCAGGCCTGCATCAGGTCGAGCGCCTGCCCCCCGAGCCGCATCATCAGGCACTGGCACTCGGGGTCGCCGAAGCGGGCGTTGAACTCGATCAGCTTCGGCGCGCCGTCCTCGATCATCAGCCCGACGAAGAGGACGCCGCGGAAGGGCGTGCCGCGCGCGGCCATGCCCGCCATGCAGGGGCGCACGATCTCGTCCAGCGCGCGGCGCTCGACCTCCGGCGTCATCACCGGGGCGGGGGAGTAGGCGCCCATGCCGCCGGTGTTGGGGCCGGTGTCGCCCTCGCCGATGCGCTTGTGGTCCTGCGCGGTGCCCAAGGGCAGGATGTCGGTGCCGTCCACGAGGCAGAAGAAGCTGGCCTCCTCGCCCGTGAGCATCTCCTCCAGCACGACCTCGGCGCCCGCGTCGCCGAAGGCCCCGCCGAGCGCGTCGCGCAGCGCGGCCTCGGCCGCCTCGGCCGTCTCGCAGACCGTCACGCCCTTGCCCGCCGCGAGGCCATCGGCCTTGACGACGATCGGGGCGCCGACCTGCGCCAGATGGTCGAGGGCGGGGGCCAGCGCGTCGAACCGCGCCCACGCGGCGGTGGGCGCGCCGACCTCGTCGCACAGTTCCTTGGTGAAGGCCTTCGACGCCTCCAGCCGGGCCGCCGCCGCCGAGGGGCCCAAGGTCGCCACGCCCGCGTCGGCCAGCGCGTCGGCCACGCCGGCCGCCAAGGGCGCCTCGGGGCCGACGATCACGAGGTCGATGCTCTCCTCGTCCGCGAAGGCAGCCACGGCGGCGCCGTCCTCGGCGTCGAGCGTCGCCACCTCGCAGGTGCGGGCGATGCCCGCGTTGCCGGGCGCCACGATCAGGCGGTCGCATTTGGGGTTCTGCAGGCAGGCCCACGCGAGCGCGTGCTCGCGGCCCCCGCCGCCGAGGATCAGGATGTTCATGGCGCGTCCCCTCCCGTTGCGGGTCGGGGCTTATTGGGTGGCGCGGGAGGCGGCAACCGGGGCGCGCGCGGAGGGCGCCGGGGCTCTGCCCCGGACCCCGAGGTATTTCCGCCAAGATGAGGGGGACGCGGATTGAGGGGGCCGGGCGGCGGGGCTAGGTCGGGGACATGGACCTGATCGACGACGACGTGCCGGGGCGGAACGAGCCCGAGTTCTCGGTCTCCGAGATTTCCGGCGCCGTGAAGCGGACCTTGGAGGCCGAGTTCGGGCGCGTGCGCGTGCGCGGGGAGGTGGGGCGCGTGTTCCGGGCGCGGTCGGGGCACCTCTACTTCGACGTGAAGGACGACCGCGCCGTGCTGGCGAGCGTCTGCTGGAAGGGGCAGATCGCGGGGCTGTCCATCGTGCCCGAGGAGGGGATGGAGGTCGTGGCCTCCGGCAAGCTGACGACCTTCGGGTCGCAGTCGAAGTATCAACTGACCGTCGACGACGTCTCGCTCGCGGGGCAGGGCGCGCTGATGGCGATGCTGGAGAAGCGCCGCACCAAGCTGGCCGCCGAGGGGCTGTTCGAGGCGGACCGCAAGCAGCCGCTGCCCTACCTGCCCGGGACCATCGGCGTGGTGACCTCGCTGCAGGGCGCGGTGATCCGCGACATCCTGCACCGGCTGCGCGACCGCTTCCCGCGTAGGGTGCTGATCTGGCCCGTGGCGGTGCAGGGCAAGGCCTGCGCGCCGGAGGTGGCGGCGGCGATCCGGGGCTTCGACGCGGCGGAGGGGGCCCTGCGGCCGGACCTGATCATCGTCGCGCGCGGCGGTGGGTCGATCGAGGATCTCTGGGGCTTCAACGAGGAGGCGCCGGTGCGCGCCGCCGCCGAATGCACCATCCCGCTGATCTCGGCCGTGGGGCACGAGACGGACACGACGCTGATCGACCACGCCGCCGACATGCGCGCGCCGACGCCCACGGCGGCGGCCGAGATGGCGGTGCCGGTGCGCACGGAGCTGGTGGAGCGGGTGCGCGGGCTGATGGGCCGGGCGTGGCGCTCGGCGGCGGGGGGCGTCGCGGGGCGGGGGCAGCGGCTGGCCGACCTGTCGCGCGGGCTGCCGCGCGGGGCGGCCTTGGTCGAGGGGCCGCGGCGGCGGCTGGACGGGGCGGGGCGCAGCCTCGGCCCGGCGCTGCGCGGGCGCGTGGGCGCGGCGCGGCTGCGGGTCGAGCGGCTGTCGGCGGCGGTGGCGCCCGGCGCGCTGCGCGCGCGGGTCGCGGGGCAGCGGGCGCGGCTGGACGGGCTGTCGGCCAAGCTGGAGGAGGGGCGCCGCGCGGGCGTGGCCGAGGGGCGGCGGCGGCTGGACCGCGCCGCGCTGCCGCCAGCGCGCTTGGCGCTGTCGGGGGCGCGATCGAGGTTGCGGGACGGGACGGCGGGGCTGGCGCGCGCGGCGCGGCTGGCGGGGCGCGTCGAGCGGCGGCGGCTGGACGCGGCGGCGGCCCGGCTGACCCCCGCGGCGCTGGCGCGGCAGGGCGCGCGCGACCGCGAGCGGCTTGAGGGGCGGGTCCGTCGCTTGGTCGCGGTGGCGGGGTCCGAGACCCGCGCGCTGCGGGCGCGGCTGGAGGCGGCGGACCGGCTGCGGGAATCGCTGGGCTTCCAGCGGACCTTGGAGCGGGGCTTCGCCGTGGTGCGGTCGGGCCGGGCGGTCGTGACGACGGCCGAGGCGGCGCGCGCGGCGGGCGCGCTGACCTTGCAGTTCGCGGACGGGGAGGTGCCCGCCGGGGGCGGCGCCAAGCGGTCGGCGAGGCCGAAGGACGCGCCGCCGGAGCAGGGGTCGCTGCTCTAGGCCAAGCGGTCCTGCGTATGGGAACAGCGGGCGCCGCCGAAGGCGGCGAGCACCGCGCCCCACGGGCCGTCGGGGTCCACCGTCTCGAACAGGGTCATGGACGAGCGCAGCTTGAGCGCGTCGACGGTGCCGAGGATCGCGTCGAGGTCGCCATCCGCATGGCGCAGCAGCGCAGTCGCCCCGCGCGCCAGACGGTCGCGCAGGACCGGGTCGGCGAGGTAGGCGCGCGCCTCGTCCGCGCCGTCGATCCCGTAGCGCCATGCCATGTCCGAGCGGCCCAGCCCGCGCAGTTGCGGGAACACGAACCACATCCAGTGGGTGCGCTTGCGCCCGGCCTCCAGTTCCGCGAGCGCGGTCTCCCACGCGCCCTCCTGGGCGGCGTGGAAGCGGGCGAGGTCAGACACCGAGGTCGGGCAGGGGGCAGTCGAGGTCCTCGTCCACGGTCTCGCGGGTCACGAGGTCGTCCGCCGGCTCGGCCCCGTTCGCGCGCGCGTGGAACGCGCCGCCGGGCATCTCGAGGAACGACCAGCATTGCGGCGTCGGATCGCCGTCGTAGACGAAGCAGATGTCGCCGCCCGCGTTCTCGAACCAGATGCCGCGCTGGCACTGGCCGTCCTCGAAGGCCCAGATGACGCGCTTGTCGTCGAAGTACTGCTCGGAGCCGAAGGGGGCGCCGTATCGGTCGAAATGGAGCGTGCGGCCGGTGACCATCTGCTCGAACTCGGCGGGGGAGACGGGGCGCTCGGCCCATGCGGGCGCCGCGCAGAGGGCGAGCGCGAGGCCCGCGCGGATCACGCCGCCACCCCGTCCACCGCGTCCGTGAAGCGCGGGGGCACGGAGACGTCCTCGTCCCGGTGGCGGCCTTGGACGGCGTGGACGCGGGGGTTCATCATGCGTCGCCAATACCACGGCCAGAAGGCCAGCGTCACCATCACGGGCAGCGCGTAGGGCAGCATCGGCATGGATCCGGCATCGAGCTCGAGCTCGTTGTAGGGGCGCTGGGGGTTCGCGTGGTGGTCGGAGTGCCGCGCGCCCTGCAGGGTCAGCAGGCCGCTGATCTCGTGCGGGGCGTTCCACGAGTGCTTCGGCCCCACCGGCTCCCAGCGGTCGCCGCGGCGGCGGCGGCGGAGGCCGTAGTGCAGCACGTAGTCCGTCATCAGCAGGAGCAGCGAGGCCATCGATCCGACCGCGAGGTAGGCCGCGAGGCCCGCCGGGCCAAGGGTGCCGTAGGCCAGCGCCATGCAGGCGAAGGGGCCGAGGATGTACTGCCAGTAGGGGTTGCGGACGGACCACGGGGCGTCGCCGCGCTGGACCCGGCGCCGCTTCTCGAGCGCGAGGCCGCGGCGGAAGCTGTCGCGCCACGCGCGGATCGAGAACCGCCACCACGATTCGTCGTAGCGCGACGTGTTCGTGTCGAGCGGGGTCGCGGCGTGGACGTGGTGGATCAGCGGATGGGCCGTCGTCTGGTGGCCGTAGAGCAGGGTCACGTAGATCCAGCGTCCGATCGCGCGCTCCCAGCGGGTGCGGGCGTGGATCAGCTCGTGGGCGGTGGAGTTCATGATCTGGCCGAAGAACAGGCCGGAGGCGAGCACGAACACCGCGACCGTGAGCCACCAGCCGCCTTGGGCGATGGACCACACCGCGCCGGCCAGCAGCGGGAAGTGCAGCAGGCCCAGCGCGGCGGGCAGGTAGCGCGCGACGCGGCCCGTCGGCTGCGCGCCGGGACGCTGCATGAAGTGGTCGAGCGCGGCCACGACCCACGCCATCCAGAGCCACGACGCCCAGCGCCACGGCCCCTCGGCCAGCACGCCGGCGGCCAAGAGGCCCACCGAGAGCCCGAGAGCCAGCACGTATGGCGTCAGACCGTCCTTCATCGTCGCATCCCCCCTGTCCGTGGCGGGCAGATACACCGCGAATCGGGCCGCGTCATGGCGACACTGCGTTGCACCCCAAGGCGTTATCGAAATTCGCGGCCGTGGCCGGCCCGCCGAGGGGCCGCGCCGTCAGGCGGTCGCCGCTCAGCCGCACCGCCACGAGGCCCGACCAGTCGGCGTCGGCGAGGACGATCTCCGGCCCGGCGCCGCAGTCGCGCCGCCCGCCGGGGATGCCCGGGTCGCCGATGCGGTGGTTCGTGACGCCGGGCAGGGCCGCCACCTCGGCCAGCCCGCCGCCCGTCCAGCGCCACGTCCGCAAGGTCTTGGCGAGGTGCGGGCGGTCGACGAAGGACACCTCGACCGCGCCGTCCCCGTCGAGGTCGGAGACGTCCGCCACCGCATACCAGCGGTTCGCCCGGCCGACGAACGGCGTCGCCCCGATCCGGGCGAGCGCCCCGTCCCGCAGCCCGTAGACGGCGACCCGCGCGCCCCGGCGGGGGTCGCTCTCGACGACGACGACCTCCGGGCCGGGGCGGCCGTCGACCTCGGCCACGCGGGGCGCGGTGTCCTCGAAGACCATCTCGGGGTGGCGCAGCGCCCGCCGCGTGCCGTCGGCGAGGGCGACCTCCAAGGCGGCGAAGTTGTGGTCGCGGCCCAGCACGAGATGCGCGTAGCGCGCCGTCGGCTCGGCGTAGCGGGCGGAGACGATCTCGGCGGCGGCGGGCGCGGCGAGCAGGGCCACCGCCGCCGCCCAGCGGATCAAATCTGCTTCTCCGGCATCTGCACCACGAGGCCGTCCAGCGCGTCGGTGACCTTGAGCTGGCAGGTCAGGCGGGACCGGGCGGGGTCGGGCTCGTAGGCGAAGTCGAGCATGTCCTCCTCCATCGGGTCCTTGGCGGGCAGCTTCTCGACCCAGGCCGGGTCCACGTAGACGTGGCAGGTCGAGCAGGCGCAGGCGCCGCCGCAATCGGCCTCGATGCCCGGCACGTCGTTGTCGCGCGCGCCCTCCATCACGGTCAGCCCGACCGGGACGTCGACGACATGCTCTTTGCCGCCATGCTCGATATAGGTGATCTTCGGCATCAGGCCCTCCGGTGGATCGGCGGAAGAGGTAGCGCCCGCCCTCCCCGCCCGCAAACACGTTTTCGTCCGCGCGGCGGCGGTCTAGGGTCGCGCCCGACGGACGGGGGACCCCATGCGCGCCATCTGGATCATCGCCCCGCTGGTGGCGGGCTGCGTCGCGGGGGACGTGACCCGCGACGAGGTGCTCGTGGGCGAGGGGCCGGCCGACGCGCGCCCCGACGCGTGCTACTCCCGGCTGGTCGAGGGCGCGGTGTTCGAGACCGTCACCGTGCAGGAGGTCGTCTCGCCGGAGGTGCGCGACGCGGACGGCGTCGTCACCCAGCTCGCCGTGTTCCGCGAGGAGGTCGTCACGCGCGAGGTCTCGCCCCGCCGCCTGTCGTGGTTCGAGACGCCCTGCGCGGCGCGGGGCGACGCGGCCTTCGTCGCCTCGGTCCAGCGGGCCTTGGCCGCGCGGGGCCTGTACGGCGGCGCGGTGGACGGGGTCTACGACGCGGCCACCGCCGACGCCGTGCAGGCGTTCCAAGCGCCCTTGGGCATCGACAGCGGCATCATCTCGAACCGCGCGGCGGTCGAGCTGGGGCTGCTCGCCGTGGGGCGCGGCGCGGCGTGACCGCGGCGCAGGGCGCCGGGCCGGGCCGCGTGGCCGCGGTCGACCTCGCGCGGACGCTGGCCTTGGCGAACATGATCGCCTTCCACTTCATGTTCGACCTGTGGCTGCTGGGCCTGCGGCCGCAGGGATGGGGGGCGTGGTACCTCCCGTGGGCCAAGGGGATCGCGGGCTCGTTCCTGCTGCTCGCGGGCCTCTCGCTCTGGCTCGCGCATGCGCGGGGCATCCGTTGGAGGGGCGTCCTGTGGCGGCTCGGGCAGCTCGTCGCGGCGGCGGCCTTGGTCTCGGGCGCGACCTACGCGGCGATGCCGGACGACTGGGTGCGGTTCGGCATCCTCCATTCCATCGCGGCGTGCAGCGTGATCGGCCTCGCGTGCCTGCGGCTGCCTTGGGCGGTGACGGGCGGCCTCGGGGCGGCGGCGCTCGCGCTGCGGGAGCCGCTGCGCGACGCGGTCCCGCTCGACGGCGCGGCGGGCCTCGTCACCGGCCTGATGCCCCAGGCGCTGGTGCCGCGGATGATGGACTACGAGCCGATCCTGCCGTGGGCCGGGCCGCTGCTGCTCGGCCTCGCGGGGGCGAAGGCGCTCGACCGCGCATGGCCCGCGCTGGGCCGGCTGACGCCGGAGACGCGGCTCGTGCGCGTCCTCGCGTGGCCCGGACGGCACTCGCTGCTCGTCTACCTGATCCATCAGCCGGTCCTGCTCGGCGGGCTGACGGCGTTCGTCTGGCTGTCCGGCGGGCGCTAACCTTCCGTTAACCTTTCGCGGGCAGGGCTGGGCCCGCGCGCGACGCCGGTGCCACCAGCGGACGGCGCACCGTCCCGCCGGGCGCCCCGCCCGGCCCCGGCGGGGCGATCCCTCCTCCCGAACGAGGACGGGCACCCCGAGGGGTGCCCGTCCGCCTTCCGGGATGTCCTGGCCTCACTCGGAGACGCCCTCCATCTCCGCGTCGTCCAGCGCGAGCGCCACGAAGCGCGGGTCGGCGCCCCGGCGGATCAGCAGGAGGAAGGACTTCTGCCCCGCCTCGCGCGCCTCCTCGATCCGGGTCTCCAGCTCGCCGATCGTCGAGACGCGGACCTGCCCCGCCTCCTCGATCAGGTCGCCCGCCCGCAGCCCCTTGGCGTAGGCGTCCGAGTCCGGGTCGATGTCCGACACGACCAGCCCCTCGGCGTCGGCGTCGAGGCCGAGCTGCTCGCGCAGCTCGTCCGTCAGCGTCGAGACGGTGAGGCCCATCATCTGGGCCTCGCCGGGCTCCTCGGTGGTGACCGAGGCCGGGACCGCGCGCTCCGCGTCCTCGCGGCGGCCGAGCGTCACGGCCAAGGTCTGCACCGCGCCGTCGCGGAACACCTCGACGTCCACGGCCACGTCCACGGGCGAGTTGCCCACGGTGCGGACCAGTTGCCGGGTGTCCTCGATCTCGGTGCCGTCGAAGGTCAGGATCACGTCCCGCGCCTCGATGCCGGCCTCGAGCGCCGGGCCGTCCGGCACGTCGGTCACGAGCGCGCCGCGCGCCTCCTCCAGCCCGAGCGCCTCGGCGAGTTCCGGATCGACGTCCTGGATGCGGACGCCGAGCCAGCCGCGCCGGGTCTCGCCGAACTCCTGCAGCTGATCGACGACGCGGGTGACGACGTTGGACGACATCGCGAAGCCGAGGCCGATGGAGCCGCCGTTGGGCGACAGGATCGCCGTGTTCACGCCGATCACCTCGCCGTCCATGTTGAACAGCGGGCCGCCGGAGTTGCCGCGGTTGATGGCCGCGTCGGTCTGGATGTAGTCGTCGTAGGCGCCCGAGAGCTCGCGCTCGCGCGCCGAGACGATGCCCGCCGAGACCGAGAAGCCTTGGCCGAGCGGGTTGCCCATCGCCATGACCCAGTCGCCGGTGCGCATGGCGTCCGAGTCGCCGAACGGCACGTGGGCCAGCTCGCCGTCGAACTCGACCTTGAGCACCGCGATGTCGGTGTTGGGGTCGGTGCCGATGACCTCGGCCTCGAGCTCCTTGCCGTCGTAGAACTCGATCAGGATCTCGTCGGCGGACTCGATGACGTGGTTGTTGGTGACGATGTAGCCGTCGTCCGAGATGACGAAGCCCGAGCCGAGCGCGCTGCCGCGGCGGCGGTCCGGACGCTCCGGCCCGCCATCGGGGCCGCGGCGGCGGAACTCCTCGAAGAAGTCCTCGAGCGGCGAGCCTTGGTTCGGGCCGCGCCCGGCGGCGGTCACGGACTGGCTGGTGGTGATGTTGACGACGGCGTCGGCCACTTGGTCGACGAGGTCGGCGAAGGTGTCGGGCGCGCGCTGCGCGGCGGCCGACCCGGCCTGCACCAGCAGCAGCGCGAGCGCGGCCAGCGCGGTCCACGCGGCGCGCCAGGTCTGGGTCGGCACGGCGATCATCTGTCTCACGGGGTGTCCCCTCCTCGGTTCCCTGCGCGGCCCGCCCGATGGTTCGACCCCCGGTCGCCCCGAGGCCCCATCCGTGTCCGTCCGCACGCGTTGCATATCCGCCGCAGGTGCGGCGCAGACAACGGAGGGGGGGTTCACATGGGTGTGAGACGCGCCTCGGCGCAGAAGGTAGGGCCGATTCCCGCCGACGGGAAGGGCGGGGGTCAGGTGGTGCCCGTCGTGGCGGGCGGGCGCGGCAGCTCCAGCCGCAGGACGAGGCCCTCCGGCCCCCAGTCGCGGCGCACCCATGCGCCGAGCGAGCGCGCGGCGCGATCGACCATGGTCTGGCCGAAGCCGTGCCCGCTGACCCCCTCGTCGCCGCTGGCGGGCAGGGGGCCGCCGGTCTCGGCCCAGTCGAGCCGCAGCACCTGGGGCGTCGAGGACCACACGGCCTCAACCCGGCCGCCGGGCCGGGACAGCGCGCCGTGCTTGAGCGCGTTGGTCGCGAGCTCGTGCAGCAGCAGCGCCAAGGGCGTCGCCTCGCCGCGGTCGAGCCGGGGCAGGGCCTCCTCGCCGCGGGCCGTCGCGGCCGCGTAGGGCGCGAGGATCCGCAGCGTCAGCGCGACGGGATCGACCGGCTCGCCGAAGTCGCCCGCGCAGATCGGGGAGCCGGGCACGGGCAGCCCGGTCTCCGTCGCGGCCGAGAGCGCGTCGATCCGGCCCGCGATCAGGTCGCCGGGATTGGCGCCGGTCTCCGCGGCCTCCTGCACCGAGAGGCGCACGGTGGAGCGGGCGAGGGTGAGGAGGTTGCGGATGCGGTGCCGCAGCTCGGCGGCGAGCAAGGTCTCGCGCTCGCGGGCCGCCTCGGCCGCCGCGCGCTCGCCGAGGCGGGCGATGCCGGTGGACAGCACGTTGGCCAGGCCTTGGAGGAAGCCGAGGTCGGCCTCGGTGAAGCGTCCCGGATCGCGCGCGTCCGCCTCGAGGACGCCGTAGGGCGTGCTCCCGTCGACGACCGGGACGTTCAGCGCGCGGGTGACGCCGTGGTCGAGCAGCAGCGCGGGCGTGCGGAACCGGTCCTCGGCGTCGAGATGGTTCGACAGCACGGGACGCTCGGTCCGGTAGGCGTAGCCCGCGGGGCTGCCCTCGTCGCAGGCCATCACGGTCGCGCCCACCACGCCCGCGTGCCAGCCGACGCCCGCCTCGAGCACGAGGTCGCCCTCCTCCGCCCGGTGGCGGAGGTACTTGGCCAGCGAGACGTCCAGCCCCTCGGCCACGCGCGCCACGGCGGCGCGGTAGAGCTCGTCGAGCGTGCCGGCGCGCAGCGCCTCGAGCGCGAAGGTCGAGAGAACCTGCTGCTGGCGGAGGCGGTAGGCCAGCTCCTCCGCGTCCGTCGGCAGCGGCGCGTCGCCGCCGCGCACGGCCTCGACCTGCGCCCCCTCCAGGGGCGGCGCGCCCTTGGTGCGGGGCGGGATGGCGGACGCGGCGCGGGTCATGGGAGGGCAACGTCCCCCGCGCGCCGCCCGTTCCGGAAAGGACGGATTCGACGTTCCGCGCGGGCCGGACGCAAAACGGCCCCGGCGCGGGACGCCGGGGCCGTGACGGTGGGGGCCGCAGCCCTCAGTTCCCGGTGACGATCGGGACCGTCGTGGTGGTGGCCTCCGGGTCCGGGGCCTCGGTCTCCGGCGCCTCGGCCTCGAGCACTTCGGTCTCCGACGCCTCGGGGGCGGACGGGGCCTCCGGCGCGGCGGCGGCGTCGTCCCGCGTCCCGGCGGCGGACGCCGCCGGCAGGGTCGGCGCCGCGCCCGCCCGCGCGTCCGAGCCGTCGTTCCGGAGATAGTCGAAGAACTCCGAGTCCGGCGACAGCACGAGGGTCGAGTTGTCCCCCCGGAGGGCCCGCTGGTAGGCCGTCAGCGAGCGGTAGAACTCGAAGAACTCCGGGTCCGCCGTGAACGCCTCCGCGAAGATGGCGTTGCGGTTGGCGTCGGCCTCGCCTCGGGCGATCTCGCCCTCGCGCCGCGCCTCGGAGGTCAGCTCCACCACGGTCCGGTCGGCCTGCGCCCGGATGCGCTGCGCGGCCTCCTCGCCGCGCGCGATCTCGTCGGCGGCCTCGCGCTCCCGCTCGGCCCGCATCCGGGCGAAGGTCGCGTCGAGGTTCTGCGGCGGCAGGTCGGTGCGCTTGAGGCGCACGTCGATGATCTGCAGCCCGAGGCTCGCCGCCTCGTCGCGCGCCCCGCCCGCGATGCGGTTCATCAGCGCGGCGCGGTCCTCCGACAGGATGTCGTTGGACGAGACCGAGCCCAGCACCTCCCGCATCTCGGCGGTCAGGATGCGGTCGAGCCGCTGGTCGGCGGCCTGCACGCCCCCGGCGCCGACGGCGTTCCGGAACTGGACCACGTCGACGATGCGGTAGCGTGCGAAGGCGTCCACCACGAGGCGCCGGTCGTCCGACGGCGTGACCTCGATGGCCTCGACGTCGCGCGACAGGATCCGGTCGTCGTAGTAGACGACGTTCTGGACCAGCGGCAGCTTCACCGCGAGGCCCGGCTCCTCCTTGACGTCGACCACGCGGCCGAACTGGAGGACGAGCGCCTTCTGCCGCTCGTCGACGACGTAGAGCGAGGAGAACAGGCCGATCAGCACGAGGGCGAGGATCGGCAAGAGCCAGACGGAACGCTTCATCAGTTGGTCCCTTCCGTGGCGCGGTTGCGCTGCAGCTGGTCGAGCGGGAGGTACGGGACCACCCCTTGGCCGCCGCCCGTGCCGCCGCCGACGGCGTCGCCGTCGAGGATGATCATGTTCACGTCGCCCAGCACCTGCTCCATGGTCTCGAGGTAGAGGCGGCGGCGCGTGACCTCGGGGGCCTGCGCGTACTCGCCCAGCACGGCGGTGAAGCGGCTCGCCTCACCCTGCGCCTCGTTGACGACCTGGGCGCGGTAGGCCTCGGCCTCCTCCAGCACCTGGGCCGCCTCGCCTCGGGCGCCCGCGAGGACGCGGTTGGCGTAGGCGTCGGCCTCGGACTGCAGGCGGTCGCGCTGCTGCTCGGCGGCCTGCACCTCGCGGAAGGCGTCGATCACCTCGCGGGGCGGGTCGGCGCGGTCGAAGTTCACGCGGACGATGTTGATGCCCGAGTCGTAGCTGTCGAGCGTCGACTGGATCAGCTCCTCCAGCCGGTCGGCGATGATGCCCCGGTCCCGGTTGAGGATCGGCGCCAGCTGCGACTGGGCCACGATCTCGCGCATGGCCGACTCGGCCACGGCGCGCATGGTGGCGTCCGGGTCGCGCAGGTTGAACAGGAATTCGGCCGGGTCGATGACGTTCCAGACCACCTCGAAGTCGATGTCGACCACGTTCTCGTCGCCGGTCAGCATCAGGCCCTGCTCGCCGCGGTCGCCGCGGTTCACGCCGATGGCGACCGTGCGCTCCGTCGTGACCGGGATCACCTCGCGGGTGACGACGGGCCACGGCGCGAAGTTGAGGCCGGGATCGCCGACGCCCGAGAACTCGCCGAGGAACAGCTCGACCGAGCGCTCCTCCGGGCGGACGGTGTAGAAGGACGCGAACAGCCACAGCGCCACGGCGACCAGCGCCGCGATGCCGATGGTCACGCGGTTCAGTTCGAAGCCGCCGCCGCCCCCGCCGTTCGGACCCGTGGGGCGCCCGCCGCCGCGCCCGCCCATGAGGACGCGCAGCTGCTCCTGCCCCTTCTTCATCAGGTCGTCGATCTCGGGAATGTTGCCCTGCTGGGGCCTGCGCCCCGGCGGGCGCCCCCCGTTCGGTCGTCCCGGTCCGCGGGGCGGCTCGCCGCCGCCGCCGCCGGACCCCGATCCGCCACCGCCCCCCCAGGGGCCGCCGTTTCCAGCCATCAGCCGTCCTTCGGTGTCATTCGTTGATTGGTCCCTGGCACAGATGTTGCCAAAGGCCCTCGACTTCAAGGCGAACCCGCCCCCGAGGCCGAGGTCGAAGCGTCGCGGCGGGGCTCAGTCGAGCGTCCGCACCGGCTCCTTCATGGTCACCATCTCCTCGGCCATCGTCGGGTGCAGGGCGACGGTGGCGTCGAAGTCCTCCTTGGTGGCGCCCATCTTCACCGCCACGGCGGCCATCTGGATCATCTCGGCGGCGTGCGGCCCGACGATGGTGACGCCCAGCACCTTCCGGGTCTCCTTGTCGACGAGCATCTTGAAGAGCACCCGCTCCTCGCCGCCGGCGAAGGCCATCTGCATGGGCCGGAACGCGGTCGCGTAGACGAGGGTGGGGCCGCGCTCCTCGGCCTGCTCCTCGGTCATGCCCACCGTGCCCATCTCGGGCTGGGTGAAGGTGGCGGAGGGGATCAGGTCGTAGTCCATCTTGGTGGGCTCGCCGCCGAACACGGTCTTGTGGAAGGCCACCGCCTCGCGGATCGCGACGGGGGTCAGCTCGACCCGCCCGATGCAGTCGCCCAGCGCGTAGATCGAGGGCACGGCGGTCTGGAAGTGGTCGTCCACCTCGATGGCGCCGCCGCGGTCGAGCCTGACGCCCACCTCCTCCAGCCCGAGCCCCTTGGTCGAGGGGTTGCGCCCCGTGGCCCAGAGCACCGCGTCGAACTCCTCCTCGTGGCCCGACGAGCCCTTCACCCAGATGCGCCCGTTCCGCTTCTCCATCTCCGTGGGGGAGCAGCCGGTGTGGATCGTCACGCCGCGCATCTTCATGCAGTCCGCCACGTGGCCCCGCGCCTCGTCGTCGAAGCCGCGCAGGATCTGCGCCTTGCGGATGAACATCGACACCTCGGTGCCTAGGCCGTTGAAGATGCCCGCGAACTCGCAGCCGATGTAGCCGCCGCCCACGATCATCAGCTTCTTGGGCATCTCCCTCATCGTGAACACGTCGTCCGAGACCATGCCGAGGTCGGCGTTCTCCAGCCCCGGCACGTTCGGGTGCCCGCCCACCGCGACGAGGATGTGCTTGGACGTGAAGGTCTGCCCGTCGGCCAGCTCGATCGTGTGCGCGTCCTTCAGCACGGCGCGCGACTTGTAGATCGTGACCCCCGCCTTCTCGGCGTTGGTCTCGTAGGCGTTCTCGAGCCGCCCGAGCTCCGACTCGAGGTGCTGCTGGAACTTCGGCCAGTCGAACGGCCCGAGGTCGAAGTCCCAGCCGTAGCTCTGCGCCAGCTCCGCGCTCTCCTTGTACTCGGAGGCGTAGACCATGAGCTTCTTGGGCACGCAGCCGCGGATCACGCAGGTGCCGCCCATGCGGCTCTCCTCGGCCAAGGCCACCTTGTGCCCGTCCTGCGCGGTCAGCCGCGCGGCGCGCACCCCGCCGGAGCCGCCCCCGATGACGAAGAGGTCGTAGTCGAAGGCCATGCCGTTAGCTCCTGTCCGGGGTCGGGTCGCGTCCAACGCGCGTAGCCCGTCCCGTGCGGGTGCGGCAAGATGGCGCCCCGCGCGGCCGGGGACGGGCGGCCCCCGCGCGCGGGCCTAGTCGGCGAAGAGGTTCCCGCCGTCCCCGTCGTCCACGCGCGCGCGCCGGACCCCCCCGGTGGCGATGTCGCGGATCTCCACCGTCCCGTCCGCCGAGCCGGCGACGACCACGTCCGCGAGGTCGAGGAACAGCCCCGTCTCCACCACGCCGGGGATCTGGTTGAGCGCGAGGGCCAGCTGCTTCGGGGCCCCGATCCGCCCGAGATGCAGGTCGAGGATCAGGTTCCCCTGCTCGGTCTCGAACGGCCCGTCGCGGCCCTGCCGCAGGGCGATGTCGCGGCGGTCCACGTCCATGCCGACGAGGAACTCGTCGATGAGCGCCTCGGTCGTGCGCCAGCCGAAGGGGACCACCTCGACGGGCAGGGGGAAGGCGCCCAGCGTCTCGACCCGCTTGGAGGCGTCCGCGACGATCACGAGCTTGTCGGACGCCGTCGCCACGATCTTCTCGCGCAGGAGCGCGCCGCCCCCGCCCTTCACGAGGTCGAGCCGGTCGTCGAACTCGTCCGCCCCGTCGATCGTCAGGTCGAGCCAGCGCGCGTCGTCCAGCGTCGCCAAGGGGATGCCCGCCGCCTCGGCCAGCGCGGCGGTCCGCGCGGAGGTCGGGACGCCGACCACCTTCAGGCCGTCGCGCACGAGATCGCCCAGCGCGCGCACCATCCACGCCGCCGTCGAGCCGGTCCCGAGGCCGACGCGCATCCCGTCCTCCACGTGCTCCACCGCCTGCAGCGCGGCGACGTACTTGGCGCGGTCGATGGGGTTGGGCTTGGACGGGCTGGACATGGCGGCTCTCCCGGCGGGGTCGGCGGCCTCCTAGCCCCGCGCCGGGCCGAGGGGAAGCGGATGGCCGAGCCCGGCCAGAAGCGCGTCCAGCGCCTCCAGCGGCAGGAGCAGCGCGACCGGCCCGCCCTCCAGCCGCAGGCGCACGGGGCCGGTCGCCGCGTTCGACGTCCCCACCGGCCCCTCGGGCCGCAGCGTCAGCCCGTCCAGCGGCCAGCGCAGCCCCTCGGACGTCCCCGCCGCCGGGCCCAGGGGCCAGAGCGAGACGCGCGTCCCGGGCGGGACCTCCAGCGACAGGGCAGGGGGGGCGAGGCAGACGCAGTCCTCCGCCGACAGGAGCACGACCGGACGCGCCTCGCCCGCGAGGGCGGACAGCGCGGCGAGGGCGTGGTCGAACCGCCCCCCGAGGAAGCCCACCCCCAGCAGCACCCGCGCCCCGGTGGTCCGCAGCGCCTTCTGGAGGTCGGTGGTGTCCTGCTCGGCCACGTGCTCCATCCGGTCCGCGAAGGCCGCGCGCGCGGCCGCCGAGATCGAGTCGAGATCGCCCACCACCCGCTCCGGGCGCAGCCGCCGCGCCCGCGCCACGTCCGCGCCCCCGTCCACCGCCACGAGGCGGGGCGCGCGGGTTAAGGCGATGGAAAGAACCTTCGGGTCAGAAGGACCGGCGCCGAGCAGCGTCACCGCCGACCCGTCGGCGGCGCGGGCCGAATGCTGGGATGCGGGTTCGGAATCTGGCAGCATTCCGCCCTCGCCTTCCCGGAATGGTCCCGATGCGGGCACGGTGTGGATGGAATCGCGTTGTCTGTTGTCCGGGAAGTTTGGTCAACGAATCCCTACGGAGGGGCAGAAAATGGGTCCGAAGAACACGATCCTCACCGTCAGCTACGGCACGTTCTCCTGCACGCTGGAGGGCTTCGACGACCCGTTCTCCACCATGCGGGAGATCAGCGAGTACTTCCGCGACCTGTCCGAGCGGGACCGCTACTTCGGCGCGGAGCCGCCGCAGCCCGACATCGCCATGCTCCGCCGCATCGCCGAGACGAACGCGCGCGGCCCCGTCGACTCGGTCGAGGCCGAGGGCGGGCAACTGACCCTGCGCCAGGCCGACGCGGCCGACGCCGCCGACGCCATCGACGGGGCCGCCGCCGTCGAGGAGGCCGTCGAGGCCGAGGCGCCCGCCGCGGGCGACGCAGGGACCGACACCCTCGTGGACGAGGTCGCCGCCGCGGCGCCCGAGGCGGAGGCCGAGGTCTCCGGGGCGGAGACGCGCGAGGCCGAGGTCGAGGAGGCCGCCTCCGACGCGAGCGCGGAGGCCGACGAGGAGGCCGCGCCCGCCGCCGAGCCGGTGGAGGAGGTTGCCGAGGCCCCGGTTGGGGAGGCGTCCGAGGAGATCGCCGCGGAGCGCGCCGACGCGCCCGCCGATGCCGACGCGCCCGCCGATGCCGATGCGTCCGCCGATGCGGACGGGGCCGGCGATGCGGAGGAGATCACCGATGCGGACGGATCCGCGGACCCGGAGGATCGCCTCGCGGGGGACATCGCCGCCGCCTTCGCCGAGCCCGACGCGGATGACGCGCCGGAGGAGGACCGGCTCGCCCGGCTGCGCGACGCCGCCGCCGCCGACGCCGACGTGATCGATGCCGACGAGGACGCCCAGGACCTCGCGGCCATCGCGATCGACGGCCCGGAGCCGACCGAGGCGCCCGCCGCGGCGCCGGTGGCCGCCGAGGCGCCCGCGCCGCGCCCGCGGCCCAGCATCCGCGTCCGCCGCCTGCGCACGGCGCCGCCCGCCGCCGCGGTCGCCCCGGCCGTCGAGGCCCCCGTCGAGGACGCGCCGGAGGCCGCCGAGGTGGCCGCGCTGGCCGAGGCCGACGACGCCGGGGCGGACACGGCCTCGACCCTGCCCGCGCAGGACGAGGACGACCTGATGGCCGAACTCGCCGCCATCGAGGCGGAGCTGACCCGTGACGCGTCCGGCCCCGCGCCCGCCGCCGACCCGGCCGCGCCGACCGCGACGCTCGACGCGGCCCCCGTCGAGGCGCCCGTCGAGGCCCCCGGGGCGACCGCCGGGGCGGAGGACGAGGATGACGGCGTGGCCGACACGATCGCCGCGCTGTCCGACCTCCTGCGCGCCGACGAGGCGCACCGCGCCGCCGAGGCCGCGTCCCGCGACGCGGCGCCCGCCGTCGAGGCGCCCGCCGCCGACGAGGCCGAGGCCCGCGCGGCGCGCTCGGAGCGCCGCCGCCTGATGTCGGAGCTGCAGGCCGACGAGGACAGCGCGCGCCTCTTCGACGCGACCGACGACCAGTTCTCCGGCGAGGAGACGTCGCGCCGCCACGCCAACATCTCGCATCTCAAGGCCGCCGTGGCCGCGCGCCGCGCCGACGCCACGCTGCCCTCGCCGGGCACGGAGGATCCCGAGCCCTACCGCGAGGATCTCGCCGAGAGCGTCCGGGCCCGCCGCCCGCGCCGTCCCGCCGAGGCCGCGCCGCTCGTACTCGCCTCCGAGCAGCGGGTGGATCCCGCGGAGGACGAGGCGGAGGCCGCGGACGCGTCCGAGGACCGGGCCGACGACGTGGCCGCGACCGCCGAGGCCGAGGCGCCCGCCGCCGACGTGGTGGCCTTCGAGCCTGCCGCGGAGGCCGATGCGGCACCCGAGGCCGACGCCGAGGCGCCCCGCCGCCCCTCGCCCCGCCGGGCCTTCGTCGGCGCCCTGCCGATGCGGTCCGAGCCGAAGGCCGCCCCCGCGCCGGTCGAGGCCGTCGAGCCCGCCCCCGCGCCGGAGCCGAAGGCCCCCGCCGCCCCCCGCCGCGTCCGCCGCGCGCTCGCCGAGGTCGCGCCGGAGGCGGAGGCCGATGCCGCGCCGCAGCGTGCCGCCGACGCCCCCGACTTCGAGACCTTCGCCGAGGAGGTGGGCGCCCGCGGGCTGTCCGAGGTGCTGGAAGCCGCCGCGGTCTACGCGTCGAGCGTGATGAAGCAGGACACCTTCTCGCGGCCGCGCCTGCTGCACATCGCGTCGGAGGCGCATGACGACTTCTCGCGCGAGGACGGGCTGCGCTCCTTCGGGCAGCTCCTCCGCGACGGGCGCATCCGCAAGGTCGGGCGGGGCGTGTTCGCCGCCGCCGAGGACTCCCGCTACGTGGAGGACGCGGAGCGCATGGCCGGCTGAGCCGAGCATCGCCCCGTCCGCGCCCCGGCGCGGGCGGGGCCCCGAGGTCCATCTGGACGCTCGTTCCGACACTTCGGCGGGGGATCGCACCCCGGTCCTCCGCCCCTTTTCGGACAGGTCCCGATGACCCGGAAGGGCGCGCCATCCCGGTGGCGCGCCCCTTTCGCGCGGGACGGCGCTAGGGCGGGGCGGCCGTGGCGGGCCGCCGGACGGCCCTCGCCTCCGTCCGAATGCCCGTCCGCGACGCGGCGGCGGGCCGCGCGGGGCGGGCTACTCCTCCGGCGGCGCGTCGGGGTCCGCGCGCCCGATGCCCTTGAACACCGCCTTGAACGGCAGCGCCCACGCGATGCCGAGCGCGACGTAGACGGCCAGTTCCAGCCAGATCGGCGGCCGGTCGAACAGGTTCACGACGGCGACGGCCACGAGCACGTAGACCGGGAGCCCGACGAGCAGGATCAGGAAGGAGAGCCGTTTGCGGGTCTTGTAGGAGAGCGCCATGCCGGGGGAGGTAGGCGGGTTCGGCCCGCGGCCCAACCCCCCTGCGACATGCGCGCGCCCCGCGCGGGCCGCCGGCCGCGCGGATCAGCCCGCGAAGGGGTCCGTCACGAGGATCGTGTCGTCGCGCTCGGGCGAGGTGGAGAGCATCGAGACCGGGCAGTCGATCAGCTCCTCGATGCGGCGGACGTACTTGACCGCCTCGCCGGGCAGGTCGGCCCACGAGCGGGCGCCGGCGGTCGAGTCGGACCAGCCGGGCATCTCCTCGTAGATGGGCTCGCAGCGGGCCTGCGCCTCGGCGGCGATGGGCAGGTGGTCGAGGGTCTCGCCGTCCAGCTCGTAGCCCGTGCAGATGCGGATCGTCTCGAACCCGTCGAGCACGTCGAGCTTGGTCAGCGCGATGCCGGTGACGCCCGAGGTGGCGCAGGTCTGGCGCACGAGCACCGCGTCGAACCAGCCGCAGCGGCGCTTGCGCCCCGTGGTGGTGCCGAACTCGTGACCCTGCACCCCGAGGCGCTCGCCGTCGGCGTCGTGCAGCTCGGTCGGGAAGGGGCCCTCGCCCACGCGGGTGGTGTAGGCCTTCACGATGCCCAGCACGAAGCCCACCGCGCCCGGCCCCATGCCGGTGCCGGTGGCGGCCTGTCCGGCGATCACGTTGGACGACGTGACGAAGGGGTAGGTGCCGAAGTCGACGTCGAGCAGCGCGCCCTGCGCGCCCTCGAAGAGGATGCGCTTGCCCGCGCGGCGGGCGTCACGGAGTTCCTTCCAGACGGGGCCGGCGAAGGGCAGGATCTCGGCGGCGATCCCGTTCAGCGCGTCGAGCAGCGCGGCGCGGTCCACCGGCTCCATCCCCAGCCCGCGGCGCAGCGCGTCGTGGTGGGTGAGGGCGCGGTCGACGCGCGCCTCCAGCGTGGCGGGATCGGCGAGGTCGGCCACGCGCACCGCGCGGCGCCCGACCTTGTCCTCGTAGGCGGGGCCGATGCCGCGGCCCGTCGTGCCGATCTTGGTGCCGGGGTTGGCGGCGGCCTCGCGCGCGCGGTCCAGCTCGCCGTGGAGCGGCAGGATGAGGACGGCGTTCTCGGCCACGGTCAGCGTCTCGGGCGTGATCTCGACGCCTTGGCCGCGCAGGGTCGCGATCTCCTGCACGAGGTGCCACGGGTCCAGCACCACGCCGTTGCCGATGACCGAGCGGGTGCCGGGACGCACCACACCCGAGGGCAGGGCGTGCAGCTTGTAGACGGTGCCGTCGATGACCAGCGTGTGGCCCGCGTTGTGGCCGCCTTGGAAGCGCGCGACCACGTC
The DNA here is from genome assembly GCF_016820245.1 of Jannaschia sp. Os4. Taxonomy (GTDB): domain Bacteria; phylum Pseudomonadota; class Alphaproteobacteria; order Rhodobacterales; family Rhodobacteraceae; genus Jannaschia. The sequence continues at coordinate 146,522 of NZ_JAFCAR010000001.1, read as the reverse complement.
GGCGCGGGCCGACAGCCAGTCCACGATCTTGCCCTTGCCCTCGTCGCCCCACTGGGCGCCGATCACCGCCACGTTCGCCATGCCGCTTCCCTCTCGCGAGTCCGGGGGCGGCCTTATCGGGCCGGGGCGCGGGGGGAAAGGTGCGGATGGGCCACGCATGGCCCGCGCGCCCTTGCGGGGGTCGGGGGCGGTCTCTAGGTAGGCCGCGCCCCATGACCGGAAGGCCCCCATGGAAAACGTGATCCTCGTCGTCCACCTGATCCTCGCGGTCTGCCTGATCGGCATCGTGCTGCTCCAGCGGTCCGAGGGCGGCGGCCTCGGAATCGGCGGCGGGGGCGGCGCGGCCACGGGCCGACCGGCGGCGAACCCGATGACGAAGGTGACGTGGGCGCTGGCGATCGCGTTCATCGCGACGTCCATCACGCTGACCATCGTGGCGGCAGCGGACGGGGCCGGATCGTCGGTGGTGGACTTGGTGCCCGAGGGCGAGGCGGGCGGCGACGCGCTGCTGCCGCCGGTGCCGTCGGGGGACTCGCTGCTGCCGCCCTCGGCGGGCGACGGGCCGCTGGTGCCGCCGACCCCGTCGGAGTGACGGCGTAGGGTGGGCGAGGGCCCACGCGTCGTGACGGTCCCGATCGGCGGACCGCGTGGGCTTTCGCCCACCCTACGATCGCGGGGACAGGAGGTCCTCGGGCCGGGCCCGAGGATGACGTCGCGGACCTGACGCCCGAGCCCCCACCCGTCGCGGGCTGACGCGACGCAACCGCCACATCTTGCGGCCCGTCCCTTGCGGCACCCCCCGGCGGGGCCCTAAGATGGACTCCCGTGAGCAGATCAGGCCGACGGCAGATTCGGCCACCGCGGGGGTCCATGGCACGATACATCTTCATCACCGGCGGCGTCGTGTCGTCGCTCGGCAAGGGCTTGGCGTCGGCGGCGCTGGGGGCGCTGCTGCAGGCGCGGGGCTACACCGTGCGGCTGCGCAAGCTGGACCCCTACCTCAACGTCGATCCCGGCACGATGAGCCCGTTCGAGCATGGCGAGGTGTTCGTCACCGACGACGGGGCGGAGACGGATCTCGACCTCGGCCACTACGAGCGGTTCACGGGCGTCGCGGCGCGGGGGACGGACTCGGTCTCGTCGGGGCGCATCTACTCCAACGTGCTGGAGAAGGAGCGGCGAGGCGACTACCTCGGCAAGACGATCCAGGTGATCCCGCACGTCACCGACGAGATCAAGGACTTCCTGCGGATCGGGGACGACGAGGTCGACTTCCAGCTCTGCGAGATCGGCGGCACGGTGGGCGACATCGAGGGGCTGCCCTTCTTCGAGGCGATCCGCCAGTTCGCGCAGGAGCGCCCGCGGGGCGAGTGCATCTTCATGCACCTCACGCTGCTGCCGTTCATCAAGGCGTCGGGCGAGCTGAAGACGAAGCCCACGCAGCACTCGGTCAAGGAGTTGCGGTCCATCGGGCTGGCCCCGGACATCCTCGTGTGCCGCTCGGAGGGGGACATCCCCGCGAAGGAGCGCGAGAAGCTGGCGCTGTTCTGCAACGTCCGGCCCGAGAGCGTGATCGCGGCCAAGGATCTCGACAGCATCTACAAGGCGCCGCTGGCCTACCACGCCGAGGGGCTGGACCAAGCGGTGCTGGACGCCTTCGGGATCAACCCCGCGCCGCGCCCCAACCTCGGGCGGTGGGAGGACGTGGTCGACCGCATCCAGAACGTCGACGGCGACGTGCGCGTGGCCGTGGTGGGCAAGTACACCCAGCTGGAGGACGCCTATAAATCGATCGCCGAGGCGCTGACGCACGGGGGCATCGCCAACCGGGTGAAGGTGCGGGCGGAGTGGATCGACTCGGAGATCTTCGAGCGCGAGGATGCCGCGCCGCACTTGGAGGGCTTCCATGCGATCCTCGTGCCCGGCGGCTTCGGGGAGCGGGGGACCGAGGGGAAGATCAAGGCCGCCGAGTTCGCGCGGACCCGCGGCATCCCCTATCTCGGCATATGTCTGGGCATGCAGATGGCGGTGATCGAGGCGGCGCGGAACGTGGCGAAGATCAAGGACGCCGCGTCCGAGGAGTTCGCGGGCGCCGATCCCCGCGCGTTCACGCCGGTGGTCTACCACCTGAAGGAGTGGGTGAAGGGCAACGCCAAGGTCACGCGCAAGAAGACCGACGCCAAGGGCGGCACGATGCGGCTGGGCGCCTACGACGCGCATCTGACGGACGGCTCGAAGGTGGCCGAGGTCTATGGCGAGACCGCCATCGAGGAGCGCCACCGCCACCGCTACGAGGTGGACATCGCGTATCGTGACAAGCTTGAGGACGCGGGGCTCTGCTTCACGGGGGTGTCGCCGGACGGCAAGCTGCCGGAGATCGTGGAGTGGGCGGACCACCCGTGGTTCATCGGGGTGCAGTTCCACCCCGAGCTCAAGTCCAAGCCCTTCGCGCCGCATCCGCTGTTCGAGGGGTTCGTGAAGGCGGCGAAGGAGCAGTCGCGCTTGGTGTAGGGGTGGGCCGCGCCTATTCGTCCGGCAGGTAGCGGCGGGCCACGTCCTGCGCTGTGCCGGAGGCGATCAGCGTCAGGAGCGCGACGTCGAGCGGCTGGCGCAGGTCGCTGTCCTTCGGCAGGGCGAAGGTGACGAGGACGGGGTCGAGGCGCGTCTCGGTGATGCGCAGGTCGCCGTCGCTGGCGGCGCGCAGCGCGGGCGCGCCGCCCAAGGCCACGTCGGCATCCTTCGCCTTCACGGCGGCGAGCGCGGCGACGAGGTCGGGGACCGCCTCGTAGGGCAGGCCGACGCGGCGGACGTAGGCTTCGGCCGCGCCACCCTCGGCGACCACGACGCGCTGGCCTTCGAGATCGCCGGGAAGCGAGAGCGCGGCCTGCCCGCCGCTGGCCATCGAGACGACGGCGGCGGTGAGCGACGCGGACACGGCGAGGCCGGTCAGCATCCAGAGCATCGCCACCGCGCGCCCCGCCGTCGTGGCGGGCGCCTTGTCGCCGTAGCCGATCGTCGTGAGCGTCACCCCCGCCCACCAGAACCCGTCGCCGAGGCCGCGCTTGAGGTCGGGGTGGAACATCTCGTCGTTGCGACGCCGCTCCAGCAGCCAGACCACCGCGCCGACCACGAGCAGGAGCGCGCAGACGCCGAGCACGATGCGCAGGAACGTCCACGAGGCGAGGCCCTGCAGGACCGCGAGGATGCGCCCCCCGCCGGCATCGGCCGCGCCGAGGGTCGCCGTGTAGATCGGCACCGTGAGCGCGGCGGTGCGGGCGAGGTCGGGCGAGGCGGAGACGGGCAGGACGATGTCCGCGCCGTCGGCGAGCGCGGCGGGGGCGGTGCCGTCCGCGTCCTCGAACGTGGCGGACAGGCCGAGGTCGTCGAGCGCGAGGCGCAGGAGGTCCACCGCGATGCCGGTGCGCGCGCCTTCGGGGCCGGTCTGGGCGAAGGGAGGGGCGTCGATCACCGCGACGCGGAGGTCTTGGGCGGCGGCGGGGACGGAGGCGAGCAGCAGGAGGAGCGGGGCGGCGCGGGCGGCGGATCGGAGCATGTGCCTCAAGGGGGGCGGGGGCGCTCGGGTTCCACAGCGGCGGAACCGGCGGGTCGCGCCGCCCGTTCCCGATGCACCCAACCGGAGGACGACGCGATGACCGATGGCACGCAGGACAAGGCCGAGGGCCGGGGCAAGGATCTCGGCGGCAAGGTCAAGGAGACGGCCGGCGACCTGACCGGTGACGACGACCTGAAGCGCGAGGGGCAGGCCGACCAGGTCGAGGGCAAGGTCCAGAAGGGGGTCGGCGACCTGAAGGACAAGCTGTCCGGCAAGTGACGAGCGCCGTCGCGCGGCGGGACGCGCGGGCCCCTAGGGGTTGCGGTAGACCGCGCAGCCGCAGCCCCGCGCCCTGATGCCTTGGCAGAGGCGGGCGGCCTCGCGCCGGGTCTGCGCCGCGAGGCGGACCGCGATGTAGGCGCGTCCCCCGCCGCGGCGCGCGGGCTGGGGGACGAACTCGACCCGGGCCTCCTGGCGGCATTGCGGCAGGAGCAGCGCGTAGGACGCGCGCGCGCGCTGCGGCGTGTGCCCGTACCCGACCTGCACCCCCCACGGAGCGAAGACCACCGGCGGGGGCGCGGGCGGCGCCAGCGGGCGCAGGCGCCGCTGCCCCGCGAGCGCGAGGCAGGCGGAGCCGAACGGGCCGTCGGACAGGCGCATGTCAGGCTTCGGGTCGCCGTCGCGCCAGTCCTGGACCGTCTTGCCGGTGATGATCGACACGTAGTCGATCGTCTCGCGCGCGAAGCCGCCCTGCCGGGCGATGAACCGTTCCACCCTGCGCTCGCCCCCGTTGTAGCCCGCCGCGGCGAGGCCGAGGTTGCCGTAGCGGCGCGTCATCTCGCCGAGGTACTCCGCGCTGCGGAAGACCGACTCGGCCGGGTTGAACTGGTCCTTGAGGCCGCGCAGGCGGGCGGTGGAGTCGATGAACTGCGCGATGCCCTTGGCGTAGGCGGGCGAGACCGCGCGGGGGCGGAAGCGCGACTCCTGCCAGAGCAGGCGCGCGAAGTAGTCCGCCGGGATCCCGTGGGCCGCCGCCTCCGCCTCGATCTGGCGGCAGAGGTCCGCGTCGAAGCGGTCGGCGCGGATGCAGTGCCGCGCGCCGGTCTCGGCCGAGCACCACAGCCGCGGGGGCGGGTCGGCGGCGGCGGGGACCGCGAGCAGCAGCAGGAGGGCGAGGAGCAGGCGCATCGCCCCTCCACGGTGGCGACGCGGGCGCGTCTGTCAACCGGGGTTTCCCGTGATCCGTCCGGGCGGTAGGACGGGCGCCGGACCACGCGACGTGGCACGGGGAGCCGAGATGTCCTTCTTCCGCAAGCTGCGCGACCGCCTGACGCGATCCTCCTCGAAGCTGGAGGAGGGGCTGGACGCCATCGTGGAGGAGGGGGCGGAGACGGGGTCCGAGCCGGCCCCGGCGCCCCCGCCGACGGAGGACGCACCGCCCGCCCCCGCCGCCGAGGCGCGGCCCGCGCCGGAGCCCGCGCCGTCCGCGGCGGACCAAGCGCCTGCGCCGCGGCCCATCCCGTCCCCCGCCATCCCGCCGCTGGACCAGCAGCCGGAGACGCCCCCGACGCCCGCGCCCGCGCCGGAACCGGAGCCCGAGCCGTCGAAGCCCGGCCTCCTCGGACGGCTCATGGGGCGTGCTGCCACGCCCGCCGCGCCGCGCCGTGTCCTCGACGACGAGATGCTGGAGCAGTTGGAGGAGTTGCTGATCGCCTCGGACATGGGGGTGGACACCGCGCTTCGCGTTGCCGCCAACATCGCCGAGGGCCGGATGGGGCGGCGGCTGTCGACGCCCGAGATCAAGGCGCTGCTCGCCGCCGAGATCGCGCGCATCGTCGAGCCGGTGGCCCGGCCCATGCCCCTGATGCCGAAGCGGCCCCAGGTCGTGCTGGTCGTCGGCGTCAACGGCAGCGGCAAGACGACCACCATCGGCAAGCTCGCCTCGCAGTTCCGGGCGGCGGGCAAGTCGGTGGTGATCGCCGCCGGCGACACGTTCCGCGCGGCGGCCGTGGAGCAGTTGAAGGTCTGGGGCGAGCGCGCGGGCGTGCCCGTGCTGGCGGCGGCGCAGGGCACCGACCCGGCCTCGCTGGCCTACGACGCGCTGGAGAAGGCCGAGGCCGACGGCGCGGACCTGTTGATGATCGACACCGCCGGGCGGCTGCAGAATCGCGCCGACCTCATGGAGGAGCTGGCCAAGATCGTGCGCGTGATCCGCAAGCGCGATCCGTCGGCGCCGCACAACACGCTGCTCGTGCTGGACGCGACCACCGGCCAGAACGCCGTTACGCAGACGAGCGAGTTCCGCAAGATGGCGGACGTGACAGGCCTCGTGATGACCAAGCTGGACGGCACGGCGAAGGGCGGCGTGCTGGTGGCGCTGGCGGACAAGTTCGGCCTGCCGATCCACGCTATCGGGGTGGGCGAGCAGATCGACGACCTCGCGCCCTTCGACCCCGAGGAGTTCGCGGCGGCCCTGACGGGCGCGGAGGCGTGACCGGCATGGCCGGATGAGGATCCGCCTCTCCTCCGACCCGCCGGCCAGCGACGCGGATGCGGTGCGCCTGCAGGTGGCCTGCGGGCTGACCGCCTCGACGGACCGCCCCGAGGGGTGGGAGCCGGTGGCGGCGCTCTGGGCGCGGGACCGGGACCTGATCGTGGGGCAGGGCGTGATCCTCGAATGCGAGGACCGGCGCCTGCGCGCGCGCCTGCTGCCCGAGGGGATGGCGCCGGGGGTCCGCTTGGGCTGGATCGACAGGTTCGGGGTGATCCCGGAATACCGCGAGGCGGGGGTGGAGGAACGGCTGATGCGCGGCCTCGCCCGGCGGCTGGGCGGGATGGGGGCCAAGCGGCACGAGGCGCTGATCTTCGTCGGCGCCGCGCGCGCGCCGGTGCTGCTGTCGACGCTCGACGCGATGGGCGGGCGGCTGGCCGATCCCGCGCTGGGCGGGGCTCAGTAGGTGCCCATCCACTTCTCGATCCGCCGCACGGCCACCATCACGCAGACGACCACGACCGTGGCCAGCGCCGCGAGCGGCATCTGCCCGGCCCCGCAGGCCACGCCGACCGCGCCCGCCATCCACATCGACGCGCCGGTCTTGAGGTTCCGCACCTGCCCCCGCGACGTGAAGATGACGCCCGCCGCCATGAACGCCACGCCCGCCGTGACCGCCTCGATCAGGCGGAGGGGATCGACCTGCAGGTCCGCGTCCTCGTTGATCGGCACGTACGAGAGCTGCTGGCCCACCAGCACGAACAGGCAGGCGGCCACGGCCACGAGCATGTGCGTCCGGAGCCCGGCGGGCTTGTCGCGCCACTCCCGCTCCATGCCGATGACCCCCGCGAGCAGGATGGCCACGAGCAGCCGGGCCGCGATCACGGCGACGCTGGCAGAGCCGAACGGGGTCGAGACTTCCTCGATCAGGGCGTCGAGCATGGGCACCTCCGGCAGGGGAATCGCGGGGGCGGGGCCGGGGTTCCCGTGACGGAGTGGCTCGCGGGGATCGAGGGGACGGCGGCGGGGCATCGGCTCGCGCTGGCGCTCGCGCTCTTGGCGGCGGTTCTCCATGCGCTGTTCGGCGCGCTCCAGAAGGGGCGGTACGACCCGTGGACGTCGCGGGCGGCGATCGACTGCGGGATGGCGGCGCTGGCCGTGCCGCTCCTGTTCGTGGTGCCGCCGCCGCAGGGGATGGAATGGGCGGTGCTGGCGGGCGCGGTGGCGATCCACCTCGCCTACAAGACGCTGATGGCCGCGACCTACGACCGGGGGGCCTACACGGTGGTCTACCCGGTCGTGCGGGGGACCGGGCCGCTGCTGACGGTGCTGGCGGCCGGGGCCGTGTTCGGGGAGACGTTCACGCCGCTCCAGTGGTCGGGCGTCGGCCTCCTCGTCGCGGGGATGTTCGGGCTGTCGCTCTACAACGCGCGTCACATGGCGGACCGCGCGACGCTGGGGCCCGCGCTGGGCTTCGCGGTGGCCACGGGCGTGACGGTGGCGGTCTACACCACGTGGGACGCCTACGGCATCCGGCTGACGCCGAACCCGTTCACCTTCCTCGCTTGGCTGTTCTTCCTGTCGTCCTTGGACTTCCCCCTGATCGCGGCGGTGCGCGGCAGGTGGCGGTGGGATCCGCCCTTGGTCCGGCTCGGCCTCGCGGGCGCGGTGATCGCCTTCGGATCCTTCGGGTCGATCATGATGGCGACGCGTCTCGACGACGTGGGCGAGGCGGCCGTGCTGCGCGAGACGTCCACGGTGTTCGCGGCGCTGATCGGCTGGCTCGTCCTGCGGGAGCCGGTGGGGCCGCGGCGGGCGGGGCTGATGGCGCTGATCGCGCTGGGGGCGGTGGTGGTGGAGGCGGGCGGGTAGCGCGGCGGCGGGCCGCCCCCGCGATGCGGCGCCGTCGCGGTCCGGAGATGCCCCCGCCCTCCCCGCTGGACCATCCCGCCCCCACCCCATACCTCATCCCCATGACAGACGCCCCTCCCAAGACCGGCCGCCCCATCCCCGGCTGGCTCAAGACCGCGCTCGAACTGGGCCCAGTGCTGCTCTTCTTCGTCGCCTACCTGCGGCTGAAGGACCGGACCTTCGTGATCTCCGGGACGGAGTACGAGTCGTTCATCATCGTCACGGTGGCGTTCATCCCGCTCTTCCTCGTCTGCACGGGGCTGCTCTGGGCGCTGACGGGGCGCCTCAGCCGGATGCAGGTGCTGACCACGGTGCTGATCGTGCTCTTCGGGGGGATGGCCTTCCTCTTCAACGACGAGCGCTGGGCGAAGATGGACACCTCCGTCATCTACGCGATCTTCGCGGCGATCCTCGGGTTCGGGCTGTGGCGGGGGAAATCCTACCTCTCGATGGTGATGTCCGAGGCGCTGCCGCTGACCGAGCGGGGGTGGATGATCCTGACCAAGCGGATGGCGTGGCTCTTCGCGGGGCTGGCGGTCGCCAACGAGGTCGCGTGGCGGACCTTGGAGACGGAGACATGGGTCTGGCTCAAGACCTTCGGGCTGCCCGGCGCGATGTTCGCGTTCTTCATCTTCCAGGCGGGCCTCATCAAGCGCGAGACGCCGCCCGACTCCGACGCGGGATCAGCGGCCGAATAGCCGCTCGATATCCGCGAGCTTCAACTCCACCCACGTGGGGCGCCCGTGGTTGCAGGTGCCCGAATGCGGCGTCGCCTCCATCTCGCGCAGGAGCGCGTTCATCTCCTCGCCGCGCATCCGGCGTCCCGTGCGGACCGATCCGTGGCAGGCCATGCGGCTGAGGATCGCGTCGAGCCGCGCACGCAGGGCGGCGGCCGGGTCGCCGCCCTCGTCCTCCAGTTCCTCCAGCAGATCCCGCAGCAGCGGCGCGGCGGCGACCTGGCCGAGGATCGCGGGCGTCTCGCGCACGGCGACGGTGCCGGGGCCGAACGGCTCCAGCACGAGGCCGAGGGGGGCGAGGTCCAGCGACAGCAGCGTCTGCGCCTCCATCAGCCCGACCTCCACCACCTCGGGGATGAGGGCGGCCTGCGCGGGAACGTCGCCGTCGCGGGCCTGGCGCTTGAGCCGCTCCCAGACGATGCGCTCGTGGGCGGCATGGGCATCGACGAGGATCATGCCGTCCGCCGTCTGCGCGACGATCCAGTTCTCGTGCAGCTGCGCGCGCGCGGCGCCGAGGGGTCCGTCGGCGGGGGCCTCCGGTTCCGGCTCGACGCGCGCGGCGGGCGCCTCGGCGAAGCCCGCGCGGGGCTGGGCGGGGGCCTGCATCGCGTAGGCGGTCCGCGTGGCCGCGCGCGACGGCAGGTCCATCTGGTAGACGCGCGCCGCGCCCGCGACGGCCTCGGACGCCCCGCGCCCCGCGCCCCGGTCGGCGGCGAGGGCGGCGCGGACCCCGCCCACGATCAGCGCCCGCACGGCGGCGGCGTCGCGGAACCGGACCTCCGTCTTGGCGGGGTGGACGTTCACGTCGACCTGCCGGTGGGGGAGGTCGAGGAAGAGCGTCGCGACCGGATGCCGCCCGGCGGCCATCACGTCGCGGTAGGCCCCGCGCAGCGCCCCGGCGAGGGCACGGTCGCGCACCGGGCGCCCGTTGACGAACAGGAACTGGCGCGTGGAGTCGCCGCGCGAATGGGTCGGGCGGGCGGCCAGCCCCGCGAGGCGCAGGTCGTCGCGGTCGTGGGACACGGACAGGGCGTCGGCCGCGAAGTCCGCGCCGAGGAGGGCGCGCGCGCGGGCGAGGCCCGCCCCGTCCCCGGTGGCGGGATCGGCCCGGAGCAGGTCGCGGTCGCCGTCGCGCAGCGTGATCGCCACCCGGGGCGATGCGAGCGCGAGGCGGCGCAGGACGTCCACCACCGCTTGGGTCTCGGCGCGCCGGGACTTCAGGAACTTTAGGCGGGCGGGCGTGGCGAAGAAGAGGTCGCGCAGCTCGACCACCGTGCCGCCCGACAGGGCCGCGGGGCGGACGGGATGGGCGGCGCCGCCCTCGACCCTCAGCTGCGCCGCCTCGGCGCCCTCGACGCGGGAGGTGAGGGTCAGGCGGCCCACGGCGGCCATGGAGGCCAAGGCCTCGCCGCGGAAGCCGAAGGTCGCGATGTCGAGCAGGTCGGCGCCGTCGGTCTTGCTCGTCGCGTGGCGCGCGACGGCGAGGGGCAGCGCGTCCGCCGGGATGCCGTGGCCGTCGTCGGTGACGCGGATCAGGGCGCGCCCCCCGTCCGCGATGTCGACGTGGATCCGGGCCGCGCCCGCGTCGAGCGCGTTCTCGACGAGCTCCTTCACCGCGCTCGCCGGCCGCTCCACGACCTCGCCAGCCGCGATGCGGTCGATGGCGTGGGCGTCGAGGGGGCGGATCGGGGCGGCCATGGGACGGAGGTAGCGGAGGGAGGCGGACGGGGCCAGCGGCCCGCGCCGCGACGGTCCGTCGTCGGAGCGGAATCGCCGCAGCGGGGCCGCGGCCCGGACCTCTCGACGAGCGATCCGGGCCCCGCCCTCAGCCGTCGGCGGGGAGGGGGCCGTCCTCGACGCCCTCGGGCTGGCCGACGACGACGAAGGACAGCTGATCCGGCGTCAGCAGCTCGCGCGCGACCCGGTTGGCCTGCTCGAGCGTCACGGCCTCCACCCGATCGTTGCGGGTGGGGATGTAGTCGATGGGCAGGCCGATGGACTGCATCCCCGCGAGGATGCCCGCGATGCGCGCGTTGCCGTCGAACCGGAGCGGGTAGGCGCCCATGACGTAGGTCTTGGCGGCCTCCAGCTCCTCCTCGGTCAGGCCCTCGGTCGCCATCCGCGACCACTCGTCGAGGACCACGTCGATCGCCTCGGCCACCTTGTCGTTGGAAGCCGAGAAGGAGCCCAGCCACTGCTCGGCATGGTCGCGGGGGGCGAGGCCCGTGCCGATGCCGTAGGTGAGGCCCCGCTCGACGCGCACCTCCTCGGTCAGCCGCGAGCCGAAGCCGCCGCCGCCGAGCACGTGGTTCACGAGGATCGCGGCGAAGTAGTCCGGATCGTCGAGGCCGATCCCGCCCTGCGCCCAGCGGACGGTGGACTGCGGGGCGGGGAACTCGATCACGTCGATGCCCGCGACCTCGGCCATGTCGGCCCGGCCCGGCCCCTCGGGACCGGTCTCGGGCAGCCCGCCGAGCAGGTCGTCGAGCAGCGGACCCAACTCCTCGGGCGTGATGTCGCCGGTGACGCCGACGATCACGTTGTCGCGGCGCATCGCGTTCCGGTGCGCCTCCGCCAGGTCGGCGGGCGTGAGGGCGGCCACCGATTCGCGCGTCCCCTCGATCCCGGAGCCGTAGGGGTGGTCGGGGAACAGGGACGCGGCTTGGGCGGCGGACGCGATCTCGCCGGGGTCGCTGGCGTTCGCCTCGATGATCGACTGGACCTGGCCGCGCACCCGCTCGACCGCCGCCGGATCGAAGATCGGGTCGGTGATCGCGTCGCGCAGCAGCGCGACCGCGTCGTCCAAGGTCTCGTCGGTCAGCATCTGCGCCGACACGGTGACCGAATCGGCGAACGCCTCGAAGGAGAAGCGCGCAGACAGCTCCTCGACGGCCTCGGCGAAGGCGACGTTGTCCCGTGCGCCCGCGCCTTCCTCGAGCAGGCCGTGCATCAGGAAGGTCGCGCCCCGCTTGCCCGGCAGGTCCAAGCCGGCCCCACCCTCGAACTGCAGCTCGATGGCGACGAAGGGGATCGACGGCTCCTCGACCAGCCAAGCGGTGATCCCACCGGGGGAGACGACCTCCTGGATCTCGACGGCGGCCAGCGCGGGCGCGAGCGGGGCGGTGGCGACGAAGGCCGCCGCGGTCAGGGCGCGGATCATTGGGAGACCTCCTCGGTGTTCTCGGCGGAGCCGTCGACCGGCTCGGTGACGCCCTCCTCGGCCGCGTCGAGCGCGGCGTCGGCGGCCTCGTCCACCACCTCGGCGGCGGGAAGGACCGCGTTCACGGGGCCGGTGTCGGCCCCGTCGGCGTCCGTCCCCTCGATCGAGGGGCGCGTCAGGTAGCCCGTCACGGAGCGGGCGGGGGTCAGGAGGCGGCGGGCGGCGGCCATGACGTCCTCCTCGGTCACCGCTTCGAGGACGCGCGGCCACGCCTGCACGTCCTCGACCGTCAGCCCGGAGGCAAGCGCCGCGCCGTAGGCGCGTGCGCGGCCCTGCAGCCCGTCGCGTCCGTAGATCTCCTCGGCGCGGATGCCGCTGCGGATGCGCTCCAGCCGCGCGGTGTCGACGCCCTCGTCGAGGAAGGTCGCGATCATGCGGTCCATGTCCGCCTCCGCCTCCTCCAAGGACCGGCCGGACACGGGCATGACGACGAAGCCGAAGCGCGTATCGTCGAGCGACACCGGCGAGTAGAACGCCCCGGTGTAGAGCGCGACGCCCTCCTCCTGCTCCAGCGTGCGGCCCATCAGCGAGGTGGCGGAGCTTCCGCCCATCAGTTCCGCGAGGACCACGAGGGCCGCGGCCTCCTCCTGCGCGCCCGCGTCGCGCTCGGGGGCGAGGTAGGTGCGGATGACGTAGGGGTTGGAGACGCGCGGATCCTCCAAGGTGAAGCGGCGCGCGGCCGTCTGCGGCGGCTCCTGCGGGCGGGCGCGCTCCTCGAGGCCCTCGGTCGGCTCCAAGGGGCCGTAATGCTCCTTTGCCAGCGCCAGCACGTCCTCGGGGGCCACGTCGCCCGCCACCACGAGCGTGGCGTTGTTGGGGGCGTAGAACCGCTCGTAGAAGTCGAGCGCGTCCTCCAGCGCCAGTTCCTCGATCTCGTGGCGCCAGCCGATGATCGGGATGCCGTAGGGGTGGTTCATGTACTGCAGCGCGGCCTGCTGCTCGTTGAGCAGCGCGCCGGGCGAGGATTCGAGCTGCTGCGCGCGCTCCTCCAGCACGACGTCGCGCTCGACGAGGATGTCCTCCTGCGTGATCCGCAGGTCGCGCATCCGGTCCGCCTCGAGCTCCATCATCAGGCCCAGGTGCTCGGAGGCGACGCGCTGGAAGTAGCCGGTGTAGTCCTGCGCGGTGAAGGCGTTGTGCGAGCCGCCGAGGCCGTCGACGATTGCGTCCAGCTCGCCCGGGCCGTAGTCGTCCGTGCCCTTGAACAGCAGGTGCTCGAGGTAGTGGGCGATGCCGGACTTGCCCGGCGGCTCGTCGGCGGCGCCGACGTCGTACCACACCATGTGCACGACGACGGGCGCGCGGGCGTCCTCGATGACCACCACGTCCATGCCGTTGTCGAGCGTGTAGGTCGTGACGGTGTCGTCCGCATGGGCGGCGGTGGCGGTCGCCGCAGCGAGCGCGGCGGCGGTGGCGAGATGGCGCACGGTGTCCCTCCGTTCGGCCCGTCGCGGGCCTTTGGGGGGATGTGGACGCATCCGCCCGCATTTCAAACCGGGGGAGGGTGGGGCGCTCACGCGAATGTCAGGGGGCGTCGGCCTACTGGAACCCCGGTCCCGGCGGGGCGGCCACGGTCCGCACCCCGAGGCGGCGCAGGCGCGCGAGCTCCGCCTCCTGGTCGAGGGCAAGCGGCGCGTAGGCGCGGAAGTAGACGTTGACGTCGAAGATCCGCTCCAGAAGGCGCCCGTCGTTCTTGCGGCGGAAATCGAGGTCCTCGGCCGCGAGCGTCGCGCGGATGTTGGGCGAGACGCCGAAGCGCGAGGCCGCCGCGACCAGCGCGCCGCCGCCCGCGCCCGCGTCGGGGTTGCCGCCCAGCGCGAGGATGGCCTCGGCCTCCGGCTGCGGGTCGGTGCGGTTGCTGCCGCCGGGCGTGGGCGGCGGCAGCGCCGAGAAGTCGTCGGGCGCCTCGAGCGGCTTGGTGGGCAGGATCGAGAACTCGTCGGGCGCGCGGCTGGACGTGCCGACGTTCATCAGGCGCGGATCGGCGTCGCTGCAGGCGGCGAGCACGGTGAGCAGGATGGCGGCGCAGATGCGGATGTGCATGTCGTCCCTCCGGGCCGCTACGGGCCTCTTGGCGGCGTGTCTAGCGCCTGTCGCGGCGGAGGTCACGCCGTCTTGCGCTCGCCCCAGAGGATCAGACCGAAGGCACCGGCGAAGATGAAGACGTCCGCGAGATTGAAGGCGAAGGGGTTGTCGATCCCGCAACAGGACATGTTGAGGAAGTCGGCCACCGCGCCGTAGATCACCCGGTCGAGCGCGTTCGCGAGCGCGCCGCCCACCACGAGGCCGGCCGAGACCTGCGCCAGAGGGGGCAGCCTGCGCGCCCAGACGATCAGCGCGAGGGAGATGACGACGGCGAGGCCGGTCAGCACCCAGCGCATCACCTCCGGCCCGCCCGCGCCGAGGCCGAAGTTGATCCCGGTGTTCCAGCCCATCATGAACACGAGGTAGGGCGGGAAGACCTCGATCTCCTTGACGCGGTCGAGGTTCAGGCCGTGCACGACGACCAGCTTTGAGAGCTGGTCGAGGGCAAAGGCCGCCGCGGCTGCGATCCAGAGGCGCGCCATGTCAGTGGCGGAAGTGGCGCATGCCGGTGAACACCATCGCCAGACCCGCCTCGTCGGCGGCGGCGATCACCTCGTCGTCGCGCATGGACCCGCCAGGCTGGATGACCGCCGTGGCCCCAGCCTCGGCCGCCGCGAGCAGTCCGTCGGCGAAGGGGAAGAAGGCGTCGGAGGCGACGACGGAGCCCACGGCCGCCGACTGGGGCAGGCCCGTCGCCTCGGCCACGTCCTGCGCTTTGCGGGCTGCGATGCGGGAGCTGTCGAGGCGGCTCATCTGGCCCGCGCCGATGCCCACGGTGGCGCCGTCCTTGGCGTAGACGATGGCGTTGGACTTCACGTGCCGCGCCACCGTCCACGCGAAGAGGAGGTCGGCCATCTGCATCGAGTCGGGCGCGCGCTTGGTGACGACCTTCAGGTCCGCCGCCGTGATGCGGCCCACGTCGTGATCCTGCACCAGCCAGCCGCCCGCCACCTGCTTCATCATGCGGCGCGGCGCGGTGGGGTCGGGCAGGGCGCCCGTGGTCAGCAGGCGGAGGTTCTTCTTGGCCGCGAAGACGGCGGCCGCGTCCTCGTCCACGTCCGGCGCCACGACGACCTCGGTGAAGATCTCGGCGATGGCCTCGGCCGTGGCGCGGTCGAGGGTGCGGTTGACGGCGACGATGCCGCCGAAGGCCGAGGTCCTGTCGCAGTCGTAGGCGGCGCGGTAGGCGGCAGGCAGGTCGTTCGCCACGGCCACGCCGCAGGGGTTGGCATGCTTGACGATCACCACGCCCGCCCGGTCGCGGGGCAGGTCGGCGGCCAGCTCGATCGCCGCATCCGTGTCGTTGATGTTGTTGTAGCTGAGGTTCTTGCCCTGCACCTGCGTGGCCGTCGCCACGCCCGCGCGGTCCGAGCCGTCGGCGTAGAAGGCCGCGCGCTGGTGCGGGTTCTCGCCGTAGCGGAGCGGCTGGCGCAGCGTCGCGGCAGCGGAGACGCGGCGCGGCGCATCGTCCTCGCGCGACATCCACGCGGCCACGGCGGCGTCGTATTGCGCGGTGCGCCCGTAGGCGGTGGCCGCCAGCCGGGTGCGGAAGGGCAGGGTGGTGGCGCCGTCATGGGCCTCCAGCTCGGCCAGCAGGGCGTCGTAGTCCTCGGGGTCCGTGACCAGCGCCACGCGGGCGTGGTTCTTGGCCGCCGCGCGGACCATGGCGGGGCCGCCGATGTCGATGTTCTCGACCGTCTCGGCGTGGTCCGCGCCGCGCGCGACGGTGGCCTCGAACGGGTAGAGGTTTACCACGGCGAGGTCGATGGCGGGGATGCCGTGCTCCGCCATCACGTCCGCGTCCTGGTCCCGGCCCAGCAGCCCGCCGTGGATGCGGGGGTGCAGCGTCTTGACCCGTCCGTCCATGATCTCCGGGTGGCCGGTTACCTCGGCCACGTCGCGGACGGTCAGGCCGGCGTCGCGCAGGGCCTTGGCGGTGCCGCCGGTGGAGATCAGCTCGACGCCACGGTCCGCGAGGGCGCGGCCCAGATCGGCGAGGCCGGTCTTGTCGGAGACGGAAAGGATTGCGCGGCGGAGGGTCACGTTCGTCATGGGCGCGCGGGTAGCGTGGCGGGGCGGGGAGGGCCAGAGGCGGCGGGGGGATTCCGCCGGGGGACGGGTCGAGCGGAGCGCCTGCGCGGTACGCGAGCGCCAGCGAGCCGCGCATCGCCGGGCCGTCCCCCGGCCCGGCGATCCCGTTCCGACGGCGCTCCGCCGGGACGTCGTGCGGGGGTGAGGGAAAAAGCGCTTCGCGGAGGGGGAAGATCGCCGCGCCACGGCCCTGCGATGCGCTCGCGTCGTTCGTAGTACTCCCCGAAGGTCCCCGGGTCTTCGCCCGGGGATGACGAGGGCGCTCAGCCCCGCCGCAGCCGCGCCATGTAGAACCCGTCCATCCCGCCGCGCTCGGCCCACATCTCCGGCGTGGTGCGCAGGCCGGTCTCGACGGCGGCCTCGGGGGGCAGGCCGAGCGCCCCCGCGTCGAGCGGGTCGGCCGCCAGCCCCGGATGCCGCTTGAGCGCGGCGGCGACCTGAAGCTCCCCCTCGGCGGGCAGGAGCGAGCAGGTGCAGAACACCACCGGCGCGCCGGGCTTCGCGAGGTCGAGCGCGCGGTCGAGCAGGCGGTATTGCAGCTCGGTCAGGCGCTCCACCTCCTGCGGGCGGCGGATGAGCGGCAGGTCCGGGTGGCGGCGGATCGTGCCGGTGGCCGAGCAGGGCGCGTCGAGGAGGACGGCGTCGAAGGGCTCCGCTTCCCAGTCCAGCGCGTCGGCGACGACGACCTCGGCCTCAAGCCCGGTGCGGCGCAGGTTGTCGCGCAGGCGGCGGGATCGGCCCTCCGAGGCGTCCACGGCGGTGACGCGGGCGCCCGCGGCGGCCAGCTGCATCGTCTTGCCGCCCGGCGCGGCGCAGAGGTCCAGCACGCGCAGCCCCGCCACGTTGCCCAAGAGCCGCGCGGGCACGGCGGCGGCGGCGTCCTGGACCCACAAATTCCCTTCGTCCCAGCCGGGCAGGGCGGTGACCTGCCCGCCCTCCATCCGCAGCGAGCCGGTCGGCAGGCGCGTCGTGCCCTCGACCTCCAGCGCCGGGTCGCGCGGCGTCAGGTCGGTCGGTGCCGGGATCAGGTGCGCGGCCTCGATGGCCAGCAGGCGGTCCTGCCCGAACCCCTTGGCGATGCGCGCGCGCATCCAGCCGGGCAGGGCCGGCGGCGGCAGGGCGGCCCAGTCCTCGCCCCGGTCGGCCACCTTGCGCAGGATCGCGTTGACCAGCCCCGCGACGCCAGCCGTGGCGCGGCGCGACTTGGCGACGGCCACGAGGTCGCCCACCACGCCGTGCGGCGGGGCGCCCGCCTCCAGCATCTCGACGGTGCCCAGCCGCAGCATCGCCATCGCATCGGCCTTGGGCTTGCGGCCCAAGAGCGGCAGCAGCAGCGCATCGGCGCGGGAGAGGTGGCGCAGCGTGAGCGCGGCTAGGCGCAGCGCGCGGGCGGCGTCCGCGCCGGTCAGGCCGCTCTCCCCCTCCTCCAGCATGCGGCGGTCGCGGGTGACGGCGACGATCAGGCGCACGGCGGCGGCACGCGCGTTCGAGGCGGCGGGGGATGGAACGGACATGGGGCGGCCCGTATATCCGTTACGTGACCCCGTCGAGGAGGCGATGATGGCCGAAGCCGTCCCGGACCGCATGATGGTCGATCCCAGCGACCTGCCCCAGAGCGCGCAGGATCCCGGCTGCCCCACGGCGCCGCGCCTGGCCGCGCCGGTCGAGCCGCTGTCGCCCGAGGCGGAGGCCGCGCGCCGCGCCGCGCTGCCCGAGGTGGCGCGCCGCGCGCTGGAGGAGGCGGAGGCGCGCAAGGCCGCCGAGGCGGCCCGCGCGATGCCCGTGGAGCTGGGCGGGCGCGACGGGCCGGAGCCGGTCCGCTACGGCGACTGGGAGCTGAAGGGGCTGGCGATCGACTTCTGAGGGGCCGAGTTCCTTCGACGGAACTCGCAAATCCCTTCGGAGGGATTTGGCTACCGCAGCCCCAGCACGTCGATCATGTCGTAGTGCCCGGGCGCTTGGTCCTGCCCCCACCGTGCCGCCCGGAGCGCGCCGCGCGCGAAGACCGTCCGGTCGGACGCCTTGTGACCCACGACGACCCGCTCGCCGTCGCCCGCGAAGATCACCTCGTGGTCGCCCACCACGTCGCCGCCGCGGATCGCGTGGAAGCCGATCGCGCCCTTCGCGCGCGCTCCCGTGATCCCGTCGCGGCCCCGGTCGGCCACGTCCGCGAGCATGACGCCCCGCCCCTCCGCCGCCGCCTCGCCCAGCATCAGCGCCGTGCCCGAGGGGGCATCGACCTTGTGGCGGTGGTGCGCCTCGACGACCTCGACGTCGTACTCCTCGCCCAAGGCGCGGGCGACCTGCGCGACGAGCTGCGTCAGCAGGTTGACCCCGAGGCTCATGTTCCCGGCCCGCACCACGACGGCATGGCGCGCGGCGCGGTCGAGGGCCCCGATGTCCTCCGGGGCAAGCCCCGTGGTGCCGACGACGTGGGTGCAGCGCGCCTGCGCGCAGATCTCCGACAGCGCCACGGTTGCGGCGGGGGCGGTGAAGTCGATGACGGCCTGCGCGTCCTTCACCAGCTCGATGGGGTCGTCCGTCACCGGCACGCCCCACGTCCCCGCGCCCATCGCCTCGCCGAGGTCGCGGCCGATCCAGTCACCGCCCGGCGCGTCGGTGCCGCCGAGCAGCGTCAGGTCGTCCGCCTCGCGCACCAGCCGCGCCAGCACCTGCCCCATGCGGCCCGAGGCCCCCGCGATCACCACGTTCGTCATCGGCCATCCTCCACTCACGGCGTCCTTGGACCGGGGGCGCGGGGCGTGCAACGGTTGCGGCGGGGGGCGGGCGCGCCTAGGTGGCGGCGCTCGGGCACGGAAGGACGGCACATGGCCAAGCGCTTCGACACCGGCGGGGGACCGTCGCAGCGGCAGCTCCGCGTGGGCGAGCTGCTGCGCCGGACGCTGTCGGAGGTGCTAGCCCGCGGCGAGGTCCACGACCCCGAACTGAACGCGATGTCGATCACCGTGGGCGAGGTGACGGTGTCGCCCGACCTCAAGGTGGCGACGGCGTGGGTCATGCCCTTGGGCGGCGGCAAGCGGGACGAGGCCATCGCCGCGCTGGCCCGCAACCGGGGCGAACTGCGCCGCGCGGTGGGCCGCGAGATGACCACCAAGTACACGCCCGACCTGCGCTTCCGCATCGACGAGACCTTCGACCGGATGGACGACGCGCGGCGGCTCTTCGCCTCGGAGGAGGTGGCGCGGGACACGGCGGAGCCGGAGGAGTGATCCGCCTGCTCGCGCTCTTGGCCTTCTTGGGCGCCCCCGCGGCGGCCGAGGAGGCGTGCCGGGGCGTCGAGCATCGCGGCAAGCCCTTCACCGTCTGCAGCGCCGACCTGTCGGAGCATCGCATCGACCTGCACCTGCGCGACGCGGCGGGCGCGGTGCTGGGCGAGTTCGCCGCGCTGCCGGGGGACACGCTCTTCGCGATGAACGCGGGCATGTACCATCCCGACCGGCGGCCCGTGGGCCTCTATGTCGAGGACGGGGCCGAGGCGGCGCGCATCGTCACCTCGCACGGGCCGGGCAACTTCGGGATGCTGCCCAACGGGGTGTTCTGCATCGGCGACGACGCCGCGCGCGTGATCGAGAGCCGGGCCTACGCCGCCGATCCCCCCGCCTGCCGCGATGCCACGCAGTCGGGGCCGATGCTGCTGATCGACGGGGCGGTGCATCCGCGCTTCATCGCCGACAGCACCTTCACCAACCTGCGCAACGGGGTCGGCGTGTCGCCGGACGGGGGCCTCGCGCATTTCGCGATCTCGGACCGGCCGGTGACCTTCCACGAGATGGCGACGCTCTTCCGCGACGAACTGGGCGTCCGCGACGCGCTCTACTTCGACGGGCGGGTGTCGCGCCTCTTCGCGCCGGGGATCGGGCGGGACGATCCCGGACGACGCATGGGGCCGATCGTCGCCGTGAGCCCGCGCTGATCCGATGGGGCGGCGCAGGAAGGGACGCGACGTCCACGGCTGGCTCGTGATCGACAAGCCCGCGGGCATCGGCTCGACCCCGGTGGTGGGCCGCGCGCGGCGCAGCTTGGACGCGCGCAAGGCGGGGCACGCGGGCACGCTCGACCCCGACGCGACGGGCGTGCTGGCCGTGGCCTTCGGCGAGGCGACCAAGACGGTGCCCTTCGTGACCGACGCGCCCAAGGGCTACCGCTTCCGCGTGGCGTGGGGGGCGGAGACGCACACCGACGACGCGGCGGGCGAGGTGGTGGAGACCTCGGACGCGCGGCCGACGCGGGACGCGGTCGAGGCCGCGTTGCCCGCATTCCGGGGCGAGATCGCGCAGGTGCCGCCCTTCGTCTCGGCGGTGAAGGTGGACGGGGCGCGGGCCTACGACCTCGCCCGCGCGGGCGAGCGGCCCGAACTGGCGCCGCGCCCGCTGAGGGTGGACCGGCTGGACCTGACGGCGTTCGACGACGACGGGGCGGAGTTCGTCTTCGAGTGCGGCAAGGGCGGCTACGTCCGCTCCGTCGCGCGCGACCTCGGGCGGGCCTTGGGCTGCCTCGGGCACGTCGCATGGCTGCGGCGGGAATGGTCGGGGCCGTTCCGGGCGGAGGACGGCGTCGGCCTGGAGGCGCTGGAGGGGGACGTGTCGGACCGGCTGCTGCCCTTGGAGGCGGGGCTGGGTGGGCTGGCCGAGGTGAGGGTGGATGCGGTCGCCGCCGCGCGGCTCTCGCACGGGAACCCGGCGGAGGCGCTGACGGGCGCGTCGCCCGGAGAGACGGTGTGGGCGTCGCTCGACGGGCGGGCGGTGGCCGTGGGACGGTATCTCGGGGGGATGGTGCAGCCGACGAAGGTGTTCGTGCGGTAAGGGGCGCGATCGTGGCGCCCGCCGCGCCGCGCGATGGGGCCGACGCGCAAACGCCGCCCCGGTGGGGCGGCGTTTGTCGCTTGGTTGGCGGAAACCGTGGCGACCGTCGGGCAAGCAATCCCGAGGACCTGACTAATCAGGTGACAGCCAGGTAGCCGGACCACGATCCGACCAGAGCCAGCCATCGTTCGGTTGCTTAAGGCCACCGGATATTCTGCCCATGGATGACGAGAAGCACAGAAATCCGCCAAGCCCCGAACTAGGCGGGCGGGCCTCCGCCGACAAGGGAGGGAGGTGGCGGCTGGACGTCGATTCACCTTTCGTTCAGGTTCGGTGCCCATGAAGGACCTGATCACATCCGCCGAGCTGCCGCTCGACGCGCCGCTCCAGCCGGGCCAGCTGCTCGCGCGGGGCGTGATGCGGCATCTGCGCGACCACGACATGGCCTGCCTCGAGGAGTTCGTGCCCGAGCGCGGGCTGCGCGTGGACGTCATGGCGCTGGGGCCCAAGTCGGAACTGTGGGTGGTCGAGTGCAAGTCCGGCCGTGCCGACTTCGCGGGCGACCACAAGTGGCAGGGCTACCTCAGGCATTGCGACCGGTTCTTCTGGGCGGTCGACACCGACTTCCCGACCGAGTTGCTGCCCGCGGACACCGGCCTCATCATCGCGGACGCCTTCGGGGCCGAGGTCGTGCGGATGCCCGAGCCCTTGGGCCTGTCCCCGGCGCGGCGCCGCAAGCTCGTGCACAAGTTCGCGCGCAACGCGGCCACGCGGCTGCACTGGACCCGCGACCCGATGCTGGGATCGCGCTAGCCCCTCGCCTTGCGCGCCATCTCGACGGCGGCGAGGATCTCCTGCGCGATCTCCTCGGCCTCCTCCGGCTCGAAGTCCATCGGCAGCTCCACGCCGCCGCCCTCGACGTAGATGCGGACCATGCCCTGATCGGTCGGTCCGATCTGGAGGCCCGCCTCGGCGTCGCTCTCGTCGTTGATGCCCATGCGCGGTCCCTAGACGCGCCGCCCCCACCGGGCAAGATGGCGTGCATGGACGAGATCACCTTCCGGGACCTGCAGCCCGGCGACGCGGGCTGGGTCGCGCAGCGCCACGGCGCGCTCTACTGGGCCTACGAGGGCTACGACATCCGGTTCGAGGCGCTCGTGCTCCGCCTCCTGGCCGATTTCGTGGAGAGCCGGACCGAACACGAGCGGGCGTGGATCGCCGTCGATGCCGAGGGCGGGCGGCAGGGCTGCATCTTCACGACCCGCCCGGTGCCGGGGACGGCGAAGCTGCGGATGTTCCTCGTGGAGCCCGCGATGCGCGGCACCGGGCTCGCCCGCCGGATGCTGGACCTGCTGATCGACCATTGCCGCGCGACCGGGGCCGCCGAGGTGGTGCTCTGGACGCACGAGAGCCACCGCGCGGCGGGGCGCCTCTATGCGCGGCGGGGGTTCGAGCTGACCTCCGAGGCGCCCGTCGAGGCGTTCGGCCAGCCCACCGTCGAGCAGACGTGGCGGCTCGCCCTGTGACGGGGGCCGTGACGTCCGGCCCCCTTGCATGGGCCGGACCGCTTCGCTAATTCCACCCCGCGTGCCGCCTTAGCTCAGTTGGTTAGAGCGCCTGATTGTGGATCAGGAGGTCCCCCGTTCGAGCCGGGGAGGTGGTACCATCCCCCCCTTCCTCAGGCCCGGCGCCGCCGGAGTCGTCCGCCCCGCCGGCCCTTCCGCCGCGGCGCCGCGCCGAGCGCCTCGGCCAAGGCCTCCGGCGTCGCGTCGAGCGGCAGGAGGTGGCCGTTCGGATGGTCCCGCAGCGCGTCCGCCTGCGCCCCGAGGTCGAAGGCGTGGACCGGCAGGCCCGTCGCGAGCGCCTCGTGCGTCGTGTAGGAGAACGTCTCCGGCCAGATCGAGGGGATCAGCCACCGCTCGATCCCCGCATCCGCGGCGAGGTCGGCGATGTGGTCGCGGTCGTAGTCCCCGTGGACATGCAGGTGCGGATGGCTCCATCCCGAACTGATCCGCCCGATCACCACGAGGCGCAGCCGGTCCCCCGCCGTCTCGGCCAAGCGGTGCAGGACCGCGGCGCCCTTGGCCTGTCCGATCGCGCCGAGCACGCCCACCACCGGTAGCCCGTCGGCCCGTGCCGGGGGCGCGACGGTCGCGGGCACGACCGACGGGTCGTGGGGGCGCACGAGGATGCGGTCGGCGAGGTGCGGCCAGACCCGCGCGACGAGGTCGCGGGAGGAGGGTGCGAAGGTCACGATCTCGTCCGCCCGTCCGAGCACCCCGCGCCATTGCGCCCGCCACGCGGGCACGTCGACCGGGCGCGCGCCCTCGCCCGCGCCGCTGTCGACGAGCGTTGCGTGGCAGGCGTCGCAGGCCGCCCGCGCGGGCAGGCCGCAGAACGCCCCCTGCGCGGTCAGGAGGTTGTAGGAGGGGCAGAGCGGGTAGAAGTCGTGGAAGAGGACGCGCAGCCCGTCCTCCGGCGCGAGGGACGCGACGGCCCGCCGCAGCAGCGCGAGCGGCGCGCGCGCGCCCACGAGGCAGGAATAGGTCAGCTCCCGCCGGACGGGCAGGGCGAGGAACGCCTTCAGGTCGTCGAGCGGGACGTCCACCCGCGTCACCCGGGGCGGCACGTCGCCGCGCCGGGCGCGGTGCAGCTCGATCAGGGCGTGGTCGCTGCCGATTCCGTCGCGGACGACGATGGCGTGGCGCCCCGCGTCCCTGTCGCGGCCGAGCGTCTCGCGCAGCCACTGCTCGGCCCCGCCCTTGAGATGGTGGCCGAGGTAGATCGGCAGCGGGCCGGTCCCGTCCGCTCCGGTCTCCGCCGCCGCGGCGGCGAGGTCGAGGGCGAAGCGCGGGCCGATCAGCGGGTCGCGGGCGACGAAGGCCGCGACCTCGGCGTCGTAGCCCCGGTGGCGCTTGGAGACGATCCGGTTGTTGCGCGCGACGCGCTCGGCCTTCTCCGCCCCGAAGGATCCGCCGCCCCGGTGCCGGACGAAGACCGCGCCCGTCAGGAGGTGGCGCCCGCCGAGAGCCTCGACCTTGCGGCACCAGTCGACCTCCTCGCCGTAGCCGCGCCCGAACGCGGGGTCGAAGGCGGGGACGCGGTCCAGCCAGCGCGCGGCCATCGCCATGCAGAAGCCCACGCCGGTGGGCGCCTCGACCGTCGCGCGGAGCGGGTCGAGCCGCAGCGCCGCCGCCTCCATCGCCGCGAGGGCCGCGTCGTCGGGCTCGCTGCGGCGGCAGATGCGCGGGGCGGACGCGATCTCGCCGTCGGTGGTCAGCGGGGTGACGGTGGCGACCGTCGGGTCGTCGCGCATCGGCCGCATCAGCCGGTCCAGCCAGCCGGGCGAGACGAAGGCGTCCGTGTTCAGCAGGACCACGTCGCCCCGGGCGGCGGCGAGGCCCGCGTTGGCGGCGGCGACGAAGCCCCCGTTCTCGTCGAGGCGCAGGACGAAGGTCCCGGGACGGCGGGCCGCGAACGCGGCGAGGAGCGGCGCGATGCGCGGATCGGGCGAGGCGTCGTCCACGAGGATCACCCGGTGCCGCGGCTCCGTGTGCCGCTCCAGCCGCTCGAGGCAGGCCACGAGGTCGTCATGGGCGTCGTGGACCGGCACGACGATGTCGACCGGCTCGACGGGGGCGGGCACGGGCGGCGCGTCCCGGTCCGCGAACAGGCGGGCCGCCGCGCGCGGCACGCTCGGCGCGGGCGGCGCGGGGACGAGCAGCGCCTCCAGCCGCGCCGCCGCGACGGCGTCGCCGCGGACGAGGTAGCGCCACAGGTCGCGCCCGTGCCGGAACGGGATCGCGAGCGCGACCGTCGGGTAGAGCCGCGCCCACGCCTTCGTCCATTGCCACGGGGTGTCGAGCCGGACCCGCAGGGCCGCGCGGCTGTCGACGGCGACGTCGAGGAAGGTCACGCCGCGCAGGCGCGCCTCGAACCCGCGCGCGCCGCCGGGGATGCCGACCACGTCCTCGCGCGCGTCGCGGGGGGCGAGGGTGAGGGTCTGCTGCTCGGTCCGCAGCGTCACGCGCCGCCCGCCGGTCCAGCCCTTCACGAAGGTCTCGCCGCGCTCGACCCGCACGGCGTCGAGATGGCCAGGGTTGCCCGACCGCGCGAGGGACAGCCGCGGGCCGCGCACGCGGCGGGCGATCCTGCGGCGCACCGCCTCGAGGACGACGCGCCACGCCTCGGCGACGCGGCCCTGCGCCACGCCTCCGCCGACCCGGACCGGGCCGGGCGGGGCGACCGTGTCGGGGCGGTCGGTCACGGCGCGGCCTCCGGCGGCGGCGTTCCTTCGGCGATGGCGCGCCACACCGCGCGCTGCCGCTCCCCCGCCGCGTCGGCGCGCAGGTGGGTCCACGCCGCCTCGGCGGCCGCGCGGGCGGGGGCCGGATCCTGCAGGGCCGCCTCGATGGCGGCGGTCCAGGCTTCCGCGCCGCCCTCGACAGACAGGGCGCGCCCCGCGCGCCGGGCCGCGTCCCCGGGTGCCCACCCGGCCTGGCCGAGGACCGCCGCCCCGGCGACCGCGTGCTCGCCGAGCTTCGCGCCGGACCGGGACGCGTTGAACGGGCCGCCCGCGAGGTGGGGGACCAGACCGAGGTCGTAGCTGCGCCCGCGCAGCCGGTCCCAGTAGGCGGGCCACGGGGCCTCGGGGCGCAGATCGGCCCGGGCGTGGCCGCGCAGGGGCGCCATGCCCGATCCGGCGCCGGTCACCTCGACCCGGAGGTCCGGCCAGCGCGACAGCAGGTCCGCCAGCGCCGCCCCCAAGGGGGCCGCGTCGCGGGCGTGCGAGAGACCCATCGAGAGGGCCACCCGCCGGATCGGGCCGGTGCCGGGCCGGGCCATCGCGTCCGCGGGCCACGCGGGCGGGAGGACGGTGATCGGCGCCGTCGCGCCGACCGCGCGCAGCCGGTCGGCGAGGGCGGGCGAGGCCGCGAGGATGAGGTCCGCGCGCCGCGACCACCGCCGCCATGCGGGCCATGCCGTCCGCGCGAGATGCGCCCGGTAGGCCCATGGCAGCGCGCGATCGCCCAACCCTGCCGCGACGTCGTCGTCGATCAGCCAAGCCACCCGGCGGTGCGGGGGTGGGCGGCGCAGGCCCCGCGCGTGGCGCAGGATGACCAAGGTGTCCCCGGCGAGGGCGACCGTCGGCGCGACCATGCGCAGCACGCCGTCCGCCCTCAGAGGCTCGGCCGAGAACCCGAGGTAGAGGTCCGCCGTCGGGCTGGCCCCGGCGCGCGGGCCGCGCGGGGCGGACGGCATGGGCGGCCGGGGCGCGACTCGCGCGCCCGCCGATCCGCTCCGGTCCGCGACGGCCGTCTCGCCTTCCATCGACCCTCCCGCGCGGCGGCACGTTCCCGCCGGTCCCGCCCCGATCCCCCGACGGGGCCTATACCTCGGCGGCGGGGGCGTCCAATGGCCCGCGTTCCATCGGCGGACCCGTGCCCTCGGGTTGTCGCCGGTGCAGGCGGTGGATAACCACGATGCAGTCGATCCGAACGGCCCCGGACCGGCCGAGCGAGGTGGGAGCAATGGACGAAACGCGTCCCGACACGACCGGGTCCCGCATCGCGATCACCGGCTACGCCGCGACCCTGCCGGGCGCGGACGGCGCGGACGCGGCGTGGGACGTCCTCGCCGGCGGGCGCTGCACCGTGGGCGAGATCGGGCCCGAGCGGTGGAGCGCCGCCCGGTTCGCGGCGCCGGGCCTTCGCGCGCGCGGCCTCTCCTACGTGACGGCGGCCGGCGTCCTGGACGACCCCTTCGCCTTCGACACGTCCTATTTCGGCATCTCCCCCGCCGAGGCCGAGCAGATGGACCCGCAGCAGCGGCTCCTGCTGCAGAACGTGGCGCGGGCCTTCGACCACGCGGGCATCGAGCCGGGCCGGCTCGACGGCGAGCGGGCGGGGGTGTTCGTCGGGGGCTCCTCGGCGGACTACGCGCTGACGGCGCTGGGCGACATGACGATGGCCGGCCCGCAATACATGCTGGGCAACACGCTCTCGATCCTGTCAAACCGGATCGCGCATCTCTACGACCTCCACGGGCCGTCGCACACGGTGGACACGGCCTGCTCCTCCGGGCTGTTCGCGCTGGACCAGGCGCGGCGCGCGCTCGCCTCCGGGGAGATCGACCTCGCGGTGGTGGGCGCGTCGAACCTCCTGCTGTCGCCGCTGCCGTTCGTCGGCTTCTCGCAGGCCGGGATGCTGTCGCCCGACGGCCTGTGCCGCGCCTTCGCGGCGGGCGCGGACGGCTACGTCCGCGCGGAGGGCGTGGTCGTCTTCGTGCTGGAGCGGGCCGAGGCGGCCCGCGCGGCCGGGCGGCGGGCGCGGTCGGAG
Source organism: Jannaschia sp. Os4 (assembly GCF_016820245.1). Taxonomy (GTDB): domain Bacteria; phylum Pseudomonadota; class Alphaproteobacteria; order Rhodobacterales; family Rhodobacteraceae; genus Jannaschia. The sequence continues at coordinate 119,273 of NZ_JAFCAR010000001.1, read as the reverse complement.
CTGGTGACGACGGCGGTCGGCTCGGCCGGGCGGACGGCGGGGATCGCGCTGCCCTCGGGCGCGCGGCAGCAGGCGCTGATGGAGCGCGCGATGGAGGGGGCGGGCTTCGACCCCGGCGACCTCGCCTTCGTGGAGGCCCACGGCACCGGCACCGCCGTGGGCGACCCGCGCGAGGCGGCGGCCATCGGCGGGGCCTACGGCGTGCGGCGGGACGCGCCGCTGCCCATCGGCTCGGCCAAGACGAACTTCGGGCACCTGGAGCCCGCGGCGGGGTTGGTGGGGCTCCTGAAGGCGCAGATGGCGCTGGAGCACGGCCTCCTGCCGCCGTCCCTCCACGCCGACGTCCTGAACCCCGAGATCGACTTCGACTCCCTCGGCCTCCGCGTCGCGCGCGAGGCGGTCCCCTTGGACAACGCGGAGCGGCCCGCGCTGGCCGCCGTGAACTCCTTCGGGTTCGGCGGCGCGAACGCCCATGCGGTGATCCGGGCCGCGCGGTGGCACCCCGAGCCGACGTCGCAGGCCCTGCCGACCGCCTTGATGCTCACGGCGGCGACGGCGGATTCCCTGAAGGCGCTCGCCCGCGGGTGGCGGACGCAGGACGGCCCGGCCTTGGGGGACCGGATCGCCACGGCCAACCATCGCCGCGCGCGGCTCCGGCACGCGCTGGTTCTGCCCGCCGGGGATGCCGCGACGCTGCACGACGCCTTGGACGCCTGGCTCGCCGACGCCCCCGGCAGCGGGCCGGACGCCGCCCGCGAGGGCGGGCTGCGCGATGCGCCGGTGGCCTTCGCCTTCTCGGGCAACGGCGCGCTCTGGGCCGGGGCGGGGCGGCACATGATGGCGACCGACCCGGTCTTCGCCGCCTCCCTGCGCGAGACCGCCGCCCTGTTCGCCGCCGAGGGGATCGACGGGCTCGAGGAGACGCTCGCAGATCCGGGGCTGGACGCCCGCCTGGGCGAGGGGGCGGTGGCGCAGCCGCTGACCTTCGCGCTCCATCTCGCGATCGTGGACGCGCTGGCCGCCGCGGGCGTGACGCCCCATGCGGTCCTGGGCCATTCGCTGGGCGAGGTCGCGGCGGCCGTCGTCGCGGGCCGCATCTCGCGCGCCGAGGGCGCGCGCATCGTCGCGGGCCGGGTCCGGGCGTTCGCGCCCTTGGAGGGGACCGGCGGGATGGCCGCCTTCGCCGCCGCGCCCGCGCGGATCGAGGCGCTGATCGCGGAGGCGGGCCTCGCCTGCGAGATCTCGGCGGTCAACGCGCCCGAGAGCGTGACCGTCTCGGGATCCGCCGACGACGTCGCCGCGCTCGCCAAGGCCGCGCGCAAGGCGCGCGTGGCCGGGCGCGTCCTGAAGATCGCCTTCCCCTACCATTCCTCCGCGCTCGACCCGTTGGAGGCCGACCTGCGCGCCGCCGTGGACGGCATCGCCGGGGACGGCGTCTCGGACGTGGCCTTCGTCTCGGGCTGGTCCGGCGCGGTCCACGACGGCCCGCTCGACGCGAGCTACTGGTGGCGCAACGCCCGCCGCGCCGTGGCCTTCCGCGACGGGGCGCGGGCCTTGGCCGACGCGGGCATGGGGGTGATCCTCGAGATCTCGCCCAAGACCGTCCTGCGCGCCTACCTCCGCGACAGCCTCGCGGGGCACGAGGCCGAGACCGTCGTGCTGGAGACGCTGGACGCGACCCGGGCCGAGCGCCGCGACGCCCCCGCCATCGCCCGCGCGGTGACCGCCGCCGGCGGGCGGGTGGACCGCGCGGCCGTCCTCGGGCCGGAGCGGCGGGCCATCGACGGGCTCCCCGCCTATCCGTTCGAGAGGACGCGTCACCGGCTGGCCCGCGCGGACGCGCTGGACCTGTTCGCCCGCCGCCCGCAGCACCCGCTGATGGGCGGACGGCCGCGTCCCGACGGGGACGAGTGGCGCGGCGCGATCACGCTCGCGCGCGACCCTTGGCTCGGGGACCACGTGGTCGGCGGGCGCGTCCTGCTGCCCGGGGCCGCGATGGTCGAGATGTTCGCCGCCGCCGCGCGCGAGGGGCTCGGCCTCGACGCCGTCGAGCTGCGCGACGTCGAGTTCCTGCGCCCGGTCGAGCTGCCCGAGGACGCGCCCCTTCCGCTGCGCGTCGTGCTGGACCGCGCCGCGCGGGCGCTGCGGCTGGAGACGGGCCCGGTCGGCGGCGGGCCGTGGTCCGTGGCCGCGGTCGCGCGCGCCTTCGCGGGCGAGGCGGTGGCGGAGACGGTGTCGCCCCCCGCGTCCGACGAGGCGGGCGCGACGCTCTACGACGCGCTCGGGCGGAGCGGGCTGCGCTATGGCCCCGCCTTCGCGCGGGTCGCGGATCTCCGGCGCGGACCGGGGGAGGTCCACGCCCGGATCCTCCCCCGCGACGCGGTCGACCCGGCGCTCCTGTTCGACCCGGCCGCCGCGGACGCGGCGCTGCATCCGGCCGGGGCGCTGGTGCGCGACGAGGGGTTCGACGCGGAGGTGCTGCGCGTCCCCGCGCGGATCGACCGGGTCCGGCTCGGACCGGGCGGGGCCATCGCCGGCTCGCGGGTGCGGCGCGCGGGCGGCTGGGCCGAGAGCGTGGCCGTCGACGTCGTCGCCCATGACGCGGAGGGGCGTGCCGTGCTGGAGATGGAGGGGCTGCGCCTGCGCATGCTGCCGGACATGGCGCGAGGCGCGGCGGTGAACCCCTACTGGGACGAGGTCCTGGTCCCGCTGGCAGGGACGGGCGCCTCGGGGCTGGCGGACGCGGTCGCGGCCGTCGCGCGTTCCGAGGGGGTCGAGCCGTCGGACGCGGACGTGCTGCGCGCGGCGCTCGGCGGGCGCCTCGCGTGGGAGCGGCGGGACGCCGACCCCGCCGCCGCCGCGTGGCTCGCGGAGGCGGGCCTCGCGGACGAGGCCGAGCCGTTCCCGTCCTTGGACGAGCTCGCCGCGATGGTGCCGGTCGAGGCGCCGGAGGCGGCGACCGAGCTGCGCGCCGCGCTGGAGGCGGGCGAGGGGGACGGATCCGCGCCGCTTCCCGATCTCGCGACGACCGCCGTGGCGGTCCTGCGGGCGTGGCCGGGCCGCGTGGGGCGCGCCGCCGTGGCGGGCGACGCGGGCGACGCCGTGATCGCCGCGCTGCGCGGGGTGGCCGACCACGTCACCGTGCTGGCCGAGGACGACGACGCCAGCGCCCGCCGCCGTGCCGCGCTGGACCCGTCCGTTCCCACCGCCTTCGCGACGACGTCCGAGGCCGAGGATGCCGAGGCGGGTTTCGACCTGATCGTCGGCCTGTCGCTCTCGACCGCGGCGGGCGGCGCGGCGGCGCAGGCCGCCTTGGCGCGCTTGCTCGTCCCCGGCGGCGGCATCGTCGCGTTCGAGGAGGCCGCCGACCTCTTTGCCCGGATGACCGGGCGCCATCGCCGCGCCGACGCGCTGGCGGCCTTGCGCCACGCGTGGGCGGGCGAGGGGCTGGACCCGTCCGAGACGCCCTCCGCCGGACGCGAGGCGGTGCGGATCGTCCATGCCCGCCGTACCGGCGGCGCCGTGGACCTCCCCGTCCCGCGCCTGACCGTCACCGGCGCGGGCCCGCTCGCCGACGCGCTCGCCGAGATGTCGGGCCGGGGCGCGCCGGTCGCGGCGCATGTCGTGGACCCGCAGGACGACGCGGCATGGTTCGCGATCCTGCGCGACCTGCCGCCGTCGCGGGGGCCGCTCTGGCTGGTCGCGCCGGTGGCCGACCGGTGGGAGGTCGGGGCCGCGTGGCGGCGCGTGGCCGCCAACGAGATGGAGCGCGACATCCGCCTCCTCGCCCACGGGCCGGAGGCCGACGCGGCGGAGGTCGCCACCCTCCTCGCCTCCGCCGAGCAGGAGGTCGTGTGCGGGGCCGACGGGTCGGCCGCGCCGCGCCTCGTGCCGCTGCCCGACCCGGCGACGGTGGCGCGCGGTCCCCGGCGGCTCGAGGCGGCGCGGCGGACGATGGCGCTCGACGGGCTGCGCTGGCGCGCGGTGACGGAGGCGGCGCCGGGGCCGGGCGAGGTGGAGGTCGCGGTCGAGGCCGCCGGGGTGAACTTCCGCGACACGATGTGGGCGCAGGGCCTTCTGCCGCCCGAGGCGCTGGAGCGGGGCTTCGCCGGGGCCTGCCTCGGGATGGAGATGGCGGGCACCGTGACGCGCGCCGGCGACGGTGCCGCCTTCGCGCCGGGCGACAGGGTGATGGGTTTCGCGTCCCATGCCTTCGCCACCCACGCGACCGTCGACGCGCGGGCCTTGCTGCCGCTGCCCGAGGGCATGTCCTTCGAGGCGGGGGCGGCCCTGCCGGTGGCGTTGCTGACGGCGCGCTACGCGCTGGAGGAGGCGGGGCGCCTGCGTCCGGGAGAGACCGTGCTGATCCACGGCGCGGCCGGCGGGGTGGGCCTCGCGGCCGTCCAGGTGGCGAAGGCGATGGGCGCGCGCGTGCTCGCGACCGCCGGCTCCCCCGCCCGCCGCCGCCTCGCCCGCGCGATGGGCGCGGACCTGGCGTTCGACAGCCGCTCGCCCGGCTTCGAGCGCGAGGTGCGCGCGGCGACGGACGGGCGCGGCGCGGACGTCGTGGTCAACAGCCTCGCCGGCGAGGCGCTGGAGCGGGGCCTCGGCTGCACCGCGCCGTTCGGGCGGTTCGTGGAGCTGGGCAAGCGCGACCTCTACGAGAACGGGGCGATCACGCTGCGCGCGCTGCGCGAGAACGTGTCGCTGCACGTCGTGGACGTGGACCAGCTCCTGTCCCACCGGGCCGACTCCCTGCGTCCGATGATGGAGGCGTTGCGGACCGACCTCGCCGCCGAGGACCGGCCCGGCCTGCCGGTGACGGTGCTGGAGGCGGGCGACGCCGCCGAGGCGCTGCGGCGCATGTCGCGGGCCTCGCACATGGGCAAGCTCGTGCTGCGCGCGCCCGTGGCGGGCGCGGCCGCGACGCGGGAAGCGGCGCCCATCCGGGGCGGATGGGTCGTCGTCGGCGGCCCCGGGGGCTTCGGGCTGGAGACCGCGCTCTGGCTGCACGCGCAGGGCGCCGAGCGGCTGTGGCTGGTCTCGCGCTCGGGCCGCATGGGCGCCGCCGATCGCGCGCGGGCCGAGGCGGCGGGCCTGCCCTTCGAGGTGCTGCGCGCGGACGTCACGGATGCGGCCGCGCTCGCGGCGGCGCTGGACGCGGCGCGGGCCGCCGGGCCGATCCGGGGCGTCGTCCATGCGGCGACCGTCTACGACAACGCCGATCTGGACGAGATGACGGAGGCGCGCGTCGCCGCCGCCCTCGCGCCCAAGACGCTCGGCGCCGCGAACCTCGACCGGCTGACGGCGGACGATCCGCTCGACCACTTCTGGATGTACGCCTCCGTGGCCTCGCGCTTCGGCTCGACGGCGCAGGGGCCGTATTGCGCGGCGAACATGGCCCTCGAGGCGCTGGCCCGCCGCCGCCACGCCGCCGGACGGCCCGCGCTCGCGGTGGCGTGGGGGCCGATCGAAGACGCGGGGATCCTCGACCGCTCGGAGGCGCTCCGCACGGCGCTGGCCCGCCGGATGCACCCGATGCCCGCCGCCACCGCGCTGCGCCGCCTGCGCGAATGGCTGGACGGCGGCGACCCGCGCCCGACCGTGACGCTCGCCCCCGTCGAGTGGAGCCGCGTCGCGGTGCAGGCCGTGGTGATGTCCGGCCCGCTCTTCGACCTCGTCGACGCACGGCGGCCCAAGTCCGAGGGCGGACGGCTGCACCTGCCGACCCTCCTCGCCGAGAAGGGGGCCGAGGGCGCGCGCGCCGCGCTGCTGGAGGCCGTCGTCGAGGAGGCGGCCCGTGTGCTGCGCCTCGCCCCCGCCGACGTCGATCCGCGGCAGCCGCTGATGCAGATGGGTTTCGACAGCCTGCTCGCGATGAACCTGCGCCTCGGGGTCGAGGAGCGGATCGGGCAGGCGATGCAGACGATGGCCGTGGACGAGGCGCTCACCTTGGCGAAGATGGCCGCCTCCCTGCTCGACGGCGCGGCGGAGGCGCCGGACGGCGACGACGCCTTGGCCGAGATGGAGCGCCGCCACCTCGCGGACGAGGACGCGCTGGGCGCCGAGTCCCGCGCCCGGCTGCGGCGGATCGCGGCCCCCGACGCGCCCGGCGAGAGGGCGGAGGTCGAGCGCCATCCCCCGCAGGCCCCGGCGGCCTCCTGATGGGGGGCCGGATGAAGGACCTGCGGGCGCTCCACGGGCGCGTCGCGGCGACCCCCGCCCCCGAGGCGTCGATCCCCTCCGCGCCGCCGGAGGCCGCGCCGCGGGCCAAGGTCCGCTCGCGCGGGGCCGACGTCGGTAGCCATCCGCTCTTCCGGCAGGTCTCCGTGGGACGGGCGATGGGGCAGGTGACCGGGCTGGCCAGCCCGTTCTTCCGCACCGTCTCGGCCGTCGACGGCATCCGCGCCGAGGTGGAGGGGCGCTGGGTCGATCACTTCGCCTCCTACGACTACCTCTCGATGAACGGCGACCCGCGCCTCCATGACGCGGCCACGGCGGCGATGGCGACCTACGGCGTGTCCGCGCGCGCGGCGCGGCCCGCGGGCGGCAACCTCGCGCTGCACGAGGATCTCGACGCCGCGCTCGCCGCCTTCGTGGGCCACGAGGCGGCGCTCGTTACCGTGTCGGGCCACGCGACCAACGTCGCGATCATCCGCACCCTGATGGGGCCGGAGGACGTGGTGCTGGCCGACGCGCTGTCCCACAACTCGGTCTTCGAGGGCATCCGCGCCTCGGGGGCGACCCACGTCTCCGTGCCGCATGACGACGCGGACTGGCTCGACGACTGGCTGACGGCGAACCGGCACAAGTACGGGCGCGCGCTGATCTGCGTCGAGGGGCTCTACTCGATGGACGGCGACTGCGCCGACCTGCCCGCCTTCGTCGAGGTGAAGGAGCGGCACGACGCATGGCTGACCTTGGACGAGGCGCATTCCTTCGGGGTGCTCGGCGCGACGGGCCGGGGCCTGTGCGAGGCGACGGGCGTGGACCCGCGCCGGGTCGACGTCATCATGGGGACGCTCAGCAAGACGCTCTGCTCGTGCGGGGGCGTGATCGCGGGGTCGCGCGACCTGATCGACCTGATGCGCTACAACGCCCCGGGCTTCCTCTACTCGGTCGGGATGCCGGTCCCCTCGGCCGCCGCCACCCTCGCGGCGCTCCGGATCATGGCGGCCGAGCCGGAGCGCGTCGCCCGCCTTGCCTCGCGCGGGGCGACGATGCTGCGCCTGATGACGGAGCGGGGGCTGGAGACCGGACCCTGCGCGGGCCACGCGGTGACGCCGGTGATCATCGGCGACTCGCTGCGCACGGCGTGGGTGTCGAACGGGCTCCTGGAGGACGGGGTGAACGTGCCCTGCATGGTCGCGCCCGCGTTGCCGGACCGCTCCGCGCGGCTGCGGTTCTTCCTGAACGCCGACCACACCGACGACGTGCTCGAGCGGGCCGCCGACCTGACGGCGGCCCGGGTCAGGGCCTCGCGGGAGGTTCGTCTCTGACCTCGTCCGCGTCCGGCGCGATGCGGGCGGCATGACCCGCCACCGCGCGATCCGCCCAAGGCCCCGGCAGCGCCTCGCCCAGCCGTGCGAGCCACCACAGGCGCCGCGGCGCGGCGACGACCCGCGCCCCCCGCGCGAGGCCGTCCGCGAAGCGCCGCGCCGCCGCCTCGGGCGCGAGCAGGAGGGGCGTCGGCCCCGCGTGGCGATCGGTCATCGGCGTGTCCACGAAGCCCGGCACCAGCAGCGTGACCCCCACGCCCGTCCCGGCCACCGCGCGCCGGAGCCCCTTCGCGTAGGCATGGAGGCCCGCCTTGCTCGCCGCGTAGGAGAGCAGGTCCCCCACGGGCGCGACCGCCGCCATCGAGCCGGTCAGCGCGATCCGGCCCCGCCCGCGCGCCTGCATCGCGGGCAGCACGGCGCCGACGGTGGCGAAGGCGGCGCCGAGGTTGACGTCGAGCACCCGCGCCGTCTGCGCCGCCGGCTCAACGCCGCGCGCGTTGCCCGTCTTGACGCCCGCGTTCGCCACCAGCAGGTCGACCGGATGGCGGCGATCGAACTCCTGCAGCGTCTCGGCCAGCGCCGCCCGGTCCGAGAGGGGCAGGGCCGCGGTCTCGACCGCGCCGCCCCGTGCCCGGACTCGCGCGGCCGCCGCCGCGAGCCGGTCCGCGTCGCGCCCCATCAGCAGCAGCGTCCGACCCGGCGCCGCCACCGCCTCGGCCAGCGCCGCGCCGATCCCGCCGGACGCGCCCGTGATCGCGATCCCGCGCCAGTCCGGTCCCTTCGATGACATCGCGTCCTCCCTCCGCGGGGATGCCCCGCACGGTGCTCCTGCTGCAAGGCCCGCCCGGCCCGTTCTGGCGCGACCTCGGCCGCGCCTTCGAGACGGCTGGGCACCGGGTGGTCAAGGTGAACTTCGGCTTGGGCGACCGCCTCTTCTGGGGCGCGCGGGCGGCGATCTCCTACCGGGGCAGGCTGGAGGACTGGCCCGCATGGCTGGCCGACCTGATCGCGCGCGAGGGGGTCACGGACGTGATCTACTACGCCGACCGGGTTCCGCAGCATGCTCGCGCCCTGGACGTCGCGCGCAAGGCGCGCGCGCGCGCGTGGGCGGTCGAGTTCGGCTACCTGCGCCCGGACTGGATCACCTTGGAGCCCGAGGGAATGGGCGCGGTGTCGCGCTTCCCCTCGGATCCGGCGGCGCTGGCGGCCCTCGCCGAAGACCGGCCCCTGCCTGACATGGAGGTGCGCCACGGCCATCGCTGGTTCCGCGACGAGGCGATGGCCGACGTGGGCTTCCACCTCGCTCAGTCCGCGTCGTGGCCGTGGTGGCCGCACTGGCGGCACGACTGGCCGCTCTGGCCCCCGTTCTTCTATCTCGCATGGGTGGCGCAGTTGCTGCGGATGCCGGTCCAGGCGCGGGCGGCGGAGCGCGAGATCGCGGCGCTGCACCGCTCCGGCGCGCCGTTCGACCTCGTCCCGCTGCAGATCGCCGAGGACTACCAGATCCGCGAGTCCTCGCGCTACGACGACCTCGCGGACTTCGTCGACGAGGTGCTCGCCTCCTTCGCCGCGCATGCCCCGGCGGGGCGGCGGCTGCTCTTCAAGACGCATCCGCTGGACGTGGGCCTGCGCCGCTGGAGCGCGGTGGTGCCGCGCATGGCCGCGCGCCACGGGATCGCGGACCGGGTCCACGCGGTGCGGGGCGGCGACCTCGGCGACCTGCTGCGGGCCGCGCGCGGCGTGGTCACCGTGAACTCGACCGTGGGGCTGACGGCGCTGCGGGCGGGGTGCCCGACGGTGGCGATGGGAACGGCCGTCTACGACGCGCCGGGCGTGACGTGGCAGGGTGGGCTGGACCGCTTCTGGACCGAGGCCGGGCCGCCCGATCCCGATGCGACGGACCGCCTCCTGCGGGCGCTGGCCCGGATCCAGGTGAAGGGATCGTTCTACGAGCCGAACGGACGCCGCCTCGCGGCGGCGGAGATCGTCCGCCGGGTGGAGGACGGGACGATCCACGACCTGCTGAGTGATCGCCCCCGCGCGGGGGTGAAGGGGGCGGGGAACGAGGGCGTCAGCCCGCCAGCTCCAGGAGCCGCTCCACCTGCTGGGCCGCCGTCGGCGGAGGGGTGATGCCCGCGCGCAGCCGGTCCCACCCCGCAGCGGCGTCGGGCGCGGCGAGGCGGCGCAGCGCGGCGGACCACGCGGACCGGCTGCCCATCGGCACGTGGACCCCGTCGACCTCGTCCGCGACCTTCTCGGCCATGCCCCCGATGTCCGAGCAGACCACGGGCCGCCCGTGGCCGAACGCCTCCTGGATCACCATCGGCGAGTTCTCCCACCAGACCGAGGGCACCACGACCCAGTCCACCGTCGCCAGCCGCTCGGCCATCTGGTCGGGCTCGTAGGCCCCGCGCCACTGGACGCTTCCCTGCGCCTCCAAGGGGCGGAGCAGGTCGTCGATCCGCTCCCGCAGCCCGTCCGGCTGATGGCGCATCTCGGCGGCGTTGACCTCCAAGGTGATCCCGCCCCGCGCCTCGGGCGGGACGGCGGCCAGCGCGCGCAGCACCGTCTCGATCCCCTTGTAGGGCGTGATCTGCCCGAAATAGCCAAACCGCCCGCGCCCCTCGCCGGGGCCGAGCGGGCGCGGGGGCAGGGGAGCCATCGGCGGCTGGCCGTTCTCCAGCGTGACGATCCGGTCCGGCGCGAGGCCCCAGTCGACGTAGCGCCCGCGCAGGAACTCCGAGGGCGCGACGAACAGGTCGACGTCGTCGAAGTAGCGCAGGATGCGGTGGCGGCGGAGCCAGAAGTCCTCGGGGCTGCGCGCGGGGAAGCAGCGGTGGCACGCCTCCAGCCCCGAGCGGCGGCACAGGTCCATGGACCCCGTCTTGATCATCTGGCCTTGGTTCTCGCAGATCGCGATGTACTCGTGCAGCGTCAGGAGGATGCGGGCGCCCGGCGCGGCCCGGCGCAGGACGCGGATCATCTCCAGCCCGACGTGGATGTAGTGGTGCAGGTGGATGATCGTGGGCCGCAGCGCGCGCGCGAGGTCGGCGAGACCGTCCAGCATCGCCTCCGGGTTCGCGGACTGCAGCCGGAACCAGTCGTCGATCGCCTGCTCGTAGAGGTACTCGTCGGGGCGCAGCGGGATCAGCCTGCCGGTCGCGCCGCGCCCGTTGTCGTGGCGCCCGACGAAGACCGAGCGCTCCACCTCCGGATGGGCGCGGTAGGCTCCGGCCAGCGCATGGGCGGCCGTCTCGGCGCCGCCGCGGCTGAACTCAGGGGAGCCGTGGGCGAAGGTCAGGACGCGGTGGCTCACCGGCCGGCCTCCGCCAGCCGGGCGAGCGTCCCGCCCCAGCGCGCCTCGTGGCGCACCGCGTTGAGGATCGTCGTGCGCATCCGCATCCCGTCCGCCTCGCCCCGTCCGACGGACTGGCGCTCGAGGTGGACGAGGGTCGCGCGCGGCTCCACGAGGATGCGCTGGCCGCGATCGCGGAGCGACAGGCACAGGTCGCTGTCCTCGAAGTCCCCGATCAGGTAGCCCGTGTCCCAGCCGCCGGCCGCGTCGTGGTCGCTGCGGCGCAGCAGGAGGCAGGCCCCCGTCGCCGCGACCACCTCCACCGGCCCGGACATCGGGACGTCGGCGGGGGTGACGCCCAGCATCGGATGCCGGTTGACCCAGATGCCCAGCCGCGCGTCGTGCGCGAAGGTCATGCCGACGTGCTGCAGCCCGCCTGACGCGAACAGCAGCCGCGCGCCCACCGCGCCGGCGCCCGGGCTGCCCTCCAAGGTCTCGACCATCCGCTCCAGCCATCCCGCCGCCCGCGGCACCACGTCGGAGTTGAGGAACAGCAGGCGCGGCCCCCGCGCGGCCGCGACGCCGATGCGGTTGGCGACGGCGTAGCCCCCGTTCGTCCCGGTCCAGACCATCGTCGCGGGCATGTCCCACAGCATCGCCGCGCGGCGCATCCGGGTCCGCGCGCCCTCGATCAGGCGGGGGTCGTCGACGACGTAGACCAGCTCGGCCCGCGCGCGCAGCCACGGGTCGCGCGAGAACTCGATCATCTGGTGCTCGACGAAGTCGTCCCGTCCGTGGAGCGGCACGATCAGCGACGCCTCCGGCTCGGGGGGCGGGTGGCCCACAGTCTCGCGGTGGACGGTCGCCGCGAGCGCGCGGGCGGCATGGGCATCGACGAGCGGCTGGAGCACGGGCAGGTCGATCCGCTCGGCGCGCGCGCGGAACGCCGCCTCCCGTCCGGGCAGGGCGAAGAGCGTGCGCGCGGCGGCCACCGCGTCGGCCGACAGCGCGTCCGTCGGGCCGGAGCGGGCGAGGGTGCGGCTGCGCCCCTCGGAGACGGCGACGATCCGCACCGTCCGGCCCCGCCGTCCCGGCGGCAGGTAGGCGAGGAGGCCCGGCTCGATCCCCGGCGAGAGCCCGAACCCCTCCAGCACGTCGGCGCGGGGGTGGTGGACGATCTGCTCGGCCTCGGCGGTCGCGCCGTCCGATGCCTCGACCCGGAGCCGCGTGCCCGGCGTCGCCAAGGCCCAGCCCGCGACCACGGTCGCGCCGTCGGCGGGGCTGGTCAGCACGTGGTCGATGCTGGCGCGGTCCCGATCGGGCAGGGACTCGGTGTCGCCCGCCCCGCGGGCCGCCTCGGCCAAGGCTTTGGGCGCGAAGCCCATCCGCGTGAGGTGCTCGGCCAAGGCGCCCGGCAGGGCGGTGGTCCGCGGCGGATGCACGGTCGCCGCCACCCCCTCGACCACGGCGTCCAGCCGCTCCGGCATCGGCGCGCGGGGGCCGAGGGCGACGAGCGCGGGCCGCTCGACGACGGCGATCCCCTGCTCGGCGGCATGGGCGCGCACGTCTTCGCGACCCATGCGGAGCGCCACGTCGAACGGGGTCCCGTCCGGCATGGCGAGCGCGACCTCCCCGGCGGTGGACCATCCGGCGAGGACGAGCCGTCCGTCGACCCGGTGCGCGGTCTCGATGTGGATCAGGTGCGCGCCCGCCCGGGCCGGGCCGTCCGCGCGGGCGCGCATGGCCCGGGTCAGGCCCCGCTGGAGGAGGCGGCGCAGCACCCTAGAGCGAGGCGGTGACGCCGCCGTCCACGAAGAGCGTCGTGCCGTTCACGAAGCTCGCCGCGTCGGACGACAGGAAGATGCAGGCGCCGACCAGTTCCTCGACCCGGCCCCAGCGTCCGGCGGGCGTCCGCTTGGCCAGCCATTCGGTGAAGGCGGGGTCGGCCACGAGCGCGGCGTTGAGCGGCGTCTCGAAGTAGCCGGGCGCCAACGCGTTGACCTGCAGCCCGTGCTTGGCCCAGTCGGTCGCCATCCCCTTGGTGAGGTTGGTCACCGCGCCCTTGGAGGCGGTGTAGGGGGCGATGCCGGGTCGGGCGAGGGCGGACTGCACCGACGCGATGTTGACGATCCGCCCCGCGCCCCGCGCGATCATGTGGCGCGCGACCGCTTGGCCCACGTTGAACACGCTGGACACGTTGGTGGTCATCAGCCGCTCGAAGTCCTCGGGCGCGAAGTCCTCCAGCGGGGTGCGGTGCTGCATCCCGGCGTTGTTCACGAGGATGTCGAGCGCCAGCCCCTCGGACTCCAGCCCGTCGACGGCGGCGCGGGCGGCGGCGTGGTCGGTGACGTCGAAGGCGAGCGTGCGGGCGGTCGCGCCGGTCTCGCGCAGGCCGGCGGCGGCCACCTCCAGCTTGGCGGCGTCGCGGCCGTTGAGCACGACCTCGGCCCCCGCCTCGGCAAGGCCCTTGGCCAGCGCCAGTCCGATCCCCTGCGACGAGCCGGTGACCAGCGCGCGGCGGCCCGTGAGGTCGAAGAGCGGATGGGACATGGGCGGGGCTCCGTGGGTCGCTCGGGATATGGCGGCGAAAGGTGAACGAAGGGTTGCCGTCAAGCACCGGCGGGGCTGGACGAGCGGTCGCGCCCGGTGTGGGGTGGGGCGTCCCCGCCGTCAAGGAAGCCCCCCCGATGACCACCGCGCGCGCGCTCGTCCTCCACGCCCCCCGCGACCTCCGGCTGGAGGAGCGCGCCGTCGGCGATCCCGGCCCCGGCGAGGTGCGGGTGCGGATCGAGCGCGGGGGCATCTGCGGGTCGGACCTGCACTACTACCAGCATGGCGGCTTCGGCACGGTGCGCCTGCGGGAGCCGATGATCCTCGGGCACGAGGTGGCGGGCGTGGTCGAGGCGCTGGGGGAGGGGGTGGACGGCCTCTCCGTGGGCGAGCGGGTCGCGGTGTCGCCGTCGCGGCCCTGCCGCGCCTGCGCATACTGCCTCGAGGGGCTGCCGAACCATTGCGAGAACATGCGCTTCTACGGCTCGGCGATGCCGATGCCGCACATCCAAGGGGCGTTCCGCGAGGTGATCGTGGCGGATGCCGCGCAATGCGTGCCGGCGGGCGCGCTCTCGGCCGCGGAGGCGGCGATGGCCGAGCCTTTGGCCGTCTGCCTGCATGCCGGGCGGCAGGCCGGGGACCTGCAGGGCAAGTCGGTGCTGGTGACGGGGCTGGGGCCGATCGGGCAGTTGATGGTGCGCGTGGCGCGTCGGGCGGGGGCGGACCTCGTGGTGGGGACGGACCTCGCCGCGCTGCCCTTGGCGGCGGCGCAGCGGGGCGGGGCGGACGCGACGCTGGACGCGCGCGACGGGGACGCGCTGGCCCCCTACTCGGGCGGCAAGGGGGCGTTCGACGTCCTGTTCGAGTGCTCGGGCGCCGAGGCGGCGCTGCGCGGGGCGATCCCCGCCGTGCGGCCCCGCGGCACCGTCGTGCAGCTGGGGCTGGGCGGCGACATGACCGTGCCGCTGCAGCAGATGACGGCCAAGGAGATCGGGTGGCGCGGGTCGTTCCGCTTCCACCCGGAGTTCGCCACCGGCGTCAGCCTGATGCGCAAGGGGCTGATCGAGACGGCCGACCTCGTGTCCGAGACGGTGGGCGTGGAGGACGCGGTCGCGGGGTTCGAGATGGCGGGTGACCGGGCGCGGGTGGTCAAGGCGCAGATCGCGTTCTGAGCGTCAGTTCAGGTCGATCTCGCGCAGCATCGCGCCGTCGGCGTCGAAGGTCATCACCCGCCCGTCCGCCGTCGTCACGATCCACCAGCCGCGCCCGCGCGTGACCGCCTCGACCGGGGTGCCCGCCGGGATCGCAAGCCCCTCGGGCGCGCGCACCGGCGCGGGCAGGCGCGTCCAGAGGAGCGCCACCACGGCCACGGCGGCGCCGATCATCGTCGCGGTCAGCGCCAGCACGAGCCCCTTGAGGAACCGCAGGTCCGGGGGCAGAGGGTCGGGCGTGTCCGGCATCGTCTCGTTCCTCCTCGGCCCGGAGCCGCCCGCGCGGCTCGACAAGGCGGTCGCGCGCGACGTGCCCGCGGAGGCGCACCTGTCGCGCTCCCGGCTCGCCCGTCTGTTGGGGGAGGGGCGCGTCCGGGTCAACGGGCGCGTGGCGGGGGCGAAGGACCGCGCGGCGGAGGGCGACCGTGTCGAGATCGACGTGCCCGAGGCCGCCACCCCCGACGACCAGCCCGAGGCCATCCCGCTGTCGATCCTGCACGAGGACGACGACCTGCTGGTGGTGGACAAGCCCGCCGGCATGGTCGTCCATCCCGCGCCGGGAACGCCGTCGGGGACGCTGGTCAACGCGCTGCTGCACCATCTGGGCGGGGACCTTTCCGGCGTGGGCGGGGCGCGGCGGCCGGGGATCGTGCACCGGATCGACAAGGACACGTCCGGCCTCCTGGTGGTGGCCAAGTCCGACCGAGCCCACCACGCGCTGGCCGCGCAGTTCGCCGCCCACACCGCCGAGCGCCGCTACCTCGCGCTGTGCTTCGGGGTGCCGGACCCGGCCGATCCGCGCCTGCGCGGGCTGCGCGGCGTGTCGTGGGAGGGGGCCACGCTGAAGGTGGCGACCCATCTCGTGCGGCATCGCACGGACCGGCAGCGGCAGGCGGTGACGTGGGACGCGGGGCGCCACGCCGTGACTCGGGTGGAGGTGGTGGAGGCCTACGGCGCCGCCGCTCTGGTCGCCTGCCGGCTGGAGACGGGGCGGACCCATCAGATCCGGGTGCACCTGCAGTATGCGGGCCATGGGCTGATCGGCGACCCGGTCTATGGCGGCACCCGCCGCCTGCCGTCGTCGCAGCCGGGGGCCGAGGCGGCGCGGGCCTTCCCGCGGCAGGCGCTCCACGCCGAGACCCTTGGCTTCGAGCACCCGGCGGACGGCGCGCGGATGCGGTTTCGCGCGCCGATCCCGGACGACATGGCCACGCTGATGGAACGGCTGAATCCGTCGCGCCGTTGAAAGGGGGACATGTGCGTCCGCGCACGGGGGAGGGGGTTCGCGCGCAGATTGTGCGTAGCGCCCCGGCCCCCCATCCTGCGGGTGCACGATTTAGTGAACCGAACGGTTCGGTTCAGTCTTGAACACCCCATCGGGGGCGCCCACATCCTTCTTCCAAAAGGGGGTGGTCCACGCCCCCGGACCGAGAGGGAGACACGCATTTGGCCAACGCCACGTCATTGCCGGCCCCGTCCCCCGAACAGGGCCTCAACCGCTACCTGCAGGAAATCCGCAAGTTCCCCATGCTGGAGCCGGAGCAGGAATACATGCTCGCCAAGCGCTGGGTCGAGGACGAGGACCGCGACGCGGCCCACCAGCTCGTCACCAGCCACCTGCGCCTCGCCGCCAAGATCGCCATGGGTTATCGCGGCTACGGCCTGCCGCAGGCCGAGGTGATCTCGGAGGCGAACGTCGGCCTGATGCAGGCCGTCAAGAAGTTCGACCCCGAGAAGGGCTTCCGCCTCGCCACCTACGCGATGTGGTGGATCCGCGCCGCGATCCAGGAATACGTCCTGCGCTCGTGGTCGATGGTGAAGCTGGGCACGACGTCCGCGCAGAAGAAGCTGTTCTTCAACCTCCGCAAGGCGAAGAACCGCATCGGCGCGCTGGAGGAGGGCGACCTGCGCCCCGAGAACGTCCAGCGCATCGCCAACGACCTCGGCGTGACCGAGGCCGAGGTGACGTCGATGAACCGCCGCATGTCCGGGGGCGACGCGTCCCTGAACGTTATGGTCGGCTCGGACGGGGACTCGACGACCCAGTGGCAGGACTGGCTGGCCGACGACGACGCGGACCAAGCGGCGGACTATGCCGAGAAGGACGAGTACCAGACCCGGATCGGCTTGATGGCCGAGGCGATGGACGTGCTCAACGACCGCGAGAAGGACATCCTGACCCAGCGGCGCCTGTCCGAGGAGACGGTCACGCTGGAGGACCTGTCGGGCAAGTACGGCGTCTCGCGCGAGCGCATCCGCCAGATCGAGGTTCGCGCCTTCGAGAAGCTGCAGAAGCGCGTGAAGGAACTGGCGCGCGAGAAGGGCGTCGTGAAGGTCACGGCCTGACCGGATCGGCCCATTGCGGGGCCGTCCCGCCGGGATGATCGGACCGAGGAGCAGAGGGCGTGGGCGACCGCGCCCTCTCTTTCATGGTAGGGTGGGGCCGGGAGGATGTGCCGATGACCTACTACATGGGGGCCGTGGCGGCCGTGCCCGAGGCGCGCAAGGCCGAGTTCGTGGCCCATGCCCGCGAGGCATGGGAGGTGATCTTCAAGCCGCTTGGGGCCACGGCGGCGGTCGAGACATGGGGCGACGACGTGCCCGACGGCGAGGTCACGTCGATGCCGATGGCCGTGAAGGCCGAGCCGGGCGAGACGGTCGTCCTCTCGTGGATCGAGTGGCCCGACAAAGCGACCTACGAGGCGGCCAACGCGAGGATGCGGGACCCCGCGTTCGCGGAGGTGATGGCGGGGATGTCCGAGATGCCCTTCGACGGGGCGCGGATGATCTGGGGCGGCTTCGCGCCCGTCATGTCCGAGCGCGCGTGATGGCGGGCGGCTGGGCCAAGGACGGGGCGGTGGGCGAGCAGATCGAGGCGTCGGTGCAGGACGAGCTCGCGCGGATGCGGGCGAAGGCCCGGCCCGCCGGCAAGAGCCTGACCCATTGCGCCGAATGCGAGGAGCCGATCCCCGAGAGCCGCCGCGCGGCGCTGCCGGGGGTGAAGCTGTGCCTCGACTGCGCCTCCGAGCGGGACGTGCGGGCCGCGCCGCGGGCGGGGATCAACCGGCGCGGGTCGAAGGACAGCCAGTTGAAGTAGGGAACGGGCCTCCTGCTCCGCGGTTGGGCGACGATGCTCGCCGACCTGTCGACCGTCTGGCTCTTCCTCGCCTTCGCCGCGGCGGGCGCGGTGATCCTCGTGGTCTCGATCCGCATGACGGCGCTGGCCGACGTGATCGCCGACCGCGCGGGCTGGGGCGAGGCGATCGTGGGCGGCGTCGTCCTCGGCGCGGCCACCTCCCTGTCCGGCCTAGTCGTCTCGGTCTCGTCCGCGTGGACGGGGGACGCGTCCCTCGCCTTCTCCAACGGCGTGGGCGGGATCGCGGCGCAGACCGCCTTCCTCGCCGTGGCGGACCTGACCTACCGCAAGGTGAACCTCGAGCACGCCGCCGCCGAGGTGGCCAACATCTTCCAAGGCATCACGCTCGTCACGCTGCTGACCCTGCCGCTCGTGGCATGGTCGGCGCCCCCCGTCACGGTGCTGGGGCTGCACCCCGTCTCGGCGCTGATGGTCGCCACCTACGCCTACGCGCTGAAGCTGACGGCGGAGGTCCGCGCGCGCCCGATGTGGACGCCCGTCCAGACCGAGGACACCCGCGCCGACGAGCCGGAGGACGCGTCCGAGGCCGACCGGTCGCCGTGGGGGCCCGCGCTGGCCTTCGCGGGTCTCGCCGTCCTCCTCGCGGCCTCGGGGTGGGTGGTGGCGCAGGCCACGTCCGAGACCATCGCGCGGTTCGGCATCTCCTCGACCTTGGGCGGCGCGCTGATGTCCGCCGTGGTGACGTCGCTCCCGGAACTCGTGACCACCATCGCCGCGGTGCGGCGCGGGGCGCTGCAACTGGCGGTCGGCGGCATCATCGGGGGCAACACGTTCGACACGCTGTTCCTCGCCGCCTCGGACGGGGCCTACCGCGAGGGGTCGCTGTTCCATGCGCTGCAGGACGGCGACTTCTTCTGGCTCTCGGTGGGGATCCTGATGACCGCCGTGCTGCTGGCGGGGCAGGTGCGGCGCGAGAAGCGGGGCCCGGCGGGGATCGGGTTCGAGAGCGTCGCGCTCGTGGCGATCTACGGTGGCGCGGTGGCGTGGCAGGCGATCAGCGGCTAGGCCGGGCGCAGGAGGGCGGCGCATGACGATCAGATGGGGCATCCTAGGGGCGTCGGGGTTCGCCCTGTCCGACATGGGGCCCGCGATCCACCTCGCGCGGGGCAGCGCGCTGGTCGCGCTCGCGACCCGCGACCCGGCCAAGGCCGCGCCGTTCGAGGCGCTGGCCCCGGGTCTGCGGGTGCATGGCGCCTACGACGACCTGCTGGCCGACCCGGAGGTGGACGCGGTCTACGTGCCGCTCCCGCACACGATGCACGTCGAGTGGGGCGTCCGCGCGCTGGAGGCGGGCAAGCACGTGCTCGTCGAGAAGCCTGCGGCGATGTCCGCCGGGGCGATCCAGCCGCTGATCGACGCGCGCGACCGCAGCGGGCTGGTGGCGGCGGAGGCCTACATGATCGTGCACCACCCCCAATGGCACCGGGTGCGTGCGCTGCTGGCCGAGGGCGCGGTCGGACGGCTGCGCCACGTCGAGGCGGTGTTCACCTACGACAACTCCGACGATCCGGGGAACATCCGCAACGCGGCCGCGACAGGGGGCGGCGCGCTGCCGGACGTCGGGGTCTACACCTACGGCTCGACGCGGTTCGCGCTCGGGGCGGAGCCGGAGGTGATCCATGCGGACATCGACTGGGAGGCGGGGTGCGACGTGGTCGCGCGCGTCTCGGCGCGCTTCCCGGACGGGGTGTCGGCGCACTGGGTGAACGCGATGCGCATGATCCGGGAGCAGTTCATCCTGTTCCACGGCGACGCCGGGCTGATCCGGATGACGGCGCCCTACAACCCCGGCCGGTTCGGCGAGGCCCGGGTGGAGGTCGTCACCGGATCCCGCACCGTCGTGGAGCGGTGGCCGGACGTGAACCAGTACGTCCTGCAGGTGGAGGCCTTCGCCGCCGCCGTCCGGGGCGAGGCGGCGTTCCCGTGGACCTTGGAGGACGCGCGCGGGACCCAAGCGGTGATCGACGCGGCCTACGCGGCGGCGGGCGGACGGCCCGCCTAGGCCTCCATCGCGGCGACGGGGCCGTCGCTGACCGCCTCCAGCCTGTCGAGGACGGCCTCCTGCGCGGCCGCGGCGGCGGCGGCCACCTGCGCGAGGGTGGTCGACAGCGTCTCGGCGACCTCCGGGTCCAGGTCGTCGCGGGTCACGACCCACGCCGGGTAGGGGAAGGGCGGCGCGTCGGGCACGAGGTGGAGCCGCCCCGCGTCGAGGTCGGCCCGCACGGCCCGCGCGGGCATGTAGGCGGCGGCCCCGCGCGTGGCGATCCAGTCGGCGGCGAGCGTCCCGAGCGAGAAGGCGATCCCCGTGGAGAGGTCGGGCAGCGCGGCATGATGCGCCTCGGCGAACTCGGGCCCCCAGTCGCAGAAGGCGTAGGCCGCGCGGAGGGCCGGGTCATCGGGGCCCTCGAAGGGGGCGGCGGAGACCATCACCAGCTCGTCCTCCAGCACCGGGCGCACCGAGAGGCCGGGGCGCAGCGTGGGGGCGTAGGTCAGGGCGGCCTGAACCTGCCCCTCTGTCAGGAACCGCGTGAGGCGGTCCGGCATCCCCAACTCGGCGCGGATGGCGAGGCCGGGATCCGCCGCCCGCAGCGCGTCGATCCAGCGGAAGCCCAAGCGCGGCCACAGCGAGTACTGCGCGCCGATGGCGACCGCGCGGGCGAAGCCGTCGGGCACGGCGACCTGCTGGCGGGCCTCCTCCCACAGGCGGGTGAGGGACAGGGCGTAGCGCTCGAAGGCCTGCCCAGCGGGGGTGAGCTTGGCACCTGCCTTGGACCGCTCGAAGAGGGGGCGCCCGAGCAGGTCCTCCAGCCGCCGGAGTCGCAGCGAGACGGCCGACTGCGTGACGAAGAGGCGCCCGGAGGCGGCGGAGAGGCTGCCCGTGTCCGAGACGGCGAGGAAGGTTCGAAGGAGGGCAACGTCCATATGGATGTATGAGCTATGCTTGCCATAACAGTCAATATTATTCGTTTTCCATGGACATTCCGAGGAGGCATATGGGGGTCAACGGACGGCGCCCCGCCATCCGACCGAACCGGAAGGACATACGCATGCCCCGCTTCCTCCTGATCGCGACCGCCGCCCTCGCCCTCGGCGCCTGCTCGGCGGGCGACATCGCGAAGAACACCGGCGACGCCGCCGTCGTCACCACCCGCGCCGCCGTGCAGGCGGGCGTAGGCGCCGGCAAGCTGGTCTGGAAGGGCGGCAAGTGGGTCGCCTCCGGCTCCTCCGAATGACCCGATGACCTCCGCGGCGGGCGATGCCTGCGCCCGCCGCGCCCCGCGACCCGCCCCCTGTCCCCCGGCGGAGATGCGACGCACTCGCCCCGGTCCTCGGACCGGGGTCTTTTGCGTCAGCAGGCTAGTCCTTGCGGCGAACGGGATCGCGCAACAGCAGGGGGCAGTGTCGCTTCAGCGCGGCGAGGAGCGGCGCGCCGAACAGGCAGATCGTCTGCTCCCACGGGTGGCCGAGCCAGCCGAAGCGGAGACCTGGGTCGAGGAACAGGTGGTAATCCCCATCGGGGAGCGCAGGGATGGGCCATGGGTCGTCCGGTCGCGCCGCGCTCGGACGAAAGGCGTAGCAGGCGTGCTGCCAGTCGAGCGCCCAGAGTGTACACGCTGGTCCCGCGGCCGCACGGAACGCGGCGAGCGCCTTCGTCTCGAGGTCCGTCAGCACTTGGGTATCAGCTGCGGTAAGCCCCGTCCACGCGGCCTCTATCCCGTAAGTCACGGACGGACGGGGCTCCTCGAAGCCGGGGAAGACGGAGATGCTCGGTCGGAACTTCAGCCGCGCCTAGACCGCGTCCCACGCACGGTCCTCCTCGCGGCGGGGGAGGGGGTCCCAGCCCGGGATCGCCATCATGGGCCCGGGCCGCCGCTCGCTCCATCTCCCCGGAGGGCCATGCTCACCCCATCGCCTCCAGCTCGTCGATGAACCCCTCGATCATCGACAGGCCCTTGTCCCAGAAGGCGGGATCGCTCGCGTCCAGCCCGAAGGGCGCGAGCAGCTCCTTGTGGTGCTTGGACCCGCCCGCGCGGAGCATGTCGAAATACTTCTCCTGGAAGCCCTCGGGCGCGTCCTCGTAGGCGGCGTAGAGTGCGTTCACGAGGCCGTCCCCGAAGGCGTAGGCGTAGACGTAGAAGGGCGAATGCACGAAGTGCGGGATGTAGGCCCAGAAGTGCTCGTAGCCCGGCATGAACTCGAACACCGGCCCGAGGCTCTCGGCCTGCACGGACATCCACAGCGCGTCGATGTCGTCGGGGGTCAGCTCGCCGTCGCGCCGCGCGGCGTGGAGCTTCGACTCGAAGTCGTAGAACGCGATCTGGCGGACGACCGTGTTGATCATGTCCTCCACCTTGCCGGCGAGCATGACCTTGCGCGCCTGATCGTCCGGCGCGCCTTCGAGCATGGCGCGGAAGGTCAGCATCTCGCCGAACACCGAAGCCGTCTCGGCCAGCGTCAGGGGCGTGGAGGAGAGCATCTCGCCCTGTCCGGCCGCCAGCACCTGGTGGACCCCGTGGCCCAGCTCATGGGCCAGCGTCATCACGTCGCGCGGCTTCCCGAGGTAGTTGAGCATCACGTAGGGATGCACGCTCGTGACCGTGGGGTGGGCGAATGCGCCGGGCGCCTTGCCCGGCTTCACGCCCGCGTCGATCCAGCCGTCCTCGAAGAAGGGCTTGGCGATCTCGGCCATGCGCGGGTCGAAGCCCGCATAGGCGTCCATCACCGTCCTGCGCGCCTCGTCCCAGCCGACGGTGCGCGTCTCCTCCATCGGCAGCGGCGCGTTGCGGTCCCAGACCTGCAGGGTGTCGAGCCCCATCCACTTGGCCTTGAGCGCGTAGTAGCGGTGGCTGAGTCGCGGGTAGGCGGCGACCACGGCGTCGCGCAGCGCCTGCACCACCTCGGGCTCGACGTGGTTCGACAGGTGGCGGCCCGCCTGCGGCGAGGGCAGGCCCCGCCAGCGGTCCGTGATCTCCTTCTCCTTGGCCAGCGTGTTGTGGACGCGCGCGAAGGTACGGACGTTCTGCCCGAACACGCGAGCCAGTTCCTTGGCGGCCGCCTCGCGCTTGGACCGGTCCTGCTCGGTCAGCAGGTTGAGCGTGCCCTCGATGTTCAGCGTCTCGCCGTCGACCGTGAACTCCAGCCCCGCGATGGTCTCGTCGAAGAGCTTGTTCCACGCCGACGCGCCCACGACGGAGGTGTCGTGGAGGAACTTCTCCAGCTCGTCCGACAGCTGGTAGGGCGCCATCGCGCGCAGGCGGTCGAGGGCGGGGCGGTAGCGGGCGAGGTCGACGTTGTCGGCGTAGAGCGCCTCCAGCGCGCCTTCGTCGAGGCGGTTGAACTCCAGCCCGAAGAACACCAGCGGCGTCGTGATCGTCGTGATCCGGTCCTGCATGTCCGACATGAACTTGGCGCGGTCGCCGTTCGTCGTCTCCTGGTAGTAGCGCAGGCCCGCGTAGGACATGACCCGGCCCGCGACCTCGTCGATCCTCTCGTTGCGC
Source organism: Jannaschia sp. Os4 (assembly GCF_016820245.1). Taxonomy (GTDB): domain Bacteria; phylum Pseudomonadota; class Alphaproteobacteria; order Rhodobacterales; family Rhodobacteraceae; genus Jannaschia. The sequence continues at coordinate 96,063 of NZ_JAFCAR010000001.1, read as the reverse complement.
TGGACCGCACGCAGCATCCCGTCGGCCGACAGGTCCGCCAGCTTGCCCTCGTAGTCGGCGGCGTAGGCGGCGCATTCCCCTTCCAGCCAGTCAAGGTCGCGCTCCAGTTCCGGCGCGTCGGGGGCGGCGTAGAGGTCGGTCAGGTCCCAGACCGGCAGGTCGCCGAGGTCGGCTCCGCCGGACATCTCGGCGTCGAAGGTGCGGGGGTCGCGCATGTCACTCTCCTGGACGGGTCGGACGGAGAGGTATGGGCGCGGCGTCCGCGGGGCAATGCGTCCGGAGCGCGCCGGTCAGCCGGTGACGCAGGCCTCGCCCGTGTCGCGGAAGACCGGCACGTTCTGCGACATGGCGCAGAGCGCGACGAAGCTCCGTCGCCCGATCGCGAGGCAGGTCGTCTGCCCTTGGGCGACTGCGAAGCCGCTTGCGGTGACGCAGTCGCAGTCGCTGCCGGAGCGGGTGACGTCCGGCTCCGCGCGTGCGGGCAGGGCGGCGAGGACGAGGATGGCGAGGGGACGGGCGAGCATGGTCGGTACCTCCGCCCCCCAGCAGAGGGCGGAGGCGGGGGTCCGGTCAAGGGGCCGGGTGTCGCGGCGGGCGGGGCTAGAGCCGTCGCGCCGTGCCCGAGACGCGCACGGATGCGCCCGACGTCCCCGTCACCTCGACCCGCAGGCGGGAGGGCATGCCCATGTCCTCGCCTTGGGCGACGTCGAACGTCCCTCCCTCCACGAGGCCCGGCCACCCGAGATCCACCAGGAGCCCACCGAGCGCCGCCGCCGCCGCCCCGGTCGCAGGGTCCTCCACCACGCTGCCCGCGGCGAAGGCGTTGCGCGCGTCGAATCGCGCCGGGCCGTCCGCGCGGATCAGGGAGACGGTGACGACGTCCATCCGCCGCATGAGGTCGCGGCCCGCCGCGAAATCGTAGGCCATCGCGGCGAGGCGGGCGCAGTCGCGCAGGGCGAGGACGGCGTGGTCCACCCCGCCATGCGCTCGGGACGGGGGGATGCGGGGGTCGAGGTCGTCCGCCGCGAGCGCGAAGAGGTCGAGCAGCGCCTTGGTCTCCCCCGCCTCCAGCGGCGCGGACCGCGTGGGCGGCGAGACGAGCGTGGCGGCCCAGAGGTCGCCCTCGGCGCGGGTCTCGACGGTGATGGCGCCGTCGCGCAGCGACAGGGCGTAGGTGCCCGGCCCGTGAAGTTCCCCCAGCCGCGCCCCAAGCGCGATGGTGGCGTGGCCGCAGAAGGCGACCTCGGCTTCGGGGGCGAAGTAGCGGACGGTCCATCCCTCGCCGTCGGGCGCGGCGAAGACGGTCTCGGAATGGCCGAGGCGGCGCGCGGTGGACTGCATCTCCCCGCGCGGGAGCAGGACCGGGGCGACGAGCACCCCGGCGGGGTTGCCGCCCGTCGGGCCGTCGGAGAAGGCGGCGAACTCGGTGATCTGGGTCATGGCCGGACGGTGGCAGGGCAAATGGTCCGCGTCCAATGCGGATCGTTTATGCGTCGCATCGACCGGAGCGAAGGGGTCAGGCGTCCCGCACGGCCGTCGCCTCGCCCGCCGTCATCTCCCCCTCCGCCCGGTCGAAGCGCAGGTAGGCCAGCGCGCGGTCGCCGGACACCGTGTGGAGGGTGCCGGCCGGGCGCCCGTCCGCCGACAGGATCGGCGTGCCCGGCGCGGCGGGGCCGGACAGGCGGACGCGGGCCAGCCCCTTCCGCAGCTCGGTTTTGTGCTTCATCCGCGCGACGATCTCCTGGCCCACGTAGCAGCCCTTGCGGAAATCGACGCCGCCCAGCCGCTCGAACCCCATCTCGAGGACGAAGGATTCGTTCGGGATCAGCTCGACGCCGGTCTCGGGGATCAGGTGCTCCACCCGCACGGCGTCCCAGTCGGTGCCGTCCTCCGCAGGGGCCGGGGCCGGCCCCCCTGCGCGGACGGGATGGTAGCGCCGCCACCCCATCCCCGGACGCGGATCGCGCAGTGCCCCGCCCTCGGGGGGGGCGCCGAGGCCCCGCTCGACCACGACCGCCTCCGTCGAGAGGCCAACATCGGCGCGCAGCTTGTACATTGTCAGCCGCTGCACGAGCCCCGCCGCGAGGTCGGGGTGCACGTCCAGCCAGATCGCGTCCGGGCGGCGGAGCGTCAGGAAGTCGGCGAGGTACTTGCCTTGCGGCGTCAGCAGCGCGGCGTAGCCCAGCCCCTCGTCCGGGACGTCGCGGGTGAGCAGCCCCTTGAGGAAGGCGTCGCGGTCGGGGCCGGTCACGATGATCAGGGTGCGGTCCATCCGCCCGACATAAGGATGGCTGATGCCGGGGGAAGGGCGGATTGCGCCGCGGCCGGCGCGGGCGTAGCCCCGGGGCGAGCGCAAGGAGGCCCCCGATGGACGATCTCGCCCACACGCATGCCGACGCGGACCTGTCGCGCGGCGCCCACGTCGTCGCGATCCCCGGCCCCTCGATGGTGCCCGACGCGGTGCTGCGCGCCATGCACCGGCCCTCGCCCAACATCTACCAAGGCGAACTGGTCGACCTGACCCATTCGCTGATCCCCGACCTGAAGCGCGTGGCGCGGACCGAGCATCACGCGACGATCTACATCGGCAACGGCCACGCCGCGTGGGAGGCGGGGCTGGTCAACACCCATGCGCGCGGCGACCTCGTGCTGGTGCCGGACACGGGCAACTTCGCGCAGAACTGGGCGGGGACGGCGCGGGGCCTCGGGCTGCGGGTCGAGATGCTGGAGGGCGGGGACGACCGGGCGGCGTTCGATCCGGCGATCATCGGCGCGCGCCTGCGTGACGATGCCGACCACGAGATCCGCTCGGTGCTGATGGTGCACACGGACACCTCCACCTCGCTCAAGGCCGACATGGCCGCCGTGCGCCGCGAGATGGATGCCGCCGGGCACCCCGCGCTGCTGCACGCGGACTGCATCGCGTCCATGGCCTGCGACCGGTTCGAGATGGACGACTGGGGCGTCGACGTCGCGATCACCGGCTGCCAGAAGGGGCTGATGGTCCCGGCGGGGACGTGCTTCGTGTTCTACAACGACCGCGCCGACCGGGCGCGGGAGCGGGCGGACCTCGCCACGCCCTACTGGGACTGGCGGCCGCGGACGAACCCGGAGGTGTACTTCCGCTACTTCAACGGCACAGGCCCGACGCATCACCTCTACGGTCTGCGCGCTGCGCTGGACCTGCTGATGGACGAGGGGATGGAGCGGGTCTGGGCGCGCCACGACCGGCTGGCCGGGGCCGTGTGGGACGCGCTGGACGCGTGGGCGGCGCCGGGCGGGCTGGAGGCCAACGTGCGCGACCGGGCGCACCGGTCGAGCGCGGTGACGACGTTGCGGCTGGACGACGGGCGCGCGACGCGGCTGCGCGAGGCGGCCGAGACGCTGGGCACGACGCTGGGCATCGGCGTCGGCATGGCCCCGCTGGGGACGCCGGAGTGGCACGGCTTCTTCCGCATCGGGCACATGGGCCACCTCGCGGCGCATTCGCTGCTCGGGACTCTCGGCGTGGTCGAGACGGGGCTGAACCGCCTCGGCGTGCCAATGGGCGGCTCCGGGGTGGCGGAGGCGGCGAAGGCGCTATCTTAGCCTCATGTGCAGGTGATCGGCGTCCCCTCGGCGACCATCTCCTCCCATCCGGGACCGAGCGTACGCCGAGCCGACAGCGCATCGCGTGCCCTCGCGCTTCCCGGTGACACGACCTGCACGACCATGCCCTGCGCGTGAATCCCGGACCATCCATCGTAGCCGCTCTGGTCGCCCTCGATCACGAAGAGGTCCTCGCCTCGTCGGATCACTTCGATCGCGGCCGTTCGGAACGCGACGTTCCGCGCGCCCGCTGGGCCGCACGCGGGCGCGGCGGTGGTATCGACCTTGAAGCTCGTCCGCGACAGAGGCTGGACGCTGGTCTGTGCGCAAGCGGCGAGGCCGAGCACACAGAGGGTCGCGAGGGCGATACGGGCGGTCGTCATGATCGGTCTCCGGAAGCTTGTCCCGGCTCGCCTAGACGACGCGATCTTGCCGTTCCGTTAATGGGCGAAGTTTAGTTGCCCGAACCGGTCTCCGCCCCGCCCCCGGTCTCCTCCGCCCCCTCGGCGTCTTCCGCCTCCGCCGGCGCGTCCGGCTCGGCCGGCGCGGCGCCCGCGGGGGTCACCACGGCGCCCTCGCGGACCAGCTCGCCTTGGTCCCACTGACCCTGCTCCACCTGCCCGGCGGCGTAGAACATCGTCCCCGCGCCCTGCCGCCGCCCGGCGGAGAACGACCCCTCGTAGCGGTCGCCGTTGGCGTAGGTGGCCACGCCCTCGCCGTCGATCTCGCCGTCGGTCCAGCCGCCCTCGTAGGTGAAGCCGTCCGCCATGGTGATCTTGCCCTGCCCGTCGCGCTGGCCGCGCTGGAAGCGCCCCTCGTAGACGGTGCCGTCGGCATAGGTCGCGCGGCCCTCGCCATGGCGCAGGCCCTGCGCCCACTCGCCCTCGTAGCGGTAGCCATCGGTGAAGGTCATCGTGCCGACGCCGTGGTTCTGGGCGTTCAGGAACTCCCCCTCGTAGACCAGCCCGTTGGGATACTCGGCCCGGCCCGTGCCTTGGATCACGCCCTCGGCCCATTCGCCCTCGTAGGTCGCGCCGTCCGTGTAGGTGATCTTGCCGACCCCGTGCGCGAGGTCGTCGGCGAAGGCCCCCTCGTAGACCGAGCCGTCCGGATAGCGCACGCGCCCCTCGCCCTCGATCCGGCCCTCGACCCACTGGCCGACGTACTCGTAGCCGTCCTGCCCGGTGAAGGTGCCCGTCCCGTGGCGCCGGTCGTCGAGGAACTCGCCCTCGTAGACGTCGCCCGTGGCGTAGGTCACCTTGCCGGTCCCGTCCCGCCGCCCGTCCACGAGCGTGCCCTCGTAGACGTCGCCGTTGGGCTGGGTGAGCACGCCGGTGCCGTTGATCTGCCCGCCGCGCCACTCGCCCACGTAGGTGAGGCCGTCGGGCATCCGCAGCGTGCCGGTGCCCTCGCGCACGCCGCCGGCCATCTCCCCCTCGTAGGTCGCCCCGTCCGGGTAGGTGATGCGGCCCTCGCCTTCCTTGGCCCCCGCGACCCAGCCGCCCTCGTAGCGGTAGCCGGTGGGCGCCTCCATGACGCCTTGGCCATCGTGCAGCGCGTTGACGAAGGTGCCGGTGTAGCGGACGCCGTTGGCGTAGTCGGCGACGCCCTCGCCCTCGATCCGGCCCTCGACCCACGCGCCCTCGTAGGTGCCGCCGTCGGCGAAGGTGATCTTGCCTTCGCCCTCGGGCTGGCCCGCGGCGAACTGGCCCTCGTAGACCGACCCGTCGGGGAACTCGGCCCGTCCGATCCCTTGGATCTCGCCGTCCGCCCATTCGCCGGTGTAGGTGTAGCCGTTCGGCAGGGTGTAGGTGCCCTCGCCGTGCTGGACCCCGTCGCGGAAGGTGCCCTCGTAGACGCCGCCGTCCTCGTACTGCTTGGTCAGCACCTGCGCCTGCGCCGCGCCGGCGATCAGCGCCGCGACCGCGACGCTCGTGAGCCACTTGGCCATTCGTCCCTCCGTGTCCGGCGTCCCTCCTCCGGGGCGCGGATTTTGGGCGGAGGGTAGGGCGCGCGCGCGCGTCCCGCAACGGGGGCGGCGCTTTCCCTCGCCGGTGTGGCGGGCTAGGTCCGCCGCGACCGCGCCCGGGAGAGACGACATGGACGGCTTCCGCATCACCATCGCCCAGACGAACCCGGTGATGGGGGACCTGTCGGGCAACGCGGAGATGGCCGAGCGGGCATGGGCGGAGGGCCGCGACGCGGGCGCGGCGCTGGTCGCCCTGCCGGAGATGGCGCTGACGGGCTACCAGCCGCAGGACCTCGTGCGGAAGCCCGCCTTCGTGGCCGACGCCCAGCGGCACTTGGCCGCGCTGGCCGAGGCCACCGCCTCCGGCCCCGCGCTGGGCATCGGGTGCCCCGTGTGGCCCGAGGGGGCGGAGAAGCCCTACAACGCGTGGTACGTCCTGCAGGGCGGCGCGGTGGGCGCGGAGATCCGCAAGCACCACCTGCCCAACTACAAGGTCTTCGACGAGAAGCGGCAGTTCGAGCCCGGAGACGTGTCCGGCCCCTACGCGGTGGGCAACGTCCGCATCGGCACGCCGATCTGCGAGGACGCGTGGTTCGACGACGTGACCGAGACCTTGGCCGAGACGGGGGCGGAGATCCTGCTCGTGCCCAACGGCTCGCCCTACTTCCGCGGCAAGCAGGACGTCCGCTACGGCCACATGGTCGCGCGCACCGTCGAGACGGGGTTGCCGCTGGTCTACCTCAACCTCGTGGGCGGGCAGGACGACCAGATCTTCGACGGCGCGTCCTTCGTGCTCAACCCCGGCGGCGAGCTGACCCACCACCTGCCGGCCTTCGAGGCGGCGGTGGCCCATGTCGACTTCGAGCGGACGCCGGACGGCCTGCGCGCCGGCCACGGGACGAAGGCGCCGCAGCCCGAGGGGGCGGGCGCGGACTACCAGGCGATGGTCGTGGGCCTGCGCGATTACATGGGCAAGGCGGGGTTCTCCAAGGCGCTGCTGGGCCTGTCTGGGGGCGTCGATAGCGCGATCGTCGCGGCCATCGCGGCGGACGCGATCGGGCCGGAGAACGTGCGCTGCGTGATGCTGCCCAGCGAGTACACCTCGCCGCATTCCCTCGAGGACGCGGAGCGCACCGCGCGGAACCTCGGCTGCAAGCTCGACACGCTGCCCATCGCCGGCCCCCGCGCCGCCGTCACCGAGGCGCTAGCCGGGTTCTTCGAGGGGCGCGATCCGGACGTGACCGAGGAGAACGTCCAGTCGCGCCTGCGGGGCCTGCTGCTGATGGCGCTGTCGAACAAGTTCGGGGAGATGCTCCTGACGACGGGCAACAAGTCCGAGGTCGCGGTGGGGTACGCCACGATCTACGGGGACATGTCGGGCGGCTACAACCCGGTGAAGGACCTCTACAAGACGCATCTGTTCGAGTGCTGCCGCTGGCGGAATGCCAATCACGTCAACTGGTTCCGCGGCCCGGAGGGCGAGGTCATCCCGCCGCGGGTGATCGACAAGCCGCCCTCGGCGGAGCTGCGGGAGGACCAGAAGGACGAGGACAGCCTGCCGCCCTATCCGGTGCTGGACGACATCCTGATGCGGCTGATCGACGAGGAGCAGTCGGTGGCCGAGATCGTCGCGGCGGGGCACGACCGGGAGACGGTCAAGCACGTGGAGCGGCTGGTCTACCTGAGCGAGTACAAGCGGTTCCAGTCGGCGCCGGGGGCGCGGCTGACGCAGCGGGCGTTCTGGCTGGACCGGCGCTATCCGATCGTGAACCGGTGGCGCGACCCGTCCTGAGGGACGCCGAGCGTGCCCGCGTCAACCCCTCCGGGCCACCGTTCGCAGGGGGCGCTCCCCGTACATACGGCGTACATATGCCGTACATACCGCGTGCATACGCGCGTCGGACGGACCTCGTGCATCTCGTCTACGGGAGTCGCCGCAAATCGGAGGGAGTCGGATCGTCGGATGACGATCCGCGCGCGCCGTCAGAACATCATGCAGTCCGTGCCCGGCGGCAGCGGGGCCGCGCCCTCGGGCAGGGTGGGGACGTAGTCGAAGGACACGATCTCGGCGCCCGCGTCGAAGGCGACGAAGAGCTGGCCGGAGCCGGGGCGGATCGCGATGCCCTCGGGGTCGTCGCCGAACTCCCACATTGGCGCGCGGGCGAGGAAGCGGCCCTCGGCGTCGAACTCGTAGAGGCTGTTGGTGCCCTCGCGGTCGTCCACGATCAGCAGGTGGCCGGTGCGGGTGTCGATGGCGATGCCCTGCGCCTCGGTCAGCGGCGGGTCGAGGGCGAGCGTGCCGATGCGGCGGTCCAGCGTGCCGTCGGGGCGGAACCACGTGAGGCGCTCGGGGTCGTCCTCGACCGTGACGAGGAGGCCGTCGGCATCGACGGCGATGCCCTCGGTGTCGGCCCAGCCGCCGTCGAGGGCGAAGGGCTCGGCCAGCGGCGTGCCGTCCTTGGAGATGCGTTGCAGCTTGCCGTAGCCGTCGCCGACGATCAGCGCGTCGCCCTCGATGGCGATGGCCTTGATGCGGGAGAGGTCCGAGGAGACGCGGCGCAGCTCCTCGCCCTCCAAGGTGACGAGGATGGCCTCGGGGCCCTCGTTGGCGATCCAGAGGCCGCAGAAGGTGGGGTCGTAGTCCAAGCTCGCGGGGCGGTCCAAATCGTAGCGGGCGGTCTCCGTCAGCTCCAGCGCCGGGGCAGGGGCGGCGAGCAGGGCGAGGGCGAGGGCGAGGCGCATGGAGGGAGGATGGCGTGGCGGCGCGTCCGGGTCGATGGGGTCGGGCGCCGCATGGGGCGGCGGGAGCGCGTCGCAGGGCCGTGGCGCGGCGATGCCACGTCGGAGGGGGGCGGTTTATCCATCACCCCCGCACGAAGGCTCGACGTTGCGCCAGCGGTGAAGGATCGCCGGGCCGGGGGACGGCCCGGCGATGCGCGGGCCGCTGCGCGGCCGTATCGCGCGGGTGCGTGGATCGGAGGTTAGGGGGATGGTGGGCATGGTGATGCCCACCCTACGAGAGATCGCACGGGGCGGAGGGCGGCATTTCCTTAGGGAAGGAAATGCCCGGCGGACTCGCCGGGGGGCCGCCGTCGCCTAGGTCGGGAACGATGACACGTTCCCTCGTCCTCGGCGCCTCCGGCGGGATCGGCGCGGCGCTGGCTGCGCGGCTGGGCCGGGAGGGGGATGTCGTGGGGCTGTCGCGGTCGGGCGACGGGCTGGACGTGACCGACGCGGAGGCCGTGGACCGGGTGCTGGGCGCGCTGGACCCGGCCTTCGACGTGGTGATGGTGGCGACCGGCATCCTCGCGCCCGAGGGCCACGCGCCGGAGAAGGCGCTGGACGCGATCGACGCCAATGCGATGGCCCGGACCTTCGCCGTCAACGCCATCGGCCCCGCGCTGGTGCTGCGCCACATGCCGCGTCTGCTGGCCCCCGGCGGGCGGGTCGGTGTGCTGACGGCGCGTGTGGGCAGCATCGGGGACAACCGGATGGGCGGCTGGTATTCCTACCGCGCGGCCAAGGCCGCCGCGAACCAGGTGGTGCGGACGGCCAGCGTCGAGTTGGCGCGCCGGGTGAAGGGGTCGGTGGTGGCCGCGCTCCACCCCGGCACGGTCGAGACGCCGTTCACCGAAGGATACAAGGCGAAGAAGCTGTCGCCGGAGGAGAGCGCGGACCGGCTGATCGGCGTGCTGCTCGGTCTGGAGGAGACGGGCGTGTTCCGGGACTGGAAGGGCGAGGCGGTGGAATGGTGAGGCGGCTGGTGCTCGTGCTGGGGGACCAGCTGTCGGACGACCTGTCGGCGCTGCGGGAGGGGTCGAAGGAGACCGACGTGGTGGTGATGGCCGAGGTGCGGGCCGAGACGGACTACGTCGCGCACCATCCCAAGAAGATCGCGTTCCTCTTCGCCGCCATGCGCAAGCATGCCGAGCGGCTGCGCGCGGACGGGTGGGAGGTGCGATACACCAAGCTGGACGACCCGGAGAACACCCATTCCATCCCAGGCGAGCTGCTGCGCGCGGCCGACGCGACGGGCGCCACGGAGGCCATCGGCACGGAGCCGGGCGAGTTCCGCCTGATCGCCGCCTTGGAGGACGGGCCGCTTCCGACCCATCTGTTCCCGGACGACCGGTTCCTGTGCTCCCACGCCGAGTTCGAGGCATGGGCCGAGGGGCGCAAGGAACTGCGGATGGAGTGGTTCTACCGCGAGATGCGGCGGAAGACCGGGCTCCTGATGGACGCCGACGGCAAGCCCGAGGGGGACCGCTGGAACTACGACCACGACAACCGCAAGCCCGCGCCGGACGACGTGTCGGACGCCTCCGCCCCGATGCGGTTCACGCCGGACGAGACGGTGGAGGAGGTGCTGGCGCTGGTGAAGGCGCAGTTCGGGAACCGCTACGGGTCGCTCGACGACTTCTGGCTGGGGACCGAGCCGGGGCAGGCGCGACGCGCGCTGGCCCACTGGGTGAAGCACAACCTGCCCAAGTTCGGCGACTTCCAGGACGCGATGGTGACGGGCGAGCCGTATCTCTACCACGCGGTGCTGAGCATCTACATGAACGCGGGGCTGCTCGGGTGGCGGGAGGTCTGCGAGGCGGCCGTGGAGGCGTATCGACGGGGCGAGGCGCCGATCAACGCGGTCGAGGGGTTCGTGCGCCAGATCATTGGCTGGCGGGAGTACATCCGGGGCGTCTACTTCCTGGAGGGGCCCAACTATCCGCAGCGGAACGAACTGGGCCACGACCGCAACCTCCCGGAGTTCTGGTGGACCGGCGAGACGGACATGCGCTGCGTCCACGAGGCGGTGCGCGCCACGATGGACAACGCCTATGCCCACCACATCCAGCGGCTGATGGTGACGGGCAACTTCGGGCTGCTGGCGGGGCTGGACCCGCAGCAGGTGAGCGAGTGGTACCTGATCGTCTATGCGGACGCCTACGAGTGGGTGGAGGCGCCCAACGTGGTCGGCATGAGCCAGTTCGCGGACGGGGGCGTGGTGGCGTCCAAGCCCTACGTGTCGAGCGGCGCCTACATCGACCGCATGTCGGACCACTGCCAGCACTGCGCCTACTCGGTGAAGACCAAGGTCGGGAAGGGGGCGTGCCCGTTCAACCTGCTCTACTGGCACTTCCTGAACCGGCACCGCGCGCGGTTCGAGGACAACCCGCGCATGGGGAACATGTACCGGACGTGGGACCGGATGGACGCGGCCCGGCGGGACGCGGTGATCGCCGACGCGGAGGCGTGGCTGGCGCGGATGGAGGCGGGCGAGCGGGTCTGAGCGCCACCCGAAACGGGGCGCGACATCGTCCCGCCGCCACCCCGTCCCCGTCACACTTCCGCCCCGCGCGGCCCCGAGGGTCGCGGTCGACCCATTGACGGAGCCGACCATGCGCCTCCCCCAGATCAAGATGCCGGGCCTGCCCCGTCCCGCCCTCCCGCCCTTCATGGCCCGCGTCGCGCGCGCCGGGGGCGTGCGGATCCACGGGCTCGCCACCGACGAGGCGGGCGCGATGCCCGCCCGCGCCGACGACCTCCGCGGCAGCGGATCGTGGGCCAACGAGTGGGTGCCCCTCGCCCGCGCCGCCGGCCTGTCCCCGCCGACCGAGTCGCCGATGGACGGCGACCCGCGCCACCCGGTGCGCCCCCGCGCCGCCGTGCCCGCGCCGGCCCCCGCGCCCGCGCCGGTCGCGCCGCTCACCAGCCGCGCGCTGATGGACGCCCCGCTGCTGCGCCTGCACGGGTTCCTGCAGGACCGCATCGAGGAGGAGGCCCCGCTCTGTGGCGTGCACGCCAAGGTGTCGCTCTCGGCCTTCGTGATCCCCTCGGAGGGCCGCGCGCCGGAGATCGCGGACCTGTCGGTCGACCTCCTGATTGTGGACGGGGACGGCACGCCCCGCATGGCGCTGCTGCGGCGCAACACCCGCTCGGCGCAGGCCGAGGCGACGATCGAGAACGCGCTGGAGGAGGTGGGCGTGCCCGTCCACTGGCTGCGGGCGCGGGTCGCCCCGCACAAGCTCTGGAGCCACATGCGCGCGCATCTGCCCGACGCCTGAGGCGCGCGGGGCTTCACAGCCTCGCGCGGGGCCGCTAGACCGGCCCCATGATCCGTCTGGACCTCCTTCTTAGCCTCCGCTGAGCGTGGCCGAACCGGCGCCACACGCTCGGACGGGTAGGGCGCCGGAGGGACCAGACAGGACACACCCCAAATGACCACCGACACGAAGCCGCGCGTGCGCATCTTCGACACCACCCTGCGCGACGGCGAGCAGTCGCCCGGCGCCACCATGACACACGAGGAGAAGCTGGAGATCGCCGCGCTGCTCGACGAGATGGGCGTGGACATCATCGAGGCGGGCTTCCCCATCGCCTCGGAGGGGGACTTCGCCGCCGTATCCGAGATCGCGCGCCAGACCAAGGACGCCACCGTCTGCGGGCTGGCCCGCGCGAACCTCAAGGACATCGACCGCTGCTGGGAGGCGGTGCGCCACGCCGCGTCCCCGCGCATCCACACCTTCATCGGCACCAGCCCGCTGCACCGCGCCATCCCGGACCTGACCATGGACGAGATGGCCGACCGCATCCACGAGACGGTCACCCATGCCCGCAACCTGTGCGACGACGTGCAGTGGTCGCCGATGGACGCCACGCGGACCGAGTGGGACTACCTCGCGCGGGTGGTGCGGATCGCCATCGCCGCGGGCGCCAGCACGATCAACATCCCCGACACGGTGGGCTACACCGCGCCGCGCGAGAGCGCGGACCTGATCCGGCGCCTGATCGCGGAGGTCGAGGGCGCGGAGGACGTGGTTTTCGCCACGCACTGCCACAACGACCTCGGCATGGCGACGGCCAACGCGCTCGCCGCCGTCGAGGGGGGCGCGCGCCAGATCGAGTGCACGATCAACGGCTTGGGCGAGCGGGCGGGCAACACCGCGCTCGAGGAGGTGGTGATGGCGCTGCGGGTGCGTGGCGACATCATGCCCTACGAGACCGGGGTGGACCCGTCGAAGATCATGGCGATCTCGCGCCGGGTCTCGGCCGTGTCGGGCTTCGCGGTGCAGCCCAACAAGGCGATCGTGGGCAAGAACGCCTTCGCCCACGAGAGCGGCATCCACCAGGATGGGATGCTGAAGAACCGCGAGAACTTCGAGATCATGCGCCCCGAGGACATCGGCCTGTCGGGCACCTCGCTGCCCTTGGGCAAGCATTCGGGGCGCGCCGCGCTGCGGGCCAAGCTGGAGAGCTTGGGCTACGCGGTCGAGGACAACCAGCTGATGGACGTCTTCGTGCGGTTCAAGGCGCTGGCCGACCGCAAGAAGGAGGTGCTGGACGACGACCTCGTCGCGCTGATGCAGTCCGAGGAGCGCAGCCAGCAGGACACCATCCGGCTGGAGCACCTGCGCGTGGTCTGCGGCACGGACGGCCCCGCCGAGGCGGAGCTGCGCCTGTCGGTGGACGGCACGTCCAAGCAGGCGAAGGCGTCGGGCGACGGCCCCGTCGACGCTGCGTTCAACGCGGTCAAGGCGCTGATCGACCACCGCGCGCGGCTGCAGCTCTACCAGGTGGCCGCCGTCACCGAGGGGACGGACGCGCAGGCGACCGTGACCGTGCGGATGGAGGAGGAGGGGCGCATCGTGACCGGCGCCTCCGCCGACACCGACACGGTGACCGCCTCCGCCAAGGCCTACGTCAACGCGCTGAACCGCCTGATGGTGCGGCGCGGCAAGGCGGGCGGCGACCGGGCCGAGGTGTCCTACAAGGACGCGGGCTGACGCCGCCCCGAACCGGGCGTTAACGATCGGCGTGGCACGTCCGTGCCAAGCCGATCCCTCGCCCGCCCATGCCCGGCGTCCTCCGCACCTGCCGCATTCTCGCCTCTTTCCGGGCGCAGCCCCGGACGCGAGGCCGGATCAACCGGTCCACGGCATCCCCGCCGACCCCGAGAGGACCGAGCATGTCCGACCGAACCGCGCCCCTCTGGGGGCTCCTGTCGCGCCTGTCCGCGCGCCGCGCCGTCGCTGCGCCATGCAACACCTGCCGCCTGGACGAGGGCGACCGCCTCTGCGTGCGCTGCCGCCGCTCCCCGTCCGAGATCGCGCGCTGGCCGCGCATGGGCCACGGGGAGCGAGCCGCGGTGCTGCGCGCCGCCGCCGCCCGGCCGCGCCCCGCCGCGCCCGCCATCCCGTGGGCGGCCCCGCCGGGCGCGCCCGCCCCGCGGCGGGAGGCATGGGCGGCGGACCCCGCCACCGGCGAAATGTGGCGCATCCGCACCACCGCGTGACCTTCACACCGCGCCGCCCCGGGCGTAAGTCCCCCGCCAACGCGCCCCGGCCCGGACAGGCCGGGGCCGATTCCGGTTTGGGGATAGGGGGACGTCCATGTTCGGTATCTTCGGCAGCCTGTTCAGCTCGGACATGGCGATCGACCTCGGGACGGCGAACACGCTGGTCTACGTGAAGGGCAAGGGCATCGTCCTGAACGAGCCGTCGGTCGTGGCCTACCACACGAAGAACGGGCGCAAGGAGGTGCTGGCCGTGGGTGAGGACGCCAAGCTGATGCTGGGCCGCACGCCGGGCAGCATCGAGGCGATCCGCCCCATGCGCGAGGGGGTGATCGCGGACTTCGACACCGCCGAGGAGATGATCAAGCACTTCATCCGCAAGGTGCACAAGCGCTCGACCTTCACCAAGCCGAAGATCATCGTCTGCGTCCCCCACGGGGCCACGCCGGTCGAGAAGCGCGCAATCCGGCAGTCCGTGCTGGGCGCGGGCGCGCGCAAGGCGGGCCTGATCGCCGAGCCGATCGCGGCGGCCATCGGGGCGGGGATGCCCATCACGGACCCGACGGGCTCCATGGTCGTGGACATCGGCGGCGGCACCACCGAGGTGGCCGTGATGTCGCTGGCCGACATCGTCTACGCGCGCTCGATCCGGGTGGGCGGCGACCGCATGGACGAGTCGATCATCGCCTACCTGCGGCGGCACCAGAACCTCCTGATCGGCGAGGCGACGGCCGAGCGGCTGAAGAAGGAGATCGGCACCGCGCGGCTGCCCGAGGACGGGCGCGGCGAGGTGATGCAGATCCGCGGGCGCGACCTGCTGAACGGGGTGCCCAAGGAGGTCGAGGTCAGCCAAGCGCAGGTCGCCGAGGCCCTGCAGGAGCCGGTGCAGCAGATCTGCGAGGCGGTGATGACCGCGCTGGAATCCACGCCGCCCGACCTCGCCGCCGACATCGTGGACCGGGGCGTGATGCTGACCGGGGGCGGCGCGCTGTTGGGCGAGCTGGACCTCGCGCTGCGCGAGCAGACGGGGCTGGCCATCTCGGTGGCCGACGAGTCGCTCAACTGCGTTGCCATGGGCACCGGCAAGGCGTTGGAGTACGAGCGCCAGCTCGCCCACGTGATCGACTTCGAGAGCTGAACCGCCCACCGACCGGGGAGGGGGCCGCATGGCCAAGGGACGCAGCAGCGAGGAAGTCTACGCCCGCCCGGTGCGGCGGCTGCTGCTGACGATCACCTGCGTCTGCCTCGTGCTGCTTGTGCTGCTCTGGCGGATCGACAACCCGCGGGCCGAGCGGCTGCGCGCCGCCGTGGTCGACGCGGTGGTGCCGAACGTCGAGTGGGCGCTGGGGCCGGTGACGTGGGCGGGCCACGTCTGGGACGACTTCGAGGGCTACGCGCGGGTCTACGAGCAGAACCGCGAGCTGCGCCGCGAGCTGCAGGCGATGCAGTCGTGGCGCGAGGCCGCGCTGCAACTGGAGCAGGAGAACGCGCGCCTGCTGGACCTGAACCAGGTGCGCCTGTCGCCTGGCCTGACCTACGTGACGGGCGTGGTGATGACCGACAGCGGGTCGCCGTTCCGGCGCTCGGTGCTGATCAACATCGGGCGCGAGGACGGGGTGCGCGACGGCTGGGCCGCGATGGACGGGCTGGGGCTGGTCGGCCGCATCTCGGGCGTGGGCGACCGGACGAGCCGCGTGATCCTCGTGACCGACGGCGACAGCCGCATCCCCGTGACGGTGCAGCCCTCGGGCCTGCGCGCGGTGCTGTCGGGCGACACGACGGCCTTTCCCGTGCTGGAGTTCATCGAGCGGCCCGAGGACGTGCGCGCCGGCGACCGGGTGGTGACCAGCGGCGACGGCGGCGTGTTCCCGCCCGACCTGCTCGTGGGGCGCGTGGTGCTGGCGACGGACGGGCGGCTGCGGCTGCGCCTCGCGGCGGACACGACGCGGCTGGAGTTCCTGCGCATCCTGCGGACCCGCCCGCCCGAGCCCATCGAGGGCACGGGCGAGCTGGTGGCGCCGCCGGGGGCGCCGGGCCTCGCCGTGCCGCTGGCGCAGGCGGGGGACGAGGAGACCGACGCGGGCGAGGGCGGCTGAATGGGCTCCGTCTGGGCATGGCGCACGGTGTTCGTGGGGCTGGCGGCGGCGATCACGTTCTTCGCGCTGCTGCCCTTCGGCGCGTCCGAGACCGCGACGCCGGGGCCGGAGCTGACGATCTGCCTCGTGCTCGCGTGGGTGCTGCGGCGTCCCGACTACGTGCCGCCTTGGCTCTTGGTGGCCGTGATCCTGATGCAGGACGCGCTCCTGATGCGCCCGCTCGGCCTGTGGACGCTGATCGTGCTGCTCGCCGCCGAGTGGCAGCGCCGCCGCGTCGACCAGACCGAGGCGCTCCCCTTCTGGTCCGAGGCCGGCTCCGCCGCGCTGACGATCCTCGCGGCCTTCGCGGCGCAGTACCTCGCGCTCGTGCTGCTTCTCGCCGAGCGGCCCCCGCTGACGGGGCAGGCCCTTCACGCGCTCGCGACCGTGGTGTTCTACGTGCCGGCCGCGCTATTCTCCATGGGGCTCGGGGTCCGGCGCCTCGCGCCCGGCGAACTCGACAGCCTCGGCAGCCGCGCCTGATCCACCGGAGGGTCCACGCATGAAGCGCAACGCGCAGGAACAGTTGCTCGCCTCCCGCATCGTCACCCGGCGCGGCATGGTCGCGGGCGGGCTGATGACGGCGTTCGGCGGGCTGCTGGTCGCGCGGATGGGCCACCTGCAGGTCGACCAGGCCGACCAGTTCCTGCTGCTGGCCGAGGACAACCGCATCAAGATCGAGCCGATCTCGCCCACCCGCGGGCAGATCTTCGACCGCAACGGCATTCCGCTGGCGGGCAACGAGCAGATTTACCGCGTCTCGCTCACCCGCGAGAACGTGGAGGACGTGGACAAGGTGGTCGGCCGGCTGCGCGCCCTCGTCCGCCTCGACGACGAGCAGGTCGAGCGCGCGCTCGAGGAGATGCGCCGCACCCCCGCCCACGTCCCCGTAACGCTGGGCGACCGCCTGACGTGGGAGGACCTGTCGACCATCGCCGTGAACGCGCCCGCCCTGCCGGGGGTGACGCCGGAGGTGGCGCTCGCCCGGTCCTACCCGCTGGGGCAGGACTACGCGCATGTCGTGGGCTACACGGGCCGCGTCTCGGAGCAGGACCTCGAGCGCGACCCGCAGCCGGAGCTGCTGCGCTCGCTGCCGGAGTACCAGATCGGCAAGCTCGGGGCCGAGCGGATCCTCGAGCCGCATCTCCGGGGCCGCGCGGGCAACCGCCGGGTCGAGGTGAACGCCGCCGGGCGCATCATGCGCGAGGTGGGCCGCACCGAGGGCGAGCGCGGCGCGGACGTGCGCCTGTCGATCGACGCGGGGCTGCAGAACTTCGTGCAGGCGCGGCTGGGCGACGAGAGCGCGGCGGCGGTCGTGCTGGACGTCCGCAACGGGGACGTGCTGGCGGCCGTGTCCTCGCCCTCCTACGACCCGAACAAGTTCATCGGCGGCATCTCCGTCCCGGACTTCGCCGAGTTGCGCGACAACGAGCGGCGCCCGCTGCACAACAAGATCGTGCAGGGCCTCTACCCGCCGGGCTCGACCTACAAGATGGTCACGCTGCTCGCGGCGCTGGAGGCGGGCGAGATCAGCCCCGGCGAGCGCATCAACTGCCCGGGCCACCTGACCGTGTCGAACCGGCGCTTCCACTGCTGGAAGCGGGCCGGCCACGGGAGCGTCGACCTCGCGGAGTCGCTGCGCGAGTCCTGCGACGTCTACTACTACGAGCTGGCGCTGCGGACCGGCATCGACCGGATGGCCGCGATGGCGCGCAAGCTCGGCTTCGGGCAGCGGTTCGAGATGGGGATGACCTCGGTCTCGGAGGGCCTGAACCCGACGCGGGAGTGGAAGCGGTCCCGCCGCGGCGAGGAATGGGTGGTGGGCGACAGCCTGAACGCCTCGATCGGGCAGGGCTTCGTGCTGGCCTCGCCGCTGCAGCTGGCGGTGATGACGGCGCGGCTCGCCAGCGGGCTCGAGGTCGAGCCGCGCATGGTCCGCTCGATCGACGGGGTGGACCAGCCGTCGGGCGTGAAGGGGCCGCTGGACCTGCCGCGCTCGTGGCTGGACCTCGTGCGGGACGCGATGGACCAGGTGGTCAACGCGCGCGGCGGCACGGCGGGGCGGTCGCGCTTCGACCTCGCGGGGCAGAAGTTCGCGGGCAAGACCGGCACCTCGCAGGTGCGCAACATCACCGCCGCCGAGCGCGCGCGGGGCGTCGTGCGCAACGAGGACCTGCCGTGGAACCGGCGCGACCACGGCCTGTTCGTCGGCTATGCGCCGCGGGACGATCCGAAATACGCCGTGTCCGTGGTCGTCGAGCATGGCGGCGGCGGCTCGTCGGCAGCGGCGCCGGTGGCGCGCGACGTGATGCTCTACGCGCTGCACGGGGACGTCCCGCCCTTGGAGGCCTACCCGGACGGGCAGCGCGACGAGATCGCCGCGCGGTTCGGCGCGATGGACCTGCAGCGGTTCCCCGGCCGCGTCGGCTGGAGCACGGAGGCATGAGCTTCCTCGAGTACAACGTCGCCCGGGTCCCCCAAGGGCCGCAGAAGCTCCTCGCGCTGAACTGGGCGCTGATCGTGGCGATCTGCGCGGTGGTCGGGATCGGCCTCGTGACGCTCTACTCGGTGGCGGGCGGCGACGCGCGCTGGGCCGAGCCGCAGGCGCAGCGCTTCGTGCTGGGCCTCGTGGCCATGGTGATCGTGGGGATGATCCCGATCTGGTTCTGGCGCAACGTCAGCGCGGTCGTCTACGTGGGCGCGATGCTGCTCCTCGTGGCGGTGGAGCTGGTCGGCGTGACGGGCGGCGGCGCGCAGCGGTGGATCGACCTCGGCTTCATGCGCCTGCAGCCGTCCGAGGTGATGAAGATCGCGCTCGTGATGATGCTCGCGGCCTACTACGACTGGCTGCCGCTGTCGCGCGTGTCCCACCCGGTCTTCGTGGCGATCCCGGTGGCGATCATCTGCCTCCCCGTGCTGCTCGTGATCCAGCAGCCCGACCTCGGCACCTCCATCCTGCTTCTGGCGGGCGGGGGGGCGGTGATGTTCCTCGCGGGGGTGCACTGGGCCTACTTCGCGACCGTCATCGCGGGCGCGGGCGCGGCGGTCTGGGCCGTGCTCCAGTCGCGCGGGCAGTCGTGGCAGATCCTGCAGGACTACCAGTACCGCCGCATCGACACCTTCCTCGACCCGGAGAGCGACCCCTTGGGCGCGGGCTACCACATCACCCAGTCGAAGATCGCGCTGGGGTCGGGGGGCGTGTCCGGCAAAGGCTACCTCCAAGGCACGCAGGCGCGGCTCAACTTCCTGCCCGAGAAGCACACCGACTTCATCTTCACCACCTTGGCCGAGGAGTTCGGGCTGGTGGGGTCGGTCTCGCTGCTGGGCCTCTACTTCGTCATCATCGCGGTCTGCGTCGCGGCCGCCATGCGGATGAAGGACCGCTTCTCCGCGCTCGTGACGGTCGGCGTCGCGGTGACGTTCTTCCTGTTCTTCGCGGTGAACATGTCGATGGTCATGGGCATGGCGCCCGTCGTCGGCGTGCCCCTGCCGCTGGTGAGCTACGGGGGGTCGGCGATGCTCGTGCTGATGGTGGGCTTCGGGATCGTGCAGTCGGCCCACGTGCACCGGCCCCGGCGGGGCGACGAGGGGCGGCTGATCCGGCGCTAGAGGTCGATCGACCCGTCGGGGTTCGTCTCGACCTCCACGTCGTCGCCGGGCCGCTTGCGGCGGATCAGGATGTCGCCGTTCTCCAGCACCTCGGGCGGGTGGTAGGCGTCGAGCCCCCCGAACGCCTCGCCCAGCTGGTCGCGCAGCGCCTCCATCATCGGCTGCGCGTCGTCGGCCAGCGACTGCAGGTCGCGCAGCGCGGGCTCCATCTCCTCGGCCAAGCCCTCCATGAGGAGCCGCAGGCCGCGCTCCATAAGCGAGGGCGGCTCGGCCTCCTGCGCGGCGAGGGGCGTGGCGGCGAGGGCGAGGAGGAGCGCGAGGCGGGTCATGGATCCGAGGATACCTCCGGCGCGAGGTCGAGGACCACCGGGAAGTGGTCGGAGGCGTCGAGGAGGGCGGCTTGCAGCTCGTCGTCGGCCGCGGCGGCGGGGTCGTCGAGAGGGTGGACGATGCGCCACCGGGCGCGGTCCTTCAGATCGCCGGAGACCAGCGCGAAGTCGAGCAGCGCGCCGATGTAGTGCTCCTGCTCCGCGTGCCAGAACCGGGCCGTCTGCGGCGTGGCCACCCCGAGCGCGGGCGGGATGGCGGCGGGGTCGTGCAGCGCGCCCTCGCCCTCGCCGACGACCATCTCGAGGCCGGAGCGCCCGAACAGCGCCTCGAACCGGTCCAGCCCCGGCCCGTCGTTGAAGTCGCCCGCCACGATCATGCTGCGCCCCTCGGCCAGCCGCCCGTCGACCCGCCCGCGCAGCCACGCGCACTGGGCGAGGTGCTTGCGCCGGTTCCTCACCGCCCGGCGGAGCGCCGCGTCTGGGTCGTCGCCGCCCGCCGCCTTGGACTTCGCGTGCACCCCGATCAGGTGGAGCGTCTCGGCCCAGCCCTGCAGGTGGAGGTCCAGCTCCAGGGGCGGCTTGGACCAGACGACCGACGCCCCCTCCGCCTTCCACGTGCCGTCGAAGCGCGGCGCGCGGTCGTGCTCGCCCGGCGCGTGGGCCGGCGTCACCCGCGCGGGGTCGTGCATCAGCGCCAGTTCCTGCTTGGTGTCGTTGCCGAAGCCGATCGCCGTGCGGCGGACGCGCAGTTCGAGCCGCTCGGCGAGGGCCTCGAGCGCGGTCACGGTCGAGCGCCTGCGCGATTCGTCCGGCGCCTCGACGATCAGCGCCGCGTCGGGGTCGAGCGCGCGCAGCACGGTGCCGATGGCCTCGATCTGGCGGGCCTTGGTGACGTTCCAGCGGGCGGACCAGTCGTCGGAGGGGGCGGGGCGGGAATGGTCGTCGAAGAGCGTGTTGAACCACTCGACGTTCCACGTGAGGAAGCGGAAGGACATGACGGGCGAGCTAGGGCGCACCGCGCCCGCGTCAGGCCGCCTCGCGCCGGACCGCCTCCCACGCCCGGTTCACCGCGACCAAGCGGCGCTCGGCGAGGCGGACCGCCTCCTCCGGCAGGCCCCGCGCCATCATCCGGTCGGGATGCGTGTCGCGCACCAGCTTGCGCCACGCGGCCTTCGCCTCCTCGACGCTGGCCCCGGGGCCGACGCCCAGCACCTCGCGCGGGTCCGGCTCGAAGCCCGCCATGCGCGTGGGGACGCAGCGGGCGCGGATGGCCCGGAACTCCCGCTCAGTCAGGCCGAACAGGTCGGCCACGCGATGCAGGAACGCGTCCTCGTCGTCGCCGTAGTGCCCGTCCGCGATGGCGACGTGGAACAGCCCCTCCAGCAGGTCGCGCAGCGCGGGCGCGTCCTCGTCGAACATCGCGCCGACCTTGGCGGCGTAGGCCTCGTAGCCGGCGACGTCCGTGCGGGCGAGGTCGAACACGCGCGCGGCGTGGGCCTCGTCCTCGGGGGGGATGTGGAACACCTCGCGGAAGGCGTGCACCTCCTCCACCGTCACCTGCCCGTCGGCCTTGGCCATCTTGGCCCCCAGCGCGATCACCGCGATGGTGAAGGCCACCGACCGCTCGGGCGGGCCGCGCAGCAGGTCGAACAGCGCCGTCAGCCGCTCGCCGGGGGCGAGCTGCGCGATCAGGTCGAGGATGCGGGTCCAGAGCGACATTGCCGCTATCTAGCGCGCCGCCTGCGCAGGGTCACGCGAGGGTCAGCGCCGCGAGGGCCGCGATCTCGCACATCTGCTGCGTGCCGCCGAGCACGTCGCCGGTCTGCCCGCCCAGCTTGGCGCGCGCGAGGCTGACGCAGGCGAGGGCCGTCAACACGACGGCGAGGGCGGCGAGCAGGCCGGAAAGGCCGGACGGCGCGAGGAGGAGCGCGGCGAGCCCGGCGCCGAGCCAGACCTCCCGCGCGCCGGGGATGCCGACATGGCGCGAGAGCCCGTCCGTCCGCGCCGCGGGCAGGGCGCGCATGGCCCACGCCATCGGCGCGCGGGACGCCGCCGCGGCGGCGGGGAGCGCCCAGAGCAGCGTGCCTTGGTCGAGGGCGGCGGTCGCCAAGGACCACTTGGCCCCGACGCCGACCACCAGCGCCAGCGCCCCGTAGGAGCCGAGGCGGCTGTCGCGCATGATATCCAGCCGCCGCGCGGGCGTGCGGCCGCCCCACAGCCCGTCGGCGCAATCCGCCAGCCCGTCCTCGTGCAGCGCGCCGGTTGCGGCGATCGTCGCGGCGACCGCGAGCAGCGCGGCGAAGGCGGTCGGCAGCCCGAGCGCCGCCGCGCCCGTCCCCGCGAGCGCGCCGAGCAGGCCCACCAGCGCCCCCGCCACGGGCCACGCCCACGCCCCGTCGGCGGCGGGCGACGGCGTGCCGCGAACGGGCAGGCGGGTCATCAGCATCAGGGCGGAGATGAGGTCGGCGCGCATGGGCCGCGTCTGGCCCCCCGGCCCGTCGCCGTCCATACCCGCCGCGAACAGGAGAGCCCCATGCACGACTTCGCCGCCATCCGCGCCGCCCTCGCCGACTGGCCCGGACCCGACACCGCCGCCGCCGCCGCCGCGCGCGAGCGGGACGCCACCCTGACCAAGCCGCCGGGGGCGCTGGGGCGGCTGGAGGACATCGCCGTCTGGGCGGCCGCGTGGCAGGGGACCGAGCGACCGAGGATCGAGCGCCCGCAGGTGCTCGTCTTCGCGGGCAACCACGGGGTCGCCGCGCGGGGCGTCAGCGCGTTCCCGGCGGAGGTGACCGTGCAGATGGTAGCCAACTTCGAGGCCGGGGGCGCCGCGATCAACCAGCTGTCCAAGCTGGCGGGGGCCGAGATGACGGTCCACGCGCTCGACCTCGACCGGCCCACCGGCGACATCGCGGAAGGGCCCGCGATGACCGAGGCCGAGTGCTGCGCGGCCTTCTCCGCCGGGTGGGACGCGGTCGATCCGGAGGCCGACGCGCTGGTCGTGGGCGAGATGGGCATCGCCAACACCACCCCCGCCGCCGCGCTGGCCGCCGCGCTGCTGGGCGGCGACGGCTGGGCCGGGCGCGGCACCGGCGTCGACGATTCCGGGCTGGCCCGCAAGGAGGCCGCCGTGGCCGAGGCGCTGGCGGCCAACCCGGCGCGCACCGGCCTAGAGGCGCTCGCCGCCTTGGGGGGGCGCGAGATCGCGGCCATGGCGGGGGCCATCGCGGCGGCGCGGGCGCGCCGCGTGCCCGTGGTCCTCGACGGGTTCATCTGCGGGGCCGCGGCCCTCGTGCTGCGCGCCGAGCGGGACGACGCGCTGGACCACTGCATCGCGGGGCACCTGTCGGCCGAGGGGGCGCACGAGCGGATGCTCGAGGCGATGGGCAAGGCGCCGATCCTGCGCCTCGGCCTGCGGCTGGGCGAGGGGTCGGGCGCGGCGCTGGCGCTGCAGGTGGTGAAGGGCGCGCTGGCCTGCCACTCGGACATGGCGACCTTCGGCGAGGCGGGGGTGAGCGAGGGCTAGGCGTCCCTCAGTCGGGGACGGGGTAGCCGTTCACCATCGCCATCAGGGTGTCTGCGACCATCTTGGTCTCCGCGCCCCCCGTCACGCCGCCCACGCCCACGCGGCGCCCGAAGCGCCACCACAGGCCGGGCACCCAGCGGCGCTCCATCGGCGCGGACATCCGAACGAGGAAACCGTTGGACGGCTTGAAGGCGAAGGCCCCGCGCTCCACCGCCTCTATGCGGTCCAGCGGCGCGATGACCTCGCCGTCCTCGGTCCACAACCCGTCGCGCCGCAGGACGATGCCCGCCGCCGAGCGGTTCCACCCGCGCAGCGCGAAGGCCAGCGCGAGCACCCCGAGGACGAGCAGGACGATGCGCCATCCGGGCGCCTCCGGCGGCTGCGCCATCGCGAGCCAGAGCAGCAGGAGGCCCAGCAGGCCTTGGGTGCCGAGCGCGAAGACGCGGCGCGGGGCGGAGGCACGCAGGACGTGGAGCGGCTCGGTCACGCGAGCCCCCCGAGCCAGACGACCACGAGGGCGAGCACGGCGACCACGGCCACGCGCCAGCCCGCCGTGACGAAGGCGGCGCGCCAGTCGTGGCGGAGAAACCGTCCTTCGGGGATCGCGTCGAGGTCGCGCTCCAGCGCGGTGCACAGGTCGGCGACGCGCCCGAGGTCGGTGCGGGTCGCGGTGGCGGGGTGGGACAGGCGCGCCTGCGCCTCGACCAGCTCGCGCGCGCGGGTGCGGGCGGCGCGGGGCAGGCGGGTTCCGCTGGCGTCGAGGAGGGCGGGCAGGGGGCGGGGCCGGGCGTGGAGGCGGTCGGCCATGCGGGCGGCGATCGCGTCGATGCGGGCGAGAAGGGCGGCGGGCTCCATGCCGCTTGCCTAGCCAAGCGCGGCGGGGGCCGCTAGGCCCGGCGCATGACCGTCGCGCTGAACGCCATCCATCACGGGCCCGCCGAGGGCGTGCCGCTGCTGATCGCCCACGGGCTCTTCGGGTCCGCCCGCAACTGGGGCGCGGTGGCGAAGCGGCTCTCGGCGACCCGCCCCGTGACGGCGGTGGACATGCGCAACCACGGCCACTCCCCTTGGGCGGAAAATCATTCCTATCAGGACCTTGCGGACGACCTCGCCGCCGCGCTGGCGGGGCCGTCGGACGTGCTGGGGCACTCGATGGGCGGCAAGGCGGCGATGGTGCTCGCACTCGCGCGGCCCGACCTCGTGCGGCGTCTGGTCGTGGCCGACATCGCGCCCGTCGGCTACGGCCACACGCAGGCGCCGCTGATCCACGCGATGCGGGACGTGGACCTGTCGGGGGTCACCCGCAGGTCCGAGGCCGACCTCGCCGCGCC
Organism: Jannaschia sp. Os4; assembly: GCF_016820245.1. Classification (GTDB taxonomy): domain Bacteria; phylum Pseudomonadota; class Alphaproteobacteria; order Rhodobacterales; family Rhodobacteraceae; genus Jannaschia. Next base: position 71,289 of record NZ_JAFCAR010000001.1, on the reverse strand, counting down.
GGATGACGGCACCCGCGCGTTCCTGCTGCAAAGCCTTGACGTGGAAGGGAAACGCTGGCGGCTGAACCTCGACGTGCTGGAGCGGGAGATGGACCGGATCATCGGCTTCCCCGAGGTGTCGGGCACCTTCGAGGGGCCCGTCCTGTTCCTGACGGGGGGGGCGTCGGACTACGTGCGGCCCGCGCATCACGACCGCATCCGCGCGCTGTTCCCGGACGCCCGGTTCGAGACGGTCGAGGGGGCGGGCCACTGGCTGCACGCGGAGCGGCCGCGGGAGTTCGTGGCCGCCGTCGAGGGGTTCCTCGCGGGCTGACGGCGTCATGCCGCGGGTGCGAAGGACGGGCGGGCGGACCCCCTCCCGGCGGCCGTTCCGTACGAAACGTACGTCCCCGGCGGGGCGGCCTTCACGTTCCGTACGTCCGACGGTCAGGCCGTCAGGCCCTCCGGCGTGGGGAGGTCGTGCTGGCGGCAGCAGGCCGTCACCGTGTTCGCCAGAAGGCAGGCGATGGTCATCGGTCCGACCCCGCCGGGGACGGGGGTGATGGCGTCCGCCACGCGGGACGCGGCGGCGAAGTCCACGTCGCCCACGAGGCGGGTCTTGCCCGGCTTGTCGGGATGCGGCTGGCGGGTGATGCCCACGTCGATGACGGTGGCGCCCGGCCTGACCCAGTCGCCGCGCACCATCTCGGCCCGGCCCACGGCAGCCACGAGGATGTCGGCGCGGCGGGCGACCTCCGGCAGGTCCTTCGTGCGGGAATGGGCGATGGTGACGGTGCAGTTCTCGCGCAGCAGGAGCTGCGCCATCGGCTTGCCGAAGAGGTTGGAGCGCCCGATCACGACCGCGTTCTTGCCCGTCATGTCGCCGAGGCGGTCGCGCAGCAGCATCAGGCAGCCCAGCGGCGTGCAGGAGACGAGCGCGTCGCCCCCGGTGGCGAGGAGGCCCGCGTTCGTGACCGACAGCCCGTCCACGTCCTTGGCGGGGTCGATGCGGGCGACGGTGCGCCTCTCGGACAGGTGGCCGGGGACGGGGAACTGGCAGAGGATGCCGTGGACGGAACCGTCGGCGTTGAGGCGGTCGATCAGGGCGAAGAGGTCGGCCTCGGTGGTGTCGGCGGGCAGGCGGTGCTCGAAGCTCTCCATCCCGACCTCGACCGTCGCCTTGTGCTTGTGGCCGACATAGACCTCGGACGCCGGGTCCTCGCCCACGAGGATGACGGCGAGGCCGGGGGTGACGCCGTGGTCGGCCTTCAGGCGCGACACCTCGGCGGAAACCTTGGCGCGGACGCCCGCGGCGAAGGCCTTGCCGTCGATCACCGCGCCGCCCGCGCGCGGCGCGGCGACGGGGGGCGCGACCGCGCCGGTGGCCGATTGGATGGTGCCGTCGGGGGCGGTGGTTTCGGTGTCGGTCATCTCGATCCCTCTTGCATGAGGGGCGCCGCCCCTCGCCGCGTGCCGCGGCTCACCCCGGAGTATTTCGGGACCATCGAAGGAGGGCCAGCTTCGATGTTCCGGAAATACTCCCGCCGGAGGCCCGGGCCGGGCGGGGCTCGATGCCCCGCCCGGCCCGGTCCCGTCAGAACAGCCCCTCGACCAGCCCCTCGTCGTTGAGCCGGATCGACTCGGCGGCGGGCACGCGGGGCAGGCCGGGCATGGTCATGATCTCCCCGCAGACGGCGACGACGAAGCCCGCGCCTGCCGACAGGCGCACCTCGCGCACGGGGACGGAGTGGCCCGTGGGCGCGCCGCGCAGGTTGGGGTCGGTGGAGAACGAGTACTGCGTCTTGGCCATGCAGACGGGCAGGTGGCCGTAGCCCATCTCCTCCCACGCGCGAAGCTGGTCGCGGATCTTCTTGTCCATCAGCGCCTCGTCGGCGCGGTAGATGCGCTTGCAGATGGTCTGGATCTTCTCGGCGAGCGGCATGTCGTCGGGGTAGATCGGCGCGAAGTTCGCGGTGCCCGCGTCGGCCAGCTCGGCCACGCGGGCGGCGAGGTCGGCGGACCCTTCGGAGCCCTTCTCCCAGTGCTTGGACAGGATCGCCTCGGAGCCCTGCGTCGCCACGTAGTCCCGGATCGCCTGCACCTCGGCGTCGGTGTCGGTGACGAAGTGGTTGATCGCCACCACGACGGGGACGCCGAACGACTTGAGGTTCTCGATGTGGCGCCCGAGGTTGGCGCAGCCCTTGCGCACGGCGTCCACGTTCTCGGCCCCGAGGTCCGCCTTGGCCACGCCGCCGTTCATCTTCATCGCGCGCACGGTGGCGACGCAGACCACCACGGCGGGCTTCAGCCCCGCCTTGCGGCACTTGATGTTCATGAACTTCTCGGCGCCGAGGTCGGCGCCGAAGCCGGCCTCCGTCACCACGTAGTCGGCGAGCTTGAGCGCGGTCTTGGTGGCGATGACCGAGTTGCAGCCATGCGCGATGTTGGCGAACGGGCCGCCGTGGACGAAGGCGGGGTTGTTCTCGAGCGTCTGGACGAGGTTGGGCTGGATCGCGTCCTTGAGCAGCACCGCCATCGCGCCGTCGGCCTTGATGTCGGCGCAGGTGACGGCGGTGCGGTCGCGGCGGTAGGCCACGATCATGCGGCCCAGCCGGTCCTGCAGGTCGGCGAGGTCGGAGGCGAGGCAGAGGCAGGCCATCACCTCGGAGGCGACGGTGATGTCGAAGCCCGCCTCGCGCGGGAAGCCGTTGGCCACGCCGCCGAGCGAGGCCGTGATCTGGCGCAGCGCGCGGTCGTTCATGTCCACGACGCGCCGCCAGACGACGCGGCGGGTGTCGATCTCCAGCTCGTTGCCCCAGTAGACGTGGTTGTCGATCATGGCCGAGAGCAGCGAGTGCGCGGAGGTGATCGCGTGGAAGTCGCCGGTGAAGTGGAGGTTCATCTCCTCCATGGGCACGATCTGGGCGTAGCCGCCGCCCGCCGCGCCGCCTTTCATGCCGAAGTTGGGGCCGAGCGAGGCCTCGCGGATGCAGACCATCGCGTTCCGCCCGATGCGGTTGAGCCCGTCGCCAAGGCCCACGGTGGTGGTCGTCTTGCCCTCGCCCGCCGGGGTCGGGTTGATCGCGGTGACGAGGATCAGCTTGCCGTCCTCGCGGTCGCCGAGGCCGTCGATGAAGGACTGGCCGACCTTCGCCTTGTCGTGGCCGTAGGGCAGCAGGCTCCCGGCGGGGATGCCCAGCCGCTCGCCGATCTCCATGATGGGCTTCTTGGACGCCTCGCGCGCGATCTCGATGTCGGTCTTGTGTGCCATGGTCTACCCCCGCCGGCTCTCGCCCCGTCCTAGGACGGGCGGGCGCGGGGCGCGACACCCGAATGCGACAGGACGCGGCGCGGGGACGGCGCGGCGGGCGAGCCGTGGCGGGAATCGCCCGCGGGGCCGCGGGCGGGCGCGGGGAACCGGATCGGGAGTTCGGTGTTCTCCTATCGACGGGACGACAGACGCATCGTCACCCCCCCGACGATCCCCCGCAGAGGGGACGCCGGATCGAGCCATCGGATCACTGCCATGACCGCTTCCGCTATCCTCGTCCACGCCGGCGTCTTCGCCGGGGTCGCCCTCGCGCTGCTGACGGGCCTCGCGCTGGCCTAGGCGCCGCGCCACGCCCGCTGCGCGGGCAGGTGGAGGCGCAGCGCGTCGCCGACGCGAACGACGCCCTCCCGCTCGACCCACGCGGTGACGCCGCGCCGGTCCTTGGCCGCCGCCTTGAAGGCGCGCCCGTGGCCGGGCCGCTCCGCCTCGATCACGGGGGCGGGCAGCATGCAGGGGCGGTTCTCCATGTCCACCACGATGGTCGCGCCCGAGGGCGGGCCGTCCGTCTCGACCTGCAGCCGGGCCGAGGGCGGCAGGTGGGTGAAGTCCGGCAGGCCCGACACGACCATCGTCGCCCCGACCCACGCCGGGTCGAACCCGTCGAGCCCCATCTCGGCGGCGACGGCGTCCAGCTCCTCCCGCGAGACCACCGACAGTTGACGGATGTTGCGGATCTCCGTGCCGCGCGGGTGCTGTGCCGTGACGCGCGAGCAGGAGGGTCTGACGAGGCCGCCGTGGTCCTCGCCCTCGGGTCCGGCGAAGGTCAGGGTCAGCGCGTCGCGCGGGGCGGAGGCCAAGGCGGCGTCGCGGTCGGGGACCACGCCCAGCCATTCGACGCGGGCGCGGTGTTCGGTGGGTTCGAGCGCGGGCATGGGCGGTCCTCCTGCGGCGGCGGCTAGCAGGCGTCGGGCCCCGGCCTCAAATCACCTTCCGTCACGGATCGAAGCAATCGGCGCGGGCGGGGCGTCCGTCCCGCGCCGCCACGCCACGGTGGCCGCGATCAGGAGCAGCAGGGCGAAGAGCAGCTCCAGCACCTCCTCGACGCGGCTGAGGGCGAGCACGGTCTCGGGCGGGACGTCGATGCCGAAGGGCGCGAGCTTGCGCCCGATCCCGTCGAAGGACTTGGCGACCACGACCGCCACGATGGCGGTGCCCACGAGCCACGGCCACGCCGCGCCCGCGCGCAGCGCGCGCCACGCGGCGGGCAGGTCGCGCGCCACCCGCCACAGGCAGACGAGCGCGAGCACGATCACGAAGAGGCCGAGCAGCTTGACCGCGAGGGGGGCGTCGCCGCTGTAGGTGCGGGCCTTGAGGAGGCCGGGCTCGACCGCCTTGTCGAGGTCGAACTCGCGCATCGTCAGCAGCGCGCCGAGCATGGGGAGGTGCCAGAGCCGCGGCGCGCGGACGGCGCGCCACAGCAGCACGGCGGTGAGGATCGCGAGGAGCGCGGCGGTGCCGAGTTCGACGGGGCCGCTCTCGGACCAGAAGGCGTCGGACATGAGGGGCTCCCGCGTGGCGTCGGGGATCGGTAGCCGGGGGATCGCCGAAGCGAAAGGCCCCGGATCGCTCCGGGGCCTTCGTCGATCGGGTGGGCCGGGCCGGTCAGGTCGGCTGCGGCTCGGGGCCGCCCGCGTCGGGGGCCTTGGGGCGCGGCTTGGTCTTGGGGACCGCCGTGAGGGACGAGCCCCCGGTCGTGTCCGTGCCGTCGTCGTCGTCGCCGCGGTTGAGCGGCTCGCCGTTTATGACCTTCATGATCTCCGGCCCGGTCAGCGTCTCGTACTCGAGGAGGCCCTGCGCCAGCCGCTCGAGGTCGTCGCGCTTGTCGGTGAGGATCTGCTTGGCGGTCTCGTAGCCGGTCTGGACGAGCTCGCGCACCTTCTCGTCGATGATGCGCTGGGTCGTGCCCGAGATCTTCGCCCCGCCGGAATAGCTGCCGAGGTAGGACTGCTGCTCGTCGGCGTAGTCGACGAAGCCCAGCTCGTCCGCGTAGCCGAACTGGGTGACCATCGCGCGGGCGATCTTGGTCACCTGCTGGATGTCGGAGGCCGCGCCGGAGGTGACGTTCTCCTTGCCGAACACCAGTTCCTCGGCCACGCGCCCGCCCATCGCCATGGCGATCTTGGACGTGTACTTGGTCCAGCTGACCGAGAGCTGGTCGCGCTCGGGCAGCGACAGCACGAGGCCCAAGGCGCGACCGCGCGGGATGATCGTGGCCTTGTGGATGGGGTCGTGCTGCGGGACGTTGAGGCCGACGATCGCGTGGCCCGCCTCGTGGTAGGCGGTCAGCTTCTTCTCGTCCTCGGTCATGACCATGGACCGGCGCTCGGCCCCCATCATCACCTTGTCCTTGGCGGACTCGAAATCCTCCATCGTGACGACCCGTCGGCCGACGCGGGCGGCCATGAGCGCGGCCTCGTTGACGAGGTTGGCGAGGTCGGCGCCCGAGAAGCCGGGCGTGCCGCGCGCGATGATCCGCAGGTCGACGTCGGCGCCCAAGGGCACCTTGCGGGCGTGGACGCCGAGGATGCGCTCGCGGCCCTTGATGTCGGGGTTGGGCACCTGGACCTGGCGGTCGAAGCGGCCGGGGCGCAGCAGCGCGGGGTCCAGCACGTCCGGGCGGTTGGTGGCCGCGACGATGATGATGCCCTCGTTGGCCTCGAAGCCGTCCATCTCGACGAGGAGCTGGTTGAGCGTCTGCTCGCGCTCGTCGTTGCCGCCGCCGTAGCCCACGCCGCGGGACCGGCCCACGGCGTCGATCTCGTCGATGAAGACGATGCAGGGCGCGTTCTTCTTGGCCTGCTCGAACATGTCGCGCACGCGCGACGCGCCGACGCCCACGAACATCTCCACGAAGTCGGAGCCGGAGATGGTGAAGAAGGGGACGCCCGCCTCGCCCGCGATGGCGCGGGCCAGAAGGGTCTTGCCGGTGCCCGGAGGGCCGACCAGCAGGGCGCCCTTGGGGATCTTGCCGCCCAAGCGCGAGAACTTCTGCGGGTTGCGCAGGAACTCGACGATCTCCTCCAGCTCCTCCTTGGCCTCGTCGATGCCGGCGACGTCGTCGAAGGTGACGCGCCCGTGCTTCTCGGTCAGGAGCTTGGCCTTGGACTTGCCGAAGCCCATCGCGCCGCCGCGCCCGCCGCCCTGCATCCGGTTCATGAAGAAGATCCAGATGCCGATGAGGATGATCATCGGGAGCCAGAGGCCGAGAGCCGACAGGAAGCCCGACCGCTCCTGCGCGGTGGCGGTGACGTCGACCTCGCGCTCGAGCAGGAGCTCGGTCACGTCCACGTCGGCGGGCTTGATCGCCACCTGCTGCTGGCCGCCGGCACCGCGGAACACGATCCGCTCGCCGTCGAGGGTCACCTCTTGGACCTGTCCGCTCTCGACCTGCTCGACGAAGTCGGAATAGGCCACGTCCCGCCCCGCCGTGCCGCTCGCTCCGCCCGAGAAGAGCTGGAACAGGGCCATGACGAGGACGAAGAGCACGACCCAGAAGGCGATGTTGCGTGCGTTGCCCAAGGAATCTCTCCGGGGATGAGGGGTGCGCCCGATCGAGGCGCGTCAGAGGGAGACATAGGCGGGGCGGGGCGGGGGTTCAACGCGGGCGTCCGCCCTCCGTGAGCCACCGCGCGAAGGGGTCGCAGGCCACGCGCCACGCGCCCGGGCCGTCGCGGACGGGCGCGGCGACCAGATCGTCCCCGTGCCAGATCGCGGGCGTGGCGGCGTGGCGCCCCCGCCCGAGGCGCGCGACGCGCAGGGTCGGATCGTGCGGGCCGTCGAGGTGCCAGCGGTGGTCCCACGCGGCGCGGGTGGACCGGGGGCCTTGGGTGCGGGCGGGCTCCCGCGCGAGGTGCAGGCGCGGGCCGGGGCGGGCGAGGACGCCGCCGAGGGCGGTGGGGGTTCCGTCCCGCAGGGTGGCGGCGGCCCGCGCGAGGGCGGCACGGCGGGGCGGGTGGGGCGCGCGGGTCATCCAGCCGATGGCGGCGGCGAGGGTGCGGGGCAGGTCGCGGGACCAGTCGGCGACGTGGAGGGTGCCGTCCCGTTCCTCGGCGCGGGTGAGGAGGCCGGTGCGGAAGGCGTCCTCGCGCGTGTCGCGGAGCGCACGCATGTGGTGGGCGAGGTCGGCGAGGGGGCCGACGGTGGGGCCGATCCCCTCCAGCGCGACGAGGGTGGCGCGGGTGCGGGCGCGCTCGAACCGGGGGTCGGCGTTGGACGGATCCTCGATCCACGGCTCGCCCCGGGCGCGGAGCCAGTCGCGCAGGGCCGCGCGGCGGAGGCGGAGGAAGGGGCGGACCCACGGGCCGTCGCCCCGCATCGCCGCAAGCCCGTCGGGGCCGGTGCCGTGGGCGAGCCGCATCCATGCCGTCTCGGCCACGTCGTCGGCGGTGTGCCCGAGGAGGATGGGGGCGTCGCGCGCATGGGCGCGGAGGGCGGCTTGGCGCGCGGCGCGGGCGCGGGCCATCAGGGCGGGGCCGTCCGGGAGCGCGAGGGGGATCGTCACGTGCGGGACGCCGAGGACGGCGCAGCGCGCGGCGACGCGGCGCGCCTCGTCCGCCGCCGCGGGCCGGAGGCCGTGGTCGAGGGTGACGGCGCGGAGGTCGGGGTGGACCGCGTGGGCGGCGAGGAGGAGGGCGGTCGAGTCGCTGCCTCCGGAGACGGCCACCACGGCGGGACCGGCGCAGTCGGCGAGGGCGGCGGCGACCGCCCCCGCCGGGTCGGCGTCAGGTGCAGCCAAGCTCGGCCTGCGCGCTGCGCGCCTCGGCCAAGGTGGGCGAGGCGGGGAAGCGGATCTCGATCTCCGACAGGGTCAGGCATGCCTCGGAGGACTGCCCCAGCGCGCCGAGCGCGCGGCCGAGGCCCAAGAGCGCCTCGGCCGCGCGGGGGCCTTCGGGGGCGTCCGTGAAGGCGCCGAGATAGACGCGCGCGGCCTCGTCGGCGCGGCCCGACTGGGTCAGGGCGCGTCCGCGCAGCAGCTGCGCCTCGCGGGTCAGGGGGCCGGAGGGGAAGGCCTGCAGGAACTGGCCGAAGCCCTCGGCCGCCGCCTGCGCGTCGCCGGACTCGAGGGCGGCGCGGGCGGCGTCGAACTGGGCCTGCTCGCTGGTGGCGAGCTGCGCGCCGCCGCCCGCGGGGGCGGCGGGGGCGGACGGCGCGACGGCCGCCGCCGCCGTGCCCGCGCCGCCCAAGGGGCCGCCGTCGGGCAGGGTGGCGATGTCGCAGTCGCTCGTCAGCTCGCAGAGCTGGAAGCGCAGGTCCTCGATCCGGTTGGCGCCGTCCCGGCTGACCGACTCGACGCGGGCAGAGACGTCCTCGACCCGCGCGGTGAGGGAGCGGAGCTGCGCCTCGAGGCTGTCGACGCGGTCGGGGATGGAGGTGCCCGCCAGTTGGCTGCCGGGGCCGCCGGTGGTCGAGAGTTCGCGCGACAGGGTCTGCATCTCGACGTTGAGGACGGCGAGCTGCTGGCGGATGTCGGCCAAGGTCTCCTGCGCCGCCGCCGGGGCGGCGGTCAGCAGGAGGATCGCGAGCAGGGATCGCATCAGACGCCCGCGCCCGCCGCGAGAACGGTGACCGAGCGGCGGTTCTGGGCGTAGCACGCCTCCTGCGAGCAGACCTGGATCGGGCGCTCCTTGCCGTAGGAGATCGTCCGCAGGCGGCCGGCGTCGACGCCCTGCAGCACGAGGTAGTCGCGGACCGCGTTGGCCCGACGCCCGCCGAGGGCGAGGTTGTACTCGCGGGTGCCCTGCTCGTCGGCGTGGCCCTCGATCAGGGCGGTGAAGCCGGGGTTCTGGTTGAGCCACTGGGCCTGCCCGCGCAGCACCTCCTGTCCCTCCGCCGAGAGGGTGGACTGGTCCACCGCGAAGAGGACGCGGTCGCCGACGCGCTGCTGGAAGTAGGCCGCCGAGGTGGGGTCGTCCGCCGAGCCGGGGACCGCCCCGCCGGAGGCGAGGCCGCCGTTGGCGAAGCCGTCGTCGGAGAGGCCGTCGCCCCCGTCGTTGCCGAGGCGGTTGGCGCAGCCCGAGAGCGCGAGGGCGGCGCAGAGGAGGAGGGCGGTGGTTCTCATGGCGATGATCCGTTGCTCGAAATCAGTTGAGGAGCGGGCCCCACGAGGGGTCCGAGGCGGCGCCGGGGGTCGGCGCGAGTTGCAGGTTCCGGCCGGTGATGTCGACCGAGTAGAGCTGCGACGCGCCCTGCGCGCCGGGGCTCTCGCGGGTGAACATCACGACGCGTCCGTTGGGCGACCATGTCGGGCCCTCGTCGAGGAAGGCGCCGGTCAGCAGCCGCTCCTCGGAGCCGTCGGTCCGCATCACGCCGATGTGGAAGCGCCCCGCGTTCTGCTTGGTGAAGGCGATGAGGTCGCCGCGCGGCGACCAGACGGGCGTGGTGTAGCGCCCCGCGCCCGAGGAGATGCGCGTGGGCGTGCCGCCCGTGGCGGGCATCACGTAGATCTGGCTGGAGCCGGAGCGGTCGCTGTCGAAGGTGATGAAGCGGCCGTCGGGGCTGAACGAGGCGCCGGTCTCGATGGAGGGCTCGGTGGTCAGGCGCTGGGTCGCGCCGGAGGCGATGTCGAGGAGGTAGAGGTCGGTGTTGCCCGACACCTCGGCGGCGTAGACCACGCGGCCCCCGTCCGGCGAGAAGCGCGGCGAGAAGGACATGTTGGTGTCCTGCGGCCCCACCGTGCGGCGCCCGAGGCTGCCGACGTCCAGCAGGGTCACGCGGGGGAAGCCCGTCTCGTAGGAGGTGTAGAGGATCGTCCGCCCGTCCGGCGAGAAGCGCGGCGCCAGCACGAGGCTGTCGGAGGACGTGAGGTACTGCACGTTGGCGCCGTCGTAGTCCATCACGGCGATGCGCTTCTGGCGGTCCGACTTCGGCCCCGACTCCGAGACGAAGGCCACGCGGCTGTCGAAGTAGGGATCCTCGCCGGTGATGCGCGAATAGGCCGCGTCGGCGACCTTGTGGGCCATGCGGCGCCAGCCGTCGCGGGTGCCCGCGAACTGGAGGCCCTCGCCCAAGGGGGCCTGCGAGAACACGTCCCAGAGGCGGAACTGCACCACGATCCGGTCCCCGGACACGTCGACGGCCCCGGTGATCAGCGCCTGCGCGTTGATCGCCTGCCAGTCGGAGAACTGCACGGGGGACTCGAAGGACGAGACGCGGGTGACGTGCGCCTCGGGCGGGATGGCGCGGAAGAGGCCGGTGTTCACGAGGTCGGCCGTGACCACTTGGCTGATCTGCGCGGCCAGCTCCGTGGCGCCCGGCGTGCGCGCCACGAAGGGCGGCACGGCAATGGGCATCGGCTCGATCACGCCGTCGGTGATGGTCAGGCGGAGCGGGCCGTCCTGCGCGGCGGGGGCCGTGGCCGGGACCGCGAGGGCCAGCGACAGGCTTAGGATCGTCAACAATCGCTTCACTGGGACCTCATCGTACTCGGAATTGCGGTTCTGTTTCACCCGCGCGCGCGGGCTTGTCACGGGGCGGCATGGCGGCGCGGGCCGCGGGGCGGAGGGCCGCGCGTCTCATCGCAGCCTCATGGTCGAGGGGTCGAAGGTGATCTCGATCCGGCGCCACTGCTCGTACTTGTCGGGCGGCATGTCGTAGCCGCTGCGCTGGCAGCGCAGGACCGCGCGGCGGGCGGCCTCGAAGGCGCGGTCCGCGTCCGCCGCCGTGCCCTCGCCCGCGACCGCGAGGCGCCGGATGTCGCCCTGCACCATCCCCTCGCGGCTCAGGTCGAAGCCCACGGTGACGATCGAGCGCGCCCACGAGGCCCCGTTGTCCACCGACCAGCAGCCCTGCACCGCGAGGCGGAGGCCGTCGCGCTCGCCCTGCGTGAGCGGCGGGCCGGAGGCGGCGGCGGGCGCGGGCGCGGCGGCGGAGGTGTCCTCGGCCTGCAACTCGCCGAGGACGCCCGCGATGGCGCTGTTGATGTCGGGCGCCTGCGACGGCGCGGCGTCGGGAGCCGGCGCTTCCGCGGGCGTCTCGGTCGGGGCGGGGTCCGGCGCGTCGGCCTCGGCGCTCGCGGCCTGCACCGGCTCGGGGCGGGCGGGGCGGCGGCCCGGACGGACGGAGCGCTCGGGCGCGGCCGACGGCGTGTCGGCCTCGGTCACGACGACGGGCGCGGCCTCCTCGGGGGCGGCGGTCTCGGGCTCGGGCTCCGGTTCGGGCTCCGGCTCGGGTTCCGGGTCCGGGACGGGCGCGGGGGTCGGCTCGACGGCCGGGGCGGTCTCGGGCGTGGGCGGCGGCGGCGCGGGGGTCGGCGCCACGCGCTCGGCGGGGCGGGGCGCGGGGCGCTCGGAGATCTGGGCGGTCGGATCCTCGGCGGGCGCGACGGGGGCCTCCACGGCCTCCTGCGGGGCCTCGACCGGCGGGGGCGGCGCGATCTGGGAGACGTCCGGCGCGCTCTCCTGCGGGGTGGGGGGCGGCGCCGCGGGGCGGGGCGGGGGCGCGCTCGCCACCTCGGTCTCGGGCGTGGCGGGGGGCGCCTCGACGGGCACCTCGGGGGCGACGATCTCGGGCGTGGCGACGGGGGCGGGGTCGACTGACGGCGCCTCGGAGAACTGCGCGTCGAACTCGGCGGCGGTCAGCAGGGTCACGCCCGCGACGGTCAGCTCCTCGGGCCGCGGATCGGGCGCGAACAGGCCCGCCACGGCGGCACCCACGAGCACCGAGCCGTGGACCCCCGCCGACCATGCCAGAGCCGTGCGCCGCTCCATCTCAGCCGTCGTCTTCCAGCCCGGGGCCGCCCGTGTCCGTCACGAGGCCGATGTCGCGGAAGCCGCCCGCGTTGAGCGCGCCCATCACGACCATGACCTCGCCGTAGGGCACGCCGCGGTCGGCGCGCAGGAACACGCGGGCGTCGTCGCGCTCGCCGGCCACGGCGGTGAGGCGGGCGACCAGCTCGGCGCGCGGCACCTCGTCGGAGCCGAGCGACACGCGCCCGTCGGCGGCGATGGCGATGGTGAGCGGCGGCTCGTCGCTCTCGGGCAGGGGGTTGGCGGCGGTCTCCGGCAGCTCGATCTCGACGCCGGAGGTGAGCAGCGGCGCGGCCACCATGAAGATGATGAGCAGCACCAGCATCACGTCCACGAAGGGCGTGACGTTGATCTCGGACATCGGCGCGCCGGCGGACCCGCCGCCGCGCCTGCGCCGCCGCCCGCCGCCGCCCCCGGACTTGATCGTCGCGGCCCCCATGTCAGGCCGCCCGCGACACGTCCGCCGCGTCCGCCTGGCGGGAGATGATCGTGGCGAACTCGTCGGCGAAGGCCTCGTAGGAGCCGACGATCCGGTCGGCGTCGCGCGTCAGCTTGTTGTAGAACACCACCGCCGGGATCGCGGCCAGCAGGCCGAGGCCCGTGGCCAGCAGCGCCTCGGCAATGCCGGGCGCCACGACGGCGAGGTTGGTGTTCTGCTGGGCGGCGATCTCGGTGAAGGCGTGCATGATGCCCCAGACGGTGCCGAACAGGCCCACGAAGGGGCCGACGGAGCCCACGGTCGCGAGGAAGGTCAGGCCGGAGGTGAGGCGGTCGCGCTCGCGCCCGATGGCCACGTCCATGGCCCGGTCGATGCGCGACTGCGCGCCGGGGATCAGGCCGCCGTCGTCGCGGTGCGACCGGCTCCATTCCGACATGGCCGCCGAGAAGATGCGCTCGGAGGCGCCCGAGGGGCTGTCGCCGATCTCGGCGTGCAGCTCGTCCAAGGGCTCGCCCGACCAGAAGCGGCGGTCGAACTTGGCCGCGTTGCGGCGCGCGAGCCGGAACTGCGCGACCTTCTGCAGCAGCACGGCCCAGACCCACACGGAGGCGGCCAGCAGCATGAACATGACGATCTTGACGACGATCGTGGCGCGCCAGAACAGCGACCACATCGAATACTCCGCCTGGGCGGCGGCGCCGAGTACTTCGGTTTCCACTGGACTGCCCGTCCTTATGCCTTCGGGTCGTTTCGTCGACCTCTGGGCGCGCAGCGTAGCGGAAGTGAAGCGGGGGCGCGAGGGGAGAGTGCGCGTCGGCGGATTCGCACCGCCGCGGCGGGGTCAGCGGCGCGCGGCGCGCGCGGCCTCCACCGCCCACACGACGAGCGGCGCGGCGAGCACCCCGATCAGCGACATCGCGGCGATGCGGAGCGCCTCGACGGGGATGGTCTCCTCCGCCGTCGGGGCGGCGAAGGCGACGACGGCGGCGATCACCAGCGCGAACATCAGGCCGGAGGCCTTGTTGACGACGAACGCCACGGCCGCTCCCACGACCGCCATCAGCGCGGCGCGCCCGGCGATGCCGAGATGCCCGCTCGCGTAGGCCGCCGCGACGCCGATGGCGACGCCGATCGCCATCGCCACGATCCGCTGCCGCGCCGTCCGCAGCGCGTCCACCGGCGGCTCGACCGCGACGAAGCCCGCGGAGATGACCGACCACGTCGGCTCCTCGAAGCCGACGAGCCGCGCGACCGCGTAGGCCAAGGCCATCGCCCCGCCCAGCTTCATCGCGAGCCACGCGGGATGGTCGTCCTCGGGTCCGTCGGGAGCGGCGCGCTCGGGCGCGGGGCGGGCGTCGTCGGTCATGGGGCCTCCGGGGGGCGCAACCGCCGGTGCGGGCCGGGGTTCCGCCGGGCGGGGATCGGAACGCCCGCGCCCCCGGGCGGTTGCCGCCCCATGCTCCACGTCGATCCCACCTCCGATCCCCTGCGCGCCGCGCCCGCCGCCGCGCAGCGCCCGCGCGGCGGTCCCGGTCCGACCACGCGGCTCTGGCGGCCCAAGCGGGTCGTGATCCTGAAGGCGGCGCGCGGCACCCCGGTGGCCGAGCGCGCGGCGCGGGTCGGCGCGGAGATGGGGGCCGAGGTGGTGGAGGCGGGCGGCGACCGCCTGCTGGGCCTGCGCGGCGACACCGAGCGCGAGACCTACCGCCGGGCCAAGTCCACGCTGGCCGTCGTCAAGGCGCCGCCCTCGGCGCTGCGGCTGCAGCCGATCCCGCCGTCGGCCGACTTCCGCCTCGACCTCGCCACCGGGTGCCCGGCGCACTGCCAGTACTGCTACCTCGCGGGCTCGCTCACCGGGCCGCCGGTGACGCGCGCCCACGCCAACCTGCCCGACCTCGTGGCCGCGGCTGACGCCCATGCAGGGCAAGGGCGGATCACCTCGGCCTCGGAGGCGCGCGCCCACGAGGGCACGACCTACGAGGCGTCGTGCTACACCGACCCGCTGGCCTTGGAGCACCTGACCGGGGGCCTCGCGCACCTGATCGAGGCCTTCGCGGCCCGGCCCGGCATGGGGCTGCGCTTCACCACCAAGTACGACCACGTGGACGACCTGCTGGGCCTCGACCACGGGGGGCGGACGCGGATGCGCGCGAGCGTCAACGCCGAGGTCGTCGCCCGCCGCTGGGAGGGGGGCACCGCGCCGGTGGCGGCCCGCCTGTCGGCGCTGGGGCGCATGGCGGGGGCGGGCTATCCCGTCGGGCTGACGATCGCGCCGATCATGCCGGTCGAGGGGTGGGAGGACGCCTATGCAGACCTGATCCGCGCCGCCGCCGCCGCGCTGCCGGATGGCGCGGACCTGACGGTCGAGCTGATCACCCACCGCTTCACCCCCGGCTCGCGCGAGGTGCTGACGGGCTGGTATCCGGCGACCACGCTCGAGATGGACGAGACGGTGCGCGTGGCCAAGCGCAACAAGTTCGGCGGAGTGAAGTACGTCTACCCCAAGGAGACGATGCGCGCGATGCGCGCCCATCTGGAGGCGCTCTGCGCGCGGCACCTGCCGTCGGCGCGCCTGCTCTACTGGACATGAGGCTCTACTGGACGTGAGGTGCGGGGGCCGCCCTCACCAGCCGCAGGCCGAGCGCACCGCGTGGACCGCCGCGCCCGCGCCGCGCGCCGCGAAGCCCACCGCCCGCGTCCGCCCGAGATAGTCGCGGAACCGCAGGCGCAGGGCGCGGGCGCCGGTCATCGCCTCGGCCACCGGGCGGGCCGCGGCGTAGGTCCACAGGCCCAGCGCGTCGCCCTCGGCGGCGGGGCGCATCTGCACCGTGCGCGCGGGGCCGCCGTCGATCCGCATCTCCACCGGCCAGTCCTCGTCGATGGCGCGGGTGTCGCAGCCGTGCAGCAGGTAGAGCGAGGTCCGCCCGTCCACGCAGCGCAGGTAGAGCGTCGCGTGCCCCGCGCCGCAGCCCACGGGCGCGTCGCTGCGCAGGGCGGCGATCACCTCCTCCCCGTCGAAGCCGGGCGTGGCGCGCAGCCGCCACGCGCCCTGCACCGGGGCCGTGTCGGCGGCGGGGGCGGCGTCGGGGATGGCGTGGTCGGGGCGGGCGAAGGCGGGCGCGGGGGGCGTCACGACGCCCAAGGCCAGCCGGTCCCAGCAGCGCAGGCGCGCCGCGTCGTCCGTGCGGCCGGCGCAGACCGCGGCGTGATCGGCGGCCGCGCCGCCGGCGAGGGGCGCGAGCAGCGACAGCAGGAGGGTGGGGGCATCGAAGGTCATGCCCCCCGATGGCACGCGGGGGGTTAACGTCCGGTGAGCGCCCGGACGGCGGGCGGCAGGCGCACGGGCCGCCCGCGCGCGTCGAGGCAGGCGACGGTGACCTGCGCCTCGAACACGGCCTCCGCGCCGCGCCGCACGACCTGCGCCATCTCGAACCGGGCGGGGGACATGCCGGTCACCTCGGTCGAGACGACCAGCTCGTCGTCGTAGCGGGCCGTCCGGCGGAAGTCGCAGACCATGCGCGTCACCGCGAACACCACGCCGTCGGCGCGCATCGCCGCTTGGTCGATGCCCGCCTCGCGCACCATCTCGGAGCGGGCGCGCTCGCAGAACTTGAGGTAGTTGGCGTGATACACGATCCCCGCCATGTCCGTGTCCTCGTAGTAGACGCGGATCGGCCAGCGGTGGGTCATTGCGGGCGCCCCGCCCGCGCGGCCAGCCGGTAGGCGTGGGCGGGGTCGTCGGCCATCGCGGGCAGCACCGGGTCGTAGCCCGCGCGCATCACGGCGGCCACGTCGGGGCGCAGCACCGCCACCCCGTCCGCCATCGCCAAGGGCGAGCGGTCGCGGAAGGCCGCGTCCGACCAGAGCAGCATCGACTGCACCGCCATCGAGAGCGCGAGGGTCTGGGCGGGCACGGCGCTCAGGTGCGCGTCCATCCGGGCGAAGGCGAAGCAGGCGCGGATCGCGCCGTCCCCGTCGAAGCGGAACACGCGATACTGGTTGGCGTCGGCCGCCCCCAGCCGGTCGAGCAGGGGGTGCAGCCCGTCGATCAGGCGGTCGAGGTCGGGGACGCGGCGCAGCTCGTCCCAGTCGCGGACGAAGAAGACCATGAGGTTGGCGCCGAGTTCGGGGTCCGTCTCGGCCATGGAATGGCCCGTGAGCGCGCAGCACGCCTCGAACGCGCCCTTCACGGTGGCGATGGTGGCGTCCTCGACGCCGAACACCACGGGCGCGAGGGGGCGGCCCCAGCGCGCGAAGAGGTAGCTGCCGTCGGTGCGGGTGAAGAGCGCGGCGACCGCGTCGGGCGTCGCCTGCATGTCGTCGTCGGTCATGCGCGCGGTGTGGCACGCGTGGTCCGGATGGTGAAGCGGCGGGTCCGAAGACCCGCCGCGTCCGTGGTACCTTTAAGGTCCGACCGCCTCCAGCGCCGAAAGGATCGTAGGGATCCCGTCCGCCCAAGAGGCCCCCGCCAGGAGCAACGCTCCCGACGCCACGAATACGAATGTCCGCATACCGCCCAATCCCGATGTCACTGCCTCGTCCGGGTGATCTGACGCCTCCCGTGACGCCTGATTCGTAACACCCGCGAATCGCATCTGTGAAGGGTGAATCTGGAGGGGGTGGGGAGTGAGTCGTTCGTGCAACGGGCGATCGTGCGGCAGGGCGGCTCCTAGCCCTCGAACAGGTCGTCCTGCGACGGGCGCTCCGGCGCCTCCAGCCCGAGGTGCCGCCAGCCCTTGCGCGCGAGCATCCGCCCGCGCGGCGTGCGCGCGATCAGGCCCTGCTGGAGGAGGTAGGGCTCGATCACCTCCTCGATGGCGTCCCGGCTCTCGGACATGGCGGCGGCGATGGTCTCGATGCCGACGGGCCCGCCGCCGTAGTCGTCCGCGATGATCGTCAGGTAGCGCCGGTCCGCCGCGTCGAGGCCGAGATGGTCCACGCCGAGCCGCGTCAGCGCCGAGTCCGCCACCTCGCGGCCCACGGTGCCGTCCCCCTCGACCACGGCGAAGTCCACGACCCGGCGCAGCAGGCGGCCCGCGATGCGGGGCGTGCCGCGGGCGCGCCGCGCGATCTCGCGGGCGCCGTCCTCGGTCGCGGGCGCGCCCAGCAGCCGGGCGCCGCGCTGGACGATCCGGAACAGCTCGTCCTCGGTGTAGAACTGCAGCCGCACGGGGATGCCGAAGCGGTCCCGCAAGGGCGTCGTCAGCAGGCCCAGCCGCGTCGTGGCCCCCACCAGCGTGAAGGGCTGCAGGTCGATGCGCACGGTGCGCGCGGCCGGCCCCTCGCCGATCACGAGGTCCAGCGCGTAGTCCTCCAGCGCGGGGTAGAGCACCTCCTCGACGGCCGGGTTCAGGCGGTGGATCTCGTCGATGAAGAGGACGTCGTTGCGCTCGAGGTTGGTCAGGATCGCGGCGAGGTCGCCTGCCTTGGCCAGCACCGGCCCGGAGGTCATGCGGAAGCCCACGCCCAGTTCCCGCGCCATGATCTGGGCCAGCGTCGTCTTGCCGAGGCCCGGCGGGCCGTGGAACAGCACGTGGTCCATCGCCTCGCCCCGGCGCTTGGCGGATTCCACGAACACGCGCAGGTTCGCCCGCGCCTCGGCCTGGCCCACGAACTCGTCGAGGGACTGGGGGCGCAGGGCGCGGTCTTGGTCGTCGCGCGCGGCGGGGTCGAGGATGGGGTCGCGGGTCATGGCGTCAATCTAGGTGTCCACAGGGGAGGCGGCGAGGGGCAGGTCAGGCCGCGCCATTCGTCGCGCAGGCGAGGAAGCGCGTGACGTGGTCGTGGAGGATGCGCCAGTTCGGCAGTTCGGTGCGGAGGTAGCTGGCCCGCACATCGACGCCCGACACGCGGAAGTAGTGCTGGCACCCCGCGTTCCGCGTGAAGCCGAGGCCGACGTAGCTGCACTTGAGCCACCCCTCCAACTCGCCTTCCGCGTCGGTGTGGACGAAGATGTCCTCGCCCCGACCGCGGTCGGGGCCGGGCAGCACCTGCGTCAGTCCGTGATCTGCCGGGATCAACGGGAGGGAGAGTGGATCGACCGGCGTCTCCAACTCCTCCACCCGGCGTGGATCGCCGAACTCGAGGTCGTTGCGGCGCATGTTGAGCCCCGCCGTCTCCGCCGTCGGCCGCAGGTCCGTCACGATGAAGCTGAACCAGTCCCACGTCAGGCGCTCGCGGACGCGGCGGCGCGTCTCGCGGCGCGGCAGGGGCTCGAAGGTCGGGATCTCGATCCCCGAGAACAGCGCCGTTGGCACCACCGCGCCGTCGCCCAAGGGCGCGCGCACGAGGTAGCGCGCGGGGACGCGCATGGGCACCGTGCCGCCATCGAGCCGTCTGAGGATGCTGAAGCGCACCATCGGCTCGCCGGGGACGAAGTGGCGGCACGGGTCGAGATCGGCCGGGATCGCGCTCGGCGGCTGCAGGTTCAGGTCGGGACGGCCGTCGGCCCACCCGGCGCAGGCTGCCACGCCGACGGCGAACGCCGTGAGGAGCCCCCGGAGCCGCATCATCCCCCCGGCGCCAGCTTCTTCAGCGCCGCGCGGATCAGCGTCGCGGTGTCGCCTTCGCCCTCGCCCGCCGCCTCGGCCACGGCGCGGGCGGCGTCGGTGGGGGCGTAGCCGAGGTTGGCCAGCGCCGAGAGCGCCTCGGACTGGGAGGCGGCGGCCTTGGGCGCGGCCTGCTTGACCGGGGCGGCGGCGGGCGCGGGGGCGTCTGGGAGGTCGATCTCGACCAAGGGCTCGTCGCCCCCCTGCATCATCAGCGCGGGCGCCTTGCCCTTCAGCTCGTTGACCACGCGCGCCGCGATTTTCGGGCCGACGCCGGGCGCCGCCCGCACGGAGGCCGCGTCGCCCAAGGCGATGGCCCGCCCGATCCCCTCCGCCCCCAGCGTGCCGAGGATGGCCAGCGACGCCTTCGCCCCGATCCCCTGCACGGAGGTCAGGAGGCGGTGCCACTCCCGCTCCTGCACGGTCATGAACCCGAAGAGCTGCATCAGGTCCTCGCGCACGAGGAGCTCCGTCCAGAGGCGCGCGGGCGACCCCACGGGGGGCAACGCGGCGAGCGTCCGGTCCGAGACGTGTACGACGTAGCCCACGCCGCCCACGTCCAGCAGCACGTGGTCCGTCCCCTTGTGGTCCAGCCGCCCCGATAGCCGCCCGATCATCGCCCGGCCCCCAAGGCGTCGGCCAGCTTGGACCCGGCGGCGAGGTGGAAGGCGTGGGTCAGCGCGATGGCCAGCGCGTCGGCGGCGTCGTCGGAATCCGGGTCCGCGCCGGGCAGTTGCAGCCGGATCATGTGCCCGATCTGGCGCTTGTCCGCGCGCCCCACGCCGACGACGGCCTTCTTGACCGCGTTGTTGGCGTACTCGCCCACCGCCAGCCCCGCCTGCGCCAAGGCCAGCAGCGCGACGCCCCGCGCCTGCCCGAGCTTCAGCGTGCCCTGCCCGTCGCGGTTCACGAAGGTCTGCTCGATCGCGCCCGCGTCGGGGCGGTGCGCCTCGACCAGCGCGGCGAGCCCGCGGTGCAGGTCCAGGAGCCGGTCGGACAGCGCCGTGCCCCCGGGGCGCACCGTGCCACAGGCGACGAAGCGCTGGCGCCCGCCGTCCACGTCGATCACGCCCCAGCCGCAGGCCCTGAGCCCCGGATCGATCCCCATCACGCGCATCTGCCCCTCCGCCGAGACGTTCACCTCTCGTTCCGTGCTCCGCCTATCACGGCGGACCGCCGCCGGGAAAGGGCGGGTTTGCAAGGGCGGGCGACGCGTGGACGGCGGGGTCGTGCTATGGGCGAGCGCACCGCAGCCAGCTCAGTTCCGGGAGGTCCCCATGGACCCGCTCCGCCTGCTCGACCCGCTCCGCCCGGCCCCGCCCACGGCCGACGTCCCGGCGATGACCGGGGCCACGCGCCTGTCCGAGGGCGCGCCGCTCGACCGCCTGTCGGACCGCGACCGCCGCGACGCGGGCCTGCCCGTCGAGGGCGAGGTGGCGCCGAGGCGGCTGGCCTGAGGCGCGCGCCGCGCCCTCAGCGCCGCAGCGTCAGCGTGGTCCACCCCTCGAGCGACCGCCGCGCGGCCTCCGCGAAGCCCGCCGCCTCGTAGGCCGTCCGCACCTCGTCCGCCTGCCGGTCCAGCAGCCCCGAAAGGATCGCGTGGCCGCCCGGCGCGCAATGCGCGGCCATGTCCGGGGCGAGGTCGATCAGCGGCCCCTTGAGGATGTTCGCGAAGATCAGGGCGTAGGGCGCGTGCCGCCCGAGGACCGGATGCCCGAACCCCGCCGCCTCCACGCATTCCACCGTGCCGCCGAGGCCGTTCGCCGCGACGTTCGCCGCCGCCACCTCGACGGCCACCGCGTCGATGTCGGAGGCCACGATGGGCACGTCCCCGCCCCAGACCCGCGCCGCCGCCATCGCCAGCACCGCCGTCCCCGCGCCCACGTCCGCCACCGGGCCGGGGGCGAGGCCGTCCGCCAGCAGCGCGTCGAACGCCTCGAGGCACCCTTGGGTCGTGCCGTGGTGGCCTGTGCCGAAGGCCATCGCCGCCTCGACCAGCAGGGGCACGGCACCCTCGGGCACCTTGTCCGCGTCGTGGCTGCCGTAGACGAAGAACCGCCCCGCCGCGACGGGATGCAGGTCGCGCCGCACATGGGCGACCCAGTCCGTCTCGGGCAGTTCCGACACCGCGAAGGGCTTGGCTCCGAAGGCGGCGGCGAGCAGCGCGAGGTCGATGTCGGAGGGGGCCTGGGTGAAGTAGGCGCCGACCTCCCACAGGCCCGACCCGTCCTCCATCTCGAACACGCCGATGCCGACGGGGGCGGGGTCCATCTCCTCCATCGCGGCGCCGAGCCCCTCGGCGGGGCCGGGACCGGCGAGCGTGGTCAGCGCGGTCCACGTGGCGGGGGTGAAGGGGTTGTCCTGCGGGTCCATGCGCGCCTCCTCGGGGGTGCGGCGCGGATAGGGCAGGGCGCGCGGTGCGTCCAGACGCGGGCGCTAGGGCAGGGCGGGCAGGCCCCGGCGCGCCATCTCCGCGCGGATGGAGGCATGCTCGAGGGCGAGCGCGCCGTCCGCCGGGTCCGCCGCCCGCATCCGGGCGTAGCGCGCGTCGGCCCACGCGAGGTAGCCGTCCTCCTCGACGGCCAGCTCGGCCATCGCGTCGACCCATTCGGGCGCGTCGTCGGCGAAGGCGGTGTCCACCGGGGCCGCGTCTAGGGCCAGCCGCGTCGGCGCCTGCGCCGTGCCGGCCAAGGTCGCCGCGGCCACGCCCGCCGCCGCCCAGAGCGTCAGCAGGGCTTGGTCGCGGAGGGTGCGGGACTTGGAGGAGGGCATGGGAGCCTCGCGGTCGGGACGGGGGACCGCCGGAGGATGCGCCGCGAATGGGGCGCCGCGATGGTGCGGCGTTGCCGATCCGTCACGCCGGGACGGCGACCTGCGCTGCCCGGGCGCGGGGGGCGGCGGCGCGGGACGGCCCCGCCTGCCACGCCGCCACCTCCACGAGGTCGGCGAGCGGCACGGCGTGGGGCAGCACCGCCCGCACGTTCGGCCCCCGCGCGAACAGGGATCCGTCCGCGCAGCCCGCGCCGCCGAGGACGACGACCGGGACGCCGGGATGGCGGTAGGCGGCGAGGTCCGCAGCCGCGAAGCCGTCCCCGCCCGCGCCGGGCGCCCCGGTCGCGTCGAGGACGATCGCGGCCGGCGCGGTCGACAGCAGCGCCGCCTCCGCCTCGCGCGCGCCGCGGGCGAAGCGCGCGCCCAGCCCCCGCCGGGCGAGCAGCCCCCCGATCCGCCGGCGCTCGCGCCAAAGGCGCGGCCCGACGAGCAAAACGACGGCGTCTGCGTGCATCCCACCCTCCGGATCGGTTCTCTCGATGTCCCTCGCGGACCGGTCTCGGCCGGGTTTCTTAACGTAAGGTAAACGCGCCCCGCGTTGCGTCCCCCGTCGGCGGAAGCTAGCCACCGGCCCATGACGACGCCGACCACCATCACCGTCTGCGACACCTGCAAGCTCGAGGGTTGGGACGCCGCCTCCGGGGCCACCGACGGCGCGCGCCTCGCCGATCTGATCGAGGCCGCCGCGGCGGGCGCGGACGGCGTGTCGGTGCGCCGCCACTCCTGCCTGATGGGCTGCGCGGGGGCGTGCAACGTCGCGCTGCAGGCGCCCGGAAAGATGGCCTACACGCTGGGCCGGTTCGAGCCGTCCGAGGCGGCGGCGGAGGGGATCGTCGCCTACGCTGCCGACCATGCGGCCCGCGAGACGGGCGTGGTGCCCTACCGGGAATGGCCCGCCGCGGTGAAGGGCCACTTCGTCACGCGCCACCCCCCGCTCGACTGATGCGCGACCACGGCGGAGGGCTGGCCGCCGCCCGCGCCCGCTGGGGCGGCGAGGCGGCGGAGTGGCTCGACCTCTCGACCGGCATCAACCCGGTCCCCTATCCGCTGCCCGATCTGATAGCCCGCGACTGGCAGGCGCTGCCGGACGCGGACGCCTTCGCCGCCTTGGAGGCCGCCGCCCGCGCATTCTGGGACGTCCCCGACGCGGCCATGGTGCTCGCCGCGCCGGGCGCCTCGGCGCTGATCGCCAAGCTGCCGATGCTGGCGCCGCCCGGCCCGGTCCGCATCCCCGGCCCGACCTACAACGAGCACGCCGCCGCGTTCCGCGCCCACAGCGTCCCGGAGGGGCAGGGGGACGCGCTGGTGGTCGTGCATCCGAACAACCCGGACGGGCGCCTGTCGTCCGAGGCGGCCGCCTTCACAGTCATCGACGAGTCCTTCTGCGACGTGACGCCGGAGGCCACCCGCATCGCCGAGGCCGCCGCGCCCGGCCGCGTCGTCCTCAAGTCCTTCGGCAAGTTCTGGGGCCTCGCGGGCCTGCGCCTCGGCTTCGCCATCGGCCACCCCGGCACGCTCGCCCCCTTGGCCGAGGCGATCGGCCCGTGGGCCGTGTCCGGCCCGGCGCTGCGGATCGGGGCGCGGGCGCTGTCGGACCCCGGCTGGGCCCGTGCCACCCGCGCCCGCCTCGCCACCGACGCTGCCCGGCTCGACGCGCTCATGGCCCCCCACGGCGCCCTCGCAGGCGGCACCGACCTCTTCCGCCTCTGGTCCGTCCCCGACGCGGAGTCGTTCGCCGAACGCATGGGCCGCGCCCGCATCCTCGTCCGCACCTTCCCCTACAGCGGCACATGGGTCCGCCTCGGCCTCCCCGCCCCCGGCGGCTGGGCGCGGCTCGAGGCGGCCCTGTGCTGACCCTCGCCCTCCTGCTCGACGGCGCCTTGGGCGAGCCGCGCTGGCTCTGGTCGCGCGCGCCGCACCCGGCGGTCCTCATGGGCCGGGGCATCGAGGCGCTGGACCGCCGCCTCAACCGCGGGTCCGCGCGCCGGGCGAAGGGCATCCTTGCCCTCGCCCTCCACCTCGCGCTCTGGGGCGGGGCGGGCTGGGCCGTGGCCGCGATCCCCGACGCGGGTGTGCTGGAGGTCGCCGCCGCCGCCATCCTCCTCGCCCAGCGCTCGCTGGCCGACCACGTCGCGGCCGTCGCCACCGCGCTGCGCCGCGCCCTCCCGGAGGGCCGCGCCGCCGTCGCCATGATCGTGGGCCGCGACACCGCCGCCATGGACGAGGCGCAGGTGGCCCGCGCGGCCATCGAGAGCGCGGCCGAGAACCTGTCGGACGGCGTGGTCGCCCCCGCCTTCTGGTTCGCGGTGGGCGGCCTGCCCGCGCTGGCGGCCTACAAGGCGCTCAACACCGCCGACTCGACCATCGGCTACCTGACGCCGCGCCACGCCGCCTTCGGCTGGGCGGCCGCGCGGCTTGACGACGTGGCCAACTGGATTCCCGCGCGGCTGACGGCGGCGCTGATCCTCCTGCTCCACCGCGCGCCGTGGCGCGGCGTCGCTGCCGAGGCCCACCGCCACCGCTCCCCCAACGCGGGCTGGCCCGAGGCGGCGGCGGCGCGCGCTCTGGGCGTGGCTGTGTCGGGGCCGCGCAGCTACGGCGGAGTGGAGGAGAACCATCCCTTCGTGAACCCCGAGGGCGCACGCTCCATCGGCCCGGCGGAGGTGGACCGCGCGGTGGCCCTGCTCTGGCGGGTTTGGTGGGCGCTGGTCGCGCTGTCGGTGCCGGTGTCGGCGCTCCGGCTGCTCTAGGCACCCGGCGCGAAACGACCGCGCAGCGGTCCGCGCATCGCCGGGCCGCCCCCCGGCCCGGCGATCCCGAACCGACGGCGCGCCGCCGCCGCGTCGTGCGGGGGTATGGGATAAAGCGATCCGCACCGAGGTCGCATCGCCGCGCCGCGGCCCGCCGACGCGCTCCGTTCACCGAGACGTCATCCGATACGCTTGGCCCGCCCCCGCCGGTCGCGTACCCCGCCCCGACCCATCGCCCGGAGACCCCCATGCGCATCCTCGCCCTCCCGTTCCTCCTGCTGCCCTCCCTTGCCACCGCCCAGACCTGCGGCGGCGACTTCGGCACCTTCCTCGACGGCCTGCGCGCCGAGGCGCGCGCCGAGGGCATCCCGGACTCCGCCATCGACCGCTTCCTCGCGGGGGCCCGGCTCGACCAGCGCACGCTGGACGCGGACCGCCGCCAAGGCGTGTTCCAGATCCCCTTCGTGGACTTCGCCCGCCGCCTCATCTCCGCCGACCGCATCCGGCGCGGCGCCGCCAACGCCGACCGCTTCGACGCGATCCTCGACCGGGCCGAGGCCGAATACGGCGTGCCGCGCGGCATCCTCCTCGCCTTCTGGGCCTTCGAGACCGACTACGGCGCGGTGCAGGGCGACTTCCTCACCCGCGACAGCCTCGTGACGCTGGCCCACGACTGCCGCCGCCCCGAGCTGTTCCGCCCGCAGGTCATCGCCGCGATGGAGCTGACGGCGCGGGGCGACTTCGACCCGGCCCGCACGACGGGCGCGTGGGCGGGCGAGATCGGGCAGGTGCAGATGCTGCCCGGCGACATCCTCGAACGCGGCACGGACGGCGACGGCGACGGGGTGGTGGACCTGAAGGGCTCCGCGCCCGACGCCCTGATCTCCGGCGCGCGGCTGCTGTCGGAGCTGGGCTGGCGCGCGGGCGAGCCGTGGCTGATCGAGGTGGACATGCCCGCCGCCTTCGACTGGTCCCAGTCCGGCCTCGACGTGACCCGTCCCGCGTCCGAATGGCTCGGCATGGGCCTCGCGCCCCGCTGGGGCACCGTGCCGCCCGACCTGCCCGCCAGCGTGGTGGCGCCGCAGGGGCGGACCGGGCCGGTCTTCCTCGCCTTCCCGAACTTCCAAGTGCTGTTCGAGTGGAACGAGTCCTTCGTCTACGTCGCCACCGCCGCCTACTTCGCGGGCCGCCTGTCGGGCGCGCCGGTGTTCCGGGGCGACGGGGCGTCGGCGGGGCTGGACGGGGCGGCGATGGAGCGGCTGCAGCGGGCGCTGGTCGCGCGCGGCCACGACGTCGGCGACGTGGACGGCATCCTCGGGCGCAATACGCGCCGCGCCGTGCGGGCCGAGCAGGCGCGCCTCGGCCTGCCCGCCGACGGCTGGCCCACGGCGGACCTGCTGCGCGCCTTGGGCGGCTGACGCAGGTCTCGCGCCCTCACCCCTTGGGCATGTCCTCCGCCGAGGGGGCCACCGGCTCCTTGGCGTCGCTCTCCAGCGAGCCGGTGCCCACGTCCTTCAGGTAGCGCGCGCCCGACGCCCCGTCCCCCATCGAGGGCTGCCCCGCCGTCTCCGACGGGCGGTCCGCGTCGTGGATCTTCGGCTCGCCGTCGGCGTCGCGCGGCACGTCCTTGCTCTGATCGGTCATGTCGTCCTCCTGGTCGGGGCCTCAACCCCCGGACCCGCCCCCATCGTTCCCCTCGACGGCGACGCGTACCTCCTGCGTCCGGAACTCAAGCCCCCCGTAGGACGTGAGGAAGGCGAGGTCCGCCGCGTCCCGCCCCACGCCCACCAGCGCGATCTCGTCCGCGCCCGCCATGCCCGTCGCGTCCACGAGGTGCCACGCCTCGTCCAGCCAGACCTCGGCCACCGCGTGGAAGTCCGGCGGCTCGACGTGCGGCGCGTAGACCGAGGCCATGCGCGCGGGCACCCCGCCCGCCCGCGCCAAGGTCACGACGAGATGCGCGTAGTCGCGGCAGATGCCCCGCCGCTCCACGAAGGTCTCCAGCGCGGTCGTCGCCCCCGTGGACGAGCCGGGCGTATAGGTCAGGTGATCGTGCACCCACGCCCGGATCGCGGCCACCAAGGCGCCGCCGCCGAGGCCCGGGAACTCGGCCTGCACGAAGGCCCCGAACCGGTCGGCGGGGCAGTAGCGCGACGCCATCAGCATCTCGGTCGCCGTACCGTCGAGGTCGCGCGGGGGGTCGCCCCCCAGCGCCGACAGGTCCGGCACCGGCCGGTCCACCTCCACCCGCGCGGCGTAGTCCACCCGCAGCGCGCCCTCGGCCCGCACCCAGCGGCGGTGCCCGAACCCCGTCGCGCCCAGCACCTCGCGCGCGGCCGCCCCGTGCAGGTCCAGCGTCTCCGACAGCACCCGCTGCCCCGCCGCCTCGCGCGCGACTTCCACGGCCAGCAGCACGTCCGCCCCGTCCGGGGCCGCGTAGTCGAGCGTCACGTCGATGGTCAGGATCATGGCAGGGCCCCCGTGGTGCCGAGGACGACGCGGGAGGGGCGCTCCGGTTCCACCGAGGCGGAACGGAAGCGCATCGCAGGGCCGTGGCGCGGCGATCCGCCACTACCGCTCCGCTGTTTATCCATCACCCCCGCACGACGCTCCAGCGTCGCGGGACCTTCGACCAATCGCCGGGCCGGGGGACGGCCCGGCGATGCGCGGCTCGGCTTCGCCTCGCGTTCCGCGCGGGCGCTTCGCTCCGAAACCAGCGAACCCGCCCCGGTCCCCGTCCGCACCGCCCCCTACGCCACCAAGCTCTCCGCCGCCCGCAGGTCCACGCTGACCAGCTGCGACACGCCCTGCTCGGCCATCGTCACCCCGAACAGCCGGTCCATCCGCGCCATCGTCACCGCGTGGTGCGTGATCACGAGGAAGCGCGTATCGGCCCGCTGCGTCATCTCGTCGAGCATGTCGCAGAACCGGCCCACGTTCGCGTCGTCCAAGGGCGCGTCCACCTCGTCCAGCACGCAGATCGGCGCCGGGTTTGCGAGGAACACCGCGAAGATCAGCGCCAAGGCCGTCAGCGTCTGCTCCCCCCCGGACAGCAGCCCCAGATGCGTCAGCCGCTTGCCCGGCGGCTGGGCGAGGATCTCCAGCCCCGCCTCCAAGGGATCGTCCGACTCGACCAGCTCCAGCCGCGCCTCGCCGCCGCCGAAGAGGTGCTTGAACAGGTCCCCGAAGCCCCGGTTCACCCCCTCGAACGCGTCCAGCAGGCGCTGCCGCCCCTCCTTGTTCAGCGCCGCGATGCCTGCGCGCAGCTCCGCCACGGCGGCCTCCAGATCGGCCTTCTCCGCGACGAGCGTGTCGTGCTCCTCGGCCACCGCCGCCCGGTCCTCCTCGGCCCGCAGGTTGACGGACCCCAGCCCGTCGCGCTGCCGCCGCAGCCGCGCGATGTCGGTCTCCAGCCGCTCCGCCGGGGGCAGGTCCCCCTCGATCCGCGACAGCAGGGCGGGCGGCTCGAGGGCGTAGGCCTCGCGGATGCGCTCGGCGGCCGCGCCCACCGCGTCCGCCGCCGCCTCGCGCCGCGTCTCGGCCCGCGCCCGCACCTCGCGCGCCTCGCCCGCCGCCCGCTCCGCGTCCCGCGCCGCGACCGCCGCCTCGCGCGCGGCCCGCTCCCCCTCGGCCAGCCCGTCGGTCGCCGCCGCCACCCGCGCCCGCGCCCGGTCCAGCGTGTCGGACAGCGCGACCCCCTCCCGCTCCAGTGCCGCGGGCCGGGACCGGGCCTCGGCCAGATCGGCCTCCGCCTTGGCCCGCCGCGCCTCCAGTTCGGCCACGCGGCCCCCGGCGGAGGCCAATCGGTCCGCCCACGTCCGGCGGTCCTTCTCCACGGCGGCGGCCCGCGCCGCCCGCGCCTCCGCCTCCCGCGCCATCCCGTCGGCGGCCGCCCGCAGGGTGGCCGCCTCGGCCCGCGCCGCCTCGGTCGCCGCCCGCGCCTCCACCTGCGCCGTCCGCGCCCCGTCCAGCGGGTCCAGCGCCATGCGCGCCGCCTTCGCCTCCGACAGCGCGGCGGCGGCCTCGTCCCGCTCCGCCTCGTGCCGCCCGCGCGCCAGCCCCGCCGTCTCCAGCCGCCCCGCCGCCAGCACCTGCGCCGACTCGGCCCGGTCCGCCCGCCGCGCCGCCTCGGCGCGGTCGCGGTCCGCGTCGCGTCGCGCCGCCCGCGCCTCCGCATCCGCCGCGCGCGCCGCCTCCAACTCCCGGCCCAAGGTCTCGTGCGCCGACCGCGCGCCCGCGAGCGACGCCTCCGTCTCCTCCAGATCGCGCCGCAGCGACTGCAGCCGGTTCACCTGCCGCAGCCGCAGCGCCGCCGCCGACGGCGCCGCCTCGGCGGGCACGCGGTAGCCGTCCCACCGCCACAGGTCGCCGTCCTTCGACACCAGCGCCTGACCGGGGGCCAAGCCCGCCTGCATCGCCGCGGCCCGGTCGCCCTCGACCACGCCGATCCCCGAAAGAGCCCGGCGGAGGACGGCGGGCGCCTCGACATGCGCCGCCAGCGCCTCCGCCCCCTCGGGCACGCCCGCGTCCCGGTCGGGCAGGGCGCGCCAACCCCCGCCGTCCGCCGCGTCCTCGCCCGCCGAGAGGTCGTCCCCGAAGGCCGCGCCCAAGGCGGCCTCCCACCCCTCGTCCACGCGCACCCGGTCCAGCAGCGCCGTCCCGCCGCCGCCGTCCCGCGCGAGCAGCTTCTCCAGCGCCGACACCTCGGCGCGCAGCGCCGTCGCCGCGCCCTCCGCCTCGGCCCGCGCGGTGCGCGCCGCGCCCTCGCGCTCCTGCGCCGCCTCGCGCGCGGCCTCGGCGGCGACCAAGGCGGCCTCCGCCGCCTCCGCCGCGGCTTCGGCCTGCGCCCGGTCCGCCGCGCCCGAGGCCGCCTCGCGCTCCGCCTCGGCCAGCGCCGCGCGGGCCGCGTCCGCCGCCCGGTCGGCGCGCTCCATCTCCGCCTCGGCGCGGGCCAGCCGCCCCTGCGCCTCGCCCTCCAGCCGCTCCGCCGCGCCATGCCGCGCCTGCAGCCGCGCCAGCCGCTCCGTCGCCTCGCCCAGCGCCTCCTCGCGCGCGGCCAGACCCGCCGCCGCCGCGGACGCCGCCTCCTTCGCCACCGCGATGCGCGCGGGCTCGTCCGCGCCGCGCTCGGCCAAGTCGGCGGCCTCCGCCTCCAGCGCGCGCAGCGTCTCCCGCGCGTCGGCGTCCAGCGCGCTCTCGCGCTCCGCGTCCTTCGCGATCTGACGCAGTCGCCCCTCGATCCCGCCGATGGCCTGCTCCGCCCGCCGCACCTTCTCGTCCAAGGTCTCGCGCGCGGCCTCCGCGCGGTTCAGCACGGCCTGCGCCACGGCCGCCTCCTCGCGCAGCGGGGGCAGCGCCGCGTCCGCCGTCTCGCGCGCTTGGTCCGCCGCGCGTGCCGCCCGCTCGGCGGCGGAGGCGGCGAGCACCGCCTCGCGCAGGCTGCCCTCCGCCGCCTCCAGCGCGTCCTCCGCCTCGCGGAAGCGGCGGGCGAGCAGCGCCGACTCCGCCACCTCCAGCGCCTCGGACACCTCGCGGTAACGCGCCGCCTGCCGAGCCTGCCGCGCCAAGGTGGCCAGCTGCGCCGCGAGGTTTTCCACCACGTCGTCCACCCGCGCGAGGTTCGCGCTCGTCGCGTTCAGCTTCAGCTCCGCCTCGTGCCGCCGCTGGTAGAGGCCGGAGATGCCCGCCGCCTCCTCCAGCACCCGCCGCCGCTTCTGGGGCTTGGCGTTGATGAGTTCCGAAATCTGCCCCTGCCGTACCAGCGCGGGCGAGTGCGCCCCCGTGGACGCGTCCGCGAACAGCATCGCCACGTCCCGCGCTCGCACGTCCTTGCCGTTCAGCTTGTAGGCGGACCCCGCGTCCCGCGTGATCCGGCGGGTCACCTCGATCTGGTCGCTCTCGTTGAACGCCGCCGGGGCCAGCCGCTCGGCGTTGTCCACCAAGAGCGTCACCTCCGCGAAGCCCCGCGCCGGGCGGCTGGCCGCGCCCGCGAAGATCACGTCCTCCATGCCGCCGCCGCGCATCGCGGTGGGGCGCGTCTCGCCCATCACCCAGCGCAGCGCCTCCAGCAGGTTCGACTTGCCGCAGCCGTTCGGCCCCACCACGCCGGTCAGCCCGTCCGCGATCACGAGGTCGGTGGGATCGACGAAGCTCTTGAAGCCCGTCAGCCGGAGGCGGTCGAAACGCATCGGGCCGGAGCGGACCCATCCCGCCCACCCGCGTCAAGCCCGCGCACCCAGCATATGCCCCGGAGTGGCGGGTTTTCCCCAAGATCGTGGGGCCACTCGCCCCATGATTGCACCGAATCGCCGCCACCCCCCTCATCTTGCCACGAGCATCCCAAGGTCCGAGGTGGAGCGCCGGTCGGTCCGGCTCCGCCGATCCCTCGGGCCTCCGAAGGGTTAACGAAACGTGTCCGAGCGTATGAACGCGCGTATGCACGACGTATGCACGACGTATGCACGGGGGGTGCACGGGGGGTGCACGCCGGTTTCGCGTCCACGACGCCCCCGGCCCCCATCCCGTCGCGGAAGCGCTTGACCCCCTCCCCCATGCGGCGCACCGTCGCGGCGCGTGGTTCCCCGACGGGCAGCAAGCCCAGGGGATCAAATGGGAACGTGGAGCGGTGGACCCACCCAGGGCACCGAAGCCACGGCCGCCCCCGCGACCGTGAGCGGTGAGCGAGGCGCCTCTAAGCCACTGGGACCAATGGGGTTCTGGGAAGGCGGCGCCGAGCGGAGACCCGCGAGCCGGGAGACCAGCCGCGCAGGCGCAATCCCCCCGTCGGGTGTGACGGGCACAGGAGACATGACATGACCCGCTTCCTCGCCGCGCTCGGCGCGACCCTGATCGCCACCCCGGCGCTGGCCCACCACCCCTTGGGCGGCCTGCCCATGACCACCTTCGCCGAGGGCGCGCTCTCCGGCGTCGGCCACCCCGTCCTCGGCTTCGACCACCTCTTCTTCGTCGTCGCCGTCGGCCTCGCCTCCGCCTTCCTTTCCAAGGGGTTGCAGGCCCCGCTCGCCTATGTCGGCGCCATGCTCGCGGGCACGCTCGCCGTCTCCCTCGGCCTCGCCCTGCCGCTCGCGGAGGTCGGGATCGTCGCCTCGCTCGTGGTCCTCGGCGGCCTGATCCTCACGAACCGCCTGCCCGGCGCGGCGCTCACCCTGACCCTGGTCGCCGGGTTCGGCCTCTTCCACGGCGCCGGATTCGCGGGCTCCATCCTCGGGCAGGAGGGCGGCGCCTCCGCGGCCGTGATGCTGGGCTACCTCGCGGGCCTCGGCGCGACGCAATACGCGATCGCCGTCGGCGTCGCGGCGCTGGCCGCCCGCGCCGACCGCCTGTCGGCCCGCCTCGCGGGCGCGGCCGTCGCGGGCGTGGGAACCTTCCTCCTGCTGGAGGTCGTCGAAGGCCCGCTCGTCGCGCTGATCGCCGCCTGAACCCTTGACCGCAGAAGGCCGCCACCTCCGGGGTGGCGGCCTCTTTCGTGGAGCCTGCACCCATGTCCAAGATCCCCGCCACCGTCGTCACCGGCTTCCTCGGCGCCGGCAAGACGACCCTCATCCGCCACCTGATCGAGAACGCCGGCGGACGCCGCATCGCCTTGATCATCAACGAGTTCGGCGACCTCGGCGTCGATGGCGGCCTGCTGAAGGGCTGCGGCATCGAGGGCTGCGCCGACGACGACGTGATGGAGCTGTCGAACGGCTGCATCTGCTGCACCGTGGCCGACGACTTCGTCCCCGCGATGCTCAAGCTGATCGACCGCCCCGATCCGCCCCACCATATCGTCATCGAGACCTCCGGCCTCGCCCTGCCGCAGCCCCTCGTCCGCGCCTTCCAGTGGCCCGACCTGCGCACCCGCGTCACCGTGGACGGGGTGGTCACCGTGCTCGACGGCCCCGCCGTGGCGGCGGGCACCTTCGCCGCCGACGTGGCCGCCGTGGACGCGCAGCGCCGCATGGACGACGGGCTGGACCACGAGACGCCGCTCTCGGAGCTCTACGCCGACCAGATGGCCTGCGCCGACATGATCGTGGTCAACAAGGCCGACCTGTTGGACGACGTGGAGGCCCTCGTCGCCCGCTTGGCCGGCGAGGCGCGCGACGGCGTGCAGGTCGTGCCCGCCACGATGGGCGCGCTGCCCGCCGACGTCCTGCTGGGCCGCGGCATGGCCGCCGAGGACGACCTCTCGGCCCGCCACGAGGTGCACCACCACCATCACCACGACGACGAGGACGATCACGACCACCACCACGATCACGACGACCACGGCCACGACGCCTTCGAATCCTTCGTCGTCGACGGACCCGAGGTGGACGACCCCGCAGCCTACGCCGCCCGGCTGTCGGACGTGATCCGCGCCCACGGCGTCCTGCGCCTCAAGGGGTTCGCCTCGGTGGCGGGCAAGCCGATGCGCCTCGTGGTCCAGGCCGTCGGCCCCCGCGTGGACCACCATTTCGACCGGCCCCTGGGGGCGGACCCGCGCGGCTCGCGCATGGTCGTGATCGGGCGCGCCGGGCTGGACCGGGCCGCCATCGCCGCCGCGCTCCAAGCGGAGCCTGCACCCGCCTGAGGCGTCCCGCGCCGGACCGTCACGGACCGGCGCGGCGCCCGCGCTTCAGCCCGCGTCCCCCGCCGGGCGCCGCGCCACCTCGAGCGCGACGTCCGCCGCGAGGGCCGCGTTCGCGCGCACCAGCGCGACATTGGCGTCCAAGGCCGCCGCGTGGTGCGCGTTGAGATGGGCCAGCAGGAACGGGGTGACGTCCTTACCGGCGACCCCGCGCCGCGCCGCCTCCCCGAGCGCGGCCTCGATCTGCGCGCCGATCGCGTCGGCGTCGAGCGCATCGGCCTCGGGGATCGGGTTCGCCACCAAGACGCCGGACCCCGTGCCGAGGGCCGCGTGCGCGCGCAGGATCGAGGCGATCTCGGCGGCGCCGTCGACCCGCTCCGGCGCCGCGCAGCCGCTGGCGCGCGCGTAGAAGGCGGGCATCTCGTCGGCCCCCTCGACGAGCACGGGCACCCGCAGGGACTCCAGCAGCTCCAGCGTCCGCGGGATGTCGAGGATCGACTTCGCCCCCGCGCAGACGACGCAGACCGGGGTCGCGGCCAGCTCGTAGAGGTCGGCGCTGACGTCGGCCGCGTCGCCCCGATGGACGCCGCCGATGCCGCCCGTGGCGAAGATCCCGATCCCCGCCGCGTGCGCGATCCGCATCGTGGCGCTCACGGTCGTGCCCGCGCTCCGCCCGCGGGCGACGGCCGCCGCGAGGTCGCGGGAGGCGGCCTTGACCACCCCGCCGCCCCGCCCGAGCCGTTCGAGCGCGGCGTCGTCGAGGCCGGCGCGCAGGCGCCCGTCGACCACCGCGCAGGTCGCGGGCACGGCGCCGCGGGACCGGACGACGTCCTCGACCGCGCGCGCCACCTCGGCGTTGCGGGGCCACGGCATCCCATGGCTGACGATCGTGGATTCCAGCGCAACGATCGCGCGCCCCTCGGCGCGGGCGTCGGCCACCTCTTCGGACAGGTCTGGTGCCATGCGCGTCCTCTTGCACGCCGCCGGGCGCGGGCGCAAACCCCGCCGATGCACCTTCTCGCCGCACAGCCCGGAACCCTCGACGAGGGGGACGCGATCGACCCCGGTCAGACCCCCGCCGAGGTGGTCGTGATCACCGCCGCGGACACGGAGATCGCGGCCCTCTCCGCCGCCCGCGCCGAGATGGAGGATCCGCCGGGCCTGCGGCTCGCCCAGATGGCGCATCTGCGGCACCCCATGAGCGTCGATCTCCATCTCGACGGCTGCGCCATCGGCGCGGGGCTGGTGGTGGCACGGGTGCTCGGCGGGCGGGGCTACTGGCCCTACGGCGTCGAGCAGTACGCGGCCCGCTGCCGCGAGGCGGGCGTGCCGCTGGCGCTGCTGCCGGGGGACGACAAGCCCGATGCCGACCTGCGCGGCCTCTCGACGGTCGGCGCGGAGGACTACGACGCGCTCTGGTCGTTCCTCGTGGAGGGCGGGCCCGCGAACGCCACCGGCTTCCTCCGCCATGCGAGGGCGATGGTCCGGGGCGAGGCGCGCCCGCCGGGCGCGGTGCCCCTGCTCCGGGCGGGCGGCTACTGGCCCGGGCGGGGGGTGATCGACCTCGCGGGCATGCGGGCGGAGTGGGCGAACGCGGGCCTGCGGGAGGGGGCGCCGACCGTGCCGGTGGTGTTCTACCGGGCGCTCCTGCAGGGCGCGGGCCTCAACCCCGTGAACCGTCTCGTCCGCGCGCTCCTCCGCGCCGGCCTCGCGCCGCTGCCCCTGTTCGTCGCCTCGCTGAAGGATCCCGTATCCGCGGAGACCCTGCGCCTCCAGTTCCGCGCCGCCCCACCGGACGCGGTCCTGAACCTCACCTCCTTCGCCGCGGGCGCGGGCACGCCCCTGCGCGAGATCGACGCGCCCGTGTTCCAAGGCGTCCTGTCCGGCGGCACGGAGGAGGCATGGTCCGATGGCGCGCAGGGCCTCGGCGCGCGGGACGTCGCGATGAACGTGGCGTTGCCGGAACTCGACGGCCGCGTCCTCACGCGCGCCTTGGGGTTCAAGGGCGAGGCGTATTTCGACGAGGCGACCGAATGCCCCGTCCCGACATGGAAGGCGGCGGGGGACCGGATCGAATGGACCGCCGCGCTGATCGCAGGGTGGTGCCGCCTGCGCGCGACTCCCCCGGGGGAGCGGCGCGTGGCGCTCGTCCTCGCGAATTACCCGAACCGGGACGGGCGGATCGCCAACGGCGTCGGCCTCGACACCCCGGCGGCGACGGTCGAGGTGCTGCGCGCGCTGAAGGCGGCGGGATACGACACCGGCGGCGCGGGGACGCCCGACGACGTCGGGACGCTGATGGCGCTCCTCCTCGGCGGACCGACGAACGCGCGGGACGGGCGCGCGGCGCGGACCGGCGGCGTCCGCCTTCCGCTCGCCGACTATGGCCGCGCCCATGGCCGACTCCCGTGGGAGGCACGGGCGGCGATCGCGGACCGGTGGGGCGATCCGGGGGACGACCCCTTCTTCGACGGCGATGGCTTCTCCCTCTCCCTCCATGCGTTCGGCAACGTCCTCGTCGGCATCCAGCCCGCCCGGGGCTACAACGTCGACCCCACCGAGACCTACCACTCCCCGGACCTCGTCCCACCCCATAACTACTTGGCATTCTACGAGTATCTTCGACAGTCCGGCGTGGACGCGATCGTCCACATGGGCAAGCATGGGAACGTGGAATGGCTGCCCGGACGGGCGCTGGCCTTGGGGAAGGAGGACTGGCCGGAGATCGCGCTGGGACCGGTGCCCAACGTGTATCCCTTCATCGTCAACGATCCCGGCGAGGGGACGCAGGCGAAGCGCCGCACCGCGGCGGTGATCGTCGATCATCTGACCCCCCCGCTGACCCGGGCCGAGAGCTATGGCCCGCTCCGTGACCTCGAGGCGCTGGTCGACGAGTACTACGAGGCGGCGGGCGTGGACCCCCGGCGGATCGGGCACCTGCGGGACGAGATCCTGTCCCTCGCCCGCGCGACCGGCCTCGACGTCGACGCGGGGATGTCCCGCGACGGGGCGGCGGAGGACGATCTCGCGGCGCTGGACGCCTATCTCTGCGAGCTGAAGGAAGCGCAGATCAGGGACGGGCTTCACATCTTCGGACGGGCGCCGGAGGGCCGCTTGGCCGACGACCTGCTCGCCGCCCTGCTGCGGCTGCCGCGCGGCGCCGCGGGGCCGGACGGGACGCGCGCGCCGGGGGACGAGAGCCTGCCGCGCGCCATCGCGGCGGACCTGTCCCTCGGGTTCGACCCGCTCGACTGCGACATGGCGGCCGCGTGGGAGGGGCCGCGCCCTGCGGCGCTGGCGGGCGTGGCCGATGGCGCGGGGACGCCGCTCGACGGGCCGTGGCGCTCGCAGGGGGACGCGGTGGAGCGGATCGAGCTCCTCGCCTCCGCGCTCCTGCGCGGCGACGCGGACGCCCCCGGGCCGCGCAGCGCGTCCGTCCTCGAGGCGGCCGCCGGCCTGCGCGCGGCGGTCGCCGCCTGCGGTCCGGCGGAGATGGACGCCCTGCTGACCGCGCTCGACGGGCGGTTCGTGCAGCCGGGCCCCTCGGGCGCGCCGACGCGGGGGCGGCCCGACGTCCTGCCCACGGGGCGGAACTTCTTCTCCGTCGACAGCCGCGCGGTGCCGACGCCCACGGCGTGGGCGCTGGGGTGGAGGAGCGCGAACCTGCTGATCGAGCGGCACCTGCAGGATCACGGCGACTGGCCCCGCGCCATGCTGCTGACGGCATGGGGCACGGCCAACATGCGGACGGGCGGCGACGACATCGCGCAGTGCCTCGCGCTGATGGGGGTCAAGCCGCGGTGGGACAGCGCGAACCGCCGGGTCGTCGGATGGGAGATCATCCCCCACACCGCCTTGGGGCGGCCCCGCGTGGACGTGACGCTTCGGGTGTCGGGCTTCTTCCGCGACGCCTTCCCGCAGCAGATGGCGCTGGTGGACGAGGCGGCGCGGGCGGTGCAAGCGCTGGACGAGCCGGAGGCGGTGAACCCGGCGGCGGCGCGCGCCCGGGCCGGCGAGGGCGCGGCGCGGGTCTACGGGTCGAAGCCCGGGGCCTACGGCGCGGGACTGCAGGCGATGATCGACGAGCGGCTCTGGTCCGACAAGGCGGATCTCGGCGCGGCCTACGTCGAGTGGGGCGGTTACGCCTACGCGGCAGGCGAGGGGGCGGCGGACCACGACGGGCTGCGCGAGCGGCTCGGGCAGGTGGAGGCCATCGTCCAGAACCAGGACAACCGCGAGCACGACCTGCTGGACAGCGACGACTACTACCAGTTCGAGGGCGGCGCGGCGGCGGCGGTCGAGGCGATCCGAGGCGCGCGCGTCCCCGTCTGGCACAACGACCACTCGCGGCCCGAGCGCCCGGTGATCCGCTCGCTGGAGGAGGAGATCGGGCGGGTGGTCCGCTCCCGCGTGGTGAACCCCAAGTGGATCGCGGGGGTCATGCGGCACGGCTACAAGGGCGCCTTCGAGATCGCCGCGTCCGTCGACTACCTCTTCGCCTTCGCCGCCACGACGGGCGCGGTGCGGGACCACCATTTCGACCTCGTCCACGCCGCCGTGCTGGAGGACGACGACGTGCGCGACTGGATGGCGGCGCACAACGCGCCGGCCCTGCGGGAGGTGGAGGACCGGCTGCGCGAGGCGATCGAGCGTGGGCTGTGGACGCCGCGGTCCAACTCGGCCCGCGCCGCGCTCGGCGCAACGTGAGGGTCCGGCGGATCGGCCCGGACGACCCCGCCGTGGCGGGGGCCGCCGCGCTGGTGCAGGCGGTCTACGGCGCGCTCCACGCGGATCACGGTCTCGACAGCCCGTCGCGCGGCCTCGACGCCGCGCGCCTCGCCGAGCGGCTGGGGGAGGCGACCGGGCTGCTGGTGGAGGCCAGCGGCGCGGTCGCGGGCTTCGCCTTCGTGCGCCCGTCGCGGGACGTGGCGGGCGCGCTCTACCTCGGGACGGTGGCGACCGATCCGGCGCTGCGCGGGCGCGGCGTGGCGGCCCTCCTCGTGGCGGAGGCGATGGCCGTCGCGCGCGAGGGCGGCTGGCCGGACCTCGTGCTCGACACATTCGACGGGCCGGGCGGGGCGGCGGGCTACTTCGCGCGGCACGGCTTCGCGCCGCGCGGAACCGGGGGGCCGATCCGCACGATGGGGCGACGGATCGCCTAGCGGCAGTCCAACGACAGGTTCACCAGCGCGACGTCGCCCTTGTCCGGCGTGGCCGCGCAGCCCGTCAGCGCCTCCGTCGCCTCGACCGCGCCCGCGACCACCGAGGCGTAGGAGGGTCGCCAGACGGGGTTCACGCGCGTCGCCTGCGCGGTCTCGGCGTTCCAGTGCACGCGGAACCGGTGCGCCCCCCCGGGGGCTGCGCCGGACCGGTCGAGCCCGTCGAGCGGATGGGGCATGCAGCCGGAGAGCCAGACGAGCGCGACGCCGAGGAGGAGGAACAGGAGCTTCATGCGCCCGATCCTGCCCGGAGAACATGAACGAATGGTTGACGGCGGACGCGGGGCGGCGGACCAACCCAGGATGACCGACGATCCCGACCTCGCCCGCCACGCGACCAAGATGGCCAAGAAGAAGGCCGCCCGCGCCAAGATCATGGCCACAAAGACCGGCGAGAAGGGCCTCGTCATCGTCCACACGGGCAAGGGCAAGGGGAAATCCTCGGCCGCCTTCGGCATGATCTTCCGCTGCATCGCCCACGACATGCCCTGCGCCGTGGTGCAGTTCATTAAGGGCGGCATGTCCACCGGCGAGCGCGACCTGATCCTCTCGCGGTTCTCCGACGCCTGCCAGTTCCACACGATGGGCGAGGGCTTCACCTGGGAGACGCAGGACAAGTCGCGCGACATCGAGATGGCGCAGGCGGCGTGGGCCAAGGCCAAGGAGCTGATCCGCGACGAGACGAACCGCATGGTCCTGCTCGACGAGATCAACATCGCGCTGCGCTACGACTACCTCGACGTGGACGAGGTGGTGGCCTTCCTGCGGGACGAGAAGCCCGCGATGACCCACGTGGTCCTGACGGGCCGCAACGCGAAGGAGCCGCTGATCGAGGCGGCGGACCTCGTGACGGAGATGGAACTGGTGAAGCACCCCTTCCGCTCGGGCATCAAGGCGCAGGTGGGCGTCGAGTTCTGATGCGGCTGCTCAGCGAGTTCGGGCAGGGGACGTCGCTGCGCCGCGGCGACGCCACGCAGGCCGTGCGGCGCGGGATGGAGGACGCGCTGTGGCGCAACTCGATCAACCTCGCGGAGCTGTTCGGGGTCGAGAAGTCCGCCATGCGGATCACCGTCGAGGCGGGCGTGCCGCGCGCGGGCATCGTGGACGTCGAGCGGCTGCGCGACGTGTTCCCCTACGGGACGCCCACGTTCGACATCCGGGAGGGCGGGCTGGCCGTGCCGCGCCCCGACGGCGAGGGGGAGCCGACGCTGATCGCCTCCGTCGTCCTGCACGTCGCGCTCGAAGGCGTGGGGTCGGGCGCGGGATGAGGCGGTTCGTCATCGAGATGGGGCAGGGGGTCGACCTGCACGGGTCCGACATGACCAAGGCCGCGCGCCGGGGGGTGGAGGACGCGCTGCGCCATGCGTCCTTCCCGCTCTTCCCGGCGCTGGGGATCGACCGGGCCGCGATGCGGGTGCGCGTGACCGTCGCGGTGCCGGACCCGGACGCGGTGGACGTGGCGGCGGTG
This sequence comes from Jannaschia sp. Os4, assembly GCF_016820245.1. GTDB lineage: Bacteria > Pseudomonadota > Alphaproteobacteria > Rhodobacterales > Rhodobacteraceae > Jannaschia. The sequence continues at coordinate 31,407 of NZ_JAFCAR010000001.1, read as the reverse complement.
GCCGCGCTGCTGCCCTACGGGGACGTCGCGGTCGAGGCGGTGGCGGGGGGCCTGTCCTCCACGAACCCGGACGACGGCGAGGTCACGACCGTGGCCGCCGTCGCGGTCGAGGCGTTCCTGCCCGAGGCCCTCGCGCGGGGGGCGGTCGCGGAACGCGCCTAGTTCGCCACCCGCGTCGTCGTGGTCACGAGGCCGAGCGTCGTCCCGATCAGGCGCGCGACGGCGGTGAAGCCGTTCACCGGGCTCTCGGTCGGGATCAGCACGTCGCCCGGCATCATCCAGAACGACTTGGCCGCGAAGAGGTCGGCGGCGTTGGTCAGGTCCGCGGTGAACACGACCTTGCTTCGCTCGGGGCCGCCCGGCTTGACCGCCGAGGCCGGGTACTCGCGCAGCAGCACGACGCCCTCGGGGTTGGCCCGCGCCGAGTCGACGCCCGAGGCCAGCGCCAGCGCCTCGATCAGGTTCAGCCGGGGCGTGGCGAAGGGGATGACGGACTCGTTGGCGGCGGCGCCGATCACGGTGAAGGTGCGGTCGTCCTCCTCGAGGAGCAGCTTGTCCCCGGCCCGCACGAGGGTGTCGAGGTCGGGTCGGCTCGTGAGCCGGTCGAGCGAGATGGCGTAGTCGTGCGACCCCCGGATGAGGCGCACCAGCGGATTCTGCAGCGCCCCGGACGGGCCGCCGCCGAAGGCGATGGCCGACAGCACCGTCGTGCCCCGGTCGCGCAGCGGGTAGGGGCCGGGCGCGGCGACGCCTGCGACGAGGTCGACCTCCTGCTCGCGCCCGGGCGCCACGTTGAGCTGCACCTGCGCGCCCGGCACCACAGGCTCGAGGCGGTTCTGCAGCGCGGTGCGGGCGCGGTCGACCGACATGCCCGCGATCCGCACCTCGCCCACATAGGGCAGGAACACCACGCCCCGGGGGCTGAGCTGCAGGTCGCCCAGCGAGACGGCGCGCTGCCCCTCGGCGGCGATCAGCGAGGTCGGGTTCGAGTCGAAGATCGTGATCGAGACGATGTCGCCCGCCGCGATCAGGCGGCCCGGCGCGCCGCCGCGCTCGACCCTCCAGTCGTAGTGCGGGCCGAGCCGGGGCCACGATTCGATCCGCGACACCGTCTCCAGCGAGATCGGGTAGATCGCGATCGGCGCGTCCTCCTCGATGGCCGAGCCGATCAGCTCCTTCTCGGTGGGGGCGCTGCGAGGCAGGCCCGCGCATCCGGCGAGAGACAGGGCGCAGAGCCCCGCGACGAAGAGCGACCGCGCGCGCGACATGTCCATTCAGCATCCCCCGGTGGTCTTCGCCACATTCCCGCCATGATTAGGCCGGGGCGGGGGGCGTGTTCAACGCGATAGGAGCCGCGTCGCCGACGTGATGCCCTCCAGCGACAGGGGGACCATCCGATCCTCGAAGATCCGGCGGATCAGGCCGATGGAGGGCGTGTGGTCCCAATGGGCCCGCGGCACCGGGTTGATCCAGCACGACATCGGCCACCGCTCCCGCGCCCGCGCCAGCCAGACGGCCCCCGCCTCTTGGTTCCAGAACTCGTTGGCGCCGCCGGGATGGGTGATCTCGTAGGGGGACATCGACGCGTCGCCCACGAAGATCACGCGCGTCTCCGGGCCGTGGGTGTTGAGCACCTCCTCGGTCGGCGTCACATCGTCCCAGCGGCGGCGGTTGTCCGCCCACACCCCCTCGTAGAGGCAGTTGTGGAAGTACCAGTGGGTCAGCGCGCCCAGCTCGCTCTTGGCCGCCGAGAACAGCTCCTCCACCTGCGCCACGTGCGCGTCCATCGAGCCGCCCACGTCGAGCAGCAGCAGCACCTTGACCGCGTTGCGCCGCTCGGGCCGGGTGCGGACGTCGAGGAAGCCCGCCTTGGCCGTCGAGCGGATCGTCCCGTCGAGGTCCAGCTCCTGCTCCGCCCCGTCGCGCGCCCAGTGGCGCAGCCGGCGCAGCGCGACGCGCATCGCGCGCGACCCCAGCCGCTCGTCGTCGTCGAGGTCGCGGAACTCGCGCCTGTCCCAGACCTTTGCCGCCCGCTGGTGGCGGCTCTCGGCCTGCCCGATCCGCACGCCCTCGGGGTTGTAGCCGTAGGCGCCGAAGGGGGACGTCCCCGCCGTGCCCACCCACTTGCTGCCGCCCTGGTGCCGCCCCTGCTGCTCGCGCAGCCGCTCGCGCAGGGTCTCCATCAGCTTGTCGAACCCGCCCAAGGCCTCGATCTCCGCGCGCTCCTCGGGGGTCAGCAGCTTCTCGGCGCGCTTCTCCAGCCAGCCCTGCGGCAGGTCGACCGCGTCCAATACCTCCTGCAGGGTCAGGCCCTCCAGCCCGCGGAACGCCTCGGCGAAGGCGCGGTCGAAGCGGTCGATATGGCGCTCGTCCTTCACGAGGGCCGCGCGGGCGAGGTGGTAGAACCCCTCCACGTCGTAGAGCACGACCTCGGCCTGCATCGCCTCGAGGAAGGTGAGGTGCTCGCGCAGGGTGACCGGCACCTTGGCCGCCCGGAGCGCGCCGAAGAAGCCGAGGAACATCAGCGCGCGCTCACTGCACCGCGCGGCTGTAGATCACCAGCGCGAGGAAGCCGATCAGGAACCCGATCAGCGCCCAGACGGCGGCCCATTGGGCGACGTCGCCGCCCGAGCCTTGACGGCGGCGGGCCTGCCACGCGCCGAGCAGCGCGCCGATCCCGGCGGAGAGGAGGGGCATCAACATGGGGCGGGGTTAGACGCCGGAGGCCAGCGCGGCAACCTCGCGGGCCCGCGACCCGGCGCCGCCCGTCACCCATGCGTAGCGTCCCCACGCGAGGCCCTCGTCCCGCGCGCCGCGGCCGGGGCGCCCGGCGCGCGCCGCCGCTTCGGAGCGCAGCAGCAGGAGCGTGGCGAGCAGCTTGGCGTCCTGCGCCCCGCGTGCGGCGGGCAGGGCGCGGTCGATCCGGGCCAAGGCCGCGCCGGGCGCGCCGGCGGACAGGTCGAACGCCGCGACCTGCAGGGCGGCATGGGCGGCGTGGATGCCGTCGCCGTGGAGGTCGCGGTAGACGGTCTCCGCCTCGAGGAAGGCGGCCCGCGCGGCGTCCGCGTCGTAGCCCACGCGCGCCCGGCCCAGCGCCATCAGCGAGGTGGCGAGGCGGTGGCGCCCCACCGCGTCGCCGCGGGCGAGGGAGACGGCGCGGGTCGCCGCCCGCAGGCGCGCCGCCCCGTCGCCGCCCGCGGCGGTCCCCCGGCGCATCGCCGCCAGCCATTCGGCCGGCTCCGCGCCCGACCGCGCGGCGGGCGCGCCGCGACCGCCGGGGTTCAGCCGGGCGAGGATCGCGGGCAGGGCGGCGGCGGTCTCGGCTCGCGTCATGCCGGAGCGCAGCGCCGGATCGTAGGTCGCGCGCAGCACGAGCATGTCCCACGCCGTCAGCACGCCGTGCGCGTCGTCGTCGTTGAACACCGAATGGGGCAGGCGGAAGAGGTCGTTGAGCGGCCCCAGCGCCTGCGCCATCTCCTCGTGAAGGCAGTCGCGGGCCTCCTGCGGGCCGGTGTCGGAGGGCAGGAAGATCGACGCGGTGGTGCGGGTCGGGATGCGGGTCCAGTCCGTCCCCGGCCCGCCCGCGCGCGCGACGTAGTCGCGCCAGCCCGAGACGCCGGGCACCACGAAGCAGGCCGCGCCGGGCACCCGCCGCTGGAGCCGGGCGCGCGGCTGGAGCGATACGGTCATCCGCGCCGCCTCGCCAGGCCGGGCGCGGCGGATGTCGATGCCCGCCTCGGCGCGCAGCCGGGCGATGAGGTCGTCGAGGTCGGCCTGCAGCGTTGCGGGGCCGCGCCCCTCGACGGCCACGGGGACCGCGCCCTCGAACCGCGTGAGGCGCGGCACGGCGCGGCCCGACTCGAGGCGGAAGTGCAGGTCGATGAAGTCGGTGACGAACGCGGTGTTCGACGGCGCGGGGGTGGGCGCGGGGGGGCCGGTGAAGCGCATCATCTTGGCCGGGCGCGCCTCCGCCGAGGGCGCCGCGCGGCTGACCACCGGGCCGGGGATCGGCGCGCAGGAGGCGAGGACCATCGCCGCGAGGGTCAGCGCGCGGATCAACGGGCGTACTTCACGAAGTCGGTGCGCGTGGCGACGCGGTCGTAGAGGGCGCGCGCGGGGTTGTCCGCCCGCGTCAGCCAGTAGACCGCGGGCGCGCCGCGCGCGTCGGCGTCGGCATAGACGGCCTCGATCAGGCGGCGGCCCAGCCCGGTGCCGCGCGCCTCGGGGGCGACGAAGAGATCCTGTAGGTAGACCGTCCCCTCGGGGCGCCACATGTGCGGGTGCCAGACCCAGTGGACGAGGCCGAGCGCGGCGCCGTCCCGGCGCGCGATCCGCCCGCGGAAGGCGGAGGGGTCGTCCGACGTCACCTGCGCGAAGGCGGCGTCGTAGGCCGCCTCCGGCAGAGACGTGTCGTAGAAGTCGAGGTAGGCCCGCCACAGGCGCGCCCACTCCGACCGGTCGCCGGCCCGCGGGGCCGACAGGACGATGTCCGTCATGATCACTGCTCGCTCGTGCGCCCCGTTGGCCGGGGTCGTCATCGAGGAGGCTAGGGCGTCATTGTGTCCGGATTGGGGCGGATCGGGCGGATAGGCGGCGATTGGCGCCGGCCGAGCGTCGCCCGAAGGTCACTCCGCCGCGACCTCGAACCCCCGCGCAATCTGGTCCGAGGGGGCAACGGGATAGGCCCCGGAGAAGCAGGCGTCGCAGTATTGCGGCGCGTCCTCGTTCCGGCCCTTCGCCTCGCCGACCGCGCGGTAGAGCCCGTCGAGCGAGATGAACTTCAGCGAGTCGACCCCGAGATGGTCGCGCATGTCGTCCGCCGTCATCGTCGCCGCGAGCAGCTTGTCGCGGTCCGGCGTGTCCACCCCGTAGAAGCAGGGCCACGCCGTCGGCGGGCTAGCGATGCGGAAGTGGACCTCCTTGGCCCCGGCATCCAGCACCATCTCCTTGATCTTGCGCGAGGTGGTGCCGCGCACCACGCTGTCGTCCACGAGGACCACGCGCTTGCCCGCGATCAGCGCCCGGTTGACGTTCAGCTTCAGCCGCACGCCCATGTTCCGGATCTGCTCGGTCGGCTCGATGAAGGTCCGGCCCACGTACTGGTTGCGGATGATCCCCATCCCGTAGGGCACGCCCGACTCGGCGGCGAAGCCGATCGCGGCGGGGGTCCCCGAGTCGGGCACCGGCACAACGAGGTCCGCCTCGGCGGGCGCCTCGCGCGCCAGCTCGCGCCCGATCGCCTCGCGCGTCTCGTAGACCGAGCGGCCCTCGAGGATGCTGTCGGGGCGGGAGAAGTAGACGTGCTCGAAGATGCAGGAGCGGCGGCGCTGCGGCTCGAACGGACGGTGCGAGGTGAGCGTGCCGTCCATGGTGGCGACGACCATCTCGCCGGGCTCGACCTCGCGCAGGAACTCGGCGCCCACGATGTCGAGCGCGCAGGTCTCGGACGCGACCACGTGCGCGTCCCCGACGCGGCCCAGCACGAGGGGCCGCACGCCCAAGGGGTCGCGCACGCCGATCAGCTTGGTGCGCGTCATGGCGACGACGGAGAACGCGCCCTCCACGCGGCGCAGCGCGTCCTTCATCTTCTCGGGGATGCTGCGCTGCAGCGAGCGCGCCATCAGGTGGATGATGCATTCCGAATCGCTGGACGACTGGAAGATCGACCCGCGCTCGATCAGCTCGCGGCGCAGCGCGTCGGCGTTGGTGATGTTGCCGTTGTGGGCGATGGCCGTCCCGCCATGGGCCAGCTCGCCGAAGAAGGGCTGCACGTCGCGGATCGCGGTCGCGCCCTTGGAGCCCGCGGTGGAGTAGCGGACGTGGCCGATGGCCACCGGCCCCGGCACCGTGTCGAGGACGCTTCGCGAGGTGAAGTTGTCGCGCACGTAGCCGAAGCGCCGGGCGCTGCCCCAGCCGTGGGTCTCGTCGTGGGCGACGATGCCGCCCGCCTCCTGACCCCGGTGCTGCAGCGCGTGGAGGCCGAGGGCCACGAAGGAGGCCGCGTCCTGCACGCCGACGATGCCGAACACGCCGCACTCCTCGCGCAGCTTGTCGTCGTCGAAGGGGTCGTTGCGCCAAGTCGGGGTCATGCCGTCCCTCCGCCGGGGGCTGCGTGCGCGGTTGGTCCGCAGATAGGCCCCGCAGGGCCGGGAGTCACGATTCGATCACGCGTCGGACGACGGCGTCTCCGCCTCGACCGGGGCGGCGGGCTCGATGCACTTGCCCACGAGGCTCTCGTAGCGCTCGAGGATCCAGCCCGGCGCGTCCGAGGGGATCTGCGCCTCGATGTTGTCCTTGGACCGCGAGAAGATCGCCGCCGAGCGGCTGTCCTCGACCACGGCGACGCCGTCGTCGACCACGACCCGGTCGTAGACCACGAAGCCCACCGCCACGAGCAGGATGCCCCGCAGGACGCCGAACACGAAGCCGAGCCCTTGGTCCACCGCGCCGAGCGCGGAGTGGCGGACGGCGGAGGAGAGCAGCGGCGTGAAGAAGCTGACGACCACGAGGGCGAGCGCGAAGACCACCGCGAAGGAAGCGATCACGCCCAGCTCGCACCCTTCGAGGAACTCGCCCACGTAGGGTAGCTCCTTGACCAGCGGCTCGGCGGCCCCGGCGAAGGTGAAGGCGACGATGGCGGCGGCGATCCAGCCGACGATCGCCATGCTCTCGCGCACCAGCCCGCGGCTGAACGCGAGGATCGCGGATATGACGATGACGGCCGCGACTACGGCATCGACGATCGTGAAGCCTTCCATGCGGCGTCCCCTCTGGCCCCTCTGCCGGGGTCAGGCCGCGCCGAACACCTCGCCCACCACGGTGGTCAGGTCCGGCACCAGCCGCAGGGTCATGCCCCCCGCGTCCCCGGTCTTGCAGCCCTCGGGCGCAAGCGCGGCGGTGAAACCAAGTTTCGCCGCCTCCTTCAAGCGGGTCTCGGCCTGCGACACGGGACGCATGCGGCCCGAAAGCGACAACTCGCCGAACACGACCGTGCCCTCGGGCAGCGCCGCGTCCTCGCGCGCCGACAGAAGCGCGCAGGCCACGGCGAGGTCGGCGGCCGGCTCGCCCACCCGTATCCCCCCGGCCACGTTGAGATACACGTCGAGGCCCGCGAAGGTGACGCCGGTCCGCGCCTCCAGCACGGCGAGGATCATCGCCAGCCGCCCGCCGTCCCATCCGACCACCGCGCGGCGCGGCTGCGACAGTTGCGAGGGCGCCACGAGCGCTTGGATTTCGACGAGGAGCGGGCGCGTCCCCTCGATCCCCGCGAACACCACCGAGCCGGGGGCGGGGCGGTCGCGCTCGCCGAGGAACATCTCGGAGGGGTTCGCCACCTCCTGCAGGCCCGCGCCCGTCATCTCGAAGACGCCGATCTCGTCGGCGGGGCCGAAGCGGTTCTTGACGGAGCGCAGGATGCGGAACTGATGGCCGCGCTCGCCCTCGAAGTAGAGCACGGTGTCGACCATGTGCTCGACCACGCGGGGGCCCGCGATCTGCCCCTCCTTGGTGACGTGGCCCACGAGGACGATGGCCGTGCCGAAGCGCTTGGCGAAGGAGGTCAGCTCGTGCGCGACGGCGCGCACCTGGCTGACGGAGCCGGGGGCGGAATCCACCGTGTCGGCCCACATCGTCTGGACCGAGTCGATGATGGCGAGGTCGGGCTTCTCGGCCTCCAAGGTCGTGAGCACGTCGCGCAGGTTGGTCTCGGCGGCGAGCTTCACGGCGCTGCCCGCGAGGCCGAGCCGTTGGGCGCGCATGCGGACCTGCGCCGTGGCCTCCTCGCCCGAGACGTAGATGACCTTGGCGTCCTTGGCCGCGAAGGCCGCCGCCGCCTGCAGCAGCAGGGTCGACTTGCCGATGCCCGGATCGCCGCCCACCAAGGTGGCGGAGGCGGGGACGAGGCCGCCGCCGAAGACGCGGTCCAGCTCGGCGATGCCCGACTCGGTGCGGGGCGGGGGCGCCTCCTGCGCGTCGAGGGAGGTGAGCGCCATGCGGCGGCCCTTGGCGGTGCCCAGCGACTTCTTGGACGGGCCGGAGGAGAGCGGCACCTCCTCCTGGATGGAGTTCCACGCGCCGCAGCCGTCGCAGCGGCCGGTCCATTTCTTGTGGATCGCGCCGCACTCGGCGCAGGCGAACTGGGTGACGGGCTTGACCATGTTCTCGGTTTAGTCCCTCCACGCGGGAGGTTCCAGAGGGGAACGGGAGCGAATGGTTAACGCCGTCGGGGGCAGGCGGGGATTCATCCGACGCCCCAAAGGCTTGCGCCGATTCGTACCCCGTGGGGGCGGGCGGCGCCGCCCGTGCGCCCCCCGTGCATCCCGCGTGCACCCCCCGTACATACGCCTGTACATACGCATGCGGCGTTAACCACCGTTTCAGCGGATCACGGGAGGGGGAGCGGGGCGGGGGTCAAGCGGGCGCGGGCGGAGGGGACGGGGACACGGGCGGTGCCGTAGGGCGGGCGAACGCCCATGCATCCGAGGCGGTTCGCTGCGCGTGGGCTTTCGCCCATCCTACGGTCCTAACGAGAAACGCCCCGCGTCGGCGGGGCGTCGGTCTCGCGCGGGGGGTGCGGGTCACTCGGCCGGGGTGGCGACCCCGTCCGTGCCCGAGCGGCGACCGCCCGACAGGTCCACCACGTTCTCCTGCCGGTCGTGCCCGGTCAGGCGCATCGCGTCCGTGATCTCGGCGAGATCCTTGCGGAGGCGGTCGAGCTGCTTCTCGGCCACGCCCTCCTCGACGGAGACGGACTGCATCCAGCGGCGCATCTCGCCCACGGTGGCCTGCGCCATCGCGATCCGCTCGCGGTAGTCCTCGACCTCCTTCTGGCGCTGGCGCAGGAAGGTGCGCGCGCGCTCGACCTTCTCGTCGGAGTAGATCTCGGCCAGCTCGCGGCTCTCGACGGACATCTGGGCGGCGACCTGCAGCACGTCGTGCTCCAGCTCGGACAGGTCGGGATGGCGGCGCATCCAGTCCATCCGCTCGCGCATCGCGTCGAACTCCCGCTCGAGCAGGAAGTTGCCCTCGCGGTCGGCGGCGTGGACGTAATCGTAGGCCTTGGCCACGTCGGCCATCGACAGGTGGAAGTCGCGGGCGGTCACCTCGATGCGGCGCATGCGCGCGGCGCTCGGCAGGAAGCCGACCAGCGCGAGGAGCAGGACGGTCAGGCCGATCTGCGCCCACATGCCCGCCTCCGCCACCTCGGCGCCCGCGTAGGCGACGGGCAGGTCCAGCCACGGGACCAGCCCCGCGAAGGCGGCGGCCGTCAGCGCGACCATCGCGAGCGCGGCGATCACGAGGACGAGGGTGCAGATCTGCTGGAGGATCGAGGTCGCGACGGCGGCTTGGCGCGCGGGTTCGGTCATGAATCGTCCATCCCAATCAAAGGCCCACCGGTGTGCGGGGCGGGCTGCGGTGCCGCGGCCGGGCCGATGGTCCGGTCGCGTCGGTGGTTCATCAAACGAACGTCGCCGAATCTCCGACGGTTCCAGACGAATCCGATCGTAAGCGCCGGTTCAGGCTACTCCGATGCACATTTCGATCAAGCCGCCGTGTCCTGCGGATTACCGCACCCCCGCGCGGCCCCCTTCAGTCGGCGCCGCGATAGCTCCGCCGATAGCGCCGCCCGAGGGAGGTGAGCACCTCGTACCCGATCGTCCCGGCGGCCGCGGCGAGGCGGTCCACGCCGCGGTGGGGGTCGAGGATCGACACGTGGCCGGGGTCGCGGTCGAGATGGCCGATGTCCACGGTGATCAGGTCCATGGAGACGCGGCCCACGGCGGGGCAGGGCACCTTGCCCGCCATCACCTCCAAGCGCCCCGACAGGGCGCGGGGCAGCCCGTCGGCGTAGCCCGCGGCCACGGTCGCGACGCGGGTCGGCGCCGGCGCGCGCCACGTGGCGTTGTAGCCCACGGCCTCGCCCGCCTCGACGTCGAAGCAGGAGATCACCGGCACCTCCAGCGCGACGACCGGCTCGGCCCCCGCGAAGGGCAGCCCGCCGAACAGGCCGACGCCGGGCCGTGTCATGTCGAAGTGGTAGTCCTTCCCGAGCAGCGTCCCGCCCGTCGCGGCGAGCGAGCGCGGGACGCTGATCCCGTCCGTCATCTCGCGGAAGGTGGCGAGCTGGCGGGCGCTCTCCGGGCTGGCGGGGTCGTCGGCGCTGCTGAGGTGCGACATCACGAGCTTCGGCTTCGCCTTCAGCGCCAAGGGGGCGACGGCGGCCCAGTCGCCCCACTTCAGCCCGAGCCGGTTCATCCCCGTGTCGAGCTGAATCCCGAAAGGGTGGCCCGGCAGCGCCTCGAGGTGCCGCGTCAGGTGCGCGACGGAGGGGATCATCGGGGTCAGGCGCCCGCGCTGGATCGTCAGCGTGTCCTCGGCCATGTGCCCGTAGAAGACGCAGATCGCCGGCGCCTCGCCGAGCGCGCGCCGCAGTTCCAAGCCCTCGGCGGCGGTGGCCACGAAGAAGGTCCGCGCCCCCGCCCGGGCGAGGCGCTTGGCGACCGGCAGCGCGCCCAGCCCGTAGCCGTTCGCCTTGACCACGGCGGCGGTCTCGACCCCGGCCGCGGAGGCCGCGTCGAGCGCCCGCCAGTTGGCCGCGACCGCCTCGAGGTCGATATGCAGGACGCCCGTTCCCATCGGTCGCGCCTTTGCGCGGGGGCGGGCGGGGAATCAAGGGCGGGCCGCGCCTCCGCGGAAACCGTTCGTAAAGGTTTCCGGCCTACGCCCGGTAGGACGTAACTCGGAGGCCGCTCATGTTCCGCACCTTGCTCGCCGCGATCGCATTCTGCCTCGTCGCCGTCCCCGCATCAGCTGTCGAAGGCCGCTTGGTCGGGCTGGGCGGGATGGACGTGGTCTTCGTATGGAAAGACAAGGCAGCGCAGTCGGAGGGCCTCGACCTGATTTCGGCGAACGTCCACCGCAGCAACCCGACCCTCCTCCTAGGTCTGTTGTCATGCATCGTCCCCACCGGAACCCGAGCGGTGACGACCGATGCGGGCTTCGTCACGCACGATGTCCTCGTGATCGAGGGGGGCGACAGCGGCTGCCGGGGAAACGTCCCCGTCGAGGCGTTCGACATGCGCTGATCCACCCGAAGGGGCGCGTGCACGTTTCCCTAGCGGGCCGCGATCACCTTGATCTCGACCAGCGCGCCGGGCCGCCGCAGGGCGGCCACGCCCACCGCCGTCCATGCGGGGTAGGGCGGGGCGAAGCGGCCCCGCCATGCGCGCTCGACGGGGTCGAAGGCGTCGAGGCCGGCATGGAAGGTCGTCGCGTCCACCACGTCCGCCAGCCCGAGGCCCACCGTCGCCAGCGCCGCCTCGATCTTGTCGAGCGCGGCGTGGACCTGCGCCTCGGCCCCCTCGGGCATCCCGCCGCGGCCGGAGCCCGTCATGCCGGTGACGAAGGCCAAGCCCCCCGCCTCCCGCACGGGGGAGAGCGGCAGGTCGGGGGCGATCACCGCTCGCCGCTCTGCCACGGCTTGGCGAGGTCGCCGAACCGCGTGAACCGCCCGTCGAAGCTTAGGTCGACCGAGCCGATCGGGCCGTGGCGCTGCTTGCCGATGATGACCTCGGCCTTGCCGTGGATCGCGTCCATCGCCGCCTGCCACTCGGCCATCTTGTCGAGCTGGTGGTCGCCCGGCTTCTCGCGCTCCTTGTAGTACTCCTCGCGGAACACGAACATCACGACGTCCGCGTCCTGCTCGATGGAGCCGGACTCGCGGAGGTCCGACAGCTGGGGCCGCTTGTCCTCGCGGGACTCCACCTGGCGCGACAACTGGGACAGCGCGATGACGGGGATGTCCAGCTCCTTGGCCACGGCCTTGAGGCCTTGGGTGATCTCGGAGACCTCGTTGACCCGGCTGTCCTTGGCGGAGGCGGCCTTGAGCAGCTGCAGGTAGTCCACGATCAGCAGGTCCAGCCCGTGGGTCCGCTTGAGCCGCCGGGCGCGGGCGGCGAGCTGGCTGATGGGCAGGGCGGGCGTGTCGTCGATGTGGAGCGGCGCGTTCTGGAGGCCGGTGGCGGCCTCGACGAAGCGGCGGAACTCGCCCTCGGTCATGTCGCCCTTGCGGATCTGCTCGGACGGCACCTCGGCGGCCTCGGACAGGACACGCGCGGCGAGCTGCTCGGCGGACATCTCCAAGGAGAAGAAGCCCACGACGCCGCCCTCGACGGCGCCCTCCTTGCCCTCGTGGGTCATGCCCCGGCGGTAGGCCTTGGCGACGTTGAAGGCGATGTTGGTGGCGAGCGACGTCTTCCCCATCGACGGGCGCCCCGCGAGGATCAGCAGGTCCGAGCGATGCAGCCCGCCCAGCTTGCGGTCGAGGTCCTTGAGCCCGGTGGACAGGCCCGCGAGGCCGCCGTCGCGCTGGTAGGCGGCCGACGCCACCTCGACCGCCTGGGTCACGGCGGAGACGAAGGACTGGAAGCCCCGCTCGGCGCGGCCCTGCTCGGCCAAGGCGTAGAGGGCCTGCTCGGCCTCGACGATCTGCTCGGAGGGCTCGGATTCGACGGTGACGTCGCCCGCCTTGGCGGTGACGTCGCGGCCCAGCGACATCAGCGCGCGGCGCACGGCGAGGTCGTGGACCATCTGCGCGTAGTCGCGGATGGCGTAGGGCGCGACGGAGGAGGCGGCGAGGGTGACGAGGTAGGAGGGCCCGCCCAGCGCGTCGAGCCCCTCGTCGCCTTCGAGGAAGGGCTTGAGCGTGACGGGCGAGGCGAGGGCGTTCTTCTGGATGCGCGCGGCGCAGAGGTCCCAGATGCGCTGGTGCACGGGGTCGAAGAAATGGGCCGACTGCACGACGGAGGCGGCGCGGTCGAAGAGGTCGTTGTCCGTCAGAATCGAGCCGATGAGCTGGCGCTCTGCCTCGATGTTCTGGGGGACGGCGTCCATGTCGGCGGGCTGGGCCGGTCCGTCCACGCGCGCGACTTCGTTCATGCTCCGATCCCCCACTCCGCCCCCGGCGGTTTGCATGCGCCGTGGGGTCCTGCGGTCCTACGACACGGCGGAATCGGGGTCCACCTAGAGGATGCTGTGAATAAGTTCGGCGGCGGATAAGCGTCGGATCGGGCGTGGAGATTCGCCGCGTCGGTGCTCCGTGCGACGCAAGCACATCGCGGGGCCGTGGCGCGGCGATGCAACCTCTCCGCGACGCGATTTATCCCTCACCCCCGCGCGACGCTCGACCGGTGCGCCATCGGTGAAGGATCGCCGTGCCGTGGGGCGGCCCGGCGATGCGCGGCGAGGCTGCGCCTCGCGCACCGCGCGGGTGCTCCGTTCAAAGGACGTCAGACGTCCGCGCCCCTCTCGCGCTGCCAGCCGCGCGGGTCGTTCAGGAACGCCTCGACCCCGTCCAGCGTGGCCGCGTCGAAGCCGGGGCCGCCATCGACGGACGGCCCCATCGCGCGGGCCTCGGCCAGCACGTCCCACCATGTGCAGAGATGGTGCAGGGCCACGCCGTGGTCCGTCAGCTTGGCCAGCCCGTCGGGGAAGATGCCGTAGGAGAAGACGACGGAGGTGTGGGCGCAGGTGCCGCCCGCCTCGCGGATGGCGTCCACGAAGGAGAGCTTTGAGCCGCCGTCCGTGGTCATGTCCTCGACCAAGAGGACGCGCGCGCCTTCGGCCATCGGCCCCTCGATCCGGGCGCCGCGGCCGTGGCCCTTGGGCTTCTTGCGGACGTAGGCCATCGGCAGGGCCAGCCGCTCGGCCAGCCACGCGGCGAAGGGGATGCCCGCCGTCTCGCCGCCCGCGACGACGTCGAAGGCCTCCATGCCCGCGCCGCGCATCACCGACGCCGCCATGAAGTCCATGAGCGCGGCGCGAACCCGAGGGAAGCCGATGAGGTTGCGGCAATCCACGTAGACCGGGGAGGGCAGGCCGGAGGAGAGGGTGAAGGGGGCGTCGGGGCGGAAGTTGACGGAGCGCGTCTCGATCAGCGCGCGGGCGGTGCGCGTGGCGATCTCGTCGCGAGAGGGGAAGGCGGTGGGGATCATTGGAGCGTCCACGTGAGGGGGCGGGCGGGGTCGAACACGGCGACGTCGCCGACCTTGGGGGGGATGTCGGGGGTGCCGCGGACGAGCGTGACGGTGTCGTCGTTGGGCGGCAGGCCGTAGTGGCGGGGGCCGTTGAGCGAGGCGAAGGCCTCCAGCCGGTCGAGCGCGCCGGCCTCGTCGAAGACGGTGGCGTAGGCCGGAAGCGCAAGGGGGGCGGTGAAGCAGCCCGCCGCGCAGCATTCGGCCTCCTTGGCGTGGAGGGGGTGCGGCGCGCTGTCGGTGCCGAGGAAGAAGCGGTCGTCGGTGGTGGCCGCCTCGAGGAGCGCGTCGCGGTGGCGGGCGCGCTTGAGGATGGGCAGGCAGTAGTAGTGCGGGCGCATCCCGCCCACGAGCATGTCGTTGCGGTCGAGCATGAGGTGCTGGACCGTGATCGTGGCGCCGAGGTCGTGGGCGCGCACGTAATCGACGGCATCCTTCGTCGTGACGTGCTCGAGGGTGAGCTTGAGCGAGGGGTGGGCTTTTCGCAGCGGTTCCAACCGCTTGTCGAGGAAGGCGGATTCGCGGTCGAAGATGTCGATCTCGCGGTCGGTCACTTCGCCGTGGAGGCAGAGGGGGACGCCCGCCTCCTCCATCGCGGCGAGGGCGGGGCGGACGGCGTCGAAGTCGCGGACGCCCGAGGCGGAGTTGGTGGTGGCGCCCGCCGGGTAGAGCTTGACGGCGGTGATCACGCCCTCGGCGTGGGCGGCGACGACGTCGGCGGGGTCCGTGTCCTCGGTCAGGTACAAGGTCATGAGCGGATTTGAGAATCCGGCCGCGCGGATGCGGTCGCGGTAGGCAACGGCGTCGGCCTTGGTCACGACGGGCGGGACGAGGTTGGGCATCACGATCGCCCGGCCCATCACGGACGACGACGGGGCCACGGCGCGGAGCATGTCGTCATCGCGCAGGTGCAGGTGCCAGTCGTCGGGGCGGCGGATCGTGAGGCTGTCCATGCGGGCCTTCTGGGGGATTCGCGCCGACGGGGGAAGGTGGGGGCGATGCTGCGGCGCGGCAATCGTTTGATGTCAGGGGTTTGTGGTCCGATCCGGGGGCGAACCGGCCCGGCTTGCGCGGGACTCCGCTCGGGGTCATCCTGCCCGCCTGCGGAGGGAGTGGGACCATGATCCTGAACATCGTCATCGGCCTGATCGCGGGCCTCGCCACGCCCGCGCTGGAGCGCTGGATGCGGAGCGTCGCGGACAGCATCTGGCTGGGCGATATGGGGATCAGCGACCACGAGTTCGACCTCGCCGCGCTCTTGGTGATCCTGATGGTGGCGTCCATCGTGGCGGCGGTGCTGGGGGTCGACAGTTCGGTGTTCCTGATGTGCTTCGGCGCGCTGGTGGGCCTGTTCGGGCGGCGCATCTGGCGGCGGATCGCCATGCGGGACGACGCGGAGGAGTGAACCGCCCCCCCGTCCGGCGGGTTGGGACGGGGCAGCAGAAGGGACAGCACATGCCTTGGACGCGATACTGGTTCGACCTCGCCCGGATGGGGCTGGAGGCGCAGGCGGTGATCGGCCTGCGGATGATGGGGATGGCGGGGGTGCTGCCCGCCGCGCCGTCGGAGAACAGGCGGATGTACGCGGAGAAGGCCGACGCCTTCTGGGACGCGCAATGGGCGATGTGGCGCGCCGCGATGGGCGGGGCGGCGCCGGTGGCGGTGGCCTCGGCGGGCCTCGCCCCCGTGGGGCGCCGGACGCGGGCCAATGCGCAGCGCCTGACCCGGGCCGCCGTGCGGGGGCGGCGGTGAGGGCGGCGCTCGCGGCGCTGGTCCTGCTGGCCGGGCCGGCGGCGGCGCAGGAGGGGCCGGTGGACTGCGAGGCCGACGATCTGATGCCCGCCGAGATCGCGCGCTGCGCGGAGATCGCGTGGACGGAGTCCGAGGGCGCGCTGGACCTCGCCTACGGGCTGGCGGTGACGGCGGCGGAGGTGCTGGACGAGACGCGCTTCCTCGCGGGGGAGGCGGACGAGGTGCGCGCGGCCGCGCTGGTGGAGGCGGGGCAGGCGGATTGGCTCGCGCATCGGGACTCGCATTGCGCGGCGGAGTCGCTGCTGGTCTCGCCGGGGATGGAGCGCGAGGCGGTGGGGCGGCTGTGCCTCGCGCGGCTGAACGAGGCGCGGGTGGCGCAGTTGGCGGTGTTCGCGGCCGAATAGCCGCGCCGCGCCAAGCGTCTGGACAGGTCCGGCCCGGCGGGCGCAGGCTGCGCGCGTTCCGCAACCGGAGGACGAACCCATGTGCCATGCCTGCGTGATGGATGCCGTGAAGAAGGGGATGTTGTCCCGCCGCGACCTGTTCCGAGGGTCTGCGGCCGGGGCCGCCGCCGTGGCGGCGGGCGCCCTGTCGGCGCGGTCGGCGCTGGCCGACGCGCATGGGGGCGTGGTGGACCTGACGCATACGCTGACGCCGGAGTTCCCGACCTTCGGGGGCGAGCCGGGCATCGCCTACGAGCAGATGGCGACGATGGACGCGGACGGCTACCAGTTCTTCCGCCTGACGGTCGACGAGCATTCGGGGACGCATATCGACGCGCCGCTGCACTTCTCGGCGGACGGGACGAGCGTGGACGAGATGCCGGTCGAGAGCCTGATGTGCCCGCTCTGCGTGATCGACATATCGGCCAAGGCCGCCGAGGAGGCGAACGCGATGGTGATGCCGGAGGACGTGGAGGCGTGGGTCTCGGCCCACGGCGCGATCCCGGCGGGGGCCTGCGTGGCGATGCATTCGGGCTGGGCGGAGAAGGTGGGCGACCCGAGCTACCGCAACGACGCGGACGGCAACTTCGCCTTCCCCGGCTTCTCGAAGGGGGCGAGCGACCTGCTGATGGAGGCGGGGGCGGCCTGCCTCGGGGTGGACACGCTGTCGCTGGATCCGGGCGACAGCCAGGACTTCGCGGTGCACTACTCGTGGCTGCCGTCGGGGCGCTACGGGATCGAGAACCTCGCCGGTCTGGATGGGGTGCCCGCGGCGGGCGCGACGGTGTTCGTGGGCGCGCCGAAGCATGGCGGCGGGACGGGCGGGCCGGCGCGGGTGCTGGCGATGGTGTGAGGGGAGCAGGGCCAGCGGCGGACCGGGGGACGGCGCATCCGCCCCCTCCGCCGCGCGCTTGATCCCTCACCCCCGCACGACGCCCCCGCGGCGCGCCCACTGCGACGAAGCGCCGGCCCGCGGGCCGGTCCGGCGCTGGCCCTGCGGGGGCTGCGCCCCCGCGCACCGGGCCGGGCGCCTAGTTCAGCCAGTCGTCCGTCTTGGTGCCCACGGCGTCGGCGACGGAGGCGAAGCCGTCGCGGGCGAGGAGCGCGTCCAGCCCCTCGGCGATCTCGCGGACGAGACCCGGCCCCGCGTAGGCGAGCGCGGTGTAGAGCTGCACGGCGGACGCGCCCGCTGTGATCTTGGCGTAGGCCTGCTCCGCGCTGCCCACGCCGCCGACGCCGATCAGGGGCGTATCGGGCAGCAGGCTACGTAGCTTGGCGAGGATGCGGGTGGAGCGCTCGAACAGGGGCTGGCCGGAGAGGCCGCCCGCCTCGGACGCGTGAAGGGAGCGGAGCCCGTCGCGGGCCAGCGTGGTGTTGGTGGCGACCACGGCGTCGGCGCGGGCGAGGTGGGGGACCATCGCGTCGAGCGCCTCGTCCGAGAGGTCGGGGGCGATCTTGATCCAGATGTCGACGGGCCGGGCCAGGGCGTCGCGGGTGGCCATCACGCCGTCGAGGAGGGGGCCGAGCTCGGCTTGGAGGTCGCGCAGGCCGGCGGTGTTGGGCGACGACACGTTGACGGTGGCGAAGTCGATATGGGGGCCGCAGGTTCGGAGCACGGCGGCGTAATCGGCGGCGCGGTCGGCACTGTCCTTGTTGGCGCCGAGGTTGAGGCCGACGGGGACGCCCCCCTCGGGGCGCTTGGACAGGCGGGCGGCGATGGCGCGCGCGCCGGCGTTGTTGAAGCCGAAGCGGTTGATGGCGGCGCGGTCCTCGGAGAGGCGGAACATGCGGGGGCGGGGGTTGCCCGGCTGCGCACGGGGGGTGGCGGCGCCGACCTCGACGAGGCCGAAGCCCGCGCGGGAGAGCGGGGCCACGGCCATCGCGTCCTTGTCGAAGCCCGCCGCGAGGCCCACCGGGTTGGGGAGGGTCAGGCGTCCGACGCGCGTGGTCAGACGCTGGGTCGTGACGGGGCCGGTGCGGGGGCCGAGGCCCGCCGAGAGCGCCTTGAGGGCGAGGGCGTGGGCCGTCTCGGGGTCGAGGCGGCGGAGGAGCTTCGTCCCCCAGTCCGAGACGGCGTCGGCGATCATGCGATGCCCGATCCGGCGGGGAAGACGTGGGTGCCGTCCACGAGGGGGAGGGGCTGGGCCCACGCCACCTGGTCGAGGCGGAGGGGGGCGTAGAGATGCGGGAAGTCGGTGCCGCCGCGCGACGGCTCCCACCGGAGGTTGGGGCCGAGGGCGGCCTCCTCGCAGGCGATCAGCCAGAGGCCATCCTCGCCCGCGAAGTGGCGGGCGGCGGTCTCGGCCACGGTGTCGGGGCCGGAGAAGTGGATGTAGCCGTCCGCGCGGTCCACGGGCGCGCCGGTGGTGGAGCCGTCGGCGCGCAGCGCGTCCCATTCGGGGGTGCGGAAAATCTTGTAGATCATGCCGCGGGGATGGGCGCCGCGACGTTTCGGGTCAAGCGGGCGACACATCGGCTTGCCATCCGGGCGGCCTCGGGCGCACGCTCCGGCCACCAACCGGGGAGATTCAACAGATGCAAAAGCTTCTGACCGCGACCGCCGCGCTGGCGCTGACCGCCGGAACGGCGGCGGCGGACGGCCACGCCGCCTACACGCTGCACATCCTGCACTACAACGACACCCACAGCCGGATCGAGCCGATCAACCGCTTCGACTCGACCTGCTCGGCCGAGGACGACGCGGCGGGCGAGTGCTTCGGCGGCTCGGCGCGGCTGAAGGCGGCGATCGACATGAAGCGCGAGGAGCTCGCGGGCGAGAACGTCATCGTGCTGGACGCGGGCGACCAGCTGCAGGGCTCGCTGATGTTCACGACCTACAACGGCGACGCGGAGGCCGAGATGGTCAACGCCATCGCGCCGGACGTGATGGCCGTGGGCAACCACGAGTTCAACAAGGGCGACGAGAACCTCGCCCGCGTCATCGACCTGCTGGAGATGCCGGTGGTGTCGGGCAACCTCGACCTGACGGGCAACAACGTGCTGGGCGGCAAGATCGAGGACACGCTGGTCCTCGAGGTCGGCGGCGAGCGGATCGGCATCGTCTCGGCGCTGGCCACGGACACGGCGGAAACGTCGAGCCCGTCGGATCAGGTGGTGTTCATGGACGAGGCCGAGAGCCTCGCGCAGGACGTGGCCACGCTGACCGACGACGGGGTCAACAAGATCATCGCGCTGACCCATGTCGGCTTCCCGGCGGACCAGCGGATCGCGGGCGCGGGCATCGACGGCCTCGACGTGATCGTGGGCGGGCACAGCCACACGGTGTTCTCGAACACCGAGGAGGGGGCCGAGGCCTATCCGACGATGGAGGGCGACGTGCCGATCGTGCAGGCGGGCGCCTACACGAAGTATCTGGGCCACCTGACCGTCAGCTTCGACGCGGACGGCAACGTCATCGACGCCACGGGCGACACGATGCTGCTGGACGCCTCCGTCGAGCCGGACGCCGAGCTGGCCGCGCGGGTCGCGGAACTGGCCGCGCCGATCCAGGAGATGCAGCAGGAGGTCGTGGGCCAGTCGGCGGGCTTCATCGAGGGCGACCGCTCGGTCTGCCGCGTGATGGAGTGCCCGATGGGCAACCTCGTGGCCGACGCCATGCTGGACCGCGTGAAGGACCAGGGCGTGACCATCGCCATCCAGAACGGCGGGGGCCTGCGGGCGTCCATCGACGAGGGCGACATCACGATGGGCGAGATCGTCACCGTGCTGCCGTTCCAGAACACCTTGGCGACCTTCGAGCTGACCGGCGCGGAGGTGATCGAGGCGCTGGAGAACGGCGTGTCCGAGGTCGAGGAGGGCGCCGGGCGCTTCCCGCAGGTTTCGGGCATCACCTACAAGGCGGACCTGACGGCCGAGCCGGGCTCGCGCATCACGAGCGTGATGATCGACGGGGCGGAGATCGACCCGGAGGCGACCTACGGCGTGGTGTCGAACAACTACATGCGCGGCGGCGGCGACGGCTACTCCGTCTTCGAGGGCGCGCGGAACGCCTACGACTACGGCCCGGGCCTGGAGCAGGTGGTGATCGACTACATCGCCGCGCAGGGCGGGGCCTACGCGCCCTACACCGACGGGCGGATCGACGTCGGCGGCTGAGCCGCGACGCCGCGCGGAGACGGGGACGGGCGGGCCGAAGGGCCCGCCCGTCCTGCTTTGGCGGGGTCGTCCGGCCCTATCGCCTTGGCGCCCCTTATCTTTCGACCGAGGGTTGCAGCGGGCACGTCCGACGACATATTGCCACGGCATCCACCCGTCCGCCCCCGACCGTCCGCGGGGGTCCGGGCGAACCTGCACCCACCGGACGCTGCCCTGACCGGGGAGCCGTGCCATGCTCGCACCGACGCCACCGAACCAAGCCGCCCGCCTCGCCGCGATCCGCCGCTACGAGCTGGGAACCCAGTCCAACGCCGGCGCGCTCGACGGCCTCGTGGAGCTGGCGGCGCAGATCTGCCACTGCCCCATCGCGCTGGTGTCGATCGTGCACGAGGACGACCAGCGCTTCGAGGCGCGCTGCGGGCTGGACGCGGACTCCACGGGGCTGGAGGCGTCGATCTGCTCGCACGCGATCCTGCAGGACGACATCCTCGAGATTCCGGACACCCGGCTGGACATGCGGACGCGGGACAACCCCTTGGTGACGGACCCGGACGACCCGCTGGTGTTCTACGCGGGCTCGCAGATCGTGACGCCCGACGGGCTGCCGCTGGGGTCGCTCTGCGTGCTCGACCGCAAGCCCCGGCGCCTGTCGGACGAGCAGCGCCGCGCCCTGCGCATCCTCGCCGACCAGGTGATGCAGCGCTTGGAGCTGAACGAGGCGCTGCGGCAGGCCGAGACGCTGCGCCGCGAGGTTGACCACCGGGTGAAGAACAACCTCGCCAACGTGTCGGTGCTGACGCGGATGGCGATCCGCTCGGCCGTGTCGGAGGAGACCAAGGAGGCGCTGCAGGAGGTGCTCAACCGGATCAACGTGATGGTGGAGCTCCACGCGCAGCTCTACAGCGCGCCGGGCGACGAGGGGGCGGTGCAGGGCGCCGACTACCTCGGGCGCATCCTGCGGCACCTACAGGAGACGGCGCCGCCGGGCGTGACGACGTCGTCGCGGTTCTCGGCCTTCGCCTTGGAGGGGCGGCGGGCCTCGGCGCTGGGCGTGCTGGTCAACGAGCTGGTGTCGAACGCCTTCAAGCACGGCTACCCCAACGGTCGGGGCGGATCGGTGCGGGCGTCGGGCACGGCGATGCCGGACGGCGGCTACCGCGTCGTGGTCGAGGACGACGGCGTCGGCGGCACCGTGGTCGAGGGCGGGCTCGGGATCCGGATCATGCAGGCCTCGGCCTCGCAGCTCGGCGGCATGCTGGAGGTGGCCCCGCTCGACGGGGGCGGCTGGCGCGGCGTGCTGACCTTCCCCTTGGACGGCTAGGCCGATGTGCGGCCGCTTCGTCGCCGCGATGCCCCACGCGGAGGCGGGGCGGGTGTTCGGGGCGACCTTGGCGAACGACCTGCCGGAGGTGCCGGACTACAACGTCTGCCCGACGCAAGCCGTGGCCGCCGTGGTGCCCGGCGCGGGCGGGCGGCGGCTGGTGTCGATGCGCTGGGGGTTCCTGCCGCACTGGTACGCGACGCCGACGGACGGCCCGCTGATCATCAACGCCCGCGCCGAGACGGTGGCCGAGAAGCCCGCCTTCCGCGCCGCGGTGCGCGAGCGGCGCTGCCTGATCCCGGCGACGGGGTTCTACGAGTGGACGAAGGACGCCGAGGGGGTGCGCTGGCCGTGGTACTTCCACCCGACGGACGGCCTGCCCTTGGCCTTCGCGGGGGTGTGGCAGGGCTGGGGGGCGGACAAGCTGGCGACCTGCGCGATCGTGTCCTGCGCGGCGGGTCCGGCGATGGCCGAGGTGCACCACCGCGAGCCGGTCACGCTGCGCGAGGGGGACTGGGCGACGTGGCTGGGCGAGACGGACGAGAAGGCGGCGCCGCTGATGCGGGCCTCCGCGGCGGGATACCTTGCGCGGCACCGGGTGGACCGGGCGGTGAACTCGAACCGGGCGGAGGGGCCGGACCTGATCGAGCCGTGGGAGGACGAGGACGTCCGGATCGAGGGCGGCGGAGGGTAGGGTGGGCGGCGGCCATGTCCCGGCGGGGAGCCCAGCGCGGCCCGCGCGGGAGGAGGGGCGCGGGCCGGCCAGTCAGGGAGAGAGAGCGCGCGTCCGACCACCCGCCCCCGGCCCTTGGGGGGAGGAGCGGGCCGTTCGGGTCGGATGACCGGACGTTCGCCGTGGGATGATCCATGACATTCGAATGTGGCCTAATCGGGGCCGACCGTTTCCGATTGGGCACCAATTTAAAGTCGTTCGAAGAGGATCGGGGCACGCCTGAGAGCTAGGGGGTCCGTACGCCGTCATCTCGATCCGTCTCCATGGAGGAACTCGATGAGAAGGTCCAACGACTGTCCCCCGCCCGTATTTTGGGCGGATTCGGAGTATGCCAGGACGCACTACGTCCTGCCCCCCCCGAGCGAGGCGGTCATCCGGCGGGTGGAGAAGACGCTTGGGGTCGTTCTGCCCGCCTCGTACGTCAACCTAATGCGAGGCCAGAACGGCGGCATCCCACGACGCACCGCGTTCCCAACGTCGGTGCCGACCTCTTGGGCCGATGACCACGTTGCGGTCCATGGCCTCTTCGGCATTGGGGAGACAGGGACATACGCCCTCTGCGGTGAGTGTGGCAGCCGCTTCTGGGAAACGGAGTGGGGCTATCCGGCTATCGGCGTCTATTTCGCGGATTGCCCCTTGGCGGGCCACGACATGGTCGGCCTCGACTACAGGTCATGCGGTCCCGCGGGCGAGCCGAGCGTTGTCCATGTCGATCAGGAGCGGGACTACGCGATCACCCACCTCTCCGACAGCTTCGCGCAGTTCGTCGATGGCTTGGTCGATGCCGCGCGGTTCGAGAAGGACAGCGGCAGCATCGATTCGGCCCCCTGGCACATCAATGCCGTCTCCGCGGAGATACGTCGTGACGAGAAGTCGGGCGGGTTAGGACAGTATCTCAGCCTCGATCAGCGGCTGGCGAAGGGGGAGACCGGCTGGACGCATATGACGTTTCATCTCCCGAACCACTGGACCGTGCGGCGCGTCGTGGTGGAGGGCGACGGGGTCATCATAGAGACGGACCCGGCGGGCGTGTTCCGGGTGACGCGGAAGAATGCTGGACCGTTGAGCTTCGACCTGCTCGAGGCGGAGGTCGTTCGAGAGTCCGGGCGGTTCGAGGAGATTTGGGTCCGGTACGCGGCGGTTGACGGGTAGGCGCGCCGCCGGACCGTCTCCGAGTGGTCCGGTCCGAGGGGGTTGTGCGAGGGTGGATCGCCGGGTCGGGTGCCGGCGATGACGGGACGCGAGTCAGGCGAGGTCGGGGGGTGTGACCTCCGCGCCGAGGGCGGTCACCACCGCATCGAGCGCCACCACCTCGGTGCGCTTCTCGCCGAGGCGGCGGACGGTGACGGTGCGGTCCTCCACCTCCTGCCGCCCGATGGCGAGGATGACGGGCACCTTGGCGAGCGAGTGCTCGCGGACCTTGTAGTTGATCTTCTCGTTGCGCTTGTCGGCCTCGGCCCGGACGCCCGCGCGGGTCAGCGCGGCCGTCACCTCGTCTACGTAGGCGTCGGCGTCGGACACGATGGAGGCGACGACCACCTGCCGCGGGGCGAGCCACATCGGCAGGCGCCCGGCGGAGTTCTCGATCAGGATGCCGACGAACCGCTCGAACGAGCCGAGGCAGGCGCGGTGGAGCATGTAGGGGCGGTGCTTCTCGCCGTCCTCGCCCACGTAGGTCGCGCCCAGCCGCTCGGGCAGGTTGGGATCGACCTGGAACGTGCCGCACTGCCAGACGCGGCCGATCGCGTCGGTGAGGTAGAAGTCGAGCTTGGGCCCGTAGAAGGCGCCGTCGCCCTCCTCGACGCGGTAGGGGGCGCCGACGGACTTGATCGCGCCCTCCAGCGCGCCCTCGACGTGGTCCCATGCCGCGTCGGTGCCGACCCGCTTCTCGGGGCGGGTGGCGAAGGCGATGTCGAACTTCTCGAAGCCGAGGTCGGCGTAGACGGAGGACAGGAAGCGGATGAACTTGGCGCACTCCGCCTCGATCTGGTCCTCGGTGCAGAAGATGTGCGCGTCGTCCTGGGTGAAGCCGCGCACGCGCATGATGCCGTGCAGCGCGCCTGACGGCTCGTAGCGGGCGCAGGAGCCGAACTCGGCCATGCGCAGCGGCAGGTCGCGATAGGACTTCAGGCCGTGGTTGTAGACCTGCACGTGGCAGGGGCAGTTCATCGGCTTGAGCGCGTTGATCGTCTTGGTCTGGGCGTGCTCCTCCTCGACCTCGACGATGAACATGTGCTCCTGGTACTTATCCCAGTGGCCGGACGCCTCCCACAGCTTGCGGTTCACGACCTGGGGGGTGTTGACCTCCACGTAGCCGTCCGCGCGCTGCTTGCGGCGCATGTAGTCCTGCAGCGTGGTGTAGATGGTCCAGCCGTTGGGGTGCCAGAACACCTGCCCCGGCGCCTCCTCCTGCATGTGGAAGAGGTCCATCTCGCGGCCCAGGCGGCGGTGGTCGCGGGCCTCGGCCTCCTCGAGGAAGCGGAGATGGGCCTTGAGCTCGTCCTTGGTGCGGAAGGCGACGCCGTAGATGCGCTGGAGCTGGGGGCGCTCGCTGTCGCCCAGCCAGTAGGCGGCCGACACGCGGGTCAGCTTGAAGGCGTCCGCCGGGATCTGGCCGGTGTGCTGGAGGTGCGGGCCGCGGCAGAGGTCCTGCCAGTCGCCGTGCCAGTACATGCGGATCGGCTCGTCGCCGGGGATGCGGTCGATCAACTCGACCTTGAACGGCTCGCCCGCCGCCTCGTAGTGGGCGCGGGCGTCGGCGCGGGACCAGACCTCGGTGCGCACGGCGTCGCGGGCGGCGATGATCTGCTTCATCCGCTGCTCGATGGCGCCGAGGTCCTCGGGGGTGAACGGCTCGGCCCGGTCGAAGTCGTAGAACCAGCCGAAGTCGCGCACGGGGCCGATGGTGACCTTGGTGTCGGGCCAGATCTCCTGCACGGCGCGGGCCATGACGTGCGCGAGGTCGTGGCGGACCAGTTCGAGGGCCGGGGCCTCGTCCTGCATGGTGTTGATGGCGATGGCGGCATCGCGCTCCAGCGGCCACTGGAGATCCCAGTGGGTGCCGTCGACCTGTGCCGAGATGGCTTTCTTGCCCAAGGACTTCGAGATGGACTGCGCCACCTCCAGCAGGGTGGTGCCGCGGGGGACGTCGCGGGTCGCGCCGTCGGGGAAGGTCAGGGTGATCGCGTCGGACATGGTCGTCCTCCTCGTCGGTTCGGCGCCCACGGAACGCCCGGTTGCGGGTATGTCGCGGCGCGTTTGGCGGGGGCGGCGCGGCTTGGCAAGCCCGCGGGCCGCGGCGGACCGGTCGAACTGGAGCGAAACGGCACCGTCGCGCCACGTCCCCGCCGCGGCCGCGCCCCCGCGTCGCCGGAGATGGGCCGGGTCCGCCACGGAGGCCCGCCATGACCCTGTCCCCGATCCGAGACGACGCCCGCTTCGACTGGTCGGCGCTTCCCGATCCGCCCCCGTTCGACGTCCCCGCCCCGGACCGTGCGGGGGCGGAGGGCGCGCCTCCGCCGCCCGTCTCGCCCTTCGACTGGTCGGATGTCGACCTGCCCCCCGACCTGCTGCCGGACATGGGCCCCGGATCGGCGCTCGCGATCGCCGCGTCGATCCAGGCCGCCGGCCTCGCGGACGCGCTGGGCTTCGACCTGTAGGCGCCATGCGGGGGGCGGGCCGCCCCGCGCCTCAGCCGAGGCGCAGCACCTCGATGCCCACGGCGACCGTGCAGGCGAAGGCGGAGGTGAAGAGGAGCGGGCGGACGGGAAAGCCCGCCGTGCCGGTGACGTAGCCCACCGCATGGGCGAGGCGGAGCCAGAAGTAGAGCGCGCAGGCCCAGACGGTCACCACGCTGCTGACCTCTAGCGCGTGGGCGATGAGCACGAGCGCGGCGTGCGGGACCAGCGTCTCCACCGCGTTGAGATGGGCGCGGAAGGCGCGGTGGACCCACGGCTTCTGGAGCGACGGGTTCGGCGGGCGGGTGAAGTCCGACGGCGCGGCGTCGGGCTGGTTCACGCCGACGATGTAGGGGATCCAGAGCGCGGCGGTGAGCAGCGCGGCGAGGGTGGTCCAGAAGAGTTCGGGGGTCATCTCGCGTCCTCCATCGGGGCGGCGATGCGGGTGGGGGTGCCGGTCTCGAGCCACGTCTTGAGGCCCGCGACGAGGCGCTCCCAGCCCTCGGCGTAGCCCTCGCCGCCGGGCGGGATGTCGTAATGCTCCAGCGTCAGGCGGCAGTGCTCGCCCTGCGGCTCGATGATCCAGACGAAGCGGGATTCGGACACGTCGGGGGCCCAGCGGGGCTCGAAGTCGGCCTCGATCCGGGTCTTGGGGTCGAGGCGCCGCTCGGTGCAGACGAGCATGTCCGAGCCGTCGGGCAGGGTGTAGACCAGCGCGTCGCCGTCGCGGTGGGCGTCGGGCGTGAACGGGTGGTAGTTCGCCGCCGCCGCCGGGTCGGTGAGCGCGTCCCAGAGCGCGTCCTGGGTGCAGCGGATGTAGGTCGTCAGCACGTAGTCGGGTCTCATCGTCGGTCCCTCCAGTCGGGCCTTGAGGTCGAGCATCGCCCCCACCGCGGGGGCGACGCGATACGGCTCGATCCAGCGACCCAGCGCCTCGGCGAGGGGGACGGCGTTGAGGTAGTGATGGGTGAAGCGTCCGCGCTTCACCCGGGTCACGAGCCCCGCCTCCTCCAAGACCGTCAGGTGCTTCGCCACCCCGAACCGCGAGATCGGCAGCGCCGCCTCCAGTCGGGACAACGTCTGCCCGTCCTCGCGCCGCAGGGCGTCGAGGAGGTCGCGGCGGGTCGGGTCGGCGAGCGCCTTGAAGACCGATTCCATGGGAACGATGTTAGGAGACCGTCAGGTCACGTGTCAAGACGTGTGAGTGGATGGTCACGTGTCGTGCGGCGGGCGTCGTGCTACCCTCGCGGCGACCGCGAAGGAGGCTCCATGCAGCACACCACCACCCGCGACGGCCACCGCCTCGCCTACGTGAAGACCGAAGGCGCCGGGCCGGGGGTCGTGTTCCTCGGGGGGTTCGCCTCGGACATGACGGGGACGAAGGCCGTGGCCTTGGAGGCGTGGGCGAAGCGCCATGGCCGCGCGTTCCTGCGGCTCGACTACTCGGGCCACGGGGCCAGCGAGGGGCAGTTCGAGGCGGGGTGCATCGGGCAGTGGCGCGACGACGCCCTGCACGTGATCGCCGAGGCGATGCCGGGGGCGAACGTGCTGGTCGGATCCAGCATGGGCGGGTGGATCGCCTGCCTCTTGGCGCGCGACCACCCGGACCGGGTCGCGGGGCTGGTGACGATCGCGGCGGCGCCGGACTTCACGGAGGACGGCTATTGGGCGGCGTTCACCGAGGCGCAGCGGCTGGAGGTGTTCGAGAAGGGGCGCGTGCTGATCCCGTCGGATTACGGCGCGCCCTATCCGATCACCCGGCGGCTGATCGAGGACGGGCGGGATCAGCTGGTGCTGCGCTCGGCCCTGCCGGTGCCGGGGCCGATGCGGCTGCTGCAGGGGACGGCGGACGCGGACGTGCCGCCGGCATGGGCCACGCGGCTGCTGGACCACGTGGAGTGCGACGACGCGCAGCTGCTCTTGGTGAAGGGGGCGGACCACCGCTTCTCGGAGCCGCGCGAGATCGCGCTGATCGAGGCCGCCGTGGAGGACGTCTTGGCGCGCATCCCCGGCTGACGCGCGGTCCGGCTTGACCGGGCGCGCGCGGCGCGGCCCTCTCCCGCCGCAGGGGAGGGACGCGCGATGGGACGACTGGTGCGGGGATTTCTGTGGGTCGTGGCGGGCGCCGCCTTGGCCGCCGCCGCGCTGTGGGCCGTCGGCCCGCGCGAGCCGATCGAGACGGCGGACGCTCTGGCCTTCGACGCCTCCGTGATCCCCGAGGACGTGGAGGGCTGGCTGGCGGACCGGGAGGGGCAGGTCGCGGACCTGCGGCCCGAGAGCGCCAAGCAGATCCTGTGGCACCGGGGCGCGGGCGTGCGGACGGACCTCGCGGTGGTCTACGTGCACGGGTTCAGCGCCGACCCGTGGGAGGTGCGTCCGGTGCCGGAGCTGGTGGCCGAGCGGCTGGGGGCGAACCTGCACTTCGCGCGGCTGACGGGGCACGGGCGCGACGGGGACGCGATGGCGGAGGCGAGCGCGGGCGACTGGCTGCGCGACTACGCCGAGGCGGTGGCCGTGGGGCGGCGGATCGGGGAGCGGGTGATCGTGGTGTCGGCCTCCACCGGCGGGACGATCAGCGCGCTGGTGGCGGGGGATCCGGACTTGGCGCCGCTGCACGCGGACGTGGCGGGGATCGCGATGATCTCGCCCAACTTCGCCATCTCGAACCCGGCCGCCGCGCTGCTGACGTGGCCTGCCGCGCGGGCGTGGGTGCCCGCCGTGGCCGGTCCGGTCCGCAGCTTCGATCCGGTCAACGACCGCCACGCGCGGCACTGGACGACGACCTACCCGACGGTGGCGACCCTGCCGATGGCGGCGCTGGTCGCGCGGGCGGGCGAGATCGACTGGGGCCGGGCCGAGACGCCCGCGCTGTTCGTGTTCTCGCCGGACGACACGGTCGTGCGGCCCGAGGCGACCGAGGCCGTGGCCGCGGCGTGGGGCGGGCCGGCGACGGTGGAGCGGGTGACGGTGGGCGAGGGGGACGACCCCTACGCGCATGTCGTCGCGGGGGACATCCTGTCGCCGTCGCGCACGGCCCCGACGGTGGACCTGCTGGCGCGGTGGGCGGAGGCGCTCTGACGCCGGGCCGACTCGGAGGTTGCGCCCGGGCGTCCGCATCGGCTTGATGCGCGCGGACCGACCCGGGAGACCCATGATGCAGATGTCCGACCGTGTCCGCGCGCAGCGGCTCGACGAGGTGGCGCGCGACGCGCGGCAATACGCGCTGTCGCTGATGGGCAGCACCGTGGGGGCGGACGACCTCGCCAAGCGGGCCGAGATCGCCGACCGGATCGAGCGCTGGCGCCGGACGGTCGAGCCGCTGGTCCGCGACGCGCGGGCGCGCCACGGCCTCGCGGTGCTGCAGGCGCAGGGCGCGCGCGGCTCGTGGTCGGGGCAGCAGAGGGTGCGGACCCGGGCCGCGCAGATGGCGGCGGCCAAGTCTGCCGAGGAGACGATGCTCTGGGCCATCGGCGTGATCGGGGACGCGATCAACGGGCCGGACGAGGTGCTCAAGGCGATCGCGGACGCGATCGACAACATCCGCAAGGCCGGGACCGCCGAGGGCGAGATCGGCTTCGCCGCGCCAGTGGGCGAGACGCAGGAGGTGGTCGTCCGGCCCGCGTCCCCGCACCCGGCGTCCCCCGGTCCGGCGGGCGGGCAGGTCATGGTCGGCGACAGCCTCGTGCTCGTGCTGGGGCTGTGGGTGCTGCTCACGAGGTACCTGCGCGGCGGGAGCTGAGCCGCCGCGGGGCGCGGGGCCGCGACGGGCTGCCGCGCGGATTTGCAATCGTATGCAATTGAGCGGGCGGGCGGCATGGGATAGGCCCGGGGCCACCGATCAGGGAGGCTTCCGATGGCAGACCATCTCAAGACCGCGCGCTCCGAGGCGGACCGCGCCGAGGACGACGCGAAGGTGCGCGCGAGCGTCGAGGCGACGCTGAAGGACATCGAGGCGCGGGGCGACGCGGCGGTGCGGGAGCTGTCGGCCAAGTTCGACCGCTACGAGCCGGAGTCCTACCGCCTGTCGCAGGACGAGATCGACGCGCTGATCGGGGAGCTGTCGGAGCGGGAACTGGCCGACATCGAGTTCGCGCAGCGCCAAGTGAAGGCCTTCGCGCAGGTCCAGCGCGACTCGATGCTCGACGTCGAGGTCGAGACGATGCCGGGCGTGGTCCTCGGGCACCGCAACATCCCGGTGCAGTCGGTCGGCTGCTACATCCCCGGCGGCAAGTTCCCGATGGTCGCCTCGGCCCACATGTCGGTCGCGACCGCCGCCGTCGCGGGCGTGCCGCGCATCATCGCCTGCACGCCGCCGTGGCAGGGCAAGCCGAACCCGGCCGTGATCGCGGCGATCCACTTGGGCGGGGCGCACGAGATCTACGTCCTCGGCGGCATCCAAGCGGTGGGCGCGATGGCGTTGGGCACCGAGACGATCGACCCCGTGGACATGCTGGTCGGGCCGGGCAACGCCTTCGTGGCGGAGGCCAAGCGGCAGCTCTACGGGCGGGTGGGCATCGACCTCTTCGCGGGGCCGACGGAGACGATGGTGATCGCCGACGACACCGTGGACGCGGAGATGGTGGCGACGGACCTGCTGGGGCAGGCGGAGCACGGCTACAACTCGCCCGCCGTGCTGCTGACCACGAGCGCCAAGCTGGCGGACGCCACGCTGGTCGAGATCGAGCGCCTCCTCGGCATCCTGCCCACCGCCGACACGGCGCGGACCTCGTGGGAGGAGTACGGCGAGGTCATCGTCTGCGACGACCACGACGAGATGCTCCGCTACGCCAACGACATCGCCTCGGAGCACGTGCAGGTGATGACGGACCGCGACGACTGGTATCTGGAGAACATGCACTCCTATGGGGCGCTGTTCCTCGGGCCGCGTACCAACGTGGCCAACGGCGACAAGGTGATCGGGACGAACCACACGCTGCCGACGAAGAAGGCGGGGCGCTACACGGGCGGGCTTTGGGTCGGCAAGTTCATCAAGACGCACTCGTATCAGAAGATCACCACGGACGAGGCGGCGGCCACCATCGGGGCCTACGGGTCGCGGCTGTGCATGCTGGAGGGCTTCGTGGGCCACGCGGAGCAGTGCAACGTGCGGGTCCGCCGCTACGGGGGCGTGAACGTGCCCTACGGCGAGGGCGCGCCGCACCGCGAGGCGGCGGAGTGATGGTTTCGCCCCGCTGACGCGGGGCGACCGGGGGGGGGGGGGGGGGGGGGGGGGGGGGGGGGGGGGGGGGGGGGGGGGGGGGGGGGGGGGGGGGGGGGGGGGGGGGGGGGGGGGGGGGGGGGGGGGGGGGGGGGGGGGGGGGGGGGGGGGGGGGGG